>NZ_JACHNP010000001.1:0-338362 GCF_014206815.1 Xanthomonas sp. F10
TCGTCGACCATGTCGGCCTTGTTCAGGAACACCACGATGTGCGGCACGCCGACCTGACGCGACAGCAGGATGTGCTCGCGGGTCTGCGGCATCGGACCGTCAGCGGCCGAGCACACCAGGATCGCGCCGTCCATCTGCGCCGCACCGGTGATCATGTTCTTGACGTAGTCCGCGTGACCCGGGCAATCCACGTGCGCGTAGTGGCGCGTCGGGGATTCGTATTCCACGTGGGCGGTCGAGATCGTGATGCCGCGCGCCTTCTCTTCCGGCGCCGCGTCGATCGCGTCGTACGCCTTGAACTCGCCGCCGAAGCGCTCTGCGCCGATCTTGGTCAGCGCCGCGGTCAGCGTGGTCTTGCCGTGGTCGACGTGACCGATGGTGCCGACATTGACGTGCGGCTTGGTGCGCTCGAACTTACCCTTGGCCATGGCTGCTTCTTCTCGATGATCGTAGAAAGATTTGACGACTGAATATGGTGCTCACGAAAGGAATCGAACCTTCGACCTCCTCCTTACCAAGGAGGTGCTCTACCGACTGAGCTACGTGAGCGTTGTTCTATTGTGACACAAGCGCGTTCAATGGAGCGGGAGACGGGAATCGAACCCGCACCATCAGCTTGGAAGGCTGAGGTTCTACCGTTGAACTACTCCCGCTACGGGATGCCGCACTGCCACAACAAAATAACTGGTGGAGGGAGGTGGATTCGAACCACCGAAGGCGTAAGCCAGCAGATTTACAGTCTGCCCCCGTTGGCCGCTTGGGTATCCCTCCAACTTACCCACTCGAACCCGGCTGCGAAGCCGAAATCAGAGAGGGGTGAAACAGCCCGCTATTCTTCCCTGACATCCCCGCCTTGTCAACAGTATTTTGACGCGATGTCGAAGGAAATCGTCGTTGCCCGCATGCGCCCGGCCAGGACGCACGCGCGCATCAGACGTTGAAGCGGAAATGCAGGATATCGCCTTCCTGCACGCGGTACTCCTTGCCCTCCAGGCGCAGGCGCCCGGCTTCCTTGGCGCCGGCCTCGCCCTTGTACTTGATGAAGTCGTCGTAGGCGATGGTTTCGGCGCGGATGAAGCCCTTCTCGAAGTCGGTGTGGATCACCGCCGCGGCCTGCGGCGCGGTCGACCCGGCCTTGACCGTCCAGGCGCGCACTTCCTTCACCCCGGCGGTGAAGTAGGTCTGCAGCCCCAACAGGGTGTAGCCGGCACGGATCACCCGGTTCAGGCCCGGCTCGCTCAGGCCCAGGTCGGCCAGGAACGCGTCGCGATCGGCATCGTCGAGTTGCGACAGCTCTTCCTCGATCGCCGCCGACACCGGCACCACTTCGGCCCCCTCGGCCGCGGCATGCGCACGCACCGCATCCAGGTGCGGGTTGTTCTCGAAGCCGTCTTCCAGCACGTTGGCGATGTACATCACCGGCTTGAGGGTGAGCAGGAACAGATCGCGCACCAGCGCCTTCTCCTCCTCGTCCAGGCCAGCGTTGCGCCCGGCCTTGCCCTCTGCCAGCGCGGCCTGCAGCTTGGCCAGCACCGGCTTGCGCGCGGCCGCATCTTTGTCGCCACCCTTGGCCGCGCGCTCGGCGCGGTTGAGCGCCTTCTCGACGCTGTCCAGGTCGGCCAGGGCCAGCTCGGTGTCGATGGTTTCGATGTCGGAGACCGGGTCGACCTTGTTGTTCACGTGGATGATGTCGCCATGCTCGAAGCAGCGCACCACGTGGGTGATCGCATCGACCTCGCGGATGTGCGCCAGGAACTTGTTGCCCAGGCCTTCACCGCTGGCCGCACCGGCGACCAGGCCGGCGATGTCGACGAACTCGACCGCGGTCGGCACGACCTTCTGCGGATTGATGATCGCCGCCAGCGCGTTCAGGCGCGGATCCGGCACCGGCACCACGCCCACGTTCGGCTCGATGGTGCAGAACGGAAAATTGGCCGCGGCGATGCCCGCCTTGGTCAGCGCATTGAACAGGGTCGACTTGCCGACGTTGGGCAGGCCGACGATGCCGCATTTGATGCCCATGTGTGTGATCCGGGATTTGGGATTCGGGATTGGGGATTCGCCAGCCGCGCGGCCACGAATCCCCAATCCCCAATCACGAATCCCTGCTCGTATGCAACCGCTTCATCGCCTCGTTGAAGTCGCCCTGCACGGCCAGCGGCAGCACCGCGATGGCGTCGTCGATGGCGCGATCGATGAGGATCTGGTCGTCCTTGCCGGCACGCCCCAGCACCCACGGCACCACCTTGTCCTTGTGGCCGGGATGGCCGATGCCGATGCGCAGGCGGTGGAAGCCGGCATGCCCGAGCAGGCGGATGGTATCGCGCAGTCCGTTCTGGCCGCCGTGGCCGCCGTCGAACTTGAGCCGCGCCGTGCCCGGCGCCAGGTCCAGTTCGTCGTGCGCCAGCAGCGCCTGCGCCGGTTCGATCTTCCAGAAGCGCAATGCGGCCGTCACCGACTTGCCGCTGAGATTCATGAAGGTGGCCGGCTTCAGCAGCCACACCGCCCGTCCCGCGACCTCGACCTTGGCGGTCTCGCCGAACAGCTTGGCGTCCACGTTCCAGCGCGCGCCGGCCCGTTCGGCCAACGCGTCGACAAAACGAAACCCGGCGTTGTGCCGGGTATTCGCGTGTTCGGCGCCGGGGTTGCCCAGGCCGACGATCAGACGCAGACCAGTCATGCGCAATGCATCGCCGCAGCGCCCGGACCGAAGGCCCGGACGCTGCGCAGGCGATTACTTGCCGTCCTTCTTGGCCGGCTCGGCGGCAGCCGCCGCGTCGGTGGCTTCCGGCTCTTCCTCGACACGGCCGTGCTTGGCGATGACCACCGCCACGTCGTGCTCCTTGCCCAGCTTCAGTTCCGGCAGCTCGACGCCGGCCGGCAGCTTCAGGTCGGACAGGTGGATCACGTCGCCAACCGACAGCGCGGCCAGGTCGACTTCGACGAACTCCGGCAGGTCCTTCGGCAGGCACACCACCTGGATTTCGTTCAGCTCGTGGGTGACGACCACTTCGGCCGACTTGCCGGCCGGGGACACGTCCTCGTTGATGAAGTGCAGCGGCACCGAAGCGTGCAGCGCCTCGTTGTCGTTCACGCGCTGGAAGTCGATGTGCATGATCAGCTGCTTGAACGGGTGACGCTGCATATCGCGCAGCAGCACCTTCTGCACGTCGCCGTTCAGGCTCAGGCTGAGGATGGACGAATAGAACCAGTCGTTCTGGCTGGCCAGCCAGACTTCGTTGTGATCGAGCTGGATGTTGACCGGCTTCAGATCGCCACCGTAGACGATCGCCGGGATCAGGCCGTCGCGACGGAGGCGGCGGCTCGCACCCTTGCCCTCGACTTCGCGGCGCTGCACCTTGATTTCATGCGTGGTTGCCATTTGCGTTTACTACCTTGGTTGAATGAACCGCCTCGCGGCGGTTTGAAGGACTCTTCCGCGACCAGAAGAGTCTGTGTGGAGCAGGGATTGGGGAGTCGGGATTGGGGATTCGCCGAAGCGGCGCTGTTGCGAATCCCGAATTTCGAATCCCCAATCCCCGCCCTGAATCAGTCGACGTACAACGAGCTCACCGACTCGCCGAAGGCGATGCGGCGAATGGTTTCGGCCAGCAGCTCGGCGACGCTGAGCTGACGGATCTTGCCGCAGGCGCGGGCGGCCTCCGACAGCGGAATCGTGTCGGTGACCACCAGTTCGTCCAGCTGCGAATTGCTGATGTTGCTCACCGCCGGGCCGGACAGCACCGCGTGCGTGCAGTACGCCGCAACCTTCAGTGCGCCGCGCTCCTTCAGCGCGGCCGCGGCGGCGCACAGGGTGCCGGCGGTGTCGACGATGTCGTCGACCAGCACGCAGGTCTTGCCCTCGACGTCGCCGATGATGTTCATCACCGTCGACACGTTGGCGCGCGGGCGGCGCTTGTCGATGATCGCCAGGTCCGCGTCGTCCAGGCGCTTGGCCACGGCACGGGCGCGCACCACGCCGCCCACGTCCGGCGACACCACGATCAGGTTGTCGGTGCCGTAGGCGCGCCAGATGTCGGCCAGCAGCAGCGGCGAGGCGTAGACGTTGTCGACCGGGATGTCGAAGAAACCCTGGATCTGGTCGGCGTGCAGGTCGACGGTCAGCACCCGGTCGGTGTTGACCGCACTGAACATCTTGGCCGCAACCTTGGCGGTGATCGGCACGCGCGAGGAACGCATGCGCCGGTCCTGCCGCGAGTAGCCGAAGTACGGCACCACCGCGGTGACGCTGGCGGCGCTGGCGCGCTTGAGCGCGTCGATGATCACCAGCAGCTCCATCAGGTTCTCTGCGCTGGGCGCGCAGGTCGGCTGGATCACGAACACTTCCTGCCGGCGCACGTTCTCCTCGATCTCCACCTGCACTTCGCCGTCGGAGAAGCTGGAGACCATCGCCTTGCCGGGGCGTACGCCCAGCTCGCGGCAGATGCTTTTGGCCAGGGGCTTGTTGGCGTTGCCGGAGAACACCAGCAGGTTGCGTTGGTCTTGCATGAGGGGTCTCTGGGGTGGCTGCAAAGAGCGTGTGGCGGCGAAACGACGTGAATCGGAAAGCGAAGAGAAGCGATGCTTTTCCCATTGAATCCCCGCACATGGAGGTGCGGGCTTTTGCAGAGGGATCTGCATACCTAAATGGCAGGGGCGGTAGGATTCGAACCTACGAATGCCAGGATCAAAACCTGGTGCCTTGGGCCTCTTGGCGACGCCCCTGCGTAAACCTGTTCAAGCTTCCAGCGCGTCGAGCAGCGGCGAACGCGGGACGCCGCCTGCCACCCAGGCGCGCACCCCGTCCGGCAAGTCCGCCAGCGCGCGCACGGCGGCAGCGCGATCGGCGAACTCGACGAAACACCCGCTCCCCGACCCGGTCAGGCGTGGCGTGCCGATCCGCGCGAGCGCCTGGAACGTGGCCTGGACGGCCGGTTCGCGGCGAAGCAGGACCGGCTCGAACGCATTGCCGAGCAGGAAACCTGAAACGAAGTCCGCTATTTTCGCGGGCGCAGCATCCCGCGTCAAATCCGGGGACTGGAACAGCGCCGCGGTGGGCACGTGCACGCCCGGATCGGCCAGCACATACCAGGCCGGCGGCAACCCGAGCGGGGTCAGTCGCTCGCCCACGCCTTCGGCCCAGGCATCGCGCCCGCGCACGAACACCGGCACGTCCGCGCCCAGCGACAGGCCGAGGCCGGCCAGGGCATCCTCGTCCAGCCCTGCGCCCCACAACGCATTCAGCGCCACCAGCGCGGTGGCCGCATCGGACGAGCCGCCACCGAAGCCACCGCCCGCAGGAATGCGCTTTTCGACGCGGATATCCACACCTTGTGCGACATTCGCCGCTTTTTGCAGCAATCGCGCAGCACGCACCAGCAGGTCGTCGGCCTCGGCGACGCCGGCCACGGAGGGCCCGATCCGGGTCACCACGCCGTCCGCGCGCGGCCGCAGGTGCACCGTGTCGCCCCAGTCCAGCAGGCGGAACACGGTCTGCAACTGGTGGTAGCCGTCCGGCCGGCGGCCGGTGATCTGCAGAAACAGGTTCAGCTTCGCCGGGGCCGGCCAGGACGACCAGCCCCCGTCCTTGGCTCCGCTCATGGCGCAGGCACGCTCCAGGCGTCGACCAGCAGGCGCACCTTGGCGTCGCCGTTGCGCGCCTCGATGCGCCGCGGCAGCGCCGGCCGGCCATCGCTGGGCGGGTACCAGTCCTGGAATTCGATCTCCCAGCCCATCTGCCGCAGCGTGTGCGGCCGCCCCTGCGCGTCGTAGTCGACCCGCTCCGGCGCCTGCGCGTCGGTCGCCACCAGCCCGCGCACCCAGTCCGGCAACAGGTTGACCGGAATCTCCCAGCCGGTCGCCTCCAACAGCAGCTGCTCGGCGTTCTCGCCGTCGCGCGGTCCGCCCTCCAGCCCCTCCAGGCGCCCGGCCTCGGAGTGGCTGTCGCCGATCAGGCGCCAGCTCTGCCGGGTCACCGGCGCGCTGAGCTGCACTTCGTACTGCCGTTGCCGCTGCGTCCAGTCGATGCGGCCGCTGCCGCCGTTGCGCCCCTTGGTGATCGCCACCCGGCCCTGGAATGCCCAGTCCGGATGCGCCTGCAGCCACTGCGCGCGCGCCGCTTCGGCCTGCTGCGCAGCGACATCGGGCGTGGCGACGGCGACAGGCGCCGGAGTGCGGGACGGCAGCGCGCTGCAGCCGGCCAGCAGCAGCCCGGCGGCCAGCGCCCAGGCGGTGCGCAGACCGCGCCTCACGGCGCCACCTGTTCCAGGGCGCGGCGCAGCGCGCGGTTGTCCGGATCGAGCTTGCGTGCTTCGTCGAAGTACTTGTTGGCCTCCTCGCGCTTGCCCTGCTCCCACAGCACCTGGCCGATGTGCGCGGCGATCTCCGGATCCTTCACCAGGCTCCAGGCGCGGCGCAGTTGCACCAGCGCCTCCTGGGTCTTGCCCAGCCGATACAGCACCCAGCCGTAGCTGTCGATGATTGCGGCATTGTCGGGATCGGCGGTGCGTGCGCGGTCGATCAGCTGCAGCGCCTCGCGATAGCGCTTGGTGCGGTCGGCCAGGGTGTAGCCGAGCGCGTTCAGCGCCGCCACGTTCTCCGGCTCGGTGACCAGGATCTTGCGCAGGTCGGCCTCGGCGCGGTCGATGCGATCGCGGCGCTCCCACGACAGCCCGCGCGCGTACAGCAGCGCGTTGTCGTCCGGATACGCGGCCAGGCCGCGCTCGAACACCTGCAGCTCGCCGGCGTCGTCGCCGCTGCGCTGGCGCAGTTCCGCCTCCAGCACATACGCGTCGCGGCGCGCGGCATCGTCGGCCTCGGCATCGTCCTGCAGCGCGCGCGCCTCGGCGAAGGCCGCGTCCTTCTGGCCGAGCGCGTACAGCGCACCGGCGGCGCGCAGCCGCGCCTCGCTGCGCAGCGGACCGCCCGGCACGCCGCGGTACCAGTCCACCGCCTCCTGGTTGCGCTTGAGGAACTCGGCGATCTTGCCGAGCAGCAGGCGCCGCTCCGGATCGGGCCGGTCGGCACCCTTGCGCAGCTCGTCGTACAGCGCAGTCAGGGCGGCGTTGTCCTGCAGCTTGGCCAGCATCGAAGCGCGCAGGCCGTAGTTCTGGGTGGTCTGCGGCCCCAGCGCCAGCACCCGCGCCGCGGCGGCGGTGTCGCCGATCGCGTCATAGGCATACGCCAGCGCCGTGCGCAGTTCCGGGTCGCCCGACACCTTGGGTTCCACCCCCTGCAGCAGCGCGCGCGCCTGCTCGGTCTTGCCTGCCTGCTGCAGCTGCGTGGCATGCAGCAGCGCCACGCGCGGCTCCTGCGGGAAGCGCTTGACCAGTTGATCGACGATGCGCTCGGCCAGCTTGGGCTGGTCCAGCCGCAGCGCCAGGCGCCCGAACTCCTGCCAGGCTTCGAGCTGGTCGGGGATGGCATTGGCGTCGAGCAACTGGTCCAGGGCCTTGGCCGCCACCTCCGGATCGCGGTTGCCGCTGACCAGGGCGATCAGGGCAAAACGCCAGCCGCGCGGATCCTTGTCGCGCAGCAAGGCCACCAGCAGGCTGCGCGCCTGGCGCAGGTTGCCGCTGCGCAGGGCCAGCGAAGCCTCGGCGCTGCGCATGGCCAGCGACTCCGGCGCGCGCTGGCGCCACAGCGCCAGGGCCTGGGTGGCAGCGGCGCTGTCGTTGGCCAGCATTGCGATGCGGGTGGCGCGCTCGGCCAGGCCGGCGTCGCCGGGGCTGTCGTTGGCGGCCTGCAGGTACCAGCGCGAGGCATCGGCCAGTTGCCCGGCCTGCAGGGCGAACTCGCCGGCCAGCACCGGCGTCATCACGTCCTGGGCGGGGCTCGGCGCCTTGGCCGCGGCCGGTGCGGCCACGGCGGCGATTGCGGACAGCAGCAGAAAGGTACGGATGCGAATCAGTGCGGGCATCGGAAGCGGCCGGGCCGTAAAATGGGGCCCTGAATGGCCAGCAGCTTATCGCAAGCAACTGAACAGATGACGTTGTGGGTGCTCGGATTGAACCACCAGACCGCGCCGGTCGACCTGCGCGAACGGGTGGCATTCGCCGGCGACGCCTTGCCGCGCGCGCTGCAATCGCTGCGCGCGCTGCCCGACGTCGCCGAGGCGGCGCTGCTGTCCACCTGCAACCGCACCGAGCTGTACGCGATCGCCGGCGATGCGCAACACCTGGCCGATTGGCTGGATTCGCACGCCGCCGGCCTGCACGGCTACCTGTACCAGCACCAGGACGCGGACGCCGTGCGGCATCTGTTCCGCGTCGCCACCGGGCTGGACTCGATGGTGCTGGGCGAGCCGCAGATCCTCGGCCAGGTGAAGGACGCCTGGTCGCTGGCGCGCGAGCACGGGGCGATTGGCAGCCGCCTGGACCGGCTGTTCCAGCAGACCTTCTCGGTGGCCAAGCGCGCGCGCACCGACACCCGGGTCGGCGCCAATCCGGTCTCGGTCGCCTCCACCGCGGTGCGCCTGGCGCAGAGTTCCTTTGCCCGGCTCAGCGAATCCACCGTACTGCTGGTCGGCGCCGGCGAGACCATCGAGCTGGCCGCCAAGCATCTCAGCGAGGGCCGCGTGCGGCGCCTGTTGATCGCCAACCGCACCCTCGCCCACGCACAGGAACTGGCCAGCCGCCACGGCGGCGTGGCGCTGCCGCTGAGCGAGCTGGAGCGTCACCTGCACGAGGCCGACGTGGTGTTCTCGGCCACCGCCGCGCGCGAGCCGGTGGTGACGCGGGCGCAGGTCGAACAGGCGCTGCGCGCGCGCAAGCACAAGCCGATGCTGCTGTTCGACCTGGCGGTGCCGCGCGACATCGAGGCCGGCGTGGCCGACCTGGCCGACGCCTACCTGTACACCGTCGACGACCTGGAGCGCGCGGTCGAGGACAACCGCCGCGGCCGCCGCGAGGCCGCCGAAGCGGCCGAGGCGATCATCGACCTGCAGGTCGTGCGCTACATGGAAGCGCTGCAGGCCAGCACCCGCCAGGCCCCGCTCAAACGCCTGCGCGCGCATGGCGACAGCACCCGCGACGACGTGCTGGCCAAGGCGCGGCAACAACTGGCGCACGGCAAGCCGGCCGACGAGGTGCTGGAGTTCCTCGCCAACACCCTGACCAACCGCCTGCTGCATCCGCCCACCGCGGCCCTGCGCGAGGCGGCGCTGCGCGGCGACGCCGACCTGGCGCGCGCCGCCGAGCGCCTGTTCCCGGAGAAGCCGGGCTATTTCCATCCGATCCTGAAGACCGATGACACCGACCCTGCGCCGTAAGCTGGAGGCGCTGGCCGAGCGTCGCGAAGAACTCGAACGCCTGCTGTCCGACCCCGAGGTGGTGAGCGACAACACGCGCTTCCGCGATTACTCGCGCGAGTTCGCGCAACTGGAGCCGGTCGCCGCCGCGCTGGCCGCCGAGGCGGCGGCCAAGGCCGACCTGGCCTCGGCCGAGGCGATGCGCGCCGATCCGGAACTGCGCGAGCTGGCCGAGGAGGAAATCGCCGCCGCGCAGGCGCGCCTGGGCGAACTGGACGCGGAACTGGCGCTGCTGCTGGTGCCGCGCGATCCGCGCGACGACGGCAACCTGTTCCTGGAAGTGCGCGCCGGCACCGGCGGCGACGAGGCGGCGATCTTCGCCGGCGACCTGTTCCGCATGTACGCGCGCTACGCCGAACGCCAGGGCTGGAAGGTGGAAGTGGAATCGGACAGCCCCGGCGAGCACGGCGGCTACAAGGAGGTCGTGGCGCGCATCGTCGGCCGCGGCGCCTATTCCAAGCTGAAGTTCGAATCCGGCACGCACCGCGTGCAGCGCGTGCCGGCGACCGAATCGCAGGGCCGCATCCACACCTCCGCGGCGACGGTGGCGATCATTCCCGAGGCCGACGACGTGGAGGAGATCGCGATCAACCCGGCCGACCTGAAGATCGACACCTTCCGCTCCTCCGGCGCCGGCGGCCAGCACGTCAACAAGACCGAGTCGGCGATCCGCATCACCCACGTGCCCAGCGGCGTGGTGGTGGAGTGCCAGACCGAGCGCAGCCAGCACGCCAACCGCGACAAGGCGCTGAAGCGGCTGAAGGCGCAGTTGCTGGAGGCCGAGCGCAGCAAGCAGGCCGCGGCCGAGGCGCAGGACCGCAAGCTGCAGGTCGGCAGCGGCGACCGCAGCCAGCGCATCCGCACCTACAACTTTCCGCAGGGCCGCATCACCGACCACCGCGTCGAGGGCCTGACCCTGTACGACCTGCCGAACGTGATCGAGGGCGACCTGGATGCGCTGATCGGGCGCCTGAGCCACGAGCACCAGGTCGACGAGCTCGCGCGCCTGAGCGACAGCCCATGAGCGTGCGCGTGCGCCAAGCCGCTGCGCACGACCTGCCGGCGCTGGCAACGCTGTTCGATGCCTACCGGCAGTTCTATGGGCAGGCGCCGGATGCGGCGACCGCGCACGCCTTCCTCGCCGCGCGCCTGGGCAACGCCGAGTCGGTCGTGCTGCTGGCCGAGCGCGACGCGCAGGCCGCCGGCTTCGTGCAGTTGTATCCGTCCTTCTCCTCGGTGCGGGCGGCGCGGGTGTGGATCCTCAACGATCTGTACGTGGCGCCGGCGCACCGCCGCCACGGCGTGGCGCAGGCGCTGCTGCATGCCGCAGAGCGCCACGCCGCAAACGACGGCGCGGTGCGCATCGTGCTGGAGACCGCGCAGGACAATCTGTCCGCGCAGGCGCTGTACCGCGCCTGCGGCTGGCAGCAGGACCTGAGCGCGCAGCACTACGTCAAGGCGCTGGCGCCGTGAATGCGCGCCGCCCGCAATCGGCCGCGACCGCGACGGCCGCATGAACGGCGGCAGCGACGAACGCCTGCAACTGCAGGCCGCGGTGCGGCGCGATCCGCAGGATTTCCTGGCCTGGGTGATGCTCGCCGACGCCGAACTCGGCGCCGGCGCGGTGGCGGCCGGCGAACAGGCCGCCGCGCGCGCATTGCAGTTGCGCCCCGGGCATCCGGAGGCGCTGGCGCGGCTGGGCCGGGTGCGCTGGACCCAGGGTCGCCATGCCGAGGCGACGCAGGCCCTGCGCCAGGCGCTGCAGCAGGCGCCGCAGCACCCGGGCATCGCGGTGTGGCTGGGCCACGCGCTGGAAGACAGCGGCGAGGCCGAGGCCGCGGCGCAGGCCTACGCGCATGCCCATGCCCTGCTGCCGCAGGAACCGTCGATCGCCGCCTACCTGTTGAACTGGCGGCGCAAGCTGTGCGACTGGCGCGAACTGGACGCGCTGTCGCAGCAGGTGCGCAGCGCGGTGCGGCAAGGGCAGCCGACGATCGAACCGTTCGCCTTCCTCAACGAGGACGCGGGCGCGGACGAGCAACTGCGCTGCGCGCGCAACCGCGCCCAGGCGCTGGCGCGCACCCTCGCACCGCTGCCCGCCACGCAGGTGCGCCGCGATGGCGCGTTGCGCATCGGCTTCCTGTCCAACGGCTTCGGCGCGCATCCCACCGGCCTGCTGACCGTTGCCCTGTTCGAGCGCCTGCGCGCGCACGCCGACCTGCAGGTGTACCTGTTCGCGCTCAACGGCGATGACCGCAGCGCGCTCCGCGCGCGCCTGCAGGCGGCCGCACACGCGTGGCACGAGGTCGCCGGGCAGCCGCACCGGCAGATCGCCCAGCGCATCCGCGACGCCGGCATCGACCTGCTGTTCGATCTGCGCGGCTGGGGTGGCGGCGGCACGCCGGAGGTGCTGGCGCTGCGCCCGGCACCGGTGCAGCTGAACTGGCTGGCCTACCCCGGCACCTCCGGCGCGCCATGGATCGACTACGTGGTCGGCGATGCCTACGCGTTGCCGCCCGCACTGGCCGCGCACTACAGCGAGCGGGTGCTGCGGCTGCCGCGCGCCTTCCAGCCGTCCGACGACACCCGCCCCATCGGCATTCCGCCCGCGCGCCGCGATTGCGGGCTGCCCGAACACGGCACCGTGTTCTGCTGCTTCAACAACAGCTACAAACTCGGCCCACGCAGCATGGCGCGGATGCTGGAGGTGCTGCGCCAGGTACCGGACAGCGTGCTGTGGCTGCTGTCCGGCCCGGGCCAGGCCGATGACCGGCTGCGCGCGGTCGCCGCAGCGGCCGGCGTGGAACCGACGCGCCTGCGCTTCATGCCCAAACTGGCGCATCCGGACTATCTGGCGCGCTACCGGCACGCCGACCTGTTCCTGGACACGCATCCGTACAACGCGCACACCACCGCGTCCGATGCCTTGTGGGCCGGCTGCCCGGTGTTGACCTGCCCCGGCAGCACCTTCGCCGCCCGCGTGGCCGGCAGCCTCAACCATCATCTCGGCCTGGACGAGATGAATGCCGCCGACGACGCGGCGTTCGCCGCCACCGCGGTGCGCCTGGGGCGCGATCCCACGGCGCTGCACGCGTTGCGCGAAAAGCTGCAAGCGCGGCGCGCGGACAGCGGCCTGTTCGACATGCAAGGCTTCGCCGACGACTTCGCCGCGCTGCTGCGCGACACCGCGGCCCGCCACGGCTGGCAAGGCGCAGCCTCGGCCTGATCGCTTGCGCCTGCGCTGCGCGCCGCGGGATGCATCGAGCAGCGCAAGGTACTGGAACGCACTCCTGTTGCCATCGGGGTGGCCGATGCCTCCCCCTGGCATCGCATCCTTCGACCGCACACGACACACCCGGCGAGGAGGACGCGCCATCGCGCAGATCCCACCGATGCGTCACCGGCAGCGGGTGCGAGGCGCTGCGCGTGCATCCCCTTACCTGCGTCTCGCGGATCGCCCCCCGATGCTTGACCTCAAGCGAACTTGAGGTCTGATACTCCGCGCACGCTCCCTGTGCAGATCCCGCGATGTCGCCATCGTTCCCTCACCCGCTGCCCCTTCATCCCACGCCAGCGCGCAGCATGCTGCTCGCCGAGGCGCTCATCCCCGACCGCACCGCGCTGCTCGACTGCGTGCGCGGCCTGTGCGACCACCGACTGCAGGCCCTGACCTGGATGGAATCCCTGGGCGACACCCCCGACCTGCTGTACGCACGCTGCTGCTGCGACGCCGCGCCGGAACTGCATGGGCTGCTGCGCGCGCGCCTGCCGGCGCTACGGCGGACGCTGCGCCGCTACCGGCGCATCCGCAGCGGCGTCTCCGATCCGCACCGGGAAGCGTCCTGCGTGGTGGTCACGCGCGTCCCGACGCGCGATGCGGCATCGGCGCAGCGCCGTGCCGATGCCGCCTTCGCCGCCCTGCAGGACGGCGCGCATGCGCTGCGGGGCCTGATCGCCTCGCACCTCTACCTGTCCGACGATGGCCGCACCCTGCTCGAACGCACCGAGTGGCACAGCGCCGACGCGCAGCGACGCGCACTGCAGCGCGAGCCCGAGCGCCTGCCGCTGGCTGCCGATCGTGCCGCCAACGTACGCCGTTTCCGGCCACGCATGTTGGCGCTGCCATGTGAAGAAAGGACCACCGCCCATGCCCACGCCTGAATCGACAGAGCGCCGTGCCAGCAGGCTTCCCGCCGCAGCCTGCAGGCACGCCGCCTGCGGCCGCTGATCACACTTCCGGCCTTGGCGCCCCGCTCAGGCATTTCCGCTCGGCAGCCAGCATTGCGCGACGTGCCGGCTCGGTCCGCGACGGCCTCCCTTGCCCAACGCAGCCGCGGCTGAAGCAGTGGCGCCGGCAGGCTATACGCCGGCCGGGCGAGCGGCTAGGCTGCCGGCATGAGCGCCAACGCCGACTTCATCGCCTTGAACCTGTGCGTGCTGACCGTCTCGGACACACGCACCCTCGAGCAGGACAGCTCCGGCGACTACCTGGTCGCCGCGCTCGGCGGCGCCGGCCACCGTCTGCATGCGCGGGCGCTGCTGCCGGACGACCGCTACCGGATGCGCGCCACGGTCTCGGCCTGGATCGCCGATCCCGCCGTGGACGGCATCCTGGTCACGGGCGGCACCGGCTTCACCGGCCGCGACTCCACGCCCGAGGCGCTGCTGCCGCTGCTGGACAAGGAGATGCCCGGGTTCGGCGAACTGTTCCGCGCGATCAGCGTCGAGGAGATCGGCACCTCCTCCCTGCAGTCGCGCGCCTTCGCCGGCCTGGTCAACGCCACCTTCCTGTTCTGCCTGCCCGGCTCCACCTCGGCCTGCCGCACCGCCTGGGAGCGGATCATCGCCGCGCAACTGGATGCCCGCACCCGCCCCTGCAATCTGGCGACGCTGCGCCCGCGACTGAAGGAATGACCTGGACTCGCGCATGCCCCTGGATACCACGTTGCGTCTGCTGGCCAAGGCCAGCGGCATGAGCGCCGCGGACATCGCCGCGGCCATTCCGCGCGCCGGCGCGGCCACGGTCAAAGCCTGGATGGCCGGCGAGAAACTGCCCGGACGCGCCCAGCTCACCGCCTTGGCGCGCACCTTCGGCGTCCCCGCCGGCGCGCTGCTCGGCGAACTGGCCAGCCAACTGGACCCGGCGCGCACCCGCGGCGAACACGACCTGCTGCAGGCCTACCGCGCCCTCGATGCCCGCCAGCAGGGCGCGCTGCTGGAAGTGGCGCGCAGCATGGCCGGCACCGGCACCCGCAAGCGGAGCAGCAAATGAGTCACCTCAAGCGCAAGCAGTACAAGGCCCTGATGCAACCGCTGCAGCTGGAGCTGATGGCGATGGCGCAGGCGGTGCAGCACAGCGGCGAGCGCGTGCTGGTCCTGTTCGAAGGCCGCGATACCGCCGGCAAGGGCGGCGCGATCCAGGCCATCGCCGAACACCTCAACCCACGCCAATGCCGCGTGGTGGCCCTGCCCAAGCCGACCGACCGCGAAACCACGCAGTGGTATTTCCAGCGCCACATCGCGCACCTGCCGGCCGCCGGCGAGATCGTGCTGATGGACCGCAGCTGGTACAACCGCGCCGGCGTGGAACGGGTCATGGGCTACTGCAGCGACGCCGAGTACCACGCCTTCCTGCGCCAGACCCCGCTGTTCGAGCGGTTGTTGGTGGACGACGGTATCCGCCTGTTCAAGTACTGGCTGTGCGTGGACCAGGCGCAGCAGGAAAAGCGCTTCGCCGAGCGCCTGCACGACCCGCTGAAGGGCTGGAAACTGTCGCCGGTGGACCTGAAGTCGCGCAGCCAGTACGCCGACTACACCCGCGCCCGCGAAGCGATGCTGGAAGCCACCCACCGCGACTACGCGCCGTGGACCCTGGTCGATTTCAACGACCAGAAGCGCGGCCGCCTGACCCTGATCCGGCACCTGCTCGACCAGTTGCCGGAAACCCGCCTGCACGAACCGGACCTGGACCTGCCGCCGCTGAAGCACAAGCTGCACAAGGAAAAGTTCGGACTGCTGCAGCCGATTCCCTCGTATGGGGTCGGGAGTGGGGATTAGGGAGGGGATTGGTTGAACGCATGCGGCGTGCAGCTCGTCGAGCTTCGACAGTGCGTCGCTGGGCACGCGGTTAGCGGTTTCGGGAAAGCGCGTCGCGGCTGAAGCCGCTCCTACGCTGGATCCCGGCCACGGCGCCTGCTGCCTCCTGTAGGAGCGACTTCAGCCGCGACGGGCGGCACCATCCAAGCCTCTCGTCGCCCAAGGCGTCGGGACTGAAATCCCTCCCACAAGGAAAGCGCTGCGCTTCCGACGCATCGGAGGGCGGTGCGGGCACACCCGCAGCGCCAGCACGGGTCGGCTTTCCGAGTCGCGGCTGAAGCCGCTCCTACGGCGGCTCCGCGGCCCAGCGGCGATCGGACGGCGACACCATGCGCACGCACGGAAGTAGACATCCCCAATCCCCAATCCCGGGCGGCGGCCGCGCCACCCAGGCCACTGACAGCCTCAGCCCGCCGCCTTCGCCTTGCCCTGCCCCGGCGCCGGACCACCGGCGGCGGCGATCGCGGTTTCGATGTCGTGGGCGGTGACTGGCCCCAGGAACTGCTTGGCGACCTTGCCATCGGGCGCGATCAGGTAGGTCATCGGCAGGCCGCGCGGGGTGGCGAAATCGGCCGGCGGCGCGTAGGTGTCGACGATGACGATCGGGTAGGCCACCGGATGCTGCTTCAGGAAGGCCTGCATCTCCGCCGGCTCGATGTCCTCGTAGGCCAGGCCCACCACCTCGATGTTGTCGCGCATCACGTGCAGGGCCGACAACTCCGGCATCTCCTTCAGGCACGGCGCGCACCAGGTGGCCCAGAAATTCACCACCACCCACTGCCCGCGATGCGCGGCCAGGTCGTACTCACGCCCGTCCACCGCCTTCATCTTCAGGGTCGGCTCGGGGCGGGTCTCCTGCACCACCGATGGTCCAGCCGCCGGCGCGGCGGGCGCTTCCGGTGCTGCCGGCGCCTTGGGCGCGGCGGACGGCGCGGTGGTCGCGGCGCCGTCGGCCAGCTTGGGCGTGGGCTGGCGGTCGCAGCCGGCCAGCAACGCGGCGGCGGCGAACAGCGGGAACAGCAGGCGCATGGCGGTCATGCAAGGTCTCCGATCTCGGTGTAGAGGTCGCCGACACGACGCTTGAGCACGTCGCGCAGCGGCAGGCGCAGTTCGTCCAGCGCGCGGCAGGCCGCCTGGCCCAGGGCGTCGTCGCGGCACGGCAGATAGCTTTCGACGACGGGGATGCGCAACTGGCAATTCTCGTACAGTTCGGCCACCGGCAGGTCGCTCAGGTCGCGGGCCAGCAGCCAGTCGCCTTGTTCGGTGCGGCGGAGCAGACGGATGCGTTCCAGCTCGCACAGCAGTTGCTGCATCAGCGAGTCGGTCAGCATCGGCTCCAACTGCAGGATCTGGTCCTCCTGCAGTCCGCTGCCCTGCTTGCGTGCCTGCGCGAAGCGCCCGAGCAGGCGCAGCAGGCCGTAGATCTCGTAGCCGGCCGGCAGGCGCATCGAGGCCGGCTGGTAGCGGAAGGCGGCGATCGAGGACGACACCGAGGCGCCGAGCAGGATCGCGATCCAGCTCAGGTAGATCCACAGCAGGAAGATCGGCACGAACGCGACCGTGCCGTAGATGCGCTGGTACGACTGGAAGCTGCCCAGGTACAGACTCAGGCCCCACTTCACCAGTTCCAGCAGCAGCACCGCCAGCAGCGCGCCCGGCACCGCATGGCGCAGCTTGACCGTGTGGTGCGGCACCACCCGGTACACCAGGGTGATGCAGACGAATTCGATCAGCACCGGCGCCACGCTCAGTACTACCTGCGCCAGCAGCCGGCCCTCGCTGGTCTTGAACAGCGGCAGCGCGAAGAACCGCGCCGACACCGCCAGCGACGCCGCGGCCAGCAGCGCACCAAGGGTCAGCACCGTCCAGTACACCAGGAAGCGGGTCAGTTGCGGCCGCGCCGAGACCACCCGCCAGATCTGGTTGAAGGTCTGCTCGACGCTGTTGAGGGTGATCAGCAGCGAGACCACCAGCGCGATCACGCCGGCGGTGGTCAGTTGCCCGGCACTGGCCGAGAACTGCCGCAGGTAGGACTCCACCGAGCGCGCCGCGGCCGGCACGAAGTTGGAGAAGATGTAGTCGCTGAGCTGGTCGCTCCACTTGTCGAACACCGGGAACGCCGACAGCACCCCGAACACCACCACCGCCAACGGCACCAGCGCAAAGATGGTGGTGTAGGCCAGCGAGGCCGCGGCCTGGAACAGGCGGTCGTCGATGAAGCGCCGCCACAGGAAGCCGGCGAAGCTGCGCATGCGCGCGCGGTCGCGCAGGCGGTCGGCCCAGAGGTTGACGGTGTCCAGCGGCTGCATCGGGCAAGGGTACCCGATGCGCATGGACGCCGGCATCGTCGATACTGGCGGCCGTTCCGATCCACGAGAGGGCCGCATGGCCGAGATTCTGGTCCTGTACTACAGCCGCGGCGGCTCGGTGGCGCGCCTGGCACGGCAGATCGCGCGCGGCGTCGGCGAAGTGCCGGGCATGAGCGCGCGCCTGCGCACCGTGCCGCCGGTGGCGGCGGTCACCCAGACCAGCGCACCGCCGGTGCCCGACAGCGGCGCGCCGTACGTGGATGCCAGCGACCTGCGCGAATGCGTGGGCCTGGCACTGGGCAGCCCGACCCGTTTCGGCAACATGGCCGCGCCGGTCAAGCACTTCATCGACGGCCTCGGCGCCGACTGGGCCAGCGGCACCCTCGCCGGCAAGCCGGCGGCGGTGTTCACCTCGACCGCCTCCCTGCACGGCGGCCAGGAAGCCACCCTGCTGTCGATGCATCTGCCGCTACTGCACCACGGTTGCCTGATCGTCGGCATCCCCTACACCGAACCGCTGCTCAGCAGCACCCGCAGCGGCGGCACGCCCTATGGCGCCAGCCACGTCGCCGGCGCCGACGACGACCCGCAACCCAGCGAGGAAGAAGCGCAGCTGGCGCGCGCGCTCGGCCGACGCCTGGCCGACATCGCGCAACGACTGGCGGCGCCATGAGTGGTGGGCGCCTGCGGGTAGCGTTAGGGGTGGCGCTGCTGGCGCTGGCGGCGCTGTTCGCGGCCTGGTTCCACGACGATCGTCACCGTCTGGCCGCCCTGCTGGTGTTCGCGCTGCCGCCGCTGCTGCTCGCCGTGGGCGTGCTGCGCGGCTCGGCGCTGGCGCGATTCTGGAGCGGCGTCGGCGCGCTGCTGTGGTTCAGCCACGGGGTGATGACCGCCTGGAGCCACCCGCCGCAGCGCGGCTACGGCTGGGCCGAACTGCTGCTGGCGCTGCTGGTGGTGGGCCTGTCCAGCGCGCCAGGCATCCGCGCGCGTTTCGCCCGCCGCCGTGGCGCGGCCGGGCGCGACTGAGCGGCCGCACCGCCGCGCCCGGTATCATGGACGGCCTGCGCGGCCACGCCCGCGTCCCGACATGCTTCTAGGAACGGCAATGGAAGAACTCCTGATCGTCACCACCGGCGGCACGATCGACAAGATCTACTTCGACGACAAGTCCGACTATCAGATCGGCGACCCGCAGATCGGCCAGATCCTCAAGGAACTGGGCGTGACCTTCCGCTTCACCGTGATCCCGATCATCCGCAAGGATTCGCTGCACATCACCGACGAAGACCGCGAACTGATCCGCGCCACCATCGCCGCGCAGTCCGCGCGCCATGTGCTGATCACCCACGGCACCGACTCGATGGTGCAGACCGGCAAGGTGCTGCAGGCGATCGAAGGCAAGACCATCGTGATGACCGGTGCGCTGAACCCGGCCCGCTTCCGCGGCTCCGACGCCGAGTTCAACATCGGCTGCGCGGTGGGTGCGGTGCAGTCGCTGCCGGCCGGCGTCTACATCGCCATGAACGGGCGCATCTGGGACCCGCAGAAGGTGCGCAAGAACGTGGCGGCCAACCGCTTCGAAGCCGCCTGAGCGACCGCGATGTCCAAGGCCACACGCGCAACCACGGCGTTGGACGCGGCCGGCATCGCGTACCGGCTGCATCCGTACGACTACGCCGCCGAGGCTGGCGCCAAGGGCCTGCAGGCCGCGCAGGCGCTGGGCCTGCCGCCGGAGCGGGTACTGAAGAGCCTGATGGCCTGGGTCGACACGCGCGCGGTCTGCGTGGTGGTGCCATCCGACCGCCGCGTGCAGCTGAAGAAGCTGGCCGCCGCCGCGGGCGGCAAGGCCGCGCGGATGATGGAGGCTGCCGAGGCCGAGCGCCGCACCGGCTACAAGGTCGGCGGCATCAGTCCGCTGGGCCAGCAGCGGCCGGCGCCGGTGCTGATCGAGCAATCGGCGCTGGGCGCGGGCAGCGTGTGGTTCAACGCCGGGCAACGCGGCCTGCTGCTGGAGATGGAGGCCGCGCAGGTGCTCGACGCGCTGCAGGCGCGTGCCTGCGATCTGTGCGAGTAATGGCGACATCGGAGCGGGTGACGTAGATCGCGATCCTGCCCATCGCCGCGCCGGACAGCGCCTGCGCCGTGGCATTGGCGGGCACCCGGCTCCACGCTGCAGTGCCGGCGAGCGGATCCACATGACCACCGCAGCGATGGCGCGCAGGACGTAGCGCCATGGCGCGCCACGCGGCAGTGCGCGCGCATCGCCCATAAAAAAGCCTCGCGCCGAAGCGCGGGGCGACCGAGAGTGGCAGCAGCGGCGTCCTGGCCGCCCGCTGCGATCCGGCACCGGGAGGTGCGCGGCGGCCATGGCGCGGCCGCCGCGACGGAGTGCCTCAGTAGTCGGCCTTCAGGCTGACGCCGGAGAACGTGCTGTACGCCTTCACCCGCACGTAGTAGGTGCCGGCCTGCGGCGAGTTGAAGGTGCAGGTCTCGTTGTTGCCGTTGCGGTACGGACGGCAGTCGTAGGCCGAATCGGTCGGCGCGCTGCCGAAGCGCACGTACAGGTCGGCATCGCCGCTACCGCCGGAGGTGGCGACCGACAGGCTGCTGGCACCGGACGGCACCTTGACCGTGTAGTTCAACGAGGAACCGGTGTTGGCGCTGAGGTTGGTGACCGCCACGCCGTCCTGCAGTTCGTTGCTGCTGCCGCCACCGCCGCCGCCACCACCGCCGCTGCCGCCGTTCTGCGCCGCGGTGACCGCTGCGTTGGCGTCGAGCAGGCCGGCGCCGCAACCCTGCGAGCAGGAGAAGCTGGCCGCGGTGTTCTTGATGGTGCTTTCCACCTGCGCCGGGGTCAGCGCGGTCGGCGCCACCGACTGCATCAGCGCGACCACGCCGGCCACGTGCGGCGTCGCCATCGAGGTGCCGCTGTAGGAGGCGTAGCTGGCGTTGCCCGGGGTGGTGGTGCCGTCGTTGAGGGTCGACAGGATGCTCGAACCCGGCGCGGAGATGTCGATGCCCGAGCCGTAGTTCGAGTAGCTGGCCTTGGCCCGCGACGAGGTGGTGGCCGCCACTGCGATCACGTTGTTGCAGTTGGCCGGCACCGAGCTGGACACGTTGGTCGAGCTGTTGCCCGCCGCCACCACCACCGTGGTGCCGCGGCCGACCGCGCCGTTGATCGCGTTCTGGTAGGTGCTCGAGCAGGTGCCGCTGCCGCCCAGCGACATGTTGATCACTTCGGCCGGGTTCTGGTTGGCCGGCACGCCGCTGACGGTGCCACCGGAGGCCCAGGTGATCGCATCGGCGATGTCGGAGGTGTAGCCGCCGCACTTGCCGAGCACGCGCACCGGCACGATCTTGGCGTTGAACGCGGTGCCGGCCACGCCGGTGCCGTTGTTGGTGACCGCGGCGATGGTGCCGGCCACGTGGGTGCCGTGCCAGCTGGAGTCGGAGGCGGGCGAGCCGGAGTAGCACTCGCCGGCGGCGGACCAGTCGCCTTCGTCGGACGGGTCGCTGTCGCGGCCGTTGCCGTCGCGCGCGGCGTCGGCGTCGCTGATGAAGTCGTAGCCGGGCAGGATGTTGGCGTTGAGATCCGGGTGACTGGTGATGCCGGTGTCGATCACCGCCACGACCACGCCGTTGCCGGTGGCCTTGTCCCAGGCCGAACGCACGTTGATGCCGGCGTTGCTGGTGCCGAAGGCCCACTGGTCGCCCAGGCGCGGGTCGTTCGGGGTCAGCGCGATGGTCATGCGCTGGTCGACCTCGACGTACTCGACGTTCGGGTCGGCGGCGATCTGCCGCATCAGCGTCTCGGCCTCGGCGCGGTCCAGCGGACGGCTGGCCTTGACCACTTCCGGCCCCAGCGCCAGGCGGCGCAGGCTGGTCAGGCCGAGCGCACGGCCGTTCTTGGCCGGCAGCGCGGCGGCGGCCGACTGCAGCGTGGCGCGCAGCGCCGCCGAGGGCGCGGCAGCGGCCGCGGAGGCGCTGGAGATGCTGATCGGCGCGGCGTCGCGGGTCTTGACGATGAAGCGCTGCACGGTCGGCTCGGAAGACAGGCCGGAGAGGTTCACGTCACCGGCGAAGGCCGGGGTGGCCAGCAGCAGCGAGGTGAGAGCGGAGGCGCCCAGCACGACCAGCCACGGACGCTGGCGCGAACCACGATGCGACATTTCGAACATTCGGACTTCCTTTCGGTTGAGTAGCCGCCTGCTGGCGGTGTTCCGCGCCGCACCGGTCCGGCCCTGACCTGAACCTGGCGTGCATTGCGAGCCCGGCCGACCCATGTGTTGCCGACCATTCATCGAACCTAGCTCAGTACAAGCGCGTATGGAGCAGGGTGTGACGGAAATCCGTTGTACAAAACGGAGAAGTGCAATGAGTTTCGATGTAACAAAGAGATGCATACCTCACTTTTGTTGCGCTGCAGCATGGCGAGACGCCAAACTTGGCAAATCCAGAGCACATTTTTGGCTCTCGCGCGACACATCGGCAAGAACACGGGACAGCGGATACGGACAGACGGCGTGGTCTGCGGGACACCCCTGCGCGTCAGGATGGCCACGGAATGTCAGGGGAGCGGACGCTTTCGGAGAGACCGGGAGGCGGCGGCACAGAGAAGAGGCGCCGAGGCGCGAGAGACGCTCCAGCGCACCGCGGCGGCTACCGCCGGCGAAGGCCGACGACATGTCGCCGGACCATGCGCCACGGCGCGGATCCGTCCGCCAGGGCCGCCGACGGCCACCCTGGCGTCGGACACGGCAGGCTCAGCCCAGCCGCACCAGCCAGCCGTGGCGATCGGCGACGCGGCCGTACTGGATGTCGGTCAGTTCCTGGCGCAGCGACAGGGTCACCGGGCCGGTCGGGGCGGTCAGGTCGCCGACCTCAAAATCCTTGCCCTTGAGCTGGCCGATCGGGGTCACCACCGCGGCGGTGCCGCAGGCGAAGACCTCGGCGATCTCGCCCGAGGCCACGCCGTCGCGCCACTCGTCGATGCTCACCTGCCGCTCCACCACCTGCATGCCGCGGTCGCGGGCCAGTTGCAGGATGCTGTCGCGGGTGATGCCTTCCAGGATGCTGCCCGACAGTGCCGGGGTGACCAGGCTGCCGTCGCGCATCACCAGGAACACGTTCATGCCACCCAGTTCCTCGATGTACTTGCCCTCGACCGGGTCGAGGAACAGCACCTGCGAGCAGCCCTGCGCCTGCGCCTGCTGCTGCGGCAGCAGCGAGGCGGCGTAGTTGCCGCCGCACTTGGCCGCGCCGGTGCCGCCCTTGGCGGCGCGCGCGTAGTCGGTGGACAGCCAGATCGCCACCGGCGCCACGCCCTTGGCGAAGTAGGCGCCGGCCGGGCTGGCGATGACGTAGTAGCCGGCCTTCTGCGCGGCGCGCACGCCCAGGAACGCTTCGTTGGCGATCATGAACGGACGGAAGTACAGGCTGGTCTCCGGCGCCGACGGCACCCACGCCGCGTCGACCGCGATCAACTGCCGCAGCGACTCCACGAACAGCTCCACCGGCAGTTCCGGCAGCGCCAGGCGCTGCGCCGAGCGCTGCAGGCGCTTGCCGTTGGCCTCCGGGCGGAAGGTCCAGATCGAGCCGTCGGCATGGCGGTAGGCCTTGATGCCTTCGAAGATCTCCTGGCCGTAATGCAGCACCGAGGCGGCCGGGTCCAGCGCCAGCGGGCCGTAGGCACGCACTTCGGCGTCGTGCCAGCCCTGCTCGCGGCTCCATTCGATGGCGACCATGTGGTCGGTGAAATAGTTGCCGAAGCCCGGCGCGGCGAGGATCTGCGCGCGCGCCTCGGCGCTGCGCGCGGCGGTGGACGGGATCAGGCGGAACTGCGTGGACGGCTCGGTAGCGGACACCGGGAATTCCTGTGGTAGTCGAGGGATGGCCAGGGCCGCTGCGTCGTGGCGACGGCAGCGGCGGCGCCCGATCGGGCTCCGCACGACGCGCGAGGCGTCGCGCGCGGGTCAGAGCATGCCGGTTTCCAGGCGCGCGGCCTCGGACATCATATGCCGGCCCCATGGCGGATCGAACACCAGCTCGACGTCGGCTTCGGCCACCGTCGGGATCATCTCCAGCTTGCTGCGCACGTCGTCGACCAGGATCTCGCCCATGCCGCAGCCGGGCGCGGTCAGGGTCATCTTGACATCGACGGTGCGCTGGCCATCGTCGCGCGCGTGCATGGTCACGTCGTAGATCAGCCCAAGATCGACGATGTTGAACGGGATCTCGGGGTCGAAGCAGGTGCGCAGCTGTTGCCAGATCAGGGCCTCGACCTGCTCGTCGCCGGCGTCCTCGGGCAGTTCCAGCCCTGGCGGCGGCTCCTTGCCGATGGCGTCGCCGTCCTTGCCGGCGATGCGGAACAGGTTGCCCTCCACGAACACCGTGTAGCTGCCGCCCAGGGCCTGGGTGATGTAGCCGTAGCTGCCGGCCGGCAGGGTCACCGCGTCGCCCTGCGGCACCATCACCGCCGCGCAATCGCGTTCGAATTGGACAGGTTCGCTGCTGCGTGAGTACATGGGGGCGATATGGGGCCAGGCCCCGCCGGTGCAAGTCGTGCAGTTTATCCGAGTGCGCGGGGCGCGCGCCGGAAGTATCCTGTACGTCTTCTCCGGGAACATCGAATGCCGCCTTCCTCCACGCCGGCCAGGCCCTCGCACTGGCTGTGGCCCCTGCTGCTCGCCATGGGCTGTTTCACCGCGCTGATCGCCTGGTTGCTGGTGGCGCTGTCGCTGGGTCGCCAGGCCGGCTGGATGGCCGTGGTGGTGGCGCTGGAGATCGCCTGGATGCTGCGCCTGGGCAACCTGCCGCGCGGCCCGCTGCGCATCGCCGTGGCGATGCTGGCCACGGTGCTGGTGATCGTCGCCGCCAACTGGGGCATCGCCGCCGCGCAGATGGGCGCGGGCCTGGGCCTGAACGTGTGGGACTCGTCGCTGAAGATGGGTGCCCACTACGCCTGGACCCTGACCCGGCTGGCCAACAGCCCCGGCGATCTGCTGTGGCTGGGCATCGGCGTGGCCACCGCGTATTTCAGCGCGCGCTGAGCCGAGGCCCCCGGGTCGCGGCGGATGCCGCTGTTGGGGCGATGACGGTCTCGCAGGGAACGCCCTAGCCGATTCTTCGCGAAGCGCGGCGTTTGCAGGCGCGGCGCCTGTCCCCTTTTGCGGGATCAGCTACGGCAGGCCTTACCGGTAACGCCTGTCGCGGCTGAAGCCGCTCCTACGGTTCCTGCAGCCGCCCTGCACCGGCTCAATGCCCGCCTCCGTCCAGCGCCTTCAGTTCGCTGACCAGGGCCCCGGCGGCCTCGGCGCCGTCGCCATAGAGCATCCGGGTGTTGTCGGCATAGAACAGCGCGTTCTCGATGCCGGCGAAGCCGGTGCCCTTGCCGCGCTTGATCACGACGACGTTCCTGGACTTGACCACGTCCAGGATCGGCATGCCGTAGATCGGGCTGGCCGGATCGGTCCTGGCCACCGGATTGACCACGTCGTTGGCGCCGATCACCAGCGACACGTCGATGCTGGCGAACTCGGGGTTGATGTCGTCCATGTCGGCGATCAGGTCGTAGGGCACGCCGGCCTCGGCCAGCAGCACGTTCATGTGCCCAGGCATGCGCCCGGCCACCGGGTGGATCGCGAACTTGACCTTGACCCCGCGTTCGATCAGCCGCTGCGCCAACTCCCAGATCTTGTGCTGGGCCTGCGCCACCGCCATGCCGTAGCCGGGCACGATCACCACGCGCTCGGCATAGGCCATCATCGCCGCCACGTCGCCGGCCTCGATCGGCTTCTGGCTGCCGGCGATCGCCTGCGCCTGGCCGCCGCCACCGAAGTTGGAGAACAGCACGCCGCGGATCGGCCGGTTCATCGCCTTGGCCATCAGCCGGGTCAGCAGGATGCCGGCCGCGCCGACCATCATGCCGGCGATGATCAGCGCCTCGTTGCCGAGCACGTAACCTTCGAACGCCACCGCCAGGCCGGTGAAGGCGTTGTACAGCGAGATCACCACCGGCATGTCGGCGCCGCCGATCGGCAGCGTCATCAGCACGCCCAGGGCCAGCGCCAGCACGAAGAACAACACGATCGCCAGCGGACTGAGGCTGGTCGCGGCCCAGGCGCCCACGCCCAGCATCGCCACGCACACCAGCAGGTTGAACGCCTGCTGCGCGGGGAAGGTGACGCGCTTGTCCAGGCGGCCGTCGAGCTTGGCCCAGGCAACGATCGAGCCGGACAGCGACACCGCGCCGATCGCCGAGCCGATCACCGCCAATGCGAGCGTCGTCGCATCGGGCTGGCGCGCGGCCAGCGCGGCGATCGCGGCCTCGCTCCAGTGCGTGGTATCGCGGCGCATCAGGAACGAGAAGCGCAGCAGTTCCACCGCGCCGATCGCCGCCGCCGAGCCGCCGCCCATGCCGTTGTACAGCGCGACCATCTGCGGCATGTCGGTGATCGCCACCTTCTTGGCCGAGATCCACGCTGCGGCGGTGCCGAGCACGATCGCCAGCACGATCAGCGGCAGGTTGTGCAGGCCCGGCAGCAGGAAGGTGGCGGCGGTCGCCAGCAGCATGCCGAAGCCGGCCCAGCGGATGCCGCTGCGCGCGGTCCTGGGCGAAGCCATGCGCTGCAGGCCGAGCAGGAACAGGGTAGCGGCGACCAGGTAGCTGCTCTTGATCAGGATCGGCAACAGTTCCATCAGCAGGCGTGCTCCGAAAAAGGACATCTGCCCGAGCGGCAGCAGGTGGGAGAGAACGCCCGAGGCGATGCCGAGCAGCAGCGCGGGCAGGGCGACGGCGGCCAGCGCCGCGACGATGCGCGGATGCCGCGCATTCAATCCTTCGCCTTGGTCTTGGCGGCGTCCGGCTTGCTGGACTTGAACATGTCCAGCATGCGCTCGGTCACCACGTAGCCGCCGGCGGCGTTGCCGGCGCCGAGCAGCACCGCGACGAAGCCGATGGCTTTTTCCAGCGTCGTGTCGGCATGGCCCAGCACCACCATCGCGCCGATCAGGACGATGCCGTGGATGAAGTTGGAACCGGACATCAGCGGGGTGTGCAGGATCACCGGCACCCGCGAGATGATCACATGCCCGGCAATGGCCGCCAGCATGAAGATGTACAAGGCCACGAACCCGTCGCTCATCGCACTGTTCTCCCGGGCGCCGCGCCCGTCCGCCGCATCATAACCACGTGCTGAACCGCTGTGCGATGCCGCCCTGCCGTTGCGCGGAGGCGCCGGGCGATGGCCGGTCAACCGCGACCGCCGCGGCGCGTTTACCACGTCATCCCCCTGCCAGGAAGCTAAGCTGTGCTGGTGAGCACGCCTGCCCTCGCCCCGCCGTCGACCGATGCCGATGCCGAACAACGCCCGCTGCCGGCGTCGCTGGACGCGTTCCTGGCCGAGATCGGGCCGCGCGCGTTCCGCTTCGCCGAAGCCGGCCTGCGCCAGCGCGAGGACGCACTGGATGCGGTGCAGGACGCGATGATCAAGCTGCTGGCCTACCGCGAGCGCCCGGCGCAGGAGTGGACGCCGCTGTTCTGGAGCATCCTGCGCCGGCGCATCATCGACCTGCAGCGTCGCCGCAACTTCCGCCTGCGTTTCTGGGCACCGAACAGCGAGCGCGACGCGGACAGCCCGCCGGACTGGGCCGACGACGGCCCCAATCCGTCCGAGCAGCACGAGCGCCGCCAGACCCACGCGCGGCTGGTGACGGCGCTGCGTGCACTGCCGGCCCGGCAGCGCGAGGCCTTCACCCTGCGCGTGCTGGAAGAGCTGGACGTGGCCACCACCGCACGCGCGATGGGCTGCTCGGAAGGCTCGGTAAAAACCCATCTGTCGCGCGCCCGCGAGGCGCTGCAGAAACATCTGGAGGACGTCCGATGACATCCGATCCCACCCGCTCCGCGGACTTCGACGCGCGCCTGCGCGCGGTCCATCAGACTGGCCTACAGGCCCTGCCCGCGCCGACCCTGGCGCGACTGCGTGCGGCGCGCCAGCAGGCCAGCCAGACGCACACGGCACCGGGCCGTCGCTGGGGCTGGCTGCTGGCGGCGGTGCCGGCGCTGCTCGGTGCGGCGCTGGGCGTGCACCTGTTGCTGCGCCCTGCCCCGTCGGTACCGACCACCACCGCCAGCATCGCTGCCGGCACGCCCGCGATCGCGAGCACGCCGGCAGGCGCGGGCGCCGATACCGACCAGGCCGCGACCGCGATGCTGGACGAAAACCCCGACCTATACCTGTGGCTGGGCTCCGATACCTCGCTGGCAATGGAATGAACCCGATGACTCGCCTGATCCGTCTCTCCCTGGCGCTGGCGCTGCTGGCCGGCAGCGTCGTCCCGGTCGCTCTTGCCGCCCCGCCCCCGCCGGGACCGCCACCGCCACCTGCCGCCGACCGCGACGACGACGCCGGCCCACCGCTGCCCGA
The DNA here is from genome assembly GCF_014206815.1 of Xanthomonas sp. F10. Taxonomy (GTDB): domain Bacteria; phylum Pseudomonadota; class Gammaproteobacteria; order Xanthomonadales; family Xanthomonadaceae; genus Xanthomonas_A; species Xanthomonas_A indica. Next base: position 28,140 of record NZ_JACHNP010000001.1, read on the forward strand.
CTGGGAACACCTGAGCCCGCAGCAGCGCGAGTTGCTGATCGCGCCGCTGCGCCAGCGCTGGAACGACATCCCGCAGCAACGCCGGCGCATGTTCGAGCACGCGCAGCGCTGGCAGTCGATGACCCCGGAGCAACGCGACCAAGCGCGCAAGGGTGCGCGTCGCTACGAGGACATGAGCCCGCAACAGCGCGAGAAAGCGCGGGTGCTGTTCGACCGCATGCGGGCGCTGCCGCCGGAGCAGCGCAAGGCGCTGCGCGACCGCTGGGAAGCGATGACGCCGGCGCAACGCGCCGCCTGGATCCGCGCCAATGCCGGCCCGGACAACCGGCCGCCGCCCGATGCGTCCAGGTAAGCGGGCAGCGCACGCCGGTCGAGACTTGCTGCGCATGCCGCGCGGCGCATCGTCGTGTGCCGCGGGCAATGGCCTCCAGCGAAGATCGCAGGACAACCCGTAGGAGCGGCTTCAGCCGCGACGGCGTTCCCGGTAAAGCCCGTCGCGGCGGAAGCCGCTCCTACATGGAACAGCAGCCTGCGAGGTGCTGGATCAAGTTGCCTACAATGCCGCCTGCTGGCTCGCCCGGTGTAAGGACACGGACATCAGTGCCTGGAGTCCAGCCAGACGCAAGCTGCTGCGCGGAGACCCGCGCGTCTAAAGCGATCGTCGAACGGCACGCTCTTTGTGGGAGCAACGTCAGGCGCGACGGGCTGTACCGGGAACGCCGGTCGCGGCTGAAGCCGCTCCTACAGGCATAACGTCGATAGACACCAGAGCGGCAGGTCGACTGCGAACCAGCCAACAGACGCGCCGGCGAAAGAAGGCGACCGCGTCACTGCTGTCCCCACTCTCACCGGGTCAACGCCCCGCAACGCCGACTCACGCCGTCCAGCGCGTCTTCGCCAGCAGTTCGTCGTTCCAGTCGTAGGCGATCGCGCCGTCCTTCAGGAACAGGGCGACGAAGTTGTAGACGTTGCGCGCGTACATTTCGCTGGCATGCACCGCGCCCATGCTGGCCAGGTCCAGCGGACCGGCGATGGTCACGCCGGCGTGTTCGAGGGTCTCTCCCGGCCGGGTCAGCTCGCAGTTGCCGCCGGTCTCGGCGGCCAGGTCCACCACCACGCTGCCGGGCTTCATGCCGGCGACCATCGCCGCGCTGAGGATCTTCGGCGCCGGCCGCCCCGGCACCGCAGCGGTGCATACCACCACGTCGATGCCCTTCAGGTGCTCGGCCAGACGGCGCTGCTGTTCCGCGCGTTCGTCGTCGGTGAGTTGCCGCGCGTAGCCGCCCTCGCCGGCGGCGCTGACGCCGAGATCGAGGAACTTGCCGCCCAGCGATTCGATCTGTTCGCGGGTTTCCGGGCGCACGTCGAAGCCCTCCACCTGCGCGCCCAGGCGCTTGGCGGTGGCGATGGCCTGCAGGCCGGCCACGCCGGCGCCGACGATCAGCACCTTGGAAGGACGGATGGTGCCGGCCGCGGTGGTCAGCATCGGGAAGAAGCGCGGCGCCAGCTGCGCGGCGATCAGGGTCGCCTTGTAGCCGGCCATGCCGGCCTGCGAGCTGAGCACGTCCATCGCCTGCGCGCGGGTGGTGCGCGGCAGCCGTTCCAACGGGAAGGCAACCAGCTGCCGGGCCTGCAACGCCGCCGCACGCGCCGGATCGGCCTGCGGCTGCAGGATGCCGACCACGCCGGCGCCTTCCTTGAGCTGCTCCAGCGCCAGCGCCGGCAACGGCTGCACGCACAGCACCAGATCCGCCTGCGCCGGGCTGTCGGCATCGGCCAGGCTGGCGCCGGCGGCCAGATAGGCGTCATCGACGAACCCGGCCGACACCCCGGCTTGCGGCTCGACCCGCACCTGCGCGCCCAGCGCGACCAGTTTCTTGACCGTCTCCGGCGTGGCCGCCACGCGGCGTTCGCCCTGCGCCGACTCCTTCACCACCAGCACCTGCACTGCCATGCGATTCCCCGTGCCTTGCCCGTCGTCCGCGCCGATCCTACAGGGTCCGCACGCCAGGTGGAGGCGCGCCGCTCGCCTGGCAGGCGTCGGTGGACAGGCGCGCTGGCGATGCGGACGCGATGGCATCCCCTGCGGGTCGCGTCGGTGCAGGCGCATGGCCGAGTCGGATGTGACGCGGCTTGCCAGGAACCGCGCATCGCCGAATGCGATGAGCAACGTGGATCGATGGTGCGCAGGCGCGGCGTCAGCCGCGACCGGCAGAGCGAGAAAACCCGGCGCGCCGGAGGCAACCTCCTAGAGCTAGGCAATGCCCGCGGATAGGATCGGTTTGAGTTGCGACGGGCATTGCCGGGAATGCCCGTCGCGGCTGAAGCCGCTCCTACGATCACGATGGCCTGTCGGCTAACAGCCGACAAAAGGCATCGTTCGTGATGCGCTGACACCGCCAATTCGGGCAGCGAGTTGCGCGTGACACGTGCGACGCCACCGCAGCGACGCCGGCGCCCCGCAACGTCCCTCAGTGCAAGGTCGCGCTATGCGGATCCAGGCGATCGATCACGCCCTGCATGGCGCTGTCGAAGGCGCCGTCGTCGACGTGGGCGCGCAGCCGGCCCAGCCGCACCATCACCGCCAGTTCTTCCGGCGAGGCCACGCAGAAGCGCACGCCGCGCCGGTTGACGAACAGCAGCCGCGACGAGATCGGGCTCACCCACGACAGCTTGCCGGCCTGCGTCTTGCCGTCGCGGTCGACGAAATCCAGCCAGGTGCCGATCGGCATCGCGCGGAAGCGGTCGGCGTCGGCGTTGTCGAAATCGTCCATGGTCTGCGCCGGCGACACTTCCACCGGCTGCGCCTCCTGCACCGGCGGCTGCGGCAGCGCCACCTGCGGCAGTTCCGGCAGCGGCCGCTCCAGTTCCGGGCGCAGTTCGGCCACCGCCTGCAGCGTGTCGTGCAGCGCATCGATCGCCGCCGCGGCCGCCTCGGCATGCAGGCCGACGCTGGCGAAGACGCGCTGCAACGCGCCCTGCCAGGCCTGCAACCAAGGCTTGCCGACGATGTGCCGCTGCGCCTCGGCAGCTTCCTCGAGCAGGCCGTCGGCCAGCGCCAGCGCATCGCGCACGCCGGGACCGCCCTCGCCTTCGCGCAGCATCGCCATGGTCAGGTGGTGCTGCCACGGCTGGCGCAGGAAATCCTGCAGCGCCTGCGGCAGCTGCCGGCCCTGCAGGCGCACCTGCAATTCTGCGTCGGCGCGCTGCCGCGCCAGTTCCAGCTTCTCCTGGCCGCGCTGGGTCTCGGCGGCGCGGCGCTCGGCGATCTCGATGCGGCGGCGATGCTGCATCAGGAAATCGCGGAATTCCTCTTCCAGGGTCAGGAAGATCGCCAGGTTCTCGTTGAACTCGGCCACCAGCCGGTCGATGATCTCCTCGACCTTGCCCATCAGCACGCGCTCGGCCTGGCTCTCGCCGGTGTTGCCCTCGCAGGCCTCGGCCAGCGAGTTGAGCAGGCGCCGCGCCGGGTGGGTCTTCTGCACGAACATGCGCCGGTCCAGCAGCGCGACCTTGACGAACGGCACCACCAGCCGGCCGATCAGTTCGCGCGAGCGGCCTTCCAAGTCGCGCTCGTCGAGCATCACGTCGAACAGCATGCCGACCAGGTCGATCGCGTCCTCGTCGACCGGATCCAGCCGTGCATGCGCCGGGTCCACGCCGAACTGGGTGGCATTGGACAGCACCTCGCTCTTGAGCCGCTGCGCCAGCGACTCGCTGTCGTCGCCGATCGCCGCGCGCAACGTGGCGCTGGGCGTGGCCTGCAGCAGCGAGAGCACCGACATCATCTCGCGCTGGCTCAGCGGCCGCTGCTGGCCAACCGCGGCGGTCGCCGCGGACGTGGCGCTCTCGCGCGCGTTGCGGGTCTGCTGCAGCAGCTCGTGCAACGCCTCCAGCAACACGCCCTGGCTGCCGCCGGGCAGGCGCGCCTCGGCACCCTCGTAGCGCTCGCCGGCCTGCAGGCTGCCGCGGCGCTCGGCCCACCGGTTGACGAAGCGGTTGGCCCAGGCCGGCGCGTAGTGTTCTTCCTCCTCGCCCAGCTCGGCACCGATGCCGGCATCGGCCGGCGCGCCGGGCTCGCGCGGCGGGCGCTGCTCCGGCGCCGGCGTGCGCCGCGGCGGCGGCGTTCGTGGCCGCGAGATCTCCGGCATCACCCCGGCCTGGGCGAGGCTGTCGTCCAGGTCCTGATAGAGCTTGCCGACCCCTGCAGTGAAATCGCGCTCGCACAGCTTGATCAGCACAAGCCGCACTTCCGGGGCCAGGTCGCTGGTGGAGAACGCGGCATGCACGGCCACGCCGATGTGTTCGGGGCCGATCGGATTGGTGTCCGCATCCAGTTCCAGGCCGCCGGCGATCCAGCCCAGGCGCCGGTCGATGCGGGTCAGCACCGGCTTCCACTCGCGCAGCAGCACGCTGGCCAGGTTGCGCACCGCCAGCCGCGATTCCAGTTCGTGTTCGGAGATCAGGCTCAGGCCCTGCCCATAGCCGGCCAGGGCGACCTCGGCCGACAGCGGCGCACCGGCCTCCAGCGCCTCCCAGGCGGTGTGCAGTTGCGCGCGGAAGCGCGCGGCGATCTCGTCGCGGCGGCGGCGCAGTTCGCGCATGCCGTCCAGGAACAGCAGCTGCGACGCGCCGGCGCTCTCGGCGCGGTCGAACAGCACATCGTCGAAATGCGCAAGCGCCGCGGCGAAGGCCTGGCCCAGCACCGGCAGCATGCCCTCGCGCGCCTGCGTCAACAGGCGCGGATCACGCGCCGGGTGTGCGTGCGGGCTGGGGCTGAAACTCATGCGCGACGGCTCCGCGCCATGGACGGCGCCAGGTAGAAGAATGGTGGAGGACGAACAGACGCGGCCCCTGTTTCCGCTCCTGCATGGTAGGCAAGGTAGCTGAATGTCGACCGTGATGGGCTACGCATTTCTCGCTCCAGAACGTGACACCGAGCAGGATCGTAGGGCGCGGCAGCGTAACCGCGCGTGCAGCGCGGCCTGAATACGCCCACTCAGGCCGCGACCGCCACCCGTTCCAGGCGGTCGACCGCGCCCTGCATGGCGCTGTAGAAGGCATCGTCGTCGCGATGCAGGCGCAGCCGGTCCAGCCGCGCCATCACCGCCAGCGCCTCGGCCGAGGCGACGCACAGGCGCCCGCCGCGACGGTTGACGAACAACAGGCGCGCCGAGATCGGACTCACCCAGGTCAGCTTGCCGGGCTGCACGCGGCCTTCGCGATCGACGAAATCCAGCCAGGTGCCCAGCGGCAGGGTGCGGAAGTAATCGGCGGTGATGTGGTCGAAATCGGTGGGCTGGGCCGGCTCCGGCAGTGCCGGCACGGTCTCGGCGGCAGGCGGCTCGGGCGCCTCCACGCTGGCCACGGGCAGCGCGGCCTGCAACGGCCGCGCGTGCGCCAGGTCGTCCAGCGCGGTGTGCAGGGACTGCCAGGCGGCCTCGGCGGCCGCCGCGTCCAGGCCGATGCTGGTCCACAGCCGGGTCAGCTCGGCGCGCTGCGGCTGCAGCCAGCCCTCCAGCGGCGCCGCACCGGCCTGGGCCTGGCGGCACTGCGCCAGCACCGCATCGCCCAGCGCCAGCGCCGCGGCGAGCGCGCTGCCCTGGCCGTCGTCGCGCAGGGCCGACTGCTGCACGTACTGGCACCAGGACTGGCGCAGGAAGGCATCGATCGGCGGCGGCAGGATCAGGTCGTCGCCGGCCTGCTGCAGCAGTTCGTGCACGGCCTGCGCGGCGCGCTGGCGGGCGACCTCGCGGCGCTCCTCCGCCCGCTGCAGTTCGGACGCGCGGCGCTCGGCGATCTCCACCCGGCGCCGGTACTGCTCGTAAGCGCTGCCGAACTCGGCCTCCAGCGCCAGGAACACCGCCAGGTGCTCGTCGAAATCGCGCACCACCCGCTCCACCGCCGCCTGCGCCTGCGCCAACAGCGCCTGCTCCGGGCCGGTGCTGCCGGCATTGCCGTCGCAGGCGTCGGCCAGCAGGTTGAGCAGGCGCCGCGCCGGATGCCCGTCGCGCACGAACAGGCGCCCGTCGATCAGTGCGACCTTGGCCATGGGCACCAGCATCTGGCCCAGCAGTTCGCGCTGCGCCGGCTGCAGCACGCACTCCTCCAGCATCACGTCGAACAGCAGGCCGACCAGATCCAGCGTGTCGGCGTCGGCCGGGTCCAGGCAGGTGCTCGCCGGATCCAGGCCGAGTGAGGCGCCGACGCCGGCGATCTGGCGGCGCAGGCCCTGCGCCAGCGGGCCGCCGTGCTCGCAGACGGCGGCAAACCCGGCCAAGGGCATGGTCTGCAGCAGCGACAGCACCGACAGCACCTCACGCGGCGACAGGCAGCGCCGGCCATCGCCCGCGCCCGCGTCCGGCTGCGCCTCGTGCAGCAGCGCGCGCAGCGCCGGCGGCAGGACGTCCTGCTCGTTGCGCGCGTGCGCGTCCAGCGCGCGTGCGGCGCGGCGCTGCGCCGCCGACAGCGGCGCGGCGGTTTCCCAGTTCTCGAAGAAGCGGCTGATCCAGTCCGGCGCCGCCTCGTCCTCGCTCGCGCCCAGGCGCGGGATGGCGCGGCGGCGCGGGCGCCCGCTGGGCAGCGCGCGGGCGCGCGCAACCTGGTTCAGGCGCTGCTCCAGTTGCGCATACAGCTCGCCGACGCGTTCCTGCAGTTCCTGCTCGCAGATCTTGACGATCGCCAGTTGCACCTGCGGCGCCAGCACCAGCCCGTGCAGCGCCGCATACACGGCCGCGCCCACGTGCTCGGGGCCGAACGGGTTGTTGTCGGCATCGATGCGCTGGCCGCCGGCGATGAAGCCGAGGAACCGGTTCAGCCGCATCAGTTCCGGCCGCCAGCGGTGCTGGATCGCGCCGGCCAGGTTACGCACCGCCAGGCGCACGTCCAGTTCCTGCTCCGAGACCAGGCTCAGATCGCCACGCTCGCGCGCCAGGCTGCGCTCCACCGACAGCGGACGGCCGGCCTCCAGCGCCTGCCAGGCCTGGGCCAGGTGCGCGCGGAAACGCGCGGCGATCGGCTCACGCTGCTGGCGCAGCAACTGGATCGCTTCGAAATAGTCGTTCTGGCTCGGCCCGGCGCGCTCGGCCATGCGGAACAGCGCCTCGGCCAGCACATCCAGCACCTCGCCGAAGGCGCCGGCGAGCGGGACCGACACCACATCCCGGACCTGCTCGAGCAGATCCGCGTTGCGGCTGGGCGACAACTCTTCAGCGTATTCAGCAAGGGTCATGGCAGTGTGATACGCAGGCAGCAGTGAGACCGACGTCAATCCGGAAGCTAGCGGCAGATCAGCAACGCAACGTGATTGTCCGTGTAACTGCGGCATCCGCTGCCGCCTGCGAGCGCGCGACTATAATTTCGCGCCCGCCCCACGGAATCGAGACTATGCGCACAATTCATTCGCTGCAAGCGCTGGATGCGCGCCGTTCGGTGCCATCCAAGCAACTCGGCGAGCCGGGACCGGACGCGGACACGCTGCTGGCCATGCTGCAGTCGGCGGTTCGTGTCCCCGATCACGGAAAGCTGGTGCCGTTCCGCTTCCTGCGCATCGCCGGCCCGGCGCGCCAGGCATTGGGCGACATCCTCGCCGAGCGCACCGTGCAGCGCGACCCGGGCGCGTCGCCGGCGGCGGTGGAAAAGGACCGCGAACGCTTCGCGCATGCGCCGGTGGTGATCGCGGTGATCACCTGCCTGCAGCGCGGGCACAAGGTGCCGGAAATCGAACAGTGGCTGACCGCCGGGTCGGTGTGCTTCGCGCTGCTGCAGGCGGCGCAGGCCTATGGCTTCGGCGCGCAATGGCTGACCGGCTGGATGGCGTATGACGAAATAGTGACCGCGCGGCTGGGTTTGGCCGAGCACGAACACGTCGCCGGCTTCATTCACATCGGCACCGCCCGCATCGACGCCCCGGAGCGCGAGCGGCCGGATCCGCGCGCGCTGCTCAGCGACTGGACGCCGTGAACGCAGGCCTGCCCCTGTCGCGGCCGCTGTACCTGGTCGACGCCAGCCTGTACGTGTTCCGCGCCTGGCATTCGATTCCCGACGAGTTCCAGGACGCGCAGGGCTGGCCGACCAACGCGGTGCACGGCTTCGCCCGCTTCCTGCTCGACCTGCTCGAGCGCGAACGCCCGCAACACATCGTGATCGCCTTCGACGAAGCGCTGGACAGTTGCTTCCGGCATCGCCTGTACACCGCCTACAAGGCCAACCGCGCGCCGGCGCCGGATGCGCTGCGCCGCCAGTTCGCGCACTGCAAGGCGCTGTGCGCGGCCTTGGGCCTGGGCGTGCTGGCGCACCACGACTACGAGGCCGACGACCTGATCGGCAGCGCCCTGCATCGCGCGCGCGGCGACGGCTTCCACGGCGTGATCGTCTCCGCCGACAAGGACCTGTCGCAGTTGCTGCTGGAATTTGACGAGCAATGGGACTACGGACGCGGCCAGCGCTGGGGCGCGGCCGGGGTCAAGGCACGCCACGGCGTGCATGCGCACCAGATCGCCGACTACCTGGCGTTGACCGGCGATGCGATCGACAACATTCCCGGGGTCACCGGCATCGGCGCCAAGTCGGCGGCGATCCTGCTGGCGCATTTCGGCGACCTGGACACGCTGCTGGCACGGGTCGAGGAAGTGGCGTTCCTGCGCCTGCGCGGTGCCGCGCAGATGGCCGTGCGCCTGCGCGAGCAGCGCGAACACGCGCTGCTGTGGCGGCAGCTGACCACCATCGCCCTGGACGCACCGCTGCACACCGCCGCGGCGGATTTCGCCCGCGGCGCGGCCGACGCCGACATGCTGCAGGGCCTGTGCGAGGCACTGCGCTTCGGGCCGCTGACCCGGCGCCGGCTGCTGCAGGCCGCCGGCCTGGAGCTTGCGGCCGGCTGAGCGCCGCGCTCGCCGCGCGGGCGGCGCTGCCGCTGGCCCGGCGCGGGTGCCCTTCGAGGCGAGAGGCCGCCGCAATGCTCGGCGCGCCCTGCCCGTGGCGCACAGCGAAACCGTGGCGCCGGTTCCGCGTCGCGCCCGCCGCACCGCAGGCCGCATGCCGCGCATCAAAAACACATCGCACGCTCTACACTGCACCGCATCGCCGGACCGCGCCGCGCGCGACCGCGCCTTCTTCCTCCGCTACCTGCGAGCTGCCCATGCCCCGCCATGATTCCCCGCCCCGCGTCGTCTACGAAGGCAAGTACCAGCGCATGGTCGTGCGCGGCACCTGGGAGTATTCCGAACGCGTGCATGCCGGCGGCCTGGCCGCGATCATCGTGGCGGTCACGCCGGACGACGAGGTGCTGTTCGTCGAACAGTTCCGCGTGCCGCTGCAGGCGCGCACCATCGAGATGCCGGCCGGCCTGGTCGGCGACATCGATGCCGGCGAATCGATCGAAGTGTCGGCGGTGCGCGAGCTGGAGGAGGAGACCGGCTGGACCGCCGACCACGCCGAGGTGCTGCTGATCGGCCCGACCTCGGCCGGCGCCAGCAACGAGAAGGTCGCCTTCGTGCGCGCCAGCGGCCTGCGCAAGGTCGGCAACGGCGGTGGCGACGCCAGCGAGGACATCACCGTGCATTCGGTGCCGCGCACGCGCGCTGCCGCGTGGCTGGTGCAGAAGATGGGCGAAGGCTACGCGTTGGACGCGAAACTGTGGGCCGGCCTGTGGATGATCGAACACGAGCTCGACGGTACGCCGCGTGGCTGAGGCATCCGTTTCCGACCTGCCGCCACTGCTGGGCGCCGACGACCCGGCGGTGTTCCGCATCCACCGCCCGCACGGCAGTTCGCCATTCGTGCTGCTGGCCGACCACGCCGGACAGGCGGTGCCGCGCGCGCTGCACGGTCTCGGCCTGGCGCAGGCGGACCTGGACCGGCACATCGGCTGGGACATCGGCATCGCCGGCACCACCCGCGCGCTGTCGGCGCTGCTCGACGCCTGGGCGATCGAGCAGACTTATTCGCGGCTGCTGATCGACTGCAACCGCCCGCTCGCCTCGCCGACGCTGATCCCGCCGGTCAGCGACCGCACCGTGGTACCGGGCAACGCCGGGCTCACGGCGACGCAGCGGCAGCAGCGCATCGACGCCGTGCACGCGCCCTACCACGCGCGCATCGCCGCCGAACTGGACGCGCGCCGCGCCGCCGCGCGGCCCACCGTGCTGGTGATGATGCACAGCTTCACCCCGGTGATGGACGGCGTGCCGCGGCCCTGGCATGCCGGCGTGCTGTACCACCGCGACACCCGCTTCGCCCACGCGCTGCTGCAGGCGCTGCGCGCGGAGGACGACCTGCTGGTCGGCGACAACGCACCGTATGCGGTCAGCGACAGCAGCGACTACGCGGTGCCCGTGCACGGCGAAGGCCGCGGCCTGCCGCATGTGGAACTGGAGATCCGCCAGGACCTGATCGCCGACGCCGCCGGCCAGCAGGCCTGGGCGCAACGGCTGGCGCGGATCTTCACCACGCTGCAGCCGCAGTTGCTGGCGCTGGGCTGAGCCGGGGCGGACGCAGGCCGGCCGATCGATCATGCCTCGCGCGGCAGGCAGGGCGCTGCGCCGCACTCGCCGCGCGGATAACGCAGGCACAACGCGATGGCCACGCCCACGACCGCGAACACAGCCGCCCCGTACTGCGCCTGCACCAACCCGTGCAGCGCCGCCGCGCTGGTGGCCGGTTGCGCGCCGCGCGCCGCATTGGCCACCATCACCAGCACCGCCAGGCCCACCGCACCGCCGATCTGCTGCGCCGTGGCGGCCATGCCCGAGGCCACGCCCTGCTGCGGCGCCGGCACGCCCTGACCGGCCACCACCCACATCGCCGTCCAGCTCATGCCCTGCCCCACACTGAGCAGGACAATGCCCGGCAGCAACGGCCAATAACCCGCGCCATGCGGCAATGCGACGGTCGCTGCGGCGATGCCCAGCGCGCCCGCGCTGAATCCCCAGGCCAGCACCTGCCGCGGCGAACGCCGCTGCAGCAAGCGCTCGGCGATGCGGATGCCGAAGGCGCAGACCACCGTCGGCGGCAGGAACGCCATGCCGGCCTGCAGCGGACTCCAGCCATAGCCGTCCTGAAAGTACAGCGCCAGGAAGTAGTACTGCACGCCGTAGCTGCTCATGAAAGCGAAGGTCAGGCCCAGCGCGGCGCGCAGACCGGGAAGACGCAGCAGCGCGAAGCGCATCAACGGATCGCGGCTGCGTTGCTCGATCCACACGAAGCCTGCCAGCAGCACCGCCGATGCCAGCAGGCAGGACAGCGTGACCGGCGCGCTCCAGCCCCATTCCGGGCCCTGCACCAGGGTGGCGACCAGCAGGCTGCCGCCGGCGGTCACGGTGGTGCATCCGGCCAGGTCGAAGGTGCGGCTATGCGCGCGCGGGCCATCGGCCGGCAACCACCGCCCTGCCGCCGCCGCGCAGGCGATGGCCGGCGGCACGATGACCGCCAGCACCGCCGGCCACCCGAAGGCCTGGGTCAGCGCGCCGCCCAGCAAAGTGCCCAGCGCCAGTCCCACCGCACTGGCCGTGCTCCAGATCGCCAACGCGCGATTGCGCGCCGCGCCTTCGGCATAGAGGGTGTTGATCAGGGCCAGGGTTGCCGGAAACAGCAATGCCGCGCCCACACCTTGCGCGGCCCGCGCGGCGATCAGCAGCACGGCGTTGGGTGCCAGCGCGCCCAGCAACGAGGCCAGCGCGAACAGCAGCATGCCCAGCCGGTAGAAGCGGCGCCGCCCCAACAGATCGGCTGCGCGGCCACCGAGCAGCAGGCAACCGCCGAATGCCACGGTGTAGGCGCTGACCACCCATTGCAGGCGCTGCGCGTCGATCTGCAGCGCCCGGCCCATGTCGTGCAAGGCGACGAAGATGATGGTCGCGTCCAGGGCGATCAGCAATTGCGCGGTGGCGAGCAGCGCCAACGCCCTGCGCGGATGGGATAGGGAGTGCATCGGCATCGGGGACATGGGGAGGAACCGCCAGTCTCACTGATGCGAAATCGCCGATAAATCCTGTGCTCTTCATATTTGTCATGATTTTTCGCATGAATCGCAAAAGCATGGATCTCAACGCGGTGCGCATGCTGGTGCGCGTGGCCGAAGCGCGCAGTTTCACCATCGCCGCCGGCCAGCTCGGCGTCAGTCAATCGGGGCTGTCCCGCGCGATCGGCAGGCTGGAAGCGACACTGGGGGTCAAGCTGCTGCAGCGCACGACCCGCAACGTCGGGCTGAGCCCGGACGGGCGCCAGTTCGTCGAGCAGGTAGCGCCGCTGCTGGGCGGGCTGGACGAGGCCGAGCGGCAACTGGCGGATCGCTCTTGCACGCCGTCCGGCACGCTCAGGATCAGCGCGCCGTCGATGTTCGGCCGCAAGGTGCTGGTGCCGCTGCTGGCCCCATTGCTGGCGCAGCATCCGCAGCTACGCGTGGAGACCGTGCTCAGCGACCGCCTGGTCGATCTGGTCGAGGAAGGCTTCGACGCGGCACTGCGCACCGGCCCCATCGCCGACAGGCGCATCGTCGCGCGCCCGTTGCGGCCGCTACGCTGGGTGACCGTCGCCAGTCCCGCCTACCTGGCCGCACGCGGCGCGCCCACCGATCTCGAGACGCTGCGCGATCACGCCTGCCTGGCGATCCGCAATCCGCGCAGCGGGCGCCTGGTGAACTGGCAATTCCTGCAGGAGGGGCAACGCTGCGGATTCGCGCCGCCGGCGCGGATGGTGTTCGACCACGGTGACCCGCTGGTGGAAGGCGCCATCGCCGGCATGGGCATCGTGCAGGTGATGGATTTCGCAGTGGCCGATGCACTGGCCGACGGACGCCTGCAACGTGTGCTGCAGGCCTTCGAAGGCCGCAGCCGCACGCTGTCGTTGATCTATCCGCCGTCGCGGCAACGCTCGGCCAAGCTGCACGTGTTGACGGAGGCCCTGCTGACCGGGAGCTGGTGAAGCCACTGCACCGCCGATGGCACGGCAATGCGCCGCGACGACGATGCACGCCATGCGCATGCGGCCCGTCGCCCTATGCCAGCGTCGGCACCGGCATCCACGGAAACGCCTTGTAGCCCTGTACCTGCAGCCGAATACCCAGCGCGGCGACATCGGCCGCGATCGCCGCGGCGCGGCGACGGTCCAGTGCCTCGCCCACGGTCAACGGCCCGGCGCGGCACGCTGCCAGCGCCTGCCTGATCGGACACTCCAGCAGGCGTGCGACCTGCTGCGCCACCGGCTTCAGGTGTTCGGGCGGGCAGCGCGCGAGCACCAGATCGAACGAGGCGAAGATGCCGGGGCCGACGCCCAGTGCACGGGCCGCCTCCCAGGCGTCCTCGTCCGCCTCGCCCAGGGCCTCGTCCACACCCTCCACCTGCAGGAACGCGTCGTACTCGGCGTAGTAGGCCAACGCCTGCGCGTAGTCCTGCAACGTGGACAGCGGGCATTGCCGCTTCTGCACATCCAGCACATCGGCGAACGTCGCCGGTTCCAGGTAGGGTGCCAGGCCCAGCGCGCGCCGCCGCCGGCACTGCGCCAGTGTCGTCGAACGCGGTGGCTTCGTCTGGCAGCAACCAGAAGCGCGCCTGCAGCGGATCCTCGCCAGTCGCATGCACCCAGCCGAACGCCTCGTGTATGTGGCCCTCGTCGTTGCAGGCGGCAAAGGCGTCCAGCGTCTCGCGCAGGCTCATCAGCGGGATCATGTGTCGTCGGACAGGCAGTGGCAGCGCAGTCTACGTCAGGCTTGCGCCGGGGCCCATGCGGGACCATGACGGCACGCCGCCGGACCTCGCCAGGGTCGGCGCCAGGCGAGACCACCACGTCCGCCCATGCAGTTCGCGGCCGGTGCGCCGCCGCGATGCGTGCCAGTGCAGCGACGAGGCTGGGTTGGCGCACATGCGCCAACGATCGGCAACGCATCCGATCGCCACTGCGACCATTCGGCATGCCTCGACCGCAGCGACGCTCAGCATGCTGAAGCGGCGAGCGCCCATCTTCACATCAAGCTGAGCGCTGGCTGCGCACGCTCGGGCTGGACCGGTGCGCACCCGCGCCCCGCCCCGCACCGGACACCCCATGCTCATCCGCCTCGGTTACGAGATTCGCTATCGGTTCGCGCAAGCGACGCCGATGCTGGCGATGCTGGACATCCATGACAGCCGCCGCGACGACATCGTCGCCGCCACCGCCTTGCACAGCGCGCCGGCGGTACCGCTGCACAGCTATCGCGACGGCTTCGGCAATCGCTGCACGCGCCTGCTGGCGCCCGCCGGCACGCTGACCCTGCGTGCCGATGCGGTGGTGCGCGACAGCGGGCTGCCGGACCAGTACCGCTACGATGCGGCGCAGACGCCGGTGGAGCAGTTGCCCGACGACACCCTGGTGTATCTGCTCGGCAGCCGCTACTGCGAAACCGACCTGCTCAGCGGCATGGCCTGGGAGCTGTTCGGCGGCACGCCAACCGGCTGGGCGCGGGTGCAGGCGATCTGCGACTACGTGCATGCGCACATCGCCTTCGGCTACGCCCACGCTTGCGCCACCAAGAGCGCCGCGCAGGCGTTGCAGGAAGGGCGCGGCGTGTGCCGCGACTTCGCGCATGCGGCCATCGCGCTGTGCCGCTGCATGAACATCCCGGCGCGCTACTGCACCGGCTATCTGGGCGACATCGGCGTCCCCGCCTTTGACGCGCCGATGGACTTTTCCGGCTGGTTCGAGGCCTTCCTCGACGGGCACTGGTACACCTTCGACGCGCGCCACAACCTGCCGCGCATCGGCCGGGTGCTGATCGCGCGCGGCCGCGATGCCGCCGACGTGGCGATCAGCACCACCTTCGGCGACAACGTGCTCGAATCGTTCGTGGTGTGGACCGAGGAGACCACGCAGGCGCAGCTCGACGCGCGGCCCGCACCGCCAGGTGCGGTCGAGGCTGCCGGGTACGCGCCTGGCAACGTGCTGGCCTGCTGAGCCGGAAACGGAGGCGCCGCACGGCGCCCCCTGCGTGAGCGCGCCGCGCAGGCGCGCGCGGACTCAGGCGAAACCGTCGGTGGCGCGCACCAGCGCGTCGACGTTCTCCGCCTCGAACGCCGAATGGCCGGCCGCCGGCGTGATCTGCAGCGTCGCCTTCGGCCAGGCCTTGGCCAGGTCCCAGGCGTTGGCCAGCGGGCACACCACGTCGTAGCGGCCGTGCACGATCACCCCGGGGATGTCGGCGATGCGGTGCGCGTCGCGCAGCAACTGGTCCTCGACCTCGAAGAAGCCGCCGTTGACGAAGTAGTGGTTCTCGATGCGCGCGAACGCCAGCGCGAAGTGCGGGTCTTCGTGGCTGTCGACGAAATCGGCATCCACGTGCAGGAAGCTGGTCGCGCCTTCCCACACGCTCCAGGCCTTGGCCGCGGCCAGGCGGGTGGCCTCGTCGTCGCTGGTCAGGCGCCGGTGGAAGGCCGAGATCAGGTCGGCGCGCTCCACCGGCGGGATCGCCGCGACGTAGTGCTCCCAGGCATCGGGGAACAGGCGGCTGGCACCTTCCTGGTAGAACCACTCCAGCTCCCAGCGGCGCAGCATGAAGATGCCGCGCAGCACCAGCTCGGTGACGCGCTGCGGATGCGTCTGCGCGTAGGCCAGCGCCAGGGTCGAGCCCCAACTGCCGCCGAACACCTGCCAGCGCTCGATGCCCAGGTGCGTGCGCAGCCGCTCGATGTCGGCGACCAGGTCCCAGGTGGTGTTGTCGACCAGGTCGGCATGCGGCGTGGAGCGGCCGGAACCGCGCTGGTCGAACAGCACGATGCGGTACTTGGCCGGGTCGTGGAAGCGGCGCATCTTCGCGTTGCAGCCGCCGCCGGGACCACCATGCAGCAGCACCACCGGCTTGCCGTGCGGATTGCCGCACTGTTCGTAGGACAGGGTATGCCGTGCGTCCACCGGCAACATGCCGCTGTCGAACGGCTCGATCTCGGGATACAGCGTGCGCATGGCGCCTCCTGCGGGAAAACCGCGATTCTACCCATGCGCGCCACGATCAGCGGCGCTGATCAGCAAACGGCCGGCCGCGAAGGGGCCCGGCACAGCGCCGACCGGTCACGCGGGATCGGGACTAACCGAGAACCGACGCGCTTCTGCCGTGCGCGTCCTGCTGCCGCTGCTGCGCTTCCATGGCCACGTGCTGCTCACGCTGCTGATTGAACGCCTGCGCCCGCTGTACCGTCTCGTGCATCGGTGCAGCCGCCTGCGCCACGTCCGTGGCGGCGCGAAAGCCAGGCGTGGTACCGGACACCCACAGCGTGTCGCCGGCCATCTGCACCCGGTCGATCTTGTCCGCGCCCACGATGCCGGCTTGCTTGGCGCCGAGCATCGCCTGCGCGACGTGCGCATCGTCGATATGCGCCGGCACGTCCTTGCGGATACGCGCGAACATGGCCTGATCGGACGCAGACAGCGCGCCGAGATTCTGCGCACGATCGGTTGCGTGTGCGGCCGACGGTGCCGCCTGGACGCTGGAAGCCGGCGGCGTCGACGCGCCATGCGGATGCGTCGCGGCAGGCGTCTGCGGATGCGGCTGCGCGGACGCAGGGGCCGGCGTGCCGCGCTGGAACCATTGCCCAGGATGGGTCAGCGTGTCGTAGGCCTGGCCCGCCGCGTGCTTGGCCGCATCGATGCCCTGCGTGGCGGTCTGTCTTGCGGTTTCGTACGCCTGCGTGCCGACCCGTGCGGCGCTGTCGGCCGCTTGCGAGATCGCGTGTCTGGTCGCGGCGTAGGTGTGCGTCACCGCGCGTTCGGCCCGCTCAACCCCATCGGAGACCGCCTGCTTGCCGAGCTGATACGTTTGTGTGGCGGCTTGCGCCGCAACCCGCGCGCCATCGTAGGCATTGACGATGTGATTGGCGACGTTGGCCACGCCCGCCTGGAAGCGAGGATCATGGATGCGTTCCACCACGGCGTCGGCAGCCGCATGCGCGCCTCGCTCCACGGCGCTTTTTGCCGATTCCAGTCCACCGCCTACCCAACGTGCCGCCGCATCCGCACCCCGGCCGTGCAGGCGGGCGGCTTCGCCCACCACATGCCCAGCCAGCGGCGCAACCGGGATGAACGGTGCGGTAAAGCGGCCACCCTCACGCGCCACCGCGGCTATGCGCTCGTCCAATGCCTGCACGTAGCGGCCGCTGGAACGCACCGCATCGGCACTGGATTGCAAGCCGTGCTGCACGCCCTGCACGATACCGCTGCCTTCGATCCGGTCACGGATAGGCTGATCGGCATGCAAGGTCAGGTATTCGTTCACTTGCCGCTGGACTCCGGGAGGCAGCAGGCGCTGGCCATCGCCTGCTTGCATCTGCCGCAGCGCCAGCGACAGTTCCCCGCGGTGTTGCGATACGTCGCTGCGGAAAGCTGCAATGGCCGCTTCATGCTCCTCAGAGCGCTGCACCGCCTCTGCGAAGCGGGCGGGTTGCAGCATATTCTCCGGACTCTGGCTGCCAAAGTGCTGTTGGCCGCCATGATCATCCAGGCGCATCGCGATCAGCACGTTGGGCGGCGGCGCGCCGGCCGGCGCATCCAGATAGCGCCCCGCGCGAAGGCTCTGGATGTCGTCCTGGCTGGCCAGCGACACTACCTCGCCGATATGCGGGCTGGCCGCGCTCACCACATCGCCGGCCATGCGGTAATTGGTGAGTTGGCAGCCCGGTTGCGCCGGACCATCGATCAGCTGCGCCGCGCCATAGCCGTTGAAGGTGGCGCCGCGCAGGCCGTACTTGGCCGCCTCGAGTTCCGCCAGCGCCCCGCCGAGGGAATGGCCGGCAACCGAGATCTGGTCACTGGGGATGCCGCGACTGGCTGCCTTGGCGAGCATGTCCGCGGTGAACGCATCGGCGGCGGCTTTTTGCGGATTGACATTGTCTCGCACCATCTTGGCGTCGACAGCAATGTCCTGCAGCGTGGTCAGCGCGTGGTCCCGCCTCTCCGCGCTGGTCGCCCCCGAAAACAGCGCTGGATCAGTGCCACGATAGGCGATGATGACGTCATGCGGCGCCGCCACGTTTTGATAGGCGGTCGCGTGAAAGCCGGTCGTCGGGTCGTTCGCATAACCGAAGACGGTATAGTCCTTGCCGTCCAGGGAAACGGCCTTCGACGTTTCGACATCACGCTGCGAGCGGTTGACATAGGCGTCGTTGGCCGCGTCGGCGCGCACCTGATCCATGTGGCTCATGGGATGACATCCTTGACGACGACGGTGACGAGAAAGTACGCATCTGGATGTTGCGAGACTTCAGGGTCTTCAGCAGTCAGGGTCTGCGCACCATAGCGCGCGGCGGCGCGGTCGCCGTACAAGCTCTTCTTGAAATAACTCGTCTGCAGGCCGTCGCGCAGGAGGGTATTCAACGTGTGGCTCCAGTTGAACCTGACTCCCGTGGCGACTGCCGTGATGCCCACACTGGTCACGTCCCAGTGGCATACGCCAAGCTTGTAGTAATCCTCGTCCTGCAAGGCGTCGCGGTAGAAATATCCTTTCCACGTGTGTTCGTCCACGCGAGCCATTTCAATGTCGATGCCAATGTTGGGGACATCCTGCTGGCCGAGGAATGAGTCCATCGGCAAGCATTTCTTGTTGACCACGTCATATCCGATGTAACCCGCGATCGAATCCCACGGTCCGGGAGCCTGCGACGTAGCGATGACTTCGTAGCGCTTGACCGGGTGTGGATTCTTCGCGGGGTCTTTCGGGCTGCCGTGTGTCATGGAACATCCTGCCGTCAGGGTTATGGAGAGGGTGAATGCAGCCAGGGCAATTCGGGTTTTCATGCGGGCACTCTACGCCGCAGCCGTCAGGGACGGCAACGCGCTGGCAGCGCGGCGCTCCAGCCTGACCGCCTCTTCCAGCGCCCACGGAAGACGGTCGCGCCACCGCACCTCATCGCAAACCATATTCAATGCCAGGCGGGGAGCGCGGCGCTTCAATAATGCGCGACTGAGCGCTCCACACTGACCCGCAGCGAATGCGGCACGGCGTTGCCGAGCCGGTGGATGACCGCGTTGTCTACGCATAGCGCCACGCCGACACCCGGGCTGGCGGGTGCAGCGCAGTGCGGAATTCCCATGGGATGGCTGCGGGCTTACGCCGCCAGCCACTGCCCAAGCGTGACCCGATCGCGCGCTTCCAGGTCCTGGTGGGTCGCCACCTCCACGAAGCCGGCCGCCTCCAGCAGCGCGCGTACCGCCGGGCCTTGGTCCCAGCCGTGTTCCAGCAGCAGCCAGCCACCGGGCAGCAGATGCGGCGGCGCGTCTGCGACGATCCGGCGCAGATCGTCCAGGCCATCGGGACCGGACGCCAGCGCACTGGCCGGTTCGTAGCGCAGGTCGCCCTGCTGCAGGTGCGGGTCGTCGGCGGCGATGTACGGCGGGTTGCTGGCGATCAGGTCGAAGCGCTGCCCGGCCAGCGGTGCCAGCCAGGCGCCGTGGACGAAGGCGACGTTATCCAGGCCGTGCGCATGCGCATTGGCCTGCGCCACCGCCAGGGCGGCTGCACTGAGGTCGGTGGCCGTCACCTGCGCCTGCGGGCGTTCGCTGGCCAGGGCCAGGGCGATGGCGCCGCTGCCGGTGCCGAGGTCGGCGACACGCCGGCCCGGCGCCGCATCCAGCCGCTCCAGCGCCAGTTCCACCAGCCGCTCGGTGTCCGCGCGCGGGATCAGCGTGGCCGGCCCGACCGCTAGGTCCAGGGTCCAGAAGCCGCGCCGGCCGGTCAGGTAGGCCACCGGCTCACCCTGCGCACGCCGCGCCAGCAGCGCCTGGAACCCAGCGACCACGGCCTCGGCCAGCGGCTCGCGGGCGTGCGCGAACAACCACGCGCGATCGCGTTGCAGGGCGTGCAGCAGCAAGGCTTCGGCGTCGCCGCGTTTGACCTGGAGGCAGGCCGCGCGCAGCAGGGACTCGGGGGTAGGCGCATTCATCGCTGTCACGATGACGCAGCGGGCGCGGAAAAGCCAACGTGGTAGAAGAGAGCAACGCCTAAGCGCCATGGGCGGCTGGCGCCATCGTGCGGCAGTGCAGCAAAGAGCCAGGCTTGGAAATCGATAGAGGAAACCTATCTATTTAATTCCATCAATCGATTTGAGGGATCTATCGGCGCCCCCTATCATGAGCCTCGTTCCATCCCCCGACCCTATTGCAACCACGAGGAAACTCCATGTCGTCTTTGATCAACACCCAGGTCCAGCCGTTCAAGGCCAACGCCTACCGCAACGGCGAATTCATCGAAGTCACCGACGCGGACCTGAAGGGCAAGTGGTCGGTGCTGATCTTCATGCCGGCCGCCTTCACCTTCAACTGCCCCACCGAAGTGGAAGACGCCGCCGAGCATTACGCCGAGTTCCAGAAGATCGGCGCCGAGGTCTACATCGTCACCACCGATACCCATTTCTCGCACAAGGTGTGGCACGAGACTTCGCCGGCGGTGGGCAAGGCCCAGTTCCCGCTGGTCGGCGACCCGACCCACCAGCTCACCCGCGCCTTCGGCGTGCACATCGAGGAAGAAGGCCTGGCCCTGCGCGGCACCTTCGTGATCAACCCGGAAGGCGTGATCAAGACCCTCGAGATCCACGACAATGCGATCGCGCGCGACGTCACCGAGACCCTGCGCAAGCTCAAGGCCGCGCAGTTCGTCGCCTCGCATCCGGGCGAGGTGTGCCCGGCCAAGTGGAAGGAAGGCGAGAAGAGCCTGAAGCCGTCGCTGGACCTGGTCGGCAAGATCTAAGCCGCCCTCGCTCCCATCTCCGCCTGCTGGCGGGGGTGGGGGTGAACCGCAGCCGGCATCGCGCGCCGGCGCCGGCTGCGGTTCATCCCTCCTCCCTTGTTCGCGGCGCACTGCCCTGGCAGTTCGCCTCCCCCTCGTTTTGCCCAACGTCAGGAGTCCGCCATGTTGGATGCCGATCTGAAAACCCAGTTGAAGGCCTACCTGGAGCGGGTCGTCCGGCCCATCCACATCACCGCGTCGGTGGACGATGGCGCTAAGTCGCGCGAGATGCTCGACCTGCTCGAGGATCTGGTGCTGCTGTCGGACAAGATCACCCTGGACGTGCACCGCGACAGCGGCGAGCGCGCCCCGTCGTTCGCGCTGAACAGCCCCGGCCACGACATCCACCTGCGCTTCGCCGGCCTGCCGATGGGCCACGAGTTCACCTCGCTGGTGCTGGCGCTGCTGCAGGTCGGCGGCCACCCGTCCAAGGCCACCGCCGAGCTGATCGAGCAGGTGCGCAACCTGCCCGGCGAATACCGCTTCGAAACCTATTTCTCGCTGTCCTGCCAGAACTGCCCGGACGTGGTGCAGGCGCTGAACCTGGCCGCGGTGCTGAACCCGAACATCCAGCACGTGGCCATCGACGGCGCACTGTTCCAGGACGAGGTCGAGGCGCGGCAGATCATGTCGGTGCCCACCGTCTACCTCAACGGCGAAGTCTTCGACCAGGGCCGCATGACCCTGGAGCAGATCGTGGCCAAGCTCGACACCGGCGCGGCCAAGCGCGACGCGGCGGCGATCGCGGCCAAGGCGCCGTTCGACGTGCTGGTGGTCGGCGGCGGCCCGGCCGGCGCGGCGGCGGCGATCTACGCCGCGCGCAAGGGCATCCGCACCGGCGTGGCGGCCGAGCGCTTCGGCGGCCAGGTGCTGGACACCATGGCGATCGAGAACTTCATCTCCGTGCAGGAGACCGAAGGCCCGAAGATGGCCGCGGCGCTGGAGCAGCACGTGCGCCAGTACGACGTGGACATCATGAACCTGCAGCGCGCCGAACAGCTGGTGCCGGCCGGTGCCGACGGCCTGGTCGAGGTCAAGCTCGCCAACGGCGCCTCGCTGAAGAGCCGCACGGTGATCCTGTCCACCGGCGCGCGCTGGCGGCAGATGAACGTGCCCGGCGAAGACCAGTACCGCAACAAGGGCGTGGCCTACTGCCCGCACTGCGACGGCCCGCTGTTCAAGGGCAAGCGCGTGGCGGTGATCGGCGGCGGCAACTCCGGCGTGGAAGCGGCGATCGACCTGGCCGGCATCGTCAGCCACGTGACCCTGGTCGAGTTCGACAGCAAGCTGCGCGCCGACGACGTCCTGCAGCGCAAGCTGCGCAGCCTGGGCAACGTCGACATCCTGGTCAACGCGCAGAGCACCGAGGTGCTGGGCGATGGCCAGAAGGTCACCGGCCTGGTGTACAAGGACCGCGTCGGCGGCGATGTGCATCGCCTGGCGCTGGAAGGCATCTTCGTGCAGATCGGGCTGCTGCCGAACACCGAGTGGCTGCAGGGCACGGTGGCGCTGTCGCCGCGCGGCGAGATCGTGGTCGACGACCGCGGCCAGACCTCGCTGCCGGGCGTGTTCGCCGCCGGCGATGCCACCACGGTGCCGTACAAGCAGATCATCATCGCCATGGGCGAAGGCTCCAAGGCGGCGCTGAGCGCCTTCGACCACCTGATCCGCCACAGCGCACCGGTCGCCAGCGGCAGCGTCGCCGAAGCGGCCTGATCCGCCCCGTCCCGCGCCGCCCTGCCGGCGCGGGACCCGGGCGTACGGCCTGCGACGCGCACGCCCATCTGTCTCGCCGTCAGCGGCGCCAGACGCTCTATGCTGTGATCCTGCGACACCTCCCGCCGCTGCGTCCCGAGGAACCCGTCGATGAACCTGCGTGATCTGAAATACCTGGTGGCGCTGGCCGATCACAAGCATTTCGGGCGCGCCGCCGCGGCCTGCTTCGTCAGCCAGCCGACGCTGTCCACGCAGATCAAGAAGCTCGAGGACGAACTGGGCGTGCCGCTGGTCGAACGCGCCCCGCGCAAGGTCATGCTGACCCCGGCCGGGCGCGAGGCGGCCAGCCGCGCGCGCGGCATCGTCGCCGAGATCGAGCAGATGAAGGAAGCGGCGCGGCGCAGCCAGGATCCGGAAGCCGGCACCGTACGCCTGGGCATCTTCCCCACACTCGGTCCGTACCTGCTGCCGCACGTGATCCCGCGCGTGCGCGAGCGCTTCCCGCAACTGGAACTGCTGCTGATCGAAGAGAAGAGCGACGTGCTGCTGACCCGCCTGCGCGAGGGCCGGCTGGACGCGGCGCTGCTGGCGCTGCCGCTGCACGACGAGCAGTTGCACGCCGAATTCCTGTTCGAGGAACCGTTCGTGCTGGCGGTGCCCGAGCAGCATCCGCTGGCGCGGCGGCCGACCCCGCTGACGCTGGAGGAACTGCACGCGCAACGCCTGCTGCTGCTCGAGGACGGGCACTGCCTGCGCGACCAGGCGCTGGACGTCTGCCATCTGTCCGGCGCGCTGGAGAAGGCCGAGTTCCAGGCCACCAGCCTGGAGACGCTGCGGCAAATGGTCGCCGCCAACGTCGGCGTGACCCTGTTGCCGCTGCTGGCGGTGCAGCCGCCGGTGGCCAATCCGCCGAACCTGCGGCTGCTGTCGTTCGCGCCCGACGGCGGGCCGAGCCGGCGCATCGCCATGCTGTGGCGGCGCAGTTCGGCGATGGGTGCGTTCCTGCAGCAACTGGCGCACCTGTTCGGCGCGCTGCCTGAAGCGTTGTTCACGCTGCCGGCGCAGGCGCCGCTGCCGAGCCAGGCGCCGCGCCAGGTGGCCTGAGCGGGGCCCGACCGGGCCGCGGCGTCGCATCGGCGCCGGCTTGCTTGCACAATGGCGACAGGGGGCGGCACGGTGCCGCCCCCGTTCGTTGTGCCATCCAACCGGAGCCTGTCCATGACTTCGCAACACCGCAGCGGCCTGCCGCCCTCGTTGATCGTCTCCAGCCGCGACCTCGCGCGCCTGGAAGCCCTGCTCGACTCCTCCGCCTTGCACCAGCACCCGGCCGCGCTCGCGCTGGGCGCAGAACTCGACCGCGCCACCGTCGTGGCGCCGGACCAACTTCCTCCCGGCATCGTCGCCATGCATTCGCGCGTGGAATGCGAAGACGAGCTGCACGGCGAGCGCCACCACCTGACCCTGGTCTATCCGCACGAAGCCGATGCCGCGCATGCGCGCATCTCGGTGCTGGCCCCGGTCGGCAGCGCCCTGCTCGGCCTGGGCGTGGGCCAGTCCATCGACTGGCAGGCGCCCGGCGGACGCCCGCTGCGCCTGCGCGTGACCGCGGTGCAGCGCGCCGACGACGACAACGCGCGCGCAGCGCGTTAACGTGCGCGGCCCTATCCTTGTTCCCACTCGTTCCCGAGAGATACCGATGACCTCTTCCGCCCCCTCCAAGCTCGCCCAGTTGCGCGAGTTGTCCGTGGTCGTGGCCGATACCGGCGACTACGACGCGATCAAGCGGCTCAAGCCGGTGGACTGCACCACCAACCCGACCCTGGTGAAGAAGGCGCTGGACCTGCCGGTCTATGCCGACCTGATCGACGAGGCGCTGGCCTGGGCGCGCGGCCAGGACGGCGACCACGCCGCCCTGGTCGACGAGATCGCCGACCGCCTGACCATCGGCGTCGGCGCCAAGCTCAGCGCGCTGGTGCCCGGCCGCGTGTCCACCGAAGTGGACGCCGACCTGGCCCACGACACCGCCGCCACCATCGCCAAGGCGCACAAGTTCATCGCCATGTACGCCGAACGCGGCATCCCCAAGGACCGCATCCTGATCAAGGTCGCCGCGACCTGGGAAGGCATCGAGGCGGCGCAGCAGTTGCAGAAGGACGGCATCGACTGCAACCTGACCCTGATCTTCAACCGCACCCAGGCCCTGGCCTGCGCCGAGGCCGGGGTCTTCCTGATCTCGCCGTTCGTCGGCCGCATCCTCGACTGGTACGTGGCCAAGGGCCAGACCCCGGCGACCATCGACGAAGACCCGGGCGTGCAGTTCGTGCGCGGCGTGTACGACGAGTTCAAGCGCCGCGGCTCGGCGACCGTGGTGATGGGCGCCTCGTTCCGCTCCACCGCGCAGATCGAGGCGCTGGCCGGCTGCGATCGCCTGACCATCTCGCCGGACCTGCTGGAGAAGCTCGACGCCGACCACGGCCCGCTGCCGCGCAAGCTCTCGCCCGGCCAGGCCGATGGCGCCAAGGTGGAACCGATCGACGCCAAGCGCTTCGCCGCCGACCTGGCGGCCGATCCGATGGCCACCGAGAAGCTGGCCGGCGGCATCGACACCTTCGCCAAGGACCTGCAGAGCCTGCGCGACACGATCCGGCACAAGCTGATCGGCTGAGCGGCGCTCGCCTTGCGGCACCCGAAGAGCGGCGGCGATGCCGCTCTTTGTTTGTGCGGGAAACCGGGAATGGGAATAGGGGGATGGGCGAGGCGGGTGTCCGCCGCGCGGCCTGTTCGTCGTTCGATCCGCTGCCGTCGGTGCAGGCCGCTGCGCGGCGCGGCGCCGCATCGGCAACGACGCGGAACACGGCAAACAGGCGCAGGCACAGCACATATCACCTGCGGCGCTTTCGACATCGCGTTGGCGCGGCCGCAACTTTTCCCGGGCTATGCTGCGCGCCCGAGTGCAGAGGCAAGGCAATGGCAACGATCGCGGTGGTGATGGTGGACGGCGTGGCGGACTGGGAGATCGGCACCATCCTGCCGGCGGCGCGAGCCTGGTTCGGCGACACGCTGCAGATCGCCAGCATCGACGGCAAGCCCATCACCTCGATCGGCGGCCTCGACCTGCACCCCACCTATGCCCTGTCGGATCTGGCGCCGTTGGACGCCGACCTCTGGCTGCTGCCCGGCAGCGACCGCTGGCAGGCCGGCGAGATTCCGGGCCTGAGCGCGTTGCTGCAACAGCGCCTGGAGGCCGGTCGCGGCGTCGCGGCGATCTGCGGCGCGACCCTGGCGCTGGCCTACGCCGGCCTGCTCGATACGCGCCCGCACACCAGCAACTCCGAAGCCTTCCTGCGCGAGCACGCCACTGTCTATGCCGGCAGCGCGCACTACCAGGAACGCCGCGTGGTCAGCGCTGACGGCCTGATCACCGCCCCCGGCACCAGCCCGGTCAGCTTCGCCGAGGCATGCCTGCGCCTGCTGCACCCCGAACGCGAGGAGCAGATCGCGCAGATGCGGCAGATGTTCGCGGCCGAGTTCGTCTAGCGCGACCAGTGCCACCTGTCATGCAGACGGCGGCATCGCAGCATGACTACACTTGTCGCCACACCCTGCAGTCCGCCATCGGCGGCTGCGCGCGGCGTCGCGGTCGATCGTGGCCGGGCATGACGTAACGGCGGTTACGCACACCCGCGCGCCGACAGGGTGCTTCCACGGCTTCGACAGGAGAGAGTGCATGCGCGGATGGATGGCGCGTTGTGTGTTTTTGCTGGCGCTTGCCACCGCCAGTGCCACCGGCATGGCCGCCACGCCGGCACCGACCCGGGTCGCGATCCTGGGCGTGGAGCACGCCGCGCAACTGGTCTCCGAGCGCGACCAGCCGGGCGTGCTCGCCGCGTTCCTGGAGCACCTCGCGCCGGACGCGATCTGCCTGGAGCGTCCGCCGGAGCAGGCGGCACGCGGTGACTATTACGAGTACACCTACGAGGTGCAGGGGGTGATCCTGCCGTACGCTGCGGCGCATCCCGTCGCCCTCTGTCCGATCGACTGGATGCCGCCGGTGGAGGACGCCAAGCTCGGCTTCGGCGTGGACCTGGACACCCCGCTGGAACTGCGCCGCGAACAGGGTTTCCAGGGCTTCCTGTCGTTCCCTGACAAGGCCGCCCTGCAGCGCGACTTCTTTGCCGCGGATGCCGCCGAGAACGTGGCCGCGGTGCAGAAGTGGGCGCAGACGCCGGCGCCCCGTGCCGACCAGGACCTGCCGCGGCGGCTGTACCTGTACCGCACCTTCCTGCAGGCCCAACGCATCCGCGCCGCGGCGCTGGCGCACCCGGGCAAGACGGTGCTGGTCGTGGTCGGCTATTTCCACAAGCCGGACCTGGAAGCGATCCTCGCGCACGATCCGGCGATCGCGCTGGTCAAGCCCTCGACGCTGGGGCGCCCGACGGCGGACGCGGTCGAGCGCGCCACCACCGCGACGCAGCGCGCGGCGATCCTCGCCTTCAACCTGCTCGGCACCCAAGCCGACACCGGCAACGTCGACTGGGCGTGGATGCGACGCGTCCTGGATGCCTACGCCGCCGACGCACCACCCGCCGAAACGGCGCTGTTGCGGACCCGCCTGGCGCTGCTGAGCGGCCAGCTCGCACCGGCCGAGGCGCGGCGGCGCTACGCACGGCTCGCCGAGGAGACGCCGGCCGAGCTGGAATTCGGCTGGACCGGGGTGCAGGACCGCACGCGCGTGGACTCCTTCTTCGACCCGTTCGGCAACCTGACAGTGCGCCAGCGCGCCACGCTGGAACTGGCACGGACCGACTATGCGCTCGGCCGCAGCCGCGACGGCGATGCGGCGATCGCACGACTCACCGCCGACCTGCCGCCGCGCAAGGCGCTGCAGCTTTCCGGCTACGCGGCGCGGCTGCGGCCCGCCGCCGGCAAGGGCAGCGCGGGTAGCGCCAAGTAAGCGGATGGCGTCGGCAAGACGCACGCTGTCGCCGCGCCCATCGAGGTGCAGTCTCGCTCCTTGAGAGGCTGCTTTGGCTTGATGCGTCCGAGTCCAGTCCGGAGCCGCAGCATGTCACTCGCCGAGTTCGCAGGTCGCTACAGCCATATCGCCGGCGTCATCGCCGCCGCTGGCGCGCTTCCCATGTTCTTCCTCAAGTGGAGGACCGGCTTTCTCGGGCTCTCGGTGAAACGTACGCAACGCCTGTACGCACTGTCCCTTGACGGCGCCTGGCGACATGCGGATGCGGCCGCCTTGCAGATCGCGGTCGGCAACGCGATCGGGGGCAACCTCGACGCCGACGAGATCAGAGTCGCGTTGGAACGCAGCAATGCAGCGCGGGTCCTGGCGTACTGCAAGATGGCCAAAGGCATGATTGGCCTGTCGGACGACAAGGCGCGCTTCGTACCCAAAGGGATCTGGAGATCGGCCAGGAGCTATCGAAAAGGGGCCATTGCGCTGTACGTGGCCGCATTCGTGCCTTGGCTGCTTGCGCCGGCCGCCTTCCATCTCTTTGAGCCATCCAACGAAAGTGCCGGTGGGATTGCGCTGGCGATGGTGCTATCGACCCCCATCCTGGCCTGGCTCTCTGCGTGTGCGGAGGCCGCTTACCGGCTCACCAGCGACTTCGATCGCAGATACCCTAGGCTTCAGCCGCTCCCGGCCACCAAAGGGCGGACGGGAGCGCGCAGGAAGCGTGCAGGCGCGCCGCAGCCAAGCGCGGGTGGGCCGCGGCGCAACCTGCGCGTCGAGGCTCAGGCCTCCAGCCCGATCGGGCAACTCACCCCGGTCCCGCCCAAACCGCAGTAGCCGCCCGGGTTCTTGGCCAAGTACTGCTGGTGCTCGTCCTCGGCGTAGTAGAACGGCGGCGCCGGGAAGCGGATCTCGGTGGTGATGGGGCCATAGCCGGCGGCGTCCAGGCGCTGCTGGTAGGCATCGCGGCTGGCCAGCGCGGCCTCGTACTGCGCCTGGGTGGTGCAATAGATCGCCGAGCGGTACTGGGTGCCGGTGTCGTTGCCCTGGCGCATGCCCTGGGTCGGATCGTGGCTTTCCCAGAAGGTCTGCAGCAACTGCTCGAAGCGCACGGTCTGCGGATCGAACGCCACCAGCACCGCCTCGGTGTGGCCGGTCTGGCCGGAGCAGACCTCGCGATAGGTGGCATTGGGCGTCTCGCCGCCGGCGTAGCCGACCGCGGTGCTGAACACGCCCGGCAGCGACCAGAACTTGCGTTCGGCGCCCCAAAAGCAACCCAGGCCGAACTGCACCTGCTCCAGGCCGGCGAAGGCGTCGCGCAACGGATGGCCGTTGACGAAGTGACGGTTGTGCAGCGGCAGCGGCTGCGCGCGTCCCGGCAGGCTCTCGCCCGGGCGCGGCAGGCGCTGCTTGAAGGCACCGATTCCCAACATGGCACGGACTCCTGGCAGCGACGGCGATGTCATGTGGATGGCGCTGCCGGCGTCCGCTTTCAAGTGCGCCCGGCCACCGCGGCGGCGGCGCCGGGCGTGACGCTCATTTCGCCGCGGCAGTGGCGGTGGCCGTGGCGACCGGCTCCGGCATCGCCGAGCTGTGGTGGTTGATGATCAGCCAGCGCCCGTCGCGCTTTTCGTAGACGAAGGTGTAGCGCGCCTGCACCTGGCGGGTGCTGCCGTCGGGATTGTTCAGGGTGAAGGTGTAGACGCCGGCATCGACCGCGCTGTCGTCGTCGAGCAGCCGCACCTGGCGGTAGTTGATGGCACCGCGCGGCTTGGCGGCGAGGAAGTGGCTGAAGTAGTCCTCGATCTCGGCGCGGCTGGCGCGGACCTGGTTGGACACGGTGGGCAGCAGCACGCCGTCGCGGGCGTACAGGTCGGCCACGCGCTGCGGGTTGCCGGTGGCCAGCGCCGCGTTCCAGCGGTCGAACAGGCCGGCGATCTCGCGTTCGGCGCTGCTGGCCGGCGTCGCCGGTTGGCCGTCGTAGTGCATCGCCGGCGCGGCCAGCGCGGTGGAGGTGGTGGTCAGGCCCAGTGCCAGGGCGAACAGGATGCGACGCATGGGAAGTCTCCGTGTGCTGAGGGGATGCCGTCTCGGGGCGAAGCGAGTATTGGCGGCCGCGGCTTGCGGAACATCCGCCGGGCGGCATATCCTCGAATATGCCGTTCGGCATACCGGAGACGCGCCCGTGCACCCTCCTTCCAATGCAGGCCAGTGGCGTGAAGCGCTGCGCCGCGACGCTGCCGACGCCGCGCGCTGGCAGGCCGTGGCCGCCGCCGCCGCGGCACTGCGCGAGGCCGGCGACGCCGCGCAGGCCGCCGCGCACGCACTCGTGCCGGCCAGTGTCCTGGTGGCGGCACCGCACGCCGCGGTGCTGGCCCTGCGCGGCGCGCGCTGCCTGGTGCTGGCCAGCCAGGGCGATGCGCTGCCACCCGGCGCCAGCGTCGCCGTCGAGGCCCCGGTCCATGCCTGGCGCCTGCGCGGCGAGGCCGCCGCCGAGGCCAGCGAACTGTGCCTGCCGATCGCCGCACTGGGCGTGCCGCTGGGCACGCTGTGCCTGGGCTGGAACACGCGCACCGTGCCGGCGCCGGAGGACGTGCAGGCCCTGTCTGCGATCGCCGCGCTGCTGGCGCCGCTGGCGGCCGAACCGCCGCGTGCGCCGCGGCGGCGCAAGCCGGCGCAGGCCGACCGCCTGGCCGTGCTCAGCGCGCGCGAGCGACAGGTGCTGGCGCTGCTGTCGCGCGGCCTCACCAATGCCGCGCTCGGCGCCGAACTGGGCATCAGCGCCGGCACCGCCAAGGTCCACGTCGAGCGCATCCTGCACAAGCTGCAGGTGGCCGACCGCACCCAGGCCGCAGTGGTCGCGGTGCAGGCGGGGGTGGCGCTGTGAGGGCGCTGGCGCGACGCTGGAACGACTGGCCGCTGACCCGCAAGAGCCTGGCGCTGGTGGCGTTGCCGCTGTTGCTGCTGGTGGCGGCGCTGGTGGCGATCTACAGCGTCGAACGGCAGAACATCGCCGCCGAGAACGACGTGCGCCGCACGTTGCAACTGCTCAGCGACCTGCACGAGGCGCATGCGCTGCTGGCCGAGACCGCCGCCGGCGTGCGCGGCTACCGGCTGGTGCGCCAGGATGCGTTCCTGACCCCGTATCGCGACGCCGAGCCGCGACTGAAGACCGTGGTGCAACGCCTGTCGCAACGCATCACCGACCCGCGCCAGGCGCAGCGCTTCGCCCGCATCCAGCCGCTGTTCGAGGAGAAGATGCAGGGCTGGCGGCGGCTGCTGGCGCCGGACCTGAGCCGCGAGGAAGAGATCCGCCAGTTGCGCGAAGGCAAGGTCACCCTCGACATCCTGCGCGCGGAACTGCGCGAGCTGCGCAACTACGAGACGGCGCAGCTGCAGGTGCGCACCGCCAAGGCGCAGGCGCTGCGCCAGCGCAACCTGCTGATCACCCTGTGCGCGGCGATGCTGGGCGGGCTCGGCGCGGTGCTGGCGGTGGCCTGGTTCGCCTCGTCGCTGTCGCGGCGCCTGCGCCAACTCTCGGCCAACGCCGACCGCCTCGGCGACGGCCGGCCATTGGCGCCGCAGCCGCCGGCCGGCGACGAACTGGGCCAGGTGGCGCAACGCCTGCAGCAGGCCAGCACCCTGCTCGCCGCGCGCGCCGAGGAAGCGCAGTCGGCGCGCCGCGAGGCCGAGAGCGCCAACCGCGCCAAGACCGAATTCCTCTCGCGCAGCAGCCACGAACTGCGCACCCCGCTCAACGCCATCCTCGGCTATGCGCAGGTGCTGGAGATGGACCTGCCGGGCGCGGCGCAGCGCGATCACCTGCAGCACATCCTCGGCGCCGGCCGGCACCTGCTGGGGCTGATCACCGAACTGCTCGACATCGCCCGCATCGAGGCCGATCAACTCGACCTGAGTCCACGTCCGGTGCCGGTGCGCACCGCGCTGGAGGAGGCGCTGGGCCTGGTCGCGCCGGAAGCGCAGGCGCGCGGCATCGTGCTGCGGCCGCCGCAGCCGCCGCCGGAATGGACCGTGCGCGCCGATCCGCAGCGGCTGCGCCAGGTGCTGATCAACCTGCTGTCCAACGCGATCAAGTTCAACCGCCCCGGTGGCGCGGTGTGGGTGAGCGCCGTGCCCGAAGGCCAGTCCCTGGCGCTGACCGTGCACGACCAGGGCCATGGCCTGACGCCGGCGCAGGTGCAGCGGCTGTTCACCCCGTTCGAGCGGCTCGGCGCCGAGCGCTCGGCGATCGAGGGCACCGGCCTGGGCCTGGCGCTGAGCAAGCGCCTGACCGAGGCGATGGGTGGGCGCATCGCCGTGGACAGCGGCCCGGACGGATCGCGGTTCACGGTCGCGCTGCCGCTGGACCGACCACAACCGGCGCCGTTGCCGGATCCGACGGTAGCGACGGCGGCGACGGGCGTGGCCCAGCGCCAGTTGCTCAGCGTGGAGGACAACCCGTCCAACCAGGCGCTGATCCGCACCCTGGTCGAACGCCGCCCGCACTGGCGCCTGCACGAGGCCGCCAGCCTGGCGCAGGCACACGCGCATCTGCAGCACGCCACGCCCGACCTGATCCTGCTCGACCTGCACCTGAGCGACGGCAACGGCGAGGACCTGCTGCAGGCGCTGCGCGCGCAACCGCACACCGCTGCCATCCCGGTGGTGGTGATCAGCGCCGATGCCACCGCGACCACGCTGGCACGCGTGCAGGGCGCCCCCGTGCGTGCCTATCTGACCAAGCCGCTGGACGTGGCCGACTTCTTTTCCATTCTGGACCGGCACCTCGCATGACCCGCAACGATGTCCTCGCCGCGCGCATCCTGATCGTCGACGACGAACCGGCCAACGTCCGCCTGCTGGAGGAACTGCTGCAGCGCGAGGGCTTCCGCCAGGTGGTGGCGACCACCGACCCGCAGCGGGTGCTGGGCCTGGTCGCCGCATTCGCGCCGGACCTGATCCTGCTCGACCTGGTGATGCCGGAGCTGGACGGCTACGCGATCCTGGAGCAACTGGCGCGGCTGGCCGGCCCGTCCAGCTTCCTGCCGGTGATCGTGCTCACCGCCGACCCCAGCCGCAGCGCCCGCCACCGCGCCCTCGGCCTGGGCGCCAAGGATTTCCTGACCAAGCCGCTGGACACCTTCGAGGTGGCCCTGCGGGTCTGGAACGTGGCCGAGACCGTGGTGCTGTTCAAGCGCCTGCGCGGCCTCGCCGTGGCCGATGCCGCGCCGCCGGGCTGGCGGGCGGAGTGACGGGACCCGGGACCCGGGACCCGGGACCCGGAAAAGCGTAAATAGCGATCTGTGGCAAAAACGGCAAAGAAAGTCCTCACCGGTATTCCTCCTGCCGCAGCTGGCCACGCTCGCGCTTGCCCCAGCCCCCCGGGTCCCCGGTCCCGGGTCCCGGCCTCTCCTACATCGCCCGCGTCACCTGCCCGCCCAGGCCCAATGCCATCAGCACTTCCTGCGCCTTTTCCAGCAGTTCGTCGGCCACGCAGACCTGGACCACGCCGAACGGCAGTTCGCCGGCGCCGCCAAGCAGGGCCTCGCCGAACACGAAGGCGGTGATGCCGGCGTCCTCCAGCGCGTGCTTGGCCAGGTGCGCATCGATCAGGTGCTGGGCGCGGTAGGCGATCTGCATGGTCGCGCCTCAGCCGGGTACGCCGACGGCGGCGGCGGGGGCACGCCAGGCGCGCTGCGGCCGCGCGGGCCGGAGCCGATCGCCGACGACGAAGCAGGACAAGGACATGGCGGGATCTCGCAGCTGAGCCAAGCCGCAGCCTACGCGCCGGGGCGGCCGCCGGCCAGCTCGGCTAAACTTGCGCTTTACTTATTCTCCGACGCGCGCATGTCCGACACCCCCGCCACCGACGCCTCCGCCCCGGCCGAGAAGAAAGACTTCATCCGCCAGATCGTCCGCGAGGACCTGGCCAGCGGCAAGCACACGGCCATCCGCACCCGCTTCCCGCCCGAGCCCAACGGCTATCTGCACATCGGCCACGCCAAGGCGATCTGCCTGGACTTCGGCATCGCCGCCGAGTTCGCCGGGCGCTGCAACCTGCGCTTCGACGACACCAATCCGGCCAAGGAAGACCCCGAATTCGTCGCCGCGATCCAGGACGACGTGCGCTGGCTGGGCTTCGACTGGGCCGAGCTGCGCCACGCCTCGGACTATTTCGAGGTGTACTACCTGGCCGCCGAAAAGCTGATCCGCGACGGCCACGCCTTCGTCTGCGACCTCTCCGCCGAGCAGGTGCGCGAGTACCGCGGCACCCTCACCGAGCCGGGCCGCGACTCGCCGTACCGCACCCGCAGCGTCGAGGAGAACCTGGACCTGTTCCGGCGCATGCGCGCGGGCGAGTTCCCGGACGGCGCGCGCACCCTGCGCGCCAAGATCGACATGAGCAGCGGCAACATCAACCTGCGCGACCCGGCGCTGTACCGGATCAAGCACGTCGAGCACCAGAACACCGGCAACGCCTGGCCGATCTACCCGATGTACGACTTCGCGCATTCGCTGGGCGATGCCGTGGAAGGCATCACCCACTCGCTGTGCACGCTGGAGTTCGAGGACCACCGCCCGCTGTACGACTGGTGCGTGGACAAGGTCGACCTGGCCGGCCACCCGGAGCTGCTGCAGCCGCTGCTGGACAAGGGCCTGCCGCGCGAGGCGGCCAAGCCGCGGCAGATCGAGTTCTCGCGGCTCAACATCAACTACACGGTGATGAGCAAGCGCAAGCTGACCCAGCTCGTCGCCGAAGGCCTGGTCGACGGCTGGGACGATCCGCGCATGTACACCCTGCAGGGCCTGCGCCGCCGCGGCTACACGCCGGCCGCGCTGCGCCTGCTGGTCGACCGCGTCGGCATCAGCAAGCAGAACTCGGTGATCGACTTCTCGGTGCTGGAAGGCTGCCTGCGCGAAGACCTGGACGCGCACGCCGCGCGGCGCATGGCGGTGATCGAGCCGCTGAAGCTGGTGCTGAGCAACCTGCCGGACGGCCACAGCGAGACGCTGACCTTCTCCAATCACCCCAAGGACGACAGCTTCGGCACGCGCGAAGTGCCGTTCTCGCGCGAGCTGTGGATCGAGCGCGAGGATTTCGCCGAAGTCCCGCCCAAGGGCTGGAAACGCCTGGTGCCGGGCGGCGAAGTACGGCTGCGCGGCGCCGGCATCGCCCGCGTCGACGAGGTGATCAAGAACGACGCCGGCGAGATCGTGGAACTGCGCGGCTGGCTCGACCCGGAATCGCGCCCGGGCATGGAAGGCGCCAACCGCAAGGTCAAGGGCACCATCCACTGGGTCAGCGCCGCGCACGCGGTGGAGGCGGAGATTCGCCTGTACGACCGCCTGTTCTCGGTGGAGAAGCCCGACGACGAGTCCGACGGCAAGACCTACCGCGATTATCTCAACCCCGCCTCCAAGCGCAGCGTGCGCGGCTACGTCGAACCCGCCGCCGCCCAGGCCGCGCCGGAGCAGGCGTTCCAGTTCGAGCGCACCGGCTATTTCGTCGCCGACCGCTACGACCACCGCGCCGACGCGCCGGTGTTCAACCGCAGCGTGACCCTGCGCGACACCTGGAGCGGCGGCCAGGGCGGCGCCTGACGCAGGGCGCCTGAGACAGTACGGGCTGCGGCCCTCGCGGCCGCACGCGCCAGCGCGCCGCGTGGGCCAGCGCCGGCCGATCCCGGCGTCTGGTCTCCGCACCGCATCGCTGGTACACCGCGATGAAACGCTCCAGGCGTCCGTAGGAGCGGCTTCAGCCGCGACGGGCCTTACCAGGAACCCAGGGTCGCGGCTGAAGCCGCTCCTACGACGACAGCGCGCCATCGGGCTGTCGCGAATCCCCAATCCCAGCCCTTCCCCCGCCACCACCCGCGCGCTAGCGTAACGGGCATGTCCCCCGCCCCCTCCTTCAGCCTGCGCAGCTACGGCCGCGATGGCGCTGCCCATCAGCACGGCCATGTGCAGTTGGTGCTGCCGCTGCACGGCACACTGGAACTGGACGTGGACGGGCGCGGTGGCTATCTGGACCGTTTCCGCGCTGCCGTGGTCGCACCG
Organism: Xanthomonas sp. F10; assembly: GCF_014206815.1. GTDB lineage: Bacteria > Pseudomonadota > Gammaproteobacteria > Xanthomonadales > Xanthomonadaceae > Xanthomonas_A > Xanthomonas_A indica. The sequence goes on from NZ_JACHNP010000001.1 coordinate 63,620, forward strand.
CAGACCCGGCATGCGCAGTCCGCGCTGGACCCCAACCGCTTCCTCATCGTCGATTGCGCCGCCGATGCTTTCGGCGACGACGCGCTGCAGCGCCTGCAACGGCAGCCCTTCCTCGACCTGCCCCCGCCCTTGCAGGATCTGCTCGCCGCGCAGGCACCGCATCCCGACCTTCACCTTGCCCATGCCCGGGCCGGCGCCGCGGTGCTGGCCTGGCTGCAGGCGAACACCGCGCCGCGCGGCTGGCAGCGGCTGCAGGCGCTGTGCCGGCGCATCGAAGCCGCGCCCGGCCAGGACTGGCCGGTGCGACGCATGGCGCAGCTGGCGCACCTGAGCCCGAGCCGCCTGCACGCGCTGTTTCGCGCCGCGCTGGGGCGCACGCCGCAGGATTGGGTGGCGGCACGGCGGCTGGACTGGCTGCGTCGGCAGCTGGCGCACGGCGACCGACCGATCGCATCGCTGGCCCAGGACAGCGGCTATGCCGACCAGAGCGCGCTGACCCGCGCGCTCAAGCGCAGCACCGGGCAAACCCCGGCCGCCTACCGCCGACGCCATCGCCCCGCGGCAGGACAGGAGTCTGGGACAAGCCGGCGCCCGCCGCCGGCGGCATGCTGAGCCGGAACCGTTGGAACGGAACCGGAACACATGCGCGAACGTCTATGGGCAGGGGTCGGCAGCGGCATGGCCGCGGGCGCGCTGTGGGGCCTGGTGTTTCTGGCGCCACAACTGCTGAGCGCGTTTTCGCCGCTGCAGCTGGCGGTCTCGCGCTACCTGGCCTATGGCGCCATCGCCGCCGTGGTGCTGTTGCCGCGCTGGCGCGCCGCGACCGCGCCGCTGGGCGCCGCCGAATGGTGGGCGCTGCTGCGCCTGAGCCTGCTCGGCAACATCGTCTACTACGTGCTGCTGGGCAGCGCGGTGCAGTGGGCCGGCGGCGCCGCCACCGCGCTGATCATCGGCCTGCTGCCGGCGGCGGTCACCGTGATCGGCTCGCGCGCGGCGGGCGCGGTGCGCTTGCGCCGGCTCGCCGCGCCCTGCGCGCTGTGCGTGCTCGGGGTGGCGCTGGTGGCGGTGCAGACCCTGGCCGTCGCGCGCCCGCACATTCCGACCAGCCTCGGCCTGCGCGCGGCCGGCCTGGCCTGCGCAGTCGGCGCGCTGGCGTGCTGGACCGCCTACTCGATCAAGAACGCACGCTGGCTGCGGCGGCGCGCGGACCTGTCCGGCCGCGACTGGTCGCTGCTCACCGGCGTGGTCACCGGCGCGCTGGCCCTGGTGTTGGCGCTGCCGGCCTTCGCCCTGCCCGGCACGGCGCATGCCAGCGATGCGTGGGGGCGCTTCTGGGGCATGGCGCTGGTGCTGGCGCTGTTCGCCTCGGTGATCGGCAATGCCTGCTGGAACCACGCCAGCCGGCTGCTGCCGCTGACCCTGGTCGGGCAGATGATCGTGTTCGAAACCGTCTTCGCGCTGCTGTACGGCTTCCTGTGGGAACAGCGCTGGCCGAACGCGCTGGAACTGCTGGCGATCGCCTGCCTGCTCGGCGGCGTGCTGTGGTGCACCCTGGTGCACACGCGGCCGCAGCCCGCAGCGCACGAAGCCAAGCCCGGTTAAGCCGCGCCGCCTAGACTGGCGCAGAGTCTCCCCGAGGGAATCGCGCCATGCACATCGTTCTGCGCCGCTGCTGCACCGCCTTCGCCCTGGCCACCGCACTCGCCGGCTGCGCCGCCTCCACGACGCCTGCCGGCGCTGCGCCGAATGCAGTCGCCAATGCCAACGCCAGCGCAGCGGCGGCGACCGGCAAGTGCGACGCCATCCCCGACCACGCTTACGCCCTGCCGGCCGGTCGCTTCGATGAGGTCGCGCAGCAACTGGCCCACGCCACCGGCTGCATGGTCGTGTATCGCGATCCCGGCCTCGCATCGCTGCCGGTCAACGCGGTGCAGGGGCAGGTCAGCATCCGCCAGGCGCTGCACCAGGCGCTCGACGGCACGGCGCTGCGGATCGCCCAGGAGAGCGTGGACACGCTGACGGTCGTGCGCCGCTGAGCCGGCGGCGGCACGGCGGATTGCTACCATGGCCGCACTCCACCGCACGGAAGGTCGCCATGCCCCGCCATTTCGCGTCGTTGCTGTGTTCGCTGTGCCTGCTCGCCGCCATGCTGCTGTCCAGCGCCTGCGCACGCAGCGAAACCGCCAAGCCTGCGGTGCCGGCCCCCGCGCCAGCGCCGACGGCGTCAGCACCGGGCCTGCCGATCAAGGTCGACACCAGTTGCCGCACCGATGCCGACTGCACGGTCAAGAACGTCGGCAACTGCTGCGGCGCGATGCCGGCCTGCGTCAACCGCGACAGCCCCACCGATCCGCAGGGGGTGATGGCGCAGTGCCAGGCCAGCGGCCGCATGAGCGTATGCGGCTCGCGCGCGATCGCCGGCTGCTCCTGCGTGTCCGGGCAATGCAGCGCGCGCCCCGCCCAAGCCGATACACTGCGCGCCCCCCAGCCTGCCGAACCCGTCCGCTGATGCTCTACGCGCAAGTCCACCTCACTCTGCCCGCCTGGATCCACGAGGCGGTCGATCCGCAGGCCGTCTACGCCAGCGACGCCGACAAGGTCGCACTGGCGGTGGAACTGTCGCGGCTGAACGTGGACGCCGGCAGCGGCGGTCCGTTCGGCGCGGCGGTGTTCGGCCCGGACCACCGCATCATCGCCGTCGGCGTCAACCGCGTGGTGCCGCAGACCACCTCGCTGGCGCACGCCGAGAACATGGCCTACATGCTGGCCCAGCAGCGCCTGCAGACCCCGCGGCTGAATGCGGTGCTGTCGCCGGTGACCCTGGCCACCTCCTCGCAGCCGTGCTGCCAGTGCTACGGCGCCACCATCTGGGCCGGCATCGACCGCCTGCTGATCGGCGCCAGCGCCGAGGACGTGATGGCACTGACTCCGTTCGACGAAGGCCCGCTGCCGGCGGACTGGGTGGGCGAGCTGCAGCGTCGCGGCATCGAGGTGGTACGCGGCCTGCACCGCGACGCCGCCTGCGCGGTGCTGCGCCGCTACGGCGAACTCGACAGCCCCCGCTACTGAAGCCGCCGGCGAAGGCTTGCCCATGTCCTCCGAGAACGGCGCGCTGGTCCATGGCCTGCTGTGCTACTGCCGGCCCGGCTTCGAACCCGAGCTGGCGGCCGAACTCAACGCCCGCGCCGGCGAGACCGGGCTGGCCGCCTACGCCCGCACCGAGCGCAACAGCGGCTATGCGTTGCTGCTAAGCGACACCGCGGTGCCGGCGCAGACGCTGCCCTGGCGCGGGTTGATCTTCGCCCGGCAAAAGCTGCAGCTGCTGGCCGAACTGCGCGAACTGCCGGCCAGCGACCGCATCGCGCCGATCCTGCAGGCGCTGGCCGGCCAGCCGCGCTTCGGCGACCTGTGGGTCGAACATCCGGACTCGGACGCCGCCAAGCCGCTGTCGGGCCTGGCACGCAGCTTCGGCAACGCGCTGCGCCCGGCACTGCGCAAGGCCGGCCTGCTCAGCGACAAGCCGCAGGCGCGGCTGCCGCGCCTGCACGTGTGCTTCCTGACCGGCACCCATGCCTTGCTGGCGGTGGCCGACAGCGAGGACAGCGCGCCGTGGCCGCTGGGCATCCCGCGCCTGAAGCTGCTGCCGGAAGCGCCTTCGCGTTCGGCCCTGAAGCTGGAGGAAGCGCTGCTGGCGCTGCTGACCCCGCACGAGCGCGAGACGCTGCTGCGCCCGGGCATGCGCGCCGCCGACCTCGGCGCCGCTCCCGGCGGCTGGACCTGGGTGCTGACCCGCCAGCACCTGCACGTGACCAGCGTGGACAACGGCCCGCTACGCCAGCACGTGCTCGACAGCGGCCTGGTCGACCACCTGCGTGCCGACGGCTTTCACTGGAAACCGCCGCAGCCGCTGGACTGGATGGTCTGCGACATGGTCGAGCAGCCGCGCCGCGTCGCCGAGCGCATGGCCACCTGGTTCCGCGAGGGCTGGTGCCGGCACGCGATCTTCAACCTGAAGCTGCCGATGAAGAAGCGCTGGGACGAAACCCGGCTATGCCTGGAGCTGTTCGCCGAGCGCGCCGAACGCCCGCTGCAGTTGCGCGCCAAGCAGCTCTACCACGACCGCGAAGAGATCACGGTGCTGGCGATGCCGCGCTGAGCGGCCGCGAGCCTCCATCCCATTTTTTTCGTAGGAGCGGCTTCAGCCGCGACAGGCTGTCCCTGGAACGCCTGTCGCGGCTGAAGCCGCTCCTACGGAGAGCACATTGCCGCCATCCACCGCTACAGCACGATCCGCGCCCCGTCCGCGCGCGCCGAGCGCTGGATCGCCTCCACAATGCGGATGTCGCGCAGGCCTTCCTCGCCAGGCACCCGCAGCGGCGTACCCTGCAAGATCGCCAGCGCATCCTCGTCCATCTGCAGCGCCTGCTGGTGCCGCACCCGCGCGTCGAACAGGCGGCCATCGCTGGCCCGGCCGCGCACGCCGTCGTAGGCCTGGAACGGCGCCAGTTCGTACCAGCCGTTCGCGCACTCGGCACGCAGCAGGTTCATGGTGCGGCCGAAGCTGGCCGCGCAGGTGGCGGTCACCTCGTGCGGGAACTCCAGGGTGAAGTGCGTGTGCTCGTCGACTTCGTCGAACAGCGCCGGCCGCTCCGTGGAACGCCGTGCGCTGACCGCCAGCGGCTCGGCGCCGATCGTGTAGCGCGCCGCGTTGAGCGGATACACGCCCATGTCGTACATCGCGCCGCCGCCGTACTGCGCGCGCAGCCGCCATGGCCGCTGCGCGGGGTCGGTGTCGCCATAGCCGGCATAGCCCGCCTCCGCGCGCACGCTGCGCATCGCCCCGAACGGGCGCTCGCCGGCCAGGGCGATGAGGCGCCGGGTGTTGGGCTCGTGCTGCATGCGGTAGCCGATGCTCAACCGCACCTTGTTGCGCGCGCAGGCCTCGATCATCGCCTGCGCCTGTTCGGCGTGCATCGCCATCGGCTTCTCGCACCACACGTGCTTGCCGGCGGCCGCGGCGCGGATGCTCAGCGGTGCGTGCAGGTGCGGCGGCGTGACCACGTAGACCACGTCGATGTCCGGATTGTCGGCGATGCGTTCCAGGTCGTCGTAGCTGTAGACGTTGCGATCCGGGATGCGGTAGCGCGCCTGCCATTGCGGGATCTTCTGCGGCGAGCCGGTGACGATGCCGGCCAGGCGACAGTGCCTGGTCAGGGCGAGACCCGGGGCCAGGCGATTGCTGGCGTAATCGCCCAGCCCGACCAGGGCCACGCCCAGCGGCTTGCGGCGATGTGCCGGCGCGGCGGCCCAGGCGGGCGATCCCAACAGGCCGGCGGCACCGGCGGACAGGCCGGCCAGCAGCAGGCGGCGGCGATTCGGCGAGAACGGCAGCATGCGCAACTCCGACCGGAAAGATTCCTCACCCTAACCGCTCGTGCGGCATCGGCACTGTGAGCGCCATCGCGCGATGCGCCGGGGCCTCTGGCACACTGCCGCCTCCCCCGCCGTCCGGATATCCGATGCGCTGCCGCCCCTTGCTCGCCGCCCTCGCCCTGCTGCTGGCTGCCCCCGCCGGCGCGCAGGAGGCCCTGTTCCACGCCCGCGACCTGGTCGGCGACGGCGTGTTCACCGACAAGATCGAAGGCCCTGCGACCGGCCCCGACGGTGCGCTGTACGTGGTCAACTTCGCCCACGACGGCAGCATCGGCCGGGTCCAGCGCGATGCCGACGGCCGCGGGCAGGCCACTCTGTTCGTCGATCTTCCTGAGGGCAGCATCGGCAACGGCATCCGCTTCGACCGCCGCGGGCGCATGTACGTGGCCGACTACGGTCAGCACCGCATCCTGCGCATCGCCCTGCGCAGCAAGCGCATCGAGGTCTACGCCACACTGCCGGGCGCCTTCCAGCCCAACGACATCGCGATGGCGCCGGACGGCACCCTGTATGCCAGCGACCCGGACTGGAAGCACGACGGCGGCCAGCTGTGGCGCATCGACCGCGACCGCAGCGCGCATCTGATCGAGACCGGCATGGGCACCACCAACGGCATCGAGGTCAGCCCCGACGGCAAGCGCCTGTACGTCAACGAGAGCGTGCAGCGGCGGATCTGGGTCTACGACCGCGCCGCCGACGGCAGCGTGTCCAACAAGCGGCTGTTCGCCAGCTTCGCCGATGCCGGCCTGGACGGCATGCGCTGCGACGTCGACGGCAACCTGTACGTGGCCCGCTACGACGCCGGCAAGGTGATCGTGCTGGCCCCCGACGGCACGCTGCTGCACGAGGTCGCGACCAAGGGCCGCAAGCCCACCAACCTGGCCTTCGGCGGCGCCGACGGACGCGATGTCGACGTGACCCTGCAGGACCGCGGCGCGATCGAAACCTTCCGCAGCGACCGCCCCGGACGCGAGCACGGACGCTGATGGGATGCGTATCGCAGCGGCGTCTCAGCCCGCGCAATGGCCGCCTGGCATGCTGGCTGCACTGACTGGAGGGCCGCGCACATGCAGCCGATCGAACTGAACAACCCGGCCGGCTTTGCCGACGAATTCCTGCGCCTGACCCTGTTGCAGGGCTTCCAGTCGCTGACCAAGCGCGACCTGGAACTGCTGATCTTCGTGTTGCTGGAACGCGACGGCGCGATCTCGCGCAGCGACTCCAACAACGCGGTGGCGATGCGCCTGCGGGTGACCCCGGCCAAGGTCAAGGGCCTGCGCCGCGACGGCTATGCGCGCTGGCGCGCGCTGGTGCCCGAGGACAACGAGGCGGCGCTGCAGCGCATCGTCGCCAGCGTGCTCACCGAGGACAACCTGCGCGCCGGGGCCAAGCACGTCAGCGAGCGCAGCAAGAAGGACGGCTTCCTGGCGATCCGCATCGAACACCCCGACGACCAGCAGCGCTTCGAACAGGCCATCGTCGACGTCGGCGCCATGCCCGTGTACGAGCGCAATCGCGACGTGATGGCGGTGCGCTTCGACACGCTGCTGAAGATCGCCGAGCGCTGGGGCTACCTGCAGCCGGAGCCGGAGAAGGTGACGCACGAGTTGCAGAAGCTGGCGCCCACCGCCGAAGAGGTCGCCGACCTGTTGAAGAAGGACGTGAGCAAGCTACGCTGGGAGGACGTGCGCCGCGCCCTCAACAGCCTCGGCGCCAAGGCCGTCGCCAGCACCGCCGAGGGCGGGCTGAAGGGCCTGTTGAAGCTCGCGTTTCCGTTCATCCCCGGCTGAGCCGGGGCCGCCATCCATCGCCGTACCGGAGTTTCGTCGTGTCCATGTCCTGCCGTTCCTTCGTCCTGCTCTGCTGCCTGTGCGCCTGCGCCGCGCCGGCCGCGGCGCAGAATCTCAACAGTGCCTCCAGCGCCACCACCGAACCGCTGCGCGACGTGCCGGTCAACGTGCGCGCGCAGCCGCTCAGCAACGGCGTGGTCACCCACCAGGTGCAGTTGCCGGCGACGCCCGGCGAAGCCCAGGTGACCGTGCGCAGCATCCAGCCGGACCGCGTCGCCGGCAGCTACCGCATCGACTTCGAGGCGCTGGATACCGACCACGACGGCTACATCAGCCGCAGCGAAGCGCAGGCCAACCCGTCGCTGGCCGACGAGTTCGATGCCTTGGACACCGCCCACAGCGGCCGCCTCAGCCGCGCGCAGCTGGCCGGCTGGCTGTAGGGCATCTGTCATCACGCCGGGACGCGTTCTGTAGGAGCGGCTTCAGCCGCGACGGAGCGTTACCGGTAAACCGGTCGCGGCTGAAGCCGCTCCTACAGGCAAGCTGCATTCGGCTTGCGTGTGGCGGAAGCAGATCATGCGAAGTGCGCTGTAGCCGCGCCGAGCTGCGTCCGGCACCGCCATGGCGGACGCCGTGGCAGCGTGAGCCGCGTTGGAGCGCGCATTGGAAACGCTTGCTAAACAGCGCCGGCGCGCAGATGCGAACGCCCGATTTTTTTAGTGTCGATTAATTCGGCCAGGCCTATGTTCTTGACTCCTTCCCAGCAACAGGAGTCGTGCCATGAACCGCATCGTTCCTCGTCTCGTCCCGTTCGCGTTTGCGCTGCTTGCCGCGCCGGCGCTGGCCATGGCGCAGTCGGCGCCGGACGAAGTGACCCTGCACCAGAACGGCCAGATCATCAATGTCACCTCGGTCGAACCGAACTCGATCGTCGGCGACTACCGCATCGATTTCGCCAAGCTCGACCGCAACCATGACGGCTACATCAGCCGCGCCGAGGCCAAGGCCGATCCCACGCTGTACGCCGAATTCGATGCCGTCGACGTGCAACACCACGGCCGCCTGAGCAAGGCCGACCTGGAAGGCTGGATGTCGACGTGACGCGACCCACGCGTCGACCGGCCCGCGTCCTTCCCACCACACGCGCCGCCTGCGGCCTTCCCGCCGCATGCGGCGCGATTGTTTTCTGAAGCGGCAAAACCACAGACACCAACGACACCCAGAGCGTCGCGCGACCACTTCAGCGCAGCGGCCGCCGCCGCACCGATCGCCGCGCCGCACGCGCCATCCAACACTCCCCGCCTTCCAGCGTCTCCTTCTACGCTGACGCGCGCTACAGCATCCCGTCCTGCAGCGGCGCATCCTGCGCTCCGCCCCAGGGATCGTCCAACAGATAGCGCGCCGCCACCGGCTGCGCCGCCGGTACCAGGGTGAGCCGGCAATACACCTCGTCGCCTTCGCAGACCTCGTAGTACAGCGCGTAGTCGCCGGGCTGCAGCGGCAAGGTCACATCGAAGGCCTCGGCGGCGGACGCTACCTGCACCCGCGCGTTTGGATTCACCCGGAATAGCACCTGCATGCGCCGCTGCGCGCGCGGGTCGGGCGCGAACGCCGTGGCCAGTACCACGTGCACCTGCGCGCCGAACGCGTCCTCGGGCAGCGGAGCGAACACCACGTAGTCGCGGTGCAGGATCGCCCCCTGCTCCAGGTTGCGCGGCCTCCAGCGGCAGGCGGCCTCGTTGAAGTCGCGGGCGCGCAACTGCACCTGGCTGTGGGAGATCAGCAGATCCACGGTCTGGGTCTGGGCCGCGTCTTGCATCGTCATCCTCCATGGCAGGGACGCGGCCTGCGTGCTGCGCTTCGCGCCCTACCCTCACCCAACCCCTCTCCCGAGGGGAGAGGGGCTCAAGCAAACCAGCCGAAGCTGGCTCTTCCTTCTCCCTCCGGGAGAAGGTGCCCCGAAGGGGCGGATGAGGGGACGGGCGCCGCTCGGCGCGTGGTCGGATCCTACGGCCGCCGCGTCCGGCTGGAACATGCGCCTACACGCCGGAAGCGCGCTTCCAGAAACCGTGCATCAACAGCGGCAGCTTGCCGGCCAGGCCCAGCAGCGGGCCGCGCAGCAGGGTCAGGTGCAGCTCGTCGTTGGAGAACAGGCGGTTGATCGCATCGAAGCCATAGGCCGCCACGGTGTTGTCGCTGCGGCGGCCGCGCGCCCAGCGCGCCAGCCGCTGCGGCGCCGCCCAGTCCACGCGCTGCGCCTGCGCCTGCCGCACCAACCCCGCCAACGCGGCAACGTCGCGCAGGCCGAGATTGACGCCCTGCCCGGCCAGCGGATGCACCACGTGCGCGGCATCGCCCAGCACCAGCAGGCGACCGCGCTGGTAGGCCTCCACCAGTTGCCGGCGCAACGGGAACCCCAGCCGCGGCGACAGCGCGCGCACCGCGCCCAGGCGCGCGCCGAAGGCCTGGGTCAGTTCGGCGCCGAACGCCGCATCGTCCAGCGCCAGCACCCGCGTCGCCTCGGCGTCGGGCAGGGTCCAGACGATCGAGCTGCGGCCATCGGCGAACGGCAGGAACGCCAGCGGCCCGCCCGGCAGGAAGCGCTGCCAGGCGGTGTCCTGGTGCGGTTGTTCGGTCTGTACGAAGGCGACCACGCCGCGCTGGCCGTAGTCGTGCGCCGGCGCGTCCAGTCCGGCCAGCCCGCGCAGGGTGGAATCGGCACCGTCGGCGGCGATCGCCAGGCGTGCGTCCAGGCGGCTGCCGTCGTCCAGGCGCAGGCGCGCACGTTCGGCCGAGGGCTCCAGCGCCTCCACCCGCGCCGGGCAATGCACCTGCACGCCGGCCGCCGGCAGCGCCGCCCATAGCTGTTCGACCAGCAGGCTGTGTTCGACGATCCAGCCGAGCTGGTCGCGGCCCAGGGTGTCGGCGTCGAAGGCCAGTTCGCCACCGCCACCGGCATCCCACACGCGCATGCGCCGGTAGGCGCTGGCGCGGTTGGCGACGACCTGCGGCCACACGCCAAGGCCCTGCAGCAGGGAGGCATTGTCGGGGGCGAAGGCGTACACGCGCAGGTCCGGCGTGTCGGCCGACCAGCGCGGCGGCTCGCGGCCCTCGACCAGGGCCACCGCCAGGCCTTCGCCGGCCAGGGCCAGCGCGCAGGCCGCGCCGACCACGCCGCCACCGACCACCACCACATCCAGCACGCCACGCCGACTCATGCGCGCGTCTCCCGGCACAGCTGCGGCACATCGCCGCGGAAGCCCATCGCGCCGCCGACCAGGAACGACTGCAGCGGCGCGGCCTGCGCTGCCGCCAGCAGGCCCAGGCTGCGCAGCGGGCGCAGCAGCGGGGTCGGATTGGCGGTCAGCCGCGCCAGCCCGCCGGAGAACGTCACCGTGCGTTGGCGATCCTGCTCGCGGCGCTGCGCGTACTGCTGCAGCAGTGCCGGCGCGCCCGGATCGGTGCCGTCGCGCTCGATCAGTTCGGCCAGGGTCAGCGCATCGCGCAGGCCCAGGTTGAAGCCCTGCGCGCCTAGCGGGTGCAGGGTCTGCGCGGCATTGCCCAGCAGCACCGCGCGTACGGCGGTCAGCCGCTCGGCCAGTACCTGCACGATCGGGTAGGCGCTGCGCTCGCCGCTGCCCAGCAGGCGGCCGACGCGCCAACCCAGCGCGTCCTGCAGCCGCTGCAGCCAGGCGCCCTCGTCCAGCGCCGCCACCGCATCCGCGTCCTCGGTGGCGACCGCATGGATCGCGCCGTAATGGCGGTCGCCGCGCGGCAGCAGCGCGGTCGGGCCGTCGTCGCGGAAGCGCTCGTAGGCGGTGCCGTCGGGCTGGCGGCTGCCGCGCACCCGCGCCACGAACAGGGTCTGCTGGAAATCGTGGCGTGTTGCGGCGATGCCCAGGGCCTCGCGCACCGCGCTGGCGCTGCCGTCGGCACCGACCAGCAGGCGCGTGTGCAGGACCTGCTCGCTGCCGTCGCGCACGATCCGCAGGCGGCGCACGCCGTCCTCGGGGTCGGCCTCCAGCGCCACGAACTGCGCCGGGCGATAGCGGGTGAGCCGCGTGGTCGCGGCCAGACTGGCCTCCAGCGCCTCGCCGAAGTCGCGCGCGACCACCACCTGGCCGAAGGCCTCGCGCCCGTAGTCGGCCGCCTCCAGCCGGACCCGGCCGAAATCCCCCGCGCGGCTGACGTGAATACGGCGGATCGGCCCGGTCGGCGCGCGCAGCCGCTGCATCACCCCGAGCGCGCCCAGCGCGTTGACCGTGGCGGCGGCGAAGCTGAGGTTGCGCTGGTCGAACACCGGCGGCAGCGCGCCCGGCGGCGCGGCCTCGACCAGGCCCACGTCGATCCCCAGCCGGTCCAGGGCGATGGCCAGGCTGGCGCCGACCAGGCCGCCGCCGACGATCACTACGTCATGTCGTTTGCTCATCCGGCCATGATACGACCCGCACCCGTCTGCCCGGTGAGCGCCGCCGCCCAGCTTGCGCAGCGCGGGCCGCCCCGGCGCGCCGCACTCGCGCGCGCCGCGCTTCCAGTAGAATCCGGGGTCTTACGTGCACCGGTGCCCGCCGCCATGACGCCTTCCGCCCACCGTCTCCCCGCCCTGCTGCTGTTGGCCGCGCTGCTGGCCGCGACCCGCATCAACCACTTCGGGGCGATCCCGGACGCGTCGTGGGCGGTGTTCTTCGTCGGCGGCTTCTATCTGCGCAGCTGGACCCGCTGGGCGTTCCCGCTGCTGATGGCGCTGGCGGTGCTGGTCGACTACCTGGTCATCCGCGGCCAGGGCCTGGATTTCTGGCAGCACTACTGCGTGTCGCCGGCCTACTGGTGCCTGATCCCGGCCTACTTCGTGCTGTGGGCCGGCGGCGCCTGGCTGGCGCGGCGCTACCGCGGCGCCGACTGGCGCACCCTGGGCCTGGCCGCCGCCAGCCTGCTGGTCGCGGTGGCGCTGTGCCACCTGCTGGCGCAGGGCAGCTTCTACTGGGTCAGCCGCAGCGTGCCGAACCCGACCCTGGCCGGCTGGTGGCAGAACTACAGCGACTGGCTGCTGCCGTACCTGGGCAGCGCCAGCCTGTACGTGGCGCTGGCCGCGGCGATCCAGGTCGGCGTCGAGCAACTGGCGCGGCTGGGCCAGCGCGGCCAGCCGGTCGGTCACTGACCGGGATGGGCAACCGCCTCTCCAAGATCTACACCCGCACCGGCGACGACGGCAGCACCGGCCTGGGCGACGGCAACCGGGTCGGCAAGGACTCGGCGCGGGTGGCCGCCTACGGCACCGTGGACGAAGCCAACTCGGCGATCGGCGTGATCCTGGCCTGCCCGCTGGCCGAGGACGTGCGGCAGCTGCTGACCGCGATCCAGCACCAGTTGTTCGATCTTGGCGGCGAGCTGTGCATCCCCGGCCACGCCGCGATCCAGGCCGCCGACATCGATGCGCTGGAACGGCACCTGGACCGCTACAACGACACCCTGCCGGCGCTGCAGGACTTCATCCTGCCCGCCGGCGGCGAAGCCGCGGCGCGCTGCCACCTGGCGCGCACCATCGTGCGCCGCGCCGAGCGCGAGACGGTGGCGCTGTCGCGCCAGGACGCGGTCCGCCCGGAAGCGGTGCGCTACCTCAACCGCCTCTCCGACCTGCTGTTCGTGCTGGCGCGGGTGCTGGCGCGGGCCGACGGCCACGGCGAAGTGCTGTGGCGCCACGACCGGCGCCAGGCCTGAGCGACACCCGGGCCGCGGCGCGCATGCTGATCTACACCCATCCTGCCTGCCTGGGGCACGCGCCCGGACCGGAACACCCGGAACGGCCGGAGCGCCTGGACGCGGTGACGACGGCACTGCGCGAGGCCTTTCCGGCGCTGGAGTGGCGCGAGGCACCGCTGGCCAAGCTCGGCGACCTGGCCCGGGTCCATGAGCGCGGCCTGATCGACCGCGTGCTGGCCGACCTCGACGGCCCGCAGATGCTCGACGTTGACACGGTGATCTCGCCCGGCTCGCGCGCCGCCGCACTGCGCGCCGCCGGCGCCGGCGTCGCCGCAGTGGATGCGGTGATGCACGGCGCCAGCGACACCGCGTTCTGTGCGGTGCGCCCGCCCGGCCATCACGCCACCGCCGACACCGCGATGGGCTTCTGCCTGTTCAACAACGTCGCGGTCGCCGCCGCCCATGCCCGCGATGCGCATGGCCTGGAGCGGATCGCCATCGTCGATTTCGACGTGCATCACGGCAACGGCACGCAGGCGATCTTCGAGCGCGAGTCGAAGGTGCAGTACCTCAGCACCCACCAGTCCGGGCTGTTCCCGCACACCGGCGGGGTCCACGACCGCGGCGTCGGCAACCTGCACAACGCACTGCTGCCGCCGGGCAGCGGCGGCTTCCGCTTCCGCAACACCTGGGCCGACCAGATGCTGCCGCTGCTGGACGCCTTCAAGCCGCAGCTGCTGCTGATCTCGGCCGGCTTCGACGCGCACATGCGCGACCCGCTGGCCGACCTGATGCTGGAGACCGAGGACTTCGGCTGGATCACCGCCGAACTGCGCGCGGTGGCGCAGCGGCACGCGCGCGGCCGGGTGGTGTCCCTGCTGGAAGGCGGCTACGACCTGCAGGCGCTGCGCGAGGGCAGCGTCGCCCACGTCGACGCGCTGCGCTGAGCGCGGGTCATCCAGGCAAAGGAGTGCCACACGGTGAGTGCGCGCCGCCGGCCAGGCCCGGCGGACATGCCCGGAACTGGATGGGCGCCGCCCTGGGCACCGATGAACCCCGCCCCCCGGCGCCGGGACGCCTTCATTGCCCCTATGCACGGGATGGGGCAAGCTAGCGACCGTTTTAGCCCGATACCTGACGCGCGTGCGCCGAACCCTTCGCCTGCTCCCTCTTCCGTTCAGTATCGCCCTCTGCCTGCCGGCCGTGGCGGCTGAAAAGCCGCCGAACTGGGGCCTGTGCCCGACCCCGGACGTGCTGCCCAAGTTCGACGACGCGCAGCAGCCGGACCCCAAGCTCGCGCAGAACCGCGACCAGCAGCCGACCAATATCGAAGGCGATCAGCTGTCGGGCACCACCACCATCCCGAACTACACCGGCAACGTCGCGCTCAAGCGCGGCGACCAGTTCATGGGCACCGACAGCCTGCGGGTGGACACCGAGACCGGCAACTACATCGCCGAAGGGCATGTGCGCTACCAGGATTCGTCGATCCGCATGATCGCCGACCGCGCCGAAGGCAACCAGGACACCGACACCCACAAGATCACCAACATCCGCTACCAGCTGCTGGCCCGCCGCGGCAACGGCAAGGCGGATTCGGTCGACCTGCAAGGCGCGCTGGGGCAGATGCACCGCTCCACCTACACCACCTGCGACCCCTCGCAGCGGGTGTGGGAACTGCACGCGCCGGAAATCGACGTCGACAACGACGAGGGCTTCGGCACCGCGCGCAACGCGATCCTGAAGGTTTACAACTTTCCGGTGCTGTATGCGCCCTGGTTCAAGTTCCCGATCGACGATCGCCGCAGCAGCGGTTTCCTGTTCCCGGCGCTCGGCATGTCCAGCCGCAACGGCTTCGACTACACCCAGCCGTACTACCTGAACCTGGCGCCGAACTACGACGCCACCCTGTATCCGCGCTTCATGGCCCGCCGCGGCCTGATGCTGGGCAGCGAATTCCGCTATCTCTACGAGGGCGGCAAGGGCGAGCTGCAGGCGGCCTACCTGCCCGACGACAAGCTGCGCGACAAGGATCGCGGCCGCTTCAGCTACCAGGGCTACCACAACATCAATTCGCAGTGGCAGGCGCGCGCCTCGCTGGCTTGGGTCAGCGACGAGCGCTACACCGAGGATTTCTCCAACCGCCTGCTCGGCAACGCGGTGTCCAACATCCAGAGCACGATCGGCGTCTACGGCACAGGCGAGACCTGGACCGCGGGCCTGATGGCCGACCGCTGGCAACTGACCGACTACACCCTGACCGAGGACGCGCTGCCGTACAACCGCCAGCCGCGCGCTTTCTTCAACTGGGACCAGTCGTTCGGCAACTACTTCGAAGCCGGCCTGTACAGCGAAGCCGTGCGCTTCGTGCACGACGACATCCACCAGAAAACCACCGACGGCACCTACGAGCGCACCGGCGTGGTCACCCCGCGCCCCGGCGGCAGCCGCCTGGACCTCAAGCCCTACATCTCGATGCCGCTGGCCGGCGCCGCCTGGTTCCTCAAGCCGACCCTGGCCTGGCGCTACACCGCCTATCAGCTGGACAAGGATCTGGCAGCCACGCTCGGCGGCGACACCACGCCCTCGCGCAGCCTGCCGATCGCCACGGTCGATGCGGGCGTGTACTTCGACCGCGATACCAAATGGGGCAACACCAACTATCTGCAGACCCTGGAACCGCGGCTGTTCTACCTGTACACGCCGTACCGCGACCAGAACGACCTGCCGATCTTCGATACCCGCGAGTTCACCTTCAGCTGGGGCCAGTTGTTCCGCGATTCGCGCTACACCGGCGCCGACCGCCAGAACGACGCCAACCAGCTGACCATGGCGCTGAGCTCGCGCCTGCTGCGTCAGGACGACGGCAAGGAGAAGCTCTCGGTCAGCCTCGGCCAGATCCTGTACTTCAGTGATTCCCGGGTCAGCCTGCCCAACAGCGACACCACCATCGAGCAGGGCAAGTCGGCCTGGGTGGCCGATGCCAACTACATGGTCAACGACCGCTGGACCCTGGGCGCCACCTATCAGTGGGATCCCAAGTACCACCGCAAGGATCTGGCCAGCTTCCGCGCGCGCTATCTGATGCCCGGCGACGGCATCGTCAACATCGGCTACCGCTATCGCCGCGACCTGCTGGAGCAGGCCGACGTCTCGTTCCTGTACCCGATCAATCCGACCTGGAGCGTGGTCGGCCGGCACTATTACTCGCTGATGGACAAGAAGCCGCTGGAGAGCATCCTCGGCGTGCAGTGGGACAGCTGCTGCCTGGCAGTACGGGCGCTGGCGCGCCGCTACGTGCGCAACCGCACCGGTGCGCTGGATACCGCGTTCCAGATCGAGTTCGTGCTCAAGGGCCTGTCCTCCCTGGGCCAGGACACGGACCGCGTTCTGCGCCGTGCTATTCTCGGCTACAACCGCGACGACCTGTACTTGGTCCCGCCCAGCAACACCACGACCGATCCGGACGCTTACGATCCGAACCAGATTCCATGACCAAGACCCTTTCTGTTTTTCTCGCCGCCCTGATGGCGGTCGCCGGCGTGTCCGCTCCGGCCGCCGCGCAACAAACCCAACCGCTGGACCGCATCGCCGCGGTGGTCGACGAGGATGTCGTGCTGCAGAGCGAGCTGGATCGTGCCGTGCGCAACGTGAAGGCGCAGTATGCCGGCCGCGAGGCGCAGCTGCCGCCGGATAACGTACTGCAGCGGCAGGTGCTCGAGCGTCTGATCCTGGTCAAGCTGCAGGTCGCGCGCGCCAACAGCACCGGCATCCGCGTCGGCGACGACGAGCTGAACCGCGCCATCGCCAGCATCGCCCAGCAGAACGGCACCGACGTGGACGGCCTGCGCAAGAAGCTGGCCGCCGACGGTATGTCCTACACCGACTTCCGCAACTCGGTGCGCGACGAGATCACCGTGCAGCGCCTGCGCCAGAGCTTCGCGCAGAGCCGCATCAACGTCAGCGAGGCCGAAGTCGACGCGGCGCTGGCGCAGCAGGCCACCACCGGCGCCCAGTACCACCTGGCGCACATCCTGGTCGGCCTGCCGGAAGGCGCGACCGCCGAGCAGATCAAGACCGCCCAGGGCAAGATCGACGGGGTCAAGAACCTGATCGACAAGGGCGAGATCGACTTCAACGCCGCCGCGGTGCGCTACTCCGACAGCCCCAATGCGCTGGAAGGCGGCGACCTGGGCTGGCGCAGCCTGGACGAAATCCCCAATGCGTTCGCGCAGCTGATCCGCGACATGAAGCCGGGCCAGGTGGTCGGCCCGCTGCGCGGCCCCAGCGGCTTCCAGCTGCTGAAGCTGATCGAGGTGCGCGATGCCTCGGCCAATCCGGAAAAGAAGACCGTCACCGAGTACCACGCCCGCCACATCCTGATCCGGGTCAACGACGCGCAGCCCGACGCGGCCGCCAAGGCCAAGATCGAGACCCTGCGTGCGCGCATCGCCGGCGGCGCCGACTTCCAGGCCGTGGCCAAGGAAGCCTCCGAAGACACCAACAGCCGCAGCCAGGGCGGCGACCTGGGCTGGTTCCCGGCCGACGCGTTCGGCCCGGACTTCGGCCAGCACGTGGCGAGCCTGCAGGACGGCCAGATCTCGCAGCCGTTCCGTACCGAGGCCGGCTGGCACATCGTGCAGCGCGTCGGCGAGCGCCAGACCGACGTGACCAGCGACACCCAGCGCGCCCAGGTCCGCGAAACCATCGGCCGCCGCAAGCTGGAAGAGGAATACAACCGCTTCCTGCAGGAAATGCGCGGCGAAGCCTACGTCGACATGCGCGTGGGCAACACCGACGCCGCCACCGCGCCGGCGGCCACGCCGGCGCCGGCGCCCGCCGCCAAGCCCTGATCCATGCGTCCCTCGCTCGCGCTGGTGCCGGGCGAGCCGGGCGGGATCGGCCCGGAGCTGTGCGTGCGGCTGGCGCAACAGCCGCGTCACGATTGCCAGCTCCTGGCCTTCGCCGATCCCGACACCTTGCGCGCCGCCGCCGCGGCGCTGGCGCTGCCGCTGCAGTTGCTGCCCGAATCCAGTCCCGCCCTCGCCCCTGGCGACCTGCGCCTGCGCACGGTCGCCAATGCCGTGCCCAGCCGCTTCGGCGCGACCGAGCCGGCCAATGCCGCGGCAGTGATCGCCGCGCTGACCCAGGCCGCCGACGCCTGCCTGAGCGGCGAACTGGCCGGCATGGTCACCGGCCCGGTGCACAAGGCCGCGATCAACGCCGGCGGCATCGCCTACACCGGCACTACTGAACTGTTAGCCCAGCACGCCGGCCGCGAGGTGGTGATGATGCTGGCCAACGCCATCGTGCGCGTGGCCCTGGTCACCACCCATCTACCGCTGCGCGCGGTCGCCGATGCGCTCACGCCGGCGCTGCTGGAACGCAGCCTGCGCATCACCGAGGCCGCCCTGCGCCGCGAGTTCGGCATCGCCACCCCGACCATCGCGGTGTTGGGGCTGAACCCGCATGCCGGCGAAGATGGTCACCTGGGCCTCGAGGAGATCCAGGTGATGCAACCGGTGCTGGACGCATTGCGCGCGGAGGGCATGCGCCTGCTCGGTCCGCTGCCGGCCGATACCGCGTTCCTGCCGCAGAAGCTGGCGAGCGTGGACGCGGTGCTGGCGATGTACCACGACCAGGGCCTGCCGGTGCTCAAGTACAGCGGATTCGAGCAGGCGGTGAACCTGACCCTGGGCCTGCCCTACCCGCGCGTCGCGGTCGATCACGGCACCGCGCTGGAGTTGGCCGGCCGCGGCGTGGCCGACCCGTCCAGCCTGTTCGCCGCCACCGCGCTGTGTGCGCAACTGGCCGCACGACGCGCGCAGTCCTAGGCCCGAACGGCGTTCGCCGATCTGCCGCAACCCGACGTTCCCGGTGATGCCGGTCGCGGCCAACGCCGCTGCTACGTGGCCGCATGCGCGCGCCACCCCGTGCATGCCGATAAAATGCCACGCATGACTTCCTCTCCCGGCTTCGGCGCCCCGGCCAAGAAATCCCTTGGCCAGCACTTCCTCAGCGACCGCCACTACATCGACAGCATCGTGCGCGCGGTCGACCCCAAGCTGGGCGACCGGCTGGTCGAGATCGGCCCCGGCCAGGGCGCGATCACCTTCCCGCTGCTGCGCCGGCACGGCCAGCTGACCGTGATCGAGTTCGATCGCGACCTGATCGCGCCGCTGACCGCGGCGGCGGCCGGCGTCGGCGAACTGACCATCCTCAACCGCGATGTGCTGTCGGTGGATTTCGCCGCCCTGGCCGAGGGCGCGCCCATCCGCCTGGTCGGCAACCTGCCGTACAACATTTCCTCGCCGATCCTGTTCCATGCGCTGGACCACGCCGCGGCGATCGCCGACATGCACTTCATGCTGCAGAAGGAAGTGGTCGACCGCATGGCCGCCGATCCCGGCAGCAAGGTCTACGGCCGGCTCAGCGTGATGCTGCAGGCCTACTGCGAGGTGACCTCGCTGTTCGTGGTGCCGCCGGGCGCGTTCCGGCCGCCGCCGAAGGTGGATTCGGCCGTGGTACGGCTGGTGCCGCGGCCGCCGCAGACGGTGGGCATCGCCGATCCCAAGCGCTTCGCCGATGTGGTCCGTGCCGCATTCGGCCAGCGCCGCAAGACCCTGCGCAACGCCTTGAACGGCGTCTGCGATGCCGCGCAGTTCGAGGCCGCGGGCGTGCGCCCGGACGCGCGTGCCGAGCAGCTCGAGGTCGCCGACTTCGTGCGCCTGGCCAATAGCGCACAAGCCTGAGCAGACGTCCCGCGCGGCCCGCGCATGCATGCGTGGTGCGAAGGTCTGCGCGCGCGTTGCTCTGCTTCTTGCATGCTGGCCCAGGCATCGCCGACCGCGCCGTAGTCGGCGCCGCAGCATGGCGAGCCGCCCAACACGGATCGCCGCTCCAACGCCCCTCCTGCACACTGCCCGCGGCAACAACAGGCCCGCACGGGCGACTCGCGCAGGCGGCAGCCAGGGCCGCTGCCGCGCGCCAGCCGCCTCGCAGTGACAACCGTTGACGCATCTCGCCTCAAACGGCAAAACACACTCTAAACTGTGGGGATGAACGATGACGCCCCCTATCGGATCGAGGTCGAAGTGTCGCCCCGATTCCTCGACGACCAATCGGCGCCGGAGGACGGACGCTACACGTTCGCCTACACGATCCGCATCCACAACCGCGGCCGCGTCGCCGCGCGCCTGATCGCCCGCCACTGGGAGATCACCGACGGCAACGGCCGCATCGAGCGCGTGGACGGCGATGGCGTGGTCGGCGAACAGCCGCGGCTGCGCCCGGGCGAGGATTTCCGCTACACCTCTGGGCTGGTGCTGGAGACCGAGCACGGCACGATGCGCGGCCACTACGACATGGAGGCTGACGACGGCACCCACTTCATCGCCGCGATCGCGCCGTTCGTGCTGTCCGTGCCGCGGACCTTGCACTGATGGCGGTCTGGGCGATCGGCGACCTGCAGGGTTGCTACGACATCACCCAGCAACTGCTGGAGAAGATCCGCTTCGATCCGGCGGTGGACCGGCTGTGGTTCTGCGGCGACCTGGTCAACCGCGGCGGGCAGTCGCTGGAAACCCTGCGCCTGGTGCACTCGCTGCGCGAACACAGCGTGGTGGTGCTGGGCAACCACAACCTGTCGCTGCTGGCGATCGGCGAGCGCAGCCCGGACGAACAGCGCAAGGTCAATCCGGACCTGCAGCGCATCGTGCTGGCCGAGGACCGCGACGAACTGCTGACCTGGCTGCGCATGCAGAAGCTGCTGCACGCCGACCGCGAGCTCGGCTGGATGATGATCCACGCCGGCCTGGCGCCGAAGTGGACCACCGCGCTGGCCGAGAAGCACGCGCGCGAGGTCGAGCAGCAGTTGCACGGCAACGGCTACCGCAAGCTGTTCCGCAACATGTATGGCGACCGCCCGGCATGGTCGCCGGGCCTCACCGGCTACGACCGCTCGCGCGCGATCATCAACCTGTTCACCCGTGCCCGCTACTGCACCCCGCGCGGGCGCATCGCGATCGAGGAAAAGGGCACACCCGGCACCCAGGCGCAAGGCCTGTACCCCTGGTTCGAGGTGCCGGGACGGGTCGAGCGCGACCTGAAGATCGTCTGCGGACACTGGTCGACGCTGGGCCTGACCATCACCCAGGGCGTGCACGCGATCGACACCGGCGCGGTCTGGGGCGGCAAGCTCACCGCCCTGCGCCTGGACAGCGAGGACCTGCAGGTCGTGCAGGTCCCCGGCCGCCCGGTACAGGGACCACCGCCGGCGGCGCGCAGCGGCACGCCGCGACGGCGCGGCGCACCAAACCGTGGCCAGGCACCGGCTGCCTCTGCGCCCGCGCAGGAGTGAGTTTCACGCGCTCCGTTGCGCTCTCGTAGGAGCGGCTTCAGCCGCGACAGACGTTCCCTGGAATGCCCGTCGCGGCTGAAGCCGCTCCTACGAAAGCCTGGCGGCGCCTACACCGCGCCAGACCGGCGCCGGTAGTCCACGAATTCGAAGGCCAGCGCATGCCGCGCATCGGCCGGGTGCGCCTGCCGCGCCACCACTTCCCACTGCGCCGGATCGAACGCGGGGAAATGCGCATCGGCACCGTCGACCACGGTGTCGACATGGGTCAGGTACAGCACCTCGGCCAACGGCAGGGCCAGGGCGAAGATGTCGCCGCCGCCGATCACCGCCAGTTCCGTGGCGCCGGCTTCGCGCGCGGCGTCGATCGCCGCCGGCAGCGATGCCACCGCCTGCATGTCCGCGAACGGCACCTGCCCGGAACGGGTCATCACCAGGTTCAAGCGCCCGGGCAGCGCGCGCCCCAGCGACTGTGCGGTCTTGCGCCCCATCAGCACCGGCTTGCCCAGCGTCAGCGCCTTGAACCGCTTGAGATCGTCCGGCAGGCGCCACGGCAGATCGTTGTCGCGGCCGATCGCATTGGCCCGATCCAGCGCCGCAATCAGGGAAATCCGGGGCCCAGGCCCCGGGACCCGGGACTCGTCGCTCCGCATCTGCCCCGATGTCGCCGCTTGCGCTTTTGCCGGGTCCCGGGCCCCGGGTCCCGAGTCCCGGCTGCTCATACGGCCACCGGCGCCTTGATCGCCGGATGCGGGTCGTAGCCCTCGATGGCGATGTCTTCGTAGGTGAAAGCGAACAGATCGGTGACCTCAGGATTCAGCCGCAGCCGCGGCAACGGCCGCGGCGTGCGCGCCAGTTGTTCGCGCGCCTGTTCGAAATGGTTGGAGTACAGGTGCGCATCGCCCAGTGTGTGCACGAAATCGCCCACGCCCAGACCGGTGGCCTGCGCCACCATGTGGGTCAGCAGCGCATAGCTGGCGATGTTGAACGGCACGCCGAGGAAGATGTCGCCGCTGCGCTGGTACAGCTGGCAACTGAGCTTGCCGTCGACCACATAGAACTGGAACAGGCTGTGGCACGGCATCAGCGCCATCTGCGGCAATTCGGCCACGTTCCAGGCGCTGATCACCAGCCGCCGCGAATCCGGATTGCGCTTGATCTCGTCCACCAGCCACTGCATCTGGTCGATCTCGCGGCCGTCGGCGCCGGTCCAGCGCCGCCACTGCTTGCCGTACACCGGGCCGAGTTCGCCCTGCGCATCGGCCCACTCGTCCCAGATGCTGACCTTGTTGTCCTTGAGATAGGCGATGTTGGTCTCGCCCTTCAGGAACCACAGCAACTCGTGCACGATCGAGCGCAGGTGCAGCTTCTTGGTGGTGACCAGGGGGAAGCCGTCGTTGAGGTCGAAACGCATCTGCCAGCCGAACACGCTGCGCGTGCCGGTGCCGGTGCGGTCGGATTTCTCCGCGCCATGCTCCAGCACGTGCTGCAGCAGGTCCAGGTACTGCTTCACTTGGTCACCTCCGGCGGCGGCACCGGCTGCAGCACGGGCGCGCTTCGCGAGCGCCACAACAGGAACACGCCCAACAGGATCAGCGGAATGCTCAGCTGCTGCCCGCGGGTCAGCCAATGGAACGCCAGGTAGCCGAGCTGCGCATCCGGCACGCGCACGAATTCCACGGCGAAGCGGAACAC
Organism: Xanthomonas sp. F10; assembly: GCF_014206815.1. GTDB lineage: Bacteria > Pseudomonadota > Gammaproteobacteria > Xanthomonadales > Xanthomonadaceae > Xanthomonas_A > Xanthomonas_A indica. The sequence goes on from NZ_JACHNP010000001.1 coordinate 86,594, forward strand.
GCCGTACAGCAGCGCGAACAGGCCGGACACCGCATAGCGCGCGCGCGGCTTCATCGAGAACGTCCACAGCACCACGAACATCACCAGCCCTTCCAGCGCCGCTTCGTACAGCTGCGACGGATGACGGGCGTAGCGGTCCAGCAGGCCCGCGGCGTACTGCTGCTGCAGTTGCGCGGCGCTCATCAGGCTCTCCAGCGCCGGTGCGTTGGCCACTCCATCCGTCGCTGGCGCGTGCGGGAAGATCACGCCCCAGCCGGCGTGGGTCAACTTGCCCCACAACTCGCCGCCGACGAAATTGCCGATGCGGCCGAAGCCCAGGCCCAGCGGCACCAGCGGCGCGATGAAATCGACGGTGTCGAAGAAATGCAGGCGCGCCTTGCGCGTCCACCACAGGCAGGCCGCCAGCACGCCCAGCAGGCCGCCGTGGAAGCTCATGCCGCCGTCCCACACCTTGAAGATCAGCAGCGGATTGGCCAGGAAATCGGACAGCGCGTAGAAGAGCATGTAGCCGATGCGCCCGCCCAGCACCACGCCGAGCATCGCGTAGAACAGCAGATCGGAAAAGCCGTCCTCGTTCACCCCGGGCAGGCGACCGGCGCGGATGCGGCGGCGGCCCAGCCACCAGGCCGAGATGAAGCCGGCCAGATACATCAGCCCGTACCAATGCACCTTCACCGGACCGAACGAGAAGGCGATGGGATCGATCTGGTGGAGATAGGTCATGCGCAGGCGTCGGCCGGGGGCAAAGAGCGCCTATTCTGCCACCGACTCCGCTACTTGCCGCGATTTGCGGACGGCACAGTGGGGTGGCGCTTCATCTGCCGGCAGGCGCACGCGTCTGCCACCGACTCCGCTGCTTGCCGCCATTTGCGGACAGTACAGCGGGGTAGCGCTTCATCTGCCGGCAGGCGCACGCGTCTGCCACCGACTCCGCTGCTTGCCGCCATTTGCGGACAGTACAGCGGGGTATCGCTTCATCTGCCGGCAGGCGCAGACGTCTGCCAAGGAATTCGCTGCTTGCCGCGATTGCGCACGGCACAGCGGGGTGGCGCTTCATCTGCCGGCAGGCGCATACGTCCACCGCCGACTGCGCGTGTCACCGCTGCACAGTCAGACACGTTGCGCACTCCCGTAGGAGCGGCTTCAGCCGCGACGGGATTTATCGGGAAGGCCCGTCGCGGCTGAAGCCGCTCCTACGGGAGGGATGCATCGGCGGCAAGTCCGGTGCGGAAACCCAGACCAAGCAAATGGCTTGGATCGACCGCATGTGGGCGGCATCCGCACTCGCCGCATACCTGCCGGAAGCCAGCCTCCTTGTCCGCCACATCGACGCCAAAACGCCGCGTGTCATCTGGCGGCAGAACACACCCAGACTCCAGGCGCTCAGTCCAGCACGTGCGGCAGGTTCGGCAGCTCGTTCTCGCCCTGCTGGCCCGGCTGCGCCGGGAAGTGCGCGGCCAGCAGCGCCGAGACTGCGCCGACGCCGGCGATCACCGCCTGCTCCGGCTGGCCGGCGCGCATGTCGCGCTCGATCAGCGCGCAGACCTGGCGCCACTGCGCCGCGTCCACCCGCCCACGCAGGCCGCGGTCGGCGACGATCTCGATGTGGTGGTCGGCCAGCAGCAGGTAGATCAGCACGCCGTTGTTGGCCTCGGTATCCCAGGTGCGCAACTGCGCGAAGGCCTGCTCGGCGCGCAGCCGCGGCGCCACGCCGCGCAGCACCTGCGCCGGCGCCAGGCCCGACTCCACCGCGAACATCACCTGCCCGCTGTGCAGCCGCTCGCCGTCTGCAATCGCCGCGCCGATGCGCTCCAGGCTGGCCGCCGGGAACAGGCGCTGCGCGGATGGCGCGAACAGGTGCCGGAGCAGGCGCATCACCAGCTCCCCGAGGCGCCACCGCCTCCGGAACTGCCCCCGCCGCCACCCCAGCCGCCTCCGCCGCCGCCCCAACTTCCTCCGCCACCGCCGCCCCAGCCACCGCCGAAGCCGCCGCCTCCCCAACCTCCGCCGCCCCAGCCGCCCCAACCGCCGCCGCCAGCCGAGCGGCCCGGCGCGATCCCGACGAACAGGCCCAGCAACAGGCCGATCGCCCCAGTCAGCGCACCGACGAACAGCGACAGGCTCAACACCAGGCCGACGCCACCGCCGACCACGCCGCTCAGCACACCGCGCACAGGCCGCGACAGCCGCGCGAACAGCACCTGCGCGACCAGCGCCGCGAACAGGCCGGCGAAGAACCCGAATCCCAGGCCGCCGCCGCGCGAGGCCGAGGCATGCGCACTCACCGGCGCCGGTAACGCCTCGCCGTCGATCAGCTTGACCAGCATCGCGGTCGCTTCGGCAATCCCGCCGCTGTAGTCGCCGGCGCGGAAGCGCGGCACCAGGTACTCCTGGATGATGCGGTTGGCGGTAGCGTCGGGAATCGCGCCCTCCAGGCCATAGCCGGGCTGGATGCGCACGCGCCGGTCGTTCTTGGCCACCACCAGCAGTACGCCGTCGTCCACGCCCTTGCGGCCGAGCTTCCACTGGTCGAACACGCGCTGGGTGTATTGCTCGATGCTTTCCGGGGCGGTGCTGGGCACCACCAGCACCTGCAACTGGCTGCCTTTGCGCTGCTGCAGCTGCACCGCCTGCCGGTCCAGCTCCAGGCGCTGGTTCGGCGTCAGCGTGCCGGTGGTGTCCACCACCGGCGCATCCAGCGGCGGGATCGGCGCCTGCGCCTGCGCCCAGGCCACGCACGGCAGCAGCGCCAGCAGCAGCACCAGCCAGACGCAGGCGCGGCGATGGCCGGGCATGCGGTGGATGGCGCCGCGCAACGCCGCCGCACGCTCAGCCGACACGGATGTGGAACACACGCTCGGGCCCGCCCGCGGCGGCGCTTACTGCGCCGGCGCCGGCTGCTGCGGCTGCTGCGGCGCGGACGCCGGCTGGCCGCCGAAGTTCACCGCTGGCGCCTCGGAGATCTGCGCCTCGTTCTCCACCGAGAAGTTGGGCTTTTCCTTGTAGCCGAACAGCTTGGCGGTGATCACCTGCGGGAACGACAGGATGTAGGTGTTGTAGTCCTGCACCGCCTGGATGTAGCGGCCGCGCGCCACGGTGATGCGATTCTCGGTGCCTTCCAGTTGCGCCTGCAGGTCGCGGAAGGCCTGGTCGGATTTCAGGTTCGGGTAATTCTCGCTGACCACCAGCAGCCGCGACAGCGCGCTGGACAACTGGCCCTGCGCCTGCTGGAACTGCTGCAGCGAGGCGGCGTCGTCGGCGTTGACCTGCACCTGGCCGACGCGGGCGCGGGCGTTGGTCACGTCGGTCAGCACCTGCCGCTCCTGGTCGGCATAGCCCTTGACCGTGTTGACCAGGTTCGGCACCAGGTCGGCGCGGCGCTTGTACTGGTTCAGCACTTCCGACCAGCCGGCCTTGACCGCCTGGTCCTTCTGCTGGATCGCGTTGTAGCCGCAGCCGGACAGCAATACCGCCAGCGCGGCCAGGAACAGGGAGCGGGACAACAGGCGCATGCGATGACTCCGGCAGATGACTGCGCGCAGCTTGCCACGCCGCCGGTGAAAACGCAGCCGACCTCAGCCGTGGCTCACCACTTGCCGGCGCCGGGCACCTGGTGCGCCGCGGCGCGCCGGCGCATCAGCAGGTTCAGCCACTCCACCAGCACCGAGAAGCCCATCGCCGCGTAGATGTAGGGCTTGGGCACGTGCACGTCCAGGCCATCCAGGATCAGCACCACGCCGATCATCAGGATGAAGGCCAGCGCCAGCATCTTCACCGTCGGGTTGGCGTCGATGAAACGGCCCAGCGGGTTGGCCGCCAGCAGCATCACCGCCACCGCCAGCAGTACCGCCGCGATCATCACCGGGATGTGCTGGGCCATGCCCACCGCGGTGATCACCGAATCCAGCGAGAACACGATGTCGATCACCGCGATCTGCGCGATCACCATCCAGAACACGCCCGAGGCCTTGCTGGTGGTGGGGTCTTCGTCCTCGCCGCCGGTGATCAGTTCGCGGATCTCCATGGTGCCCTTCACCAGCAGGAACAGGCCGCCGATGATCAGCACCAGGTCGCGGATCGAGATCCCCATGCCGGCGACGCTGAACAGCTCGCCCTGCATGCGCGCCAGGAACGCCAGCGATACCAGCAGCGCGATGCGGGTCAGGCAGGCCACGGCGATGCCGAACTTGCGCGCGGCCGGGCGCTGCGCCTCCGGCAGCTTGCCCACCGCGATGGAGATGAACACCAGGTTGTCGATGCCCAGCACGATCTCCAACGCGCTCAGCGTCAACAGCGTCAGCCAGGTGTTGGGGTCGGCGAGAAACTCGAGGGCCATGGCGTCGGGTCCTTTAACAGAAGAAGAAACGGGCGGCGATCACAGCAGGCGCGGCAGCAGGATCAAGCCCCAGCACAGCACCACGTTGGCCAGCATCACGAAGACCGCGGCCGAGCCCATGTCCTTGGCGCGGCCGGCCAGCTCGTGATGCTCGGGGCCGTAGCGCTCGATCACCGCCTCGATCGCGGAATTGAGCAGTTCCACCGCCAGCACCAGCAGCAGCGAGCCGATCATCAGCACCTGCTGCACCGGCCCCTGCCCCAGCCACAGCGCCAACGGCGCCAGGATCAGGCACAGGCACACCTCCAGGCGGAACGAGGACTCGTGCAGCCAGGCTGCGCGCAGCCCCTGCCAGGACCAGCGTGCCGCCATCAGCATGCGGCGCGGCCCGCGCGGCAGATGCCCGAACTGGTCGGCCACGGCTCAGCCCCGTCCCAGGCAACGGGGACGCGACGACGACGGCCGGAAGGAATCGGTCATGGGCAAGGGCGCAGCGGGATAGGCCGCAATTTTGCCACAAGCCCCGCGGCGGCGCCCGGCATCGCCGTGGATTTGCCTGCATGCGGCGCCTGCGGCACCATCGCCGATCCCCTAGCTTCGAGGAGGCGTCATGCCCCGTTCGCCGCTGCGCGCACCGCTGCTCGCCCTGAGTCTGTTCAGCCTGTCCCTGCTGGGCCTGTCGCCGGCACGGGCGCTCACCCCGCCTGCGCCGCCCAGCGTGCCCGACCAGGTCTCCAATGCCGCCTGGGAAGAGGACATGGCGCGGTTCGCCAAGGACGATGCCGCACATCCGGTCAAACCCGGCGGCGTGCTGTTCGTCGGCAGCTCCTCGATCCGCTTCTGGACCTCGCTGGCCACGGACTTCCCCGGCGTGCAGACGCTCAACCGCGGCTTCGGCGGCTCGGAGATTCGCGACAGCACCTGGTACGCCGACCGCATCGTGGTGCCGTACAAGCCGCGCCTGATCGTGTTCTACGCCGGCGACAACGACCTCAACAGCGGCCGCAGCCCGCAACAGGTGCGCGACGACTTCGTGGCCTTCGTGACCCGGGTGCACCGCGACCTGCCCAAGACCCGCATCGTCTACCTGTCGATCAAGCCCAGCCCCTCGCGCGCGGCGCTGATGCCGAAGATGGCCGAGGCCAACGCGCTGATCCGCAAGGCCGCGGCCGGCCTGAAGCAGGTCCAGTTCGTCGACGTCTACACGCCGATGCTGGGCGCCGACGGGCAGCCCAGTGCCGAGCTGTTCGGACCGGACAAGCTGCACATGAACGCCGCCGGCTACGCGCTGTGGCGCGACACGCTGCGGCCGTACCTGGCTCCCTGACAGGCGGTGAACGGCCTCGCGCAGACGGCGCAATGGCGGCTGCCGGCCGGCACGGTCGGCGGCGTCCGCCGAGGGTTTTCCGCTGGCCACGGCACGGAGTAAGCCAGGATGCCCAGAGCCCTGGTCATCGAAGACGACGAAGTGACCGCCCGCGACATCGTCGCCGAACTCGGCGCGCATGGCTTCAGCGCCGACTGGATCGCCGACGGGCGCGACGGCCTGCAGCGCGCGCTGGCCGATGGCTACGACATCATCACCCTCGACCGCCTGCTGCCCGGCATGGACGGCATCGACGTGGTCTCCGAACTGCGCAAGCGCGCGGTGCAGACGCCGGTGCTGATGATCAGCGCGCTCTCGGAGGTGGACGAGCGCGTGCGCGGCCTGCGCGCGGGCGGCGACGACTACCTGACCAAGCCGTTCTCGCCCGACGAACTGGTGGCACGCGCCGAAGTGCTGGTACGCCGCCATCGCAACGCGGCGGCCACGCCCGAGACCCGCCTGCGCGTGGCCGACCTCGAACTCGACCTGGTCCGCCACAACGCACTGCGCGCCGGCCAGCCGCTCGCGCTGCTGCCCACCGAGTTCCGCCTGCTCGAGTTCCTGATGCGCAACGCAGGCCAGGTGGTGACGCGGCAGATGATCTTCGAACACGTCTGGGGCTTCCATTTCGACCCGGGCACCAACGTGATCGACGTGCATATCGGCCGCCTCCGCCGCAAGATCGACGGCAACGGCCAACCACCGCTCATCCGCACGATGCGCGGCTCGGGGTATGTCCTTGCCCCCGCTGAGTGACGCCTGGCGCTCGGCCACGACGCGGCTGATCCTGATCTACGGGGCGCTGTTCGCGATCTGGTGCATCGTGCTGCTGGGCATCGTGCAATGGGAGTCCACGCGCTACCTGTCGCACGTGATCGACCAGATGCTGGTCGCGCGCATCCATTACCTGGAGAACACCGACCCCAGGCGCCTGGCCGACACGGTGGGCGAAGCCAACGCCATCGACATCCAGGGCTTCATGTGGGTCGGTCTGTTCGACCCGCAGGGACACCGCATCGCCGGCAATATCGCCGAGATCCCCAAGGACGTGGCCACCGATGGCAGCGTCGGCCTGGTCAGCGCCAGGCTGATCGGTGCCGGCAACGACCGCCTGACCCAGGCCCGAGGCATCGCCAGGGAGCTGCCGGACGGGCGGCGTCTGGTCGTGGCCAAGGCGAGCACCGTGATCGACGGGCTGACCACCATCATCTACCGGGGGCTGTTGTGGGGACTGTCCCTGACCCTACTGCCGGGGCTGCTCGGCGGCATCCTCCTCGCGCGCGGCCCGGCGCGGCGCATCCGCGCCATCCAGCAAGCCATGCAGCCCATCCACCGCGGCGACCTCAGCGTGCGCCTGCCGGTGTCGCGGCGCGGCGACGAGGTGGACCTGCTGGCGGCCACGGTGAACCGGACCCTGGACGAGGTCGAGCGCCTGCTCGGCGAGGTGAAGGGCGTCACCGACAACATCGCCCACGACCTGCGCACCCCGCTGACGCGCATGCGCACGCGCCTGCACCGGCTGCAGCAGCAGTTCGAGGAGCGCCCGGAAGGCGCGCAACTGGACGCCTGCGTGAGCGAGATCGACACCGTGCTGACCCGATTCCGCGCGCTGCTGCGCGTGTCGGAACTGGAAGACCGCCAGCGCAGCGCCTGCTTCTCGACGATCGACCTGGACGCGCTGCTGCACGACGTCCATGCGTTCTACGCGCCCTTGGCCGAGGACCGCGGGCAGGTCTTCGACCTCGCGCTGCGGCCGCTGCCCGCCGTGCACGGCGATCCGCACCTGCTGTTCGAGGCACTGGCCAACCTGGTCGGCAATGCGATCAAGTTCACTCCCGATGGCGGGACGATCCGCCTGCTGGCAGGGACCGACCAGCACGGCAACGCCCGCATCGATGTCGCCGATACCGGACCCGGCATCGCCCCCGACGAACGCGAGACGATCTTCCGCCGCTTCTATCGCGCCGACCAGACCCGCTCCCAGCCCGGGTGCGGCCTGGGGCTGGCGATCGTCAGCGCCATCGTCCGCCTGCATGGCTACGACCTGCAGGTGGGCGGCGACACGGGCGGCGCGGTGTTCTCGCTGCTCTGCCCGCCCGCCACGTCGGCGCAGCACGCACGCGGCGCGCCCGGCCCGGCCTGACACACGGGCCGCCCGTGCCGGCAGGGCACCGATCCGCCCGGCGTGCCCGCCACTGGCGCCCAAGCCATTGAACCAGCGCGCGTTTGCGCCCAGGGCCGGGCTATCTAAATAAATCTTCATGACGCCGAGGAAAGGTCCGCAGGCAAAATCCGCCGCGACGCAACATTCGCGCAGGGAAACCGCTCCTCCATGATTGGCCTCGTCCGGATCGCACTGACGCGTCCGTATACCTTCGTCGTCCTGGCCCTGCTGATCCTGATCGTGGGCCCGCTCGCCGCGCTGCGCACGCCCACCGACATCTTTCCGGACATCAAGATCCCGGTGATCGCCGTGGTGTGGCAGTACAACGGCCTGCCGCCCGACCAGATGGCCGGCCGCGTCACCTCGCCGTTCGAACGCGTGCTCACCACCACCGTGAACGATGTCGAGCACATCGAAGCCAATTCGATCCAGGGCTTCGGCATCGTCAAGATCTTCTTCCAGCCCAACGTCGACATCCGCACCGCCAACGCGCAGGTCACCGCCGTCGCGCAGACCATGCTGCGGCAGCTGCCGCAAGGCACCACGCCGCCGCTGATCCTCAACTACAACGCCTCCACGGTGCCGATCATCCAGTTGGCGCTGTCCGGCAAAGGGCTCACCGAACAGAACCTGGCCGACCTCGGCCTCAACATCATCCGCCCGCAGTTGACCTCGGTGGCCGGTGCGGCGATCCCGTACCCGTTCGGCGGCAAGACCCGCCAGGTCCAGATCGACATCGATCCGCCGGCGCTGCAGGCGCGCGGCCTGTCGGCGCAGGACGTGGCCAACGCGCTGGCGGCGCAGAACCTCATCACCCCGGTGGGCACGCAGAAGATCGGCAAGTACGAATACACGCTTCAGCTCAACAACGCGCCGTCGGACATCGCCGAACTGGGCAATCTGCCGGTGAAGACCGTCGACGGCGCCACGGTGTTCATCCGCGACGTGGCGCATGTCCGCGACGGCGCGCCGCCGCAGACCAACATCGTGCACGTCAACGGCAATCGCTCGGTGCTGATGACGGTGATGAAGAACGGCTCGGCCTCGACGCTGGCGATCATCGCCGGCATCAAGGACCGGGTGGCGGCGATGAAGGATGCCCTGCCGCCGGACCTGCGGATCGTGCCCATCGGCGACCAGTCGCTGTTCGTCAGCGGCGCGATCGAGGGCGTGGCGCGCGAAGGCGTGATCGCCGCGGCGCTCACCAGCCTGATGATCCTGCTGTTCCTCGGCAGCTGGCGCTCGACGCTGATCATCGCCATCTCGATCCCGCTGGCGATCCTCGGCTCGATCGCCGCGCTGTCGGCGATCGGCGAAACGCTGAACATCATGACCCTGGGCGGCCTGGCGCTCGCCGTGGGCATCCTGGTGGACGATGCCACGGTGACCATCGAGAACATCAACTGGCACCTGGAGCAGGGCAAGTCGGTGGAAACGGCGATCATGGACGGCGCCTCGCAGATCGTGACGCCGGCCTTCGTCTCGCTGCTGTGCATCTGCATCGTGTTCGTGCCGATGTTCTTTCTGGAAGGCGTGGCGCGCTTCCTGTTCGTGCCGATGGCCGAGGCGGTGATGTTCGCGATGATCGCGTCCTTCCTGCTGTCGCGCACGCTGGTGCCGACCATGGCCAAGTACCTGCTGCGTCCGCATGCGCCGCATACCGACATGCACGGCGACGGCCATGGCCAGCCGCCGTCGCGCAATCCGCTGGTGCGCTTCCAGCGCGGTTTCGAAAAACGCTTCGAACGGGTGCGCGCCGGCTACTACGCCCTGCTCGAAACCGCGCTGCTGCGCCGCAGGGCGTTCGTGCCCGGCTTCCTGCTGTGCGTGGCGCTGTCGTTCCTGCTGCTGCCGATGCTCGGCCGCAACTTCTTCCCGTCGGTGGACTCGGGCCAGATCCTGATGCACGTGCGCGCCCCGGTCGGTACCCGCGTGGAGGAGACCGCGCACCTGTTCGCCGACGTGACCGGCGCGGTGCGCAGACTCATTCCGCCACACGATCTGGCCAGCGTGGTCGACAACATCGGGCTGTCGTCCTCGGGCATCAACAACACCTACAACAACACCGGCACCATCGGCTCGCAGGACGGCGACATCCAGATCGCGCTGAGCGAAGGCCACGCGCCCACGGCCGACTACGTGCGGATGCTGCGCCAGACCTTGCCGCGGCAGTTCCCGTCGGTGGTCTTCTCGTTCCCACCGGCCGACATCATCAGTCAGATCCTGAACTTCGGTGCGCCGGCGCCGGTGGACCTGCAGATCCGCGGCCCCAACCTCGCCGCCAACTTCGCCTATGCCAATCGGCTGCTGCGCGAGATCCGCCGCGTCCCCGGCGTGGCCGACGCGCGCATCCAGCAGTCGCAGGCCAGCCCCGGGTTCGCGGTGAACGTGGACCGCAGCCTTGCGCAACAGGTCGGCATCACCGAGCGCGACGTCAGCAGCAGCCTGGGCGTGAACCTCGCCGGCTCCAGCCAGATCGCCCCGACGTTCTGGCTGAACCCGCAGAACGGCGTGTCCTATCCCATCGTGATGCAGACACCGCAGTACAGCCTCGACAGCCTGCCCGACCTGCAGAACGTGCCGATCAGCCCCAGTGCCGGCCAGGGCGGCGCGCAGCGCCTGGGCGGGCTGGCGACGCTGTCGCGGACCGCGACCAATGCGGTGGTCAGCCAGTACAACATCAATGCGACCGTGGACATCTTCGCCTCCCCGCAGGACCGCGACTTGGGCGCGGTAGCCGCCGACATCCAGAAGATCCTCGACGCCGACCAGAAGTTCCTGCCCAAGGGCTCCAGCACGGTCCTGCTCGGCCAGGTGCAGACGATGAACAAGGCGTTCTCCGGCCTGATCTTCGGCCTGCTCGGCGCGATCGTGCTGATCTACCTGTTGATCGTGGTGAACTTCCAGTCGTGGAGCGATCCGTTCGTGATCGTGAGCGCCTTGCCCGCAGCGATCGCCGGCATCGTCTGGATGCTGTTCGCCACGCACACCACGCTGTCGGTCCCTGCGCTCACCGGCGCGATCATGTGCATGGGCGTGGCCACCGCCAACTCGATTCTGGTGGTCAGCTTCTGCCGCGAGCGCCTCGCCGCGCACGGCGACGCGGCGAAGGCGGCGCTGGAAGGCGGCTTCGTGCGCTTCCGCCCGGTGCTGATGACCGCGCTGGCGATGATCATCGGCATGGCGCCGATGGCCTTGGGCATGGGCGAAGGCGGCGAACAGAACGCACCGCTGGGCCGCGCCGTCATCGGCGGCCTGATCTTCGCCACCGTCAGCACGCTGTTCTTCGTGCCGATCGTCTTCAGCCTCATCCACCGTCGTGCCTCCCAGCCGTCCTCGCCCACGGCGCACGCCCCCGGAGCGTCCCCGCATGTCGCCTGATCAGTCCTCCCCCGTCCCGCCGCGCCGGCTGCGCCTGGCCGCGCTCATCGCCGCGATCGTGGTCCTGGCCATCGTCGTCGCCGGGGTCGCCACGCGCGCCGGCGACGCGCGCCGGCTGCGCACCTGGACCGCGGACCAGGCGGTGCCGACGGTGGCCGTGGTGGCCCCGCACACCGCCCAGGGCGACGGTGTCCTCAATCTCCCCGGTCGCCTGGAGGCGTATGCGCGCGCGCCGATCTTCGCCCGTGCCAGCGGCTACCTGAAATGGTGGAAGACCGACATCGGCGCCAAGGTGAAGGCCGGCGATGTGCTCGCCGAGATCGAGACGCCCGACCTGGACCAGCAGTTGCTCCAGGCCAAGGCCGACCTCGCCAACGCGCGCGTCAACGCCGCGCTGGCGCAGACCACCGCCAAACGCTGGCAAACCATGGGCCAGACCGAGGTGGTGTCCAAGCAGGCCGTGGACGAGAAGACCGGCGACTACGACGCCAAGCGCGCCCTCGCCCAGTCCGCACAGGCCAATCTCGACCACCTCCAAGCGCTGAAACGCTTCGCCACCCTGGTGGCGCCGTTCGACGGCACCGTCACCGCCCGCAACACCGATGTGGGCGCACTGATCAACGCCGGCGGCGGCCAGGAACTGTTCGTGGTGTCGGACACCCGCAAGCTGCGCATGTACGTGAACGTGCCGCAGAGCGATGCGCCATCGGTGCGCACGGGCAGCCGGGTGACGCTGACGGTGCCCGAATACCCGGGGCAGACCTTCAATGGCGTCGTCGACAGCGCATCGGGGGCCGTCAATGCCGCCTCCGGCACCACGCTGGTCCAGGTCGCCGTGGACAACCAGGACGGCAAGCTGCTGCCGGGCGGCTATGCCAGTGTCCGTCTCGATCTCCCGGCCGACGCCGCGCGGCTGCGGGTGCCGGCCAGCGCGCTGGTGTTCGACGACAAGGGCCTGCGCGTGGCAGTGGTCGACGCGCACGACACGGTCGCCTTCAAGCCGGTGACGATCGCGCGCGACTTCGGCAAGACCGTGGAACTGGGGTCCGGCGTGGCTGCCGGCGACCGCCTGATCGAAAGCCCGCCGGACGGCCTGGCCGACGGCGACAAGGTGCGCATCAGCGCGTCGAAGGCGGAAGGCGCACACGCCAAGGCGTGACCCTCGCGAAACCCCGCCGAGGCATGGCGGGAAACCTCCGGCGCGGCGCGGATGCTCGGCCGGCAACGGCGATCGCACGGCCACCGGCGCCAGGACGCAGCGCCCGCCCGGCGCCGGCGCCGGCGCTCAGGTTGCCGGAGCGAACCGTACCGTAGCGAGGATGCCGCCGCCTTCGGCGCTCTCCAGCGCGACCTGCCAGCCGAAGCGCTCGCACAACCGGCGCACGATCGACAGGCCCAGCCCGGCGCCCTGCGGGCGCTCCGGCTCGGCGCGGAAGAACGGTTCGAAGGCGTGCCGCAAGGCGTCCTCGGACATGCCGATGCCGGTATCGCGGATGCGGATGCGGTCGGCCTCGACCTCGACCTCGACACGCCCGGTATCGGTGTAGCTGCAGGCGTTGCGCAGCAGGTTGCTGACCACCACGTGCAGCACCCGCGGCGGCGCGTGCAGCGTCGCCGAGCCCAGCACGCGCACGCTCAGCGTCACCGGCTTGTCCGCCAGCAGCTCGCGCGCGTTCTCGGCCTCGTACTCGACCACGTCGGCCACGTCGAAGGTCTCGCTCTGCGGCACCACGTCCGCTTCGCGCGCCAGGATCAGGAAGGCGTCGATCACCGCCTCCATGTCGCGGCCAGCGCGCTGGATCCGCTGCAGGCTGCGGTGCAGGCGCGGCTGCAGCTCCTGCTCGGTCATCGCGATGTCGGTGGCGACGCGGATCACGGTCAGCGGCGTGCGCAGTTCGTGGCTGGCGTCGCGGGTGAAGTTGCGTTCGCGGGCGACGTGGTCGGTGACGCGCTGGGCCAGCGCATGCAGGGCCGCCGCCAGCTGCCGCGCCTCGCCCTGCACGTCGGCGGGCAGGTTTTCCGGGGCCAGTTCGGCGGCGACCGGATGCCGCGGATCCCAACGCGAGACGCGCCGCGCCAGCCAGTTCATCGGCGACAGCAAGCGCCGCGACACCCGCCAGGTCAGCCAGGCCACCACCAGCACCGCGATAAGGGTCAACAACGTGGGCACCACGCCGAACCAGAACGCCAGGCGCTGCGCCGGCGCGCGCAGGAACACCAGGTACAGGCGACCGGCCGGGTTCTGATCGACCAGCACGATCTCGCCACCGGGGCGGTCCTCGTGCAGGCCGGGCGCCAGCCCGCGCAGGTCGACGGGCACCGCGGCATCGGATTGGCCGCGCCCCACCAGATAGCCGCGCAGGCTGTGGGTGTTGGGCGGAGGCTGCTGCGGCTGTTGCGCATGCACGCGCCAGTAGTAGCGCGCCTCCTGCTTCAGGATCGACCCCACCAGCGAGTGCTGCACGATCGCCACCACCAGATAACTGGCAAGCGTGACCACGCAGCCCGCAAACACGATGCGGGCAATCAGGGCGAGGCGAAGTTTGCGCGGCAACCCGTGCGGCATACGGCATCCGTGATCGTTGCCGCGATTATAGGAAGGGCGATCGTGAGCCTTTCGTGCAAGCGGCCCCGTTCACCGGGGCCGCTGCGGATTCCACGATCGGGCGCCGCCTCAGCTCATCGGCTGGGCGATGTCGGCGATGCGGTAACCGGCGCTCTGCACGGTGTGCAGCAGCGGGCGGTCGAACGGCTTGTCGATGATCTTGCGCAGGTTGTACAGATGGCTGCGCAGGGTGTCCGAGTCCGGCAGGCCGTTGCCCCAGATCTCGCGCTCGATTTCCTGGCGGGTGACCACGCGCGGCGATTCGCGCATCAGGATGGTCAGCAGGCGCAGGCCGATCGGCGACAGCTGCAGTTCGGTGCCGGCGCGGGTGGCACGCATGCTCACCGGGTCCAGCACCAGGTCGGCCACCTTCAGCACTTCCGAGCCGACCTGGCGGCGCTCGCGGCGGATCAGTGCGCGCAGGCGTGCTTCCAGTTCCTGGATCGCGAACGGCTTGGTCAGGTAGTCGTCGGCGCCGAAGCCCAGACCGGTGAGCTTGTCGTCGAGGGTGTCGCGCGCGGTCAGCATCAGCACCGGGGTCGACTTGCGCGCATCGTTGCGCAGGCGGCGGCACACTTCGATGCCGTCCAGCCGCGGCAGCATCAGGTCCAGCACCACCACGTCGTAGCTGTTCTCCGCCGCCAGGCGGTAGCCGTCCAGGCCGTCGCAGGCGTAATCCACTTCGAACCCGCGGCCTTCCAGATACTCGCCGATCATCTCGGAAATATTGCGGTTGTCTTCCACCACCAGCACGAGCCCGGATGTTTCCTTGGTCTGACGCATAACGCTTCCTCAGTCTTCAGCTTTGTGAAACATGCCGGATGGGCGGTGGTGGCGGCGTGAAGACCGCTTCATCTGCCTGAGCCGGAAAAAACTTATTGCGCAATCAATGGCTTGAGTTGCGGCCACACGTTGTCCAGCACCTTGGGCTGGGCCGCGGCGGTGGGATGCAAGCCATCGCCCTGCATCAGCGCCGGGTTCAGCGCCACGCCTTCCAGCAGGAACGGCAGCAGGCCGGTCCGGTACTGCTTCGCCAGGTCGGCATAGACCGCGCGCAGGCGCTGCCGGTAACCCGGCCCGTAGTTCGGCGGCACGTCGATGCCCAGCAACAGCACCTTCGCGCCCGCGTCACGGCTGAGCACGATCATCTTCTCCAGGTTGCCGCGCAATTCGGCCGGGCTCAGCCCGCGCAAGGCGTCGTTACCGCCCAATTCGATGACCACCACAGATGGCCTGTGCTTCTGCAGCAGCGCCGGCAGGCGGGTCAGCGCGCCGGAGGAGGTCTCGCCGCTGATGCTGGCATTGACCACGGCCGGCGGCGTCCGCATCTGTTGCTGCAGGCGCTTGTCCAGCAAGGCCACCCAGCCGGACTGCAGCGGGATGTTGTGCGCTGCGCTGAGGCTGTCGCCGAGCACCAGCACCGGGCCCGTCGCACCTTTGGCACAGGCGATGACGGGCAGCAGCACCCACCATGCCAGCAACAGCCAGGCGCGGTGCGTCCAGGCCCGCTTGCTTCTCGTCTCATCACCACGCATCGGAGATTCCCTCATCGACAGTCAGGCCCCCACGCTTCGCGCCGGCATCGCCATCGACGTGCGCGATGTCGGCAAATCCGTCAGCGGACCGGAGGGTACGGTCCACATTCTCGACAAGGTCGGATTGACCATCGGTGAAGGCGACAGCGTCGCCATCGTCGGCGCCTCCGGCTCCGGCAAGACCACCCTGCTCGGCTTGCTGGCCGGCCTCGACCTGCCCACGCGCGGCGAGATCGTGCTGGCCGGGCAGTCGCTCAATGCGCTGGACGAGGAAGCTCGCGCCGCGTTGCGTGCACGCGAGGTCGGCTTCGTGTTCCAGAGTTTCCACTTGTTGCCCTCGCTGACCGCGGCCGAGAACATCGCCCTGCCGCTGGAACTGGCCGGACGCGAGGATCCGGCGCGGGTACGCGAAGTGCTGGAGGCGGTCGGACTGAGCGCGCGGGCGCGGCACTACCCACGGCAACTGTCCGGCGGCGAGCAGCAGCGCGTGGCGCTGGCGCGCGCGTTCGTGGCGCGGCCGCGCATCCTGTTCGCCGACGAGCCCACCGGCAGCCTCGACCAGGCCACCGGACAACAGATCAGCGACCTGCTGTTCGCGCTCAACGCCGGCAGCGACACCACCCTGGTGCTGGTCACCCACGACATGCGCCTGGCGCAGCGCTGCGAGCACCGCTACCGCCTCGACGGCGGCCGCCTGCGCGCCGCCGACGCGGCGGATGCCGCATGAACGTGCTGCGCCACGCCGCGCGCGCGCTGCGCCGCGAGCTGTTCGCCGGCGACCTGCTGACCGTGTTCGCCGCGCTGGTGCTGGGCGTGGCGGTGATGACCGCGGTCGGCACCCTGGTCGACCGGGTGACGCTGGCACTGACCGGCAGCGCCGCCGAGGTGATCGGCGGCGATCTCGGCGTCAGCGGACGCCAGGACATCCCGGCCGCCTTCGCCGAGGAGGCGCAGCGGCGCGGGCTGCGCAGCACGCGCCTGGTCAGTTTCCCCAGCGTACTGTTCCACGGCGACGCCAGCCAGATGGCCAACATCAAGGCGGTGGGCGCCGGTTATCCGCTGCGCGGCGAGCTGCTGGTGGCGCGCGATACCGTCGGCGCCGGCAGCGAACGCGCCGGGCCGCCGCCGCGCGGCGAGGCCTATGCCGATCCGCGCCTGCTCGAGGCCTTGGGCCTGAAGCTCGGCGACGCGCTGGAGTTCGGCGCCGGCACGCTGCGCGTGACCCGGGTGCTGCGCGCCGAGCCGGATGCCTCCGGCGAACTGATGCAGTTGTCGCCGCCGCTGCTGGTCAACCGCGCCGACGTCGATGCCGCCGGCCTGCTCGGCCCCGGCAGCCGTGCCTCCTACCGGCTGATGTTCGCCGGCGCGCCCGGCGAGATCGCCGCCCTGCGCGAATGGCTGGCGCCGCGCGCCAAGGCGTTCCGCCTGGTCGGCATCGAGGACACCCAGCGCGGCGTGCGCGGCGCCTTCGACCGCGCCGGGCGCTTCCTGGCGCTGGCCGCATTGCTGGCGGTGCTGCTGGCCGGCGTCGCCACCGCATTGGCCGCCAACCGCTTCGCCCTGCGTCGCATCGATCAGGTTGCCGTGCTGCGCTGCCTGGGTGCGCGCCAGCGCGACATCCTCGGCGCGCTGGCGCTGCAGTTGCTGCTGCTGGCGATCCCCGCCTGCGCGCTCGGCGTGGGCCTGGGCATGCTGGCCCAGGTCGGCCTGGTCGAAGCGCTGGGCAGCCTGATCCCCAACCGCCTGCCGCTGCCGCAGGCGACCCCGGCGCTGGCCGGCGCCGGCATCGGCCTGTTGCTGCTGCTCGGCTTCGGCCTGCCGCCGCTGCTGCGCCTGCGCGACGTACCGCCGATGCGCGTGCTCAACCGCAGTTTCGCCGCGCTGCCGCCGACCTCGCTGCTGGTCTACGCCGCGGCGCTGGTCGCCACCGTGGTGCTGGCGGTCTACGCCACCGGCGACGGCGTGCTGGCGGCCTGGGTGCTGGGTGGCCTGACCCTGCTGGCGGCGCTGGCCGCGGCGGTGGGCGGCGTGCTGCTGGCGGTGCTGCGGCGGCTGCAGGGACGCCTGCGCGGGCCATGGAAACTGGGCCTGGCCGCGCTGACCCGGCGCCGCGCGCTGAGCGTGGTGCAACTCGTGGGATTGTCGCTGTCGCTATGCGCGCTGTTGTTGCTGGCGGTGATCGGCCCCGGCCTGCTGGGACAATGGCGCGACCGACTGCCGGCGGACACGCCGAACTACTTCCTGATGAACATCCAGCCCGACCAGGCCGAGCAGGTGCTGAGCACCCTGCGCACGCTGGGCGTGGCCGACGCGGCAGTGGAACCGTTCAGCACCGGCAAGCTGGTGGCGATCAACGGCAAGCCGCCGCAGCGCCGCGAGCAGGGTCCGGACGACGACGGCGACGGCAGCGACCGGCCGATCAACTTCTCCTGGCGGCGAGAGTTCCCCGCCGCCAACCGGCTGCTGTCCGGACGCTTCTGGGCCGCCGACAGCACCGCCGCCGAGGCCTCGGTGGAGGAAGGCTGGGCGCAGCGCTACGGGCTCAAGCTCGGCGACCGCATCACCCTGCTGCTCGGCGACCAGCAGCGCAGCTTCACCGTGACCAGCCTGCGCAAGGCCGACTGGGATTCGTTCCGGGTCAACTTCTTCCTGCTGCTCAACGCCGGCGCGGTGCAGGATGCGCCGTACAACCTGATCTCCGCCTTCCACCTGCCGCGCGCCTCGGCCACGCAACTGAGCGGGCTCAGCCGCGCCTATCCGAACGTGTCGCTGCTGGATATCGACGCGATCCTGCAGCGCGTGCGCGAGGTCATCGACCGCGTCGCCCAGGCGGTGCAACTGGTGATGGGCTTCAGCCTGCTGGCCGGTGCATTGGTGTTGCTGGCTGCCTTGCAGGCCACCGCCGGCGAGCGCCGCTACGACAGCGCGGTGCTGCGCACGCTGGGCGCACGCCGTGGGCAGTTGCGCGGTGCGGTGCTGATCGAGTTCGGCGCGCTCGGCCTGCTCGCGGCACTCCTTGCGGTCGGCGCGGCCGCGATCATCGGCGTGGTGGTGGCCAGGCAGGCCTTCGACCTCGCGCTGTCGCCGCCGTGGCCGGCGCTGCTGCTCGGCGGCCTGGGCGGCGTGGCGCTGAGCCTGCTCGCCGGCTGGTCGGGCACCCGCCGCATTCTGCGCACGCCACCGGCACTGGCGCTGCGTGAGCAGTGAGTAGAGCCGGGAGCAGGGAATCGGGATTGGGGGGATTGGAGAAGTGCGACATGTGATGCTGTCGCCGCCGGCGCTCGACGGCAGTCCGTGGCAACGATAGTCGCAACGCGTGTCGCGCCTCGGAAAGGTGTATCGAAAGGACGCGAGACACGCAAAAAAAAGGGGAAGGCGCCATCCCGGCCGCCTTCCCCACCCTGGCTGATTGCCGACGCGGTCCTCAGCGCGCGGCCGGCGCCGGCGCCGTCCATTGCGCGAACACTGCATCGAGCTGCGCATCGCTGACCGGCTTGCCCTGTTGCACCGCCTCGGCCTGGCCGAACAGCGGCACGATGATCGCCATGCCATCGACCTTGGTCTTCAGGTGCACGCCCGGCGGCTTGCCGAGCAGGCCGTCCCAGCGCGCACGCACCCTGGCCCAGTAGCCCTGGGTCGCGTTCCAGTAGGTGAGCGCCGGGGTGAAGTCGACGGTCGTGGTCTTGACGTAGTCGTTGAAGCCGAACTCGCGCGCGATGGCCTGCTGGCTGCCGTCGGGCTTGCGCAGTACCTTGGTGTTGAACTGCTCGTGGGTCCAGCCGGCCGGGGTCAGCGTGTGCCGGTTGATCACTGCCAGCGCGTTGTAGTCGCTGCGCTTGGTGTACTCGCGACGCGGCAGTGGGCGCCAGCTCAGGTCGCTGGTCCAGGTCGGATGGCCATCGGCGTAGTCCCAGCGCCCGGTGCCGCAGTAGCGCGGGGCGTCGCTGACCTCGTACACGCACTGGGTCCAGGCGCCGCGGGTGACCGCCGCATCGAGCGGGCGCACCTGCCAGGTCTGGTCGGCGCTGAACTCGAAGCGCTGCGGCGCCTCGTAGATCCAGTCCTGGCGCCAGTGCTTGGTCACGTGACCGCTCTTGGGCTCCACCAGCAGATGCTGCAGCACCACCTTGCGCGGGCTGTCCTCGACCACGATCACCACCTCGTTACCACCGCTGCGCATTGGCGCGGCGCGGGTGTAGCCGGATTGCAGCAGCACCGTCTCGTCGAAGGCGAAGGCCACCGTGTACTCGCCCTGCATCGCCAGGATGCTGGCGCGGTCGCGCGCCGGATCGGCGTTCTCGGCATGGACGGGAAGGCTGCCGGCAAGCAGCAGGGCGCAGAACAGAGGCGGAGCTTTCATCATCGAGAGAGGTGTCTTGGGTGATGGGAACAAGGAAACGTATCGGCCGCTCACAACCGCAGCAGCGGCCACGGCCGCTCGGGATCGGGACGCGGCGCAGGGCGGCCGGCGCGGGCGCAACAGCAGTCGTCGACCAGCACGTCGCCCTCGGCCGCCTCCAGGCGCGCGATGCGCCGGGCGATGCTGGCGCCGAGCGGCGACACGCCGGCCACGCTGGCCGCCAGCACGCCATCGGCCGCGTGCAGGCGCAGCGCCCGCGCCTGCCAGCCATCGCCGCGCAGGCGCCCGGCGACGCGCCGCCACAGCCGCTCGGCGACGCCGCCGTCGGCGGCATCCTGCGCCGCGGGCAACGCCGACAGCAGCATGTCCCAGGCGACGAAGTCGCTGTCGGGCAGCAGGTACAGGCGCCAGCAGCACTGCTGCTGGCGGTCGTAGAAGCGCAGGCTCTCCAGCACGCCATCGCTGTCCACGTCCAGGTGCGCGGCCACGCCGCGGGCGTGGCGCCAGCCGATCAATTCGGCGCCGGTGCGGGCACGGTACAGGCACAACACGGTGCCCAGTGCGGCCAGTTGCGCCGGGCGCGGCAGCGGCGCAGCGGCGATCCGCTCCGATCCGGTACGCGCTGGCGCGGCCGTGCGCATCCGCGGCTACCAATCCAGCGCCAGGCTGACCGAGACGTTGCGCCCGGCGCCGGTATAGCGATCGAGCACCGCGCTGCTGGCCAGGGTCGCGCCGGGCAGCATGTTCCAGTCGATATAGCGGCGGTCGGCCAGGTTGAACACGCCCACGTCCAGCCGCGCGCCTTCGGTGAAGTGCCAGTGCGCGAGCAGGTCCAGGGTCGCGTAGCCGGCCGGCGTGTAGTAGGTGGCCAGTTCCGGTCGGCGCTTCTTCGCCACCGCGGTGGCGACCAGTTGCGTGCCCCAGGTGCTGCGGTCGTAGCCCAGGCCGAGCACGCCGCGCAGCGGATCCACCG
The DNA here is from genome assembly GCF_014206815.1 of Xanthomonas sp. F10. Lineage (GTDB taxonomy): Bacteria > Pseudomonadota > Gammaproteobacteria > Xanthomonadales > Xanthomonadaceae > Xanthomonas_A > Xanthomonas_A indica. Next base: position 107,314 of record NZ_JACHNP010000001.1, read on the forward strand.
AATTGAGCGGCGTGCCGTCGGTGCGGTTGTCGCCGCGCGCATAAGCGGCGCTGGCCTGCAGCGACCAGCCGGCCCAGCGCGCATCGAGTGCACCGAAGTCGATGCCGGCCTTGGCCTCCACGCCGCGGATGGTCACCCGGTCGACGTTGCGCGACTGATACAGCATCAGGCCGTCGGCGTTGAAGCCAACGAAGCGATAGGACTCGATGAAGTCGCGGTAGGCGTTGCGGTAGGCGCTCAGGCCGGCGTAGATCGCGGTACCGGCGTAGCGCACGCCCAGCTCGGCGCCGCGGCTGGTCTCCGGCTTCAGGTCGGGATTGGCGATCGCGGTGTAGCCGATCAGCAGATTGGTGAAGCCGATATTGACGTCGTTGTACGGCGGGGCGCGGAAGCCGTGCGCATAGTTGGCGTACAGCGACCAGGCGTCGTCCAGGCGCCAGATCACGCCGAGCTTGGGCGAGACGTTGCGGTCGCTGATCTTCTTCGCCGTCACGCCGGGATTGTCGGTGGCGAAGATCGCATCGACCTGCGGCGACAGCCGGTAGTAGTCGGCACGTAGCGCCGGCGTCAGGCTGAAGCGGCCGTCGGCCAGGGCGATCTCGTCCTGGAGGTAGGCACCGGCCTTGATCGTCTCGGTGATCGGGAAATCACGGACCGGGAAGGTCTCCATGCCCACGGTCTTGCTGATCGCCCCGGTGCGCAGGTTCAACGTGTGGCCGTCGCGCTTCTCGTGGGTATCGGTGTGCGACAGATCGATGCCGTAGCTGATGTCGTGCACGACGCGGCCCTGGTCCACCCGCTTGTGCAGGTTGGCCTGCAGCCCGTACAGGCGCTGGTCGAAGTCGTGCTCCATGTGCCGCAGCGTCGCGTTGCTGCGGCGCTCGTCGGTGCGCTGCAGGCTCTGGCTGTCCTGGCGGTACAACTGCCACTGCAGGTCGTCGGCGAGCCACGTGGCGAGTTGGTCCACCTCGTGGCCCAGCGACACGCGGGCGCGGGTCTGGTGGTCGCGGCCACGCTGCGACAGGATGCTGGCGGTGACGTTGCTCAGCGCATCGATGCGGGAATAGTCCTCGTTGCCTTCCACCGTAAGCTTCCAGCGCTGGTTGGCGCTGGGCGCGTAGACCAGCTTGCTGAGCAGGCTGCGGCCATCGCTGTTGAGCGGATTGGGCGCGGTGCGGGCGGCGCCGATGCTGCGGTTGTCGCCCTGGGTCTCGCTTTCCTGGCCCTGGCGATGGCTGACCGCGGCCATGCCGCTCCAGCGGTCGCCGCCGAAGGCGACCAGCGCGCCGGCGAACAGGCCCTTCCACTCGCTCTCGTAGCCGAACTTCAGGCCGACGTAGCTGTCCTTTCCCGGCGCCAGGTAGTCGGCCGGATCCTTGGTGACGTAGGCCACCACGCCGCCGAGCGCATCGGAGCCATACAGCGCGCTGGCCGGGCCGCGCACGATCTCCACGCGCTTGAGCGTGTCCATGTCGACGAAGTTACGGTTGGCGTTGAGGTAGCTGCCGAAGCTGAAGTTGTCCGAGACCGGGATGCCGTCGGTCTGGATCAGCACGCGGTTGCCGTCCAGGCCACGGATGCGGATGCCGGAGATGCCGCTGAAGCGGCCGCTGTTGCCGGTGGCGGACACGCCCGGCGTGTAGCGCAACAGGTCCTTCAGGTCGTGGACCAGGGCGCGATCCATCTGTTCGCGGTCGATCACATCGACGCTGCCGGGCACATCGACGATGGCGCGTTGGGTGCGGGTGGCAGTGACCTGCAGGCGATCGAAATCGCGGACGGCGGACGCCGCACTGGCGTCGGCGTCAGCGTTGGAGGACGAGACAGGGGCGGATGCGGGAGCGGCATGCGCGCAGGAGGCCAGGGCCAGCCACAGCGCGCCGGTCAGCGGAGTGGTACGGAACATGGAGAGCATCGGTGGTCGCGGAAGACCCTCGACCGGCACGGCGCGGGGTCCGCGCCTGGCCGAGGGGGAGAGAGAAGGATCGCGACTGCGAGGCGGCCGCGGCCGACGCGCAGGGGCGTCGGCCAGGTGGCGGCAGATCGAGCGGGGAGGCCGGCCGCGCGCGGCGGCCGGACGGCGTTACTTGGTCAGGATCAGCTTGTCGTTGCTGGTGTGGCGCAGGCGATAGACACGGTCGCCGTGCTGGATCAGCACTTCGCGGCGACCCTTGAGCAGCGCCTGGCTGCTGATGGTTTCTTCGGCCGGCACCGCGCGCGGCACGGTGCGCTCGCGCAGGCTCAGGGTTTCGGGGTGACGCAACAGCACGGGTTGAGCGGTCATGGTCGGACTCCATCCACGGGGTGCATCGAGATGATAATGATTCTCAATACTTAATCAAGACCCATTCTCGACCATTTCGATTCGCGATCACGATCGGAACCGCAAAAACCAAAGACACGGAAAATCGAAGGCGCGCCAGCGACGGCCGGCGCGGCGACGCCGGCCCGCAGTGGCTACGCCAGCGCGGACTCGACCCTGCCCCACCACGCCGGATCGTCGCGCTCGGCCAGGTCTAGCGCGGCCAGGTTTTCCAGCAACTGCGCGACCCGGCTGGCGCCCAGGATCACCGTGGACACATGCGGGTTGCGCAGGCACCAGGCGATCGCCAGCGCCGCCGGCGCCACGCCCTCGGCCGCAGCCAGCGCGGTGAAGGCGCGCGCGCGCTCGACCCGGCGCTGCGCCGGCGGCCCGATCACCTCCTGCTGCAGCCAGGCGTTGCGCTCCTGGCCCAGCCGCGAGGCCGGATCGATGCCGTCGTTGTACTTGCCGGTGAGCAGGCCCGAGGCCAGCGGCGACCAGATGGTGGTGCCCAGGCCGAGTTCGGCGTACAGCGGCGCGTACTCCTGCTCCACGCGCTGGCGATGCAGCAGGTTGTACTGGGGCTGTTCCATCGACGGCCCGTGCAGACCCAGCGCACGCGCCACCTGCGCCGCCTCGCGAATGCGCTCGGCCGGCCACTCGGAGGTGCCCCAGTACAGCACCTTGCCCTGGCGGATCAGCGCGTCCATCGCGCGCACGGTTTCCTCCAACGGCGTGTCCGGGTCGGGGCGATGGCAGTAGTACAGATCCAGGTAGTCCACCCGCAAGCGCTTGAGTGCGGCATGGCAGGCATCGGTGACGTGCTTGCGCGAGAGCCCGCGCTGGGTCGGGCGCGGCGACTCCACGGCGCCGAAGTAGACCTTGCTGGACACGCAGAAGCCGTCGCGCGGCAGCCGCAGGTCGGCGATCACATCGCCCATCACCTGCTCGGCGCGGCCGTGCGCATAGACCTCGGCGTTGTCGAAGAAGTTGATGCCGTGGTCCCAGGCGGCGGCGATCAGGTTGCGCGCTTCGTCGCGGCCGGTCTGCCCGCCGAAGTTGATCCAGGCGCCGAACGACAGCGCCGACAGTTGCAGCCCGGTGGCACCGAGGCGACGGTAATGCATGGCAACTCCTCCTGCTGAGCGAACCCGCGGCACGGCCGCGGTCGGCCGCACAGTGTAGCGGTCCTGCCGCGAGGCCCCGTCGGCATCGCCGCACCTGCGGCAGCGGGGCGCCCTGCTCTTCCGAATCCCCACTCCCCACTCCCGAACCCCCGACTGAACACCGCTCGCCTTGCCGGCCGTCACCCCCTGCACTAGGCTTCCCCTCTTTGGTCGGGGACCGGGGACGCAGATGGTCGAGGGATTGGGAAGGATCGGCTTCGGCCTGTTCGGTTTGGCGGTGTTGATCGGGATCACCTGGCTGTTCTCCAACAACCGCCGAGCGGTGGACTGGAAGCTGGTCGCGACCGGCCTCGTGCTGCAGATCGGTTTCGCCTCGCTGGTGCTGCTGGTCCCGGGCGGGCGCGAGGTGTTCGACTGGCTCGGCCAGGTGTTCGTGAAGGTGCTGAGCTTCGTCAACGAAGGCTCCAGCTTCATCTTCGGCAGCCTGCTCGACACCAAGACCTACGGCTTCATCTTCGCCTTCCAGGTGCTGCCGACCATCATCTTCTTCTCCGCGCTGATGGGCGTGCTGTACCACCTGGGGGTGATGCAGGCGGTGGTGCGGGTGATGGCCTGGGCGATCACCAAGGTGATGCGCGTGTCCGGCGCCGAGACCACCAGCGTCTGCGCCAGCGTGTTCATCGGCCAGACCGAGGCGCCGCTGACGGTGCGCCCCTACATCCCGCGCATGACCGAGTCCGAGCTGCTGACGATGATGATCGGCGGCATGGCGCACATCGCCGGCGGCGTGCTGGCGGCCTACGTGGGCATGCTCGGCGGCGGCGACCCGGCGCAGCAGGCGTTCTACGCCAAGCATCTGCTGGCGGCCAGCATCATGGCCGCGCCGGCGACGCTGGTGGTGGCCAAGCTGCTGATCCCGGAGACCGGCACGCCGCTGACCCGTGGCACGGTCAAGATGGAAGTGGAGAAGACCACCAGCAACGTGATCGACGCCGCCGCCGCCGGTGCTGGCGACGGCCTGCGCCTGGCGCTGAACATCGGCGCGATGCTGCTGGCGTTCATCGCCCTGATCGCGCTGGTCAACGCGCCGCTGACCTGGCTCGGCGACGTCACCGGCCTGGCCAGCGCGCTGGGCCGCCCGACCAACCTGTCCACCATCTTCGGCTACGTGCTGGCGCCGGTGGCCTGGGTGATCGGCACGCCGTGGCCGGATGCGACCACGGTCGGTTCGCTGATCGGCCAGAAGGTGGTCATCAACGAATTCGTCGCGTATACCGAGCTGTCGCGTATCGTCCAGGGCCAGGTGCCGGGCGTGAGCCTGAGCGCGGAAGGCCGGCTGGTCGCCACCTATGCGCTGTGCGGCTTCGCCAACTTCAGCTCGATCGCGATCCAGATCGGCGGCATTGGCGGCCTGGCCCCCGAGCGCCGCCACGACCTGGCCCGCTTCGGCCTGCGTGCGGTGCTGGGCGGCTCGATCGCCACGTTCATGACCGCGACCATCGCCGGGGTGCTGTCGCACTTCGCCTGATCCGGCCGCAGCATCCGCTACATCGTTTTCCTTTTTTCAGTTCCAGTCGAGAAGCAGTACATGCCTATGAGTTCGGTCATCGTCGTCGGTTCGTTCAATGTCGACCATGTGTGGCGTTGCGAGAATCTGCCCGCACCGGGGGCGACCATCGCCGGCCGCTACAGCACCGGCCCCGGCGGCAAGGGCTTCAACCAGGCGGTGGCGGCGGCCCGCGCTGGCGCGCGCACCAGCTTCGTCTGCGCGCTCGGCGACGATGCCGGCGGCGCGATGGCGCGCGGCCTGGCGGCGCAGGACGGCATCGCCCTGGTCGCCGAGGCCAGCACCGAGCCGACCGGCACCGGCGGCATCTACGTCGACGGCCACGGCCGCAACACCATCGTCATCGGCGCCGGCGCCAACGCCGCGCTGAGCCTGGACTTCGTGCAGGCGCAGCGCGCGCTGCTGGGCTCGGCGCGGGTGCTGCTGGCGCAGCTGGAGTCGCCGATCGAGACCATCGAGGCCACCCTGGCGCTGGCGCGCGAGGCCGGCCTGACCACGGTGCTCAATGCCGCCCCGGCCAACGCGCAAACCAGCATCGGCCTGCTCAAGCTGGCCGACGTGCTGACTCCCAACGAAACCGAGTTCGCCGCCCTGCTCGCGCGCCACGTCGGCGTGCGCGTGGACGCCGACGATGTCGCCGCCACCGATGGCGGCAGCCTGCATGCGCTGTGCCGCAAGCTGCTGCCGGGCGGCACCGTGGTGGTGACGCTGGGCGCGGTCGGCGCGTTCATCTCGCACCCCGAGGATCGCCTGCTCGGCGACACCCAGCCCTATTACCGGATCGGCGCCGAAGCCGCGCACACCGTGGACACCACCGGTGCCGGCGATGCCTTCAACGGCGCCCTGGTGGCCTCGCTGGCGCAATCGCCGAACGCCGCGTTCGCCACCCACGTGCGCTTCGCCAACCACTACGCGGCGCGCTCCACCGAAGCCGAGGGCGCGGCGGCGTCGATGCCCAAGCTGACCCCGGACAGCGCCGGCTGACGTGTCATTGTCCGGCAGCCGCTGGGCTGCCGGTGCGTCCTGTCACGCGGTGTAGCGTGACGCGGCACGCTTTGCCGCCGGTTGACATAAGAATAATTCTCACTAACATCCGCAGCCACTTTCGTCACATGGCTGAACCGATCATGTCTTTGCACCCACGCCCGGCGGCGCTCGTGACGGCACTGCTTGCCGCCTCTTCCCTACCCGTCGCACAAGCCGAGGACGTGGTCCAACTCGACCGGGTCAATGTCTCGGCCAGCACCAGCCGCCTGCCGGATTCGGCGGCGGCACTACCCAACACCATCACCGTGATCGACCAGGCGCAACTGCGCGAGCAACTGGCGCTGACTCAGGACGTGTCGCAAGTGCTGGCCAACCTGATTCCCTCGTTCTCGCCCTCGCGGCAGAAACTCACCACCTCGGGGGAGACGCTGCGCGGACGCAAGCCGCTGTACCTAGTCGACGGGGTGCCGCAGTCCACGCCGCTGCGCGAAGGCGGCCGCGACGGGCACACCATCGATCCGGCGATGATCGAGCGCATCGAGGTGATCCACGGCGCCAATGCGCTGCAGGGCCTGGGCGCATCCGGCGGCATCATCAACATCATCACCAAGCGCGCACCGCGCCAGGATGGGCAGAGCTTTCAGGAGATCGGCGTGGCCGGCAGCAGTGCGCTGCCGCACCGCGACGACAGCACGGGCTACCGTGCTTCCTATCTGTTCGGCACGCGCCGGGGCGCGTTCGACGCGGTGGCCGGCGCGTCATATGCACGCGAGGGCCTGTACTACGACGGCAACGGCCAGGCCGTCGGCGTGCAGGACACTCAGGGCGACCTGATGGATGCCAGCAGCCACGACCTGTTCGCCAAGCTGGGCTGGAACATCGATGCGCAGCGTCGGCTGCAATTGAATGCCAACCGCTACCAACTGCAGGGCGACAACGACTACCTCACCGTCCCCGGCAACATCGCCACGGGCCAACTGGCCACTTCGCGCCGTGGCCACAAGGACACCGCGGCGCCGCGTAATCGCTCCACGTCGCTGAGCCTGGACTACAGCGACAACGCACTGGCCGGTGGCTACCTGCAGGCGCAGGCCTACTGGGTGGATTTCGCCGGCCTCTATGGCGGCAGCAACTTCGCCAACCTTCTCAACGATGGCCGCAGCGTGTTCGACCAGTCGCAGAACACCTCGCGCAAGCTCGGCGCCAAGACCAGTTGGTCGCGCGGCGACCTGTTCGGGCTGCCGCTACGGGTCACGCTCGGCCTGGACCTGGCCCGCGACCGCACTTACCAGGAACTGGTCCGCAGCGGCCTGAAGTGGGTGCCGGCGACCACCTACAGTTCGCTGTCGCCGTTCCTGCAGACCGAGTACCGCATCGCCTCGCACTGGCTGCTGAGCGCCGGCGTGCGCTACGAGCGCGGCACGCTGGAAGTGCGCGACTTCACCACGATCCCCAGCAACAACGGCGGCCAGTTCGTGCGCGGCGGCAAGCCCACCACCACCGAGACCCTGCCCAACGTCGGCCTGGTCTGGGAGGCCACCGACGCGCTGAAGCTGTACGCGTCGTACTCGGAGGGCTACACCGTGGCCGACATCGGCCGCGTGCTGCGCTCCATCGACGTGCCGAACCAGCGCGTGGACACCCTGGTCGACCTGCGCCCGGTGATCTCCGACAATCGCGAGATTGGCGTGGACTACGAGGATGGCCGCTGGCTGATCCACGGCGCCTATTACTGGTCCGACGCCAAGCGCGGCACCCGTCTGGACTACGACACCGCCACCGAAAGCTACCGCGTGGCGCGCGAGCGCACCGAGATCCAGGGATTCGAGGGCACCGTCACCTGGCAAGCCAGCGACAGCACGCGCCTTGGCATGGGCTACGCCACCGCCGATGCTCGCTACGACAGCGACCGCGACGGCCGCGTCGACAGCGATATGCCCGGTGCCAGCGTCAGCCCGGACCGCATCACCGCCTTCTGGCAGCAGCAGTGGACCCCGGGCATTTCCACCCGCCTGCAGGGCAGCCACGCAGTCAGCCGCCGCTTCGACCTGCGCGGGCGGGAGGTGGCGCACTTCGGCGGCTACACCACGCTGGACCTGCAGACCAGTATCGCGCTGTCGCGGGGACAGTTGAGCGTGGGCGTGGAGAACCTGCTCGATCGCCAGTACGTGAGCTATTACGCGCAGACCACCCCGCGCAACGACACCTACACCGCCGGCCGCGGTCGGGTACTGACCCTGGGCTGGAACGTGCGTTTCTGACACGTCGAGCGGCGGGGCACGGCTATCGGCCTGCCCCGTCAGCGCGTGTGATGCACGCTGAAACCAGATGCGTCGGCCATTCGCAGTGCGGAGCCAACGCCGCGGACGCCCCCCCGGCAGAGAAGCGGCCCGTGACACGCTGAAAGGCGGCGTTGCGCCTCGCCCAGACGCCAGCGCGCGCCGCCTCTCAACGCGCCACAGGCCGCGTCGCACGCGTCTCAAAGTGCACAACACGCTCTAAACTAGGCGCATGCGTATCGGCCCCTACACGATCGAACCGAAGGTGATCCTGGCACCGATGGCCGGGGTCACCGACAAGCCGTTCCGGCTGCTGTGCAAGCGCCTGGGCGCCGGCCTGGCGGTGTCGGAGATGACCATCTCCGATCCGCGCTTCTGGCAGACCCGCAAGTCGCTGCAGCGCATGGACCACGCCGGCGAGCCGGACCCGGTCAGCGTGCAGATCGCCGGCACCGAACCGCAGCAACTGGCCGAGGCCGCGCGCTACAACGCCGACCACGGCGCGCAACTGATCGACATCAATATGGGCTGCCCGGCGAAGAAGGTGTGCAACGCCTGGGCCGGTTCGGCGCTGATGCGCGACGAGGCGCTGGTGGCGCGCATCCTCAGCGCGGTGGTGAAGGCCTCGCCGGTGCCGGTGACGCTGAAGATCCGTACCGGCTGGGACTGCGACCATCGCAACGGCCCGACCATCGCGCGCATCGCCGAGGACTGCGGCATCACCGCGCTGGCGGTGCACGGGCGCACCCGCGACCAGCATTACAGCGGCCAGGCCGAGTATGCCACCATCGCGCAGATCAAGGCGATGCTGCGCATTCCGGTGATCGCCAACGGCGACATCGATTCGCCGCAGAAGGCAGCGCAGGTGCTGGCCGCGACCGGCGCCGATGCGGTGATGGTCGGGCGCGCGGCGCAGGGCCGGCCGTGGATCTTCGGCGAGATCGCGCACTACCTGGCCACCGGCGAACTGCAGCCGGCGCCGTCGCTGGCGTTCGTGCGCGACACCCTGCTCGGCCACCTGCAGGCCCTGCACGATTTCTACGGCGAGGCGCAGGGCGTGCGCATCGCGCGCAAGCACCTGGGCTGGTACGCCAAGGACCGGCCGGAAAACGCCGCGTTCCGTGCCGTGGTCAACCGCGCCGAGAGCGCGCAGGCGCAACTGGCGCTGACCGCGGAGTACTTCGACGCGCTGATCGCCGGGGTGCCGCCGGCCTTGTCCGCTGCCGCCTGACGTTTTCTTCTCCCCTGGAGCACCGCCATGGGCACGTCTCCCGAAACCCCGACCTATCTGCACGGCTATTCCGACACCGAACAGGCGCGCCTGCTGAAACAGGCGCGCTTGCTGGAAGCCACCCTGTTCAACCAGATCGACTACACCGGCGCGCGGCGCCTGCTGGAAGTGGGCAGCGGCGTCGGCGCGCAGACCGAAGTGCTGCTGCGGCGCTTTCCCGACCTGCATGTCACCGGCATCGACCTGAGCGTGGCGCAACTGCAGGCCGCACGCGACAACCTGCAGCGCATGCCCTGGTGCCAGGACCGCTACACCCTGCAGCAGGCCGATGCCGGCGACCTGCCGTTCCAGCCGCGCAGCTTCGATGCGGCGTTCCTGTGCTGGGTGCTCGAGCACGTGCCGTCACCGGCGCGGGTGCTCAGCGAAGTGCGGCGGGTGCTGGCGCCGGGCTCGCCGGTGTACGTGACCGAGGTGATGAACGCCTCGTTCCTGCTGCATCCGTATTCGCCGAACGTGTGGCGCTACTGGATGGCGTTCAACGACTTCCAGTACGACCACGGCGGCGACCCGTTCGTCGGCGCCAAGCTCGGCAACCTGCTGCTGGCCGGCGGTTATCGCGACGTCAGCACCGAGATCAAGACCCTGCACCTGGACAACCGCGAGCCGGCGCGGCGCAAGACCATGATCGGGTTCTGGGAGGAACTGCTGCTGTCGGCGGCCGAACGGCTGCTGCAGGCCGGCGCGGTGGATGAGGAGACCGTGGCCGGCATGCGCCGGGAGATGGCGCAGGTGCAGAGCGACCCGGACGCGGTGTTCTTCTATTCGTTCGTGCAGGCGCATGCCACGGTGTATTGAGCGCGCTCGTGGCGCCGCTGGCGCCTGCGCGCTTATCGGCGTAGGCGATGCAGGCTCGACCCAAATCCGTCGCCACATCCGGGCCAGCGCCGCGCGGACGTGCCCGCGTGCTACCGGCGCCCGATACGCCGCCTGCAGCTGCCTCAGGGCGATTGCTTGCCAGCCGTCGCCCTGCTGCCGCGCCACCGCGACGTTGAAGTTGTCGCAGGCAGCTACTTTGCTGGCAATGCGGAGAAGGCTTGGCTCAGCCACCTCCAGAAGCCCGGATCAGCGCTGCGCCTGCACACCAGAATAGTGACGACATGTCCGCATTCTCGGTGTGTCTCAAACAAAGACGTCCCCGGCGGGAACGCCTTTGTTTATTTCGTCTGCGCTGCCTGCAGCAAGATCATGGGGCGATTTTTAGTTTGCGTAGAGTGGGAAATATCCTTGCGAAACGAGTATGTTGAAGGCTGAATGGGAGGTAGAGGCGGCCAATTCGCTGTTGCCATTAAAGAAAAGGAGGCCTCCCACATCGCACGCTGTGACAATCAACCAGCCCTTTTTCGGGTCTGGAGACCCGGCGTATTTCGCTGTGATGCCGGCCGCAAATTTGGACCAGTAGCGCGCGGAGTGTCTTGCCACGCTCAACGCGCCCAGAACCAGCGCCCCATTCTTCGACTTGGGATCGAGCCGCGCGATGCCTTCCCGTTCCAATTCCTCGAATTGCACCGCCGCAGCGTCAAGGTCACCGGCGTTCTGCACAACCTGGTCCATTCGCACGATGAACGAGAACTCGTAGGCACTGAGCTGTTGGCGCAGCCCGGCCAGGGTTTCGGCCATCGGCCGGGCCGGGTCGATTGCATCAATCATGGGCTGGTGCGTGGCGATGAAGCGCTCCAGCGGCATGCCGGGGTTGTAGCCGCACTTCTCGACCAGGACGGCGAGCGCCTCCTCGCGCGAGGCCTTGGTCTCCATCAGGCAACCCAGGTACATGTTGTGCTGGATGCCCGCTTGGTCGATCGGGTTCTCGGCCGCCAGCGCCGGGGGGGCGCCGAAGGCATTGCCGATCAGGAGGATGGCGGTTGCAGCAAAGAGCTTCTTATTCATGCGTGTTCCCATGCAATGGATAGAGGGTGGCCAGGTCTTCCGATGTTCCTGCGGAGGATCCAGGCGAAGCGATCACCACCGCACCGGCACAAGGCGCGATGCGACGGTTTCAGGCTAGGCGGGTCGGCAACGACGCACGAGGGCGAAACCGGGTCGCCAAGGGAACGAACCGGGTCGAATTGGCGAATCCGTGGCACCACCGCCGCATCGCGGAAACGCGGCCCTGGTTGCGGCTGTGTGTCACGACCGAAGAATCAATCCCTTACGTCGACTCAATCCCGATCCATACCCGCGGCTGCGCTGGAATCTGCATCGCCGCTGCAACTAGGCTGGTGCGAGCTCTTCTGTTTAGGAAGCTCACTGCCTGCCAGCACCCCGTCGTCCATGCCGCCGTCGTCGCGGCCCTCCTGACACAGCCCTGGGCCCTCCACGCCCACGACACCCTGCTGCCGGACCGCTGCCTGGAGCAGGACCACAAGCAGCAGGTGGTGATGAAGTTCGATTTCGACGGGGAACAATTGCGGCAGGTGATGGCCACGTGCGGGGTAGCCGACCACAAGCAGTCCCACTCGAATACCCCCGCAACATCGCCGTTTACTGCAACTTGCCTCGGCAATGAAGCTGCATCACGCCGCGCTCAACGCGCCGCTGTCGGCACCGGCGCACCGACCGGCACGGGCGACGCCGGTTCGACCCAGATCCGTTGCCACATCCGCACCAGCGCAGCCCGAATCTGCCCACGTGCCGCCGGCGCCCGGTAGGTGGCCTGCAACTGCCGCGGCGGCATCGCCTCCCAGCTGGCGCCGTGCTGCCGCGCCACCGCGAAATTGAAGTTGTAGTCCGGCTCCAGGCCCATGCGCAGGTCGCTGAGCACCAGTTCGCCATCTTTGACCTGCGCGCGCATGAAACCGCGGTTGAACCAGCTCAGCCGCTGCACCGCCGGCAGCGCACGCACTTGCGCCAGCGCCTGCGTGTTGGAGGGATAGCCCTGGAAGCGCATCGGCCCGCGATCGGCGACCAGCGAGCGCTCGCCGATCACATAGCCGTTCGGGGTCATCGCCACCACCCGCCACAACACCGTGTTGAACGGCATCGGCACCGAAAAGCGCGGCGCCTGCGCCAGGCCCATCGCCGCCAGCGCGCGGTCGGCCTCGCGATCGACCAGGTGCTTGGCCAGCAGCGACCAGCCCAGGTAGGTGCTGCTCAGCAGCAACCCGGCCAGCAAGGCCTGCTGCGCCGCGCGGCGCGCGCGGGCGAACCAGGCGATGGCGTAGGCGAGCAGCAGCCACAGCGTGTAGGCGGGATCGATGATGAACACGCTCGACCACATCGTCGGCGGCGGCCGCAGCGGCCACCACAGCTGCGTGCCGTAGACAGTGAACGCATCCAGCAACGGATGGGTGATCAGCGCCAGTTGGATCGCCCAGAACCAGCGGCGCGGCGCCTCGGCGACCCGCCCGTGGCCGAAGCGGCGGAACAGCCACCAGACCAGCCAGCCGAGCAGCGGCATCACGAACAGCGAATGGCTGAAGCTGCGATGCACCGTCATCAACGTGACTGGGTCGCGGGTCAGCGGCAGCAGGATCAGCGAGTCGAGATCGGGCACGGTGCCGAGTACGGCACCGGCGAGCAGTGCCGCACGCCGATGTGCAGCCGGCGCGATGGCCGCGGCAATGGCGCCGCCGAGGACGATCTGAGTAAGGGAATCCATCGGCCGATGCTAGCAGCGATGCGGCGCGAGGCGCGCCGCGGCGGCAGCGTTCGTCGTGACTGTCCGCTGGCTTCCCTGGAGAGCGTGGGCACGCCAATCCGCGGAAGCACCGTGGCGCGCCTCGCGCGGCGCGCATCAGCAGCCAGTGCCGCGGCTGAAACCGTTCCTGCACAGCTCGCACAGCATGTCGGGCCGGACGGCTGCCGGGTCAGGCAGGCACCATCCCCGCACGCCCGACAACGCCGCACAAGCAAGGCGCCCCTTCCGGGACGCCTTGCCATTTTTGCTGTACGCCGCTGGGATCAACCGCTCACTTGAACCAGCCGTGGACGACGTTGGAGACGGTCGCCGCCGTGCCGATGTTGTGCGAGGCGAGATAGCCGACCACGTCCGAACCGATGGTGGCCAGCCATTTCCAGAATCCCTTCTTCGCGGTGGCGCCAGCCGGGGACTCCCCCTGCTCTGCCGCATACTTGGACCAGTACTGGGTGGAGTGCCTGGCCACGCTCAGTCCGCCCAGGATCAGCGCACCATTCTGCGATTTCGGATCGAGCCGCGCGATGGCCTCCCGCTCCAGTTCCTCGAACTGCACCGCCGCCGCGTCCAGGTCCTCGGCGTTCTGCACGATCTGGTCCATCCGCTCGATGAACGAGTATTCGTAGGCACTGAGCTGCTGGCGCAGCCCGGCCAGGTTCTCGGTCATCGGCCGGGTCGGATCGACGCCATCGACGATGGGCTGCTGCGTGGCGACGAACCGCTCCAGCGGCACGCCGGGGGCATAGCCGCACTTCTTGACCAGCAGGGTCAGCGCGCCCTCGGCCGTGGCATTCAGGTCCATCAGGCAGCCCAGGTACATGTTGTGCTGGATACCGGCCTGGTCCACCGGGTTTTCGGCGGCCAGCGCAGGGGCGCCGACGACACTGCCCGCCAGCAGAGCGGTGGCGACAAGGAACTTCTTCTTCATGAGCGTTCTCTCGCTATTGGAAGGGATTGGAGATGGCTGGGTGCATGGATCGCCCCCGGGGGATATGGCCACCGCCGCATCGGCAGACGCTGCGATCCGGCGATTTCAGGCTAGGCAAGCCGCCACCGGGACACGAGGGCGAAGCCGGGCCGTGCGTGGAACGAACCGGGCCAGATCGGCGAGCCGAGCGCGGTGGCGTGGCTGCACGGCGCGGCGTGCCGCGTCTGCGGCGCGGATGCTCCGACCGTCAAGAATCAAGGCGTTAGGCGGATTTATTCCCGGTCTATACCCGCGGAGGCGCTGGCATCCGTCGCAGCGCCGCTCTTAGGCTGCGGGTCCGCTTTCCGCGCATTGCGAGGTTCCGATGTCTGCTTACCGCTCCGTCTTCCATGCCGCCGTCGTCGCGTTGCTGTTTGCCCTACCCTTGGCCGCCCACGGCCACGACACCTTGCCACCGGACTGGTGCCTGGAGCAGGACCAGGAACCGGAGGTCGTGGTGAAGTTCGATTTCGACGGCGAGCAGTTGCGGCAGACGATGGACAAGTGCGGGGTGGTCGATAGCCACGAGCCGTACACGAATACGCTGAACACCATTGCGGCCTATTGCGAGGTGGTGGCGCCGTCGCGATCGGCCAAGCCCATCGTGCTCGGTCCCACGACGTTCCTGGCCCGCGACCACCACAGCAGCTATCGCATGGAACACGGCTTGAAAGGCGCGTGCGTGGTCTGCCCGGCCAAGCGCGGGCGCTGACGCACCGTGCAGGCGCGCGCGCTCCTCAATGTGGCCAACGATCGCCAGCAGGAATGCCGGGCACGCTCAGCCCAGCGCGTCCCGGCGGGTGTAGGCCAGCACCGTGTCGATCCTGCACTGCAAGGCGGCGCGCGCCTCTGCCGACAGCCCCTCGCACTGCGCGAGCACGAAATAGGCCGAGCGCAGCACGTCCCGCCAGCGCGGGTTGCGCGGCAGCTTGGCGACCGCCAAATAGCGCTCCATCGCCCGCGCGCGCAGGCGCCCGTCGTCGATGTTCACGCGCCAGATCCGGCTGCGCTCGGCCAACTCCAGCCGGCCGGTCGCCGTGGCGCGCTCCCAGGTATCGATGACCGCCAGCATCAAGTCGACCAGCGCACGCCGGAAGGCATCGCGCAACGCAGGCGCGGCGGCCTCGGCTTGCGCGTGCTCGGCCTGCACGATGTCCGACGCCGCGCCACTGTCGCGTTCCTGCAGGGCGAGCACGACCAGGCCATCGCCGCCCTGCCAGGGCGCGAGGGTGGCGGCGAGCGGCGTGCCGTGCCGCGCCTCGACCTCAAGCCGCTGTGCGGCACTGTCCTCCATCCGTTCCAGCGCCGCCTGCAAGGCCGGTCGGTCGCTCTCGGCAACGCAGGCGAACACCGCCTGCCCGACCGGTTCGGCGGCGTCCGCGCCGCCAAGCAGCAGGCGGCCGGCACGATTGGTGGCCAGCACCTGGCCTTCGGCATCGAGCAGGCACAGCGCATCCTCGCGACTGTCGAGCAGGGTCTGCAGCAGGCTGCGATCCTCGGCCAGCGCATCGGCCTCTCGGCGATAGCGCGCGAGTTGCTCCTCGTGGCGGACCTGCTGCGCGGCTTGCAGCACGTGCTCGCGCTGCCGGCGACGCTGCAGCCACAGCCAGACGCCGAGCACCGCGGCGACGCCCGACACCAGCGCCAGCCACAGCAGCAAGGTGCGCTGGCGCAGCTGGACCTGGCGCAGGCGGTTTTCGCTCTGCAGGGCATCGATAGTGCGCTGCTTTTCGGCGGTATCGAAGCGGACCCGCAGCCAGTCCAACTGGCGATCGTGCTGCGCGCGCACCAGTGCGGCGGCTTCCGTGTTCGCACGCCGCAGCGTGGCGATGGCCGCGCCCGGATCGCCACTGCTTTCCTGCAGCCGTGCCAGTTCTTCCAGCAATGGCACCCGCACCGGATCGCCGCCGGCCGCCGCCGCCAACGCCGCGCGCAAGCGTGCCGCGGCGGCGGCGGCATTGCCTTGAAGCCGGGCCGTCCGCGCCAGTTGCAGCTGCAACGCGGACGGCAACGGCAGCGCCCATGCCTCGGCCAGCGCGAGCGCACTGGAGCTCCAGCGCTGCGCCTGCGCCACGTCGCCAAGCGCCAGTGCCGCGCGGATCAGGCCATCGTGCACACGCAGTTCGTACACCCGGCGGCCCTGCGCGCGGTACACGGCCAGCGCTTCCTGCAACCAGGCCAGCGCCTGCGCCGTGTCGCCACTGTCGAGCGCCAGCTCGGCCATGGTTTCCTGCACATGCGCGGCCTCGATGGCGTCGCCCTGCGCGCGGTTGGCGGCCAGCGCCTCGCGGTAGTAGCGCATCGCGGTGTCGGGCTCGCGCAGTTCGCGATACACGTCGGCGATATTGGTGAGCACGGACGCCGACGCCGCGCCGCGCGCGCGCTGCAGGTCCAGGCTCAGCGTCAGGTGGCGCAAGGCGCCGCGGAAATCGCCGAGCCGGCGCAGCGCCGCACCCACATTGTTCAGATCGCGCGCCTCGCCCGCACGGTCGTGCAGCGACCGGGACAGCGTGGCTGCACATTCGAAGCGCGCCAGCGCCTGCGGCAGGCGTTCGCGGCGGAAATCGAGAATGCCGCGGCGGCGGGTGAGTTCGTAGCGCAGGCGGGTATCGCCGGCATCGCCGATGTTGGCCGCGGCACAGTCCAGCGCCTGTTCGGCAGCGTCGAGGCGGCCGCCGTCGAGCTGCTCCTTGGCACGCGCAAACAATGCCGCGACCCGCGCTTCGCCCGCCGTGTGCGGCGTCGATACGCCCGCCTGCTGCACGCACAGCAACGGATCGGGAAGCGGACGCGGCGCCGCCGGCTCCGCGCAGCCATACACCGTGTTCTGCGCCATCGAGTCCGCACTTGCCGCGAGCAGCACGCCCAGGCACGCCAAGCGCAGGCATGTCCGCGGCCGCGCACCAGGCGCGGTGACATGCGCCTGGACAAGATCGCCGGAAACGGCAGACCAGGCCAAGCCGCGCCACGTCCCCATGGATCGGCGCGACCGGCCGCACAACGCCTTCCCTGGTTTCACGGTCTCCACAACTCCAGAACTGATCGGGATGCGGCGCACGCGCGCCGCCGCGCCATGGATCAGCGCGACGCCCGGACGCGAACGTGGGTTCCTGCCCGGGCATGCCGCGCCGACGCACCGCAGTAGACCCGATGCCACGGAAGCCGGGCAAGCATGCGCGGTGGTGATGCACACCCCACACGGGCAATCGTGGAATGGCGGTCACGCCAGGTTCTACGCTTCCGTCCAGTGCAGGGGCGCGGCGCCACGACCGGGGCGATCGCGATCGGGACAACGGCACGGCACGCAGACGCGGCAGCAGTCGAACGCAGCAATCTCCGGTCACGTGCCAGGCGGTTGCAGCGCCGCCTGGCAACGATCGCCTGACTCAGGCCGCGCGCGGCCAGGCGTTCTCCTGCACCAGCCGCAGGCGTGGCGGCAGTTCGCGCAGCACCTCGCCGCGGTGCGAGAGCAGGCGCAGCGTGCCGTCGGCGTCCTCGGCGAGCGCGGTGAGGCTTTCCACCCAGTCGCCGTCGTTGGCGTAGACCAGGCCGTCGCGCGCGAACAGCCCGGCGCGGTGCACGTGGCCACAGATCACTCCATCCAGGCCGCGACGGCGCGCGTCGTCCAGGCCGGCGGCGACGAAACGCTCGATGTAGCGCTCGGCGGCGCTGCTCTGCCGCTTCAGATAGTCGGCCAGCGACCAGTAGCGCATGCCCAGGCGGCGCCGCACGCGGTTGGTCAGCTGGTTGCCGGTGAGAATGCGGTAGTACAGCCAGTCGCCGAACTTCTCCTGCAGGCCGCCGAACTGGGTCACGCTGTCGTAGTCGTCGCCGTGCACCACCAGCAGGCGGCGTCCATCGGCGGTCGTGTGCACCGCGCGCCGGCGCACCTGCATGGCCGGCAGCGCCAGTCCGCAGAAGCGGCGGATCGGCCGGTCGTGGTTGCCGGGCACGTAGATCAGCTCGGTGCCGCCGCGGGCCAGCGCGTGCAGCGCATCGATCACGCGCTGGTGCGCCGCACTCCAGACCGCGCGGCGCTGCGCCATCCACCAGAAGTCGACGATGTCGCCGACCAGGTACAGCTGTTCGCAGCGCAGGCCGCCGAGGAAGTCGGCCAGTTCACGCGCATGGCAATGCGGCGCCCCCAGGTGCACATCGGAAACGAACACCGCGCGGCGCGGCGCCAGGCTGTTGAGAGGACTCATGCCACCACCTCTGCTTCGTTGCGGGGACGTTCGAGGTAGCGCGCGCGCTTCTTGCTGCGGATGCGCTGCAGGTCCAGCTCGATCAGGCCGTCGACGGCGTCGTTGAACGCGGGATCCACGCCGAAGGCGAGGAAGCGCGCACCGCCGGGCTCGCACAGATCGGTGTACTGCTTGTAGAGCATCGGCACCGCCGCGCCCAGCGCGTCGAGGTTGCCCTTGAGCACCTTGAAGGCGGTGTCGGCATCCAGTTCGTCGAACGCCGGCGGCGCTTCCGGATACGGGAACGGCCGCGCCGAGGCGGCTTCGCCGCTGGCGTCGCCGTAGTAGCGCGCGTAGTAGGCCACGATCTGCTCGCGCGCTTCGTACGGCAGCGCGGCGCTGATCGACACCGCGCCGAACAGGTAGCGCACCTGCGGATGGTCTTGTAGATACGCGCCGATGCCCTGCCACAGGTAGTCGATGCTGCGGCTGCCCCAGTAGTCCGGCACCACGAAGCTGCGGCCCAGCTCCATGCCCGCGGCGATGCGCGGCAGCATGCCCTCGCCGTAGCGGAACAGTTCGGCGGTGTAGAAGCCGGCCAGGCCGCGCTCGGCCAGCACCGGTGCGCCGCGGGCGACGCGATAGGCGCCGACCACGCGCGTAGCGGCGCCGTCCCACAGCACGATGTGCTCGTACCAGGTGTCGTAGTCGTCCAGGTCCAGGCGCCGGCCGGTGCCCTCGCCGACCGCGCGGAAGGTCAACTCGCGCAGCCGACCGATCTCGCGCAGCAGCGCCGAGCCGGCGCGCAGCCGGCCGACGCGGATCTGCTTGCCGTCCAGGGTGTGGCCGAGGCTGCGCAGGCCGGCCACCTCCACCGCCAACTGCGCCGGATCCTCGGCGGCGACCAGCGCCTCCTCGCTCGGCGCGGCCTGCCCACCGCTGCGGCCCAGTGCATACAGCTCGCTGCGCAGGCGGCGCATCAGCTCGGCTTCGGGCAGGTCCTGCGGCAGGGCGCGGGCGCGACCCAGGCTGAGCGCGATGCGGCGCTCGCGGCGGGCGAACATCTCGCGCGCCAGCAGCGCGGTGCCGGCGGGCTTGAACAGCGCCGAGGCACCATAGAACAGCGCCGAGTTGCGCGCATGGATACGCACGGGCAGCACCGGCGCGGCGGTGCGGAGGGCGAAGCGCAGGAAGCCGCGGCGCCAGCGCCCGTCGGCGACGCCGCCCCAGCCCAGCCGCGAGACCTCGCCGGCCGGGAATACGATCACACATTGCTCCTGCGCCAGCGCCTGCTCGATCGCCCGCACGCTGGCCGGCGACGGCGCGCCGCCGAGGATGCGCACCGGCAGCAGCAGGTCGCGCAGCCCCTCCAGCGCCCATAGGAAATCGTTGGCGACGATCTTCACGTCGCGCCGCACCTGGCCCACGCAGTCCAGCAGCGCCAGCGCATCCAGCGCGCCGGAGGGGTGGTTGGCGACGATCAGCAGGCGGCCACGTGCCGGGATGCAGTCGGCCGCGGTCGGTGCGACCACGTAGCGGGCCTGCAGGAAGTCCAGTCCGGCCTGGACCAGGGCGAACCCGCGCAGGTCGCGGTTGGCCTCCAGGAACGCGTCCAGCGCATCCAGTCCCGACCATTTCTGCAGGCTGCGCAGCAACGGCCGGACCAGCCGCGAACGGCGTCCGGCAAACCAGTGCGGGTAGCGGTCCTGGAGACGGCGTTCGAGTGCGAGCACGGCAAGCCCCCTTGCTGACTGCGCACAGCTTCGGCCGCGGCGGCGACACCGATCTTGCAATCTGGCTACGGCAAGGTGACGGGCGCACCGGGGCGCGCCAACCGGTTAACCTTGGGCAACGTCCGCCCCGGGCATCATGCACGCCGCCCGATGCCCGTGTATCATGCGCCTCCATCTTTTCATCCGAATACAAGGATATAGCCGCGATGTCCAGCTATCTCTTCACCTCCGAGTCGGTCTCCGAAGGCCACCCGGACAAGATCGCCGATCAGATCTCCGATGCGGTGCTCGACGCGATCCTGACCCAGGACAAGCGCGCGCGCGTGGCCTGCGAAACGCTGGTGAAGACCGGCGTGGCGATCGTCGCCGGCGAGATCACCACCAGCGCCTGGATCGACCTGGAAGCGCTGACCCGCAAGGTGATCCTGGACATCGGCTACAACAGCTCCGACGTCGGCTTCGACGGCGAGACCTGCGGCGTGCTCAACCTGATCGGCAAGCAGTCGCCGGACATCAACCAGGGCGTGGACCGCAAGAAGCCGGAAGAACAGGGCGCTGGCGACCAGGGCCTGATGTTCGGCTACGCCACCCGCGAGACCGACAGCTTCATGCCGGCCGCCATCCACCTGTCGCACCGCCTGGTCGAACAGCAGGCCAAGGTGCGCAAGAAGAAGAACTCGCCGCTGGCGTGGCTGCGCCCGGACGCCAAGAGCCAGGTCACCCTGCGCTACGAAGACGGCGTGGCGACCGCCATCGACGCGGTGGTGCTGTCCACCCAGCACGATCCGGACATCAAGCAGAAGCACCTGGTCGAAGCCGTGCGCGAGGAGATCCTCAAGCCGGTGCTGCCGGCCAAGTGGCTGCACAAGGGCACCAAGTTCCACATCAACCCGACCGGCAAGTTCGTGATCGGCGGGCCGGTGGGCGACTGCGGCCTGACCGGGCGCAAGATCATCGTCGACACCTACGGCGGCTGGGCGCGCCACGGCGGCGGCGCGTTCTCCGGCAAGGATCCGTCCAAGGTCGACCGCTCGGCCGCCTACGCCGCGCGCTACGTCGCCAAGAACGTGGTGGCCGCCGGCCTGGCCGACCGTTGCGAAGTGCAGGTGTCCTACGCCATCGGCGTGGCCGAGCCGACCTCGATCTCGGTCACCACCTTCGGCACCGGCAAGATCGCCGACGACAAGATCGAGAAGCTGATCCGCAAGCATTTCGACCTGCGTCCGTTCGGCATCATCCAGATGCTCGACCTGATCCACCCGATGTACCAGCAGACCGCCTCGTACGGCCATTTCGGCCGAACCCCGAAGGCCTTCACCTACACCGACGGCACCGGCGCCCAGCACCAGGCCACCGCGTTCTCGTGGGAGAAGACCGACCGCGCCGAGGCGCTGCGCGCGGACGCCAAGCTGAAGTAAGCCGACCTGTCGCGCTTGCAACAAGGAACGGGCCGCATTGCGGCCCGTTCTGCGTTTGGGGAATGGTGGTACCTGATCCGTCGACGGAGCCGCTGTCGCGGAAGTACGCCGTCGTCGGTGCCACCGCCTCCACACCTGAGCGTTTCGACGAACGCCTGTCGCGGCTGAAGCCGCTCCTACAGGAACAATGGCACATTGCTGGCGTCCGCAAGCAAAGGACACGGCATCGCAATGCCGGGCAACACGTCAATACGTTGTCCGTCGTAGGAGCGGCTTCAGCCGCGACGGGCTTTCCCGGGAACCCCTGTCGCGGCTGAAGCCGCTCCTACGAGGTGCAGACGAGCATCGATCCGGCTCAGCCGCGCCGTTGCAGCGCCGCCTGCAGCAACGACTGGAACTGCGGCAGCGGGCACAACCCGGTCGCGGCGTCGCTGCACCCCGGAATCTGCAGGGTCTGCAGCAGCGGCGGATGGCGCAGGCTCAGCGGGGTCAGCGCGCGCAACTGGTCCAGCGACTGCGCCTGGTAGCGCACGCGCACGTAGCGCTGACCATCGCGCGGATCGCGCACCTGCTCCACCACCAGGGCGCCGCCCGGGGGCGCGTCGTCGCGGCCGAAGCCGGGCAACTGGAAGTGCAGGTCGAGCAGGCCGCTGAGTGCGGCGATGTGGGTGTCGCTGGCGACCAGCACGCTCAGCCGTGGCGCGTCGGCCGTGGTCAGCGTGTCCAGCAGGCGGTGCGCCAGCGGCGCACCTGCGCGCGCGGCCATGTACTGCGGCCGTGCGTAGATCTCGAACAGCAAGGCATGCAACCGCGACACTGCAGCGATGCGCGCCGGGGTCGCGCGACCCCAGCCGACCTGGTCCAGCGGCATGCCTTCGGCGTACTGCAGGATGAACACCTCGGCCGTGCCCGAGGTCAGGTCCAGCGGCCCGTGCAGGGCCAGGCTGCGCCCGTTCGCGCCCGGGGTCAGCGACGAGGGCATGTGCACGAAATCGCAGCGCTGCGCGCAGCCGAGGATCTCCTGCATGGTGCGGAGTTCGCTCGCATACGGCGCCAGCACCGCGCCCGGGCCGCCGGTCTGGCGCTGGATCGATGTCACCGCCGCGGCGGCATCGAACTCCACCGCGCCGGCTTCCACCGGGCGGAACAGCGGGTCGTCGCTGCCCTCGGCCTGATGGCCGGCCTGCAGATGGCAGCCGGGCGCCAGCGTATCGGCGAGCACCTGTGCGCTGACGATGGTGCGCTGGTCGGTGTTGGCGTAGATGCTGACCGTGCCGTCGGCGGGACAGCCCTGCGCTGGCAGCACGCCATCGCGCAGCAGCCATTGCCGGGTGTAGTCGCCGCTGCGCGCCACCGCGGTGCGGCCGTGCGCGGTGAGCAGGCTCGGCGGCGTGTCCCACACCGGCCAGGGTTGCGGCGCCAGCGCGGCGGCCGCGGCCTCGCCCGGCAGCGGCGCGCGCACGCCGTGGCGGAACAGCATCCACACCTTGTCCACCTGCAACGCGGGCGCGGCCTTGGGCGCCAGCCGCGCCTGCGCGCCCAGCGTCGCCACCAGCAGCACGACCCACACCATCCAACGCAAGCTTGTCTTCATCGTCGTTCCCGAAATGGAAAGAGCCTCACGGCGCCGCAGCGCCGCACGCGGCCGTGACCCGGTCGCAACGCAGGCCCGTGGCGATGCCGAGCCAGTAGCCCAGCCGCTGCGGATCCGGCGCGCCGGCGTAGTAATCGGTGCTGATCCATTGCGCGCCAGCGTCCAACGCCGCCTGCGCGCGGCGCCGGTCGTGCGCGCGCGCCTCGCGGCCGTCGGCATCGGCGCGGGTGCGCACCACGAAGCCCTGCGTCACCAGCGCGCGGATCCGAGACGCCTCGGCCAGCGGATCCTCGATCGACAGCACCGCCGCCTCCGGTTGATCCGGCGCATACCAGCCGAACATCATGCGGCCGCGCAGCGATGGATGCGCCTGTCGATACAGCGCTTCGTGCCGCGGATTGCCGTCGAGCACGAACAGCAGGCGGCCGCGCGCCTGCGCCACGCGCGGCCAGGCATGCGCCAGCACCGCGTCGCGCAGGCTCGGCGCATCGCCGCGCACGTCGTCGGGCACGATCAGGTGCGCGCGCCCGATCA
Source organism: Xanthomonas sp. F10 (assembly GCF_014206815.1). Classification (GTDB taxonomy): domain Bacteria; phylum Pseudomonadota; class Gammaproteobacteria; order Xanthomonadales; family Xanthomonadaceae; genus Xanthomonas_A; species Xanthomonas_A indica. The sequence continues at coordinate 130,928 of NZ_JACHNP010000001.1, forward strand.
CCTCGGCGATGTCGCGGTCCAGCGCGTCCAGGTCGTTGGCGTCTAAGGCGGAACGGTGCGGCCACAGGCCCGGCACCGGATCGAAATCCACCGCATTGACCAGCACCACCAGCGGCGCATGCCGCGGGTGCGCGCGCGACCAGGCGGCGAGGATCGCCAGGCAGTCGCGGAAGCGCAGGCAATGGCTGGCGTAGTCCAGGCCCGGCTGATGCAGGACCTTGGCTCCGCGCGCCCGCATGCGTGCGCGGGTGCTGGCGGCTGCGCGCGCATACGGCGCGGCATACAGGCCGCCATGCGGATCGGCGGCCACGTCGAGTTCGAGTTGCCGCAGCCCCAGCGCGAGCTGGGCCTGCAGCGAAGGATGGCCATAGGCCAGTGAAGGCCATTCGGCCGCGTCGTGCACCTGCAGGCGTCGCCGCACCAGCGCGGTCGGCACCGGTCGATAGCTGTTGTGCGAACCGAGCAGTTGCACCTGATCCAGGCGCAAGCCGTCGATCGGCAGCGTGGTCGGCACGTCCGCCGCACGGGCGGACGCCGACAGGCCCGCCAGCATCAGGCCGGCGAGCAGGACCGCGAGGCCAACAACGCCCCACCCGCCGCGCGGCACAGGGCCGCGCGGCGGGTGGCAACGTCCAGCGTGTGCCAGCACCCGGTTCAGAACGTGTACTTCACGTTCAGCAGCGCGGTGCGGCCGGCATCGACGATGTCGGAGATCGCCGTGCTGTTGCGGCCCACGTGCGCCCAGTAGCTCAGGCGGTTGGTGAGGTTGGCCACCGACAGGTCGGCGCGCAGGTGCTCGTTGAAGGTGTAGCCCACGTGCAGGTCCACGCGCGTGATCGGCTTGACCCACAGGTCGTCCCAGGTCGCGCCGCGGTTGTAGTAGTCGTACACCGAGACGTATTCGCCGGAGTAGTGGTAGGCCAGGTTCACCGACAGCGGGCCCTTCTCGTAGAACACCTCGGCGTTGGCCATCAGGTCCGGCGCGTTCTGGATGCGCTCGTCGTGGAAGCCGTCCATGCCCAGGTCGACGCGGGTGGTCTGGCGGGTGACGTTGGCGCCGATGCCGAAGCCGTCCAGCGGCGCCGGCATGCCCTGCAGGGTCTGCCGCACCGCGGCTTCGACGCCGAGCACCTTGCCGTCGCCGCCGTTCTGCGGACGCACGTAGCGCACGTTGCCGGCGCCGGTGCTGCTGCCGGCATTGGCCGGATCCGAGCCGCTCTCGTAGATGTAGTCGGTCAGGCGCTTGTAGTAGCCGGCCAGCATCGCGTGGCCGCCATGGCCGTTGTCCCACTCGCCGGACAGGTCCACGTTGAGCGACTTGATCGGCTTCAGGTCCGGGTTGCCCTCGGTGATGACCGTGGTGCCGTCGCTGGAGACGTCGTAGTTGGCGCCGCCGCCGAGCTGCACCAGCGCCGGCCGGGTGTAGCTGGTCCACACCGAGGCGCGGTACACCGCATTGCCGTTGCCCGGGCGGTAGTTCAGGAACACGCTCGGCAGCGGCACGTCGTAGCGGGTACGGTTGCTGCTGAAGAAGCCGGGCAGTTCGTTGCCGTTGGCGTCTTCGGGCATGGTCCAGAACGTGTTGCGGATGCTGGTGTGCTCGAAGCGCACGCCCGGGATCACTTCCACGTCGCCGCTGCGGAAGGTGGCCATCGCATACGCCGAGGTCACCGCCTCGTCGCCTCGCATGGTCGCGCAGTTCTGGTTGTTGATCGCCAGGCTGCCGCAGGTGTCGAAGCTGGCCGCGGTCAGGTGCTGGGCGATCATCGCCTTCAACCCGCCGTTGCTGAGCTTGACCGTCGGCCACGCGTACTTGCCCGGGTACACCGCGTCGTACTGGCCGACCACCAGGCCGGTGTGGCGCAGCAGGGTGCCGTCGGTGAACTTGCTGTTGGTCCAGTCGCGCGAGGTGAAGTCGCGGGAGCTGTCGACGTACTTCACGCCAAACTGGATGTTGCTGAGCGCGCCCTGGTCGAAGTCGTAGCGCACGTCGAACTTGGCGCCGCCCTTGGTCTGCCCGCTGTAGGACTTGGTCAGCTGGCCGTAGCGGCGCGCATACAGGCTGCCGATGTCGCTGGCCTGGGCCTGGATCGCCGGGGTCAGCAGCGGCTTGGGGAAGCCGTCGCTGTCGTAGCCGGAGAAGGTGGTGGCACCGCCGTACGGGAACTGGGTGGAGGCGTACTGGTCCACGCGCGCGGAAATTTCCACGTGGTCCGGGCGATCGTTGTCGCCATAGCTGTAGAACAGGTTCGGCGACAGCGTCCAGTTGCCCAGCTGCTTGTCGGCGCCGAACTGGAAGGTGGCCAGGTCCGCCACTTCCGGATTGGTCTCGTACCAGTAGCGCACCGCCACGCGGTTGATCTGCGGCTGGTACACGCCGGTGCTGCCGATCTGCACCAGGCTGACGTTGGCCGGCACCAGCTGGGTGTAGCCGGTGTTCTGCTCGGTCTTGGCGTAGGCGTAGGTGGCGCGCGCGTACAGCTGCAGGCTCGGGTCGACGTGCCAGTCGAAGGACACGTTGCCGCCATAGCGCTTGGTGTCGCCGGCGGAATAGCCGATGTTGGCACCAGTGGCCAGCAGCAGGTCCTGCGGATCGTAGCCGGGCGCCGGCTGGCCGCTGGCGGTGGTGCGCGAGAAGTACTTCTTGCCCCAGTCGCCGCGCGAGGCCGCGGCATTGGCCACTTCGCTGTTCACGTAGTGGCGCTCGTCGTAGTACGCGCTGGTGTACACGCCGAACTGATTGTCGGCGCCGAACTTGGCGTGGAACTCGCCGGCCGCGCCCTTGCCCAGGCCGTCGTCGCCGTAGTCGCGCGCACGGCTTTCCATGCGCCCGCTGGCGGTGACGCTGCCGCCCATCGCCTCGCTGTAGTCGAAGCCGCTGGGGGTGCGGTAGTCGATGGTGCCGCCGATCGCGTCGCCGTCCATCGCCGCGGTGGAGGTCTTGTTCAACACGATGGTCTGCAGGCCCGACGGCGGCAGCAGGCTCAACTGCACGCTGCGGCTGTACGGCAGGCCCTGGGCGACGTTGACGCCGTTGATGAGGTTGACGTTGTACTCGGCGTTGAGGCCGCGCACCGAGGCGAACATGCCCTCGCCGCGCGCGGCGCCGTCGACGCCGCCGAAGTACGACTGCCCGGTGTTGACCACGTTGACGCCCGGCAGCAGGCCCAGCGCCTCGGCGATGTTGTGCACGGCGGTGTACTTCAGGTCCTCGGCCGACAGCACGTTGGCCGTGTTGGTCGCCGCCATCTGCATGTCCGCGGCGTTGTAGCGGGTGACGGCGACGGTGATCTTGTCCAGGGTCTTGGCGCTGGCGTCGGACGCGGGGTTCTGCGTCTCCTGCGCATCCTGCGCCTGGGCCAAGGCCATCGGCGCGACACCGAGCAATGCTGCGGCGATCGCCAGTGACAGGCGTTTGGGAAGATGGATCGAGTGCGACATGAAAAATCCGAACGTAGGCGCGGCCAACGGAAACGTCCGCAGGCCGGGCATGGAGGAGGGAGAGAGGCCGTGATCGTGATCACGGCGGCGCGCATTGTTCGGGTTGGCGGCTGCAATTTCGTGACAACGATGTCACCCGAAACCAGCGACCCACGATTCGACACGTTTCATGCGTAATTCGGCACAACTGCAGAGACGCGTGCGCGCAGCGATGCGGGGCTGGCGCGGCGGACGATGCGATGCGTTGGGCTTGCGCGATGCGCAGCGAGGCGATCGCCCGCGCTGCGTCGCGCATTCTCCCGGCGGGCGTGGCGCGGCACGGGTGCCACCGGCGCGGCCCACGACGGCGCGCGCAGCCGCCCGTCGCGGGCGGGTCAGTGCGGCGGCGCGGCGGCGTCGACCTGCAACTGTGCGTGCAGGATGCGGCGGATCTCCAGGATCGCCTGCGGGGTCTCCTGCACGCTGTGCCCTGAGGTGACCACCAGTTCGGAGGCCGCGCCAGGCAGATGCGCACTGCGGTATGGCACCAGTCCGTCGTCGGAGTCGCCCAGCGGCACTGCCGGATCGCGGCGCGCGATGATGGTGTGGTAACGCACGCCCGCCGCGATCGGCAGATCTGCCACCGCGCGCACGAACGGATCGGTGTCGCGCAGATTGTCGATGCTGTTGGGCACGCGGATCGGCGTGCCATCGGGGCCGTCGATGCCCTGCAGCACGGTATTGAGGCGGTCGAGCAGCGCCACCGGCAGGCGCACCAGGCGCGCAGCCAGGCGCCCGAGGCGGCCTTCGGCGAAGGACGTACCGCGCTGCGGCGCGGCGATGAAGATGGCCCGGTCCACTTGCGGCAGCGGCGCGAAGCGCAGCAGCGGCTGCAACTGCGCCAGCGCCTGCGGATCCAGCGGGCGCCGGTCGGCGCGCGTGCCGATCAGGTCGTTCCACAGCGTGTCGCCGGAGTCGCTGACCAGCAATCGCCCGATCACCCCGCCCATGCTGTGGCCGATCAGCACCATGTGCTGCGACGCCGGCGCCTGCCCCTGTGGATCGAAATGGCGCAGGGTCTGCCGCAACAGCGCATCGATCTGCGCACGGTTCCAGGCGATCGGCATGTTGGTCGGGTAGTAGACCTGCCAGATCTGGTAGTGACGGCGCAGTTGCTCGTCGCCCATCAGTTCGTTGGCGACGTTGACCCAGGCCTCGGGACTGCTGGCTAGGCCGTGCAGCATCAGGATGATGCGCCGGTCCGGGTCGTACGGCTGCATCAGGTACAGGTGCGGCTGGTCCAGCCCGTGCTGGCGCCCGAGCATCGAACGCAGGGATTGCCGGGCGAACCCGGCACGCGCCAGCCACAGGCCGTAGGCCGCGGTGAAATTGGCCGCCAGCGGCAGGCGCTGGCCATGCACCTCGACCTCGCCGTCGCGGTACGGGTCGTAGGGCGCCACCACCACGCTGCGGGTGTCCAGCACCTGCGCCAGGCTGTCTCCGTCGAAGCGCAGCAGCACCGTGGTCGGCGCATACGGCATCTCGCTGAAGCCGCTGGCGTGCGCAGGCGCCGCCGAGGACGCGGTCGGGTCGCCGACCTTGGACGGGGCGATCTCCGCGACCAGCTCGGCGCCGAAGCCGTCGCGCCGGTAGGTGCTGCGCAGGCCATCGAAGCGCAACGTCGACGCCGGCAGCATCGCGTCCGGCCGCGCCACGCCGCCCGGCAGGCGGAAGCTGCCCATGTCCGCCCGCACCTGCCAACCGGCCGCGCGCAGGGTGTCGTCGTCGTGCAGTTCGCCGCTGGCGCTGCCGGCCCGCCAGCGCAGGAACAGCTCGCCGACCACCTGCTGCACCGCGTAGTTGTAGTAGTCGCGCACCTGGGTCTGCCGGTCCTCGAAGGCGCGCGTGCTGGCCGGCCGCTGGGTGTAGAACAGATACGCGTAGGCGTAGCGTGCCGCTTCCAGCCAGGCCTGCAGCGCCGCATCGTCCTGCGCCTGGCCCTGGCGCGGGGTGCGCGCGTTGGCCGCATGCACCCACAGCTCCGACAGCGTCGCCAGCCGCCGCTCCTGGTCCAGCCCCTGCAATGCGCGCAACTGCGTGGCGCAAGCGGGAATGTCCGCCTCGCAGGTCTTGGGATCGAGCGCGAGCACGCGCAGCGTCTCCAGGCTGGCGTCGCTGAGCCTGCCGGTGCTGAGCACGTCGCCGCGCTGGGTGGCGATGTAGTCGTCGGCGCTGCGCGACTGCACGCTGACCATCGCGCAGCCGGCGCCGAGCAGCAGCGCGGCAGCCAGCAGCGCGGCGCCCGCGCACCGCGCGAGACGTGCGCGCAGGCTCATGGGGTGACCGCGGGATCGTCGCCGGGAATGCCGGCGCGGATGCGCGTGGAGAAGTCGGCGCCAGCGCCGGCCGCGCGTGCGCGCTCGCCGATGCGGCCGCGCGCGCGCAGCGTGGCCAGGCTGTAGCCGGGCACGAAGCCATGCTGCGCGTAGACGTAGGACGGCAGGTAGCCGGACAGCAGCAGCCGATAGTCGAGCGGCAACGCAGGATCGAGCTTGCGCGCCAGTTCGAACACGATGGTGGTGCAGTTGCTGGTGGCGGTGTTGTAGAAGCGCGGCGTGCGCTGCAGTTGCTGCGCCTGTGCCACGTAGCCGAGGAACAGTTGGCGCAGTTGTGCGCGCGAGAGATTGAGCCGGTACAGGTACACGTCCTCGCCGCGCACGTTGCTGCGCACCGCCAGGATGTCGCGCTCGTCGGCGGCCACCATCACCTGCTCGAAATTGCGGAAGAATCCGGCCAGCGCCGAGAACGCTTCGCCGCGCTCCTTGCGGATCTCCAGCGAGAACACCACGCGGCGGCCGTCGTCGAAACCGAACGAAACCAGGGTGTGGGCGATCGCCGGCCCCATCCAGTACGAGAGCGCCAGGTCCGCCGAGGCGAGTTGCTCCAGGTCGTAGCGGCGGGTCTCCCAGCGCGGGGTGTAGTCGTGGTCGCTGCGCCAGGCGAAGTTGCGCACGTTGTGCAAGGTCACCACCTGCCCGTCCACCTGCGGCTGCAGCAACTGCGCGACATCGTCGGCCCACTCGCGGTTCTGCTGCGGCTGCAGCGCCGACCAGCCCACCACCATGCCCGCACAGCCGAACGCGAACAGCAGCGGCAGCACGCGGTACTCGCGCGGATGGCGAAGGCCCCACAGCGCCGCGCCGCCCAGCGCGGTCCACAGCAGCGCCGAGCCGTAGCGCACCACGGCGCCGGTATGCGGCAGATAGGCCAGGAACAGCGCGCCCCACAGGCTGGCGACCAGCACCGCCAGCATCGCCACGACGCGCGCCAGCCGCCACGGCCAGGCGCGTCTGCGCGCGGCGCCGGCGGCGCTCACAAGTCCGCCGCCGCCGCGGGCGTGGCCAGGGCGTGGCACAGCAGGCGGCAACCGCGTTGCGCCAGCGCCTTGCGTTCGGCCTCGTCGCTGCCGCGCTGGCAGGCGCCAAGCATGTCCATCGCCAGGGCCAAGTCCTGCTCGCCCAGGTCCGCACGACACAGGCCGGCGCCGATCGCACGCTGCAGGAACGGCAGCAGGATCGCCATCGCCCGCGTATGCGCCGCGGCGATCATCGGGTGCTCGCGCGGGAGCGACCGCCAATAGTCGGCCAGCGGCGCCGACATCGCGATGTGCTCGGCGACGTCGTACATCAGCAGGAACAGCCCGTCCGGCCGCGCACCGATCTCGCGCGCGCAGCCCTCCAGGCCGTCCAGGCCACGATCCAGCAGCGCCGCGATCAGTGCGGTGCGGTCGGCGAAGTGGCGGTACAGGGTGGCGCGGCCCAATCCGGCGCGCTCCACCACCAGTTCCAGCGGCGCCAGCACGCCGTGCTCGCAGAACACCTCGTCGGCGGCGTCCAGCAACAGGCGGCGGCGGTGGGCGGTATCGGCTCGCATCTCCATGCGCGGCATTATCGGACAATTTTGTCCGCTTGCAAGAGTGTGATGGCGGGCATCCACCGGCGGCGGCCGGCGGTGCCCTGAAGCGCCGGCCTCAGCCGGTGTTCTGCACGCCCTGGGCGACGCCGTTGACGCAGGCCACCAGCGCCCGCAGCAGGTCCTCGTCCTCGCCCTCGGTGGCACGCCAGCGCTGCAGCAGATCCACCTGCAGCACGCTGATCGGGTCGATGTAGGGATTGCGCAGGCGGATCGACAGCGCCAGGCGCGGATCGTGCTGCAGCAGCGAGGCCTGCCCGGTCAGCGCCTTCACCCAGCCCTTGGTCAGCGCCAGTTCGTCGCGGATGCGCGGGAAGAAGCGCGCGTGCAGCGGCCCGGACAGGCGCGAGAACATCTCGGCGATGTTGAGGTCGCCCTTGGACAGGACCATGGCGATGTCGTCGAGGAAGGTGCGGAAGAACGGCCAGTCGGCGGCCATCGCGCGCAGCGCGTCCTCGTGGCCGGCGTCCACCGCCGCCTGCAGGCCGCTGCCCACGCCGTACCAGCCCGGGATCACCGCGCGCGCCTGGCTCCAGGCGAACACCCAGGGGATCGCACGCAGGTTGGACAGCGCCGCATCCTGGCCGAGCCGCCGCGACGGCCGCGAGCCCAGGGTCATCCGCTCGATCACGTCGATCGGCGTGGCCAGGCGGAAATAGCGCATGAACTCGGCATCGCCGACGAAGCTGCGGTACGCCTGGCTGCTGTGTTCGGCGACCAGGTCCATCACCGGCCGCCAGCCAGCCTCGCGCGCGTCGGCCGCACGTGGGCGCAGGCTCGACAGCAGCACCGCACCGGTCATCTGTTCCAGCGAACGCAACGCCAGCGCACGGATGCCGTACTTGCGATGGATCACCTCGCCCTGCTCGGTCACGCGCAGGCGCCCGTCGACGCTGCCGCGCGGCGCCGCTTCCAGCGCGCGCGTGGTCTTGCCGCCGCCACGCACGATCGAGCCGCCGCGGCCGTGGAAGAAAGTCAGGCGGATGCCCAGGTCGGCCGCCGCCTCCAGCAGTTCCACCTGCGCACGCTGCAGGCCCCAGCGCGAGGCGGCGATGCCGCCGTCCTTGCCGCTGTCCGAATAGCCGAGCATCACCATCTGCACGTCGTCGCGCGCGGCCAGGTGGCGGCGGTAGACCGGATCGGCCAGCAGGTCGCGCAGGGTCGCGGTGCCGCCGCGCAGATCGTCCACGGTCTCGAACAACGGCACGATGTCCAGCGGCACCGCACCGTCGGCATCGACCAGGCCGCCGCGGCGCGCCAGCGCCAGCACGGTCAGCACGTCGGCGCGATCGTGCGCCATCGAGATGATGTAGCTGCCCAGCGCGTCGGCGCCGTGCCGCGCGCGTGCATCGGCGAGCGCGGCGAACACCGCGTCCAGCCGCGCATTTCCGTCGTCGCCGGCCGCCGGCAGGGTCTGCTCGCCGCCGGCATAGGCACCGAGCAGGTGCGCCCGCTCCTCCACCGACCGCGCGTCCCAGTCCTGCGTGTCCAGCGCGGCGGCGACCGCGCGCGCATGCACGCTGGACTCCTGGCGCACGTCCAGCCGCGCCAGGTGGAACCCGAAGCTGCGCACCCGCCACAGCAGGCGCCGCACCGCGAACCAGCCGGCGTGCAGGCCCTTGTTGGCCTGCAGGCTGTCCAGGATCAACTGCAGGTCGCTTTCCAGTTCGGTCGGCGCCGCATAGGCGCCGGGCGCATCGTCCAGCGTGGCCTGCAGGCGCGCGCGCATCAGGTCGTTGAGCAGGCGGTAGGGCATGTCGCCATGGCGCGGGCGCGAGCGCGCCGCGGCCTCCGGCAACAGTTGCCGGTAACGCTCCAGTTGCTCCAGCAGCGGCGCGCTGACCGCGACCAGGGTGGTCGACTGGCTGAGCAGGCTGGCCAGCTGCCACAGTTCCTTCAGGTAGCGCTCCAGCACTGCGCGCCGCTGCGCGTCGAGGGTGGCGGTGATGGTGGCGGCATCGACGTTGGGGTTGCCGTCCATGTCGCCGCCGACCCAGGTGCCGAAGCGCAGCAGCCGCGGCAGGGGCAGTGCCTGGCCGTAGGTCTGCTCGATGGCGTGCTCCAGGGTCTCGTACATCACCGGGATCACCCGATACAGCACCTGGGTCAGGTAGAAACCGACATGCTCGCGCTCGTCCTCCACGGTGGGCCGCACCGGCGAAGAGTCGGCGGTCTGCCACGAGGCGGTCAGCGCCATGCGGAACCGCGCCGCGTCGGTGGCGCGCTCGCCCGGGGTGCGCAGGCCGTCGAGGTTGTCGACCAGGCTGGCGACCATCAGCTGTTCCTTCTCCAGCAGCGCGCGTCGCACCGCCTCGGTCGGATGTGCGGTGAACACCGGCTCCACGTCGATGCGCGGCAGCCAGTCGCGCAGTTCCTCGATGCCGACGCCCTGCGCCTTGAGCCGGCGCAAGGCGTCGAGCAGGCCGTCCGGCTGCGGCGTGTCGGCGCTGCTGCGCTGGTAGTCGCGCCGGCGGCGGATGCGGTGCACGCGCTCGGCGATGTTGACCACCTGGAAATAGGTGCTGAAGGCGCGCACCAGCGCTTCGGCGTCGCGCGGCGCGCGCCCGGCGAGCTGCTCGCTCAGCGAGGACAGCGGCGCGGCGCGCTCGCGGCGCGCGATCGCGGTGGTGCGGATGCGTTCGATCTCGTCGAGGAACTGCGCAGACACCTGTTCGGCGAGCAGGTCGCCCACCAGGGCGCCGAGCCGGCGCACGTCGTCGCGTAAGGGGAGGTCGGGCGTGGCGAAGACGATGCTGCTGCGGGACTCGTTCATCGGGAAACGCATGGCTCGGCAGTGGGGGCGTCGCAAGCCTAACCGAAAAGGGAGCGCGTTCCCGTCGGCCATGGCGACGGTTTCAAAGCGAACCATTTGCCTTGCACGCCAGTCCCTGCTGCGCCCCGGCCGCACGAACGCGCAGCCGGGGCGCAGGCACGGCTCAGGGCGACGCGGCGCCGGCGGCAGTCGCAGTCGTACCCCGACTCGGCGTGGGCGTGGGCGCCGGCCCCAGATAGGTGCGCAGCCAGCGCTCGCTCTCGGCCAGCATCTGCAGCACCGACTCGCGTGCACGGTAGGCATGCGCCTCGTTGGGCAGCATCACCAGCCGGACGGTGCCGCCATTGCCCTTGATCGCGGCGTACATGCGCTCGCTCTGGATCGGGAAGGTGCCGGAGTTGTTGTCCTCGGCGCCGTGGATCAGCAGCAGCGGATCCTTGATCCGGTCGGCGTAGTTGAACGGCGACATCGCCTGGTACACCGGCTGCGCCTGCCAGTAGGTGCGCTCCTCGGACTGGAAGCCGAACGGGGTCAGCGAGCGGTTGTAGGCGCCGCTGCGGGCGATGCCGGCCTTGAACAGGCGGGTGTGCGCGAGCAGGTTGGCGGTCATGAAGGCGCCATACGAATGCCCGCCGATGGCGATGCGATCGCGATCGGCGACGCCGCGCCGCACCACCTCGTCCACCGCCGCCTGCGCATCGGCGACCAGTTGCTCGACGTAGGTGTCGTTGGGTTCGCGCGTGCCCTCGCCGACGATCGGCATCGACGGATCGTTGAGCACCGCATAGCCCAAGGCCAGGAACGCCTGCGGGCCCCAGTAACCGATCGCGTTGAAACGGTACGGCGAATCGGTGACCTGGCTGGCGGCGTCGGCGGATTTGAACTCGCCCGGGTAGGCCCACATCAGCATCGGCAGCGGGCCGTCGCGCTTGGCGTCGTAGCCCGGCGGCAGCAGCAGGGTCGCGGTCAGTTCCACGCCGTCCTTGCGCCGGTAGCGGATCTGCTCCTTGTGCACGTCGCGCAACTGCGGGGTGGGATGGGTGAAGCGGGTCAGCGCCACCGGCTCCGCGTCCGCGCGGTCGAGCCGATAGAAATTGCGCGGCTCCTGCGGCGTCTCGCGGGTGATCAGCAGGCGTTGGCCGCTGTCGTCGAGCAGCGCCTGCGGCACCGCGTAGTACGGCGCGTGCGACTGGAACAGGCGGGTGCTTTGCCGCGTGTCCAGATCATAGAGGTCCAGGAACGGCCGATCGCCCTGCGGCGAGGCGCCCTCGCCGCGCAGGAACAGGCTGTGGCCGTCGGCGGCGATCAGCAGGCGCGGGTTGCCGGCCGCATCGCGCTCGGTCACCGGCGTGCCCGGATCGGCATAGCGGTCCTCCTGCGAGCGCTGCACCAGCAGCTGCGGCGCCTGCGCGGGATGATCGGGCGCCACGCGCCACTGCCTGGTCTGGCGCGTCTTCCACCAGAACTCGTCGATCAGTGCCAGGTCGCCGCGGCCCCAGGTGATGCCGGCGAAACGCGACTGCAGGCGCGCCAGCGTCACCGGCGGCGCCGTGAACGGCGCGGCCTGCATCAGCACCGCGTCGCGCACGGCCGCTTCGCGCGCCGGGTCGCCGCCGTCCTGGGCCTCGGCCCAGACCAGGGTGGCCGGCGCGTCGCTGCGCCAGTCGATGTCGCGCACGCCGGTGCGCACCGCATCGTTACCGGTCGGCAGGCCTTCCACCAGCGGCAGGTTCGCCACCGTGTGCACCGGCTTGCCGGCCCGGTCGAGCACCTCGATGGTGCGCGGGAAGCCGCTGGCCGGCACCAGGTAGGAGAACGGCCGCTGCAGGCGCTGCGCGAGCAGATAACGGCCGTCCGGCGACGGCGCCAGCGACAGGTACAGATCCGGGGAAGCGATGCGCTGCACCTGCCCGTCGACGTCGACCAGCGCCGGCTGCGCGCGCAACTGGTCATCGAACTGGCGCGCGTCGGCCTCGTTCTTCAGCAGGTCCTGGTAGGTGCGCAAGGCGGTGGCGCCGCCACCAGCGGTCTGCTGCACCGCCGGCCCGGTCGGCACCGCGTCGGACGGCGGCGCGGCGCCCTGCGCCTGCGGCTGCAGCAGCACCAGCAACTGGCGGCTGTCGGGCATCCACGCATAGCCCTCGCCGGACACCGTATTGAGCCGCTCGGCGACCCGCCGCGCCCGCAGCGCGGCGATGTCCACCACCCACAGTTCGTTGGCGCCGCTGCGCGCATCGACCCGGTTGAAGGCCAGGTGGCGCTGGTCGGGCGCCCAGGCCATGCCGGCGATCGACAGCGGCGCCGGCAGGCCCTCGATCTGCAACTCGCTGCCGTCGGCGATGCGCAGCAGCCACAGCTTCTCGCCGAAGGCGAAGCGGCTCTGCGAACGGGTGCGCGGATGGATGCGCAACCCGGCCAGCTTGAGTTCCGGCTGCGCGACCTGGGCGATGCCGGGTAATGCGGGCAGCTGCAGCATCGCCGCCAGATCGCGCCGCGGGCTCAGCGACAGCTGCGGCGGCCGCGGCGCATCGACGATGGCCTGCAGCGGCGCCGACGGCAGCTGGTAGCCGCTGTCGGACGGATCGGCGCTCACGGCAGCCGCCGCAGGTGCCGAGGCCGCATTAGCGGCCGCGCTGCCGGCCGCGGCCAGGGCCGCGCACAGCAGGCTGAAGACCGGCCTGGCGACGCGGCGGCGCCCGCGCACTGTGATCTGGTTCATCTCTCCCCTCTCCTCGCATCGATCGAACCACCGACGTTAGCAGGGCCGGCGCCGGCCGCCCCCTGTCGATGGTTGGGCCTGATCGCGTGTTCAAGCGCCACACGCGGCAGCCGCTATAATCGGTTACCCCCTTGCGCCGAGGGGCGCTGCGACCGGATCGAGACCGAATTTCCCGTCTCCAGACCCGGCCAGGCTCGGCGCGAGGCTTGAGCGACAACGGCGCCCGGACTTCGCGAGTTTCTCGCCATTGACCGGAGCTTTATCGATGAACGCTGCACTCAAGCATTTTTCCACCGAGGGCGACTACAAGGTCGCCGACATTTCCCTGGCTGATTGGGGCCGCAAGGAACTGGACATCGCCGAGCACGAGATGCCGGGCCTGATGTCGATCCGCCGCCAGTACGCCACCGCCAAGCCGCTGGCCGGCGTGCGCGTCACCGGCTCGCTGCACATGACCATCCAGACCGCGGTGCTGATCGAGACGCTGAAGGACATCGGCGCCGACGTGCGCTGGGCCTCGTGCAACATCTTCTCCACCCAGGACCACGCCGCCGCGGCGATCGCCGCCACCGGCACCCCGGTGTTCGCCTGGAAGGGCGAGACGCTGGAGGAATATTGGGACTGCACCCTCGACGCACTGACCTTCACCCTGGCCGACGGCACCCAGACCGGCCCGGAACTGGTGGTGGACGACGGCGGCGACGTGACCCTGCTGATCCACAAGGGCTACGAGCTGGAGAACGGCTCCAAGTGGGTGGACGAACCGGCCTCCTCGCACGAGGAGCAGGTGATCAAGAACCTGCTCAAGCGCGTGGCGGTGGAGCGCCCGGGCTACTGGACCCGCGTGGTCAAGGACTGGAAGGGCGTCTCCGAAGAGACCACCACCGGCGTGCACCGCCTGTACCAGCTGGCCGAGGCCGGCACCCTGCTGATCCCGGCGATCAACGTCAACGACTCGGTGACCAAGAGCAAGTTCGACAACCTGTACGGCTGCCGCGAATCGCTGGCCGACGGCCTCAAGCGCGCGATGGACGTGATGCTGGCCGGCAAGGTCGCGGTGGTGTGCGGCTACGGCGACGTCGGCAAGGGCTCGGCGCACAGCCTGCGCGCCTACGGCGCCCGCGTCATCGTCACCGAGATCGACCCGATCTGCGCGCTGCAGGCGGCGATGGAAGGCTTCGAGGTCAACACCGTCGAGGACACCCTCGGCCAGGCCGACATCTACGTCACCACCACCGGCAACAAGGACATCATCCGCATCGAGCACCTGACGCAGATGAAGGACCAGGCCATCGTCTGCAACATCGGCCACTTCGACAACGAGATCCAGGTCGAGGCGCTGTACAAGCTGCCGGGCGTGCAGAAGATCAACATCAAGCCGCAGGTGGACAAGTTCGTGCTGCCCAACGGCAACGCGATCTTCCTGCTGGCCGAAGGCCGCCTGGTCAACCTGGGCTGCGCCACCGGCCATCCCAGCTTCGTGATGTCCAACAGCTTCGCCAACCAGACCCTGGCGCAGATCGACCTGTGGCAGAACAAGGACAGCTACGAGAAGCAGGTGTACCGCCTGCCGAAGAAGCTGGACGAGGAAGTGGCGCGCCTGCACCTGGAAAAGATCGGCGTGAAGCTGACCAAGCTCACCGACGAACAGGCCGCCTACCTCGGCGTGCCGGTCGACGGCCCGTTCAAGCCGGAGCACTACCGCTACTGAGCCGTTGGCAAGACATCGCCATGCAGACAGGAACGGGCGCCGCGAGGCGCCCGTTTTTCGTGCGATCGGTGCCGCGAGCGCATGGTCGGAAAGCTGGAAATTCGTATTGAGCGGGAACCGCAGGCATGGCTACTGCGCCGATCCCTGTTCCAAGCGGCGTTTCCGGCTAGGTGGCCGGAGCACCCGACCAGCCAGTCGCCTTGTACCACACCTGTGCTACATTGATTCCAAGCCAATTGCCTGGAGCTCTCCATGAGCACCACCACCATCCGCCTGCCGGACGCGCTCAAGGCCCGCATCGCCAAGGCCGCGGAAGCGGCCGGCACCACGTCGCACAACTTCATCCTGGAAGCCATCGCCGAGAAGGCCGAACTGGCCGAGCGGCGCGTCGACTTCCATGCCCAGGCCGATCAGCGCTGGGCCGAGTTCCTGGAAACGGGTGAGACCATTCCCTGGGACGAAGCGCGTGCCTATTTCAAGGCACTGGCCGCAGGAAAGCCCGCAGAGCAGCCGGTAGCGCGTAAGCTGGAAGACTGAGGTGACGCGCGTCCGCATCGCTCCCGGCGTGATCGAGGATCTGGAGCGGATCGCTGCGTATTTGCGCGACCACGAGAGCCAGCATGCCGAGGCGAGGACCGAGGAGATCGTCAGCGCGTTCGACGTGCTGGCGGGAAATCCCTTGATCGGCCGCCCGGTCCATGGAGACAACTGCGAACTGGTGATGGGCCGCGGTTCGCATGGGTATGTGGCGTTGTATCGCTATGTGGATGTGACTGATACGGTGATCGTGATGGCCATCCGCGGACAGCGGGAGGCGGGCTATGCACGCGGCGGATGAAACCGAGTCGACGTCCGCACCACCGCATCGACGGATGCCGGCAGGCGCATCGTGGATCGCCTTCAGGTCCATCGCGAACTGATTCGTCCTGACCGCGCCCTCGACAGCGACCAACGCGGCATCTCGCTGTCGGCGGATCAGGTGCTGAGTGACCGCAGCCGCAAAATTGCGACGATCGAAGCCAAGCACCGCGGGCATCAAACACCACGGCTTGGCCATTTCCGCGGGCGTCGACCAAGCCAAGCACGATGCGGCAGAACTGCAGGCATGTTCGTCTATGCCATCAACGGTTCAGCGGGTAGCACATCGGCATGGACACCGGCGCTAAAGGCGACATGACTCTCCCGCTTCCGACGCCGCAACTCGCAGAGGGGGACACTGCCTTCCACGCCTGCAACGGCACGATCTTTCAGGCCGTGCGCTCACCGGCCGGCGCGTACACCGAAATTTGGATCCGGCTGCGCGCGTGATACGGCGTACGTGTCCAGTCGCTCCAGCGCGCCTCGAGGCGCAAGCCGGCGATCTGCGCCATCAGGTCCAGTTCCGATGGCCACACATAACGGCGGCGCTCGCTGAAGATGCGCGTGCCCGATTCGCCCAGTACCACCACGCGCTGGTCGATACGCTGCTGCAGCGGATCGGGCTGCGAGCACACCAGCATCACCGCCGCGCCGTCGCCATCGGTGTCCGGCACGTCCAGCACCTGACTGACCTTGCCGCCGCCGTCGAACACCTCTGCGCCAGGCACTGCAGTTTGAATCAGCAAGCGCCCATCGGGCGCCAGGCAGCGTGCCGCGTTGACCATGCAACGCAACTGCTCGGCCTGGGTCAGCAGATACCCGAATGCCGCCACCGCATAGATCAGGCCGAACGGTCCGCACACCGGCATGTCGGCAAAATCGGCGCACACCAGCTGCAGGCGTTCGCTGCCGGGTTTGGCGCGCAAGGCCTCGAGCATCGCCGGCGCGTTGTCGATGCCGGTGACCGGTACATCGCAGCGCGCGAGCGGCAGGCCGATGCGGCCGGTGCCGATGCCGAGCTCCAGCGCCGCACGGCCCGCGGCCAGTTCGGCCAGGACGCCGACGCATTGCTGCGTGACGGCGTCGGGCCAGCGATCGTAGAAACGATCGTAGATCGCGGCCAGACGGTCGTACTCGTGGGTCACAGGCATCCGCAGCCACTCGTTGCCGAAGTGGCGCGACCATAGCACGCAGCAATGGCGACGGGATGGCGCCACGCACAGGGTGACACCGTGCATGGCAGCCGCTGCAATGCCCTGCGATCGCGCGCGCGACACACGACACGACGCCGCAGATGACAGGCGCATTGCAGTTGGCCGCGCTTCAGTCTTTCGCTTGCGTCGCCACTGCCAAGCAGGGATGCTTTTTCCCGCGCCTGTCACGGTGACAGGCGGGACAACCGCAACAGATCCCCATTCAATCAGGAGTATCGCCATGAAACGCCTTTTTGATTCGCTGTCGCGCTGGGTGCAGAGCCTCGGCGGCCGCAAGCTCGGCTACATCTACACCTACTGACCTTCCCGCCACCGTCGTGTGGCGTGCCTGTGCGAGAGGGGGCACACCGCCCCCTCTCGCGGCGCCAATCCTCGCGCCGCCACGCGTCCCGTTCGCCATGCGAAACATGCCAGCCTCCGTATCGCGGTGCGCCACCATGCGGATCTTCGCGTGACCGAACCGCACCGACTGCCGCCAGGGCCACGCGGGCACTGGGCGTTCGGCAATCGGCAGGCCTTCGCTGCCGATCCTCTGGAGTTCCTGCAACGCTGCGCCCGCGAGCATGGGGACGTGGTGCGGATCGCGGAGCGCACCTATCTGCTGGCGGCACCCGCCGCCATTGCCACGGTCCTTGGCGACGACGGCAGCCTCTATGCCAAGTCCGATCCGGATCCACGTGCGCGCCGCGCCGCGTTCCCGGCATCGGTGATGAACAGCGAGGGCGATATCTGGCGGCACAAGCGCCAGGCACTGCAGCCCGCGTTTCGCGCCAGCCTGGTACGCGACTATGCCGGACAGGCGCTCGCTGCCACGCAGTCGCTGCTGCAAGCGAGCAACGACAGCACTGGCGCGCAGGACTTGCGTCAGACGATGACGGCACTGTGTGCGGAACTGGGCGCCGGCTTCCTGCTCGGCGACACGGCACACGCGCCCGCGCTGCTGCGGATGCTGCCGATGCTCGATGCGATCCTGCAGCAGACGCGCACGCCGTCCGCGACGCCGGCCTGGTGGCCGAGTGCCGGCAAGCGCCGCCTACGTGCCGCACGCGGCGAACTGGACACCGCGCTGACGCAGATCCTGGCATCGCCGCGTTCGCCAAGCGCAGGCGTCTCGGTGCTGGAACTGCTGCAGCGCGACGATCCGCAGGGCCGCGGCTCCTGGTGCCGGGACGAAGCGGCGGCGATGCTGATGTCGGCGCTGGAGCCGATGGCGGCCGGCCTGACCTGGACACTGCTGCTGCTCGCCCAGCATCCGTCGATCGCGCAGGCGGTGGCGGAGGAAGCCGATGCCCTGCCCCACCTCGGCAGCGCATCCGACACGATCTGCGACGAAGCACTCGTCGAACGCCTGCCGCTGGCCCGCGCCTGCGTGAAGGAGGCCATGCGCCTGTATCCGCCGGCATGGATGACCGCGCGCATCGCGCAACGCGACACTACGCTGGACGGCTTCGCGGTGCCGCGCGGCACCCAGCTGATCGTCAGCCAGTGGGTGGTGCAGCGCGATCCGCGCCACTTCGCCGCGCCGGACAGCTTCATGCCGGCCCGCTGGCTGGACCCGACGCACGCCCCGGCGCGCTACACCTACTTTCCCTTCGGCGGCGGCCCGCGCAGTTGCGTCGGGAGCCAACTGGCGCTGGTGCAGATGACCGTGGTCGTGGCCGGCCTGCTGCGCGAACGCACGCTGCACCTGGCGGCGGATGCGCGGCCGCGGCCGTTCCCGGCGCTGGTGCTGCGCCCGCTCGATGTCCGCATCGCCTTGCGGCCGCGCACGGATTCTGCGCCCCACCAGCCGCCGGCCGCGACGACACCTCTCTCCTGCACAACGGACGCCCCGCATGGCTGACCCCGCCGCCTTCGCCAAGACCCGGGAGTATCCCAACCGCTTCTTCGATTCCGCGGCCTGGAACGAACTGGCCTTCCGCGACGGCGACATCGTCATCGCCAGCTATGCCAAGGCCGGCACGACGTGGCTGCAGCAGATCGTCGCGCAACTGCTGTTCGAGGGCGCGGCCGACGTCGACGTGTCGGCGATCTCGCCGTGGCTGGACGGCGTGTACCCGGACCGCGCCAGCAAGCTTGCGCTGCTGCAGGCGCAGACCCATCGGCGCTTCATCAAGACGCATCTGCCGGCCGATGCGCTGGTGGTCAGCGATCGCGCCAAGTATCTGTACATCGGCCGCGATGGCCGCGACATCGCGCTCAGCCTGTACGACCACCAGTGTGCGGTCAGCCAGGATGCGCAGGCGCGGCTGGACGCCGGCGCGGCCGAACCGGGCAAGCTGCGCGTGGTGCCGCCGCCGAGCTTGCCGGTGGACGCCTACGTGGCGCATTGGCTGGCCCACGACGGCGCGCCGTTCTGGCCATTCTGGGAGGGCGTGCGCAGCTGGTGGCAGCAGCGCGCGCAGCCCAACGTGCTGCTGGTGCACTACGCCGACCTGCTGCAGGATCTGCCCGCACAGGTGCGGCTCATCGCCGCGTTCCTGGAGATCCCGGTGCGCGAGGCGGCCTGGGAGACGATCCTGGCGCACTGCCAGTTCGGCTACATGCGCCAGCACGCCGCGCGCTACGTGCCACAGGGCGCCGGGCTGTGGCGCGAGGGCGGCAAGGCCTTCTTCAACCAGGGCCGCAGCGGCCGCTGGCGCACGCTGTTGCCGGCGGCCGTCGCCGCCGACTACGAGGCGCGCGCGCAGGCCGAGCTGGGCCGCGAGGCCGCGCAGTGGCTGGCACAGGGCGCAGGGGCGACGGCATGAGCCTGCGCGTCATCGGCGCCGGCCTCGGCCGCACCGGCACCCTGTCGCTGAAACTGGCGCTGGAACATCTGGGCCTGGGCCGTTGCTACCACGCCATGGAGCTGGCCGCGAACCTGCGCCAGTCCTTGCCGCAGTGGGACGCGGCGATCGACGGGCAGGCGGACTGGGACACGCTGTTCGCCGGCTACACCGCCACCGTCGACTATCCCGGCTGCTGCTTCTGGCGCGAGCTGGTCGCGCGCTACCCGCAGGCCAAGGTGATCCTGACCGTGCGCGATGCCGATGCCTGGTTCGATTCGGTGCGCAGCACCATCTTCGCCAGCGACGGCCGCGTGGCGGCCCTGTTCGGCCCCGAGGGCCAACGGCTGAGCCAGTTCCTGCGCCGCGGGTTCGCTGCGCGCATCGACGACCGCGACTTCATGACCGACTATTTCCATCGCTGGAACCAGGCGGTCATCGCCAGCGTGCCGGCGCACCGCCTGCTGGTGCTCGACACCGACGCGCAGGCGGGCTGGGAACCGCTGTGCACCTTCCTGGGCATGCCGGTGCCGGCGCAGCCGTATCCGCGCGTACATGCGCGCAACAGCGGCGGCACGCAAGCGCGCCCGCTGCCCACCGACCCGGCACAACGCGAACAACGCCTGCGCGACTACCTGGACCGGCTCGCCGTGGAGGCATTCGCGCCGTCCGCCGACGGCTGACCGCGCCCGGCTGCAGCGCAACATTGCGCTCGATGGTGAACGACCAGGCGCCGTCGATCGGGTTGGAGACAGACACCCGACCGTCGCCATCGGGCAGCTGGCGCACGCGCCAGCCAGCAACACCAGCGCTTACGGCCGCCAGTTGGCGTTGTGCTCCCAGAACGCCACGCTGCGCCGGTAGGCGTCGCGATCCAGCGCCACGCCTGAGCCGCCCTCCTCCACGCCCAGCGCGTTGCGCAGCATGGTGATCGGCGCCATTGGAATCTCCTGCGGCTCGGCGGTATACAGGCAACCGACCACGCCCCAGTCGGCCTCGATCGGCGCCCCCTCGTGCGCGAGCTGTTCGCGGCTGTAGAGGATCGGCAGCAGATAGGCGGCCACCGGCGGCTCGACGCCTTCGAACCAGCGCACCAGCACCGGCAGTTCCTCGCGGCTGCGTGCCTCGTAGCCGGAGCGCAGCAGGCGCCGGTTGGCGTCGGTGATCGGCACGGTCAGGCAGCGCGTCGAGGTCCAGTTGCGATGCACGTGCAACTTGCAGAACGGCGCGTAGCCGTCCAGCACCTGCAGCGGCGCGTGCGTGTTGAGATGCTGCTCGAACTGCTCCGGCGTGCAGTCCTGGATCGCATTGCGGCGGCCGTCGCGCGGAAACAGGCGGGTGCGGGCGAACGGCGTGAGGACGATGGACATGGCGTGCATGGCGAACGGGGGCGCACAAGCGTAGCGCGCGGCCGAGGCAGTGCCCACCGCTGCCATCGCTCACCGCGCCCCTCGGCATCGAGAGACCCGTAGGAGCGGCTTCAGCCGCGACCAGGCCTTCCCGGGAACGCCGGTCGCGGCTGAAGCCGCTCCTACGGGGCGTGCAGCCGACGTGCGGCTACGGATGCGCCAGGGCGTAGTCGATCGCCGCGCGCACCGCCGCCACCTGCGCGGCGTTGCACTGCTGCGGCGTGGCGCTGGCGCTGTCCGGGTACACCTCGGTGGTGGTGGTGTAGCGCGCGTCGGTGATGCCCGCGCACAGGCCCAGCCGCTTCACCGGATAGTTGATGACCCCCGGCGCCGCCAGCGGCGTGCCGATCAATGTGCCGGCGGCGTCGGCCGGCGCGATGTGGGTGACCTGCGCCACCGCGGCCAGCACCGCCTGCTGGAAGGCTGGCTGCGGATTCTCGCTGTCGCCGACCAGGTAGAAGCCGTCGGGAATGCCGCCCGGTTCGTAGGCGATGCCATCGCGCGCGGCCAGCGCCGGGCGGAACTCGGACTCGTCGCTGTCGGTGGTCTCGTGCAGGTCGATGTGCATGCGCACCCGATCGCGCAACGGCGCGACCAGGCGCAGCAGCGCCGCCGATTCCTGCGCCGGGCTGTCGGCGCGGAACGAACGGTTGGGATCGATCGCATCGGCGTTCCAGCGGTGGATGCGCTCGTACGCCCAGGGGCTCACGCACGGCGCCAGCAGCACGTTGGCGCGGCCGGCGTAGTCGTCGGCATGCTGCTGCGCGAACTGCAGCGCGCCGTGCACGCCGCTGGTCTCGTAGCCGTGCACGCCGCCGGTGACCAACATGCACGGCAGCGCGTCGTCCCAGCCGCGGCTGCGCAGCGCCAGCAGCGGATAGCGCTCCTGCGCATACGCCAACTGCCCGTACTCGACCACGTCCCAGCGCCCGCGCAGGTCTTCGATGGCAGCGACCACCTCGTCCTGGTAGCTGCGCCGGCTTGGCTGCCCGGCCAGCCAGGCCGCCTTCTCGGCGGCGCCCCAGGGCACGCCGGGGGTTCCGATCGGATAGAAGGATGCGCTGGTCATGGTGCGGCTCCGCGTCGACAGGTGAGGGCGGCGACTGTAGCAAAGCGCGCCCGCGGCGATGCGCGGCGCCGCGCACAGCGCGTTCGCGGCGCCGTCGGTCGGAAGCGGATGCCGATCCCGCTTTCGCCTGCTGTCGCCATGAATACGTATGTAGCGCACGCATGTTGCGCCGCGATGCGCGCTTAGCATCCTCCCGCCGCACGCCTGCCCCGCGGCGACGTCACGCCCTGTCCTGCAGGCGCCTTGCCTGCGCCCACGCACCGAGGAGATCGAACGATGCGCGTCCCTTCCGCTGCAAATCGTCTGCTGCGCCTGCACCGCTGGCGCAGCCTGCTGGTCGGCCTGCTGCTGTTCCTGGCCACCGCCAGCGCCCAGGCCGACGTCATCCTGCATGCGTTCAATTGGCCCTACGCTACCGTGGAAGCGCGCGCCGCGCAGATCGCCGCCGCCGGCTACCGCAAAGTGCTGGTGGCGCCGGCCTACCGCTCGCAGGGCGACGCCTGGTGGGCGCGCTATCAGCCGCAGGACATGCGCCTGATCGACAACCCGCTCGGCGACACCGACGCCTTCGCCAGCATGGTGCAGGCGCTGAAGGCCGTGGGCGTGGAGACCTATGCCGACGTGGTGCTCAACCACATGGCCAACGAAGCGGCCACGCGCTCGGACCTGAACTACCCGGGCAGCGCGGTGCTCGGCCAGTACGCCGCCAATCCGCAGCGCTATGCCGCGCTGCGGCTGTTCGGCGACCTCTCGCAGAATTTCCTCAGCGCCAGCGATTTCGGCCCGGCGCAGTGCATCACCAACTACAACGATCCCTACCAGGTGCGCACCTACCGCATCTGTGGCGGCGGCAGCGACCCCGGCCTGCCGGATCTGGTCGGCAACGACTGGGTGGTGCAGCAGCAGCGCAACTACCTGCTGGCGCTGAAGGCGCTGGGCGTCACCGGTTTCCGCATCGACGCCGCCAAGCACATGACCTTCGACCATCTGAACAAGGTACTCGATGCGCAGGTGCGCTCCGGGGTGCTGGTGTTCGGCGAGGTGATCACCGGCGGCGGCAGCGGCAATTCCGACTACGACCAGTTCCTGGCGCCGTACCTGCAGGCCACCCCGCACGCGGCCTACGACTTCCCGCTGTTCAACTCCGTGCGCAACGCCTTCGCCTACGGCGGCAGCATGGACCTGCTGGTCGATCCGGGCGCCTACGGCCAGGCGCTGCCGGGCGCGCGCGCAGTGACCTTCGCCATCACCCACGACATCCCCAACAACGCCGGCTTCCGCTACGCGATCATGGACCCGGTCGACGAGACCCTGGCCTACGCCTACCTGCTCGGCCGCGACGGCGGCGTGCCGATGGTGTACTCGGACAACAACGAGAGCGGCGACAACCGCTGGGTCAACGCCTATCAGCGCGACGACCTCAAGCGCATGGTCGGCTTCCACAACGCCGCGCAGGGCCGCGACATGCAGGTGTTGGCGCACGGCGCCTGCTACCTGCTGTTCCGCCGCGGCGACCTGGGCATCGTCGGCATCAACAAGTGCGGCACCGCCGTCACCGCCGCGGTGCCGATGAACGGCAGCGTGCTGCGCTGGAACGTCGACTACACCGATAGCCTGGGCTCCGGCAGCGTGGTGCGCATTTCCAGCAGCAGCTACACCTTCAGCCTGCCGCCGCGGCAGGCGCGGATGTGGAAGCGCTGAGCGTCCGCATCCGGCCGATGCGCCCGCGCGGGCGCGTCGGCCTAGGGCCTGTCGCCAATTCGCGAGTATTGCCGCGTTGAGTCTGGCAGGCCCGCGGCGGCGTTGCACGGCGCCGCGCCTGACTGGCCGTCAGGTCAAGCCGCGCGGCGCCGGCCGCGCGCCTGCCAGGCCCGACCCGAAGCGCCGCGATTGCGCACATTCATGGCAGCGTCATCGCGGCCCGGCATGCCCGGGGGTTGGTGACACGCCCGAGTCCCTCCGGGCCCGGCGACGGCAGCGCGACGCCGGCCGGGCCATTCCGCGGACCGGCCATATCTTGCATATCCATCCGGATGAAGAGATATACTGACCGCACCGCCCGCTGCGTTGCGCCCATGACCGCCATCAGCTTCGAGTTCTATCCGCCCAAGACCGACGAGCAGCGCGCGCAGCTCGACCGCACCGCCGCGCGGCTGAAGGCCTACGCCCCGGAATACGTCTCCTGCACCTTCGGCGCCGGCGGCTCGACCCTCAGCTACACCTCCGAGACCGTGCGCCACCTCAAGCAGCACCACCGCTTCGAGGCCGCGCCGCACCTGTCCTGCGTGGGCGGCAGCCGCGAGGAGATCCGCGAGCTGCTCAAGCTGTACCGGGCCATCGGTTGCCGCCGCCTGGTCGCACTGCGCGGCGACCTGCCCTCCGGCATGGGCCACCCCGGCGACCTGCGCTATGCCGCCGACCTGATCGCTTTCATCCGCGCCGAGCACGGCGACGCCTTCCATCTGGAAGTGGGCGCGTATCCGGAAACGCATCCGCAGGCCAACGACGCACTCAGCGACCTGCGCCACTTCAAGGCCAAGGTCGACGCCGGCGCCGATGCCGCCATTACCCAGTATTTCTACAACGCCGACGCCTATTTCCACTTCGTCGACGCGGTGCGCAAGCTCGGCGTGCAGATCCCGATCGTGCCCGGCATCATGCCGATCTCCAACTTCAGCCAGCTGCGGCGCTTCTCCGAACAGTGCGGCGCGGAAATCCCGCGCTGGATCGGCAAGCGCATGCAGGCCTACGGCGACGATGCCGAGGCCATCCGCGAGTTCGGCGCCGACGTGGTCGCCACGTTGTGCCAACGCCTGATCGACGGCGGCGCACCCGGGCTGCATTTCTACACGCTAAACCTGGCCAAGCCGACCACCAGCGTCCTGGCGCGTCTGCCCTTAGCCGTCGGCTGAGTGTCGCGGCCGCTGGCCGAACGCTGGGATTGGGGATTCGGGATTAGAGATCGGTAACAGCGGCGCGCGGCCTCGCGTTGGCGAATCCCCAATCCCCAATCCCGAATGCCAGCGCTCGTAAGGCATTCGCTCCGCAGTCACGCCGGCTGCGGCTACCCTGCGCCGATGCGCGCTCTTCCGCCGATGCTGCTCCTGTGCCTATGCGTGTTCGCCACGCCCGCCGCGGCGCAGCGGGTGAACCGCTGCAGCGGCCCCGACGGCACCACCGTGTTCAGCGATCGGCGCTGCGAGGACGTCGGCGCGATCGACCGGCTGCCGCCACCGGCCGCACCCGGCAACGTCGATGCCAGCGCCCGCGCCCTGGCGCCGCCGCAGTGCGTGCGCCGGCTCAGCGTACTGGCGCAGCAGATCCGCACCGCGGTGGAAACCCGCGACGTCAACCGGCTGTCGGCGCTGTACTGGTGGAACGGCGTCTCCGACGCCGGTGCGCAGCGCGTGCTCGACCGGCTGGACGCGATCGTGCGCCGTCCCCTGGTCGCGATCGTGCCGGTGTTGCCGGGCGACTCGGCAGAGACCGGCAGCACCACGCCCGCCGCGACGGCGGCCGTGCCGATGCCGGGCACGCCGGACAGTGATGGCGCCGGCGGCTCTTCGCGGGCGCACGCTACCGGGCTGCGTCTGCAGCAGACCCTGAGCGGCAGCATCACCCCGGCGTCCACCGTGCTGGGACTGCGCCGGCAGTACGACTGCTTCTGGATCAGCTTCTGAGGAGCCGGGATTCGGGATTGGGGATTGGGGATTCGCTACGGCGGCTCGCTGTACGCGCCATCCTTGCGTAGGAGCGGCTTCAGCCGCGACGTGGTGAAGCCGGGATTCGGGAATGGGGATTGGGGAATCGCAACAGCGGCTTCTCCCTACGCGCCACGCCACCCTCGCGGAGGAGTGGCTTCAGCCGCTACTTGTCGGCGATCCGATGTCGCGGCTGAAGCCGCTCCTACGGGCAGCGGTTGCTGCCACCCCACTCACGCCACGTCGGCCGCCAGCGGCCACAGCGCGCGGATCGCGGCGATGCCCTGGCCGCCATGGCGGCGCGCCTCGGCCACCTGGGTCGGCGCCAGGCCGCCGATCGGATAGATCGGCAGGGCGACCTGCTCGCGCAGGCGCTCGAACGCCTCCCAGCCCAGCGGTGCGGCGCCAGGATGGCTGGCGGTGGCGGCCAGCGGCCCGACCACCGCGAAATCGCAGCCGATGCGCTGCGCCGCCTGCAACTCTTCGAGACTGTGGCAGGACGCCGCCACGGGCTGTCCGGCCGGCAACGGACGCGCCTGCCACTGCGGCAACTGCTCCGCGCCCAGGTGCACGCCCACGCCCAGGTCCTGCGCCAGCGCCACGTCGCGATTGACCAGCACCTGTGCGCCACGCGCCGCGCACAGCGTCGCCGCGGCCCGCGCCAGCGGCAGCCACTGCTCGGCCGGCAGGCCGCGCGCGCGCAACTGCACGCGGCGCACGCCGGCGTCCAGCGCGCGCTCCAGCGCCGCCAACCACGGGCCCGGTTCGGTCGGCTCCGGCGTCACCAGGTAGCAAGCGGGTTGGCGCAGCATCGCCACCACCGGCTGGTCGGCCGGCGGCATCGCGTAGCGGCCCAGCTTGTCGGCGCTCACCCAGGTCAGCGCCTGGCCCTCGCGGCCGCGCGGCGTGCCCTTCCACGCCGACACCTGGCGCACTTCCAGGCGCAGGCGCTTGTCCGGGTAGCGCTGCGGCACTTCCATCAGCCAGTCGCCGACCACGGCCTCGATCCCCAGTTCCTCCTGCAGCTCGCGCACCAGCGCCTGCTCCGAGGTCTCGCCGGGCTCGCGCTTGCCGCCGGGGAATTCCCACAGGCCGGCCAGGTCGCGCCCCTCGGTGCGGCGGGTCAGCAGGATACGGCCGCGCGCATCGGTGATGACGCCGGCGACGACATGAATGGATCTGAGCGGTTCGGACATGGCGCAAGCTTGCCGTTTCCGGCAGCGCCAACGCAATCAACCGGGGTCACATCGTCGCCGATCGGCCGCGCACGACCGAGACCGTGCAGCCGGCCAATCCCGGGCCGATGCGCTGCACGACAACGCGCCTGCGCTCACAGCGGCTCAGTCAAATACCGCTGCAGCGTCTCTCCCAACACCCGCACCGCCAGCGGCCGGGTCAGGCCCCTAGCGGGAAATTCCAGCACGTAGCGCACCAGGGCGTAGCCCAGCATCTGCGAGGCGATCAGCGCGGCGCGCGTTTCCGCTGCCGCGCCCGGCCCGAGGTATCGCCGTACCGCCGTGCGCAGCTGCCTCTCGAAGATCTCCGTGATCCGCGCCTTGGCATCGGCGTGGCTCACCGCCGCGCGCAGCAGGGCCACCAGTTGATGGCCCGAGGGCGCGTCCTCCCAGACCGCGAAGAAATGCGCCGCCAGGCGTTCGCCCACCTCCTCGGCCGGGACGTCGCGCAGGTCGGGCAGGTGCAGGTCGAACTCCACCGCCGCCAGGAACAACTGCTCCTTGCTGCCGTAGTAGCGGATCACCAGCGCGACGTTGGCCTGCGCCTGCGCGGCGATCTGGCGCACCGTGGCGCCGTCGTAGCCGTGCAGGGCGAACAGCACCCGCGCCGATTCGAGAATGCGGTCTTTGGTGGCCTGCGAACGTGTCACGGGGGCATCCATGGAAGAACAGGCGCAGCGCCTGTAAACGGGAGTTTACTCCACAGCGGAAAGGGCGCAGGATTTAAACACACGCTTACAGAGAAAAGGCGATGAACGCCCACGCAGACATGCTGTCCACGGACGTCCTGATCGTGGGCGCCGGCCCCAGCGGGCTGGCGCTGCGCCTGGCCCTGGACCGCCTCGGGATCGCCTCGCTCCTGGTCGACCGGCATCCGGCTGGACTGAACACCTCGCGCGCCGCGGTGATCCATGCACGCACCCTGGAAGTGCTGGAACCGCTCGGCGTGGTGCCACGCCTGCTTGCGGCGGGCGTGCAGGCCACCCGGTTCCGCGTGCGCGACGGCGACCGGAGCCTGCTGCAGATCGGCTTCGACGACCTGCCCTCGGCGCACCGGTATGCGCTGATGTGCCCGCAGAACGCCACCGAGGCGATTCTGGGCGATGGGCTGGCGCCAGACTCCGCCACGGTGTGGCGGCCGGCACGCCTGCTGTCGTTTGCGGAGACAGCCGACGGCGTCAGCGCCGATCTGGAACTGCCGGAGCAGCGCCAGCGGCGCGTCCATGCGCAATGGATCGTCGGCTGCGACGGCGCGCACAGCGCCGTGCGCGAGGGCGCGGGGATCGCATTCCAGGGCGGCGACTACGCGCAGACCTTCGTGCTCGCCGATGTGCGCATGGCCTGGCCGCTGCCGCGCGAGGAGGTCAGCCTGTTCTTCTCGCCGCAGGGCCTGATGGTGGTGGCGCCGTTGCCGGAACCCGACGGCACGGCGGGCGATCGCCACCGGATCGTGGCGACGGTGGCGGACGCCATCGGGCCGCCGACGCTGGCGCAGATGCAGGCCGTGCTCGATGCGCGCGGGCCGCAAGGTGCGCGGACACGCATCGACGCGCTGCTGTGGAGTTCCGACTTCCATCTGCAGCACCGGGTGGCCGCGCAACTGCGCCGGGGGCGGGTGCTGCTGTGCGGCGATGCGGCGCACGTGCACAGCCCCGCCGGAGGCCAGGGCATGAATACCGGCATCCAGGACGCAATCGCCCTGGCGCCGGCGCTGCAGCGCGCGCTATGCCAGCACGATGAGCACGGCCTGGACGCGTGGGCGACCGGCCGCCGTCGCATCGCCCGCGGCGTGGTGCGCATGACCGACGCGATGACGCGCGCGGCCACGGCCACTGCGCCGGTGGCGCGCAGCGTTCGCAACGGCCTGCTCGGGTTGATCGATCATGCGCCGCCAATCCAACGCAGGCTGGCGGCCCGATTGGCCGAACTGGGCAACTGAGCGGCGAACCGCCGCTGCTCCGTAAAGGGACAGGAGCAGCGGGTCCTGGTCCTCCGTGGTGGAGGGCCGAGCACGCAGCGGCTACGCGCGTGCGCAGCCCTGCGTGGAGGCCAGGCTCAGCTCAGCTGGCCGTGGCAGTGCTTGTACTTCTTGCCGCTGCCGCAGGGGCACGGATCGTTGCGGCCGACCTTCGGCGCTTCGCGGGTCACCTGCGCCACGGTCGGCGCCGCGGCGCCGCCGCCCTGCACCTGCTCGGCTTCCTCGTCGGCGCCGTAGCCGCCGGCATCCTGGTGCTGGAACTGCGCCTGGCGCAGCTGCGCCTCCATCTGCTGGCGCTCCTGCGCCTCCAGCGCCGCCACTTCCTCCTCGCTGCGGATGCGCACCCGCGCCAGCAGGGTCACCACTTCGCGCTTGGCGTGCTCCAGCATCTCCGAGAACAGCTCGAAGGCTTCCTTCTTGTATTCCTGCTTGGGCTGCTTCTGCGCATAGCCGCGCAGATGGATGCCCTGGCGCAGGTAGTCCATGCGCGCCAGGTGCTCCTTCCAGCTCTGGTCGAGCACGGTGAGCATCACGTGCTTCTCCAGCGCGCGCATGGTCTCGCTGCCGATCGCCGATTCCTTCTCGCGGAAATGGCGGTCCACTTCCTCGCGCACCTTCTCGACGATGCCGTCCGCGTCCAGTTCTTCCTGGCGCTTGACCAGGTCGCTGATCGACAGCGACAGGCCCAGTTCGCTCGCGAGCGTGGCTTCCAGGCCCGGCAGGTCCCACTGGTCGTCCACCGAATTCGGCGGCACGAAGCGCGACACGATGTCGTAGATCACGTCGTCGCGGATGCCGTCGACGTTCTCCTTCACCGACTCGGCGTCCAGCAGCTCGTCGCGCTGGGCGTAGATCACCTTGCGCTGGTCGTTGTTGACGTCGTCGAAGTCGAGCAGGTTCTTGCGGATGTCGAAGTTGTGCGCCTCGACCTTGCGCTGCGCCTTCTCGATCTGCCGGCTGACTAGCTTGTCCTCGATGACGTCGTCTTCCTTCATGCCCATCATGCGCATCGCCTTCTGCACCCAGTCCGAGGCGAAGATGCGCATCAGGTTGTCTTCCAGCGACAGGTAGAAGCGCGAGGAACCCGGGTCGCCCTGGCGGCCGGAGCGGCCGCGCAGCTGGTTGTCGATACGCCGCGACTCGTGGCGCTCGGTGCCGATGATGTGCAGGCCGCCGGCGGCCTTGACCGCGTCGTGGCGCTCCTGCCAGGCCGCCTTCAGGCGGGCGCGCGTCGCGTCGTCAAGCTCCTCGCCCAGCGCATGCAGTTCGGCCTCCAGCGAGCCGCCGAGCACGATGTCGGTACCGCGGCCGGCCATGTTGGTGGCGATGGTCACCGCGCCCGGCTGGCCGGCGTTGGCGACGATCTGCGCTTCGCGCTCGTGCTGCTTGGCGTTGAGCACCTCGTGCTTCACGCCCGCCTTGCGCAGGTGCTCGGACAGCATCTCCGAGGTCTCGATCGAGGTGGTGCCGACCAGCACCGGCTGGCCGCGCTTGGCGCAGTCCTCGATGTCGGCCAGCACCGCGTTGAACTTGCCCTGGCGGTTGAGGAACACCTGGTCCGGCCAGTCCTTGCGGATGGTCGGGCGGTTGGTCGGGATCACCACCACTTCCAGGCCGTAGATGCTCTGGAACTCGTAGGCTTCGGTATCGGCCGTACCGGTCATGCCGGACAGCTTCTTGTACATGCGGAACAGGTTCTGGAAGGTGATGCTGGCCAGCGTCTGGTTCTCGCGCTGCACCGGCACGCCTTCCTTCGCCTCCACCGCCTGGTGCAGGCCGTCGGACCAACGGCGACCCGGCAGGGTGCGGCCGGTGAACTCGTCCACGATCACCACTTCGCCGTCGCGCACGATGTAGTCGACGTCGCGCTGGTAGATCGCGTGGGCGCGCAGCGCGGCATTGAGGTGGTGGACCACGCTCAGGTTCTGCGCGCCATACAGGCGGTCTTCCTCGTCGGCGAGGATGCCGGCGGCGCGCAGCAGTTCTTCGGCGTGCTCCATGCCCGCTTCGGACAGGTGCACCTGCTTGCCCTTCTCGTCGACCCAGAAGTCGCCCTCGCCCTCTTCCGACTCCTGCTTGACCAGCTGCGGCACGATGCGGTTGACGCGGATGTACAGCTCCGGCGACTCGTCGGCCGGGCCGGAGATGATCAGCGGGGTGCGCGCTTCGTCGATCAGGATCGAGTCGACTTCGTCGACGATGGCGTAGTTGAGCCCGCGCTGGAAGCGATCGGCCTTGGACAGCGCCATGTTGTCGCGCAGGTAGTCGAAGCCGAATTCGTTGTTGGTGCCGTAGGTGATGTCGGCGGCGTAGGCGGCGTGCTTGTCGCTGTGCGGCATGCCCGGGTACACCACGCCCACGGTCAGGCCCAGCCAGTTGTACAGCTTGCCCATCTGCGCGGCGTCGCGGCGCGCCAGGTAGTCGTTGACGGTGACCACGTGCACGCCCTTGTCTTCCAGCGCGTTGAGGTACACCGGCAGCGTCGCGACCAGGGTCTTGCCCTCGCCGGTGCGCATTTCCGCGATCTTGCCCAGGTGCAGGACCATGCCGCCGATCAACTGCACGTCGTAGTGGCGCATGCCCAGCACGCGGCGGCTGGCCTCGCGGCACACCGCGAACGCTTCCGGCAGCACCTTGTCCAGGGTCTCGCCGCCGGCGATGCGCCCGCGCAGTTCCGGGGTCTTGGCCTGCAGCTGCTCGTCGGAGAGCTGCTCCATCTCCGGCTCCAGCGCATTGATCTTGGCGACGATACGGTGGAGCTGGCGCAGTTGGCGCTCGTTGCGGCTACCGAAAACGCGAGTAAGCAGACTGTTGATCATTGAAGGAACCGGTTGGAAAGGAACGCCTCGGCGGCCCGATCCCCAGGGAATCGACGGGCCGCAAACGAAACAGGGCGCGAGGCGCCCTGTCGATGGCAAAGCACATTGTAGCTTGGGGCGGGGCCCGGCGATTCAATGCCGGCACACCGCCCTGCCGGACTCAGCCGCGGCCGCGGCGGCCCACCGGAATGGCGCCATCGCCGAGGAACTTGGCCGGGTTCACCACCACCCCGTCCTTCCACACCTCGAAATGCACGTGGGCACCGGTGGAACGGCCGGTGGAGCCGGCCTTGGCCACTTCCTGGCCGACCCGCACCAGGTCGCCGACCTTCACCGACAGTCGCGAATTGTGCGCGTAGCGGGTGACATAGCCATTGCCGTGATCGACCTCGACCACGTTGCCGTAGCCGCCGCGCACGCCGGAGTAGCTGACCACGCCGTCGGCCACCGCCAGCACCGGGTCGCCGACGTTGGCGTGGAAGTCGATGCCCTTGTGGTTGCCGGTGCCGCGGCCGAACGGATCGGCGCGGCCGCCGAAGGCCGAGGTGATGTAGCTGTTGCGGATCGGCATCCGCGAAGGCACCGCGTTCTGGTCCAGCTGATGGTCGAACAGCAGCGATTCCAGTACCGACAGCTGCTGGCCGGAGGTGGCGAACTGCTGCTGCAGCCCGTCCAGTTCCTTGCCCAGCTGCTGCGCCGGCATGTCGTGGCTGGGCTCGTCGTCGCCGCCACCGACGCCGACCGGCTGGTCGAAGTCGAACTCGCCGTCCTGCAGCTTGCCCATGCGGGTCAGACGCTCGCCGAGCGCATTGAGCCGGGTCGCCTGCGCCTGCAGTTCGCCCAGCCGCGCGGCCAGGGCGTTGACCTGGGTCTGCGCGTCGCGGCGCACCTGCGCCAGCTCCTGGTCCTGCCGCTCGAGCTTGGCGCGCAGTTGCGCCGAACCACCCCACCCGGCCGCAGCGCTGACGCCGATGCCGAGTACCATGCCGAGGCCGAGCACGGTACCGAGCGCGGCGAGGGGGCGGCGATCGGCGAATTCGCGCAATCGCCACGGCAACGTCTTGACCCCCTTTTCACTGGAACGGATTACGATCTTCTTGAACGTCATATGAGTTTTCATGTCTAAGCGAAAGTCCGGCGAAGGCCATACCGCCACGCCGCAGCCGGCACTGGACGCCGCACTGGCGGACAAGGCGGGCGACCCGTTGCGCCGCGCCCTGTGGCTCGACGCGCTGGACCGGCAGTTACGCCCCCATCTGCCGCCGAACCTGGCCTCCCGTTGCCGGTTGGCCAATGTGAACGGCGAACAGCTCGTTTTTCTCGTTGAGTCTCCGGTCTGGCACGCCCGGGTCAGGCTGGCCGAGGCCGACATCCTTGCTGCGGCCCGTTCCCTCGGGCTGAAAGTCACCAAAGTGACCGTCAAGACGGCGACTGCGCCCGCGCATTCCCCAATGCAGCAGGCAAGAAGCACGCCAGCTCCGGTTTCCGCGGCCACGCACAAGGGCTTGCGCGAGGCCCTGGCTTCCCTGCAGGACGTCGTCTCCGCGACGCCTGATGCGACCACGGGCTCCGACCGTGGCCGTCGACGTACGTAGACAGACACGCCGCGACCGACGCATCCTAGCGGGCGCCAGGCGTCAGGTCGTTACCGATTCGTTAAATCGACGTTAAGGGAAAAAGAAGAACCGGCCGATTGCCGATTCCGTGATACCCACCCGGCCGTCGGCCAGGCTTAACGGGTTCAGGCGTAAGCCGCAGCCCCGTAGGCCACCGGCGCCTGCTGCGCTGCGGATTCGAAGCTGACCCACTCCCACGCCGCCTGTTCGGCGAGCAGGGCGCGCACCAGCTTGTTGTTCAGCGCATGACCGGACTTGTAGCCCTCGTAGGCGCCCAGGATCGGGCCGCCGGCCAGGTACAGGTCTCCGATCGCATCGAGGATCTTGTGGCGCACGAACTCGTCGGCGTAGCGCAGGCCGTCGTCGTTGAGCACGCGGAACTCGTCGAGCACGATGGCGTTGTCCATCGAACCGCCCAGGCCGAGATTGCGCTCGCGCATGTACTCCAAGTCGCGCATGAAGCCGAAGGTGCGCGCGCGGGAGATTTCCTTGATGTAGGCCATCGTCGAGAACTCGATTTCCTGGCGCGACTGCTTGGCCGGGATCATCGGGTGATCGAACTGGATGGTGAAGCCGAGCTTGTAGCCACCGTCGTAGGGCACGAAGCGGGCGATCTTGTCGCCGTCGCGTACTTCCACCTCGCGCTTGATGCGGATGAAGCGCTTGGCCTTGCCCTGCTCGACGATGCCCGCCGACTGCAGCAGGAACACGAACGGACCTGCCGAGCCGTCCATGATCGGCAACTCGGCCGAGGACAGTTCGACGATGGCGTTGTCCACGCCGAGGCCGGCCATCGCCGACATCAGGTGCTCCACCGTCTGGATCTTGGCCTGGCCGCGGCTCAGGCCGGTACACAGCGTGGTCTCGGTGACCAGCTCGGCATCGGCAGGCACGTCCACCGCCGGATCCAGGTCCACGCGTCGGAACACGATGCCGTGGTCGGCCGGTGCGGGGCGCAGGGTCATGTAGACCTTGTCGCCGCTGTGCAGGCCCACGCCGGTGGCGCGGATCGTGTTCTTGAGGGTGCGTTGCTGGGTCATGGCAGACAGTCTGGGAACGTCTGTTCGCACGGGAACTGAACAGACAACGAGAATATCACGCGTTTAGCCAAATTTTAACAAAGCGGTCACAGCATCCCATGGTTGCAACGCTGGCCCGTGCCGGCGTCGCGGTCGCAAAAACCTGCCGGGTCGCGAGGACCCGGCAGCAAGGGACACGGCGCGCCGGTCAGGGAGGCGCTCCCGGACGGCGGTATTGCGGGCCGGCGCGGACGCCGGCCGATGACGCAGACCTCAGTCGGCCTGGCGGCGCAGAAACGCCGGGATGTCCAGGTAGTCGCTCGGCAGATCGGCCGCGGCCGGCGCCGGTGCGGACGCCGCCGCGCTCATGCCGTCGCCGCTCGGACGACGCAGGCCCAGGCCCATCGCACCGCCGACCGCCTTGGACACGGCGTCGCCGCCATGCTCGAAGTCGCCGAACTCCGGCTGGCCGGTGGTGGCGTTGCGCACCAGCTTGATCGGCGCGCGCTGTTCCGGGCGCTGCGACTGGCGCGACACCGCACGGTTCAGGCCGGTGGCGACCACGGTCACGCGCACTTCGTCCTGCATGTCCGGATCCAGCACGGTGCCGACCACCACGGTGGCGTCCTCGGAGGAGAAGCCTTCGATGGTGCGGCCGATCTCGTCGAACTCGGCCATGGTGAAGTCCGGGCCGGCTGTGATGTTGACCAGGATGCCGTTGGCGCCGGCCAGGTTGACGTCGTCCAGCAGCGGGTTCTGGATCGCCGCTTCGGCGGCGGCCTGCGCGCGGTCGTCGCCGCGGGCCGAGCCGGTGCCCATCATCGCCAGGCCCATTTCCGACATCACGGTGCGCACGTCGGCGAAGTCGACGTTGATCAGGCCCGGACGCACGATCAGGTCGGCGATGCCCTGCACCGCGCCCTGCAGCACGTCGTTGGCGGCGCGGAACGCCTGGATCATGGTGGCGTTGCGGCCGAGCACGGTGATCAGCTTTTCATTCGGAATGGTGATCAGCGAGTCGCAGTGCTGGCTCAGTTCCTCGATGCCCTTCAGCGCCACCTGCATGCGGCGGCGGCCTTCGAACGGGAACGGCTTGGTGACCACGGCCACGGTCAGGATGCCCATCTCCTTGGCCAGCTGCGCCACCACCGGCGCGGCGCCGGTGCCGGTGCCGCCGCCCATGCCGGCGGTGATGAAAACCATGTCCGCGCCCTGCAGCGCGTCCATGATGCGCTCGCGGTCTTCCAGCGCGGCCTGGCGGCCGACTTCCGGGTTCGCGCCCGCGCCCAGGCCCTTGGTGACGTTGGTGCCGAGCTGCAGCTGCAGCTTGGCGCCGCAGTTCTTGATCGCCTGCGAGTCGGTGTTGGCGGTGATGAATTCCACGCCGTCCACGCTGCTGCTGACCATGTGCGCGACCGCGTTGCCGCCGCCGCCGCCCACGCCAACGACCTTGATCACTGCATTGGGTGCCATCTTTTCAATCAGTTCGAAATGCGCCATGTCCGTTTCCTCTTTGAGCCGGGATTCGGGATTCGGGATTGGGGATTCGGAAGTGCTCCGATCCTGCATCCCGCCTCTCCGTCCGGCGAGTGTTGTTGTTTGGATGCCGGGATTGGGGATTCGGGATTGGGGATCCGCAAAAGCGGCCCTCCAGTCCCATGCCCTGCTCCGCGGCGGAATCACTGCAAAAAAACCCTATCGCCTGCCTGCCTACCGCTCTCTACTCTCTCTCTGCCTACCGCTGTTGCTCCCACCAATCCCGAATCTCGAATTCCCAATCCCGGCTCCATCAGAACTCGCCGCGATACCAGTTCTTCAATTTCTTGAACAAGCTGCCGGCGCGGCCGGTCGGCAGCGACGGGCGGCGCGGGTGTTCGATCTGGCTGCCCATCAGCAGCAGGCCCACGCCGGTGGCGTGGACCGGGTTGCCGACGACTTCGCCCAGGCCGGTGACGTGCTGGGGAATGCCCACGCGCACCGGCATCTGCACCATTTCCTCGGCCAGTTCGACCACGCCTTCCATCTTCGAGGCGCCGCCGGTGAGCACCATGCCGGCGCGCACCAGTTCCTCGAAGCCGGAGCGGCGCAGTTCGGCCTGCACCATCTCGAAGATTTCCTCGTAGCGGCCCTGCACCGCCTGCGCCAGCGAATGGCGCGGCATGCGCCGCGGCGGGCGGTCGCCGACGCTGGGCACCTGGATGCTTTCTTCCGCGGTGGCCAGCTGCGCCAGCGCGCAGGCGTAGCGCACCTTGATCTGCTCGGCTTCCGGGGTCGGCGTGCGCAGCATGTGCGCGATGTCGTTGGTGACATGGTCGCCGGCG
This sequence comes from Xanthomonas sp. F10, assembly GCF_014206815.1. Lineage (GTDB taxonomy): Bacteria > Pseudomonadota > Gammaproteobacteria > Xanthomonadales > Xanthomonadaceae > Xanthomonas_A > Xanthomonas_A indica. Next base: position 167,530 of record NZ_JACHNP010000001.1, read on the forward strand.
ATCGGCAGCGAGGCGGTGTGGCAGATCGCGCCCTGCACGAACACCGCCAGATCGGTGGTGCCGGCGCCCATGTCCACCAGCACCACGCCCAGCTCGCGCTCGTCGGCGGTCAGCACCGCCACCGAGGACGCCAGCGAGGACAGGATCAGGTCGTCCACCTGCAGGCCGCAGCGCTGCACGCACTTGCTGATGTTGGCCGCGGCCGACTGCGCGCACACCACCAGGTGCGCGTGCACCTCCAGGCGCACACCGGTCATGCCGACCGGGTTGCGGATGCCTTCCTGCGAATCGTCCAGCACATACTCGCGCGGGATCGCGTGGAGGATGCGCTGGTCGGCCGGGATCGCCACCGCCTTGGCCGCTTCCAGCACGCGATCCAGATCGTTCCAGGTCACCTCGCCGTCGCGGATCGGGACGATGCCCGGCGAGTTCTTGCACTGCACGTGGTTGCCGGAGATCGACGCGTACACAGAGCGGATCTCGCAGCCGGCCATCAGCTCGGCTTCCTCGATCGCGCGCTGGATCGACTGCACGGTGGATTCGATGTCCACGACCACGCCGCGCTTGAGGCCGCGCGACTCGTGCGAACCGATGCCGATCACCTCGATCGGATTGCCGGGCGAGTATTCGCCGACCAGCGCGACGACCTTGGAGGTGCCGATGTCCAGTCCAACGATGAGGGATTTGTCGCCTTTGCGGTTCATGTCTTGGAGCCGGGAATAGAGAATCGGGAATGGGGAAGGGAGAAGAGCGGGCTCTCGCGACGGGACGGAGGGTCGGCCAGTGCCGCATGGCGTGTGGGCTGGGCCGGCGCCGCGGGCTTCTTCTCCTTGCCCGGCTCCTTGCTCGGCTCTTTGCTCTCGGGCACCCATGCCACCGTGAATCCGTTGGTGTAGCGCAGGTCGGCGCGCGCCAGCGGCGGCTGGCCCGGCTGCAGCAGTTGCGGCAGCACGCGGGCGAAGCGCTCCAGGCGGGCGCGTGCGTCGTCGCGGCCGACCACCACCTGCACGCCATTGCCCAGCGCCAGCGACCAGCTGCCGCGCGCGTCCAGGGCCACGCCCTGCACCGGCAAACCGACCGGCGCGAACAGCGCGCGCGAGGCGTTGTACAGCGCGACCACGTCGGCGGCCTTGGCGTCGGGGCCGGCCAGGTGCGGCAGGGCCACGTCGCGCAGTTCGTTGGGCAGGGCGAAGATGCGGCCCTGCTCGGACAGCATGCGGTCTTCGCCCCAGCGCGCGAACGGACGGTGCTCGACGACGCGCACTTCCAGCACGTCCGGCCAGCGCTTGCGCACGCGCGCACTCTCCACCCACGGCAGGCGCTCGATCGCGTCCTGCGCATCCTGCAGGCGCACCGCGAAGAAGCCGCGGCGCGCATACGGCAGCACCACCTGGCGCAACTGCTCGGCGGACACGCGCTTGAAGTCGCCGCTGACCTGCAGCCGGCTCAGCGGCCAACGCTCGGCGCCGACCCAGCCATTGAGCACGGCCACGATCGGCAGCGCGACCAGGGCCAGCGCCAGCAGCCAGGCGAGGATGCGCAAGGAGGCGTTCATGGGCGCGCTCCGCGCGCGGGATTGGAGATCGGGAATTGGGGATTGGCGCAACGCGCGCAGCAGGACGCCACGGCAGCGCGAAGCGCACGCCGTGCGAATCCCCAATCCCGAATCCCCAATCCCGGCTTCACAGCGTCTGCTCCAGGATGCGCCAGCACAGGCCGGCGAAATCCACGCCCAGTTGCGCTGCGGCCTTGGGCACCAGCGAGTGGCTGGTCATGCCCGGGGCGGTGTTGACTTCGATCAGTTGCAGGCCGCGCACGCGGTCGCGCATCACGTCCACGCGGCCCCAGCCGCTGCAGCCGGCGGCGGCGAACGCCTGTAGGGCAAGCTGGCGGATCTGGGCCTCGTCCTCACCCTCCATGCCCGGGCACAGGTACTGGGTGTCCTCGGCGATGTACTTGGCGTGGTAGTCGTACCAGTCGCCAGCCGGGACGATGCGGATCGACGGCAGCGCGATGTCGCCGAGGATGCCGACGGTGTATTCCTCGCCCTGCACCATCTGCTCCATCAGCAGTTCGCCGTGGTAGTCGGCGGCGAAGGCGCGCACCGGCGCCAGGTCTGCCTCGGCCAGCACGCGAAACACGCCGACGCTGGAGCCTTCGCAGGCCGGCTTGACGAACAGCGGGTAGCCCAGCGCGGCAGCCGCCGCGGCCAGGTCGGCCTTGGCGTCGATGCGGGCGAAGCCCGGGGTCGGCAGGCCGGCGGCGATCCACACCTGCTTGGTGCGGATCTTGTCCAGGGTCAGCGCGCTGCCGAGCACGTCCGGGCCGGTGAACGGCACCTGCAGCGCGCGCAGCAGGCCCTGCAGCACGCCGTTCTCGCCGTCGCCGCCATGCAGGATGTTGAACACGCGATCCACCGCGCCGGCACGGATGCGCTCCAGCAACGCCGGGATGCCGTCCACCGGCTGCGCGTCGACGCCGCGGCTGCGCAGCGCCTCGAGCACATTGGCGCCGGAGTTCAGCGACACTTCGCGCTCGCTGGACGTGCCGCCGAGCAACACGGCGACGCGGCCGAACGCGGCCGGGTCGGTGACGCGCGGCGGCGGCAGCGGCTGCGCGCTCATGCGTCCGCTCCCACGGCGAAGCCGTGCTGGGCGATGTGCTGGGCGACGTAGCCGATGTCGCCCGCCCCCATCATCAGCAGCAGGTCACCGTCCTGCAGCACGTCCGGCAGCACGCTGCCGAGTTCGCCGACCTGGCCGACCACGACCGGCTCGCTGCGGCCGCGCGCACGGATCGCGCGCGCCAGCGAACGCGCGTCGGCCCCCGGGATCGGCGCCTCGCCGGCCGGGTAGACCTCGCTGAGCACCAGCGCGTCCACCTCCGACAGCACCGCGGCGAAGGCGTCGAACTGGTCGCGGGTGCGGCTGTAGCGATGCGGCTGGAATGCGACCACCAGGCGCTTGTCCGGCCAGCCGCCACGGGCGGCGGCGAACACCGCGGCCAGCTCGCGCGGATGGTGGCCGTAGTCATCGACCACGCGCACGCGCGCGCCGCCGGCGGTGGTCACTTCGCCCAGGTCGTTGAAGCGACGGCCGATGCCGGCGAAGCCCTGCAGCGCACTGGCGATCGCCTCCGGCGCCACGCCCAGCTGCCAGCCGATGGCGGCGGCGGCCAGGGCGTTGAGCACGTTGTGGCGGCCCGGCAGCGCCAGGGTCACCGGGATGCTGCTGCCTTCCGGCAGACGCAGGGTGAAGCGCATGCGCGGACCGTCCTGGACCACGTCCTCGGCACGCACGTCGGCGTTCTCGCTGAGGCCGTAGCTCATCACGTGGCGCGGCGTCTTCGCCGCCAGCGCGGCCACTTCCGGATCGTCGATGCACAGCACGGCCAGCCCGTAGAACGGCAGGCGCTGCAGGAACTCGGCGAACGCGGCCTGGACCCGGGCGAAGTCGTTGCCGTAGTTCTCCAGGTGATCGGCATCGATGTTGGTGATGACCGAGATCAGCGGGTTCAGGCGCAGGAAGCTGCCGTCGCTCTCGTCGGCCTCGGCCACCAGCCACTGGCCGCCGCCGAGCTTGGCGTTGGCGCCGGCGGCGAGCAACTGGCCGCCGATCACGAAGGTCGGGTCCAGCCCGCCTTCGCTGAGCACCGCCGCGGCCAGGCTGGTGGTGGTGGTCTTGCCGTGGGTGCCGGCCACCGCAATACCGCGACGGAAGCGCATCAGCTCGGCCAGCATCGCCGCACGCGGCATGATCGGAATGCGCTGGCTGCGCGCTTCCATCAGTTCCGGGTTGTCCTCGCGGATCGCGCTGGACACCACCACGCAGTCGGTGCCGAGCACGTTGGCGGCTGAATGTCCGCGCATCACCCGTGCGCCGAGCTTGACCAGGCGCCGGGTCGCCGCGTTGTCGGCGTTGTCCGAGCCGGAAACCTCATAACCCAGGGTCAGCATGACCTCGGCAATGCCGCTCATGCCGGTACCGCCGATGCCGACGAAGTGCACGCGCGGGAACGCGCGGACCAGGTCGCCGGTGTCGTGGAGGCGGCGGATCACAGGGCACCTCCGGTGGAGGTGCCGGGATTCGGCATTCGGGATTGGGGATTCGTGTCGCTGGCGGCCGATTGCCGCAGCGCTGCACGTTGTACGGGTGTCTGCATGGTGTCCTGCTTGTGCTCCTGCTTTTTACCAATCCCCAATCCCGAATCCCGACTCCCGGCTTCTTCCATCACGATGTCCGCGATGCGCTCGGCGGCGTCGGGCTTGGCCAGTTGGCGTGCGGCCTCGGCCATCGCCAGGCGCTGTGCGGGCTGTGCCAGCAGGTCGCGCAGCACGCGCTGCAGGTGCTCGGCCAGGGCGTCGTCCTGCTTCAGCAGCACGGCGGCACCGCGCTCGACCAGGTATTCGGCGTTGCGGGTCTGGTGGTCATCGACGGCGGCGGCGAACGGCACCAGCACGCTGCCGATGCCGACCGCGCACAGTTCGGCCAGGGTCGAGGCACCGGCGCGACACACCACCAGGTCGGCCCAGGCGTAGGCGGCGGCCATGTCGCCAATGAAGGCTTCGACGCTGGCGGCGACGCCGGCGTCGGCGTAGGCACGCGCGGCTTCCTCGCGCAGCGCTTCGCCGCACTGGTGGCGCACGTCGACCGCCACGCCGAGCGCGGCCAGCGCCTGCGGCAGCGCCTGGTTGAGCACGCGTGCGCCCTGGCTGCCGCCCAGCACCAGCAGCCGCGGCGCGCCGTGGCGCGCGGCCAGGCGCTGCGCCGGCGGCGCCAGTGCGGCGATCTCGGCGCGCACCGGGTTGCCTACCGCTTCCTCACGCGTGGCGAAGCTGCCGGGGAAGCCAGTCAGCACGCGCCGCGCGACGCGCGCCAGCACCTTGTTGGTCAGGCCCGGCGCGCGGTTCTGTTCGTGCACCAGCAGCGGCAGCTTGAGCAGCCGCGCGGCCAGGCCGCCTGGGCCGGCAGCGAAGCCGCCGAAGCTGATCACCGCGCGCGGCGCGCGCCGGCGCAGCACGAAGCCGGCGGCGCGCACCGCGCGCAGCACCCGCACCGGCGCGCCGAACAGGGCCAGCGCGCCCTTGCCGCGCAGCCCACCGATCTCGATCGTGTCCAGCTCGATGCCGTGTTCCGGCACCAGCCGCGTTTCCATGCGCCCGGCCGCGCCCAGCCACACCACCGGCACGCCGCGCGCGCGCAGCACCTTGGCCACGGCCAGCGCGGGGAAGATGTGTCCGCCGGTGCCGCCGGCAAGAATCATCACCGGTCGACCGCCCTGCACCGTGCTCATCCCAGCCTCCCGAAGGTGGGTTCGACGCGCGGCTGCATGCGGCTGGTGCCGCGCCCCGGCGCGCCCTGGATCGCGGCGGCGACTGCGCTGGCGCTGGCTTCGCGGGCGGCGTGCAGGTCCTCGGCGTTGTCCACGGTCTGCTTGACCGGCATCGCCGCGTCGCTGCGCACCAGCGCCACCTGGCGCTCGGCGCGATTGAGTTCGTAGGACACGCGCAGCAGCAGGCCCATCGCCGCGCAGGTCATCAGCACGCTGGAACCGCCGGCGGAGATCAGCGGCAGGGTCAGGCCCTTGGTCGGCAGGATGCCCAGGTTCACGCCGACCGAGACGAAGCTCTGCAGGCTGATCCACAGGCCGATGCCGAAGGCGATGTAGCCGGAGAAGTGGCGCTTCATCTCCACGCAGCGCATGCCCAGCCAGAACGCGCGGCCGACCAGCAGCGCGTACAGCGAGATGATCAGGCACACGCCGACGAAGCCCAGTTCCTCGGCGATGACCGAGAAGATGAAGTCGGTGTGCGCTTCCGGCAGGTAGTTGAGCTTCTGCACCGAGCCGCCCAGGCCGACCCCGAACAGTTCGCCGCGGCCCACCGCCATCAGCGCGTTGGACAGCTGGTAGCCGGAGCCGAGCTGGTCGGCCCACGGATCCAGGAACGAGGTGATGCGGCGCAGGCGGTACGGCTCGAGGATCGCGATGAAGGCGAACACCGGCAGGCCGATCACGATCGGCATCGACATGCGCGGCAGGTTCACCCCGCCCAGCACCAGCATGCCGGCGGTGATCGCCAGCAGCAGCGTGGAGGAACCGAAGTCCGGCTGCAGCAGCAGCAGGCCGACCAGTGCCACCGCCACGCCCAGCGGCTTGAGCATCGCCGGCCAGGTCGCGTTGACCTCGTCGCGGAAGCGCACCAGATAGCTGGACAGCCACACGATGTACAGCACCTTCACCGCTTCCACGGTCTGGAAGCGCGAGATGCCCAGGTTGATCCAGCGCCGCGCGCCGTTGACGGTGCTGCCGAGACCGGGCACGAACACCACCAGCAGCAGGCCGAAGCAGGCCAGCAGCAGCAACTGGTTGTACTGCTCGATGTTCTTCAGCTCCGTGCGCATCGCCCAGATCGCCAGGCCGACACCGCCGGCCAGGAACAGCAGGTGGCGGCTGAGGTAGTAGAACGGGCTGGTGGTCAGCTCGATCGAGCTGGAGCCGACCATCACCACGCCCAGCGACGCCAGCGCCACCGCGGCGCCGAGCAGCCACGGGTCGTAGCGGCCACCGATGGCCTCCAGGCGGGTCGCTTGGCGAGCAGCGTCGTTCATCAGCGCACCTTCAACGTGGCCAGGCCGACCAGCACCAGCACCACCGAAATGATCCAGAAGCGCACGATCACCCGCGGCTCCGGCCAGCCCTTCAGCTCGAAGTGGTGGTGGATCGGCGCCATGCGGAACACGCGCTTGCCGGTGAGCTTGAACGAGGCGACCTGGATCATCACCGACAGGGTCTCGATGACGAACACGCCGCCCATGATCACCAGCACCAGTTCCTGGCGCACGATCACCGCGATGGTGCCCAGCACCGCGCCCAGCGCCAGCGCGCCGATGTCGCCCATGAACACCATCGCCGGGTAGGTGTTGAACCACAGGAAGCCCAGGCCCGCGCCGGCGATCGCCGCGCAGATGATGATCAGTTCGCCGGCGCCGGGGATGGTCGGGATCTTCAGGTAGGCGGAGAACACCGCGTTGCCCGAGGCATAGGCGAACACGCCCAGCGCGCAGGCCACCAGCACGGTCGGCATGATCGCCAGGCCGTCCAGGCCGTCGGTCAGGTTGACCGCATTGGAGAAGCCGACGATCCAGAAGTAGGCGATGGCGACGAAGCTGATCCCGGCCAGCGGCAGCGCGATCGACTTGAACATCGGGATGTAGAAGGTGATCGCCGCCGGCACGTCGGCGGTGTAGTACAGGAACAGGCCGGCGGCCAGGCCGAAGATCGACTGCAGCAGGTACTTCCAGCGCGACTTCAGCCCGTTGGGGTCGCGGCGCACGATCTTGATCCAGTCGTCGTACCAGCCGATCACGCCGAACGCCAGCATCACCGCCAGCACCAGCCACACGTAGCGGTTGCGCAGGTCGCCCCACAGCAGCACCGACAGCAGCACGGTGAGCAGGATCAGCGAGCCGCCCATGGTCGGGGTGCCGGCCTTGGAGAAGTGGGTCTGCGGGCCGTCCTGGCGGATCGGCTGGCCGCCCTTGAACTGCGCCAGCTTGCGGATCACCGCCGGGCCCAGCCACAGCGACAGGAACAGCGAGGTCAGCGCCGCGAGGATGCCGCGGAAGGTCAGATAGCCGAACAGCCCGAACATGCTTTCGAGCTGCTGCAGCCAGCGGGCGAGTTCAAGCAGCATGCGGCGCCTCCTGTGCCTGGTTCAGCAGCGCACGCACCACGGTGTCCATGGCGCTGCCGCGCGAGCCCTTGACGAGGAGCGTGGCCGGGACCCGGGACCCGGGACCCGGGTCCCGCGAAGGCGCGCCAACGGACGGCGCGCCGGTGTTCTCATGCATGTGCTTCACTTCCTGCTCTTGATCCTGCTGTTTCCGGGCCCCGGGTCCCGGGTCCCGGGTCCCGGCTACTGCGGCCAGATCGCGCTGCAGCGCCTCGATCAGCGCCGCGTGGCTGTCGAAGACGCGGCCGTTCTCGCCGAAGGCCTGCGCGGCGTGGGCGCTGAGCGGGCCCAGCGCGTACAGCCGGGTCAGCCCGGCATCGCGTGCGCGGCGGCCGCCGCTGGCGTGCAGCGCTTCGGCGCCGGCGCCGAGTTCGCGCATGTCGCCCAGTACCAGCCAGCGCTCGCCGCCAGCTGCGGCCAGCGCATCGATCGCCGCGGCCAGCGAGCCGGGGTTGGCGTTGTAGCTGTCGTCGATCAGCACCGCGCCGTTGGGCAGCGTGTGGGTGATCTGCCGACCGGGGACCGGCTGCACCTGCGCCAGGCCGCCGGCGATGCGCGCCGGCGCCACGCCCAGCGCCAGCGCCAGCGCGGCGGCGGCCAGGGCGTTCTGGAGGTTGTGCCGGCCCGGCAGCGGCAGCGTCGCCTCGACATCGCCGCGCGGCGTGGTCAGCACGAACTGGGTGCGGTCGGCGGCCATGCGCACCTGCGCGGCACCGATCTCGGCGCCCGGCTGCAGGCCGAAGCGCAGCACCTGCGGCCGCGCCTCGCCCGTCGGCAGGCGCTGCTCGAACCACAGGCCGAAGGCGTCGTCGGCGTTGATCACCGCAGTGCCGTCGGCCGGCAGCGCGGTGTAGATGGCGCCCTTGGTCTGCGCCACGCCGAGCAGGCTGCCCATGCGCTCCAGGTGCGCGGCGGCGATGTTGTTGACCAGCGACACCTGCGGCGGCGCGATGTCGGTGAGATAGGCGATGTCGCCCGGCTTGCCGGCGCCCATTTCGTAGATGGCGTAGTCGGCGTCGTCCGGCGCCTCGATCACCGCCAGCGGCAGGCCGATCTCGTTGTTGCGGTTGCCGGGATTGGCGTAGACGCTGCCGCCGTCGATGCGGCAGGCGTGCTGCAGGATCGCCAGCAGCAGTGCCTTGACGCTGGTCTTGCCGTTGCTGCCGGTGATCGCGGCCACGCGGGTGGCGCGGCCGCGCTGCATGCCGGCGGCGATGCGCGCCAGTGCCAACTCGGTGTCGGCGGCAACGATCTGCGGCAGTTCGATCTGCGGCTGCACGCGCTCCACCAGCAGCGCGCTGGCGCCGCGCGCGGCGGCATCGGCAACGAAGGCGTGGCCGTCGAAACGCTCGCCACGCAGCGCCACGTACAGGCTGCCGGCCGCCAGGCTGCGGGTGTCGTGGCTGATCGCGTCGATCGCCACGTCGTCGCCGTGCAGCTCGGCGCCGGCCCAGTGCGCGATCATCGACAACGGCAGGCGCTTCATCGGGCCGCCTCCGCCGCATGCGCGCGCAGGGCCTGCGCGGCGACCTCGGTGTCGTCGAACGGATGGCGCACGCCGGCGATCTCCTGGTAGGGCTCGTGGCCCTTGCCTGCGATCAGCACGATGTCGTCGGCGCCGGCGGCGACCGCCATGGCGATCGCCTGCGCGCGGTCGCGCTGCACCTGCACCGTCTGCATGCCGCCGAAGCCGGCCAGGATGTCGGCGACGATGGCATCGCCGTCCTCGCCACGCGGGTTGTCGTCGGTGACCACCACGCGCTCGGCCAGACGCTGCGCGATCGCCGCCATCTGTGGACGCTTGCCGGTGTCGCGCTCGCCGCCGCAGCCGAACACGCAGGTGATGCGGCCCTGCGCGTGCGCGCGCAGGCTCTGCAGCGCCTGCTCCAGCGCGTCGGGGGTGTGCGCATAGTCGACCACCACCAGCGGCTGCGCGCCGTCGCCGCCAAGGCGGTTCATGCGCCCGCGGATCGGCTGCAGCTGCGCCAGGGCGGCGGCGATGCGCACCGGCGCCACGTCCAGCGCATGCAGCGCGCCAGCCACGGCCAGCAGGTTGTCGACGTTGAAACGGCCCAGCAACGGCGACTGCAGCGGATGCCGCTCCTCGCCGATCACCAGGGTGAAGCCGATGCCGCGCGCGTCCAGGCGCAGCGCCTCGGCGCGTACCTCGGCGCCGTCCTGGCCGCGCGAACTGACCGCGATGCGACGCAGCGCCGGATCCAGCGTGGCCAGCAACTCGCGGCCGAACGCATCGTCCAGGTTGATCACCGCCGACTTCAGCCCCGGCGTGGCGAACAGACGCGCCTTGGCCGCGCCGTAGCCGGCCATGTCGCCGTGGTAGTCGAGATGGTCGCGGGTGAGATTGGTGAACACCGCCACGTCGAAATGCACCGCGTCCACGCGGCCCTGATCGAGCGCGTGCGAGCTGACCTCCATCGCCACCGCCTGCGCGCCGGCGTCGCGCAACTGCGCCAGCAGCGCGTGCAGCGGCAGCACCAGCGGCGTGGTGAAGCCGGTCGGCTGCACCTGCCCGTACAGGCCGGCGCCGAGCGTGCCGATGCTGCCGCTGCGCGTGCCCAGCAGGTGCCAGGCCTGCGCCAGCAACTGCACGGTGGAGGTCTTGCCGTTGGTGCCGGTGACCCCGACCATGGTCATGGTCTGCGACGGATGGCCGTGGAACTGGTCGGCCATCGCGCCCATGCGCGCGCGCAGGCCCGGCACCGCGATCGCGTCGGCCGGCGCCGGCAGCTCGGCCGGGGCCGGCGGGTCGTACAGCACGGCGACGGCGCCGTTGGCGCGCGCCTGCTCGACGAAGCCCAGGCCGTGCGCGCCGAACCCGGCGATCGCCACGAAGGCATCGCCCGGGCGTACCGCGCGGCTGTCCATGACCAGCCCGGACACCTGCACATCGTGCGGCAGCGCCACGCCCGGCAACAGTTGCGACAGCGACATGGCGCGGGTCACTGGCGGGTCTCCTGCAGCGGTGCCGGCAACGCGGCCGGCGCCGGCGGCGCCACGGCGCGCGCGCTGGGCAGCGCAGCATCGACCTCGGCGGCGGCGTCGGGCACGGTGGCCGGATCCGGCTCCAACGGTGCCGGCGGCGGCGCATGGCCGCTTTTGCCGGCGGCCTGTGCGGCCAGCCACGACTGGATATCGTCCGGCGGCACGTCCATCAGGCGCAGCGCGCCTTCCATCACGTTGTGGAACACCGGCGCCGACACCAGGCCGCCGTAGTACTTGGCGCCCTGCGGGTCGTTGATGACGATGACCGTGGCAAAACGCGGGTTGCTCGCCGGCACCAGGCCCGCGAACAGCGCGTTGTAGTGGCCGCGCTCGTAGCCGCCGGGGCCGGCCTTGCGCGCGGTGCCGGTCTTGCCGGCCACGTGGTAGCCCAGGATCGCCGCGCCCTTGGCGCCGCCCTGGGTGACCACGGTCTCCATCATCGCCACCACTTCCTTGGCGATCGCCGGGTCCAGCACCTGCTTGCTGTCCTCGTGCTGGCCCTTGACGAAGGTCGGAGTGACCAGGCGGCCGCCGTTGCCCAGCGCGCAATAGGCACGGGCGATCTGCAGCGGCGTCACCGACAGGCCGTAGCCGTAGGACATGGTTGTCTTGGACGAACCGCTCCAGCGCGCCGGCGACGGGAACACGCCGGCCGATTCGCCGGGGAAGCCGCTGTGCGGGGAGCTGCCGTAGCCGTAGCTGTGGACCTGGTCGTAGAAGGTCTGGTCCGGCAGCTTGGCCGCGATCTTCGCCGCGCCGATGTTGGAACTGCGGGTGATCACCCCGGTCACGGTCAGCACGCCGTTGTTGCGCGGCACGTCCTTGATGGTGAAGCGGCCCACGGACATGTAGCCGGGGTTGGTGTCGATCAGCGTGTCCTTGGTCACCACCCCGGCCTTGAGCGCGGTGGAGATGGTCAGCGGCTTCATCGTCGAGCCCGGCTCGACCAGGTCGGTGACCGCGCGGTTGCGGCGCACGTCCGGGTTGACCCCGTTGACCGCATTGGGGTTGTAGGTCGGTAGGTTGACCATGGCCAGGATCTCGCCGGTGGCCACGTCCATGATCACGATCGAGCCGCCGGCGGCCTTGTTCTCGACCAGCGCGTTGCGCAGTTCCTTGTAGGCCAGGAACTGGATGCGGCGGTCGATGCTCAGGGTCAGGTCCTTGCCCGGCTGCGCCGGCTTGACCAGGTCGATGCTCTCGACGATCGCACCCTTGCGGTCGCGGATCACCCGCTTGGCGCCCGGCTTGCCGCGCAGCCAGGAATCGAACGCCAGCTCCAGCCCTTCCTGACCGCGGTCGTCGATATTGGTGAAGCCCAGCACGTGCGCCATCGCTTCGCCCTGCGGGTAGAAGCGGCGGAATTCGCGCTGCGAGAACACGCCGGGAATGCCCAGCGCGACCACCGCATGCGCCTTGTCCGGATTGATCCGGCGCTTGAGGTACATGAACTCCTTGTCCGCCTTCTGCGACAGCTTGGCGGTCAGTTCGTCGACCGGCAGCTCCAGCGCCTGCGCCAGCTGCGGGATGCGGTCCGGGCTGCGCAGCAGTTCCTGCGGGTTGACCCAGATCGATTCCACCGGCGTGGACACCGCCAGCGGCTCGCCGTTGCGGTCGGTGATCATGCCGCGGGAGGTGGCAATCGGCAGTTCGCGCAGGTAGCGCGCTTCGCCCTGGCGCTGGTAGAAGTCGCTGTTGATCAGCTGCACGTAGGCCGCGCGACCGATCAGCGTCACCGAACATAGGCCCAGCGCCGCGCCGACCAGCGCCAGGCGGCCGCGCAGGTTGAAGTTGCTGCGGGGGCGGTTGCGGCCGCTCTTGTTCACGGGCGCACCACCACGATGTCGCCGGTCTCGGGGAACTTCATCCCCAGCCGCTCGCGCGCGACCTGGTCGACGCGATTGCTCTCGGCCCAGGTCGCCTGCTCCAGCTGCAGCCGGCCGAACTCGATGTTCAGTTCGTCACGGTTGTGCTCCAGCCGCGACAGCTCCACGAACAACTGGCGATGGCGATGGCGCATGTACACCACCCCGATCGCCGAGGCGATGGTGCAGGCGAGCAGCACGAGCAGCAGCAGCCGGCTCATGGGGCGCTCCTGTGGAGCGCGCTCGGGACCCGGGGCTCGGGACCCGGGACCCGAGAAAGGCCAAAGCCCGACGGCTCATCGCTTTCGTTTTTGCTCTTGCTCTTTCCGGGTCCCGGGTCCCGAGTCCCGGGTCCCGGCTCTCCCAGCTTCTCAGCCACTCGCAGCACCGCGCTGCGCGCGCGCGGGTTCGCCGCCAGTTCGTCGGCGTCGGCCTTGATCGCGCCGCCATGCAGGCGCAGGGTCGGCACGAAGGCCGTGGCCTCGGGCAGGCGGCGGTTGCTCGGCGGGGCCTTGGCGTGGCGCTGCATGAACTGCTTGACGATGCGGTCTTCCAGCGAGTGGAAGCTGATCACCGCCAGGCGGCCGCCGGGCTTGAGCCGGGCCAGCGCCGCGTCCAGGCCGGTTTCCAGATCGGCCAGCTCGCGGTTGATGTGGATGCGGATGGCCTGGAAGCTGCGCGTGGCCGGGTGGGTCTTGCTGTCGCCGCGCGGCATCACGCTGGCGATCAGGTCGGCCAGTTCGGCGGTGCGGGTCAGCGGCTGCTTCTCGCGGCGGGCGACGATGGCGCGGGCGATGCGCCGGCTCTGCCGCTCTTCGCCGTAGGTCCACAGCACGTCGGCGATCTCGCGCTCGTCGGCGCGCGCCAGCCACTGCGCCGCGCTCTCGCCGGCGTCCGGGTCCATGCGCATGTCCAGCGGGCCGTCCTTGCCGAAGGAGAAGCCGCGCGCGGCCACGTCCAGCTGCGGCGAGGACACGCCCAGGTCGAACAGCACCCCGTCCAGGGCGACCGCGGCGTCCCAGTGGCCCAGTTCGGCGAAGCTGCCGCGATAGATGGACACGCGCGCGTCGGCGCCGAACGCATGTTCGGCTTCGGCGATCGCCTCGGGGTCCTTGTCCATCACCAGCAGCCGGCCTCCTGGGCCGAGTTTGTGCAGCACCCCGCGCGCGTGTCCGCCACGCCCGAACGTGCCATCCAGATAGATTCCGTTTTCGATCACCTGCAGCCCGTCCAGGACCTGCGCGAACAACACCGGCACATGCGCCGCCGATGGTTGCGACACCGGGAGGTGACCGGCCTGCGCCTGTCCGCGCATCCGGACACCCCGACTCACAACTTCAGATCGAGCAATCCATCGCCCAGATCCTCGTCAGACAACGTCTGCTGGATCAGTGCGCGATGAGCCTGCTCGCTCCACAGTTCGAACTTGTCGCCCATGCCCAACAGCACGGCGCGCTTTTCAATGCCCACCGCGGCGCGATGGCTCGGCGGAATGGTGATGCGGGCGTTGGCATCCAGCTCCAGCGCGGCCGACGAACCCACCAGCTTCTGCTGCAGGACCCGCACCACGCGCTGGGTGTTGGGCTTGGCCATGACGTCGTCACGGACCCGCTCCCACTCCTTCTCCGCATACAGCCACAGGCAGCCGGCCTCGAACGGGTTGTAGGTCAGCACCAGCCGATTGCCGCTCACGCGCGCGACGAGGTCGCGGTACGCGGTGGGAACCGCCATACGCCCCTTGTCGTCCACAGTGATTGCGGTCTCGCCCTGAAACACGACGCCTGCACCTTTCCGAATCCGCCTGGGCGGTCATTGAACCACGAAAAACCACAAAAAACCCGGTTTCCCCTCAAGTGCCCACCTTAGCAGCGCGCAACGGGTTGTCAACAACTTTGCGAGCGGTAAATCGCTAGCGGGATCAATGGTTTGCAACGATCTTTAGAGACTTGTTCAAGGCTTATCCACAAGTTACTGTTTCGTCTCAAATTTTGAGATTGAACGGAAATTCAGGCCCGTGTACGGGACGTTAAGGCCGCCGTCACCGGCCATCGACATGCCCCCTGCACTCGCGCCGCGTTGCGCAAGCGCGCACACTGCGGCGCATGTGTCTGGTCGTTCTCGCGCACGCTGCGCACCCGCGATGGCGCTTGCTGCTGGTCGGCAACCGCGACGAATTCCACGCCCGTCCGACCGCGCCGCTGCAGCGCTGGCCGGCCCCGGCGCAGCGCCTGCTGGCCGGACGCGACCTGCGCTCCGGCGGTACCTGGGTGGGACTGGACGACGCCGGCCGCTGCGCCGTGGTCACCAACGTGCGCGACCCGCTGGCGGCGATGTCCGGCGCCTCGCGCGGCGCCCTGATCGCCGACTACCTGACCGGCGCGGAGCCGGCCGCGGCCTTTGCCGACGCGCTGGCGGCGCGCGCCGACGCCTATCCGCCGTTCAACCTGCTGCTGGCCGATGCCGCCGGCGCCGCCTACGTGGGCAACCACCCGCCCGGCCGCAGCGCCCTGGCGCCCGGCGTCCACGGCATGTCCAACGGCGCGCTCGACGCGCCCTGGCCGAAGACCCTGCGCCTGCGCGCGGCCGTGACCGCCTGGATCGCCGCCGGCGACGACGACCTGGCCCCGCTGTGGCGGGCGCTGGCCGACGAGACCCTGGCCGACCCGGCCGACCTCCCCGACACCGGGGTCGGCCCGGACCTGGAGCGGCGGCTGTCGCCGGCCTTCATCCGCGGCCACGACTACGGCACCCGCGCCAGCACCATCGTCGCGGTCGACGCCGCCGGCCATGGCTGGATCCACGAGCGCCGGTTCGGCCCGGACGGGGTGTTTCTGGGCGAGACGCGCCTGGAGAACCGGAACCTGGGGACGGATACCGGGAAGCAGTGACGCCTGCGCTCAGGCATCGACCCCGGCGGCGGTGGCGGAACAGCGCTGGCCCGTCGGGTGACTGCAGCCGGGACTGAAGTCCCTCCCACAAGGGAAACACGGCGACGGCGGAGGGAAGCAACATGGAGACGGCGACCAGCGGGGATCCATGACGCCGCCGGGGTCAGCACCTGACAGGCGCGCAGCACAAGCGAGCGCCAGAGCGCGTCTGTAAAAGAAGAAGGTGGCGGAGCCGGCCGATAAGCCGGGTTCTGTCGTGGACAGTCATTCTTCTAGGCGCACCGTCACCGGTACGCTCAAGCAACCTACCCGGACCCGACGCGGGCCGCGCCATGAGGTCCCTATTTGGTCTTGCTCCAGGTGGGGTTTGCCGTGCCGGTCCGTTACCGGACTCGCGGTGCGCTCTTACCGCACCATTTCACCCTTACCGGCCTGCTTGCGCAGACGTAGGCGGTATCTTTCTGTTGCACTAGTCCGTCGGCTCGCGCCGCCCAGGCGTTACCTGGCACCTTGCCCTATGGAGCCCGGACTTTCCTCGGCATCCCGCCGCACCGAAATGCGATTGGATGACGCGACTGTCTGGCCGGCTCCGCCGTGCCTATTGTCGCACGTGCAGTCGGCAACATGTTCCTGATCGCCAGCAGGCAGGCGCTGCGCGTTGCCTCACCCGCCGTACAAGGCCTTGCGCGAAGCGCCGGTCAGTTCGGCGGCCAGCTTGGCGGCGGTGGACGGCGGCAGGTGTTCGCTGAGCTTGGCGTAGACGCGGCGGCCTTCGGCCAACTGCGCGTCGGCATCGTCGCCGGCACCCTGCACCATCAGCACGAACTCGCCCTTGCGCTGGTTGTCGTCGGCCTCGACCCGCGCGTGCAGGTCGGCCAGGGTGCCGTCGAGCACGGTCTCGAACAATTTGGTCAGTTCGCGCGCCAGCACCGCCGGGCGGGCGTCGCCGAAGGCGGCGCGGCAATCGGCCAGGGACTCGGCGATGCGGTGCGAGGCTTCGTAGAACACCAGGGTGCGTGGTTCGCTGGCCAACCGGACCAGGCGCTCGCGCCGCGCCGAGGCCTTGGCCGGGAGGAAGCCCTCGAAGGCGAAGCGGTCGCTGGGCAGGCCGGCCACGCTGAGCGCGGCGATCGCCGCGCAGGCGCCCGGCACCGGGCTGACCCGCACCCCGGCCGCGCGCGCGGCGCGCACCAGGCGGTAGCCGGGATCGCTGACCAGCGGGGTGCCGGCGTCGCTGACCAGGGCCAGCGACTGCCCCTCCAGCAGGCGCGCGACGATACGCTGCGACAGCGCCTCCTCGTTGTGTTCATGCAGCGCCAGCAGCGGCCGCTCGATCCCGAAGTGCGCCAGCAACTGGCCGCTGCGGCGGGTGTCCTCGGCGCAGATCGCCGCCACCGTGCGCAGGGTCTCCTGGGCGCGCGGCGTCAGGTCGGCGAGGTTGCCGATCGGCGTGGCGACGACGTGCAGGGTTCCGGGCTGGGCGCTCATCTACGGGCTTTCCATGGTCAAGGGTAGAATCGTAGCGGTTTTCCCCGGCGCGCCCGGCGTGCCCAGCCGAATGGACCAGAAATGAACAAGCGATTCGCAAGGATTTCCGCCCTGTCGCTGCTGGCGTTGCTCATCGCCGGCTGCGCCACCTCCAGCGTGACGCCGAGCGCCTCGCCGGCCCAATCGGCGGCGCTGGCGCTGCTGGACCAGGGCAAGCCGCGGGACGCGGCGCAGCAGCTCGAGGCGCAGGCCGCCGGCGCCACCGGCAGCGCCCGCAACCAGTTGCTGGGCGACGCCGCCTTCGCCTGGTACGAGGCCGGCGACGCCGCCCGCGCGCGCAGCCTGCTGGCGCAGGTGCAGACGCGGCAGTTGCCGCCGCTGAGCAAGGTGCGGGTGGCGCTGGTCGAGGCCGAGCTGGCCCTGGCCGACCGCCAGCCGGCCAAGGCGCTGCAGGCGCTGGGCAGCGATCCGCAGGCGGTGCCGCAGAACCTGCGCGCGCGCTGGCACCTGGCCCGCGCGCAGGCGCTGGAAGGCACCGGCGACGCCAACGCGGCGCTGGACGAACGCGCCCGCGCCGACAACGGCCTCAGCGGCCAGGCGCGCAGCGACAACCAGCGCGCCATCGTGCGTCAGCTGGCCACGCTCAACGACGCCACCCTGCAGGCGCGCGCCGGCGCGCTGCCGGCCGGCGACCCGCTGTACAACTTCGTCGGCCGCGCCCTGCTGAGCCGCGGCCTGGCACTGCCGCGCCCGTTCGACCGCGGCGAGCAGTGGGGCTTCGACACCAGCAAGCGGCCGCCGGCCGAGCGCGACGGCTACCGCCCGCCGGCCAAGCTGGCGGTGCTGCTGCCGTTGAGCGGCAGCCTGGCCACCGCGGCCGCGCCGGTGCGCGACGGCCTGCTCGCCGGCTATTACGGCGAGACCCGGCGGCGCCCGCCGATCGACTTCATCGACACCACCGGCACCCCGGCCGGGGCGCTGGCCGCTTATCAGAAGGCGGTCGATGGCGGCGCCGACTTCGTGGTCGGCCCGCTCGGCCGCGACGAGGTCACCGCGCTGTTCGCGCGCGACGCGCTGCCGGTACCGGTGCTGGCGCTGAACCGCGGCACCCACGCCCCGCCCGGCGGCAGCGCCGGCTTCTCGCTGGCCCCGGAGGACGACGGCATCGCCGCCGCCGAGTACCTGCTGGCGCACGAGCGCAGCAATACGTTGGTGATCGGCAGCAACGACGACAACGGCCGCCGTGCGGTGGCCGCGTTCCGCGACCGCTTCAGCGAGCGTGGCGGCAAGGTCGCCGGCAGCATCAGCGTGGCCGAGACGCCCGGCGACATCGCTGCGCAACTGCGCAACGCCGGCGCCGCCGACTCGGTGCTGCTGGCGGTGAAGGGCACTACCGCCCGCGCGCTGGCGCCGCAGCTGGCACTGGCCGGTTTCGCCGGCAAGACCCGGGTCGCGACCTCGCAGCTGGTGCTGGGCACCGGCAAGCCGGAGGACGACCTGGTGCTGGACGGCATCGTCTACCCCAGCGAACTGTGGAACGTGCGCGGCGTCGGCGGCCTGCCGGCGGCGACCAGCGTGGCCGACATGCTGCCGACCGCGCGCGGCCCGGCCGGGCGCCTGTTCGCGTTCGGCTACGACGCCTGGCAGATCACCGCGTACCTGGAGAAGCTGGCGACCGGCAAGGACAGCGCCCTGCGCGGCGCCACTGGCGTGCTGCACCTGGACGGCTTCGGCAACATCGTGCGCACCCCGGCCTGGTCCACCTTCAGCGGCGGGCGCCCGACCCCGCTGCCCGATGGAAACTGAGCGGCGCCGACGCGGCAACGCGGTGGAAGCGGCGGCGCGCGCAGAACTGGAGCGCGCCGGCCTGCGCTTGATCGCCGCCAACGTCGCCTTCCGCGGCGGCGAGCTGGACCTGGTGATGCAGCAGGCGCAGAGCCTGGTGTTCGTCGAAGTGCGCTACCGGCGCAGCACCGCGTTCGGCGGCGGCGCGGCCTCGGTGGACCTGCGCAAGCGCCGCCGCCTGCTGCTGGCGGCGCAACTGTTCCTGGCCGCGCATCCGCAGTACGCCAGCTGGCCATGCCGCTTCGACGTGGTCGAGGCCGAAGGCGACCCGCCGCGGCTGACCTGGCTACGCGACGCGTTCCGCGCCGAGGATTGCTGAGATGCCCAGCATCTTCACCCACGCCGCGGTACCGCTGGCGCTGTGGGCCGCCGCCGATCGCGGGCGCATCTCCACGCGCCTGCTCGGCGCCGGCATCGTCGCGGCGATGCTGCCCGACGCCGACGTGCTCGGCTTCGCCCTGCACATCCCCTACGCCGACGCCTTCGGCCATCGCGGCGCCAGCCACTCGCTGCTGTTCGCCGTGGTGCTGGGCGCGCTCGGCGCGCTGCTGCACCGGCCCCTGCGCGCCGGCGCGGTGCAGGCGGCCGCATGGCTGTTCGTCTGCACCGCCTCGCACCCGCTGCTCGACGCGATGACCTCCGGCGGCCTCGGCGTGGCCCTGGCCTGGCCGTGGAGCGAGCAGCGCTGGTTCGCGCCGTGGCGGCCGATCCGGGTCTCGCCGTTCGCCAACGGCTTCTTCAGCGCGCGCGGCCTGGCCACGCTGCTGTCGGAACTGCGCTGGGTGTGGCTGCCGCTGGCGCTGGCGGTGCTCACCTGGAAACTGCTGCAGCCGCCCTCGCCCACCGCGTCTTCCTCTTCGCCGCCTTCGTCATGACCACACCGCTGCCCGCCGCGCTCACCGACACCCTCGCCACCCTGCTCGGCCCAGAGGGCTGGCGCACCGACGCCGACAGCCGGCGCAGCTACGGCGAAGACGATTCGCGGCGCTGGGCGCTGGCCGACGCGGTGGCGCTGCCGCAGACCCGCGAACAGGTGCAGGCGATCGTGCGCGCCTGCCGCGCGCACCGCGTGCCGCTGGTGGCGCGCGGTGCCGGCACCGGTACCGCCGGCGCCGCGGTGCCGTTCTCCGGTGGCGTGGTGCTGTCGTTCGCGCGCATGAACCGCATCGTGCAACTGCGCCCGGCGGACCGCTGCGCAGTGGTGGAACCCGGCGTGCTCAACGGCGACCTGCAGCAAGCGCTGGCGCCGCACGGGCTGTTCTGGCCGCCGGACCCGTCCAGCGCGGAGATCTGCAGCGTCGGCGGCAACCTGTCGACCAATGCCGGCGGGCCGCGCGCGGTGAAGTACGGCGCCACCCGCGACAACGTGCTCGGCCTGGTCGCGGTGACCGGCAGCGGCGAGGTGATCCGCTGCGGCGGCGCCTATACCAAGGACGCCACCGGCTACGACCTGACCCACCTGCTGGTCGGCAGCGAAGGCACCCTGGCGCTGATCGTGGAAGCGACGCTGAAGCTGTCGCCGCGGCCGCTGGCGCAGGCCGGGCTGCGCGCGTTGTACCGCGACGCCGCCGGTGCCGCCGCCGCGGTGTCGCGGCTGATGGCGCAGCCGAGCACGCCGACCATGCTGGAGTTCATGGACCGCAGCGCGATCGCACTGCTGCGCCGCAACGGCAGCGACGTGCCCGAGGCCGGTGCGATGCTGCTGATCGAGGCCGACGGCGACCACGACACCCTGCCCTACGCGCTGCAGGCGCTGGGCGCGGCGGCCGAGGGCGACGGCCTGCTGGCGCTGGACGTGGCCGCCGACGGCAGCGCGCGCGATCGCCTGTGGGCCGCGCGCCGCGCGCTGTCGCCGGCGCTGCGCACGATCCGACCGGGCAAGATCAACGAGGACGTGGTGGTTCCGGTGTCGCGCATTCCCGAGCTGGTCGCCGGCGTGGAAGCGCTGGCCGCCGAGTTCGACCTGCCGATCGTCGCCTTCGGCCATGCCGGCAACGGCAACCTGCACGTCAACATCATGTACGCGCCGGACGACGCCGCCGAAACCGCGCGTGCCCAGGCCGCTCTGCCGCGGCTGTTCGCGCTGGTACTGGCGCTGGAGGGCACGCTGTCCGGCGAACACGGCATCGGCGTGGCCAAGCGCGACTACATGGACCAGGCCTTCGACGCCGCCACCCTGGACGCGATGCGCGCGATCAAGCGCGCGCTGGATCCGGATGGGATCCTCAATCCGGGGAAGGTGTTGCCGAAGCCTTGAGGGGGATTGGGGATTGGGGATTGGGGATTGGGGATTGGGGATTGGGGATTGGGGGTTCGGGGTTCGGGATTCGGGATTCGGGATTCGGGATTCGGGATTCGGGATTCGCAACAGCGTCTTTCGCGTACTGATCCATTGCAACGTCGCCATGCCGCCATGCCGTTGTAGGAGCGGCCTCAGCCGCGACGGGCATCACCGGTAAGACGACGGTCGCGGCTGAAGCCGCTCCTACGATGGACCGGGCGATCGCGGCACAAGCAATGGCATGGCGCTATCGCTGCCGTCGACCGATGCGGTGCGCGGCGGCGATGTGCCCTGCCGGACACTACTGCCGCGAATGCAGCTTTCAAGGCGCCCACTCGGCAGACGTGACCACACTGACGTGATCGGCCCCTTCGGCGAGCGTCGGCGCTTCGAAGAGGTCGTGCACCGAGCGGATCGCCTCCTCCGGAACCTGTTCGTCCGCTGCCCGCTGCAGGTTCCGCGCAAGCGCAACGGGCAGTGCGACCTTGATCCAGACGATCTCGATCCGGGCGCCGGCCGCGTTCGCAATGGCGATGATCGGCGCCCGATGCCGGGCACCGGGCAGCGCCGCATCGAAGTAGACGGTGCATGGCCGTACCGGTTGCCGCGCAATCCACGTGGTCTTGCCCGCGCCCTGCAGGCCGCACACGATGACGACCGTCCAGGTGCCGGCGGATTCGCACGCACCGGCGAGGATCGTGGTCAGGGCATCGTGGCTTTGCCGCCACGCGGCTTGGTTGCGTTCCGGTGTCCACTCGCGGCCACGTTCCGTTTGCAGGAAGTGGTCCGGGTTGACCACGATGGGAAGGGAGCACACGGTCATCTGTTCTTTCGTTTATCGCGTTCCACCGCCTCCAAGGGCACGCGTTGCCGCCGTAGGAGCGGCTTCAGCCGCGACCGGGCGTTACCGGGAAGCCCAAGGTCGCGGCTGAAGCCGCTCCTACGGACAGCGGGGAAGGCCGCTACATCCGATCACGCCGACGGACACTGCACGCCGATGAAGCGCAACCCCACGCCCGGCTCGGTGGCGATGTAGCGCGGGGCCACGGCGCTGTCGCCGAGTTTCTGCCGCAGCTTGCCGACCAGGATGCGCAGGTAGTGGGTGTCGTCCTGATGAGTGGGCCCCCACAGTTCGCGCAGCAGTTGCGGCTGCGTCACCACGCGGCCGCTGTGGCGCAGCAGCAGGGCGAGCAGCGCGTACTCCTTGCGGCTGAGCGGCAGTGCCTCGCCGTCCAGGCGCACCTCGCGCAGGCCCAGGTGGATGTGCAGGTGGCCGTCGTCGAACACCGGCTCGGCCTCGCCGGCCACCGGCTGCATGCGCAGCAGCACGCGGATGCGCGCCATCAATTCCTGCACGCCGAAGGGCTTGGTCACGTAGTCGTTGGCGCCGGCGTCCAGCGCCTGCACCTTCTCGGCCTCGCCGGCGCGCACGGTCAGCATGATCACCGGCACCGACGACCATTGCCGCAGTTCGCGCAGCACGCTGTGTCCGTCCTGGTCGGGCAGGCCGATGTCCAGCACCACCAGTTCGGCGCCGTGCGCGGCCAGCTGCGCCAGGCCGCCGGCGCCGGTGTCGGCCTGCAGCACGCGGTAGCCCTGTGCGCGCAGGCTGATGTCGAGGAACCGGCGGATCTGCGGCTCGTCGTCGATGACCAGCACGCGCGGCGGCGGAATCGGATCGGCGTGGGACTCAGTCGGCATCGGGGCGGGACGGCGGCGCGGCGGGTTCGATGAGCGGCAGGGTAATGCGGATCGTGGTGCCGCGGCCATCGGGACCGGGCAGCGCCTCGACGCTGCCGCCGTGCGCGCCGATCATGCCCTGGCAGATGGTCAGGCCCAGGCCGGTGCCGTGGCGGCCGCGATCGCCGCGCTCGACGCTGTAGAACATGTCGAAGATACGCGCGCGCTCGTCCTCGGGAATGCCCGGGCCGCGGTCGCTGATGTCGATGCGCAGGCGGCCCTCGACCATGCCGGCGGCGACGCGGATCGCCGCGTCCGCCGGCGAGAACTTGGCGGCGTTCTCCAGCACGTTGAAGATCGCCTGTTCGACCAGCGCCGGGTGCACCCACAGCGTCGGCAGGTCCGCGGCCAGGGCGATGTCCAGGCGCACCTGCGGCTGGTAGCGCTGCAGGCGCCGCGCGGCCGAGCCGATCAGTTCGTCCACGCCGATCCAGTCGCGGTTCAAGGTCAGCCCGGTGTGGCCGAGCCGGGTCATGTCCAGCAGGTTCTGGATATAGCGGTCCAGGCGCTCGCCTTCCAGTTGGATGGTGTCGAGCAGGCTGCGGCGATCGTCCGCGTCCATCGCCTGGCCGTAACTGGACAGGCTGCTGGCCGCGCCGATCATCGCCGCCAGCGGCGAGCGCAGGTCGTGCGAGACCGAGGACAGCAGCGCCGAGCGCAGCCGCTCGGTCTCGCCGCTGACTCGCGCGCTCTCCAGGTCGGCCACCAGGCGCGTGCGCAGTGCGGCCTGGCCGATGTCCTCGACCATCGCTTCGGCCAGGCGCTGCTGCTCCAGGCCCGGGCGCTGCACGCCGGCGCCGAAGCGCAGCCCGACCACGCCGATCGTGCCGCGCTCGTGGCGCACCGGCAGGAACCACCAGCTCGCGCCGGCCAGGGTGTCGGTGAAGCGGCCGGTGGCCTGGCCGTGGCGCTGTGCCCAATCGGCGGCGCTGCGGTCCACCGCGGCCATCGACGGTGCGTAGTCGTCGGCCCCGTCGTGGGCGCGCTCCAGCGGCTGCAGGCGCAACCAGGCCTCGGCGTCGAGCGTACCGGCGAGCGCGCGGCGCCCGGCCTCCAGCACCTGGCCGAGATCGGCGGCGCTGGCCAGTTCACGGCCCAGCCGCTGCAGCGCGGTGGTCTGCGCGTTGGCCGCGCGCAGCGCCAGCACCTGCATGCGCAGGCGCGAGGCCAGGCGCCCGGCGACCAGCGCCGCGACCAGGAACAGCAGCACCGTGACCAGGCCCTGGCGCGCGCCGATGTGCAGCGTGTAGCGCGGATCGATGAAGAAGAAATCGTAGGCGAGGAAACTCAGGATGGCGGCCAGCACCGCCGCGGCCATCCGCGTCTTCGCCGCCACCATCACCACCGCGACGATGAACACCATCGACAGGTCGTCGATGCCGACCCAGCGCTCGGCCAGCCAGCCCACCGCGACCGCGGCCAGGGTGGCGACCGTGGCGAACACCAGGTCGTCGCGCGACAGCCAATGCCCCGGGCTGCGCCAGCGCCGCCGCGCGCGGGCGCGCGCCTCCGGCGAACTGATGATCACCAGTTCGTAGTGCGCGCCGCGTTGCAACAGTTGCTGGGTCAGGGTGCGGTTGATCATGCGCGCCAGCGGGCGCTCGCGGGTGCGGCCCAGCACCAGCGTGGACACGCCGCTGCGCGCGGCGTGGTCGAGCAAGGTGTCGGCGACGTTGGCGCCGTGCAGCAGCGCGGCCTCGCCACCGAGCCGGCGCGCCAGCGCGAACGCGCGGTCGATTTCCAGCTGCCAGTCGGCGTCGGGCTGCGCCTGGGTCTGCACGGTCACCACGGTCCACGGCGCACCGCGGCGCTCGGCCAGGCGTCGTGCCACCCGCACCAGGTAGTCGGACTGGCCGCGGCCATCGATCGCCACCATCACCGTGCGCCGTAGCGCGACGCTGGTGCGGCCCTGCGCCGCCTGCACGTCGCGCAGATCGTTGTCGACGCGGTCGGCCGCGGTCTGCATCGCCAGCTCGCGCAGCGCGGCCAGGTTCGACGGCGAGAAGAACGCCTGCAGTGCCTGCCCGGCCTGCTCGGGCAGATACACCTTGCCCTGCTGCAGGCGCTCGATCAGCTCGCGCGGCGGCAGGTCGACCAGGACGATGTCGCGCAGGCGGTCGAAGATCGCATCGGGCACGGTCTCGCTGACGCGCACGCCGGTGATGCGGTGGACCACGTCGTTGAGGCTTTCCAGGTGCTGGATGTTGACCGTGCTGTAGACGTCGATGCCGGCGTCGAGCAATTCCTGCACGTCCTGCCAGCGCCGCTCGTGGCGGCTGCCGGGTGCGTTGCGATGGGCCAGTTCGTCCACCAGCACCAGCGGCGGGCGCAGCGCCAGCAGCGCATCCAGGTCCATCTCCTCCAGGGTGCGGCCGCGGTACTCCAGCCGCCGCCGCGGCTGCACGGTGAGCCCTTCCAGCAGCGCCGCGGTCTCGGCGCGGCCGTGGGTCTCGACCACGCCGACCACCAGGTTGCTGCCCTGCTGCTGCAACTGCCGCGCGCGCGACAGCATCGCGTAGGTCTTGCCCACCCCCGGCGCCGCGCCGAGGAACACGGTCAGGCGCCCGCCGCGCTCGCGCTGCAGTTCGCCGATCAGGGCATCGGCCTGTTGGGTGCGGGGATCAGACATGGTTAGTGGAGGCGGAAGTTTGGCGGGTGCGGGGACCCGGGACCCGTAAAAGCGTAACAGCGCTACTTCGCCTACCGCTGTTGCTGTTGCATTCGCTCTTCCCGGGCGCCGGGTCCCGGGTCCCGGGTCCCGGCGCCACCATCAAGCGCCAAGTTCAACCCAAGCACATTCACCCTCGCCTCCCCCAGCACGCCGAACTGGCGCGGCTGGGTCTGCGCGGCGACCAGGGCGGCGACGGTCTGCGGTGGCAGGCCGCGCGCGGCGGCCACGCGCGCCACTTGCAGTTGCGCGGCCTCGACGCTGATGTCCGGGTCCATGCCGCTGCCGGACTGGGTGACCAGGTCGTCCGGCACCTGCGCCGGGTCGATGCCCTCGCGCGCGGCCACCGCCTGGCGGGTGTCGTCCAGGCGCTTGCGCAGGTCGGGGTTGCTGCGTGCCTGGTTGCTGCCGGCCGCCGACATCGGGTCGTACTTGGCGCCGGACGGACGCGGCTGGAAATAGCCGGCGGCGGCGAACGGCTGTGCCACCAGCGCCGAGCCGACCACGCGGCCGTCCTTGGTGCGCAGGCTGCCGTTGGCCTGTTCGGGGAACAGCGCGCCGGCCAGCACGGTGGCCAGCAGCGAGTACAGCGCCGCGGACGCGAGCACCAGCAGCGGCAGCACCAGCACGGCGCGCCAGCGCATCGGTTCGCGGGGGGAAACGGAGGACACGGTCATGGAGGCAATTCCGAAAGAGCGTGAGAATCGGCGCCGGGGTCAGCCCAACGCCACCAGCAGCAGGTCGATGGCCTTGATCCCGACGAACGGCAGCAGCACGCCGCCCACGCCATAGATCAGCATGTTCCGGCGCAGCAGCGAGGTCGCCGAGGACGGGGTGAAGCGCACGCCGCGCAGCGCCAGCGGGATCAGCGCCGGGATCACCAGCGCATTGAAGATCAGCGCCGCCAGCACCGCGTTGGTCGGGCTGGACAGGTGCATCACGTTCAGTGCGGCCATCTGCGGGATCGAGGCGGCGAACAGCGCCGGCAGGATCGCGAAATACTTGGACACGTCGTTGGCCAGCGAGAAGGTGGTCAGCGCGCCGCGGGTGATCAGCTGCTGCTTGCCCACTTCCACCACCGCCAGCAGCTTGGCCGGATCCGAATCCAGGTCGACCATGTTGCCGGCCTCCTTGGCCGCCTGGGTGCCGGAGTTCATCGCCAGGCCGACGTCGGCCTGGGCCAGCGCCGGGGCGTCGTTGGTGCCGTCGCCGACCATCGCCACCAGGCGTCCGCCGGCCTGCTCCTGGCGGATGCGCGCCAGCTTGTCCTCGGGCGTGGCCTCGGCGATGTAGTCGTCGACGCCGGCCTCGGCGGCGATGGCCGCGGCGGTGAGCGGGTTGTCGCCGGTGATCATCACCGTCTTGACGCCCATCGCACGCAGCCGCGCGAACTTCTCGCGCACGCCGTGCTTGACCACGTCCGACAGCTCGACCACGCCCAGCACGTGCCGGCCCTCGGCCACCACCAGCGGCGTGGCGCCGCTGCGCGCCACCTGCTCGACCCGGCTCTTCAGCTCCGCCGGCACCTGCCCGCCCAGCGCGGTGACGTGGCGGATCAATGCATCGGCGGCGCCCTTGCGGATCGACCGCGGCGGCTGCATGCCGGCCGCCGGCAGGTCGACGCCGGACATGCGCGTCTGCGCGGTGAAGGCGACGAACTCGGCACCGGCCGGATCGGCCGGCGGCAGGCCCTGCTCGCGGGCCAGGCGCACGATCGACTTGCCTTCCGGGGTCGGATCGGCCAGCGACGACAGCATCGCCGCCTCGCGCAGCTGCGCCACGTCCACGCCGCTGAGCGCATGGAACACGGTGGCCTGGCGGTCGCCGTGGGTGATGGTGCCGGTCTTGTCCAGCAGCAGCACGTCGACGTCGCCGGCCACTTCCACCGCCTTGCCCGACTTGGCCAGCACGTTGGCCGACAGCGCGCGGTTCATGCCGGCGATGCCGATCGCCGGCAGCAGCCCGCCGATGGTGGTCGGGATCAGGCACACCAGCAGCGCGATCAACAGCAGCGGATCCACGTGCACGCCGACGAAGCCGGCGATCGCCGGCAGCGTGGCGACCACGATCAGGAAGGTCAGGGTCATCGCCGCCAGCAGCATGGTCAGCGCGATCTCGTTCGGCGTCTTCTGCCGGTTGGCGCCTTCCACCAGCGCGATCATCCGGTCCAGGAAGCTGTGGCCCGGCTCGGCGGTGACCTTCACCAGGATCTCGTCGGACAGCACCTTGGTGCCGCCGATGACGCCGGAGCGGTCGGTGCCGGCCTCGCGCAGCACCGGCGCAGACTCGCCGGTGACCGCGGCCTCGTTGATCGTGGCCAGGCCGTGCACGATCTCGCCGTCGGCCGGGATCAGCTCCCCGGCCGAGACCACCACCAGGTCGCCCGGGCGCAGTTCGGCGGCCGGCACGCTGGTCTCGCCGTCCAGCCGCGCGCTGGCGACCCGGCGCGCCACCAGGTCCTTGCGCGCGCGCCGCAGCGAGGCGGCCTGGCCGCGGCCGCGCGCCTCGGCCACCGCCTCGGCGAAGTTGCCGAACAGCACGGTGACCAGCAGGATCGCGGTCACCGCCCAGCCAAAGCCGGCCGGGCCCTGGCCGGCCACGGTAATCAGCGCCGACAGCAGCGTGCCGGCAAAGACCACGGCCATCACCGGGCTGCCGAGCAGATGCCGCGGCGACAGCTTCAGCACGCTGTCGCGCAAGGCCGCGCGCAGCGCCGCGGCATCGAACAGCCCAGGCCGGCGCGCCGGCGAAGAAGCCACGGAAGTAGAAGGAAGCGGGGTGCTCATCGTCGTCGTCTCAGTGCGCGGCCAGGGTCAGGTGATCGGCGATCGGTCCCAACACCAGGGCCGGCGTGAATTGCAGAACGGTCAGGACCGCGATGACCGCGATCAGGGTCAGCGCGAAGGTCGGGGTTTCCACCTGCAGGCTGCCGCCGGTTTCTGGCGCCACCCGCTTGCGCGCCAGTTGTGCGGCCACGATCAGCGGCACGATCAGCGCCGGATAACGGCCCAGCAGCAGCACCGCGGTGCAGCTCAGGTTCCACCACGGAATACCGTCGCCCAGCCCCTCGAAGCCGGAGCCGTTGTTGGCGAACGCCGAGGTGTACTCGTAGAACACCTGGCTGATGCCATGGAAGCCGGGATTGGAGGTCGCCGAGATCGACGCCGGCAGGGCCAGGGTGACCGCGGTGAAGCCGAGCAGCACCAGCGGTTGCAACAGGATCAGCAGCGCTAGCAGACGCACTTCCGGCGCCTCGATCTTGCGCCCGAACAACTCCGGGGTGCGCCCGGTCATCAAGCCAGCCAGGAACACACTCAGCAGCAGATAGACCAGGAACTGCTGCAGACCGCAGCCGATGCCACCCCAGATCGCGTTGATCAGCATGTTGACCATGGCCACGCCGCCGGTCAGCGGCGCCAGCGAATCGTGCATGGCGTTGACCGAGCCGTTGGAGGTTTGCGTGGTCAGCGACGACCAGGCCGCCGACGCATCGACGCCGAAGCGCACCTCCTTGCCTTCCATCAGCGCGGCGCTGCCGGGCGCATGGCCTTCGGCCCACAGCGACACCGCGGTGGACGCCAGCGACATCACCAGCATGCTGCCGAGCACCAGCGCGGTGAACTTGCGGCGTCCGGTGAACGGGCCGACCATGAACGCCACCGCCACCGGGATCAGCACGATGGCCAGCACTTCCAGCAGATTCGAGAACGGCGTGGGATTCTCCAGCGCCATCGCGCTGTTGGGGCCGTACCAGCCGCCGCCGTTGGTGCCGAGCTGCTTGATCGCCACCATCGCCGCGACCGGGCCGAGCGGGATCTTCTGCGTCTGCTGCCCGGCGCTGGCGTCCAGCGGCGTGGCGACCGGACCGGCGGCCAGCGTCGACGGCACGCCCTGCTGGGTCAGCAGCAGCG
Organism: Xanthomonas sp. F10; assembly: GCF_014206815.1. Classification (GTDB taxonomy): domain Bacteria; phylum Pseudomonadota; class Gammaproteobacteria; order Xanthomonadales; family Xanthomonadaceae; genus Xanthomonas_A; species Xanthomonas_A indica. Next base: position 196,951 of record NZ_JACHNP010000001.1, read on the forward strand.
TCCACAGCAGGCACAGCGGCAGCAGGAAGCGCAGGGTCGGCCGGATCACGTCGGCCCAGTAGTTGCCGAGATCCACGTCCTGCGTCGCCTCGCCACCGGTGGCGGCCGCAGCGGTGCGCGCCGCGTCATGGCCACGCCCGCCGAACAGGCCGCGCAACGTCGCCGCCACCAGCGCCAGGCCCATCATCGGGGTGATGAACTGCAGGCCGACCACGCCCACCGCCTGCGACAGGTACGACAGCTGCGCCTGGCCCGAGTAATGCTGCTGGTCGGTGTTGGTGAGGAACGAGACCATGGTGTGCAGCGCCACGTCCCAACGCATGTTGGGCACCGCATCGGGATTGAACGGCAGCCAGGCCTGGGTCACGAACAGCGCGAACACCAGCACGCCCAGCACCAGGTTGCTGGCCAGGAACGCACCGGCATAGGCGCGCCAGTGCATGCCGCGCGCCGGATCGGTCCCGAGCAGGCGGTACAGCGGGCGTTCGATCCAGCCGAACAGCGCGTCGCCGCGCATCGGCGCCCCGCGCATCACCTTGGCCAGGTACAGGCCCAGCGGCCATCCCAGCAGCAGCGCGAGCGCATAGACAAGCAGTGTATCGATCATGGAAGTGGCACTCGGCTCAGAAATCTTCGGGGCGCAGGATCACGTACAGCAGGTAACCGGCCGCGACGATCACCGCCACGCCGCAAACGAACGAAAGCCAACCGCTCATGGTCTCAACTCCGAAACAAAGGGACGGCCCGCCGCAGGGCAGGCCGCAATCGCATGGGAATACCCCCGCGCGCGACGCGCACGGCGGCAGAAGGGAAGCGCAACATGGCGACGCACGCCGGGTCGGACAGGCCTTCTGGCCCAGGCCGGCATTATCGAAGCCGGCGCCATAAACTCTCCGTGGCGAAGCGGCGCGGCGCGCATAAATTCTGCGTAAAACCGCGCGGCGCCGGTGATCGCGCGCGATCGCAGGCGCATCGCCATGGTCTGCGCCGGCAGCGCGCGATGCCGCGCGACGCCGCCGGCACCGCGTGCGCCGTCCTCAGTAATGCAGGATCGCGTCGATCAACGCCGTGGCCTGATGATTGCGGCGCCCCCCGTCGTAGGCGGGGAAATCGTAGGCGTGCTCATAGCGCAGCTCGGGGCGGATCTCCAGGTCCTGCGACACCCAGTGGGTCAGCCCGATGGTGTGGCTGGAGTAGCGCGTGGCGAAGCCGGTGCGCTGGCCGTCGTGGTCGTTCACGAACTCGTTGCGAATCGCCAGCATGTCCGACGCGCCGAGCTGGATGTTGACGTAGTTGACGATGGCATCGGCGGTGCTGCGTCCCAGCGGGAAGTCCGGCGCCTCGCCCAACGCATAGCCCGGGCGCCCGGTCGGCGCATGCGACTGCGACGGATCGGTGGCCAGTGCCTGGTCGCGCACGTAGAGGTGGTAGGCCTCGGTGAGCATGTGCACCTTCGGCGAGAAGCGGTGGCCCCAGGTCAGCACGAACTCCTGCAGGTTGTTGTAGGTCTGCGCGGCGTTGTTGTACGACTCCACGCAGGGATACAGCATGTCGTCGTTGCTCTTGGAGACCCAGCGCAGGCAGGCCTGCGCGCTCAGGCGGCTGGTCGCGTCCCAGATCGCCGAATCGTCGCCGCCATGCACGCCGAGTTGCAGCGTCCACTGGTCGTTGAGCTTGGTGGTGGTGAGCACGCCCATGTTGGTATAGGCATCGACCGTGTACAGGATCGAGTGGGTCAGCAGATAGTTGTTCGGCGAGAACTGCGCCTCGATGTCCGGCAACGACAGATAGCGGCCGACCGTGACCAGCATGCCCTGCGCCACCGACGGCAGGTACAGGTCCACGTGCGCGATCATCGGATCGTTGCCGTAGATCTTGCCGTTGAGCGCGCTGTTTGGCTGCGGGTGGTGCAGCAACTGGTCGCTGGTGACGCCCTTCATCGTGGTGTAGTGGTAGTCGTAGCCGTAGAGGTCGTCGAGGTGGAAGCCCCAGTCGACATGATCGGTCTGCACCGTGTCCGGCACGCGCTGCAGGCGGATCAACGCCTGGTTGAATTCGCCGCGGTTGGGCCGTGTGGAGTAGGACAGCGGATAGTTGGTGCGCGAGGACGTGCTGGCGTTGAGCGAGGGATTGATCCAGCCGTACAGCTCGATGCGGTTGCGCTGCATCCACTGCCCCACGCGCGTGCAGGCCAGGGCCTTCTCCACCGGATACTGCGCATTCTCGTTGGGCACGCCGACCGGATAGTCCACCGCGCCGAGCTGCCATTCGGCCGACGGGAACGGCGGCGAGGAGAACGGCGCCGCCAGGCCGCGGCGCGCCGGCGGCGGCGCATCGGGATCGGCCGGTTGCGCATCCTCGCGATAGGCGGAGGCCAGGCGCGAGAAGAAGCCATTGGCGCAATCGGCGCTGCGCGCCAGCGGCGCCGTGGCGGCATCCGAGGCCGGCATCGCCTCGGACACGGGCGCCGCCAGGCCCGCGGCGGCGGCATCGCCCGCACACAGCAGGGCCAGGGACAGGAACAGGGGATGGAGCTTCATGGACATTGCGACTTCGGCTCTGCAACGAGCCGTCCTTTTCGGGTGGAGGGAGGCAACGACAGCGCGCCGCCTCACGCGCACGCGCCATCGCAGGCGATGCGCCTGGTGGCCCATCGCGGGGAGAGAGGTGGAATGCGGCGCCGCGGCGGCGGCGTCAGCGGGTCACTGCGCGTGCAGTGAACGCGCGCGGCTGCGTGGAGGCGGATGCTGCGACGCGCTGCGACAGCCGTGGCGACGTCGCAACGCGCGAAGAATGGCGGCGATGCTGATGCGGACACCAGGCCAGTGCGCCCCCAGCGGATGCCGCAGGTGGCGCCTGCAGGCGACCGTTGCAGGCAGCGGCAGGCTCAAGATCGCAACCATCGATTCCACGCACACATCCCCGTCGTCAGCGCGGAAAGTATGCGGAATCGCCGGATATCTTCGTTGCAAAGCGCGCGCCGGTTCGAATAAAAGCTGCGTAAATTCGTGCGCGTGACTAGCGTCGCGTCGATCCTGGCTATACGAGGCTGCGCCCGTACCCTCATCCGCCCCTACGGGGCACCTTCTCCCAATGGGAGAAGGGAAAGGCCGAAGCCCCTCTCCCACCGGGAGAGGGGTTGGGGTGAGGGTCGGCGCGCGAAGCGCACGCGCGGACCTATCACTGCGAGGCTGCGCCCGCACCCTCATCCGCCCCTGCGGGGCACCTTCTCCCAATGGGAGAAGGGAAAGGCCGAAGCCCTTCTCCCACCGGGAGAGGGGTTGGGGTGAGGGTCGGCGCGCGAAGCGCACGCGCGGACCTATCACTGCGAGGCTGCGCCCGCACCCTCATCCGCCCCTGCGGGGCACCTTCTCCCAATGGGAGAAGGAAAAACCACTGCCTCAGTGCAACGGCACACTCAGGAACGACGGCGCCGCCGCCGGCGAACTGAAGCTCACGGTGCCGCCGAAGCGGCTGGCCGAGGTGTAGCGCGGGTCGGTGGTGTCCACCACCAGCACCAGGCGGCGGCCAGCCGGGATGTCGACCGCGGTCGCCTGCAGCGCCAGGTCGAGGGTGACCGGCGTGCCCGGCGTCGCGTTCCGCAGCGTGTACGGCACGTGGCTGAGCAATTGCGCCGAACCCGACCCGTCCATGCTGTAGAGATAAGCGAACAGCGATACGTTCGACTGGCTCGGGGTCACCGTCAGCCGCAGCGACGGCGCGCCGGCCAGGCGCTTGTCGCTGGCCAACACCGGGCCGCTCCACACCGCGGCACCCACCCGGCTGACCAGCGGAATCGAGGTCGTCACCGGTTGGCCGAGGCCCTGCAGCAGGCCACTGACCATCACGACACCGGAATCGGCCAGCGTCGGCACGTCGGTGGCGATGCGGTAGTTCCAGCCGCTGCTGTTGGCGCTGGTCAGCGCCCCGGTCGGCAGCAGCAGGCCGCTGGGGCCCGTCAGGCCGTAGCGGGTGGCGCCGGCCTGCACGCTGTTCCAGTCGGCATAGCTGAGCCAGTCGCCACCGAGGGTGGACAGTTGCACCGGCGCTTCGCGGTCCACGCCGTTGTCGCGGCCCTTGAGGTAGCGGTCGAACCAGCGCGTGGCCTCGGTATACACCTGGTTCGGCAGGCCCAGCGCACCCGGCAGTTCGGCGGTGGCGTGGTCGCCCTGACTGAACATCAGATGCTTGGGCACGCTCAGCCGGTTGTACAGGTCGATGTACTGATTCGGCGGGAACAGGCCGTCGTTGAAGGCATTGGCCATCAGCACCGCCGGGCCGTTGCGGTTGAGCGCCTGCACCTCGTTGATCACCCCGCGCTCGGCCGCCTTGGGCAGGAAGCCCTGTACCGCGCCGTCGTAGTCGCCGACCGCCACGTGCGCGGTGATCCGCGCCAGGTCCGGGCCGGGCCGGCCGGTGAGCGTGCCGGCACCGACCAGCAGGGCGACGCCCTGCTGGCTGACCGTGCTGTTGGCGTACAGCGAGGCCTGCAGATCGGCCCAGCCGCTGAGTGCGGCCACCGCCTTGATCCGCGGGTCGCGCGCGGCGGCGAGCAGGCTGGTGCCGGCGCCGTAGGAGATGCCGGAGACGCCGATCGCCTTGGCGTCGGCCGGGGTGTTGGCCAGCGCCCAGTCGATCACCGCGCTGACGTCCTCCACGGTCGGTGCCCCGGCGATGTCGATCAGCCCCTGCGAATCCCAGAACCCGCGCGAGGTGTAGCTGACCACCACATAGCCGTCGTTGGCCAGTTCGCTGGCGCGGCCCACGTACTCCAGGTTCGGCAGCGACCAGCTGGCCGGCATCACCACCAGCGGGAACGGTCCGGGTCCCTGCCCCTGCGGCACCAGGACCAGCGCGCCGAGCTTGGTGCCATCGAAACTGGAAATGCTCTGGTACTGCTTGCTGAAGCCGGCCGCGGCCGCGGCGGCGGAGAACACCAGCAGCATCGCGCCAAGGGCGATGCGACGTGAGACGGACATGCGCATGGACTGCCTCCCAAGCGGCGCCGGACCGGGATGGCCGGCTGCCGGAACGGTTACGCCAGAACGGTGACAAGCGCTCGACACGGGGCCGGGCAGGCGGACCGTACCACCGGGTACGGGCGATGTTCACGCCGCAGTGCGGCACGGTATGGAAGGGGGTGTCGGTCGACCTTGGCGCGCGGCACACCGGCGCTGGCGCCGCGGCCCGTGGCCGGCGCGCGCTCAGGCCACGCGGCTCAGCTCAGAAAGTGCTGGTAGCCGCTTCGAGGCGGTTGCCACCGCTGGCCGTCGGCATCGCGCACCACGATGCCGCGACCGGCGACGATGCGGCCGATCGGCGTCGCCGCGACCCCCACCGCCTGCAGCGCCTGCACGATCGCCGCGCGCTGCGCCGGGTCGGCGGTGAAGCAGAGTTCGTAGTCGTCGCCGCCGCCCAGTTGCCAGGCATGCACCTGCGCAGGGGCCGCGTCGGCCGGGGCGGCGACCGCCGGCAGCGCGGCCAGGTCCAGTTCGGCACCGACGCCGCTGCGCGCGCAGATGTGCTCCAGGTCGGCCAGCAGACCGTCGGACACATCTACGCAGGCGCGCGCCAGGCCGCGCAGGCGCACGCCCGCCTGCACGCGCGGCGTCGGCCGCAGCAGGCGCTGGCGCAGGCGTTCGTGCAGGGGATCGGCGGCCGGCGTGGTCACGTCCAGGCGGCCAGCCTGCCACAGCGCCAGCGCCGCGGCGGCCTCGCCCGGCTGACCGGTCACCCAGACCTCCTCGCCCGGTTGTGCGGCATCGCGGCGCAGCGCCGCCGTCGCCGGCACGCTGCCGATCGCGGTGACCGACAAGGCCAGCGGCCCACGCGTGGTGTCGCCGCCGGCCAGGCCGATGCCGTGCGCGTCGGCCAGCGCGAAGAAGCCCTCGGCGAACGCATCGACCCAGGCCATGTCGACCTGCGGCAGCGACAGCGACAGCGTGCACCAGCGCGGCTGCGCGCCCATCGCCGCCAGGTCGGACAGATTCACCGCCAAGGTCTTCCAGCCGATGTCGGCGGCCGCGGTCTCGGCCGGAAAATGCACCCCGGCATTGAGCGTATCGGTGGTGATCGCCAGCAACTCCCCTGCTGGCGGCAGCAGCAAGGCCGCATCGTCGCCGATGCCCAGCGGCAGGTCGTCACGCGCCCGACTGCGTGCGCGCAGGCGCTCGATCAGATCGAATTCGGGCATTGGAGGGCCGGGATTGGAGATTTGGGATTGGGGATTGGCAAAAGCGCGTTCGCGGACAGGAATGCGGCTCCTGCGAATCCCCAATCCCGAATGCCCAATCCCGCGCCGTCAGGCGCCTCCGCCCGACTCCACCGCGCGCCACTGCAGCGCGGCGCGGTCGAGGACGCCGTTGACGTAGGTGTGGCCGTGCTCGGAGCCAAAGCGCTTGGCGGTCTCGATCGCTTCGTTGATCACCACGCGGTACGGCACGTCCATGCGGTGCAGCAGTTCGTAGGCGGCCAGGCGCAGCACCGCGCGCTCGATCGCGTCCACTTCCTCGACCGTGCGGTCCAGGTAGCCGACCAGCGCTTCGTCCAGTTCGGCGCGGTGCTTGAGCACGCCTTCGACCAGGTTCTCGAAGTACACCAGGTCGGCGATCTCGTGCGCCTGCTCGTGCGCGAACTGCGCGATCACGTGCTGGGCGTTGCCGCCGGAAATCTGCCAGGCGTAGATCGCCTGCAGCGCACGCCGGCGCGCGCGCGAACGCAGGACCGGATCGACGCCGTCGCGGCGTGGGTGGTGCTTGTGGCCAGCGGGTTTGTTCACGGCAGCAGCTCCAGCAGGTTGACCATCTCCAGCGCACCCAGCGCCGCTTCCTCGCCCTTGTTGCCATGGCTGCCACCGGCACGCGCCTCGGCATCCTCGACCCGCTCCACCGCGAGCACGCCGTTGAGCACCGGGATGCGGAAGTCCAGCGACACCCGCAGCAGGCCCTCGGCGCAGCCGTCGGCGACGTGTTCGTAGTGGCGGGTATCGCCGCGGATCACGCAGCCCAGCGCGATGATCGCGGCATGCTTGCCGGCCGCGGCCAGGCGTGCGGCGACCAGCGGCAGCTCCCACGCGCCCGGCACCCGGATCACGTCCACCGCGTCCTCGGCGATGCCGTTGCCGGCCAGGCTCTGCCGCGCGCCGGCGACCAGCACGTCGGTGATGCGGGCGTTCCAGCGGCTGGCGATGATCGCGAAACGCGCCGACTCGGGAGTACGGAGGTCGCCTTCGTAATGGGACATGGCGGTGGCAGCTTGAGGGGGTGGGAGAGTTTAACAGCCGGGACCCGGGACCCGGGGCCGGGGACCCGGGAGAAGCAAAAGCGATGGCATGCAGAGATCCGATCCGCGCCGGAATCAGGCGCTTCCGGGTCCCGGGTCCCGGGTCCCGGTCCCCGGCTCCACATGCTCCACCACCTCCAGCCCGAACCCGGCCAGGCCGATCTGCCGGCGCGGGGTGCCGAGCACGCGCAGCTTGCCCAGGCCCAGGTCGGCCAGGATCTGGCTGCCGGCGCCGTTGCGCCGCCACTGGCCTACGTCCTTGCCGTGCGCCGCCTCCGGCTGCGCGCGCAGCCGCGCCAGCAGCGCCTCGCTGTCGCGCGGCGCCGACAGCACCACCATCACCCCGCGCTCGGCGGCGGCGATCGCGCGCAAGGCGTCGCTGGCGGCCACGCCGAAATCGTCGCGACGCCAGTGCAGCAGGTCGGCCAACGGGTTCTCCACCTGCACCCGCACCAGGGTCGGCGTCTCTGCGTCCGGGGTGCCGCGGACCAGGGCGAAGTGCAGGTCGTGGGCGATGCGGTCGCGGTAGGTGACCAGGGTAAAGCCGCCGAACTCGGTGTCGATCGGCCGCTCGTCGATGCGCTCGACGGTGTGCTCAGTGGCCAGGCGGTAGGCGATCAGGTCGGCGATCGAGCCCATCTTCAGCCCGTGGGTGCGGGCGAACGCCTCCAGCTGCGGACGCCGCGCCATGCTGCCGTCGGGGTTGAGCACTTCCACCAGCACGCCGGCCGGCTCCAGCCCCGCCAGCATCGGCAGGTCGCTGGCGGCCTCGGTGTGGCCGGCGCGGGTCAGCACCCCGCCCGGCTGGGCGATCAGCGGGAAGATGTGGCCGGGCTGGCTGAGGTCGTGCGGCTTGGCGTCCGGCTTGACCGCGGTGCGCACGGTATGGGCGCGGTCGTAGGCGGAGATGCCGGTGGTCACACCCTCGGCCGCCTCGATGCTGACGGTGAAGTTGGTATGGAATTGCGCGGTGTTGCGCTGGACCATCGGCGCCAGGCCCAGCTGCGCGCAGCGCTCGCGGGTCAGCGACAGGCACACCAGGCCGCGCGCGTGGGTGACCATGAAGTTGATGTCCGAGGGCTTGACCAGCTCGGCGGCCATGATCAGGTCGCCCTCGTTCTCGCGGTCCTCGTCGTCGACGATGACCACCATGCGGCCGGCGCGGAGTTCTTCCAGCAGCTCGGGGACGGAGGCGAAATTCAGGCTCGGGGTAACGGAAGGCGACATGCGGGGACTCGCGGAAAGACGGAAGGCGCCGCGCGCGCCGCAGACGGCGGCGCAGCGTGGCGGACAGGCGAAACGGACGCGGCCAGGATCAGTCCTGGCGGCCCTGCAGCAGGCGTTCGACGTAGCGCGCGACCAGGTCGATCTCCAGGTTCACCGCCGCGCCGACCGCGGTCTGCGCGAACGCGGTGTGCGCCACGGTGTGCGGGATCAGCGCGACTTCGAAGCCTTCGGCGTCGACCTCGTTGACGGTGAGGCTGACCCCGTCCACGCAGATCGAGCCCTTCTTGGCGATGTAGCGCAGCAGCGCCGCCGGCGCAGCGAAACGCCAGCGCTGCGCGCGCGCGTCGTCGTGGATCGACAGCACCTGGCCGAGCCCGTCGACGTGGCCGCTGACCAGGTGCCCGCCGAGGCGATCGCTGGGACGCATCGCCCGCTCCAGATTCAGTGCCGCGCCCTCGGCCAGGCGGCCGAGCGTGGTCAGCGCCAGGGTCTCGGTGGAGGCGTCGGCCTGGAAAGAGGCCGCGTCGAAGGCGACCACGGTCAGGCACACGCCGTTGACCGCGATGCTCTCGCCCAGGCGCACGTCGGCGAACGGCAGGCTGCCGGTGGCGAAGGTGAAGCGGATGTCGCCGCCCTGCGGCTGGCGTGCGGCGAGATGGCCGACGCCTTCGATGATTCCGGTGAACATAGCTACGTTTCTCGCAATGGGGTGAGCGAAAAACGCCACAAGGCAAACAGGCACGCGCACAGCCGCGAGGCTGCGCGAAGGCCGTCTTCTTTCATCCGGACTATACCGTCGGCTCCGGCATCGCACCGGATCTGCTGACCTTCCCGATTCGACGCGTCGCGCCTGCGCCGGGAAGCGCTCGCGGGCTCGTGCGCGAACGCACCTACCGCCGGTGGGGAATCGCACCCCGCCCTGAAGACGTTTGTGGTCGCCGGCGAACCGGCCCGCGCATTCTAGCAGGCGTGGTCACGCAGGCCTGACGCGCACTGGCGACCAGCGCAGGACACTGCATCGCGCGATGCCCCCCCAAGACAGCAATGTGAAATATTTGTTAATATGCTCGCGGCGACAGCGACGTCGCCCGTGTCCGCCCTGCAACGGGGCACTGACACTGCCATTCATTCGGAGAGCACCACCCATGCGCAACACCCTGATCCTGGCTGCCCTGTTGGCGGCCGCGCCCTTTGCCGCGTCGGCTGAAGGCTTGAGCTACAACTATGTCGAAGGCGGCTGGAACCGCACCGAGATCAACGTCAACGCGTCCTCCGAGGACGTCAATGGCGGCTACCTGCGCGGTTCCTGGCAGATCGCCGAGCCGGCGTATGTGTTCGGCGGCTACCAGCGCGCCAGGGAGGACTTCGTCCTGTCCGAGGTGTACACCGCCAAGATGACCGTGCAGCAGGCCAGCCTGGGCATCGGCTACCGGCAGGAAATGACCGAGCGCGTCGACTTCATCGCAGACGCCAGCGTACTGCGGGTCAAGGCCGAAGCCGACCTGCGCGAGGACGGCGTGCGTCTCGGCCGCGGATCCGATTCCAGTACTTTGGGCGCCGTCAATCTCGGCTTGCGCGGCAAGCCCTCGCCGCGGACCGAAGCCTGGATCAAGGCCGGCTACATCGACGGCAGCGATGCCGACCAGGGCAAGTTCGTCGGCACTCTCGGTGGCCAGATCAACTTCACGCGCACCTGGGGCATGGTCGGCGAATTCGAATACATCGATGACGCCAGCCAGTACAAGGTCGGCGTGCGCGCCAGCTTCTGATCCAACGCGCGGCGTGTTGAGCGCACAAAGGGCACGCCGGCATGCACCGCCGGCGTGCCCTTTGCGTTTCTGCGCCCCGTTGGTGGACTCAGCCCGCCGCCGGGAGATAGCGCAAGCGCAGGTCCTGCCCCACTTGCACCACGTCGGCAAGCTGCAGCGGCAGGCGCTGCGCCATGGTGTCGATACCCAGCCCGGCCAGCAGCGGTCGGGCGCTGTCGCCCAACAGCAGCGGCGCCATGTACACCAGCAGCTCGTCGACCAGGCCGGCACGCAGCAGTGCGCCGCTCAGCGTCGCCCCCGCTTCGACCTGGACCTCGTTGATGCCGCGCTCGCCGAGCAGGCGCAGCGCCGCGTGCAGGTCGCAGCGGCCGTCGTGCAGCGGCACCGCGGCGAACGCGGCGTGATCCGAGGCCGGCGGCGCGCGGTCCGGCGCATGCAGGTACAGGGTCGGTGCGCTGCCGTCGCGGACCTTGGGCTGGGCCAGGCTGCGCAGGTGCGCATCCAGCACCACGCGCAGCGGCGGCATCACCTCGGTCGCTGCGTCCAGGCGCACGGTCAGCGCCGGGTCGTCGGCCAGCACGGTGCCGGCACCGGTGAGAATGGCGCCGGCGCGGGCCCGCCAGTGCTGCACGTCCTGGCGCGCGGCAGGACCGGTGATCCATTTCGATTCGCCGCTGGCCAGGGCGGTGCGTCCGTCCAGGCTGGCGCCGAGCTTGATCCGCAGCCACGGGCGGCCGCGCTCCACCCGCGACAGGAAACCGCGGTTGAGCGCGCGCGCCTGCGCCTCCATCAACCCCGCCTGCACCGCGATGCCGGCCTCGCGCAGCAGCGCGAAGCCGCCGCCATTGACCTGCGGGAACGGGTCGGCCATCGCCGCTACCACCCGCGCCACGCCTGCCTCGATCAGCGCAAGCGCGCATGGCGGGGTGCGGCCGTAGTGCGCGCACGGCTCCAGGGTCACGTAGGCGGTGGCGCCGCGTGCGCGCTCGCCAGCGGCGCGCAGCGCGAACACCTCCGCGTGCGGCCCGCCGGCGCGCTGATGGAAGCCCTCGCCAACCACCGCGCCGTCGCGCACGATCACGCAGCCGACCATCGGGTTCGGCCGCGTGGTGTAGGCGCCGCGCTCGGCCAGGCGCAGGGCCTGCGCCATCCAGCGATGGTCGTCGGCGGAAAATCCGGGCGACTGCGGATCGCTCATGCGGCACCGCCGCCGGCGTCGATGCGCATCACCACCACGTGCAGCGGCCCGAGCGGCAAGTCGGCGTGGCGCTGCCAGCCCAGGCGCTCGTAGAACGGCACCAGCACCGGCTCGCAATACAGATACAGCCACTGCACGCCGAAGCGCGCGGCGGCCTGCACGCAGTGTGCGACCAGGGCGGCGGCGACGCCGGCACCGCGCGCCTGCGGCCGCACGTACAGCGTGGCCAACCACGGCGAGAACTGGCGGATACGCGCGTCGTCGTTCTGCAGCAGGCTCACCGAACCCAGCCAATCCTCGCCGTCCAGGGCGATCCAGCTGGTGGGGATGCGGCGGTCGTCGCGGTGGCTGCGCAGGTCGGCCTCGGCCTCCACCACGTTCCATTCCGGCAACAGCGGACCGAAGGCCTGCAGATGCTCCTGCGCCAGCGCGGGGATGTGCTGCGCCGCCTCGGCCAGACAGACGATGCGCATGCGCTCAGCGCTTGCCGGTCTTGTCGCCCGGCTTGGCCGCGCGCACCAGGTCCAGCAGCGGCAACTGTTCGCTGCCCACCGGCAACTCGCGCTCGAGCTTCTCGATCTCCTCGCGGAAATCGGCCACGTCCTGGAAGCTGCGGTACACCGAGGCGAACCGCACATAGCCGACGTGGTCGAGCTTGCGCAGCTCGGCCATCACGTACTCGCCGACCCGGATCGAGGGCAGTTCGCGCTCGCCAGACATGCGCAGCTGGTGCACCACCGCACGCACCGCCGCCTCGATCTGCTCTTCGGCCACCGGCCGCTTCTGCAGCGCGCGATCGAAGCTGGTGCGCAGCTTGCGCGCATCGAACGCCTCGCGGCCGCCGTCGCTCTTGATCACCGTCGGCAGCTTGAGTTCGATGGTCTCCAGCGTACTGAAGCGCTCACCGCAGGCCTCGCACTCGCGACGACGGCGGATCGTCGCGCCGTCCTCGGACACGCGCGAATCGATCACCCGGGTATCGGTGTGCTGGCAGAAGGGGCAGTGCATCAGGGGCTGGGATTGGGGATTGGGGATTGGGGATTGGAAAAAGCAGGAGCATCAGGAGCCGAGCTTACGCCCAATCCCGAACCCCCAATCTCCAATCCCCGCCGCTCAGCCATACACCGGATACTTGCGGCACTGCGCGGTCACCGCGTTGCGCACGCGCGCCAGCACGGCGTCGTCGGCCGGGGCGTCGAGCACGTCGGCGATCCAGTTGGCCAGGTCGACGCAGTCCTGTTCCAGGTAGCCGCGGGTGGTGATCGCCGGGGTGCCCAGGCGCAGGCCCGAGGTCACGAACGGCGAGCGCGGGTCGTTGGGCACCGAGTTCTTGTTGACGGTGATGTGGGCCTTGCCCAGCGCCGCTTCCGCGTCCTTGCCGGAGACATCGCGGCCGATCATGTCGACCAGCATCAGGTGGTTTTCGGTGCCGCCGGAGACGATCTTGTAGCCGCGCGCGATCAGGGTCTTGGCCATGGCCTGCGCGTTCTTCACCACCTGCTGCTGGTAGCCGGTGAACTCCGGCTCCAGCGCCTCCTTGAACGCCACCGCCTTGGCCGCGATCACGTGCATCAGCGGGCCGCCCTGGATGCCGGGGAACACGATCGACTGCAGCTTCTTGGACAGGTCCTCGAGCTTGTCGCCGGCACCGGCGGCACTGGCGACGATGATGCCGCCACGCGGGCCGCGCAGGGTCTTGTGGGTGGTGGAGGTGACCACGTGCGCGTGCGGCAGCGGGGTCGGATAGACGCCGGCGGCGACCAGGCCGGCCACGTGCGCCATGTCCACGAAGAAATACGCGCCGACCTTGTCGGCGATGGCGCGGAAACGCGCCCAGTCGATCACCTGCGAGTAGGCGGAGAAGCCGGCCACCACCATCTTCGGCTTGTGTTCCAGGGCCAACCGCTCGACCTCGTCGTAGTCGATCAGGCCCTGGTCGTTGACGCCGTACTGCACGGCGTTGAACAGCTTGCCGGAAGCGTTGACCTTGGCGCCGTGGGTCAGGTGGCCGCCGTGTGCCAGCGACATGCCGAGGATGGTGTCGCCCGGCTGCAGCAGCGCGAAGTACACCGCCTGGTTGGCCTGCGAGCCGCTGTGCGGCTGCACGTTGGCGTAGTCCGCGCCGAACAGCTGCTTGACCCGGTCGATCGCCAGTTGCTCGGCGACGTCGACGAATTCGCAGCCACCGTAGTAGCGCTTGCCCGGATAGCCTTCGGCGTACTTGTTGGTGAGCTGGCTGCCCTGCGCTTCCATCACCAGCGGGCTGCAGTAGTTCTCGCTGGCGATGAGCTCGACATGGTCTTCCTGGCGGCCGGCTTCGGCGGCGATGGCGCGGGCCAGTTCGGGATCATAGGTTTCGATGCGGGCGTCGCGCGGGAACATCGGGTCTCCGGGGGCATGGACAGAAGGCAGACGACTAGTTTAAGCCCCGCGCGCGCCCGAGGGCGAACCAAAACGCGAACGGCCTCCCGAAGGAGGCCGTTCGCCGGTGTTGCAACCGAGGTCAGCGGCCGCTGAGCACCAGGTCGGCGATGACGCCGGTGGCGATGGCGACCAGCAGCAGGTTGCCGGTGTCGTCGCGCACCCAGCGGTAGCCGTACGGCGGGCGCCGGACCTGATAGCGGTCGTAGTCGTAGACCACGTAGTTCGGGCCGTAGTAGCGCTGGCCGCGGGCCCAGCGCGGCGGACCCGGGCGGTAGTAGACGACGTCCGGGCCGTTGCGATAACCGTCGCGGTAGCCGCGGTCGTAGGCGCGACGGGCATCGCGGCGGTCGCGCTCGCGGTCGCGCCAGTAGCGCTCACGGTCGGCGTCGCGGTAGCCACGGTCGTACCAGCCGTGGTCGCGCGGACCCGGGCCCGGCGGCGGGGGCGGCGGGCCCGGAGGACCCGGCGGGCCCCAACCGGGGCCCGGGCCGCCCGGACCCCAGGCGAACGCGGGTGGCGCCATGAAACCCAGCGCCAGCGCGGACGAGAGGGCAATTGTGGCAATGCGTTTCATGTTCATGGCAACTCCGTCACGTGGTGTGGCGGTTGCATTTAGGCCGTTTTCGTCTGAACCGTCTCCTGCTGGAATCGGTTACGTATTCAGCTTGCCGGATCGGGCTAGGAAAGCGTTCATCCAGCGGCATTTCCTGCCTGCGCATGCAGGCGCAACAGCGCAGCCTGCGCTGTGTCATCGGCTGGCAAATAGACCACCAGGCGGTTGCCGTTGCGCGGCGCCGACCACCAGTTGACCTGATGCAGGCGCAACTCGCCTTCCGTCGGATGGCGGAAGCGCTTGAGCTGGTTCTCCACGCCCCGCACCTCGCGCCGCTGCCACCACAGCGCATCGAATTCGGACGAGGCCGCACGGTAGCGCGCCAGCAAGGCCTCCCATTCCGGCTCGCCCAGGTGCTCGGCCATCGCCGCGCGCAACATCGCCACCATGTGCTGCAGCACGTCCTGCCGATCGAGCAACGCGTCGCGCCAGCGCGGATTGGTGAAGGCCTGATAGACGCAGTTGCGGTCGGCGTCAGGCAAGTCGGCCAGGGTCACGCCCATCAGGCGCTGAAAGGCCGGGTTGGCGCCGAGGATGTCGAAGCGCGGGGTCTGCAGCATCGCCGGCCACGGCCCGAGCTGGTCCAGCAACATGCGCGCGGTGCCGGTCAGCCGTTCGCACGGCGGCGGCGCCAGTGCGGTGGTGCCGCCCACCCCGGCCAGCGCCAGCACGTGCGCGGTTTCCACCTCCGAGCACTGCAGGGCGTGGGCGATGGCGGTCAGCACACGCGCCGAGGCGCGCACCGGGCGCCCCTGTTCCAGCCAGGTGTACCAGGTCACGCCGACATCGGCGAGCAAGGCCACCTCCTCGCGGCGCAGGCCCGGGGTGCGCCGCCTGCCGCCGCGCGGCAGCGCCAGGCGCGCCGGATCCAGGCTCTCGCGGCGCGCGCGCAGGAAGGCGCCCAGCGCCCGGGCGCGCTCGCTGGCCAGGGCCGGGCCGGACGCGGCGGGTGCGGCCGCCCGCTGCGGCGTGGGGGTGGAATGCGCGAGGTCCAGTTGCATCGTCTTCTCCGCGTTGCGGTCCGCACGTGACCAACGGTGCCGTGCCGGCGCACGGCGAAGGCTGCGCCGCCGTGTCCCGCCTGCCTGCCGGATGCGGTGCCGAGGCGACCGCCCGGGATGCCAGGGAGGCACCTTCAGTACCAGGATAAATGAGTCCTTGTACCAGTTTACTGGGCTTCCATACTGCGCGCCATGACCTCCCCCGCCTCCCCCGCCTCCCCCACCTCCGACATGTCCACCACCGCCCCCACCCTCAGCCGCCGCGGCCTGGGCATCCTGCTGATCGGGCAGATGCTGCCGTTGATCGACTTCTCCATCCTCAATGTCGCGCTCGGCTCGATCGCGCACACGCTGCACGCGTCGGCGACCCAACTGGAACTGATCGTGGCCGTCTACGGCGTCGCCTTCGCGGTGGGCCTGGCGGCGGGCGGCCGGCTCGGCGACAACCTCGGCCGGCGCCGCGTGTTCGGGGCCGGCGTGCTGCTGTTCGGCCTGGCCTCGTTGCTGTGCGGCGTGGCCGGTTCGGTGGGCGCGCTGCTGGCCGGCCGCACGCTGCAGGGGCTGGGCGCGGCGCTGGCGGTGCCGCAGATCCTCGCCACCATCCACGTCAGCCTGCACGGCAAGGCGCACGCGCGGGCGCTGGCACTGTACGGCTCGCTGGGCGGCATCGCCTTCGTCATCGGCCAGGTGCTGGGCGGATCGCTGGTCAGCGCCGACATCGGCGGCTCCGGCTGGCGCAGCGTGTTCCTGATCAACCTGCCGTTCTGCCTGCTGGCGCTGGCCAGCCTGCGCGCCGTGCCGGAGACCCGCGCGTCGCAGCGGATGCCGCCCGACCTGGCCGGCGCCGGGTTGCTGGGGCTGTTCCTGGCCTGCCTGCTGCTGCCGCTGGCGCTGGGCCCGGCGCTGCACTGGCCGCCGGCGTGCCTGGCGGTGCTGGCGGCCTGCCTGCCGCTGCTGGCGGTGCTGACCCGGGTGGAACTGTGGCAGGAACGGCGCGGACGGACCCCGCTGCTGCCACCGGCCTTGCTGCGGCTGCCCAGCGTGCGCTTCGCGCTGCTGGTGGGCGGGGTGTTCTTCACCTGCTGGAGCGGCTTCATGTTCGTGCTGGCGCTGACCCTGCAGACCGGCGCCGGTCTCTCGCCGCTGCAGTCGGGCAACGCCTTCATCGTGCTGGGGGCGGCCTACTTCGCCTCCGCGCTGGTCAGCGCCCGCGTGGCGACGCGCTGCGGCCCGCTGCCGACGCTGCTGCTGGGCTGTCTGGTGCAGATGCTGGGCCTGCTGGCGCTGGGCTGGACGCTGCACGCCGTGTGGCCGCATCCGGGCGCGCGCAACCTGGCGCCGGCGACGACGCTGATCGGCGCCGGCCAGGCCTGGATCGTGGCCAGCTTCTACCGCATCGGCCTGTCCCAGGTCCCTACCGCGCATGCCGGCGCGGGCAGCGCCATGCTCTCCACCATCCTGCAGGCGGCCATGGGCCTGGGCCCGGCGGCACTGGGCGCCATCTATGCGCACGCCCGCGGCGGCGGCAGCCTGGCCGCGATGCAGGCCGCCCTGCACAGCGAATGGCTGGCGATGCTGGTGCTGGTGATCTGCGCGCTGTTCTATCTGCGCCGGCAACGTCGCGCGGGCGCCTCGTCAACGGCGACCACGGCTGCGCTGCCGCCGATCGCCGAGTAGGCCGCGCGGCAACGAATGCCGGCGGCCGTCCGGCTATAATCCGCCATCCCTTTCGACGCCCTCCGGCCGCCGGCCGGCGGGCGACCTGCGCCTTTGGAGCCGCCATGTCGCAATACATCTACACCATGAACCGGGTCAGCAAGACCGTGCCGCCCAAGCGCCAGATCATCAAGGACATCTCGCTGTCGTTCTTCCCCGGCGCCAAGATCGGCCTGCTCGGCCTCAACGGCGCCGGCAAGTCCACCGTGCTGAAGATCATGGCCGGCGTGGACACCGATTTCGAAGGCGAGGCGCGTCCGCAGCCCGGCACCAAGGTCGGCTACCTGGCGCAGGAGCCGGAGCTGGACCCGAACAAGACCGTGCGCGAGTCGGTCGAGGAAGGCGTGGGCGAAGTGCTGCAGGCGCAGGCCGCGCTGGAAGCGGTGTATGCCGCCTATGCCGAGGAAGGCGCCGACTTCGACGCGCTGGCCAAGGAACAGGAGCGCCTGGAGGCGATCCTGGCCGCCGGCGACGCGCACACCCTGGAGAACCAGCTCGACGTGGCCGCCGACGCGCTGCGGCTGCCGCCGTGGGACGCCAAGATCGCCAACCTGTCCGGCGGCGAGAAGCGCCGTGTGGCGCTGTGCCGGCTGTTGCTGCAGAAGCCGGACATGCTGCTGCTCGACGAACCGACCAACCACCTCGACGCCGAATCGGTGGAGTGGCTGGAGCAGTTCCTGGCGCGCTACACCGGCACCGTGGTCGCGGTCACCCACGATCGCTACTTCCTCGACAACGCCGCCGAGTGGATCCTGGAACTGGACCGCGGCCGCGGCATTCCGTGGAAGGGCAACTACACCGAATGGCTGATGCAGAAGGACGAGCGCCTGAAGCAGGAAGAGAACCAGGAGAAGGCGCGGCAGAAGGCGATCCAGAAGGAACTGGAGTGGGCCCGGCAGAACGCCAAGGGCGGCCGTTCCAAGGGCAAGGCGCGTCTGGCGCGCCTGGACGAGCTGCAGTCGGTCGATTACCAGAAGCGCAACGAGACCAACGAAATCTTCATTCCGCCGGGCGAGCGCCTGGGCAACTCGGTGATGGAGTTCAAGAACGTCTCCAAGAAGTTCGGCGACCGCCTGCTGATCGACAACCTGTCGATGATCATCCCGCCGGGCGCCATCGTCGGCATCATCGGCCCCAACGGTGCCGGTAAGTCGACCCTGTTCAAGATGATCACCGGGCAGGAGAAGCCGGATTCGGGCGAGATCGTGGTCGGGCCGACCGTGCAGCTGTCGTACGTGGACCAGAGCCGCGACAAGCTGGAAGGCAACCACAACGTGTTCCAGGAGATTTCCGGCGGCCTGGACATCCTCAACATCAACGGCGTGGAGATCCAGTCGCGCGCCTACATCGGCCGCTTCAACTTCAAGGGCCAGGACCAGCAGAAGATGGTCGGTTCGCTGTCCGGCGGTGAGCGCGGCCGCCTGCACATGGCCAAGACCCTGCTGCAGGGCGGCAACGTGCTGCTGCTCGACGAACCGTCCAACGACCTGGACATCGAAACCCTGCGCGCGCTGGAAGACGCGCTGCTGGAGTTCCCGGGCAACACCTTCGTGATCTCGCACGATCGCTGGTTCCTGGACCGCATCGCCACTCACATCCTCGCCTTCGAGGGCGACTCGCACGTGGAGTTCTTCCAGGGCAACTACCGCGAGTACGAAGAGGACAAGAAGCGCCGCCTGGGCGACGACGCCGGCCCGAAGCGCTTGCGCTTCAAGGCGCTGAAGTAAGCCACAGCGCGTTTCTAGCAGCACCCGCCACGGCCCGCCTCGCGCGGGCCGTGAGCGTTCTGGGACTTGCAGGTGATCGGCGCTGTCGTAGGAGCGGCTTCAGCCGCGACCGAGGCGTAACCGGTAACGCCCGGTCGCGGCTGAAGCCGCTCCTACGAAAAGCACGTCGATCCTGCGCTACAGCTCGTACGACAGCACGTCCTCGAAACCGAACTTGTCGAAGTCGCGGATGCGCGAGGGATACAGCCGGCCGATCAGGTGGTCGTGCTCGTGCTGGACCACGCGGGCATGGAAACCCTCGGCCTCGCGCTGCAGCGGGGTGCCGTCCGGCAGCACGCCGCGGTAGCGGATGTGCCGGTAGCGCGGAATCACCGCGCGCAGCCCGGGAATGGACAGGCAGCCTTCCCAGCCGTCCTCCAGCTCGTCGGACAGCGGTTCGATCACCACATTGGCCAGGGCGGTGCGCGGCACCGGCGGCGCGTCCGGATAGCGCGCGCTGCGCTCGAAGCCGAACACCATCAACTGCAGGTCCACCGCGATCTGCGGCGCGGCCAGGCCGACGCCGCGTGCGGCGTCCATGGTCTCGAACATGTCGGCCACCAGCGCGTGCAGCTGCGCGCTGTCGAAGTCGGTGACCGGCGGCGCCTGGCGCAGCAGACGCGGGTCGCCCATGCGGATGATGTCGCGGATCATGGCGAACTCCTGGCAGCGGGGATGGCCGCGATTATCCGCCGTGGTGGCGGGGCGTGCAGCGGGGTAACTGCGCACCCTGCAACAGCCGTGATGCAGCGTTCCGATCCCGCGCGCCGCAAGGCTGCTGGCGAAAAGCTGTAGGAGCGGCTTCAGCCGCGACGGGCTCTCCCGTGGAACGCCCGTCGCGGCTGAAGCCGCTCCTACGTACGACGGGAGCAGCGCGCCCGCGGCGCCCTACTCCGGCACGTACGGCGAGGCCAGCACCTGCGGACGGCGGCCGAGGCCGGCGCCGAGCCGGTCGAGCACGAAGCGCACGTAGATGTTGGTGCTGAATTGGGTGTAGTCGCGGGCGTTGTTGAACAGCAGGCGGCCGCCCAGGAACAGTTGCGGGGCGATCTGCCACTCCGCCGCGCCGGCGATGTTGTAGGACATGCCGGTCTTGCTCTGCCCGGCGTAGACCGGCGCGACGTAGCGGTCGGTCAGGCCCAGCAGCGCGGCCAGCGAGGCAGCGTCGTAGGCGGCCTGCTGCATCTGCGCGCTGGTCGGGAAGTACGGGCTGTCGTCGCTGCGGAAGTGCTGCACGCCGACGCTGGCGTCCACGCTCCAGTTGACCGTGCGTCCGGCCGTGCGCCCGCTCCAGTGCACCGGGAAGCCCAGGTCCACGTAATCCTGCGGGCTGAAGTAGCCGCCCTGGCCGTAGGTGTAGCCGCCCAGGTTCTTGTCGTACTGCATCGCGGTCAGGTTGAGGCCGGCGGTCAGCGACTGGTTCTCGGTGTCCAGCGCGTGCACGTACACGCCCAGGTCGACCTGGCGGTGGTCGTTGTCGGCGACGTTGCGGCCGACCAGGCGATCGGCGCTGACGCTGGCGTAGCCGCCGAGCAGGCCGTTGTCGAGGGTGGCCGACAGGCGCAGGCCGTTGCTGGTCACGCCGCCCCAGCCGAGTCCGGCGCGGCCGTCGTCGACGCCACCGAAGGACAGCAGGCTGTCGCTGACCGCACGCCGGAACACCTCGCCCGAATAGGTCAGGTTCTCGCCGGCCTGGCCGCGATAGCCGACGCCGCCGACGATGCGCCGCTCGGGGAAGCCGACCGGCGTGCTGCCCAGATCGGCGCTGAAGCCGCCGTTCTTGTAGGTCACCGCCATGCCGACGCCGCGCGCGTCCTGGTCCATGCGCCGCGCCCCGTTGCCGTTGGCAGCCATGGTGTACAGCGCCTGGCTGAAGCCGGCCGGGGTCAGCGCCGCGGCGGTGGGGTTGGCGGCGAGGTTGCGGAAGCGGGCGATGTCGGCGGCGCTGAGGTCGGCGCTGCGCGAGGCATCGCCGAGGATGGCGCTGGCCAGCGTGCCGATCGCGGTGTCGGCGGCGGTATTGCCGAGCAGGAACGCCGACAGCGGTTCGGCGTACAGCGCCTGCAGCGCCGCCGCCTCGCGCTGCGCATTGGTCAGCGCCGGGTCGGTGTCGTTGAACAGCTTGTTGTACAGCCCGGTGTTGACCGCGTAGGTGCGCAGCGCGTTGCGGGTGACGTTGCTGTTGCCCTCGGTGAGCAGCAGTTGGTACAGGTCGCTGCCGACCAGGGTGTCGATCGGGGTGCGGTCGGCGGCCAGGGCATCGCCCATCGCCGCCGCGGGGCCGGCGCCGAAGCGGCTGGCGGTGGCGTAGCCGGTGCCGAGCGTGCCGGCATCGAGCAGGGTCGGGGTGACGTCGACCTGCAGCTTGCCCTCGCCTACTGCGAACTCGCCGTGCAGCGGCACTTCCAGATCGCGCAACCGGCCCAGGCCGGCTTCGCCGTCGCGGGCGCGGTAGCTGGCGCCGGTAGCGAGACTGTCGCTGTTCTCGGCCTGCACCTCGCGCAACTCGTCGAGCACGCTGGAACCGCCCACGGACGTGGCCGCTGCGGGCGGCTGGCGCAGGGACCCACGCGGCGCGGCGGCCAGCAACCCGTCATCGCCGGGCAGCGCGCGCGGTGCGGTGCGGGTGGTCGTGGTCGTGCGCTGGCCCGGCACCGGCAATGCGGCCAGGGCCACGCCGGCGGCACTGGCGCTGGCCGGCGGCGGCAGGTCGTCGCCGGCGGCCACGGCCAGCGCGGATCCCGGCAGTGCGGACGCCGCGTAGGCCGGCGCCGGCATGCCGCCGCCGAGGCTGTCGGACACCACCGCGGCGCTGCGCGGCATGCGCCCGTTCATGCCGGCGAACGGATTGAGCGGGCGCCCGGCGGCGGCATAGGACGCCGGGCCATTGGCCGCCGGCAGGCCGTTGTCGTACTGTCCCGCCTCGCGCGCCTGCGCCGCCAGCGCGGCGCGGAAGTAGCTCTCGGCCTTGCGGTTCTTGCCGGCGCTGCGGTACACGCGGCCGGCGGCCGCGAGCACCTGCGGCGAATCCGGCGCCTGCGCCAGCGCACGTTGCAGATAGTCCTCGGCACTGTGCAGGTCGCGCAGCGCGGCGGCGGTGTTGGCCGCGGCGATCAGCGTGTCCAGGTCGTTGGGCGACTGCTGCAGTTGCTGCTGGTACAGCACCAGCGCCTGGCGCTGGTCGCCGGCGGCGGCGTACAGCCGCGCCAGCGCGGCCACCGCCTGCGAATCCTGGTTCTGCTGCGCCAGCAGCGGCGCCAGCGCGTCGTAGGCGGCTTCGAGGTTGCCGAGTTCGCGCAGCGCATCGACCTGGCGCAGCACGTAGCCGCTGCGCAGCGCCTGGTAGCGGCGTTGCTGCTCGGCGCTCATGTCGGCGTCGCGCAGTTGCCGCAGGGTCGCTGCCAGTTCCGCGTCCTGGTGCGCGCGCAACAGCACGCCGGCGTACTGCAGGCGCGCCTCGGTGGAGGGGTTCTGCGCGACCAGGCGCTGCGCCAGGGTCAGCGCGCGCTGGTTGCTGCCGATGTCGGCATAGGCACCGGCCATCGCCGCCAGCAGCGCCGGCTGCTCCAGCGCATCGCCCAGCGCGGCCTCGGTGCGGCCCAGCAGCAACTGCGCTTCGCCGCCACGGCCCTGCTGTTGCAGCAGCCGCGCCTGTGCCGCCTGCTGTTCGACCCAGGCGGTATTGCGCAGCGCACGCATCTCGGCGGTGCGCGCAGTGGCCGGGATGCGCTCCAGGCTGGCGTAGGCGGTGGCCCAGTCGCCACGCTCCTGCGCCAGCAGTGCGTTGGCGTACAGCGCCTCGGGCATGTCGCCGTGCACCGCGAGCAGGCCATCCATGACGCTGCGCGCCTGGTCCGGACGCCCGGCCTGCTGGTACAGCCGCGCCAGGTCCAGGCGCACCCACGGATCGCCCGGGTTGTCGACCATCGCCTTCTCCAGTTCGCTCTGCGCGGTGACGCTGTCGCCGGCCTCCAGCGCCTGCTGCGCGCGGGCGCGCTGCAGGTTGGCTTTCAGCGCGGACTCGCCGCCGGCCTGCTGGCGCTGCGCCGGGCTGAGCCGGGCGAACAGCGCACTGGCCTCGGTGGCGCGACCCTGGCGGCTGTACAGGGCGATCAGGCCCTGCAGCGCGCCGCTGTCGTCGGCATGCAGACGCAGCGCCTCGCGGTAGCTCTTCTCGGCCGCGGCGGCGTCGCTGGCCGCCTGCAGGTCGCCCAGCAGCGCGTAGCCGGCGGCCTCCTCGGGCTTGAGCTTGACCGCTTGCTGGGCCAGGCGCAGCGCCGCGTCGCTGTCGCCGCGTGTGCGTGCGTCCTGTGCCTGCTGCAGTTGCAGCCAGTAGCGCGCGCTGTCCAGCGCGCTGCGCCATTTGCCGTTGGCGGCCGCGGCCGGGCGCAGCAGTTCCTGCGCTTCGCCGAAGCGCTGCTGGCGCAACCGCACCGAGCCCAGGCCGCCGAGCGCCTCGGCATCGCGCGGGCGCGCGCGCAGCACCTGCGCGAAGCGCTGTTCGGCCAGCGCCAGGTTGCCGGCGTTGAGCGCCTTGAAGCCCTCGCCGAGTTGTTCGCCGGCCGGGTCGCCGCCGCCTTGCGCGCGCCGCGCCTGCACCTGCGCCAGCTTGTTGGCGACCTCGGCATCGTTCGGATTGGCGGCCAGGAACGCCTGGTACAACGGCGCATCGGCGAGCCCGGCGTTGAGCCACAGCAGGGCCTGGCGCCAGGCGGCGCGGGCCGGGCCGGCGACATCGGCACGCTTGCTCAGCGCGGCGAGCTGGGCGATGCCCTCGCGCCGCGACGGTTCGCGATAGGTCAGCACCTGTGCCAGCGCCAGCGCCGCGGCGGTGTTGTCCGGCTGCGCGGCGGCCAGGCGGCGCAGGCCGTCGCGCGCGCCCTCCCAGCCCTGCGGCGTGCCGGCCAGCGCCTGGTAGTACTCCAGCGCCAGCGCGTCCGGCGGGCCCTTGCCGTCAAACAGCGCCTGGTAGGCGCGCACCGCGTCCACGTAGCGGCCCGCGGCGGCGGCGCGGCGCGCGTTGCGCAGCTCGATCGTGTCGCCGCTGCCACCGCTGCCGCCGATCGACATGGCCAGGCGCTGGGTCTGCGGCGCCTGCGGATGCGCCTTCTGCAGTTGCGCCAGGCGCTTGCGCGCGTCGGTCTGGCGGCCCTGCGCCAGATCGATCTGGGCCAGGCCGAGCAGCGCATCGGGCTGGTTCGGGTCGACCTGCAGCAACTTGCGCCAGGCGTCGGCGGCGAGGTCGTCGCGGCCCTGGTCATGCCAGTAGTTGCCCTGGCTGACCAGTTGCTGGGTGGCGGTGGCGTTCTGCGCCTGTGCGCTGCCGGCGAGCAGGCACAGGTCGATCATGCCGGCCAGGTACAGGGGCTTGAGGTTCATGCGGAGCATTGGGTTCTCCAGGCGGGCTGCAGCGCGCCGTCTGCGGAAAAGCGGTAACGGTTGTCGAGCCAGGCGCGGCCGAACAGGATCAGCACCCGGTCGTAGTAGGGAAGCCGGGCCGCGGCGGCGTCGCCGGGCGCGGGAATGCGTTGCGCCTGCGCCTTGAGCAGCGCCGGTTCGCGCAGCGCGCTCAGGTACGGCAGCAGGGCCGCGGAAAAGCCGGGCGGCGCCTGGCCGCTGCCGACGCCCTGGCGGGTGTCGATCTTCTCGTCGAGGCGGCCCTGCGCACGCAGTTGCTGCAGCGGGCCGGACAGATCGTCGAGCAGTGTCTTGCGCAGCGGCTCGGCGGGATCGAGCATGCCGGCCCACAGGTACACGCGGATCGCGTCGTAGCTGCCCAGCGCCCCCTTGTCCGGATCGACGCCGAACTCGCGGCCGTTCCAGGCGATCCAGTCCGGGGCGAAGCCGACCGGCGCGCTGTCGCGCAGCAGGCGCGCGCTGCGCGTGGCCAGGCCGGCCCATGGCCCCTTCGGATCGACCGCGGCGAAGCGCCGCAGCAACTGGATCGGCAGGTAACTGGGGTTGAGCGTCCAGCGCTGCGGCTTGACGAACCCCTTGGCCGCCGGCAAGAGCATGCTGCCGAACCCGGGCAACTCGGCAAGCTCGGTGCGCCGCACCAGCGCCAGCGTCTGCAGGCCGGCCTGGGTGTAGCCGGGCCGCTGCCACAGGCGCCCGGCCTCGAGCAGCACGTAGGCGATCCACAGGTCGGCGTCGCTGGCGGTGTTGCCGTCGAGCACGCGCCAACTGTCGTCGCTGGCGCGGCCCCACAGCCACGCCGGCAGCACCTGCTGCGGGCGGCCGCCGCACAGGTTGTGCCGGGTCCAGCCGAGCACGCGCTCGAACAGCACCTGGTCGTTGGCCACCAGCGCGAAGAACAGCGCGTAGGACTGGCCTTCGGAAGTGCTGCGCTGGTCGGCGTGCTGGAAATCGATCACCCTCCCGCTGGCATCGAGGTGCTTGCCGACGAATGCGGTCCACTCGCGCCACGGCGCGCAGGCCGGCGCTGCGGCGAGCGCGGCGCGCGCCGGCGGCAGCAGCGTCGCCGCACCGGCGGCGAGCAGGCCGCCGAGCAGGCGCCGGCGTTGGCCAGTGTGTGCGTTCACTGGCCTTCCTGCAGCCGCGCCGCCGAATGCCGGCGCAGCACCACGCGTGCGGCCAGCGCCAGCAGCACGCTCAGCGCCACCACCGCCAGGCCGAGCAGCAGCGGATGCTGCGAGAAGTACCAGCGCGCCCAGGTCGGCAGCGGCAGGTGGCCGACGTAGTAGGTCTGGTTGCCGGCCAGGCTGCGCACCTTGCCCTTCTGCAGCAGCACCACGCTGCCCTGGAAATCCTTCAGCGTGGCCGGTTCGAACCAGGCGTCGAAGAAGTCCTCGACGCTGGCCGGGTCCTCGGCCAGCAGCGCGACCACGCTGCGCCCGGCCTTCAGCGGCGACTGGAAGCCCATCAGCACCACATCGCCGGGCGCCGGCTTCACCGCGACCTCGGCAGTGGTCGGCAGGTCGGTGCGGCGCGGATCGAACGCCAGGAAGCCGGGCAGCTTGTCCAGCACCCAGTCGCTCATCGAAAACCGCTGTCCGCTGGCGCCATCGCCGATCGGCAGCACCGCGCTCCAGCGCTGGAACAGCGGCTGCGAGCGCAGACTGCCGAACACCAGCAGGTCGCTGTCGGCGTGCTTGTCGACCTCGGCGGCGTGGATCAGGGTCACCCGCAGCGCCGGATAGCCGGTGGACGCGCCGAGCCGGCCGAGCAGGGTCAGCAGGTTGGCCATGTCCTGATCGCCGATCTCGTCCGGCACCACCACGGTGGATTCGGACAGGTCGGCCAGGCGCGTGAACGGGAAGCCGGCATTGCCGAACGCGGCCAGGTTCGGCATCGCCATGTAGTGATGGAACGAGCGCAGGTCCACGCTGGAATCCGCATCGATCGCGCCGGACACGTCGGGGAAGGTGTTCTTGCACGCCTCCGCCTGCGGACGGTCGAAGAAGAAGTGGAAGCGCAGCTGGCTGTTGGCCGAGAACGGCCCGGTCGGCAGCAGCAGCTTCTGCTCCACCGGCATCGCGCCCTTGGGCGAGAGCTCGTGCCACCAGCGCAGCGGCAACGACTCGGCGTAGGCGTGACCGGTCAGCGGCAGCGTGGTCACGAAGGCCTCGTTGATGCTGACGTTGAGCGCGGACTTGTTCTGCGTCTCCGGCACCGTATAGCGGTAGCGCAGGTTGATCGGGATGCCGTCGCGCTGCCACACGAACAGATCCGGCGGCAGCTGCAGGCCGACCCGGATCAGATCGGGGTGGTAGCCACTGACGTTCAGTTGCGCGGTCTGCGCGACCAGCTCGCCGAAGCGCACCGGCCTGTCGCTGGAGATCCAGTTGGGCGCGTCGTAGGGCTTGCGCGGCTGCGCCTGCTTGAGCTCGCCGATGCGCGCCACCGGGCCGTTGAACGGCGTGCCCAGGCTCAGCGCGGTGGCGGCCTGCTGCAGGTCGGCGTCGTCGCGGCCCAGCACCAGCAGCAGCTTGCCGGTGGCATCGCGCGGGTTGGCGACCATCGCCAGGGTCGGACCGGAGATCTCGCTCAAGCCGGCCTGGGTCGCCGCCAGTTCCGCCGGCAGGGTCGCAGCGGTGGCGAACAGCACCGCATTGCCGGTGGCCGGCACGTCGCCGATGGCCACGCCGAACGACGCGCCGCGGTAGCCGGCCTGCGCGCCGAACCAGGAGGCGACGATGCCGGCGCTGCGCAGCGTGGGCAGGTCCGGGCGTTGCGGGAACACGAACGGCAGTTCCAAGCGGCGCGTGTCGCGCTTGTCGTAGAACGGCACCGGCAGCAGCGCCAGGTCGTTGCGCAGCACCAGCGGGGTGGCGGTCAGCGACAGCCGCGTGGACGGATCGATGTTGGCCCACAGGCTGGTGTGGTCCGGGTCCTCGCAGTCGCGGGTGTAATGGCCGATCAGCTGCAGGTTGAGCCGGTTGTAGTCGCTGATCAGGCGCGGATCGATCGGCACGTCGCTCTGCTGCAGCTTGCCGGCGTTCTCGCGACTGACCGGCAGGGTCGCCACGGTGACGCCGTTGACGCTGACCTTCAGGTGCGACAGGTCCGGCAGCAGCGCCGGCGAATAGCTGTACACCAGGTGCAGGTTCGCCGCCTGCACCACTTCGTCGGTACGGGTGCTGAAGGGAATGCCGGCGCTGCCCTGGATGCCGCGCAGGGTCATCTCGTAGTCCACGCCGAGCTGCTTGAGCGTGGCCGAGCGCTCGCGCTCGGCCGGCGACGGCAGCGGCGTGGCGGTCGCGGCGGCCGCCGGCGACGGCGCGGTGGCGGGAAGGGTCGGCTCCTGGGCCAGGGCGAGGCCGGACAGGACCGTGAGACAGCACGCAGCCAGGGCGGGTAGACGCATCGACGGCAACCGGAAAGAAGGGAAAGAGAGGGAGCAACGCACCACCGCGGGACGACGACTCACGGCGCCGCCTCCTCGCCGGTGGCGCGGCCGCGCCAGCCGCTGCGCGCGCTGCTGGCGATGTGCTGACCGAGGCGCCGGAAGCCGCGCATGCTGGCCGCGAACACGCGCCCCAGCGACACCCAGAAGCGGTCGCGGTCGTGGCGGCCCCACTGCGACACCCAGATGTCGGCGCGGGCGAAGGTGCAGGCCACCAGCCAGCGCTCTTGTTCGATCGACATCGGCCGGAACTGGATGCTGATTTCGCCGTCGCGGTCGTGGCGCACCATCGCCGGCAGGCGCTTGGAACTGCCGCGCTGCGGCAGCGCGATCTCCACCGGCATGTCCGGCTCCACCGGCACCGGCGCGAGCAGGCGCAGGGCCATGCCACCGGTGGAGAAGTTGACGGTGCGGCAGGCCAGTTCGCGGCCATCGGCCAGGTGCAGCGTGGCCGGGATGTCCAGCGGCACGCGATGCGAGCGGCGCACCTGGCGCATCTCGCTGGCGGTGGCGATGGTGGCGCCGAGCAGCAGCACGTTGTAGGCGGTCCACGCCAGGTTGAACCAGATGGTCTGCGCCTCGCCGCCGGCCTGCACGCTGAGCAGGCGCATCACGCCCGCGACCACGCCGGCCAGGTTGAGCACCAGCAGGAACAGGTAGGGCTTGGCGATCTGCCCGTCGAAGTAGCTGCGCGGCACCAGGCCGCCTTTGGGGGTGACGTTGAACTTGCCGAGCTTGGGATTGAACAGTGCCACCAGCGTCGGGCGCAGGATGTACCAGGCCAGGGTGGTCTCGTAGACCTCGTTCCACAGCAGGTGGCGGAACTTGCCCTGGGTGCGCAGGTTGGTCAGGTTGGCCTGCAGGATGTGCGGCAGCGCGTAGGCCAGGATCATCAGCGCCGAGGCGTGGATCACGTGCGCGCCGAAGAACAGGAAGGCCAGCGGCGCGGTGAGGTACACGATGCGCGGCAGCCCGTAGAAGAAGTGCAGCATCGCGTTGGCGTAGCACAGCCGCTGCGACAGGCGCAGGCCCTTGCCCAGCAGCGGATTGTCCAGCCGCGCGATCTGCGCCATGCCGCGCGCCCAGCGGATGCGCTGGGCGACGTGGCCGGACAGGCTCTCGGTGGCCAGGCCGGCGGCCTGCGGCACCGCGATGTAGGCGCTGCGGTAGCCGCGACGGTGCAGCTTCAGTGCGGTGTGCGCGTCCTCGGTGACGGTCTCCACCGCCACCCCGCCCACTTCCTCCAGCGGCTTGCGCTTGATCACCGTGCACGAGCCGCAGAAGAAGGTGGCATCCCACTGGTCGTTGCCGTCCTGCAGCAGGCCGTAGAACAGCTCGCCCTCGTTGGGCACCTTGCCGTGGTTGCCGAGGTTGCGCTCGAACGGATCGGCCGAGAAGAAGTAGTGCGGCATCTGCACCACCGCCAGCTTGGCGTCGCGCAGGAACCAGCCCATCGCCACCTGCAGGAACGAGCGCGTGGGGATGTGGTCGCAGTCGAAGATCGCCACGTACTCGCCGCTGGACTTCTTCAGCGCGGCATTGATGTTGCCGGCCTTGGCGTGGAAGTTGTTGGTGCGGGTGACGTAGTGGATGCCGGCCTGCGCGCAGAACGCGCGAAACTCGTCGCGGCGGCCGTCGTCGAGCAGGTAGATATTGAGCTTGTCGGCGGGCCAGTCCATCACGCTGGCGGCGAGAATGGTCGAGCGCACCACCGACAGCGGTTCGTTGTAGGTGGGGATGAACAGGTCGACGCTGGGCCATTGCCGCTGGTCGGCCGGCAGCGGCAGCGGCCGCCGGTTCAGCGGCCACAGCACCTGGAAATAGCCCAGGGCCAGGATCACGAATGCGTACAGTTCGGCCAGCAGCAGGCCCAGGCCCAGGCTCAGGTCGATCGGGCTGCTCATGCCCACGGTCTGGGTCAGGCGCCACCAGATGTAGCGCGAGGACACCGCCAGCGACAGCGCCATCATCACCAGGATCGCCAGGCGGCTGCCACTGCGCCGCAGCAGCATCGCCGCGGCGAACACCACCAGCGAGAACACCAGTTGCTGCGGCACCTCCATGGGGATGGCGACGACGAAGACCAGCAACACGGCGCCCAGCAGCCACAGCGACCAGTTGGCCAGGACATGCAGCGGGCGCGCGGCATGCGACGCGGAGGCAGCGCTCATCGGCGGTTCCTAACAAGGGGGAGGAGGTCGGCGCGCGGTCTTCCCCACCACGCGGCGACGGCAAACAGGGCGGCGCCCGAGGCGCCGCGCGGCATCAACGAGTCAAGAAGCGCTTGAGCGGACCGCCCGGCGCCGGCACGGCGGCCTCGCGGCCAGCCTCGAGCAGGCGCTGGAACAACTGCTGCAACGGCGTGCCGCTGCCGGTTCCCGCCACGGCGGCGGCCGGCGCCGGCGCAGCCGGGGCGGCAGGCGCTGGCGGCGGCGGCGCAACCGGCAACGGGGCGGCCGGCCTCGGCTCGACCGCGGCGCGCACTACCGACAGCACCGGTGCCGGGACGGCGGGCGCCGGCGGCGGCGGCGGCGCCGCGACCGGCTCCACCGCGCTGAGCCGGTCGGCGGAGAAATCCTGGTAGGCGGTAGCGCCGCTGCTGCCGAGCTTGGCGAACAGGCTGGAGACGTCGTCGCCGGTTTCGGCACCCGTCTGCTTGGACTTCTTGGACATGACTCCCCTCATGACGATCTGAAAATAGTCGGTCGCTGCCGCCGCGCTCAGCCGATCCTGGCCAGCACGAAGCGCCGCAGGTCTTCGTTCCCGGACGACAACGCACGCACGCCCAGCCCGGCCGACATGCCGACCTGCACGAACCATGCCTGATACACCCCCTCCAGGAACCCGTCGGCGCCGGTGGCCTGCCCGGCCAGGCCGATGTGCAGCGGCGAACCGGCGTGCAGCAGTTCGACGCGGTCGGCGTGTTCCTCGAACCGCGCATAGCCCCATTCCAGTTGGTCCCAGAGACGGTTGGCCGCCTGCTCCAGGTCCTGCAGGGTGGCGCAGGCACCGACCGGATGTTCGGCGGCGAAGCGGCGGCCGATGCGCGCCATCAACAGCGCCAGGTCCTCGGCCCCCAGTTCGGCGGCGAACTCCTCGGCCAACGCGCGCAGAAAGCCGCGCCACTGCCGCGAACAGGCATGGGTGCGGTAATGGGTCTGCAACGCGTGAGCGCTCATCGAGGAAGTCTCTGGGCAGGGACGGAACGACAACGGCGTAGCGGCTGCGGCGCCTGGCCGGCCGTCGCCGACCGCCACTATTGCGACACAGTTCTCACTTTATCGCGCAGTGTATCTCACTCCCTCTTCACCGCAAAGTCCCGATGCGCCGAACTGCGACGCCTGTCCGGCCGTCCCGGGACCGCGGCGTCCGCCGCGTCGGCGCACTGCCGCAGCGCTCAGCGCGGGTCCTCGGCCGGCACCTCGAACACCTGGCGCAGGTAGGCCAGGTAGGCCGGGTCGTCGCACAGGGTCTTGCCCGGCGAGTCGCTGAGCTTGGCCACCGGCTGGCCATTGCAGCGGACCATCTTGATCACGATCTGCAGCGGCACCAGGCCCAGGTCGTTGGTCAGGTGCGTGCCGACGCCGAACGCCAGCATGCAGCGGTCGCGGAAATGCGCGTACAGCCGCATCACCTTGTCGATGTCCAGGCCGTCGCTGAACACCAGGATCTTGCTGCGCGGATCCACCCGATGCCGCTGCAGGTGCGCCAGGATCCGCTCGCCCCATTCGAACGGGTCGCCGGAATCGTGGCGCATGCCGTCGAACAGCTTGCAGAAGTACAGATCGAAATCGCGCAGGAACGCGTCCAGGCCGACCACGTCCGACAATGCGATGCCGAGGTCGCCGCGGTACTCGCGCGCCCACGATTCCAGCGCCGCCGCCTGCGAGTCGCGCAGCCGCGGCCCCAGCGCCTGGAACGCCTGCAGGTACTCGTGGGCCATCGTGCCCAGCGGGGTCAGCCCGTAACGGCGGGCGAAATGCACGTTGCTGGTGCCGACGAACTGCTTGCCCAAAGTCTGCTGCAGCACCGGCAGCAGCTCGCCGTGCCAGGCCCGCGAATAGCGGCGGCGGGTGCCGTAGTCGGCGATGGCGCAGCCGTCGTATCCGGGGGTATCGCGCAGCAGCGCGATCTTGGCCTGCAGGCGGCGCAGGCCTTCGGCATGCTCTCCCCCGCCGGCATTGCGGAACCACACCTCGTTGACGATCGCCAGCAGCGGCACCTCGAACAGGATGGTGTGCAGCCACGGCCCGCGGATGTGCAGTTCGATCTCGCCGGGCACGCTGGTCGAGGCCTGCACCTGCAGATACTTGCGGTCCAGGTGGAACAGCGCCAGGAAATCGACGAAGTCCGGCTTGATGAAGCGCATCGCACGCAGGTAGTCCAGTTCCTCCTCGCGAAAGCGCAGCGCACACAGCGCGTCGATCTCCGCCGAGATCTGCGGCAGGTACTGCGCCAGGTCGATGCCCGGGGTACGGCACTTGAAGCGGTACTCCACCTGCGCGCCGGGATGCTGATGCAGCACCGCCTGCATCATGGTGAACTTGTAGAGGTCGGTGTCCAGCAACGAGTCGATGATCATCGCGCGATTATGCGCCCGATGCGTTGCGCCAAGTTGTCGCCCTTTGCAAAAGCGGTCATCGCAGTCGCCACCGCATCGCCACACCTGTTCTGGCTCCTGCTATTGCTATTGCTTTTGCTTTGACGACCCCCTCATCGCGGCAGGCACGGCGGGTGAATACCCGAAGGGCGGCGCGCAGGATGCGCGTCGTTTTTCGCCGGCACATGGATGTGCCGTCGAAAAATGTCCGTCGTGGCTGCGAACCCGGAGCGCGTAGCGCGGAGGGCGCGCTGCAGGGTGTGCTTGACCAGCCTTCGGCTGTGGTGAAGCGCTTCTTTTGGTTACTTTTCTTTGCACAAGCAAAGAAAAGCGACTCGCCCGCAGGGCGAAAGCATTTGCCTTTGCGTCAGCTTGTGCTTGAGCTTCGTTCTAATCGCAGAAGCAGCTTCAAACGTGACAGGCATAATCGATTACGTTGGTCGCGGCTAAAGCCGCTCCTACAAGTAAGCGATGTCCCGCTGAGCAGTGAAAAATTGCGTTACTGGAAGTGTCCTGCAGCCGCCACCGCGAACGAAAGGCCATGCACCATGCGTCACCGCTTCAGCACCGCCTGCGCCGGCTTGTGCTGCACGGTGAAATCGCTGTCCTGCGCGCCGCCGGCGTCCGGGTCGGTGTACCAGCACCACAGCGCGATGCCGGCGATGCGCGGCTGCGCGTCGAGCACCTCGCGCCACTCGTGCAGCACCTGCGCCTGCAACGCGGTGTCGACGTCGGCGGTGCGCTGCTCCGGGCTTTCCCACGGCGCGGCCAGGCTGCCGCGCGCCGAGCGCAAGCCCAGTTCGGCCACCCACACCGGGCGGCCGCTGCGCTCGGCCAGTGCCTGCACGCGCGCCGCTGCCGCATGCATCTGCGCGCGCCGCTGCGCCGGCGTGGCGGAAAGCGCGGGGTACAGGCTGGTGCCGACGAAATCGAAACGGTCCCAGTAACCGAAGCGCTCGGCCTGCTCCAGGCCGTCGGCGACGTAGCCGATCGGGCCGCGATAGACCTGGCGCACCGCCGCCAGCAGCGCCGGCCATTGCGGCGCATCCTGCAACTGGCGCAGTTCGGTGCCGACGATCAGCGCGCTGGCGCGTTCCTCGGCGGCGACCTGGGCCAGTTGCAGCAGCGCGCGCTGGTAGGCGGCGAACCAGGCATCGCGATCGGCCGGCGCGGCCTCGCCGGCCCAGTGCCCGGGAATCCACAGATGCACCTTCAGCACCGGCTGCAGGCCCGCGGCGCGCATCTGCCGCAGTCCGGCGCGGATCAGCGCCGGGCTGCTGTCGCTGCCCAGCACCGGCGCCGAGGACTGCGGCGCGGCCTGCCAGACGAAGGCGACCAGCAGCGCGCGCGAGGCGCCGGCATCGGCCAGTTGCCGCAGCGACTGCTGCGCGGCCGCGCTGCCCCAAGGCGCCTGCGGCGAGACCTTGACGTTGGCGCCCAGCCACGGCGGCGCCGGCGCCGCACTGCAGCCGCCGGCGCTCAGCGCCAACAGCAGTGCGGCCAGCAGTCTCACGGCGATCGGCGCCATACCCGGTAGATGCCCTGGTGGTAGACCAGACTGTAGCCCGGCAGGCCCTGTTGCCATAGCTGCGGGAAGCGCCGGTTGAGGCTGTCCAGGGCGCCGGCCTGGCTGGCCGGGTCGCTCACCACCACCTGCGCCGGCATCTGCCGCGGATCGACCAGCGCCTGCTTGAAGCGCGGGTCGAACGGCAGGATCAGTTGCCTGGCGTCGCCGCGGGCGACGATTACCGGGTAGCTGGCGCGATCGTCCAGCAGGGTCGGCAGCCGCGCCTCGGCCAGCCACGCGCCCAACTGTGCGGCGTCGGCATGGCGCGGCGGCGCCGGCGCCTGCAGCGCGGCGATCCAGTCGCGGGTGGTGGAGGTGGCGGTGCGGGCGATCACCCAGCCGCTGGACACCGCGCCGGCCAGCAGCAGCGCCAGGCCCAGCCAGCGCAGGTCGCGGCGCAGGTCGCCCAGCACCAGCGCCACCGGCACCAGCAGCAGGGCCAGGAAGTCCAGCGGCTGCGCAGTGAAACGCGCCCAGGTGGCCAGCGTGCCGGCGCCGATCACGGTCAAGGTGGCGGCCAGCACGCTGCGCCAGGTGTCGCCGGCGCGGGTGTGGCGCAGCAACAGCAACAGCGGCGCGCTGACCAGCCCGGCCAGCAACAGCCACAACGGCGGCCACCACGGCTGCGCCGCGGCCTGCTGCAGCCACGGCTGCAGCGCCGCCTGCGCATAGATGCCGCGGAAGGCGGAGTTGGCGTCGCGCACGAACAGCAACGGGTCGCCGAAGAACATGTAGTTGAGGTACATCCAGGCCGCCACCGCGAACAGGAACGGCAGGTAGCACACCAGGTAGAACGCCAGCGGCGCCTGCCGCATCAGGCGCGGCGGCGCGATCAGGAACAGCCACGGCGCCAGCGCCACCGCCAGGAAGCAGGCGCGCTCGTCGACGAAGAACAGCAGGCACAGGCTCGCGGCCAGGCGCAGGTAGGCGAAGGCTTCCGGATCGTCGCGGAAGTGGCGCAGCGCGCGCGCGGCCACGTAGAACACCAGCAGGCCCAGGCCCTGGTTGTTGCCGGACAACGTCGGCCACAGGAAGAACGGCTGCAACACCAGGCCCGCGCTCAGCGCCCACGCCCAGCCGCGCCCCAGCCCGGCGGCGATGTCGCGCCACAGCAGGGTCACCAATGTCGCCCCGGCCAGCACGTCGACCAGGTACGGCAGCAGCGGCGTGGACAACCCCGGCAGGCCGCCGATCAGCACGCCCAGGTACAGCGAGGCCTGCGCGTACAGGAAACCCAGGTACTCGATGCGGAAGCCGGCCGCGTCGCGCAACAGCAGCAGCTTGGCGTACTGCGCCATCGCGTCGTCGCTCATGTAGCCATGCGCGAGCAACCGGTGGCACAGCAGCGCCAGCAGCGCCGCGGTGAGCACGAACACCGCGGTGCCACGCGCGCGCGGCGGCGCGTCAGTCGTCGAGCGCGGCGCGGCGCTCTTCGGCCATGTGCTTGCTGATGCCATGGGTGGTTTTTTCCCAGTAGAACGGGTTGCGGATGAGCTGCCACAGGCCCTTGTAGGCGGCGATGGACTGCAGCAGCCAGTACAGCGGCACGGTCAGCGCGTAGGGCGCCAGGCGGAAGTAGTCGCGCTTGAACGCCGCCACCAGGGTCATGTAGATCAGGAAGCCGTTGCCGAGCAGCAGGTTGAGCAGGCTCAGGTACAGCAGCGCCGGCGGGAAGAACGGATCGAAGAATTTCGAGCCCACCGCCAGCCACAGCCCGTAGCTCAGCCACATCAGCGGCGCGGCCAGTGCGGTGAAGAAGGTGCCGCCGACGAACAGCTGGAAGCCCCAGAACCCGCGTACGCCGGTGGAGCGGTACAGCTGCACCGGGTTGCGCATGTGCACCAGCCAGGTCTGCATGTAGCCCTTGAGCCAGCGCGAGCGCTGCCGGATCCAGTTGGGGATGCTGACGTTGGCTTCCTCGAACGTGGTGGAGTTGACCACGCTGACCCGGTAGCCCTGCTGGGTCAGGCGCACGCCCAGGTCGGCGTCCTCGGTGACGTTGTACGGATCCCAGGCGTGGACCTTGCGCAGGATGTCCAGGCGGAAGTGGTTGGAGGTGCCGCCGAGCGGAATCGGGATGCGCAGGGTTTCCAGCGCCGGCAGGTAGAAGTCGAACCACAACGTGTATTCCAGCGTGAACATGCGCGTGAGCCAGTTCTCGTCGGCGTTGTAGTAGTTCAGCCGCGCCTGGATGCAGGCCACGTCGGCCGGCGACTTGCGGAACGCGGCGACCACGCGCTTGAGCTGGTCCGGCTCCGGCTTGTCCTCGGCGTCGTAGATGGTGAGCATCTGCCCGCGGGCGAAGCGCAGCGCGTAGTTGCAGGCTTTGGGCTTGGTCTTGGGCTGCGACGGCGGCACCCGGATGATCTCGAAGAACGCCTCCAGGCCCAGCGCCTTGGCCGCCTCGATGGTCTCGGTGTCATCGGCCTCCAGCACCAGCTTCACGTCCAGCTTGGAGGTCGGGTAGTCGAGCCGGCGCAGCGCGTTGGCCAGGATCGGCAGCACGTCCGGTTCCTTGTACATCGGCACCAGCACCGTGTAGACCGGCAGGTCCTCGTCGCCGAGCGCGGCCACTTCTTCGTCGCTGACCTTGATGTCGATGCGGCGCCGCGCGCCGCGCCAGGCCAGCACCAGCTTCAGCCCGAAGGTGGCCAGGAACGCCACCGCGATCAGCGTGTTGAGCGCGATCAGGGTGACCAGCGGCCACAGCGCCAGGGCCGCGGCCAGCACCACGGTCAACGCCACCAGGAAGGCGGACTGCGCGCGGGTGATCACCTGCCGCGCCGAATGCTCCGGTGCATGTTCGGCCAGCAGGTTCAGCGCGTCGTGGGTGAGCTGCGCGTCGGCGTGCTGCTGCAGGCTCCAGACGATGTCGAACTTGGAGGTGCCGACGAAGCGCACCTGCTCGCCGTAGGTGGCGCGCGCCCAGGCGAAGATCTCCGGGCCGGGATCGGCCACCGCCAGCACCAGCTGGCCGTCCTCCTCGCGCCACGGCAGCACCAGGCGCTGCGCGTAGTCGGCCAGCCGCTCCGGCTGGAACAGGGCCGGGTCGATCGGTTGCTGGAGCAGATTGACGAAATGCAGCCCGAAATGCTGCGCCAGCACCGTGTAGAAGCGCAGCGCGGCCACCCCACGCTGCGCCAGCACCACGTCGCCCAGCCGCGAGCGCCAGCGCGACTGCAGGGTCAGCGCATTCTGCAGCTGCGGCGGGTCGATCACCCCCGCGGCAACCAGCGCCTCGCCGATCGGCGCCTGCAGGCCGCCCTCGGTCGGCAGCCGCCCGAGCCGGCCGGGGGCGCTCGCCTCGGCGGCGACGCTGTCGTGTTCGCCGGACACGGCTAGAACCGCCACCAGGCGGCCACGAACGGGCCGCCCGCGCCGCCGGTGTTGCGCCCGGCCACCGGCTGCTGGTAGCCGAGCTGCAGCTGCGTGCCACCGGGCAGCGTGTACAGCACCGAGGCCTGCAGCTTGCTGAAATCGAAGTTGTTGCCGCGGATCGGCGTATTGTCGCCGGGCGCGTAGATCCGGTTCGGGCCCTTGCCGTTGCCCAGGCTCTGGATCACGTTGAACTCGCCGATCAGCATCCAGCGCGGCGCCAGCGCCAGGCCGCTGGACACGTCCAGCCGCGCCTCGTCGGAGGCGTCGCCGCCACGCAGGCGCACCGCCGTGCCCAGGTCGACATAGCCGTCGTGCTCGCCCAGGCGGTAGCCGCGGCCGACGCTGTAGCGCAACTCGGCGCCGTAGTCGCCCTGGCCCAGCGCCGGCCGCGCGCCGTCGCGCTGGCGCGCATAGGCGGGCACCAGCGCCAGCACCTGCAGCGCGCCCTGCCAGGGACCGTCGCGGCCATCCGGGTCGAGCCGGTAGCGCAGGCCGATTTCCTGGTCGGACCAGCCGCTGCTGTGGCGGTCGCCGTAGCCGCTGTCGTTGCGGTAGCCGACCTTGCTGAAATAGAAGTTGCCGACCAGGGTCAGATCCGAGCTCAGCGCGTATTCGCCATAGAGATTGAGCTGGTCCTGGCGGCTGCGCCCGGCATCGGGGAAGTTGCCGGACTGGCCGTGGCTGTTGAACACCGCGCCGCCATCGGTATGGCTGGCCTTGAGGATCACCAGCCCGTGGCCGGCCTCGTCGACCCAGGCGCTGGCGTAGCAGGGGCCGGCCGCCAGCGCGAGCAGGGCCAGTGCCAGCCCCGCGCGGCGCGCAGGCGTGACGCTGCCGGCAGCGGCCATGGGCATAGCGGACGCGCAGGCGCGCGCGTGGGTGCGCGAGCGCACGCCGTCGAGATCAAGCATGGTTGAGTTCCTGGTGGGGCCCCCGCACCAGAGCGGGCACGGTGCAGGGGTGATCGGCGGAACACGGCACTTGTTAAGTGACGCACTTCCCAATATAGCGAATTTATGTTGCCATGCCGCACGCGCGCGCAACGCGGCAGATTTCGTTCAGCCTGGGCGCCGCCAGCACAGCCGGGCGAAGGTGACCCAGGCGTGCAGCCAGATCACCGCCCACACCGCCGCCCGCACCGGCCAGGCCCGGCTCGGCGCCTCGAACTTGCGGAAGTAGCGCCACAGCCC
This sequence comes from Xanthomonas sp. F10, assembly GCF_014206815.1. GTDB lineage: Bacteria > Pseudomonadota > Gammaproteobacteria > Xanthomonadales > Xanthomonadaceae > Xanthomonas_A > Xanthomonas_A indica. Next base: position 235,547 of record NZ_JACHNP010000001.1, read on the forward strand.
GCGGTGCTTGTGCCACTCGACGAACCACGGCCGCTTGCGGCTGGAGACGCCGCGCACGTGCAGTACGCGCAGGCTGTTCAGCACCGCCACCGTGGCCCCGGCCTGGCGGACCCGGCGGCACAGGTCCAGATCCTCGGCGTGCAGCCGGTAGCCGACGTCCCAACCGCCGATGCGCGCGAACAGCGCGCGCGGCAACAGCATCAGCGCACCGGACAGCGCCGGCACCGGCTGCAGCGGCTGCGCCGGGTCGGCCGCCAGCGCCAGCCGCGAGCCGGCCAGCGGATGCCGCAGCATCGCCGCGAAGTCCGGATCGCGGCGCCGCACCGCGGCGTCGGCGCGGCCGTGCTCGTCGACCTGCTCCACGCCCAGCAGCGCCTCGCCCAGCGCGGCGGCCTGCGCGCGCAGTTGGGACAGGGTGTCGGGCTCGACCATCAGATCGGGATTGACGAAGGCCAGCCACGGCGCGTCGCTGGCCGCGGCACCCTGGTTGCAGGCGGTGGCGAAGCCGGGATTGTCGGGATTGGCGATGAAGCGCACCCGCGCATCGTCCAGCGCATGCCGCTGCACCACCGCCAGGGTGTCGTCGCGCGAGGCGTTGTCGACCACCCGGATCTGCGCCACCTCGGCGGCCGCGCGCAGCCGCTGCAGACAGGCATCGATGGTGCTGCCGCTCTCGTAGGTCACCACCACCACGGCTATCTGCTGTTCGCTCATCCGCCGATTATCCCGCATGCGCCGTCCGCCACGCGCGCGACAGGCATGGCGGCGGCGGCGATTGCCGCGCATACTCTGCGCCCCGTGCGCTGCGCGGCCGTTTGCGGCCCGCACGTGCGGGAGACGGAGCGATCCGTGTCCTTTCCTTCGCCCAGTGCAGATGCCGGTCAGCGTTGTTTCCTGTCCCAGGCTGCCGCCCCACCCCGCAGACCGCGCGCGCCGCCTGAGCCCGCGCGCATGCCGAGACGCCGGCGGCGCCACCGTCCCCGCTCCCGATCGTGCGACCGGGCCCTGCCCCAGGCCTCCCCGCCCCTGGTCTAGACCAATCGCGCACAGCCGCCGCGACGATGCGCATCGCGCGCCCGGCATGCGGCGCGCCCGGGCGCACCAACACCGCGAGAGACGCGCATGAGCGCCCGCCACCAGATGCACGGCATGGGCCTGCAGACCGTGGCCGCCGACTGGCCGCCGCTGTCCGACGGCGAGGTGGAGGCGCTGCTGCAGCAGTACGCCTTGCCCGGCCAGCTGCGCGCACTGCGCTGGCACAGCCCGCGCCCCTTCTCCGCGGCGGCGGAGGTCGAGACCGCGGCCGGCACGCTGTTCGTCAAGCGCCACCACCGCCGCGTGCGCGACCTGCACGCGCTGGGCGAGGAGCACGCCTTCATCGCCCACCTGCGCGCGCAGGGCGTGCCGGTGCCAGAGGTGCTGCGCGACCGCGACGGCGCCAGCGCGGTGCGGCGCGCCCACTGGACCTACGAGGTGATGCGCGCCGGCGACGGCGAGGATCGCTACCGTGAGGCGGTGTCGTGGACGCCGTTCACCGACACCACCCATGCCGCCGCCGCCGGCCGCGCCCTGGCGGCACTGCACCGCGCCGCCGCCGGCTACACCGCGCCTCCGCGCAGCACCACGGTGCTGGTCGCCAACCTGCGCCTGTTCGCCCAGCCGCAGCCGGTGCAGGCGCTGCAGCAGGATCTGGAGCGGCGCCCGGCACTGGCGACATGGCTGCAGCGGCACGACTGGCAGGACGACCTGCGCGCGCACCTGCTGCCCTGGCACGCGCAGGCGTGGCCGCTGCTGCAGGCGCCGCCGCCGGCGCTGTGGACGCATGGCGACTGGCACGCCTCCAACCTGCTGTGGCGCGGCCACGGCGCCACCAGCACGGTCAGCGCGGTGTTCGATTTCGGCCTGGCCGACCGGACCTTCGCCCTGTTCGACCTGGCCACCGCGATCGAACGCAACCTGATCCCGTGGCTGCAACTGGACGACGGCGGCGAAGCGGTCGCCGAACTCGACCAGCTCGATGCGCTGCTGCACGGCTACACCACGCTGCTGCCGCTGGACGCGGCGCAACTGCGCTTGCTAACCGCGCTGCTGCCGCTGGTGCATGCCGACTTCGCGCTCAGCGAGATCGACTACTTCGCCGGCATCACCGGCTCGGACGCGCACGCCGAAATCGCCTACCGCCGCTACCTGCTCGGCCACGCCACCTGGTACGGCGAGCGCGAGGGTCAGCGCCTGCTGCGGCACCTGCAGCGGCGCGCCGCGGCCGCGCCATGAACCGTCGCATCCACACCGCTCCATCCGCTGTCACGGCTGCCGCACGCACGCCGCGCGGCGATGCCGCTTCCCTCTTTCGTTTCGTTTGCCCGAGGTCGTTCCGCATGCTTCCCACCCGCCGCTTCCCCGCCCCGCACGCGCTTGCGCTGGGCCTGGCCATCGCCCTGCCGCTGCCGGCCCTGGCCGCCGACGATGCGCCGGCATCCGCTACCGCGCAGACCCCGGTCGAACTGGACGCAGTCAACGTGCAGGGCCGCCAGCCGCACAACCGCAGCAGCCTGAGCGGCTACGGCGACGCGCCGCTGCTGGAGACGCCGATGGCGATCGACACCATCGACCGCACCCAACTGGCCGACCGCCAGGTGCGCGTGCTCAGCGAGGTGCTGCGCGCCGACGCCGCGGTCGGAGACAGCTATGCGCCGATCGGCTACTACGAGAACTTCCTGGTCCGCGGCTATTCGCTCGATGCGGCCAACAGCTACCGCATCAATGGCCTGACCATCGCCGGCGAACAGAACGTGGCGCTGGAGAACAAGGAGCAGGTGCAGGTGCTCAAGGGCCTGTCCGGGGTGCTGTCCGGCATCACCACCCCGGCCGGGGTGATCGACTACCAGACCAAGCGCCCGCAGCACGTGCGCAGCCTGGTGCTGAGCGGCGACGACGACGGCAGCCGTGGCGCGGCGCTGGACCTGGGCGACTGGTTCGGCAGCGAGCGCCAGTTCGGCCTGCGCGTCAATGCCGCGCACGAGACCCTGCGCAGCTATGTCGATCACGCCGATGGCCACCGCAACTTCCTGTCGCTGGCCGCGGACTGGAACATCGATCCGCAATCGACCCTGCAACTGGACGTGGAATACCAGGACCGCCAGCAGCGTTCGGTGCCGGGCTACCAGTTGCTCGGCGGCACGCAGCTGCCGAGCGGCGTGTCGGTGCATCGCCTGCTCGCCTACCAGCCGTGGTCCAGGCCGGTCGGCATCGAGGCGCTGAATGCACAGGTGCGCTACGAATACCGCTTCAGCGACGCCTGGAACGTGCATGTCGCCGCGTCGCACAGCCGCGCCCTGATCGACGATTACTCCAGCTTCGCCTGGGGCTGCTACGGCGCGGCCAGCTGCGCCGGCGACGCCGTGCCCAACCACTTCAGCCGCGAAGGCGACTACGACATCTACGACTACCGCAGCCCCGCCGACAGCCGCCGCAACGACGAACTGCAGGCGATCGCCAGCGGCAGCGCCAGCACCGGCGTGTTGCAGCACCAGTTCCAGGTCGGCGTCGACTATCTGCATCGCACCATCGACCGCCACGGCTCGATCAATGAAATGATCGGCAGCGGCAACATCGACGCCGATCCGCCGCTGCTGGCGCCGGCCGACGCGGTCCTCGGCCCCAAGCGCCGGCGCCTGGACAGCGCGCAGACCGCCCTGCTGGCCAGCGACCGCATCGGCATCGGCGATGCCTGGCAGCTGCTGCTGGGCGCGCGCCAGGTGCGCTACGACGAACGCGCCTGGGACCGCGACGGCACCCTGACCCGGCGCACCCGTCGCTCCGTGTTTCTGCCGCAGGCGGCGCTGCTGTTCAAGGTGCAGCCCTCGCTGTCGCTGTACGCCAGCTTCGCCAAGGGCCTGGCCCCGGGCGGCGCCGCGCCCTGGTTCGCCAGCAACGCCGACAGCATCCTCGCCCCCACCAGCGCCTACCAGCGCGAGGTCGGCATGAAGTACGAGCGCGATGGCGTGACCCTGGGCGCGGCGCTGTTCGACATGCGCCAGGCGTACCAGTACGCGCAACCGCAGGCCGATGGCAGCTTCCTGTTCGTGCAGCAGGGCCGCCTGCACAACCGCGGCATCGAATTGTCGGCCGCCGGCACGCTGGGCGCCGGCCTGCACCTGCAGGCCAGCGTCGCCGGCATCCGCGCACGCGCAGAGGACACCGGCACGCCGGGCGACGAAGGCCACCAGGCGTTGAACGTGCCGCGCTTGCGCGCCAGCGCGCAGGCCACCTGGGACGTGCCCGGCGTCAACGGTCTGGCGCTGCTGGGCGGCGCGCAGTACAGCGGCGCCAAATACGCCGACCGCAGCGGCCAGGTCGCCGTCGGCGGCTACAGCGTCTACAACCTCGGCGCCCGCTACGCCACGCGCCTGGGTGCGGTACCGACCACGCTGCGGCTGAGCGTGGACAACCTCACCGACAAGCGTTATTGGCGCGACGTCGGTGCCTACGAAGGCGACGACTATCTGTTCCTCGGTGCGCCGCGGACCGCGCGGTTGGCGGTGCAGTTCGATTTTTGAGGAGCGGGGATTGGGGAGGCGGGATTGGAGATTCGTAAAAGCCGGAAGCAGACATGGCGACGGTCGCGGCTGAAGCCGCTCCTACAACCCCCATGATTCCATGCGTTTGCGAAACGTCCTGATTCAGATGCACTGATCCACGATGACTTCATCCATCGCCCTCTCCTTGAATGCCAGGCGCGCTGATGCCGTTGTAGGAGCGGCTTCAGCCGCGACGGGCGTTCCTGCTAACGCTTGTCGCGGCTGAAGCCGCTCCTGCAAACGCGCGCAATGCAACGCGCTCGCGCACCACACCCCATCCAGAATCCCCACTCCCCAATCCCGGCCACCCCACCATGTCTCCCCTCGAACTGCTCGCCGTGCTGGTCAATGTCCTGGGTGTGTGGCTGACCGCGCGGCGGGTGCGCTGGTGCTGGCCGGTCAACGTGGTCGCGGTGCTGCTGTACGCGTGGCTGTTCTATCAATGGAAGCTGTACTCGGACATGCTGCTGCAGGGCCTGTACGTGGTCCTGCAGGGCTACGGCTGGTGGCGCTGGAGCAAAGGACTCGGCGACGACGGCAAGGTCCAGGTCGGGCCGCTGCCGTGGGCCGAAGGCCTGCGCTCGGTGCTGGCCGGCGCCGCCGGCGCGGTGCTGCTGGGCTGGTGGATGCACCGGCACACCGATGCGGCGCTGCCGTGGCTGGATGCGGCGCTGTCGGCGTTCAGCGTGGTCGCCAGCGTCTGGGCCGCGCGCAAGCGCATCGCCAACTGGGGCCTGTGGATGGTGCTGGACTGCGTCTACGTCGGCGTGTTCCTGTACAAGGGGCTGTACCCCACCGCGGCGCTGTACGCCGGATTCGTGGTGCTGGCGGTGTACGGATTGCGCCTGTGGCAGGCGGATCTGCGCCGCGCGCGTGCAATCACTTGAGTGCGCCCATATCCTTCCGTGCTTTCAGCGACACAGCACGAGCGAAGGTCGGGCAATCGGCACACCGGAAGCCCTCAACCATCAGGCGCCCCACATCGCGCGCATGCCTGCCGGCAGCGTAGTCTTGTCAGCCACGCTGCGCCCCGCCCTGGATTTCGCATGAGCTTCGCCACCCCCGCCGGCTTCGGCCAACGCATCGCCGATGCGCTGCTGGCGCGCATCGCCGCCGGCGAATGGCGGGCGGACCAGCGCCTGCCGGTGGAGCGCGAACTGGCCGCGCTGTTCGGCTGCACCCGCATCACCCTGCGCGAAGCCCTGCAGCAGCTCGAATCGGACGGCCACATCTACCGAGAGAACCGCCGCGGCTGGTTCGTCAGTGCGCCGCGGGTGCGCCACGACCCCAACAGCATCGCCGGCTTCATGCAGTACGTGGCCGCACAGGGCGGCGTGCCGCGCACCGAACTGCTCGCCGCGCAGCGCCAGCCGGCCGGCCCGGCGCTGGCCCGGCACCTGCAATTGGACGATCCCGCAGCCGAGGTGTTCGTGCTGCGCCGCCGCCGCTGGATCGGGCGACGCGCCGTGCTGCTGGAAACCAATGCGATCCTCGCCGCGTGGGCGCCGCGCCTGCTCGACCACGACCTGGCCAGCTCGCTGAGCGCGGTGCTGACCCAACGCCTGGGCTTGCGGCAGGCGCGCAGCCGGCTGTCGATGTATCCGGCCACGCTCGATGCCGAGCAGGCCGCGCTGCTGCAATCCACGGCCGGCACGCCCTGCTTCCGCCTGCAACGCGTCAGCTACGCCGCCGACGGCCGCGCAGTGGAATTCGACATCGAATCCTGGCGCCACGACGTGCTGGAAGTGTCGGTGGATGTATACGCGCCAGCGGAGTGAAGCTGACTATGTGTATCGCCGCGCAGGCACGCTGCCGGAGTGGCCTATATGTTCAGCTAGGTCGTTCCCACGTCACCACCAGAACCATAGGCGAAGGTCGCCCCTGCCGATGCAGTGGTCTCCCCGCCCCTTCGGAATGCCGTCGATTCCGTCTCGCAGGACTGTAAGCCACGCCGCACCGATGTCGAGTGCGGCCGGCGCCAGATCCGGTGGAAACGACCATCGATCATCGGTGGTCGAGACGGTGAGGCGCAGCTTCTCCGGAGCGACCCACGCCGCGCGACCGCGCCGATTGTTTGGAACGGCAAGCTCGGCCCTGGTGGGCGCGGTGATCGCGATGACGCGCGCACCGTCGCCATCGGCGGCCAACGCGTCAAGCAGCATCACCAGCGACCGGCACCCGGGCGCGTCTGCGTTGAGATGCCAGCCGGGATAGTTGCGCTCGTTCTCGAGATAGCGCCACAGCGAGATGCGGCCGGTTTGCGTCCAGCGATGGGCGAGCCGCAGGTCGGGCGGCGACAGGCTAGGCATCGAACAGTGCACGCTGCGGATCCGGCGGCGGCAACGTGTCGTACAGGCGCTGCAACTCCTCGCGGCAGGCGCGCAATGGATCGTGCATCAGGAAGCCGGCCAGGCGCGCGTGCCAGGCCGGCCAGCGCGTGGCCAGCGCGTCCATGTCGCCGTCGGCGGCGCGGCCTTCGCCGCTGCACGCGACATGCGCGGTCTCGCACAGCACGTTGCGCCAGCCGAGTCCGGCCATGCGCAGCGACAGGTCGGTCAGTGCCGCATACCAGGAGCCGTAGCTGCTGGCGTCCAGGCCGCCGGCGCGCTGCCGCGCCACCCCGCGCAGCACCACCGCGTGGCACACCGCCGACGGCAGTTCCGGATGCAGCGGCGGCAGGGCCGCGCAGGCGCGGGCCAGGCGCTCGGGATCCTCGGGCAGCGGATTGATCTCGCCCAGCCGCGGCCACGCGCAGGCCTCGCCGGCATTGCTCCACGGCGTGGCGCTGGCGATGGCCGCATCGCGCGCCAGACAGGCGCTCAACTGCAGCAACCAGCCCGGCGCGGGCTGCGCATCGGCGGCCAGTACCGCCACGTCGGCATCGCCGCAGGCGCGCAGCATTTCGTCCAGATGCGCGACCTCGCCGAGCATGCGCGGCCGCCGCGTGTAGTCGGCCTGCAAGCGCGTGTGCGCCAGCCAGGCCTCGATCACCCGGATGCCGCGCGGGCCGGCCTGCGCATCGTCGGCCAGCCACACGCGGGTGCCGGCCGGCGTGTTCGCCTCCAGCGCGCCCAGGCAGGCGTCCAGCGCGACGTCGTCGACGCCGACCGCTAAGAGGACTACAGGAAGTGAAGGCAGCCACATAAAGCGCAGAAATAAGAATACCAGTTGATTTTTCACCCCATAAAAAAACAATTATTCAGAACTTCACTCTCACCCCATCACGAAGCGGGAGTGAAGTCAATAAATCAAAAAGACTATTCCGCCAGCTGCAATACAGCCAATTTAGATACCCTTGCTACAATCAACGACGGCGCTAGCTGCCCATTTTTGGCTCGGAGGACTGGGCTGCCAATAATTATAATTTTTCAACTTGCATTCAGAGTATCCCTCCGCCCGGGCTGCAGCCTCAGCACGCGATACTGCTGTATCAATTGCTCGATCCTTATCAAGAATAAGATCAAACACTTGATCGGTTGCCCCAGTAAAAGTAAAGACAACCACTAATGGGATATATTCTCCAGGATTTGTGCAAGCCAAATTCGCCGAAGCAGCGTAATGATTACCACTTGGCCAATAGTTATAATTTTTTAAAGCACAATTTCCATAATGTTGCTGCCACGCTGCATTCTTAGCAGCGACTCCAGCCAGCTCGACAGCCTTGGCCGGTGTTCCGCCATAGACATCGTCAGATGTGCCGTTAAAATTTCCTGGGATTGTTACATCACCCAAGGCCGAAAAAGAAACTAAAAATCCGAAAACAGCCAATGAGGAGACACAATTACGAGAAGCCTTCATAAAACCTCCTTATTACCCCCCCGCGCATACAACATTAGAGCATCGCCGGGACCTCGTCAAACTGCCACCCAAAGCTGGAAAGAACAGAAGTCACATCGGAAATAATCGAACGAGAAAGACTAAAGCAGGAAAAACAGCTCGGAAATCGCCCCGGATCGATACTGCGCAACCGATTCCACTGCTTTAGCGCAAGCAACTTAGCCTTCCGCCACTTAAAATCACTGCGTTGTCAATGCGCGCATGATTTTTTAGGGGATTTACAAGCACGCCAGATGATAGAGCGCGTTGATGCACGTTAATTTGGGATGTGTCGGCTGCACTCACCGCTATGGCAAAATTATTGCAAGTGCGCCTTGATGGGGCGCAATGCGCACCGCGACAACCAACCCCTGGGCGACAACCTATGTAGCGCACGGCTCATATTTTGAACCCGATTCCCGCAAACTCTTAAAGCTGCCACACCTGCTTGCCACTGGGTAAGCCCCAGCGAAAGCCAGGGGCCACCCTCAGTACGACAAGACAAGCGTCCGGCAATCCATCGTTAACGCTTGTCAGAACACAAAGTGAGCAGGCTGCCCTGTGCTTACTTCTTGCCGCGTGCTGGCAGCGGCTCCATGGCCTTGAACTTCTTCCCGTACTCGTCGGTGAGATTGCGCGCTTCCTGCGGGTTGCGCACGATCGTCGGGGTCAACAGCACGATCACCTCGTTGCGCGTCTTGTCCTGCGTTTTCTGCCCGAACAGCGCCCCAACCAACGGCAACTTGCTCAGGTACGGAACACCTGCGCTGCCGTCGCTGGTACTGTCGTTGATCAGGCCGGCGAGCATGATGGTGTCGCCGCTCTGCACTGCGGCTTCGGTCTTGACCCGGCGCGTATTGATGTCCACGTTGCAGGCCGAGCTATTGGTCACGCTAGTCTTGCCGTCGGTGCACGCGGCCGGGCGCGCACCAGGTGTACTGACCTCCTGCACGATGTCGAGGAACACCATCCCATCCCTGGTCACCCGCGGACGCACCTTTAGGATCACACCGGTGTCGATGTACTGCACGGACGAGTAGCTGGTGTCGGTGCCCAGGCCTGTGTTGATCGAGGTCGAGTTGATCGGGATGCGCGTGCCGACATTCAGCGTTGCCTCGGCGTTATTGCGTACGAACACCGACGGGGTCTGCAGCAGTTTGAGGTTGGTGACCTTGTCCAGCGCGGTGATCACCGCGGCGGCGTTCTTGCCGAGAAAGGTCCAGCCCAAGCCGCCGCTGCCGACCTTGCCGGCGATATCGCCCCAAATATTTCGGCCAAGCGCGCTGGGCAAGCCCGCTCCCGCTCCGAGGCCGGTGGAATTAGCCACGGTGGAATCGGCGGAGGCATTGACCGAATTCTCGAAGAACCAATTGACGCCATACTGCAGTTGGCCAGTCAGACTGACCTCCGCCACCTGCGCCTCGATATGCACCTGCATCGGCATCACGTCGAGCTTCTCGACCACGTCGCGGATCGAGCGCCAGGCCTGCGGGGTGGAGCGCACCAGCAGAGTGTTGGTTTCCTCCACCGCTGACACGCCGACCTTGTCGCCCTGCACTTCCAAGGTCACGCTGCCGTTGCCGGACGTACGCGGCGACAGCTGCAGGCTGCCATTGCCCAGGCCGCCGCCGCTGCTGCCGGAGGAACTGCTGCCGCCCAGGCCGTCGCTGCTGCTGCCCAGGCTGCCGCCCAAACTGCCGCCGCCCAGGCTGCTGCTGTCGCTGCCGTTGAAGCCGCCCAGGCCGCCGCCGTTCAACTGGCTCATCTGCGAGCCCGGCATCAGCGAGGCGTTGGAGTCGCCGCGGTTGCCGCCACCGGCGCCGAACACTTCGGCCAGGCGGTCGGCCAGGTCCTTGGCCTTGATGTACTTGAGTTCGTAGGAGAACAGCCGCGCGCCGCCGCCGGCGCTGTCGATGCGGTCCAGCCACTCCTGGATCTGGTCCAGGTAGCGCGCCTGCGGGGTGATCACCAGCACCGCGTTGGCGTTCTCCAGCGGCATGAAGCGGAACATGCCGGCGCTGGGGGTCTTGCTGTTCTCGCCGAACACCTTCTCCAGGTCGGCCGCGACCTGCTCGGCCTTGCCCGACTGGATCGGGAACACGCCCACCGACATGCCCGACAGCCAGTCGACGTCGAAGATCTGCACCGTGCGCAGGTAGTTCTCCAGTTCGGCGCGGGTGCCGCCCAGGGTGATGACGTTGCGCGAGCTGTCGATGCCGACGATGGCGTTCGGCCGCGCGTACGGCTCCAGCACCTTCTTCATCTCGCTGGCGGAGATGTATTTCAGCGGCACCACGCGCACCTCGAAGCCGCGCGCGTTGGCCGGCGAGGCGGTGCTCGGCGCCACCGTGCCGGCCAGGGCCTGGTCGGCGGGGACGATGTTGTAGCGGCCGCCGCTGTAGACCATGCGCGCGTTGTTCCAGCCCAGCACCATCTCCAGCAGGTTCAGCGCCTGCGCCGGTGATACCGGCTTGGGCGTGGCCAGGGTCACCGTGCCCTGCACGCCCGGCGCGATCACGTAGTTCTGCCCGAGCATGTCGCCGAGGATGGCCTTGACCACCGCCTGCAACGATTCGCCCTCGAAGTTGAAGGTGGCGCTGCCGCTGCTGGCGTTGCCCAGCGACGGCGCCGGCGCCGCGGCGGCCGCGGAATTGATCATGGCGCCGCTGCCGCGGCGGATCACCGGGGTGGCGCGCTCGGGCAAGGCATTGGGATCGGCCGGGCCGCCCTGGCCGTCGGTCTGGGTGCTGCCGGCCGCGCCGACCTGGGGGTTGATCGCGGCGCCGCGACGGATGTCCGGCGAGGGCGTGGTGGCGCAGCCGGCCACCAGGCCGATGGCGAGGAACAGGGAAAACAGACGCGGCGTCATGCGATCACTCTTCAAGGGTTCTGACCTGAGGGGTTGTTCTGGCGCTGTTGCTGCAATTGCCGGCGCCGCGCTTCGATCCGCTCGCGGATGGCCTGCAGTTGCTCCGACGAGGGAGCCGGCGACGACGGCGCGGGTGCGCTCGGGGTCGGTGCCTGGTTCGGCACCGGATTGGGAGCGGACTGGGTCGGCGGGCGCGGCGCCGTGGCGTTGGACTGGCCGTTGGGCGCAACTCCCGGCATCTGCCCCTGCGCGGCGGCCGCGCGCCCGGCCTGGCCGAGCACGGTCGGCGGTTGCCCGCCCTTGCCATCGAACACCTTCAACTCCAGGGTCTGGGTGCCGCCGGAACCGCTGACCGTCGCCTGGCGCGGCGCCAGCGACAGCAGCCGCCAGCCCTGCACCGCGTCGCCGCCTTCCTGCAGGCGCAGCGATTCGCCCTGCTCGGTGGTCAGCGTGGCCATCTTGAAGCGGTCGGTGAGCAGCACGCCGGTCAGGCGCACGTTGGGGGCGGCGGCCTGGCCGTTGTCGGCACTGAGGAAGAACGGATGCGGGCGGCGATCCTCGGCGAACACCGGGCGCGCGGCGATCTCGCCGTACTGCGAGAAATCGCCCAGGCGATGCGCGGTGGCCGCGGGCAGGCCCGGCAGCCGCTGCAGCATCGACGGATCGTCGGGCAGCGGCGCCACGCGTTCGCCGAGCCCGCCCAGGCCCAGCGCCCAGACCAGCAGCCCCCACAGCGCCAGCGTGCCCAACCACACGGTGCGCAGGCCCATCGCTTCAATTCGCATGGCGTCCCTCCACCTGTTGCGGCAGGTCCACCGGCGCGGCATTCGCGGCGCCAGGCGTGCCCGGCAGGTTGGTCGCGCTGGGCGCGGCCGGCGATGCTGGCGCGGCGGCCGGCTCGCTCGGCCCGGCGCCGGCGGAACCGCCGGCATTCATCACCGGCGTGGCCGCGGCGGGTGCCGCCGCTGCCGACGGGTCGGGCGTGGCGGACGCCGCCGGCGGCGCCGGCATCGCGTTCGGGCGCAGGTAGCCGGCCAGTTCGAACGCCACGTCCAGGCCGTTGCCGCTTTCGCCCGGCGAGAGCTGGTAGCGCTGCGCCATCACGTTGAGGTTGTCGATGAACAATGCCGGCGTGCCGCTCTCCAGCGCATGCAGCACGGCCGCCAGTTCCGGCGTGCCGCAGCGCAGGCGCACCTGCACCGCGACGCGGGTGAAGCGGTCGCTGCGGTTGTCGGCGGCCAGCGGCGAGCGGTTGCTGATCGCGCAGCTGCGGTTGCCGGGGCTGGCCGTGGCCACTGCGCTTTCCAGGCGCTGCACCAGGCCGGCCGAGGCCAGTTCGGCCGAGGTCTCGCGCAGGAAGCCCGGGCGCGTGGCCAGCTGGCGCTGCGCCTGCTGCAGCCGTTGCGCCACCTGCGGCGCCTGCTGCAACTGCATGCGCACGCGCAGTTCGCGCTGCTGCAGTTCCTGGATCTGCGTATCGACCTCGCGCATCGGCACGGTCCACCACGGATGCACCAGCACCAGGTAGCCCAGCGCCAGCGCCGCCAGCAGCAGGCCCAGCGCCAGCCAGCGGTCGCGCTTATCGACCTGCACCGGCATCGGCGGCCTCCTTGCGCTTGGTCCCGGCCAGTTCGGCGGTGAGGGTGAAACGGTCGCGGTGGCTGCCCGGGTCGGCCTGCAGCACGCCGGTCAGCGACGGCGTGCGCCACAGCGGCGAGCCTTCCAGGCGCCCGACCAGCGACGAGGCTTCGCTGCTGAGGCCGATCAACTGCAGCTGGTTGCCCTCGATCGAGAACTTCTCCAGATAGGTGCCCTCCGGCAGGCGCTTGCTCAGTTCGTTCCAGACCTCCACCGAGGCCGGGCGCTCGGCGCGCAACTGATCGAAGAAGGCGGCGCCTTCGACCAGGTCGACCAGTTGCTGGCGCTGCGCGGCGACCCCGCGCGCGCGCTGCGCGCCGCTGTCCACCTGCGTGCGCAGGTGCTCCAGCGCGTCGCGGCGGTTGTCCAGCAGCTGCCAGCCGGCCGCGCACAGCGCCAGCAGTGCGGTGGCGGCGAGGATCGCGTTCCAGCGCCGCATCGGGTCGGCGCGGCGATGACGCTGTTCCTGCGGCAGCAGATTCACCCCCAGCGGCGCGCCATCGCTGCCGGCGACGTCGATGCCGGCCAGGGTCGGGCGCAGCGCGCCGGCACTGGCCTGCAGGTCGTCCAGCACGCGGCGCGGGGCCACCACCAGTTCGGCCTCGAGCTGGGCGTCGTCGCGGCGGCCGTCGGCGCGCACGTCGTAGATCACCTGGTCGGCCTGGAACGGAGTCTGCCGGTCGATCTCGAACTTCACCACCTCGCGCAGGTGCTCGGCGGCCGCCGTCGGCAACCGCAGCCGCCGTTGCAGCGCCGCCTCGGCCGGCAGCAGCCACACCCGCGGCAACGCCGCCAGGCGCGGCCCCAGCAGCGCCTCCAGTTCGGCGGGCAGCAGCGGCCACGGCAGCGCCAGCGGCGCGCCCAGTTCGGACTCGACCTGCCGCGCCAGCATCAGCTGCTCGCCCTCGCGCCACAGCAGCAGCCGCGCCTGCGACCAGCCCAGCTGCAGTTGCCAGCGCGGCGGCAGCCACGCCATCAGCGAGCGCTGCCACCAGGCCAGCAGCCCGCCCGCACCGGGGGCGATGCGTACGCCAAGTTTGTCCATCGTGTCGCGCCACGCCGTCATCGCACCGTCGTTCCTTCTTCCCAACGCAACACAGTGTAGGCGGAGCCCGGCAGCGCCGACGAGCCTGGGCGCACCACCGCGCGCAACACGCCCTCGCGGCCATTGCCCAGCCGTGCCCGGCTTTCGATGCTGTAGGTGCCGCCCCCGCCCATGCCGACCATGCCGAGCTGGGTCTGGTCGGTGCGTTCGCGCTGCGCCAGCACCTGCTGCGCGTCCAGGCCGAGCGCGGTCAGCACCGGTCCCGGCGCGAAGTCCGGCGTCGGCCGCGACACCCCGCCGTACAGGGTCAGGTTGGGCAGCAACCTGGCGTACAGCTCCGGGTCCATGCCCAGCACCAGCTGCAGCTCGGCCAGGCTCTCGAACGGCGCGTCCTTGGCGCCGTAAGGCAAGCCAGCCGCAGCATAGTCCGGATCCTCGGCGCCGTTGGGCTGGGTCAGGTTGTCCGGATCGCGCCAGTCCACGATCGCCGCGGCGATGCGCTCGGCGCGCTGCGGATCCTCGCCGACCGCGCGCACCAGCGCCGCCAGCAGCGTGGCATCGGCCATGTTCAGATCGACCTTGCCGCTCTCGTCGGTGACGCGCAGGTCGACGGTGGCGCCTTCGTACTGCCAGCGGTAGCGCCGGCCGTCGGCACGCCAGCCCGGCTGCGTGGGCGTGCCGGCGAGCCGGGTCAGCGCGTATTCCAGGCCGGCGCGCGCGCGCTCCTGCGCCTCGGCGCCGTCGCCCAGCACCTTGCCCTGCAGGTTCTCGGTGCGCGCGGTCAGCGCGAAGGCGCCGATCAACGCGGTCAGCAGCGCGATCAGCCACAGCACCAGCACCAGCGCGGCGCCGCGGTCGCGACGCGACGCGCTCATTGCCGCATCTCCGCGCCGCCGGCCTGGCGCAGCGCCACCACCAGCGGCGGCCACGCGGTGCCGTCGCCGCTGCGCAATTCGATCGAGACCAGCAGCGGCAGCGTGTCGGTGCGTTCCCAGCGTTCCTGCCAGGGGCCGATGGTGCCGCGCTCCGGGTCCAGGCCGCGGTAGCGGAAGCGCACCTCGCGCAGGTCGCGCGCCAGCGGCTCGGGCGGGCGCGGCGGCGTCTCGGCCAGTTGCTTGCCGGCCTGCACCTGCACCAGCGCGATCGCCAGTTGTCGATGGTCGCCCTCGCCGCTGACCCGCAGGTCGTGCAGGTAGGGGCCGCCGCGGCCGAGGTAGTCGGGCAGATCGGCCACGAACTGCATGCGCTGCGGTTCGCCGACGAAGCGCACCGGCTGCAGGGTCTGCGTGTCGATGTCCAGCGGCAGCGACTGCGCGCCGCTCAGGCGGCGGCGCAGGAAACCCTCGACCGCGCGCATGCGTTCGCTGCGCCCGGCGATCGCCTCGCCGCGGCCGCTGATCGCCATCGCCGAGCGCAGCGTGGCGAAGGCCAGGGTCAGGCCGCCGACCAGCAACACCGTGGCCAGCAGCACTTCGATCAGGGTGAAGCCGCGCGCGGTGGCGCGGCGCGGCGCACGCCGGGTCATTGCGGCACCCCGGCGGCCTGCGGCGCGACCAGGCGCAGCGTCTTCCACTGCAGCGCCTGCGCCGGCGCATCGCCCCAGCGCACCTGCAGGGTCAGTTGCAGCAAGGTCGGCGCGCCGGGCACCACCGCGGCATCGGGCGGCCGCCGCGGGTCCGCGTAGGGCGCCACGTCCAGGGTCCAGCGGTAGTGGCCCTGGTCCAGGGTGCCCTGGCTGCGTCCCGGCTGCAGCGGCTGCTCCACGCCCTGCGCGGCCAGCAATGACTGCGCATACAGGGCGGCGCGGCTTAACTGGTCGGCACGCTGCACTTGGCGCGCCGCGCCGGACAGCGAACCGAGCAGCAGGGTCAGCGCCAGCGCCAGCAAGGCGAACGCCACGATCACCTCGATCAGGGTGTAGCCGCGCTGACGGTTCATGGCGCCGCCTGCTCCGGCGCACGCCCCACCGTGACCTCGCCGGTCAGCCAGGTCACGTCGATGCGCCAGCGCGCCTGCCGCGCCTGCAGCTCGATGCGCCCGCCGGTGGACGCGCCGTCCTCGAAGAACTGGATCGCGCCCTCGCCGTCGCGGCGCTGCGCCTGGCGTGCGCCGGTGAAGCGGATCGTCAGCGACGGCGGAATCTCGCCGTGGCGGCCGTTGGGCGCCTGCCAGCGGTGCGCCTGCGGGTCGATCAGGAAGCGCTGCGGCTGGCCGCTGGCGATCGCCTGGGTGCGGGTGTAGCGCAGTTGCGACGCGATCTCCTTGGCCGCCGAGCGCAGGCGCATGCCGTCGATGCCGCCGGTCAGCACCGAGGCCGCCAACAGCGCGGCGATCGCGATCAGGCCCACCACCAGCAGCATCTCCAGCAGCGACACGCCGCGCATGCGCGCACGCGCCGCCGGCACGCACGCCGGCGCGCCGAAGCGCAGCGCGCCGGCAGGGGCCCGGATCACGGCGCCGGATCACTCGTACTTGATGTCGGCGTCGTAACTGCTGCCGCCGGGCTGGCCATCCTTGCCCAGGCTGATCAGGTCGAACGGACGGCCTTCGCCGGGCACCTTGTATTCGATCGGGTGGCCCCAGGGGTCGTTCAGTTCGGCGGGCTTGGCGTAGGGGCCGAGCCAGCCGCTGACGCCGCCCGGCGCGGTGACCAGGTCGTCGAGCTTGGACGGCAGCTTGCCGGTATCGAGCTGGTAGTTGTCGACCTTGCCGGCCAGGGTCTGGATCTGCGACTTGGCCAGGTTGGCCTTGCCGCGGTCGGCGCCGCCGAGCACGCGGCTGCCGACCAGGGTCAGCACCGCGCCGATCAGCACGATGACGATGATGATTTCCAGCAGGCTCATGCCCGCCTGGCGTGCGGCGGACGGGGAACGGGTCAGGGAGCGGCGGAGAGTGCGCATTGCATCGGATCCTTGCGGTGGAAGACCTATGTAGCCGAACACGGTGACGATGGCAGCCGGTGCCGGCCGGCGGTACAGCGGCGCGTCACGCACGCCGTCACACCTGCCGCCGGAGGATCCGCGCCGCGCGCACGCACGGCCGCGGCCGGCGCGCGCGGCGCCGCTGGCAATGGGACAGAGGCGGCGGCCGAAGGTTCCCGCACGGGAACGCGCGGCGTCACAGTCCGCGGCAGTCGCCTGAGGCCCGGCCAAGGCCGGGCGTTCGGCGCCACATGCGCCATGGCGCGGTGCCCGGACGTGTCAGGCGAGGCCGCGGCCATCCATGGCGTCGCATTGCCGGCTCCGGATAGACCGGCCCGGCCATCCATGGCCGGGCGTTCGGCCATGCGCGAACCTGCGGTTCGCAAGCGCATGGCCTCACCCAATCGCATTGGTGAGGTCGTAGAGGGGGACGAGGACGGAGATGATCACCAGGCCGACCACCGAGGCCAGGACCAGGGTGATCGCCGGCACCATCGCCGCCAGCAGGCGGTCGATGGCCTGTGCGGTCTCCTGTTCGAAGGTGTCGGCGGTCTTCAGCAGCATGATGTCGAGCGCGCCCGATTCCTCGCCGACCTGGATCATCTGCAGCGCCAGGCGCGGGAAGCGCTTGCCCTTGGACAGCGAGGCCGACAGGCCGTGGCCGTTCTTGACGTCGTCCGCGGCGGCGCCGACGTCGGCGGTCAGCGCCAGGTTCGACAGCACGTTGCGGGAGATGCCCAGCGCCGCCAGCAGCGGCACGCCGTTGCGCAGCAAGGTGCCGAGCGTGCGGGTCAGGCGTGCGGTCTCCAGCCGCGAAATCAGCACGCCGACGAAGCGCTGGCGCAGCAGCCAGGCGTCGAAGCGGGCACGGAAGGCGGGATCGCGGCGCTTGCGATCCACCGCCAGGATGGTCACGCCCGGCACCACCAGCAGCACGATCCACCAGTCGCGCACGAACAGGCCCACGCTCAGCACCACCTGGGTGAACCACGGCAGGGCCACGTCCAGGCTCTCGTACATCTGCGCGAACTGCGGCACCACGTAGCCGAGCAGGAACAGCAGCGCGCAGCCGACCACGCTGACCAGGATCGCCGGGTAGATCAGCGCGTTGATCACCCGCCCGCGCAACTCGCGGCTGCGCTCCAGGTACTCGGCCAGGCGTTGCAGGGTGTCGTGCAGGCTGCCGCCGGCCTCGCCGGCGCGCACCATGTTGATGTACAGGCGCGAGAACAACCCGTGCTGGCGCTCCAGGGCGGTGGACAGCGGCGCGCCGCCGCGAACCGCATCGCGGATGTCGCCGACGGTACGCTTGGAGCGCTCGTCCTCGGGCAGCTCGAGCAGGATCGACAGCGCGCGATCCAGCGGCTGACCAGCGCCTAGCAGGGTCGCCAGCTGCTGGGTGAACTGCACCAGCGCCGCGCCGTCGAACGGCTTGGGCCGGAACAGCCCGCGCAGCGAGGTGCCGCCGCCCTCGGCGGCCAGCCTGGCCTGCATCGGCATGTGCCCCTGCTCCTGCAGGCGCAGCGCCACTTCCGCTTCGCTGGCGGCTTCCATCTGCCCTTCCAGGATCTCGCCGTGCGAGTCCAGGGCCTTGTAGCGATAGAGCGGCATCAGGTGCGGGACCCGGGACCCGGGACTCGGGACCCGGAAAACAGCAATGACGCATCGCGCGCGCACCGGCGCAAAGCGGCGAGCGAGCGGCAGGGTGCGACGAACCTGCGCGACAGCGACATCAGGTTTCCTCCGTCACGCGCAGCACTTCCTCGATCGTGGTCTGGCCGCTGAGCGCCTTGGCCAGGCCGTCCTCGTACATGGTGCGCATGCCGGCCTCGCGCGCCAGTTGCTCGATCTCACCCATGCCGGCGTGGCGCATCACCGCACGCCGCAGCACGTCGTTCATCACCAGGAATTCCATGATGGTGGTGCGGCCCACGTAGCCGGTCGGCGCGATCGCCGAAGGCCGCGGGCGGTACAGGAAAATCTCGCCTTCCGGCTGCAGCCGGCGCAGTTCGAACTTCTCGATCTCCTCCGGCGAAGCCGCATAACGCTCGGCATGGGTCGGCTCCAGCCGCCGCACCAGGCGCTGGGCGAGGATACCGTTGATGGTGGAGGTCAGCAGGTAGTCTTCCACGCCCATGTCGAGCAGGCGGGTGATGCCGCCGGCGGCGTTGTTGGTGTGCAGGGTGGACAGCACCAGGTGGCCGGTCAGCGCGGACTGGATGGCGATGCGCGCCGTCTCCAGGTCGCGCATTTCGCCGATCATGATGATGTCCGGGTCCTGGCGCACGATGCTGCGCAGCGCATGCGAGAAATCCAGGCCGATCTGCGGCTTGGCCTGGATCTGGTTGATGCCCTCGATCTGGTATTCGACCGGATCCTCAACGGTGATGATCTTGACGTCGGCGGTGTTGAGCTGGCTCAGCGCGGTGTACAGCGTGGTGGTCTTGCCCGAGCCGGTGGGGCCGGTGACCAGCAGGATGCCGTGCGGCTGCTCCAGCACCTTGCGGAACTGCGGCAGGAACGCGTCGGTGAAGCCGAGCCGATGGAAGTCGAACACCACGGTCTCGCGGTCGAGCAGACGCATCACCACGCTCTCGCCGTGCGCGGTGGGCACGGTGCTCACGCGCAGGTCCAGCTCCTTGCCCTGCACCCGCAGCATGATGCGGCCGTCCTGCGGCAGGCGGCGCTCGGCGATGTTGAGCTTGGCCATGATCTTGACGCGGCTGATCACCGCCGCGGTCAGGTTGGCCGGCGGGCTCTCGCCGTCGATCAGCACGCCGTCGACGCGGTAGCGCACTTTCAGCCGGCTCTCGAACGGCTCGATGTGGATATCCGAGGCGCGCAGTTCCACCGCGCGCTGGATCACCAGGTTGACCAGGCGGATCACCGGCGCCTCGGAAGCCAGGTCGCGCAGGTGCTCGATGTCGTCGGCGGCGACGCTGTCGCCGTCGGCGGTTTCCACGATCGCGCCCATCGCGCTGCGGCCCTGGCCGAACCAGCGCTCGATCAGGTCGTCGATCTCCGAGCGCAGGCCGACCCGCGGCAGCACCTGCAGGCCGGTGGCCAGGCGCACCGCGTCGGCGGCATAGGCATCGTGCGGATCGGCCATCCACAGTTCCAGCACCCCGTCGTGTTCGCCCAGCGGGCACACATGGAATTGCTTGAGGAAGCGCAGCGACAGCGGCTGCGCCTCGGGCAGGCTCTCCGGCGCGGTCGCCGGCAACTGCTTGGCGTCGAGCAGCGGCAGGCCCAGGACCTCGGCGCTGAGTTCGGCATGGTCGCGCTCGGAGACCAGGCCCAGGCGCGCCAGCAGCGCCAGCAGGCCGCCGCCGGACTCGCGCTGCAGTTGCCGCGCGCGCGCCAGGTCGCCGTCCTTGAGCCGGCCCTTGGCCAGCAGCGCCGCGATGATGCGGCTTTCGGGCGTCTCCACGGCGACGGCAGTGTCCTTCACGAGCGCATTCACGCGATCCCTCCCAGATGACCGTGCGACTTTAGCAGTTCGGCATGACCCGACGCCGAATCCGGCGCGCTCCCCCGTCGCTGTCTACCGAGAGGCAGGGGTGCCGGCACCGGCAGGCCCGCGGCGGTCATCTGCCTGACATCCTCGCAGGCGATGGTGACCTGTTAAGACGCGCCCACGCCCGCCGCACGGCGGGCCGGCACGGCGCTGTCCCCAGACGCAGGAAACCCGGCCGGAGCCGGGTTTCCTGGGACGACATGGCGCCTCCCTGCGCCGCGTGCGCTTACTGGCGTGCGACCAGGCTGACGCCGGTGTAGGTGCTCTCGCCGACCAGCTTGATGTAGTACGTGCCGGCCTGCGGCGCGGTGAAGCGCACCGTCTCGTTGTTGCCCGGGCGGGTCGACTTGGCGTCGGCATTGCCGATGCCCGGCTCCTTGCCGAAGCTCACGTACAACGACACGTTGCCGCTGCCGCCGTAGGTGAGGAAGCTCAGCACCGCACCGGCCTTGGCCTCGAAGCTGTACAGCGCCTCGTTGCCGGCGGCGCCGGCCAGGCCCGCCACCGCCACCTTGTTGGTCAGCGCGGTGGCCGTCGGCGCGCACTGCTCGGTGGCCGGATCGCACGACTCTTCCAGCGCCTTGTCCAGCGCGGCCTTGGCATCGACGATGCCGGTGCCGATCGGGGTGCTGGACGGGATCGACACCGGGAACGGACGCGCGGTCTGCTTGAGCAGGGTCTCCAGCGCAGCCGGGGTCAACGGCGCCTTGCCCGCGGCGATCAGGGCGCTCTGCACCAGCGCCGCCACCGCGGCCACGTGCGGCGAGGCCATCGAGGTGCCGCCCAGGCCCATATAGGTGTAGTTGCCGGAGGTCGGCGTGGTCGCACCGCTGTAGCCGTTCTGCCAGATGTAGCCGCCCGGGTTGCCGTCGACGCTGCCGCCGCCGCCGGGACCGGACAGGTCCACCTTGGCGCCATAGTTGGAGTAATAGGTAATGCCGCCGGTGATGCGGGTGGCGCCGACCGCGATCACGTTGTCGCAGCTGGCCGGGCTGAAGTTGGCGGCGTTGGCGGTGTTGTTGCCGGCGGCCACCACCACCGTGGTGCCGCGCGACACCGCGCCGTTGATCGCGTCCTGGGTGACGCTGTCGCAGGCGCCGCCGCCGCCCAGGCTCATGTTGATGATCTCGGCCGGGTTCTGGTTGGCCGGCACGCCGGATACGGTACCGCCCGAGGCCCAGATGATGGCGTCGGCGATGTCGGAGGTGTAGCCGCCGCACTTGCCGAGCACGCGCACCGGCAGCACGGTGGCGTTGGGCGCCACGCCGGCCATGCCGACGCCGTTGTTGGTCGCTTCGGCGACAGTGCCGGCGACATGGCTGCCGTGCCAGGAACTGTCGTCGGCGACGGAACCGGCGTAGCACTCGTTGTCGTTCTCGACCCAGTCGCCGTAGTCCAGCGCGCCCGGCACGCGCTCGTCGGTCGGACGCCGCGAGGTCGCCGCGTCGGAAATGAAGTCGTAGCCCTGCAGCAGGTTCACCGCCACGTCCGGATGGTTCGGCAGGATGCCGGTATCGAGCACCGCCACCACCACGCCGTCGCCCTTGGACACGTCCCACGCCGCCGGCGCGTTGATGCCGCCGGTGACGTTGCTGTAGTGCCACTGGTACTGCGCGTACAGAGGATCGTTGGGCACGAACTGCGGCTGCACCTGCGCCTTGGCGCGCAGCACCTCGACCGGCCGCAGCTTGGCGTCGACCTGCGCGTACTTCACCGCCGGGTCGGCGGCGATCTCGGCCACCACCTTGTCCAGGTCGGCCTTGCTCAGCTTGCCGGTCAGGCGGATCAGGTCCGCGCCGATGCCCAGGGTGCGCACGTACTCGGCACGCACGCTGGCCGCGGCCGCACGCGAGATGCCGTTGCCGCCGCCGAGGCTGGCGCGGCCCACCGCCGACTGCACCGCCGACAGCTTGGCGCTGCGGTCGCTGGCCGCGGCGGTGCCGGCGTTGTAGCGCACCAGGATGCGGTTGGAGGTCACCGCATCGGCCGGCGCGGACCTGCCCGGTTCCTTGACCGGCAGCGGCGCCGAAGCGCCGGCCGCGATCGCGCTCGAGGCTCCCAGCGACATCGCCAGCATGGCGGCGGCGATGGCATTGATACGAAGGTTTTGCTTGTCGATCACGTTGACGTCCTCTTCAAAGTTTCGTGGATCAGGCGACAGTTGCGGCCGTAAAAACTCCCTTTTTCGAATCCGTTGGCCGGCCCAGCCAAGGTCCTGTGGTCTGCCCCCTCAGGCCATTGCGTGGCGGACGGCGGCACGCGCCGCCGTCCGCAATGGATCACCAGCCGAAACCGGCACCGATGCCGATGGAGCTGTCGTCGCTGCTGAAGGCACCGCCGATGGTCACGGTGGCGCGGTCGCTGAAGGCGCGCTGGTAGCCCACCGACAACGCCGACTCGCCGTTCTGGAAGCCGATGCCGGCGCCGACCCGGTTCTGGGTGCGGATGCCGGCGGCGCTGGTGGCCATGTTGAGCATGGCCGCGCTCATCGCGCCCTGGCGGTCGATGCGACGGTCCTGGTCGCGCAACCGCGCATCGACGTCGCCGCGCAGCACCTCGAAGCTGTCGGCCATGGTGCCGAAGCGCGCATCGGTGTACGACTTGGCCGTGGCCACACCGTTGTCGAGCTGGCTCTTGTTGACCGCATCGGTGGCCTGGGTGCCGGCGGCAACGTTGGCGAGCTGGCGCTCGTTGCCGGCGCTGCCGATCGAGACCGTCTGCGCGCGATCGGCGACAGACCCCTGCCCCAGTGCCACCGCGCCCTGCGCCGTGGCGCTGGCGCCCTGGCCGAGGGCGGTGCCCGAGGCCGCGCTGACGCTGGCGCCCTCGCCCATCGCCACCGCGTTGGTCGCTACCGCCGCGATGTGGCTGTTGGCGCCCACCGCGGTGCTGCCGTCGGCGTTGACCTTGGCATTGCTGCCGATCGCGGTGTCGTTCGCGCCATGCGCATACGCGCTGCCGCCGATCGCGGTACCGGTGGCGTCGTTGGCGCGTGCGGCGGTGCCGACCGCGGTGGCGCTGGAGGCCACCGCCGTGCTTTCGCCGACCTGTGCGGTGCCGATGCTGCCGGACACCGACGCGGTCGTGGCCGTCGCCGCGGTCGCCGCTGTCTCGGTCGCAGTCCCCGGCGCCGCTTCGGTAGCCTGCGCGGCCACCGCACTGGCGCCGACCATGCGCGCGCTGCGTGCCGCGGTGGCGCTGCCGCCGCTGCGCGCATCCAGTTCGCTGACCTTGCCGTCCAGCGCCGCCAGCGCCGCGCCGACGTTGTTGTAGCTGGCGCCCTGGATCACGTAGGTCGGCGCCACGAACACCCCTTGCGCGCCGAGCCCGGCGCCGCCGCCCAGGAACGTCGCCATGTTGCTCAGCGACTGGTACAGCTGGCCGCCGTTGATCGCCTCGGTGCTGCCGGCGGCGACGCTGCCGGCGGTCAGGTTGACGATGCGCCGGGTGGCCGGACCGCCGCGGCCGTTGCCGCTGCCCAGCGACACGGTGTCGGCCTCGTACACCCGCGAGCCGGCACCGAGCGCGACCGCGTTGTCCGCGGAGACGCCGGCATTGGCGCCGAGCGCGACGCCGTTGCTACCGCTGTTGCGGACGAAGCTGTTGTAGCCCATCGCCACGCCGTTCTCGCCGATCGCATTGGTCTGCAGGCCGATCGCGGTGCTGCGCGCACCGGTCGCCGAGCTGCCGGCACCGCTGGCGGTGGCCCCGGCGCCGGCGGCGACGGCACCCACGCCCAGCGCGGAACTGCGCAGGCCGCTGGCGGTGGCGCCGGCACCGGCCGCCGTGCTGTCCACGCCGCTGGCGCTGGCCACCGCGGTGCCGGAACTCTGGAAGCGCGCGCTGGTGTCGCCGGCGGCGGTGGCCACCGCGTCCAGCTGCGCCTTGTTCACCGCATCGGTGGCGTTGACCGCCGCGCCGACGTTGGTGATGCGGCGCGTGGCCGGCGCGCTGACGCCGTTGCCGCCGCCCACCGACACCACGTTGGCTTCGCTGGTGCGCGCGCCCGAGCCCAGGGCGACGCTGCCGGCGCCGCTGGCCGAGGCGTTGATGCCCAGCGCCGTGGCATTGGTGCCGCCGTAGGCGAAGGCGTTCTGGCCGATCGCGGTGCCGCCCTGCGCGGTGGCCCAGGCGAACTGGCCGACGGAGGTGGTCTGCGCCGCGGTGGCCCAGGCCGAGGCACCGAGCGCGGTCGCGTCCTCGCCGGTGGCGCGGGCGCTGTAGCCCAACGCCGCGGCATACGCGCCGGACGCGGTGCTGCCCCAGCCCAGCGCCGAGGCGTAGTTGCCCGCCGCCGCCGCGCCGTAGCCGAACGCGCTGGTGCGGGTGCCGCTGGCGGTGCTGAAGGCACCGACCGCGGTGCTGTAGTCGCTGCCGGCGGTGGCCTTGTAGCCGTCGGCGGTGGCCTGCAGCCCGCTGGCGATGGCGCCGGCACCGCTGGCGCTGCTGAACGTGCCGCTGGCCTGCGCGCCCGCGCCCAGCGCGGTGGCGCCGGCGGCGCTGGCGGTGGTGGTGCCGTCGAGCAGCACATTGCCGTTCGCATCGGTGTAGTACAGCGAGCCGCCGATCGCGGTGCTGGATTCGCCGGTGGCGGTGGCGTTGTAGCCGGACGCGGTGGCATAGCGGGCGCCGGCCAGCGCGCCGCTGCCGAACGCCGAGGCACCGGTGCCGTAGGCGTTGCTGGCCTCGCCGGCGGCGGTGGCGTAGGTACCTTCCACGTAGCTGCCGACATCGTCGGCCGGATCGCTGCCGCCGCTGGCCTTGAACTGCTTGCCGGTGGCATCGGCGGACTGCTTCACCGCCTCCAGCTGGGCGACGTTGACCGCGTCGGTGGCCTCGGTCCCGGCGGCGACGCTGGTGATCTGCCGCTCTTTGCCGGCGCTGCCCACCGAGACGGTGTTGTCGCGCGCCGCCTCGGAGTTCGCACCCAGGGCCACGCTGTTGACGCCGGACGCATACGCGCCGTAGCCGAACGCACTGGCGCTGTCGGCGCTGGCATAGCTGAGGCTGCCGAGCGCGCTGCTGAAGTCGGCGGTGGCGCCGGCGCCGGCGCCGAACGCGGCGCTGTTGGCGCCCGAGGCCTCGGCCGGGATCAGGCCGAAGAACGAGGTACCGCCGACCGCCACGCTTTCCTCGCCGGAGGCCACGCTGTACTCGCCCACCGCGACGCTGCTGCTGCCGGAGGCGGTGGAGGACACGCCGACCGCGGTGCCGTAGCTGCCGGAGGCCAGCGCGCCATAGCCCAGTGCCGAGGACAGGTAGCCGGTCGCCTCGCTGTAGCCGCCCAGCGCGGTGGCGCCGGTGCCCGAGGCGGTGCTGCGGAAGCCGGTGGCCGTGGCCTGGTTGTCCGAGGCCACCGCTTCGTTGCCGGTGGCGGTGGAATAGGTGCCGCTGGCCTGCGCCCCGGCGCCGCTGGCGGTGGCGCCGGTCTCGCTGGCCTGGGCATTGCTGCCGATGGCGATGCTGTTCTCGCCCGCCGCCTGGCTGGCATTGCCCAGCGCGACCGCATCGACGCCGCTGGAGACGGCGTTGAAGCCGATCGCGGTCGCCCCGGCGGCCACCGCATTGGCGCCGCCGCCGAGCGCGGTGGCGCCGTCGGCGGTGGCGTTGGCCGCCTCGCCGGCGGCCAGCGCGTTGTCGCCATCGACCAGCGCGCCGGCATCGCTGTCGGCGCTGCCGCTGGCCTGGAAGTACTTGCTGGTGGTCGCTGCCGCCTGCTTCACCGCGTCCAGCTGGGCGACGTTGACCGCATCGGTGGCCTCGGTGCCGGCAGCGACATTGGTGATCTGCCGCTCCTGGCCGGCACTGCCCACCGACACGCTGTAGGCGCGGTCGGCGACCGCTCCGGCGCCCAGCGCCACCGCGTTCGCGGCGGTGGCCTCGCTGCCGGCGCCGAGGCTGATCGCGCTTTCCGCATCGGCCACGGTGTTGGTGCCGATGGCAATGGTATTGACCTGGTTGCCCAGCGCCTGGAAGCCCAGCGCCACGCTGTAGTTGCCGTAGCCGAAGGCGCCGCGGCCGACCGCGGTGGCGCTCAGCCCCGGCGCCCAGCTGTCGAAGCCGATCGAGGTGGCGCCGCTGCCGCTGGCCCACGCCCCGGTGCCGAACGCCGAAGCATTGGTGCCGGTGGCCCAGGCCGAGGTGCCGAACGCCGAGGCGCCATCGGCCGTGGCCCAGGCGTAGGCGCCGACCGCACTGGCGTCCTCGCCGCTGGCCCAGGCATTGTCGCCCTGCGCCAGGCTGTAGTTGCCGGTCGCACGCGCCTTGTAGCCGCCGGCGGTGCTGTGGTCGCCGGTGGCCTGCGCACCGTAGCCGGTGGCGGTGGCGACACTGCCGGTGGCCTGCGCGCCCGCACCGAGCGCGGTGGCGTTCTCGCCGGCATTGGCGCCGACCAGCACCGGCTTGCCGTCGGCATCGACGATCGGCTGGTTGTACTGGTCGTAGGCCTGGCCGCGGCCGCCGATGGCGGTGCCGCCGGTGCCGCTGGCGCTGCTGCCGTTGCCCAGCGCCACCGCGTCATCGCCCATCGCCGCCGCGCCGCTGCCGAACGCTGCCGCACCGGCGCCGTAGGCATTGGCCGCATCCCCGGCGGCCAGCGCGCCCTCGCCGTCGGCATAGGCGCCGACTGCGCCGCTGCCGCCATGGGCGAAGAACTTGGAGGTGCCTTCGGCGGTGGCGCGCACCGCATCCAGCTGCGCGAGGTTGACCGCATCGGTGGACTGCGTGCCCGCGGCGACGTTGACGACCTGCCGCTCGCTGCCGGCATCGCCGACCGACACCGTGTTGGCGCGGCGCGCCACCGAGTTGGCGCCCAGCGCCACGCTGTCGGCAGCAAATGCGGTGCTGTAGTAGCCGAGCGCGGTGCTGTTGGCGCCGCTGGCCCAGGACTGCGCACCCACCGCGCTGGCGAAGTCGCCCGGCGCGTAGGCGAAGTAGCCCAGCGCCGTGCTCTGCAGGCCGGAGGCCTCGGTCATGCTGCCGTTGGCGGTGGATTCGTCGCCCGAGGCGATCGCGCCGGCGCCGAACGCGGCAGCATTGGCTCCGCTGGCCTGGGTCTGCACGAACAGGCCCAGGCCCGGGATCAGATCGGCCGGACCGCCGACCGCCACGCTGCTGGTACCGGTGGCTACACTCTGCGTGCCGACCGCGGTGGCGTAGTCGCCGGTGGCATTGGCCACCGCACCGAAGGCCGATGCTTGCGCGCCGCCGGCGTAGGCGCCCACGCCCACCGCCGAGGCGGCGAACCCACCGGCATCGGCGCTGGCACCCAGCGCGGTGCCGCCGACCCCGGCGCTGGTGGCACCGGTATCCACCGCCACCCCGCTCTTGGTGATCAGCGGCTCGCCATTGGCGTCCACCGCCACGCCACCCACCGCCACCGCCGCCGGCCCGGTGGCCTGCGCGTTGGTGCCGAAGGCGGCGCTGTTCTGTCCGGCCGCGACCGCGCCGCTGCCCACCGCGGTGGCGCCGCTGTTGAGCGCGTCGGCACCCGCGCCGAGCGCGGTGCTGCCGTTGCCGATGGCATTGGCGGCCTCGCCGGCGGCCAATGCGTCGTCGCCTTCGACGTAGGCGCCGGCATCGCTGTTGCCGGCGCTGGCCTGCAGGTACTTGCCGGCCTCCTGCAACTGCGCCACGTTGACCGCATCGGTGGCCTCGGTGCCGGCGGCGACGCTGGTGATCTGCCGGGTCAGGCCGTTGGCCACGTCGCCGACCGACACGCTGTTGTCGCGTGCGGCATAGGAGTGCGCGCCGAGCGCGACCGCATTGGTCGGCGCCTGCTCGCGCGCGTCGTCGAGCCAAGTGCTGACCCGCGCGCCGTAGCCGATCGCGGTGGCGTCGCTGCCATTGGCCTGGCTGTCGGTGCCGAGCGCGGTGCCGTTGCTGTTGAAGGTCGAGGTCACCGCACGTGCACCCAATGCGACGCTGTCGGCGTTCCAGGCGGTGGCCTTGTAGCCCAGCGCGATGCCGCCGTCGCCGGAGGCCAGCGCGTAGCTGCCCAGCGACACCGTGCGCGGCGCGAACGAGCCGGCGCTGTGGCCGATCGCCACCGAATCGACGTTGCCCGGCAGGTTCGGGAACACGTTGGCGTTGTAGCCAAGCGCGATCGCGTAGTCGGACTGGCTCTGCGCGCCGGCGCCCAGGGCGATGCCGCCGACGCCGGTGGCGGCGGCGATGCCCATGCTGTTGCCGGCGCTGGCCGCGGCGGTGCTGACGCCACCCACGGCGACGCTGTCGGTGCCGCTGGCCAGCGCGTTCATGCCTACCGCCACCGTGCTGGTGGCGGTGGCGCGCGCGCCGATGCCCATCGCCGTGGCGTAATCGCCGGCGGCGCGGGAACTGTAGCCCACCGCCGTGCCCAGGTCGCCGGCCACTTCCGACAGGCCGCCGACCGCGGTGGCGCCGTCGTTGAAGGTCTGCGCGTGATAGCCCAGCGCGGTGCTCTGCACGCCGCTGGCCGAGGTGCCGGTGCCGACCGCGGTGGTCAGCGCATCCAGCGCCTGCGCGCCGCCGCCGACCGCGGTCGCGGCCACGCCCAGGGCCTTGGTGGTCTGCTCGCGGCTGCCGACGATGAAGCCGTCCGCGTCGTACTCGTACACCGTCGCGGTGCTGCCGATCGCGGTGGCCGAGGTGCCGGCCGCGGTGGCATCGGTGCCGACCGCGCTGGCGTGGTCGCCGCTGGCGACCGCGCCGCTGCCCAGCGCCGAGGCGCCGAGGCCGGCGGCGGTGCTGGTGGAACCCAGTGCGGTGGTGTAGTCGCCATCGGCCAGCGCATCGGCGCCGGCGGCGGTGGCCTGCTGGCCCTGCGCCAGCGCGATGCCGTCGCCGCTGCCGGCGAACAGCCGCGCGGTGCCGTCGGCCACCTGCTTGACCGCGTCGAGCTGGTCCAGGTTCACCGCATCGGTGCCCTCGGTGCCAGCGGCGACGTTGGCGATCTGCCGCTCCTTGCCGGCAGTGCCGACTGAGACGGTATTGGCGCGCTCGGCGACCGATCCCTGGCCGAGCGCGACGCTGCCGCTGGCCGCGGCCTTGGCGCCATAGCCCAGCGCGGTGGAGTCGTCGGCCTGCGCCCAGGACGCGGCGCCGAACGCGGCGCTGGAGGCGCCGTCGGCCGAACTCAACCAGCCGACCGAGGTGGAGAAATCGCCGTTGGCCCAGGCGCCGGCGCCGAACGCGCTGCCGCCTTCGCCCTGCGCCTCGGTGGTGAACAGGCCGAGCACGCTGCCGCCGACGGCGGTGCTGGACACGCCGCTGGCGAGGCTGGAAAAGCCCACCGCCACGGCGTCGCCGCCGCTGGCGTTGGCGCCGTAGCCGAAGGCCGAGGCGAAGTCGCCGCCGGCCTGGCTGAAGCCGCCGGTGGCGGTCGCGGCCAGCCCGGTGGCGGCGGCGGAGAAGCCGGTGGCGGTGCTCTGCACGCCGTCGGCGCGCGCGGCGGTGCCAAGCGCGGTGGAGAACGCGCCATTGGCCTGCGCGCCGGCGCCGAACGCGCTGGCGCCCTGCTCGGCGGCGGTGGTAGCGCCCTCCAGCAGCACCTCGCCGTTCTCGTCGACGATCGACAGCGCACCGCCGACCGCGGTCGCCGAGGCGCCGACGGCGGTGGCGTTGCTGCCGACCGCGGTGGCATTGCCGCCCACGGTGGTGGCGCCGCTGCCCAGCGCGCTGGCGCCGTTGCCGATGGCGTTGGCGCCTTCGCCGGCGGCGATCGCATTGGCGCCCTCGACGTAGGCGCCGGCATCGCTGGCATCGCTGCCGCTGGACTGGAAGTACTTGGCGGTGGTGTCGGCGGTCTGCCTGACCGCGTCGAGCTGCGCCACGTTGACCGCATCGGTGGCCTCGGTACCCGCGGCCACGTTGGTGATCTGGCGTTCGCCGCCGGCCTTGCCGACCGAGACGCTGTCGTCGCGGTCGGCCACCGCGTCGGCGCCCAGCGCCACGCTATTGCGTCCCTGCGCGACCGCGCTGTTGCCCAGCGCGGTGCTGTTGAAGCCGCTGGCGCTGGAGAAGCCGCCGACCGCGGTGGCGTATGCACCGGTCGCGTCGGCCGCCACGCCGACCGCGGCGCTGGCGGCGCCGGAGGCGATGCTCTCGGCGCCCAGCGCGGTCGCGCCATCGCCACTGGCGGTGCTGTAGTAGCCGAGCGCGCTGGCCTCCACGCCGCTGGCTTCGCTGAGCGTGCCGCTGGCCACGCTGCCGTCGCCGCTGGCATTGCTGGCCGCGCCGGTCGCGGTGCTCTGCGCGCCGCTGGCGTTGCTCTCGGCGCCGACCGCGGTGGCGTAGTCGCCGCTGGCACTGGCGTTGTCGCCGATCTGCAGGGCCTGCGCCTGGGCGCTGGTGGGCAGCGCCACGGCGCCGGCGCCCAGCGCCAGGGCGATCGCGCCGGCCAGGGCCAGGCCGTGTGCGCGTGCGGCACGGCGATCGCGGACGACCGCGCCGCGCGCATCGCCGCTGGCCAGTTCCGATGCCACGACCCACATCCCCAACGCGTTGTTCCAGACCTTGCGATAAATCCGATTCATCGACGACTGCTCCTCAATTCGGCTGGTTTTTGGTCAAAAAGCCACCCTCGCCCGGCGTTCCGGCCGGCCGACCCCCTGTCGGTTTTTTGGTGCCGCACGTCCCGACCGGGACGCGAGAGGCTCACGCCTGTCGCTGCTCGGAGCTGTAGATGAACCGAGGTGGAATGCGGAACTGACTCGAGTGTTAACCCGGCCTCTCAAGTACGTCAAGTTTTTGACTTAATGCGCCACGCGCCGTGACAAAGACCGCGAATTCCGCCTGGTTTCGTTAATTTTTCGATAAATATCAATGAAAACAACCAGGTCGCGCCAATTTTTCGGCACGAACCTTGCCAGCCTTGACATGCCGCGCGTCGAACGATTTCTTTGCTTGTCAAGGACTTGACGCAGACGCCTGGTAAGGGCGCGCGGGGCTGCCGGGACACGCCGGGCAAGCGCCCCCAGACGGAGGCGGATGGGGCCGACTGCGCGAAATGGGGCGAGCGGTCGCGTGGCGGAGCGACCTGGGTGCCGGGCAACGGATAGATGCTGCCGGGTTGCGGCGACACAGTGCAGAGCGCCGCGAGTGGGCGCGCGCGCCGCACGCCTGGGTGCGACGGCGGATCCAGCGCACTGACGCAATGACGCCAGCGCGCGACGCGCAAGGCGCGACGCACCGCGATGTTGCGTAGGAGCGGCTTCAGCCGCGACCGGGCACGGTCAGATCATCCGAAGGCGGGATGGCCGAGGAAACCCACTCGACACACAGGAAAAATCACGGCATCGGCCCGTCAAACCGTCGGCTCGGCCGGCCTGGACACGGTCCTGCGTCGGGACCGAAGTCCCTCCCCCATGGGACACAGCGACGCGCGAGTCGGCGCATGCGCCACGCCACAAATCGCGGCGCATTCTGCATCCCACAGCGATGGCAGCGCGGTACAGCCCCCCGACACGCAGCCGACAGCGCCGGCGCGGCATCGCGGCGGCAGGTGCTGCCGACGGCGCCCTGGCGGGCGCCATCGTCGGGGCGCGATCAGGTCGCCGAACTCGTCACCGTCGGAACCAATCAGGTAGGCGCGTCGCCACCACAGCGCGCGCGCCAGGGCCACACCGGGCTCAGCCCACCCACACCCGCGCGTTGCGGAACATGCGCAGCCACGGCGCCTCGTCCGGCCACTCGGCCGGATGCCAGCTGAGGTTGAGCGAGCGCAACGTGCGTTCCGGATGCGGCATCAGGATGGTCACCCGGCCGTCGTCGCTGGTCAGGCCGGTGATGCCGTCGGCGAGCCGTTCGGGTTCAGCGGGTACTGCGTGGCGACGGCGGCTTGGTCGACGGCACTGTCGAATTCGGCGCGGCTTTGACCAAGCGCCACTGCCGCCGAGTCAATGGCGCGGGTCGAAGCACTGGAAGCTCTCCTTTTCCTCCCAGCAACGCTGCACAGCACCCGCTAAAAGTAGAACCCGATGTTGAGGTTGAACCGCGAGTGCCACTTGGACCGGTCACCATCGTCGATGGCAATGCCATCGCCGCCCGCGAACCACATGTTCTTGCCCGCGATCCAGTCCAGGTAGGTCAGCATGACGCCCTTCTTGATGCTGCACCCGGTGACGTTCTGCGTGGAGGAACGCAGGTCGGGACGATCGTGGGTCGGAAGGGTCATGCTGAAGTTGTTGTAGCAGGTCACGTCGTCCAGCCAGTGCCCCTTGCCGAACGAATAGGCGATGTTGGCGGTGGGGACGTCGGCTTCGGCGGCGATCTCGAACGGCGCCAGGAAGGCCGACATGGCGATGCGGTCGCTTGGGACCGCGTAGCGGTAGCGCGCCCATTGCACCTGACTGGTCCACCCGCCGCTGCTCCACTGCGCGTGCAACGCCGTTGCGCGATGCCCATAGCGGCGGCGATCCTCCACGTCCAGGATCTGCCCGGAAAACGCCGACGCACCCAACAGCAGGCTGCCGTGCTGCAACTCGACGCGGTGTTCGTACCGCACATGCACGCGATGGTACTCGCGATAGGGATAGCGCGCCGTTTCGGCGACATCGAACGAATAGCGCGCCGTCCGCGCCCCGTCGCCGTATTCGTCGCCCGAGAACCAGCCGACGTGCACGATGTCATTGCCGAATGTGCGCGACACCACAACGCCCGGATCGTAATCGTCTTCGATGCCAAGGTAGTAGCCGGAGCCGAACCAGAAGCTGTTCGACGCGGTCGGCAATAGTCCGAATGGCACCTGCTGGATGCCGGCCTTCAGCACCGTGCGATCGTCGATGTTCCAACCGACGAACGCGTGATGGATGGCGTTGAATCCGTCATACCAGCGGTGTTGCGCGGACACGAAGAATGGGCCGTCTCCCGCATTCAGGTCGACCCGCAGCAGTTCCAGATCGAGCCCGCGGGTGGGGCCGTAATCCAGCCAGCCGTAGTTGAAACGGACCGCTCCGCCGAGCTTGAAGTAGGTCTCGGTGCTCCGAGTGTCCTGTGCGTCTGCCTGACCGCTTAAGGCAGCCGCCAACATGAGTAAAAGCCCGGAACGAAAGGACATGAGCGTGACCGCCTCCCTGGTGGTTGTCGCCAGGCCAGTATCGGCCGCGGCGGGCCCAGCATGAGCAGAAAAACGGAGGTCAAGTTTGCCGCGGGGACGTCGATACATCAGCGCAGCGGTGTGCCCAGCAGGGTCGCCCTCATCCACAACGGGAGCAGCAATGAGCAGGACCATCGTCCGCCGTCACAGCGTCGCCAGTCGTTTGATGATCGGCACCGGCATCATCGCCCTGCTGTGTTTCGGCATGACCGCCGCCATCACCTATTGGCGCAGCAGCCATGCCTTGCTCGACGCGTCCCAGGCCGTGCTGCGCGAAGCAGCGCGCCACGAGGCGAGCGAGATCTCCTCGGACATCGGCTCGGCCTTCGATGCCGGCGCGACCCTGGCCAATACCTTCCGCATTCAGCGCGGCGCCAACGGCGTGAGCCGGGACTCGGCCGCTGCCGTGCTGCATGAGCAACTACGTCTTCACAAGCGCTGGCTTGGCATCAGCACGCTGTGGGAGCCGAACGCGTTCGATGGACACGATGCCGCCAATGTCAACGCGCCCTTCCACGATGCGACCGGGCGCTTCATGGTGTACTGGTCGTACCAGAAGGGCGAGCTGGTGCGCGAGGCGTTGCACAGCTACGACAAGCCCGGCGAGGGCGACTGGTATCTCGCAGCGCGCAACAGTCACGCGCCGGTGGTGATCGAGCCCTACTATTACCCGGTAGCCGGCGTGGATACGCTGATGACCACGTTGAGCACGCCGGTCATGGAAGGCGACAAGTTCCTGGGCACGGTCAACATCACCATGTCACTGGATGCGCTGCAGAAGCGCGTGGCGACGCTGCATCCGCTGGACGTTGGCCAGGCGATGCTGCTGTCGCCGACCGGCGCAGTGATGGCCAGCGCCGATGCCAAGCAGGTGGGCAAGACGCTGTCCGACGCCGGCACCCAGGCCATGCTGGCAAAAGTGCGCGCGGGACAGGTCAGCACCGACGAGGCCAGGGTGGCCGGCGAGGACTGGCTGCGCGTGTTCGTGCCGATGCGCCTGGGCAAGGCGCCACAGGTGTTCGCACTCGGCATCATGGTGCCCAAGCACCACGTGATGGCGCAGGCCCGCACCTTGCTGTGGGTCATCCTGGCAGTGGGCCTGCTCTCGGCCGCGTTGCTCGGTGTTTCGCTGTACCTGCTGCTGCGGCGCCAGGTGCTGGCACCGCTTGCCGAGGCGGTCAAGGTGTCCGCAGCGGTGTCCTCTGGCGAATTGAACAGCCGCATCGAACCGCGCCGCATGGATGAAATGGGACAACTGCTGCAGTCGATGGGCAGCATGCAGGCACAGCTGCGCGCGGTGATCGAAGCGCAGGACGACATGGCCCGCCAGCACGACGCTGGCGAGATGAGCTATCGGATGGATGCGGCGCGCTTCCCCGGTGAGTACGGCCGCATGGTGGCTGGCACCAACGACCTGGTCGATGCGCACGTGCAGGTGCAGCGCGAACTGGTGGCGGTGATGTCGCGCTACGCGGTCGGCGACATGCAGCCCGACATGCGCGCCTTGCCAGGCGAAAAGGCGGCGCTCAGCGATGCGATGGCGGCGACCAAGCGCAACCTGCAGGCAATCAACCGGCAGATCCTCGCCCTGGCACAGGCCGCCGCGGCCGGCAACTTTGCCACCCGCGGCGATGCGCAGGCGTTCGACCACGATTTCCGCGGCATGGTGGAAGGGTTGAATGACTTGATGCAGACCACCGATACCAATCTCGCGGAGCTGTCGCGCCTGCTGCAGGCGATCGCCAGCGGCGACCTCACCGTGCGCATGAACGGCGAATTCCGCGGCGTGTTCGCGCAGATGCGCGACGACGCCAATGCCACGGCCAGCCAGCTGGCGCAGATCGTCGGCAGCATCCAGACCTCGGCCGCGTCGATCAAGGGCGCCGCCAGCGAGATCGCCGCCGGCAACCAGGACCTGTCGCAGCGCACCGAGCAGCAGGCCGCCAACCTGGAGGAAACTGCGGCGTCGATGGAGGAGCTCACCTCCACTGTCAAGCAGAATGCCGATGGCGCGCGCCAGGCCAATCAGCTCGCCATCGGCGCGGCCGGTGTGGCCGCGCAAGGCGGCCAGGTCGTGGATCAGGTCGTGGAGACCATGCGCGGCATCGAAGCCTCGTCCAGGAAGATCGCCGACATCATCTCCGTCATCGACGGCATCGCGTTCCAGACCAATATCCTGGCCTTGAACGCGGCGGTGGAAGCGGCGCGTGCCGGCGAACAGGGCCGCGGCTTCGCGGTGGTGGCATCGGAAGTGCGCATGCTGGCGCAGCGCTCCTCCGGCGCGGCCAAGGAGATCAAGGATCTCATCGAAGACTCGGTGCAGCGCGTGGCCGAAGGCTCCACCCTGGTGCACAGCGCCGGCGCGACCATGAGCGAGGTGGTGGCCAGCGTGCAGCGGGTCACCGACATCATGGGCGAGATTTCCGCAGCATCGCAGGAACAGTCGGCCGGCATCGCCCAGGTCAACCAGACCATCACCAACATGGACGAGACCACCCAGCAGAACGCCGCGCTGGTCGAAGAAGCCACTGCCGCCGCGCGCTCGCTCGAGGACCAGGCAGTGCAGCTCACCGAAGCGGTGGCGGTATTCAAGCTCGATGCCGCGCATGCGGCTGCGCGGCAGGCGGTTTCCGGCCCGGCGGCATCTCCAGCCAAGCGTCCGACGGCCACGCGCCCAGCAGCGCCCCGGCTACGTGCGGTCGTGGCCACGCCCGACAGCGACAGCAACTGGAAGGAGTTCTGAAACAGTCGCGGTCGCTCCGCCTGCGCCCGTATGGTCCATCACAGCACCTGGCCTAGCCAGGGCACGACGCGGCCGGCCTGCCGGCGAGGGAGACGCAGCGCACACGCTACGCGTGCGTCATCGCTCTCGCACCCGCGGTCTCCCAGGGCACCGCACACCTGCAACGTCTGACTGCCGCGCCACTCTCGACCCGCCACGTCCGCGCTCGGCGGACGTGGCGCAGAGGCGCTCAGCCCACCCACACCCGCGCGTTGCGGAACATGCGCAGCCACGGCGCCTCGTCCGGCCACTCGGCCGGATGCCAGCTGAGGTTGAGCGAGCGCAACGTGCGTTCCGGATGCGGCATCAGGATGGTCACCCGGCCGTCGTCGCTGGTCAGGCCGGTGATGCCGTCGGGCGAGCCGTTCGGGTTCAGTGGGTACTGCGTGGCGACGGCGCCATGGCCGTCGACGAAGCGCAGTGCCACGCGCGCGGCGGCCTGGTCCACGGCACTGTCGAATTCGGCGCGGCCTTCGCCGTGCGCCACCGCCACCGGGATCCGCGAGCCGGCCATGCCGCGCAGGAAGATCGACGGCGATTCCACCACCTCCAGCAGGCTGGTGCGCGCCTCGAACTGCTCGCTGCGGTTGCGCAGGAAGCGCGGCCAGTGCTCGGCACCAGGGATGATGTCCTTGAGTTGGCTGAGCATCTGGCAGCCGTTGCACACGCCCAGGGCGAAGCTGTCGCTGCGCGCGAAGAACGCGGCGAAGGCATCGCGCAGCGCCGGCCGCTCGAGGATCGAGGTGGCCCAGCCGCGGCCGGCGCCGAGCACGTCGCCGTAGCTGAAGCCGCCGCAGGCGGCCAGGCCGACGAAGTCGGCCAGCTGCACGCGGCCGGCGATCAGGTCGCTCATGTGCACGTCGAAGGCGCGGAACCCGGCGCGCTCGAACGCGTTGGCCATTTCGATCTGGCCGTTGACGCCCTGCTCGCGCAGGATCGCCACCTTCGGCCGCTGGCCGCTGGCGATGAACGGCGCAGCGATGTCCTCGGCCGGGTCGAAGGCCAGCTTCGGCTTCAGTCCGGGCGCGGCGAAATCGCGCGCCAACGCGCGCTCCTCGGCGGCGCTGTCGGGGTTGTCGCGCAGCGTCTGCATGGCATGGGTGACCGACCACCAGGCATCGAACAGCTCGTCCCAGCGCCATTCGGCCAGGGTCTTGCCGCCCAGGCCCACGCGCACCGCGGCGGCGGTGCTGGGGCGGGCGATGCGCTGCGCGCATTCGGTCAGCGCATGGCGCTCGATCAGGTCGGCGAACGCGGCGCGGTCTTCCTTGGCCACCTGCACCACCGCGCCCAGTTCCTCGTTGAACAGGCTGCGGAACGGATCGTCGCCCCAGGCATCGAGGGTGATGTCCAGGCCCTGCCGCGAGGCGAACGCCATCTCGCACAGCGCGGCGAACGCGCCGCCGTCGCTGCGGTCGTGATAGGCCAGCAGCAAGCCGGCCTCGCGCGCATCGCGGATCAGTTCGAAGAACGCACGCAGCCGCTGCGGATCGTCCAGGTCGGGCACCGCGCCACCGAACGCCGGCAGCGCGCCATCGCCATGCACCTGCGCCAGCACCGAACCGCCCAGGCGCTGCTTGCCGCCGCCCAGCCCGATCAGCCACAACTCGCTCTCGGCCTCGCGCGCCAGCAACGGCGTCAGCTGCGCCCGCGCATCGGCCACCGGCGCGAACGCGGAGACGATGAGCGAGACGGGCGAGACGCTTTTGTGCGTTTCGCTCGCGCCGGGAGTGGGGAGTGGGGATTCGGGATTGGCAGAAGCGCCCTCCGCGCGCGCAGCACCCTCCCCAATCCCCAATCCCGTTCGCTCTTCGACGGACGCAGGCCGGCCATCCCGAATCCCGGCCACACCCCACTGCGCCTGCATCGACAGCGAGTCCTTGCCCACCGGGATGCTCAGGTCCAGCTGCGGGCACAGTTCCATGCCCACCGCCTTGACCGCGGCGTACAGGCGTGCGTCCTCGCCGTCGTGGTTGGCCGCGGCCATCCAGTTCGCCGACAGCTTGACCTGGTCCAGCGCCTGCACCGGCGCCGCGCACAGGTTGGTGATCGCTTCGCCCACCGCCATCCGCGCCGCCGCGGCGGCGTCGAGCAGGGCCAGCGGGGTGCGCTCGCCGATCGCCATCGCTTCGCCGGCATGGGTGTCGAAGCCGGCCAGGGTGATCGCGCAATCGGCCAGCGGCAGCTGCCAGGGGCCGATCATCTGCTCGCGCGCGGTCAGGCCGCCGACGCTGCGGTCGCCGATGGTGACCAGGAAACTCTTCGCCGCCACCGTCGGATGCGCCAGCACCCGCAACCCGGCCTCGCGCAGGTCCAGCGCATCGGTGTCCAGCTCCGGCCAGCGCGGTGCCGGCGGCTGGCGGGCGTCGCGGTGCATCTTCGGCGGCTTGCCGAAGAGCACGTCCATGGGCAGGTCGATGGGGTGCTGGTCGGGATCCGGGACCCGGGACCCGGGACCCGGAACGGCCAAAGCGGCCGGCTCTTGCTGTTGCGTTTGCTCCTCCCGGGTCCCGGGTTCCGGGTCCCGGGTCCCGAACGTTCCGTAGCCCACGACGAGCCGTTCCTCGGCGGTCGCCACACCCACAGCGGCAAACGGACAGCGCTCGCGCTCGCACAGGGCGGCGAATTCGGCCAGGCGCGCCTGCGGCACGCCGAGCACGTAGCGTTCCTGCGATTCGTTGCACCACAGCTGCATCGGCGACAGCGACGGGTCGTCGCTGGGCACGCGGTCCAGGTCGATGATCCCGCCCACGCCGGAGTCGTGCAGCAGTTCGGGAATGGCGTTGGACAGGCCGCCGGCGCCGACGTCGTGGAACCAGCGGATCGGGTTGTCCGCGCCCAGCGCCACGCAGCGGTCGATGACCTCCTGCACGCGCCGCTCCATCTCCGGGTTGTCGCGCTGCACGCTGGCGAAATCCAGGTCCTCGGCGCTGTCGCCGGAGGCCACCGAACTGGCCGCGCCGCCGCCCAGGCCGATCAGCATCGCCGGGCCGCCGAGCACGATCACCGCATCGCCGGGCTGCAGCGGGATCTTCTCCACCTGCACGCGGTCGATCGCGCCCAGGCCGCCGGCCAGCATGATCGGCTTGTCGTAGGCGCGGGTCAGGTCCTGCGTCTCCGGCAGCTCGAAGCTGCGGAAATAGCCGAGCAGGTTGGGCCGACCGAATTCGTTGTTGAACGCAGCGCCGCCGAGCGGGCCGTCCAGCATGATTTCCAGGGCCGGGGCCATGCGCGGGTTGAGCGGACGCGCGCCCTCCCACGGCTGCGGCAGGCTGGGAATGCGCAGGTGCGAGACGCTGAAGCCGGTCAGGCCGGCCTTGGGCTTGCCGCCGCGGCCGGTGGCGCCCTCGTCGCGGATCTCGCCGCCGGCGCCGGTGGAGGCGCCCGGGAACGGCGCGATCGCGGTCGGGTGGTTGTGGGTCTCGACCTTGATGCAGAACGCCGACGGCGTCACCGCCTCGCTACGGTACTCGCCGCTGGCCGGATCCGGGCGGT
This sequence comes from Xanthomonas sp. F10, assembly GCF_014206815.1. Taxonomy (GTDB): domain Bacteria; phylum Pseudomonadota; class Gammaproteobacteria; order Xanthomonadales; family Xanthomonadaceae; genus Xanthomonas_A; species Xanthomonas_A indica. Next base: position 275,285 of record NZ_JACHNP010000001.1, read on the forward strand.
AGCGCGCGGCCGGGTGCCCTTCCACCACCGCCGCGTTGTCGCTGTACGCGCTGAGCGTGTGCTGCGGCGTCTGCTGGTGGGTGTGCTTGATCATCCGGAACAGCGAGCGGTCCTGCTCCTTGCCGTCGATGGTCCAACTGGCGTTGAAGATCTTGTGCCGGCAGTGCTCGGAATTGGCCTGCGCGAACATCATCAGTTCCACGTCGGCCGGATCGCGGCCGAGCTCGCCGAAGCGCTGGCGCAGGTAGTCGATCTCGTCCTGGGCCAGGGCCAGGCCCAGGCGCGCATTGGCCGCTTCCAGCTGATCCAGCGGGATGCGCTCGACCTCGCCCCGCACCGGCGCCTGGAACAGCGCCTGCGCCTGCGCGGCGCTGTCCAGCAGCGATTGCGTCATCGGATCGTGCAGCAGCTTGGCCAGCGCAGCCTGATCGGCCGCCGCCGCGGGCCAGCCGGCCAGGTCCAGGCGGGTGCCGCGCTCGACCCGGCGGATCGCCAACCCGGCGCCGCGCACCAGTTCGGTGGCCTTGCTCGACCACGGCGAGCGCGTGCCCAGCCGCGGCACCACGTAGCGCGAGCAGGTCCCGGCTTCGGCCGGCGCCGGTGCGTCCTGCGCCTGCAGGATGCGCCGCGCCGCGACCAGGTCCAGCGATGCGGCGTTCTCGCCGTCGATGAAGTAGACGTGCCAGGCACCGGCGATGCGCACACCGGGAACGAGGGACTGCAGGCGGGTTTCGAGCCGAGCGCGACGGAACGGCGAAAGGGCGGAAGCGCCCTCGAGGACGATCATGTCCGGGGAACCGTGTGAGGAAACGGGGCCCCGTATTGTAGCCGGAAGCCCGGGACCCGGGACCCGGGACCCGGGACCCGGAAAAGCATAAGCCCCGCCGGGGCGGGGCCTACGCGTCATCCAAGGGCCACAGCAAAACTGTCTGCTGGCGCCATTTACCCGTCACGCCCGGCTGTTCCGGGCCCCGAGTCCCGGGTCCCGGGTCCCGGCCTCAACGGCTTCCGCCCGCCTTCGCCGCTTCGGCCGCGCGCTTGTCCAGCGCTTCGCGCAGCTTGGCCGGAGGCAGGTAGCCGCCGAGCTGGGTGCCGTCCGGGGCGAAGATCGCCGGGGTGCCGTTGACGCCCAGGCGCTGGCCCAGGTTGTACTGCATGGTCACCGGGTTCTTGCAGTTGGCCGCGCTCGGCACCTTGCCGCTGGCCTTGGCGTCGGTCAGCGCCTGCTTCTTGTCCGCCGCGCACCACACCGCGACCATGTCCTTGTAGTCCTGGCTGCCCAGGCCCATGCGCGGGAACGCCAGGTATTCCACGGCGATGCCCTGCTTGTTGAGTTCGCCGATCTCGCTGTGCAGCTTGCGGCAATAGCCGCATTCGATGTCTGTGAACACGCTGATGGTGTACTTGGGATTGGCCGGGGCGAACACGATGCGGTCGGCGCGCGGCGCCGATTCCAGCAGCTTGCGGCGGTAGCTCAGCAGGCCCTCGCTGGACGCGAACTGCTTTTCCTGGATGTCGAACGGCTGCGCCTGGAACAGATAGCGGCCGTCGTCGGAGACGTACAGCACCTGGCCGCCGACCACCACTTCGCGGAAGCCGGGGAACGGCGCGGCGCCGATGTAGTCGGGCTTGAAGTTCGGGTCCAGTTGCAGCAGCGCCGCACGCACGCGCTGTTCGCCCGCGGCGCCACTGGCGGCGGGGGCGGCCTTGGCCGCGGCGGCGCCGGGCGCCGGGGAGGTGGACTGTGCGCAGGCGGAGAGCGAAGCCGCGCCCAGCAGCGCGCAAAGAGCAAAACGGAGCATTGGCGATCCATGAGGGCTGCGAATCGCCCGATTGTCGCATACCCCCCGCCGCGGTCCATGTAGACAGGCTGAGCGGCCATTGCGCGCCGCGGCCGCGCTCACCCGCGCGGATGATGCTTGCGGTGCAGGCTCTGCAGGTGCTCGCGCGCGACCAGGGTGTAGATCTGGGTGGTGGACAGCGAACTGTGGCCGAGCAGCATCTGCAGCGCGCGCAGGTCGGCGCCGCGGTTGAGCAGATGCGTGGCGAAGCTGTGGCGCAGGCCGTGCGGGCTGATCCGCGCCGGGTCGATCCCCGCCACCGCGGCATAGCGCTTGACCAGCCCCCAGAACTGCTGCCGGGTCAGCGCGCGCCGGGCGGCATCGATGAACAGCGGCACCACGCCGTCGCTGGCCGGCACCGCCTGCCCGGCCGCCAGCGCCGGCCGTGCGCTGTCCAGGTAGCGCTGCAGCCAGTGCTGCGATTCCTCGCCCAGCGGCACCAGTCGCTCCTTGCTGCCCTTGCCGGTGACCCGCAGCACGCCCTGGCGCAGGTTCACCGCATTGGCCGGCAGGTTCACCAACTCGCTGACGCGCAGGCCGGCGGCGTACATCAACTCGAGCATGGCGCGGTCGCGCAGCCCGGCCGGCGCGGTCGCGTCCGGCGCCGCCAGCAACGCATCGATCTGGCTCTCGGCCAGCGCCTTGGGCAACGAACGCGGCAGCCGTGGCGGTTCCAGCAGCGCGGTCGGGTCGTCGCTGCGCTCGCCGCGACGCACGCGCAGCGCGAAGAACGCGCGCAGCGACGACAGCCAGCGCGCATTGCTGCGCGGCGAATAGCCCAGTTCGGTGCGCCAGGCCAGGTAGTCGAACAGCGCCTGTCGATCGGCGCCCGCCAGGCCGCCGCCCGCGCCGTCGCGCCAGCGCGCGAAACCCTCCAGGTCGCGGCGGTAGCTGTCCAGGCTCTGCCGCGCCAAGCCCTGCTCGGCCCAGGCCGCATCCAGAAACTGCTGGATCGCCACCGCATCGGTCTCGCGCAGTGGCGCGAGCCGTTGCGTCTGCTGGCGGCGCTCGGCGGGGGAATGCAGGGAGGGCATGCTGGGTGGGATTGGGGATTGGGGATTGGGGATTGGGGATTGGGGATTGGGGATTGGAAAAGCCTAGCCGCTTTGCCTGGGGGCGCAAGGCCGACGTGGCCGCGCAGCGCACCGGGATGGCGTGCGCCAGCAGCACGACTGCGAGGCGCACGGTCCACCGCAAAGCGCGCGACTGGCTCTAAGCTGTGCCGATGAGCGCATCGCCTCCCGCTTCCGCCCCCCGTCCACGCACGCTGCTGCTGTGGCGGCTGCTGGCGCTGTTCTACGACGCCTGGCCGGTGCTGGCGCTGTGGTTCGTGGTCTCGGCGCTGTTCACCCTCGGCTACACGCTGGAGGGCCATGCGCCGCGCGAGAACATCGCGCCCTTCAGCGCCCTGCAGTGGCTGCTGTGGCTGTGCTGCTGGGCGGTGGCTGGCCTGTACGCCACGCTGAGCTGGCGCCGCGGCGGCCAGACCCTGGGGATGCGCCCGTGGCGGCTGCGCCTGCACGGCGTCGACGGCACCACGCCGAGCTGGGGTGCACTGTGGCGGCGCTATCTGGTCGGCAGCGTGTCGTTGCTGCTGGGCGGGCTGGGGTTCTGGTGGGCGCTTTTTGATCGCGAACGGTTGACCTGGCACGACAGGGCCAGCGGCACCCATTTGACGCGATTACCAAAAGCCAAGCCCTGACCGCAGTACATAGGCGCACGGCGGCGCGCCAACCACTCCCGCCATATCGGGACCACTGCGGCGCGGTACGACCACGCCAGCGGCACCTACTTAACGCGATTGCCGAAAACCAAGCCCTGACTACAGCAAACGTGCGCGCGGCGGCGCGCCATATGCATCCGTCGCGTCGGGATCGTCGCCGCGCGCTAACTGCTGCGTTTGCGGAACAGCAACCAGGACACGGTCAGCATCACCAGTGGCGGCAAGGCGTAGGCGATGCGGTAGTCGAACTTCAGCGCGCCGGCCATGCGTCCGAAGAACAGCTGCAGCAGCCAGAACACCAGGGCGAACAGGATGCCCAGGAACAGGCGCTTGCCCATGCCGCCGCTGCGCAGCGCGCCGAACGCGAACGGGATCGCGGCGAAGCACAGCGCCAGCACGTTCAACGGATAGAACCAGCGGCTCCAGTACTGGTCCTCGTAGTCGCGCGCGTCCAGGCCGTTGCGGCGGCGGTACTCGATGCTGGTGTGCAGGTCGCGCGCCGACAGGTTGCGCGGCTTGGCCAGGCCCGAGGCCAGCGCTGCCGCATCCAGCCGCGATTGCCACGGCAGGCTGTCGAACTTCTCGCGCTGCACCGAGCGCTCGGCGAAGGTGTCGCGGTAGGCCTGCTTGAGGGTCCAGCCGCTGTGCCGGTGCTCGGCGATGGCGGCATGGGTCAGCGAGGCCAGCCGGCCGTTGTCGTCCAGCGTGTACAGGCGCACGTCGCGCAATTCCAGCCAGGTGCCGCCGTCGTCTTCCAGGTGCTCTTCGCCGGCCTGCGCGTTGAGGAAGGTGTTGCCCTCGCGCGCCCACAGCCCGGAGTAGCGGGCCATGCTCATGTCGCCGTTGTACTTGGCGTTGGCCTTGATCGCATCGGCCTGGTTCTGCGCCCACGGCGCCAGGGTCTCGCCGTTGACCACCATGGCCACGGTCAGCACCGCCATGGTCGCCGCCGCGGCCAGGCTCAGCCGGCGCCGCGACAGGCCCAGCGCGCGCAGCGCGGTCAGTTCGGAGGTGGCGGCGAGCTGGCCCAGGCCCATCAGCACGCCGATCACCGCGCCGGTGGGGAACAGGGTGTAGGCGCGGCGCGGCACCGTGTAGGCCACGAAGGCAGCGGCGTGGCCCAGGCTGTAGCTGCCGGTGCCGATCGTCTTGAACTCGTTGGACAGGGCCATGATCACGTCCAGGCCCAGCAGCACCGCCCAGGTCAGCAGCACCGTGCCGAGCACGGCGCGGCCCACGTACACATCGTGCAGGTTCGGACGCAGCCTCATGCCGGCTGCCTCCGCGGCCGCGACAGCCGGCCATCGCGCAGGTACATCCACACCGACAACGCCAGCAGCGGCAGGGTCAGCCACCACAAGCCGAGCGCGCGCGGCAGCTTCTCGGTGCTCAGCCACTGGGTGCCGAGGAACATCAGATTGGTGCCGACCAGGTAGGCCAGGAACGCCAGCATGATCCGGCCATAGCGCTGCTGTCGCGGCGAGCTGCGCGACAACGGCAGGGTCAGCAGGGCGAAGGCCAGCGCCAGCAGCGGCGGCGCCAGGCGCGCATGCAACTGCGCGTTGGCCTGCGGCCGCGGATCGCCGATCAGCTTGGCGGTGGGCAGCAGCTCCGGATCGTCGTCCTTGCGCGCGGCGTCACGGTCCGGCAGCGCCACGTCGTTGCTGACGAAGCGCATCATCCGGTAGTCCAGCCCGTCGCCGGCCAGCGGCCCCTCGACCCGGTAGCCGTCCTCCAGGCGCAGGTAGCGGTCGGCCTTGCCCTCGAAGAACATGGCGCCGCGCTGCGCGGTGACCACGTCCAGGCGGCCGTCCTTCTGCCGCTGCATGAACACCTTGCTGAGCTTGGTGCCGTCCCCGGACAGGGTGCTGATGTAGACGATGCCGCCATCGGACAACGGGGTGAAGCGCCCGGCCTCTAGCCCGGCCATCAGCAGGCTATGGTTGGCCTCGTCGATCAGCCGGTCGGAGGTGCGGTCGGCCCAGGGGCCCAGCCACAGCGAGCACATGCCGACCAGGGTCACCACCGGGATCACCAGCATCAGGATCGGCCGCAGCAGGCGCCGCGGGCCCACGCCGATGGCGGTGATCACCGCCATTTCCGAATCCCGGTACAGCCGCGCCAGCGCCAGCAGCAGGCCCAGCATCAGCGCCAGCGGCAGAATCAGCGGCAGGTACACCACGAACTGCAGGCCCAGTTGTGAAAACAACAACTTGGCCGGGATGCGGCCATCGGCGATGTTGCCCAGGATGTCCACCAGCACACCACCGACGCTGACCACCAGCAGCACGATCAGGGTGGCCGAGAAGCTCTGGACGAAATCGCGCAGCAGGTATCGATCGAGCTTCGGCATGGGGGTGGGTTGATTTAAACTCTCGGATTCGTTCGCGGCGGACCCAGCCTATCCGACTGGGGGTAAAGAGTCCGCGATTGTACGGATTTGCCAACGGAATCTGATCAATGGCCCTGGAATTCACCCTGAACCACGACGCCCCGGCCACCGCGGCGTTCGACTGCATCGTCGTCGGCGTGTTCGCCGACAAGCGCCTGTCCCCGGCCGCCCAGGCCCTGGACGCGGCCAGCGGCGGACGCCTGACCGCGCTGGCCGAACGCGGCGACGTCAGCGGCAAGACCGGCGCCACCGCCCTGCTCCACGACCTGCCCGGCGTGAAGGCGCCGCGCGTGCTCGCGGTGGGCCTGGGCGACGCCGCCAAGTTCGGCGTGCCGCAATACCTGAAGGCGGTCGGCGACGCCGCGCGCGCCCTCAAGAGCGGGCCGGCGACCAGCGCGCTGCTGACCCTGAGCGAGCTGGAGGTCAAGGGCCGCGACCAGGCCTGGGCGATCCGCCAGGCGGTGATCGCCAGCGACCACGCCTGCTACCGCTACACCGCCACCCTCGGCAAGAAGAAGCCCGACGACAGCGGCCTGGCGCAGTTGGCCGTGCACGGCGACGACGCCACCGCGCTGGCCCAGGGCGAGGCGATCGCCGCCGGCGTGAAGTTCGCCCGCGAACTGGGCAACCTGCCGCCGAACCTGTGCACCCCGGCCTACCTGGCCGAGACCGCCGCCGCCTTCGCCCAGGGCGTGGACGGCGCCGAGGCCGAGATCCTCGACGAGACGCAGATGCAGGAGCTGGGCATGGGCTCGCTGCTGGCGGTGGCGCGCGGCTCGGCCAACCGGCCGCGGCTGCTGGTGCTGAAGTGGAACGGCGGCGGCGATGCCCAGCCCTACGTGCTGGTCGGCAAGGGCATCACCTTCGACACCGGCGGCGTCAACCTGAAGACCCAGGGCGGCATCGAGGAGATGAAGTACGACATGTGCGGCGGCGCCAACGTCATCGGCACCTTCGTCGCCGCGGCCACCGCGCGCCTGCCGCTGAACCTGGTGGTGGTGGTGCCCGCGGTGGAGAACGCCATAGACGGCAATGCCTACCGCCCGTCGGACGTGATCACCAGCATGTCCGGCAAGACCATCGAGGTCGGCAACACCGACGCCGAGGGCCGCCTGATCCTGTGCGATGCGCTGACCTACGCGGAACGCTTCAAGCCGGCGGCGCTGATCGACGTGGCCACCCTCACCGGCGCCTGCATGGTCGCCCTCGGCCACCAGACCGCCGGCCTGATGAGCAAGCACGACGACCTGGCCGCCGAACTGCTGGCCGCCGGCGAGCACGTGTTCGACCGCGCCTGGCGCCTGCCGCTGTGGGACGAGTACCAGGGCCTGCTGGATTCCAGCTTCGCCGACGTCTACAACATCGGCGGCCGCTGGGCCGGCGCGATCACCGCCGGCTGCTTCCTGTCGCGCTTCACCGAAGGCCAGCGCTGGGCGCACCTGGACATCGCCGGCGTGGCCAGCGACGAAGGCAAGCGCGGCATGGCCACCGGCCGCCCGGTGGGTTTGTTGTCGCAGTGGTTGCTCGACCGCGCCGCGGGCGGCGCGGCGTGATTGGGGAGTCGGGATTGGGGATTCGCGAAAGGCGCCTCCGCGTTTCTTTCCCGTGCCCCTTGCTCGCGCAGGCGACCGTGATCCGCGGTTGCCAATCCCCAATCCCGAATAACGAATCCCAACCCTGATGCGCGCCGACTTCTATCTGATCGCCAAGCCGCGGTTCCTCAACGAACCGCTGCGGCTGGTGTGCGAGCTGGCGCGCAAGGCCAACGACGCCAACCTGTGGACGCTGGTGCTGGCGCGCGACATGGCCCAGGCCGAGGAACTGGACGAGTTGCTGTGGGCGTTCGATGCCAACGCCTACATCCCGCACCAGATCGCCGACGCCGATGCCGACGAGGAAGAGGCGCAGGTGCTGATCGTGCCGCCGGGCGTCGACGCGCCGGAGCGCCCGCTGGTGATCAACCTGCGCGATGCGCCCTACCTCGGTGCCTGCGAGCGCGTCCTGGAAGTGGTCCCGGCCGACCCATCCGCGCGCGAACCGCTGCGCGAGCGCTGGAAGCAGTACAAGGCGCAGGGCTACGCGGTCACCAAGCACGATATGTGAGGGGCCGGGATTCGGGATTGGGGATTGGGGATTCGGATGAATTCCTGCCCCGCTCCCTCATCGGCACCGCACGGCAAGACATCCCGAATCACCAATCCCCAATCCCGGCTTTTCCATGACCACCCTCGCCTCCAGCTACGATCCCAAGTCCTTCGAATCGCGCCTGTACGCGCAATGGGAAGCGTCCGGTTACTTCGCGCCGTCCGGGCAGGGCACGCCGTACACGGTGCTGCTGCCGCCGCCGAACGTGACCGGCACGCTGCACATGGGCCACGCCTTCCAGCAGACGCTGATGGATGCGCTGGTGCGCTACCACCGCATGCGCGGCTTCGACACGCTGTGGCAGGTCGGCAGCGACCATGCCGGCATCGCCACCGAGATGGTGGTGTCGCGCAACCTGACGCTGGAAGGCAAGGGCGAGACCCGCGATTCGCTGGGCCGTGACGGCTTCATCGCCAAGGTCTGGGAGTGGAAGCAGCACTCAGGCGACACCATCGAGCGGCAGATGCGCCGCCTCGGCACCTCGGCCGACTGGTCGCGCAGCACCTTCACCATGGATCCGCAGCCGTCGGCGGCGGTGGTCGAGGCCTTCGTGCGCTGGCACGAGCAGGGCCTGATCTACCGCGGCCAGCGCCTGGTCAACTGGGACCCGGTGCTGAAGACCGCGATCTCCGACCTGGAAGTGGAGAACGTCGAGGAAGACGGCTTCCTGTGGTCGATCGCCTACACGCTGGACGACGGCGCCAGCTACGAACACATCGAGCACGACGCCGACGGCAACGAAACCCTGCGCGAGATCCGCGACTACCTGGTGGTCGCCACCACCCGCCCGGAGACCCTGCTCGGCGATACCGCGGTGATGGTGCACCCGGAGGACGCGCGCTATGCGCACCTGATCGGCAAGACGGTGACGCTGCCGCTGACCGGCCGCCGCGTGCCGGTGATCGGCGACGACTACGTGGACCGCGCGTTCGGCACCGGCGTGGTCAAGGTGACCCCGGCGCATGATTTCAACGACTACCAGGTCGGCGACAGACACAACCTTCCTCTAGTGAACTTGTTCACCTCAGAGGCGAAAATCATTGATCCGAGGAAGCAGTACCCGGATGACGAGTACCCATTTGTGCAGGGTATCGACATTCGTGATCTGAACCAGATTCAGCGCAAGCGTCTGGGCCAACACCTCGCATACAAGATTCCCACCAAGTACATCGGCCTGGACCGCTTCGACGCGCGCAAGGCGGTGCTGGCCGATCTGGAAGACCTCGGCATCCTGGTCGAGACCAAGCCGCACAAGCTGCAGGTGCCGCGCGGCGACCGCACCGGCCAGGTGATCGAGCCGTATCTGACCGACCAGTGGTTCGTGAAGATGGACGCGCTGGCCAAGCGCGGTCTGGAGCTGGTCGAGTCCGGGCAGATCCAGTTCGTGCCGCCGAACTGGATCAACACCTACCGCCACTGGATGGAGAACATCCAGGACTGGTGCATCAGCCGCCAGCTGTGGTGGGGCCATCGCATCCCGGCCTGGTTCGACGACGCCGGCAACTGCTACGTCGGTCGCGACGAGGCCGACGCGCGCGCCAAGGGTGGCCTGACTGCCGACGTCGCCCTGCACCAGGACAGCGACGTGCTGGAGACCTGGTTCTCTTCGCAGCTGTGGCCGTTCGCGACCATGGGCTGGCCGAACCCGCAGGCGATGGCCGAACGCGGCTTCGACCGCTACCTGCCGTCGAGCGTGCTGGTCACCGGCTTCGACATCATCTTCTTCTGGGTGGCGCGCATGATCATGGCCACCGATAGCTTCACCGGCAAGGTGCCGTTCCGCGACGTCTACATCACCGGCCTGATCCGCGACAAGGACGGGCAGAAGATGTCCAAGTCCAAGGGCAACGTGCTCGATCCGCTGGACATCATCGACGGCATCAGCATCGAGGACCTTGTCGCCAAGCGCACCACCGGGCTGATGCAGCCGCGCATGGCCGAGAAGATCGAGAAGGCCACGCGCAAGGAGTTCCCCGAGGGCATCATCGCCCACGGCGCCGATGCGCTGCGCTTCACCATCGCCGCGCTGGCCGGCCACGGCCGCGACATCAAGTTCGATCTGGGCCGCGCCGAGGGCTACAAGAACTTCTGCAACAAGCTGTGGAATGCGAGTCGGTTCGTACTGATGAATACGGATGGTCGGGACTCGGGACCCGGGACCCGGGTTCCGCAACACCCGGTCACCGATGCGGAGAAATGGATCTTGCTGCGCCTGCAGGCGGTCACGGCCGAGGCGCAGGCGCAGTTCGCCGCATACCGCTTCGATCTGCTGGCGCAATGCCTGTACGAGTTCGCCTGGAACGAGTTCTGCGACTGGTTCCTGGAACTGGCCAAGCCGGCACTGAGCGGCGACGACGCGGCCGCCGCCGACAGCACCCGCCACACCCTGCTGCACGTGCTGGAGACCCTGCTGCGCCTGCTGCACCCGCTGACCCCGTTCGTCACCGAGGAACTGTGGCAGCAGGTGGCGCCGCGCCTGGGCATCGACGCGCCGACCATCTCGCTGCAGTCGTACCCGGACGCTGCGACGATGGACGTGGCCGCCTACGCCGGCGCCGCGGCCGACGTGGAATGGCTGAAGGCGATGGTGTCGGCGCTGCGCCGCGTGCGCAGCGAACTGCAGGTGGCGCCGTCGCGGCAGGTGCCGCTGCTGCTGCAGGGCGGCCAGGCACAGGATCGTGCGCAGATTGATAACCCCACGGTGGTTTCCGAAAAGTCCGCTCCCTCTTACTGGACGCAAGACCGTGCCCGCGTAGAACGGTTCACGCCGCAGCTGCGCTTCCTACTCAAGCTCGACGATATTGAGTGGCTGCAGGATGGTGCCGCGGCGCCGGCCGCGGCCACCGCGATCGTCGGCGAGCTGAAGCTGCTGGTGCCGCTGGAAGGGCTGGTCGACCTGGATGCCGAACGCCTGCGCCTGGACAAGGAGATCGCGCGCGTCGCGTCCGAGAAGGACAAGAGCGAGGCCAAGCTGGGCAAGTTCACCGACAAGGTGCCGGCCGCGGTGGTCGAGCAGGAACGCCAGCGCCTGGCCGACTGGAGCGCGCAACTCGACGGCCTGCGCGCGCAGCGCGCCAAGCTGTAGGAGCAGCGCGACTACGCGACCGTAGGAGCGGCTTCAGCCGCGACCTGGTTTTCATGGGAACGCCCGGTCGCGGCTGAAGCCGCTCCTACGACGCGCTGCCGAAATTGCCGCACCACCACACCGCCGCCCGGTCTTCCAGGCGGCGGCGCTGCGATCCCTCAGAGTTTGCCGGCGCCGGCCTTGGCCTTGACGTCGGCGGCCACCTTGTTCGCCGGCAGCAGCGAGTAGGTGTACGGCGGGGTCCAGCCGATGCTGTTGTTCCAGGAGCAGGTCAGCGCCTTGCCGTTGAGCAGCGAGCCGAAATCGCGGTAGACGCTGCCGCCGTAGTCGGCCGCGATCTTGTCGCAGCTGCTCACGCCGCCGATGTCGAAGACGTTGTTCTCGGAGAAGATCTTCGACTCCTTGCCGACGCCGTGCGCGTAGGAGAACGGATACACCGCGTGGCTGGTGCTGCCCACGTGGTAGTTGTTGTACAGGTGCACCTGGCCGAAGCGCACCCGCGGCGCGCGCGCGGAGATGTTCTCGAACAGGGTGTTGTGGATGGTCACCTTGAGCTTGCCGCTGTCGGTGCTGGAGGCGCTGTCGCTGGAGCCGATCAGGTTGTTCTTCTCGTGCGACTTGAACGCCGAGTAGGACACGGTGACGTAGTTGGCGCCCTTCTTGATGTCCAGCGCGCCGTCGTGGTGCTGCTTGGGCCGGCCGTTGGCGGTGCCGTTCTGGTCGTCGGTGCGGCGGCCGTCGGTGAAGGTCACATGGTCCACCCACACGTTGCTGGCGCCCTCGATGGTCATGCCGTCGTACTCGGAATTCCAGTTGCCGGCGCTGCCGTCGTCCGGATCCCACACCGGCTGCGGATCCCACGGATTCTCGATGGTCAGGTTGCGCACGATCACGTCGTTGGCCTTGACGTAGAAGTAGCCCTCGCGGATCTCTGCATTGCTGCCCACGCCGATCAGCGTGGTCTTGGTCGGGATGTCCAGGCGTGCGCGGCTCTTCATGTCCGCGGTGGTGCTGTACGGCGTGCCTTCGCTGATGTCGATGATGCCGTTGACCTTGATGATGCGGCCATTGCTGCCGGCGCTGGCCTTCAGCGCGGCCTTCAGTTGCGCCGCCGTGCTGACGCTGTAGACGTCGGCCGCGGCGGCCTTGGAACCGCCCTTGGTGCCGCCGTTCTGCGTGGCCCAGCCGGTGCTGGCGACCTCCAGGCTGGCGTCGGCCTGGGCGGCGCCGGCGATGCCGGCCAGGCACAGGGCCAGGCCGAACGTGAGCAGCGGCGAGCGCGGCGATGGAGCGATGCGGGACTGCGTGGTCATCCTGGAAACCTCGTGAGCATGCGTGGTTTGGACGCAGGCGCGCGCGCTCCGCCACAGCGGCATGCACGGCGACGCCTGCGCGATCGCTGTCTCCTCGGACAACTGCGGGTCATGCCTTCGTGAGAGGCAGGCGCCGAAGAGGCGCGCACTGTAGGGAGCGCGTAGCGCGTGTAAAGAGACGATGGAGAAACGCACGATCCAACCGCACGATATGTGAGCCGCATCGAACGAATCGCCCGCGCGCGACAGTGCGTCGCGACGCCATCGCTGCGGGACAACAACGTTGTCTCACCGACAGCAGGCGACATTCCGCGGCTCGCCTGCAACCACGCAAAAACACCGGAAAAAACCGCCAAGGTAATTGGGCGCACGCCGGGCCTTGCCCAGCGACGCGCGGCACGCATGCGCGATCACCGCAGCGAACGCGCTGCCGGCCGGCACCACCGCCGACCGCCTGCAGCGGGATCGCTCAGATCATGGGGTGTGGCACGCGGCGCAGTGCCGTTGCGCCGCCCGGGCACAGGCCAGCGCCATCCACCATCCCCTCATCGGCCGCGTGCGCCGACGCTGTCCGCACACAAGCGACAGCAGCGCACGAATGGACCGCACGTCGCCCGCGGCGGACGCGCAGGGATCTCAGGACATGCCGTCGAAGAACAGCTCGATCGCCATCACCAGCGCGTCCTCGCGGCCGTTCGCGGCCGGGTAGTAGCGCGGGCGCCGGCCGATCTCGTTGAAGCCTTCGCTGTGGTACAGGGCGATCGCGTTGGGATTGGACGGGCGCACTTCCAGGAACACCCGGCGCGCGCCGAGGTCGACGCCGTACTTGATCAGCGCGCGCAGCAGCAGCCGGCCGTAGCCGCGCGACTGCCGCTCCGGCGCCACGCAGACGTTGAGGATGTGCGCCTCGTCGGCGGCGACGCTGATCACCCCGTAGCCGACGATCGTGCCCTCCTCCACCAGCACCCAGCCCGGATAGCCGGCCTGCAGGCAGTCGCGGAAGATGCCGCGGGTCCAGGGGAACGGATAGGCGCGGCGCTCGATCTCCATCACCGCATCCAGATCGGCCTCGCGCAAGGCACGCAGCGTGGCCGTCGGCGCCGATGCCGAGCCGAGCGCGCTCATCGCGGCACCCGCTTGCGCAGCGCGCGCAGCTGCGGCCACAGCGCGCGCTTGGCCGCGGCATTGCCGCGCAGTTCGTCCAGCGGCCAGGTCGCCATCAGCGCTTGCGTGGCCGGATCGTTGGGATTGAGGCCGGAGGCCCGCAGCAGGGCGATCTGCAGGCGGTCGGGCAGGCGCAGCCCGACCCGGCGCGCCCCTGCCGCGGGCGCCGCTCTCACCGCGTCCGGCTGCACCGTCGGTGCCGGCGGCGCGGAGGCGCGACGTCGCTCCGGCGCCTCGGTGGCCGGCGCGTCGGCGTAGCCTCCCCGCGGCGGCGCCGATCCCGCTGCCGACCGCTGCACCGGCGCCGCCGGCTCGATCGCCGGCGACGGGGCGGGCTCGGGCTCGACCACGGCCGCGGCGTCCACGTAGACGGTGTGGCCGAGCGCCTGCAGCCAGCCGACCTGCTCGGCCGACCACAACGGCGCATGTCCGGACGCGTGCTCGCTCATGCCGCGTCCGGCACCCTGCGCCAGCGCCGCCACAGCCACAGGCACGGCCCGGACAGCGCGTACAGCACGCCGATCGCCAGCAGCGCCCGCGCCAGGTCGATGACCAGCACCGCCAGCACGATCGGCGCCAGCACCAGCATCAGGAACGGCACCCGGTCGGTGCGCGGGCCCTTCTCGCCGCTGCCCTTGAAGCTCCAGAAACGGATGCGGCTGACCATCAGCAGCGCCGCGGTCACGGTCAGGCCCAGGGCCACATAGCGCAGCTGTTCGCCGTCCCAGCCCAGCGAGCCGTCGGCGAAGGACCACACGAAGGCCATCATCAGGCCCGCCGCGGCCGGGCTGGCGAGGCCCACGAACCAGCGCTTGTCGACCGTGCCGACCTGGGTATTGAAGCGGGCCAGCCGCAGCGCGGCGCAGGCCGCGTACAGGAACGCCGCCGACCAGCCGACCCGGCCCAGCATGCTGCCGTCGAACTTCAGCGCCGACAGCGACCAGTGGTACATCACCAGCGCCGGCGCCATGCCGAAGCTGACCAGGTCGGCCAGCGAGTCGTACTGCACGCCGAATTCGCTGCTGGTGCCGGTCAGCCGCGCCACGCGCCCGTCCAGCCCGTCCATCACCGCGGCCACGAACACCGCCACGCTGGCGTGCACGAACTGGCCGTTGGCGGCGGCGATGATGGCGTAGAAACCGGAGAACAGGCCGGCGGTGGTGAACAGGTTCGGCAGCAGGTAGATGGTGCGCGAACGGGGGGGCGGTCGGGATGGGTCCATCCCGTCAGTCTAATCGACTTGCCAGGCCCGTCGGCGGGTGCTGCAATCGGCGCTCCCGCCGCGCCCTGGAGACCGAGATGCGCGTCCTGCCCCGGCTTTGCTGCCTGCCCCTGCTCGCCGTCAGCGGCCTGCTCGGCGCCACCACCCTGTACCAATGGAAGGACGCGCAGGGCGTCACCCACTATGCCGAGACCCCGCCCGCCGGCGGCAAATACCAGGTCCGCAAGGTCGACACCCGCGGCGACGCCCCGGCCGAGACGCCCGCGGCGGCCCCGGCCGAGAACGGCCAGTGCCTGACCGCGCGCAAGAACCTGGACATCCTCAACAAGCCCGGCAAGATCACCACCGACAGCGATGGCGACGGCAAGCCGGACGGGGAACTGGACGAATCCCAGCGCGCCTCGCAGAAGGCCCTGGCCGAGGCCGCGATCAAGGCCTACTGCACCCCGGCGGCCGCACCCGCCAAGTAACCCGAACGCACCCCGAACACGCCGGGCCGGCCGCGGGCGATGCCCGCAGCGCCGGCAATGACTGGCAAAATGGGCAACCCGCCGTCTGCGAAGCCCCTCGATGCGCCTTTCCCAGTTCCACCTGCACACCACCAAGGAAACCCCGGCCGACGCCGAACTGGTCAGCCACCAGCTGATGCTGCGCGCGGGCATGATCCGCAAGCTCGCCTCCGGCCTGTACACCTGGTCGCCGCTGGGCCTGCGCGTGCTGCGCAAGGTGGAAACGGTGGTGCGCGAGGAAATGAACCGCGCCGGCGCGGTGGAAGTGCTGTTCCCGACCATCCAGCCGCGCGAGCTGTGGGACGCCACCGGGCGCTGGAGCAAGTTCGGCGGGCTGATGCTGCGCATGCAGGACCGCAAGGAACAGGACTACTGCTACAGCCCGACCGCCGAAGAGGCCGCCGCCGATTTCGCGCGGCAGGAGCTGAGCAGCTACAAGCAGCTGCCGGTCAACTTCTACCAGATCCAGACCAAGTTCCGCGACGAGATCCGCCCGCGCTTCGGGGTGATGCGTGCGCGCGAGTTCCTGATGAAGGACGCCTACTCGTTCCACCTCAGCGACGAGGACCTGGCGCGCGAATACGAGAACATGAAGGCGGCCTACACCCGCATCTTCACCCGCCTGGGGCTGCAGTTCCGCGCGGTGCAGGCCGATTCCGGCGACATCGGCGGCGACGCCTCGCAGGAATTCCACGTGCTGGCCGCCTCCGGCGAGGATTCGCTGGCGTTCTCCACCGGCTCGGACTACGCGGCCAACGTCGAGGCCGCGATCGCCGCGGCGCCGGCGCCGCGCGCGGCGGCGGGCGAGGCACTGCGCAAGGTCGCCACGCCCACCCAGAAGACCTGCGAGGCGGTGGCCGAGTTGCTCGGCATCCCGCTGCAGCGCACGGTCAAGTCGGTGGCGGTGATGGCCGGCGAGACCTTCGTGCTGGCGCTGGTGCGCGGCGATCACACGGTCAACGAGATCAAGCTGGGCAAGGTCGCCGGCCTGGCCGGTTACCGCATGGCCAACGAGGCCGAGATCCGCGAGCACCTGGGCAGCGAACCGGGCTTCCTCGGCCCGCTGGGCCCGCGCCAGCCGATCCGCGTGGTCGCCGACCGCGACGTGGCGGCGCTGGCCGACTTCGTGGTCGGCGCCAACGAACCCGGCTTCCACCTGGCCGGGGTCAACTGGGGCCGCGACCTGCCGGAACCGGACGCCGTCGCCGACCTGCGCAACGTGGTCGAGGGCGAACGCGCCCACGACGGCGGCGAGATCCGCCTGGCCCGCGGCATCGAGGTCGGCCATGTGTTCCAGCTCGGCCGCCAGTATGCGCAGGCACTGGATGCGACCGTGGTGGACGAGAACGGCAAGACCGTGACGCTGGCGATGGGCTGCTACGGCATCGGCATTTCCCGCATCGTCGCCGCGGCGATCGAACAGAACCACGACGACGCCGGCATTCGCTGGCCGCAGCCGATGGCGCCGTGGACGGTGGCGGTGTGCGTGATCAATCCCAAGCGCGACCCGGCGGTGGACGCCGCCGGCGAGGCGTTGCTGGCGGAACTGCAGCAGGCCGGGCTGGATGCGGTGCTGGACGACCGCGGCCTGCGCCCCGGGGCGATGTTCGCCGATATAGAACTGATCGGCGTTCCGCACCGGGTGGTGGTTTCGGAACGGGGGTTGGCCGCCGGCACCTTCGAATATCGCGCGCGCAGCGGCGGCGATGCCGAACACCTGGATCGCGCCACCTTGCTGGCCCGATTGCAGGCATGACGAAAGGGCCGGGGGATATCCCGGCCCTTTTTCTTTACGCCGCCATCACGCCGCATGGGCGACACCGACAGGGTATCGCCGCAATTGAATACGTCCGGCATGAATCCATAAGGACATATTCCAGGGGATTGCGTTCGCAGATACCCGGACGCGAATAAGCCGGATATTTGTCAAGCCGATTCGGCATCATTATGATTCTGCGCTGCCAGGGAATGGCGAAAGGCCACCACCCATTTTCCGGAGTAAAGATGACCATCGATCTCAGCGGCCTGTCGGCCAAGCAATTGGGCGCCCTCATCAAGACCGCCAAGAAGCAGCAGTCCATCGTCGCCAAGCGCACTCCCATCGCCAAGGTCCGCACCCAGTTGACCCGTCTGGCCAAGAGCCACGGCTACAGCATCGAGGAAGTCTTCGGCGGCGCTCCCGCCGCACGCGGCCGCAAGGCCGGCAAGCCGGGCCCGAAGCCGGGCCGCAAACTGGGCAAGGTGCCGCCGAAATACCGCAATCCCGCCAATGCCGCCGAAACCTGGACCGGCCGTGGCAAGCAGCCGCGCTGGCTGGCCGATCTGGTCGCCAAGGGCAAGAAGGTCGAGGATTTCCTGATCGCCGGCGGCGCTGCCAAGTCCGCCGCACCGGCCAAGAAAACCGCCAGGAAGGCGGTCAAGCGCGTCGCCAAGAAGGCCAGCAAGAGCGCCGCGCCGAAGGCCTGATCCGGTAACGGGAATACCAACGAAAAACGCCGGCGCCTGCCGGCGTTTTTTATTACCGGATTCAAAGATTCTTGCGCGCCGGCACCAGCAGGTTGCCGAACAACAGGCCGGCGACCAGCGCCATCACGATATTGGTCACCGTCAGCAGCGCCGATTGTCCGCCGAGCACGTCCTGCTGCTGGACCAGGGTCAGCAACCCGCGCAGGCTGGCACTGCCGGGCACCAGCATGATGATGCCCGGCAGCCGCACCAGCGCCCCCGGCCGCTGCACGATGCGCCCGAACAGATTGCCGGCCGCGGTCAGCACCATCGCCGACAGGAAGATGCCGACCGGGCTGCCCCAGGCGTCGCCGGCGAAGCGCGCGATCGTATAGCCGGCCACCGAAGCGGCCATCACGAACGGATAATCGCGACCGCTGGCCTTGAACAGCAGCGCGAACGCATAGGCGGCCACCAGCAGCGAGGCCCATTCCACCCAGCCGTGTTGCGGCCGCGACGCGCGCACCATCGGCTCCAGGCCGAGCAGTTGCGCCAGGGTCACCGCGATGACCGCGCCGACGGTCAGTTTGACGATGGTGGTGACCGCACCGGCGAAGCGTGCCGTGCCCGAAACCCAGTGCTGGCTGGTCAGTTCGTTGACCGCATTGGTCAGCGCCATACCCGGCAGCAGTACCACCAGCGAGGCGATGATCACCGTATTGAGGTTCAGCGGCGCCACGAAACTGGCCACCAGGGTCGCGACGAAACCGGCCAGCAGCGCCGCCAGCGCGTCGTTGGCCTCCTTGGTGGCCGGGCGCTTGTCGGTGAGCTGGGTGAGCACGCCGATCAGCAGGCCGATCGCGGTGGCGGTGGCGATGTCCAGCCACGGCAGGCGCCACAGCCCGGCCACGCCGGCCGCGGCCAGACCGAAGCCGAGCACCTGCATCGCGATCCAGCGCGGTCCCGGCGGCTGGTCCAACTGGCGCAGCGCCGTGTGGCCCTGTGCCACGCTCATGCGCCCGCTGGCCACGTCGTCGGCGATGCGGTCGGCGACGCTGAGCTTGTGCAGGTCGTTGTCGCCCGGCGCCAGCCGCACCACGCGGGTGATGTCGCTGGAGCCGATCGCCTTGGTCGGGTCGCTGAAGCTGAGGATCAGCCCGGTCGGGTTGGACCAGGGCTCGCAGTCCAGGTCCAGTTGCTGCGCCAGCGCCACCACCGCCGCCTCCAGCCGCTGCGCGGTGGTGCCGTAGGTGTGCAGTCGCCCGGCGATGTCGGAGACGAAGGCGATGCGCTGCGCGTAGGTCGCGGTGGCGGAGGGGCTGACGGTGGGAGCGGCGGGCATGTCGGCTAGTATGGCGCGAACGCCGCGCCCGGCCACCCGTCGCGATCACCACATCTGCAACACGGGCGAAACAGGTATGCTCGCGCACCGGACGCCCCCATGATCGAACCGCAACCGCCCAAACTCAGCCAGGACGACCGAGACCCCTCGCGGGTGCGGCTGACCGGCAGTTGGACCCTGGCCACTGCCCTGGCCTCCTCGGAAGCGCTGCGCGGCATGCCGGCCGGCACCACCGGCATCGACGCCAGCGGCATCGCCCAGCTGGATTCGGCCGGGGTGCTGCAGTTGATGCGCTACGCCACGCGCAACGGCATCGCCCACGAGGCGCTGGATTTCCGCCAGGACCACCGTGCGCTGGTCTCGACCATCGAGGACGTCGCCGACGACCGACCCAAGCGCAAGCGCGACTACGGCTTCGCCGCGGCGCTGGAGCGCCTGGGCTACGCGGTACACCGCAACGGCAAGGAAATCGTCGCCCTGGTCGGCTTCCTCGGCGAGACCCTGGTCAAGCTGCTGCGCTTGCTGCACGCGCCGCGCCGGTTCCGCCTGACCGCCACCGTGCACCACATGGAGCAGGTCGGCCTGGACGCGGTGCCGCTGGTGGCGCTGCTGTCCTACCTGGTCGGCGCGGTGATCGCCTTCCTCGGCTCGACCATCCTGCGCGACTTCGGCGCCGAGATCTATGTGGTGGAGCTGGTCAGCATCGCCTTCCTGCGCGAGTTCGCGGTGCTGCTGACCGCGATCGTGCTGGCCGGACGCACCGCCAGCGCCTTCACCGCGCAGATCGGCGCGATGAAGGCGCGCGAAGAGGTCGACGCGATCCAGACCCTGGGCCTGGACCCGATGGACCTGCTGGTGATCCCGCGGCTGGTGGCGCTGCTGCTGATGCTGCCGCTGCTGACCTTCGTGGCGATGATCGCCGGTCTGGCCGGCGGCGTCACCGTCGGCGCCTTCGACCTGGGCATCCCGCCGCAGATGTATCTGGCGCGCATGCACGACACCATCCAGATCCGGCACATGCTGGTCGGCCTGTCCAAGGCGCCGATCTTCGCCATCGTGATCGGCCTGATCGGCTGCCTGGAGGGGCTGCGCGTGGAAGGCACCGCGCAGTCCGTCGGCGAGCGCACCACCTCCAGCGTGGTGCAGACGATCTCGCTGGTGATCATCATCGACGCGATCGCCGCGCTGTGGTTCATGAACATGGGGTGGTGATGGAGCCGGGATTCGGAATTCGGGATTGGGGTTTGGTTGAAGCCGGGCGCTGCGCGCCCGTGCGGGAGCTGTTGCCTTGACCAATCCCGAATCCCCACTCCCGAATCCCGAGCAAGAACTCGCCATCTCGGTGCGTGGCCTGGTCAATCGCTTCGGCAGCCAGACCGTGCACGAGGACCTGGACCTGGACGTGCGCCGCGGCGAGATTCTCGGCGTGGTCGGCGGCTCGGGCACCGGCAAGTCGGTGTTGATGCGCACCATCCTCGGCCTGCGCGACCCCGATGCCGGCAAGATCCAGGTGCTCGGCGTGGATACCGATTCCGGCCGCCGCGCCGATCGCCTGCACGTGGAGCGCAACACCGGGGTGCTGTTCCAGGACGGCGCGCTGTTCTCCTCGCTGACCGTCGGCGAGAACGTGCAGGTGCCGCTGAAGGAGCATTTCGGCGAATTGCCCGACAGCTGGCATTACGAACTGGCGCTGCTCAAGGTGAAGCTGGCCGGCCTGCCCGCCGATGCATTGAACAAGCTGCCCTCGCAGCTGTCCGGCGGCATGCGCAAGCGCGCCGGGCTGGCACGCGCGCTGGCGCTGGACCCGCCGCTGCTGTTCCTGGACGAACCCACCGCCGGCCTGGACCCGATCGGCGCGGCCGCCTTCGACCGGTTGATCCGCACCCTGCAGGAAGCGCTGGGCCTGACCGTGTTCCTCATCACCCACGATCTGGACACCTTGTACGCTATCTGCGACCGCGTGGCGGTGCTGGCCGACCGCAAGGTCATCGCTAACGCGCCGCTGGCCGAGATCGAGCAAGTGGACCATCCGTGGATCCAAGAGTATTTCCACGGCCCGCGCGCCCGCGCCGCGCGCGATGCCAAGACCGCCTGGACCGAGACCCCCTGAGCCCATGGAAACCAAAGCCAATTACGTGCTGATCGGCGCCTTCACCATCGTGGTGGGGATCGCGCTGCTGCTGTTCGGACTCTGGGCCGCCAAGTACTCCTCCGACCGCACCTGGCAGGAATACCGCGTGGTGTTCCGCGAGGCGGTGACCGGTCTGTCGGTCGGCAGCCCGGTGCAGTACAACGGCATCGCGGTGGGGTCGATCACCGAGCTGACCCTGGCGCCGAACGACCCGCGCCAGGTGGTGGCGCGGATCCGGGTCAACTCGACCACGCCGATCAAGAGCGACACCCGCGCCAAGCTGGGCATCACCAGCCTGACCGGCCCGTCGATCATCCAGCTCTCCGGCGGCACGCCGGAAGCGCCGACGCTGACCTCGATCGACAACAGCGATGCGCCGATCATCCAGACCACGCCCTCGGCGCTACAGAACATCACCGACACCGCCAACCGCATCGTCGAGCGCCTGGACGAGGTCCTCAGCGACCGCAACGTCGCCAGCATCACCGCGACCCTGCACAACCTGGAGACGATCAGCGGCGGCCTGGCCGACCGCGACCAGGGCATGCAGTCGCTGATCGTCAGCGCGCGCGACGCCGCGCGCAATCTGGACACCACGCTCAAGACCACCAACGGCACCATCCAGCGCCTGGACCAGAATCTGGTGCAGCAGCTGCCGCCGATCCTGGACAAGCTGGAGGACACGCTGAGCAAGCTGGATTCGGCCGCGGGCAATGCCGACAAGATCCTTGGCGAGAACCGCTCGGCGATCAACAGCTTCGCCAACGACGGTCTCGGCCAGCTCGGCCCGACCCTGACCGAACTGCGCGGCCTGATCCGCGACCTGCGCCGGGTCAGCGACCGCCTGGACAACAACCCCGCGCGCTACCTGCTCGGCCGCGACGCCCCGAAGGAGTTCAAACCCAAATGAAGCCGATGCGCGCCTTCCTCCTGCTCGCCGTGCCGGCCCTGCTGCTGGCCGGCTGTTCGCTGACCGGCGGCAACAAGGAGCCGGTGACGATCTACGCGCCGGACGTGCGGGTGACCGCGGACCCGGCCTGGCCGCAGGTGCGCTGGCAACTGGCGCTGACCAAGCCCAACGCCGCGCGCGTGGTCGACAGTGCGCGCATCGCGGTGCGCCCGACCCCGGACGAACTGCAGGTGTACGGCGGCGTCAGCTGGGCGCAGCCGGCCACCGACATGCTCGAGGACATGCTGCTGCGCGCGTTCGAGGATTCCGGCCGCATCCCGGGCGTGGCCCGGCTCGGCACCGGCATCCGCGCCGACTACAAGCTGCTGCTGGACCTGCGCCGCTTCGAATCGGACTACGCCGGGCGCACGGTGCCGTCGGCGACCATCGAACTCAATGCCAAGCTGCTGTACAGCGCCGACCAGCGCGTGGTCGCCTCGCGCACCTTCCTGGTGACCCAGCCTGCCGCCGGCACCGCCGAATCGCAGGTGGTCGACGCCTTCGGCCAGGCCATGTCGCAACTCGGCCACGACGTGGTCGGCTGGACCCTGCAACAGGGCCAGGCCGACGCGGCGACCGCGCTGGCGCCCAGCGTGCCGCCGCCGGCCAGCCCCAAGCCGCCGCGGCGCTGAAGGCTCCCCTCTCCCGCCGGGAGAGGGGCTGGGGGTGAGGGTACGGCGGCCAGGGAGCCATCTTCTCCAGACACATCCCTGGCCACCCGACCCTCATCCGCCCCTACGGGGCACCTTCTCCCGGAGGGAGAAGGGACAGCCCATCCGTCCCACCGCATGAGCGCTGTGCTCCCCTCTCCCACCGGGAGAGGGGTCGGGGGTGAGGGTACGGCGGCCAAGGAGCCATCTCCTCCAGACACATCCCTAGCCACCCGACCCTCATCCGCCCCTACGGGGCACCTTCTCCCGGTGGGAGAAGGGTGGGCACTAGACGATCCGGCGAAACGTCAGGTTGATCCGCTCGCCGACCGGCCTGGCGGTGCGCGGCAGGGCGTGCCGGTACAGGCGCTGGGTCTCGCCCGCCATCAGCAGCAGCCCGCCGGAGGTCAGTTCCAGCGCCTGGCGCAGCGCCGGCTGCTGGCGATGGCGCAGCACGAAGCGGCGGGTCGCGCCCAGGCTCAGCGAGGCGATCACCGGGGCCGGGCCGAGTTCGCGCTCGTCGTCGCTGTGCCAGCCCATGGCATCACGGCCGGCGCGGTAGCGGTTGGCGAGCACGCTGTTGAAGGCCACCCCGGTCTCGGCCTCCAGCCGTGCGCGCAGCGGCCGCAGCGCCGCCGGCCACGGATGCGGCGCGAAGCGGGTGCCGGAATAGCGATAGCTGGCGTCGGCATCGCCGATCCAGCAGCTCAGCCGCGGCGAATCGACCAGCTTGCCGAACAGGCGGATCCGGTGCACCTCCCACGGCACCTCGCGCAGCAACTGCGCGCACAGCGCCGCCGCCGCCGTCGGGTCCAGCCATTCGGGGTACCAGCGCACATCGGCGCCGGGCAGGTCCAGTTCCATCGCGCCACGCTAGCATGCCTGCCGCCACCATACGCCAGCGTGCGGAATTTGCCCCTTCACGCGCAAACCCTGAAAATGCAGGCAGCCAGAACGAGCCAACGGGAGCGGAGCAGATGACGGGAACCGAGGGCGGCGCCAATGCGCCGGAGCCAGTGGAGCGCGACGTCATGGAGTACGACGTCGTCACCGTCGGCGCGGGCCCGGCCGGGTTGGCGTTCGCGATCCGGCTCAAGCAGCTCAACCCCGACATCTCGGTCTGCGTGATCGAGAAGGCCAGCACCATCGGCGCGCACATCCTGTCCGGCGCGGTGATCGAACCGGCGCCGCTGGATGCGCTGCTGCCGGGCTGGCGCGACAATCCGCCGCCGATCTGCGTTCCCGCGGCCGAGGACGAGTTCTGGTACCTGAGCAAGGACGGCGGGCACAAGTTCCCCATGGTGCCGCCGGGCATGCGCAACCACGGCAACTTCATCGTCAGCCTCGGCGCCATGTGTGCCTGGCTGGCGCCGCAGGCCGAAGCGCTGGGCGTGGAGATCTACCCCGGCTTCGCCGCCGCCGAAACCCTGCACGCCGAGGACGGCACCGTGCTGGGCGTGCGCATCGGCGACATGGGCGTGGCCAAGGACGGATCGCACAAGCCTGGCTACACCGCCGGCATCGACATCCGCGCCAAGGTCACGGTGCTTGCCGAAGGCGCGCGCGGGCATCTGACCAAGCGCCTGATCGCGCGCTTCGCGCTCGACGCCGGCCACGATCCGCAGGCGTTCTCGATCGGCATCAAGGAGTTGTGGCAGTTGCCCGAGGGCCGCGTCAGCCCCGGCAAGATCGTGCACACCCTGGGCTGGCCGGCCGACAGCAAGACCTATGGCGGCAGCTTCCTGTACCACCTGGAGAACAACCAGGTGGCGCTGGGCTACGTCAGCGGCCTGGACTATCGCGATCCCGAGTACCGGCCGTGGGAAGCCTTCCAGCAGTGGAAGAACCACCCGATGATGAAGTCGCTGCTGGAAGGCGGCAGCATCCTCTCGGCCGGCGCCCGCGCCATCGCCAGCGGCGGCTGGCAGTCGCTGCCCAAGGTGGAGATGCCCGGCGCACTGCTGATCGGCGACACCGCCGGCCTGCTCAACGTGCCCAAGATCAAGGGCACGCACCAGGCGATCCGCAGCGGCATGCTCGCCGCCGAACACCTCGCCGCCGGCGCCGCGCTCGACCCGGCCGGCTTCGACGCGCGCCTGCGCGGTTCGGAGGTGATGGCTGAGCTGCGCCAGGTGCGCAACATCAAGCCCGGCTTCAAGAAGGGCCTGTGGTTCGGCCTGCTCAACGGCTCCTGGGAGACCCTGGTCAAGGGCGCCTCGCCGTGGACGCTGAAGGTCGGCGCCGACTGGAAGAGCCTGGACCGGCTGGGCGAGCACGAGCAGCCCAAGCGCGACTACGTGCAGCGCGAGCTGGCCCCGCGCGACCGCCTGCAGGGCGTGTACTTCGCCGCCACCGAGCACGACGAGGATCAGCCGGTGCACCTGCACGTGCTCGATCCGCAGATCTGCGTGACCCGCTGCACCGAGGAATACGGCAACCCCTGCACGCGCTTCTGCCCGGCGGCGGTGTACGAGATCGTCGACGACGCGGCCGGCAAGCGCCTGCAGATCAATGCCGCCAACTGCGTGCACTGCAAGACCTGCGACATCAAGGATCCCTACGCGATCATCGACTGGGTGACACCGGAAGGCGGCTCCGGGCCGAATTACCAGAACCTGTGAGCGCAGGCCTGCCCGCGCGCCTGAAGACCGCGCTGTACCTCACTCTGCGTGCCGGCTTCCGCGCCCTGCCGCTGTCGCCGGCGCAGCGCGACCGCCTGCGCGCGCGCTTCCTCGATCGCCATGCGGACCTGGTGCCGCCACCGCCGCGTGGCCGCGCCGCCGCCGGACACGGCGAACGCCGGCTGCGCGCGCGCGCCGACGAGCGTGCGATCGGATACGTGCCTTCGCAGCAGATACCGTTGCCCTCGCCGCTGCCGGCCACCGTGGTGGCGTTCTACCTGCCGCAGTTCCATCCGATCCCGGAGAACGATGCCTGGTGGGGCAGCGGCTTCACCGAATGGCGCAACGTCACCCGCGCGCTGCCGCAATTCGAAGGACACGTGCAGCCACGCCTGCCAGCCGACCTGGGCTTCTACGACCTGCGCAATCCGCACAGCATGCGTCAGCAGGTCGCCCTGGCGAAGCAGTACGGCGTCGGCGCGTTCTGCTTCTACTTCTACTGGTTCGGCGGCAAGACCCTGCTGGAGACGCCGCTGCGGCAGTGGCTGGACGATCCCACGCTGGAGTTGCCGTTCTGCCTGTGCTGGGCCAACGAGCAATGGTCGCGGCGCTGGGACGGCCGCGGCGACGACGTGCTGATGGCGCAGGCGCACAGCGCGCAGGACGACCTGGACTTCATCGCGCACGTTGCCGACTACCTGCGCGACCCGCGTTGCCTGCGCGTGGACGGCCGGCCGATGCTGCTGGTATATCGCCCGCACCTGCTGCCGGATCCGCAGGCCACCGCCACGCGCTGGCGCGACTGGTGCCGGGAGCACGGCATCGGCGAACTGCACCTGGCCTATGTGCAGGGCTTCGAGCGGCCGGACCCGCGCGACATCGGCTTCGACGCAGCAGTCGAATTTCCGCCGAACATGAGCAATCCGCGCTCGCTGGCCGCCGACCAGCAGCTGCTCAATCCCGACTACAGCGGCGCCGTGCTGGATTGGCGCGCCCTGGCCGCGGAGATCGCCGCGCGCCCGCTGCCCGACTACCTGCTGTATCCGGGCGTCAATCCGGGCTGGGACAACGAAGCGCGCCGCCCCGGCGCCGGCCGCGTCTATCTGCACGCCTCGCCGCGCGGCTACGAGGACTGGTTGCGCACCACCATCCACACCCGGCTGCAGAGCCGCCGCGTCGAGCAGCGCCTGGTGTTCGTCAACGCCTGGAACGAGTGGGCGGAAGGCGCCGTGCTGGAACCGGATGCGCGGCTGGGCCATGCCTATCTCGACGCCACCCGCCGTGCGCTGACGCCGCTGCCGGCGCGCGAGGCGACGCCGCACGCGATCATCCACGCGTGGTATCCGGACGTGCTGCCGGAACTGCTGGCGCACCTGGCCACGAGCGCCCTGCCGTGGCGCCTGCTGGTCACCACCTCGCCCGAGCAGGCCGATGCGGTGCGCGCGCACCTGCGCGGCTGCACCTTCCCGTCCGAGGTGATGGCGCTGGAGAACCGTGGCCGCGACATCCTGCCGTTCCTGCACGCGGCCGAGCGGCTGCTGCGCGAGGGCGTGGACGTGGTGCTGAAGCTGCACACCAAGCGCAGCACCCATCTGCACAACGGCGATGCCTGGCGCAGCGAACTGCTGCAACGCCTGGCCGGCGCCGACCGTGCCGCGCGCGTGCTCGAAGCCTTCGCGCAGGATCCTGCGCTTGGCCTGGTCGCGCCCGAAGGCCACCTGCTGCCGTTGACCGAATTCTGGGGCGGCAACCGCGCGGCCGCCGACTATCTGCTGCGCCGCACCGGCCACAGCGACGCGCGCCTGGCGCAGGCGCAATTCATCTCAGGCAGCATGTTCTGGGCGCGCCTGGACGCGTTGCGGCCGCTGCTGGACAGCGGCCTGTGCCCGTCGGAATTCGAGGCGGAGCAAGGGCAACTCGACGCCACCCTGGCGCACGCGGTGGAGCGACTGGCGGCGCCATTGGCCGAGCGCGCCGGATACCGAGTGGCCACCGTGGCCGAGCTGCTCGGTCAGCCACCACCAGCAGCCAGCGACTACGCCTACGCGCAGCGCAGCGCCTGAACGGCGCCGACGCAGCGCTTACGCGCGCCGGAACGGCACGCCGGTCTTGGCGACCAGCTCGGCCTCGTCCACGCCCTCGGCGGTTTCCACCAGCACCAGGCCGCTGTCGGTGACGTCGAATACGGCCAGGTCGGTGATGATGCGGTCGACCACGCCGACGCCGGTCAGCGGGAGGTCGCAGGCGGGCAGGATCTTGTGGCTGCCGTCCTTGGCCACGTGTTCCATCAGCACGACCACGCGCTTGACCCCGGCCACCAGGTCCATCGCTCCGCCCATGCCCTTGACCATCTTGCCGGGCACCATCCAGTTGGCCAGGTCGCCCTGCGCGCTGACCTGCATCGCGCCGAGGATGGCCAGGTCGATGTGGCCGCCACGGATCATCGCGAAGGAGTCGTGGCTGCCGAAGTAGCTGGCGCCGGCGCGGGCGGTGACGGTCTGCTTGCCGGCGTTGATCAGGTCGGCGTCGACCTCGTCCTCGCTCGGGAACGGGCCGATGCCGAGCAGGCCGTTCTCGGACTGCAGCCACACGTCCACGCCTTCGGGAATGTGGTTGGCGACCAGGGTCGGCAGACCGATGCCCAGGTTCACGTAGGCGCCGTCGGTGAGTTCGCGGGCGGCGCGCTGCGCCATGTCGTCGCGGGTCCAGGCCATGTCAGGCGTCCTTCTGGCGCAGGGTGCGCTGTTCGATGCGTTTTTCGGGATGCGGGTTGTGCACGATGCGGTCGACGTAGATGCCCGGCAGGTGCACCTGGTCCGGATCCAGGCTGCCGGTCTCCACCACCTGCTCGACCTCGGCGATGCAGAGCTTGCCGGCCATCGCACAGGCCGGATTGAAGTTGCGCGCGGTCTTGCGGAACACCAGGTTGCCCGCGGCATCGGCCTTCCATGCCTTGACCAGGGCCACGTCGGCGCGCAACGCGGTCTCCAGCACGTAGTGCTTGCCGTCGAATTCGCGGGTCTCCTTGCCCTCGGCCACCACCGTGCCGTAGCCGGTGGCGGTGAAGAACGCGGGAATGCCGGCGCCACCAGCGCGCAGGCGTTCGGCCAGGGTGCCCTGCGGGTTGAATTCCAGTTCCAGTTCGCCGGCCAGGTACTGGCGTTCGAACTCCTTGTTCTCGCCGACATAGGACGAAATCATCTTGCGGATCTGCCGCGTCGCCAGCAGCTGGCCCAGGCCGAAGCCATCGACACCGGCATTGTTGGAGATCACGGTGAGGCCGCCGACGCCGCTGTCGCGCAAGGCGGCGATCAAGGCCTCGGGGATGCCGCACAGGCCGAACCCGCCGACCGCCAGGGTCTGGCCGTCCGCCACCACGTCGGCCAGCGCCGTGGCCGCATCGGGGAAAAGCTTGCCGCGCCGCCCGCCCGCAGGGGTAGAGGTGTCGCCCATTCGCCAGCTCCGCATTGGAATGTAGACAGCTAGTTTAGCCGCTCGGGGACTGCGACCCCCGCCGCACCGCCGCAACGACCGATTAAGCGCCGTAACGTTACACTCGGGTTTCCCCCAACTAGGACCCTCTTCCATGTCGCTTCCCGCATTCAAGGCCTACGACATCCGCGGTCGCGTTCCCGACGAACTGAACGAGGACTTGGCGCGCCGCATCGGCGTGGCGCTGGCGGGGCAGTTGGACAGCGGTCCGGTGGTGGTCGGCCACGATGTGCGCCTGGCCAGCCCGGCACTGCAGGCGGCGCTGTCGGCGGGCCTGCGCGCCAGCGGCCGCGAGGTCATCGACATCGGCCTGTGCGGCACCGAGGAAGTGTATTTCCAGACCGACCACCTGCAGGCGGCCGGCGGCGTGATGGTCACCGCCAGCCACAACCCGATGGACTACAACGGCATGAAGCTGGTGCGCGAGAACGCGCGCCCGATCAGCTCCGATACCGGCCTGTTCGCGATCCGCGACACCGTCGCCGCCGATACCGCGCCGGCCGCTGACCCGACCGCCGCCGAGCATCACCGTCCGGACAAGAGCGCCTACATCGAGCACCTGCTCAGCTACGTGGACCGCGCCACGCTCAAGCCGCTGAAGCTGGTGGTCAACGCCGGCAACGGCGGCGCCGGCGCCATCATCGACCTGCTCGCACCGCACCTGCCGTTCGAGTTCGTGCGCGTCTTCCACGAGCCGGACGGCCACTTCCCCAACGGCATTCCCAACCCGCTGCTGCCCGAGAACCGCGCCGCCACCGCCAACGCGGTCAAGCAGCACGGCGCCGACTTCGGCATCGCCTGGGATGGCGATTTCGATCGCTGCTTCTTCTTCGATGCCGATGGCCGCTTCATCGAGGGCTACTACCTGGTGGGCCTGCTGGCGCAGGCGATCCTGGCCAAGCAGCCGGGTGGCAAGGTCGTGCACGACCCGCGCCTGACCTGGAACACGATCGAACAGGTCGAGGAGGCCGGCGGCATCCCGGTGCTGTGCAAGAGCGGCCACGCCTTCATCAAGGAGAAGATGCGCAGCGAGAACGCCGTGTACGGCGGCGAGATGAGCGCGCACCACTATTTCCGCGAGTTCGCCTATGCCGACTCGGGCATGATCCCGTGGCTGCTGATCGCCGAGTTGGTGTCGCAGTCCGGCCGCTCGCTGGCCGACCTGGTCGAGGCGCGCATGCGCAAGTTCCCGTGCAGCGGCGAGATAAACTTCAAGGTCGCCGACGCCAAGGCGGCGGTGGCGCGGGTGATGGAGCACTTCGCTTCGCACGCGCCGGCGCTGGATTACACCGACGGCGTCAGCGCCGAATTCGCTGATTGGCGTTTCAACCTGCGCAGTTCCAACACCGAACCGCTGCTGCGCCTGAACGTGGAAACCCGCGGCGATGCGGCCCTGCTGGAACAGCGGACGCAGGAGATTTCCGAGCTGCTGCGCGGCTGATCCAACTCCCTCCCCCTAGACGCACTATGGAGTTCCCCCGCCCATGAGCGACGTCCTTCCCATCATCCTGTCCGGCGGTTCCGGCACGCGGCTGTGGCCGCTGTCGCGCGAGTCGTATCCGAAGCAGTTCCTGCCGCTGGTCGGCGAGCAGAGCATGCTGCAGGCCACCTGGCAGCGCGCGGCTCCGGTCGCCGCGCATGCGCCGATCGTGGTCGCCAACGAAGAACATCGCTTCGTCGCGGCCGAGCAGTTGCAGCAGATAGGCGTAAAGCCGCACGCCATCCTGCTCGAACCCAAGGGTCGCAACACCGCCCCGGCGATCGCCGTGGCGGCGCTGGAGGCCTCCCGCGACGGCGCCGATCCGCTGTTGCTGGTCCTGCCCTCCGATCACGTGATCGGCGACGAAGCCGCCTTCCAGGCCGCGGTGCGCGTGGCCGCCGTGGCGGCCGAGCAAGGCAAGCTGGTGACGTTCGGGATCAAGCCGACCGCACCGGAAACCGGCTACGGCTACATCAAGGCGGCGGCCGGCGACGGCGCGCGCGCGGTCGAGCGCTTCGTCGAAAAGCCCGACCTGGCGACCGCGAAAAGCTACCTGGCCTCTGGCGAGTACTACTGGAACAGCGGCATGTTCCTGTTCCGCGCCTCGCGCTACCTGGAGGAGCTGCGCAAGTTCCAGCCCGCCATCGCCGATGCCTGCACCAAGGCCTGGCAATCGGCCAAGCGCGATGCCGACTTCACCCGTCTGGACAAGGAGGCGTTCGCCGCCAGCCCCTCCGATTCCATCGACTACGCGGTGATGGAGAAGACCGCCGACGCGGTGGTGGTGCCGCTGGACGCGAAGTGGAGCGACGTCGGTTCGTGGTCGGCGCTGCTGGACGTGTCGCCGCAGGACGCCAACGGCAACGCGCACCACGGCGACGTGATCGAGATCGATTGCCGCAACACCTACGCCTACGGCTCGCGCCTGATCGCGATGGTGGGCCTGCAGGACGTGGTGGTGGTGGAAACAGACGACGCGGTGCTGGTCGGTCACCGCGAACGCATCCAGGAAGTGAAGGACATCGTCGGCAGGATCAAGGCCAACGGCCGCTCCGAAGCCACCTGGCACCGCAAGGTGTACCGCCCGTGGGGCGCCTACGATTCGATCGACAACGGCCAGCGCTTCCAGGTCAAGCGCATCACGGTCAAGCCCGGCGCCACGCTGAGCCTGCAGATGCATCACCACCGTGCCGAGCACTGGATCGTGGTCAGCGGCACCGCCGAGGTCACGCGTGGCGAGGAAGTGCTGCTGCTCACCGAGAACCAGAGCACCTACATCCCGCTCGGCGTGACGCATCGCCTGAAGAACCCGGGCAAGCTGCCGCTGGAGCTGATCGAAGTGCAGTCGGGCAGTTATCTAGGCGAGGACGACATCGTGCGCTTCGAGGACACCTACGGGCGCACCTGAGTTCGGCGTCCGCCGCAGAAACAAAGAGCCGGGCACTGCCCGGCTCTTTTTTTGCTGCGTGGCGTTCTGCCGCGTACGGCGGATCAGGCGGTCGGCGTTGCCGCAGCGAGTTCGCCGATCACCTGGCGCAGGCCATCGCGCCACTGCGGCAGTTCCAGCGCGAAATCGCGCTGCAGGCGCGACACGTCCAGGCGCGAATACGCCGGGCGCTTGGCCGGGGTCGGATACTCCGCGGTGGTGATCGGCAACACCCGCGGCGCGCGCGGCAACAGGCCCACCGCCACCGCCTCGGCGAAGATCGCTTCGGCGAAGCCGTGCCAGGTGGTCTCGCCGGCCGCGGTCAGATGCCAGGTGCCGGACGGCAGCGTCGCGCGCTGGGCCAGCACGCGCGCGGTGACATCGGCGATCAGCGCCGCAGGCGTCGGCGTGCCGACCTGGTCGGCGACCACCTTGAGTTCGTCGCGATCGGCTCCCACCCGCAGCATGGTGCGCAAAAAATTGTGCCCGTGCGCGGCGTAGACCCAGGCGGTGCGGAAGATCAGATGCTGCGCAGCGGATGCGCGGATCGCCTCCTCGCCAGCCAGCTTGGTCGCACCGTACACGCCCAGCGGCGCGGTTGGCGCGTCCTCGGGATAGGGCTGGGTGCCCTGGCCGTCGAACACGTAATCGGTGGAGTAATGCACCAGCGGCACGCCGTGCGCCGCGCACCAGGCGGCGATCGCCGCCGGCGACTCGGCATTGGCGCGGTGCGCCGCCTCGGCGTCCTGCTCGGCGCGATCGACCGCGGTGTAGGCCGCGGCGTTGACCACCGCCGTCGGCCGCAGCCGGTCCAGCAGCGCGCCCAGCGTCTGCGGCTGGTCGAAGTCGGCGCGCTCGCAGGCGCTGCCGTCGGGCAACTGGCCGCTGCGGGTGGTGGCCAGCACCGGCCCCTGGCCCGCCAGCGCCCGCAGCAGTTCCTGCCCGACCTGGCCGTTGCCGCCGAAGACCAGCACGCTCATGGCTGATAGACCGGCAGGCGCTCGACCGGGATATCGGCCAGGAACGGCGCAACCGCGTCCTTGCCCGACAGTACCGGCTCGGAGATCGGCCAGTCCACGCCGATCGCGGCATCGTCCCAGCGCACGCCGGCGTCGGCCTCCTTGACGTATACGTCGGTGCACAGATAGCTGAACACCGCCCGCTCCGACAGCACGGCAAACCCGTGCGCGAAGCCCTCCGGAATCCAGAACTGCTTCTTGTTCTCCGCGCTCAGCACCACCGCGGCCCAGCGGCCGAAATGCGGCGAGCCGTGGCGGATGTCGACGGCGACGTCGTACACCTCGCCCTCCAGCACGCTGACCAGCTTGCCCTGCGGCCGCGGCCACTGATAGTGCAGGCCGCGCAGCACGCCCTTGGCCGAGGTGGAGACATTGCTCTGCACGAACTTGGTCGGCAGCCCATGCTCGCCGAAACGCTCAGCGTTCCAGGTCTCGAAGAAATAGCCACGCGCGTCGCCGAACACCGCCGGCTCGATCACCACGCAGCCGGGCAGATTGGTTTCAATCACTTTCACGGAACGGTTCCTCGTACAGCCAGTTCATGCAGGTAGTTGCCGTAAGCGTTCTTGCGCAGCGGAGCGGCAAGTTTCTCCAGCTGCGCCGCATCGATCCAGCCATTCCCGAAAGCGATCTCCTCCGGGCAGCACACCTGCAGGCCCTGCCGCGACTGAATGGTCTCGATGAAGTTGGAGGCCTCGTGCAGCGACTGGTGGGTTCCGGTGTCCAGCCACGCATAACCGCGGCCCAGCGCTTCCAGGTGCAGTGCGCCGGCGTCCAGGTAACGGCGGTTGAGATCGGTGATCTCCAGTTCGCCGCGCGGCGAGGGCTTCAGCTCCGCCGCATGGTCGCTGGCCTGGCCATCGTAGAAATACAGGCCGGTGACTGCGTAGTTGGAGCGCGGCTTGGCCGGCTTTTCCTCGATATCGATGACCTTGCCGGAGGCGTCGAACTCCGCAACGCCGTAGCGCTCGGGGTCGTTGACCCAGTAGCCGAACACGGTGGCGCCCTGTTCCCGCGCATCGGCACGCTGCAAGGTCTCGGTCAGACCGTGGCCGTGGAAGATATTGTCGCCCAGCACCAGGCAGCTCGGCTTGCCGGCGACGAAGTCGCGGCCGATCAGATAGGCCTGAGCCAGCCCGTCCGGACTCGGCTGCACCGCGTACTGGATGTCCATGCCCCACTGCGCGCCATCGCCCAGCAGCGCCTGGAACAGCGCCTGCTCGTGCGGGGTGTTGATGATCAGCACCTCGCGGATCCCGGCCAGCATCAGCACGCTGAGCGGGTAGTAGATCATCGGCTTGTCGTACACCGGCAGCAGCTGCTTGCTGACGCCCTTGGTGATCGGATACAGCCGCGTGCCGGAGCCGCCAGCGAGAATGATGCCCTTGCGTTGTGTCATGAGGTCTTTCCTATGGACGTCCCCACATGGAGGTGCGGACGCATGCGAGGGACGCGGGTTATGCCGCGGTGCCGATCCTTTCCAGCCGGTAGCTGCCGTCGAGCACACCCTGCACCCAGTCCTGATGGCTCAGGTACCAGTCAACGGTGAGCGCGATGCCCTGTTCGAAGGTGTAGTGCGGCTCCCAGCCCAGTTCGTTCTTCAGCTTGGACGCATCGATCGCGTAGCGGCGGTCGTGCCCGGGCCGGTCGGCGACGTAGGTGATCTGGCTGGCCCGCGGCTTGCCGTCTTCGCGCGGACGCCGCGCGTCCAGCAGCGCGCAGATCGCCTGCACCACATCGATGTTCTGTTTCTCCGAGTTGCCGCCGACGTTGTAGGTCTCGCCCACTTTGCCCTTGGCTAGCACGGTGCGGATCGCCTCGCAGTGATCGCCGACGAACAGCCAGTCGCGCACCTGCTTGCCGTCGCCGTACACCGGCAGCGGCTCGCCGGCCAGCGCCTTGGCGATCACCAGCGGGATGAGCTTCTCCGGGAAGTGGTACGGGCCGTAGTTGTTGGAGCAGTTGGTGGTCAGCACCGGCAGGCCATAGGTATGGTGGAACGCGCGCACCAGATGGTCGGACGCGGCCTTGGACGCCGAGTACGGCGAGTTCGGCGCATACGGCGTGGTTTCGCTGAACTTGCCGGTCTCGCCCAGGGTGCCGTAGACCTCGTCGGTGGACACGTGCAGGAAGCGGAACGCGGCGCGGCGGTCCTCCGGCAGCGCCTTCCAGTGATCGCGCACCGACTCCAGCAGGCCGAGGGTGCCGACCACATTGGTCTGGATGAAGGCGCCAGGACCGTCGATCGAGCGGTCCACGTGGCTCTCGGCGGCGAAATTGACCACGGCGTCAGGCTGGTGCTCGGTGAGCAGGCGGCCCACCAGGTCGCGGTCGCCGATATCCCCGTGCACGAACACGTGGTCGGGATTGCCCCCCAGCGACGCCAGCGTGTTCAGGTTCCCGGCATAGGTCAGCGCGTCCAGGTTGATCACGCGTACGCCGCGCGCCACTGCCTCAAGCACGAAATTACCGCCGATGAAACCGGCGCCGCCGGTTACGAGCCAAGTCGCCACTATGTGTTTCTCCTGATTCGGCGCCGTCGGCGCCCGCTATTCGAACGGCACAGGATATACGGTTTATATGAACCAGTCGTCGCTGCCGCGCGGCAGGATCCTGGCCAGCGATTCGGCCACCATACGCCCTCGCATGGTCCCTCGCACCCGGTTAGAATCCTCCGACTGCCCCGCGCCAGCCGCCGCGGCCGGGCCTTCCCGCACTGCTGAAGGATCTCGTACACGATGAAAATCCTCGTCGCCTACAAGCGCGTGGTGGACTACAACGTCCGCATCCAGGTCAAGCCGGACGGCTCCGGCGTGATCACCGAGGGCGTCAAGCTCTCCGCCAACCCGTTCGACGAAATCGCCCTGGAAGAGGCGCTGCGCCTGCGCGACGCCGGCATCGCCAGCGAGGTGGTGGTCGCCACCATCGCCCCGGCCGACGCCGCCGCGCACCTGCGCAACGGCCTGGCGATGGGCGCCAATCGCGCCATCCACGTGGTCGCCGACGCGTCGATCCAGCCGCTGACCGCGGCGCGCACCCTGCTCAAGCTGGTCGAGCAGGAGCAGCCGGACCTGGTGATCCTGGGCAAGCAGGCGATCGACGACGACGCCAACCAGACCGGGCAGATGCTGGCCACGCTGTGGGGCCGGCCGCAGGCGACCTTCGCCGGCAAGCTGGTGGTGGCCGACGGCAAGGCGACGGTGACCCGCGAGGTCGACGCCGGCCTGGAGACCCTGGAAGTGGACCTGCCGGCGGTGGTCACCACCGACCTGCGCCTGAACGAGCCGCGCTTCATCAAGCTGCCGGACATCATGAAGGCCAAGAGCAAGCCGCTGCAGACGCTGGCCTTCGCCGACCTGGGCGTGGAGGCCAACGACAGCCTCACCACCACCCACTACGCCCCGCCGGCCAAGCGCAGCCGCGGCGTGATGGTCAAGGATGCCGCCGAACTGGTGGCCGCACTCAAGCAGAAGGGGTTGCTGTGATGTCTAAGATCCTCGTCGTCGCCGAACACCTCAACGGGCAGCTCAACGCCGCCACCGCCAAGTGCGTCAGCGCCGCGCAGGCGATTTCGCCGGACGCCATCGACATCGTCGTGCTGGCCGCCGACCCGGCCGCGGTGGCCGCCCAGGCGGCGCAGATCGCCGGCGTCGCCCGCGTCCTCACCGTCGCCAACCCCGCCAACGAACACGCCATCGCGCAGGTGCTGGGCCCGCAGATCGCCGCGCTGGCGAAGGGCTACAGCCACGTGTTCGGCCCCTCCACCACCTTCGGCAAGGACCTGATGCCGGTGGTGGCGGCCCTGCTCGGCGTCAACCAGATCTCCGACCTGATGGCGGTGGACGGCGAATACGCGTTCAAGCGCCCGATCTACGCCGGCAACGCCATCATCAGCGTGCAGGCCCCGGCCGACCAGATCGTGGTCGCCACCGTGCGCAGCGCCTCCTGGCCGGAAGCGGCGCAAGGCGGCAGCGCGGCGGTCGAAGCGGCCACCGTGGACGCGTCGCTGCCGAGCCACACCCGCTTCGTCGGCCTGGCCGCCGGCAAGTCCGACCGCCCCGACCTGCAGAGCGCCAAGCGCGTGGTCTCCGGCGGCCGCGGCGTCGGCTCGGCGGAGAACTTCCAGATCGTCTACCAGCTCGCCGACAAGCTCGGGGCGGCGGTCGGCGCCTCGCGCGCGGCGGTCGACGCCGGCTACGTGCCCAACGAACTGCAGGTCGGCCAGACCGGCAAGATCATCGCGCCTGAGCTGTACGTGGCGATCGGCATTTCCGGCGCCATCCAGCACCTGACCGGCATCAAGGACGCCGGCACCATCGTCGCGATCAACAAGGACCCGGAATCGCCGATCTTCGAGATCGCCGACATCGGCCTGGTCGGCGACCTGTTCACGGTGCTGCCGGAGCTGGAAAAGGCGCTGGGCTGAGCGGTCAGGGGGACCTGGGGATGATGCCGCACGGCGCCGACGGCGTGCCCGCGCCGCGCCACCGTGCGGATCATCTGGCGGTGTTCGTCGTGCTGCTGTGCGGCGGCTACCTGGCCGCCCTGTGGTGGGTGGACCGCGGCAACGGCACGTTCGCCCGGCTCGGCGCGGTCTGGCCGTTGCTGGCGCTCGCGGTGCTGCCGGTCTCGGCCAGCTACCTGTTCCGCTTCTGGCGCTGGCGCTGGCTGCTGCAACGGCAAGGCCATGCGGTACCGTTCTGGCTGGGCTGGGCCGCCTACCTGGCCGGCTTCGCCTTGACCGCCACCCCGGGCAAGGCCGGGGAACTGCTGCGCATCCGCTATTTCTCCCGCATGGGCGTGCCGCCGGGGCGCACACTGGCGGTATTCGTGTTCGAGCGCGCCTCCGACCTGCTGGTGATCCTGGCGCTGTCGCTGCTGGCCGCACCGGTCTTCCCGACCCTGGGCACGCTCGCCGCGGTGGTGTTGGGCTTCGTCGCCCTGCTGTTCGGGGCCGCCGCCTGGCCAGCCCTGCTGGCGTGGCTGGAGGCCGTGGGCAGACGCCTGCCCGGCCGCTGGCTTCGAAGGACGGCCCAGTTCGCCGTGTTCGCTGCCACGGAGCTGCGTGCCTGCCTGGGAACCGCGCAGATGGTGCGCAGCCTGATCGCGGGCGCGGGCGCCTGGGGCCTGACTTCAGCGGTCTTCGTCGGCTTGTGCCACGGCCTGGGCCTGCACCTGGACCCGCTGGTCGCGTTCGGCATCTACCCCCTGGCGATGCTGATCGGCGCGCTGTCCTTCGTGCCCGGCGGGGTCGGCACCACCGAGCTGGCGATCGTGCTGATGCTGGACCGGCTGGGCGTCGCCACCGCCGATGCGATCGCGGTGGCGGTGGCCGCGCGGCTGGTCACGCTCTGGTATGCGGTCGCCGTGGGCGCCCTGGCGATGGGCGCGACCGAATTCCTGCAACGGCGCCAGGCCGCCTGAACCGCTGGTTATAATGCGGCCCCGCGATGGATCCCCAGGCCGCAGAATGTCCTTCCCCCCCAGCCCTCCCGCCGAACGCCCGGCTGCTTCAGGGCGCGCGCTTTGCGTGGATCTGGACGGCACCCTGCTGAACTCGGACATCCTCTACGAGTCCCTGCTGGCCCTGCTGGCGCGCAACCCACTGTACGTGTTCCTGCTGCCGCTGTGGCTGCTGCGCGGCAAGGCCGCGCTGAAGCGCGAACTGGCCGCCCGGGTCACGCTTCCGGCCGAGACCCTGCCCTACAACGAGCACGTCCTGGAGCTGCTGCGCAATACGGCGCAGCGCCCGCGCGTGCTGTGCACCGCCTCAGACCAGTTGCTGGTCGCGCCGATCGCCGCGCACCTGGGCCTGTTCGAGGAGGTCATCGCCAGCGACGGCCAGCGCAACCTGTCCGGCCGCAACAAGGCCGACGTGCTGGTGCAGCGGTTCGGCGAAGGCAATTTCGACTACGCCGGCAATGGCCGCGTGGACCTGCACGTGTGGGACAAGGCCGGTGGCGCCTGGGTAGTCAACAACGGCAACGGGCTGCGCGCCGCTGCCGCACAGCGTACCGCCCTCCACGGGCACTGGCCGGCGCCCCCGCGCGCCCGCGCCTGGCTCAAGGCGCTGCGCCTGCACCAATGGCTGAAGAACCTGCTGGTATTCGTGCCGCTACTGACCGCGCATCGCTTCCTGGACGGCGCGTCGGTGCTGCAGTCGGTGATCGCCATGGTCGCGTTCGGACTCTGCGCCTCCGGCGTCTACGTGCTCAACGACCTGCTCGACCTCACGCCCGACCGCCAGCATCCGCGCAAGCGCAAGCGGCCGTTCGCCGCCGGCCGGCTGCCGCTGCTGCAGGGGCTATTCGCCGCGCCCGCCCTGACCGTGGCGGGACTGGCGCTGTCGCTGGCCTGCAACCTGCAGTTCACCCTGGTGCTGCTGGCCTATTACGTGATGACGCTGGCCTATTCGCTGCGGCTCAAGCGCATCGTGATGATCGACGTGGTGCTGCTGGCGGCGCTGTACACCGTGCGCATCATCGGCGGCGCGGTGGCCATCGACCTGGAACTGTCGTTCTGGCTGCTGGCGTTCTCGATGTTCATTTTCCTCTCGCTGGCGCTGCTCAAGCGCTACACCGAGTTGCACGCAATGCTGGGCAGCGGCAAGACCAAGGCCAGCGGACGCGCCTATTCGGTGGAAGACCTGGTGCTGCTGCAATCGATGGGCGCGGCGGCCGGGTACATCGCGGTCATGGTCATGGCGCTGTACATCAATAGCCCGGCAAGCGTGGAGTTGTATCGGCATCCGAAGCTGCTGTGGCTGATCTGCCCGGTGCTGCTGTACTGGGTCAGCCGGGTCTGGATCGTGGCGCACCGCGGCGACATGCACGACGACCCAATCGTGTTCGCCGCCACGGACCGGGTCAGCCAGGTCGTCGTCGTGCTGTGCGGGCTGTTCGCGCTGAGCGCCATCTGATGGCCGACGCCGGGCAGTCCTGGGGGCGCTA
This sequence comes from Xanthomonas sp. F10, assembly GCF_014206815.1. GTDB lineage: Bacteria > Pseudomonadota > Gammaproteobacteria > Xanthomonadales > Xanthomonadaceae > Xanthomonas_A > Xanthomonas_A indica. Next base: position 315,184 of record NZ_JACHNP010000001.1, read on the forward strand.
CCCACGGGCGACGCAAACACTGCTGCCGATCACCGACCGGGCGGCTGCGCTGCCGGCCTTCGCCGGCAACGCGCTTCCGCGGGGCAATGGCCGCAGCTACGGCGACAGCTGCCTCAATCCGGACGGCACCCTGCTGTGCGCGCGCGGCCTGGACCGCTTCATTGGCTTCGACCCGGCCTCCGGCCGCCTGCGCTGCGAGGCGGGGGTCACCCTGGCCGAGATCATCGATCTGGCGCTGCCGCAAGGCTGGTTCCTGCCGGTGACGCCGGGCACCCGCTACGTCACCGTGGCTGGCGCCATCGCCAACGACGTGCACGGCAAGAACCATCACCGCACCGGCAATTTCGGCCACCACGTGCTCGCCTTCGAACTGCTGCGCAGCGACGGCAGCCGCCGCCTGTGCACGCCGCACGACGATGCCGAGGGCTGGTTCGCGGCCACCGTCGGTGGACTCGGCCTGACCGGGCTGATCACCTGGGCGGAGATCCAGTTGCGCCGCGTGCCGGGCCCGGCGCTGGAGACGGAGAACATCCGCTTCGGCTCGCTCGACGAATTCTTCGCGCTGTCCGCCGCCTCGGCCGACAGCCATGAATACAGCGTCGCCTGGATCGACTGCCTGGCCAGCGGCCGCGCCCGCGGCCGCGGCCATTTCACCCGCGCCGATCACTGCGCCGGTCTGCCCGAGGAACGCCCGGCCTCGCCCGGCAAGGGCCTGGCGATGCCGCTGACCCCGCCGGTCTCGCTGGTCAACAAGCTCTCGCTGCGGCCGTTCAACGCGCTGTACTACTGGCGTCAGCCCGCGCGCAGCAAGCGCCGGCTGAGCCACGTGCTGCCGTTCTTCTATCCGCTGGACGGCATCCGCCACTGGAACCGCATGTACGGCCCACGCGGCTTCCTGCAGTACCAGTGCGTGCTGCCGCCGGCCACCGCGCGCGACGGCGTGGACGCGCTGCTGGCGGAAATCGCCCGCAGCGGCAGCGGCTCCTTCCTGGCGGTACTGAAGGAATTCGGCGACCTTCCTGCGCGCGGCATGCTGTCCTTCCCGCGCCCGGGCACCACGCTGGCGCTGGACTTCCCCAACGACGGCGCCGACGTGCTGCGCCTGCTGGAACGGCTGGACCGCATCGTCGACGCCGCCGACGGCGCTCTGTACCCTGCCAAGGACGCGCGCATGTCCGCCGCCTCGTTCCAGCGCGCCTATGCCCGCTGGCAGGACTTCAGCCGCTATCTCGATCCCCGCTTTTCTTCCGGCTTCTGGCGCCGGGTCACGGAGTGAACATGCAACGCGTCCTCATCATCGGCGCCACCTCGGCCATCGCCGAGGCCACCGCCCGGCGCTACGCCGCGCGCGGCGCGGCCCTCCATCTGCTCGGCCGCCAGGCCGCGCGCCTGGACGCGATCGCGTCGGACCTGTCGGCGCGCGGCGGCAAGGCCAGTTGCGGCGTGCTCGACGTCAACGACAGCGCCGGCCATGCGGCGGCCTTCGATGCCGCCTGGGCCGCGCTGGGCGGCGTCGACGTAGTGCTGATCGCCCACGGCACGCTGCCCGACCAGGCCGCGTGCGATGCCTCGGTCGACCTGTCGATGCGCGAGTTCGCCACCAACGGTACCTCGACGATCGCGCTGTGCGCCGCGCTGGCGCCGCGCCTGCGTGCAGGCGCGACGCTGGCGGTGATCTCGTCGGTGGCCGGCGACCGTGGCCGCGCCAGCAACTACCTGTACGGCAGCGCCAAGGCCGCGGTCAGCGCCTACCTGAGCGGCCTCGGCCAGCGCCTGCGCCCGGAGGGCATCAACGTGCTCACGATCAAGCCGGGCTTCGTCGATACGCCGATGACCGCCGCCTTCAAGAAGGGCGCGCTGTGGGCCAAGCCCGACCAGATCGCCAAGGGCATCCTGCGCGCCGTCGACGGCCGCCGCGCGGTCGCCTACCTGCCCGGTTTCTGGTGGGCGATCATGTTCGTCATCAAATCCATTCCCGAATTCGTTTTCCGCAGGATCAAGCTCTGACATGACCGGTACATTCGTTTCCTGCAGGATCGAGATCTGACATGACCGGTCGACATGCCATGTTCTGCATCGCGGCGCCCCTGTCCGAGCAGGGCAACCCAGCGGGAATTTCTGACAGGCCCCACAGAAGCAGCGTCTCTGCGGGGCGTCGTGTCATGAACATGGCACTGCTCATCTGCTTGTTGCTTCTTGGAGGCTGCGGGTTCTATCCGGACCCTGCGTTGGGAATCGATGGCGGTTGCGCCCCGATCAACTCGCCTTTCCTGAAGCAGGATGACACCGTCGCGGGCCGTATCAGCTTCTGCGAAGGCGCCGACGCCTGGGTCGGAACGCTGGAGTCGCGCCCTTATCCTCCTGGCACAAAGCACATCGAAGTCATGCTGACCGGTTATCCGGGAAATCCCGGTGTGAGCCTCAATGCGGTCACCCGCACGGGGAAGACCGCGCGGATCGCAATTCCCGAGCAACCCCGCGAGCATTGGGAACGCTTCATGCTGGTGGTTCCCGAGGACATCGCGCAGGAGGGCTATCGCATCCGGATCGACGATCAGTCCCGCTCTTCTTTCGGCTGGGCCGGCCTCGGCGATTCAATCACGCAGCCCGCCGTGGACTTGGCCGGAGGCATGCTGCCGATGCTGGCCGCCGTGCTGCTGGGGAATGTCTGGTTGCTCGCCGTTTGCTTGTGCCTGCCCGCAGGTGTACCTCCGCGTGAGCGTCTGCTCCAGGGTCTGCTTGCCGCGGGCTGCGGCTGGTTTGCGATCTTCCTGGGCTATGTGCTTTCTGCCAAGTTAGGCAGTGCGCTGGCCTTGCTGATTCTGATACTCCCCTTCCCACTCGCGCTGATGATCGGAAGGCGTCGACACGTCTCGCTCGCCGACATCGCCGACTTGCAGAAGGGCCTGCTCCCCGCACTCCTGCTTGTCTGCCTGATCCTGTGGATCGGATTGTTTCCATTCCATTGGGAGGGACAACTGGATGATGGCCCGGCATTGCGCTGGCGGCATTTCCCGACCGACGCCTGGCTGCCGATGCTGTTCGGCGACATGCTTGCGCGCGGCAGGCTGGACATCCCGATGGTTGGCGATTGGCTGAGCAGCGACCGTCCTCCCCTGCAGGTTGGACTGTACCTCATGCTATACAAGCTGCTACCGCACAACCACGTATTCGTGTACCAGGGAATTTGCAGCTGGGCGCAGGCGCTGGTTCTGCTGCCGCTGGCTTCTCTGCTCGCGCGGTTCATGAGTAAGCGGGCGCAAGCGATGGCATTGCTCGTGCTCAGCCTGTCGGCCTTGATGTTGCTCAGCACCCTATTTGTCTGGCCCAAGCTGCTGGCCGCGGCCTTTTCGCTCATCTACTACCTGGCGCTGTTTCCGGCCGACGGTACACCCAGGCGCTGGGGGCAGGCGGGCGTCGCCGCAGCGCTGGCCATGCTGTCGCATGGCGGCGCGCTGTTCTTCATCGTCGGTGTCGCCCTCGTACACCTGTGCTGGTACAAACGCCAAGGCCTGGCAATGCTGCTGCGGACCGGGCCGCTCGCCGCCGCGCTCTACCTTCCATGGGTGGCCTATCAGCGGCTTGTCGATCCTCCAGGCGACCGGCTTATCAAGTGGCACTTTGCCGACAAGATCGACGTCAGCGACGAGAGCGCCGCGCAGGCGATTCTCCACGCCTATTCCCAGATCACTCCCGGCGAATGGCTGACCGCACGCCTGCAGAATCTCGGCGTGGTCGTCAAAGGCACACTCTCGGCACCGTATGACGCGTGGAGGATGGCGACGCGACAGGATCCCGCATTCCTTTCCCGTTTTATCGAGGACGACTTCTACCACATGTTCCATTCGATGTGGTTTGCCTCGCCCTTGTTGCTGCTCCCTTGCATTGCCGTGATGTATTTGCGCGACCGCCGTCGAGACAATCAACCGCTCAAGAAGCTGTTGCAGGCACTGACGTCTTTTGCCGTGGTCACCCTGGTGTGGGTGATCGCAATCTTTAAGGGAGGGGTAACGACGACGCACATCGGCGCCTACGCGTCTGTACTGCTGCTGCAGCTCGCCATCCTGGCCGCCGTATGGCGCACCAGTGCTCCTCTTTTCTATGCGATCTGCTTGGCCAACGTCACCGTGTCCTTGTCAGCCTATGTGTTTGATCGGCAGTTCCTCCCCGGCTTGCAGTCGGCCTACGTACTGGTGAGCGCCTTGCTGTGCGGCGGGCTGGCATTGGCCACCCTGATCGCCACGGAGAGTTGCTTCGCAAGGGCGGCAAACCTGCCATCGGGAGCGCATTCCGATGGCGAGGAAGCACCCGAGGCTTTTACGCAGAGTTCGGTCGTCGGCGCCTCCCTCCTTGAGGTCCAGGAGCCCTCCGATTACTCGGGCAAAGAGCAGGTTTCTGTATGATTTTGAACGTGCCCGTCCTGCAATTGCGCCGAGCTCCTGCACTGTTGCGATCAGAATGTCGCTGGTGACCCGCAGCGATCGGCGAAAATCCTTCGCTTTCTTTCACAAACAAGTACCGACGGCGGCTCGACTAGCCACTTGCATTGCGCCGACGCACCTTGACTCCATTCATCCGCTTTCGAGTTTGATTCATGGCACAGAAGAATGACAAGATTGTCCTGACCGGCGCTGCAGGGCTGGTGGGGCAGAACCTGATCGTCGAACTGAAGCGACAGGGCTATACCCGGCTGGTAGCCATCGATAAGCACGCGCACAATCTCGACATCCTGCGAGGCTTGCATGCGGATGTGGAGACGATCCTTGCGGATCTGGCTGAGCCGGGCGAATGGAGCAAGGCGTTTGAAGGCGCTCAGCTCGTCGTGCAGTTGCACGCACAGATCACCGGCAAGACCACCGCTCTGTTCACCCGCAACAACCTGACCGCGACCGCACACGTACTCGACGCCTGCCGCGCAGCGAAGGTGCCTTACATGGTGCACATCAGCTCCTCGGTGGTGAACTCGGTGGCCAAGGACGACTACACCAACACCAAGCGCGCGCAGGAAGAGATGGTGGTCGCAAGCGGCCTGCGCCACTGCGTCCTGCGCCCGACCCTGATGTTTGGGTGGTTCGATCCCAAGCACCTGGGCTGGCTGTCGCGCTTCATGGCCAAGACCCCGGTATTTCCGATCCCGGGCGATGGCAGGTTCATGCGCCAGCCGTTGTACGAGCGCGACTTCTGCCGCTGCATCGCCAAGTGCATCGAGCGCGAACCCGAAGGCGATGTCTACGACATCGTCGGCGACACCCGCGTGGACTATGTCGACATCATCAAGACGATCAAGCGGGTCAAGAAACTGCACACCCTGATCGTGCATATCCCGATCGGCTTCTTCGCCTTCCTGCTGCGTGTGTATTCGCTCTTCAGCGCCAAGCCGCCGTTCACCGCCGACCAGCTGAAGGCGCTGAGCGCCGGCGACGACTTCAAGGGCGTCGATACGGAAGCGGTGTTCGGCGTACGCCAGACGCCGTTCGAAGACGCGATCCGCGAAAGCTACACCGACCCGCGCTACAGCCACATCGTGCTCAAGCGCTGAACCGTTATACGAGACTTAGACACTATGAGCACATTCGCGATCGTCGGCAGCGGCCCCATGGGCCTGATGGCTGCCATGGAACTGTTGAAGAAGGGCCACCAGGTCGACGTCTACGAACGCGACGACCGCATCGGCGGCATGTCCGCGGACTTCGATTTCGACGGACTGCGCATCGAGCGCTACTATCACTTCATCTGCAAGACCGATTTCCCGCTGTTCAAGCTGCTCGAGGACCTGAAGCTGTCCGACCGTCTGCACTGGACGGACACCAAGATGGGGTACTACTACCAGGGCAAGCTGCACAAGTGGGGAACGCCGTTCGCCCTGCTCGGCTTCCCGCACCTGGGGCTGGTCGACAAGATCCGCTACGCCCTGCACGTCATGCACACTAAGGGCATCAGCGACTGGACCGCGCTGGACAAGGAGAACGCGCGCGACTGGATCACCCGCTGGATCGGCCCCAAGGCCTACAAGGTGATGTGGGAGAAGGCCTTCGCACTGAAGTTCTTCGAGTACCAGAACGACCTGTCCGCCTCGTGGATCGGCACCCGCATCAAGCGCGTGGCACTGTCGCGGCGCAATCTGTTCAACGAAAGCATGGGCTATCTGGAGGGCGGCTCGGCCGTGCTGCTGGAACGCATGGCCGCGGAAGTGACCCGGCTGGGCGGACGCATCCTGCTGTCGCAGCCGATCGAGGAAGTCGCCTCGGTCGATGGCAAGGTCACCGGCATCCGCACCCACGACGGCCATCATGCCTACGACGGCGTGGTGTCGACGGCACCGATCCAGTACGTGCCCGGCATGGTGCCCGGCCTGCCCAAGACCTTCGCCGATCAGGTTGCCGCCATTGAAAACATCCCGGTCGCCTGCGTGATCCTGAAGCTGTCCAAGCCGGTCAGCGAGAACTTCTGGATGAACATCAGCGACGACCGCATCGCCATCCCCGGCCTGATCGAGTACAGCAACCTCAATCCCGGCAAGGGCACCGGCGAGCACATCGTGTATGCGCCGTACTACATGCCCAAGACCCATCCGAAGTGGCAGTGGAGCAACCAGCAGCTGATCGACGAAGTCATCAGCTACTTGCCGATGATCAATCCGGACTTCAAGCCGGAGTGGATTCGCGCGACCCATTGCCATCGCTACGAGTACGCGCAGACCATCTGTCCGCCGGGGTTCCAGGACATGCTGCCGCCGATGAAGACGCCGCTGCAAGGGTTCTACATGGCGGATACGGCGTATTACTACCCGGAGGATCGCTCGATCAACGAGAGCATCGCTGTGGGAGCCAAGCTGGTGGCTGATCTGTGATCGATCAGAAGTTCTTCAAGTTCCTGGTGGCGGGCGGTCTTGCGGCGCTCGTCAATTTTGGATCGAGAATCCTGCTGAACGAATTTATGCCGTATGCGCAGGCCATCATCATTGCCTACTGCATCGGCATGCTGACCGCCTTTTTGCTGAACCGACTTTTCGTATTCAAGGAATCCAGCAACCACATCCACCAGCAGGCAGCTTGGTTCATCCTCATCAACGTGGCGGCAGCACTGCAGACGCTGCTAATCAGTTTGCTTTTCGCCAAGATTATCTTTCCGAAAATGCAGATGAACTTTTATCCTCAGGCCGTTGCTCATGCGATAGGCGTCATTGCCCCGGTTGCAATCAGCTATCTGGGCCACAAGCATTTCACTTTTCGGGGGCATCGATGAATCAGGCAGCTCAACATAGCGCGCCATCACGGCTGCGCGACAGGACGCTGGCTGCGTTCACATTGATGGTGTCGCAGCCCGCGCTTGCGGCGATCGCCGCATTGGCCGCTCTTTATGCGCTATTGGCCGTAGTGGGTGGAATTCTCACGTTCAGCCCCGTCCCGTTCTGGGACATGTGGGATGGCGGACTGGGATTTTATGTCCGCCAGATGACCGATGTCTCGCAGTGGTGGGCGCAGCACAACGAACATCGCATCGTGCTGTCCAGAATCCTTTTCTTCCTCGACTATCGCTATTTCGATAGCAATGGCGCCGTACTGGTTGTTATCAACTACCTGCTTGCGTGCTCGACCTTTGGGCTACTCGCTTGGTGCGCCCTGCAACGCGACGCAAGTCGGAGACGGGATGGGCGCATGATCGCAGCCTTCATCTTGTGCTGCGCACTGCTGTGGACCCAAAGCAACAACCTGACATGGGCATTCCAGAGTCAGTTCTTCCTCGCGAATCTACTGCCCCTGCTCGCACTGGTGTTGCTGCATGCCTCATGCCGCACGCGCATTCGCGGAAATGCCATCGTGTTCCTGGCAGCCCTGACCGTGGCCGCAATGGCCGCCGTCAGCATGGCAAATGGTGTGTTGGCGGGAGGCGTCGTCGCTGTCGCCTGTCTACTGGGGCGCCAAAGCTGGCGTCGCAATCTGCTGGCCTGGGCCGTGGCGATTGCCGTTCCGGCATTGTACTTCCACCATTACACGGCACCCGCCGGACATGGCTCGATCCTCGCATCGCTTCGGACAGAGCCGCTCGAAGTCATCAAGTTCTTCTTCGCGTACATCGGCAGCCCGTTCGCCCACTTGGACGCGAGTGGCTCGCTCCATCTCGGCTGGGCCATCCTCGCCGGTGTTGTGTTATTGACCGCAGGAGCGATCCTGTCCTGGCGCACGATATTCAAGCGCCATGAAACGGTTGATGTCGATCTTGTCGTCACCCTTTTCCTTGGATACCTCGTCGCCTCCGCATTTGCGACGGCGGGTAGCCGAGCGCTGTTTGGCCTCGATGCCGCCGTGGCGAGTCGCTACACGACACCTGGCCTATTGGTGCTTGGTTGCGTCCTGATCTTGGCATCACGAAACTTCTTTCGCGATCGCGCGCTGACAATGCCTTATCAGATCGGCCTGGCGCTGATGGCGCTCGCCTTCCTGCCTTCGCAGTTGACAGCGACTCGTCCGCAACCTTATCTGGACTTCGAGTGGCGTTTCGCCGCCCTGGCGCTCGAATTGGGAGTCAAGGATGACAAGCAGATCGGGTGGATTTTCCCCGACGCAGCTTGGGCACAGAAAATCGCCGAGCCTGCCGCGAACATGGGTCTCGGCATATTCGCGAAGCCCGGGATTTACGATGCGAAACTCACCTTGGGCGGCAGCTATCCCACGTCACCACTGCAGACCTGTAGCTTGGCCGGGCTGGAAAGCGAGGCTGTCGATGCGTCGACGAACGACTGGATCCGCTTGAAGGGCGGACTGATGAATTCCATCCTGCCTCAGAAGATATCCACCGTATTGCTGGTGGACGCAAACGACACCATCGTGGGTCGGGGCCTGCTGGCCGAGCCCAAACAGGATAGTCCAGGCGCGCCCTTCGGCGCCCCCTTCAAGGCCTACCTGCTGGCACGAGGACAACCAGCCGTTTACAAGATCGTAATACCGGGATTTTGCAAGACCACGGTCGCCCCCAAGAGCCTATAGGATTCGAGGACGCTGGAACTTGCGCGGGCACGGGATCACTACCCTGGCCCGCGCCATTTCCAGAGTTGCTCCAGGCTCTAGGCTCCTACATCGACACGCCATCGTGGACCAGTGTCGTTCACTGTTCGCAGTCGAGCCCTACCAACCGGCGTGGAGCCAGCGGCCACATTGGGCAGCATCAGCAGCTACAGCCCATCGGTGAGCAAAGGCAATCACCATCCAAGACGTAACCCTTGCAGAAGCCAGTGAACCACCTGTGTCGCTCACCGGCTTCAGCACGCCGAGCCGCTCCCCACCGGGTACTCGCGCTAGCTATTTGGCGCGAACATCGGGCGCTCCAGTTGGAGCATGAACCGATTACCGATCATCGGCACCTTACGGATGTCCTTCGGCGCAAAAGGACGTACGCCAAAAAACTCTTCGATGCCATACATGGTCTCCCGTTCGGGCGCACAGTGGAACACCATGCTCTTACGGGTCATACCAGCCGAAAGAATAGGGGTGCCCCCGTGGGGAAGCTCGGGATGCCAAATGAAGCAATCGCCCTTCTTGATTAGCGCAATTTCCGGCTTGATGCCACGCTTGTGCACTTCCTCAGCCACGCGTCCAATGTAGTGGTTGAACGCCTCGCCCAATTGATCGGTGCCAGTGGCCTGGATGGATTCAATCTCGATCAGATGGCCACCGGGATAGTATTGGAGCGGCCCTGCTTCGGCATGCACATCCTCTAGCGCAAACCAGATGCCAGCAAAAATGTTGTGAGGGCGCGTATGGAAAAATGGCGTATCGCGATGGAGTGCCTGTTCGCTCGACTGCTCGAAGAAAAGAGAGGTCGCAACGAATGCTCGGTCGCCGAAGAACGCGTCCAGGGCTTTCATCACCACAGGCTTGGCAATCGCCGCACGCGCCCTGTTGCTCACGAGGTGCATGTTGGTCAACCGCGAATGACGCCCAGTTCCCATGACATGCTTGTCTGCCTCCTGGCGGTGTTTTTCCACGTAGCGCGTGAAGTCAGCACAAATCGCATCGCATTCTTTGGCAGATAAGACGCCTGGCAAATGCGCATAGCCACGCTCATGCAGACTACTCACTGCGGCAGCTGCAGCGGCATCGCTTTCCGGCGAACCGCGCTCAGTTTGGAACATCTTCAAAAACTTCATCACTATCCCCTGCAACGTAACAAACCACTCAGCCCTTAATGACAACGCCTACACCCGGTCAACCTGGTCTGCACCCCACAGTACTGCCGCATCATCCACCATTGCTGAGAATGCATCGGGCCCTTGGCACACATAGGCATTGTCCAGGGCCGCCAATGGCCCCGAAAGCATCTTCCTCGATTCGCAGACATCGATCTGTCGGCTCAATTCGGCGGCAATAGCCTCAGGCGTCATCGTCTCCAGCGACACGATGTTTGCATGGCTTGATGACAGATCCTTGTTGGCGAACCGATTAGTAATCACCGACATGCCGAACGCATCCATCTCCAGCGGCGGATAGCTGGGATGGGGGGAAACCATCAATGAGATTCCGAGCGACGACGTGGAAAGAAGCTCGGCATACTGATCGATCGAAAGTTTGCCCAGCGCCTGCAGGACGAACGGCCCGAGATCGACATCTGAATCCAGCTCGCCGACCGCAAGAACACGCCAGTCGGCACAGCGTGAGTCTGTCCAACCCCACTTCCTCAAGCCCTCGCACAAGAGCTCAAACGCATTACGAGGCGTTCCCGGACGCGCGTACGTGAGGATCACGCGCTGGCGTGGCGTCTGCTGGGTTGAACGCACACGCTCCAGCGACGCTTTCAGTCCATGGTGAAGCACTGGTTCGAACGTCACCGCCCGCCGATAGCCGAATCCTTGGCTCGCGAAATAGTCCCGCAGAAGCGACGTATTGAAAATCGCGATATCGCGATCTTTGCGGTACGTGCTCATCGCGAGTGCCGACTGGCTGGACCATGCATAGAATCCCGGCTCATAGTCCTGGATCAGGTACATCACAGGGCGGTCACTTGCCTGCATCGCCGATTGCCAGGTCGCAAGACGTTGAGCCGAATAAGCGGTCCACCACGCCGTCGCCAACCAATGATCACCCGCAGCGACCGGCAACGTCTGCCCATACCTATCATTGAATGCTACGATCTGACGCGGCGCCTCGCTTTCCTCACCACAGTTGACGAGTTGGTGATCCCCGAACCTCGCCAGCGCCTCGTCGTCGGGTGCCGAATCGACAAGGATGATCCGCGACTCATCGAAGTAGCGGCAGAGTTCACGATAGATGAGGACCGCGGTGTGGATGCCACCAAAGTAATGCTGCTTGTTGATGGAAGGCAGTATCAAATTAAGCCTACGGCCCTGCCGCTCTTCCGCCCTGGGTTCACAGGGCGTGATCTCCCCGACGCTCGTGCGCACTGGGTCGGATGCGACGACTGCTGTCCTCAGCCCACGTGCGGCGCGCCGTAGCAAACGATCAAGCATCTGCCTGCTCTCCTCGCAGGGCCGGCGACGGCGACATGTAATCCAGGTTCGGGCTGTAGAACGGATCTCCGGATTCACGGTATGGCGAATAGGCCTGCGCCGATCGCACGAAATCACTCTCTGGAATTACGCGCGGGTCTCGCGTCTTGGATTCGTGGTGGATAAGGATCGCCTCAGGCACATACACGGTGCGCTTGCCATTCGCCATGGCACGCAGGCACAGTTCCACGTCGCTACCGCAGACGACGAAGGACTCGTCGAATCCGCCGATGGCATCGAAGTTAGCGCGCGAGATGGCGACACACGCACCCGTCACCGCCAGCACTTCGCGGCGCAGAATCGGCGATACGAACAGGTGCTGGTGGTGGATCGGCTGCTGCCCCTTGAACACATGATCGGCCCAGCCCCCCATGCCAACAACCACGCCCGCATGCTGGATGCTGCCGTCTGCATACAGGAGCAATGCGCCACATGCGCCGACATCCGGCCTGAGCGCATTTTCAACCAAACGTTGCAGCCAATCCGCTGAAGCGACTTCGGTGTCATTGTTCAGGAATACGAGCACTTCGCCCTCGGCGCTCGCCGCGGCAAGGTTATTGAGCGCAGACCAGTTGAACGGCACATCCGCCTGCAGCACGCGAAACCATGGCTCGTTGGACATCGCATCAAGCCATTCGAGCGTGGCAGGATCCTTGGACCCGTTATCGACAACGATGATTTCGAAACTCGTGTAATCGGTCCTTCCCTGGATCGACTCGATGCATGGCCGCAACAGATCAAGCCCGTCCCGGGTCGGGATGATGATGCTCGCCTTTGGCGCATGCTGTGCGTAGGGGTAGCGCACGTCATAACAGAACAAGTGCGGACCGTCCTCTACCTGGGCGCCGGGATAGACCGCATCCACGTGGTACTGAATCGCACGCTTGCCCGAATCATGCGCATACGGCTTTGAATCGGCGTTAGCGGCGGTGGAGCCTGCGTGCATGCGCCAGTGATACAGCACGCGCGGAACATGCCCCACCTTGGCTCCCGCCGCCACGCAACGCAGCACCAAATCGTAGTCCTGCGAACCGTCGCACTCGCTACGCGTCAAGCCCACTTGCCTGATCAGGTCGTGTTCGAAACTGACCAGGTGTCCCAGGTACATCTGCGCCAGGAACAAGTCGTAGTTCCAATCCGGCTTGAAGTACGGATTACGCAACCGGCCATCCTCACCCAACATGTCGTGGTCGGTATAGACGACAGCGCTTCCTGTCTTGATGTGGCAATCCACTACCCCCGCCAACGCGTTGCGGTCGAGCACGTCGTCGTGATCGAGGAACGTCACCCACCTTCCGCGGGCGGACGCAAGCGCTGCATTGGTGGTGGCCGCGATGCCGGAGCGCGTTTCCGACCGAGTGAGCCGCAGGTTGGGAATGCACTTCTTGAACTCGGCCAGTATCCGGCCCACGTGGGGCTCGTTTGACGCATCGTCATGGATACAAATTTCCCAGTTCTGGTAGGTTTGCGCGCGCACGCTCTCGATCGCTTCCCTGAGGAATAGCTCGGGCGTATTGCAGACCGGGATGATGACGCTGATCATCCCGCTGTCAGCGGGAACTTCCAGCTGCGGCAATGCGGCGTGCCAGCTTTCGTAGGCATCCAAAGACACCTGTGGTGCGGGGGCCGATCCGCCAGAAGCATATGCCGCCATCCGCCTCGCGAAGTGTCGAGGCCCCTTGACCCCCTCACGAAGACAGGCGCGTACAAGCTGAAAAGGAGATCTCCCTTGCAGACGAGCACGACGCCACGCCCAGAGCAGCGAGCTAAGCAGGGCGCGAATTTGCCGAACTACCATGAAACCCCCATTTCAACACCTCAAATCAATTAGATGCTTTCCTTAGCCATGAGCAGCCAGGCGTGAGCATCACGGTCGTTGCCACACACACCACCCGGTCGCACAGTCGCTATCGACTTAGGCTTGAACCTTGTTACTGCTGCTGTGTGCTGCCGAGATTGTTGCTGCTGCGCCAGAACGCTGCCATCAGCTTGATCTCCAGGCGCGCCTGCAGATCGCGCATCTCCTTTTCAACGGCTTCCCGCAGGGAATCGGAAGTATCGCGCGCAAGCAACGCCGCCTCGGTCTCTTCGTCCCTGCTACGAATGGCATCCATTGAAGCATTAAGCGCGTCCTTGCTCTCCATCAACTCACGACGAAGCTCATCGACGAATCCCAAGGCAACTGCATGATCGCGTTCCGACTGAGAAGATTCATTGTTCATCTCGGTGCCAGCAACACTCCGCTCCTCCGCCGCAACAACCGATGGACGATCGGCTACGAAACTTTCCCGCCCTGTTTCTTCCAGTTGATCCGCCAACGCGATCCGGTCGCGCTCAGCCTCCGCCGCTTTCTGTTCCGTCAACCTCAGCAACTCGGCCGTTGACTGCCACTCACCCAAAGCGATCCGTAGGTCCTCATCCTTTTGGCGACAGGCATCGACGGCCTGCTTCCAACCTTCAGACGCGTTCAACGCGTCTTGCTGTGCCCGCTTGAATAGGGCGACAGTTTGCTCCCATTCGTGAGTAATCTCTTTGATCTGGGCCTGTAGATCCGCATTGGCTTCGGCCGTGGCTTTCCATCCCGCGGTGGCTTTCGCCACATCGGCCTCTGCGGCCTCCAGACGCCGGATCGTCGCGCTCCACTCCCGCGTCGCCACCTCCAGATCCTTCGCATGGGTGTTGGCAACGTCGGCAGTGGCGGCCCATTCCTGCTCTGAATTGAGCGTACGGAGAGCGAGCTCTCTCAGGCCAGACGCCAACTGCCCCAGCAAGCCCACGGCTTGATCATCCGAGGCTCCACGGGTACCCCACCAATCGCGCAATTCCTGGACCTTTTCCTCATCGCGAAGCCCGATGAAGTAGGTCCGATAACAGGGTCCGACGCAATCGCCAGCGAACACCCGCGTGTTGTAGAGCCTGTCCGCAGCCGTTGAAAGGCCTTCCAGTTCGGGAAACTTCACCTTCATGAAGTGAAGGCCCATCAGGCTTTCCCACAACGTCGCGCTTCCCTGTGTCAGCACGACGACGTGCAATCCCTGACTTTCCAGCACAGAAACCACTTCGGCGGCATTCACCAGACCGTAGTCACGATGCTCCTGCAGCCACTCGTAGTCGTCGCTAAAAAGCTCTTTCCAACGATCATTGGCAGCCGCATCTGCCTGAACCACCCACTCTTCATCCGTAGGGCAGCCAATCACAACGACATCCCCAGCGACGCGCCCCATTTCCGATACGGCAGCAGCACGCAGCTCGCGAGGAATATGTTCTAGCACATCAAGTGAGACAACGGCGCCGTATTCGCCTGATTGGAAAGGCAACGCGGTGGCATCGGCCACAATGAAATCCTGCTCATCCCCTTCCACACGTATGTCGGTATACAGCAGTCTTGCTTTCGGTAGAAATTCACCCAGCAACCGTTGCCTGTTCGCACCGACTTCAAGTATCCGGCAATCACCGCGGCCAAGCATGCTCAATATCGCAGAAGCCGCGCCGTAGCGCTGGTAGTGATCAAACGCGATGGCTTGGAGATCAACGCCCATGGACACGCCACTCGTGAGAAATGTAGACGAGCCCCTCGCTGAAGTACGGCGCAGCGACGGTGAACTCATTTACTGAAGAAAGATAATCCAAGCACACCAGGCCCTTGTCGGTAAAAAGGCCGACATCGATGCGATATGTACCTGTCAACAACGGCATGGAAGGAATGTGATACGTAATACCGTGAACTCCACGACCAGAAGGAATATCGACCTGCTCAAGATGCGTATTTGGACCAAAGATGTGCTGACCATCCAGGCCTTTTATTGCAACACCCAAGAGCAAACCTTCGATCATGTCGTCGTTGACCGCGTACTCGATCTCGACCGTCAAAGGCTCGAAGGGCGCCAACATGTCGGTAGACATCGTCGTACGTTCGATGTGAGCAGGCACCGAATCCCGCCTTGCCTCGACCTTTTGCGCAACGGCGCTCGTATCGCCTGATGGAGGCGCCAGCCGTCCCAGTTCGTAATCCCGAAATCTGTCCGCAACAAAACTCGCCTCGCCATGCAATTTTACGCGCCCCTGTTCAAGCCAGATGGCGGTCTGACAGAAGCGCTTCACCTGCTCCAGTGAATGCGAAACAAAAAGCACGGTGGCTCCGCGTGCGCGGATCTGCTCGATCCTCGCCAGGCACTTCATCTGAAAGCGGATATCACCCACAGAAAGCGCCTCGTCGATGATCAGCACGTCAGGCTCGGTGTGAATGGCCACCGAGAAAGCAAGCCGTACGTACATGCCGCTGGAATAGGTCTTGACCGGGCGGTCGATGAATTCACCGATGTCGGCAAATTCAATGATCTTGTCCAGGCTTTGATCGACTTCCGCGTGCGTCAGGCCAAGCAGAGACGCACTGAGATAGACGTTCTCACGACCACTGAAATCTGGGTTGAAGCCGGCCCCCAACTCCAACAGTGCCGCAAAACGCCCCCTTATGCGAACGCTGCCTTTGGTGGGCGAAAGTGTGCCGCACAAAATCTGCAGAAGAGTCGATTTCCCGGCACCGTTACGTCCGATGATGCCGACGGTCTCCCCCCTTGGCACGAGCAGGGTGACATCCTCGAGCGCACGAAAGTTGTGGGATGCACGATCACCCGACGGACGCAACAACGAGAACAGGCGCTTGAGAGGGTGCCCATAGACTGGATAGTCCTTGGTCACTCCACGCATCTCGAGCGCAAGCTTGTTCTCTGGAATTTGGGGAAGCGCAGTACTGGTCATAGGACGTCCGCAAAACCTCGTGATAGGCGCTTGAAAAGCGCATATGCCAGCAGCGCCGCAATGATGGAGATTACAAAATGATTTCCGAGCGCCACCAAATCCAGCGCTTCATGACCCAGGGTTGCTGCACGCAACTGGCTGATCGGAGTGACCAGGGGATTGAATGCAATAAGACCGGAGACAGACGCCGGCATCGCGCTAGGCGGGAAGAAAATCGGACTCAAGAAAAGCAGTACGCTGCTCAGGATGCCGACGAACTGGCCTACGTCGCGAAGATAGACGCCGAATGCTGACAGTATCCAGCCGATCGCGAGAAGCATCGGGACCATTTCAAGCAGGATGACGGGCGTCAACAGCGCCTTTGCAGAAGGCGCCTCGGAAAGAAATGTCTGGGCCAGCAGCAGGATGAGCAAGCTAATCGCCGCCGTGACCAAGGCCCCGGCCACCTTGACAACCACGAGCATGGGCAGCGGAAAGACCACCTTCTTCACGAAATTCGGCTGACCGACCACCAGCGTTGGCGAGGTAATGAGAACTTCGGACAGAAACGAGAACGGAATCAACCCCGCGAAGAGCATCAAGGCAAAATCGCCCGAGTTCTGCGCGCCCGCCCATCGGGCCTTGAAAATACCGCTGAACACCAGCGTGTAGACGCACAGCATCAGGATTGGCAGAAGAACCAGCCAAAGCGCGCCGAGAACCGTCGTTTTATACTTTAATGCAAGTTCGCGCGCGAGCAGTTGGCGAAACAAGAAAATCAGATTCGCATGGCTCTGCATTACCCTTCATCTCCCGCCAAAGCAGCCTGCAAATCCCCACGCAAATCCCCCACATCCTCCACCCCCACGCTCAGCCGCACCAGCGCATCGCTGATGCCGAGCTGCTCGCGCCGCGCGACTGGCACCGAAGCATGGGTCATCACCGCGGGGTGGTTGACCAGGCTCTCCACGCCGCCCAGGGACTCGGCCAGGGTGAACAGGCGGGTGCGCTCGCAGAAGCGCTTGGCCGCGTCGAAACCGCCCTTGAGCACGATCGAGACGATGCCGCCGTAGCCGGTCATCTGCCGGCCGGCCAGGGCGTGCTGCGGGTGCGAGGGCAGGCCCGGGTAGATCACCTTCTCCACCGCCGGGTGCGTCTCCAGCCACTGCGCCAGCGCCAGGGCGTTGTCGCAGTGCGCGCGCATGCGCAGCGGCAGGGTCTTCAGGCCGCGCAGGGCCAGGAAGCTGTCGAACGGGCCCTGCACCCCGCCCACCGAGTTCTGCAGGAAGGCCAGTTGCTCGGCCACTTCGGCGTTGTCGCCGACCACGGCCATGCCGCCGACCATGTCCGAGTGGCCGTTGAGGTACTTGGTCGCCGAATGCACCACGATGTCCGCGCCCAGCGCCAGCGGCCGCTGCAGCAGCGGCGAGGCGAAGGTGTTGTCGACCACCACCAGCAGGCCGTGCTTGCGCGCGATCGCGGCGATCGCGGCGATATCGACGATCTTCAGCATCGGATTGGTCGGGGTTTCGATCCAGACCATTTTGGTGGTCGGGCGGATCGCCGCCTCGAACGCGGCCGGGTCGGTCAGGTCGACGAAGCCGAACTCCAGCGCGGCGGTGCGCTTGCGCACGCGCTCGAACAGGCGGTAGCTGCCGCCGTACAGGTCGTCCATCGCGATGACGTGGCTGCCGCTGTCCAGCAGTTCGATCACCGTGGCGGTGGCGGCCATGCCGGAGGCGAAGGCGAAGCCGCGGCTGCCGCCTTCCAGGGCCGCCACGCAGCGCTCGTAGGCGAAGCGGGTCGGGTTGTGGGTGCGCGAGTACTCGAAGCCCTGGTGCTCGCCCGGGCTGGACTGGGCGTAGGTGGAGGTCGCATAGATCGGCGGCATCACCGCGCCGGTGGACGGGTCCGGGTGCTGTCCGCCATGGATGGCCAGGGTCGCCAGCGCCAGCGCAGGGCCGTCGCCATGGGGGTTCGACGTGTTGTCCGTCATGTGGGGTTACCGGAAAAGGGGCGTGATTCTAGCAGCGCGGTCTGAACGGCCCCATGCAGCGCGGAACCGTCCAGCCCACAGGGATTACTGCACCCGGCGGCGCAGGTAGTTGAGCAGGTCGATGCGGGTGATCAGGCCGAGGAAGGCGCCCTCGTTCATCACGATGGCGACCTGGCCGCGGTCGAACACCGGCAGCAGGGCCTCGATCGGCGATTTGACGTCCAGCCGGTCGAGCTTGCTGACCATGGCCGTGGCCACGGGGTCGCGGAACCGCGCCTCGTCGCCATATACATGCAACAAGACGTCGCTTTCATCGACGATGCCGACCAGTTGGTCGCCCTCCATCACCGGCAGCTGCGATACGTCGTACAGCTTCATGCGCTGGTAGGCGGTGGTCAGCAGGTCCTTGGGGCCGACCACCACGGTGTCGCGCTGGCTGTAAGGGCGCAGGATCAGGTCGCGCAGGTCGCCATGCTGCGGGCGCTCCAGGAAGCCGTTGTCCAGCATCCAGTAGTCGTTGTACATCTTCGACAGGTACTTGTTGCCGGTGTCGCAGACGAACACCAGCACCCGCTTGGGCTCGGTCTGAGCGCGGCAGTACTTCAGCGCCGCCGCCAGCAGGGTGCCGGTGGAGGAGCCGCCGAGGATGCCCTCCTTGGCCAGCAGTTCGCGCGCGGTGTGGAAGCTCTCGGCGTCGCTGATCGAATAGGCCTTCTTGACCCGGCTGAAGTCGGAGATGGCCGGCAGGAAATCCTCGCCGATGCCCTCCACCAGCCAGCTGCCGGACTTCTCGCTGACCGTGCCCTGCTCGATGTACTCGGTCAGGATCGAGCCGACCGGGTCGGCCAGCACCAGCTCGGTATGCGGCGACGCGGCGGCGAAGGCGCGCGACAGGCCGGTCATGGTGCCGGAACTGCCGCAGCCGAACACGATCGCGTCCAGCCGGCCGTCCATCTGCCGCAGGATCTCCGGGCCGGTGCCGAACTCGTGTGCGGCCGGGTTGTCGGGGTTGCCGAACTGATTGATGAAGTAGGCGCCCGGGGTTTCGGCGGCGATGCGCGCGGCCAGGTCCTGGTAGTACTCGGGGTGGCCCTTGGCCACGTCGGAGCGGGTCAGCACCACCTCGGCGCCCATTGCCTTGAGGTTGAAGATCTTCTCCCGGCTCATCTTGTCCGGCACCACCAGGATCAGCTTGTAGCCCTTCTGCTGGGCGACCAGGGCCAGGCCGATGCCGGTGTTGCCGGCGGTGCCCTCGACCAGCACCGCGCCGGGCTTGAGGTCGCCGCGGCGCTCGGCCGCCTCGATCATCGACAGGCCGATGCGATCCTTGATCGAGCCGCCGGGATTGGCGCTCTCCAGCTTCAGGTACAGCTCGCACACCCCGGTGTCGAGCTTGCTGGCCTTGACGATGGGGGTGTCGCCGATCAGGTCGAGGACGGAGGAGTGAATGGCCATCGGGTCCGAATGCGTCGCGCCGCGGTAGCGGCTGGACCGGGCATTATCCGCGCTCGGGGGTGGAAAGTCAGAGAATGCGCGCGGCACGGACGAAAAAAGCCGCAATCGCGGCTTTTCGAGGGGATGACGCGGACGGTGGCAAGCCGACGAGGAGGCCAGCCACCGCCCGCGACAAGGGGGAATAGTACGGTCAGTGCGGCTTCTGCTCGTAAAGGCGCAGCAGCTTTTCCTTGGCGGCGAGCTTTTCGCGCTTCATCTGCGCCAGGGTGACATCGTCGATCGGCAGCACGCCGAGCTCGGCGTCCATGCACTTCTTGTCCAAGGTCTTGTGGCGCTGGTAGAGCTGCTTGAACTCCGGATCGGACTTGATCAACGCGTCGATTTCGGTCTGCGATTGCCCTTCGAACATAGGAATAGCCTCCTTCAGCTAGAAACAAGAACGCCCCGGCCGCTGCGGCACGGGGCGTTGCCTGGGAGCGGAAGCGCGCGAGCCGCCGGCTGCACCGCCGCAACGCCTGGAACCACGGTTCCTGCGACGTCGGACTGCGGTGCGCGCCACTGCGTCATCGGCTCGGACTCCTCCGTTGGCACCAGGCGGCGGGAGTGCCACCTGGAACACCGACCCTACGCTTCCCTACCGCCGCGGACAAGAGAAGCAAGCCCGCTTTGCCGCATTCAGTTGCTCGGCGCTCAGGCCCAGGGAAAAACCCCGTTAAACGCCGATGCAAAGGGCACGACGGGCTTAGGGCGCGATCACAACCTCGGCCGAACGGGCCTTGGTCGACGCCCCCTTCTTGCCGACCGCCTGCACCCGGTTGGCGGGCACGCCGCCACTGACCAGAGCCGCGCGCAGGGCATCGGCGCGCTTCTGCGCCACCCCGGCGTCGGTGTCGTAGGCCTCGATCCGCACCTTGCCCTTGCTGATCTGCAGGTACTGGGACAGGGCCTTGGCCTGGTTCGTGGCATCGCCCGACAGCGCCGCCTTGCCGGCGCCGAAGGCCGCGCCGGAGAAGGTGAAGACCTCCCCGCGCGTCTCGAAGCGCGAGGCCGGTAGCTTGGTGCCGGCGACCAGTTCGGCCTCCTCGCGCGCCAGCTTGGCCGCCTTCTGCTGCGCGGCGCTGAGCTTGGCGGTCTGCTGCCCGGCGACGCTGGCCAGCGCCGCATCGGCGTCCGCGCGCGCAGCCTGCTCGGCCTCGGCCGCCTGGCGCAGGCTCTCGGCCTCCTCGGCCTGGATCTGCGCCTGCACGCGCAGGCGCTCGGCCTCCTGGCGTGCCCGCGCGGCCTCGCGGCGGCTGGCCTCGATCAACAGATCGCTGCGGGTCTTCTCCAACTGGTCGACCTGGCGCCGGGCGATTTCGGCGCGGGCCATGGTCTCGGCGATCTCGACCCGGCGCTCGGCCAGGTAGCGCGCGTCGTCGCGTTCCTTGCGCTTGGCGTTGGCGAAGTTGGCCACCGCCTGCTGCGCCTGCAGACGCTCGTAGGCGGCGACATCGGCGTTGAGCGGATCGGCCTGCAGCGCCACCAGGCGCTGGTTGAGCACGGCCAGTTCCGGGTCGTCGGCCGCCATCGCGCCCAGCGGCGCCAGCAGCAAGGCCAGCAGGGCCAGGCGGCGCATTCCGTGCAGGGCGCGGCTCATGGACGGCCCTCCCCAGTGCCCAGGGTCTGCTGCAGTTGGGCCACCTCGGCCTGGCGCTGTTTCAGCTGCGCATTGGCCACCGCCTCCTCGCTGCGGGCGCGAGCCAGGTCGGCATCGGCGGCCACGCGCAGCGCCAGCTGCGGCGCGGTCTTGCGCTGGCGGCGGTCGAGCGCGGCCTGCTGCGCCTGCTCCAGGCCCTGGCGGGCGCTGGCCAGCAGGTCCGGCGCGTACTGATCGGCATCGGCCTGGATCGCGCGCTGCACCGCCTGCTGCGCGGACAGCAGTTCCGGCGAGGCCACCTGGGCGAACGCGGCCGGCGCGGCGAACAACGCCAATGCGCAGGCCATCACATACTGCTGACAACGGAAGTGTGCGAAGCTAGTTTTCATCTAGGGGGGCCGTGGACGGAGACGTCGATCACGGCCATTGTCGGAAGCCTGTGGCGCGCTTGCAACGGGCGATTGCGGATCGTTGGGGAACCATTGCGCATGGATATCGGCTATTTCCTGAAGCTGATGACCGAAAAGAACGCCTCGGACATGTTCCTGACCACAGGGGCACCGGTCTATATCAAGATCGAAGGCAAGCTGTACCCGCTCGGCGCCACCGGCCTGCCGCCGGGCATGGTCAAGAAGATCGCCTACTCGCTGATGGACGAAGGCCAGGTGCCGCAGTTCGAGCGGGAGCTGGAGTTGAACATGGCCATCGCCCTGCAGGACGCCGGACGCTTCCGCGTCAACGTGTTCAAGCAGCGCGGCGAGGTCGGCATGGTGATCCGCGCGATCCGCAGCAAGATTCCCAGCATCGAGGAGCTGCACCTGCCGCAGGTGCTCAAGGACGTGATCATGACCCCGCGCGGGCTGGTCCTGGTGGTCGGCTCGACCGGCTCGGGCAAGTCCACCTCGCTGGCGTCGATGATCGACTACCGCAACAGCACCACCACCGGGCACATCCTCACCATCGAGGACCCGATCGAATACCTGCACAAGCACAAGATGTCCATCGTCAACCAGCGCGAGGTCGGCCTGGACACCCACGCCTTCCACAACGCGCTGAAGAACGCGATGCGCGAGGCGCCGGACGTGATCCTGATCGGCGAGATCCTGGACGCGGAGACCATGGAGGCGGCCATCGCCTTCGCCGAGACCGGGCACCTGTGCCTGGCCACACTGCACTCCAACAACGCCGACCAGACCATCGAGCGCATCCTCAACTTCTTCCCCGAGAGCGCGCACAAGAACGTGCTGATGAACCTGTCGCTGAACCTGCGCGCGGTGATCTCGCAGCGCCTGGTCAAGGACAGCACCGGCCGCCGCCGGCCGGCCTCGGAAGTGTTGTTGAACACGCCGATGATCCGCGACCTGCTGCGCCGCGGCCAGGTCCACGAGATCAAGCAGGCGATGGAGGAATCGCTGGAGGAAGGCATGGAGACCTTCGACCAGTGCCTGTTCCGCATGGTCAAGCAAGGCCAGATCGAGCAGGAGGAAGCGTTGCGCGCAGCCGACTCGCGCGACGGCCTGGCCCTGAAGTTTCGCCTGTCCGAAGGCGGCAGCGGCGAGCACGATCCCTACGCCGACTACGACAGCGGCCCCAGCGCCGCGCCGCGCATCACCCACGGCTTCGTCTGAGGCCTTCCGCTTCCTCGTAGGAGCGGCTTCAGCCGCGACCGGGCGTTCGCAGACGCCTGGTCGCGCTAGCCCCGCAGCGACGGCGGCAACGGCGGACCGGGTCCACCAGCGGTCGCCGCGCGGTCGCCCTTCCCGGGGCAAACGCCACCTCTACGCAACTGCGCGTCGGGACTGAAGTCCCTCCCACAGTGCACCCAGGGAGTTCACCGAAGGCGCTTATGGAA
>NZ_JACHNP010000001.1:338455-2634419 GCF_014206815.1 Xanthomonas sp. F10
TATGGAAGCGACTTCGTAGGAGCGGCTTCAGCCGCGACCGGGCGTTCGCAGACGCCTGGTCGCGCTGGTCCCGCAGCGACGGCGGCAACGGCGGACCGGGTCCACCAGCGGTCGCCGCGGGTCGTCCTTCCCGGGGCAAACACCGCTTCCACGCAACTGCGCGTCGGCATTGAAGCCCTCCCACAGTGCACCCAGGGAGTTCACCTAAGGCGCTTATGGAAGCGACTTCGTAGGAGCGGCTTCAGCCGCGACCGGGCGTTCGCAGACGCCTGGTCGCGCTGGTCCCGCAGCGACGGCGGCAACGGCGGACAGCGGGTGCATCGGCGATCGCTGCGGGTCGCCACTTCCCGGGGCAAACGCCACTTCCACGCAACTGCGCGTCGGGACTGAGGCTCCTCCCACAGTGCACTCGGCGCGTTCGCCGCAAGCCCCTGTGGGAGCGACTTCAGTCGCGAGGCGCGAAGGACGGAGCGTCCGACAAACTGCAGTCGGGACTGAAGCCCTCCCACAGTGCACCCAGGGAGTTCGTCGCAAGCGCCTGTGGGAGCGACGTCAGTCGCGACGCGTGGAGGCCGAAGCGTCCGGCACTGCGGTCCTTCCCACATCCTCATGCTCACCGATGCGGCAGGGATGGCGGCAGCGTCGCCGATAGGGCATCACCGGCACGCCGGTCGCGGCTGAAGCCGCTCCTACGACGATATTCCCGGCTTACTGGGCGTCGGGCTGGTTTTCCGGGCGCGCCGCGTCGAAGGCTGGCAGCGCCAGGCAGGCGCGCTCGATCCGCTCCAGGGTCGGGTAGACCTGCAGGTCCACGCCGAAGCGGCGCGCGTTGTACAGCTGCGGCACCAGGCAGCAGTCGGCCAGCCCGGGCTGCTCGCCATGGCAGAAACTGCCGGTGTCCGGCGATTCGGCTAGCAGTTGCTCCAGCGCATCGAAGCCGACCTGCATCCAGTGCCGCATCCACTCCTCGCGCTCGGGCTGCGGTACGTTCCAGGCGCTCTCGAAGAACTGCGCCACGCGCAGGTTGTTGAGCGGATGGATGTCGCAGGCGATCAGTTGCGCCAGGCCACGCACGCGGGCGCGATCGATCGGCGCGTCCGGCAGCAGCGGCGGTTCCGGCCAGCGCTCGTCCAGGTACTCCAGGATCGCCAGCGACTGGCGGATCGGCTGACCGTCGTGGCACAGGGTCGGCACCAGCTCCTGCGGGTTCAAGCGTGCATATTCCGGCAAATGCTGCTGCCCGCCATCGCGCACCAGATGCACCGGCAGCGACTGATAGGCCAGGCGCTTGAGCTCCAGCCCGATGCGCACCCGGTACGCGGCACTGGAGCGCCAGTAGGTGTAAAGCTGCAGTGCCTCGTCCATGCCCGCCTCCGTCTGCGCAATCGACAACGATACCGGTGGACACCTGGGCCGCGGCGCCGCCGGTCGCCCCGGCACCGCCGCCGGCCGGGTCAGGGCAGCGGCGCCTGCTCGATGCGCTGCTCGATCGCGCCGAAGATGCTCACTCCGTCACGGTCCAGCATCTCGATCCGCACCACGTCGCCGAAGGACATGTACGGCGTGCTCGGCTTGCCGTCGCGCAGGGTCTCCACGGTGCGCTGTTCGGCGAAGCAGGAGGCGCCGCGCGCGGTGTCCTGGTTGGCGATGGTGCCCGAGCCGACCACCGCGCCGGCGGCCAGCGGCCGGGTCTTGGCCGCGTGCGCGACCAGCTGCGCGAAATCGAACTGCATGTCCTCGCCGGCTTCCGGCGCGCCGAACCAGGCGCCGTTGATGTGGGTCAGCAGCGGCAGGTGCACCTTGTTGTCGCGCCAGGCCTCGCCCAGCTCGTCGGGGGTGACGAACACCGGCGACAACGCCGAGCGCGGCTTGGACTGCACGAAGCCGAAGCCCTTGGCCAGTTCCGGCGGAATCAGGTTGCGCAGCGATACGTCGTTGACCAGGCCGATCAACTGGATGTGCGCGGCGGCCTGCGCCGGCGTCACCGCCATCGGCACGTCGTCGGTGACCACCACGATCTCGGCCTCCAGGTCGATGCCGTAGTCCTCGCTGACCACCTTGACCGCATCGCGCGGGCCGTAGAAACCGGCGCTGACCGCCTGGTACATCAGCGGGTCGGTGTAGAAGCTCTCCGGCACCTCGGCGCCGCGCGCGCGGCGCACGCGCTCCACGTGCGGCAGGTAGGCGCTGCCGTCGAGGAATTCGTAGGCGCGCGGCAGCGGCGCGGCCAGCGCCGCCATGTCCAGGTCGAACTGGCCGTCGGCACTGCCGTCGTTGAGCGACTCGGACAGGGCGTTCAGGCGCGGGGCGAGGTTGCTCCAGTCCTCCAGCGCGCGCTGCAGGGTCGGCGCGATGCCGGTGGCGCGCACCGCGCGGGTCAGATCGCGGGACACGACGATCAGGGTGCCGTCGCGACCGCCTTCCTTCAGGGAACCTAGCTTCATGTCCGTCCAGTGCTGGGGGCTGAGCCGGCGATTGTACGGCCAGACAGCGGCTTGGTTTCAACTGAAACGGACCCGCATTTTGTGCAGCGCGCCAATTCAGGTACACTGCGCGGGTCTGCATGCGGCCGTCCGTTTCCCTCAGGGACCGCCGGCGAGGCCAGGATCGCAACGATCCGACTCGCCCGCCCCGCCCGACGCCTTTCGTGGTGCCGACGAACCCCAGCCTCGCGTTGCGGGTTGATCCACCCTCTCGCAGCGCGGTTCACGGGAACGCTCCGAGCCTCACCTACTTGCGCCTGCGCGCCGGGTCCGTCCCGGCGTCGGCGCGTTATCCGGAGCATTCTCATGTCGTTCGAATCCCTGGGCCTTGCGCCCTTCCTGCTGCGCGCGCTGGCCGAGCAGGGCTACGAAACCCCCACCCCGATCCAGGCGCAGGCCATCCCGGTGGCCCTGCAGGGCCACGACCTGATGGCCGGTGCGCAGACCGGTACCGGCAAGACCGCCGCGTTCGGCCTGCCGCTGCTGCAGCACCTGGGCACCTCGCCGCAGACCGTGGGCGCCGGCCCGCGCAAGCCCCGTGCGCTGGTGCTGACCCCGACCCGCGAACTGGCCACCCAGGTCCATGACAGCCTGCGCGGCTACAGCAAGTACCTGCGCATCCCCAGCGCCACCATCTACGGCGGCGTGGGCATGGGCAACCAGCTCGACGCGCTGCGCCGCGGCGTGGACCTGCTGATCGCCTGCCCGGGCCGCCTGCTCGACCACCTCGAGCGCCGCAGCGTGGACCTGTCCGGCATCGAGATCCTGGTGCTGGACGAGGCCGACCGCATGCTCGACATGGGCTTCCTGCCGTCGATCAAGCGCATCCTCGCCAAGCTGCCGCGGCAGAACCGCCAGACCCTGCTGTTCTCGGCCACCTTCGAGGAAGGCATCAAGCAGCTGGCCCGCGAGTTCATGCACGACCCGCAGGAAATCCAGGCGACCCCGAGCAACACCGTGGCCGACACCATCGCCCACCGCGTGCATCCGGTGGACGGCGCGCGCAAGCGCGAGTTGCTGCTGCACCTGCTGGCCGCCGACTCGCGCAAGCAGACCCTGGTGTTCGCCCGCACCAAGCATGGCGCCGACAAGCTGACCACCTTCCTGGACAAGTCAGGGATCAAGGCCGCAGCGATCCACGGCAACAAGAGCCAGGGCCAGCGCCTGCGCGCGCTCGGCGACTTCAAGGCCGGCCGCATCACCGTGCTGGTGGCGACTGACATCGCGGCGCGCGGCATCGACATCGACCAGTTGCCCAAGGTCATCAACTACGACCTGCCGATGGTCGCCGAGGACTACGTGCACCGCATCGGCCGCACCGGCCGCAACGGCGCGCAGGGCGAGGCGGTGTCGCTGGTGGCGCAGGACGAGGCCAAGCTGCTGCGCGCGATCGCACGCCTGCTCAAGCGCGACATGGACATCCGCGACGTGCCGGGCTTCGAGCCGGCCACGCCGATCCGCTGGGGCAACAACAATCCGCCGGACGAGCGTCCGGGCGGCCAGCGTCCGCCGCGCCGCGGCAGTCACGCCCGCCGCGGCCACGGCGATGCGCCGGCGCACGCGCATGCCCACGCCGGCAGCAAGAAGCCCGGCGGCCACCACGCCGACGGCGCCCGCCGCCAGGGCCAGGGTCGCCGTCACGGCAATGGCGGCGGCAACCGCCCGGCCGCGCCGCGCTGAGCCCGCCGCGGCCGCGCCCTCCGCACACACCCAGGCCGCCCTTCGGGGCGGCCTTTTTTGTCCCGCCCCACCCGGCAGCACGCAGATCGCCCGCCTGCAGCATGACGCCACCGTCGTCGTTGCGCGCGCCCAGCACCACGCCATGCCGCCCCACCCCGACCGTAGAATGGCTCCCATGGATATCTTCAAAGTCTTCACCCTCGAAGCCGCGCACCGCCTGCCCAACGTGCCGCCCGGCCACAAGTGCGCGCGCCTGCACGGACACTCGTTCCGCATCGAACTGCACGTCAGCGGCGAACCCGGCGCCGAGAGCGGCTGGGTCATGGATTTCGGCGACATCAAGGCGGCGTTCCGCCCACTCTACGACCAGCTCGACCACCATTACCTCAACGACATCGAGGGGCTGGACAACCCCACCAGCGAACGCCTGGCGGTATGGATCTGGGAACGGCTCAAGCCGGCGCTGCCGCTGCTGAGCGAGGTGGTGGTGCACGAGACCTGCACGTCCGGCTGCCGCTATCGCGGGCCGGGTTGAGCAAGGCCGGGATCGGGGAATGAGGATTCGAGAATCGCAAGGGCGGCATCGCGCCGGTTGAGGGTTTTCGATGCCGCGCCTCGCGTTGCATCGTCGCGCGCATCTGGCGCTTTCCACGCTCGCGGAGGCGTCCGACAAGGACTGGCGGAATTGCGCCAAGCCATTGATCAGAAAAGTAGTTTGAACGAATCCTGAGCGGCTTCAGAAAATTTTGTTGCATCGCAGCAGAATGGGCGTATGTTGCACTGCAACAGCAGTCGGCATTCCAATGGAGTTGCATGATGTCCGCTCAATTCAACGACCAGTTCAGCAGCTACACCCAGCAGTTCGCTGCCACCGCGGCGCGTGCCAACCGCCTGGCGCTGGAGAGCGCCGAGAGCGTGTTCGGCGTGCAGTTGAAGACCTTCGAAAAGAACGTGTCGGCCACCACCGGCTTTCTCGGCGAACTGACCGAGGCGCGCGACCTGGGCACCGTGCAGGCGCTGTGGCCGAAGGGCCTGCAGATCGCCCGCGACAACTTCGAGCGGCTGGCCACGGCCAACCAGGAAGTGTTCGGCCTGGGCCTGAAGACCTCCGAGGCCATCGGCCAGCTCGCCAAGCACCAGTTCGAGGCGGCGACCGAGCAGGCCGCGCCCAAGGCCAAGCCCGCCGCCAAGTAAGACCCGATTCGACGTCGCTGCGGTTCGCCGCCCGACGCACCCTCGGTCTGCACGGGTCCCTCCCCCCGTGCAACCCCCAGGCCCGGTAGATCCCTCCCTCTACCGGGCCTTTTTTGTGTGTGGGATTTGGGAGTGGGGATTCGGGATTGGTCGATCGCGTGCGTCCCGGCGTCCGTGTCTTTCTTTGTGGGAAAAGCTGCTGCACCGGTGCTTCATCGGTGAGGCGTCGGGACTGAAGTCCCTCCCACACAACCCGCCCGGCAGTTGATTAGCCCGGCGACATGCCCATCCATGGCTGCAACTGCGCCGCCAACTGCTCGGCCTGCGGTTGCGGCCGGTACGGCAGCCGCCCCCAGCACGGCATCGGCAGCCGCGTGCGCAGCATCGCCATGTTGTCGTCGATGCGCTCCATCGCCGGGTCGATCTCGTTGCCGATCCAGCCGATGCACTGCAGGCCGTCGGCGGCGATCGCCGCGGCGCTGAGCCGGGCGTGGTTGAGGCAGCCCAGGCGCAGGCCGACCACCAGCACCACCGGCAGCCGCAGCGCGCGCGCCAGATCGGCCTGGTCCAGGCTCGCCGACAGCGGCGCCGCCCAGCCGCCCACGCCTTCCACCACCACCACGTCGGCCTGCGCGCGCAGGCGTTCGAACGCGGCCGCGATCGGCGCCAGTTCCAGTTGCACGCCGGCGTCGGCGGCGGCCAGTTCCGGCGCCAGCGGCAGCGGCAGCGCGTAGGGATTGAGATCGTCATAACGCGGGCGCGGCGCACTGGCCTCCTGCAACGCCAGTGCGTCCTCGTTGCGCCAGCCCTCGGCCTCGCGCGTGCAGCCGCTGGCCACCGGCTTCATGCCCACCGCGCGCTGGCCGCGCGCACGCAGGGCATGCAGCAGCGCGGTGCTGGCGATGGTCTTGCCGATGCCGGTATCGGTGCCGGTGACGTAGAAGGCGGGAACAGCCATGCGAACGAAACCCTGTCGGTTGGCCGGCGGGACGCGCGGCGGCGCGCAGGATAGCCGGGCGCGCCGCGCGCGTCAGCCGCGGCGGTGCCGGCGGACCCAGCGCGCTGCTAGACTCGGGCGATGTTCGCCTCGTCCTCGCTCACCGGCAGCAAGCCGGAACAGTACGCCCAGTTGCTCGACCAGGCCCGTGCCCTGGTCGCCGGGGAGCCCGACCGTATCGCCAATGCCGCCAACTTGGCGGCGCTGGTGTACCACGCGCTGCCGCGGCTGAACTGGGTCGGTTTCTATCTCTACGACGGCAAGGAACTGGTGGTCGGGCCGTTCCAGGGCCTGCCGGCCTGCGTGCGCATTCCGCTGCACAAGGGCGTATGCGGCGCGGCCGCCAGCAGCGGCCAGACCCAGCGCATCGACGACGTGGAGGCGTTCCCCGGGCATATCGCCTGCGATGCCGCCTCGCGTTCGGAACTGGTGGTGCCGCTGCTGCGCGACAGCGCGCTGGTCGGCGTGTTCGACCTGGACAGCCCCGACCTGGCCCGCTTCGACGCCGACGACCAGCGCGGGCTGGAAGCGATCGCCCAGGTCTTCGTCGACAGCCTGCGATGAGCACCACCAAGCTGCGCAACATCGGCCCCAAGAGCGCGGCCTGGCTGCGCCAGGTCGGCGTGCGCACGCAGCAGGACCTGGAGGCGGCCGGCGCGGTCGGGGCCTTCGTCAAGGTCAAGCGTGCCGGCTTCAAGCCCAGCCTCAACCTGCTGTATTCGCTGGAAGGCGCGCTCAGCGGCTGCCACTGGCAGGAACTGTCCGAGGCGCGGCGCGCGCAGTTGCTGGGCGAGCTGGAAACGGCGACGGCGGCGCTGCCGGCGCAGCGCGGCCTGCCGGTCGCCGGGCCGGTGGCGACCACCCATTTCGACCGCGACGACGCGCGCGGCGACGATGACGCCGACGGCGCCTACGCACAGGACCCGCACGACGCGCCGGTGAGCGACCACGGCGGCGGCGGCGACGGCCACGGCCCCCACGCCGACTGAGCCGCGCAGGCAGCGGCGATCGCGTACAATCGCGCCGCTTCAAGGTGACCCGCCGGCTCCGGCCAGCGGGTTGAAACGGGAAGCCGGTGCGTCTTGCGACAAGGCCGGCGCTGCCCCCGCAACGGTAAGCGATCCGCGCTGACGACCTGCGCCACTGTGCCTGGGCATGGGAAGGCGTCGCAGCCGGGAGGTCCGCCTCCCCGATCGCCAGCCCGGAGACCGGCCTTGCAGTTCACTGGTTGCGATGCGGAGGGCGTCGCGGCGTGCCGCGCCGCGTCCGGCGCCGTCCGCTTGCACCTTCCGTTCGCGACTTCCTTGCCGTCACAGCGCGCAGCCGCGCGCCGGAGTTGCCACCCATGTCGTCCCGCCTGCTTTCGGTCGCGATCGCGTCCGCCCTGTCCCTGCCCGCGCTGGCCCACGCCGCCGATGCCGCCACCGACCTCGACCAGGTCCTGGTCACCGCCACCCGCACCCAGATCTCGGTGGAGGACAGCGTGGTCCCGGCGCAGGTCATCGACCGCGCCGAGATCGAGCGCAGCCAGGCCGATTCGCTGGCGCAGCTGCTGCAGGGCCGCGCCGGCATCGGCATCTCCAACCAGGGCGGCCTCGGCAAGCTGACCACGCTGAACCTGCGCGGCAGCGAATCGGACCACGTGCTAGTGCTGGTGGACGGCGTGCGCATCGGCTCGGCCAGCGCCGGCCTGGCCGCGTTCCAGGACCTGCCGCTGAGCCAGATCGAGCGCATCGAGATCGTGCGCGGCCCGCGTTCGAGCCTGTACGGCTCCGACGCGATCGGCGGCGTCATCCAGATCTTCACCCGCCGCGGCGGCCAGGGCTTCCAGCAGAACCTGAGCCTGGGCGGCGGCAGCCACGGCCTGCGCGAGGCCGGCGCCGGCTTCAGCAACCGCGGCGAGCGCGGCTGGCTGGCCGTGCAGGGCGGCTACCAGAAGACCGACGGCATCAATGCCTGCAACGGCTCGGCCGCGCTGTTCGCCGGCTGCTTCGTCGACCAGCCCGACCGCGACGGCTACCGCAACGTCTCGCTGAGCGCGCGCGGCGGCTACGCGCTGACCGACACGCTGCGCGTCGAAGGCCAGGCGCTGAACATCGACAGCCGCAACGAGTACGACGGCGACGCGCTGTTCGCCGGCAACGAGGCCGACAACACCCAGCAGGTGTTCAGCGGCAAGCTCGACTGGACGCCCTCCGATCGCCTGCACCTGGCCGCGCAGCTCGGCCGCAACGTCGACGATGCCGACAGCTACTACCGTGCGCCGGGCGCACGCACCCGCAGCTTCATCAGCACATTCGACAGCCGCCGCGACACCGCCGCGCTGCAGGGCGACATCAGCCTGGCCGAAGGCCACCTGCTCAGCGTCGGCAGCGACTGGCAGCGCGAGCACGTCACCAGCACCACCGCCTTCGACGTCGACAGCCGCGACAACACCGGCGTCTTCGCCGAGTACCAGGGCCGCTTCGGCGCGCAGCAGGTGCAGGCCAGCGTGCGCAGCGACGACAACGAACAGTTCGGCGAGCACACCACCGGCAGCCTCGGCTGGGGCCTGGCGCTAGCGCACGGCCTCAAGCTCACCGCCAGTGTCGGCACCGGCTTCAAGGCGCCGACCTTCAACGACCTGTACTACCCGTTCGCCGGCAATCCGGACTTGAAGCCGGAGCGTTCCAAGAGCGGCAACCTGGGCATTGCGCAGTATGCCGACAGCTGGAACTGGACCTTCAACGCCTACGAGACCCGGGTCAAGGACCTGATCTCCTACGACGCGGTCAGCTTCCTGCCGGTCAACGTGGACGAAGCGCGCATCCGCGGCGCCGAACTGACCGGCTATGCGTTGCTGGCCGGCTGGGAACTGTCGGCGCAGCTGAGCCACACCGATCCGCGCAACCGCAGCGACGGCGACAACCGCGACAACTGGCTGGCGCGCCGCGCGCAGAACACCGCGCGCCTGGACGTGGACCGCGGCATCGGCCCGGTCAAGCTCGGCGTCACCGTCTTCGGCAGCGGTCACCGCTTCGACGACGCGGCCAACCGCGTGCGCCTGGCCGGCTACGGCACCGTCGACCTGCGCGCGGAATACGCGTTCACCCCGGACTGGACGCTGCAGGCCAAGGCCAGCAACGTGTTCGATCGCGACTACCAGACGGTGAACTGGTACAACCAGCCGGGCCGCGAATACGCGCTGACCTTGCGCTACGCGCCGGCGGCGCGCTGACCCACGCAGCGCGCTGCAGGAGCGACCGCAGCCGCGAACGGGGATCACCAGGAACGCTCCGTTCGTAGCTGAAGCCGCTCCTGCAGGGGCGGTGACGCGGCTGCTTGCAGGCGTGCGCAGCGTGCCCATGGCATGCTGCGCACCCACCGGCAGTGCCGGCCGATGCAACGGATTGCCAGCATGCATGTCGTCTATCGCCCTGCCGTTCCCGCCGATGCGGCCGCCTGCATCGACCTGCGCGCACGCACCCGCGAGAACGCATTCTCCGCCGAGCAATTGGCCGCGCTCGGGATCGATGCGGGCAGTTGGCAGGCGTGGATCGCCGATGGCAGCGTGCCGGGGCACGTGGCCGAGGTCGCCGGGCGCATGGTCGGCTACTGCTTCGGCGACCGCCACAGCGGCGAGATCATGGTGCTGGCCCTATTGCCCGAATGGGAGAACCACGGCATCGGCAAGGCGCTGTTGGCGCGGATGATCGAGGATTTCCGCCGCTGGGGCTTCGCACGCCTGTTTCTGGGCTGCGCGGCCGAGCCGGCGCTGCGCTCGCATGGGTTCTATCGCCACCTCGGCTGGCGCCCGACCGGCGCGATCGACGCCCTGGGCGATGAAGTGCTGGAGTATCGGCTGCCGCACTGAGCGGTTCGCGCCGCCATCGGCGACGCCGCGCTCGTCGCGGTCAGTGCGCAGCGGCGGTGGCGCGCGCCTCCTCCAGCAGCCAGTCGACGAATCGCTGGATCGGCGCATCGCTCAGTTGCACCGGCTCCGGTAGCACCAGGCAGAAGGTCTTGGCGATCGAGGTGGCCGCGGGCCACGGACACAGCAAGCGGCCGTCGGCCAGTTCGGCTTCCACATACAAGCGCGGCACCAGCGCGACCCCCAGGCCGGCCAGTGCGGCTTCGATCGCCATGGCATGCAGGTCGTAGCGTGCGCCGCGCGCGGGGTGGCTCAGGGCGATCCCGGACTCCTGCGCATAGCGTTGCCAGGCATCCGGATTCTGCCGGCGCTGCAGCCGCGGCAGCGCATCCAGCGCGCTGGTCGCGTCCTTCCCGTGCAACAGCCGCGGATGGCACACCGGCACCAGCACTTCGTGCAGCAGGCGCTGCACGCGCATCCCCGCCCAAGCCGGGTGCTCGAAATGCAGCGCGGCATCGAAGCCGCTGCCAACGAGCACGAACGGCTCCATCCGTTCGGCCAGATGCACGGTGATCTGCGGATGCCGCGCCTGGAACCGGCCCAGCCGTGGAATCAGCCAGCGCATGGCGAAAGTCGGCAGCGCGGCGATATCGAGACTCGCGCCGTCGCGCGGCCGCCCCATCAGATCGCGGCTGTCGCGCTCCAGCCGGTCCAGGGTCTCGCGGACCTGCGCCGCATAGCGACGGCCGTTCGGCAGCAGCCGCACGCGATTGCCGACGCGCTCGAACAGGACCACGCCGAGGAAACTTTCCAGACGGCCGATCTGGCGGCTGATGGCGCCTTCGGTCAGGACCAGTTCCTCGGCCGCGCGCGCGAAACTGCCATGCCGGGCCGCCGCCTCGAACGCCATGAGCGCGGAATGGCTGGGGATCTTGCGGCGCATGTCGGCTCCGGTAGCAGGCGGCGCACTTTACCAGCCCGAGCATGACATGCAGTCACGGAAGGGTGACCGAATATCGATATCAACGCGGAAAACACCGGACTAGGATGAGTCATCCTCAACCATGACACGCCGGCACGCACCGTTCCGGCCCAGGACGATCCGATGCTCTACACCGTGGAATGCAGCTTCGCCGATCCCGCCAGCGAAGCGGAATGGAACGACTTCTACAGCCGGGAAAAACTGCCGGCGCTGATCTCGGTCGAGGGCTTTCGCAGTTCGCAGCGCTTCAAGGCCCTTCGCGACGGCGGTCCGACCTATCTCGCGCTGCACGCCATCGACGGCCTGCACGTCCTCAGCGGCGCGGAATACCGGCAGAAGGGCGGCGGCAACTTCGCCCGCTGGCAACGCCACATCGCCGACTGGCACCGCAATCTCTATGACGGCTTGGAGCGCGCGCCTGCCGTGGCGCGCGACGAGGTGCTGCTGGTCAGCGCCGACGGCCCCGCATCGCTGTTGCGGCTCGGTCTCGCGCCGCATGGCCTGCATGCGGTGGAACTGGACAAGGTGCCGGCGCAGCGCTGGCTCGCCAGGTGCGGCCGCGCCCGGCTGCCGGCCATCGGCGAGCTGGCGCAGGATCTCCAGGCCTATGCGCCAATGACCGCGCAACTGGTCGCGGCCCGCGGCATCGCCCGCACGCTGCCGCAGTAGGCGCACGATGCCGAACCTCACGCTTTTCATCCCCGCGCAGGCCATGCCGGCCGATCCGGTGCTGGCCGCGCTGACCGACCACTGCACCGCACTGTGCACGGAGGTGCTGTTGGCCGCGGTGCAGAACGTGCACATCATCTATGTGCCGGTCCGGCACGGTCGTGGCCACCCGGTGTTCGCGGAACTCCGCTACCGACGCGCCGACGCGCGCACGCCGGCGGTCATGCAGCGGTTCATGGCCGCAATCGATGACGCCATCCGCGGTGCGACCGGCGCCACCGCACGCATCCGCTGCATCGGCCACGCGCCCGCCGAACTGCACGCACGCAACTGAGCCCCCGGGATCCGCATGTCCATCCCCACGTTTCCGCACCTGCAGATCGGCGATATCAGCGTCACCGCCCTCAGCGATGGCTATCTCGCCACCGGCCTGGAGATCCTGTCGCCCATCGCCGCGGCCGATGCGCTGCAGATGCAGCAGGCGGCGCGGGTGCTGCAGCCCAGTGCGGTGCACATCAACTGCTACGTGGTGCGCATCGGCGGCCGCACCGTGCTGATCGATGCCGGCGCCGGCGGCTTCCGCGACGGCGCCGGCCGGTTGCGCGGCAGCCTGGCGTCGGCCGGGCTACAGCCGGCGCAGATCGATGCGGTACTGCTGACCCACGCCCATCCCGACCATGTCGGCGGGCTGATCGAGGCGTCCGGAGACGCCGCGTTTCCGAATGCGGAGGTGCTCGTGCAGCGTCGCGAAGTCGGGTTCTGGCAGGACGACGCCAACCTGAGCCGCGCGCCCGCACGTGCCCGCGGCAACTTCCTGCTCGCGCGGCAGGTGTTCGCGGCCTATCGCGACAGGTTGCGCAGGTTCGACGACGGCGAAATCCTGCCCGGCGTGCACGCGTTGCCGCTACCGGGACACACCGCCGGGCACACCGGCTATCGGCTCGATTCCGGCGGCCGCGGCCTGCTGGTGTGGGGCGACATCGTGCATTTCCCCGACATCCAGATCCCGCGCCCGGACGTGGCGGTGGTCTTCGACCACGATCCGCAGCTCGCCACCGCGACCCGCGCGGCGCTGCTGGATCTGGTCAGCGCGGAGCGGCTGCCGATCGCCGGCATGCATCTGCGCGAGGCCGGCTTCGCCCACATCGAACGCCGCGGCACCGGCTACGCAATCGCCAGCGTTCGGTCGTGACCGGTCGATGGCGACCTGCGGCCGATGTCCGTCGGCACGCAGGCAGCGGGCCATGCCGTGCCAGCCGCGTTCCACCGCCGGCGTCAACGCAGCGTCAGCAGCTCGCGCAGATCGTCCATCAGCAGCACCACGTCGGCGGTGTCCAGATCCAGGTCGCGCGGATAGCCGTAGCGCACCAGCGCCACCGGCATGCCGGCGGCGTGGCCAGCCTGCAGGTCGGTGGGCGAATCGCCGACCATCAGGCAGTGCGCCGGCGGCTGCCCGAACTGCTGCGCCAGGTGCAGCAACGGCGCCGGGCTGGGCTTGCGCTCGGGCAGGCTGTCGCCGCCCAGCACCGCGGAAAACAGCGCGGCCACGCCCAGATGCTGCAGCAGTGGCGGCACCATCGCCGCCGGCTTGTTGGTGCACAGCGCCAGGGTCACGCCTTCCGCGCGCAGCTGCGCCAGCGCCTCGGCCGCCCCCGGATACAGCCGCGGGCTGCGCAACAGGCATTCGGCGTAGTGGCGCATGAAGGTCGGCATCACCGTGTCGAGCGGCGTGGCGTCGCCGGCGTGCCGCCAGGCGATCTCGACCAGTTTGCGCACGCCCTCGCCGATCCAGCCGAGCACGGTCGCCTCCGGCACGCGCGGCAGGCCGAAGTCGGCCAGCGTGCGGTTCAGCGCCTCGGCGATGTCGGCGCCGCTGTCGACCAGCGTGCCGTCCAGGTCGAACACCACCAATGCATACGGAAACGTCATATCGTGCCAGCACAGGGGAAGAAGTGTGCATTGTAGGTGGCGCACGGCCAGCATGCGGTCGCGCCAAGACCGATCAGCATGACCAGACGATGAAGTCAGTGTTCCAATCGTTGCAGCATGCCCCTGTGGGAGGGACTTCAGTCCCGACGCGGAGCGGGCGAAGGCCACGTTCCCGCTTCGCTCGCGCATCCCTTTGCTTTCAATCCACGCCGGTAACTGTGCGACTAGCGCTGGTGCCAGTCGTCGCTGTACCGAATCGGGCTTCGATCCACACACCCGCAAGCGCACGACTGCGACAGGCGCTGCCTATGGTGCTGCCGTTCCTGTCTCAATCTACGCAACGTTGAAGGTGCGGCTGCCAGCGCAGCATCCTCAACGACTACAACAACCCGCTTCAATCCACGTACCAGGCAGAACACGCTACAGCCTCCGCGCGCCACCGCCTTAACCGAACAGCCGTCCCTGCGCCTGCCCGGGCTCGCGCTCGTGGAAGCCCGACAGGCCCACGCCGACCAAGCGGTAGCGGGTGGATGCCGGCAGGTCCACGCGCGCGCGCAGCGCCAGGGCGATGTCGATCAAGGCCTGCAGCGATTCGGGCGGCTGCTCCGGGGTGAAGCTGCGGGTGAGGATGCGGAACTGCGCGGTCTTCAGCTTCAACACCACGGTGCGCGCGATGCGCTCGGTGCGGCGGGTGGCGTTCCAGGTCTTCTCGGCCAGTTGCCGGATCGCCGGCTCCAGCGCCTCCAGCGCCAGGTCTTCGGCGAAGGTGTCCTCTGAGGAGATCGACTGCACCGGCTGGTCCGATTCCACCGGGCGCTCGTCGATGCCGCGCGCGCGCTGGTACAGGCGCAGGCCGAAGCTGCCGAAGCGCGCTTCCAGTTCCGCCTCGCTGCGCGCGCGCAGATCGCCGACGGTGACGATGCCCAGCTCCGCCAGCTTGCCCTCCATGACCTTGCCCACGCCGGGCACCTTGTTCACCGGCAATGGGGTCAGGAACGCGTCCACGCGATGCGGGCGGATCACGAACTGGCCGTCGGGCTTGCGCCAGTCCGAGGCGATCTTGGCCAGGAACTTGTTCGGCGCGATGCCGGCCGAGGCGGTCAGCGCGGTTTCTTCGCGGATCTGCGCGCGGATGGTCTGGGCGATCTCGGTGGCGGTGCGCAGTTCGCCCTTGGGCGCGGTGACGTCCAGGTAGGCTTCGTCCAGCGACAGCGGCTCGATCATGTCGGTGTGGCGCTGGAAGATCTCGCGCACCTGCCGCGACACCGCCTTGTAACGGGCGAAATCCGGCGGCACGAAGATCGCGTCCGGGCACAGCCGCTCGGCGCGCAACGCCGGCATCGCCGAGCGCACGCCGAACACGCGCGCCTCGTAGGAGGCGGCGCACACCACCGAGCGCATGCCGCGCCAGGCCACCACCACCGGCTTGCCGCGCAGCGCCGGATCGTCACGCTGCTCCACGGACGCGTAGAACGCATCCATGTCGACGTGAATGATCTTGCGCATCGACCCCATACCCTACGCCTGCGAACGGTGTGCGCATGATAAGCCCGGCACTGCGCACGGATTGAGAACGCGCGCCTTGATCCGGCGCAGTGCGCGCGCCGTCGCCGCGGCCGACACTACGCGTGCGTACGGATAAAACGTTTGATTGAACGCGCGACGCTCATGCACTCTTGCGCGCCTCGACTGTCTCGCCTGGGAATGTTCCGCTCATGAGTCGTCTGTCCTCCTATTCGCGCGAGCAGTTGCTCGCCAGCGCACGCGGCGAGTTGTTCGGCGCCAATGCCGGGCGCCTGCCCGACGACCCGATGCTGATGTTCGACCGCATCGTCGCCATCGACGAGACCGGCGGCGCGCACGGCAAGGGCGTGATCCGCGCCGAACTGGATATCCGCCCGGACCTGTGGTTCTTCGGCTGCCATTTCATCGGCGATCCGGTGATGCCCGGCTGCCTGGGCCTGGATGCGATGTGGCAGCTGACCGGCTTCTTCCTGACCTGGCTGGGCGCACCCGGCCGTGGCCGTGCGCTGGGCGTGGGCGAGGTGAAGTTCACCGGCCAGGTGCTGCCCACCGCCAAGCAGGTGGTGTACGAGATCGACATCAGCCGGGTGATCAACCGCAAGCTGGTGATGGCGGTGGCCGACGGCCGCATGTCGGTGGACGGACGCGAGATCTATACCGCCAAGGACATGCGCGTGGGCCTGTTCACTTCGACGGAGGCATTCTGATGCGGCGCGTGGCAATTACCGGGATGGGCATCACTTCGTGCCTGGGCAACGATCTGGACAGCGTGGCGCGCGCCTTGCGCGAGGGCCGGCCCGGCATCCGTTACAACGCGCAGGCGGCGGAGTTCGGCCTGCGCAGCCAGGTCGGCGGCGATGTGCAACTGGACCTGGACGCGGCCATCGACCGCAAGCTCAAGCGCTTCATGGGCGACGCCTCGGCCTACGCCTACCTGGCGCTGCGCGATGCCTTGGCCGACGCCGGCCTGGACGAAGCGGCGATCAGCGATCCGCGGATCGGCCTGATCGCCGGTTCCGGCGGCGGCTCCAGCCACTGGCAGGTGGAAGCGGCGGACCTGCTGCGCAACCGCGGCGTGCGCAAGGTCGGCCCGTACATGGTGCCGCGCACGATGTGTTCGGCGGTGTCGGCCAGCCTGGCCACCGCATTCAAGATCAAGGGCGTCAGCTACTCGCTGTCGGCCGCGTGCGCGACCTCGGCGCACTGCATCGGCGCGGCGGCGGACCTGATCCGCCACGGCCAGCAGGACGTGATGTTCGCCGGCGGCGGCGAGGAACTGGACTGGACCATGAGCCTGATGTTCGACGCCATGGGCGCGCTGTCCACCGGCTTCAACGATACGCCGGCGGTGGCCTCGCGGCCCTACGACGCCGCGCGCGACGGCTTCGTCATCGCCGGCGGCGGCGGCATGCTGGTGCTGGAGGACTACGAGCACGCGGTGGCGCGCGGTGCGCGCATCCATGCCGAACTGGTCGGCTACGGCGTGACTTCCGACGGCGCCGACATGGTCGCCCCGTCCGGCGAAGGTGCGGTGCGCTGCATGCGCATGGCGCTGCAGGGCGTGGACGCGCCGATCGACTATCTCAACACCCACGGCACCTCGACCCCGCTCGGCGACGTCACCGAGTTGGACGCGGTACGCGCGGTGTTCGGCGACGCGGTGCCGCCGCTGTCCTCGACCAAGGCGCTGTCCGGACACTCGCTGGGCGCGGCTAGCGTGCACGAGGCGATCTACTGCCTGCTGATGCTGCGCGACGGCTTCATCGCCGGCTCGGCCAACATCGACACGCTGGATCCGCGCGCCGAGGGCTTCCCCATCGTGCGCGAAAGCCGCGATGCGGACTTGCGCACGGTGATGTCCAACAGCTTCGGCTTCGGCGGCACCAACGCCGCGCTGGTATTCGCCAAGGCCTGAGTCGGGCCACGCCTGCACGGTGCCGGCAGCGGCAGCGTGCCGCGCGTCAGCGCTCCAGTTGCCGGACGTCGCGACGCCCGGCGTCGTCGTCCTTGTGCGCTTCCGGCTTGGTCGGTGGCGCTGAAGGCGGTGGCGGTGGCGGTGGAGGCGGTGGTGGTGGTGGCGGCGGAGGCGAGGTCGGCTTCGGCGAATGCCGCTCGACCCACTGGATGGTCGCCGGCGACGGTGGCCACGCCGGCGATGCCGACGGCGCGGACGCAGGGGGCGGCACCGGCGGCAATCCCATCGATTCGCGCTGGCGCCGGTCGTCTTCCTGCCGTTGCAGTTCCTTCGACAAGTCTTTGTTGTAGCGGGGATTGAGCGCATCCGGCGGCGGGATCTGATACATCCGTTCGCCCGGCGGCGTCCATTGCGGCGCGCTGCTCACGGCCTCGGAGGCAGACGCCGCTGGCGGCGGCGCCCGCCATTGCGGCCCCAACTGCCGCTGCAACGGGGCCGGAATCTGCGCCGGGCCGGCCGCGGCCGTTGCGCTTTCCAGCGGCCGATAGCGCGCGCGTTCGCGCGCCCACGGCTGACCGCGATAGTGCGTGTCCCAATAGCGATCCAGCGCAAAGCCGACCGTGGGCACGCCGGGTGCAGTGCCCTGTTCCTGTGCGCTGAAATCGATCGCGCCGGCCGGCAGCCAGCCGCGTTTCTCGCGCCAACTGACATCGCACCAGGTCCAGTCGCGGGTGCAGCCATGCACCCGCAGTGCGTCGTCGGTGATCGGCGTGGCCACGCGCGGATACTCCGGCGCCGGGCCGGCGCGCAGGCTGGCGCCGATGCGCACCGTGCCGCTGCCGTCCTGCGCCAAGGCCGGCGCGACCATGCTCAACAGCAACGGCGTCCACCACCCTGATCGCTTCATGCGGTCCTCCTTGTGCGGTGCGGCAGTGTCCTATGCCGCGTTCGCGGCAGCGACGATCGCCGTGCCGCTGTGCTGTGTTCTAGCACAGAGGAGCTGGGATTGGAGATTGGAGATTGGGGATGACCAGCCTGCGGCTGTTGAGAGCCGGGATTGGGGATCGAGAACGGGAACGGGGTCGTCCTGCACGGAACAACATCGCCATCAAGCGATCTGACGAACGTGGCCGCCTTCCGATGAAAAGTCGCCGCTTTTTGTGGGAGGGGCTTCAGCCCCGACGGGCTTTCCCGGGAAAGCCCGTCGGGGCTGAAGCCCCTCCCACAGTGCAATCGCAACCACTACGCCTGCGCAGGAAAATCCCGAATCCCGGCTTCCAACAGCCTCAGGCTGGTCATCCCGAATCCCGAATCCCGAATCCCGGCTTATCCGGCCATGCCGCTGTGCCGCAGCAACGCCTCCAGCTCCGGCGCGCGGCCGCGGAAGGCGGTGAAGTTCTCCAGCGCCGGGCGGCTGCCGCCGCGCGAGAGGATCTCGTGCAGGAAGCGCGCGCCGGTGTCCGCCAACTGGTCCGGCGCTTCCTCGAACGCGGCGTAGGCGTCGGCGCTGAGCACCTCGGCCCACTTGTAGCTGTAGTAGCCGGCCGCGTAGCCGCCGGCGAAGATGTGGCTGAACTGGTGCGGGAAGCGGTTCCACGCCGGCGGCCGGTTCACCGCGACTGCGTCGCGCACCCGCTCGAGCAACTGCAGCACGCTGTCGGTCTGCGCATCGAAGCTGTGGTGCAGTTGCATGTCGAACAGCGCGAACTCGAGCTGGCGCACGGTGAACATGCCGCTCTGGTAGTTCTTCGCCGCCAGCATCTTGTCGAACAGTGGGCGCGGCAGCGGCTCGCCGCTGTCCACGTGCGCGGTCATCGCCTGCAGGCGCGGCCATTCCCAGCAGAAGTTCTCCATGAACTGGCTGGGCAGTTCCACCGCGTCCCATTCCACGCCGTTGATGCCGGCCACGCCCAGTTCGCCGACCTGGGTCAGCAACTGGTGCAGGCCATGGCCCATCTCGTGGAACAGGGTGGTGACCTCGTTGTGGGTGAAGGTGGCCGGCTTGCCGTCGCTGCCGCGACCGAAGTTGCACACCAGGTACACCAGCGGGGTCTGCACGCCGTCGGCGCGCTCGCGGCGGTTGCGGCAGTCGTCCATCCAGGCGCCACCGCGCTTGCCTTCGCGTGCGTACAGATCCAGATAGAACTGCCCGACCAGGCGCCCCTGCGCGTCGCTGAGGCGGAAGAAGCGCACGTCCGGATGCCACACCGGCGCGCTGTCGGCCTCCACGCGCAAGCCGTACAGGTCGTGGATCAGGCCGAACAGGCCGTCCAGCACCTTGGGCTCGGTGAAGTAGCGCTTCACCTCCTGCTCGGAGAAGCTGTAGCGTGCCTGCTTCAGTTTTTCGCCGGCGTAGGCCAGATCCCAGGCTTCCAGCGTATCCAGGCCCAGGTGCTCGCGCGCGAACGCTTCCAGCTCGGCGCGGTCGCGCTGCGCGTAGGGCTTGGCGCGTGCGGCCAGGTCGTGCAGGAACTCCAGCACCTGGGCGGGATCCTGCGCCATCTTGGTCGCCAGCGAATACTCGGCATAGCTGGCGAAGCCGAGCAGCGCGGCCAGTTCGCCGCGCAGGGCGAGGATGCGGCCGATCGCCGCGCTGTTGTCCAGCGCCGCATCGCCGAACTCCGAGGCGCGGATCGCATTGGCGCGGTACAGCGTCTCGCGCAGCGCGCGGTCCTCGGCATACATCTGCACCGGCAGGTAGCACGGCATCTGCAGGGTCAGCTTCCAGCCTTCCTGGCCGTCGCGTTCGGCCGCCGCGCGCGCGGCGGCGATGCTGTCCTCGGGCAGGCCGGCCAGGCGCGCCGGGTCGTCGATCAGCAGCGACCACGCGTCGGTGGCGTCGAGCACGTTCTGCGAGAACTTGGCCGACAGCGCCGAG
Source organism: Xanthomonas sp. F10 (assembly GCF_014206815.1). Classification (GTDB taxonomy): domain Bacteria; phylum Pseudomonadota; class Gammaproteobacteria; order Xanthomonadales; family Xanthomonadaceae; genus Xanthomonas_A; species Xanthomonas_A indica. Next base: position 358,557 of record NZ_JACHNP010000001.1, read on the forward strand.
AGTTCTTCCTGAATCGCGGCGAAGCGCTGCTTGTCGGCCTCGCCCAGTTCGGCGCCGCCCAGGCGGAAATCGCGCAACGCGTTGTCCAGCACCTTGCGCTGCGCCGGGCCGAGCGTAACCGCCTCCGGCGATTGCGCCAGCGTGCGGTACTGCGCGAACAGCGCCAGGTTCTGCCCCAGCGCGCTGGAGAAGCGCGTCACCTTGGGCAGGTTGGCGTTGTAGGCCTCGCGCAGCGCCGGCGTGTTGACCACCGCCTGCAGGTGGCTCACCTGGCCCCAGGCGCGCCACAGGCGCTCGGTGGCATCGTCCAGCGGCGCCACGAAGCTGTCCCAGTGCACCGGCGCCACCGTCTCGGCGGCGGCCACGGCGGCCTCGGCCTGCGCCAGCAACGTGTCGATCGCCGGGCCGATGTGCTCGGGCTGGATCGCATCGAAGCGCGGCAGGCCGGAAAAATCGAGCAGGGGATTGGTCATCGCGGAACTCTCGGTAGCGGGGAAAGGACCGGCGCGGCCGGCCATGGAAGACAGATGGCGGTCAGTCCAGCGCGGCACAAGGCAACGGCGGCAAGCCGGCGCCGGCCACCGCCGCGGCCAGCTGTGCGTCGGCCTGTTCGACGTCGATGCCGTGCTCGGCGTACCACTGCGGCCGGTAGTAGCTGTGCACGTAGCGCTCGCCGCTGTCGCACAGGATGGTGACGATGGCACCGCTGCGGCCCTGCTCGCGCATGCGCGTGGCCGCCTGCAGCACGCCGACGAAGTTGGTGCCGGTGGAGCCGCCCACGCGCCGGCCCAGGCGCGCGCTGACGTAGCGCATCGCCGCCAGGCTCAGCGCGTCGGGCACCTTGACCATCGCATCCACGCAGCTGGGGATGAAGCTCGGCTCCACCCGCGGCCGGCCGATGCCTTCGATACGCGAGCCGCCGGTGCTTTCCAGGCCGGCGTAGTCGCGCCCGGCCAGCGCCTCGCGGTAGCCGTCGAAGAATAGCGACACCTCCGGGTCCGCGCACAGGATGCGGGTGGGATGGCGCCGGTAGCGCACATAGCGGCCAAGCGTGGCCGCGGTGCCGCCGGTGCCGGGGCTGCATACGATCCACGCCGGGATCGGATGCGGCTCCTCCTGCATCTGCCGGAAGATCGACTCGGCGATGTTGTTGTTGGCGCGCCAGTCGGTGGCGCGTTCGGCGTAGAGGAACTGGTCCATGAAATGGCCGCCGGTCTCGCGCGCCAGTTGCACCGAATCGGCATGCAGGTCGCAGGCGCGCCCGACCAGGTGGCAGCGCCCGCCCTGGAACTCGATCGCGGCGATTTTTTCCGGCGAGGTCGTCGCCGGCATCACCGCGATGAACGGCAGCCCCAGCAGGCGCGCGAAGTACGCCTCGGACACCGCGGTGGAACCGCTGGAGGCCTCGATCACCGGCCGCCCCTCGCGCAACCAGCCGTTGGCCAGCGCGTACAGGAACAGCGAGCGCGCCAGGCGGTGCTTGAGGCTGCCGGTGGGATGGCTGGATTCGTCCTTGAAGTACAGGTCGATGCCGGGGAACCCGGGCAGGTCCAGCGGGATCAGGTGGGTGTCGGCCGAGCGGTTGAAGTCGGCTTCGATCTTCTGGATGGCGGCGGCCACCCAAGCGCGATGGGTCATGGCGGTGCGGGAGCGGAGAAACCGCGCTCACGATACACGCCCGGCCGGGCGCCAGGACCATGCGCCGCGCAGGCCGCCACGCCGGCGTTCACCCGGCGCGGCCCACGGCCCAGCGGCGGCGCTCAGCCGGCGGCGGCCACGCTGAAGCCGGCGTCGGCGATCGCCTGCTCCAGCGCGGCCACGTCGATGCGTGCGGGGTCGTAGTCGATGCCCACGCGCCCGCCCTCCAGCACCACCGTGCTGGCGGCCACGCCCGGGCAGGCGTCCAGCACCCGCTGCAGCCGTGCGCTGCAGCCGCCGCAACTCATGCCGTGGACGAGAAGATCGAGATGTTGCATGTCAGGCTCCAGGAGGAAGAAGGCGAATACGCGCTCACCGCGCCCGCCAGCGATTCAGCAGCAGCGCGTTGCCCAGCACCGAGACCGAACTCAGCGCCATCGCCGCGCCGGCGATCACCGGGTTGAGCAGGCCGAACGCGGCCAGCGGGATGCCCAGGCCGTTGAAGACGAAGGCGAAGAACAGGTTCTGGCGGATCTTGCGCACGGTCGCCGCGGACAGGTCGATGGCGGCGGCGACGCCGGCCAGGTCGCCGTGCATCAGCACCACGTCGGCCGCTTCGATCGCAATGTCCGAGCCGCTGCCGATGGCGAAGCTGACATCGGCCGCGGCCAGCGCCGGGGCGTCGTTGATGCCGTCGCCGACCATGCCCACGTGCGCGCCCGGCACGGCCTGCAACTCGCGCACATGCGCGGCCTTGTCCTGCGGCAGCACCTCGGCCTGCACCTGGGCGATGCCGAGCCGCGCGGCCACCGCCTGCGCCGCGTGGCGGTTGTCGCCGCTGAGCATGGTCACCGCGATGCCGCGCGCCTGCAGCCGCGCCACCGCCTCGGCAGCGCCCTCGCGCAGCGGATCGGCGATGGCGATATAGCCGGCCACGGCGCCGTCCACCGCCACGCCGACCACGCTGTGGCCCTGCGCCTGCGCCGCCTCGGCCTGGCGGCGCAGCGTCGGGTCGGCCGGCGCGGCGATCAGGCCGTCGAGCCACGCCAGCGCGCCCAGCGCGACCTCGCGCCCGTCCACGCGGCCGCGCACGCCTTGCCCCGGCAGGGTCTGCACCGCATCGGCGCGCGGCGCCGGCGCGGCCGTGCGCACCCCCAGGTCGGCGGCGCGCTGCACGATCGCACGTGCCAGCGGATGCGCCGATCCGGTCTCCAGCGCGGCGGCCAGGCGCAACAGCGGCGCGGACTCGGCCTCGTCGGCGACCAGCACCGCGGTCACCTGCGGCTGGCCCAGGGTCAGGGTGCCGGTCTTGTCGACCACCAGCGCGGTCAGCGCGCGGGCGCGTTCCAGCACCTCGGCGTCGCGGATCAGGATGCCGGCGCGCGCGCCGACGCCGGTGCCGACCATGATCGCGGTCGGCGTGGCCAGGCCCAGCGCGCACGGGCAGGCGATCACCAGCACCGCCACCGCGTGCACGAGGGCGTCGGCGAAGCTCCCGCCCAGCGCCCAGGTCGCGCCGAGGGTCACCGCGGCGATGGCCAGCACCGCCGGCACGAACACCGCGGCGATACGGTCGACTAGGCGCTGGATCGGCGCGCGCGAACCTTGCGCGGCATCGACCATGCGCACGATCTGCGCCAGCAAGGTGTCGGCGCCGACGCCGGTGGCGCGCGCGCGCAACAGGCCGAGCTGGTTGACCGTGGCCGCATGCAGGCGGCTGCCCGGCGCCTTGGCCACCGGCAGCGCCTCGCCGGAGAGCATCGCCTCGTCCACGCTGGAGTGGCCGTCGAGCACCTCGCCATCCACCGGCACGCGCTCGCCAGCGGCAACCACGAACACATCGCCGACCGCCAGTTCCGCCGCATCCACCTCCACGATGGCGCCGTCGCGCTCGACCCGCGCGGTGGTCGGCGCCAGGTCGAGCAGCGCGCGCACCGCGGCGGTGGTGCGGCGCTTGGCGCGGGCCTCCAGCAGGCGCCCGAGCAGCACCAGGGTGATGACGCTGGTGCTGGCCTCGAAGTACACGTGCTGGCCGTGCAGGCCGGCGACGGTGACCACGGTGCTGTACAGATAGGCCATGCCGGTGCCCAGCGCGACCAGCACGTCCATGTTGGCGCTGCCGTTGCGCAGCGCGCGATAGCCGGCGCGATAGAAGCGCGCGCCGATCCAGCACTGCACCGGCGTGGCCAACAGCAGTTGCAGCCAGCGCGGCAGCGGCTCGGCATGCGCACCGCGCAGGGCGTCGCCGTCCAGCATGCCGAGCATCTGCCCCCAGAACGGCAAGGTCAGCAGCACCGCCGCAGCGAACATGCCCAGTTCGCGCCGCCAGGCACGACGCTCGCGGCGCTCGCGCTCGGCCAGTTGCGCCGCGTCCATGGCCTCGGCGACACGCGCACCGAACCCGGCGCGGGCGATCCTCGCGATCAGCTCCGCCGGCGCGACCGTGCCCGGCACGATCTCCACCCGCGCCTTGGCCGAGGCCAGGTTGGCGTGGCCGCTGAGGACGCCCGGGGTCTTCGCCAACACGGCATCGATCGACGCCACGCAGGAGGCGCAGTGCAGGCCGCTGAGTTCCAGGGTCAGGGTCTGGGTCGGTACGGCGTAGCCAGCCTGCTCAATGCGCTGCCGCAGCGTCGGCAGGTCCACCTGCTGCGGGTCGTAGTCCACCTGCACGCGCGCGCCGGCATAGCTGGCCTGCGCCGCCACCCCGGGCAGGCGCTGCAGCGCCTTCTCCACGCCAGCCGCGCAGGCGGCGCAGGTCATGCCCTGCACCGGCAGGGTCAGCGAGGCGGTGGTACGGTCCGTGCTCATCGCGGCGGATCGCCGGCGGCATCGCCGCGGATGTCGCCCAGGATCGGGCAGGCGTCCGGCACGCCGCGGCCGGGGCAGTCCTCGACCAGGGCGGCCAGGGTGTCGCGCATCTCCGTGAGTTCGGCGATGCGCCGGTCCAGCGCCTGCAGGCGCGCACTGGCACGCTGCTTGATGCCCTCCACGCCGTGCACCTGGTCGTCCTGCAAGGCCAGCAGCTCACCGATCTCCTCCAGCGAGAAGCCCAGTTCCTTGGCGCGGCGGATGAAGCGCACCCGCTGCACCGCCGCGGCGTCGTACTCGCGGTAGCCGGAGGCGCGGCGCGGCGCAGGCGGCAACAGCCCCTGGCGCTCGTAGTAGCGCACGGTATCGATGGCGACGTCGGCCTGGCGGGCGAGCGCGCCGATGGTGAAGCGGGCGGTGGCGGGGTCGGATCGCATGCGCACACCCTACTCCCTGGAGTCGGGTCCAGAGTCAAGCCTCGCCACGCCGCAGTCGCTTGCCGCCCACGCCGGCTTCGGTATCCTCTGTGGCTCCCCGCCGCCACGCTGCCGCCTGTGCCGACCTTCGCCGTCCTGATGCGCCTGTTGCTGTGCATGAGCCTGCTGCTCAACGGCAGCGCGGCCGCCATGGCGATGCCGGGCATGGCGGCGCACGGCACCTCGATGCACGACACGGCTGTCACGGTCGCCAGCGCGGCGCCGGCGCATGCGGCGATGCCCTGCCACGAGCAGGCGCCACCGCCGCCCGCGGATCACGACGGCCACTGCCACGACCATGCCGGCAAGCATGGCGGCTGCGGCGGCATGGCCGGCTGCCAATGCCCGCACGCGCAACCGCTGCCGGCGCTGCTGGCGATGCCGCTGGCACTGCCGCGCATGCCCCGCCACCTGGTCGCCGCCGCGCCCCAGGCCGCGCACGGCGCGCCCGGCCTGCCGCGGCTGGAACGTCCTCCCAGCGCCTGAGCGCATGCGGCCGCCCCTAGGCGGCCTCCTGGCGGCGGCGCACAGGCGCTGCCGCGCCCGTGCCTGCAGCGCCGCCATCGGCGCTGCCTGGCGCATCGCATCCGCTTACGGACATCGCACATGAACGCATCTTCTTCCGGCCTGCCGGCGCTGCCGTCGCGGCGCCGCTTCGTCACCGGGCTGGCGCTGAGCGCCGCCGCCGGCCTCACCGGTCTGCCGCTGCGCCACGCCCAGGCCAGCGCACTCGCCCGCAACGGCGCCGCGCCCTATGTGCTGCACGGCACCGACCTGGACCTGAGCATCGGCAGCACGCGGGTCAACTTCACCGGGCGCGAGCGCCCCGCCATCGCCGTCAACGGCAGCGTGCCGGCGCCGCTCCTGCGCTGGCGCGAAGGCGACACGGTGACCATCCGCGTGGCCAACCGCCTGCCCGGCCACACCCAGACCTCGGTGCACTGGCACGGCCTGCTGTTGCCGGCCAACATGGACGGCGTGCCAGGCATGAGCTTCGACGGCATCTACCCGGGCGAGACCTACCAGTACCGCTTCGCCCTGCGCCAGTCCGGCACCTACTGGTACCACAGCCATTCGCTGCACCAGGAGCAGGCCGGGCTGTACGGCGCCATCGTCATCGACCCGCGCGAGCCGCCGCCGTACCGCTACGACCGCGAACACGTGCTGCTGCTGTCGGACTGGACCGACCTGGACTCGGCGGCGCTGTTCCGGCGGCTGAAGCAGATGCCGTCCTACGACAACCTGTACCAGCGCACCGTCGGCGACTTCCTGCGCGACGCGCGCGAGGATGGGCTGCGCGCCACCCTCGCCGACCGCGGCATGTGGGGGCGCATGCGCATGACCCCCACCGATCTGTCCGACGTCAACGGCAACACCTACACCTACCTGCTCAACGGCATGACCCCGGCCGGCAACTGGACCGGGCTGTTCCGCCCCGGCGAAAAAGTGCTGCTGCGCTTCATCAACGCCTCCAGCATGAGCTACTTCGACGTGCGCATCCCCGGGCTGAAGATGACCGTGGTCGCCGCCGACGGCCAGTACGTGCATCCGGTGAGCGTGGACGAGTTCCGCATCGCCGCCGCCGAGACCTTTGATGTGCTGGTCGAACCCAGCGGCCAGGACGCCTACACGGTATTCGCCCAGGACATGGGCCGCACCGGCCACGCGCGCGGCACCCTGGCTGTGCGCGAGGGGCTGCAGGCGCCGGTGCCGGCGAACGATCCGCGCCCGCTGCTGCGCATGCAGGACATGGGCCATGCGATGGCCGGACACGCCGGCATGGACCACGGCGCGGGCACGGCCATGCACGGCATGGAGGGCGGCTGTGGCGCGAACATGCACATGGCCGCCATGCCGGGCATGGAGCACGCCGCGCATGCGCCTGCCGCCGCACCTGCGCATCCGCGCAGCGAACGCGGCAATCCGCTGGTGGACATGCAGTCCTCCGCCACTGCGCCGCGGCTGGACGACCCGGGCATCGGCCTGCGCGACAACGGCCGCCGCGTGCTGACCTACGCCGACCTGCACAGCCTGTTCGAGGATCCGGACGGACGCGAGCCGGGGCGCGAGATCCAGTTGCACCTGACCGGCAACATGGAGAAGTTCGCCTGGTCCTTCGACGGCATTCCCTTCGCCAGCGCCGAACCGCTGCGGCTCAACTACGGCGAGCGCCTGCGCATCGTGCTGGTCAACGACACGATGATGCAGCACCCGATCCACCTGCACGGCATGTGGAGCGACGTGGAGGACGCCGCCGGCCGCTTCCAGGTGCGCAAGCACACCGTGGACATGCCGCCGGGCACGCGCCGCAGCTACCGCGTGCGCGCCGATGCGCTGGGCCGCTGGGCCTACCACTGCCACCTGCTGTACCACATGGATGGCGGCATGATGCGCGAAGTGCGGGTGGACGCATGAACCGTTTCCACTTGTCGCCGCTCGCGCAGGCGACCGCTCTGGCGCTGCTGCTCGCGCACGCGCCGGTGTACGCGCAGCATGTCCACGCTGCCGACAACGGCACGGACGTACCGGTAGCGCGCTGTGCCTGCCCGGCGTCCACTGCCACCATGCCCATGGCGAACGCGGAGGCGGCACAACCCGACACGGCAATGCACGGCGCCATGGACCATGCAGCCATGGGGCATGCCACGCAGGCGCCGGCCATGCACAGCGCGCCTGTCGCGCAGACCACGGCAGAGCACGCCGACGCCCTGTCGCACGAGCACATGGACCACGCCACGATGGATCACGCGGCGGCACCGCCGTCGCAGGGCGATCACCGCGAACACGCACACGCTGCACACGACGGCATGGATCACGACGGCATGGACCATGCGATGCCCACCGCGCCGGCACCGCCCGCGAGCGCGTGCCAGTGTCCCGCGAGCGCCGGCACGCCGCTGCCGCGCGAACCCATCCCGCCGATCACCGCCGCCGACCGTGCCGCCGCGTTCCCGGTGCTGCGCGACCACGGCATGGCGCACGGCGCATCGCGCACCGGCTACCTGCTGGTCGACCGCCTGGAGGGGTGGGACAACGCACACGGCAGCGGCCAGGCCTGGGAAGCCCGTGGCTGGTACGGCGGCGACATCGACCGGCTGTGGCTGCACAGCGACGGCGAACGCGAGGGCGGCCGCACCACGGCGTCGACGCTGGAACTGGCCTATGGCCGCGCGATCTCGCCGTGGTGGGACGTGCTGGTCGGCGCCAGGCAGGCGTTCGCGCCCGGCCGCGCGCGGACCTCGGCCGCGTTCGGCGTGCAGGGCATGGCGCCGTACAAGTTCGAGGTGTCGGCCATGCTCTACGTCGGCGAAGGCGGCCAGGCCAGCCTGCACCTGGAAGGCGAGTACGACGTGCTGCTGACCAATCGCCTGATCCTGCAGCCACGGCTGGAGGCGGAACTGGCCGCGCGCGACGATGCGGCGCATCGCACCGGAAGCGGCCTGACCACCGTGGAGGGCGGACTGCGCCTGCGTTACGAGGTCACGCGGCGGTTCGCGCCTTACATCGGCGTGGACCACGTCCGCAGCTTTGGCGATACCGCCGACCTGCGCCGCGCCGACGGCGAAGCGGCACGCGAGACGCGCTGGGTCGCGGGCCTGCGGTTCTGGTTCTGAGCGGCAGCGGCGCGCCGTAGGACATGGCGAACGGCGGCGCGGAAAATGCGCCGCCGCAGGACGCAGGCATCGCCGCCAAACCGACGCTCGCGGCGCGCCAGGTGCATGTGCGTCCATCGCCACCACCCAGCCACGGCGAACGGCTGTGCATTTGTAGGCACGGCTTCAACCGCGACCGGCGTTACCGGGAATGCCCGTCGCGGCTGAAGCCGCTCCTACGACACACCGAACCGGGTCGCGGCACGACGCATCCCGCATGGAAGGAGCAGGATGGATCGCGCGCCTCGCCGCCGCTCACGCGTGCAGCGCCGCCTGCAGCGCCTCCACCTCGTGCCGTGGCGGGCGCAGCGCCCCCAGCGTGCCGACCAGCTCGCGATAGCTGCGCGCGAGCTGCGCGAACAGCCCCGCGTCGCTGGCACGGGTCTCGGCGACTTCGGCATAGGCGCCGCGGCCGAGATCGATGAAGTAGTCCACGCTGACCCGGCGCCGCGCCGCCACGCCGGGAAACAGCCCGGCGATCAGCAGGCAACCGTCACCGACCTCGCGCAAGGCATCAGCACGGGCGCGCCCCACCTGCTCCTGCGCATGCAGCCAGGCCAATGCCTGGATACGCGCCAATAGTTGCGCGTCGCGCTGGTAGCGCAGCAGCACGAACACCAGATAGTGCTCGCGCGATTCGTCCAGCGGCCGGCCCAGGCGCTGCCCGGCCTCGTGCACCAGCGCCTGCCACAGCTCGGCCGGCGCCCCCTGTCTGAAAGACTCGTACATGCGTCCTCCTGCGTGGTGGAACCCTCGCAGGAAGCTTATGCATAACCCGGGCCACACTGCTGGCAATGTCCACGCACAAGTGCCAGCGTTCGCGTCGTGATCAGCGGCGTCATGCGGCGCTCGCAGCTGCGCGCTAGGTGCCACCTCGCGCAGCGCTCGGTGCCCGGATCGTTCAGGACCTGCGGCGCTTGCGGACGTCGCCGGTCGCCAGCGCATCGCCCTGCGCCAGAATGCCGGCCAGGATCAGGTCGATCCCGGCGAGGAAATCCAGACGGTCGTCGTGCGTCTGCAGTGCGCCGGCCATGCTGCGCACGAAGGGATAGGCGACCGGATCGAGCCGCGACCACGTGCTCGCCATTGCGGCCAGGGTCTCGTCGCGGACAAGGCCCTGGGTGAGAGCCAACTGGGTATTGGCCGCGTTCTGCCCGCTCACGCCAAGCATGTAGTTGAGCAAGGCGGACACCGCCGCCCACTGTGCCGTGTCGGCTACACCGAGCGCACGCAGCGGCTGGCCGAGGGCTTCGATGATGCGCACGATCGGCAACTGTCCCGGCGCCTGCCACAGCGCCGACCCGATCCAGGGATGCGCATCGATCGCATCGAACATGGCCAGGGCCAGCGTGCGGATGGCCGCCTGCGGCGTGGCGCCTGCCGGTGCCGACGGCAGGCTGCGCGCGATGACGGCGTCGCAGGCGGCCGTCAGCAGATCGCGCTTGTCGGCGATGTGTCCGTAGAGCGCGCCCGGTCCGGTGGCGAGCCGTTCGGACAGCGCGCGGAAGGTCAGGCCGGCTTCGCCGTCGCGATCGAGCAGGACGATCGCAGCGTCGACGATCTGCTCGCGCGACAACGCGGCGTCGCGGCGGGACGGGCTGGGGCGTGGCTTGGCCATGGCCGATCTTGACACGGATGGAACGCCATTCCAAGATGATGGAACGGCGTTCCATCACCACGTACCGCGCGCATCGCTGCACGCACTGCTCCCTTGAGGTCCCGGATGCACACATCCATCGCGATCATCGGCGCCGGACTCGGCGGGCTTGCGCTCGCCCGCGTCCTGCACCTCCACGGCATCGCCGCGACCCTCTACGAAGCCGAGGCATCGGCCGATGCGCGCCCGCAGGGCGGCCTGCTCGACATTCACGACTACAACGGCCAACTGGCACTCAAGGACGCCGGGCTGTATCCGCAGTTCCGCGCGCTGGTGTTGCCCGGCGCGGATGCGAAACGGGTCGTCGACCGCGAGGGCACCCTCCTGATCGAGCGGCCGGACACCGGCGCCGGCAATCGGCCGGAGGTGGATCGTGGGCAGTTGCGCCGCCTGCTGCTCGATGCGCTTCCTGACGGCGCGGTGCGCTGGGGCTGCAAGCTCGCCGGCGTGTCGCCGCTCGCCGATGGGCGGCATCTGCTGCGCTTCGGCGATGGCGCCACGGTGACCACCGACCTGCTGGTCGGCGCGGACGGCGCCTGGTCGAAGGTGCGGCCATTGCTGTCCGCTGCGGTGCCCGCCTACAGCGGCACCACCTTCGTCGAGACCCGCCTGCTGGACGCAGATACCCGGCATCCGGCCAGCGCGCAGCTGGTCGGCCACGGAACGCTGATGGCGGTCGCACCGGGCAAGGGCCTGTTCGCGCACCGCTATGCCGACGGCACGCTGCATGTCTACGTGTCGCTGGTCCGGCCGCCGGCGTGGTTCGACGGCATCGACATGGCCGTGCCGGCGAGCGCGATGGCACGCATCGCCGCGGAGTTCGCCGGTTGGGCGCCGGCGCTGACGGCGTTGATCACCGCCAGCGACACACCGCCGGTGCTGCGTCCCATCCATGCCTTGCCGGTCGAGCATCGCTGGGAACGCGTCCCCGGCGTGACCCTGCTCGGCGACGCGGCGCATCTGATGTCGCCGTTCGCCGGCGAAGGCGCCAACCTCGCGCTCTACGATGGTGCCGAGCTGGGCAAGGCCATCGCCGCGCATCCCGGCGCGATCGAGGCCGCACTGTCCACGTACGAGACCCAGTTGTTCGCCCGCAGCGCGCCGTTCGCCCGCGAATCCCAGCGCAACCTCGCCCTGTTCTTCGACGACGCAGCGCCGCAGAGCCTGGTCGACTTCTTCAACGGCATCGCCACGTAGCCGCCAGCGACATCCCGAGCGGCGCTATTGCGGAAATCACCATGGCGCCGTCCCCCTCGCACCGTCATGGCGGCCCGCGCACGCCAGCCGTCGCTGGCGCGCCGAACGCGCCTGGACGCGCTTACTCCACCGTCACCGACTTGGCCAGGTTGCGCGGCTTGTCCACGTCGGTGCCGCGCGCCAGCGCGGTGTGGTAGGCCAGCAACTGCACCGGCACGGTGTGCAGCACCGGGCTGAGCACGCCGGCGTGGCGCGGCGTGCGGATCACGTGCACGCCTTCGGATTCGTTGAAGTTGCTGTCCTGGTCGGCGAACACGAACAGTTCGCCGCCGCGCGCACGCACTTCCTGCATGTTCGACTTCACCTTCTCCAGCAGGGTGTCGTTGGGCGCGATCACAACCACCGGCATGTTGGCGTCGACCAGCGCCAGCGGGCCATGCTTGAGTTCGCCGGCGGGGTAGCCCTCGGCGTGGATGTAGGTGATCTCCTTGAGCTTGAGCGCGCCTTCCAGCGCGATCGGGTAGTGCAGGCCGCGGCCGAGGAACAGCGCGTTGTGCTTGTCGGCGAAACGCTCGGCCCACACCGCGATCTGCGGCTCCAGGTTGAGCACGTGCTGCACGCTGCCGGGCAGGTAGCGCAACTGTTCCAGGTAGTCGGCCTCCTGCTCCGCGCTCAGCCGCCCGCGGCGCTTGGCCAGCACGCAGGTGAGCTGGAACAGCGCCGCCAGCTGGGTGGTGAAGGCCTTGGTCGAGGCCACCCCGACCTCGGCGCCGGCGCGGGTGTACAGCACCATCGCGCTGGCGCGCGGGATCGCGCTCTCGGGCACGTTGCAGATCGACAGGGTCTTGGCATGGCCCAGCGACTTGGCGTATTTGAGCGCCTCCATCGTGTCCAGGGTTTCGCCGGACTGGGAGATGGTCACGATCAGTTGCCGCGGATTGGCGCAGGCGTCGCGGTAGCGGTACTCGCTGGCGATCTCCACGCTGCACGGCAGCCCGGCGATGCCTTCGATCCAGTAGCGCGCGGTCAGGCCGGCGTAGTAACTGGTGCCGCAGGCCAGGATCTGCACGGCGTCCACGTCGGTCAGCAGCGCCTCGGCCTTGCTGCCGAACAGCGCGGTGTCGAACCCGCCGGCGTCGAACAGCGCCTCCAGCGTGTCGGCCAGCGCGCGCGGCTGCTCGTGGATCTCCTTCTGCATGAAGTGGCGGTACGGGCCGAGTTCGAGAGACGCCAGCGACACGTCCGAGACGTGCGGCTCGCGCTGCACCGGCTGGTCCTGCGCGTCGTACACCTGCACGCCGTCGCGGCGCAGTTCGGCGGTATCGCCTTCTTCCAGGAAGATCACCCGGCGCGTGGCCTGGATCACCGCCGAGACGTCGGAGGCGATGAAGTTCTCGCCCTCGCCCAGGCCGATCAGCAGCGGGCAGCCCATGCGCGCGCACACCAGCAGGTCCGGGCGCGACTTGCTGACCGCGGCCACGGCATAGGCGCCGGTCAGCTCCTTCACCGCCGCCTGCAACGCGCCGAGCAGGTCGCGGCCCTGGGCGATGTAGTGATGGATCAGGTGGGCGATGACCTCGGTGTCGGTCTGCGACTCGAACACGTAGCCCAGCGCGGCCAGGCGCTCGCGCTGCTGTTCGTGGTTCTCGATGATGCCGTTGTGGACCAGGGCCAGGTCGCCGTGGCTGATGTGCGGATGCGCATTGGCCTCGGTGACGCCGCCATGGGTGGCCCAGCGGGTGTGGCCGATGCCCAGCGGCGCATGCAGGCCCTCGGCCAGCGCGGCGCTCTCGGTCTCGGCCACGCGGCCGGTGCGGCGCACCCGGCGCACCTGCCCGTCGGCGATGGCGGCGATGCCGGCCGAGTCGTAGCCCCGGTATTCCAGGCGTTTCAGCCCTTCGATCAGGACCGGAACCACATCGCGATCCGCGATCGCACCGACGATACCGCACATAGCCACGTCCTTCGCCGAAAAGTCCGCCATTCTAGCCAAGTCCGCTGAATGTCTCGCCGCTGTCCGCTACCGGACCTAGGGCGGTCACCAGTTCCCGAACATGCCGCGTTGGGTCTGCAGGCGCGCAGCCGGCGTTGCGGGGCGCAGCGCCTGACTGGCCGTCAGGTCAAGCCCCGCGGCGCCGGCTACGCGCCTGCCACGCCCAACCCGAAGGGCCGCGATTGCGCGGGAATGGATGACACGCCCCAGTGTCCGCGAACGTGTCCGCGGACACCCGGACACCTGTCCGCGCCGACCACCTCCATGCAATTCAATGGGTTGCAGTTGGCACGCACCGTGCTTTGGAGTTCCCGTCCTCACCGCTGCGACCGTACCGATGATCCGTGACACCTCCGCCCAGGACCAGGTTCTCGCCCGCCCCCGCTCCGCGGCCTGGCGCCGCTGGCTGTGGCCCGGGCTGATCGTCGCGCTGGTGCTGCTGGGCATCGCCTTCGCCGCACGCGGCTGGATCGCCGGCAGCCGCTCCTTCGACGCGCAACGCGTGCGCATCGCCACGGTGACCCGCGGCGACCTGGTCCGCGACATCTCCGCCGACGGCCGCCTGATCGCCGCCAACAGCCCCACCCTGTACGCCATCTCCGGCGGCACCGTGACCCTGAAGGTGGTCGCCGGCGACGTGGTCAAGCAGGGCCAGGAACTGGCCGAGATCGACAGCCCCGAATTGCGCAGCAAGCTGGCCCAGGAAGAGGCGACCCTGGCCGGCCTGCAAGCCGAGGCCGGCCGCGCCGACCTGGACGCGACCCTGGCCCGCGCCAACGCCAGCAAGCTGATCGACCAGGCGCAGATCGAGCGGCAGGCCGCCAGCCGCGACCTGGAGCGCTACCAGCGCGGCTACGCAGGCGGCGCGGTGCCGCAGGTGGAACTGGCCAAGGCCCAGGACACGCTGAAGAAGGCCGACATCGCGATGAGCCACGCGCAGAAGGATTCCGGCCTGCAGGCGCAGGGCGCGTCGCTGGACGCGCGCAACAAGCGCCTGCTCGCCGAGCGCCAGCGCGCGGTGGTGGCCGAGGTGCAGCGCCAGGTCGACCTGCTGACCCTGCGCTCGCCGTTCGATGGCCAGGTCGGGCAGGTGCAGGTCTCGCAGCACACCAACGTCGCCGCCAACGCGCCGGTGCTGAGCGTCGTGGATCTGTCCAAGTTCGAACTGGAGATCAAGGTGCCGGAGAGCTTCGCCCGCGACCTGGCGATCGGCATGCCGGCGCAATTGACCAGCGGCGCCGGCGAACCGTTCGCCGGGGCGATCTCGGCGGTGTCGCCGGAAGTGGTCAACGGCGAGGTCAACGCGCGCATCCGCTTCACCGACAAGCAGCCGCCGGGCCTGCGCCAGAGCCAGCGCATGAGCGCGCGGGTGCTGCTGGACACCCGCAGGAACGTGCTCAAGCTCGAGCGCGGCCCGTTCGTCGAGCAGTCCGGCGGCCGCTACGCCTACGTCATGGACGGCGACTCGGCGGTGCGCCGCCCGGTCGAACTGGGCGTCACCAGCCTGGGCGAAGTCGAAGTGCGCTCGGGCCTGCAGCCGGGCGACCGCGTGGTGGTCTCCGGCAGCGATCTGTTCGGCGACGCACCGCAGGTCACGGTGCATTGAAAGCCGGGACCCGGGTCCCGGGACCCGGGTCCCGGAAAAGCCAAAGCGATCGGCTGTTGCTGTTGTTCTTGATCTTCCGGGTCCCGGGTCCCGAGTCCCGGCTCCACACCACCACACATCACAAGGAACTCCCCCATGCTCGAAATGCGCGCCGTCTCCAAGGTCTTCCGCACCGAACAGGTCGAGACGCATGCGTTGCGCTCGCTGGACCTGCATGTCCGCGAGGGCGAGTTCGTCGCCGTCACCGGGCCGTCGGGCTCGGGCAAGACCACTTTCCTCAACATCGCCGGGTTGCTGGAAACCTTCACCAGTGGGCAGTACCTGCTCGATGGCCAGGACGTCAGCAACCTCAACGACGATGCGCGCTCGCGCATGCGCAACCAGAAGATCGGTTTCATCTTCCAGGGCTTCAACCTGATCCCCGATCTCAACCTGTTCGACAACGTCGACGTGCCGCTGCGCTACCGCGGCATGGGCGCGGCCGAGCGCAAGCAACGCATCGAGGAGGCGCTGAGCCGGGTCGGGCTGGGTTCGCGCATGAAGCACTATCCGTCCGAACTGTCCGGCGGCCAGCAGCAGCGTGCGGCGATCGCCCGCGCCCTGGCCGGCAGCCCGCGCCTGCTGCTGGCCGACGAACCGACCGGCAACCTCGACTCGCAGATGGCGCGCGGGGTGATGGAACTGCTGGAGGAGATCAACGCGCAGGGCTCGACCATCGTCATGGTCACCCACGATCCGGAACTGGCCGCGCGCGCCCAGCGCAACGTGCACATCGTCGACGGCCAGGCCACCGACCTGCAGCGCGAACCGGTGCTGGCGCACGGCGGCAGCGACGCCGCGGCCGTGCGCTGAGCGGCACGACGGGGCGGGGACCGGCATGCTCGGCTACTACTTCCAGCAAGCGTGGCGCAGCCTGCGCCGCAGCCCGGTGCTTACCGCGCTGATGGCGCTGTCCATCGCGGTGGGCATCGGCGCGGCGATGACCACGCTGACGGTGATGCGGCTGCTGTCCGGCGACCCCCTGCCGGGGCGCAGCCAGCAGATCTTCTTCGCGCAACTGGATCCGCGCCCCAGCAACGGCGCCAACCAGACGCCGTACGACAAGCTCGACTACCCCTCGGCCATGGACCTGTGGAAGCGCGGGCGCGCGGATCGCCAGGCCATGGTCGCCGAGAGCCAGATCAAGGTGCATGCGGCGGACAGCGCCGCCCCGCCCTTCATGACCCAGTTGCTGATGACCCAGGCCGATTTCTTCCCGATGTTCCAGGTGCCGTTCGCCTACGGCAGCGGCTGGCGCGCGCGCGACGATCAGGATCGGGCGCGGGTGGCGGTGATCTCGTCCGACCTCAACGCCAAGCTGTTCCAGGGCCGCAACAGCGTCGGCCGCAGCCTGCTGGTGCGCGGCACCGCGGTGCGCATCGTCGGCGTGCTGGCACCGTGGCGGCCGTCGCCGCTGTTCTACACGTTGGCCGGCGGCAGCTTCGCCCATGGCGATACCGCCAGCTTCTATGGACGCACGCAGGACGTGTTCATGCCGCTGTCCAGCAGCCTGGAGGTCAACGACGGCCACATCCAGCCGTGGACCTGCTTCAGCAAGCCCGAGCCCAACATGGACCTGCGCAGCGCCCCGTGCGTGTGGCTGCAGTTGTGGGTGCAACTGGACACGCCGGCGAAGGTCGCCGACTACCGCCGGTTGCTGGCCGACTACGCCGCGCAGCAGCACGCCGCCGGACGCATCGGCCGCGCCGACACCGCACGCCTGCTGTCGCTGCCGCAATGGCTGGACCACAACCGCGTGGTGCCGGGCGACGTGCGCCTGCAGAGCTGGCTGGCGCTGGCGTTCCTGGGCCTGTGCCTGTTCAACAGCGTCGGCCTGCTGCTGGCCACGTTCCTGCGCCGCGGCGGCGAGATCGGCGTGCGCCGCGCGTTGGGGGCCTCGCGCCGCGCGATCTTCGCGCAGTGCCTGACCGAGGCCAGCGTGATCGGCCTGATCGGCGGCATCGGCGGTTGGCTGCTGACCCTGCTCGGCCTGTGGAGCGTGCGCCAGCAGCCCACCGCCTACGCCGACCTGGCGCATCTGGACCTGACGACCTTCGCCGGCACCTTCGCGCTGGCGATCGCCTGCAGCCTCGCGGCCGGCCTGTTCCCCGCCCTGCGCGCCAGCGGTATCGCGCCAGCCATGCAACTCAAGAGTCTGTAAGCGGGAGACGCGACGATGCAGATCACTCCCATCCTCAGCGCGCTGTCGCGCCACCGCGTCGCCGCGACGCTGATCGCGCTGGAAGTGGCTCTGGCCTGCGCCGTGCTGTGCAACGCCTTCTTCCTGATCGGCAACCGCCTGCAACTGGTGCACCTGCGCAGCGGCATCGACGAGGCCGCGCTGGGCCTGGTAACGCTGTCCGGCTGCGACGGCTGCAACGATGCCGACGTCAACGCCCGCGCCTTGGATGCGGTGCGGCGCACGCCCGGCGTGCGCGCGGCCGGCGCCATCAACACGGTTCCGTTCGCGCCACCGGCGTTCAACAACGGGCTGTGCCTGGACCAGGACTGCACCCAGGTCGGCGGCGTGCCGCACTTCTACATGCTCAGCCCGGGCGCGGTCGCCGCACTGGCGCTGAAGCCGGACAGCGGCCGCGCGTTCGGCGACGCGGACTACCAGCCGCTCGACAACGGCATCCCGGTCGCGGCCGGCGTGTGGATCACGCGGGCGCTGGCGACGCACCTGTGGCCAGGCCAGGATCCGCTGGGCAAGGAGTTCTGGGCCGGCGGCCACTTTCGCGTGATCGGCACACTCGATCACCTGGCGCGCCCCGATCCGGGCCGCAGCGAGGACGGCGTGATCGGCAGCGACTGGTCGGTGGTGATCCCGGTGCGCGAGGCCGCGCAGTCCGGCACCTACGTGCTGCGCGCCGATCCGCGCGATCTGCCGCGAGTCTTGGCCCAGGCGCGCGCGGCGGTGGCACGGGCGGTGCCCGAGGCGGTGCTGGACAACGCCGCCAGCCAGCCGCTGGACGAATTGCGGCAGACGTATTTCCAGAGCGACCGCGCGATGACCGGGCTGCTGGTCGCGATCATCGTCGCGATGCTGCTGGTGACCGCACTGGGCATCGTCGGCCTGGCAAGCTTCTGGGTGCAGCAGCGCACCAAGCAGATCGGCATCCGCCGCGCGCTCGGCGCCACCCGCCGCGACATCCTGCGCTATTTCCAGACCGAGAACCTGCTGCTGGTCGGCGCCGGCGTGGCCCTGGGCATGCTGCTGGCCTACGGCGGCAACGTGCTGCTGATGCACGTCTTCGAACTGGAACGGCTGCCGGCCAGCTACCTGCCGGTGGGCGCGCTGCTGCTGTGCGCGCTGGGCCAGCTCGCCGTGCTCGGCCCGGCCCTGCGCGCCGCCGCGGTCGCCCCCGCCATCGCCACCCGCAGCGCCTGACCCGGAGTCCGCATGTTCGCTTACTACCTCCGCCTGGCGCTGCGCAGCTTCGGCCGCAACCGCATCCTCACCGCGCTGATGGTGCTGGCCGTGGCGCTGGGCATCGGCGCGTCGATGACCATGCTGACGGTGCTGCACACGCTCTCCGGCGATCCCTTGCCCGGGCGCAGCGCCACGCTGTTCCACCCGCAGTTGGATCCGCGTCCGCGCAACCTGCCCAGTGCCGGCCCCGAGCCGCCGGACGAGTTGACCTGGCAGGACGCGACCGCGCTGTACCGGGCGCAGGCGGCGCCGGCGCAGACCATGACCAGCGGGAACTGGCTGCCGGTGCGCCAGACCGTGCCCAACAGCCCCTTGCGCATGCTCACCACCCGCGCCGCCACGGCCGATCTGTTCGGCATGTTCGGCATGCGCTTCCTCTACGGCAGCGGCTGGAGCCATCGCGACGATACGCAGCGCGCGCCGGTGGTGGTGCTGAGCCGCCAGCTCAACGACGCGCTGTTCGGCGGCGCGGACAGCGTCGGCAAGACCCTGACCATCGCCACCCGCCCGTTCCGGGTGATCGGGGTGATCGACGCCTGGGATGCGCAGCCGCGCTTCTACGATCTCAACTCCGGCGCGTACACGCCGCCGGAGGCGCTGTACATGCCGTTCGAGACCTGGCTGGACCTGCCGCAGGACTACGGCTACGGGCCGATGCAGTGCTGGGGCAAGGATGGCGAGGCCGGCCTGCACGACCCCAAGGCCGCGCAATGCACCTGGGTGCAGTACTGGGTGCGGTTGGACACGCCGGAGCAGGTGCGGCGCTACCGCGCGGCGCTGGATGCCTACAGCGCGCAGCAGCGCCAGCTCGGCCGTTTCGAGCGCGTGCCCAACACGCGCCTGCGCAGCCTGGTCGCGTGGCTGGATTACAAGCGGGTGGTGCCGGCCACGGTGCGCATGCAGACCTGGATCGCCTTCGGCGTGCTGCTGGTGTGCCTGCTCAATGCGGTCGGCCTGCTGGTCGCCAAGTTCATGCGCAAGGCCGGCGAGATCGGCGTGCGCCGTGCGCTCGGCGCCAGCCGCCGCGCGGTGTTCGCGCAATGCCTGGCCGAGTCGGCGCTGATCGGCTGCCTGGGCGGACTGCTCGGCATTCCGCTGACCTGGATCGGCCTGTGGCTGGTGCGCCAGCAACCAGTGGCCTATGCGCAGCAGGCGCATGCCGATCCCGCGATCCTGGGCATCGCCCTGGCCGTGGCCACGCTCTCGGCGCTGGCCGCCGGCCTGTGGCCGGCCTGGCGCGCCTCGCGCATCGCCCCCGCCCTGCAGGTGAAATCGCTATGACCTCGCTGCCTCCGGTACGCCCCATCCTGTCCGCGCTGGGCAGCCATCGCGCCGCGGTGGTGCTGATGGCGCTGCAGATCGCCCTGACCCTGGCGGTGCTGTGCAACCTGGTGTTCATCATCGTCCGCACCTACCAGCGCGTGCACACGCCCACCGGGGTGATGGAGCAGGACATCGGCCTGATCCAGAGCATCGGCGTGATCGGCGAGCCGGGCAGCGTCAGCAGCGTCGGCCGCAGCCTGGACATCCTGCAGGCGGTGCCGGGCGTGGAAGCGGCGGCGTTCGGCACGCCGCCGCTGTGGGGCCCGGCACAGGCGCAGCTGTTCCTGGAGCCGCAGGCCACGCAACCGGTCGCCCGTGCCAGCCTGTTCCTCGGCAGCCAGGGCCTGAACCGCACGCTGGGCATCCGCATCGTCGCCGGCCGCGACCTGCGCGATGCGGAACTGCCTGGCGCCTCGGCCCTGTTCGGCGCGCCACCGGAGATCGAGCGTCGCCTACCGGCGCTGATCACGCCCTCGCTGGCCGCCAAGCTGTTCCCCGGGGTCTCGCCACTGGGCCGCACGCTCTACACCAGCACCTTCAATCAGCCGGTGCGGCTGGACATCGTCGGGGTGATGGCGCCGCTGCGCGGCGAGATCACCGGGCACGACGACGATGCCGATGCGCTACTGAGCGAGATCCACGTCGGCAGCGAAGGCTGGGGCGGCGGCTACGTCATCCGCAGCAAGCCGGGGCAATTGGCGCGGGTGCTGCCGCTTGCGGCGGCGGCGATGCAGCGCGCCAACCCCACCTACGTGCAGCAGCGCGTGGCCACCATGCAGGAACTGCGGGCCGACTACTTCAAGAGCGACAGCGCGGTGGCGCGGATGCTGCTGGCGATCATCCTGATCCTGCTCACCGTCACCGCACTGGGCATCGGCGGGCTGGCCAGCTTCTGGGTGCAGCAGCGCACCCGGCAGATCGGCATCCGCCGCGCGCTCGGCGCCACCCGCGGCGACATCCTGCGCTACTTCCAGCTGGAAAACCTGCTGATCGTCGGCGGCGGCGCGCTGCTCGGCGCGGTGCTCGCCTACGTCATGAACCAGTGGCTGATGCAGCGCTTCGAACTGGAGCGGCTGTCTTCGCCCACCGTGCTGACCGGCATCGTCGCGGTGTGGCTGCTCGGCCAATTCGCCGTGCTCGGCCCCGCCCTGCGTGCCGCCGCCGTCCCGCCCGCCACCGCCACCCGCAGCGCCTGACCCCGGAGCTCCCATGTTCGGCTACTACGTCCGCCTCGCCTTGCGCAGCTTCCGCCGCAACACCGTCCTCACTGCATTGATGGTGCTGGCCATCGCCCTGGGGATCGGCGCCAGCATGACCACGCTGACCGTGTTCCACGTGCTCTCCGGCGACCCGATCCCGCAGAAGAGCGATCGCCTGTTCTACGTGCAGGTGGATGCCCAGCCCAAGGCAGGCTACCAGCCGGGCGAGGAACCGGATTCGCAGAACACCCGCTTCGATGCCGAGGCCCTGCTGCGCGAGAAGCGCGCCCAGCGCCAGGCGCTGATGACCGGTGGCAGCGTGGCGATCGAACCGCGCAAGAGCGGCCTGAAGCCGTTCAAGTCGGAAGTACGCTTTACCTCGGCGGACTTCTTCCCGATGTTCGACACGCCGTTCCTGTACGGCCACGGCTGGACCGGCACCGAAGACGAGCGCCACGACCGCGTGGTGGTCATCAGCCGGAAGCTCAACGAGAAGCTGTTCGACGGCGCCGACAGCGTCGGCCGCGAACTGCGCATGGACCAGAACACCTTCCGCATCGTCGGCGTGCTCGACGCTTGGGACCCCAAACCGCGCTTCTACGACGTCACCAATACCTACGGGTCGGACGAACAGGCCTACCTGCCGTTCTCGGTGGCGATGGACCTGAAGATGGACCGCAACGGCAGCATGAACTGCTTCGGCGACAGCAACGGCGACCAGACCGCGCTCAATGCGCCCTGCACCTGGGTGCAGTACTGGGTGGAACTGGAAAGCCCGGCGCAGGCCGCCGACTACAAGGCCTACCTGGAGAACTATTCGGCCCAGCAGCGCGCCGCCGGCCGCTTCCAGCGCCCCAACAACGTGCGCCTGCGCAACGTCATGCAGTGGCTGGACCACAACGAAGTGGTGCCCGGCGACGTGCGCCTGCAGCTGTGGCTGGCGATGGGCTTCCTGCTGGTGTGCCTGCTCAACACCGTCGGCCTGCTGCTGGCCAAGTTCCTGCGCCGCAGCGGCGAGATCGGCGTGCGCCGCGCATTGGGCGCTTCGCGCGGAGCGATCTTTGCGCAATGCCTGGTGGAGGCCGGCGCCATCGGCCTGGTCGGCGGCATGGCCGGCCTGGCGCTGGCCACGCTCGGCCTGTGGGCCGTGCGCCAGCAGCCGGCCAGCTACGCCAAGCTGGCGCACCTGGACCCCAGCATGCTGGCGCTGACCTTCGCGATGGCGGTGGGCGCCAGCCTGCTCGCCGGCCTGTTGCCGTCGTGGCGCGCCATCCAGGTCGCGCCCGCCCTGCAGCTCAAGTCCTGATCCTGCGCGCCCTGCGCCTTCCACGCATCCTCACAAGGTCATCGCCATGGATATCCGCCCCATCCTGTCCACCCTGCGCCGGCACAAGACCGCCGCCGCGCTGATCGTGCTGGAGATCGCCCTGGCCTGCGCGATCGTGTGCAACGCGCTGTTCCTGATCGGCAACCGCATCGAGACCCTGCACCGGCCCAGCGGCATCGCCGAGTCGGAACTGGTGACGATCTCGCTGGGCGGGATCGGCCAGCAGGTCAACGCCGCCGCGCGCACCCGCGAGGACCTGGCCGCGTTGCGCGCGGTGCCCGGCGTGCGCAGCGCCACGTTGCTCAACCAGGTGCCGTTCGTGCACTACTCCTGGAACACCAGCCTGTCGCTGACCGCGGACCAGGAGCGGCCCACGCTCAACGCGGCGCAGTACATGGCCGAGGAAGGCACGCTGAAGACCCTGGGCCTGAAGCTGGTGGCCGGGCGCGATTTCGCCCCCGACGAATACATGGATCTGGAAGCCGCCCAGACCGACAAGCGGATCCAGGAGAAAGGCACCGCCATCATCCTCAATCGCGCCACCGCCGAAAAGATGTTCCCGGGGCAGAACGCGCTGGGCAAGACCGTGTATACCGGGCCGGTGGGCGCCCGCGTGGTCGGCATCGTCGAGACCCTGGCGCGGCCCACCGCCACCAGCGGCCTGGCCGAGATCGACTACGCGATGCTGCTGCCGTTTCGCCTGAACTACACCGACGGGCTGTACGTGCTGCGGGTCACCGACCCGTCACGGCGCCAGGAAGTACTGAACGCGGCCACCGCGGCGCTGATGAAGGTCGACAGCAGCCGGCTGGTGCTCAAGCAGCAGACCTACAGCGAGATTCGCGACGCCTACTTCCAGGGCGACCGCGCGATGGTGTGGCTGCTCGGCGCGGTCTGCGTGGCGCTGCTGGTGGTGACCGCGCTGGGCATCGTCGGCCTGGCCAGCTTCTGGGTGCAGCAACGCACCAAGCAGATCGGCATCCGCCGCGCGCTCGGCGCCACCCGCGGGCAGATCCTGCGCTACTTCCAGACCGAGAACTTCCTGCTGGCCAGCACCGGCATCGTGCTCGGCATGCTGCTGGCCTACGCCATCAACCAATGGCTGATGGGCAAGTACGAACTGCCGCGCCTGCCGCTGTCCTACCTGCCGATCGGCGCGGTGGCGCTGTGGCTGCTCGGCCAGCTCGCCGTGTTCGCGCCGGCGCGCCGCGCCGCCGACGTGCCGCCGGCCGTCGCCACTCGCAGCACCTGACCCATCCCGTTGGCCGGCTTCGGCCGGCCTTTTTTCATCAGGACGCACGATGCTCGGCTACTACTGCAAACTGGCGCTGCACAGTTTTCGTCGCAATCGCCTGCTCACCGCCCTGATGGTGCTGGCGATGGCGGTGGGCATCGGCGCGTCGATGACCACGCTGACCGTGTTCCACGTGCTGGCGGCCGATCCCATTCCCGGCAAGAGTGCGCAGCTGTTCAACGTCGAACTCAATCTTCAGCCGGACGACCACTACGATCCGAACGACACCGATCCACAGCAACTGAGCCGGCGCGATGCCGAGACGTTGCTGCGCGACCGGCGCGGCGACCGCCAGGCGATGATGTCGGCCGGCGGCGTGACCGTGATCCCTGCGCAAGCGGCGCAGACCCCGTTCGGCGCCGAAGCGCGCTACACCAGTGCCGATTTCTTCCCCATGTTCGCGGTGCCGATGCGCTACGGCCACGCCTGGACCGCGGACGACGATGCCCGGCGCGCGCGCGTGGTGGTCATCTCGCAACGCCTCAACGCGCAACTGTTCGGCGACGTGGACAGCGTCGGCCGCGAACTGCAGCTCGGCGATAGCGCGCTG
Source organism: Xanthomonas sp. F10 (assembly GCF_014206815.1). Taxonomy (GTDB): domain Bacteria; phylum Pseudomonadota; class Gammaproteobacteria; order Xanthomonadales; family Xanthomonadaceae; genus Xanthomonas_A; species Xanthomonas_A indica. Next base: position 382,753 of record NZ_JACHNP010000001.1, read on the forward strand.
CGGGTGGTTGGGGTGATGGACGACTGGAACATGAATCCGCGCTTCTACGACCTGACCAATACCGAGTACGGCAACAGCGAGGACGTCTTCGTGCCGTTCTCCACCGCACGCGACCTGGACCTGGACGTCAGCGGCTCGATGTCCTGCTGGGGCGACACGGCCGATGGCAAGACCAGCGAAAACGCGCCGTGCGCCTGGATCCAGTACTGGGTGGAACTGGACAGCCCCGGCAAACGCGTCGCCTACCTGGACGCGCTGCAAGCGTATGCGCAACAGCAGCGCGATGCTGGCCGCTTCAGCCATCCGCCGGACATCCGCCTCAGCGACGTGATGACCTGGTTGGACCGCAACCACGCGGTGCCCTCCGACGTGCGTCTGCAGGTGTGGCTGGCGCTGGCGTTCCTGGGCATCTGCCTGCTCAACACCGCCGGCCTGATGCTGGCCAAGTTCCTGCGCCACAGCGGCGAAATCGGCGTGCGCCGCGCGCTGGGCGCCTCGCGCCGGGCGATCTTCGCCCAGCACCTGGTCGAGGTAGCGACGATCGGCGTGGCCGGTGGCAGCGCCGGCCTGCTGCTGGCCTGGATTGGCACCTGGCTAGTGCGGCAGCAGCCGGCCGAGTACGCGTCGCTGGCGCACCTGGATGGCCGCATGCTGCTGCTCGCGCTTGGCCTGAGCCTGGGCAGCAGCCTGCTGGCCGGCCTGCTGCCGGCCTGGCAGGCGATGCGCGTGCCCACCGCCCTGCAACTCAAGTCGCAATGACGCGCCGCGTGCGCCCCTCTCAGCCAGGACTCCCGCCGTGTCCCTTCATCCCATTCTCTCCAGCCTGCGCAACCACCGCGTCGCGGCCAGCCTGATCGTGCTGGAAATCGCCTTCAGCTGCGCTGTGGTCTGCAATGCGCTGTTCCTGATCGACCAACGGCTCGAGCGCATGCACCGGCCCAGCGGCGTCGCCGAGCAGGAGCTGGTGCAACTGCGCACCCGCAGCGTGGTCAAGGACGGCAACAGCGCCGCATTGACCCAGTCCGATCTGGACGCGCTGCGGCGCATTCCCGGCGTGCGCGATGCCAGCAGCATCAACATGGCGCTGTTCGGCGATTCGATCGGCTACAGCGGCGTGTCACTGCAGCCGGACCAGGAGCGCAGCACCCTGCATGCCGTGCACTACTTCGGCGATGCGCATCTGCTCGACACCTTGGGGCTGCGCCTGATCGCCGGACGCGGTTTCCGCGCCGACGAATTCGTCGACGAAGCGCAGTTGACCAGCACCGTCGACAAGCGCGCGCCGCCGGCGGTGATTCTTAGCCAGGCGCTGGCGCAGCGCCTGTTCCCCGGCCGGGACGCGGTCGGCCGCAAACTCTATGTGTTCGGCGAACATCGCGTGGTTGGCGTGGTCGAGCGCCTGGTGCAGCCGCGCGACATGGGCGCCGAGTCCCAGTACGACTTCGCCATGCTGTTCCCGGTGAACGTGGCCTCCTCCAGGAGCACCTACCTGCTGCGCGTACGCGACCCGGCGCAACGCGAGGCGGTGCTGCGGCAGGCCAAGGCGGTGCTGCAGCAGCAGGGCCCACGGCGCATGGTCAGGAGCGCCAAGACCCTGGAGCAGGCGCGCGCGGACTACTACCGCAGCGACCAGGCGATGGCCTGGCTACTGGTGGGCGTGAGCGCGGCGCTGCTGCTGGTCACCGCGCTGGGCATCGTCGGCCTGACCAGTTTCTGGGTGCAGCAGCGCACCAAGCAGATCGGCATCCGCCGTGCGCTCGGCGCCACCTGCACGCAGATCCTGCGGCATTTCCAGCTGGAGAACTTTCTGCTCGCCAGTACCGGCATCGTGCTCGGCATGCTGCTGGCCTACGCCGCCAACCTGTACCTGATGAGCGCCTACGAGTTGCCGCGGCTGCCGTTGTGGTACCTGCCGGTCGGCGCGGTGGTGCTGTGGCTGCTCGGCCAGCTCGCGGTGCTGCCGCCCGCGCGCCGCGCCGCCGCGGTGCCGCCGGCGGTGGCCACGCGCAGTGTCTGAGCGAGCGCGGCCCCCCATCGAGCGAGGAGACGCGGGATGCTGAACTATTACCTGCCGCTGGCCTGGCGCAGCCTGCTGCGCACGCCGGTCGCCACTGCGTTGATGGTGCTGGCGATCGGCCTGGGCATCGGCGCGAGCATGACCATGCTGACGGTGCTGCACGTGATGTCGCGCGATCCGCTGCCAGGCAAGAGCGATGCGCTCTACACCCCGCACCTGGATCCGTTGCCGTCCAGCTATCCAGAAAACCACGAGTGGGGCGATCCGGCCGACAACCTCACATGGCCCGACGCCATGGCGCTGCTACGCGCCGCACCCGCCACGCCGCAGGCGGCGATGGCCGGCGGACAGGTCTTGCTGTGGCCGCCGCGCGCGGCGCAAGCGCCGCTCGACCTGAGCGGCCGCTACACCAGCGCCGGGTTCTTCGCCCTGTTCGGCATCCCCTTGCAGCGCGGCCACGGCTGGAGCGCGGCGGACGACCAAAGCCACGCCCGCGTCATCGTGCTGAGCCGCACCCTGGCCAACACCCTGTTCGGCGCGCGCGATCCGATCGGCCAGCGGGTGGCGCTGGGGGAAAAGCGCATCGGCTTCCAGGTGATCGGCGTGACCGGCCAATGGGATCCGCAACCGCTGTTCTACGCCGACCCTGGCAGCAAGGGCAGTTTCGGCCAGCGCGACGATTTCTTCCTGCCCCTGTCGACCGCGATGGAACTGGCACTGGACGTCAACAGCAACATCAGCAGCTGGAACAGCTTCAACGGCGACGACGCGGCGCGACGCAAGGATCCGTCGACCAGCTGGCTGCAGTTCTGGGTGCGCCTGGACACGCCGCAGCAGGTCGCCGCCTACCAGCGCCTGCTCTACGACTACGCCGCGACACAGCACGCCAGCGGCCGCTTCCAGCGGCCGCCGGAGCGGGCGCGCCTGTATGCGTTGATGGACTGGCTGCGCCACCTGCGGATGGTGCCCGACGATGTGCGCCTGCAGACGCTGCTGGCGCTGGGTTTCCTGTGGATCTGCCTGGTCAACGTGATCGCCTTGCTGCTGGCGAAATTCCTGCGCCGCGGCGGCGAGATCGGCGTGCGGCGCGCGCTCGGTGCCCGCCGCGGCCACGTGTTCCTGCAGTTCGGCAGCGAGGCCGCGCTGATCGGACTGCTCGGTGGCGCAGTGGGCATCGCCATCGCCGAACTGGGTCTGTGGAGCGTGCGGCAGCGCCCGGACGACTACGCCAGGTTGGCGCGGATGGACCTGCAAATGCTGCTCGCCACCGTGGCACTGGCGGTGATCGCCGCACTGCTGGCGGGCCTGCTGCCCGCCTGGCGGGCCAGCCGGATCGACCCCGCCCTGCAGATCAAGGACCTGACATGAATCTGCCAATCCGTCCCATCCTCTCCAGCCTGCAGCATCACCGCCTGACCGCCGCGCTGCTGGCGCTGCAGGTCGCGCTGACCTGCGCCTTCGTCGCCAACGCCGTGTTCCTGATCGATGGGCGCATCGAACGTCTGCGGGTCTCCAGCGGCTTGCCCGAGGAAGAACTTTCGCTGATCTCGGTGCGCGGCGTCCAGAGCGATGGCAACGCGCTGGCCCAGCAACAATCCGATCTGCGGGCGTTGCGCAGCATTCCCGGTGTCACCGCGGCCGCCGCGATCGGCTTCAGCCTGCCGCTGTCCGGCGGCGCCAACGACTATGGCGGTTGCCCCGACCGGCAGACGCTGGACCGCGCGATGGCGCAGCAGTCGATGGACAATACAGGGTGCATCCAGGCCACGTATTACTCCGGCTCGCCCGGTTTCGTGCAGGCCATGGGCGCGCACCTGGTCGCTGGCCGCGACTTCCGTGCCGACGAATATTCCACCGCCACACCGAGCGCCGTGATCGTCACCCGCGCGCTGGCGCGGCAACTGTGGCCAGGTCAACCTGCGGTCGGCAAAACGCTGTATGGCGGAGTCCACGGCGCCATCGTCGTCGGTGTCGTCGACGATCTGCTGCGCACGACGCTGCGCGGCGCAGCGGTCGACCATCTGGCCGCGCTGTCGCCGCAGCTGCCCGCGGGCAACCAGGTGCAATACCTGTTGCGCAGCGCGCCGCAGGACCGCGAACGGATCCTGGCCGCAGCGGCCGGCGCGCTGGCACAGGCAGGACCGCTGCGGCTGATTCCGGCCGAAGGGCGCCGCAGCTATTCCCAGCTGCGGCAGCGCTATTTCCAGCGCGATGCCACCATGATCGGGTTGCTGCTCGCGGCGACCACCGGCCTGTTGTTCGTGACCGCCCTGGGCATCGGCGGACTAGCCAGTTTCTGGGTGCAGCAACGCACGCGCCAGATCGGCATCCGCCGCGCCATCGGCGCGACCCGTCGCGACATCCTGCGCCATTTCCAGACCGAAAACCTGCTGATCGTGAGCGCCGGCAGCGCCGCGGGCATGGTGCTGGCGGTGCTGCTCAATCAAGCGCTGTTGCAGCGCTACGATCTGCCACGCCTGCCGCTGGGCTACCTGCCGACCGTCGCTGCAACGCTCTTGCTGCTCGGCCAACTGGCGATCCTGGCGCCCGCCCGCCGCGCCGCCGCGGTGCCGCCGGCGGTGGCCACGCGCAGTGTCTGAGGCGCCGATGCACGCAGGCACGACAAGCCGCGCGCGGACTGCGATGATGCCGCCTGGTCCGTTTTTCTTCGCCAGCGCGCCCGCCCGCGCCCAAGGTGCACGATGCCCTGCCTCCTGATCATCGACGACAACCCCGCGGTCGCCACCGCGCTGGAAGTGCTGTTCTCCCTGCACGACATCGACACCGTCTACGCCGACAGCCCGCAGGCCGGCCTGCAGCGCCTGAGCGAGGGCGACATCGACCTGGTGCTGCAGGACATGAACTTCACCGCCGACACCACCTCCGGCGAGGAAGGCGTGGCCCTGTTCGATGCGATCCGCGCGCGCCACCCGGACCTGCCGGTGATCCTGCTGACCGCCTGGACCCAGCTCAGCAGCGCGGTGGAACTGGTCAAGGCCGGCGCCGCCGACTACCTGGCCAAGCCCTGGGACGACCGCAAGCTGCTGACCACGGTCAACAACCTGCTGGAACTGTCCGAGACCCGCCGCGAACTGGAGCGCCGCCGCGACGGCGAGCGCCGCCACCGCCAGCAGCTGGCGCAGCGCTACGACCTGTGCGGCGCGGTGTTCGCCGACCCCGCCAGCGAGCGCGCGATCGCCCTGGCCTGCCAGGTCGCGCGCTCGGAACTGCCGGTGCTGATCACCGGCCCCAACGGCAGCGGCAAGGAGAAGATCGCGCAGATCATCCAAGCCAACTCCTCGGTGCGGCGCGGCCCGTTCGTGGCGCTGAACTGCGGCGCGATCCCGGCCGAATTGATCGAGGCCGAGCTGTTCGGCGCCGAGGCCGGCGCCTACACCGGCGCCAACAAGGTGCGCGAGGGCAAGTTCGAGGCCGCCGACGGCGGCACCCTGTTCCTGGACGAGATCGGCAACCTGTCGCTGGCCGGGCAGATGAAGCTGCTGCGGGTGCTGGAGACCGGCCGCTTCGAGCGCCTGGGCTCCAACCGCGAGCGGCAGGTCAAGGTGCGGGTGATCAGCGCCACCAATGCCGACCTGACCGCGATGATCCGCGAGGGCACGTTCCGCGAGGATCTGTACTACCGGCTCAACGCGGTGGAACTGTCGCTGCCGGCGCTGGCCGAGCGCCCCGGCGACATCGTGCCGCTGGCCGAGCACTTCCTGTCCGGCGACAAGCCGCTGTCGGCCGGCGCCTGCCAGGCGCTGCAGCGCCACGCCTGGCCCGGCAACGTGCGCGAACTGCGCAACGTGGTGCAGCGCGCCGAACTGCTGGCCGGCGGCACACAGATCGAGGCCACCGACCTCAACCTGCCGAAGCCGGCAGCGCCGCGCGTGACCGCCGCCGCCGAACCCGATCGCGAGCGCATCGTGGCGGAACTGGGCCGTGCGCACGGCGTCATCGCCCAGGCCGCCGCCGAACTGGGCATGAGCCGGCAGGCGCTGTACCGGCGCATGGACCGCTACGGCATCCCGCGCGAATGAAACTGCGCCGCTCCTTCACCGTCATGCTGTTCCTGCGCCTGCTGCCGGTGCTGGCGCTGGCCGCCGCCTTGCCGTGGTTGCTGGCCTACTGGATGGACCGCGGCTGGGAAGTGGTGACGGCCTCGGCGCTGGCCCTGCTGCTGTTGATGTGGTGGACCCTGCGCCGTGCCACCGCGCCGATGCGCTCGCTGTTCCGCGCCCTGGCCGGCACCGTCAGCAGCTACCGCGACGGCGAATACAACTTCGGCGTGCACTGGCGCGGCGACGACGAACTCGGCGAGATGGTCGCCGCACACGCCCAGCTCGGCGAGATCCTGCGCGAGCAGCGCCAGGGCCTGGCGCAGCGCGAACTGATGCTCGACACCATGGTGCAGAACACCCCGGTGGCGATGCTGCTCACCTCCAAGGGCGGCGACGGCCTGCGCCGCGTGGTGTTCTCCAACCTGGCCGCGCGCAAGCTGCTGCACAGCGGCTGGAAGCTGGAAGGCCAGCGCCTGGACGACCTGCTGCTGGGCGTGCCGGCGCCGCTGCGCGAGGCCATCTCGCGCGGCGGCGACAGCCTGTTCGCCATCGAGGGCGGCGACGAAGATCCGGACGAGGAACAGATCTACCACCTGTCGCAGCGCCGCTTCCATCTCAACGGCCGCCCGCACGAGCTGCTGCTGATCCGCCTGCTCACCGCCGAGTTGCGTCGCCAGGAAGTGCACACCTGGAAGAAGGTGATCCGGGTCATCAGCCACGAGCTCAACAACTCGCTGGCGCCGATCGCCTCGCTGGCGCACTCCGGTGCCGAGCTGGTGCGGCGGCAGAAGGTGGAAAGGCTGGAAGAGGTGTTCGGCACCATCGAGGAACGCGCGCGGCATCTGGAGGGCTTCATCCGCGGCTACGCGCGCTTCGCCAAGCTGCCGCAGCCGCAGCTGCAGACCGTGCACTGGGCGCAGTTCCTGGCCGGGCTGCAGCAGCACATCCCGTTCGCGCTGGAACTGGAGGCGCCGGACCTGCACAGCCGCGTCGATCCGGCACAACTGCAGCAGGCCCTGCTCAACCTGGTCAAGAACGCGCACGAATCCCTGCCCGAGGGGCAGACACCGGCCGATGGCGTGCGGGTGCGCGTGTCCACCCGCCCGGACTGGCTGCGCCTGGAAGTGCTGGACCGCGGCAGCGGCATGAACGAAGCAGTGCTGCACAACGCCCTGATGCCGTTCTATTCGACCAAGCGCAACGGCACCGGCCTGGGCCTTGCCCTGACCCGCGAGATCGTCGAGGCCCACGGCGGCCGCCTGTCGCTGCACAACCGCGACGAAGGCGGATTGTGCGTGACCGTGCAACTGCCGCAGGGGGAGCGCGGCTGATTTTTTTGGGGCCGGGATTGGGGATTGGGGATTCGGGATTCGGGATGGAAGACCCGGCTCCCTAGGAATGCAGCGGTTGCGGCGAGCTGAGAAGCGGCGAGCCGGCCGCGAAGCTCAGGGCGACGGCAACGGGCAACGCATCGCCACCCGCAGGTGCATCGGGAAGCCCAGCGCGGCTTCCTGTTGCCAGGTGGCGTGCAACTGCGGTCCCCATTGCGCAGGCAACAGCTCGGCGAAGCCTTCGCTGGCGTAGAACGGGGCATTCCACGGCACATCGCGCAAGGTCGTGAGCAGCATGCACGGGAAGCCGGCCTCCACCGCGGCCGCGCGCGCATGCCGCAGCAGCGCACGACCATGACCACGGCGGCCTGCATCGGGGTCCACATCCATCTGCTGCACATGGAAGCCGTCGTCCAGCCGCCCGCCGAGCAGATAGCCGGCGCAACGGCCGTCTTCGTCCAGCGCCACCCACAGCTGCCCGCGTGCAAGCCCCGCGCGCAGCGCCTGCGCATCCAGCGTGTGCGCCGCGAACACGGCCTGTGCCGCATGGCCCTGCAACAGGGCGCCGGCGCCCCGCTCGATCTCCAGCAACCGCGCCAGCTCCTGCTCGCGCGCCAAACGAATGCGTCCGGCCATGCCTCAGTCGCGTTTGCCCGGGCGCTTCCAGCCCTCGACCGTTTCCTGGCGCACCCGCGCCACGCTCAGCTTGCCGGCCGGCGCGCTGCGGGTGATCACCGAGCCGGCGCCGATGGTCGCACCCTCGCCGATCTCCAGCGGCGCCACCAGCGCGCTGTTGGAGCCGACGAACACGCCATCGCCGATCGATGTCTGCGACTTGTTGACCCCGTCGTAGTTGCAGGTGATGACGCCGGCGCCGATGTTGACGCCGCTGCCGATGGTGGCATCGCCCAGGTAGGTCAGGTGATTGGCCTTGCTGCCGACGCCGAGCACCGCCTTCTTGGTCTCGACGAAGTTGCCGATGTGCACGCCGTCGGCCAGCACCGTGCCCGGGCGCAGCCGCGCGAACGGGCCGATCTGCACCGCGCCCTCGGCCACCACGCCTTCCAGGTCGCAATGCGCGCGCACCTCCGTCCCTGGTCCCAGCACCACGTCCTTCAGCCGCACGAACGGGCCGATGCTGACGCCATCGCCCAGTTCCACCTCGCCCTCCAGGATCACATTGGCGTCGATGCGCACGTCGTGGCCGGCGCGCACGCGGCCGCGCTGGTCCAGGCGGCTCGGGTCGATCAGTTGCACGCCCTGTTCGCACAGCGCCCGCGCCGCGCGCAGTTGCCAGGCGCGTTCCAGCTGCGCCAGCTGCCACGGGTCGTTGGCGCCCTCGGCCTCGATCGGATCGGCCACCAGCACCATTTCCGCCGGGGTGAACTCGGCGGCGGCGGCAGCGAACACGTCGGTCAGGTAGTACTCGCCCTGCGCGTTGTCGTTGCGCAGCTGCGCCAGCCAGCGCCGCAGCGCGGTGGATTCGGCGGTGACGATGCCGGTATTGATGGTGCGGATGCGCCGCTGCTCGTCGTCGGCATCCTTCTGCTCGACGATCGCCGCGACCTTGCCGGCGGCGTCGCGCACGATGCGGCCATAGCCGGTGGGATCCTCCGGTTCGGCGACCAGCACCGCCACGCGTCCCGGCGCATGCAGCAAGCGGGTCAGGGTCTCGGCGCGGATCAGCGGCACGTCGCCGTACAGCACCAGCACCGTGGCCGCGTCGGGCACGGCCGCCATCGCCTGCTGCACCGCGTGGCCGGTGCCCAGCTGTTGCGCCTGCTCGGCCCACAGCAGATCCGGCTGGTCGGCGAAGGCCGCCAGCACTTCCTCGCCGCCGTGGCCATGGACGATGTGGATCGCATCGGGCTGCAGGTGGCGCGCGGTCTCGATCACATGCGCCAGCATCGGCCGGCCCGCGATCGGCTGCAGCACCTTGGGCTTGACCGACTTCATCCGCTTGCCCGCGCCGGCGGCGAGGATCACGACATGCAGGGGCAGGCTCATGGGGCGGTTCCGTTGCGGGTGGACGACGAATTCTAGAGGGTGCCGGCCGCGCTTGCCGTCACGGCCGCAGCACGCGCGGCGGGCTGCACATCGACGCGGCAAGCGCTAGCATGCGCGATCGTCTTCTCCTGCGGATGTTCATGGGTCTCCTGCGCCAGGGCAGCCAGTTCCTGCTGATCGGCCTGCTGCAATTGCTGGTCGACTGGAGCGTGTTCGTCGCCGCCACCGCGGCCGGCATGCCCACGGTCCCGGGCAACGTGCTGGGCCGCGTCTGCGGCGCCCTGCTCGGGTTCTGGCTCAACGGCCGCATCACCTTCGCCAACGGCGACGACGCGCGCCTGGGCTGGCGCCGCTTCGGCCGCTTCATGGCCATGTGGCTCGTGCTCACCGCGCTCAGCACCTGGCTGGTGGCGCTGTGCGCGCACGCGCTTGGGCTGCGCCTGGCCTGGCTGGCCAAACCGCTGGTCGAAGGCATGCTGGCGGTGGTGTCGTTCTTCCTGGGCCGGCAGTTGGTGTATCGCTAGCGTTGGCGAGCACGCCTGGCGGGTCGGCGATGCGTGCCACCGGCATGCGCTCCGCGGCGACGGCTGTCGGGTGGGAACCCGCTCCCATGGAAGACGCCCCAGATGCACCGAACTGCTCATGGGAACGATCTCCGATCGCCTCTATCGAGCCTCCGCGACGAACGCGTTGCACCGTAGGAGCGGCTTCAGCCGCGACCGGGCGTTACCGGGAGAGCTTGTCGCGGCTGAAGCCGCTCCTACGAGTGCACCTGCTACTGCATGCCGCGAACAGCGAAGTCCGGACAGCGACCGGCTTCGACAGCTGTCGGGGCTGAAACCCCTCCCACAAGACCCGCGGGATGCAACGAGCCCCCTGTAGGAGCGACTTCAGTGGCAACGAGCGCAGCCTGGACGGCCAGCGTGGATCGCGCCTGCAGAGCGCTAGAACGGCTCTAGCGCCGCTGGCCCCGGCGGCTGACGACTCAGTGGCAGAAATCGCCCAGGCTGCGCACCAGCGCGGTGCGGTGCAGTTGATCCAGCTGCCAGCGCAACGCATAGGCCTCGGCCGCGCGCGCGGTCGTGGCCGGGCAGTCGGGCGACTGGCGCACTGCGGCGCTGGCCTGCAGCGCATCCAGCATCTCGCCCTGCAACTGATCCAGGCGCGCACGCAGTGCGGTCAGGTCCGGGCGCGGGCTGTTGGGCGCGCGGCCGCGCAGGTGCCAACGCGACAGCAGTTCGTACTGCACCAGCTTGTTGGATTCGATCTGCATGCCGAAGAAGCGCGCCGCATCGTCCGGGTCCACACCATGGGCCGGCGCCTGCTCGCGCACGCTGGCCAGCACCGCGGCCTCGCGCGTGGCATCCAGCACCGGCTTGCCGCTGTCCCACTTGCTCAACGCGACCTGGTCGCCGATCGCATTGCGCTCGACGATACGGTCCAGCAGCGGCTCCAACGGGGTGGCGCTGCGCGCGGGCAAGGCGCATCCCATCAACATGGCGCCGGCCAGCATGGCGGTCAGCGCATGGACGCAGGGACGAGGAACGGAAGCGGACAGGCTCATCTCGATTCTCCGGTAACCGTCTGCGGATGGGGGATGGGCCGCAGATCGGGCCGCCATCTTGCCGTAGTCCACGGACCGGACGATGACCACGCCCGCGTCTTGTCGCATGACATCGCAGCCGAGTCAGCGACCAGCAAGCCAGCGCCGTGCGCCACGTCGCATTCCGCGACGCTGATCCGGCGCGCGTGCAGACGCCGCGCGTAAACGGGGAGCGCCCCACATCTGCAGACACGACAACGCCGGCAAGCGCCGGCGTTGTCGTCGCGCATGCGGCCACCGGCCGCGTGGCACGGAACTCAGTGCTTGAGGTTCTTGCGCAGACGCTCCAGCGCCTGCAACTGCGCGGTGACTTCGGCCAGCTTGGCCTGCGCCTCGGCCACGTCCATGCCTTCGCCGCGGTTGGCGAGCAGGCGCTCGGCTTCTTCCTTGGCTTTGCGCACCGACGCCTCGTCGATGTCCTGGGCGCGGATCGCGGTGTCGGCCAGGATCGTCACCACCTGCGGCTGCACCTCGAGGATGCCGCCGGAAATGGCGAAATCCAGCTGCTCGCCGCTCGGGGTGGTCACCACCACCTTGCCGGGCTTGAGCCGGGTGATCAACGGCGCGTGCTTGGGCGCAATGCCCAGCTCGCCCAGTTCGCCGGTCGCGACCACCAGGGTGGCGTCGCCGTGGTAGATCTCATGCTCGGCGCTGACGATGTCGCAACGGATGGTGCTCATGGTTACCTCGCTGGCGCGAGGCGGGATTGGGGAGTGGGGATTCGAGATTAGCCAAGACGGTCGCACCGCTCGCCCTCACTTCGAACCCCTTCTCCTCGATGCCGCCTTGCGAATCCCTAATCCCGAATGCCGAATCCCGGCTCTTACGCCTTCTCGGCCATCTTCTTGGCCTTCTCGACCGCTTCCTCGATGCCGCCGACCATGTAGAAGGCCTGCTCCGGCAGGTGGTCGTATTCGCCGTCGACGATGGCCTTGAAGCCGCGGATGGTGTCCTTCAGCGACACGTACTTGCCCGGCGAACCGGTGAACACCTCGGCCACGTGGAACGGCTGGCTGAAGAAGCGCTCGATCTTGCGCGCGCGCGACACGGCCTGCTTGTCCTCTTCGGACAGTTCGTCCATGCCCAGGATCGCGATGATGTCCTTCAGTTCCTTGTACTTCTGCAAGGTGGACTGCACGCGGCGGGCGGTGTCGTAGTGCTCGTGGCCGATCACGTTCGGGTCCAGCTGGCGGCTGGTCGAGTCGAGCGGATCCACCGCGGGGTAGATACCCAGCGAGGCGATGTTACGCGACAGCACGACGGTGGCGTCGAGGTGGGCGAAGGTGGTCGCCGGCGACGGGTCGGTCAGGTCGTCCGCGGGCACGTACACGGCCTGGATCGAGGTGATCGAGCCGGACTTGGTCGAGGTAATGCGCTCCTGCAGCACGCCCATTTCCTCGGCCAGGGTCGGCTGGTAGCCCACCGCCGACGGCATGCGGCCCAGCAGCGCCGACACTTCGGTACCGGCCAGGGTGTAGCGGTAGATGTTGTCGACGAACAGCAGCACGTCCTTGCCCTTGCCCGAGGCGTCCTTCTCGTCGCGGAAGTACTCGGCCATGGTCAGGCCGGTCAGCGCGACGCGCAGGCGGTTGCCCGGCGGCTCGTTCATCTGGCCGTACACCATCGCCACCTTGTCCAGGACGTTGGAGTCCTTCATCTCGTGGTAGAAGTCGTTGCCCTCGCGGGTACGCTCGCCCACGCCGGCGAACACGGACAGACCCGAGTGCGCCTTGGCGATGTTGTTGATCAGTTCCATCATGTTGACGGTCTTGCCGACGCCGGCGCCGCCGAACAGGCCGACCTTGCCGCCCTTGGCGAACGGGCACATCAGGTCGATGACCTTGATGCCGGTCTCCAGCAGCTCGGTGGCCGAGGACTGGTCTTCGTAGGTCGGCGCCGCGCGATGGATTTCCCAATGGTCGGTGGCCTGCACGTCGCCGGCCTCGTCGATCGGGCGACCCAGCACGTCCATGATGCGGCCCAGCGTGCCGGCGCCGACCGGCACCGAGATCGCACGGCCGGTGTTGGTGGCGACCAGGTTGCGCTTGAGGCCGTCGGTGGAGCCGAGGGCGATCGTGCGCACGACGCCGTCGCCCAACTGCTGCTGCACTTCCAGCGTGATGGCGGTGCCGTCGACCTTCAGTGCGTCGTACACCTTCGGCACATCGGCACGCGCGAATTCGACGTCGACGACCGCGCCGATGATCTGAACGATCTTGCCCTGACTCATTTTGCTGCTCCGGTTAGCTTTAGTTCTGTCCGGATGGCCTGCGCCATCCCATGGATTTCGTGTTGGGGATTCGCGATTCGGGATTCGCAAAAGCGCGCTTCGCTGCTCTTGCCGGTCCCGATTCTCCAATCCCGAATCCCGGCACTTACACCGCCGCCGCGCCGCCGACGATTTCGGAAATTTCCTGGGTGATCGCGGCCTGGCGCGCCTTGTTGTAGACCAACTGCAAGGTGCTGATCAGCTTGCTGGCGTTGTCGCTGGCCGCCTTCATCGCGACCATGCGCGCCGCATGCTCGGAGGCCACGTTCTCCAGCACCGCCTGGTACACCAGCGACTCGATGTAGCGCGTCATCACGTGCTCGAGCACGCTCGCGGCATCGGGTTCGTACAGGTAGTCCCAGTCGTGGTGCGCGACCTGGCTCTCGGCCGCCGGCAGCGGCAGCAGCTGGTCGAAGCTGGCCTTCTGCGTCATCGTGTTGACGAAGCGGTTGTAGACCAGATACACGCGGTCCAGCTTGCCTTCGGTGAACGCATCCAGCATCACCTTGATCACGCCGATCAGCTGCTCCACGCGCGGCTGGTCGCCCAGGTGGCTGACGCTGCCGACCATGTCCACCTTGAGCCGGCGGAAGAACACCGAGGCCTTCTGGCCGATGGTGACCACGTCCACGCCCGCGCCCTGGTCCTGCCACTGGCGCACTTCGCCCAGCATCTTGCGGAACAGGTTGTTGTTCAGGCCGCCGGCCAGGCCGCGATCGGAGGAGATCACGATGTAGCCGACGCGCTTGACCGACTCGCGCTGCACCAGGAACGGATGGGTGTAGTCGGTGCTGGCCTGCGCCAGATGCCCGATCACCTGCTTCATCGCCTGCGCGTACGGACGCGAGGTCTTCATCCGATCCTGCGCCTTGCGGATCTTGGAGGCCGAGACCATCTCGAGCGCGCGCGTCACCTTGCGGGTGTTCTGCACGCTCTTGATCTTGGATTTGATTTCGCGTCCGCCTGCCATTGCTCTTCTCGGGACTCGGGACCCGGGACCCGGGACCCGTTAAGGCCCTGAATCACGGCTCGTTATTGTCACCCGGCGCCCAGGCCGAGGTCCCAGGGACCCCGCTTTCGCGGGTCCCGGGCCCCGGGTCCCGGGTCCCGGCTCTTACCAGCTACCGGTGGTCTTGAACTCGCCGATGCCCTTCTTGAACGCGGCCTCGATGTCGCCGTTCCAGTCGCCGGTGTCGTTGACCTTGGCGATCAGCTCGCCCTGGGTGTTGGCGAAGTGGGCGTGCAGGCCCTCTTCGAACGCCAGCAGCTTGTTGACCGGCACGTCGTCGAGGTAGCCCTCGTTGACCGCGTAGATCGACAGCGCCTGGTTGGCGATGGACATCGGCATGTACTGCTTCTGCTTCATCAGCTCGGTGACGCGCTGGCCGCGCTCGAGCTGCTTGCGGGTGGCTTCGTCCAGGTCCGAGGCGAACTGCGCGAACGCCGCCAGCTCGCGGTACTGCGCCAGCGAGATGCGGATGCCGCCGGAGAGCTTCTTGATGATCTTGGTCTGCGCGGCGCCACCGACGCGCGACACCGAGATACCGGCGTTCACCGCCGGGCGGATGCCGGCATTGAACAGGTCGGTTTCCAGGAAGATCTGGCCGTCGGTGATCGAGATCACGTTGGTCGGCACGAACGCGGACACGTCGCCGGCCTGGGTCTCGATGATCGGCAGCGCGGTCAGCGAACCGGTCTTGCCCTTGACCTCGCCCTTGGTGAACTGCTCCACGTACTCCTCGGACACGCGCGCGGCGCGCTCC
Source organism: Xanthomonas sp. F10 (assembly GCF_014206815.1). Lineage (GTDB taxonomy): Bacteria > Pseudomonadota > Gammaproteobacteria > Xanthomonadales > Xanthomonadaceae > Xanthomonas_A > Xanthomonas_A indica. Next base: position 397,804 of record NZ_JACHNP010000001.1, read on the forward strand.
AGCAGGCGGCTGTGCAGGTAGAACACGTCGCCCGGGTAGGCTTCGCGGCCCGGCGGGCGCTTCAGCAGCAGCGAGATCTGGCGGTAGGCCACGGCCTGCTTGGACAGATCGTCGTACACGATCAGCGCGTCTTCGCCGCGGTCCATGAAGTACTCGCCCATGGTGCAGCCGGCGTAGGCGCTGATGTACTGCATCGCCGCCGATTCGGAGGCGGTCGCGGCGACCACGATGGTGTGCGCCAGCGCGCCGTTCTCTTCCAGCTTGCGCACGATGTTGGCGACGGTCGAGGCCTTCTGCCCGATCGCCACGTACACGCACTTGATGCCGGTGTTCTTCTGGTTGATCACCGCGTCGATGGCCAGCGCGGTCTTGCCGGTCTGGCGGTCGCCGATGACCAGCTCGCGCTGGCCGCGGCCGATCGGGATCATCGCGTCGACCGACTTGTAGCCGGTCTGCACCGGCTGGTCGACCGACTTGCGCCAGATCACGCCCGGCGCCACGCGCTCCACCGGCGCGGTCTGGCTGGTGCCCAGCGGGCCCTTGCCGTCGATCGGCTCGCCCAGCGCGTTGACCACGCGGCCCAGCAGTTCCTTGCCCACCGGCACTTCCAGGATGCGGCCAGTGGTCTTGGCCACGTCGCCTTCGCGCAGGTTCTCGTAGTCGCCGAGCACCACGGCGCCGACCGAGTCGCGCTCCAGGTTCAGCGCCAGGGCGTAGGTGTCGTTCGGCAGTTCGATCATTTCGCCCTGCATCACGTCGGCCAGGCCGAAGATGCGCACGATGCCGTCGGACACGCTGGTGACCGTACCTTCGTTGCGCGACTCCGCGGCCAGCTTGACCTGCTCGATGCGGTTCTTGATCAGTTCGCTGATTTCGGAGGGGTTGAGCGTGGTTGCCATCTTGGTTTCCTTCGGATCGTCCATCGCGCAACGGCGGATGGCGACGTGTGGTTAGCTTCTTTGAGAATCGGGAATGGGGAATCGGGAATCGCGGGTGGCGTCGCCGCCGGGCCGGGTTCTCTCCTCTCTATTCGCCATTCCCGTTTCTTAGTGGGCCAGTGCGGACTGCAGACGCGAGAGCTTGCCTTTCAACGAACCGTCGATGACCACGTCGCCGGCATCGATCACCGCGCCGCCGATCAGCGAAGCGTCCACCGCCGTGGTGATCTCGACCTCGCGGCCGAAGCGCTGCTTCAGCGCCACCTTCAGCGAGGCCACCTCGGCATCGCTCAGCGCCGTCGCGGAGGTCACGTTGGCCTGCACCACGCGCTCGGCCTCGGCTCGCAGCTGGTCGTACAGACCGGCGATCTCCGGCAGCAGCGGCAACCGCTGGCCTTCGGCCAGCAGGCTCAGGAAGCGCTGGTACTGCTCGTCGGACGCTTCCGGCGCCAGCAGCGACACCGCCTGCTCCCGCTGCAGCAGCGGGTTGTGCAGCAGCGCGGCCACGCGCGGGTCGGCCGCGACCTGGGCGGAGAACGCCAGCGCCTGCGACCAGGGCGCGAGCTTGCCGGCGTCGCTGGCCGCGGCGAACGCGGCGCGAGCGTAGGGACGCGCCAGTGTGAGGGCCTGGCTCATCTCAGATCTCCGCCGCCAGCTCGTCGAGCAGCGCCTTATGGGCGTTGGCGTCGATTTCGCGCTTGAGCAGCTTCTCGGCGCCGCTCACCGCCAGCAGCGACACCTGGCGACGCAGGTCCTCGCGCGCGCGGTTGGCCGCGGCGTCGATCTCGGCCTGGGCCAGTTCCTTCTGCCGGTTGGCTTCGACGATCGCCTCGTGCTTGGCCGCCTCGACGATCTGGTTGGCGCGCGCATGCGCCTGGTCGATGATCTCGTTGGCCTTGATGCGGGCGTCCTTCAACGCTTCGTTGACCTTTTCCTGCGCCTGCGCCAGATCCTTCTGGCTGCGATCGGCGGCGGCCAGGCCTTCGGCGATCTTCTGTTGGCGCTCTTCGATGGCCTGCATCAGCGGCGGCCAGATCTTGGTCGCGACGATCCAGATCAGACCGGCGAACGCCAGCGCCTGGGCAAAGAGGGTGAGACCGATATTCATGGGGTACGCTCAGCCAATGGTGACGGGGTGGACGCGCCGCCAGCACGGCGACGCGTCCGAACCTTCATCCGTAGCGGCGGCCGCCGGTGGCGACCGCACGCCGGTACGACGGGATCAACCGCCCTGCGGCAGACGCGCGACGAACTCGCCGATCATCGGGTTGGCGAACGCGAACAGCAGGCCGACCGCGACGCTGATGATGAACGCGGCGTCGATCAGGCCGGCGGTGATGAACATGCGGACCTGCAGCACCGGGATCAGTTCCGGCTGGCGCGCGGCCGATTCCAGGAACTTGCCGGCCATGATGGCCAGACCGAGGCCGGCGCCCAGCGCGGCCAGGCCGATCATGATGCCGACGGCGAGGACGGTGGAGCTCTGGACTTGGGCGAGGTTGGTCAGGACGGCGAAGTACATGGTTTTCTCCAGGAACAAAGTTGCTTGAGGATGGTGAATCGAACGAAGGGTTGCTTAGAACGCGTGAAACAGAAACGTCAGTGGCTGTCTTCCGCCAGGCTCAGGTACACGATGGACAGCATCATGAAAATGAACGCCTGCAGCGGAATCACCAGCAGGTGGAACAGCATCCAGCCGAAGCCGAACGCGCCGCCGGCCAGCGCACCGAGGATGCCGGCACCGCCCAGCACCCAGATCAGCAGGAACACGATCTCGCCGCCGAACATGTTGCCGAACAGTCGCATCGCCAGCGACACCGGCTTGCTCAGCCATTCGACGATATTGAGGATCAGGTTGAACGGCAGCATCCACTTGCCGAACGGCGCGGTGAGGAATTCCTTGGTCATCCCGCCCACGCCCTTGGAGCGCAGCGAGAAGAACAGCATCAGGAAGAACACGCTGATCGACATGCCCAGGGTGGCATTGACGTCGGCGGTGGGCACCGGCTTCCAGTAGTGCACGCCGGCCCAGCCCAGCGGGATCGCGAGGAAGTCCGCCGGGATCATCTTGATGAGGTTCATCAACAGGATCCAGAAGAACAGGGTGATCGCGATCGGGGTCACCAGCTTGCTGGTGCCGTGGTAGGTGTCCTTGGCCTGGCGGTCGACGAACTCCAGCATGATTTCCACGAACGCCTGCCACTTGCCGGGCACGCCGGCGGTGGCCTTGCGCGTGGCCAGCCAGAAGCCGAACACCATCAGCAGGCCCATCAGCAGCGACATCACCAGGGTGTCGACGTGCAATTGCCAGAACCCGCCTTCCTGCACCTGGAAGGTGAGGTTGTGCAGATGGTGCTGGATATAGGAGGTAGGGGTTTCTGCCTCGCCCGCCATGAGTCCTGAGCCTTTTCTTGATTCGATCAACGCCTGGCCAGAGCCAGAACCTGGAACATCAGCCCGACGGCGATACCCGCCAACAGGGCCAGAGGAGGCAACCGCCACCAGGCAAAGCCCAGCGCCAGCACCGCGAACACCAACACCCACTTCAGCACCATGGCCACGATCAGCCGCGCCAGCGCCGAGCCTGCCGCCTGCACACCGCCATTGAGCGCGGTGCGTGCGGCCAACCATCCCCCTGCCACGGTCGCCAGCCCGGTTGCGGCGGCGCCCATCGCGTACTTCGGTCCCAGCAGCAGGAACAGCAGGGACACCACGGCCACCGCCACCAGCGGGTAAATCGCTGCGCGCAGCATCAGCCGCCGACCCGCATCAACGGAGTTCAGCACAGAAAATCCTGCAATTGGTGGTGGATTGAGGACGTCTTCGCGTCCGTCGAGCCGCGGAATTATAGCAATGGGACAATTTGCGAGACAACCGCCAAGGGTCCTGATGGCGTCAGCAGGCCCGTCCGCTCGTAGACGATAGCACGGCGGCCGCCCGCCACCGGCACCGAATGCGGCGTCGCAGCACGTCTTTGCGGGGGAACTTTCTGTCCACTGCCCTGTCTGATCGGACAGGGACTGCGCCCATCCTCGTCGGCCCACAGCGCAGACCCGCCGAGCCCCGGTCCTTGCCGGGGCTCTTTTGTTGCGCGTTCTGGGACGCGTGTGCCGGGTCGAGCCACCATACTTTCACGAATGGTGGACGCAGATTTAAGGATAGTGGCGCCACGCGCTGGCATTGCCATCGACGCCCTATCCAAAATCCCAAGACGACGGAGCTTGTCCCCCATGAAACACCTGCTTGCCCTGGCGCTGCCCTGCGCGCTCGCCGCCGCTTATGCCCTGCCCGCCCACGCCGAAGACGGCGACGACCGCTTCACCCTGCGCGTGGGCGCGATGAACGTGGACAACGACAACACCCTGCGCGGCAATGCCGTGATCAACGGCAACGCCATTTCCGGCTCGCAGGACTTCAACTTCGGCGGCAAGGAATGGGAGCCGCGCGTGGACGGCGTGTTCCGCCTCAGCACCCGCCAGCGCCTGATCTTCGACTACTTCAAGTTCGACAAGGACCGCCGCGAGGAACTGGGTCAGGACGTCAGCCTGGGCGGCGTGACCGTGCCGTCGGGCAGCTTCGTCAAGGGCGAGCTGAAGTACCAGGTGGCGAGCCTGGTGTACGACTACTCGGTGATCGACAACCCGCAGTTCAGCATGGGCCTGCAGATCGGTGCCGAGTGGGCCAAGGTGGAGTCCAATGCCTACGCCGACCTGGGCCCGGTCTACACCGGCACCTTCCTGGACGAGAGCGAAGACGGCGCCGCGCCGGTGGTCGGCCTGCGCTTCACCGCGCACCCGAGCGAGCACTGGCTGTTCAACATCCAGGGCCAGTACCTCAACACCAAGTGGGGCGATTTCGGCGACTACGACGGCGACCTGAGCCGCGCCAACGCCATCGTCGAGTACCGCTTCACCCGCAACTTCGGCATCTTCGCCGGCTACGACTGGTTCAAGCTGGACGTGGACCGCAAGCGCGACAACGCCAGCGTCGGCCTGAAGCAGGAGTTCAAGGGCCCGGTCGCGGGCGTGACCTTCGCGTTCTGATTCTTTCGGGACCCGGGACCCGGGACCCGCGAGCAGCTTCATGCAGAACCCCGCAGCGATGCGGGGTTCTGTCGTTTAACGGGTACGCGTGGCCGATGGCCAACGCGGTGGCAGCCGCGTTGCGGCAGCCGAAACACGCTCAAGGCGGCTTGGTCGCACCGGCCACCAGCAGGTGCCGGTGCGTCGTGCAGTAGCACTCGTCGTGCCAGCCGTAGTGCGGGTCGGTGCAGATCGCATGCTGCACCGACGCCGGCAGCGACGCCACGTCGCTGCGCAAGTCGCGCTTCAGCGACACGAAGACCGAGCCGGGATGCGGCCAGTCGGTCCGCCGCGGCGGCTCGGCGATGCGGTTGCCGCCGGCCAGTTCGCGTTGCAGCAGCGCCTGCAGTTCCGGACATAGCGTGCCCTGCCCCACCTCGACCTCCATGCGTCGGTCCACCACGGCCACGACCGCACCGCGCGCGGCGGCGCGGTCGCTCAGGGCATCACTTCTTCTTGGGGATGTACAGATCGGTGATGGTGCCGTCGTAGACCTCGGCGCTCATGCCGACCGACTCGCTCAGGGTCGGATGCGCGTGGATGGTGTGGCCGATGTCCTCGGCCTCGGCGCCCATCTCGATCGCCAGGCCGATCTCGGCCAGCAGGTCGCCGGCGTGCACGCCGACGATCGCGCCGCCGATGATGCGGTGCGTCTCCTCGTCGAAGATCAGCTTGGTGAAGCCCTCGGTACGGCCGATGCCGATGGCGCGGCCGCTGGCCGCCCACGGGAACTTGGCCACGCCGACCTTCAGCCCCTTGGCCTTGGCCTCGGTTTCGGTGACGCCGACCCAGGCGATTTCCGGGTTGGTGTAGGCCACCGACGGGATCACCCGCGCCACCCACTCCTTCTTCTCGCCAGCGGCCACTTCCGCGGCCAGCTTGCCCTCGTGGGTGGCCTTGTGCGCCAGCATCGGGTTACCGACGATGTCGCCGATGGCGAAGATGTGCGGCACGTTGGTGCGCATCTGCCGGTCGACCGGAATGAAACCGCGCTCGGTGACGTTGATGCCGGCCTTGTCGGCGCCGATCTTCTTGCCGTTGGGCGCGCGGCCCACCGCGACCAGCACGCGGTCGTAGGTGGTGGCGGCCAGCGCCGGGGTCTCGCCCGCGGTAGCGGCCTCGAAGGTCACGGTGATGCCCTTCTTGTCGGCCTTGACCTCGGCCGCCTTGGTCTTGAGATGGACCTCCACGCCCTGCTTCTTCAAGCGGTCGGCCAGCGGCTTGACCAGGTCCTTGTCGGCGCCCGGCATCAGCTGGTCCATGAACTCGACCACGGTCACCTTGCTGCCCAGCGCGCTGTACACGGTGGCCATTTCCAGGCCGATGATGCCGCCGCCGACCACCAGCAGGGTCTTGGGAATCTCCTGCAGTTCCAGCGCGTCGGTGGAGTCCATCACCCGCTTGTCGTCCCACGGGAAGTTCGGCAGCTTCACCGCCTGCGACCCGGCGGCGACGATGCAGTGCTCGAAGCGCAGCAGCTGGGTCTTGCCGTCGGCACCGACGATTTCCAACTCGTTCGGCGACACGAACGACGCCACACCGGTGACGGTGCGCACCTTGCGCTGCTTGGCCATGCTGGCCAGGCCGCCGGTGAGCTTGCCGACCACCTTCTCCTTGTACTCGCGCAGCTTGTCCAGGGTGATCTTGGGCTTGCCGAAGTCCACGCCGAAGTCGCCGGCATGGGCGACCTCGTCGATCACCGCGGCCGCGTGCAGCAGCGCCTTGGACGGAATGCAGCCGACGTTGAGACAGACGCCGCCGAGGCTGGCGTAGCGCTCGATCAGCACCGTGTCCAGGCCCAGGTCGGCGGCGCGGAACGCGGCGGTGTAGCCGCCGGGGCCGGCGCCGAGCACCACCATCTTGCACTCGATGTCGGCGGGCTTGCCGCTGGCCAGCGCCGGCTTGGGCGCCGGCGGCTCGGCCGGCGCGCGGTGCGACGGCGCCACCGGCGGCTTGCTGGCCGGCACCTCGGCCGGAGCCGCGGCGGGCGCGCCTGCGGCGGCGCCATCGGCGGTCTCCAGCAGCGCGATCACCGCGCCCTCGGACAGGGTGTCGCCGAGCTTGACCTTCAGCTCCTTGATCACGCCGGCGGCCGCGGACGGCACTTCCAGCGTGGCCTTGTCCGACTCCAGCGTCACCAGGCCCTGATCCTTCTTCACCGTGTCGCCGACGGCGACCAGCACCTCGATGACCGGAACGTCGCTGTAGTCGCCGATATCCGGGACCTTGACCTCAATGACCGCCATGCAGCTTCTCCTGTGACCCCTCGCCGCGGCGAGAGGCATTTGCAGTTCGTCGGCGCGACCGCGCAAACAGGCGGCGCGCGCAGGTGGGGGAAAACCGGCGCCGCGACGGACGCGGCGCCGTGACGACAGGGCTTACAGCAGCACGCGGCGCATGTCCGCCAGCACCTGGCTCAGGTAGGTGGTGAACCGCGCCGCGGCAGCGCCGTCGATGACCCGGTGGTCGTAGCTCAGCGACAGCGGCAGGAGCAGCTTGGGCGCGAATTCCTTGCCGTTCCAGACCGGCTGGATCGAGGACTTGGACACGCCCAGGATCGCCACTTCCGGCGCGTTGACGATCGGGGTGAAGGCGGTGCCGCCGATGCCGCCGAGCGAGCTGATCGAGAAGCAGCCGCCGCTCATGTCGGCCGGGCCGAGCTTGCCGTCGCGGGCCTTCTTGGCCAGCTCGCCGCTCTCGCGCGCCAGTTCGACCACGCCCTTCTTGTCCACGTCGCGGATCACCGGCACCACCAGCCCGTTCGGGGTGTCGGCGGCGAAGCCGATGTGGAAGTACTTCTTCAGGGTCAGGTTCTCGCCGCTGGCGTCGAGCGAGGCGTTGAACTCGGGGAACTGCTTCAGCGCCGCGGCGCTGGCCTTAAGCAGGAAGGCGAGCATGGTCAGCTTGATGCCGGCCTTCTCGTTCTCCTTGTTCAGCGCCACGCGCAGGGCTTCCAGGTCGGTGATGTCGGCCTGCTCGAACTGGGTGACGTGCGGGATCATCGCCCAGTTGCGCGCCAGGTTGGCGCCGGAGATCTTCTTGATCCGCGACAGCGGCTTGACCTCGACCTCGCCGAACTTGGCGAAGTCCACCTTCGGCCACGGCAGCAGGTTCAGGCCGTTGCCGCCCGCGGCAGGCGCGGCCCCGGTAGCGGCCGGCGCGGCGCCGGACAGCGCGGCCTTGACGTAGCGCTGCACGTCGTCCTTGGTGATGCGGCCGCCCTGCTCCGAGCCGCTGACCTGGAACAGGTCCACGCCGAGTTCGCGGGCGAACACGCGCACCGCCGGGCTGGCGTAGGGCACCTTCTGCGGCAGCACGCTGTCGGCGTCGAATGCCACCGGCGGGCTGCTCTGGGTGGCGGACGGCGCGGCCGCCTTGGCCGGCGCCGTGGCCTGGACCTGGGCGATCTCGCGCTGGGCCAGCTTGTCCGGCGCGGACGAGGCCGGCACCGGCTCCACGCCGCCGCCGGTCTCGGCGCTGGGCTGGACCGCGGATGCGGACGGCGCGTCGGCATCGCTGCCGGTCACTTCGATCAGCGCCACCACCTTGCCCTCGGACAGGCTGTCGCCGACCTTGACCTTGAGTTCCTTGACCACGCCGGCCACCGACGAGGGCACTTCCATCGTCGCCTTGTCCGACTCCAGGGTGACCAGGCCCTGGTCCTTCTTGACCGTGTCGCCGACCGCGACCAGCACCTCGATCACCGGCACGTCGCTGTAGTCGCCGATGTCCGGCACCCGCGCCTCGACCACGCCGGCGGGCGCGGCAGCGGCCGGGGCAGGCTTGACCGCGTTCTGCGCGGGCGCAGCGGCCGGGGCGGCGGCCTGCTGGGCCGGCGCGGGCGTGGCCTTGGCGGCCGCAGGCGCGGCGGGTGCGGCACCGGCACCGCCGTCTGCCACTTCGATCAGCGCCACCACCTTGCCCTCGGACAGGCTGTCGCCGACCTTGACCTTGATCTCCTTGACCACGCCGGCGAACGGCGACGGCACTTCCATCGTCGCCTTGTCCGATTCCAGGGTGACCAGGCTCTGGTCCTTCTTCACCGTGTCGCCGACGGCCACCAGCACTTCGATTACCGGGACGTCGCTGTAGTCACCGATATCGGGGACAAGTGCTTCCTTGATTTCGGCCATGCGGGCAACTCCGGCAACTAATGAGGGGGAAACCCCTATTGTGGCGGCCCGCAGCCGCAGCGCCAACCTTTGCCGGACAAAAAAGCCCGATCGCCTGCACCCGGCGCCGCTGCCGGCGGACAGTACGCCGGCGCATGTTGCGCACCAGCGCCGGTGCGCCGCCTTCACGGCGCCGCGGCTAGGCTCGCCGCAGATTTCCGGAGGGCAGGCATGCGGATCCTGGTGCTGTTGATGGCGTTGGCGATGCCGCTGGTCGCCTGGTTCGGGCAACGCGGTGCGTTCGGCCCCACCAATGGCGCCATCTCCGACCGCTACCCGACCCTGATCGTCGCCGCCGGCTACGCCTTCGCGATCTGGGGCGTGATCTTCCTGCTCGACCTGGCCTTCGGCCTGTGGCAATGCAGCGCGCGGCGCCGCCGCGGCAGCGCGCTGGCACAGGTGCGGGCACCGGCGGCGCTGGGCTTTGCGCTGACTGCGGCGTGGATGCCGGTGTTCTCCCAGCAGCACTTCCTGCTGGCGCTGGCGGTGATCTGGACCGCGCTGGCGGCGATGCTGCTGGCCGCGCTGCGGCTGTCGCGCGATCCGGCGGTCGAACCCGGCCAGACCCTGTGGGCGTGGCTGCCGCTGTCGCTGCACGCCGGCTGGCTGTCGCTGGCGGCGTTCCTGAACACCGCACAGGTGATCGTGGCCTACCGCTGGCTGCCGACCGAGCGGATGCTGCCGTGGAGCCTGGTGCTGTTCGCGCTGGCGGCGGCGCTGCTGCTGGGCATGAACCGGGCGATGCGCGGCAATCTCGCCTATGCGGCGGCGGCGCTGTGGGCGCTGGCCGCGGTCTACGTCAAACAGGCCGGGAGCACGCTGGCCGGTGCGCAGACCGCGGCATGGGTGGCCTTGCTGCTCGCCGCGCTGTTGGCGCTGCAGACGCTGTGGTTGCGCCTGCGCGCGCGCCGCTGATCCAGCGGCGTGACGCCAGGGCAGCTCCAATCACCTGTTTTTGCCACACAGCGCGCCGTCTCGCGTAGGAGCGGCTTCAGCCGCGACGAGGCGCTCTCTCGACAACGCGCTGTCGCGGCTGAAGCCGCTCCTACGCAGGTGCCGCCTGTGGGCGGCGCCTTTCAATCACCCGCCCGTCGGCGCGCGCAACCAGTGCTGCAGCGGCGACCACGCCTGCAGCAGGCGCGGCCAGGCGAAGGCGGCATTGGCCGGGCTGCTGGACGGCAGCGACAACAGCTCCAGTGGCGGATCGCGCAGCGGCAACTGCGGCTGCACGAAGCGCGCGAACGCCTGCGCCGCCGCCGCGCCGTTGCAGGCGATGGCGCGCAGCTGCGGCAACTGCGCGATGCGTTCGGGCAAGGCGTTGGGCACTTCGCTGCCGCGCACGATCGCCGCGTCCAGGCTGCCGCGGCGGCGGCACTGGCCGATCACGTCCCACAGGCCCACGCCGGCCGCATGCAGCGCCTGCACCCGCGCTGCAGCGTCCAGCGCCGGATCGACGTCGCACAACGCCGCCATCAGTGGCCAGAATCGGTTGCGCGGATGCGCGTAGTAGCGCGACTGCTGCAACGACGCCGTACCAGGCATGGAGCCGAGCACCAGCACTCGGCAATCGTCGCGTATCTGCGCGGGCAGCCCCTGCAACAGCGGCTGCGTCGTCACGTCGCGCGCATCAGGATGAACGGCCAAAAGTCTTAAAACCTCGTTATTTCAAGCATCAAGCGCAAGTGCCTGAACGTCGCCTGCATTCGTCCGACGAGGGTCGGCGACGATTCATCTTCTCATCGATACGGTGTGCGCGCCCACTCCCGTGGCCCCACAAGAAAAAGATGAGGAGATACCCCATGCGGTCCATTCAGATCCTGAGCCTGGCTGTCGTGTCCGCCCTTGCGTTTGCGCCCGCCGCATTCGCACAGGATGCCGATACCGCTTCCGGCAAGCACTTCTCCGTCGTCGGCAGCGCGACCCTGCTCGACCCGCATTCCAAGCCGGCCGCCGGCCTCGACGTCGATGGCGGCCCGGCGCCGACCATCAGCGCCAGCTGGCTGATCGACGACAACTGGGCGGTCGAACTGTGGGGCGCTGCCGACAAGTTCAACCACCGCGTCAAGGCCGATGGCATCGGCAAGGTCGGCACCGTCGAGCAGCAGCCGATCGCGCTGAGCGGCCAGTACCACTTCGGCCAGGCGGACAACGTGTTCCGTCCGTTCGTCGGCGTCGGTTACTACGAGTCCAACTTCAGCAACGAGAAGCTCGCCGGCCTCGACGCCGACCAGCACATCAGCCTGGACACCGCCAAGGGCGCCATCGGCACCGTCGGCGTGGACATGAACATCAACTCCACCTGGTTCGCCCGTGCCGATGCGCGTTACATGCACTCGCGTCCGGAGCTGAAGGTGGCCGGCGAAGGCACCGGCGAAGACCTGAAGCTGGATCCGTGGCTGTTCAGCTTCGGCGTCGGCGCGCGCTTCTAAGCGTTCCGTCTCCAGTGCTTGCGCAAACGGGCCCGACAGGGCCCGTTTGTTTTTGTGCGTGCGTTACTTGCAACAACACCAGCGAAACTGCATCGCGTACGCAGCCCTCAGCGCGGCGAGCGATCGAAACTGCGGTAGCGGGTGTAGCGACGCAGGCGACGCCGCAACAGCCAGGCGTAGGCGCAGGCATAGCCGAGCAACAAGGCCGCGGCCGCCAGCAGGCTCGCATGACTCATCCAGCCCTCGGTCGGCCAGGCGGCGCCATCGACCAGGCTGCGCCAACCCTGCCACACCCCGGCACCGATGCGGATCGCCACCAGCGCGGTCATGCCCAGCGCCAACCACAGGTTCGGCGTGTAATGCAGGCCGTGCGGCAGCGGTTCGAAGCGGGTGGCGACACTGCCGAGCGCACCCAGCAGCACGCCGATGCCCCAGCCGACCAACGCATGCGTGGCTGCTCCGGCCCACCAGTGCCCGGCGATCAGCGCGAAGACCAGCAGCACCACGCTGGACAACAGCGCCGACCACAGTTGCACTGCGACCAGCCAAGCGCGCGCCTGGCGCCGCGCCGTGCCCACGCGGAAGCGCTGCAGCAGCGACAGCGGCAACAGCACCGCGGTCACCGCCAGCGCGATCACGATCGCCAGCGGAATGGCCAGCAGCAGCGGCATGCGCGCGGGCCGATCAGAACGCCGGCAGCACCGCGCCCTGGTACTTGCGCTGGATGAAGGCCTTCACTTCCGGGCTGGTCAGCGCCTTGGCCAGCTTCTGCACGCGCGGATCGTCCTTGTTGTCGGGACGCGCGACCAGGAAGTTCACGTAGGGCGAATCCTTGCTCTCGATCGCCAGTGCGTCGCGGGTCGGATTGAGTCCGGCGTCGAGCGCGTAATTGGTGTTGATCAGCGCCAGGTCGACCTGGTCCAGCACCCGCGGCAGCATCGCCGAATCCAGCTCGCGGAACTTCAGCTGCTTGGGATTGGCGACGATGTCGCGCTGGGTGGACAGCGCGTCGCTCGGATCCTTGAGCTTGATGACCCCGGCCTTGTCCAGCAGGATCAGCGCGCGGCTGTTGTTGCTGGGGTCGTTGGGGATCACCACGTCGGCGCCCTGCGGCAGCGCGTCCAGCGACTTGTAGCGGCGCGAATAGGCGCCGAACGGCTCGATGTGCACGCCGACCACGGTGACCAGGTTGCTCTTGCGGTCGCGGTTGTAGGCCTGCAGGTAGGGCTCGGTCTGGAAGTAGTTCACGTCGATCTGCTTCTGCACCACCTGGTCGTTGGGCTGCACGTAGTCGTTGAACACGCGCACGTCCAGGGTCACGCCCTGCTGCTCCAGCATCGGCTTGACCACCTCCAGGATCTCAGCGTGCGGCACCGCGGTGGCGGCGACGCTGAGGTGGTCGCTGCCGGCACCGGCATCGGGCTTGCCGCAGCCGCCGAGGACGAGCACGGCGCTAGCGAGCAGGAGGCGGAACGGGAATCGGGTCATGGCAGGTATCCGGGAAACGTGGGGAAGGAGAAGGGCAGCAGCCAGGTCTGTCAGCACGCTAGCAGACCCGGCCTCGCGCTGCGGCGAAAGGCCGGGGATTGGCGCCCTGGCGCAGGCGCGGCGCTCGTCCCGGGGTGTGCGATCCGGCACCGCGCCCGCGCTGGCGGCAGCGGTCGCGGCTGATCCCGCAAAGGGGGCAAGCGCCGCTCCTACGCCGGCACGCGGGACATCAGCGCCGGCTGTAATGCGCGACCAGGCGATCGCCGAGCATCTGCAGCGCCTGCACCAGCAACAGCAGGATCACCACCGTCACCAGGGCCACGTCGGCATGCGAGCGCTGGTAGCCGTCGCGGTAGGCCAGGTCGCCGAGGCCGCCGGAGCCGATCGCGCCGCCCATGGCGGTGAAGCCGATCAGGGCGATGGTGGTCACCGTGGCGCCGGCGATCAGGCCCGGCCGCGCCTCCGGCAGTAGCACGCGCGTCACCAGTTGCCAGGTGGTCGCGCCCATCGCCAGGCTGGCCTCGACCACGCCGCGGTCCACTTCGCGCAGCGCGGTCTCCACCAGCCGCGCGTAGAACGGCGCCGCGCCCACCACCAGCGGCAGGATCGCGCCGCGCACGCCCAGCGAGGTGCCCATCGCCCACAGCGTCAACGGGATCATCGCGATCATCAAAATGATGAAGGGCACCGAGCGCAGCACGTTGATCACCAGCGCCAGGCTGCCGTACAGCAACGGCTTCTGATGCGTCTGGCGCGGGCCGGTGAGGAACAGCAGCACGCCTAGCGGCAGGCCGATCAGCAGGGTCAGCGGCAGCGAGCCGCCGAGCATCAGCAGCGTATCGACGGTGGCGCGGCCGATCTCGCTCCACTTGCCGGCATCGAGATTGCGGAAGAAGCCGCTGGCGGCGGTGGCGAACGGCATCATCGGCGCAACTCCTGCACGTGCACGCCGGCAGCGACGAACTCGGCCTGCGCCGCATCCATGTCGCCACCGACCAGGGCCACGGTGAGCTGGCCGTAGGGGATGTCCTTGATCCGGTCGATGCGCCCGGACAGGATGTTGTAGTCCACCGCCGTGGCGCGGGCGATGCGCCCGAGCAGCGGCGCGTAAGTGTCGGCGCCGAGGAAGGTCAGGCGCAGGATGCGCCCGTCCACCGCGGTGAGGTCGCGGTGCAGGTCGCCCTCGTCGACGTGCTCGGCTTCGGAGACGAAGCGCTTGGTGGTCGGATGCTGCGGATGCAGGAACACCTCGGTGACCGGCCCGCTCTCGACCAGGTGCCCGGCATCGAGCACCGCCACGCGGTCGCAGACCCGGCGGATCACTTCCATCTCGTGGGTGATCAGCACGATGGTCAGGCCCAGCTCGCGGTTGATCTGCGCCAGCAGCGCCAGCACCGAGGCGGTGGTCTGCGGATCCAGCGCGCTGGTGGCCTCGTCGCACAGCAGGATCCGCGGCCGCGTGGCCAGAGCGCGGGCGATGCCGACGCGCTGCTTCTGCCCGCCCGACAGCTGCGCCGGGTACTTGCCGGCATGCGTGGCCAGCCCGACCCGCTCCAGCAGCTCGGCCACCCGCGCGTCGATCTCGGCGCGCGGCGTACCGGCCAGTTCCAGCGGGAAGGCGACGTTGCCGGCGACCGTGCGCGAGGACAGCAGGTTGAAGTGCTGGAAGATCATACCCACGCGCTGGCGCAGGGTCCGCAGCCCGGCGCGGTCCAGCGCGGTGACGTCCTCGCCGTCGATGAGCAGGCGCCCGCCGCTGGGCTCCTCGAGCCGGTTGATCAGCCGGATCAGGGTCGACTTGCCGGCACCGGAATGGCCGATGATGCCGAACACCTCGCCGGCCTCGATGCGCAGGTCGAGCGGATGCAGCGCCACGACCGGCTGGCCGGCGACGGAATAGGACTTGTGCAGGCGCTCGAACTGGATCAACGCGCGGGACCGGCAGCGACGGGGGGCGCAAAGCCTAGCAGGCCAAGGTGGCGTGCGTTATTCCATTCGATTCTAACGTAGGCGCGCATTGCGGAGTGGGCTACGGCCGCGCCTGCGGCGGCGGGTGCGCCACCGCGCGGATCCGCTCGCGGTGCAGCAGGTACAGGCCGCTGGCGACGATGATCGCCCCGCCCACCCAGGTCCAGGCATCGGGCAGCTTGCGCCACAGCAGCCAGTCCCAGGGGATCACCCACAGCAGGCCGCTGTATTCCAGCGGCGCCACCAGCGAGGCGTCGCCGCGGCGGAACGCCTGGGTCAGCGCCACCTGGCCCAACGCCCCGGCCAGGCCCATGCCGGCGATCCAGCCGGTGTCGGCCGGGCGCAGCGGGGTCCAGTCCGGGAGCGCCAAGGCGCCGGCACCCAGCGCCATGAGCAGCAGAAACCACACCACCAGCGACTGCGGCGTGTCGGTGCGCGCCAGCAGGCTGACCAGCACCGAGGCCACCGCGTACGCGACGGCCGCCAGCAGCACCATCAACCCCGGCAGCGAGACGAACCCGTCCATGCCGGGGCGCAGCACCACCAGCACGCCGACCAGGCCGACGCCGATCGCCGCCCAGCGCCGCGGCCCCACGTATTCGCCCAGCAGCGGCACCGACAGCGCGGCCACCAGCAGCGGCGCGACGAAGTAGATGGTGTAGGCGGTGGACAAGGGCAGGCTGCGCAAGGCCCAGGCGAAGCAGCCGATCATGACGATGCCGAGCACGCCCCGCAGCAGATGCAAGCCCCAGCGCACCGGCCAGATCGCGCGCGGCCCGGCGCTGGCCAGCACCCACACCAGCACGAACGGCAGCGAGGCGCCGCCGCGCAGCGCCGCGACCTGCAGCGCCGGATAGTGCGCGCTGAGTTGCTTCATCGACGCATCCATCAGCGAAAAGAACGCGACCGCGGCGATCATCCACGCAGCGGCGGCGGCATTGGAACGGGAACTGGGCATCGGCGCATTATCGCCGCGATCGGCGATGTGCGTGGCGCCGGAGCGCGTCGCGTCGGGACTGAAGTCCCTCCCACATGGCTCCAGCCCCGGCTGCAGCGGCTGACACAGCCTTCTGTGAGAGCGGCTTCAAGACATCTCCGCGCATCGCGCTGTCTCGTAGGAGCGGCTCTTGTCCCCTTTTGCGGGATTAGCCGCGACAGGGCCTTCCTGGCACAGCAGTCGCGGCTAAAGCCGCTCCTACGACGGCGCCTGTCGTGTCGGCGCAGGGCACTTCTGCGAATCCCCAATCCCGAATCTCCGCCCCATGCACGACCCGCACGTCTTACGATAGGCATCTTTGCCGAGGACTCGCCCATGCCTTCCTTCGATATCGTTTCCGAAGTCGACAAGCACGAACTGACCAATGCCGTCGACCAGGCCAACCGCGAACTGTCGACGCGCTTCGACTTCAAGGGCGTGGAGGCCAAGTTCGAACTGGACGACCAGGTCATCACGCAGTCGGCGCCCAGCGACTTCCAGGTCAAGCAGATGACCGACATCCTGCGCGCGCGCCTGCTGGCACGCGGCATCGACGTGCGCTGCCTGGAGTTCGGCGACGTGGAGACCAACCTGGCCGGCGCGCGGCAGAAGATCACCGTCAAGCAGGGCATCGAGCAGAAGCTGGGCAAGAAGATCGTGGCCACGCTCAAGGAGGCCAAGCTCAAGGTGGAAGCGCAGATCAACGGCGACAAGCTGCGGGTCAGCGGCAAGAAGCGCGACGATCTGCAGGATGCGATCGCGCTGCTGAAGAAGAGCGATTTCGAGCTGCCGCTGCAGTTCGACAACTTCCGCGATTGAGCGCAGTCCGCCGCCCCTCGGATCGGAGCAGAACGCAAGACGGGCCGGACACCTGCCCCGCCGCGCCCGCCTGACGGCGACGCCTCGGCCTTGCGACTCGACAGCGTGGGCCAGGCGACAGCCACGCTGCTGTCGCAGGCCCGCGATGGCCACGCGCTGCACGGCATGCCGGGGTGGCCGCACAGCACCCGCAGGGTCAGCTTCGATGCCCTGCGTTCGTCGCGCATCACGCCACCTGCAGGAGCGGCTCCAGCCGCGATGGCGTTCCAGAAAAGGCCGCGTCGCGGCTGAAGCCGCTCCTGCGCATGCGCCAACCGGGATGATTCGGGGTGTCCTACAATCGCCTGCCTTTCCAAGCCAGCCCCGCGATGATGCACGACGAAATCCCCGGCGACGCGCCCGACTACCTGGGCGACACCCGCCGCTGGCTGGAACGCGCGGTGATCGGCCTGAACCTGTGCCCGTTCGCCAAGGCGGTGCACGTCAAGCAGCAGATCCGCTACGTGCTCAGCGACGCGAGCACGCCCGAGGCGCTGCTCGAACAGTTGGCCGAGGAACTGGTGCTGCTGCGCGACACCCCGGCCGAGCAGATCGACACCACGCTGATCGTGCACCCGGACGTGCTGCAGGACTTCCTCGACTACAACGACTTCCTCGACAACGCCGACGCCGCGGTCGAGGCGCTGGACCTGCAGGGCATCCTGCAGGTGGCCAGTTTCCACCCGCAGTACCAGTTCGCCGGCACCGCGCCGGACGACATCGGCAACTACACCAACCGCGCGCCCTACCCCACCCTGCACCTGCTGCGCGAGGACAGCGTGGAGCGCGCCGTGGCCGCCTTCCCGGACGCGGACGTGATCGTCGAGCGCAATCTCCAGACCCTGGAGAAGCTGGGGCTGGAGGGCTGGAAGCGGGCGGTTGAGGGGCGGGATTCGTGATCGGGAATTGGGGATTGGGGATTGGGGATTTGCAAAGGCAGGACGCGTGGTCGTTGCCGTTGCCAATCCGCATTCCACACATCCCGCGTAGGAGCGGCTTCAGCCGCGACCAGCCGTTACCGGTAACGCCCGGTCGCGGCTGAAGCCGCTCCTACGAGAGCTGCGCTGCTCGCATCGTTGAAACGGCCCATGCGCGCGGTTCAAGACGCCATCGTCCAGCGCAATCCGTCAACCTGGCGACGCTGGGATCGAACCGACATCGGCAAAGGCACGGCGTCGCGACGCCACGCGCCTTTGCCAATCCCGAATCCCTAATCCCTAATCCCGGCCCTCGAACAGCACCGCCACGTCCGCCGCCTCAAGCACCCGCCACTGTCCTGAAGGCAGATCGCCCAGGCCGAAGCCGCCGATGCGGCTGCGGTGCAGCGCGGCCACGTGGTTGCCGACGGCGGCGAACATGCGCCGCACCTGGTGGTAGCGGCCTTCGTGCAGGGCGACGCGCACCTGACGCGGCCCCAGCGTCTCCAGTTCCACCGGCAGCAACGGCGTGGTCTCGCCGTCGAGCATCAGCGTGCCGCTGGCGAATTGCGCCGCTTCGTCGCCGCGCAGGTCCTCGGCCAGGGTGGCCTCGTAGACCTTGGCCAGCCGCGCCTTCGGCGAGACGATGCGATGCAGCAGCGCGCCATCGTCGGTCATCAGCAGCAGGCCGCTGGTGTCGCGGTCCAGCCGCCCCACCGTGGACAGCAGCGGCGAGCGCAGGCGGAAGCGCGGCGGCAGCAGGTCGTAGACGATGCGTCCCGGATCCTTGGTCGAGCAGGTGTAGCCGACCGGCTTGTGCAGCGCCAGGATCAGCCCGGGCGGCGGGTCCAGCGGCTCGCCGTCGACCCGGATCGCCGCGTGCGGCACCTGGTCGTCGGCG
Source organism: Xanthomonas sp. F10 (assembly GCF_014206815.1). Lineage (GTDB taxonomy): Bacteria > Pseudomonadota > Gammaproteobacteria > Xanthomonadales > Xanthomonadaceae > Xanthomonas_A > Xanthomonas_A indica. The sequence goes on from NZ_JACHNP010000001.1 coordinate 416,533, forward strand.
TACAGCACCTCGCCGTCGGCATCGGTGATGCGGCCTTCGCGGAACATCAACGCCACCTGCTTGCGGCTGCCGTAGCCCAGGTTGGCCAGGTGCTTGACCAGTTTCATCGGCGCGCTCCGCGGCTGCGCACCGCGTGGATCAGCTTGAAGCCGTCGCGGGTGGCGAGCACCTCGGTTTCGCCGAAACTGGCGTCGAGCACCGCCTCGTAGGGCAAATGCCGGTTGGCGACCAGGAACAGCCGCCCGCCAGGCGCCAGCGCCTGCGCCGCCACCGCGATGAAGCGCCGGCCGATGTCCGGCCGTTCCATCCGCCCCGGCGCATGGAACGGCGGATTGCTGACGATGACGTCGTACTGCCCCGGCAGTCCGGTGGTCACATCGTGCCAGTGGAAGCCCAGCGTCACTCCGGCCGGCGCCTGCGCCAGGTTGGCGCGCGCCAGCGCCAGCGCGCGCGCGTCGGCCTCGAACAGGTCCAGCGCGGTCAGCTGTGGACAGCGCGCCAGCAACTCCGCGGATAGATAGCCGTAGCCGGCGCCGAGATCGGCGGCACGGCCGCGCAGGTCGGCGGGCAGGTGCTCGGCCAGCAGCGCCGAGGCCGGGTCGATGCGGTCCCAGGCGAACACGCCCGGGCGACTGCGGAAGCGCCCGTCCAGGATCGGCCGCACCGCATCCAGTTTCGCCCAGCGCTGCTGCAGCGCGGCGTCGTGGCCGCCCTGCAGCGGCGCGGTCCAGTACACCCGGCAGTGGTGCTTGGTCAGCTTGCCGCCGAGACCGGCCAGTTGCTTCAGGTCGTCCTCGCCGGAGCGCGCGCCCTCGTTGTTGGCCTGGCAGGCCACCACCACACCGCCCGGCGCGGCCAGCGCCACCGCACGCGCCAGCAGCGCCCGCGCTTCCTCGCGCTGGCGCGGCGGCAGCACCAGCACCAGCGCGTAGCCGCCGGCATCGGCATCGCCGTCCTGCTCGGCGCGTACGGTCCAGCCACCTTGCTGCAGCGCACTGGCGAACGGTCGGTAATCCTGCTCGCAGACCAGTTGCGACGGCTGCGCGTGCTGGCGCAGCGCCCAACCGTCGCGGGCGCGCAGGAACAGCACCTTGCCGGCCGGCCAGCGCAGCACGCGCTGGGCGAACGGCAGGAACAGGGTCTCGAGAGGGGCGTCTTGCGCGGCCGGCATCGGGCGTTGTCTTCGGAACAGGGACGCGCATTCTACCGGCAGCGCGCGGTGACCCTCGGTTTTGCGCGAATCCAACGCATCATTGATGTTTCGGCAACATCGCCGCGCCTAGGCTGCAAGGCACCCAACGACTGGAGAGGCAGCATGCGCGCAGTGTTCATCGGCGGCGTCGTCGACAACAGCGAAGTGGACCTGGATGGCAGCCAGCCGCCGTTGCACTACCCGGAGAACACCGGCACCGGACGTCCGCGCTACCGCCTGCACCAGCGCGGCGCACGTGACGACGGCAGCGTGGTCTACGCCGTCTACGCGGCCCCGGAGCTGGGCGATACCGAAGTGGAGCGGGTGTTCAACGAACGCGGCTACGCCCGCCGTTTCGGCGTGGAGCCGGCACCGGTGGAGCACTGATACCGGGCAGTAACCCAGTACACCCAGACGCGATACGTAGGAGCGGCTTCAGCCGCGGCCGGGCCTCCCCAGGAGTGCCCGGTCGCGGCTGGAGCCGTTCCTACGACGGCCATGACAGGCTGTGTGAACGCGCGCCGGCATCGGCGCGATTTCGACGGTAGAAACGCCGAACAAGTCCAGTGCGGGAGCGGCTTCGGGCCGCGACGGAATTTCCGTGTGCCGCCGGTCGCGGCTGAAGCCGCTCCTACGCGAGTGCATTCCGCAGGACACCGCTGCGCCTGCAGTGGGAGACGCGATCCTGGACCCTGGCGCCGCCACGTCGACCCAGTCTTTTGTAGGAGCGACCTCAGCCGCGACCGGTCTCCATCAGCCAGCCCCCGTCGCAACCAAGACGCCGCTACGATCGGTGCGGATTGGCGCAGCGGACGTCACGCCCGCTGCCGCTCATTTGCCCGGCTTCGGCGTCACCCGCCACACCACGTTGCCGACGTCGTCGGCGACCAGCAGCGCGCCGGGCTTGTCCACCGCCACGCCGACCGGGCGGCCCTGCGCGCGGCCCTCGGCGTCGAGGAAGCCGGTCAGCACGTCCTGCGGCTTGCCGCTGGGCTTGCCGTTGGCGAAGGGCACGTAGATCACCTTGTAGCCGGACGGCGGATCGCGGTTCCAGGAGCCGTGCTGGCCGATGAAGGCACCGCCGCGGTAGGTCGGCGGCAACAGGGCGCCCTCGTAGAAGGCCAGGCCCAGCGAGGCGGTGTGCGCGCCCAGCGCATAGTCGGGCTTGATCGCGCTGGCCACCATCTCCGCATTCTGCGGCTGCACGCGCTCGTCCACGTGCTGGCCGTAATAGCTGTACGGCCAGCCATAAAAGCCGCCCTCGCGCACCGAGGTCAGGTAATCGGGCACCAGATCGCTGCCGAGCTCGTCGCGTTCGTTGACCACGGTCCACAGCGTGTCGGTACCCGGCTGCCAGGCCAGGCCGACCGGATTGCGCAGGCCGCTGGCGAACACGCGGGTGGCGCCGCTGGCCGCGTCCACCTCGAGGATCGCGGCGCGGTTGAGCTCCTGCTCCATGCCGTTCTCGGCGACATTGCTGTTGGAGCCGACGCCCACATACAGCTTCTTGCCGTCGCGGCTGGCCAGCAGGCTCTTGGTCCAGTGGTGGTTGATGCCACCGGGCAGATTGGCGACGAAGCTGGGCGCGGCGGTGATCTGCGTATCGCCGTCCTTGTACGGGAAGCTGACCAGGGCATCGGCATTGGCGATGTACAGGCGGTCGCCGACCAGGGCCATGCCGAACGGCGAATACAAACCCTTGAGGAACTGGGTGCGCACCTCGGCGACGCCGTCGCCGTCGGCATCGCGCAGCAGGGTGATGCGGTTGGCGCTGGGCACGGTGGCGCCGGCCTTGGACATCATCGCGCCCTGGATCTTGTCGCGCAGGCCGCTGCTCTCCTTTTCCGGCGCCGGCGGCTCGGCGGTCTCGGCGACCAGCACGTCGCCGTTGGGCAGCACGTACAGCCAGCGCGGATGGTCGAGATCACGGGCGAAGGCCTGCACCGCCAGGTCGGCGGCGGGCACCGGCGCGGCGCCATCGGCCCAGCGCTTGACCTCGGCGATCTTGACCGTGGGGATCATGCGCTTGACCGGATCGGGCAGCACCGGATCCGGTCCCATGCCGTCCTCGATGGGGTGCTTGGCGGTGTCGCCGCAGGCGGCGAGCAGGGCGGCGCTGAGCGCACACAACACCCAACGGGCACGAATCGGCGAAGACATGGCCATGCGTCTTGGATATCCGGGAACACGGGGGAACCCCGATGATGCCCAGCCATGGCCCGGAAAAAGTGAAAGATGCGTCAAGAGGCGTCGCCGCGCGGATCGATGTCCCAGGGCCGCGCCGGCAGCTGGCGCACGCTGCGGATTTCGTCCAGCCACAGGTAGTGGTGCTCGGCGGGATCGTCCAGCCCGTCGATGCGCACCTGCGCATTGCTGCCTTCCTGCTCGTTGGCATCGCGGAACAGCTGGATGCTGGGACGGATCGTCACCGTACCGAGGAAGGTGCTGCCGTCCTCGAGTTCGATGCGCACGTTGGACTGCTCCGGCAGTTGCTTGGCCAGTTCTTCCAGTGCCTGGATCTGCGCCTGGTCGGTGTGGACACGCTTGGCGTACTTGGTCATCGGTGGACTCCGTGCGAGGGACGTTCCACCGTAGCGCCGCCGGCGTGAGCCGGCGGGCAAGAGCGCAGCTGCCCTAGCGCTGCCGCGCGAAGCGTACCGCCGAGACCAGTTGCGCCACGCTGTAGGGCTTGGCCAGGTGCTCCTGGAAGCCGGACTGCAGCGCGCGCTGGCGATCATCGGCACGCGCCAGCGCGGTCACTGCCACCGCCGGCAGTTCGTCCGCGCCCAGACCCATGTTCTCGCGCACGGTGCGGATCAGGCCATAGCCGTCCATGCCCGGCATGCCGATGTCGGTGACCATCACATCGATCGCGGCATGGCCGCCGCCGTCGAGCACCTCCAGCGCCTCGCTGGCCGAGCCCACCGCGACCACGTCGGCGCCCTGCTCCTCGAGCAGGCGCCGCAGGTAGTCGAGCATGTCCGGCTGGTCCTCCACCGCCAGCAGGCGCACGCCCTTGAGCGAATACGCCTCGACCACCTGCTCGGCCATCGCGAACGCGCGCACTTCGCGCAGCGGGCGCGAGCCCGGCGCGTCGCGGTGCAGCGGCAGGCGCACGGTGAACACCGAGCCGCAGCCACGGCCTTCGCTGGCCGCGCTGATCTGCCCGCCGTGCATCTCCACCAGTTGCTGCACGATCGCAAGGCCCAGGCCCAGGCCGCCGTGCAGGCGCGTGGTGGTGCTGTCGGCCTGGCGGAAGCGGCCGAACAGATGCGGCAGGAATTCCGGCGGGATGCCGTCGCCGGAATCGCGCACCGCCACGCTGACATGCTCGCCATCGTCCTCGAGGTCGATCGCCAGGGCAATGCGCCCGTGCGCGGGGGTGAACTTGATCGCGTTGGACAACAGGTTCCAGAACACCTGCTGCAGGCGCGTGGCGTCGCCCAGCACCATGCACGGCTGCGAGGGCGCCTGCAGGGTCAGTGCCTGGTCCTTGCCTTCGGCCACCGGCTCCTGCGCACGCATCGCCTCGCGCACCTGCTCGGCCAGGTCCAGCGCCTCCACTTCCAGTTGCACCTTGCCCAGCAGCATGCTGCTGAGATCGAGCATGTCCGAGATCAGCCGTTGCTGCGCGCGCGCGCTGCTGGCGATCACCGACAGGCCCTTGCTGCTCGGATCGCCCGGCGGCAGCCGCTGCAGCAGCAGATCGCTCCAGCCGAGGATGGTGGTCAGCGGCGTGCGCAGTTCGTGCGACAGCGTCGCCAGGAACTCGTCCTTGAGCCGCGCCATGCTCTCGGCGGCGTTGCGCGCGCTGCGCTCGGATTCCAGCAGTTGCTCCCGCGCCAGTTCGATGTCGCGGCGTTCGGTGACGTCCGGGCTGCTGCCGGCCAGGCCGATGAACTGGCCCTCGGCGGAATAGCGCGGCATCGCGGTCATTTCCAACCAGCGCCATTCGCCATCGTGGCGGCGCGCGCGCACCAGCGCGCGCAGGTTGCGCTGGTCGTGCAGCGCGCTGCGCAGCTCGTAGGCGAACACGCCCACGTCCTCCGGATGCAGCACGTCGCCCCAGCCCGGGCGCGCCCCGTCGGTGTCCAGATCGATGCCGAAGAATTCGGCATAGGCGGTGTTGGTGAAGCGCAGTTCGCCATGAGCGTCCAGCACCCACACCGGCATCGGCAGGCCCTCGGCCAGTGCGCTGAAGCGCGCCTCGCTCTCGGCGAGGTCGCGCTCCATACGCTTGCGCTCGGTGATGTCGAGGAACTGCACGGCGACCAGGTGCTGCTCGGGCGCGCCGATGCGGAAAGCATCCACCGTCCACCAACGGGCCAGCGGCGTGGAGAAATTCTCGAACTTGGCCGAGCGTCCGCTCAGCGCCACCTCGCCATACAGCCGGAACCAGTGCTCCTCATGGGTCGGCGCCAGGTCGCGCATGCGTCGGCCGAACGCGTCGTGCAACCCGGTTTCGCGCTCGAACGCCTGATTGACCTCCAGAAAAACGTAGTCCACCGCGCGCTGAGTCTCGTCGAACAGAACCTGGATCACGCAGAAGCCGGCGTCGATCTTGTCGAAGATCTCGCGGTAATGCAGATCCGTCGCCTTCACGAGCGGAGACGAGGTGGTGTCGGGGCTGGCATGCATGACGGAGTAGCTCTGAAAGCGGCCTACGGCAACGGAGTGAAGACGGTGCCCGGCATCCGCGGCGCAACAACGGCGCGCGAGGAACGGCGAGGCGGAACCCCCATCTTGTTAAGCGACTCCGCCGCCGTCAAGCCGCGACTTCCGCCGCGCCTGCCCGACCCGGCTCACCAGAAGAAGGCGACCACCAAGACGATGCCCAGCAGCGACAGGCCGATGCCGGCCAACACCATCCACTGGGTCAGGCGCGCATTGCGCAAGGCCTGTTCTTCCAGCCAGCGCTCGGCTTCCTCGCGCCACGCCGGCGGCGGCGAGGCCTCCAGCAACTGCTGCACGCGTGCCGCCCCCAACCGCCGGCATTGCCGGCGGCATTCTTCGGGAACCACGGTGCGCTCGGGCGCGCTGACGACGGACATGACGACGTTCCTGAATTGCTCAGCCGAGCGTGAAACGCGGCGCGTCGCTGGCGAGCTCGTGTTCCACCGCCATCCGCGCCAATCGCGTGTAGTTGGCGCGCGGGCCGGCACCACGGCCGACGATCAGGCCGAGGTATTCCAGGCCCGTCCACACCCGCGCCTTCCACTCCACGCCGTGCTCGGCCAGCACCAGCGTCAGCGTGTAGCGGAAGCTTTGCCCCTGCGGACTGCGGTAGTGATAGCTGGGCGGGAACTGCACGGCCACATCGCGTGCCTCGCCGAGCGAGACCAGGTAACGCCGCAACAGCTGGCGCACGTCGTCGCCAGGGTTCAGGCGCAACTGCCGCGCGGCGTCGTCCAGGTTGGCCTGGTGCTCGACGAAGGCGGCCGCACCGCTGGCCGGGCTGTGCCCGTGGCGCTTGGCCCAGTCGATGAACTGCAGGCGCACATCGCTGCCGGTGTGGGCCTGGTGGAACAACGGCGTCTTCATGCGATCCCCGCGTCACTCGAGTGGCATCCATCCTCGCGCGCGCACCGTGAAGCAGGCGGCGAGGCGATGTGAGCCGTCCGTCATGCCGCGGCGGATGAATCGGCGGCCAACGCTCGCCGCCGCGTGCCTCGCCGCGATTGCGGGCGCGCCGGCGCAGGCACACACTGGGCGTACGCCTCCTGGAGATCCGCCATGAAGATCCGCTATGCCTGGACGGCGCTGGCTGCTGCCTGCCTGTGGGCGGGCGGCGCCTCCGCCGAGATCCGCAACGTCACCGACCCGCAGGCCCCGCGCAGCCTCACCAGCGACGGCCCGGTGCAGGTCAGTTGGGCCGATCCGGCCACCTTCAGCGAACTGCGGCAGAGCCGCAATCGCTGGGAAGCCGAACGCGGCGACTGGGTGCAGGACCTGGCCGCCTACCTGCAGAAGCAGGCCGCCAAGCAACTGCAGCCCGGCCAGCGCCTGGACATCAAGCTGACCGACATCAAGCGCGCCGGCGACTACGAGCCCTGGCACGGCCCGAACTGGAACGACGTGCGGGTGATGCGCGACCTGTACCCGCCGCGGATCAGCCTCGACTTCACCCTGTACGGCGCCGACGGCCAGGTGCTGGCTCAGGGCCAGCCGAAGCTGATGGACCCGAGCTATCTGTACAACAGCTCGGTCGGCCTGAGCACCGATCCGCTGCGCTACGAAAAGCGCATGCTCGACGACTGGCTGCGCCGCCAGTTGCGCAAGGACAGCGCGGTCGCCGAACGCTGAGGCAGCACGCGCGGCGCCGGTAGCGCGCCGGCGCCGTCAGGCACGGCTCACCCGCCGAGGTAGACCCGCGGCGCGCGCTTGAGGCCGCACAGCAGCCGATAGGCGCTGGACGCGCAGCGCCCGGCCAACGCATCGATGCGCGGCTGTTCGCCCCACAACTGCACCTCGCTGCCGAGCCCCGCCTGCGGGTGCTCGGTCAGGTCCACGGTCAGCATGTCCATGGACACGCGCCCGATCAGCTCGCCGGGCGTGCCGTCGATCAGCACCGGCGTGCCGTTAGGCGCGAACTGCGGATAACCGTCGGCATAGCCGATCGCCACCACCCCGACCCGTGTCGGCCGCGCCGCGACGAAGCGTGCGCCGTAGCCGACCGGCTCGCCCGGCGCGATGTCGCGCACGGAAATGACCTTGGACTGCAGGGTCATCACCGGACGCAGTTCGCCGGGCAGCGTGGCCGCTGCGGCGAACGGGTCGGCGCCGTACAGCATCAGCCCCGGCCGCCCCCAGTCGTTGCGCAACTCTGGCCAGCCGAGCAGCGCCGGCGAGTTGCACAGGCTGGTCTCGCCGGCCAGGCCGGCGGTGGCCTGGCGGAATATCTCCACCTGCTCGCGCGTGCGTGCGCTGTCCAGTTCGTCGGCGCGGGCGAAGTGGCTCATCAGCACCAGCCGCTCGACCTGCGGCAGCGCGCTCAGCCGCGCATGCGCGGCGCGGAATTCGTCCGGCGCCAGGCCCAGCCGGTGCATGCCGCTGTCCAGCTTCAGCCACAGGCACAGCGGCTGCGGCGCGGCGAAGGCGGCGATCGCCTCCACCTGCCAGGGCGAGGCCACCGCGCACCACAGCCGGTGTGTGGCGACCAGCGGCAGTTCCTCGGCGTCGAAGATGCCTTCCAGCAGCAGGATCGGCGCGGCGATGCCGGCCTGGCGCAGTTCCAGCGCCTCCTCGATGCAGGCCACCGCGAAGCCGTCGGCCTCGCCGTCCAGCGCGCGCGCGCAGGCCACCGCGCCGTGCCCGTAGGCATCGGCCTTGACCACCGCCAGCGCCTTGCCGCCGCTCAGCCGGCGGGCCAGGCGGTAGTTGTGGCGCAGCGCGTCGAGGTCGATCAATGCACGGGCTGGGCGCACGCGACGGCCTCGGCAACGGACGCGGCGGAACCGCGGGAGTAACGGAAGATGTCCAGGCCCTCGCCGCTGATCTGCGGCTGCCGCGAGACCATCAGGTCGGCCAGGTAGCGGCCCGAGCCGCAGGCCATGGTCCAGCCCAGCGTGCCGTGGCCGGTGTTGAGGAACAGGTTGCGGTAGCCGGTGGCGCCGACCACCGGCGTGCCGTCCGGGGTGGCCGGGCGCAGCCCGGTCCAGAACTCGGCCGCAGCCAGGTCGCCGCCGCGCGGGTACAGGTCGTTGACCACCTTCTCCAGGGTGGCGCGGCGCCGTGCCGGCCGCGACAGGTCGAAGCCGGCCAGTTCGGCCATGCCGCCGACGCGGATGCGCTCGTCGAAGCGGGTGATCGCCACCTTGTAGCTCTCGTCGAGGATGGTGGAGGTCGGCGCCAGCGCCGCGTCGCGGATCGGCAGGGTCAGCGAATAGCCCTTCAGCGGGTACACCGGCAGGCGGATGCCCAGCGGCGCCAGCAGGCCGGGCGAATAGCTGCCCAGCGCGACCACGTAGCGGTCGGCACGCTCCAGCCGGCCACCGATGCGCACGCCGTCGATGCGGTCGCCGTCGGCCTGCAGCGCCTCGATGGTCTCGCCCTGGCGGAACTGCACGCCGGCCGCGGCGGCCATCGCGGCCAGGCGCTGGGTGAACAGGCGGCAGTCGCCGGTCTGGTCGTTGGGCAGGCGCAACGCGCCGACCAGGGTCGCCGGCGCGCTGGCCAGGGCCGGCTCGACCCGGGCGATGCCGGCGCGGTCCAGCAGTTCGTAGGGCACGCCGTACTCGCGCAGCACCTCGATGTCCTTGGCCGCGCCGTCCAGTTGCTGCTGGGTGCGGAACAACTGGGTGGTGCCGAGCTGGCGGCCTTCGTAGGCGATACCGGTCTCGGCGCGCAACTGGTCCAGGCAGTCGCGGCTGTACTCGGACAGGCGCACCATCCGCGCCTTGTTGATCGCGTAGCGCTCGGCGGTGCAGTTGCGCAGCATCTGCGCCAGCCACAGGTACTGCTGCAGGTCGGCGGTCGGCGTGATCGCCAGCGGCGCATGGCGCTGGAACAGCCATTTCAGCGCCTTCAGCGGCACGCCGGGCGCCGCCCACGGCGACGCATAGCCAGGCGAGACCTGCCCGGCATTGGCGTAGCTGGTCTCCAGCCCGGCCGCCGGCTGGCGGTCGACCACCGTCACTTCGCAGCCGCTGCGGGCCAGATACCACGCCGTGGCCGTGCCGATCACACCGCTGCCGAGAACCAGAACCCGCATGCGCCTACTCCGTTCGGATCAATTCCCTGGCTGGATGGCGCCAGGGCAGAAGTTCGGTGCAGTATAGGCAGCACAACCCAGGATTTTCCCCTGATTTCCACCGGCCCAGCAGGCCAAACCCCTGAGACCCGCCCGCATGGCCGCACGCCTCCGCGAACTGGACAAGATCGACCGCAAGATCCTGCGCATCCTGCAGCAGGAAGGGCGCATCTCCTTCACCGAACTGGGCGAGCGGGTCGGCCTGTCGACCACGCCATGCACCGAGCGGGTGCGCCGGCTGGAACGCGACGGCGCCATCACCGGCTACTACGCGCGGCTGGACCCGCACTACCTCAAGGCCAGCCTGCTGGTGTTCGTGGAGATCAGCCTGGCCTACAAGTCCGGCGACATCTTCGAGGAATTCCGCCGCGCCGCGCTGAAGCTGCCTAACGTGCTCGAGTGCCACCTGGTCTCGGGCGACTTCGACTACCTGCTCAAGGCCCGCATCAGCGAGATGGCGTCCTACCGGAAGCTGCTGGGCAGCACCCTGCTGACCCTGCCGCACGTGCGCGAATCCAAGAGCTACATCGTGATGGAAGAAGTGAAGGAAACGCTCAGCCTGCCGATCGCCGACTGAGCGTTTCGCGCGGGGTGCAGGTCAGGAGACCAGCAGCTTCTCCAGGTCGTCGCGCGAGGAATTGGCGTGGTTCTTGGCCAGTTCGGCCACCACCCGCTTCTGGACCTCCTTGTGCAGCAGCGGCCGCAACTGCCCCAGCGTGTGCGGGTCGGCGACCAGCATCAGGTGCTCGACATCGCCGCGCAGGGCGTCCTGGTACAGGCGCTCGGCCACCTGCCGCACGAACCCGGCCTCATCCATGGTCATCGGCCGGTCGCCGTCCTCCACGCCTTCGATCGGCGCCGGGTTCAGCACCTCGGTCTGCTCCAGCAGCGCGGTCTCGCCCGCCAGGTTGACCCGGAACAGGCGCGCGCTGGCGCGGTCGGCGACGACGATCAGGGTGTTGTCGGGAAGCTTGCTCATCGGTTCTCCTGGCGAACATGGCGCCGCGCACATCGCGGCCGGTCCGCCAGTCTAGAAACCGATTTGTGAGGATGGCGGCCACGCGGCGTTCGCCACGCGTTCGCCGTCCGCGCGCCGGCACCTCAGTCCTGGATGCGCATTCCGTCGCCGCTGGGCACGGTGTCGTAGTAACGGCCGGTGCGCGTGTCCAGCGCGCGGTTCGGCCCGACCTGCATCGCCCCGGGGATCACCTGGCCGCTGCGATCGTAGAGGCGCACCGGGCGGCGCGCGGCCGGGTCGGCGACGCCGCCGGGCAGGGCAGGGCTGGCACGCTGATCTTGCGCCGGGGCCTGCGGCCGGTCGCCCAGGTTGGACGGGATCGGAGCGATCCTTGGCGCCGGAACGGGCGCTGGCTGCGGGCGCTGATCCAGGCCAGACGGTACCGGCGTCGCGCGTGGCGACGGCGGGAGCGCGCGCAGTGCGTTGGCGTCCCGGCTGGCAGGCGGCGTGCCCGGCACCGGTTGCAGGCCTTGTGCGACGGCCAGCGCTGGCGCGAGCAGGATGACGGCGGCGACAGGGAGGGAAAAGCGGGACATGGGGCGGTCTCGCATGGACAGGGTGATCCCCACGCTACTCCAGTCGCCAGGTCGCGTCGATGCGACCGGCGGTGCGCTTGAAGCCGCGCCTGAAGCCCTCATGTTGTTTCCTCCTCCTCCAGCCCCGGGCCCCGCCATGAGCCGATTCGACCTCTCGCCTCCCACTGCTGCCGAGCGCGAGCAGCTGATCGGCGCGCTGAACGCGGAGGAACGCCGGGTGTTGCTGCAGCACGGCACCGAAGCGCCGTTCTGCGGGGTGTTCCTGGACAACAAGCTGGAAGGCGTCTACACCTGCCGGCTGTGCGGGCTGCCGCTGTTCCGCTCCAGCGCCAAGTTCGATTCCGGCACCGGCTGGCCGAGCTTCTTCGCGCCCTACCACCCCGATCACGTGCGCGAGCTGCGCGACACCAGCTACGGCATGATCCGCACCGAGATCGTCTGCGCCCGCTGCGACAGCCATCTCGGCCACGTGTTCCCGGACGGCCCGCCGCCGAGCGGCGAGCGCCACTGCCTGAATTCGGTCTCGCTGCAGTTCACCGAACAGGGCCAGGCGCTGCCCAACCCGCTGCACCGCGGCGGCGGCGAGACCGAACCGGCCTGATTCCGGCGCAGACGCGCCGCCACAGGGAGACCACCGGTATGCGAACCCCGTTGCTTCCCCTCCTGCTGCTGACGCTCGCCCTGGGCGCCTGCCAGCGCAGCTCCGCCCCGGCGCCGGCACAGGCCGCGCCCGCGGCGGCCACGCCGTCGCCCACCGCCGCCCCCGGCCTGCAGGCCGATGCCCTGCCCATGCAGTGGCGCTGCGGCGAGGAACTGGTGCAGGCGGCCGCCGATCCGGCGCGCGAGCGCCTGGCCCTGCAGGTGCGCGGGACCCGCCTGGACATGCAGCGCACCGACGCCGGCGCCGCCACCGGCGCGCGCTACGCCGATGCCCTGGGCAATACCTTCTGGCAGTCGCAGCCGGACCAGGCCACGCTGACCCTGGCGGGCCTGGGCGAAACGCTCAAATGCGTCCGCCACGACAGCGGCATGACCGGCTGAGCACCCGGCCCGCCGCCCGCGCCGCCAAAAACCCGGCACGGTTCACACCTTCAGAATGGCGCCGCGGGGCCGACATCTAGAGCGTCCCCGTTCCGGCCCGCAGGCTGCTCCGCCATGCTCATCATCGTTGGCTTCATCGTCGTCATCATCAGCGTGGTCGGCGGCTACGTGCTGTCGCACGGCAAACTTGGCGCACTGTGGCAGCCCTACGAGCTGATGATCATCGGTGGCGCGGCGCTGGGCGCGTTCCTGGTCAGCACCCCGGGCAAGATCGTCAAGGCCACCATCGGCGGCGTGCTGGGCGTGTTCAAGGGCCCGCAGTACAAGGCCGACGACTACCGCAGCACCCTGACCCTGATCTACGAACTGCTGAACAAGGCGCGCCGCGACGGCTTCATGGCTTTGGAAGACCACGTCGAGCGCCCGGCCGACAGCGCGATCTTCGGCAACTACCCCAAGGTACTGGCCGACCACCACCTGCTCGACTTCATCACCGACTGCCTGCGCCTGATGATCGGCAGCAACATCGAGCCGCACGAACTGGAACCGTTGCTGGAACTGGAACTGGAGAAGCACCACCACGAAGCGATGGCGCCGGCGCATGCGCTGAGCAAGGTCTCCGACGGCCTGCCCGGCTTCGGCATCGTCGCCGCGGTGCTGGGCATCGTCATCACCATGGGCTCGATCGGCGGCCCGATCGAGGAGATCGGCCACCACGTCGGCGCGGCGCTGGTCGGTACCTTCCTCGGCATCCTGCTGGCCTACGGCTTCGTCGCGCCGCTGTCGGCGGCGATGGAAGCGCGCGCCGAGCAGGACAGCCGCATCTTCGAATCGGTGAAGACCGCGCTGCTGGCCTGCCTGCGCGGCTACAACCCGAAGATCGCCCTCGAATTCGCGCGCAAGACCCTGCCGACCGACGTGCGGCCGAGCTTCGCCGACTTCGAAACGCATCTGAAGACGATCAAGTAACGCAGTCATGGCCGAGACCAAGCCCACCGTCGTCATCCGCCGGGTCAAGAAGGTCCAGGGCGGCGGCCACCACGGCGGCGCGTGGAAGGTGGCCTATGCCGACTTCGTGACCGCGATGATGGCGTTCTTCCTGGTGCTGTGGCTGGTCGCGGCCACCACCAAGGAACAGCGCGCGGCGATCGCCGAATACTTCCGCAACCCCAGCCCGCTGGCCGGCAAGAGCCCGGCGCCGAGCCCCGGCATGGCCGGCCCCGGCGGCGCCAGCACCTCGATGATCAAGCTCGGCGGCGCCGGCGAGATGCAGCGCGGCAACAACAAGGATCCGTTCGGCAGCAAGAGCCTGAAGGGCGACGACAGCAAGAGCAGCCAGCGCGAGAAGGAAAAGGAACGCCTGGAAACGCTGATGCAGGAGCTGAAGGAAGCCATCGACAAGAGCCAGGCGCTGGAGCCGTTCAAGGACCAGTTGCTGCTGGACCTGACCCCGGACGGCCTGCGCATCCAGATCGTGGACAAGGAGAACCGGCCGATGTTCGACCTCGGCAGTGCGGTGCTCAAGCCCTACACCCGCGGCATCCTCCACGAGCTGTCCGGCTTCATCAACCAAGTGCCCAACCACATCAGCATCACCGGCCACACCGACGTCACCCAGTACAGCACCAAGAACGGCTACAGCAACTGGGAGCTGAGCGCGGACCGCGCCAACGCCGCGCGCCGCGAACTGGTCGCCGGCGGCATGGGCGAGGACAAGGTCTCGCGCGTGGTCGGGTTGTCCTCGTCGGTGCTGTTCGACAAGCAGGTGCCGAACAATCCGATCAACCGCCGCATCAGCATCGTGGTGATGACCAAGGATGCCGAGGACGCGGCCACCGCCGATGGCGACCACAGCGTCGCCCTTGGCACCGTGCAGCCCGACGCCGACACCAAGGTGCCGGACCTGAGCGCGGCGGCGACGGAGGCGGCCGCGGCGCCGCCGCCCGGCAAGGCGGCGCCCGCCGCCGCACCTGCCGCCACCACCGGCGCTCCGTCGGCAGCAGCCCCGGCGGCGACGCCGGCCAAGGCCTCGGTGCGGATCGCCGAACCGCGCACCACCTCGCCGGAGGCGGCGGCCGCCGCCGCGCGCGACGCCTTGCGCAGCATCAACGGCGGGGCACCGGTGACGGCCGCCGCCGCCGGCACCGAAGCGGCCAGCGCACGCTGATCGCGGCGGCCCCCGGCGCGGCGCCGTGGCCGCGCGGCGATGGCCCGGCGGGACCGCATACGGCGCGGCGCTTACAATGGCCGCCACTTCGCCAACGAGACCGCCGTGTCCAAGCAATCCAAAGCCAAGCGCGACAAGCGCAAGAAGCAGCAGCCGTCGCGCCCCTTCGCCCGCCTGGGCCGCGAGCAGCCCATCGCCAACCACGCCGTGCTGCAGGACCAGAGCGGCCGCGTGCTGGCCGCGATCGGCCTGCAGGGCCGCCAGTGGCTGCTGGCGGTCGGCGGCCAGACCATGGGCAATGCCGACAATCCGGTGCCGATGCTGGCGATGCTCAAGCACCTGGCCAACCTGCAGGAGCAGGAAGGCAACACCATCACCCTGGAATACTCGACGCAGCTGCAGCAGATGATCGACGCGCTGGCGGCCGAGGCCGGCCAGACCCCGGCCGAGTACCTGGACGCGCTGGTCGCCGAGTTCGCCGCGGGCGACGGCGCGACAGAGGATGCGGCCGAGGACGAGACCGACGCGGACGCCGCGACGGAGACCGGCGATGCCGCGCCGGCGCAGGCCGACAGCAGCGCGGCGCCTGACACCGCGGCGGACGCCGACGGCACGCACAAGCCGGCCTGACCGGACCCGATGGCGGTCTACATCGACGATGCGGTGCATCCCTGGCGCGGCCAGCGCTGGGGTCACCTGCTCGCCGACACCCTGGACGAACTGCACGCCATGGCGGCGCGGCTGGGCATTCCCCGCCGCGCCTTCCAGAACAAGCTCAGCGGCGCGCACTACGACGTGCCGGCCGCCCTGCGCGAGGAAGCGATCCGCCTTGGCGCGGTGCCGGTCTCGCGGCACAGCGATCGCGAACTGCTGAAGGCGCTGATCCGCCACGCACGTGCGCAGGCGCGCGGCGAGGCCGATTGAAGCGTGATGGCGGCAGCGGCGTCCGGCGCAGTGCGGCGGCGCGGGCGTGCGGGTGCACTGGGCCAGCGCTTCCGGCAGCGGCCGGCACGGCTGCGTCTGACGGCTCTGCGCGTCGCGACTGAAGTCGCTCCCACAGGGAGCTGCAGATACGTTCTGGCGCACTGCAGGAGGGCTTCAGCTCCAACATTCACCATGGGCGGTGCGATCGCGACTTCGTTCGTCGCGGCTGAAGCCGCTCCTACAGGGCGCTGGCGGCAAGCTGCCGGGTGCACTATGGGAGGGACTTCAGTCCCGCCTGCATCCGGCGCCAGAACACCCAAACGCTGCACGCATCGCCACTGAAATCGCGCCCACAGGACGCTGCAGGTGCCTGACACGCAAGGCCGCAACACCAATCACCGATGCGTAGCGAGGGATGCCTAGAACGGATCGCTGCCCGGGCGCAGGTCGATGCCGAGGATCGCGGCCAGGCGCTGCATGTCCTGATCGTCGCGGCTGAGCGCCATCCAGCCGGCGCGGATCTCGCTGCCGGCGTCCCAGCACCAGATGCTGTAGCCGTGCTCGCGCAGGCGGTCGTAGGCCACCGCCAGCAGCGAGGCGCTGTCGTGCTCCTGCAGGAAGTCGGCATCGTCGATGTCGCCGCCCCAGTCGATGCGCAGGTTCCAGCGCGCGGCCAGTTCGTCGATCGCGCCGATCAGCGCCTCGCGGTCGTGGCCGTCGACGTAGAAGCCCGCCCGCCAGTCGATCGCGTCCTTCAGCGTCCACAGCCAGTCCGCGTCCTCGCGCTCGGCTTCGCCGGCGGCCTCGCGGTAGGCGTCGAACTGGCGCAGGGCGCTTTCCTCGTCGCCCGGGTTGATCAGCAGCAGCAGGTTCCAGATCAGGCCCTGCTGGGTGTCCGGATCGTCGTCGTCGTCGAACAGGTCGTCGGGATCGTCGTAGTCGGCGCTGTTGTCGGGCATGGCGGCGCATCGGGCATCACGAGGGAGCGCCAGTGTGCCGCGCCCGGCGCGACGACGGAAGCGCGGAACTCGGCAACGGCGCCGCGGGCGTTTATCCTTCGCAGCCCGGAAGACGGCGCTGTCCGCCGCCACGCGAAGCCACCACGATGTCCGACACGCCCCCCGACCGCCTGGCGGTCAGCCCGCAGAGCCCGTTCCACGATGCCGAGACGCTGTCGCGCGGCGTCGGCATCCGCTTCAACGGCGTGGAGCGCGACAACGTCGAGGAGTACTCGATCAGCGAAGGCTGGATCCGCGTGCAGGTCGGCAAGGCGCGCGACCGCCGCGGCAACCCGATGACCATGAAGGTCAAGGGCCAGGTCGAAGCCTTCTGGCTCGACGCCAAGTAAGCGCGGCCGCCGGCGGGCACAGCGCCCGCCGGCACATTGCGGTCCTCGGCGACCGCCTCAGGGCTTGAGCCGGTAGCCGCTGCGGAAGATCGCCCAGATCACGCCCAGGCACAGCGCCAGGAACCCCAGGGTCATGCCCACGCTGACCGCGATGTGCACGTCGGCCTTGCCGTAGAACGCCCAGCGGAAGCCGCTGACCAGGTACACCACCGGGTTGAACAGGCTGATCTTCTGCCACAGCGGCGGCAGCATGTTGATCGAGTAGAAGCTGCCGCCGAGGAAGGTCAGCGGCGTGATCACCATCAACGGGATCACCTGCAGCTTCTCGAAGCCGTCGGCCCACACGCCGATGATGAAACCGAACAGGCTGAAGGTCAGCGCGGTCAGCACCAGGAAGCCGAACATCCACAGCGGATGGGCGATCTCGTACGGCACGAAGGCGCGCGCGGTGAGCAGGATCAGCAGGCCCAGCAGCACCGACTTGCTCGCCGCCGCGCCGACGTAGCCGATCACCACCTCCCACCATGCCACCGGCGCCGACAGCACCTCGTAGATGGTGCCGGCCCAGCGCGGCATGTAGATGCCGAAGGAGGCGTTGGAAATGCTTTCGCTGAGCAGCGACAGCATCACCAGCCCCGGGATGATGTAGGCGCCGTAGCTGATGCCGTCGATGGCGCCCATGCGCGAGCCGATCGCCGCGCCGAACACCACGAAGTACAGCGAGGTCGACAGCACCGGCGAGGCGATGGACTGGGTCAGCGTGCGGAAAGTGCGCGCCATCTCGAAACGGTAGATGGCGGCGATCGCGTGCAGGTTCATGCGCGCACCTCCGCCGCGGCCGACGCCGGCCGCACCAGGTTGACGAAGATCTCCTCCAGCGAACTCTCGCTGGACTGCAGGTCCTTGATCTCCACGCCCTGCTCCTCCAGTTGCCGCAGCAGCGGGCCGATGCCGGTCTGCTCGGCCTGCGCGTCGTAGGTGTAGGTCAGCGTGGCGCCGTCGGCGGACAGTTCCAGCGGCTGCGTCGCCAGCGCCGGCGGCAACGCCGGCAGCGGCGCCTGCAGGGTCAGCGCCAGTTGCTTCTTGCCGAGCTTGCGCATCAGCGTGCGCTTGTCCTCCACCAGCACCAGTTCGCCGCGGTTGACCACGCCGACCCGGTCGGCCATGTCCTCGGCCTCCTCGATGTAGTGCGTGGTCAGGATGATGGTGGTGCCCTGCTCGCGCAGGCGCCGCACCATCTGCCACATGTCGTGGCGCAGCTCCACGTCGACGCCGGCGGTGGGTTCGTCCAGGAACAGGATGGACGGTTCGTGCGCCAGCGCCTTGGCGATCAGCACGCGCCGCTTCATGCCGCCGGACAGGGTGGAGATGCGGCTGCCGCGCTTGTCCCACAGCGACAGCTCGCGCAGCACCCGCTCCAGGTGGGCGTCGTCGCGCGGCTTGCCGAACAGGCCGCGGCTGAAGCGCACCGTCGCCCACACCGTCTCGAACGCATCGGTGGCCAGCTCCTGCGGCACCAGGCCGATCTTGGCGCGCGCGGCACGGTAGTCGCGCACGATGTCGTGGCCATCGGCCAGCACCCGGCCGCTGCTGGGCGTGACCAGGCCGCAGATGATGCTGATCAGCGTGGTCTTGCCGGCGCCGTTGGGGCCGAGCAGGGCGAAGATCTCGCCGCGGCGGATCTCCAGGTCGATGCCCTTGAGCGCCTGGAAGCCCCCGGCGTAGGTCTTGGTGAGCTGTTGCACGGAAATGATCGGCGACACGGAAACTCCCGGGGTGGCGCAGCGGCTGCGGAAACGGCCCCCAGGGTAGAAGCCGGATCGTGATGGATAAATCCCGATCCGGCGGAAGCACTCTCCCGGATGCGGGACAGTGCGCCAGCCGGTGCCTGCAAACGCTGACGACGACGCCGTGGTTGCCGCGCCGAACGTCGGCTAGCGTTCGCCGGTGCCGAGGGTACCGGCGGCCGGCCGCGCAGGGCGCGGCCACGGCAGCACGCGCCAGCCGAAATTGACCCCGGCCGCCGCCAGCAGGATCAGCAGCGCCCCGAGCACCTGCGTCCACGCCAGCGACTGCCCGAAGGCAATGCGATCGACCGCGATCGCCACCACCGGATAGATGAACGACAGCGCCCCGATCATCGCCGTGGGCAGTTTCTGGATGGCGCCGTACAGCAGCACGTACATCACCCCGGTGTTGACCACGCCGAGCACCACCAGATCCAGCCACTGGGCGGGGCGGGACGGCAAGGCATCGAAGTGCGCGAACGGCGCCAGCAACACGATGCCGATGCCGAGTTGCAGCAGCGCCAGCAGGTGCGGCGGCGTGCCTTTCAGGTGCTTGGTGACGATCGACGACACGGCGTACAGGAACGCCGCGCCCAGCGCCAGCGCGACGCCCTGCAGGTACTCGCCCGGCACCGCGAGCACCGCCGGCGCGATGCGCACCACGCCCACCAGGCCGACGAAGGCCACCGCCAACCACGCCACGGTCGAGGCGGTGATGCGCTCGCGGAACACGATCGCGCCCAGCCCGACCAGCATGAACGGCTGCGTGTTGTAGACGGCGGTGGCCATCGAAATCGAGGCGCGGCCGTAGGCGGCGAACAGCAGCAGCCAGTTGCCCACGATCGCGACGCCGCCCAGCAGCACAAGCGCCAGCATCCGCGGCGAAAACGCCTTGCGGCGCAACAGGCCCAGCGCCGCGCAGACGATCAGCAGGGTGGCCGCGCCGAACAGGCAGCGGAAGAACACCACGTTGACCGGCGATTGCCGCGACGACACCACCAGCCAGCCGATCGTGCCGGACATGAGCATGGCCACGACCCCATCTCGGCCGCACCACGGCGGATCTCGCTGGACGCCATCCCGGTTCCTTTCAATGTGTCGGATGGCAGCCATTGTAGAAACCGCGGCTTCGCGAAAACATGCTTAAACTTAGGCTATCTACAAATCTGGCCTCAGAAATTAAGCCCCTGATGCATAACCACCTTTCCGCACCCGCCGTCGCCACGCTCGACGCGATCGACCGCGCCATCCTCGGCACGCTGACGCAGGACGCGCGCATGGCGACCAGCGAACTGGCCCGGCAGATCGGCCTGTCGGCGCCGGCCACCGCCGACCGCGTGCGGCGCTTGCAGCACCAGGGCGTGATCGCCGGGTTCACGGTCGAGCTCGACCCGCGCGCGCTCGGCTACACCTTGCAGGCGATCGTGCGGGTGAAGCCGCTGCCGGGGCAGCTGCACCTGGTGGAGGAGCTGCTGCAGCGCATCCCGGAAGTCGTCGAATGCGACAAGGTGACCGGCGAAGACTGCTTCATCTGCCGGCTGTACCTGCGCACCATCCAGCATCTGGACAGCATCCTGGCAAAAGTCACCGATCGCGCCGAAACGAACTCCGCCATCGTGAAGTCGACCCCGGTCCGCAGGCGGCTGCCGCCGTTGGTCGAGGACGCCTAGCGCGATGCGCCAGTCGCGGCGAAGGCCGGGACCCGGGACCCGGGACCCGCAAGAGCCTAGCAGCGACTCGTTGTCTACGATCAGCTGCCGTCACATTTCGCGGGTAGCGACGCGTCCGCCCTGCGAAGCCCACTTTTCCGGGTCCCGGGTCCCGGCCTTTCAGCTCTTGCGCCGCGCCTCCAGCAGATCCAGGTTGCGGATCAGCCGGCGCGCGATCTCGTCGGAGATCTTGCGCTGGCGGGTCAGCTTGAACAGTTCCTGGCGCTCGGCCTGCAGGCCAGCGTTGCGCAGTTGGCGCAGCACATTGTCCAGGCGCCGCGCCTCCTCCGGGTCGCTCTCCATCGCGTCGCCGTGGTCGAGGTGGCGCTGGTACAGCGCGCTGACCCGGTTGGCCGCCTCGTTGTACAGGTCGGCGTGCTCGCTGTCCTGCACCAGCCGCTGGCGCAGCTTCTCCACCGCGGCCAATGCCGCACGCGAGGACTCGCGCCGGGCCAGGTCTTCCTCCAGGCGGTCGCTCGGCTCTTCCGGCAGCTCCAGGCCGCGCAGCAGGCGCGGCAGCGCGATGCTGGCGACCAGCAGCGAGGTGACGATCACCGCGCTGGCCAGGAAGATCGCCAGGTCGCGCGCTGGGAACGCGGCGCCGTTGGGCAGGGCCAGCGGCAGGGTCAGCACGCCGGCCAGGGTGATCGCGCCGCGCACGCCGGCCAGCGAGGTCGCCACCACGATCCGCCACGGCGGGCTCTGCCGGTCCTCGCCGCGACGGCGCGCCTTGAGCAGGGTCCAGCGCAGCGACAGCCACACCCACAGGAAGCGCAGCAGCAGCAGGCCGACGTAGATGGCCAGCGCATAGCCCAGCAGCCACCACGGATCCAGGTGCCCGGCCTCGTCCATGTTGTGCATGGCGCCCTGCACGATGCCCGGCAACTGCTCGCCGAGCAGCACGAACATGATGCCGTTGAGGGTGAACTGCACCATGTCCCACACCGCCGAGCGCTGCACGCGCATGCTGCCCGGGGCGCGGCCGCTCAGTTCCACGTAGCTCATGGCGATGCCGGCGGCGACCGCGGCGAGGATGCCCGAGGCGTTGATCGCCTCGGCCAGCAGGTAGGCGGCGAACGGCAGCAACAGGTTGACCAGGATCGCCGCGCCCGGCTCCTCGCCGACCTGGCGCCACACCCAGCGCTGCGCCAGGCTGGTGCCGACCACCACCGCGATGCCGGCGGCCACGCCGACCAGCGCCACCCACAGGAAGGTCAGCGAGGCGTCGGCCAGCGAGAACGCGCCGGTGATCGCCGCGGCCACCGCGAACTGGAAGCAGACCAGGCCGGACGCGTCGTTGAGCAGCGACTCGCCTTCCAGGATGTGCATCAGCCGCTTGGGGATGGGCGCGCGCGCGGCGATCGAGGACACCGCGATCGGATCGGTCGGCGACACCACCGCCGCCAGCGCGAACGCCACCGCCAGCGGCATGGTCGGGATCATCCAGTGGATCAGGAAGCCGGCGCCGATCACCGTGAACACCACCAGGCCCAGCGCCAGTTCCAGGATCACGCCCTTGTCGCGGAACAGGCCCTGCTTGGGGATGCGCCAGCCGTCCAGGAACAGCAGCGGCGGCAGGAACAGCAGGAAGAACAGCTCCGGCTCCAGCGCATAGCCCTTCTTGAACACGCCGGCGATGATCGCGCCCAGGCCGATCTGCACCAGCGGCAACGGCAGCGAGAACGGCAGGACACGCACGAGATAGCCACTGGCCACCACCGCCAGCAACATCGCCAAGACCACTTCGATCGAATGCATGCTCGTCCGGACGGCGGCGCCACGCGGCAGCGCCGCCCATGAATGGGGGAGCCTGCAAGCAAAGCGCACCGCGGCGGCGATGTCCAGTGGCACGACGCAGCCGGCCGCTGATGTCGCGACGTTGCCGCCCGGACAGCTGGCCCACAACCGGGGTGCAAGATGGGCAGCGCTCGCCCTGGACCCAGCGGCGTCCATCCAGCCGGATCTGGACGCCCCGGGTGCGTCGCCGATGGATGACGGCGCGGCTGGCATTGTCCGCTGGCTGCACTGCGGCGAGCGACGCTTGACCCGCCCATGTTCCTGACTCTACACAGTTGTGGAACGGCAGCGCGTCGCTCCCTGCAATTCGCCAAGGGAGCGCACGAACGCACCGTGCCGCGAGCATGCCACGCGGCAGGCACGTAACCGGATCGACTACGGCGTGTAGGGTTCGAACACCTTGTCTTTCCCCGTGGCCGTGCTGATGGTCCATATTTGCGTGCAATACGCGCGATTGATGTAGATGTAGTCGCTACGTGGATCCACGTCGTTATCGAGACTCGCGTCGTAGTCCTTTTGCTTGGTCAGAAACAGGGCGATTCCCTGCTTGCCTCTGTCCCCCTTGATGGGCGTGATCAGCACGGCAGCCCCTTTTTCCTCCCAGGCATCGGGCAAGTCCATCTCAAAGCACAGCCAGCGGTCGCCCGGCGTCGCCTTCAGGCCCAGCACCCGTGCTACCGGGCTACTGTTGTCGGCAAGTTGCTCCGGCGAAAGGCGCGTGACGTAGCACGCTTTCGGCTTTCCTTCCGACTGATCCTGTGCGCTTTCGATGAACTCCCATCCCTTGCTGCCGCCCAGTCGCTTTACCTTGCTCAGAATCGACACCGGGCCGTAGTGGTAGTACTTCATGCCATCCTCTCTTTACGTGTGATCGTGCGGTTGATTGGCATGTCCCTGCATCCCGGTCGACGGCAGATGCCGATCGCGTTCCACTGGCAACAGCGGCGGCTTCCAGTTGATCGACAGGACCGGACCGTGATTGGCGAAGGGCCATGCACTCACAGAATCGGCCGACAGCGAAGCAAGAGATGCCGGGAAAAACCTGATTTGCGGCCAGTACCCGCCCTACTCTTCCCATCTGGCGTATTGCAGCGAGCGCGACGACATGGGGAGCACTCGTTCATCATTCTCTGGGCCGCGTGATGCAACCGCGCCGGCGCTGTGCGCGTAAAGGCAGGTGCACGGTCGACTGGCCGCGCATCCCTTTCAAGGAGCAAGCCCATGAAACTCCAGTTGCTGGCCCTGGCCCTCGCCGGCCTCGTCTCCCTGCCCGCTATGGCCGACACCGGCCAGGCCGCGGCGCACGACCGCGCAGCGATGAGCACGGCCAAGCCGAATCCGATGGTCGGCGGCGCGCCGATGTACGCCACCAAGGACATCATCGACAACGCGGTCAACTCCAAGGAGCACACCACCCTGGTCGCCGCGGTCAAGGCCGCCGGCCTGGTGGACACGCTGAAGGGCGCAGGCCCGTTCACCGTGTTCGCGCCGACCAATGCCGCCTTCGCCGCCTTGCCGGCCGGCACGGTGGACACGCTGCTCAAGCCGGAGAACAAGGAAAAGCTGACCCAGGTGCTGACCTACCACGTGGTCCCCGGCAAGCTCGATGCGGCGACGCTGCTGGCGCAGATCAAGGCCGGCGGCGGCAGCGCCAAGCTGACCACGGTGCAGGGCGAAACGCTGATCGCCAAGACCCGCGGCGGCAAGGTCACCCTCACCGACAGCAAGGGCAATACCGCGCACGTCACCACCGCCGACGTGATGCAGCGCAATGGCGTGATCCATGTGGTGGACAAGGTTTTGATGCCGTAAGCACATCGGGGGTGCATTGGCATCGCGGGGACGGCTGCGGCCGTCCCCGTTTTGCGCCTCCATGCGCTCGACGACGGCAGCACGCCCCGACTGCGACGACCGCCTCGGGCGCAGGCCGTCAGTCGTCGGCACTGTCTCCATGCAGCATCGGCACCCGCTCCGCCAACACGCGCAAGTCGCGCACGAAGCCTTGATAGGCGGCCCCGCCCGCTTCGCCGCCGCGCTGGCGCAGCACCCACGACGGATGCACGGTGGCCAGGGCATGCGTGCCGTCGTCCAGCGCCTGCCACTGCCCACGCTGGGCCATCAGCGCGAACCCATTCCCCAGCACCGCGCGCGCCGCGGTCGCGCCCAGGCACAGCACGATGCGCGGGCGTACCCGCGCCAGTTCGCCAGCCAGCCACATGCGGCAGGCCTCGACATGGGCACGCTCGGGATTGCGGTGCAGCCGCGCCTTGCCGCGCTGCTCGAAGCGGAAATGCTTGACCGCGTTGGTGACGTACATGCCGGCACGTTCGACCCCCAGCTCCTGCAACGCGCGGTCGAACAGGCGCCCGGCCGGACCGACGAAGGGGCGTCCGCTCAGGTCCTCCTCGTCGCCGGGCTGCTCGCCGACCACCATCACCGCGGCATCCTGCGGACCTTCGCCGAACACGGTCTGGGTGGCCGGCTGCCACAGCGGACAGCGGCGGCAGTCGCGGGCCGCCGCGCGCAGCGCCTCGAGGCTGTCGTCGGCGGCCACCGCCGCCGGCGCCGGTGCCGGGGCGGGAATGCGCCGACGCACCGGCTCCGGCGCGCGCTCGGCCATCTCGCGCACGCGCTGCCCGGCGTCGCGGATCAGCGTGGGCAGCAACTGCGCCTCCGGCAGATGCTTCCAGTATTTCTGCGGCATCTCCTGGCGCATCATCGTCGGGTTGAGCCGCGCCGGGTTGAAGATGTTGGCGTAGTAGGTGCGCCACAGCGCGTCCTGCGCGTCGTCGGCCGGCGCATCGGCGCGCTGCGCACCGGCGCCGAACTGCAGCGTCTCGCCGTCCCAGCGCACGCTGCGGTACGGAGTGAGGATCGCCCAGCGCATGCCGGCGAAGCGCCGCGCAAAGAACGGCGCCACCCGATCGACGATGTGATGCTCCGGCTCGAACCAGGCAATGTAGGCCTCCTGCTCGCCCGGCACCTCGCGGAAGCGCACGAACGCCTTCATCTTGTGGCTGTCGCGGCGCACCGCCTGCGCCCATTGCTGGGCGCGGTGCACGTCGGCATCGGTGACCCGCTGCAGCAGCGCGCGCTCGCCGCCGGCGATGCGCCACAGCAGGCGGTACAGCAGCGCATGCCGCTGCGGATCGCGATGGCACAGCACCGCGCCGGCCAGCGCCAGGAACTCGGCCGACACCCGCGGTGGCGGCACCTGCGCAGGCAGCGTCGCGACGTCGGTCCCGGCCAGCAGGCCGCCCTGCGCATCGCCATCCCAGGCCAGCGTCTCCGGCGCCGCCTGCGCGCACCATGCCGCCCGCGCCACCGCCCGCCACGCCTCCAGGCTCCACGGCGGCACCACCTCAGCCTGGAACACGGCCTGCTCCCTGCCTCGCGCCAGCGCGTCGAACGCGACGGGCAGCGCCCACCGCGTCAGTCAAACAAGCCACCCTGGCGCGGCGCCGGCGCCAGTTGCGCGCGCAGCCGCTGCGGATCGTCCAGCCGCTGCCGCGGATGGTGATCGAGCACGCTGACGAACGGCAGCAGCTTCTTCAGCGGCACCCGCAGCCGCGCCAGGTCCTCGACCCGCAGCCGCGCGTGCCGTCGCGCCAGCAGCAGCCGCTCGACGTTGCGCGTGCCCAGCCCCGGCACCCGCAGCAGCAGTTCGCGCGCGGCGGTGTTGAGATCCACCGGGAACCGCTCGGGGTTGCGCAGCGCCCAGGCCAGCTTGGGGTCCACGTCCAGGTCGAGCATGCCGCTGGTCGTGGGCGGGGCGATCTCCTCCACCGAGAACTCGTAGAACCGCAGCAGCCAATCGGCCTGGTACAGGCGGTGTTCGCGCTGCAGCGGCGGCGCCAGCAGCGGCAGCTTGGCGGAGGCGTCGGGAATCGGACTGAACGCGGAGTAGTAGACCCGGCGCAGGCGATAGTTGCCGTAGAGATTGTGGCTGGTGTGCAGGATCGCGCGGTCGTCCGCGCCGTCGGCGCCGACGATCATCTGCGTGCTCTGCCCGGCCGGGGCGAAGCGCGGCGGCTTGGCGCGCACCCGCGCCTCGGCCTTGCGCGCCTCCTTGCTCTCCTCGATGCGCCAGCGCAACTCGCCCATCGCCGCCCGGATGCCGCCGACGTTCTTCTCCGGCGCCAGTTGCGCCAGGCCGCCTTCGGTCGGCAACTCCACGTTGATGCTGAGCCGGTCGGCGTAGCGGCCAGCGGCGGCGAGCAGCTCCGGCGCCGCATCGGGAATGGTCTTGAGATGGATGTAGCCGGCGAAGCGATGCTCCTCGCGCAACTGCCGCGCCACCTCGACCAGTTGCTCCATGGTGTAGTCGCTGTTGCGGATGATGCCGCTGGAGAGGAACAGCCCTTCGATGTAGTTGCGCTTGTAGAAATCCAGGGTCAGCTTGACCACTTCGGCCGGGGTGAAGCGCGCGCGGCGCACGTTGCTGGACACGCGGTTGACGCAGTACGCGCAGTCGAACACGCAGAAGTTGGTCAGCAGGATCTTCAGCAGCGACACGCAGCGCCCGTCGGGCGTGTACGAATGGCAGATGCCCATGCCCTCGGTGCTGCCGATGCCGCCACTGCGCAGCGAATGGCGCTTGTCGGCGCCGCTGGAAGCGCAGGAGGCGTCGTACTTGGCCGCGTCGGCGAGCACGGCGAGTTTTTCGAGGGTATTCACCGGCCGACGATGCCGGGTCCGCGTCTCAAACGGTGAGACGCGGATGCGCTGCGGCCTTCACCGCCATGAATCGCTCAGGTCGACGCGCCGGCGTTCAGGCCGCTGCGCGCGCCGCGGCGCCATCGAAGCGATAGATGTCCATCGCCAGCAGGCCGGCGTCGATCCCGGCGTCGATGCGCTGCGCTCCCAGCCCCTCCGTGCCCGCCGCGCCCACCGCCACGTAGATCGGCAACCAGTGCTCGTCGGTGGGATGCGCACGCGCGGCGAACGGCGCCTGCCGACGGTAGTCGAGCATCGCCGGCACGTCGTCGCGGCGCAACGCCTGCTCGGTCCACTCGATGAACGGACGCACGTAGGGCACTTCCTTGCCCTCGGCGTAGCGGCCGAAGTCGTGCAGGTTGTGGGTGATGCTGCCCGAGCCGATCACCAGCACGCCGTCCTCGCGCAGCGGCGCCAGCGCGCGGCCCAGCGCCAGGTGGTGCTCCGGCCCCAGTTCCGGCTGGATCGACAGCGGCACCACCGGGATGTCGGCCTGCGGGTACAGCAGCGACAGCGGCACCCACACGCCGTGGTCCAGTCCGCGGCGCTCGTCCAGCACCGGCGCCAGCCCGGCCTGCGCCAGCAGCTCGGCGACCTGGTGTGCCAGCGCCGGCGCGCCCGGCGCCGGGTACTGCATCGCGTACAGCGCCTGTGGGAAGCCGCCGAAGTCGTGGATGGTCGGCGGCTGCGCCGCGGCGCCGACCAATGGCCGCCGGCCCAGCCAGTGCGCCGAGGCCAGCACGATGGCGCGCGGCCGCGGCAGCGTCTTCGCCAGTTCGGCCAGGCGGGTGCCGACCAGGCCGGGCTGCAGCGCGGTCATCGGCGAACCGTGCGAGATGTACAGGGAGGGCAGACGGGACATGACAGGTCTCCGGAAGGGACAGGAAACACCGCGCTCAGCGCGTGCGCAACGTGAAGCGGCCGTCGCCGATCAGGAACAGCACCGCCAGCGCCAGCGCCCAGAACGCCGGGTACTCCCAGCCGCCGCCGGGATTGGCGAAGCCGAAGCCGTTGGCGCCGTGCACGCTGACGATGGTGCCGAGCAGCAGCGGGATGCCGAGCAGCCCCACCCAGCGCGCGTAGACGCCGAGCAGCAAGGCCGCGGCGAGGGTGAACTCCAGCGCCATGGCCACATAGCCCAGCGCGCCCGGCAACCCGAGCGACACGAAGTAGGCGGCGGTGCCGGCCGGGGTGAACACCAGCAGCTTGGTCAGTGCATGCACCAGGAACAGCGCGCCCAGGGCCAGGCGCAGCAGGGTGGCACCGTAGGGCGCCAGGCGGGAGACGGGAGCGGACATGGGAGACCTCACGACGGACCATGGGATGGGGAACGCTGTACAGGCTATTCCCGTCGCCGCCACGAATAAATTATCGTTATTTCGAGAATTCATTTCGGGATCCGCAACAATGGATACGCTTGATGCGATGCGGGTGTTCGTCGCCGTGGTCGACCGCAACGGCTTCAACGCCGCCGCCGAGGCGCTGGGCATGTCCACGGCCAGCGTCACCCGCCAGGTGGCGTGGCTGGAGCAACGCCTGGGCTCGCGCCTGCTCAACCGCACTACCCGCCGGGTCAGCCCGAGCAGCGTCGGCGCCGCCTACTACCAGCGCTGCCAGATGTTGCTGGCCGAGTTCGACGATATGGAGGCGGCGGTCGGCGAGCAGGCGCTGACGCCCTCGGGCACGCTGCGGATCAACGCCCCCTTCAGTTTCAGCATCGCCCGGCTCGGGCCGCGCCTGGCCGGCTACAGCGCGCGCTATCCGCAGGTGGCACTGGACCTGACCCTGTCCGACCGCCTGGTGGACATCGTCGAGGAAGGCTACGACCTGGCGATCCGCATCACCCGTCAGGTGGCGCCGACCTTGATCGCGCGCAAGCTCGGCGAAGTGCAGGCCTTCCTGTGCGCGGCGCCGGCCTACCTGGCGCGCGCCGGCACGCCGCAGTTGGCGGCCGACCTGGCCGGCCACGCCTTCCTCAGCTACAGCTACGTGCAGGACGACCTGACGCTGCACGGCCCCGAGGGCGCGACCCAGGTGCGGGTGGCCGGCACCCTGCGCGCCAATTGCGGCGACGTGCTGCGCGAGGCGGCCATCGCCGGCATGGGCATTACCATGCAGCCGGACTTCATGGCCGAGGCGGCACTGGAAGATGGCCGCCTGGTACGGGTGCTGCCCGAGCACGAGGTCGGCCCGATCGGTGTCTACGCGGTGTACGCCAGCCGCAGCCACCTGGCGCCGAAGGTGCGCAGCTTCATCGACTACCTGGTCGAGGTCGGCATCGACCGCACCATGCGCTCCCCGGCCGAGAACTGAACCGAACCGCGGCGCGCGGTCGGACACAACATCCCGCCGATGGCGCTGATCCGGGCGACCGGGCATGCGCACAATGCCCGCGCTTTCCCCCCTCACCCTCAGGAGTCCGCTTATGAGCAAGATCGCGATCGTCTACTTCAGCGGCTACGGCCACACCGTCAAGCAGGCCGAGGCCGTGCACGCCGGCGCCGCCAGCGTCGGCGAGGCCACGCTGTACCGCATCGACCAGGACGGGAACCTGCCCGACGGCGCCTGGGAGGCCATCGGCCAGGCCGACGCCATCATCTACGGCAGCCCGACCTACATGGGCGGCCCGGCCTGGCAGTTCAAGAAGTTCGCCGACGCCAGCTCGAAGCCGTGGTTCTCGCAGGTCTGGAAGGACAAGATCGCCGCCGGCTTCACCAACTCGGCCTCGGTCAACGGCGACAAGTTCGCCACCATCGAATACTTCTGGACCCTGGCCCAGCAGCACGGCCAGATCTGGGTCGGCACCGGCCTGCTGCCGTCCAACACCAAGGCGCACGGCCCCAACGACGTGAACTGGACCGCCGGCTCCGGCGGCGCGCTGGCGATCTCGCCGTCCGACGCCTCGCCGGACGAGGCGCCGCGCAGCGGCGACCTGGAGACCGCGCGCCTGCTCGGCAAGCGCGTGGCCGAGTTCGCCGCCAGGCTCAAGGGCTGAGCCCCCTCGGTGCCGCCCACGCCGGGCGGCACCCAGCGCCGCGACCGCCGCGGTGCCCGGGGCGATGCGATGCCCCCTTCGGCGCCCGGCCCCTGTCGGTCGGGCGCTTCCGCAGCACGACGCAATCGCGGCTGCGGCCCCCGCCTGGTCGCTCCCTCCCCTTTTCGCAACCGCCGGCCCTGGGCCAGCCTCGGCGATCTACGCCGTGCCGCCCGCCGGATGCGCGGCACGCAGGTGGTCGATGAACACGCGCAGCTTCGGCGGCAGGTGCTCGCGCGCCGGGTAGTAGATGTGCCAGCCGGCGAACGGCGCGTGCCAGTCGTCCAGCACCCGCTGCAGGCGGCCGGCGGCCACGTCGGCGGCAACCTGCCATTCGAACGCTTGCCCCAGGCCCAGGCCGCGGCGCGCGGCGTCCAGGCCGACCGCGGTGTCGTTGACCACCAGCCGCCCGGTGACCTCGACCAGAAAATCGTGGCCGTCGCGGGTGAATTCCCAGGCCTGCAGGCGGCCGTCGGTGCGCCGCCAGCGGATGCAGTCGTGCTCGGCCAGCTCGGCCGGCGTGCGTGGCACCCCGTGCGCGGCGAAGTACGCCGGCGCGGCCACCACCGTCTGCCGCTGCGGCGGCCCCACCGGCACCGCGATCATGTCGCGCGCCAGGCTCTCGCCCAGGCGGATGCCGGCGTCGAAGCCGCCGGCGACGATGTCGGCCAGGGTCCGGTCCGAATACAACTCCACGCTGACCTCCGGATAGCGCGCCAGGAACGCCGGCAGTTGCGGGCACACCAGTTGCTCGGCGGCCACCAGCGGCAAGTTGATGCGCAGCGTGCCGGCCGGGCGGTCGCGCAGGAAATCCAGGTCGGCGAAGGCCGCATCGATCTGCGCCAGGCCCGGCGCCACCCGCTGCAGGAAGCGCTCGCCGTGCTCGCTCAGGCCGACCCGGCGGGTGGTGCGGTTGAGCAGGCGCGCGCCCAGCTGCGCCTCCAGCGCGCGCAGCGTCTGCGACAAGGCCGAGGGCGAGACGCCCAGTTCGGCGGCAGCGCGGGTGAAGCTGCCGTGGTGGGCCACGCGGACGAAGGCGACGACGGCGGAGAGCGGCGGTGGACGGTGCATGGGAACGGGCAACAGCGGCAGGGCGGACGCGCGATGTGGCGCCCGCCATTGTTTAGCACACCTTCAAAGCACATGCAGATTCCACCGATTTATCCGTGGCGACGCGGCGCCTACAGTGCCCGCACCCCACCTGGAGACCGCTGCAATGGCCCTCGATCACTACCGCCTGCTCGGCCGCTCCGGCCTGCGCGTCAGCCCGCTGTGCCTGGGTACCATGACCTTCGGCGCCGACTGGGGCTGGGGCGCGGACGAGGCCGAGGCGCGCCGCCTGTTCGACCTGTACGTCGATGCCGGCGGCAACTTCCTCGATACCGCCAACATCTACACCAACGGCAGCGCCGAGACCCTGCTCGGCCGCTTCGTCGCCGGCCGCCGCGACCGCCTGGTGATCGCCAGCAAGTTCGCGCTCAATCCCTTCCCCGGCGACCCCAACGGCGGCGGCAACCACCGCAAGGCGCTGCTGCGCTCGGTCGACGCCAGCCTGGCGCGGCTGGGCACCGACTACCTGGACCTGCTGTACCTGCACGCCTGGGACGGCACCACCGGCATCGACGAGGTCATGCGCGGTTTCGACGACCTGGTGCGCGCCGGCAAGATCCTCTACGCCGGCATCTCCGACACCCCCGCCTGGCAGGTGGCGCGCATGCAGACCCTGGCCGACCTGCGCGGCTGGACGCCGTTCGTCGCCCTGCAGATCGAATACTCGCTGGCGCAGCGCACGGTCGAGCGCGAACTGGTGCCGATGGCCGAGGCGTTGGGCATGTCGGTGCTGGCCTGGTCGCCGCTGGCGATGGGCGTGCTCACCGGCAAGTACGGCGCCGCCGACCTGGCGCGGGTGCGCGCGGCCGCCTCCGGCGGCGCGCAGGTCGATGGCGTGGGCCGCGCCGAGGTCGCGCATTCGCAACGGACCTTCAACGAGCACGCGCTGGCGGTGGCCGAGGCGGTGGTGGCGCTGGCCGCCGACCTGCAGCGCTCGCCGGCGCAGGTGGCGCTGGCCTGGCTGCTGGCGCGTGGGGCGATGCCGATCGTCGGCGCACGCAGCGTGACGCAACTGCAGGACAACCTGGGCGCCCTGACCTTGCACCTGGACGCCGAGGCGCTGCAGCGGCTGGACGCGGCCAGCGCGATCGAACTGGGCTTCCCGCACGACTTCCTGGCCTCGCCGAATCCGCAGGCGCTGCTGAGCGGCGGCACCCGCATCCAGCCGCGCTGAGCACGGCGACCGTCCCTTCGCACACGAGGAGCGTTGCATGGCATCCACCACGACCACACTGCCGAGCAGCATGACCCTGGCCGAGGCCGAAGCGGCCGGCATCGCGCAGATCGCCGCGCTGATGGGTCCGCAGCAGGGTGCGGCGATCCGCGCCCTGGCCGACGACGCGGACACCGCACTGAGCGGCCGCGGCGCGGCCATCGCCTTCGGCGAGATCTATCGCGCCGACGGCCCACTGGACCTGCGGACCCGCGAACTGGTCACGGTGGCGGTGCTGGCCAGCCTCGGCCACGCCGCACCGCAGTTACGCCTGCATCTGCGCGCCGCGCAGGCGGCAGGCGCCAGCCGTGCAGAGATCTTCGCCGTGCTCGACCAGCTGTACGCCTACGTCGGCTTCCCCACCGCGCTCAACGCGCTCGCCATCGCCCGCGAGGTGCTGGACGCGCCCTCACCCTGAGCGAACCGGACACCGGCCACGCTTTCCCTCCCCTCCCCTCCCCCTCAGGAGCAGTTCCATGCAAACCCGCACCCTTGGCCGCAACGGCCCCCGCGTCTCCGCCCTCGGCCTCGGCTGCATGGGCATGAGCGCGTTCTACGGCGGCCGCAGCGACGACGCCGCCGCGATCGCGGTCATCCATGCCGCGATCGAGCACGGCGTCAGCCTCATCGACACCGCCGACATGTACGGCCCGCATACCAACGAAGTGCTGGTCGGCAAGGCGCTGGCAGGGCGCCGCGACCAGGTCGTGCTGGCGACCAAGTTCGGCATCAAGCTCGACCCCAACGACCCGGCCGCGCGCGGCATCGACGGCCGCCCGGAGTACGTGCAGTCCGCCTGCGAGGCCAGTCTGCGCCGGCTCGGCGTGGACCATATCGACCTGTACTACCAGCACCGCGTGGACCCGAACGTGCCGATCGAGGACACCGTCGGGGCGATGGCGCGACTGGTGGAACAGGGCAAGGTGCGCTTCCTGGGCCTGTCCGAAGCCGCTGCCGGCACCATCCGCCGCGCCCACGCGGTGCATCCGATCACCGCGCTGCAGAGCGAGTACTCGCTGTGGTCGCGCGACCCGGAACACGACGGCGTGCTGGAGACGGTGCGCGAGCTGGGCATCGGCTTCGTGCCCTACTCGCCGCTGGGCCGCGGCTTCCTGACCGGCGCGATCCGCTCGCCGGAGGACTTCGAGGCCGACGACTACCGGCGCCATTCGCCGCGCTTCCAGGGCGAGAACTTCGCCCGCAACCTGCAACTGGTGGAGCGGGTGCGCGAACTGGCCCAGGCCAAGGGCGTGACCCCGGGCCAACTGGCGCTGGCCTGGGTGCTGGCGCAGGGCGAGGACCTGGTGCCGATCCCCGGCACCAAGCGCCTGGCCTACCTGGAGGAGAACCTGGGCGCGCTGCAGGTGAAGCTGAGCGCCGAGGAGCTGGCGCAGATCGAGGCGATCTTCCCCGCCGATGCCGCCGCCGGCCATCGCTACCCCGCCGCCTCGCGCGGCGCGCTGCAGGGCTGAACCGCGCCCCCGGCCGCGGCGCGGGTCGATTGCCCGCGCCGCGCCGGCCCCGCATGATGCGCGGGTGATCTCCTTCATCGTCCCCGCGCACGACGAAGCCGCCCTGATCGGCGACACGCTGGCCTCGCTGCACGTCGCCGCCCAGGCGCTGCGGCTGGACTGCGAGACGCTGGTGGTGGCCGACGCCTGCAGCGATGCCACCGCGGAGATCGCGCGCCGGCATGGCGCGCAGGTGCTGGAGGTGGAACTGCGGCACATCGCCGCCGTGCGCAATGCCGGCGCCGCCGCCACCAGCGGCCGCCACCTGCTGTTCGTCGATGCCGACACCCGGGTCAATACGCCGCTGCTGGCCGCGGCGCTGCGCGCGCTGGGCACCGGCGCGGTCGGCGGCGGGGCGCAGGTGCGCCTGCTCGGCGACATCGCCTGGCACGAACGCCTGGCCCAGGCGCTGTTCGGCTGGCTGTTCCGCTGCACCGGCATCGCTCCCGGCTGCTTCCTGTTCTGCACGCGCAGCGCCTTCCTCGCCGCCGGCGGCTTCGACGAGCGCTACTACGCCGGCGAGGACGTCGCCCTGAGCCGCGCGCTGGCGCGGCAGGGACGCTTCGTGATCCTGCGCGAGCCGGTGCACACCTCCGACCGCAAGCTGCGCAGCTTCAGCAAGCGGGAGCACCTGGGGCTGTTGCTGCAGCTGCTGCGCCGCGGCCGCGGCCTGCTGCGCTCGCGCGACGGCCTGGGCTTCTGGTACGGGCAGCGCCGCGGGCGCTAGGGCGTATCGTCAATTCCGCACAGGCGGCGTCGGGTCGGCAATGCGGTTGCGCCCAAGCGGGCGGCTTCCTACGCTCCGCAAATGAGCGAGAACGGCACCCTGGAAATCAGGAACGCGGCGATGGCGGACCGGCAGGCGATCGTGGCGCTGATGGCGGCGCTGGACTATGCCGGAACCGAGGACTTCATCGAGGCCCGCCTGGCGCAACTCCTGGCGCACCCGGACGCGGCCTTGCTGGTGGCCGCCGCAGGTGACGACGTCTTGGGTGTGTTGTCGCTGCACTTTCTCCCGCAGTTGGCATTGGCCGGCGACATCTGCCGCATCAGCTATTTCTGCGTCGACGATCGCGCGCGCGGCGCCGGGGTGGGACAGCGTTTGCTGGCGGAGGGCGAGGCGCTGGCGCGGCAGCGCGACTGCGACCGCCTGGAGGTGCACTGCCACAGCCGGCGCGAACGCGCGCACGCCTTCTATCGGCGGGAAGGCTTTGTCGAAGCGCCCAAGTATTTCGCCAAGTCGCTGCGCGATTGAGGACTGTCTGAGGTCGCCAGCCGCAGACAGCGGCGGCGCGATCGTCCCAAGCGCGGTTGCCGGCGCCGACGTGCTGGCAGTACGCTGCGCGCCCCTTGTGCGAGCTTTACGGATGAGCGTCCACACCAGCAGGCCCATTGCGCTGCGTCTCCTCGGCACGGGCGAGTATCTGCCCGCGCAGCAAGTGCCGGCGGAGACCTTCGACCGGCGCTGGGGCAAGCCCACCGGCTGGACCCTGCGGCATACCGGGGTGGCCACGCGGCACTATGCGAGCGCCGACGAGCCGGCCACCTTGATGGGCGAGCGCGCCGCGCGCGCGGCGCTGGAGGCGGCGCAGTTGCAGGCACACGAGGTGGATTGCGTGATCAGCGCCTGCAGCCTGATGGAACAGGCGATCCCGTGCAGCGCCGCGCTGCTGCACGCGCGGCTGGGCCTGCAGGGCAGCGGCATCCCGGCCTTCGACATCAACGCCACCTGCCTGAGCTTCATCGCCGCGCTCGACCTGGCCGCGGCCGCGATCGCCGCCGGCCGCTATCGCCGCGTGCTGATCGTCTCCAGCGAGATCGCCAGCGTCGGCCTCAACCCGGACGATGCGGACACCGCGCCGCTGTTCGGCGATGGCGCCGCGGCGGTGGTGCTCGGCGCCGACGCAGGCGACAGCGGTTCGCAATTGCTGACCGCGCGCCTGGAAACCTATTCCGAAGGCATCGACCACTGCCGCGTGCGCGCCGGCGGCACCCGCCTGCGCCTGGATCACGGTGTCGACGCGCTGCGCGCCGGCTCGCAGTTCGAAATGAACGGCCGCGCCACCTACCGCCTGGCCGCAGCGAAGCTGCCCGGCTTCCTGCAGCGGCTGCTGGCGCAGGCCGGGGTCGAGCTGGCGCAGCTGCGGCGGATCGTGCCGCACCAGGCCAGCGCCAAGGCGCTGCGCCACCTGCGCGTGGCGCTGGGGCTGGCGCCGGATGCGCTGATCGAGGTGATCGGCCACCGCGGCAACCAGATGGCCGCGTCGATTCCCGCCGCGCTGCACCAGGCGATCGCCAGCGGCCGCATCGTCCGCGGCGACCTGATCGGCCTGGTCGGCTCCGGCGCCGGGCTGGCGTTCGGCGGCGCGGTGTTGCGCTACTGACATGGCCCGCGTCCTGGTCACCGGCGCGTCCGGCTTCATCGGCGCCTACATCGTGCGCGCCCTGGCCGAGGCCGGCGTACCGGTGCGTGCCAGCGGCCGCGACGCCGCCAAGCTGGCGGCCTTCGCCAACGATCCGCGCATCGAGGTGCAGCGCGCCGACCTCTGCCACGACGCGTTGGCGCCGCTGCTGCAGGGCTGCGATGCGGTGATCCACTGCGCCGCGCTATCGGCGCCGTGGGCCAGCGCCGAGACCTTCCGCCTGGCCAACGTGGTCGCCACCGAGCGCCTGCTCGCCGCCGCGCTGGCCGCGCGCGTGCGCCGCTTCGTGCACTTCAGTTCGCCGAGCATCTACTTCCGCTTCGCCGATCAATACCAGATCACCGAAGACTTCACCCCACCGGCACGCTGGATCGGCGGCTACCCGCAGACCAAGTGGGAAGCCGAGGAGAAGGTGCGCGCGGCGGCGGCGGCCGGGCTGCCGGCGGTGGTGCTGCGCCCGCGCGCGGTGTTCGGCCATGGCGACAACGCGATCGTGCCGCGGCTGCTGGCGGTGGCGCAGCGCGGCTGGTTCCCGCTGGTCCACGGCGGCCGCGCGATGATCGACGTGTGCTGCGTGGAGAATGCGGTGGCCGCGGCGCTGGCCGCGCTGCGTGCCGAGCACATCGGCGACGGCCGCGCCTACAACATCAGCAACGGCACCCCGATCGCGGTACGCGACCTGCTGACCGAGTTGTTCGCGGTGCTGCGCCTGCGCGTGCGGCTGCTGCCGGTGCCGCGCGGGCCGGCGCTGGCCCTGGCCACGCTCGGCGAACAGATCGCGCTGCGCCGACGCGGCCAACCCGAGCCGCGGCTCAGCCGCTACGGCATCGGCGTGCTCGGCTATTCGCAGACGCTGGACATCGGCCGCGCGCGCCGCGAACTCGGCTATGCGCCGGTGCTGTCGACCGAGGCCGGGCTGGCCGCACTGGGGCAGCCATGAGCGCGCCCCGGCTGCGCTGGCGGCTGTACGAAGCCGGCCACTGCACGCATCCCGAACGCGCCACGCGCCGCGGCGCGCCGCTGGCGCCGTGTCCGTTCCCGGCGCTGGCGGCACTGCTGCAGCATCCGCAGCACGGCGACCTGTTGTTCGATACCGGCTACGCGCGCCACTTCTTCGACGCCACCGCGCGCTTTCCCGAGCGCCTGTACCGCTGGCTGACCCCGGTGCAGCTGGCGCCCGGGCAATCGCTGCGCGAGCAACTCGCACGCGACGGCGTGGAGCCGGACCGCATCGGCTGGATCGTGCTGTCGCACTTCCACGGCGACCACGTCGGCGGCGTCGCCGACTTCCCGCAGGCGCGCCTGGCCTGCGCGCAACAGGCCTGGGACGACCTGCAGCGCCGCGGTCGCCTGACCGCGTTGCGCGAAGGCTTCCTGCCGGCGCTGCTGCATGGCGCGCGCCCGCGCATGCACTGGATCGAGGCGCTGCCCGCGACGGTGCCGCCCGCCGCGCTGCGCGACTTCGGCACGCTGCGCGACCTGTTCGGCGACGCCAGCGTGCTGCTGGTGCCGCTGCCCGGGCATGCGCCGGGCCACTACGGCCTGTGGTTCGAGGACGCGCAGGGCCCGGTGTTCCTGATCGCCGATGCGGCCTGGTCCAGCGCCGCGCTCGCCGACGGCACGCCACCGCCGGCGCTGGTCACCCGCCTGCTCGGCGAGCATCGCGTGTACCGCGACACGCTGGCGCGGCTGCATGCGCTGCGCCAGGCCGAGCCGGGCTTGCGGCTGGTGCCCTCGCATTGCCGGCAGTGGCGGCCGGCGCCGCAGGCGCGCGCCGATGGCTGAGGCGCCCGGCGTCCTGATCACCGGCGCGCGCGCGCCGGTCGCCCTGGACCTGGCGCGCCGTTTCGCCGCGCAGGGCTGGCGGGTGCATCTGGCCGACAGCGTCGCCAGCCGCATTTCCGGCTGGTCGCGCGCAGTGGCCGCGCATCACCGCGTGGCGCCGGCACGCGATGCGCCGCGCGCCTGGCTGGCCGACCTCAATGCCCTGCTCGCGCGCGAGCGCATCGACGTGCTGGTACCGACCTGCGAGGAGGTGTTCTACCTGGCCCGCTACCGCAGCGCGCTGCCGGCGCAGTTGCACCTGCCGCTGCACGACTTCGACACGTTGCGTACGCTGCACAGCAAGTACCACTTCATGGAACTGGCGCGCGGGCTCGGCAGCGACGTGGAGGTGCCCGCCGGCGTGCGCGTGCGTAACCTGGCGCAGGCGCGCGAATGGGCAGGCAGCGCCCCGCTGGTGCTCAAGCCGGAATTCTCGCGCTTCGGCGTGCATGTGCGGCTGTACCCGGACGGTGTGCCCGCCGATGCCGCGCCGCTGCCCGCGCAGGGCGACTGGGTCGCGCAGCGCTACTGTGCGGGCGAGGAGCGCTGCTCGTACGCGCTGGCGCGCGACGGCGTGTTGCTGGCGCATGCGGTGTACCGACCGCGCTACCGCCTGCGGCGCAGTTCCAGCTATTACTTCGACGCGGCGCCGGATCCGCAGATCGAGCGCTTCACCGCGCAGCTGGTGCAGGCACTGCGCTTCACCGGACAGATCTCCTTCGACTGGATGGTGTCTTCGGAAGGGCGCTGCAGCGTGATCGAATGCAATCCGCGCGCGACCAGCGGCCTGCACCTGTTCGCCGCGGCCGATCCGCTGGTGGCATTGCTGTGCGGCGACGCGGGCGCGGCGCAGGCACCGCTGCGCCCGGCCGACGACCGCGCGGCGATGCTGGGCGTGCTGATGCTGGGCGTGGCCTTGCCGGCGGCGCTGGCCCAGGGCCGGCTGCGGCAGTGGCGCCAGGACTACGCGCGCGCCGAGGACGTGCTGGCGCCGCGCGGCGACCGCTGGCCGCTGGCCGGCACGCTGTGCGACCTGGGCAGCCATGCGCGGCTGGCGCTGGCGCAGCGCTGCAGCGTCCGCGAGGCCGCCACCCGCGATACCGAATGGGACGGCGAGGCGCTGCCGCCGCCATGACCGGCGCCGATGCCGAGGCCGCGGCGGCCGATTACGCCGCGCAGCTGCAGCGTTTCGCCACACTGCATGCCGGCGGCGACGCGCAGCAACTGGCCGACAATGCGCATGCACGCATCGAGGTGCTGCGCGCCGGCGCACTGGCGCTGCCGGTGACGGTCGGCGAGCGCCACCCGGGCAATGCCTGGGTCTGCTCGCCGCGCACCACGTATGCCGACTATGCCGCCGAGGAAGCGGCGCGGCTGCTGCCCGGCGCGCTGTCCGCACCGGTGCGCGGGCTGTGCGGCGGCATCGGCGCGTGGCTGGACTGGGCGAGGATCGATCGCGCGGTCACCCTCAACAACTGGCTGCTGTCCACCAACCTGTATCCGCCGCTGCCGCCGAGCGGCCTGCGCACGCTGCTGGACGCCGCACGCACGCGCTGGCCCGACCACGCGCTGTGGTTCCGCTCGCTCAACGCGGTGGACACGCCGCAGTGGCTGCACGCGCTGCAGGCCGAGGGCTTCACCCTGATCGCCAGCCGCCAGGTGTACCTGTACGAGGACTGGCCGCAGCTGCTGCGCCACCGCGACCTGGCGCGCGACCTCAAGCTGGTCGACCGCCGCGACCTGCAGCGCTGCGGCAACGACGCCATCGGCGAGGCCGATTACCCGCGCATCGCCGCGCTGTATGCGCAGCTGTATCTGGAAAAATATTCGCATTGCAATCCGGCCTACCACGCCGGCTTCCTGCGCGCCTGGCACCGCGCCGGGCTGCTGCGCTTCGATGGCTTCCGCGACGCCACCGGGCACCTGGTGTGCATCACCGGCCTGTTCGGCATCGGCGGCACCGTCACCGCGCCGATCGTCGGCTACGACCTGCGCCTGCCGCAGCGGCTGGCGCTGTACCGCACCCTCACCGCCTGCGGCATCGACCATGCGCGACAGTACGGCCAGCGCCTCAACCAGAGCGCCGGCGCCGCCAGCTTCAAGCGCCAGCGCGGCGGCGTGCCGGTCATCGAATACAGCGCGGTCGATGCGCGCCACCTGCCGTTGCGGCGACGCCAGCCGATCGCCGCGCTCGGCGCGCTGACCCGGGGCATCGGCGTGCCGCTGATGCGCCGCTACCGGCTGTGAGCGGCGCCGCGCCGCGCGTTTTGCATTCCGTAACCGTTTTCAGCGCAAAACCCGCGTGTTTTGCCGAATGCCGGACGCACCCGCTGCCTTATACTTTGCTGCACCTGCAACACCCCATCGCCGCTGTGGCCCGGGACATCTGTGGAATGGATTGCGCATCTGGCCCATGCCGGCACCTTGCTGATCGTCAACGCGTTGCTCGCGGCAGTGTCCTCGGCGATGTTCCTGGCGGTGTACGTCACCGGCCGCAAGGAACGTCACGCGCGCAGCCTGTTGCTGCTGGCGCTGAGCTACGGCGTGTTCGCCCTGGGCTTCGGCACCCTGCTGGCGCCGGCCTGGCACTACATGGCGGACTGGGTCGCGCCCGCCGGCAACGTCACCCTGGACGTGGCCACCGTACTGACGCTGGTCGCGGTGAACGCCTACCTGCAGCGCCCGCTGCTGCAATGGACGTTGCTGGTACCGGTCACACTGCTGTGCGCACTGGAACTCTACAGCCTGCACTACGCCGGCCTCGATCACCGGATCATGGTGATCTTCGGCGGCCTGTTGCGCGGCATGCTGACCGTGGCCACGGCGGTGGTGCTGTGGCGACATGCCGACAGCACGGTGCGCGCGGCGGCGCGCTTCACCGCCGTCTTCCATTTCCTGTGGGCTGGCATGGTGGGACTGCGGGTGGCCTGGTGGGCCTTCCATCCCGACGTCGACACCAGCTTCGACCCGACCACCAACTTCGGCCTGCTCTCGCGCATCGTGCTGACCGCCAGCATCACGCCCGGCTTTCTGTGGATGCTGACCCGCGAAATGAACGCGGAACTGACCCGGCACGCCTCGCAGGATCCGCTGACCGGGGTCACCAACCGCCGGGTGATGTGGGAGCGCGGCGAGGCGGCGACCCTCGATGCCGCACGCCGGCAGGCGTCGATCGCGGTGCTGATGATCGACGTGGACCATTTCAAGTCGATCAACGATCGCTTCGGTCACGCCGTCGGCGACCAGGTATTGATCGCCATCGCGCAGACACTGGCGCAGCAGATCCGCGTGCCCGACCTGCTGGCGCGCATCGGCGGCGAGGAGTTCATGGTGCTGGTTCCGCAGGCCGACGAGGCGGGCGTGCGCGATCTCGCCGAACGCCTACGGCGACGCATCGAACAGCAACAGATCGGCGCCGCGCAGGAGGCGCCGCTGGTGTGCACGGTGAGCATCGGCTATTGCCTGTCGCCAGGCGCGCAAGCGTCCTGGCAGGCCCTGGTGCTGGCGGCGGACCAGGCGCTGTACGCGGCCAAGCGCGCCGGCCGCAACCGGATCGCCGGCACCGCCCTCGCATGATCGCTTGCCGTGGACCACACACGATCGCGGCGCTGCGCGCGGCATGAGCGCCTGGCATCCGTCCCTGTATCGGCAGTGGTTCGCCGTCGCGCCCGCCACGGCGTTGCGACGGCGGCCGCTGGCGGTGTCGGTGATGGACCGGCATGCGGCGATCGCACGCTGCGCCGACGGCCGCCTGCTGGCGCTGGAAGACCGCTGCCCGCACCGGCACGCGCCGCTGTCGGCCGGCTGCGTCACCGGCGACGGCCTGTCCTGCCCGTATCACGGCTGGCGCTTCGACCATACCGGCGCCCTGCGCGAGATCCCCGGCCTGCCGCCCGGGCAGACGCCGCCGGCGGTGCGGGTGCGCGCCTTCGCCGCGCGCGAGCACGACGGGCTGATCTGGCTGCGCCCCGATCCCGAGGGCGCGGACGCGCCGTCGCAGCTGGTGCAGGCACTGCAGCCGTCGGCGCGTCGCTTCCTGTGGCGCACGCGCTGGGACGCGCACGTGGTCGATGCGCTGGAGAACTTCCTGGATCCGCTGCATACGCATCTGCTGCATCCGGGGCTGGTGCGACGCGGCGGCGCGCGCACCGCCATGCGCGCCGAACTGCGCCACACCGACGAAGGCTTCCACGTGGACTACCGCGGCGCCGCGGCGCAGAGCGGCTGGCTGTACCGGCTGTTCGAGTCGCCGCGCATCCTGGAACGCGCGCATTTCGCCGCGCCCGGCAGCGCGCAGATCGAGTACCGCTACGCGCGCGGCGGCCGCGTGCGGATCAGCCTGCACTTCACCCCGCTCGGCGTACGCAGCACCGATGTCTTCGCCAGCCTGCACGTGGAGGGGCGCTGGGCGCCGGCGTGGGCGGTGCGCCTGCTGGTGTGGCCGCTGCTGCACCGGGTCGGCGAGCAGGACCGGCGCATGCTCGCGCTGCAGTCGCGCAACCTGCAGCGCTACCCGGGCGCGCGCGGCGCCTCCACCGCGCTGGACCTGGTGCGCGAACCGCTGCGCCGCTACTGGGAAGGCGACGCGCGACCGACGCCCGGCAGCGGCCACGACGTGGAGATCATGCTGTGACCGCGCCGAGCCGCTGCAGCACCTCCGCCAGCGGGGCCGGACGCCCGAGCAGATAGCCCTGCACGCCGCCGCAGCCGTGCGCACGCAGCCAGCGCAACTGGCTGTCGGTTTCCACGCCCTCGGCGACCACGTCCAGCCCCAGGCAATGGCCCAGGGTCAGCAGCGCCTGGCAGATCGAGGCGTTGCGCGGATCGCGGTCCACCTCGGCGACGAAACTGCGGTCGATCTTCAGCGTGTCCAGCGGCAGATCGCGCAGATACGCCATGCTGGAGAAGCCGGTGCCGACATCGTCCAGGGCCACGCGCACACCCAGCGCGCGCAGTTGTCGCAGCACGTCGCCGGCCTGCTGCGGCTGCCGCATCAGGCTGCTCTCGGTCAGCTCCAGCTGCAGGCCGTTGGCGGCCAGCCCGGCCTCGGCGCAGGCCTGTGCCAGATCGGCGACCAGGTCGCCATCGAAGAACTGCAGCGCCGACACGTTCACCGCCACCGGCAGGTCCGGCCATCCGTGGTCCACCAGTGCGCGGCGCGCGCGCGCCGCGGCGCGCAGCACCCAGCGCCCGAGCGGCAGGATCAGCCCGGTGTCCTCGCACAACTGGATGAACGCATCCGGCGCAATGAAGCTGCCATCGGCCTGCGGCCAGCGGACCAGGGCCTC
Organism: Xanthomonas sp. F10; assembly: GCF_014206815.1. Classification (GTDB taxonomy): domain Bacteria; phylum Pseudomonadota; class Gammaproteobacteria; order Xanthomonadales; family Xanthomonadaceae; genus Xanthomonas_A; species Xanthomonas_A indica. Next base: position 459,920 of record NZ_JACHNP010000001.1, read on the forward strand.
GAGTTCGCGCGGCGCACTGTTGCCGGCCTGCATGATCGGCTGGAAATACAGCTCGAATTCCTGGCGCTCGATCGCCTGCTGGAGACGTCCGGCCAGGCGAAGGCGTTCGGCGGTGCGTGCCGCCATGCCGCGGTCGAAGCGCACCAGGCTGCGCCCCTCGGCCTGTGCCGCGTGCGCGGCCTGCGCGGCGCTGCCGATCGCCTCGTCGGCGTCGGCGGCATCGTCCGGACACAGCGCCACGCCGATGTGCGCCTGCAGTTGCTGGGCGAACTCGCCGCCCTGCACCGGCGCGTGCAGCGCCTCCTGCAGCGCCTGCAACGCCTGCGGCAGGGCCTGCGGGTCCAGGATCGCCAGCACGAAGTCCTGCGCCGGCTGATGCGCACTCAGGCCGAAGCACTCGCCAAGCGCGCGAATGCGCGCGGCCACCGCGTTGCGCACCGCATCGCCCGCGGCGCGCCCCAGGGTGTCGCCGATCAGGGCCAGGCCACGCACCTGCACGTAGGCGATGGCATAGCCCGCCCGCTGCGCGCGCAAGGCGTCGGCCAGCGCGTTCGGCTTGAGCAGGCCGGTGCTGAAGTCGTGGCGCGCCAGGTAGGCCAGTTCGCGTTCGTGGGCCACGCGCTCGGTGACGTCCTCGGCCAAGATCAGCCGCGCCGGCACGCCGCCGAACTCCAGGTCGGCACTGTGGACGCACACCGACAGCAGGCTGCCGTCCTTGCGCCGATGGGTCCACACGCTCGGCGCGTCGAAGCCCTCGCGCGGCTTGCGCACGTCCTGCAGCAAGCGTTCTGCATCCTCCGCCGGACGCAGATCGCGCAGATCCATCGCCAGGAATTCCTCGCGGCTGTAGCCGTACTGGCGCACCGCGGCCTGGTTCACTTCCAGGAAGCGCAGGCTATCCACCGCGAACACCCAATACGGCAGCGGATTGCGATCGAACACCAGCCGGAACTGGCGCTCGGCATCGAGCAGGCGCGCCTGCGCATGCAGCCGGTCGCTGACATCCTGTACCGCACCGGTCATGCACATTCCTGTGCGGGTACGCACCAGCGCGCCACGCGCGGCCAACCAGCGCAGGCGCCCATCAGGCAGATGCATGCGGTAGACGGTGTTGTAGTCCGCGCGGCCCTGCGCGGCGTCCTCGAACAGCTGCGTCACCCGCGCGCGATCGGCGTCGTGGATCCGCTCCAGGAACGCCTCGATCGGCAACTGCATGCGCTGCAGGCCGAACATCGCGCCGGTCGGCTCGGACAGGCGCAGCACGCGCTCGGCGATGTCCACGCGCCAGGTCCCGATGCCGCCCATGCCGTGGGCCAGGCGCAGATCCTCGTCGCCGCGGCGCAGGCGCTGCAGCAGATGGCGCTGGCGCCGCTCGGCACGGCGCAGGCTGCCGAGCAGATAGGCCAGGCCGAGCAGGTACAGCACGTACACCAGCGCCGCCGCCGCGGCGAACCACCACCAGCCGGACAGCGTTTCGCGCAGCCCCACGCCGGCCACCGCCAGCAAGGGATGCGCGCCGCCACCACTCAGCGCCAGAATCCGCGGCGTGCGGTCGAAGACATCGCGGTGCAGACCCAGCGCGCCGCCGTGCGGCATCGGCTGCGCGAGTGCCGGCGGCAGCCGCGGCTGGCTGGCCGCAAGCGGGCGGCTGGCGGCCAGCAGCCTGCCCTGCGCGTCGGTCAGGGCGACGATGCCGTCGCGCCCGCTGTCGGTGCCTTGCACGATGCGCTGCAGCGCGGCCACCCGCCATTGCGCCTCCACCCAGCCGTCCGTTCCCCAGGGCACGGCCACCCGCACCACTGCCGTGCCGTCGGCCAGGCGCAGCGGCGGGCTCACGCAGATCCGATCGCCGCAGCGCCCACGTTGCCGCCAGGCGCGCAGTTGCGCATCGCCGGCGCCACCGAAGCGGCGTTGGCCAGTCGCATCCAGCAAGGCCACGTCGCGCAGTTCCGGGTGCCGTGCCAGCAGGCCGTGCAGCGACGCGGCAATCAGTTCTGGCGCGCGCACCGGCGCCTCCGTCAGCAGCGCTTGCGCGCTCAAGCCTTCGCCATGCAGGGCCTGGCCAAGATTGTCCAGTTGCAACTGCAGCAGGCGGTCGGTGCCGGTGGCCAGCGCCAGGCTCTGGCGCTGCGCCGCGGCCAGGCGGTTGTGGCGGTCCTGCGCCAGCACCAGTACCAGCCCAACGGCCAGCAGCACCGCCAGCGCCAGGCCCCAGGTCGCGATCGCCCGCAGTGGCGCGCGCGTGACGCGCCGCAGGCTGTGCCGAAAGCGACGGTCGCGCTTCCTGTCGGCGAGCGGCTTCTGCAGCATCGGGAGTGGGAACGGGCGGAAGATGCTGGTTACAGCGGCCTGGGACCGGCGATCTTGACCACGTGTGACGCGATGCTGGGTTCAGCGATGCGGATAAACCATTCAGTCCACTACGGGCCACTGCGCCAACTGCTGCGTCGGCAGGCCGACGCGGCGGCAGGCACGCGCGGCGATGCCGTCGTGCAGCGCGACGCGGAACAGCGGCGCCACCTGCTGCAGCAACCAGGCCGGGACCGCCGGGCCGGTGCGCTGCAGCCGCGCCTGCCGCAGCATGGCGCTGGCCCACGGCGGCAACAACGCCGCGCCGGCGCCCAGGAACAGTTCGCGCGACAGTCCGGGGGCGGGCACCGGCAGGCGCAGGCCGGCCAGCACCGCCAGCACCTCGCGCGACCGCGCATCCACCCGCAACTGCGGCCGCTGCCGGTCGAAATAGGCCAGCACCGCCGCCTCGCTGGCCGGGACTTCGCATGCGCCCAGCGCCTCGGCGACGCGCCGCCCTTCGTCGTAGTAGCGGTCGGCGATCGCGACGGGGACCGCGCGGCAGTAGCGGCGGTAGCCCTGCAGGAAGCCGTAGGCCTCGGTCACGTGCACCCAGGTCAGCAGCGCCGGATCGTCGGCGGCATAGGCGCGCCCGTCGGGTGTGTGGCCGCGCACGCGGGCATGGATCGCGCGGACCCGGGCGATCTGGCGCTGCGCCGCGTCCGTAGGCGCGTAGCTGGTGGCGGCGACGAACTGGGTGGTGCGGCGCAGGCGCCCGACCAGGTCCTCGCGGAAGTTGGAATGGTCGTAGACCCCGGCCAGCGCCAACGGGTGCAGGGTCTGCAGCAACAACGCGCACAGCCCGCCGGCCAGCATCCCGGGAAACTCGGCATGGATGCGCCAGGTGACGCTGTCCGGGCCGAACAGACCGATGTCGCCGAGCGGCTGGTCGTAATCGATGGCATCGCGCTCGCGCGGGAACGCGCCCAGCACCCAGCGACGGAGCTGGGTGGTGGCCGGAGCGGAGAGGGTGCGCAGCAACGAAGGCATGCGCCGATGCTAGCGGAGACGGCGCGAGCGCCGTGCGATGGCGTATGGCGCACACCGGCCGCGCCGCATGTGCGACCGCAGCATGCACTTTGCGGCCGCTGTGCTAGAAAGAAGCTGCCTCAAGATCGCCCGCCGACGTTCCGCGTCCGTCACCGCATCTGCAAGGAGCCCGTCATGTTCGCATTGTTCAAAGGCTTGGGATTGCTGCTCGAGGACAACGCGCTGCACCAGCGCTCGTTTCCCGAACAGGTCGCGCACTGGCAGCACAAGAGCGAGGCGCAGATCCGCGACGAGGTGGCATTGCTGGCCAAGGCCAAGCAGCAGTGGCTGGTGGCCTCGATCATCGGCTGGCAGGCGATCTCGCTGATCCTGCTCGGCGTGATCACCGCGCAGCTGTGGCAACACGACTACCACCTGACCTTCTCGCGCATCGTCATCGTGGTCACCTCGTGGGTGGCGATCCTGTTCGTGATCTGGTTCATCGCCAACATGTTCGACCGCACCGCCGGCTTCGAGCGCTGGCTCACCGCGTTCAACAGCCGCGAGCCGCTCTCCGCCGATGCCGACACCGTGGAATGCGTGGCCGACGCGTTGAACATGGCACGCAAGTACCCGGAGATCCTCGCCTACAAGCGCGAGGTGGTGGCCAACCGCGAACTGCGCCACGAGGACATCCGGATCATGCGCGAGATGGGCCGCATCCGCCTGCATGCCGAACTGGTCGCCTCGCTGATCCAGTTCGAAGGCACCCCGCCCGGCGGCCAGCCCGGCGTGTTCCGCGTCGCCGGCTGAGCCCGCGCCGCACGCACGCCACGCGCGCCATCTGCTCGATGGCGCGGCGAAGATCTGCGACCAACGCGACCGCATTATGCGGTCGCCGTCGCGCACACGAGTGGCCAAGCATCTGCGGCGCACGCTGCTGCGCATCCCACTGGCGCCCATGAGCGCCAGGCTGTACTGGCGTGCAGCATCACCGCGATGCCGGCCGCCTGCCGCGTCTCCATCCCTGACCATCGACCACCGGGTCACCGCGACACGCCCGATGCGGCCGGCGGAGGCCCGAGTTCGCGGCCACGGGCATTCCCAACGATCGCTTCGCGAAATATAATCATTCTCGATTAGAACTTTCAGCCCCCGGTCTCGATGACACTGCCCCCCCTCTCCTGTGCCTGCCTGCTGGGCATGGCGCTGTCCCTGCCTGCGCACGCAACCACCGCCGATACCGCCACGGACGCCGACAGCGGCGCCGATGCCGCGCAGGCGACCGCCCTGCCCACGGTGCAGGTGCGCGCCGACGCGCAGAGCGGTTTCCGCGCCACCGGGCCGGTGCAGGCCGACAAGTCCGATGCGCCGCTGGCGCAGACGCCGTTCTCGATCACCGTGGTGCCGCGCGCCCTGCTGGACAGCCAGCAGGCGCTGAGCCTGTCCGATGCCTTGCACAACGTCTCCGGGGTGGTCGCCAACACCTACGGCCGGCGCGGCTGGGACGACCTGATCATCCGTGGCCAGACCGCCTCCGACGCGTTGTTCGTCGACGGCCTGCGCACGGCCGACAGCAACCGCGTGGCCGAGCAACTGTTCGGCGTGCAGCAGGTGGAGGTGCTGAAGGGCCCGGCCTCGCTGCTGTACGGGCAGGTGCTGCCGGGCGGCCTGGTCAACCTGATCAGCAAGCGCCCCGGCGCCGAGCCGATGCGGCGGGTGGACCTGAGCGTAGGCAGCGACGGCCTGCGCCAGGGCAGCGTGGATCTCAACCAGCCGCTGTCGGCCGACGGCAAGGTGGCGCTGCGCCTCAACGGGCTGGCGATGAACAGCGACGATCCCACCAACCACGTGTATTTCCGCAGCCGCTGGATCGCCCCGTCGCTGTCGCTGGACCTGGGCCCGCGCACCGACTTCGTGCTGCTGACCAGCTACCAGGAACGCGACTACATCCGCCAGCAGGGCCTGCCCTGGGAAGGCAGCGCCGAGCCCAACCGCAATGGCCGGATCGACCGCGCGCTGTTCACCGGCGAACCCGGGCAGCGGCCGTACCACAGCCACCAGAGCCGGATCGGCTACGTGCTCGATCACCGTTTCGACAACGGCTGGACCCTGCACCACGCCGCACGCTGGCAGCGTTTCGGCTTGAATGGGTTCCTGATCGCCAACAACGGCCTGGCCGCCGATCTGCGCACCCTGCGCCGCACCGCCACGCAGCAACAGTTCGACGGTCGCACCTGGGTGCAGGACACCTACCTGCAGGGCGGCTTCGCCACCGGCACCTGGCAGCACACGGTCACCGCCGGCCTGGACGCGTTCAAGACCTGGGAATGGAACGTGCAGTCGACCTGCCGCGTCGGCACGCTCGACGTGTATGCACCCGTCTACGGCAGCGCCGTGGTCTGCCCGGCCCGGCCCAACCGCGACAACCTCAGCGTGGTGACCTCGGGCGGCCTGTACCTGCGCGACCGCATCCAGCTCGCACCCGATTGGCAATTGCTGCTGGGCCTGCGCCACGACCGCAGCCGCAACCGCAGCGAGGACCACCTGGCCGGCACCGACACGCGCAACGACAACAGTGCGACCACGGGCTCTGCAGCGCTGATGTTCGACGCCGGTGGCGGCCTGCGCCCGTATGTCAGCGTGGCCACCTCGTTCTATCCCAACGTCGGCACCGACGCGCAGGGCGCGCAGTTCGACCCCGAACGCGGGCGCCAGGTGGAACTGGGCGTCAAGATGGAAGTGAGCAGCAGCACCAGCCTGAGCATGGCGCTATACGACCTGCGCCGGCGCAACGTGCTGCAGACCGATCCGTTCAATGACGGCTACAGCATCGCCGTGGGCGAGCAACGCAGCCGCGGGCTGGAGCTCAACGCCGCCGCCGACCTGGGCAACGGGCTGAGCCTGTTCGGCGGCTACGCCTACACCGACGCGGTGGTCACCGACGACGGCGGCCAACGCGTGAGCAGCGTCGGCAGCCGCCTGAACAACGTGCCGCGGCACAGCGGTTCGCTCTGGCTGCAGTACGCCGCCCACGGCGCGGCCGACGGCTGGAGCGTCAGCGGCGGCGTGCGCGCCGAAGGCGAGAAGACCGCCTACGGCCACCGCATCCCGGGTTATCTGGTGGTCGATGCCGGCCTCGGCTACCGCCAGGGCCATTGGCGCTACGCGCTGAACCTGAAGAACGCCTTCGACCGCGACTACTACACCGGCGGCCTGCAACGCGCCGTGGCCCTGGGCGACCCGCGCACGCTGCTGTTCTCGGTGGGCGTGGATTACTGAGTGAGCGCGCGTCGTTGCGCGCGACGCGACACCGGTCGTACCAATGTGGCGCCGGATCGCGGGACAGCCTCCTGTGGGAGCGACCTCAGTCGCGACGCGAGACGCCATCCGGCAGCTCCGTTGCAGAGGCGTCGGGACTGAAGTCCCTCCCACAACAGCAGCGATCGGATGGAGACAGTCGCATGTGCGGGCGAATGCGGCGATGCGATGCGGCGCATCGGTCGCCCTCGCAGCCAGGTCGCGGCTGAAGCCGCTCCTACGATGTCCAGTGCCGGATCGCAGCGAGCCGTTCTGTAGGAGCGGCTTCAGCCGCGACGCGGGACGCCATCCGGCAGCCCCGTTGCGGAGGCGTCGGGACTGAAGTCCCTCCCACAACAGCGGCGATCGGATCACTGCATCCATGATGCAAGGACTGATTCGGCAACGCGATGCGGTACATCGGTTGACATCGGATCAAGGGTCGCGGCTGAAGCCGCTCCTGCGACGCCGCGTGCCGAATCGCAGAAAAGCATCCTGTAGGAGCGGCTTCAGCCGCGACGCATGACGTCATCCGGCAGCTCCGCGGGAATGTCTCCTACGCACGCATGTTCTTCAGGCCGATGCCGGTGCCGGTGCCGGTGCCGGTGCCGCTGGACTGGGTGTTGAAGCCCGGGCCATCGTCGGACACGGTCAGGATGACATCGTGTCCTGCGCCCGCAGTTGCAGGCGCACGCCCATATGGATGCGTAGGCACTGCAGGCGCCCGGCGATCCGCCAGATCTTGCGCAGGTGGGTGATGCCGGCGATCAGCGCCGACAGCATCGCCGGCAGGCCGAACGGCCAGCCCGGCGGGGACTCCATGCCCTAGAACAACCAGCCCGGACGAAGGCGGCGCGACCACCGCCCCTGCCCAGCCGCACGACAGGCGAACGAGGAAGAACAGGCGGGCGAGCATGGCGGCCAGCAACTGTGGGTTCCGGCGAGGAGAGCCGTGGCGTCGCGCAGCGCTTGCGGCGTGCGACGCGACCGCCACTGAGGCGGACGGAACACGGTCTCGACAGGACGCAACCGCGGCGCCGCCGCACGCAGTGCGCGACTGCAGCATCCCGGGCGACAGCGCATGGGCCCTACAGCCGGCTCACGCTGCGGATGCGGATCTCGCTGCTGTCCACGCCGTGGCGTTGCGCCGCCTGCGCGCGCAGGCGGCACAGCAGCCGCTCCGGATCCAGCGACGCCGGCTCGGCCCAGGTGTGCGCCAGGGTGCCCCAGGCCACGCGCTGGCCGAAGCTGTAGGCCTCGTAGTCGGCCAGGTAGTGGCGCGCGCGCTCAGGTGCCGACGTGGACATCGCCTTCGTAGCCGTTGCAACCCAGGTGTTCGAGCGCGATCGACAGCGCCAGCGCGTAGCCCTGCGCGCAGTAGCCGCCGACCTGGCCCAGGCGCTGCCCCGAGGCCGCGCACAGGCAGGCTTCGCGGCGGTCGCTGGCGTCGTCGTGCACTTCCACGTAGGGCCGGCGCAGGTGCGCCACCGCGTCGGCGGTGACGGCGCTGTCCGAACACGCGCCCGGATCCAGCAGCAGCATTTCCACGCCGGCCTGGTCGGCCTGGGCTAGCGCCTGCAGCAGTTCGCGCTCGCTGGCGCAACCGCGCACGGCCAGGGTCTTGCCGGCGCGCCCGGCATGGGCGAGCAATTGCCGCATCACCGGCGGGGCGATGCGCGCCGGGCGGCCGCGATGGCCGGCCACGCAGTCCGGGCCACGGAGCAACAGGATCGACATGGCGGCGCCCTCAGTTGGCCAGCGCCGCGCGCGCGCCGAGCCGGCGCTGCGCCACGCCGAGGGCGATGGCGTAGCTGTCGGCGAGCGCACCGTTGGCGATCACCGTCAGCAACGGCGCGTGCCGCGGATGCAGCAGCGGTTCCAGCGCCTGCGCGCTGGCGTCGTGCACCTCGATGTACGGGTGGCCCAGCGCCTCCAGCGCCGCGCACAGCTGCGCGCCGTGGTCGGCCAGCTCGGACGCCGGCAATTCGCCGGAATCCAGCAGCACCAGCTCGGTGTCGTCGCACGCGCCTTGCCGCAACCGCGCCACGATCTGCGCGGCATCGGCGCAGGCCACCGGCACCACCTGCGCGGCATGGGAAGCGGCCAGACACTGCGCCGCGGCAATGGCCGACGCATCGCGATGCGGGCCCTGGATCAGCAGAATCGACATGGAACACATCCAACGGAAAGGACGTGGCGCAGTCTGCGCGCGCGCCGCGTAAGCGCGCCATGGCGGTTCGGGGCTGCGCGCGTAAAGTCTGTGTAAGGCGGGGATTCGGGATTCGGGATTGGGGATTGGGGATTCGCAAAAGCGGAGGGCGGCGCTGCGCTTCCACCAATCCCGAATCCCGAATCCCTGCTTCTAAGCCAATCCCCATTCCCCAATCCCGATTCCCGGCTTTATGCGATCATCCCCGGCTTCCCGCCGCCGCCCGGACTCGCCATGACCCACTCCGCCCTGCGCCGCGATGTCGGCCCGTTCGCCCTGATGCTGACCGGCCTGGGCTCGATCATCGGCTCCGGCTGGCTGTTCGGCGCCTGGCGCGCCGCCGGGCTGGCCGGCCCCGGTGCGATCTGGGCCTGGGTGCTGGGCGCCGCCATCGTCACCACCATCGCCCTGGCCTATGCCGAGTTGGGCGCGATGTTCCCCGAGTCCGGCGGCATGGTCCGCTACAGCCACTATTCGCACGGCTCGCTGGTCGGCTTCATCGCCGGCTGGGCCAACTGGATCGCGATCGTGTCGGTGATCCCGGTGGAGGCCGAGGCCTCGGTGCAGTACATGGCGTCCTGGCCGTGGCAGTGGGCGCAGGATCTGTACGTGCAGCAGCCCGGCGGCGCCGGCGAGCTGTCGGTGCCCGGGCTGATCATCGCCGCGGTGCTGGTGCTGGTGTACTTCCTGCTGAACTTCTGGAGCGTGAAGCTGTTCGCGCGCTCCAACAGCCTGATCACCGTGTTCAAGCTGGTCGTGCCGGCGCTGACCGGCGTGGCACTGATCGCCAGCGGCTTCCACAGCGAGAACTTCAGCGTCGGCCTGCACGGCGGCAGCCACACCATCGACTTCGCCGCGGTGCTCACCGCGGTGGCCACCGCCGGCATCGTGTTCAGCTTCAACGGCTTCCAGAGCCCGGTAAACCTGGCCGGCGAGGCGCGCAACCCGGGGCGCAGCATCCCGTTCGCGGTGCTCGGCTCGATCGCGCTGGCCACGGTGGTCTACGTGCTGCTGCAGGTCGCCTACCTGGGCGCGGTGCCGCCGGACCTGCTGGCCAAGGCCGGCTGGCACGGCATCGACTTCCGCTCGCCGTTCGCGCAGTTGGCGATCATCGTCAACCTGCACTGGCTGGCGATGCTGCTGTACGTGGACGCCTTCGTCAGCCCCAGCGGCACCGGCATCACCTACACCGCCACCACCGCGCGCATGATCTACGGCATGGAACGCAACGGCACCATGCCCAAGGTGCTGGGCCGGATCCACCCGACCTGGGGCGTGCCGCGCCCGGCGATGTTCTTCAACCTGCTGGTGTCCTACCTGTTCCTGTTCTTCTTCCGCGGCTGGGGCACGCTGGCGGCGGTGATCTCGGTGGCCACCATCATTTCCTACCTGACCGGCCCGATCAGCGCCATGGCGCTGCGCAAGCACGCACCGGAGATGCACCGCCCGCTGCGCATCGCCGGCCTGCCGGTGCTGGCCGCCGCCGCCTTCGTGCTGGCCACCGAACTGCTGTACTGGGCACGCTGGCCGCTGACCGGCGAGATCATCCTGTTGATGCTGGTGGCCCTGCCGGTGTACGCCTACTACCAGCAGCGCGACGGCTGGAAGGATTTCCGCCGGCACCTGCGCGGCGCCAGCTGGCTGATCGCCTATCTGCCGACCATCGCCCTGCTGTCGTGGGCCGGCAGCACCACCTTCGGCGGCCACGGCTACCTGTCCTACGGGCCGGACCTGGTGGTGGTCGGCGTGGTCGCGCTGGGCTTCTACTTCTGGGGCGTGCGCGCCGGCTGGCGCACCCCGTCGCTGCAACAGGCCAGCGCCGGCTGAGCCGCGGCGGCGCTCAGCCGCCGCGCAGGCATTGCAGCGCGCGCGACAGCAGTGTGGCACCGACGAAGCCGGCCAGGGCGCACAGGCCCACCGCGATGACGCTCTCGTAGGACGGGGCGTCGCGTCTGATGAATACGGCCAGCGCCGCGGCGACGCAGACCGCCGAGGTGCCGGCGCCGATCAGGCCGATGCGCAGATGCGCGCGCCAGCCGCGCAGGCGCGGCCAGGCGCGGGCGGCGAACAGACCGGTCAGCAGCGCCGGCAAGGCGCCGAAGACATAGGAAAACAGCGCCATCAGCAGGAGCAGCAGCAGCGGAGCGCTGAGGCCGCTGCTCTCTCCGCGGGTCATCGCGATCGCCACCGGCAGCCCGACCACCACGGTGCCCAGCGGCGGGCCGACGAACAGGAAGGTCGTCACCACGCCAACGCCGACCAGCCAGCGCGGCAGCGGGTCGTTGCCCGCCTCCGCGTCGAGCGGGTCGACCTCATCCGCGCGTGCGTCCGGGGCCGCCTGCGACGCAGGCGGCAACGGATCGTGGCTCACTGCTTGGCGGGCGCCGCTTGGCGCTGCGCGGCGCTGGCGTCGCGGGCGGCGCGGAACTCGGAGTCGCGGCTCCAGTTCGGCCACTGCGGCGAATTGGCCAGTTCCTCGCCCAGGGTGTACAGCACCTGCATGTCGCGCGCGGCGCCGGCGAAGGTCCAGTTCGGCTGCCATTCGTCGCCGGGCTGGTGGTAGCGCTTGGCGGTGTAGTCGTCCGAGGCGGCCTTGCCGGCCGCCACGCCGCCGTCCACCCAGTCCTGGCCGGCGGCGAAGGACAGCGCCGGCACGCCGCGCTTGGCGAAGGAGAAGTGATCGGAGCGGAAGAAGTAACCGGCTTCCGGCTTCGGATCAGGCGTGTAGCGCAGGTCCCAGCCCTTGGCCACGCGCTTGAGGTCGTCGAGCAGTTCCAGCTTGGCGGTGCCGTAGATGCCGAAATCACGCGAGGGCCCGAACGGGCTCATGCCGTCCATGTTGATCACCGCCACCGTGCGCGCCAGCGGATACAGCGGCTTGGAGGCGTAGTACTCCGAGCCGAGCAGGCCCTTCTCCTCGGCGGTGACCGCCATGAACACCACCGAGCGCTGTGGCGCCGGGCCCTTGGCGAAGGCGCGGGCCAGTTCCAGCAGCGCGGCGACGCCGCTGGCGTTGTCCAACGCGCCGTTGAAGATGCGGTCGCCCTTGGCGTCGGGCGCGCCCACGCCCAGGTGATCCCAGTGCGCGGTGTAGATGAGGGTGTCGTCCGGCTGGGTCTTGCCGGGCAGCCGCGCGACCACGTTGTGCGAGGTGATCACCTCCGACTTCACCGCGTAGTCGGCGTACAGGCGCTCGCCCTTCAGCGGCACCGGCTTGAAGTCGCGCGATTGCGCCTGCTTCTTCAGCGCATCGAAATCCAGCCCGGCGCGCTTGAACAGCTCCACCGCCAGATCGCGCTGGATCCAGCCCTCCAGTTCCGGGTGCACCGCCTTGGGATCGTCGCGGACCACGTCGAACATGCTGTTGGTGTTGGAGTTGGCGACGGTGGCCCAGCCGTAGGAGGCCGGTGCGGTCTCGTGCACGATCAGCACGCCGGCCGCGCCCTGCCGTGCGCCTTCCTCGAACTTGTAGGTCCAGCGGCCGTAGTAGGTCATGCCCTTGCCGTCGAACGCACCCTTGCCGGTCTCGAAGTCGGGGTCGTTGATCAGCACCACCGCGATCTTGCCCTTCAGGTCCACGCCCTTGAAGTCGTCCCAGCCGCGCTCGGGCGCCTTGACCCCATAGCCGACGAACACCAGCGGCGCCCCGTCCAGGGTCACCTGGCTGCTGCCGTCGAGCGCCGCGCGCACGGCGATCTGCTGGCCCTGGGTCAGAGCCTGGCGCTGGTCGCCGCTGGCGATCGCCAGGCGCGGGGTGCCGACGATGTCGGCGCGGCGCAGCGGCACCGCCTGGGTCCACAGGCGCTTGCCGTCGCGCAGGTCGCCGCCGGGCTGCAGGCCGGCCGCCTGGAACTGCGCACTCAGATAGGCCACGGTCTTCTCCTCGCCCGCCGAACCCGGGGCGCGGCCCTCGTAGGCGTCGGAGGCCAGGGTCTTGACGTCGGCGGACAAGCGCTTGGTGTCGAAGGTCGGTGCGGGCGGCGGTGCCGCCAGGCAGGCGCCAGACAGCGCAAGAGCCAACGCGCTCACGATCGGTCGTTTCACTCGGTTCCCCTCGGCAGAGACAAAGAAGGTCGAGTGTAGCGGCGCCCTTACCGGGTCGTGATGGGTCGAACGACCACCATACGTGCGCTGTCGCAAAAATTTATTGTGATTAACCGCTCAAATACGAAGCTGAACATGCTCTAATGCCGCGCTCGCGCACCGCGGGGCCGCGCCGATCCGGTGGCCCATGCCGATCCGCGCGCCCGCCCTGGCTTCCACCCAAGCCCGGCGTGGAGCCCATCACTCCCCACCCTCGCCTGGGCCGCTCCGACTGCGGGGCCGGCTCGCTTCCGGAGACCTGCCGAGATGTCGATGTCCCCCCTCCCCCGCATCACCCGCTGCGTGCTGGCCGCCGCGCTGCTGGCCGCCAGCGGGTCGGCCTGGAGTTACGCGATCAGCAAAGGCACGGTGGTGGACGACCGCGGCAACGCGGTGCAGCTGCGCGGCGTCAACTGGTTCGGCTTCGAAGGCAGCGCGCACACCGTGCACGGCCTGTGGGCGCGCAACTGGAAGGACATGATCACGCAGATGCAGGGCCTGGGCTTCAACGCCGTGCGCCTGCCGTTCTGCCCGCAGACCCTGCGCGGCGTCGCGCCGACCAGCATCGACTACGGCCGCAACCCGGACCTGCAGGGCCTGAGCTCGCTGCAGGTGCTGGACAAGGTGGTCAACGAGTTCAGCAGCCGCGGCATGTACGTGCTGCTGGACCACCACTCGCCCGATTGCCAGGGCATCTCCGAGTTCTGGTACACCGACTCCTACAGCGAGCAGCAGTGGCTCAGCGACCTGAGCTTCGTGGCCAAGCGCTATGCGTCGGTGCCGGGCGTGATCGGCATCGACCTGAAGAACGAGCCGAACGGTCGCAACACCTGGGGCACCGGCAACCTCAAGACCGACTGGAACAAGGCGGTCGAGCGCGCGGCGGCGGCGGTGCTGAAGGTGGCGCCGAAGTGGCTGATCGTGGTCGAGGGCATCACCGACAACCCGACCTGCTCCAGCAGCAACGGCTACTGGTGGGGCGGCAACCTCGAACCGCTGACCTGCACCAGGCTCAACGTGCCGGCCAACCGCCTGCTGCTGTCGCCGCACGTGTACGGCCCCGACGTGAACTGGCAGCCCTACTTCGGCGACGGCAGCTTCCCGGCCAACATGCCGGCGATCTGGGAGCGCCAGTTCGGCCAGCTGACCCAGCGCGGCTACGCCATGATGATCGGCGAGTTCGGCGGCAACGAAGGCCGCAACCAGGCGCAGGATCCGATCCTGCAGAAGGCGCTGATCGACTACCTGATCAAGAAGAACATCCGCAGCGGCTTCTACTGGGCCTGGAACCCCAACAGCCGCGACACCGGCGGCGTGCTCGACGACGACTGGACTACCGTGCGCACCGACAAGATGGCCGGGCTCAAGCGGCTGTGGGGCGACACCAGCGGCACCACGCCGACGCCCACCCCGACGCCGACGCCCACCCCCGAGCCGCCCCCGACGCCCACGCCGACCCCGGCACCGGGCAGCGCCAGCTTCAGCACCAAGATCATCGTCGACAGCGACTGGAACGCCGGCTACTGCGAACGCGTGCAGGTGACCAACAGCGGCAGCGCCACCGGCAACTGGGCGGTCACCCTGTCCATCAGCGGCACCGTCAACAACCTGTGGAACGCCACCTGGACGCAGTCCGGCACCACGCTCAGCGCCAGCGGCGTGGACTGGAACAAGACCCTGGCCCCCGGCGCCACCGCCGAGTTCGGGTTCTGCGCCGCCCGCTGAAGGCAGCGCCATCGCCTCGCGCCCCACGTGGGGTAACACGCCAACGGCAGCGTCCCTCGACGCTGCCGTTGACGTTTGCAGCGGGCAACTGCGCGCCCGTGGACACCACCACGGCACCTGCGCGCAATCGGTGGACAAGCCCGTCTTCTGCAACGGCAGTCACGGCCGCCATGGCGGACACTGCCGATCATCGCCGCCAAGCATCCGCCCCCCCCTTGGCTGGCGCACTCCGCACCGGCCGCCATCGGAGCCATCGCGATGAATCGGTCCCTGCACTCCCGTATCACCCGCTGCCTGCTCGCCGCGGCGCTCGTGGCGGCCAGCGGCTCGGCCTGGAGCTACGCCATCCAGCAAGGCAAGGTGGTGGACGACGCCGGCAACGCCGTGCAGTTGCGCGGCGTCAACTGGTTCGGTTTCGAGACCTCGCAGCACACCGTGCACGGCCTGTGGGCGCGCAACTGGAAGGACATGATCACGCAGATGCAGGGCCTGGGCTTCAACGCCGTGCGCCTGCCGTTCTGCCCGCAGACGCTGCAGGCGGTGTCGCCCGGCAGCATCGACTACAGCCGCAATGCGGACCTGCAGGGCCTGAACTCGCTGCAGATCCTGGACAAGGTGATCAACGAACTCAGCAGCCGCGGCATGTACGTGCTGCTCGACCACCACACGCCGGACTGCAACGCCATCTCCGAACTCTGGTACACCGGCAGCTACAGCGAGCAACAATGGCTGGACGACCTGAGCTTCGTCGCCAAGCGCTACGCATCGGTGCCGGGCGTGATCGGCCTGGACCTGAAGAACGAGCCGCACGGCGCCGCCACCTGGGGCAGCGGCAATGCCGCCACCGACTGGAACAAGGCGGCCGAGCGCGCGGCGGCGGCGGTGCTGAAGGCGGCGCCGAACTGGCTGATCGTGGTCGAGGGCATCGCCGACACCCCGACCTGTTCGAGCAGCACCGCGCACTTCTGGGGCGAGAACCTGGAACCGCTGGCTTGCACGCCGCTGTCCATTCCGGCCAACCGCCTGCTGCTCGCCCCGCACGTGTACGGGCCGGACGTGTCCATGCAGTCCTACTTCAACGCCTCCAATTTCCCGGCCAACATGCCGGCGATCTGGGAGCAGCATTTCGGCCGGTTCGTCCAGGCCGGCCACGCGCTGCTGCTGGGCGAGTTCGGCGGCAAGTACGGCCAGGGCAACCCGCTGGACGTGCAGTGGCAGAACGCGCTGGTCGACTACCTGATCGGCAAGGGCATCCACAGCGGCTTCTACTGGTCGTGGAACCCGAACAGCGGCGACACCGGCGGCATCCTCAACGACGACTGGAGCACGGTGCGCACCGACAAGGTGAACCTGCTGAAGAAGCTGTGGGACGGCGACGGCGGCAGCAGCGGTGGTGGCGGCAACGGTGTTGGGGGTGGTGGCAACGGCGGTGGAGGTGGTGGCAACGGCGGTGGCGGAACGCCCACGCCGCCGCCGTCCGGCAGCAGCTTCAGCACCAAGGTGCTGGTGGACAGCGACTGGAACGCCGGCTACTGCAATCGCGTGCAGGTGACCAACACCGGCGGCAGCAGCGGCGACTGGACCGCCACCCTGTCGATCAGCGGCACCATCAGCAACCTGTGGAACGCCACCTGGACGCAGTCCGGCACCACGCTCAGCGCCAGCGGCGTGGACTGGAACAAGACCCTGGCCCCGGGCGCGACCGCCGAGTTCGGCTTCTGTGCCGCGCGCTGAGCGCTGAGCGCTCCACGGCAGGCCTAACGGCATCGCGCACGGCCATTCCCGCGGGGATGGCCGTGCGCGATGCCGTCCGCCTGCCCGGCATGCCGCGGTGTGCCATCAGTCACGTTCCCGCGGCCGCCGCCGCCCCTCTATGCTGGCGCATTGTCCACACTCAGGCCCGGCCCATGCTCCGACCCTTGTCGCTGTTGATCTCCAGCATCCTCACCCTCGGCACCGGCGCCGCCCTGGTGGCCGCGCCGTCGGCCCTGGCCGCGGCCACGCCGGGCCAGGCGACCGCGCCGGAGATCGCCTACACCCGCTTCACTCTGCCCAACGGCCTGACCGTGGTCGTGCACGAGGACCACAAGGCGCCGGTGGTGGCGGTGAGCATCTGGTACCACATCGGCTCGGGCGACGAGCCGGCCGGCAAGACCGGCTTCGCGCACCTGTTCGAGCACCTGATGTTCTCCGGCTCGGAGAACCACAAGGGCACCTACTTCCAGCCGTTCGAGAAGGTCGGCGCCACCGACATGAACGGCACCACCTGGTTCGACCGCACCAACTACTTCGAGACCGTGCCGACCACCGCGCTAGACACCGCGCTGTGGATGGAATCGGACCGCATGGGCCACCTGCTTGGCGCGATCGGCCAGAAGGAACTGGACACCCAGCGCGGCGTGGTCCAGAACGAGAAGCGCCAGGGCCAGAACCGCCCCTACGGCCGCGTCGACGAGAACATCCTGGCCAACATCTTCCCGGCCAACCATCCGTACCAGCACGACACCATCGGCTCGATGGCCGACCTCGACGCGGCCTCGCTGGACGACGTCAAACAGTGGTTCCACGACAACTACGGCGCTGCCAACACCACCCTGGTGCTGGCCGGCGACATCACCGTGGCGCAGGCCAAGGCCAAGGCCGAGCAGTACTTCGGCGACATCCCCGCCGGCCGCCCGGTGCCGCGTCAACAGCCGTGGATCACCCCGCTGGCCAAGCAGACCCGCGGCGTGCAGCACGACCACGTCGCGCAGCCGCGCATCTACCGCACCTGGGTGGCGCCGCAGCTGGGCACCGACGACGCGGTGCTGCTGGACCTGGCCACCACCGTGCTCGGCGGCGGCAAGACCAGCCGCCTGTACCAGCGCCTGGTCTACCGCGACAAGCTGGCCGACGACGTCTCCGCCGGCCTGCAGTCGTTCGCGCTGGCCAGCCAGTTGCAGATCACCGCCGACGTGAAGGAAGGCGTGGACCCGGCCAAGGTCGAGGCCGCCATCGCCGACGAACTGCAGAAGTTCCTGGCCGAAGGCCCCACCGCCGACGAACTGCAGCGCGCCCAGGTCGGCTACCGCGCCGGCTTCGTGCGCGGCCTGGAGAAGGTCGGCGGCTTCGGCGGCAAGGCCACCGTGCTGGCCGAGGGCCAGGTCTACCGCAACGATCCGGGCGCCTACAAGAAGGACCTGCAGCGCGCGCAGGACGCCACCGTCGCCAGCGTGCGCAAGGCCGCCGACACCTGGTTCGGCAAGGGCGACTACCTGCTGACCGTGCTGCCGGCGCCGGAGGGCTTCGATCCGGCGGCCGAGGACAAGGCGGTGAAGCCGCTGCCCGCCGCGCCGGGCAAGCCCGCGCCGAAGGTGCCGGCCAAGGGCAACTACAGCGTCGGCAAGACCCAGGTCGACCGCGCCGCCGGCGTGCCGGACACCACCCAGTTCCCGAGCCTGAGCTTCCCGCAGCTGCAGCGCGGCAAGCTCAAGAACGGCATCGAGGTGGTGCTGGCCGAGCGCCACACCATCCCGGTCACGCAGATCCAGCTGCTGTTCGATGCCGGCTACGCGACCGACCGCGGCAGCAAGCTCGGCACCGCCAACTTCACCGCGGCGCTGATGAACGAGAGCACCCGCAACCTGGATTCGGTGGACGTGGCGCAGCGCCGCCAGCGCCTGGGCGCGATGACCAGCGTGTCCTGCGAGCTGGACAGCTGCGACGCCTCGCTCAACGCGCTCAACGACCAGTTGGCGCCGTCGCTGGAACTGTTCGCCGACATCGTGCGCAACCCGGCGTTCAAGGCCGACGACATCGAGCGCATCCGCGGCCAGTGGCTGGCCTCGATCGCGCAGGAGAAGACCCAGCCGCAGGGCCTGGCGCTGCGCACCCTGCCGCCGCTGCTGTACGGCCCGACCCATCCGTACGGCGTGCCGCTCACCGGCACCGGCACCGAGGCGGCGATCAAGAGCCTGACCGCGGGCGACCTGAGCGCGTTCCAGAACAACTGGCTGCGTCCGGACAACGTGCGCATCCTGGTCGCCGGCGACACCACCCTGGACAAGATCATCCCGCAGCTGGATGCCGCGTTCGGCGACTGGCAGGCCCCGTCCGGCAAGCGCCCGACCAAGAGCCTGCCGCAGGTGGCCGCGCAGCCCAAGCCGCGCGTGTTCCTGATCAACCGCGACGACGCCCCGCAGTCGCTGATCCTGGCCGGCCTGCTGGCGCCCTCGACCAAGGCGCCGAACAACCTGGCGATCGGCGTGGCCAACGGCGCCTTCGGCGGCACCTTCACCTCGCGCCTGAACATGAACCTGCGCGAGGACAAGCGCTGGGCCTACGGCGCCAACAGCTTCATGATCGACGCGATCGGCCAGCGCCCGTTCCTGTTCTTCGCCCCGGTGCAGACCGACAAGACCGCCGAATCGGCCGCCGAGATCCTCAAGGAAGCCAAGGCCGTGGTCGGCGACAAGCCGCTGACCGCCGCCGAGATCGCCAAGATCAAGGAACAGCGCGTGCGCGCCCTGCCGGGCAGCTTCGAGACCACCGGCGCGGTGCTCAGCGCGATGGAAGGCATCGTCCAGTACGGCCGCCCGGACGACTACGTGCAGACGCTGAAGACGCGCCTGGAAGCGGTCGACCAGCCGGCGGCGGAAGCGGCGATCAAGGAGATCGTGGCGCCGCAGGCGATGACCTGGGTCATCGTCGGCGACCTCAAGCAGATCGAAGCGCCGGTGCGCGCGTTGAAGCTGGGCGAGGTGCAGGTGCTGGACAGCGACGGCCAGCCGGTCAAGGCGAAGGCCAAGCCGTAACGCCGCACACGCATGGCGGCGTTGCCCCGCCATGCGCCACGCGCCGACGCCAGCATCGGGCGTCGGCGCCATCGCAACGCAGCGCCATCGCGCGATGCGACATGCGACACGCGACGACAGGGAACGTGCAGGCTGCACTGCGGCGCAGCCTGCAAGCACCGGCCGCCCTGGCTTGCGCGGGTCGCGGATGGGTCGCCAAGGCGGCGCGCAGCGCCTGTCCTTCACGGCTCCTGGCCGCAGCGCTTGGTATCCGGAAGGCCTGTTCTCGCCCGCTGCCGCCGATGCCGACCGCTTCTCCCCGCCGCGCCGACGCCGCGCCGAACATCCGCGTCGGCTGCGCCGGCTGGTCGATCGCCAGCACGCAGCGCGCCTTGGTCGGCGACGGCGCCAGCCAGCTGGCGCGCTATGCCACCCGCTTCGACGCGGTCGAGATCAATTCCACGTTCTACCGCGCCCACCGCGCGAGCACCTACCAGCGCTGGGCCGACAGCGTGCCGGCGGCGTTCCGCTTCTCGGCCAAGCTGCCACGCACGATTACCCACGACGCGCGGCTGTACCGCGTCGGGCCGCTGCTGCAGACCTTCCTCGGCGAGGTCGGCCATCTCGGCGACAAGCTCGGCTGCCTGCTGGTGCAACTGCCGCCCAGCCTGGCCTTCGATGCGCGCACCGCCGCCACTTTCTTCGCGATGCTGCGGCGCCGCTGGAACGGCGGCATCGCCTGCGAACCGCGCCATGCCAGCTGGTTCAGCGCACGCGCCGAGGCGCTGTGGCAGCGCCACCGCATCGCGCGCGTGGCCGCCGACCCTGCCCTCAACGCTACCGCCGCGCAGCCGGGAGGGGCGGCGGCGCCGGCATACTGGCGCTGGCACGGCGCGCCGCGCATCTACTACAGCGACTACGCCGCCGCCACGCTGCGCGGCCTGGCCGAGCGCGTCGTCGCCGCCACGCCGCACCCGGACCCGGGCGACGCCTGGGTGATCTTCGACAACACCGCGCTCGGCCACGCCCTCGACAACGCCGCCACGCTGCAAACGCAGTTGCGCGCGCTCGGCGTCGGTGCCGCCGGCTGACCAGCACACCCCGCCGGTGCGCGCGATGTGCGCGGACATCCGCGCCCGTACGGCTGCAACCAACCCCTCGTTCGCCGCCCCTGTAAGCGCGGGCCCAGCGGCGACCTCAAGCCGATCGAAGCGACGATGCGCGCGCTGAAGCCGGGCCAGATGCAGGTGCCGGACCGACGGGCCGCCGGTCTGGCGCTGCTCGGCCACCGCGCATGCCGCGCCAGGAACCGATCGCAGCGCAGTCGTCGCAGGACCGCATCAGCGCAGCCGCGCGGCGCGCATCGCTCAGTGGAAGCTCACCGTGCGCACGTCTTCGCCGTCGCCCCAGCGGGTACAGGCGTCGCTTCCCTCGATCCAGACCGGCTTCCCCGCCATGTAGGCGGACAGCAGCATCGCCAACTGCGCCTTGCCGGTATCGGACGTTTCGTCCTTGATCATGTAGTACGCGGTGTTCGCGGCGCACGCCGGGCGCTGCGTCGGCGTGCCATTGAGCACGACGTAGTGCACGCCATCGGTCGCGCGGACCGACAGGTCTTTGATCGTGCCGGTCACGCTGCTGGCGGACGCCAGGCCGCTCGACAGCGAGAGCGCCAGCACAACAGCGGAAAGCGCGCGGGAACGGCGAGGAGCCGGCAGGGTCATGATGATCGTCCTTGCGAAGTGACGGCGCATGCTGGCGCCGAAGCAATGCATCCAGCGCCATCCGGAGGCGGCGGCACGGTCATCGCAGATGCCATTGCGAGCGCGACACTCCGGCGTACTGAACAGCCCGGGAAATGCGGATGCTATCACGGTCTATTCACAAATTTGGCGCATCGCCCAGGTCGTCATCATCCGCGACGCCATGCCGCTTACGCGCAGGGTCTCGCGTGCAGTTCGTCACGCTTGCGCGCTTGTCCACGCGCCGTCTCAACGCCCTGCGGTATCGTGCTGCGCCTCGCGATCCGCGCCCTATCCGACGCCGCCCATGACCGATGAAGCCCAGCGCCAGCGTGTCCTCGACAGCTACCACATCGTCGACAGCCTGCCCGAGGACGCCTACCAGGACATCGTGCAGATCGCCGCCGCCCTGTGCGACACGCCGATCGCGCTGCTGTCGCTGGTGGATCGCGACCGGCAATGGTTCAAGGCGCGGATGGGCCTGGAGGTGCCGCAGACCGAACGCAGCCAGGCGGTGTGCGACCACGCGATCCGTGAGCCCGAGCAACTGCTGGAAGTGCCCGACCTCGCCGACGACCCGCGGTTCGCCGACATCTCCGTGGTCCGCGGCGACATCGGCGCGCGCTTCTATGCCGGCATGCCGC
This sequence comes from Xanthomonas sp. F10, assembly GCF_014206815.1. Taxonomy (GTDB): domain Bacteria; phylum Pseudomonadota; class Gammaproteobacteria; order Xanthomonadales; family Xanthomonadaceae; genus Xanthomonas_A; species Xanthomonas_A indica. The sequence continues at coordinate 481,713 of NZ_JACHNP010000001.1, forward strand.
TGGTGACCGAGGAGGGCGTCGCGCTGGGCACGGTGTGCGTGCTGGACACCACGCCGCGCGAACTCAAGGACGCCCAGCGCGACGGCCTGCGCGCGCTGGCGCGCACCGCCATGCGCCTGCTCGACGCGCGCCGGGATGCGCTGCAGCGCCAACGCGAGGCGCTCCTGCAAGCGCACCCGGTTGGCGACAACACGGACGCTGGCAGCGACGGCCGCTACCGGGTGGTGATCCTGGAAGTGCAGGAACTGGCCGCGCTGGCCGAGCGGCAGAGCGAACGCCTGCTGGGCAGCAGCCTGCAGCAACTCGACCGCACCCTGGCCAGCTACGTGCAGGACGACGCCGCCGCCGACAGTGTGGACCGGGCGACCGACAGCGCCGAGTTCATCGTCATGCTGCATGGCGCCGATGCCGAGCAGAAGCTGCGCGGCCTGCGCGAGATCGCCGCGCGGCAGCAGGCGCTCGGGCTGACCGTGCTGGTCGGCGACGCCCAGGCCATGCGGGCGGACGAGCCGATCGGGCAGGTGTTCCTGCGCGCCGAGGCCGCGCTCAGCGCCGAGAAGGACCGCCAGCGGCCGCAGCAGTCGGCCTGACCGGCGGATCGCCGACCGGCGCGCGTGGCGCGCTGACAGCGCCACCTCCCTGATCCGCGCAGCGGGCGAGCGCCTACGCGCACCGGCCTTGGCGGCGCGCTGAGCGCCCAGCCGCCCCGCTCTGGGCGAGCGGCGCCAACCATTCTGCAGATGACGTGCCCCGGCTGAGCCGGCGACGGGCAGCCACGAGCGGCCCCGTTCTTGCATCTCCCCGGACGTTGCGGTCCCTCGCCGGTGCGAGCCGGGCGGCGCGCGGCCGCCAGGGCAGGATCGGCAGCCGCGCCTGCGGAGCCGGCCGCACGCCCCGTCTCCGCTTCGGTCGTTTACCATGCCGCACGCATCCTGCTCTGGACCCGACATGAGCCATGCCGCTCCTCCCTGCTGCACCCCGCTGCTGAGCCTGTCGCTCGGCCTGTTGCTGGGCACCGCCGACACCGCCATGGCCGAGGCCGCGCCCGCGACCACGCTGACCGCCCCGGCACCGCCGCCGCAGACGCCCGACCTGGCCTACCCGGAACTGTTCCAGGCGGTGCAGCAGCAGGAGCTGTTCGACGACCAGAAGCACTTCGTCGATGCGCTGCCGCTGCGCGACCCGGCGCTGATCAACGCCGACTATCTGGCGCAGCGCCAGCAACCCGGCTTCGACCTGCGCCGCTTCGTCGCCGCCAACTTCGAGGAATCCGGCCCGGTGCAGACCGAGGCGATCCGCCAGGACACCGGCCTGCGCGAGCACATCGACGCGCTGTGGCCGCTGCTGGTGCGCCGCCAGGTCGACGTGCCGCCCTACAGCAGCCTGCTGTCGCTGCCGCACCCCTACGTGGTGCCGGGCGGGCGCTTCCGCGAGGTCTACTACTGGGATTCCTACTTCACCATGCTCGGCCTGGTGGAGAGCGGCGAGCACGAACGCAGCCGGCAGATGCTGGACAACTTCGCCTACCTGATCGACACCTACGGGCACATCCCCAACGGCAACCGCACCTACTACCTGAGCCGTTCGCAGCCGCCGTTCTTCTCGCACATGGTGCAGTTGCAGGCCAAGGTGGAAGGCGATGCCGCCTACGCGCGCTACCTGCCGCAGTTGCAGAAGGAGTACGCGTACTGGATGGAAGGCGCGCAGAGCCTGGCCCCGGGCAGCGCGCATGCGCACGTGGTGCGGCTGGCCGACGGCAGCCTGCTCAACCGTTACTGGGACGCCCGCGACACGCCGCGCCCGGAAGCCTGGCTGCACGACGTGCGCACCGCGGCCGAGGCCAAGGACCGCCCGGCGGCCGAGGTCTACCGCGACCTGCGCGCCGGCGCCGAGAGCGGCTGGGACTATTCCAGCCGCTGGCTGGGCGACCGCAAGACCCTGGCCAGCATCCGCACCACCGCCATCGTCCCGGTCGACCTCAACAGCCTGCTCTACCACCTGGAGAGCACCCTGGCCCTGGCCTGCGCCAAGAACCCCGGCGCGGCCGGCTGCGACACCGACTACGCGGCCCTGGCCAGCGCGCGCAAGACCGCGATCGACAAGCACCTGTGGAGCGACGCCGGCTACTACACCGACTACGACTGGCAGCAGCGCCGGCTGCGCGAGCAGGTCACCGCCGCGGCGCTGTACCCGCTGTTCGTCGGGGTCGCCTCGCCGGCGCGGGCCAAGCGCAGCGCCGACACCGTGCAGGCGCAGTTGCTGCGCCCGGGCGGCGTGGCGACCACGCGCCTGCACACCGGCCAGCAGTGGGACGAGCCCAACGGCTGGGCGCCGCTGCAATGGATCGCCGTGGACGGCCTGCGCCGCTACGGCCAGGACGCGCTGGCCCAGCGCATCGGCAGCCGTTTCCTGGCGCGGGTGCAGGCGCTGTTCGCACAACAGCACAAGCTGGTGGAGAAATACGGGGTGGACGCGCAGGCCGAGGGCGGTGGCGGCGGCGAGTACGCGCTGCAGGACGGCTTCGGCTGGACCAACGGCGTGACCCTGTTGCTGCTGGATCTGTACAGCGCCCCCGCCGCGGCGGCACCCACCGCGCCGCAGGCGCGTGCGCAGCCGGAGCCGGAGCCGGCGTTGCCCTGAGTCGCCAGCCGTCCAGACGTCGCCCGGCCGGGGCACGCGCCTCGCGCCGAACGCACCGTGGGGTGTGTCGGCCTGCGCAGGGCCGGCAGGAGCGTGAGCGATGACCGCGACCGGCGCCTCCGCGGTCGGTGACGTGGCCGACCGGGACATGGCCGCACAGGCCGAGGTGGTGCGCGGCCTGCCGTCGCAGGCCCAGCTGTGGCAGTGGATCGAACGCCTGAACGGGTTCGGTCCGCGCCTGACCGGCACCCCGGCGCACGCTGCGGCGATCGACTTCCTGGCCGCCGAACTGCAGGCGTTGGGCCTGCAGGTGCAGCGCGACCACCTGCCGCTACGCCGCTGGACGGCGCATGCCACGCACCTGACCCTGGACGACGGCAGCGTGATCGCGGTCGCGGCGCCCTTGCCCTATTCCGGCACCACCGCACCCGACGGCCTCGCCGGCGAGCTGGTCTGGTTCGACGGCCGCCCGCGCTCGTTCCGCAAGGCACGCGGCAAGATCGCGGTGGTGGTCCTGCGCCGCCGCGACCTCGACCGGACCTTGCTGACGCTGGCGTTCAAGCGCAAGGCGCGGCTGCCCGACGGTGACGCCGACTTCGCGGAGTCGCCCATCACCACCCCGCTACTGACCGGCCTGCAGGCGGTGGCGCTGGACAAGGCGCGACGGCAGGGCGTGCGCGCGGTGATCTGCGTGTTCGAGGGCGTTTCCGAGGCGCAACTGCAGGGCCAGATCCTCCCGTTCACCACGCCGTACCGCGACCTTCCCGCGGTATGGGTGAGTGCGCGTCACGCCGAGGCGCTGCGTGCCGCGGCCGCGCAGCGCAGGCAGGCGCGGCTGACCCTGCACGCCACGCTGCAGGACACCACCACCGACACGCTGTATGCCGTGCTGCCGGGCCGTGCGCAAGACGAGACGATCATCGTCAACACCCATACCGACGGACCGAACGCCTGCGAGGAGAACGGCGCGGCCGGCGTGTTGGCACTGGCCCACGCCTTCGCCGCGCTGCCGCGCGCGGCGCGTCGCCGCACCCTGGTGTTCGTGCTGGTCACCGGCCATTTCCAATTGCCGCAGATCGGCGTGCGCGGGCGCCAGGCGACCTCGGCCTGGCTGCAACGGCATCCGCAGCTGTGGGACGGCCATGGCAGCCACGCGCGCGCGGTGGCCGGCATCACCATCGAACACCTCGGCTGCACCGAATGGCGCGACGACCTGGCGGCCGGCACGCCGGCACCGACCGGCAAGCTGGAACGGGACCTGGTGTACACCGCCACGCCGACGCTGGATGCGCTGTATCGGCAGGCGTGCGCCGGGCGCAGCAAACTGCGTGCGCTGACCCTGTCGCCGCGCCTGGACGTGGCGATGCTCGGCGAGGGCCAGCCGCTGTACCAGGCCGGCATCCCGGTCGTGGCCAACTGCCCGATCCCCGACTATCTCTGCCAGGTATTGCCGGACGGCGGCATCGCGCGCCTGGACCCTGGGTATGCGCAGCAACAGGTGGAGACCTTCGCGCGGCTGCTGGCGCAACTCGACCACCTCGATGCCGCGCAGATCGGACGCATTCCCTTCACGCCGGGCAGGCTGCTGTCCCGCCTGATCGAACGCCTGCGCTGAGCCGCCACGCTACTGCGCCGGCGTCTCCACCGCGATGCCCATCGCGGTGCGGTAACGCTGGTACAGCGCCATCACCTTGTCGATGTACTCGCGGGTCTCCGCATACGGCGGCACGCCACCGTAGCGCGCCACCGTGCCGATGCCGGCGTTGTAGGCTGCCGCGGCCAGCACCCGGTCGCCGGCGTAGCGGCGCAACAGCGCGCGCATGTAGCGGGCACCGCCGGCGATAGACTGGTCGGCCGCGAACGGGTCGCGCACGCCATATTCCTTCGCCACCTCCGGCAACAGCTGCATGACCCCCTGCGCGCCCTTGGGCGAGACCGCGGCGGCGTCGAAGCCGCTCTCGGCATGCGCGATCGCGCGCAGCCACGGCTCGTCCACCCCGGTGGCACGGGCCGCGGCACGGAACGGCCGGGCGTGCACCCGCAGTTGCGGCGCCCCGAGCTTGCCCAGGCCGGGATGCGCACTCTCGCCGGGCGGGGTCACGGCGGTGAAGCGCAGGTAGGGCCGCGAGCCCGGCAGGTTGCGCGTGGAGTAGACCAGTTGGCCGTCCTGCTCGCGCTCGTACAATGTGCCGCTGAACACGCCCAGGTTGCCCCACAGGTTGGGCGTGGCGATCGCGGCATCGTCCAGTTCCTTCGGCGTGCAGCGCGAGCCCGGTTCCGGCGCCGTGGCCAGACTGACCGTGCCATCGCGCACGCAGCGGTACACGGTGCGCGCAGAAGCGCCGGCGACGACGCCACAGCACAGCAACAGGCACAGCGCGGCACGGGCGAGCGGCATCGGGCAACTGATCGGACGGGACGGGCGCGCATCATCGCGCAGCGCGCGTCGAGGCGAGTGATGGCGGGGTTCGGTACGCTGCCCGACAGCGCCTCCCTCGTAGGAGCGGCTTCAGCCGCGACCACGGCTTCCCTGCAATGCCATCGCGGCTGAAGCCGCTCCTACAGGAATCCGTAGCAAGCTGGCGGGTGCACTGTGGGAGGGACTTCCGTCCCGACGCTTCCAAGTCGAATACACCGCATCCTCCGCCTGCGCGGCTGAAGGACGCCTCCGACACCCGAGGGGAGCACACCCGTAGGGGCGGCTTCAGCCGCGACGAGGCCTTCCCTGGAAAGCCATCGCGGCTGAAGCCGCTCCTACAGGAATCCGCAGCAAGCTGGCGGGCGCACTGTGGGAGGGACTTCAGTCCCGACGCTACCAAGGTCGAATCACCGCCTATGGCGCGCACGCCGCCAGCTTCTGGTCGGCGTACCACAGCGCGCGCCGCGCCAGGTCGTAGGCGCTGTCGGCCTCGCGCGGCAGCAGTTGCTGCGCGCGGATCGGGTCGGCGCCCTTGGCCATGGCGGTTTCCACCTGCAGCAGCGCGTCCAGGTGCTGCTGCACCGGCGCCAGCAGGCGCGCGCGCTGCGCCGCCGGACAGGCGCCCCGGCGTTGCTGCAGGTCGGCCAGGGCCTGGCGAATCCGCCGGCTGGCTTCGCCCTCCAATCCGGGTGCCTTTTCGAAGGCGATCGGCGCGGCCTTGTAGGCATCGCCGGTGGCCTCGCTGCCGAGGTCGCTGGCGCGCTCGTGCAGCGCCGGGTTGAACCGCACGTCCGGCGGCGGCCGCGCCACCGCCGACTGATGGGTGTTCTTGGGCAATAGCTGCTTGATCGCCCGGTCGATGCCCTGCACGGCGACGTCGCCGAGGGTGCCGTCGCTGGCCCAGTCCTTGTCGAAGCGCGTGGACCGGTAATCGATCGGGTTGGGCCGTTCGAGCAGGCGCTTGGACTTGGCCACGTCGCGCGGATTGAGCGTCCCCGGCGGCGTGCCCTGCGCCTGCGCGAACGGATCCACCGCCACCCCGTCCGGCAGGCGTGGACGGCCATCGCCGGTATAGAGCGTCGCCGCCATCCGCGTGCCGGCCGCGGTGGTCGGCGTCGGCGTCGGCGTCGGCGTCGGCGCCGGCGTCGCTGTCGGCGAGGACGTGGACGTGGACGTGGACGTGGACGGCGGCGCTTCGGCGCCGCGTGGCTGCCGCATGGCCGCCGGCGTGCGCGCGGCCGCCGACGGCGCCTGCGTGGCGGCCTGCGGCGGGTCCGCAGCGCGCTGTGCGGACTGCCGCGGCAGGAACACCAGGCGCAACGCATCCTCGGTCGCCGCGCGCGGCAACACCGACGGCGCGCCCCACAGCAGGCGCCCCAGCAAGGCCAGGATCATCGCGGTCGCCAGTGCCGCCCACAGCTGCTGCCAACGGTCTTGCGCAGGGAGGGCGGTCACGACGGTCGAGGATCCATGGGCAGGCGCGAGAGCGGATGTGGGGGGATGGACCGGTACAGCGTGCCGCGAGTTCCGTTGCCGGCGCGTGCCGCCGCGCGCGGCGGGCGACGACACGGCGCCACCTGCAGCCCCTCTGGGCACGCAAAGCCTTGTCCTGCCAGGGATTGCGCCGGCCTGCGCGGAAACCGGCTAAGGTGGCGCGCGCCGGCGCTGCGACAGCCGGCGTACAGCCAGCGGGCGCCGACGCCCGCCCTGCCGCAGGAGAACCGCATGACCCGACGCCTCGCCGCCGCCCTGCTCGGCGCCATACTCACGCTGCCGGCGCACGCCGCCCCGTCGCATCTGGACAGCGTCCTGCAACGCGGCGTGCTGCGCGTGTGCACCACCGGCGACTACGCGCCCTACAGCCGCCTGCGCGCCGACGGCGGCTACGAAGGCATCGACATCGCCCTGGCGCAGTCGCTGGCCGAGAGCCTGGAGGTCAAGCTGCAATGGGTGCCCACGCGCTGGCCGAGCCTGCTGCCGGACCTGCTTGCCGACCGCTGCGACATCGCCGTCGGCGGCATCTCGGTGTCGCTGCCGCGGCAGCGCCAGGCCTGGTTCAGCGCGGTGCTGGAGGTCGACGGCAAGATCCCGCTGGTGCGCTGCGCCGACCGCGCACGCTACGGCGACATCGCCCGGATCGACCGCCCCGAGGTGCGGGTGATCGAGCCGCGCGGCGGCACCAACGAGGCCTTCGCCCGCCGCGAACTGCCGCATGCGCACCTGATCCTGTCCGACGACAACCCCGCCATCTTCCGCGAGCTGCGCGAGGGCCGCGCCGACGTCATGATCACCGACGCCTCCGAGGCGCGCTTCCAGCAGCGCCAGGTGCCGGGCCTGTGCGCGGTGGCGCCGCAGCAGCCGCTGCAGTACAGCGAAAAGGCCTTCCTGCTGCCGCGCGATGACATGGCCTGGAAGGCCTACGTGGACCAGTGGCTGCACCTGAGCAAGGCCAGCGGTGCCTATGCGCGGGTCGTGGCGGCGTGGTTGGGCGAGCCGGAGACGAGGCCGTAGGCATCCGCCCCCCCCCACCGCGCGCAGCCGCTATGCTGCCGCAGCCGGCGGCGTTCGCCCCGGCATGGGGACCTCGACAAGGAGAGAGCATGCGACTGCCATGGAGAACGCTCGCGCTGCTGGGCGTGATGTTGCTGGCCACCGGCTGCACGACCAACAGCGTGGTGCACCAGCGCTACAAGGCGACCACCGCCGAAACCTATTGGTACCAGCTCACCGGCAACGACGACACCGATGCCGAGAGCCTGGCCATGTTCCGCGGCCAGCTCGACGCGCAACTGGACGCGGCGCACCTGCATGGCACGCAGGGCCAGGCCAACGCGCGCAAGATGACCATCGTCATTGACCACTACTACATGCGCAGCAACGGTGCGCGCTTCTGGGCCGGCATCATGGCCGGGCGCGACAAGATCAAGAGCCGCGTTGCCATCGCCGATGCCAACGGCAAGACCGCCGCGCAGTTCGATGTGGAGTCGACCAACAGCACCGCCTGGGGCACCTCCGAAGGCCTGATCGAGCGCCACGCCGAAGAGATCGTCGCGCGGCTCAAGCAACTGCAGTAACCCGTGGCGCCCTTGCAGGACTGCACCGGTCCTGCACGGGCGCCGAAGCGCACCAACGCGCTGCCTGCAGCGCACCTCGAATCGCTTGATCCCGCGACACACAAGCCGGATGCCGCTCCTCGTCTCGTAGGAGCGGCTTCAGCCGCGACGCGCTTTATCGGGAACGCCCGTCGCGGCTGAAGCCGCTCCTACGGGACGCGCCTCGACGTGATGGGAGATGTCCTGTCGTCGATCAAGCAGCAGCACGTCAGCTGCGCACGGCGTCCCGCAGTACCAGCACGGCTCAACCCGCCAGGCCGAGCTGTTCGGCCAGGTCGCTGCGCGGCGAACGCCCGTACAGCCGGCTGTATTCGCGGCTGAACTGCGACGGGCTCTGGTAGCCGACGCGGTAGCCGGCCGCGCCCACGTCCATGCGTTCGACCACCATCAGCCGCCGCGCCTCGCGCAGGCGCAATTGCTTCTGGTACTGCAGCGGCGTCATCGCCGCCACCGCGCTGAAATGGTGATGCAGCGAGGACACGCTCATGTTGACCTGGCGCGCCAGGTCCTCGATCCGCAGCGGCTCGGCGTAGTGCTGGCGGAGCCAGGCGATGGCCTTGGCGATGCGGTTGCTGGGGCTGTCCTCCTGGGCGATGCGCAGCAGGTTCGGCCCGCACGGCCCGACCAGCAGGCGGTACAGGATCTCCTGCTCGATCAGCGGCGCCATCGCGGCGATGTCGGCCGGGCGTTCCAGCAGCCGCAGCATGCGCAGCGTGGCATCCAGCAGGTCCGGGCAGGCGGTGTTGACCGACACCCCGCGCGGGCGCTCGGCGCCGACCTGCGGCGGCAAGGGAATGCGCTCGAGCAGTTCGCGCAGCCGGTCCGGCCGGATCGACATGCCCACGCCCAGCAGCGGCTGTTCCGGGCTGGCCTGGGTGATGCGCGAGACCACCGGCAGATCCAGCGTCACCAGCAGAAAGGTGCCGACCCCGTAGCGGTACTCCTCGTTGCCCAGGGTGAGGCATTTCTCGCCCTGCAGCACCAGCGCGAAGACCGGCCATTGCGCGGTGTGCGTCTTCGGCGACGGCGCGGAGCGGTAGGAACAGAAGAAGCCTTCGATGGCGCTTTCGTGGTCGCCATCGGGCGTGGCCAATCGGGCAACCAGGGCGGCCATTTCCTGGTAGCGGTGGGCGAGCGCGGTCATCGGCAAGGGCGCCGTAGCGTGCGGAGGAGGAAGGCAAGCTTGCACGATGCTGCGCCGGCACGGACCACGGCGCGACGCGGCTTGCAGGATCGTACAAGAATTCCGTTGGATCGCGCTAACGCGCCGGCGGCGCGGGCCAGCATCCTGTGTCGGCCGGTTCCCCTACCGGCGCCGTCCCGGAACGCCCGCCCCTGCCCGCCTGTTCCGGCCGTTCGGCCCTGTCCCTTCCCCCATGCCCCGCCGTCGCGCTGCCGCGTCGCCGCCAGCGCGCCGTGCGGGCGATGCAGACCGCAGGAGAGACCGATGCATCCCCATACCGAAGCCCTGGAAATCGCCACCTTCCGCCTGCTGGACTGTACCTGGCGCACCTTCCTGCGCGCCAACGCCGAGGTCGATGCGTGGCTGCAGCGCCAGCCCGGCTTCCGCTCGCGGCGCATCGCCCGCCGCCGCGACGGCAGCGTGGTCGACATGGTGCTGTGGGACAGCGTGGCGCACGGCACCGCCTCGGCGCGGCGACTGATGCGCGAACTGCAGGGCGCGGCGATCCACGCCCTGATCGATCCGGACACGGTGTCGTGGGACATCGCCCCGGTGCAGCACGTCAGCGGCGAAGAGCACGACGCGGCGGACGCCGCAACACAGGCCGACAGCCTCGCGGCGTGATCCTGCGCGGCCGGCGCCGCGCGCAGTGGCTCAGACCCAGCCGCGCCGGCGGAACCAGGCCAGCGGCAACAGCATGCTCAGCGCGATCACGCCCAGCGCCCAGTAGTAGGCGTCGTGCCATTTCAGCTCGGGCATGTGCGCGAAGTTCATGCCCCAGATGCCGACCAGCACCGTCGGCGGGATGCCCACCACCGAGGCCACCGCCATCACCTTCATCACGTTGTTCTGGTCGACGTTGATCATGCCCAGCACGCTGTCGAGCAGGAACTCGATGCGATCGTCCAGGTGCTGCTCGAATTCGATGAGCGTGGACAGATCCTTGTGCAACAGCCCGATGCGCTTGGCCGCGTCCTCGCCGAACCAGTCCGGCGCGGCGTCGTCCAGGTAGGTGGCCAGGCGCAGCAGGCCGTGGCCGGCGTTGTGCATGCCGCCCAGACGCCGGCCCATGTCGCCGACGTCGTGCAGCATCCGCTCCAGGTGCCGCGACTTGTGCCGCGCATGCGGCTTGGCGAACGCGGCGCGCGTGGTCTCGGTGATCTGCGCCTCCAGCGCTTCCAGGCGGTCGGCCAGGCGCCCGACCAGTTCGTCGAGCAGGCGCAGCAGCAGGTCGTCGGTGCTGTGGCAGGGGCTGTGCTGCAACTGTGCAGCCACCGCGTCCAGCGAGGCCATCGGCTGCTCGCGCTGGGTCACCAGTACCCGCGGCGACACCGCGAAACCGAGTGGCGCGGTCGGGCCGTCCTCGTCCTGGAAGCGCGGCACGTTGAGGAACAGCACCTCGCCTTCCACCCGCACCCGGCTGCTGAACTCGATCTCGCCGATGGCCGCGCGCGTCGGCACGGCGAAGCCGACCTTGCGGTCGACCTCGGCCAGGTCCGCCTCGCTCGGCTGGCACAGGTCCACCCAGCACACCGGTGTGTCGGAGGTGCCGCCAAGGCGATGGAGAGTGATCATCGGGACGGGCTCGCGCAGGAAAGGCCGCGAGCATCCGCCAGCGCGCGCGGAGCGTCAACGACCGCCGCGCGCACCGGTTCAGGCGCTGCGGCGCTTCAACGCGTAGCCCACGCCCAGCAGCAGGAACCACACCGGGCTGGCGAACAATGCCTGGCGGGTATCGGCCTGCAGGGTCAGCAGCGCCAGCACGAAGGCGAAGAACGCCAGGCACACGTAGCACATGACCACGCCGCCGGGCATCTTAAATGCAGACGCCGCGTGCAGTTGCGGGCGCTTGCGCCGGTAGGCGATGTAGGCGCACAGGATCAGCGACCAGACGAACATGAACAGCACCGCGGCCAGCGTGGTGACCAGGGTGAACGCGGTGACCAGGTTCGGGATCAGGTACATCAGCACCGTGCCGCCGAGCAGGCAGGCGCAGGAAAACAACAGACCGCGCGCCGGCACCGCCGCACGCGAGAGCCGCGCGAAGCCGCGCGGCGCGTGGCGCTCCTCGGCCAGGCCGTAGAGCATGCGGCTGGTGGAGAAGATGCCGCTGTTGGCCGAGGACGTGGCCGAGGTCAGCACCACGAAGTTGATCAGGCTGGCCGCGGCCGGCACGCCGGCCAGCACGAACAGCTCCACGAACGGACTCTTGCCCGGCACCACTTCGCGCCATGGCGTCACCGCCATGATCGCCACCAGCGCCAGCACGTAGAACACCAGGATGCGCACCGGGATCGAGTTGATCGCCTTGGGCAGGTTGCGGCGCGGGTCGGCGGTCTCGGCGGCGGTGGTGCCGACCAGCTCGATGCCGACGAAGGCGAACACCGCGATCTGGAACCCGGCGAAGAACCCGCCCAGCCCCATCGGGAACATGCCGCCGTCGTTCCACAGGTTGGCCAGCGAGGCCACATGCCCGGACGGCGACTGGAAGCCCCAGGCGACCAGGCCGGCGCCGGTGAGGATCAGCGCGCAGATCGCGATGATCTTGATGAGCGCGAACCAGAATTCCATCTCGCCGAACAGCTTCACCGTCACCAGGTTCAGCCCCAGCAGCAACAGCACGCACAGCATCGCCGGGATCCACGGCGCCAGCGTCGGGAACCAGAACTGCGCGTAGGCGGCGATCGCGATCACGTCGGCGATGGCGGTGATGATCCAGCAGAACCAGTAGGTCCAGCCGCAGAAGAACCCGGCCCAGGGCCCCAGCAGGTCGGTGGAGAAGTCGATGAACGACTTGTACTCCAGGTTCGACAGCAGCAGCTCGCCCATCGCGCGCATCACGAAGAACAGCATCACGCCGATGATCAGGTACACGAACAGGATCGACGGCCCGGCCAGGCTGATGGTCTTGCCCGAGCCCATGAACAGGCCGGTGCCGATCGCCCCGCCGATCGCGATCAACTGCAGGTGGCGGTTGGACAGACTGCGCTGCAGGTGGTCGGGCTGGGCGGACGGATCGGTCATGAGCGCAGGCCATCGCGAGGGATTAGCCTGCAAACATAGAAGATGGCGGCAGCGCGCGCCAGCCGCGCGTGCGCCGGGTGGCCCCCGCAGCGGCGCGGGCGGCGCCGCATGCCGCCCGGCACGCCGCGGGGGCCGTCGCTCAGGCCAGCGCGCCGCCCTGCCCGATCGCCACGAAGCTGAAATCGCGGTCGGACTGGTTGCCGCCGCCATCGCCGGTCTTCAGCAGGACCTGGCCCGCATCCAGGCGGATGATCACCGCGTTGTCGCAGGTGTTGCCGTCGCCGGGATAGATCTGGGTCACCGACACCCCGTCCAGCGCCTGGAACGGCGGCTGGAAGCTCACCAGGTAATGCCCGGTGCTGACATGCGCCACCGTGTACCCCGCGCCGTTGCGGACCGCACCGTCCGCGCTGACCACGCCTGCCACCACCCGCACGCCGGCCGCGCCCGCATGGGCCGCGGCGTCGAGCAACTGCCCCATCGCATTGTTCGTCATGCCGTTCTCCGATCTTGATAAGGAAAGTCCGATGACGCGACGACCGCAGCGATCCCTCGCAGCCACGCGCCGCTGCCCTGCCTCGTCCGTGAGTCGGCAGCATCGCCGCGCTGCGCGCGCGGCCGTATCGGCGATTTCCTGATCGGCGCCGGTGTGGCGACCGAGATCGGCTCAGGCGGCGACACTCACACCAATTTGGTGCGCCGCCACCACCGCGTGACCTTCTCCTCGCGCACCAGGGTGAACAGCCCGGCGCCCAGGATCAGCGCGATGCCCACCGCCATCGGCCAGTCCAGGTGGTCGTGGAACAGCCAGTAGCCGAAGCCGATGGCCCACAGCATCTGGCTGTACTGGGTCGGCGCCACCGCACTGATCGGCGCCGCCCGCGAGGCGTACATCATGAAGATCGCGGCCAGGCCGGCGAGCAGGCCGTAGCCGGCCAGCAGGATCCACTGCTGCCAGCTCGGCCAGACGAAGGTCGGCAGCATCAGCAGCCCGCCCATCAGCAGTGGGCCGATCACGCCGGCGCCGTACAGGGTCAGGCGCTTCTCGCCAGGTCCGGCCATGCGCAGGCTGATCACCGACACCGCCCCCACCAGGCCGCAGACGATCGCCGCGACATGGCCCTGGCCCAGGTGCCGGAATCCCGGCCGCAGCACCACCAGCACCCCGATGAAGCCGACGATCACCGCCAGCCAGCGCCGCCAGCGCACCTCTTCCTTGAGCAGCAGCACCGACAGCACGGTGACGAAGATCGGCATCAGGAAGATCAGCGCGAACGCCTCGGCCATCGGCAACAGGGTGAACGCGGTGACCGCGGACAGATTGCCGGCCGCACCGGTGAACGCGCGCAGCAGCCAGATGCTGGGCCGCTGCGCCACCACCACCTCGCGCCAGCGATCGCCCGGCTTCTTCAGGAACGGCAGCGCCGACAGCATCAGCAGCGCCCCGAAGAACACCACCTCGTAGGCCGGCAACGACCCCTCCAGCCCCTTCACGAAGGCATCGCTGATCGAGTAGGCGGCATAACAGGCGAAACCGAGCAGCACACCCTTGAGCATCATGAGCCTCTTGCGATCGAACGGCGCCCCATACCGGGCACACGGGGACTAGCGCCCATTATGCGGGGGGAACGGAAGCAGCGACCGCGCGAACCGTCCAAGACACAACAAATTCTTAAGCAATGCGTTGCTATAAGCCTCAGCGCAACCAAGGGTGCGCCCGCGGTTGCATCCAGGGAGCGGGAGTTGCCTCCGTGTCAGGACGACGCGAACCCAAGACCGCCTCGTCGGCCTCCCTGCTGCCTTGAACCCAATCGCAACGCGTCCGTTGCATGCAGCCAGAGACCATCCGATGCCATCACTGCCTCGTTGTCTGCCTTTCCTCCTTGCGGCAAGCCTGATCGGCTGCCAGCCGTCCGCGCAAACCACACCGGCCGACCACGCCGCCAACGGCGGCACGGACTCGCCCTCCCCTGCTCCAACGACCGACAAGGCGCCCGCCTCGCCGGCGGCGTCGCTTTCAGGGGAGGCATCCCTGCAACCCTTGCTCAAGCCGGGAGACCAGATCCTCGCCTTCAAACAGCACGACCTGACCGGCAACGGCGGGACCGATGCCGTCGCCATCGTCCGCCACGCCAATGCCGATGCATCAGGCAATACCTGCGAGCTGCTGGTCCTGCAACAGGCGAATGCGGCGTGGAGCGTGGCCGACCGTAGCCCGCAAGCGGTCGACTGCCTCTACAACGATGTGGCGCGCAACGCGAAGCGCCTGGACGACAACCTGAGCCTGAAGACGCAGGAAATCGTCTACGTCAACCAGCAGACCCGCAGCAATGTCACCTACACGCTGAAGTACGACTCGGCCAAGAAAGCCTGGTATCTGGCGGAAGCGAGCAGCACGGCACCTGCAGAGAATCCGCAGAGCGGCGCGATGGAGGTCTTCCGCGGAACCGCCAGGTATCCGGCGGACTTCGCATGGACCCCGATTTCGCAGATCGACCCAGAAAAACTGCAGGACGCCATGGACAAGCACCGCGCCGTCGTCCAGTAATCCGATTCCAAGGAGAGAACCATGCCCCGTTTCAACGAAAGCTCGGCATTGCTGCTCAAGACTGCCGTCGATTCCGGCATCACCTCGCCGACGGAACTGGCCAACCTGATGGGAAACGCCGCCGTCGAGACCGGCCACTTTCGCCGCATGCACGAGAACCTGGGCTATACCTCGGCCGACAGCGTGATCGCCGCGGTCTCCTCGGCCGATGACCGCTTCACCCGCAAACAGGTGGAGGACGCCGTCGCCAGCCGCGACCCGCAGCGCATTGCCACCGTGATGTACGAAAACCGCGCCGATCTCGGCAATACCGAACCCGGCGACGGCTGGCGGTTTCATGGCCGCGGCTATCTGCAGTACACCGGCCGCGACAACTACGAGCGCTACGGCCAGCGCTTCAATGTGGATCTCGCCAACAACCCGGACCTGGCGGCCGAGCCGCAAACGGCAGCCAATCTCGCGGTGGCCTACTGGCGGGATCGCGTACCGGAGAACCTGCGCGACAACGCCCGTGCAGCGGGCCGTATCATCAATGGTGGCGACAACGGTGCCAACGAACGCGTGCAGGCTGCGAACCAATGGGCCCAGACCATCACGCCCGAGCTGGTCGCCGACATCCGGAGCGGCAAGGTCTCGCTGCAGCAGTTGGCCAGCATGGGTGGAGATGAGCGCAACCAGCAAACCCGAGCCCTGCAGGAACAGTTGGCTGAACTTGGCTACCGTGGCGCCGACGGCAAGCCGTTGAAGCCGGATGGCGACTTCGGACGCAATACGCGCCATGCCCTGAAAGAGTTCCAGCGCGCGCATGGCCTGGATGATGATGCCGTCGTCGGACGTGACACACGGGCAGCTTTGGCCGAGGCCAAGCGCTCGCCCCTGCTCTCGGAAGCCACGCATGCCGACCATCCGTTCTTCAACGCGTTGCGCGAACGCATGCCCGGCGCCACCGACGCGCAAGTCGCGCACACCCTGCAAGCGGCCAAGGCCGAGGGTATCCAGGGCTCGCAGCAACTGCAGGCGGTCACGGTGCAGGACAAGGTTGCGTTCGTCGCCGGCACCACACCAGGGTTTCGTGCGCGTGTCGATCTGGACCAGGCGCCGACGCTGCAGGAAAGCACCCGCCAGGTGGATGCGCAGAATCAACAGCGCGATCAAGCATTGCAGCAGCCGGCCCCGCAACAGGAACCTGCCCAGGCACGCGGTGGCATGGCGCATTGAACGAAGCTGCCGCACTGCTCGCGCAGGGCGCGGTGCCTGGGTCCCGGTGAGATGTGCACCAGAGAGCAAAGCGCCTCTACCGGATAGCGCTTTGGTCCGGTGCCGCCGATGCGTTTCGCACGTAGCGACGGCAAATGCGGCGCTCGCCCGTTGCAATCATCCCCTCTCGGCACCGCGTCGGTTACGATGCGCTCCCGCACCCGAGCCCCGTGCCGCGCCCTGGCGCCGGCAGATCCCACGTGACCCGTTATTCCGGCCCCCTGCTCACCCGTCCGCTCGCCGCCGCGCTGCTCGCCGCGCGCGATGCCGGCGCCGCCACCTGGTCCGGCTCGCTCGATCTGGAACGCAGCCAGGGTCAGGCACTGCTTGGCGCTGAAAGCTGGCAGTGGCAGGAGCGCGACTACCCGTATCCGGGCAAGCTCAAGGACCGCACGCTCTACTACTGGGATGGCGAGGATTTCGAAGCGGTGTCGCGCTTCGGCGGCGCGCTGATCAAGCTGGTGCCCACCGAGTGGGGCGCGCCCACCTTCGAAATCGACGGCATCAAGATGCTGCCCAGCGCGCAGCTGTCGCCGTTCGAGGACGCGCGGCGCAAGGTGGCGCTGGTGGAACCGCGCGGCAAGCAGGTGCTCGATACCTGCGGCGGCCTCGGCTATTTCGCCGCCTGCGCGCTGGAGGCCGGCGTGGCGCGACTGCACTCGTTCGAGAAGAATGCCGACGTGCTGTGGCTGCGCACGCTCAATCCCTGGTCGCCGGATCCGGCCGCCAGCGATGGCCGCCTGCAGCTGACCCAGGGCGATGTCGGCGCCGCCATCGGCGGCATCGCCGATGCGTCGATGGACGCGATCCTGCACGACCCGCCGCGCTTCGGCATTGCCGGCGAGCTCTACGCGCAAACCTTCTACGACCAACTTGCGCGTGTCCTGCGCCGCGGGGGCCGGCTGTTCCACTACACCGGCAGTCCGAACAAGCTCACCAGCGGCCGCGACGTGCCGCGCGAGGTGGCCAAGCGCCTGGAGAAGGCCGGCTTCGCCGCGCAGCTGGCGCTGGACGGCGTGCTGGCCACGCGCCGCTGAAGCGGTCGCGCACCCAACGCGGCATCAGATCGACGCGAGGAGGTGCTCGCGCAACCAGCGATGCGCCGGATCGCGGTGCACGCGCTCGTGCCAGAGCATGGCCATTTCGTAGCCCGGCAGTTCCAGCGGTGGCGCGCACACCTGCAGGCCGGGCTGGTTGCGCACCAGGCGCTCGGGGAGCATCGCCACCAGGTCGCTGCGCTGGAGCGCCGCGACGACGAACAGGAAGTGCGGCACCGACAGCACCACGCGACGCTGCAGGCCGCGCGCACGCAATGCCGCATCGGTCACGCCGCTGAAGCCGCCGCCGTCGGGCGACACGATGACGTGTTCGAGCGTGCAGAACTGCGCCAGGCTCGGCCGCCGGCGTAACCGCGGATGGCCGGCACGGCCCACCAACACATAGCGCTCGGCGAACAGCGTGCGGCGGTGCAGGCCGGGCGGCGCGTCGGCGACGGTATGCAGGGCCAGGTCGATCTGGCCCTGTTCGGCCTGCTGCGTGATCGACGGCGGCGCCAGTTGCAGTACCGCCAGTCGGGTACCCGGCGCCACCCGCCGCAAGCCGGCGATCGCCGGCAGCAGCACGGTGGAAGCGCCGTAGTCGGTAGCCGCCACCTGCCACAGCGTCTGCGCCCGCGCTGGATCGAACGGCGCTTCCGGCGCCACCGCCTGCCGCAGCGCCTGCAAGGCCTCGCGCAGTGGGGCACGCAGCGCCTCGGCGCGGGCGGTGGGGCGCATGCCACGTGGTCCGGGCAGCAGCAGCGGATCGCCCAGCGCCTCGCGCAGCCTGGCCAGGTGCACGCTGACCGACGGCTGCGACAGATGCAGGCGCGCCGCCGCGCGGGTCACGTTGTGCGTGTCGAGCAACGTGTCCAGCGTCAGCAGCAAGTTGAGATCCAGGCGCCGCAGATCAACCATCGTAATAACGGGCATTAAAGCAATTCATTTCCACTATAGCGAACGGCGGACTAGCGTGGCGGCATTCCCTCATGGAGCACGCGCATGAACGTGTTGCTGGTCTACGCCCACCCCGAACCCGCCTCGCTCAATGGCGCCCTCAAGCAGGTGGCCGTGCAGCGCCTGCAGGACGCCGGCCACCATGTCCAGGTCTCGGATCTGTACGCCATGGACTGGAAGACCACGGTCGATGCGCAGGACAGCCTGGACGGCGCCGCAGAGGCGCGCTTCGATCCTTCGCGTGACTCGCAGCGGGCCTTCGCCAGCGGCCGCCAGCGCGCCGATATCGCTGCCGAGCAGGACAAGCTGCGCTGGGCCGATGCGCTGCTGCTGCAGTTCCCGCTGTGGTGGTTCTCGATGCCGGCCATCCTCAAGGGCTGGGTGGATCGCGTGTATGCCTGCGGCTTCGCCTACGGCGTCGGCGAACATTCCGACACGCACTGGGGCGATCGCTATGGCGAAGGCGCGCTGGCCGGCAAGCGCGCGATGCTGATCGTCACCGCCGGCGGCTGGGAATCGCACTACGCACCGCGCGGCATCAACGGGCCGATCGACGACCTGCTGTTCCCGATCCAGCACGGCATCCTGCATTACCCCGGGTTCGATGTGCTGCCGCCGTTCGTGGTGTACCGCAGCGGACGCATGGAGGCGGCGCGTTTCGCGCAGACCAGCGCGGCGCTGGGCGAGCGCCTGGATACGCTGTTCAGCGCCGCACCGATCGCCTTTCGCAAGCAGAATGGCGGCGACTACACGATTCCGGCACTGACGCTGCGGGACGATCTTGCACCCGGCCGCAGTGGCGTCGGCATCCATGTGGCGGACGCGCACGCGGCAGCGACTTCCGAGCGCACCGCGGCGACGCCGGCACCCTAGCGCGGTACCGACGCCGCGCCTGTAGGATGCAGACGATCGCCATCCCGCAGGAACCGCCCCGCCGATGCCCACCGCCGTCTTCGCCCGCCTGCTCGCCGTGTGCAGCGCCGCCCTGCTCGGCGCCTGCGCCACGCAGGCGCCACGCATGCCCGAACGCACGCCCAGCGAGGTCAAGGCCGACATCGCCCGGCGCATCCCAGCCACGGTGCCCGACCGCCGCGGCTGGGCCGACGACGTCTACGTGGCCCTGGCCTCGCAGAACCTGGGCACCAGCGCCGAGAATATCTGCGCGGTCCTGGCGGTGATCGAACAGGAATCGACCTACCAGACCAATCCCTCGGTGCCGGGGCTAGGCAAGATCGCACGGGCGGAACTGCAAAAGCGCGCGACCGCACTGCATGTGCCGGCGTTCGCACTGGATGCGGCGCTGCAGCTACGCGGGCCGGATGGCCGCAGCTATGCCGAGCGCTTGGCCGCTGCGCGCACCGAGCAGGATCTGAGCGCCCTCTTCGAGGACATCGCCGGCAGCGTGCCACTGGGCCAACGTTTGTTCGGCGATCTCAACCCGGTCCACACCGCCGGGCCGATGCAGGTGAGCATCGCCTTTTCCGAAGCGCATATGGACGGCTACCCGTACCCGCTGAGCGACAGCGTGCGCCACGCGGTGTTCAGCCGCCGCGGCGGTATCTGGTTCGGTACCCGCCACCTGCTCGGTTATCCCAACGAGGCGGCGATGCTGTACCGCTTCGCCGACTTCAACGCTGGCTGGTACGCCAGCCGCAATGCCGCCTTCCAGGCTGCGCTGGCGCGTGCCAGCGGCATCTCGCTCGCCCTCGATGGTGATCTGCTGACGCCCGGCGCGGACCTCGACGCCCCCGGTGCCACCGAGCGCGCCGCACGCAGCCTGGGCACGCAATTGGGCATGGACGCGCGCACGATCCGCCGCGAGCTGCAGCGCGGCGGCGAGGCGGATTTCGCCGACAGCGCGCTGTATCGCCAGGTGTTCGCGCTGGCCGACCGCGATGCCGGCAAGCCACTGCCGCGTGCGGCGCTGCCGGGCATCGCCCTGGAAAGCCCGAAGATCACCCGCAAGCTCACCACCGCCTGGTTCGCGCAGCGCGTGGCCGAGCGCTGGCAGCGCTGCCTGGCCAAGTGATGGCCGTGGCGCTCCGGCGGCCGCGTACTACTTCGGCTTGCGCAGTGCCATCAGCGACCAGCCAAGGGCGACGGCCAGCGCCAGCAGCACGAGGCTGAGCACGCCGTCCCACGCGATCGAGACCCAATAGTGGCCAGGATCGGTCTGCAGCAGGTAGACCCGTGCCGGGCCGATTCTCGATGCGCCAATGTACACGCCGCTCGACAACGCCTTCGCCAGCAGGTACAGCTTCGCCACGGCGCTCGCGCCGATGGCCGCGGCCATCAGCAGCAACACCGGCCGTTGCACACGCGCGACCAGCCGCTGCAGGCGGGTGGGTACCGGCATTGGTGGGGGCGGTCGTCGTTGGCGTTTGCCCATGGCCTCCTCGCCTGCGCTAGGCACTGCAGTCTAGAGCGATGCTGGAGAACGTCGGCACAACGCGCCGCAGCGCATACCGCGACGCGCCTCGCCTGCGCCGAAGCGCCAGCATTAGCCCGCCGCGCGCTGGCGGGGCGCGCCGAGCAGGCCGATCCGGCGGAACCACAGTTCCAGCGGCACCGTGACCAGCGGCGGCAACGCCGCCAACAGGCTCAGCACCCACGCCCACCACGGCCAGCGCAAGCGCAGCGCCGCGACCAGACTGGCGACCACGTACAGCAGGAACGCCACGCCATGCAGGCGGCCGAACAGCCACACGCCCAATTCGGTGGTCTGGGTGCCGTACTTGAGCAACATACCGAACAACAGGCCGGCCCAGGTCAGGCCTTCGAACACGGCGGTAGCGGCGAACAGCCGGCCCACCGGCGACAACGGAGCAGAAGCAGAAGAAGACAAGGACACACGCGACTCCAGTGAGGGAACGAGGCCGCGACGCGATGGCGGCGGCGACGCCCGCTGGCAGTGGCATTGTAGAGCGTGCCGTCGTGCTTGGCGCATCGGTGCGGACCGGGCGCACCAAGTTGCACCGATCCGTCACCTGTTAGCCGGCAGTGCGCCGCAGCGCACCGCGGCAGCGCTCAGCGACGCTGTTCCAGCACCGCCACGTCGTCGGGCGCCAGTTGCACCGTATCGCCGCTCGGCGCCGGCCCCAGCAGCGACCGCATCGCTGCCGGCAGCCGCACGGCGTGCGCGGCGGTGCCGTGGTTGATCAGCACCACGATACGGCGCGCGCCGTCGCTGCGCACGCCCACTTCCACGTCGTCCGGCACGTCGGCCACGGGCGCCTGCACCCCGGCGTCGCGCAGCCAGTCGCCGGTGAGGCGATCCAGCGTCGCGTCGTCGAACCAGCCGCCGACATAGCTGATGCGGCCCTTGCCGACGCGCCGGGTCAGCAACGCCGGCGCGCCATCCAGCCAGCCGTTGGCCGTGCCGTAGTGCAGTGGCGCGGTGGTGTCGGCGGCAGTGGCCTGCAACTGTTCGGCCCAGATCCTGGCGCTGCCGTCGGCGCCCGCACCGACCAGCGGGATCGGCTTGTCCAGCGCGTAGAACTGCTCCACGCGCCCACCAAGCAAGGCCGCCAGCGGGCCGGGCTGGCGCTGCGGATGCAGGCCGTTGTCGATGTTCTTCATGCCGCTGCGCGGCCCCAGCACCAGGTGACCGCCGTGTTCGACGTACGCCTTCAACCGCTGCGCCTGCGCCTCGGTCAGCACGTTCAGCGCTGGCGCCACCACCAGCTTGTAGCGCTCCAGCGGCGCCATCGCCGAGACCACGTCGACCACCTGCGCCTGCTGCCGCAGCGGACGGTAGAAGCTCTTCATCTGCACGACCGGATCGAAGTCGGCCGCGTGCTTCTGGAAGCCGATCGCCCAGCGGCTGTCGAAGTCGTTGATCAGCGCCACCTGCGCCTGCGGCGTGGTGCCAGCCAGCGCCGGCCCGGCCTTGGCGAACTCCGCGCCGACCTGCTGGATCTCCGCATACACCGTCACCGGCTCGCCATCGGCGCCGACCAGCGTGCCGTGGTATTCCTCCTGCCCATTGGGCGCGGCGCGCCACTGCCAATACGACACCGCATCGGCGCCATGCGCCACCGCCTGCCAGGCCATCGCCCGCACCTGGCCCTTGCGCAGCGCCACGTTGGTCGCACGCCAGTTGACGAAGCCCGGCTGGGTCTCCATCACCCAATAGTTGCGCTGCTTGTAGCCGCGGGTGAGATCGTGGCGGGCGGCGTTGTCGACCCAGTCATAGCGCTCGCCGGCGACGTAGTCGTCCCAGGCGGCGATGTCGAGCACGTCGTGCACGGTGTAGGCGTCGAAGCCGGCGAACCAGCCCATGGTGTTGGTGGTGATGAACTGGCGCGGATCGGCATGCGGGCGGATCGCATCGATCTGGTTGCGCGAATAATCGGCCCAGGTGTCGCTGACGAAGCGCTTCCACTCCAGCAGCAGCGCCGGATTTTCCTCGTCCTCGCGCACCGGGATCTGCGCGAAGTCGTTATAGGTCTGGCTCCAGTAGGCGGTGGCCCAGCGCTGGTTGAGCGCCTCGATGCTGCCGTACTTGCGCTGCAGCCAGGCGTGGAACTGCGCCTTGGCCTCCGGATCGAACGAAGACTGCGCGTACTCGTTGTCCAGTTGCCAGCCGACCACGTGCGGGTTGTGCCCGTAGCGCTGCGCCATCTGTTCGGCGATGGCATGCGCGAAGCGCCGGTAGCGGGCGCTGGCGAACGAGAACTGCTGGCGGTTGCCATGCTCGTCGCGCACCCCGTCCTGGCTGACCCGCAAGGTGTCCGGATAGGCCTGGGTCAACCAGGCCGGCGGCGCCGCGGTCGGCGTGCCCAGCACCACCACCATGCCGTGGCGCGCGGCGGCGGCGATGGCGCGGTCCATCCAGGCGAAGTCGTACTGCCCCTCGCGCGGCTCCATCCGGCTCCAGGCGAATTCGCCGATCCGCACCACGCGCACGTGCGCCGCCTGCATCAGGGCCAGATCGTGCTCCCATTGCGCTTCCGGCCACTGCTCCGGATACCAGGCCACGCCGAGCAAGAGCGGCGCAGCGTCGCGATAGCGGGTGGCCTGCGCCTGCGCCAACGGCGGCAGGCAGAGCGCGATCGACAACAGCACGGCGAACAGCGCAACGCCGCAGCGTTGCGGAAAGCGGAACAGTGGCATGCGCAACATCCTTCGCAACAGGAAACGCCGGCACACCCCCTGCGTGCTGACGGCGTGTGCATTGTGCGCAGCTTTGTCCTGTGCGCACTTGTGCATCTTGCGGCGTTTGCGCGCGCAACTGCGCACAATGCCCACCTCGCACCTCACCGCGTAATGGAGGATGCGCCAACGCTGCACCGCGCCATCCCGCGCGACCCGCGCCGCCGTGTGACTGAGGACGCCGTTGCGCTCGCGTTGCGCCACCGGTCTCACTTGAACGCTTTGGACGATCGCGACATTGAAATGGTCATCTGCGCTGGCTAGCGTCACGCCTCCCCCAACCCCTGGAACCATCATGAAGACCCCTCGTTTGCTCGGCACCTTGCTCGCCGCGGCCGCCACGCTGTTCTCGGCCGGTGGCGCCTCGGCGCAGAACGTCACCGTCAATCCGTCCGAAGTCCACCAGACCATCCAGGGCTTCGGCGGCATGAACGGCGCCGGCTGGATCGCCGACCTCACCCCGGCCCAGGTCGATCTGGCGTTCGGCAGCGACACGGGGCAGATCGGCCTGTCGATCATGCGCATGCGCATCGATCCGTCCAGCTCCGGCTGGAGCCAGCAGGTGCCCTCGGCGGTGCGGGCACGCGCGCACGGCGCAGTGCTGCTGGCCACGCCGTGGTCGGCACCGGCCTACATGAAGTCCAACAACAGCCTCAACAACGGCGGCAAGCTGTTGTCGCAGTACTACGATGCCTACGCCAAGCACCTGCTGGACTTCACCGCCTACATGGACAGCAAGGGCGCGCCGATCTACGCTCTGTCGCTGCAGAACGAGCCGGACTGGCACCCAGACTACGAGTCGGGCGACTGGAACGGCACCGACTTCCTCAACTTCATCAGCGCACAGGGCGCGAAGTTCGGCAAGTTCAAGCTGCTCGCCGCCGAGTCGCTGGGCTTCAACCCGGCATTGACCGACCCGGTGCTCAACAGCAGCGCCGCCCAATACCTGGCGATCATCGGCGGGCACCTGTATGGCGTGCAGCCCAAGGACTACCCGCTGGCGCGCAGCAAGGGCAAGCAACTGTGGATGACCGAGCACTACACCGACAACACCGACGGTAACGCCTGGCCGTCGGCGCTCGGCGTGGCCAGCGAACTGCACAACAGCATGCTCGCCAACTACAGCGGCTACATCTGGTGGTACATCCGCCGCAGCTACGGGCTGATCGCCGAGAACGGCACGGTGAGCAAGCGCGGCTATGTGATGTCGCAGTACGCGCGCTTCGTGCGTCCCGGTTCGGTGCGCATCGGCGCCACTGCCGCGCCGTACAACGATGTCGCCGTCAGCGCCTACAAGACCCCCAACGGCAAGCTGGCCCTGGTCGTGGTCAACACCGGCACCCAGCATCGGCAGATCACCGTGCGCGTTCCCGCCGGCAGCGCCTCCGCGTTCACCAAGTACAGTACCTCGTCCACCCTCAACGTCGGCTACGGCGGCAAGTACAGCGTGGCCTCGGGCCAGACCGTGGTCTATGTCGACCCGCAGAGCGTGGCGACGCTGGTCGGCGAGTGACCGGCGCGATGGCTTGAGTGGGTTCGATCGACCCGCGGCAGCTGAGCGCTGCCGCGGGTTGGGTGCTACCTGCTGCCTAGTTGCGTCGTCGCGGCGCCACGCCTTGCGCGTCGGTACCGCGATACGCGTTAGCAATCACCCCAGCTTGGCCAGGAAACCCAGCAGCGCCTGATTGAATTCCTCGGCATGGCTGGTGTTGCAGCCGTGCGGCGCATCCTTCAGCAGCACCACGTCGCTGCCGGCGATGACGCGGTGGGTACGCTGGCCCGAACCCTCGTACGGCACGGTCGCGTCGGAGTCGCCGTGCAACACCAGGGTCGGCACGTCGACCTTCTTGAGATCCTCGCGGAAATCGGTGGTACCGAACGCCTGCATGCAGCCGAGCGCCGCGGTCTGGTCGCTCTGCAGGCACAGCGCGATCGCTTCCTGGCGCTGCGCCTCGCTGACCTTCAGCGTGCCGTGCGCGCTGAAGAAGCCGCGGGTGAAGTCGTCGAAGAAGGTCTCGCGCGAGGCCTTCAGCCCCTGCTCCATCTCCTGCGCCTGCTCCTTGCTCAGCGGCCCTTCCGGGTTGTCCTCGGTCTTGAGCATGTACGGCGGCACCGCGGAAGCGAACACCACGCCGGCCAGCTTGTCGGTGCCGTGGCGCGCCACGTAGCGCGCCACTTCGCCACCGCCCATCGAGAACCCGACCAGCACCGCGTCGCGCAGTTGCTTGTCTTCGATGATGCCCGCCAGGTCGTCGGCCAGGGTGTCGTATTCGTAGCCATCGGCCGGCTTCTCGGAGCGTCCGAAGCCGCGGCGGTCGTAGGCGATGACCCGGTAGCCGCCCTGCTGCAGCGGTCCGACCTGGTCCTTCCAGGCCTCGGCCGACAGTGGCCAGCCGTGGATCAGGATCACCGGACGACCGGCACCGCCGGTATCTTCGACATGCAGACGGACGCGCGCGTTGGTTGCAGCCATGGGCAAGACCTCGTGGTGGGGAGTCGCGGCAGCTTCTCCCGCCCCACGTCCTGCCCGCGTGAGCGCCGTGTGTCGGGTCGTTTAACGCGATGCGAAAGCGCTCAACCGATCCGCGGCAGGGCGCGCGTCACCTGCGCCAGCGCGTCCCGCGCAATGCTGTGGAAGGCCGCGGACACGTGCACGTCCTCGATGACACGCTCCCAGAACTGCACCGCCATGCCCGCCGCTGCACGCCAGTCGTCGCGCTGGTCTGGGGTCGGCAACGGCACCACATAGGCGCGCTCCACCACCTCGCCGCTCGCCGCAGGCCGGAACGCCATCGGCAACATGTCGTAGATCGGTGCCAAGGCCAGCGGCAAGGCATCGTCCAGCATCAGGCCAGCGTTGCCCAGATGCATGTCGTTGTTGCCGATCAAGGCGCCGAACCAACCGCACACGCGCAGGCGCTGCGCATCTGCGTCGCTCAGCCAGCCGTCGCGCTGCAGTTGCGGTGCGAACGACCACCAGTCGATCCGCCCATGGCCGAAGTAGGCCGCATCCACCGCGGCCAGCGAGACGAAGCCGCGCCGTCCCAGCACAGGCGTGCGGTCGAACCGCGTGGACTGCAGGAACACGCGACCGTCGCTCTCGAGCAGTTCGCTCTCGGCGGCGGCGATGCCGTGCGCACGCAGGATGTCGCTGGCCAGGTGCTCACACCGCAGCAGGTCGCTCCAACGCTGCGCGGCCGGCGTGCCGGCACGCTCGCTGAACTTGACGATCACCGGCGTGTAGCCGCCTTCCGTGTGCAGTATTGCGGTGAACTTCGGTTGTTCGCCTCCTGCCGACGAGCCCACCGCCTCGCCACGCAAGACGGCGTCGGCGCGCTGCGGATAATGCTGGGATCGCTGCGCCTTCTCCAGCGCATCAGCCGGCTGCAGGGCGGCCTGTTGCGCACGCTGCAAAGCGAACTCGCCCAGGACCAGATCGCCGGGCTGATCGTCGCCATGCCGCAGCAACGACAGGACGACATCGTCAGGGCGCCAGCGCTGCAGATCCTGCGGCGCGCCGATGTCTTCAGCGACGCGCCGTGCGAAGGCACGGCCGAGGAAGCCTTGCGGACGCTGATCGTCCAGGAACCACGGCAGCCCCGGGAACACGCCATCGGCGAATTCACCATGCACCAGGACCGGTCGCGCGTTCTGCGGAACGAACAGAAATCCATCGCCGTGCATGGCGTGGAGATCGCCAAGCGTCTCGGCGCGCCCGTCAGGACGCAGACGGAACAGCGGCCAGTGCCGACCCGCCCGGCCCAGCGCACGGCTGAGCGCATAGCGCGTGGCGCGCGCCTTGCCGATCCGCAGCACCTGATCGCCGGCGGCGGTCAGCAGACGCGAGACCGTCGGCTGGCTGACGCCGAGCGCCGCTGCAATACGAGGCGCCGTCGCCGCTCCCTCATGGCGCAGAAGGGCAATCAGATCGCGTAGCCGGGCCTCGCTCATTCCCGGATTGAATAGATTTATGAATAGATAGTCAAGAGAACTAGACTTGTAAGCAGCTGTATTAATTGACCATTACCTCGACACAGGTCTGCTGGCGACTGCTTTTTTGAATAGATACCTGAAGCGATGGATGGTCGGCCTTCCGAACCTAAGACGAGCGCCCTGCAGGCGCTCGCCTGGCCGATCCGGCAGAAGTGCAAGCGACAAGGCTACGTCCAGTTGTCGTTGCCGAAGTCGCCGTCGTCCTGGAAGTCCTGGCCCATGTCCTGCTGCGGCGTGTCGTCGTAATAGTTGTTGTTGGTGATGTTCTCGACCACCGTCTCCTGCGGCGCGCCGCCGCCGAACAGGCCACCGCCGTGGTGGCCGCCCAGCAGGCTTTCCACGCCCTCGAACAGGAACATGCCGCCGGCCACGCCGGCCGCGGTGGTGGCCGCGCTGCTGAGGAAGCTGGGGCCACGCGCGGCGGCCGGGGCCGGCGTCGGCTCCGCGGCCGCGGCACTGCCACCGAACCAGCGCTCGCGCCAGCCGGGCGCGCCGGCACCCGCGACGCCTGCGGCGGCGGGCGCCGGGGGCAACGGCGGCGGCGCCGCATTGAAGCCCTGGCCCAAGAAGCTGGTCGCCGGCGGCGGCGGCGGCGTGGCCATCTGCTGCAACTGCGCGATCTGCGCCTTGGCGGCCTCCAGCGCGTGCTCCAGCAGCAAAGTGCGCTGGACCAGCAGATACATGGCATCGGGTTGATCGGCCAGGCGCGCGTGGATCAGCGCGTCGGCCTGCGGATCTTTGGCCACCCCGCCGGCGCTGCGCAGGCGCGCCAGGAAGTCTTCGAGAAGCTGCTGTTCTTGCGGAGTCATACCCGTACCTGGATGCGATGACCGGCCCAGTGCCGGCACGGCACGGTATGGGCATCGCCCGGCGCAGGCCAAGGGTGCGTCCGAGCTCCGGTGTATCGGCATTCATCAATCACGCGCGCCAGGAGAACCGGACCGGCGGCCGCGATGGCGAACTCCGACATTCTTCCGACAACGCGTGCCAGGTACGCCCCAATCCAAGCGCAGACGCCCTGATTATTCCGCGTCGATGTCCGAACTGGAGGAGGAGGTCGCATGCGGCAGCCGCGCCGCCCACATGTTGTCGATCAGGTTCGGATACGGACGGCCGTTCTCATCAGCGCGCTGTCGTGCGGCCGCCTTCTGCGAAGGCGACAACGGCTGGCTGCGCTGACCGCGCGGATTCGGCTTCTTCCACGGGGGCGTCTTGGACGGGGGCATGGGCGTCATAGTGAGCGGAGAGGCGTCATCGTGATCCCGCCATGGGTGCGTGGATGGTGAAGGCCTACCGGGACTTGCCGGCAGCTGCACGCTCTGTGCTACTCCGACTCCACCCCAGCCAACGCAAACACCCAACGCGGCACCACCGGTTCGCCGGCATAGAAGTCTTTCGGCTTGTCCTCGGCCATCGCCCAGCGGTGCAGCCAGCTGATGCCGCCGGGGCCGGTGTAGCCCTCGGCGTGGGTGTAGGCGGGATCGCGCAATGCCTCGTCCAGGCCGATGAAGGCATAGCCGCGGCGGCGCGTGGCCGCGACCAGGTCTGGGAAGGCGGCGGCGTTGAGCGCATTGGCATGCATCAGCCACACTTGCGGGATGCGGCGGCCGAACAGGGCCTGGGATTCGCGCTCGAAATAATCCAGCTTGTTGAGCATGTACGGCACGTAGCCCTTGCGCAGCCGCAACAGCATCGCGTCGCGCGCCGGGCTTGGCGGCTCGTCCAGCACATGCGCGTAGGCGAACGCCCACACCCACTCGCCACTGTCCACGGTGACTGGCGCAATACGGTATCCGTGCGCGGCCAGGAAGGCGTTGACCGCCTCGCGGTTCGCGACGCTACGCCCGGTTGCCAGATACGGATGACGGAACCACTTCAGCGACTGACCACGTTCGGCCAGCAACGGTTGCAAGGTGCGCTCGCCACGCACGATCGCATCCTCGTATGCCGGCACGCCGACCTGGTGCAGGTTGACGTGACCATAGGTGTGGTTGCCCAGCGCATAGCCAGCGTCCAGCCAGTCGCGCAGCATCGCCACCCGTTGCGGCTGCATTTGGCCGTCCTGCTCCAGCTTGTCCTCGTTGACGAAGCCGACGATGGGCACCTGCGCCTGCCGCAGCGAGGCCATCAACTGCGCATGCAGCGCCGGCAACTGCGCTGGCGGCGTCTGCTCGAGGCGCTGCCACGGCAGGTCGTCGATGGTCACCGCGATGCGACGCGTGTCGTCCTGGGCCTGGGCGAGTGCGGCGACGCACAGCAGGGCTGGCAGCAGCAGGAGGCGAAGCAGTCTCATCGGGCGCTCCTGGTCGTGGAAGCGGCAGTCTATCCGGATGGCACCATGGTCGACGTGGCCCTGTGCGCAAGTCGCCAGCGACGCGAACGCACGAGCAGCACCACACCGGCCACAAGGCACACCGGTCACGCCATTGAATACCACCGAATCGCTGTTCATTTTCGAGCCAGCCACTGTGCCGGCATCCGCGTAACCTTGCCCGCCTCACACGCTCGTTTCGTGCCAGGCGCCTTCGATGTCTCCTGCTTCGCCTTCGCATACGCCGCTGTCGCCGGCGCCTTCGCTAGCGCCCGCGCTGGACGCCGCGCACATGCCGCGACGGTTCGTGCCGATGGATCGGCGAGTGCTGCGCGTTTGCGCGTTGGCGCTGCTGGTGGGCACGCTGGTGGCAGTGGCCGCCCATGTGCTGATCGCATTGATCGCGCTCGCCACCAACCTCGCCTACTACGGACGCTGGAGTATCGAAACCGTCAGTCCCGCCGGTCACCACCTCGGCGCGTGGGCCATC
This sequence comes from Xanthomonas sp. F10, assembly GCF_014206815.1. Taxonomy (GTDB): domain Bacteria; phylum Pseudomonadota; class Gammaproteobacteria; order Xanthomonadales; family Xanthomonadaceae; genus Xanthomonas_A; species Xanthomonas_A indica. The sequence goes on from NZ_JACHNP010000001.1 coordinate 511,839, forward strand.
GGGCTGCCGGTGGTCGGTGGCCTGATCGTTGGCGCGATGGCGCGTTGGGGCTCGCGCGCGATTCGCGGCCATGGCATTCCGGAAGCGATGGAGCAGGTGCTGCGCAACGAAAGCCGCATCCCGCCGCGGATGATCTGGCTGAAGCCAGTGTCCTCGGCGGTGGCCATCGGCACCGGCGGGCCGTTCGGCGCCGAAGGGCCGATCATCGCCACCGGTGGCGCGCTGGGCTCGATGTTCGGGCAGTTGCTGCGCGTCACTGCCGACGAACGCAAGGTCTTGCTCGCCGCAGGTGCCGCCGCCGGCACCGCGGCGGTGTTCGCCACGCCGATCTCCGCCGTGCTGCTGGCGATCGAACTGCTGCTGTTCGAGTGGCGCGCGCGCTCGCTGATTCCGGTGGCGCTGGCCGCGGCGATCGGCGCCGGCGCGCATCTGGCCCTGGAAGGCAGCGCACCGATGTTCGCAGTGCCCGCGCTGGCCGCAGCGGATGCGCTGGCGTTGGTGGCGTATGTGATGCTCGGCCTGCTCTGCGGCCTCGCCGGTGTCGGCATCACCAAGCTCACCTATGCCATCGAGGACGGTTTCGAGCGCTTGCCCATCCACTGGATGTGGTGGCCGGCGCTCGGTGGCATTGCGGTCGGGCTGATCGGCTGGTGGATGCCGCTCACCCTGGGCGTCGGCTACGCCAATATCGCCGGTGCCATCGCCGGCCACCTGGCGGTCTCGACCCTGCTGGCGCTGTGCGTGGCCAAGCTGCTGTCGTGGTCGATCGCGCTGGGCAGCGGCACCTCCGGCGGTACGCTGGCCCCGCTGTTCACCATCGGCAGCGCGCTGGGCGGTGTGCTCGGCGCGGTGCTGGCGACGCAGGCGCCCTGGCTGCACGTCGACCCGCACATGGCCGCACTGGTGTGCATGGCCGCGGTGTTTGCCGGCGCCTCGCGCGCTTTCCTGACCTCGGTGCTGTTCGCCTTCGAGACCACCCAGCAGCCGCATGCGCTGCTGCCGTTGCTCGGCGCCTGCGCCGCGGCGTATCTGGTGTCGGGCCTGAGCATGCGCCATACCATCATGACCGAGAAGATCGCGCGCCGCGGCGTGCGCGTGCCCAGCGACTACGCTGCCGATTTCCTCGACCAGATCGCCGCCGGCGACGCCTGCAGCCGCAATGTGGTGGCGCTACGCGGTGAAGACTCCCTGGGCGAGGTGCGCGCACGTATCGCCTCTGGCGACGCCGCCTTCAGGCATCAGGGCTTCCCGGTGCTGGATGCCGAGGGGTGCCCGATCGGCATGCTCACCCGCCGCGACCTGCTCGATCCGCAGCAGCACGACGAGCTGCATCTGGCCGCCTTGCTCCGCCGCCCGCTGCTTGCCGTGCGCGAGGATCATTCCTTACGTGAGGCTGCCGACCACATGGTGGAAGCCGAGGTCGGCCGACTCGTCGTGCTCGGCCGCAACGCACCGCATGGCATGGTCGGCATCCTCACCCGCGGTGATTTGTTGGCCGCACATGCGCAGCGGCTGCGCCAGGCGCGGGAATCGCCACAGCCACACCTACCATTGCGTGGTACGCCGTTCGTACAGGACGCCTGAACGCACCGCGCACAGGCCCACCTAATACTTGAGCGCCTCCGCCGTCGGCGCCAATGGTGCGAAGCGCGCGCCGCTGAAGTCGTGCAGCAACTGGAAGGCCTGCGCGCCCCGCTGCGCCACTTCGCGGAAGTCGCTCTTGCGAAGGCGATACAGCCCGCCCTCACGCGCGAACACCAGGTCGCCGCCATCCCAGTCGGCCCAGTTGCTGCCCGGCAGATCGACCAGCACGGTGCCGTCGCGGTCCAGCACCCGGTGATCCAGGCCGTACCACGCATGATTGTCCTGGCCGACCGCATGCAGCAGCGACTGCAGGCGGCGGCCATTGGCGCCGAGCTTCTCGCGCACGCGCGGGCGGCTGAAGCGGAACAGCGCGTCGCCGCGCAGCCCGCCACGTTCGCCCTCACCAGCATCGCGTAGCTGCCAGCCATCGCGCTCGCGCAACACGCCGTCGATCGGCTCGTCCTCGCCGCTCCCCGAATCCGCACCGAACGGGCGCACCTGCAGATCGTGCGGCAACTGGAAGCCGGTTGGCATCGGGAAAGGATCGTGTCCGTCGCGCGGCTGATGGTTCAACAACAAGGTTCGCTCGTCCTCGAACATCCCGCCACCGCCCCAGCTGTCGCCCTTCGGCCACAGCGCCAGCGCGGTGAAGAACGGCGGCCGCGACAGCGCGGTCCAGGTGCCGAAAGGGCCGCGTTGCGTGGAGGCGAAATACACCAGCAGCCGCCCCGACGGCGACAGATCGCAGCGCCGCTCGTAGATGCGGCCCTTGAACCACTGCCCGTGCACGAAGCTGTCCTCGCGCAGATCCCAGTGGATCAGTTGCACCTGCTTGCTCGGCCCGCGGCGGAAGATCACCCCGGTGCGGGCATCGCGCGCCAGCAGGGCGAACAGGCGGGTCGCCGGCGGGCGCTGCGACATCGAGGATTGTGCGGGTTCCATCTGCGGATCCCCTCGCAGGACAGGGCTGTCACAGTGGCAGACCCGCGGCATCGCGACAACCGCCGCCGGCGCGCCGCATTCGCGACGCGCATGCCACCACCGATGTCCGCAAACGGCGGGCCACCCGGGCCCGCCTCTACCGCGTCGCGCTACTTGGCGATCACCGACGTTCCCGACGGCACCATGTAGCAGGCCTGCGCCTTGGCACAGGCCTCGGCATTGATCTCGGCGATCTGGCTGGCCAGGTACTGCTCCGGGGTCAGGCCCATGCGGTTGCGGTAGGCGTTGTCCGCATCGGCCTTGGCCACCTGCTCCTGTTCACGCTGACGCTCGGCGGTGGTGGCTTCCACCAGGGTCTTGACCCGCTGCTGCTGCGCCGCGGTCAGGTTCATTTGCTGCAACACATCAGGATTGGGACGGGCGCGGCCGAGGGTGATGTTCTGGATCTGGATCGGCAGGCCCTGCTCCTTGACCAGGGCACGCACGTTCTCGGTGACCGAATCGTCGATCTTCCGCGCCGTGTCCGGGTCGCTCATCATCCGCGTCATGTCATAGCGCTTGACCTGGTCGCGCACGATCGCCGCGTACTGGCTGGCGACGTTGTTCTTGAACCAGTCCTGGCCGAAGCCGGACAGCAGCCGCGCCGGCGCGGTGATCCGGTATTGGATCTGCGTGGAGAAGTCCAACAGGATGTTGTCGCTGGACGAGAAGTCGTCGAAGGCCACCTGCACCGTCTGCGGCGTGGTGTCCACGTACACCGCCGACGTCGTCATCCACGTGTAGGTGCGGCCGGGATCGCGCACGTCGTCCAGACGGATGCCGCCCTTGCCGAACAGCAGCGGCTTGTCCACCAGCACCGCCTGCTGCCCCGGATCGGGCGAAACCACGGTACAGCCGCACAGCAAGGCCGCCACGGCGGCGGCCAGCATGGAATGTTTCATCGATGTCCCCCTGAAGGACGGCGCCGCGCGCCGTCGTGTGCGGGGGATGCTAGCGCATCGTCGGGGTGCAAGGCATCTGCTTGTCTGCTGGCGCCAGCCAGGCACCGCTCCTCTCGCGCCGCGTCCTGCGCCCAAGGCTGACGCCGGCGTGCTGAAGCCCAGAAGACGTCAGGCTCAGTGCTTCGAACTGGCAGGCGCCATCGCGCGGCACTGTGCGAGCAGCGCCTCACCGGCGGGGCTTTCCCTCGTCATAGGAAGATCGCCGAAGGCCTGGAGCACCTCAGTGCGCACACGCTCGGCGCTCTCGGATGAATCGACAAGATGCGGGTCGTCCGACGCCACGCCGAAGCCCGGCAGCGCCGAAGGCTCCAGATGTCCCAATGCCACCAGTTGCCCGCACAGCCCGTAGTGGTAGGCGGCGTATTCGTTCCCAGCCAGCGACACGTCGCCAGCAGCGAACATGCCCACGTGGAAGCCCTCATGTGCCACCAGATCGGCGACGTTGGCTAGCGTCGCCTCTTCGCTCTGCAGCACCGGGACGATGAGGACCAGCTTTGGCCCTCTGCCCACCCTGTAGAAGGTGGCTTGGTAGTTCACCAGGCTGGGCACTACCAGCAATGTGATGGCGATGTTCTGCACGTGCGACTGGGCGCTGACCAACGCGAGTGCCTCGGAGGCGACGCGGCAGATCCGCTCAGGCGCGCGCTCCAGTCCCTTGGCAAAGGCCACCTTGATGCGGCGATCGCTGCAGACGATGCGCTTCTGGAGGTGGATCGATTTCGCGGCGCCCTGCGTCGCCACCTGAGAGCGCGTCAGGAACAACCCCATACCCGTGGCGACGCTGTGCTTGTTCATGCCCTCGACGGAGACGCGTGGTGCGTCTGACGCCAGCACTTGCGTGCAGATGAGTGCCATCCAGAGGCATTGGAAGGCCAGCAGACGCATCCAACTGCACCGGCGCAACTTGCGCTGCAACCTCATGGCCGTGTCATCGCGTACCAAAGTCCGGCCCCTGAGTTTCCTGGTCAAGCGGCAACTGATGCCCAGCGCGCTGTCGCCTCGATGATCCAGCGGAAAGGATGAGCATAGGCAACCCGTCGATTCAGGCAGGATATCTACATAAGGTTCGAGTAATCGCCGATGTGATTGCAGATCTCAACGGGTGGCTCGGCCAACTCCACCAATCGGCGCTTGCGTGCCGCTATGTCGTTCTTCGGCGACACGATGCGATACAGCAGATACAGGCGGCCCTGCACCTGCCAAAGACCAAACGTGGAGAGCTCGGAGAACCAGTACGCCTTGCCGTCCAGCCGATGTACAGTGAAGTTGCATTCGGCGTAGCTGCCCGACCCACAACTGGCATCGAGCGACCGCAAGCCGCCCGTTCCTCGCAGGTCGAAATGATAGGTAAGCCCCACATCACTCTCTATGACCGTTGGCGCGATCTGCTGCGCAGACAACGATCCACGACGATCCCAATCGGCGGCTTGCTTACAGATTGCGTCTCCAGAGCCTGCTGCCGCGGCTTCGCTGGTAGAGACGTTGGCGCATCCGACCACGGAAAATGCGATCAATCCCAGCCAACAGCGTAGTTTCGCCATCACTCCCTCCGCGCCTCCCCGGCGCCCATCAAATGGCAGGTCTGGTTGACCTACCACCAAAACGTAGCCGAGCGCGTGGCGCACCGTCCATCTCCATCAGATTGACTGGCCTACCAAGGGCCGATTTTTTCACTCAAGGGCCGTCTGGCAAAAGCGCGCCATCGCCAGCCCCTCGGGTGCGTCTTTGGTCACCACCCCATCCCGCATGAATGGCATGAGATCTTTGGTCACAGAAATTCCCGCAGCGTTGGACGCGTTGACGCTTCCAGAAACGCCTTCGGCGTGTTTTGGAAGCGCAATGGATGGCAGATCCTTGCTCCTCACCCATCCCAATGCCTGCAGTTGCGCGCATGCGCCCATCGTGTAAGCCAGGCGTTCTTCCTCTTGCATCTCGGTCGTCGTGCGGCTGAGGCCGCGCAGCAAGTGGAATGTTTCGTGTGCCGTGGTGGAGACGATATTCGCGGCGGCCATGTCGCTTTCCTTGTCTAGCGCGAATGCATAGCGCGCGCTGGCGCCGGCCGCCGTCGCCAGCGAAGACGTGCGAGCAATGAGCTGCCGGCCGGGACTGATCAGATCAACCGTCAGCTCCAGCCCCACGTCAGGCAACGTCGACGCGTCGACGGCGTACCGCAGCGCCGCCAGCACTGCAGCGCAGGCGGGCGTAGCGTAGGTCTCCGCACCCTTTTGTTGTTGCAAGGCGACGTGCAGCTTTCCGCTGCGACACTCCTCGATGACAGTGAACTTCTCGGCCGCGCGTGAGGTGCCAGGTAGCACGCTCACCGTTCTAACCAAGAAGACCGGCCCAATCTTGGTCACAGCCGTGGCGTGTGCGCCCTCGTTGGCGAGCAAGCTAGCGGGTGGCACCCGGATGGAGGCACAGGCGGCCAGTAGGATAAGGCCCATCGCCAGAGCAATCTCACGGCCTCGCTGACAGCGGATGTGCCGCGGCATGGTACTGGCCGTCAGATTTGATGCGGCTTGGATTGAGCCTGAGAAAGCTGGTCCACGCCCTGCGCCTGGCTTAAGCGTTGCGCCTCGTTCAACGACTGCAGCTGCGCCAGCGTCTCTTCCACCGGCTTGCGCAACGCATCCTCCGTCCGCATGTGCGCACGCAGGTGTGCGGGGTCGTTCAGCGCTCCCTGGACAACGAACAGGTTCTCGCCTGCCCGCACATTGCGCGAGTCCTGGCTGAGTACCACATGGTCGATATGGGAGAGGCCGCTTTCTTTTGCAAGGTATGCGGCACTTGCCGCCAGCTTGGCACTGTTGCCGTCGTAATCCCGCCCCAAGCCTTGCTCCAGCTTCACCACCGCGGACTCCGCCTGCTGCAGCAATGGGTCGCGTGGTAACTCAGGCCCTGCACCGGCGAGCCTCACGGACACGCGCTGCTCGCCTTGCGTCCCATTCTCGGTGATGGCCTTCTGCAGGATGGTCTGCTTCGGCATCGGATTGTGATGCTCTTTGTTGAGTTCGCTTCCCGGCTTGGGCGCGGGGATGCTTTGAACGTCGTCCTTGTTGCTCAGTGGCTTGAGGTCGCCTTCGAACTTTTCATCGATGGCGCCATGGCGGTCTCGACGGTGCAGCCCGGCGTAGTTGAGCGCGCCCCAGGTGAAGTCGATGCAACTGTTCGTCGTACCGCTGTACTTCATATCGAAGCCGTGCTTTTGCGGTGCGTCGCCAAAGGCGCGCAGCCGGTCGTACTGCTCCCGGCTGATTTCCATGGTGCGGCTGTAGTAGGGATCCTTGTAATCCCGCAGATCCCTGTCGTACACCTTCCCCTGACCGCTGGAGCTTCCATGTTCGACAGGCGCAAAGCCGTAGCTATCGACCTGCTTTCCATCGGAAAGCGTGTAATACATGTGCCCCGCCGCAGACGTTCCGCCGGATAACGTCAACGGTGTGCCGGGGGCAGCCAGATAGACAGTGACCGTGTACCGTGGTGTGGGCTCGCTCATGGTGCTACGCCTCCCTATTGCGCCTTGGCGGTGAAGGCAACCAGCAGTTCCGGGTGTGTCTCTTCCAAGGCACGAACATTGCCCCCGAAGCGGACGGATACCCGGTAGCGACCAGGCGGTGTATCGCGAACAAAGGCCAGATCCATTTCACGATAAGCAGCACCTGGCGCGATCAATCCAGCGGCGCGCATCGTCGGTTCATCTGCATTCGCCTTAAGGAGACCTGGCACATACCCGTCGCGGTCCAATGCCACCGTCTGGTACTCGGTGCGCCCAACCAGTTCGCTCCGCTGCAATACCACGGGCTCCTCGCCTGCCGCCGTCAACCGAGAGAGATGGACCTGCGCGGTGACGCCGGCGTCGCGTAAGCGGTCCACTTTGGACAGCGCAACCTCGGCATTCTGGGCCGTTACCCTCACCCCAATGAAGATAGGCGGTTCCGGATCATCGGCCTGGGCGGGAACATCGAAATCCAGCGTGATGGCATCAGCCAACACGTGCGAGCTCAGTGGCCTGACCAACGGCACGGTCGTTCTCATTGCAGATTCCTCCTTGGCATGCGGCGCACGGTCCGGCGCTGGGGGCTGAGCCGAATCAGCCTGGCATCCCGTCAATTGCAGCGTCGCGGCAATAAAGAGGATGCCGATCAGGTGCTTCGCTGTCACCATGACACGCTCGCTTCGATTCTCTTGCACTAGAGAGTAGTCCGGCCGGCCAATCGGCGCGAGTATGCCGTCGCCCACGTGGACGCTCGCTGCAGCCCTGTTCGGCCCAACAGCGTCGGGCCGGCCTTGTCTTACAAAGCGCCCGCGCCAACGTAGCCAGCATCAATGTAGCCACCCGCCTCCCGCAGGCGGCGCCTCGGATTCCAGCGCATAGACTGCCCGCGCCTCGCGCACGCGGTTCGACGGTGGTCCGGGCAACGGCTGGTGTGCGATCTGTAGCAGCAGTTCACGCACGTCGTTGGCTGCGGCACAGAGCGTGCTGCCCACTTCCGGCAGCGTCTGGCCGGCACGCTCGGCTGCATCGCCGGCCGCCACTATCCGGGCATTGGCAGAGACGGCCTCGGCCAGCTGAGTGAGCCTGTCGATTTGCTGCTGCGTCACGCGGAACGTGCCGCTGCCGGCGTCCGTTGCTCCCTGGACAGTGGCATCGGGCCAAGCGCCGCGCGTCGTATCGGTCCACTGGGCGGGATAGGACAGCGCGTCCAGCACCAGGTCCAACTGGTCAGCCAACAGTTCCAGACAGAGCGCCAGTTCGCCCATGCGCACCCTGGGTTCGGCGGCGCGCTCCTCGGCCTGTGTGCGCGGCTGCGCCAGCCGGACCAGGAAGCGCACGTGATCGCGCAGCTTCGCCAGCCGGAACTGGCTGTCCTCCGGCAGGAAATAGCCGGGCATGTCGTCGTCGTCCAAACGGTCGTGCGCCATCGGTGCCTCCTCGTTCCATGAAGGGGTCCGTCCGCCACGCATGGCGGACGGGAAGTCGGGAGGTTCGAAACCGCACACAGCCGGCGGGCGTATTTCCCCGAAGGGTGTTGTATTAGCCGCCCTCCCGACGCAGGCATTGCGTCGGCTTGCGCCCGAGCATCGGGCACAAAAAACCCACCGGTTTGTCGGAGGTGGGTACCGCTGTGTGGGGAGTTTCGACGCTCCTTAGTTCGAGACATTGCTACTGTTCACAGTGTATGTCAACAGGCGCGAAGCAAAAAATTTCTTACTCCAGATCAGGCCCAGTAGCGGCGATTGTATTGCTCCTTATGTCTACCAACTACGGACGCGGCGCAGCTAATATCAGCGTGGATTTGAACAGCCCATTAGCATTCAGGGGGATGCCTTGGAGACTAATCCTCGTAAAGAAAAGCTATCTATCTACCTGCTAAGAGATGGCATCAATTCGATTGAAGCTTGCCTCAAGGAGGAGATGATAAGTAGTAGTTACGTCTTTCCGCTTGTGGATGGCGATGCCACTCTACTTTTGAAACGCGCCCCGCCAGAGAGACCTCCCATCTGGACTAGAATGTTCACTGAGCATCCCAACGCACCGGATGTGGATTTCGGATCCAGTAAGAGCGTCGGGGCAGTTTTACATATAGCTGTAGACCATAGAAAATTTTTAATTTCATTTGGGACCGGATTTCACCTTATAAGAGGTGAAGCATTAGAGAGAGACTTTGGTCTTCGCGTCACGTTAAATTCGGTTGATCCAGATAAACTTAGAAGCCTCGACAAAGCTAGCTACGACGACAATCCGCTTAGCTCGCGAACACAGAGCACACTTCAAGCGGATATTTTTGACCTGCAAGTCAATTCCGAACTAGATTTAGTCTATGCAATAACCGGCGCCTGCAAGTTCCCGCTTCTTGGAACTCATGTCACTGGCCGAGATGCGCTAACCTTGATGGTTGAAACAAAGCTGAGCGGAATAAAGCCTATCCTAGCAAAAGCGCTTGAGCTATTTGGGCAGAAGCTACCTCCGACTTATGCTTGGATCGACAACGTTGCCAGAATCAGGGATGCCGAGACTATTGAGTTACTGGACATGCTTCTCGATGATTTGATAAAGAGCGGCAGCACAGAAATATGGCTAGGAGAGCCGGAAATTATTGACTGGGAGTCAAACTCTGGTTATTCGTTTGATATGCATCCCAACACCCCCAGGCACCAGGTCCTGACAATCTGTGATCTCAACAGTCATATCCTATCAAAGGGGCTGCTCTTTAATTTAGATTCAATTAAATTAATCCACATACACATCAACGATCAAAACTATAATTCCATCAAAGAATGGCAAGCTTACAGATGCATATACGCCGAAGTTACAGATGGCGACAATAAATATGTGCTTCGAAATGGATCTTGGTTAAAGATAGAATCCAGCTTTATTAATCAGATTGATCGGCAGCTAGCCAATATCGAAGTAGAAACATGTGCACTTCCACCGTATTCATTCGCCAATGAAGGCGAATACAATAAAACCGTTTGTGCCCTCAACAAAAACCTACATTTGATGGACAAGGACAACATTAGAACTGGCGGACCTTATGACAAAATTGAGTTCTGCGATCTAATAGAGGGACAGAGCAAATTTATTCACGTGAAGTATTACAGATCATCCGCCACACTAAGCCACCTTTTTGCACAAGGCGCTGTAGCTGCTGAAACATTTTTAAAAGACGAAGAATTTCGCAAGAGACTAAATTCCAAGCTCCCGACCAATCTAGCGCTTAGTGACACTAGACTAAGACCCGATGCAGGAAAATACAAAATCACTTACGCCATAGCGACCAATAAATCCATACCATCGGAACTTCCTTTTTTTTCAAAAATCTCACTCAAGAATGCAGCTTCGCAATTAGGCGCCCTCGGATACAACGTGTCATTGACTGCAATTCCAGTCGATCCAGCACTTTTGATTACGAAAAAATTTAAGCCAAGGCCGATAAGAAATAGATAGATGCAAAGGAAACAGAGTCAGGTTTTTCATATTCACTTACAGCAGAAGTGAACCTGACCCCGTTATTAGAGTTAGGCTACAGGCGATAAAAATGTACCTTCCTATTTCTCCCTTGGCTGCTATGGCCCCACATTATGAACAAGATCTTTAGCATTTTTAGCGAAAGTAACCTTGACCATCTTATAAAACTAATTGAACGCTGGGCACTAGGAACAGGCATCATCGCAGCGGGAGGCGCCCTTGCTTATCTGCCTGTAATCGGAAAAGCAAAATTTCTGGGCACATGGCTTGTCACGCCAGTATTAGTCGTCGGACTAACCCTCTTCATTATTTCCACAGTGCAGTTTTTGCGGCCACTAGTACAAAATTCTCGTGGATTTTGGAGATGGATTGGCGCATGTATTATCGTGGCAGTTCTTGGATGTAGTGCATACGTTGCAGCCATTACCGCGGCAGAATGGGCCGACAATCAGCAACGGATATCACTTTGCAGTACCGATAAGTACAGGGCCGAACCTGTTTGTAACGCAGTCAAGGCACGGAAGTAAGAGCTAAATCAATAAACAGCAATCCAAGGCATAGCGCTATTTGCGAGCTCACTCTTGCCATGACCAAGAACGTGGTCAATACGACCATCAAGTAAGTCAACCTGACCCCGTCACTTTGTAGGAATTATCATCAACCTCATTGGCTCTGCAGTAGTCGCCGTTTTGCAGATCAAACGTGAGCTACCGGGCGTTAGACAACCCTACGCCACACATACGGAGCAGATGGAGCAGGAGTTCTTTCAGTACCAAGACATCGTCACCGCACTACGCGTATTTCCGCTTGAACAGCGCCGCCAACGCGAGACCTTCATCCGTGACCGCCGGACGAACATGCATGAACGCCTGGGCCTGTTCACCGGCGGAATGGAGAAGCTCGGCATCATGCCGGCGCTGCTCGCCCTCTATCTGCAGTTCAAGGACTGGCATTAGGGTGACTGGAGCGTCCTGAGCAAGATCACGATCATGCAGAGCGTTCTCGCGTTCTTGCTGCTGTTCGCTTACGCGCTTTCCTGGCACCTGATCCGATTGCGCGTTCGCGTGCAGACATACGAGCAACAGCTTGCTGAAGCGAACCGGCAAGACAATACCGTAAGTGGTTGAGCATGCCTCATCGCGTAAAAAACCACTCCATGAACTCCTCGGCGACATCGGGCGTGAGTTCGAGGACGGCCTCCGCGACCGCGTGCTGCCCCTTAGCCGCGGCGACGGCGGCTAGAGCGCAGGCAAGAAAGTCCGGGTCCCAGGCGCGAGAGGACGCAGCCGCGACCAAGGAGGGAAGTTGAGCCAGGGCATGCAGGTAAGCGGCCCGAAGATCCTCGGGGATCTCGGTCTGGCTTTTCGCGCGACAGATCTCGACCCAGGCGGGGAACTGGAAGTACCCGTGGTCCGCCTTGTCGGGTGACCGTGCCAGTGCATGGACGACATGCGGGACGGCCGCGAAGGACGCCGAATAGACGTCGCCCTGATGTGCAAGGGCGCTCCACAACGTGAACCACGGCTCCGATCCAGCCGTGGATGAGGGCACCGTTTGTAGCTGCCTCAACAACGCGGGTATGTCGCCGGCTGCACCATATGCGTGTTGCAGTTCGGACCAGCGCGGACTTTCAAGACTAAGCACGGTGCTTACTCAGGAAACTGATTGAGCTTTGAAGCTGACATAACGGTAGAGGACAGTGCACACTGATGCCTGTTCCTGGAGGAAAGTGCAATCTGACCTCTGCTCCTGCTTTCACAACGTCAATCCATGTCTATAATCGAGCCAGATTCTGACTTGGTTGGCTCGTTAACCTTTTGCTCCAGAAGCCTAACACGTCGCTTCTTCCCAAAACGATCAGCTATGCCCGCCATTAGCAGACCGATGACTCCACATAGGGTAAATACGGGCACACTCCAAAGATATCTATGCAGATCTTTTCCAGCAAGGAGCAAACAAAAAAGATGAACAAAGATAGAAACTACGCTACTAGCAACAAGAGCGCCCGGTACAGATTTTTTTAGGTCCAACTTCTTAAATGGCTCTCCAATCACATCTGATGCAAGAAAAGACGCCGTTAGTACCAATAAAACTGGCGCCCCTAGAGCACCAACGATAAAAATTATTTTCGTCAGCGCCAAGTTGACGAACAGCTCTGGACGAATAATGACAAGCGCTGCTGCGGGCCCAGAAAGAATCCCGCAGGCCACCGCTAGATAGGCAATCCCCCTTAGCCCCTCAAATCTTCTCAAAAGAGCGATATTGATTTCCAACTGCGTTCCCCTCAGATACGTTTGGCACTCAAGCTCACGGCCGGCTATGAAAATCTTCTTTATTCAGGGGATCATAAATCATCAAAGTGCGCCCTGACCCCTATTTCACTATAATCTAGCTACTCATCCAATCTAGGTCAGCGGAGACACTCGGCACTGACGCCTCATCCTTATTGGCTCGCTCTGGGTAATGACTCAGCGGAGCGGTCCAGCGCTTGTCGCACATTGTTTGATGAAGTCCTGGCGACGAACTACTCGCCTTCATCCGCGTTCACCCCCAGCACCAGCGGGTTCCAAGGCCGCGATGCGTTTCGCGGTGTGGTCGAGGGCCAAGACCCGCCCTTTCGCTGGTGTGAGGCAAGCCCATCGGCTATGCAAACACAGCACGGCCCGCCGTTAGATGTTGCAGGGCGTCCAGGTATCCTCCGGCTATAGAAAGCTAACCCCGACCATTCTTTTCCAGCTTCTGAATTAGAGGAGAAGCGCTCCCTGCCTATCCAGACTAGTCAGTCCGTGGATCCTAGACATGCCCTCACGGAACTCGGAAACTCCCCCATAACTCGGATGTCGCACTTGGTCAACATCAACACCCAGCTTGGAGGCGTAGATTGCCGCGTCCTGCCCGATGGCGACAATTCGCTCAATTCTTAGAAGCCTAATCAACTGAAGATTTATCTCGCTCGCAACCGAAAACTCATGCGCAGTGAATTTTCTATTTGAAAGTTCATCCCCATCCAAATACGGATGAAATGGAAACACATTCCAAAGCATCGGCGGTGCGCTTATCTGACGCAAAACCGACCATATCTCTGTAGCAGTACGCTCAACCACCACTGGTCCCACCGTTGATCGCTGCGGCTGCTCAAATCCATACAACGTGCCCAGTTCTGACAAGTGTGCTTCATCAGTCAGCGCGACGCCTGTCCGTCGCCCTCCACGGTAGCCGAGATCCCGGCCCATCCACATGACCCGGGAATCAATTCCCCTGACCGCATTTAGATAGCTGAGAAGGAGTGCTCTTCGAATAAGGGGACTCTCAACAGACTTATCATGCCTTGCGCACACGTCTTTGTAGGGATTGAACACTCTTGGCAGGCTTACGCCCGCGAGTCGTTCTACGAACTTCTTTGTGCTCGGTAAGCTCATCTACTTCTTGAAGCCCTTTGTACGTGATGTTCCGCGCGTTGAGATCGGCAACTACATAACCGCCTCGCTCTCGCTTCAGAATTCTAAAGATCTCGAACCCCTTAAGGATAGCATTTGCCCACTCCCAGGGCTGGCACGCCGCGACCTCATACCCCTTAACAAGCGACTGGACCTGCTTCAGAACAGAGTAAGGGAATTTCTCCAAGCGCACTCCTTCGAATAGATGCTCGCGGCCGATGTTGAACATCCAGGTCGAAATTGCCTCCTCGATTATTATCGCGCGCGCGCCGTCCTCATTTTCATCAAGAGTTGGGGATGACTTTCTCTTCCGCTTAAGAAGGGCGCGGAGCACTGGCGACCAACCCAGGCAAGCGGCGTAAGCCAAGTGAAACACGTCATGAAACCGGTAATCGTCCGCTTCGTGGCTGTTGTCGGTCAAGCGATCTCCGACATTAACGCCATTTACCGAAATGAACGCGTACGGGACTGAGCCGACCTTTCGCTCTTCAAACCGCACCCAAAGTGTGCGTGGGAGCTGTTCGGTCTCATCTGATTTTGAGTCGAAGAGCTGCGATGGCAAAGGACATGCGCCCGGCCACCGTCCACGAACCTTATCGACATTCTCTATCGCGATTTGCTCTAAGTCTAGGCTCAAGGAATGCGTCAAGAGCGCAAGGTCCGCTAGCAATCCTGCCAACGCGGGGAGTGCTGCACCGGGCAATGAGACCAACGCACCAGCGCGCCCGGCAACACGCTGAAGAGCTTCGTTCTCTCCCATTTGAACCGAGCTCTTGCTAGCATTAACGAAGCCCGTCAGGCGACGGAAGCTTACATCGACATTCCTCCCCCCCAGCGGCCTCACATGTAGCACGACCGCAACTTCATTGATCGCTGCGTTTAGCAAAGCCGACATCTTAATTTGCTGATGCCTAGCTATTGCAAACAGATACCAGAGGCAATCACCGATCTCCTCAGACGCGACACTTGCCTCTGCATCCGTCAGCGCATCTCTTTTTACCTTTTTGATCCCCGAGCACAGCTCGCCAACCTCACCTATTAGGCCGAGCTTATGCTTGAAGAGCTCATCTGGTGTCCCTTGGAACTGATTTGAACTCATGGCAGAGCTCAGATATTGGTCAAACCCGAAGGCGCTCTTAAGCCGAGTCATGTTCAGAAGGCTCCCTTCCATTGGGCTGGCTGACCGTGAACCCCGATCGCATGACTAGACATGAGCCAGGCAAGGAATGAATCCCTGAGTGATTCCGGGATATTAACGATGTGCCCCCGTCCTGGGCGACACAAGTCATGCCTTCCCTGCCGCCTCACCGATATTGGGACAGCCACTTTGCGATCGCCGAAATAATAGAACTCATGCGCAATCAAAACCCTATCTGCGCTTACGTCACGCCTCAGGTTCTCGAAATTAGTTTTACCACTGGGAAAGCTATGATGAGAGTCAGCCTGAATCCACGCACCCGCGTCCTTATGGTAGATATTATCGCCATAAGCACGCTTTAGACTTCCATTAAGCACCGGCCGCTTCACTTCAAAACGCGGATCATTCCAGTACTCATCGAAACTCAGAGCTTCAGCGACCTTCATTGCGTAGATCAGGTCACCTTGCCTGCCAGTTGAGACGGCGCCAACCCCAATTACCCAGTCCCCTATTGACGCTTTTCCACGAATCTTCGGCTTACAGGTAGCCAGAGTACATAATCCAGAGAATGGATTTGGCGCGAAGCCGAAGTCCCGAACTACCACATAGCTATATAAGCGACTCATTGGCATTTAATCCTTTTAATATCCCTATCCTCCATCTCAGATCCATCTGGGCACTCCCAACTATCTTTCCCCTCGATGGCTGAAATGATCCTCCCCGAATTCCACCCCACAACTGAATCGGCATACTTCACGAGGGATTCTGGAAGATCGCAACCGCCCTCCCCATGCACCCATATTCCTACAATCCGCTTCCCCAGCGCGTTTGCGCGATCCACCTCCCAGTTCACCCAATCGCTGGACCGGGTGCCAGGCGTAATTAGCACAACAACTACCCCAGCCCACTCGATTTGAGGCGATATCACCTGGTACTTTATGTAATCTTCACTTTGGGCGTTGTTTGGAGTCTGCGAGGTTATTGACGAATCCTTGCACTGAAACCCCGACCGACCAAGCAGGTCATAGAGCTTCTGGATATGCGCCTCATCCTCTTGTATATGGCTAACGAAAACATTCCTTGATTTCATACACCCCCCTCTTTGGTTAGATGTCCTTTCTTGCCTCCCACTGAGTGTGCTCCCTAGAGAAAGCATTCTCAGCATCTCCGACAAACAGGGAGAATTCCCGCTCGCCCTTTACTTGCGCCAGCTGCTCCTCTACGACTCCAATCTCATGCGCGGTCAGAGCGTACGAAGCAGCCAGTTCAGAGTATCTCTTTGATTGCAAGTAGGCCAGCGCGCCGGACGCGATTGCGACCAATACATCTGTTGGCCAGTACTTAAAATCTGGAAATTTAATTTTCAAGAGCGCTGATGCAACAGCGAAAGTATTCGCCACCACAACTATGGTGAAACAGGCCCTACTTCGCGAGGAGTTCTCCTTCGCCTTCGACGCGTACCACGTCCTTTGATTAGAGATCCTGTGCAGCCGATAAGTCGCGATGCGTTTTTCCAAGTCATCGCTCCTGAGAGAGCGCATGCACTCAGTAATCTGGCGCGCCTCCAAGTCACTCTGGAAGCGACCTGCAAGCTCTCGATTCTGACGAAGAGTAGCCGCTAGGCGAGATTGAAGCGAACGCTCGGAGTCTTCGTCTGCGTCGTCAAATGGCTCCGCGCGCGATATGAATCTCCAGGTAAGGGTTTTAGTTGACTCTGCCAAAGCACGGGCGGCGTACCAAACGCGCTCAGCCCTAATGGTATATAGCGCCACTGAGAACGCCAGGGCGGCAAGAAGCGTCAATGCCTGAAGAAGCGCGATGAGCCAATGATCGACCGAACCGAATGAGAGCGCGGCTCCGAGAACCAAAAAGACAAGGTTGCATCGAAGCAGAAGAAAGAACAGACGCTGCTGACGCGCTGCGAGATCGTCTGCAGATCGGTACAAAGCCGGGAAGTCTTCAGTACGCATCCATGCTCCCTCACCAATGTAAAAGGGACGGCGATTGCCGTCCCTTTGTTCAATCAAACCCCAACCGGATTAGCCTTCTCAGGATCGATCTTGTACTGCTTGATCGCCCGGGCCACATCCTTGCCTGTCATCTTCCCCTCCTTCGCCAGCGCCGCAATGGCGGCATGCGCGATGTAGTAGCGATCGACCTCGAAGAACCGGCGCAGGTTCGCACGCGTATCCGAGCGGCCGAAGCCATCGGTGCCCAGCACGGTGTAGTGCATCGGCACGAAGGCGCGGATCTGGTCGGCGAAGGCGCGCACGTAGTCGGTGGCGGCGATGGCCGGGCCCTGGCGGCCTTCCAGCAGCTGGGTGACGAACGGCTTGCGCTGTTCGCCTTCCGGGTGCAGGCGGTTCCAGCGCTCGGCGTCGAAGCCGTCGCGGCGCAGTTCGTTGAAGCTGGGGCAGGACCAGATGTCGGCGGTGACGCCGAAGTCCTTGTCCAGCAGCTCCGCTGCGGCGATGGCTTCGCGCAGGATGGTGCCCGAGCCCAGCAGTTGCACGCGCAGTTCGCCCTTCTTGGGCTTGCCGGCGTCCTTGAGCAGGTACATGCCCTTGATGATGCCGTCTTCCGTGCCCGCCGGCATTTCCGGGTGGGCGTAGTTCTCGTTCATCAGGGTGATGTAGTAGTACTCGTCCACCTGCTCCTGCATCATCCGCTGGATGCCGTACTGCATGACCACGGTGACTTCGTAGCCGAAGGTGGGGTCGTAGCTGCGCACGTTCGGGATGGAGCCGGCGATGACCTGGCTGAAGCCGTCTTCGTGCTGCAGGCCTTCACCATTCAACGTGGTGCGGCCGGCGGTGCCGCCGAGCAGGAAGCCGCGGGTGCGCATGTCCGCCGCCTGCCAGGCGATGTCGCCCACGCGCTGGAAGCCGAACATGGAGTAGTAGATGTAGAACGGCAGCATCGGCACGTTGCTGACCGAGTAGCTGGTGCCGGCGGCCATCCACGAGGAGATCGCACCCGGCTCGCTGATGCCTTGCTGCAGCACCTGGCCGGACTGGTCTTCGCGGTAGAACATCAACTGGTCGGCGTCCACCGGCTTGTACTTCTGGCCGAACGGGGCGTAGATGCCGATCTGCCGGAACATGCCTTCCATGCCGAAGGTGCGCGCTTCGTCGGCCACGATCGGCACGATGCGCGGGCCCAGTTCCTTGTCGCGCAGGGCGATGTTGAGGCTCTGCACGAAGGCCATGGTGGTGGAGTAGGTGCGCTCGCCGCTGTCCTTGAGCAGGCGCTCGAACTTGTCCAGGCCCGGGGCCGGGATGGACAGGTCGGCCTTGCGGCGGCGCTGCGGCAGGTAGCCGCCGAGGGAGGCGCGGCGCTCCTGCAGGTACTGCACTTCCGGCGAGTCCGGGCCGGGGTGGTAGAACGGCACCTGCTCGGCATCGGCCAGCTGCTTGTCGCTGAGCGGGATGTTGAAGCGGTCGCGGAACGCGCGCACGGCGTCGTCGTCCAGCTTCTTGGTCTGGTGGGTGGGGTTCAGCGCCTCGCCGGCCGAGCCCATGCCGTAGCCCTTGACGGTCTTGGCCAGGATGACGGTGGGCATGCCGGTGGTGTTCACCGCCTGGTGGTAGGCGGCGTAGACCTTGTGCGGATCGTGGCCGCCGCGGTTCAGGCGCCAGATGTCGTCGTCGGACAGGCCGGCGACCATGGCCGCGGTCTCCGGGTACTTGCCGAAGAAGTTGGCGCGGGTATAGGCGCCGCCGAAGGCCTTGCAGTTCTGGTACTCGCCGTCGACGGTTTCCATCATCAGCTTCTTGAGGACGCCGTTGGTGTCCTTGGCCAGCAGGGCATCCCAGTAGCCGCCCCACAGCAGCTTGATGACGTTCCAGCCGCCGCCGCGGAACACGCCTTCCAGCTCCTGGATGATCTTGCCGTTGCCGCGCACCGGGCCGTCCAGGCGCTGCAGGTTGCAGTTGACCACGAAGATGAGGTTGTCCAGGCCTTCGCGGCCGGCCAGGGCGATAGCGCCCAGGGTCTCGGGCTCGTCGCTCTCGCCGTCGCCGATGAAGCACCACACCTTGCGGTCGGACTTCTCGATCAGGCCGCGGTGCTCGAGGTACTTCATGAACTGCGCCTGGTAGATGGCGCTGAGCGGGCCCAGGCCCATCGACACGGTGGGGGTCTGCCAGAAGTCCGGCATCAGCCACGGGTGCGGGTAGGAGGAGATGCCCTGCCCGTCCACTTCCATGCGGAAGTTGTTGAGCTGGTCTTCGCTGATGCGGCCTTCCAGGAAGGCGCGGGCGTAGATGCCGGGGGAGCTGTGGCCCTGGATGTACAGCAGGTCGCCGGGGTGCTTGTCCGAGGGCGCGCGCCAGAAGTGGTTGAAGCCCACGTCGTACAGGGTGGCGCTGGAGGCGAAGGAAGCGATGTGGCCGCCCAGGTCGCCCGGCTTGCGGTTGGCGCGGACCACGGTGGCCATGGCGTTCCAGCGGATGATCGAGCGGATCTTCCACTCGATGGCCGCGTCGCCCGGGCTCTTGGCCTCGTTGGCGGGGGCGATGGTGTTGACGTACTCGGTGGTCGGCGAGAACGGCAGGTAGGCGCCGGAACGACGGGTCAGCTCGACCATGTCCTCCAGCAGCTGATGCGCGCGCTCGGGGCCTGCGACATCGATGACGGCCTTGAGCGATTCGATCCACTCCTGGGTCTCAGTGGGGTTCGGATCGTTCTGCAGCACCTCGTTCAACCAGTTCATAACGCTCCCGTAGGTCGCACGCACGCGCGCGATGGCATGTGTTTTCTCGAAGCCTGCAAGTGTAGCGCAACCGCCTCGCAGGACCTCGTACGCCAGCGTATGGAACGGACTGTCACATTTGCCCGGGACACCCCGCGGGACAGCCGCCGCGGCCGCTGTGCCGGGCGGCCGCGGCTGCGCTTATGATCGGGCTCCAGGCCCCCGTGGAGCGCCGCCATCGCCCTTGCCTCGTCAGCGCAGGACGCCTCCGCGGTCGCCTGGCGGCACAGCCTGCGCACGCGGCTGCTGCTGTGGGGCAGCCTGCTGCAAGTGGCGCTGCTGCTGGGCCTGGCCCTGCTGTTCTACCTGGGCGCGCGCGAGGTGATGGTGCGCAACGCCCGCGAGGAGGTGGCCGGGCTGACCCAGCAGACCGCGCGCAGCCTGGATGCCACGCTGGGCTCGGTGCAGGTGAGCGGGCGCACCCTGGCCGCCACCGCGGCGGGCTTGGGCCGGCAACCGTTCAACCTGCGCACCCTGCTGCAGGCCACCCTGCAGGGCGACCCAGACATCGCCGGCGCCTTGCTGGTGATCGAGCCCGGCGCGCTGAAGGACGATGGCCGCGGCTTCGCCTGGCACCTGCGGCGCACCGCCGGCGGCGTGCAGGAGCAATCGGCGGAGGCGATGGGCTTCGACCTGCACAGCATGCCGTGGTACCGGCGCACCCTGGCCGCGCCGGCGCCTTGGTGGTCCGAGCCATACAGCGACGCCAGCAGTGGCGGCACCTACCTGACCACCTACAACCTGCCGCTACGCCTGCCCGGCGACGGCCCGCAGGCGCCGGCGATCGGCATGGTCAGCGTGGACGTGCCGCTGCAGCGCCTGCAGGCCATCGTTGATGAACTGCCGGCCAACAGCGGGCTGCAGCCGATGCTGCTGTCGCCGGATGGGCTGTTCGTGCTGCACCCGGACCCGGCGCTGCGCTTCCGCCGCACCCTGGAGGCCCACGTGGCGCGGGCGCGGCCGGACCTGTCGCCGCTGGCGCAGGCGGCCGACACGCACACGCCTGTGCGTTTCGAGCACATCGCGCCGGACGGCACCCGCTACCTCACCCAGAGCGCGGCGGTGGGCGACACCGGCTGGACCTTCGCGCTGAGCGTGTCGGAGGACTACATCCTGGCCGGGTTGAACCGCATCGTGCTGTGGGGCGCGCTGGCCGGCGCCGCCGCGCTGGCGCTGTGGCTGTGGCTGCTGCACCGCTACACCGTGCGGCTGGTGCGGCCGATCGAGGACCTGACCGACTCGGCGCTGCACTTCAGCCAGGGCGCGTTCGACTACCCGCTGCGCCACGTCGAGCGCGCGGACGAAGTGGGGGTGATGGCGCGCGCCTTCGACAGCGCGCGCGGTTCGATCAAGCGCCAGCTGGACGAAATCGCCACGCTGGCGCAGGCGCGGCAGCGCATGCAGAGCGAGCTGTCGATCGCGCGCGACATCCAGCAGGCGATGCTGCCGGTCGGGCGCACCTTCGACAGCGCCCACAAGCACCTGGAGACGCATGCGCTGCTGGAACCGGCGGAGATGGTCGGCGGCGACTTCTACCAGTTCTTCGAGACCGAGCCGGGGCTGCTGTGGTTCGTGGTCGGCGACGTGTCCGACAAGGGCGTGCCGGCGGCGCTGTTCATGGCGCGGGCGATGACCGTGCTGGAGATCGCCGCGCGCCGGCACACGCGCCCGGACGCGATCCTGATCGCGGCCTCGCAGCGGCTGGTGGAAGGCAACGAGCCGTGCATGTTCGCCACCGTGCTGTGCGGGCTGATCGACGTGCACAGCGGCGACTACTGGCTGTCCAGCGCCGGCCACGAGCCGCCGTTGCTGCTCGGCGCCGATGGCCACGCGGCGCTGCTGCCGCTGGAGTCGGGACCGCCGCTGGGGCTGGAGCCGCAGTCGCGCTACCCGGTGGTGCATGGGCGCCTGGCCGCCGGCGCCACCTTGCTCAGCTACACCGACGGCATCACCGAGGCGATGGACGCGCAGGAGCAGGCCTACGGCGAGGCGCGCCTGCTGGCGGCGCTGCAGCCCGGCGCCGATGCGCAGGCGCAATGCGCCGCCGTGCTGGCCGACGTGCAGGCGTTCACCGCGCCGGCACCGCAGTCCGACGACATTACCCTGCTGGCGATCCGGCTGCGCCAGGATCCGGCACGGGAGACGACACGATGATGCTGCGATGGCAGATGGAACCGGCACTGGACGCACTGGCGCAACTGAGCGACAGCGTAGAAGCGGCGCTGCTGCGCCACGGCGTGAGCGGCGAGCAGGTCAGCCGCACCCGGCTGATCGTCGAGGAACTGGCCTGCAACACCCTGGAGCACGGCCACCTGCGCCGCACACCGGCGCCGGTGGACGTGATCGTGCACCTGCAGCCCGATGCGCTGGTGCTGGAGTTCCACGACAGCGGCCCGGCCTTCGACCCGCGCACTGCGCCGGTGCCGGACCTGGACGCGGACATCGCCGAGCGCCCGATCGGCGGCCTCGGCCTGCACCTGGTGCAGCAACTGGCCGATCGCCTCGAATACCGCCACGACGGCGGCCGCAACGTCGTGCGCATCGTCCTGCTGCAGCCCGCCGATCCATCCCTTCAGGAGTCGCCCGCATGACCACGTTGAGCCTGCAGATCGATCCGGCGCAGGACAAGCGCCAACGCCTCACCCTGAGCGGGCGCCTGGACACGCATACCTACCAGGCCCTCGACGAGGCGCTGGCGCCGCTGCTGGCCACCCCGATCACCACTCTGGTGCTGGACCTGTCGCACCTGGACTACATCAGCAGCGCCGGCATCCGCTCGATCTTCAAGGCGCGCAAGGTGCTGGCCGCGCGCGACGGCCGGGTGCTGGTGGTCAACCCGCAACCGCAGATCCGCAAGGTGTTCGACGTGGTCAAGGCGGTGCCGTTGAACGAGATCTTTACCTCGGTCAAGGAACTGGACGACTACCTGGACGAGATGCAGCGGCGGGTGCTGGAGCAGGAGCGCGGTGGGTGAGGTCAGGCCGCGTCTGTGCGGTACGCCCGCAACCGCTGCCTTGTTGCTCCTCGTAGGAGCGGCTTCAGCCGCGACAGGCGTCACCGGTAACGCCCGTCGCGGCTGAAGCCGCTCCTACAGGGATGCGCTGGGCATCCTTGTGGGAGGGACTTCAGTCCCGACGACGGAGCGTGTCCGTCGACTTTCGGCTTCGCTTGTCCCGGCTGCATGACAGGTGACTCCCCACAAGGGCCACCGCTGGCCGGGGCAACCTGGGCAGCTCCCCCCGCAGAGATCCCACGCACACCGAACGCACGCACACGACGCAAACGCGCCCTGCCATCTTGGCTGAACCGATCCCACAGCGCTCCAATGGCCCGCCCTCCCAGGCGCTTGCCGACCATCCAACTTCGATATATCGTTTCCGCATCAGATTCGACATATCGAAATGCCACGACCCCACACCCCCGGCCCGCACCCCGCGCACCGCCTGTTCGAAGACGACCGGCCCGGCCGCAGCCGTGGCGCACGCGGCCCCCGCCCGCTCGGCCACGGCGACCTGCGGCTGTTGCTGCTAGCGATGATCGAGACCCAGCCGCGCCACGGCTACGAGCTGATCCGCGCGGTCGCCGAACTGTTCCATGGCCTGTACACGCCCAGCGCCGGCACGGTCTACCCGACCCTGGCGCAGTTGGAGGCGCAGGGCCTGGTGCAGGCCGATGCCGACGCCACGCGCAAGCGCTATGCGATCACCGAGGCCGGCCAGGCCTTCGTGCGGGCCGAGCGCACGCAGGTGGACGCGGCGCTGCAGCGCACCCAGCACAGCGCGCGTGCGCTGGTGCGCGCCAACGTGCCGGCGCCGGTGCGCGAGGCGATGCGCCGCATCAAGCATGGCCTGTTGGCGCGGCACGGGCGCTGGGACCCGGACGAGATCGAGCGCGTCGCCGCGTTGTTGCATGCCGCTGCCGACGGCATGGATGGCACGCCACCCTGATTCCCCTTCCAGCCAGCACGCGGACATCAGCGCTTTCGGCGTCCGCGTCGCCCGCCAACCCTCTCCCCCACTTTTCGAGGATTCCCATGGCGACTCACGAACACCGCCTGCTGCGCCACCCGCTGCGCCTGCGCCATCTCCAGGTGCTGCGCACGCAACCGCTGACCCCGCACATGCGCCGCATCGTCGTCGGCGGCCCCGAGCTGGATGGCTTCGTCAGCGCCGGGCCGGACGACCACGTCAAGCTGTTCTTCCCCAATCCCGAAGGCGCGTTCGTGCTGCCGACGATGACCGAGCACGGCCCGGTGTATCCGGCCGACGCGCTGCCCTCGCCCGCCCGCGACTACACCCCACGCCACTACGATGCCGACGCGCAGGAACTGACCCTGGACTTCGTGCTGCACGGCGACGGTCCGGCCTGCCGCTGGGCGGCGCAGGCCGACCCCGGCGATGCGCTGGTGGTCGGCGGACCGCGCGGCTCGTTCGTGGCCGCCGACGATTTCGACGCCTACGTGCTGATCGGCGACGAGACCGCACTGCCGGCGATCGGCCGTTGGCTGGAGACCCTGCCGGCCGACGCGGAGGTGGACGCACTGATCGAGATCCCCGGCTACGCCGACCGGCAGACGCTGGACTGCGACGCCGAGCTGCGCGTCACCTGGCTGGAGCGCAATGGCGTGGATCCACGCGGCAGCCAGTTGCTGGAAGGCGCGCTGCGCGACTTCGACCCGCCCGATGGCGATGCGTTCTACTGGATCGCCTGCGAATCGGCCCGCGCGCGGATGATGCGCAAGTTCGTCGAAGGCCACTTGGGCGTGCCAAAGGAGTGGATTCGCGCGACGGGGTATTGGAAGGCGGGCGGGGACCAGGACGAGTAGCACGCCGACATGCCGCCAGCCGGCGAAGTGCAATTGCAGGTGGGGCGGGCAGCACTCATCCGTGCTGTAGACACGCCAAGAAATTGCGAACTAAATCACAATATTTCAGCGACCTGCATTTTACAAAGCCGCCTACCCATCGACGGATCTCGAGAGGCGGCTTGCACATGGACAAGGCATTTCACGCGATCGATCCCCGCGGCATCACGCTGAACCCGGACGGATCGATCAACTTCGCCAACCATCGACTGCGCGCCGCGGCGATCGCTTCAGCGACGGCAGGGGCGATTCGCCCCATGAGCGAAAATGCCGGAACGTGCACCAACTCCGGCACCTGCTCCTCCACGAATTACACCTGCAACAACACAGGTGACTGTTCCAAAGCGTCCAATGTGGGCTCTTGTCGAGCCGGTGGACAGCCCTCGCCGAACGGTTGAGGCAGACCGATGCTGAGCGAAGCCACCATCGCCGAGGCGCTTTCTCCGCGCATCCTGTCTCTCATCCTTTTGCCGACCGAAAAATGCAATTTCCGCTGCACCTATTGCTACGAAGACTTTGCGATAGGACGCATGCAACCTAGCGTGGTCAGCGGCATCAAGGCATTGATCGCCAATCGCGCGCCCCACCTGGATCGACTCAATATCTCCTGGTTCGGCGGGGAACCCCTCCTGGCGCGCGATGTCGTCCTGGAGATCGGCCAACACGCCAATGCGGTCTGCGCGCAACACGACGTCGCCTTCAGCGCCGGCTTTACCACCAACGGCTATCTGCTGGAGCCCGCCCTGCTCCAACGCTTTACGGAACTCCAGCACCGCGAGTTCCAGATCACGCTGGACGGCGACGCAGAATGGCACGACAAGACGCGAGTCACCGCCAACAAAGGCGCGACGTTCGAGAAAATCTGGTCCAACCTCATTGCCTATCGCTCACTCGCGGGGCGCTTTTCCATCTCGCTGCGGCTGCATCTGCACCAGGACAACATTGAATCCGTGCGGCGCCTCTACGCAAGCCTGCATCGCGAGTTGCTCGACGATCCACGGTTCTCGGTGTACTTCCACAAAGTCTCGAACTTGAGCGCCGGCAGCACGATAGGGGAAAAGGTGCTGCCGCGAGACCGCTACCTGGACGCCATCGCCTATATCACCGCCGCTACCGATCTTCCCTCCAAGGACGCACGCCCGATTTCGGAAGAGCACCTGGATGGGTATATCTGCTATGCGGCAAAACCGAACTCGCTGATGATTCGCGCCAACGGGAAGATCGGCAAATGCACGGTCGCGCTCAACGATGATCGCAACGATCTCGGGCGCCTCCACGCTGACGGCACCATCGACATCGAAAACGACAAGCTGCGTCGTTGGATGAGCGGATTCTCCGATCTCTCCGAGCAAACGCTTGGTTGCCCGCTTTCCACCTTGGCAAGCACCTGAGACGCATCCCGATGCCCATCCGCATAGACCCAGACAAGATATCCCTAGGCAAGAATGCCGAAGTGCTGTTCGACGGCTCGAAAGCGTCCACCGCTGCTGCAGTGGAAGCATTGGCAACGCGGCGCTTCGGCACACGCGCCACCAACGAAGTCTGCAATGGCACCAACCCGGCCTGCACGAATACGAAAGACTGCTCGTTAGGGAGCAACACCAACTGCACCAACAAAGGTTCCTGCATCACCCCCACCCCAGGCCCAGGCCAGGGCTGACGTGCAACCACCAGGTGGATCGCCATGACAACGCATACGAACGATAGCCGCCGCAACTTCCTCTTCGGTACCGCTGCGACTGCAATTGCCGCGATGATTCCCGCCGCCGCGACATCTGCCGCGGCAACCGGTGCCAGCGCTCCACAGACCGCGCCCCCCGTCGGCCGCGCCCTCCCCGAGACGCAGACCTTCGCGGTGCAAGTCCTGGGCGACCTGCGCCAGCCATCGACCGACCTGCAACTGATCCCGGGTCAGCTCTCCGAACCGCTGGCGCTCAAGGGCAACGGCACCTACCGGGTGAAGATCAGCCCCACCGACATCACCACGCGTTTCGGGCCGATCTACCGGCTGACCCTGGCCGATGCGCAGGGAACGCCCCTGGAGGAAATGAACATCGGCAGCGACACCACCGCCACCTTCAGCCGTTATGGCGTGCAGGTCTACGCGCTGTCGATCGAACAGGCGATGTAGGAGCATGTCAGATACGTGCTTTGCCGGGGCTCAGCGCGACCTGCCGTTGTGCTGTCGTAGGGGCGGCTTCAGCCGCGACAGGCACGTAGGCCCCACGCGTCGCGGCTGAAGCCGCTCCTACCGTGCGCGTTTCGTCGCGATTGAAGCTCGCGACACACCGCGCGACCCCGAAAACACAAACGCCCGCCGAATGGCGGGCGTTTGCATTGCAGCGGACGGTAGCGCACGAAGCGCCACCGCCGCACGCGCAGGCCGGCTTACTTGGCCGCGTTCAAGGTCGCTTCGGTGGTGATGCGGATCTTCACCTCGTCGCTGACGTTGGGCACGTAGGCGCCCAGGCCGAAGTCGCTGCGCTTGATCGTGGTGGTGGCGTCGAAGCCCAGCGCCGGCACCTTCTTCATCGGGTGCGGACCGGCACCGTTGAGGGTCACCGCCAGCACCACCGGCTTGGTCGTGCCCTTGATGGTGAGGTCGCCGGCGACGGTCAGCTTGTTGGCGCCGGCCGAGGTCACCTTGGTGCTCTTGAAGGTGGCGGTCGGGAACTTGGCGGCGTCGAAGAAGTCGGCGCTCTTCAGGTGCTCGTCGAACTTGGCGGTGAAGCTGTTGAGGCCGGACAGCGGCAGGGTCACGTTGACGCTGGACTTGCTCACGTCCTGGGCGTTGTAGACCAGGGTGCCGTCGACGTCGCCGAAGTGCGCGGACGGGTTGGAGAAGCCGAAGTGGCTCCACTGCACCAGCACGTCGGTGTGTGCCGGGTCGAGGGTGTAGGTGCCGGACACGCCCTTGGCGGGGGCAGCGGCGGCGGCCGGCGCGGCGAAGGCGCTGGTGGCGGGCTGGGCGACGACGACGGCCAGGGCCATGGCGAGCGGGAGCAGCAGTTTGCGGGTCTTGGTCATGGTGGAACTCCTTGGAGGGGTGATGGGACGAAACTGCGGCAGGCGCGGGCCTGCGGTGGGACAGGGAAGCGAAACGCGCGCGCTCACTCGATGCGCGCGGCCTCGTCGAAACTCAGCCGCGGCAGGCGCGGGAACAGGCCGCTGGGGTCGCCGTAGCCGAGGTTGACCAGGAAGTTGGATTTGATCGCAGTGCCTGCGAAGAACGCGGCATCGACCTTGGCGTTGTCGAAGCCGGACATGGGACCGGCATCCAGGCCCAGCGCACGCGCGGCCAGGATCAGGTAGGCACCCTGCAGCGAGCCGTTGCGGAACGCGCCTTCGCTGCGGCCTTCGCGGGGGCCGTCGAACCAGCTCTTGGCGTCGGTGTGCGGGAACAGATACGGCAGCTTCTCGTGGAAGTCCTCGTCGTGGGCGACGATCACCGTGACCGGTGCGGCCAGGGTCTTGGCCAGGTTGCCCTCGGACAGCGCCGGCTTGAGCTTTTCCTTGGCCTGCGGCGAGGTCACGAAGACGAAGCGCGCCGGGCTGCCGTTGGCCGCGGTCGGGCCCCACTTCACCAGGTCGTACAGCGCGCGCAGGGTGTCTTCGCCGACCGGCTTGTCCAGGAACGCGTTCTGGGTGCGGGCGGTGCGGAACAATTGGTCGAGGGCAGCGTCGTGCAAGGCGTCGGACATGCGGGGAAGTTCCTTGATCGAGGGAAGCGCCAGGATGCCGGTGGGGCCGTCCCGATGCGAGGCGGCCAGTGTAGAGTGGCACGATTGCCGCAACACCCGGCCGCGATGCAACGGATTACTACCAAACGTGAAACGATCGGACGCGACCTGGGCGATTAGCGATGGCCGCGCCGGCAATGCCCGCCAGGCCGAGGCGCTGGCCGCCGCGTTGGCGCTTCCGACAACAACACCGATCCAGCCGCAGTTGCTGCAGCCGCACATGCCCTGGCGCTGGCTGGCGCCGCGCTGGCTGCCTGGCGCGCAGCATGCCTACGGCGCCGCCTTCGCCGATTCGCTGCGGCAGCCGCCACAACTTGCCGTGGGCTGCGGCCGCCAGGCGGCACTGGCGACGCGGCTGCTGCGCGCGCGCGGCAGCCAGGTGGTGCAGATCCTGGACCCGCGATTGGATCCGCGGCACTGGGACATGGTGGTGGTGCCGGAACACGACCGCCTGCGCGGCGCCAACGTGCTGACCCTGCTCGGCAGCCTGCATCCGATCGACGATGCCTGGCTGGCCGCCGGACGCGCGGCATTTCCTGCACTGGGCGCGCTGCCGTCGCCGCGCGTCGGTCTGTTGGTGGGTGGCCCGTCCGGGCTGGCGCCGTGGAGCGACGCGCAGGCGCAGGACGCCTTCGCCGACATCGCCGCGCAGCTGCGCGCGCACGGCGGCAGTATCCTCGCCAGCACCTCGCGGCGGACGCCGCCCGCGGTGGCCGCGGCCTTGCATCGCACGTTCGCCGAGGTGCCGGGCATGGTGTGGTGCGGCGCGGACGATGGCGCCAATCCCTATGCCGGCCTGCTCGGCTGGGCCCAGCGCCTGATCTGTACGCCGGATTCGGTGAATCTGCTGTCGGAAGCCTGCGCCACGCGCGTGCCGGTGCAGGTGCTGATGCCGGAGACGGCGCGTGGCCGCGCCCTGGATTTCCACCGCGCCCTGCAGGCACGCGGCCGGCTGCTCCCGGCGGAGGATGCCGGCGACGCGCACGCCGCCGACATCGCACCGCTGCGCGAAACCGCGCG
Organism: Xanthomonas sp. F10; assembly: GCF_014206815.1. Classification (GTDB taxonomy): domain Bacteria; phylum Pseudomonadota; class Gammaproteobacteria; order Xanthomonadales; family Xanthomonadaceae; genus Xanthomonas_A; species Xanthomonas_A indica. The sequence goes on from NZ_JACHNP010000001.1 coordinate 541,288, forward strand.
GGTGGCCGCGCTGATCCGCGACCGCCTGGCACTGGCCTGATCGGCTGCCGCACCGGCGTCGCTGCCACGACTCCGGCACGGCAACCGGGCCCAACGCGTTACATCACGCTGCGTCAGGGGTTGCTCGGCGAGCGCGGCACGCCCGCCGGCGCCGCATCCAGCGCACCGATCAGCAGCCGCACCACCGGCGTCCCCAAGCCGACGGTGTAGTTGTACTTGCCCTTGATCGGCTGGTTGTTGTCGACCACGCCGTTGTAGCCGGGGATGCCGCGATGCAGCGCCTCCGGGCCATTGGCGGCCAGGCGGTACAGGTAGTCGTTGAGATTGCCCTGGCGGCCCTGCTTCTCCACCAGCAGCGCGACCGCGCTGGCGAACTCCGGCGCGGCGACGCTGGTGCCGATCACCGCCTCGATGCCGCCCTTGAAGTAGGTGGCCACCGAGCTATCGCCCTCCCGGCACGGCTGCGTGGCGGTCGTCGGGCAGCCGCCGACCAGCATGCCGATGTCCGGCAGCGTACGCATGGACGTGCGCGTCCCGCCGAGCGCACGCAACTGATAGGCCGGGCGCTGGAACAGGGTGCTGACGCCGCCGCCGGCGCCCCAGTAGCCGCCGGCCAGGTTGGCGCCGAAGCCGTAGTAGTCGGCAGTCTGCAGCGGATCGCCGTAGGCGCTTTCGCTCTTGTAGCCCGACTCCAGGCTGCCCTTCTTGTAGGCGGTGAGCAGGTTGCCGCCGCCGACCGCGGTCACGTGCGGGCTGGCCGCCGGATGCTCCACGCCGGCGACGAAGCGGCCGTCCTTGTGATCGACCGCGTACTGCGTGTCGGCGCAGTCCAGGCCGGCGTTGTCGCCGCTGGAGGCGACGAAGGTGATGCCTTGCGCGTTGCCCTGCTTGAACACCGCATCGTAGGGACGCAGCAGCGAAGTGAAATCCTTGCCGCCGTTGTAGGCCGCGGTGTAGTACAGCTCGCAGACGCCGAACGAGGAGCTGACCACGTCGGCCTGGTTGTCCTGCACGATCTGCCGGTAGCCGGCCAGCACGGAGGCGTCGCTCAGGTCCGGGATCACGTACAGCAGCACGTGCGCGCCGGGCGCGCCGCCAAGCGCCATCTCCACGTCGAGCGCGGCCTCGCCTGCCGCGGCGTCGTTGCCGTCCTGCAGGCCCGGCTTGGCGCCGGCCACGTAATGGCGCGCGTACAGGGCCGGATCGGTGTGATTGGCGGCGTAGCGGCTGAAGTTTTCGTGGTCGAACATCGCCTTGATGTCCGAATCCAGCACGTCGCTGCTGATCAGGATGGCGATGGTGCTGCCGGTGCCGTCGAGCCGGCGCTGCTGCCCGGCCGTACCGGTCGTGGCCTGGTAGGATGGATAGCCGTAGGCCTGCTTGAGGTCGTTGTACCAGTAGGTGGTGCCGCCGGCGCCGTAGCGGTTGGCGGGATTCTTGACGGCCGAGCGCTGCCAGTTGACGTGCATCGCCGGCGCGCCGCGGGTCAGGCCGGTGACCGTCGCCCCGGTGTCGCGCAGCGCGGCCGGCAGCTGCAACGGTGCGGCCGCGGCGAGGCGGGCCTGGCTGCCCTGCTGCACGTCGGCGGTCAGCGGCACCGCGAACAGCCGCTCGACGTTGTCCGCGCTCGCACTGACATGCAAGGTGGCGCCCTGCTCGACGACGTTCATGTGCGCGGCCTGCAACGCGGCGCGCACCTGCGCGATCTGCGCCGGTGTCGGCGCGAAGCGGCTCTGGAATTCGGCCGGCGTCAGCCAGTGGTGATACTTCGGCGAGAGCGGATCCTGGATGTCGGCCAGCAGCGCGTCCAGCCCGGCCTGGTCGCGCACCGGCAGGTGCACGTCGAAAGTGACCGGCGCGGCGCGCAGCGTGGCGGTCATCGCCGCGATGGAGGCGTCGGGCGCGGCGCTGGCGGTGCCGAGCGCGCACAGCAGGGAAGCGGACAACACGGCAGCCAGCAAGGGCCGACGGCGGATGCGATCAAGCATGGGCGTCTCTCCGGGGGTAGAGCGAGTGGACGAGGCCGTGGCGACCTCGCGGTGGGAAATCGGTTGCCCCCCTCCCCTCGGGAGAGGGATTGGGGTGAGGGTGCGGCGCACGAAGTGCACGCGTGATCCGTTGCTGCGAGGCTGCGCTCGTACCCTCATCCGCCCCTTCGGGGCACCTTCTCCCGGGGGGAGAAGGGAAGCGCTAGGCCCCTCTCCTGCCGGGATAGGGGTTGGGGTGAGGGTGCGGGAGTGCGCAACACGTTCGTCGACATGCAACTGCAAGGGCCCGACACAGCACGCAAACGACGCTCCAATCGACGCGAATGCGCTGCGCTTCCTGCTCATGTCTGCACGCATCGGCACGTCGTCGTGGCTTGGGCGAGCGGTGATGATTGAAGAGGAATGCACCACAAAACTTTGACGGCCGACTCCGTTTTCGACTTTGGAAACAGCGGTTTTCGCGCGGTTTTCGACACATCCGCTTACATGTGTTCAGCGCCCGCCATGCGTGGCAAATGACGACACTCTGTATCGCATTGATGTCGATGCACGCGGTGCGGCGCCGCGTCTTCCGCCATGGCACACAATGGCCAGTCCCCCGCCATGACGCGTCCCGCAGCCGCGACGCGAACGTCATGCCCGCAGGACCATTGCATGACAAACGCAACATCGGTGACGCCAACCTGCAACGTCGCTGTCGCATCGTGTGCGCACTTCCTTTACGAATCCCCTTGCGCATGCCTCTCCAGTCCCTGCTGAGCACGGCGATCCTCGCCGCCCTGTTGTCGCCCTTCGCCGCCACTGCCGAGGAGCCCGCCGCCGCCGAGGCCACCGCGTCCGACGTGCAGCAACTCGATGCGGTGTCGGTGATCGGCCAGGGCGAGACCCGCCAGGTGCAGCGCATCACCCCCCAGGACGTGGCGGTGCTGCCGCCGGGCACCAGCATCCAGAAGCTGCTCAACCGCATCCCCGGCGTCAACGTGCAGTCCAACGACGCCTTCGGCGCCAACGAGGAATCGCAGACCATCAGCCTGCGCGGCTTCAACGGCGTGCGCCTGGGCTACACCCTCGACGGCCTGCCGCTGGGCGACAACGCCTACGGCAACTACAACGGCCTGAACATCAGCCGCGCGCTGATCGCCGAGAACTTCGGCGGCGTGGAGCTGGCCTCGGGCATCGGCAGCCTGGGCACCGCCTCCACCAGTAACCTCGGCGGCACGGTGCAGTACTACTCGGACGATCCGTCCACCGAGGTCGGCGTGCGCCTGGCGCAGACCGTCGGTTCGGACAACAACCGCCGCACCTATCTGCGCCTGGACACCGGCGAGCACAACGGCTTCTCCGCCTACCTGTCCGGCATCTACGCCGACGCCGACATGTGGGCCAAGCCGGAATCGCCGACCCACACCGCGCAGTTCAACGGCAAGGGCGTGTACCAGTTCGAGGGCGGCAAGATCACCGCCTTCGTCGACACCTCGCGCACCTCGCAGGCCGACTACGCCTACCTGTCCAAGAACGGCCTGCACCGCGGCCTGGGCTGGGACTGGAACCTGTATGCGCCGGACTGGCAGCGCGCGCTGGCCGCGGCCTACTGCGCGCCGGCCACGCGCGACCCCAGCCGTTGCGGCTACAGCGGCGGCGTGGACAACATCGACGACGCGTACTACCAGAGCCGCGCGCTGCGCAACGACGACCTGTATTACCTGGCCGGCGACTTCCAGCCGTCCGATGCGGTGAGCGTGCACACCCAGGTCTACCACCACGAGAACGAAGGCCAGGGCCACTGGTGGTCGCCGGGCCAGCCGTCCTACCCCGGCACGCCGCAGGCGCTGCCGATCTCGATCCGCAGCACCAACTACACCATCAACCGCACCGGCGGCATCGCCTCGCTGGGTTGGGACATCGGCCCGCACCACCTCGAAGCCGGCGTGTGGTACGAGCGCAACAAGCATCACGTGGAGCGCAACTTCTACTGGATCGACGGCCCGATCGACGACGACCTCTTCCTGAGCAACCCGAACCGCCGGCTGTTCTCGCAGGACTACGTCATCACCACCAAGCAGGCTTACGTGCAGGGCACGTTCAAGCTGCTCGACGATCGCCTGACCCTGGACATCGGCGCCAAGAGCCCGCACACCACGATGACCGCGCGCGAGACCCCGGGGATCGCGGTGGAAGCGCCGGTGGCCAATGGCGAACTCAAGGCCAGCAAGGCGCTGCTGCCGCAGGCCGGCGTGCGCTACCGCCTGGCCGAGGGCCAGGAAGTGTTCGCCTCCTACGCCGAGAACATCGCCGCGTTCCAGGGCGGCGGCGCCGGCGGCCCGCTGCTGGTGACCCAGGCCTCGTTCGACGCCAGCGTCGGCGCGCTGCAGCCGGAGAAGTCCAAGACCTTCGAAGCCGGCTACCGCCTGGTGCGCGACCAGTTCGAGGCCTCGCTGGTCGGCTACGACGTCACCTTCGACAACCGCCTGCTCTCGCTCAATCCGTGCCCGAGCATCCAGCAGGGCACCAGCCCGGCGTGTACGACGCGCTTCTTCAACGTCGGCTCGGTGAGCAGCCGCGGCGGCGAGCTGACCTTCATCTGGAAGCCGAACGCGCACCTGCAGTGGTACAACTCGGCCTCGATCAACCGCTCCACCTACGACGACAACTACGTGCAGAACGGCGTGGTCATCCCCACCGCCGGCAAGTACACCGTGGACACGCCCAAGCGCATGTTCGCCAGCGAACTCAGCTGGACCTGGAACGGCTGGAACGCCAACCTGCGCGGCAAGTACACCGGCCAGCGCTATTACACCTACACCAACGACCAGGGCTTCGGCGGCTACACCTCCTTCGATGCCGGCGCCGGCTACGACTTCGGTGCGGTGTCGTTCCTGCAGGACCTGAAGCTGTCGTTGAACGTCACCAACCTCACCGACAAGCGCTACGCCTCCAACCTCACCGCCTTCAGCAACAGCGATCCGAACGGCCGCTCGCTGGCCTTCCACGCCAGCGCGCCGCGGCAGGCGTTCCTGACCCTGGACGCGCGCTTCTGAGCGCGTCCATCCTGTCCGCCCGCCCCCGAACCGGAACGCATGCGATGATCCGATCCACCTCCTGGTTGTTGGGATGCGCGATGGCCGTGTTGGCGACCACCGCGGCGGCCGCGCCGGCCGCCGCACCGGGCGAAAGCAAGCCGCTGGTGATCGGCCACCGCGGCGCCAGTGCGCTGCGCCCCGAGCACACCCTGGCCTCCTACGCCAAGGCCATCGCCGACGGTGCCGACTTCATCGAGCCGGACCTGGTCTCGACCAAGGATGGCGTACTGGTGGCGCGCCACGAGAACGAGATCGGCGGCACCACCGACGTGGCCGCACACCCGGAGTTCGCCGCGCGCAAGACCGTCAAGCAGATCGACGGGCAGCGCGTGGAAGGCTGGTTCACCGAAGACTTCACCCTGGCCGAGCTGAAGACCCTGCGCGCGCGCGAGCGCCTGCCGCAACTGCGCGGCACCGCCTTCGACGGGCAGTTCCAGGTGCCGACCCTGGACGAGATCATCGACTTCACCGCGGCCGAGTCGGCCACGCGCGGGCGCCCGATCGGGCTGATTCCCGAGATCAAGCACGGCACCTACTTCCGCGGACTCGGCCTGGCGATGGAAGACAAGCTGGTCGCCAGCCTCGATGCGCACGCCTACACGCGCAAGGCGCCGGTGGTGATCCAGTCGTTCGAAGTCGGCAACCTGGAATATCTGCACGGCAAGCTTGGCGCCACCCATCCGAACGTGCGCCTGGTGCAGTTGCTGGGCGATCCCAAGGAGCGCCCGGGCGACCAGTTGCGCGACGGCCCGACCTACGCGCAGATGGGCAGCGCGCAGGGCCTGCGCGCGATCGCCAAGTACGCGCAGCTGGTCAGCCCGAACCTGCGCGCGATCGTGCCGGTGACCGCCGACGGCACCCTGGCCGCGCCCACCTCCTTCGTCGCCGACGCGCATGCGGCCGGCCTGCAGGTGATTCCGTACACGTTCCGGCCCGAGAACTATTTCCTGCCCAAGCAGCTGCAGGACGCGCGCGGCCCGGCCGCGGTGAACGCCGCCAGCAGCATGAAGGAAATGCGCGCGCTGCTCGATGCCGGCATCGATGGTTTCTTTACCGACGACCCGGCGGTGGGCCGTGCCGCGGTGGATGGGACACCGCCGCCGGTGCGATGAGGCCGGGAATGGAGATTGGGGAATGGGGAATCGCAAAAGCGGTTCCCAGCGCGGAGTTCAACCTGTAGGAGCGGCTTCAGCCGCGACGCGTGGAGCTTGGGGACACGCCGTGCAAAGCGGAGGCATCGTCGGGTCGGGACTGAAGTCCCTCCCACAGTGCAGCTTCCGACAGGGCCGCTGCCGCAAGAGTTGGAGCGGCTTCAGCCGCAAGGAAGCCGGGATTGGGGATTAGGGAATCGGGATTCGCAACAGCGGTTCCCATCGCAGGATTCCTCTTCGTAGGAGCGGCTTCAGCCGCGACGCTTTTGCGGGGAACGCCGCGTCGCGGCTGAAGCCGCTCCTACGAAGAGCGTGTCCGCGCTCCGCCATTGGCCATGGCGCGACCGGGCCGCGATAATGCGCGCCCGCCGCCCCTGCCCATAATCGCCGTGCCTTCCGTCGTCGCCCCCTCACCCACCTTTGCCGCGCTGACCCCGCGCGCGCTGCTGCTGTCCGTGCTGGCGATGGGCGCGGTGGTGCTGCTGTCGAACGTGCTGGTGCAGTTCCCGATCAACGACTGGCTGACCTGGGGCGCCTTCAGCTACCCGGTCGCGTTCCTGGTCAGCAACCTGATCAATCGCCGCTTCGGCCCGCGCGCGGCGCGGCGGGTGGCTTGGTGCGGCTTCGCGCTGGCGGTGCTGCTGTCGATCTGGATCGCCACCCCGCGCATCGCCGCGGCCTCGTGCCTGGCCTTCATCGCTGCACAGCTGCTGGACATCACCGTGTTCGACCGGCTGCGCCGCGGGCGCTGGTGGCGCGCGCCGATCGTCGCCACCACCTGCAGCGCGACCCTGGACACCACGATCTTCTGGTCGATCGCCTTCGCCGGCTCGACGCTACCCTGGCTGAGCTGGGCCGCCGGCGACCTGGCGGTGAAGCTGGGCATCGGCGTGTGCCTGCTGGCGCCGTTCCGCGCACTGCTGTGGCGGATGGCGCCGACACGGTAGCTGGTTGCCTCATCGCCACATGCAGCACTCTCCTGCTCCTGCGCGTCGCGGCTGAAGCCGCTCCTACAACAGCAGCGTCGGCACTGTCGGGCACTGCAGTGTGGGAGGGACTTCAGTCCCGACCCGACAATGCATCCGCTTCGCACGGCGTGTCCCCGACCTCTGCGCGTCGCGGCTGAAGCCGCTCCTACAGTGGCAGCGTCGGCAATGCCGGGCACTGCACTGCAGTGTGGGAGGGACTTCAGTCCCGACGCGCGATGTCGAACGCGATCCCGTGCGCGGCGCCGGTCGCAACGCATGCCCCGTGCGGTGCAGGGCGGCGTCTCCACTTCCTGTCGCGATCCCGGCCATGGATCCCCGGACATGCCATGCACTGCACAGCATCGACAGCACGCTCGCGACCCAGTGCTCCCGCCGCGCGTCAGTGCACCGCCTCATCGCCTGCACGCCCTTCCACGAACACCAGGCCCAGCGCGGCCGCGGCGGCACGAATCGCCGCACGCGCCGCGGCGATCTCGGCCGTCGGCGCGGTCAGGCGCGGACGCCGGTCCAGCGTGCAGGCCAGGCCGGCCTCCACCAGCGTGGCATGGGCGGCATGCAGGCCCGCCGCGATGGAGGGCGCCAGCCAGCCGCTGTGCGCCAGCGCATCGAGCAGCGCCGCAGTGTCGCGCGGCACCAGCAGCGCCGGCTGCTGCGCGGCGCCGAGCAGGACGCCGGCCTGCACCAGGAATTCCAGGTCGACCAAGCCGCCGGCGCCCTGCTTGAGGTCGAAGCGCGCGGCATCGCTACGGTCCAGTTCGGCACGCATGCGCGCGCGCATCTTGCGCACTTCCTCACGCAGGGACGCGGCCTCGCGCGGACGCGCCAGGGTCTGCGCACGCACCTGCTCGAACTGCTGCAGCAGCGGCGCGTCGCCGGCCACGCCGCGCGCACGCACCAGGGCCTGGTGCTCCCAGGTCCAGGCGCGCTCGCGCTGGTACTCGCGGTAGCTGGCCAGCGAGGACACCAGCGCGCCCTTGCCGCCGTCCGGGCGCAGACGCACGTCGATGTCGTACAGGCGGCCGCCACCGGTGACCGCGCCAAGCAGGGCGATCACCTTCTGCGCCAGCCGCGCGAACCAGCGCCCGCTCTCCAGCGGCCGCGGCCCGGCCGAGGCCTCCACGCCGGGCGGATGGTCGTACAGGAACACCAGGTCCAGGTCCGACCCGATGCCCAGTTCCATGCCGCCGAGGCTGCCGTAGCCGATGATGGCGAAACTGCCGCCGGGCACCTCGCCATGCGCCGCGACCAGATCGGCACGCGCCAGACGCAGCACGGTCCGCACCACCGCCTCGGCCAGTTGCGCGAGTTGGCGGGCGCTGTCGAGCGCGGGCTGGCGGCGGTCCAGCGTCGCCAGGGCGATACGGAAACTCAGCGCCTGGCGCGCTTCGTTGAGGCCGCGCAAGGCCGCTTCCGGATCGTCGCCAGCGGCGGCGACCGCGGCCTCGCACAGCCGCTGCGTCGCCGCCTGGTCCGGCATCGGGCCGTCGACGCGGCTGTCGAGCAGTTCGTCCAGCAGCAGCGGGTGCGCGGCCAGCCGTTCGGACAGGAACGCGCTGCGCGCGAGCACGTCGACCAGCCGCGCCAACGCGCTGGGCTGTTCGTCGAGCAGGGCCAGATAGCTGGCCCGGCGCAGGATCGCCTGCAGCAGGCCGAGCACGCGGTGCAACGCGGCATCGGCCTGCGCCGAGCGCGCCGCGGCATGCAGGAGCGCCGGCAGCACCCGGTCCAGGCGCGCGCGCGCGGCATCGGACAGGCTGCGCACGCCCAGCGACTGCACGAAGCCGCGCAAGGCCTGGTCGGCGCCCTCGGCGTCGGCGAAGCCGGCGGCGCGCAACACCTGCGCCTGGCCGGCGTCGGGCAGGCCGCGCCAGTAGTCGGCCAGCGCATCGGGCGCCAGCGCGCGCTCGCGTGGCGCCAGCAGTTCGGCGAATTCGGCGGCGACGCGGTCGCGCTGTACCTGCAGCGCCGCGTGCAGTGCGGCCCAGTCGGCATAGCCGAGGCCGAAGGCGATGCGCGCGCGATCCAGCGGATCCTGCGGCAGCGCATGGGTCTGCGCATCGCGCAGCATCTGCAGACGGTTTTCCACCTGGCGCAGGAAGCGGTAGGCCTGCGCCAGCGCCGCGCCGTCCTCGGCGGCAACCTGGCCGGCAGCGACCAGCGCGCGCAGCGCCGGCAACAGGCGGCGCTCGCGCAAGGCGGCTTCGCGGCCACCACGAATCAACTGCAGCGACTGCACCAGGAACTCGATCTCGCGGATGCCGCCGGCGCCACGCTTGATGTCGTCCAGGCGGTCGTGGCGCGCGACTTCGGCGGTGATCGCCGCCTTCATCTCGCGCAGGCCGTCCAGCGCGGTGTAGTCGAGATAGCGCCGGTACACGAACGGGCGCAGCGCCTGCAGCCACGCCTCGCCGGCGGCGATGTCGCCGGCCACCGCGCGCGCCTTGAGCCAGGCGTAGCGTTCCCAGTCGCGGCCTTCGCGCTGGAAGTACTGGTCCATGCCGGCGAACGACAGCGCCACCCGGCCCGCGGTGCCGAACGGGCGCAGGCGCAAATCCACGCGGTGCACGAAGCCATCGGCGGTGGTTTCGTCGAGCAGCCGCGCCAGGCGCTGGCCGAGCCGCGCGAAGTATTCCTCGGCGGCCAGCGCCCGCGCGCCGTCGGACTCGCCGCCCTGCGGATAGGCGTAGACCAGGTCCACGTCGGAGGAGAAATTCAGTTCGCCGCCGCCGAGCTTGCCCAGGCCGAACACCACCAGCCGCTGCACGCTGCCGTCGGCGGCACGCACCACGCCATGGCGCGCAGCGAACTCGACTTCCAGCGCCTGCAGCGCCAGGGCCAGGCAGTCCTCGGCCAACTGCGTGCTGCCGGCCAGGGTCGCATCGACCTCGTCCAGGCCCAGCACGTCGCGCCACACCAGGCGCGCCGAGGCGGCGGCGCGGTAGCGGCGCAACTGCGCCGGCCACGCCGCCGGTTGCGCCGGATCCAGTTGCGGCAGCGGCAGCGGTGGCGGGTCCGGCTGCGCCAGGTGCGCGAGCAAGGCCGGCTGCCGGCACAGCGTGTCGAGCAGGAAATCGCTGGCCAGCAACGCGCGCGCCAGCGCGGCCTCGAAACCAGGGGAAGACGGCCATGGCTGCGCGGCCACGGCCTGGCGCAAACGCGTCAGGCTGCGCTCGAGCGTGGGCTGCAGGGCATCGGGAACGGCGGCGGTAGCGTTGGACATCGGGCGATTCTGGCATCCCGGGCGTTCAGGCACATCCAACAGCGCATGCTTTTCGCGGTTCGTCAGAAGCGCCGTTGCGTTGCAGGAGCGGCTTCAGCCGCGACGGGCATTCCCGGGAACGCCCGTCGCGGCTGAAGCCGCTTCTACGGGGTGCTCCTGCCTTTCGCCATGCAAACGCTCGGCCTCGCTCACCATTGCAACTGCGATCCGGCAAAAGCCACACATCGCCATCTGCGCACACGCAGACCCACGCGCCAGGCGCGTCTGCGGGCAATGTCCGCCGCGTGCGGGCCGCGCGCAGTTGAGACGTCGCAAACACCACGCCGCATGCGCTACGCATCGCTGCACATCGCCGCAATACGCCGCGTTTCACATCACGTTCGCCGGGTTTCGTGGAAGCTGCCGGCCGGCCGAATCGGGCGATGGTGTATCATGTGCCCCTCGACGGAGCCCCCGCGCCATGACGCGCCGCCCGCTCCGTCTCTTCGATCCCGCGGCGTCGTGGTGTTGACGCGGCCATCCGGGATCGTGCCCCCGCAGACCAGTGCGGCGCCTGCGCGCCATTCCGTCTTGCTTTGCCCTGCGATGTGTGGGCCGGGGGTCATGACCTCACCGTTCCAGGACAGGAGAAAACATGTCGGAGTTCCACGCCCATTTCGGATGGTTCAAGCGCCGCCGCCAACTGCGGGCGGAAGAAGTCACCGTCGTCGACAAACCGATGCTCAAGCGGGCGGTCGGCGCGGCGGCGCTGGGCAACGCGATGGAATGGTTCGACTTCGGCGTGTACGGCTACCTCGCCGTGACCCTGGGCCATGTGTTCTTCCCCAGCACCAACCCGACCGCGCAGCTGATCGCCACGTTCGCGACCTTCACCGTGGCCTTCCTGGTGCGCCCGCTGGGCGGGCTGGTGTTCGGCCCGCTGGGCGACCGCTACGGCCGGCAGAAAGTGCTGGCCGCGACCATGATCCTGATGGCGCTGGGTACGTTCTCGATCGGCCTGATTCCCTCCTACGAGCGCATCGGCATCTGGGCACCGATCCTGCTGCTGGTGGCGCGACTGGTACAGGGCTTTTCCACCGGCGGTGAATACGGCGGCGCGGCCACCTTCATCGCCGAGTACTCCACCGACCGCAACCGCGGCTTCATGAGCAGCTGGCTGGAGTTCGGCACGCTGGGCGGCTACATCGCCGGCGCGGCCACGGTGACCGCGCTGCACTTCGCGTTGAGCGATGCGCAGATGCTCGACTGGGGCTGGCGCGTGCCGTTCCTGGTCGCCGGGCCGCTGGGCCTGCTCGGCCTGTACATGCGCATGAAGCTCGAGGAAACCCCGGCGTTCCAGGCCTATGCCGAAGAAGCGGAGAAGCGCGAGCACGACGCACCGGGCCTGGGCGCGCTGTTCCGCGTCCACTGGCCGCAGCTGCTCAAGTGCGTGGGCCTGGTGCTGGTGTTCAACGTCACCGACTACATGCTGCTGACCTACATGCCCAGCTATCTCAGCGTCACCATGGGCTATGCCGAGAGCAAGGGCCTGCTGCTGATCATCATCGTGATGCTGGTGATGATGCCGCTCAACGTGCTCGGGGGATTGTTCAGCGATCGCCTGGGCCGCCGGCCGATGGTGATCGGCGCGTGCATCGCGCTGCTGGTGCTGGCGGTACCGTGCCTGCTGCTGGTCGGCACCGGCAACGACTGGCTGATCTTCCTCGGCCTGATGCTGCTGGGCGTGGCGCTGGTGTGCTTCACCAGCTCGATGCCGTCGACCTTGCCGGCGCTGTTCTACACCCCGGTGCGCTACAGCGCGCTGTCGATCGCCTTCAACGTCTCGGTGTCGCTGTTCGGCGGCACCACGCCCCTGGTCACCGCGTGGCTGGTCGAACGCACCGGCGATCCGCTGGTGCCGGCGTACTACCTGATGGGTGCGGCGGTGGTGGGCATCGCGACCATGGTCTTCGTGCGCGAAACCGCTGGTCTGCCACTGCGTGGCTCGCCGCCGGCGGTGGCCAGCGAAGCCGAGGCGCATGCGCTGCTGCGCAGCGACGAGCCGTTGACCGTGGATCCGACCCGACCGGAACTGCCGCCGTCGCCGGAACCGCCGTCGCAGGCCATGCCGACCTGACGCGAGCGCGAGAGCTGCACGCTGGCCGCCCCCACGGTACGGCCAGCGCCGATACCCCCTGAACATGGCGCCTCGGCGCCACTGCGCCGGATGGTGGGATCGACATCCCATAGTCGCCCTCGCACCGCGTCCCACGCTCTCCCAGGACCGGGAAACAGGCAATAAAAAAGCCCGCTTGCAGCGAACTGCCAGCGGGCTTTGCTCCCTCCCCCACGTCGGGATGCAGGGCGATCTTGGGCGCTTTTTTGAGACATTGCACGCTGCAGTGCAAAACGATACTGGGCAGTACATTCTGCGGCGTTGGGGGAATGGGGAAACGGGAATCGGGAATGGGAAAAGCGGACGGATGTGCGCGTTACGCCTACGCACGAACACCACGCATGGCGCGACGTGTTCGCTGGCGTCAGGGCGATGCCGCCGGCGCCGGTGCCTCCGGCAGCCACGCCGGTTGCCGGTCGTACCATTCGCGCGCGCCAAGCAGATGCCATTGCCGTTGCTCGCCGCGCAAGGCCACGCCCACGCCGAGCACGCCCCAGCGCGCGTACAGATCGCCCTGGGTGCCGGCGTCGCCGACGCGCAGGCGCGCGCGCAACGCCACCCGTTCGTTCTCGGCGGCGACCCGATCCAGCCACAGTGCGTCCTTGCGCCAGCGCAGCTGTCCGCTGGCCTGCAGTTGCCCGGCGTCGGCCAGCTTCAGCAACCACGCCGGCGCATCGCTGTGCTGCGCGAACACCGCCAGTACCGGGCCGGCGTCGCGCATCTGCATCTGCACCTGCGCGTCTGCCTGCACCGGCGCCGCGGCGGCGATGCGGCCCTGCGGAATGCGCAGCGTCGCCCACCAGTCGCCCTGCTTGGGCTGGGTGCCGTAGCGCACGCCCTGCAGGCGTAGGGTGCTGCCGCTCAGGTCGAAGCGCTTGTCTTGCAGTTCGGCGCGGCGCAGCCGCGCGTCCAGGTCGAGATTGCCGGCCAGTTCCAGGCCTGCGGTCTGCAGCCGTGCCTGACGGCCGAGCACGCGCACTGTGCCCTGGCCGACCTGGCCGGACGCATCCAGCTGCAGGTCGCCGCTGAGCCGGCCATCACCGCCGAGCACGCGCACCTGCGCCGCCGGCAGGTAGCGGTTGTAGGCGCGCAGATCCGGCACGCGCGCGTCGGCGAAGCGCAACCGCGCCTGCAACGAATCGCGCAGAGTGGCCAGCGCGCCATCGCCCTGCAAGTCCAGTTGCAGGTTCTCGCCTTCGACAAAGCTGGCCTTGGGATCGTCCAGCGGCGCCAGCGCGAAGCGGCGCATGCGCACGTCCAGTTGCGTGCGTGGCTGTTCGGCAGTGCCGACGATGCGGCCGACCGCCTGCGCCTTGCCGCTCACGCGCACGCGCATGATCTCCGCCACCGCCTGCACGTCGGGCACGTCGAGGCGGCTGCCCGGCTGCAGCGCGCCCTGCCGCAGTTGCAGATCGGCGGCGACGTCGCCGCCGCCGTCGAGCTGGAACCAGGGCTTGCGCACCAGCAGGTCGCTGATCCAGTTCAACGATTCGAAATGCCAGCGCCCCTGCACGCGGCCGGAGGTACGCGGCAGCAGCGCCGCCGGGTCGGCGAACGGTATCTGGCGTCCGGCGATGTGTAGGTCGGCATCGAGCATGCTGCGCGGATCGACCTGGCCAGGCAGGCGCGCGCGGGCGCGGAGGGTGTCGCCCTCTACGCCCAGCAGCAGCGCCAGCACGCCCCGATCGGTGGCGCCGACACCCGCATGCAGCGGCACCCGCCAATTGAGCGTGCTGCCGGGCTGCAGCGCGCCGCGCAGCAGGTGCAGGTCGGCCTGGATGTGACCGAGCCCAGGTTCGGTGCTCAGCTTGGTGGTGTCGCCGGCGGTGTCGATGCGCAGGGCCACGCTGCGCCCGTGCACGCGCAGCGCCAGGTCGGTGATGTCCAGCTTGCGCAACCCCGGCGCCTGCGCGCGATAGTGGCGCGGGAACGAGAAGCGCGCATCCAGCGTGGCCTGGTCGGCGATCTGGCGTTTGCCGTAGCGCACGCTGGCGTCCTCGAACACGATCTGCGAGCGGAACAGTTCCGACGGGCCGCCGCGCAACTGCTTGAGGAAGCCGACGGTGCCGTGGCCCTTGCCCTCGATCGCCAGTTCGCCGAAGCGGGCGCGGCGCAGCGTGCCGCTGTGGATCGCATCGAAGCGCAGGGTCCAGCCCTGGTCGCTGGGGGGCGGCGGCGGGATCATCTCGTCGACGCGGTCCATCTCGCCGACCACGTTCACCGCCTCCATCCACGGCAGGCGTACCTCGCGATGCAGCAGCGGCAGCAGCGCGATGCGCGCGCTGGCGCGGTCGGCACGCACCTGCCAGACGTTGCGCTGCACGTGGCCGCGCATGCGCACGTTCCAGGCGGTGATGAAGCCGGGCAGTACGGTGACGGCCGGCCCGGTGTGCATGCGGAACTTCTCCGGCTTGCGGTTGGTGGCCAGGTCGAACAGCGGCGTGTTGAGGAACACGTTGCCGGCCAGCAGGTACAGCAGGTAGGCGATCAGCAGGCCGCGCAGGAGCAGGCGCCAGCCGCGCGGCAGACGCCGGTAGCGTGCTTGGACAGCCGTCAGGGGGCGGGCGAGGAGCGGCACCGCCGCACTATCGCCGCGGCGTGGCGTGGAAGGCGTGAAAGCCACCGTGGCACGTACCCAGCGTTGTGTGGCAATGCACGCTGGCCGCCAGATCGCCGCCGTTGCGCCGGCTGCATGCGCGCTGCATCCCGCCGTCCTAAAAGGAGAAGGGAGAAGCTAGCGCCTCTCTCTCACCGGGAGAGGGGTTGGGGTGAGGGCCTGGCGCGCGAAGCGCCGTAACCATCGCGCAGACCGTGGCATGCGTGCGTTGCGCGGCGCCCACGTGCATGGCCGCGCGGCAGGCGCAGAAAGTGGGGACGCGCCCCAGCGCGGGCCCCGGCCCGATCCGCGATAATTGCCGTCCCCTTCCCACGCCATGGTCGCCGCATGTCTGCCGAACGCATCCTCCATCCCCGCCTGCGCGAACGCATCGTCAGCGCCGAGGCCGCGGCGGCGTTGATCCAGCCCGGCGAGACGGTGGCGATGAGCGGCTTCACCGGCTCGGGCTATCCCAAGGCGGTGCCGATGGCGCTGGCGCAGCGTATCGAGGCGGCGCACCTGCAGGGCCAGTCCTTCAAGATCCAGCTGATGACCGGCGCCTCCACCGCACCGGAGTTGGACGGCGCGCTGGCCAAGGCCGATGGCATCGCCCTGCGCATGCCGTTCCAGTCCGATCCGGACGCGCGCCAGCGCATCAACGCCGGCAGCCTGGACTACATCGACATCCACCTCAGCCACGTCGCCCAGCACGTGTGGTTCGGCTTCTACGGCGAGATCGACACCGCGGTGGTGGAAGTGGCCGGCATCCGCGAAGACGGCAGCCTGATCCCGTCGACCTCGGTCGGCAACAACAAGACCTGGCTGGACCTGGCGAAGAAGGTGATCGTCGAGGTCAACGACTGGCAGCCGGCCGGCATCGACGGCATGCACGACGTGTATTACGGCACCGCGCTGCCACCACACCGCAAGCCGATCCCGCTGGTGCATGCCGACGACCGCATCGGCGAGCCGTCGCTGCGCTGCGACCCGGACAAGATCGTGGCGGTGGTGCGCACCCACGGCCCCGACCGCAACAGCCCGTTCACCCCGGCTGACGCCACCAGCCAGCGCATCGCCGAACACCTGATCGCGTTCTTCCAGCACGAGGTCAGCAAGGGCCGGCTGCCGCCCAACCTGTTGCCGCTGCAGTCGGGCGTGGGCAACATCCCCAACGCCGTGCTGGCCGGACTGGCCAGCAGCGGCTTCCGCGATCTCAGCGCGTTCACCGAGGTGATCCAGGACGGCATGCTCGACCTGCTGCGCAGCGGCGTGCTCAAGGTCGCCTCGTGCACCGGCTTCGCATTGAGTCCGGAGGCCAACGAGGAATTCAAGCGCAACATCGACTTCTATCGCGAGCGCATCATCCTGCGCACGCAGGAGATCTCCAACCATCCGGAACTGGTGCGGCGGCTGGGCTGCATCGGCATGAACGGCATGATCGAGGCCGACCTGTACGGCAACGTCAACTCCACCCACGTGATGGGCAGCCGCATCATGAACGGCATCGGCGGCTCCGGCGACTTCGCGCGCAACGGCTTCCTGTCGATCTTCCTCAGCCCTAGCACGGCGAAGAACGGCAGCATCTCCTCGATCGTGCCGATGGTCAGCCACGTCGACCACACCGAGCACGACGTGTCCATCATCGTCACCGAGCACGGCCTGGCCGACCTGCGCGGCCTGCCGCCGCGGCAGCGCGCGCAGCAGTTGCTCGCGCACTGCGTGGACCCGAGCTACCGCGCGCAGCTGCAGGACTATTTCGACCGCGCCCTGCACGCCAGCTACGGCAAGCACACCCCGCACTTGCTGCCCGAGGCACTGTCCTGGCACCAGCGCTGGCTGGACACCGGCACGATGCACGCCAGCGGCTGAGCGGCGCGTCGGCGAAAAGTGCTCCTGCGACGGTTGGCGATGGTTCCGGTGGAGGCTCAGTGAGTAACTGCGGGACCGCGCGTCGGGACTGAAGTCCCTCCCACAGTGCAGCCCTCTTTCATCCGATATCTGCGCGGATACCGAGCGCCGTCGTAGGAGCGGCTTCAGCCGCGACAGGCTTTTCCGAGGTCGCGCTTGAAAGCGCTCCTACAACTGTTGGCGGTGGTTCTGTTGGAGGCTCACCGACCAACTGCAGGACCGCGCGTCGGGACTGAAGTCCCTCCCACAGTGCGGCCCTCTTTCATCCGACATCTGCACCGATGTCGGCGCCGTTGTAGGAGCGGCTTCAGCCGCGACAGGCTTTCCCGAGGTCGCGCTTGAAAGCGCTCCTACAACTGTTGGCGGTGGTTCTGTTGGAGGCTCATCGACTAATGGCGGGACCGCGCGTCGGGACTGAAGTCCCTCCCACAGGGCGGTCCTCTTTCATCCGATATCTGCACCGATGTCGGCGCCTTCGTAGGAGCGGCTTCAGCCGCGACAGGCTTTCCCGGGGTCGCGCTTGAAAGCGCTCCTACAGCTGTTGGCGATGGTTCTGTTGGAGGCTCATCGACCAATGGCGGGACCGCGCGTCGGGACTGAAGTCCCTTCCACAGTGCAGCCCTCTTCATCCGATATCTGCGCGGATATCGAGCGCCATTGTAGGAGCGGCTTCAGCCGCGACAGGCTTTTCCGAGGTCGCGCTTGAAAGCGCTCCTACAACTGTTGGCGGTGGTTCTGTTGGAGGCTCATCGACCAACTGCAGGACCACGCGTCGGGACTGAAGTCCCTTCCACAGTGCAGCCCTCTTCATCCGATATCTGCGCGGATATCGAGCGCCGTCGTAGGAGCGGCTTCAGCCGCGACAGGCTTTCCCGGTAACGCCTCTCGCGGCTGAAGCCGCTCCTACGGCATTGCGGGTTCGGCGGCCGGTTCCAGACTGTCGGGCGCTGGCGCGGGTTCTGCCGTGGACAGGAACGCCAGCTTGCGGCCGCGTGGCAACTGTTTGAGCGCGTACTCGGCGCGCGAGGCGGCGGCGCGGTCCGGGTAGGCACGGCTGGCCAGCAGGCGCACCGGCGGGTTGGCGCGGGTGTACTTGGCGCCCGTGCCGCGCAGGTGCGCCTGGAAGCGTGCCTGCAGGTCCGGGGTGATGCCCGCGTAGTAGCTGCCGTTGCGGCATTCGAGCAGGTACAGGAACCAGGGCGAGTCGGTGGCCATGCAGGCATTATCGACACGGTGGCCGGTTTCGCCAGCAGCGGCGTCCGCACATGCGCGCATGCGACTTAGGGCATCACCTGTTGGCCAGACCCCCCGGCGTCGGCCAGCGCTGCGCTGGCGGCATCGGTCAGGTGCCGGCCTTCGGCGGTCAGCTTGACCCCACGCGCTGGCGCTGGAACCGCGTGGCGCCGCGCAGGGCCTGGTGCGTCCGGCAGGCGATCGCCGCTATCCCCAAGCCCATCAATCGCAGCGCGTACCCCAACGCGCCAATTCCGCGCCGTCGCGCTGAACCGGCGACAACCGGCTTTAACGCGCTGCGAACACCTTGCCAGCTTCTGCCACACACCGTCATACCGCCGCCACCGGATGGGCGGATAACGTCATCACCGGCACGCAGCCGTCGACACCGAAGCTCTCTCCCTTCGCATTCGGCGGCGCGTCCGGCCCCTCTTCGGGGCGCCATCGCCCTCCACGCACGCAGCCGGTCAGGCTGCGTGCGCTTCCCCAACCACCGCCCTCAGGCCGCCTGCGCCACGCGCGCCTGCCGGCGCGCGCGCACCGCCTGCGCCAGCCGCTCCAGCACCTGCACCGAGCTGTCCCAGTCGATGCAGCCGTCGGTGATGCTCTGGCCGTAGACCAGCGGCTGGCCGGCGACCAGGTCCTGGCGACCGCCGCGCAGGTGGCTCTCGACCATCGCGCCGACGATGCGGGTCTGCCCGGCCTCGAGCTGGCGGGCGATGTCCTCGATCACCTTGGGTTGGTTGTCCGGGTTCTTGCCGCTGTTGGCGTGGCTGGCGTCGACCATCAGCCGCGCCGGCAGGCCGGCCTTCTCCAGCACCTGCGCCGCCGCGGCCACGCTGTCGGCGTCGTAGTTGGGCTGGGTGCCGCCGCGCAGGATCACGTGGCAGTCGGGATTGCCGGCAGTCGCTGCGACTGCGGTCTGCCCGTCCTTGGTCACCGCCAGGAAATGGTGCGGGTGCGAGGCCGCGCCGACCGCGTCGACCGCGATCTTGACGTCGCCGCTGGTGCCGTTCTTGAAGCCCACCGGGCACGACAGGCCCGAGGCCATCTCGCGGTGCACCTGGCTCTCGGTGGTGCGCGCGCCGATCGCGCCCCAGGCCACCAGGTCGGCGATGTACTGCGGCGAGATGATGTCGAGGAACTCCACGCCGGCCGGCAGGCCGAGGCGGTTGATGTCGCGCAGCAGGCCGCGGGCCAGGCGCAGGCCCTTGTTGATGTCGAAGCTGCCGTCGAGGTTGGGGTCGTTGATCAGGCCCTTCCAGCCCACCGTGGTGCGCGGCTTCTCGAAGTACACCCGCATCACGATCTCCAGCGCGTCGCCGTAGGTCTCGCGCAGCGGGCGCAAGCGCTGCGCGTATTCCATCGCCGCGACCGGGTCGTGGATCGAGCAGGGGCCGATCACCACCGCCAGGCGGTCGTCGCGGCCGTGCAGGATCTCGTGCAGCGCCGCGCGCGCGGCGGTGACGGTCTGCGAGGCTTCTTCGTCGCAGGGCAGCAGCGCCTGCAGTTGGGAGGGCGGGGTCAACGGTTCGATCTTGCGGATGCGCAGATCGTCGGTGTGGGGGGCCATGTGCGTGTCTCGTCGGGGGCTGGGTGGGGGCCAGATCCGGCGGCATGAAAAAAGCCGCCAGGTTCGCTGGCGGCTTTCGGGATTGCGGCTGAAGTTTCCTTCAGGGTGAACGCGATCCTTCCTCCGCCAGCGGCATCGGAAAACCGTAGTACCAAAAGTAAAAGCTGCGGCAGGAAGCGTTCATGGGACGTAGTGATAACACAGGGTTTGCGGCGGCGCCACAGTTGCATCAGCAACTTGTGGAGCCGGGAAAGGGGAACCGGGAATGGGGATTCGGAAAAGCGGTTCAATGCGGCGGCAGGGCCGTGAGGTCGCCGTCATCGCGTAGGGGCGTTTGACGCGTGGGTTCTTGCGTGGCGCTGCGCGCTCCGGACCCTAGCCGCAACCCTCTCCCGGTGGGAGAGGGGCTAAAGCGTGTTGCCGCATGTTGCGTAGCGCCGCGTCGACTTCAGCGCCGACCAAAACCAATCCCGAATCCCCACTCCCCAATCCCGGCCCCTCAGAAATCCAGCACATATTCCGCCGCCACCTCGCGGCCGATCGCGTCGTACAGAGTGGTGTTGTAGAACTGGTAGCCGTAGTAGCGCTCCTTGTTGTCGTAGCCGACGGTGTTGAGCACGTTGTTGATGTACAGGTTGACCTTCATCTTCGGGGCGATGCGGTAGCCGGCGGTGAGGTTCCAGTACAGCGCCGGACCGACGCGGCCGAAATAGCGGCTGGTGCTCTCGCCGAAGTGGCGGTTGCCGCTGTCGGTGACGCGGCAGGCGTCGGAGGGGCTGGGCTGGTAGCCGTCGTCGAAGCGCGTACACGTGCCCCAGTTCACCGCCTGGGTGGAGCCGAAGCGCTTGACGTACACAGTCAGGTCCAGCGGGCCGCCGTTCTCCCAGTGCACGCTGCCGCGCAGCTTGCTGCGGATCTTCTGGTCGCGCAGGTTCTTGTCGTCGTCGGTGCGGTAGGTCTGCTCGTGGTAGCCGATCAGGTTGTTGTAATCCAGGGCGAAACTGAAGTTGCCCCAGCGCGCGGTGTTGAGGCGGTACTTCAGCGAGGCATCGACGCCGGACACATGCATCTGCGCGATGTTGATCGGCCCCTGCTCGATGCCGGTGACGCGGCCGGCGGCATCGCGCGCCACGCGCGAGAGGATGCGCGCGCAGTACTCGGCGCCACCGGGATTGATCCACACGCCGCCGGCGGTGGTCAGGCCGGTGCGGCA
Organism: Xanthomonas sp. F10; assembly: GCF_014206815.1. Lineage (GTDB taxonomy): Bacteria > Pseudomonadota > Gammaproteobacteria > Xanthomonadales > Xanthomonadaceae > Xanthomonas_A > Xanthomonas_A indica. The sequence goes on from NZ_JACHNP010000001.1 coordinate 562,394, forward strand.
GCCGGCTTCGGCGCTGAGCACCTCGTCGCGGTTGAGGTCCTTGATCAGGTCCTGCAGCCGGATCCGGTAGTAATCCGCGGTCAACGACAGGCCTTCGGCGATGTCCCAGACGAAGCCGGCGGTGACCGAGCGGCCGTGCTCCGATTCCAGGTCCGGGGTGCCGCGGCGGTTGACCTGCATCAGGTAGAACACGTCGCTGTTCTCGGCGCTGCAGCCGCCGGTGAGGTAATAGCCCTTCTGGATGCAGCGGTACTGGTCGATCACGGTCTGCTGGGTGGAGCTGGGCTCGCCGAGCACGTAGTGCATGTCCGGGGCACGGAAACTGGTGGCGACGCTGCCGCGCAGCAGCAGCGTGCTCAGCGGCCGCCACTCCAGGCCGGCGCTCCAGGTGGTGTCGCGCTGGGTGCCGATCGCCGCGCCGAGGTCGCTGCCGTAGGCACGGTAGTCGCCATAGCGGTCGTGACGCGCGGCGAGGCTGGCGTTGAGCTTGGACAGCAGCGGCACGTCGAACTCGATGCCGCCGGAATAGCGCAGGCGCTCGCCGCCGCCGTAGTCGACCACGTCCAGCGGATAGCAGGTGTTGGCGCACGGGTCCGGCGCCAGCCGGTAGCCCTGCTTGGCCACCTCGCCGACCGCGGCGAACTTGATCGGCCCGGCCCAGCCCTGCAGCAGCTCGCCGGTGATGTTGGCGCTTGCCTGGTTGACCCAGGAATCGGCGCGGTTGTGCGCTTTTACCGCTAGGTCGTCGTACTGCGCGCCGGTCAGTGGTTGGTACCAGCGCGACTCGTCCAGGTCGTAGATCGGTGTGCCGTCGGCAGTGCTGCCCAGTTGCGGGCCGAGGAAGTAGGCCGTGGCCTTCTGCGTGTCCACGGTGCGCACGTATTCGTCGACGGTGTAGCGTGCGCGGCCCACCGCCACTTCCCAGTCGAAGCGATCGGCAAGGCGGCCCTTGAGGCCGGCGCTCAGGTCCCAGGACAGTTCCTTGGTGATGTTGGCCAGGTTCTTCCAGCCACCGGCCTCGAAGCGGGTCAGCTGGCGGATCGCGTACAGGTCGCGGTCGCTGCCGGTGTCGTGGAACGGGCCGAGGTAGACGTAGGGCGGGTCGTAGGTCCAGTAGCCGAGACTCTTGGTCGTGGACAGCGTGCTCCAGGCCTGCACGCCATTGTCGAATTCGAAGGTGCCGTACAGATAGGCCGAGCCGCTGTCGCCGCCGCTGGCGGCCAGCCAGTCGGCGTAGTCATGGGCCATGCCGCAGTAGCCGCCGAGGTTGCGCACGGTGTCGCTGTTGTAGTCGTAGCTCAGCCGCTGCGCGTCGATGAACTGGCCGCCGAAGCGTGCGCAGGTGCCGCTGGGCGGCGCCAGGCGCGTGTTGTCGCCGGCATCGACCAGGCTCAGGCCGGTGAATGGATTGAAGCCGTACTTGCGCGCCTGCGCGGTCCAGTTGCTGTAGGACTCGTCGTCCTGATCGTCCATCTTCGGCCGCTCGCCGACCGAGAGCGGATCGCGCCGGGTCCACTGCAGTGCGTAGGTCAGGTTCCACTTGTCGCCGCTGCGGCCGCCGACCCAGGACAGGTCGACCACGTCGCGCCCGCCGGCGGTGGCGGTGCCGCCGCGCAGGCGCACCTGGTTGCCTTCGTAGCCCTGCTTGAGGATCACGTTGATGACGCCGGCGACCGCATCCGAGCCGTAGATCGCCGAGGCGCCGCCGGTAAGGATCTCGATACGCTCCACCGCGGCGGAGGGAATGTTGGCGTAGTTGGCGAAGTTGCTCTCGCCGGCGTAGGGCTGCGGGTAGTCGGCGACGCGATGGCCGTTGACCAGCAGCAGCGTGCGCCCGGGGCCGAGGTCACGCAGGCTCACCGGCGAGGCATTGGGCGTGTGCGAGCCGTACTTGGTGTCGGCCTCGACGCTGCCCTGCTGGTTGAGCGTGCTGAGCACGTCGTAGACGGTGAGAAAGCCTTCCTGCTGGATCTGCTGCGCGCTGATCGTCAGCACCGGCTCGGCGCCCTCCACCTCCGAGCGCTTGATCCGCGAACCGGTCACCACGACCTGGCCCAGGTCGGTGGCGGCGGCCTTGGGCGCGGCGGTGTCGGCGTCCTGCGCGCGCGCCTCGACGGCGCCGTACAGCGCCAGCACGATGCCGAACGCAAGCGTGGTGGATGAGCGAAGTGGCATGCGATGTCCCCCGGCGGCGGATGGAAGCAGCGCCGTGCGAACACGACCTGCGGCGTCCTCTTCGCTGCGCCGCGCCCATGGCCGAGCCGCACGTGCCGCGGGCACGCGCCACCCTGCGCCGGCCACGGCGCACAGAAGAAGACGAACATGCGGGCGTGCAGATCCCCCTGGACGCCCGTGCGCCCTAACCTGCATGGCGCTGAAAACGCTGTCAACACGCGGCCGCATCACGCGTGTAGACGATTGCGTGTTGTGCGCGATTCGCCGCGCAGCGCGCCGATTCCCGCCGCATTGCGGTCGCGGGCAGTGCCAGCCGCAACGCTGGCGGAGACGCTGCTGGCAACGATGGGCTGACGCGCATTGCGATCGCGTGCCCCTCTCCCGTTGGGAGAGGGGTTGGGGTGAGGGTCCGGCGCGGCGTCTCGCGTTGTTTGGCGCATGGCGGGACGCCTAGATTTCTCATCCCGCCTGTCGGGGCACTGCCGCCTGGCGCGCCTGTGCCGCGCCTCGGTTGGGGAGATCGCGCGAGCGCGGCTGCAGGCAGCTTCCAGAATGCACTTCGCTGCTTGTCGCTGCTTGTCGCGGCTCGGCGAGACACGCCGTTGCCCTCGCAGGAGCGGCTTCAGCCGCGACGGGCATTGCCGGTAACGCTTCATCGCGGCTGAAGCCGCTCCTACAGCATGGTTCCCTCGTCTTTGCCGAAGTGCCCTACAGACGCTCGCCAAGCAGGTTCTGCGGCGACGCGACCGGTGGATGCGCCGCGGCGTGGCCAGGGCGTACGAACGCGCGGACAAGCGCATCGGCATGCCACCATGTCGATGGCACAAAAAAAGAGCCCCGCATCGCTGCGGGGCTCCTTTCGATTGCGTGGAACAGGTCGGCCGAAGCCGGCTGGATCAGAAATCCATGCCGCCCATGCCGCCCATGCCGCCACCCATGCCGCCCGGCGCGGCCGGCTCTTCCTTCTTCGGGGCCTCGGCCACCATCGCTTCGGTGGTGATCATCAGGCCGGCGATCGAGGCGGCGTTCTGCAGCGCCGAACGGGTCACCTTGGTCGGATCCAGGATGCCGAACTCGACCATGTCGCCGAACTCGCCGTTGGCGGCGTTGTAGCCAAAGTTGCCGCTGCCTTCCTTGACCTTGTTGAGGATCACGGACGGCTCTTCGCCGGCGTTGGTGACGATCTCGCGCAGCGGCGCTTCCATCGCGCGCAGCGCGATCTGGATGCCGTGGGTCTGATCTTCATTGGCGCCCTTCAGCTCGCCGATCGCGCTCAGCGCGCGCACCAGCGCCACGCCGCCGCCCGGGACCACGCCTTCTTCCACCGCCGCGCGGGTCGCGTGCAGGGCGTCTTCGACGCGCGCCTTCTTTTCCTTCATCTCGATCTCGGTCGAGGCACCGACCTTGATCACCGCCACGCCGCCGGCCAGCTTGGCCACGCGCTCCTGCAGCTTCTCGCGGTCGTAGTCCGAAGAGGTCTCTTCGATCTGCGCCTTGATCTGCTTGATGCGCGACTCGATCGCCGAGGTGTCGCCGGCGCCGTCGATGATGGTGGTGTTCTCCTTGGAGACCTGCACCTTCTTGGCGCGGCCCAGGTCCTTGATGGTCGCCTTCTCCAGCGCCAGACCCACTTCCTCGGAGATCACGGTGCCGCCGGTCAGCACGGCCATGTCTTCCAGCATCGCCTTGCGACGATCGCCGAAGCCCGGAGCCTTGACCGCCACGACCTTGACGATACCACGGATGGTGTTGACCACCAGGGTCGCCAGCGCCTCGCCTTCCACTTCCTCGGCGACGATCAGCAGCGGCTTGCCGGCCTTGGCCACGCCTTCCAGCACCGGCAGCAGGTCACGCACGTTGGAGATCTTCTTGTCGTGCAGCAGCACGAACGGGTCGTCCAGGTCGGCCTGCTGGCTCTGCTGGTTGTTGATGAAGTACGGCGACAGGTAGCCGCGGTCGAACTGCATGCCCTCGACCACGTCCAGCTCGTTCTCCAGGCCCGAGCCTTCCTCGACCGTGATCACGCCTTCCTTGCCGACCTTCTTCATCGCGTCGGCGATGATGTTGCCGATCGACTCGTCGGAGTTGGCGGAGATGGTGCCGACCTGGGCGATGGCCTTGTCGTCGGCGGTGGGCTTGCTGATCTTCTTCAGCTCGGCCACGGCGGCCACGACGGCCTTGTCGATGCCGCGCTTGAGGTCCATCGGGTTCATGCCGGCGGCGACCGCCTTGGAACCTTCGCGGATCAGCGCCTGCGCCAGCACGGTGGCGGTGGTGGTGCCGTCGCCAGCGTTATCGGAGGTCTTGGAGGCGACTTCCTTCACCATCTGCGCGCCCATGTTCTCGAACTTGTCGGCCAGTTCGATTTCCTTGGCGACGGAGACGCCGTCCTTGGTGATGGTCGGGGCGCCGAAGCTCTTCTCGAGCACGACGTTGCGGCCCTTCGGGCCCAGGGTCGCCTTGACGGCATTGGCGAGGATGTTGACGCCGCGCACCATGCGCGAACGGGCGTCTTCACCGAAACGGATATCTTTGGCAGCCATGTGTATTGCTCCGGGATTCGTGATTGGGGATTAGGGATTCGCTAGAGCGGAATTCGGGGGAGATGTCGGGTCGCGCGGCGCCTGGCGCCTTTGCCAATCCCGAATCCCGATTCCCGAATCCCGCGATCGGCGGCTTCAGCCGACGATCGCCAGCACGTCGTCTTCGCGCAGCACCTTGTACTCGACGCCTTCGGCCTTGTAGCTGGAACCGGCGTACTGGCCGTAGATGACCTTGTCGCCGACCTTGAGCGCCGGGGCGCGCACGCTGCCGTTGTCCAGCGGCTTGCCGGCGCCGACGGCCACGACTTCGCCCTTGGTGGACTTTTCCTTGGCCGAATCCGGGATCACGATGCCGCCGGCGGAGATTTCGTCGGCTTCGATCGGCTTGACTACGACGCGGTCGTGAAGCGGCTTGATGCTCATTGAGAGAGACCTCTTAAGTGATTGATTGGTCTAGGAAAGGCCGGCGATGTTAGCACTCGCCCATGACGACTGCCAGCAACGCTCGCGAAAAAACCCGGTAGCGCCGGGATGCGCCTGATGTAGTGCCGTGGCCGGCGCTTTCAAGGGCTGCGGGCAAAAAATTTTTGCCGAAGACGTGCCTTGCGTGCCAAGCAGTGACCGAATCCCGTCACAGTGTCACAGAGGCAGGCTAGGCTGAGCCCGGACCCAGGGGGGGATCCGTCACCAAAAGGAGTTGTCGATGAAGCCATCCGCCGTTGCGCTGCCGCTGGCCTGCCTGCTCGCCCTTGCCGGGCCGGCCCAGGCTGCCGTATTCATCAATGAATTGCATTATGACGATGCCACCGCCGCCGGCGACACCGACGAAGGCGTGGAGATCGTCGCCACCGCCGGGGAGAGCCTGAGCGGCTACCGCGTCTATCTGTACAACGGCAGCAACCCGAGCTCGGCCACCGCCTACGCCAACAGCGCGGTGCCGGCCGGCAACCTGGTCAGCTGCGGCGGGCAGGTGCGCATCGCCACGGTCAGCTATGCCAGCAACGGCATCCAGAACGGGCCCAACGATGGCCTGGCGCTGGTCGACGGCAACGGCAAGGTGGTGCAGTTCCTCAGCTACGAGGGCAGCATCACCGGCGGCGGCGGCCCCGCCGCGGGCATGACCAGCCAGAACCTGCCGGTCAGCGAGAGCAACAGCACCCCGGCCGGCACCTCGCTGCAGCTGCGCGGCAACGGCAGCGCCGCGGCCGATTTCAGCTGGAGCGACAGCGCCACCAGCACCTTCGGCGCCTGCAACAACGGCCAGACCTTCGCCGGCGGCAGCAGCAATGCCGCGCCGACCGTGACCGCCACCACCCCGACCCAGGGCGCCACCGACTTCCCCGCCGCCGGCGACCTGGCGGTGACCTTCAGCGAGGCGGTGAGCCTGGCCAGCGGCGCGTTCGGCCTGAGTTGCCAGCAGTCCGGCAGCGTGGCGCTGACCTACCCCAGCAGCGGCACCCAATTCGCGCTGTCCACCAACACCGCACTGAAGGCCGGCGAGAGCTGCACCCTGAGCATCGTCGCCGCACGTGTGAGCGATGCCGACGGCGCGCATCCGGCGCAGGACCGCAGCGTCGCCTTCAACGTCGCCAACGGTTCCGGCGGCGGCGGCAGCGGCGCCGGCACCTATTATTCGCACGTCAACACCTCCAGCCCGAGCCAGCTGCGCTGCTCGCTGCACGAGACGATCAAGGGCCATACCGTCTACCCGTACAGCAGCAGCTCCGGCACCGATACCTGGGCCATCCTGGAGATCGCCGACGAGGATCCGAACAACAGCCAGCGCGTCCTCGACGCCTACCGCAACCGCAGCTACGCCAAGGGCACCGACCGTGCCGGCAGCGGCAGCGGCCTGAAGTACAACCGCGAGCACAGCTGGCCGAACTCGCTGGGCTTCGGCACCTCCACCGGCAACAAGGGCCTGCCCTACGCGCCGTACACCGACACCCACATGCTGTACCTGACCGACGCCACCTGGAACGCCGACCGCGGCAACAAGCCCTACGCCAAGTGCGACAGCAACTGCGGTGAGCGCGCCACCGAGGCCAACGCCGGCTTCGGCGGCGGCAGCGGCCGCTACCCGGGCAATTCCAACTGGGTGCGCACCCCGGACGGCAACAGCGGCACCTTCGAGGTGTGGGACCACCGCAAGGGCGACATGGCGCGTGCGGTGATGTACATGGCGATCCGCTATGAAGGCGGGGTCGACGCCAAGACCGGGCAGTCTGAGCCGGACCTGGAGCTGACCGACGACCGCAGCAAGATCGTCAAGACCTCGTCCTCGCCGGCCTACATGGGCCTGCTGTCGACCCTGATCGCATGGAGCCAGCAGGATCCGCCGGACGACGCCGAGCGCGCCCGCAACGAGGTGATCTACAGCTTCCAGGGCAACCGCAACCCGTTCATCGACCACCCCGAGTGGGCGACCTCGTCGCTGTTCACCTCGGCCAAGCCGGCCAGTTGCCAGTTGCTCAACTGAGCCGTGTTGCCTCGCCCGCTGCGGCTGCAGCGGGCGGGGATGATCAGCCATTCGGCTGCTGAAAAGCCGGGGATGTGCGAGTTGGGATTGGGGATGCGCGGCGGCCGGCCATGGACCGGCGCCGCCAAAGCGCGGCCGGCATCCCTATACTGTCGGCCGCATGTCCGCGCCCGCCCTCCGCTTGCTGCTCAGCACCTGCCCCGATCCGGCCAGCGCCGCGCGGGTCGCCCAGGCGCTGGTCGACGAGCGCCTGGCCGCCTGCGTCAGCCGCCTGCCTAGCGTGCAGTCCACCTACCGCTGGCAAGGCGCGGTGGAACAGGGCGAGGAAGTGCTGCTGCTGATCAAGACCGCCGCCGACCGCCTGCCTGCCCTGCAGCAGCGGCTGTGCGCGTTGCATCCCTACGAAGTCCCCGAACTGGTCGAACTCGAGGTCGCCGGCGGCCTGCCGGCCTACCTGCAGTGGGTGCATGCCGAAACCCGTGAGGAACCGTAAGCCGATGACCCTGCTGCACCGCCTCGCCGCCCTGTGCCTGCTGGCCGTGGCCGCCTTCCCCGCCCTGGCGATCAGCGAAAAGGACTTGCTGCCGGTGGACCAGGCCTTCGCGCTCAGCGCGCAGGCGCCCGAACGCGGCCGCATCGCGCTGCACTGGGACATCGCCAAGGGCTATTACCTGTACCGGCACCGCATCGCGGTCAAGGTGATCGGCGGCTTCAGGCCCAACCCGACCCTGCAGCTGCCGGCCGGCCACAAGAAGACCGACCCGTACTTCGGCGAGGTGGAGACCTACCGCGACGCGCTGAACGCGGTGCAGAGCGGCATCGCCGACCCCGACACCGACCGCGTGCAGGTCGAGGTGCGCTACCAGGGTTGCGCCGATGCCGGCGTGTGCTACCCGCCGCAGAAGCGCCTGCTCGAGGTGACCCTGCCGGCCGCCACCGCCACCGCCACCGCCGCTGCCGATCCCACGCCGGCGCCGGCCGCGATGGGCGGGCTGCCGGGCAGTGGCCTGGGCGCGAGCATTGGCGCCAAGCCGCTGTTCGGCGCCGGCGCCGGCGCGGTGCAGGGCCTGCCCCTGCCCTCGGACCAGGCCTTCCACTTCGAAGCCATCGTCGGCGACGGCAATACCCTGCTGCTGCGCTTCACCCCGGCGCCCGGCTACTACCTGTACCGCGACCGCACCGCGCTGGCGCTGGAAGGCGCGCCCGGCATCCGCACCGGCATGCCGCGCTGGCCCAAGGGCAGTTCGCACCAGGACGAACACTTCGGCAAGGTCGTGGTGTACTTCGACCAGACCGAGGTCACCGTGCCACTGCAGCGCCAGCGCGCCGACGCCGCCGCCGCGACCCTGGTGGCGACCTTCCAGGGCTGCCAGACCGACGGCATCTGCTACCCGCCGATGACCCGGCGGGTGAAGCTGGCGCTGCCCAAGGGCACCGTCACCCCGGCCGACCAGGCCGAGGTGAGTCCGCTGCTGGTGACCCCGCTGGACAGCCGCCAGGCCGATGCCAACGACGCGGCCGCCGCCACGGCCGCCGACGCCCTGCCGGCGACGCCGGACGCCTCGGCGCACAACGCCGCGCGCAGCGCCGCACCGCCGGCGGCCACGCAGAACCTGCTGTGGATCCTGCTGCTGGCGCTCGGCGGCGGCCTGCTGCTGAACCTGCTGCCGTGCGTGCTGCCGATCCTGTCGCTGAAGGTGCTGGGCCTGGCGCAGAGCGGCGAGAGCCGCGGCCGCGCCCGCAGCCATGCGCTGTGGTACACGCTGGGCGTGCTCGCCTCCTTCGCCGTGGTCGGCGGCATCGCCGTGGCCGCGCGCCTGCTGTGGGGCTTCCAGCTGCAGCGCCCGGGCTTCGTCGCGGTGCTGGTGTACCTGATGTTCGTGGTCGGGCTGAGCCTGTCGGGCGTGTTCACCCTCAGCGCCAACCTCGGCGGCGTCGGTCAGTCGCTGTCCACGCGCAGCGGCCCGGTCGGCGACTTCTTCACCGGCGTGCTGGCCTGCGTGGTATCCAGCGCCTGCATCGGCCCGTTCATGGGCCCGGCGCTGGGCTATGCGCTGACCGCGCCGCCGGCGATGGCGATGCTGGTGTTCCTGACCCTGGGCCTGGGCCTGGCGCTGCCGTTCCTGCTGATCGGCTTCGTGCCGTCGCTGGCCAAGCGCCTGCCCAAGCCGGGCGCCTGGATGGAGACGCTCAAGCAGGTGCTGGCGTTCCCGATGTACCTGAGCGCGATCTGGCTGCTGTGGGTGCTGGGCAAGCAGCGCGGCGTGGACGCGGTGGCGCTGCTGCTGATCGGCGCCACCCTGCTGGCGCTGGGCCTGTGGTGGTTCGAGCGCGCGCGCTGGCGCGGGCATGCGCTGGGCACCCGCATGGCCAGCGTGTTGCTGCTGCTGGCGCTGCTGCCGGCCTGGGGCGTGACCCGGCTGCCGCCGCCCAGCGCCAGCGTCGAGCGCAACACCGTGGCCTATTCGCCGCAGATGCTCGACCGCCTGCGCACCGACAACCGCGTGGTGTTCGTCAACATGACCGCCGACTGGTGCGTCACCTGCAAGGCCAACGAGCGCAACGTGTTCGACAGCGACGCGTTCCGCGACACCATCAAGCGGGTGGACGCGGTGTACATGAAGGGCGACTGGACCAACGAGGATCCGCGCATCAGCGCCTTCCTCGCCGAGCACAAGGCGGTGGGCGTGCCGCTGTACGTGGTGTACGGGCCCGGCGCGCCGCCGACGGTGCTGCCGCCGGTGCTGAGCCAGGCGGTGGTCGAGGACGCCCTGCTGCGCGCGGCGCGATGACCCCCGCCAGCGCGCGCCTGCTGGCGGTCGCCGCGGTGGCGGCGGTGCTCGGCGTGGCGGCGGCGCACTGGTGGGAACGGCGGACGCCGGCGATGGCCCCGGCAACGTCCGCCACGGCCAGCGGCCATGCGGCAGCGCCGCCGGTCGCCGCGGCGCGCCCGGGCGATCCCGCCCCGGCGCTGCGCCTGCCCACGCTCGACGGCGGCCAGCTGACCCTGGCGCAGTTCCGCGGCCGGCCGCTGCTGGTCAACGTGTGGGCGAGCTGGTGCGAGCCGTGCGTGCGCGAGATGCCGGAGCTGGACCGGCTGGCGCGCGCACAGCCCACCGACGGCCTGCAGGTGCTGGGCATCGCCCTGGACCGTGCCGAGGACGTGCGCGCCTTCCTGCAACGGGTGCCGATCGGCTACCCGATCGCGCTTGAGACCCCCGGCCCGGCCGACGCCAGCGTGCGCCTGGGCGACATCCAGGGCCTGCTGCCGTACAGCGTGCTGATTGACGCCGACGGCCGCATCGTCAGGCAGAAGCTCGGCCCGTTCGCGCCGGGCGAAGTGGAGGGCTGGGTGGGCGGTGGCGCCCAGCCGCCACGCTAGCCGGAAGAGCGCTGGACGCGCTCGCGTAGGAGCGGCTTCAGCCGCGACCAGACATTACCGGTAAAGCCCGGTCGCGGCTGAAGCCGCTCCTACGGACAGCTAGTAACGCGCGGGATCCAGCGCTAGAACGCCAGCCGCTGCGGCGCATCGCCACTGGCACCGCCATCGGCGGTTCGCGCCTGCGCCAGCGTCGCCAGCTCCTCGGCCAGGCGCTGCGCGGCGGCGCGCAGTTCCGGCACCGCGGTGATCTCCCATAGCCCGCCGCGCAACAGCGGTCCCAGGCAGTACAGCCCGGCGACCGGCTGGCCGCCGGCGTCGCGCACCCGCAGCCGCGGATCGACCACCACCCCCAGACCCAGCGGATCGGCCTGCAGCAGGCCGGCTTCGCGCAGCGCCGCGACCAGCGGATGGCTGGTGCGGGCGACGTCGGTATCCAGCCCGGTGGCGCGGATCAGCACGTCGAACTGCTCGGTGCGCGCGCCGCGGTCGGCGCGGTCGCGGATCACCGCTTCCACGGCGTCCTCGCCCAGGCGCGCACGCAGCAAGCGGCCAGCACGGATCCGCAACTGCCCCTGCTGCTGCATCTGCGCCAACGCGGTGGCCGCGGTCGGCGCCAGGCGGTGCCGCGCCACCTCCCAGTACGGCCGCAGATGGCGCAGGAAGCGGGCGCGCGCCGCCGGCGCCAGCCCGCTCCAGAACGGCTGCAGATGCGGACGCAGCGCATCCACCACGCAGCGCCAGTCCTCCACCACCGTGGTCAGCTGGCGCAGGCTGCGCAGCAGGCCGCGCAGGTCGTGGCTGCGCAGCGCCTGTACGACGCTGGGCGGCAGGCTCACCGGCGCGCCCGGCTGCGGCAGGTGCGCCTGCGGCGCCAGGCCGCGCCGCGACAAGGCGGTGATCGCCCCACGGTGGCCGCGCCGGCGCAGGGTCAGGGCCACGTCGGCCATGGTCAGCCCGGTGCCGACCAGCAGCAGCCGCGCCTGCGGCGGCACCGTGTCGAGCACGCCGTCCTGCCACGGCCAGCCGATGTAGCGCCGGTGCACCGCCAGGCGCGGGCCGATGCCCGGCAGCGCCGCCGGCGGCAATGCGCCGATCGCCAGCACCACCACGTCGCTGGCGAAATCCTCGCCGTTGGCCAGGAACACGCGGAAGCCGTGCGGATCGCGCTCCAGCGCCACCGCCTCCTGCGCCAGCGGCACCACCTCGGTGGCCGACTCCGCCAGGGCGGCCGCCAGGTGCCGCTCCAGGTACTGGCCGTACTGCAGCCGCGGCAGGAACGCCATGCCCTGCGCGGCATCCAGCTGCAGCGCCGCGGCGAACCCGCCCGGATCCTGCGGATCCACGCCCAGGTCCTTGGCGCGCACGTTCAACAAATGCTCCGGCCGCGCCGCGCCATAGGCGACGCCGCGGCCGAAGGTGTCGGCCATGCCGACCAGGGTGATGCGGCTGGCGGTGCCCTGCCGGGCCAGCGCCGCGGCCAGCACGTTGCCGCAGAATCCTGCGCCGATGATCGCGATTCGCATGGCACGCACCTTGGCCGCTCGGGGTGTCCTTTGTGCCCCGGATGCGGCGCGCTGGTGTAAATCGCCGGTTAATGCGTGCGCTGCGCGGCATGGCGATCGGGCATCAGCACATGGGCGATGCCCATGAGCAGGTCTGCAGCGCCGAGCGCCAGCCGTCCACTAGCGCGTCGGCGGGCGCTCCACCAGCCCGGGCGCATCGGCGATGAAGGTATCCAGCACGCCGTCGGCGACCTTGACCGGGCCGCCGAAGCGGGTGGCGCCGGGAATGGAGGGAATCGCCGCCGCCTGCGCGGCGAGCTGCCTGGCGGCGGCAAAGGCCTGCCCGGCTGCCGGATCGCCGGCCAGCGCCTGGTTCAGCCCGTCCACGCTCAGGCGCAGCGCGCGGCCCCATAACGCGGTCGCGTCCAGCCACGGCGCCGCCTCGGCCACGAACGCGCCGGTCGCGGTGCCGGCGCGGATGCGCTGCGGCGCAGCCGCCAGGTCGTCGGCGGCGCGCCCCAGCGCGGCCAGTGCCGCGGTGCGGGCGGCCGGATCGCCGTCGGCCAGCGCATCGCGGGCGGCGTCGATCAGCACCTTGAGCCGCGGCGCCTGTGGCTGCCAGGGCAGATGGCCGAAGGTCGGCGCCAGGTGCTGGGTGTCGAAGAAGGTGAGCAGTGAGTCGGCCACCAGCGCATCGCCGCCGGCCAGGTCGCGCGCGGCCGCGCGCCAGGTCCGCGGCGCGTCGTAGCCGCGGTCGTTCCAGGCGAAGGCGAGCAGCCCGGCCACCGCCGGCCGGCTGGCCACTTCCTGATTCATCGGGTTGGCCACGATGCCGCTCAATTCCGCCGACAGCCCGGCCTGGCGGCGGTCGTACGGCGCCAGCAGCAGGCGCCCAGCGGTCTCGGCGAAATCGTTGACCGGGTAGTTGTCCCACAGCAGCGTCTTGCGTCCGAACGCCTTGGTCGCGTTCTTCGCGTCGCTGACCGAGATCGACGCCGGGACCACGTCGGTGCCGGTCCACTGCACCACCACGCGCGGATCCAGCGCCTGCCGCAGCGTCGCCTTGTATGGCGACTCGGTGACGTTGAAGTACTCGGTCGGCACCATGATCAGCGCACCGTGGCCGGCCGCGGCGATGTCCGCCTGCACCGCATTGAGCAGCTGCGCCTGCGCGGTGGCCGCGGCCTGTTCGCCGGCGGGGCCGAACGCGGCGGCATCGCCGGGGCAGTTCCACTTGGTGTATTCGATGTCGTCGAAGGCGATGTAGAAGCTGCGCACGCCGCGCGCGCGCAACGCGGCGAACTTGCGCCGGATCGCCTGCAGGTCGGCCGCGTCGCTGTAGCAGATCGACGGCCCCGGCGAGAGCGCGTAGACGAAGTTGATGTGCTCGCGGTTGGCGACTGCGGCCAGCGTGCCCAGCGCCGCCAGCGTGGCCGCCGGGTACGGCGCGCGCCAGCGGTCGCGCGCGAAGGCGTCGTCCTTGGGGCTGTAGATGTAGGTGTTGGCCTTGAAGCGCGCCAGGAACGCCAGGTGCGCGGCACGCTCGGCCATGCTCCAGGGCTTGCCGTAGAAACCCTCGATCGTGCCGCGCACCGGCATCGCCGGCGCGTCGGTCACCGCCACCGAGGCGATGCGCCCGTGTGCGACCAGTTGCCGGAACGTCTGCGCCGCGTGGTACAGGCCGTCGCCGTCGCGGCCGGCCAGCACGATCAGCGCGCCGCGGCCGCGGGCCACGCTGCCCAGCGCATAGCCTTCCGCGCGCTCCGGCACGTCCAGGTCGACGACGGCCAGCGCATCGCGCACCGGTGCCGCGTCGACCGTGCCGAGCACCACCGCCACCGCCTGCGGGTCGCGCGGCAGCGCGCTGGCGCGGCGGATGCGAGAGACCCCGGCCTCGCGCAACACCGCGCGCACCAGCGCGTCGGTGGCCGGATCGGGCGTGCCGGCCTGCACCAGCACCACCGACGGCCCCAGCGGCAGTTCCGGCCCGAGCAGACGCAGCGCAGTGGGCGCCGGGTACACCGCCGGCAGCGTCGCCGGCGCCGCCGCCAGCGCGGGCGCGGCGATCGCGCCGGCCAGCAGCGCCAGCGCCAGGATGGAGCGGGCAAGGCCGCCACGGCCAATTCGGTCGGTTCGCATGCGTCCACCCTCGACTGGTATGTCAGTGATTTTGAAATGGTATATACCACTCCGCGCATCGCTGTGCGCCGTGCGTGGTCCCGGCCGCCATGTCCCTGTCCCATGCTGCGGCGACACTTGCATGGTCCGGCGCAAGATGCGACATAACCGCAGGCCGCGGCGCAGCGCGCTATCCCACGCCGCCGAGGCCGGGCACATGCCCCCGCACGCCGCTGCGGCCGGGCGGAAAAATCAAACGATTGTTTAAAACGCCCGCAACTTCGCCGAACTGGACAGCAATGCCGGCTTCGCGCAGACTGCCGCCCTTTCGGCTGCTTTGTTCCCGATGGCGCGACTGCTGCTGCTGCATGGCCCCAACCTCAACCTGCTCGGCACCCGCGAGCCGGGCGTGTACGGCCATGCCACCCTGGCGCAGATCGATGCCGCACTGCAGGCCCAGGCCAGCGCCGCCGGCCACCAGCTGGAGAGCCTGCAGTCCAACGCCGAGCACGTGCTGGTGGACCGGGTGCAGGCCGCGCGCGGCGACGGCACCGCCTTCATCCTGATCAACCCGGCCGCGTTCACCCATACCTCGGTGGCGCTGCGCGACGCGCTGGCGGCGGTGGCGATCCCGTTCATCGAGATCCACCTGTCCAACCCGCACAGCCGCGAACCGTTCCGCCACCACAGCTATTTCAGCGACCACGCGGTCGGCGTGGTCTGCGGCTTCGGCGCCGACAGCTACCGCTATGCGATGGACGCGGCGCTGACCCGGCTGGGAGCGGCCGCATGAGCCGCACCCGACCGGCGCCCCGCACCCCCGTCTGAGTCCCCGGGCCGCGCGCCCGGTCTTTTTCCGAGTCACCTCACGAGGCCGTTATGGATCTCCGCAAAATCAAGAAACTGATCGACCTGCTGGAAGAATCGAATCTCGCCGAGATCGAGATCAAGGAAGGCGAGGAAAGCGTGCGCCTGGCGCGCACCCCCAAGGGCATGACCGCCAGCGCGCCGCAGTACGTGGCCGCCGCCCCCGCGGCCGCGCCGGCCGCCGCTGCGCCGATGCCGATGAGCTCGCCCACCGAGGCCTCCACCGGCGGCAGCGCCAAGCCCGGCAACGCCCTGCCCGAGGGCCACGTGCTGCGCGCACCGATGGTCGGCACCTTCTACACCTCGCCGGCCCCGGACAAGCCGGCCTTCGTCAGCGTCGGCCAGGCGGTCAAGGCCGGCGAGACCCTGGCGATCATCGAAGCGATGAAGATGTTCAACCCGATCGAAGCCGACGTCTCCGGCACCATCGTCGCGATCCTGGGCGAAAGCGGCCAGCCGGTGGAGTTTGATCAGCCGTTGTTCGTCATCGGCTGAAGAAGCCGGGACTCGGGACCCGGGACCCGGGACCCGGAACAGCAAGAGCGCCGATTCGGCTTTCGCTCCTGCTTTTCCGGGTCCCGGGTCCCGAGCCCCGGGTCCCGAACACCTCCCGCGTTCGGAATCCCTTCCCATGCTCGATAAAGTCGTCATCGCCAATCGCGGCGAAATCGCGCTGCGCATCCTGCGCGCGTGCCATACGCTCGGCATCCGCACGGTCGCGGTGCATTCCACCGTGGACCGCAACCTCAAGCACGTGGCCATGGCCGACGAGTCGGTGTGCATCGGCCCGGCACCCTCGTCGGAGAGCTACCTCAACATCCCGGCGCTGATCGCCGCGGCCGAGGTCACCGACGCCCAGGCCATCCATCCCGGCTACGGCTTCCTGTCGGAGAACGCCGACTTCGCCGAGCGCGTGGAGCAGTCCGGCTTCATCTTCATCGGGCCCAAGGCCGACACCATCCGCCTGATGGGCGACAAGGTCGAGGCGATCCGCGCAATGAAGGCCGCCGGCGTGCCGTGCGTGCCCGGCTCGGGCGGCCCGCTGGGCGAGGACATCGTCGCCAACACCAAGATCGCCCGCGAGATCGGCTACCCGGTGATCATCAAGGCCGCCGGCGGCGGCGGCGGCCGCGGCATGCGCGTGGTGCATTCGGAGGCCGCGCTGAAGGCCGCGATCGAGACCACCAAGTCCGAAGCCAAGGCCGCCTTCAGCAACGACCAGGTGTACATGGAGAAGTTCCTGGAGAATCCGCGCCACGTGGAGATCCAGGTGCTGGCCGACGGCCAGGGCGGCGCCATCCACCTGGGCGAGCGCGACTGCTCGATGCAGCGCCGCCACCAGAAGGTGGTGGAGGAAGCGCCGGCGCCGGGCATCACCGAGGAACTGCGCAACGAGATCGGCAAGGTCTGCGTGGACGCCTGCATCCGCATCGGCTACCGCGGCGCCGGCACCTTCGAGTTCCTGTTCGAGAACGGCCGCTTCTACTTCATCGAAATGAACACGCGCATCCAGGTGGAGCACCCGGTCACCGAGCGCATCACCGGCATCGACCTGGTCTGCGAGCAGCTGCGCATCGCCGCCGGGCACAAGCTCAGCATCAAGCAGAAGGACATCGTCCTGCGCGGCCATGCGATCGAGTGCCGCATCAACGCCGAGGACCCGGAAACCTTCATGCCCAACCCGGGCCTGATCACCGGCTTCCATCCGCCCGGCGGCCCCGGCGTGCGCGTGGACACGCACATCTACAGCGGCTACAAGGTCCCGCCGAACTACGACTCGATGATCGGCAAGCTGATCGTGCACGGCCCCGACCGCGAGACCGCGATCGCGCGCATGCGCGTGGCGCTGAGCGAGATGGTGGTGGACGGCATCAAGACCAACATCCCGCTGCAGCAGCGGATCATGCGCGACAAGGGCTTCCAGGCCGGCGGCCAGAACATCCACTACCTGGAAAAGCGCCTGGCCGAACGCAAGAACAAGTCGATCGCGCTGTAGGAACGGTCGGGATTCGGGATTCGGGATTCGGGATTCGGGATTCGGGATTCGGGATTCGGGATTCGCAAGAGGCTGCGCCGGCGCATGCCAGTGTCACGCAAACTGACGAAAAAAGCGCCACTCCATCCGGAGTGGCGCGACCTGATGGTGACGCGTCGCGGCTGAAGCCGCTCCTACGACTGCCTGGCATCGCAGCGGGCTGGCACACGCGCAGCCCGCCACTCCCGATTCCCCACTCCCGGCTACTTCCCCTGCTGCGTCCCCACCACCGGCTCCACGCCCAGGCTCGAGGTCGGGCTGACGATCATCACCGTCTCGGTGGAGCCGTCCGGCCAGACGATCTGGAAGGTGCTGCCCGGGGCCAGGGTGGAGAACGGCATGCCGCTGTTGGCGCGGTAGATCGCCGCCACCTGCGCGGCGCCGGCGCGGCGCACGTCCGGCGTGGAGCGCGCCGTGGTCAGTTCGACCTTGGACAGGCCGCGGTAGCGCTGTTCGGCGGTGTCGATCAGCAGCAGGCCCGCCGCCGCCGCCGAATAGGCGACGAAGGCCAGGACCCAGAACCAGAATTTGGCGCCGTGCAGCCATCGCCGGTAATTCATGAGCCTGCTCCCGTGCTGTCCACCAGTCGGTTGACCATGTCGTTCATCGTGTCCGTGCCTTGCCGCGGGACCGCGGCGTCGTAAACAAAGCTGCTGAAATCCTGGGTGGGATCGCGCGAGCAGATCCCGCCGTTGGCGCAATAGCGGGTCATCAACTCGCTGTCCGGGCCGCAATCCAATCCCAGCCTGCAGGCGGCCAACTGCCAGGCCAATTCGGAAAACTGGGTGCCGGCCACGCGGCCGTCCAGGCCGTCGTCGCCGCTGGCGGCCAGGCCCATCGCCGGCGCCAGCGCCACGTAGGCATCGGGATCGCCGGAGGCGCGCACCCGCGCCACCAGATCGCGCTTGTACTCGGCGCCGGCGTGCAATGGCTGGCCCAACGCCAGCAGCGCCGCTTCGGCGGCCAGGTTGCCGCCGCGCGCGGCCTGCACGCGCTGGGCGACGATGGTCTGCCGGGTCAGGCCGTCGCCGGGCACGAATCCGGCGCAGCGGCGGCCGACGCGGGCGCGCGCCTGCACCATCTGCGCCGAGATCGGCAGGCGCGCGTCGGCGATCGCGCGGGTGTCGGCGCCATAGCCGATCGGGTCCATCGCATAGCCGGCGCAATAGTCGTAGATGCGGCTGAGCCGCCAGGAGGCCTCGGGGTCGCCGTGCGCGGCGGCGATCGACAGCTGCTGCGCGGCACGGTAGAGATCGGCGCCGCGTTCGCCCTCGGTCTCGCCACGCAGGCGCGCCGGCGTCGACGCCGGCAACAGCGCGCTGGCCGGCGCGGCGGGCGCAGGAGCGGCGGGCGCAGGAGCGGCACCGGCCGCCACCGCAGCCGTCGGCACGGCCGCGGCCGGTGCCGGCGGCAAGGACAGCGCGCGATAGGCGACCACGCCCAGCAACAGCGCGGCGGGCGCCAGCAACAGCCAGGTTGGACGGGACACGACGGGCATGCGCAAGAGAGCCGGACAACGGGCACAAGCGCAGCCGGACCCCCTGTCGCCCGGCCGCTGCGAGCCGGCAGTCTACCCCAGGCCGCGGCCACGGCATGCGCCAAATGCCTGTGGCGGTGCCGCCGCCGGACGAACGGCATGCTGCGCCGGCAAGGCGGCCTTCAGCGCGAGGTCCGCCGCCCGTCTAAGATGCGCGCTTCCCCTTCTTGCCCCACCGACCGATGCCGTTCCTCGAACTGACCCTGCGCTGCACCGACGCCACCCAGCCCCGCTACGAAACTGCGCTGGAGGACGTCGGCGCGCTGGCGGTGACCCTGCTCGATGCCGACGCCGACACCAGCAACGAACGCGCGATCCTGGAACCAGGCGTGGGCGAGACCCCGCTGTGGGGCACGCTGGTGCTGAGCGCGCTGTTCCCCGAGGACCAGGACGGGCTGGTGCTGCTGGCCGCGCTGGAGGCGTTCGACCCCGGGCTGGACTGGGCTCAGGTCACTTTCCGCAAGGTCGACGACCAGGACTGGGAACGGGCCTGGCTGGACCAGTTCCAGCCGATGCGCTTCGGTGCGCGCACCTTCATCGTGCCGTGGAACCACGACCTGCCGGAGGACGCCAGCGGCGCCGACGCCGCGGTGGTGCGCCTGGATCCGGGCCTGGCGTTCGGCTCCGGCACCCACCCGACCACCGCGCTGTGCCTGCGCTGGCTGGACGCGCTGGCCACCGACGGCGTCCTGACGCAGGCGCGCGTGCTCGATTTCGGCTGCGGTTCGGGGATCCTGGCGCTGGCCGCGCTGAAGCTGGGCGCCGCCGCCGCGGTGGGCGTGGACAACGACCCGCAGGCGCTGCTGGCCAGCCACGACAACGCCGAACGCAATGCGGTCGGCGAACGCCTGGCGGTGTACCTGCCCGCCGACGAACCGGCCGCCACTTATCCGGTGGTGGTGGCCAACATCCTGGCCTCGGCGCTGGATGCGCTGGCGCCGACCCTGGCCGCGCGCGTGGCCCCGGGCGGGCGCATCGCCCTGTCCGGCATCCTGCACGGCCAGGAACAAGAACTGCTGCAGCGCTACGCGCCGTGGTTCACGCAACTGCGCACCGAACAGGATGGCGACTGGATGCGCATCGACGGCGTGCGCCACGACTGAACCGCGGGCGCGACCACGCCCGGCAGCACCGGGTGCGGCATTCGCCAGGCCCGAGCGCGGCCCCTTGCTGAGCGCGCCGGCCCGATGACGCAAAGACAGTATCGCTAACATTTCATCGCTGGACAGCGCTGCGAACCAACCGTGGCGGCCGGCGCGGCTATATCTCGCCTCCCCTGCGGAGGTGCGTGTGAACAGCAAGCTGTACGAACGGGTGCGCGAAGCGCGCAAGCTCACCGGCCTCACCCAGGAGGCCCTGGCGCTGGACCTCGGCGTGACCCGCAGCGCGGTGGCGCAGTGGGAAATGGCCGAGGGCACCGCGCCGGCCGTGGAGCACCTGATCGCCCTGGCCCGCCGCAGCGGGCTGAGCTTCGAGTACCTGGCCACCGGCCGCGGCGAGCGCGTGTTCGGCGAACCGATCGCGGTGGACGCCGCCGCCATCGGCGAACTGCGCAACCAATACCAGTTCACCGACCAGCACCTGCGCCTGCTGGAGCGCTTCGAAAGCCTGAGTCCGCGCCAGCGCGCCGGCCTGCTGGACCTGCTCGACACCCGCAAGTCGCGCTGAGCGCGATGCGGCGGATCGCCAAGCCGGCCGCGTCAGCAGGCCCTGGGCGATGGCGGCGCGGCTTTCTGCGCATGCCCCGGTTGGAGGCGGTGTCTTCCTATGGCGCGTTTGGCCATGCGCTGCGACAAACGACAAGTGCTGTGGCGTGCTAGCGCATGGCGTGGAGGCTCGTCGACCCTCGTGACGGCTCTTGCTCCGGCTCTGTCCCGTCCTGGAAGGCCGCAGCCCGTCCGCCGTGCGCTGCACATCCCGCCGGCGCATGCTTGAATACGGCTCTCGCCGTCGCCGCCGTCGCGCATGCCCGATCGCACTCCGCCCCGTCCCAGCCTTGCCACCTTGCTGCGTCAGCCCGATCCGGCCGCCACGCGGGACGCGACCCCGGTCGCGCCGGCGGCGGACGATGACGTGTCGGCAGCCGCGGCGCCGCTGACCGACACCGCAGCGCCGCCGGTGGCGCCGAGCGTCTCGCCCGCGTCTGCGAACGCGACGCCGCTCGAGACCGAGCACGACATCGACACGCACCCCGCCACGCCTGACACGGACGACCTGGAGGCGCGGATGCCAGCGCCCGCGCCGGCGACAGACCCCACGCCGGCACCGGTCCCCGCCACGACCGCGGCCACCGCGACCGCCAGCCCCGCTGCCGCACCCGTTGCCGCACCGAGCTTCCTGCACGGCCCGCGCGGGCGGCGCCCGGTGCTGCGCGCTGCGCCGTGGCAGTGGATCGCGCTGGTCGGGCTGGGCCTGCTGCTGGCGCTGCAGATCCTCATCGCCGATCGCCAGCGCCTGGGCGCCGATCCGCGCTGGCGGCCATGGGTGGCCGGGGTCTGCCAGGTCCTGCGCTGCAGCGTGCCGGCCTGGCGCGAGCCGGCCGCCTTCACCATGCTCAGCCGCGAGGTGCGGCCGCTGCCCGGCCAGGCCGGCACCCTGCAGGTGCAGGCGACCTTCCGCAACGACGCACGCTGGGCGCAGGCCTGGCCGCTGCTGCAGTTGTCGCTGGCCGACGCCGACGGTCGCACCATCGGCAGCCGCGTGCTGCGCCCGCAGGAGTACCTGGGCCGCGCGCGTCCGGACAGCGCCACCCTGGCGCCGGGACAGAGCGCACAGATCGCGTTCCAGGTGCGCGAACCGGCCGCCGAGACTGCGGCATTCAGTTTCGATTTCCACTGAGAACGCTGCGTTCGGGCACTCCGGCATGGCAGCGGCGCAGGCCACGCGCTAGACTCGTCCCCCCGCGCCGGCCCTCCTGCCGTCCGGTGCCGCTGTCATCCGGGGATCCGTCGAACTTGAACGCCGCCACCACTCGTCCTGACTCCAGTCGCGGCGCGCCGAAGCCGCCGCTGCGCGAACACGTGGCGCAATCGGTCCGCCGCTACCTGCGCGACCTCGACGGCTGCGACGCCGACGACGTGTACGAGATCGTGCTGCGCGAGATGGAGATCCCGTTGTTCGTGGAAGTGCTCAACCATTGCGAAGGCAACCAGAGCCGCGCCGCGGCGCTGCTGGGCATCCACCGCGCCACCCTGCGCAAGAAGCTCAAGGAATATGGGCTGGCCTGAGTGAGGCCGGGATTGGGGATTGGGGATTCGGGATGACCAGCCTGCGGCTGGTGGAAGGCCGGGAATCGGGAATCGGGAATCGGGAACCAAGCGTGCTGTCCTGCATGACGTGACTGTCAAGCAATCCGATACGGAGCGTGTAGCGCCTGCACATCGCCCTCGTAGGAGCGGCTTCAGCCGCGACGCCTGAAACCTATCCAGGCGGTATCGAACGCACCACCGCGGCGAAGAAAACACCGAACGCCGAAACGCGCGCCTCGCTACTGTGGGAGGGGCTTCAGCCCCGACGCGACATCGTCTGAAGATGCGGGTGCGGAAGCCTTGCTGTCCTCCTGCGATGCGCTCTCGGTAAAGCATCGCGGCTGAAGCCGCTCCTACGCCCGCACAGGCGCACACGCGCACCGCGCGCCGCTCCAACCAATCCCCACTCCCCAATCCCACCATCCCCACTCCCCGCCCCTCACACCCATCCATAGCGGATCAGGTGGAAGAACACCGGCGCCGCAAAACACACCGAATCCAGTCGATCGAGCACGCCGCCGTGGCCTTCGATCATGTGGCCCCAGTCCTTGATGCCGCGGTCGCGCTTGATCGCCGACATCACCAGGCCGCCGAAGAAACCCATCAGGTTGGCCACCAGCGCCAGCGCGAACGCCTGCAGCGGCGAGAACGGGGTGATCCACCACAGCGCCGCGCCGAGCAGGCTGGCCGAGAGGATGCCGCCGACGAAGCCTTCCACGGTCTTGGACGGCGACAGCTTGGGCGCGATCAGATGCCGGCCCAGCAGCTTGCCCCAGACGTACTGCAGCACGTCCGAGGACTGCACCACGATCACCAGGAACGCGAACAGCAGCAGGTTGCGGTCCTCGTAGCCGGGGATGCGCAGGTTCAGCAGCGCGGGCACGTGCGAGATGCAGAACACGCAGATCATCAGTCCCCACTGCACCTTGGCCGTGCGCTCCAGGTAGCGCGTGGTATCGCCACCGATGGTCGCCAGGATCGGCAGCACCAGGAACGCGTAGACCGGGATCAGCAGCGTGTACAGGCCGTACCAGTCGCTCCACACCAGCCAGTACTGCCACGGCAGCACCACGTAGAACGCGGCCAGCAGCGCGTAGTAGTCGCCGCGCCGGGTCGGGGTGAGGGTGATGAACTCGCGCAGCGCGAACAGCGACACCAGCGCGAACAGCACGATCACGCCGAGCCGGCCGAAGGCGAACGCCAGTGCCACCACCCCGGCCATCACCCACCAGGCGCGAATCCGCGCCACCAGGTTGTCCAGCACCGCGCTGGGCCGCCCGCGTGCGCGCCAGCGCAAGGTCTCGGCGATCAGCGTGGCCACGATCAGCACCGTGGCGATGCCCAGGAACAGCCACACCGTCTGTTGTCGCAGCGAGGATTGCTGCAGGTGGTCGCTCAGCGCGATCGGATTCATCGGGCCGCCTCCGCCTGCTCCGGCGCCAACGCCAACAAGGCCGCGCGCGCGCGATCGAGGAAGGCCTGCTTGTCCTCGCCGGCGCCCAGCCGCAGCGGTTCGCCGAAGGTGGTGGTGCACAGCAACGGCAGCGGCAGCCACATGCCCTTGGGCATCACCCGCTTGAGGTTGTCGATCCACACCGGCACGAACTCCAGTTCCGGACGCTGCCGCGCCAGGTGATAGAGCCCGCTCTTGAACGGCAGCAGGCCGTCCTCGGTGTTGCGCGTGCCTTCCGGGAACAGGATCAGCGAGCCGCCGGCGTCCACCGCCTCGCACAGGCAGTCGATCGGATCGCGCGTGCGCTGCGCGGCCTCGCGCTCGATCAGCACGCCGTTGAATACCGCGTGGATCAGGTAGCGGCGCAGCGCGTCGCGTTGCCAATAGTCGGCCGCCGCCACCGGCCGCACCTCGCGCCGCAGCGGCGCCGGCAGCGACGACCAGATCAGCACGAAATCGCCATGGCTGGCGTGGTTGCCGTAGTACACACGGCGTTCGCTGGACGGCATGCAGCCGCGCCACAGCGCACGCGCGCCGGTGAGCAGGCGGATCGCGGCGCTGCAGCCGCGGGCGATCAGGCGGGCGATCATTTCCACTCCAGTTCGCGCACGATGGCGCGCACGCGAATCACGATGGTGAGGGCGGCGGCGGCGATCAGCAGCCCCAGCGCGACGGCCAGAATCATGCGGGCCAGCATGGCGTGTTGCAGCAGCAGCGCGGCGGCCGCCGCCAACGCGGCCAGCGACAGCCAATGCATGCGCTGCACGCGCGCCATCGGCCCCTGCAGCGGTTCGCGCACCGCGCAGGCCAGGCCGAGCATGCGCACATAGGCGGTGCCCACGCACAGCAGGGCGGCGGCCCAGCCCAGTTCCGCACCGATGCCCAGCACCGGCTGCAGGCCATAGCCCACGCCCAGGCATACCGCCACGTCCGACAAGCGGTCCGGCGCCTCGTTGTACACCGCACCGGCACGGCCGATCAGCTGCGTCTGATGCGCCAGCAGCCCGTCCAGGCGGTTGCACAGCAGTCGCGCCTGCAGCGCCAGCGCCGCCAGCACCAGCAACGCGGCGGCATTGGCCGGCGGCTCGCGCCAGGCCAGGGCGAACATCAGCGCGGCCAGCACCGCGCACGCCAGCCCGCTCCAGGACACGCCGTTGGGCGTGGCCCCGCGCGCGCGCAACGCCAGCGCCAGGCGCCCACGCCACTGCGCGCGCCGCATGTGCCAGCTCGAACCGGCCATCAGTCGCCACCTCCACATCCGCCGCAACCACCACCGCCGCAACTGCTGCCGCCGCCATCGCTGCTGCCGCCACCGCCACCGCAACTGGTGGTCGAAGCGCTACCGCCGCCACCGTTGGACAGCGGCGAACGCAAGGCGTGGTAGTCGGCCCAGGGTGTGGTCATCAGCACGCTGGTGCCGGCCAGGGCCAGCGGCAGCGCCAGGTGCGAACCGGGCGCCAGCGAGGGCGCGGTGACGCCGTCGCGCCAGGCCGCATCGCGCTCGGCCAATAGCGCATCACCGGCGACGCTGCGCCGCGGCGGCGTGAGCAGGAAACCGAGCGCAACGACCGTGACGACCACCATCGCCGCCACCAGGAAACCGATCGGGCGCTGCAGCTGCAGGCCGATACGCAGCTTCAGCAGGCCAAAGGTCCACAGCGCCAGCAACGGCGCGGCGCCGAACAGGCGCGCACACAGCGCCTGGCCATGTCCCAGCCACAGCCCCTTGGCGACCAGCGACCGGCGCAGCGGCGCGGCGTCGCGCCGCAACGCGGCCAGCGCCTGCGCCAGGTGCGGATGCGCGCGCACGATCGCCTGCGCACGCTGCAACGGCGGCGGTGCGGCGACGCGGGTGTGCTCCAGAAGCGCCTGGCGGCGCACGCGCGGGTCGACGTGCAGGCGCACCGCCCCGGCCGCCAGCAGCAGCGCCAACTGTTGATCGGCGACGCGCTCGCTGCCGCCCGCGAGATACGCCAGTTCGGCCGCGTCCAGCGTCGCCTGGGTGTCGCCGCCGCGCAGTGCGCGCACCGCCAGGCGCAGACGCGCGCCCAGGCTCCAGGCCAGGCCGATACCGGCCAGGAACAGCAGCAGGAACGGCGGCCCTGGCCAGTGCAGCGGCGAGCGCGGGCCGTTGCCCTGCCATAGCACCGCAAACAGCAGTGCCACGCCCAGCAGCCAGCCCCACAGGGCAATGCCGCCGCCCGCGGGCAGGACGCGGCGCGTGCCGGCCTGGCGAGGGGCCGGCGTGGTCGGCGCGCCGGCCGGTGCCGGCCAACACGCCACAGGCGGCTCGCCGAAGTGATGCCAGTAGTGCCCCAGCGTGGCCTTGTACTGTGCCTGGAAGCGTTCGGCGTCGGCCGGGTCGCCGCGCCCGGGGTGATGGTGCAGGGTGATCCGCAGCACCTGCGGACAGAACCGTTGCCAGTACTCGCGGGTGTCGGTGAGGTGGGTATGCCAGACCTGGTCGATCAGGGCGCTGGGCGTCACCTCTTCGCCGGCCACGCAGGCCAGGAAGCAGAAGCGCAGGTATTCCTCGACCGCCTGCGCGGCCAGCGCCCGCGACACATTGGCCTCCTTGGCCACGCGGCGCACGAATGCCGGCAACGCCGCCTCGCCCTCCCCGAAACCGTAGGCCTGCAGGCGCTGCCACAGCGCCTGCCGCGCCGCATCGACCTCCGATCGCAACGCTGCTGCAGGTTCATCGGTCATCGTACCCGCCTCCTCATCCGAACCGCGCCATGCACAGCGCCAGCAACAGCATCAGCAGTTGCGCGGCGAAGCACAGCACCTGCCGCCGCAGCAAACCGCGCATGCCCTGCCAGCGCGCCAGCCAGTCGCGCGGCGGTGGCAGCGTGCGCAGCAGGCCCAAGCGCTGCAGCACCACGTCCAGGTCGGCCCCGGCGCGCGCTGGCTCGGCTTCGGCCAGCACCGCCTCGAGCAGTTCCGCATCCAGACCGACCCGCGCCGCCCAGTAGCGCTGCAGCAGGCCGGCCAACACCGAGCCTCCGCACAACGCCGCGGCAAGCATGGCGCCGGTGCCGGCATCCCAGGCGCCCAGCAGCAGGGCCGTCGCCAGCAACACCCGCGACAGCCGATCCAGCGGCGCGCCCTGGCGCAGCACCGCCGCCATCGTGCGCAATTCCAGCGGCGTGCTCATGCCGGCAGTTCCTGCGCCTGCAGCGGCGCCGGCGGCGCGGTGCAGGCGGCGGCGATGGCGGCACGCTGCGCCGGCCCCAGCACGATGCTTGGCGCGCGCGCCCGCAGCAGCGCCAGCGCGTCGTCCACGCTGGTGGCACGGCCGCTGCGCAGCAGCCAGGTGGCGACCGCGGCCGCGCTGCGCGAATAGCCCAGCGCGCAGCAGGCCAGCACCGGGCCGTGCGCGCGCGCCGTCGCGATCGCGTCGGC
Source organism: Xanthomonas sp. F10 (assembly GCF_014206815.1). Taxonomy (GTDB): domain Bacteria; phylum Pseudomonadota; class Gammaproteobacteria; order Xanthomonadales; family Xanthomonadaceae; genus Xanthomonas_A; species Xanthomonas_A indica. The sequence continues at coordinate 589,138 of NZ_JACHNP010000001.1, forward strand.
GGCCGCGCGCAAGGCCGCGGCCGGCGGCGCCACCAGGTCCAGCATCGGCACCACGCGGTCGTGCGCCTGCGCCTCGCGCAACGACAGTTCCGCGCTGACGTCGACCACCGCGGCGAAGCGCGTACGCTCGCCGCGGCCGGGCATGCGCCCGAGCCAGACGCCGTCGGCGATCGCGCGCGGCGCCGGATCGCGCCAGGTCCAGGCGCGCGAGTTGAGCCACGCAGCGGCGAGGTACGGCGCGTACAGCCAGCGCGCGGCCAGGCTCAGGCGGCCGTCGGCGCGCTTTTGCAGGCCGAGCGGGCCGAGCATCGCATAGCTGAGCGCGACCAGCAGCAACGACAGCGCCGGCCACAGCAGCCACCAGCCGGCGCCCCCGAGCGCGCGTGCGGCGGCCGCGCAGGCCGTGCTGCCGAGCAGGTACAGCGCGGCCAGGCGCCAGCGCCGCGGATCGCGCGCCGGTGCCGCCGCCCGCCACGGCGCGGCGATGCGCTCCGGCCACAGCCACACGCACAGCCAGCCGGCGGCCAGGCCGGTGGGCACGTCGAGGAAATGATGCTGGTAGGTGGTCAGCACCGACAGCCCGATCAGCGCGAACCAGCCGTGCAGGACCCACCGCGCCAGCCCGTGCAGATGCTGCGCATAGCGCACCCACAGCACCACCAGCAGCACGATGTGCAGCGACGGCGCCTGGTTGAACGGCTTGTCGAAGCCGAGCAGCACCGCGAACAGCCAGCCGAACACGCCCTCGGTCGCTGGCCGCTCGAAGCTAAAACGCAGCGGCCACAACAGGAAGCAGGCCACGGCCAGCAGCTGCGCGGTGAGCAGGCGCCGTGCATGCGTGTCCAGTTCGGCGCGCGTGCGGCAGACGAAGAACGAGGCCGCGTAGAACAGGTCGATCGACCAGTACGGGACGATGGTCCACGGCCAGAACGGGATGTGGGGTTCCCAGGCGAACGGCAACGACGGCACGTCGGCGCGGCGCGCCGCCAGCGTGTTGGCCAGGCCGTAGCTGAGGAAGAAGAACGGCCCCAGCAGCGCCAGCCAGGCCAGCGCACGCCGCCACGGCCGCGCGGCCGCCATGCTCATGGCGTGATCCGCTGCGCCAGCGACACGGTGAAGATGCCCCAGTCGTCGATGCGCTGCTCTAGCTTGCGGAAGCCGGCCGCGCGCACCAGTTCGTCCATCTCCTGCTGGGTGCGCCGGCGCATCACCCAGGCCGCGCCGCCGCGATGGCTGGTCAGCGCGCGGGCGATGAACTCCAACTGCGGATGCCAGGGCTGGCCGGTGTAGGCCAAGTAGCCGCCCGGCGCCACCGCCGCGGCCACGCCCTGCAGCGAACGCAGCACCTGGTCGTTGTCCGGGAACAACTCGTACAGGCCCGACACCACCGCCAGCGTCGGCCGCGGTTGCAGCGCGGCCAGCGCGTCGCGGTCGAAGGCGTCGCCCTGCTCGAAGCGGGCGATGTCGGCGGCGCCGAGCGCGGCGATCAGCGCGCGGCCCTGCTCCACGTTCAAGGGGCTGAAATCGCGCAGCACGATCGCATCGGCGCGCTGGCTGCCGCCGGCCAGCGCTTCGAGCACGTAGCGGCCGTGGCCGGCGGCGATGTCCAGCGCGCGCACCGGCAGGCCGGCGGCGCGCAGCCGCTGCATCGCCAGGCCCAGCAGTTCGTGCAGATGCTGGCGGCGCACGCGGATGCCGCGCCAGCCGATCGCATCCAGGTAGTTGCGGTCGATCATCCGCCCCAGCGGGCCGCGCCCGGCGGCCTGGTCGCGGTAGATGTAGTCCAGTGTGCTGCCGGAATCGAAGCCGGTCTGCAGGCCCAGGGCGATGCCCTCGGACAGCCGCCCGCCCAGGCGCAGCCCGGCACGCACGCCGCGCCAGCGCAGGTCCTGCAGGCTGTAGCGCTGCGGCGGCCAGGCCAGGCGCTCGGCTTCCTCGAAGGTCGGCCCGCGCCGGTGCGCCTGGCGCAGGCTGGGCAGCGCCGGCGCCTCGGCGAAGCGCGCGCGCACGAAGCGGCGGATCTGCGCCAGCGCCGGCGCGCGGTCGCGCTCGCCCAAGGTGTCGTGGAAGAAGCCGGGCAGCAGGTGACGCTCCTTCACCGGCGAGGACAAACGCTCGTAGAAGCGATCCTGCGGTCCGCGGTGCACCACGAAATCGCTGCCGGACACCAGCAGTTGCACCGGCACGGTGATCGCCTGCGCATCGCCGACCACGCGATCGGCCGCCGCATACAGGCCGAGCAACACGCGCACCGAGATCGGCCGAGTGATCAGCGGATCGTGGCGATAGCTCTCGACCCGCGCCGGGTCGTGGGTCAGCCACTGCGGCTTGACGTAGCTGTTGACGAAAAAGTTGCCGCGCAGTTTCTGCATCAGGGCCAGCCCGGACCGCGCGAACGGCACGTACAGCTTGACCTTGAACGCCGGCGAGGCCAGCACCAGCGCGCGCAGCGGCGGCGCGTAGTCGTGCACCCAGGTGCTGGCGATCACCGCGCCCACGCTCTGCGCCACCACCACGATGTCCTGCACGGCGATGCCGTGGACCTCGCCGATGTGCGCGACGAAGCGGTCCAGGTCGCGCACCAGCGCCGGGAAGCCGGGCGCGTCGCCGCGCGCGCCGGGCGAGCGGCCATTGCCGCGCGCATCCCAGGCGAACAGCGCGCAATCGTCCAGGCCCAGTTCCTCGGCCAGGTGCATGACCCGCCCGGAATGTTCGTGGCCGCGGTGCAGCAGCAGCACCGCCCGCGGCGGCGCCGCCGGCGCGGTGGCCGGCCAGTGCCGGTAGAACAGCCGTGTGCCGTCGAAGCTGGCGAATTCGCTCTCGTTGACCTGCCGCATCCGTTGCCGATGTCCTGTCTGCCGTGAATCCCTGTGCCCCGCGGCCGCGACGGCCGCCCCCACTCAGGCGCGCGTGGCCGCCTCGCGCAATCCGGCGGCGACCCGACGCACCACGGTCGCCACGCACAACAGCGCCACGCCCATGGCGACCCCAGTCACCGTCGCCGCCCCGATCCAGCCGCCGGCCAGCAGCAGCCCCAGCAGGCCGACGACGAAGGCACGATCGCTCTTGCCCATCGGCCCATCGTAGCGGCGACTGGCGCCGACCATCAGCCCGAGCACGCCCGCATATTCGGTCATCGCGGCAGTCAGCGCCATCAGCCACAGCCAGCCGGCGCCAACGCCGGGCACGCCAAGCAGGCTCAGGTACAGCGCCGCATCGGCGACCACGTCGCTCAGTTCGTTGAGGTAGGCGCCCAGCCGCGACTGCTGGCCGAACTCACGCGCCAGCATGCCGTCCACCGCGTTCAAGGCCATCCGCAGCAGCATCCAGACGGGAAGCAGCGCGTACCACAGCGGCTGCGTGGCGCCTTGCGCGTAGACCACCGCGGCGACCAGCAACGACAGCAGCGCCGCGGCCACGGTCACCTGGTTGGCGGTGACGCCGCGCCGGTACACCACGCGCACACCCGGCCGCAGCAGATCCTGGAAACGTCCTTTGAGGGCATAGATCGACACGCGCGTGGTCCTGACGGCGAGGGCGGGGCGGCGACAGCCTAATGCATCGCCGCGGCTGCGCGCGCGATGGCGCGCGCCGCCCGCCCCGCCGCCCGCTCGCCCACGGCAGGCGACGCGCGCGAGGCGACACCGCGGATGGGCGTGGTCGACACGCTGCACGGCGCGATGTCGCGCCGCCTGCGGTACGAGAGCGAAGCTGCCTATAGCCGCACCACCTTCGTCGCAATCGCCTGAAATGGGCCTTCGCATGCACGATCGGCGGGCCGGGCGCGCGCCCCGGCCGGGCGTCGGCGGGCCTCAGCGCCTACAATGGCGGCCCGTTCCGCTGCCCCCGCCCTGCCCCATGTCCTCCGATTTCCTGCCCGTGCGCCGGGCGCTGCTGTCCGTTTCCGACAAGACCGGCCTGATCGACCTGGCCCGCGCGCTGGCCGCGCGCAACGTCGAACTGCTGTCCACCGGCGGCACCGCCAAGGCGCTGCGCGAAGCCGGGCTGGCGGTGAAGGACGTGTCCGAGCTGACCGGCTTCCCGGAAATGATGGACGGCCGGGTCAAGACCCTGCATCCGCTGGTGCACGGCGGCCTGCTTGGCCGCGCCGGCACCGACGATGCGGTGATGGCCGAACACGGCATCGCCGCGATCGACCTGCTCGTGCTCAACCTGTATCCGTTCGAGCGGGTCACCGCCGATGCCAACTGCACGCTCGACGTGGCGGTCGAGAACATCGATATCGGCGGCCCTGCGATGCTGCGCTCGGCGGCCAAGAACTTCGCCCGCGTGGCGGTGGCCACCGATCCGACGCAGTACGCCGAGCTGCTGGCCGAACTGGAGGCCAACGACGGCCGCTTGTCGGCAGCCAAGCGCTTCGCCCTGGCCGTGGCCGCGTTCAACCGCGTCGCCCAGTACGACGCGGCGATCAGCAACTACCTGTCCGCAGTCACCGCCAGCGACGCCGCGGTGCCGGTGCGCAGCCCGTTCCCGGCGCAGATGAACTCCAGCTTCGTCAAGGTGATGGAACTGCGCTACGGCGAGAACCCGCACCAGCAGGCCGCGTTCTACCGCGACCTCTTCCCCACCCCCGGCACCCTGGCCACCTTCACCCAGCTGCAGGGCAAGGAGCTGTCCTACAACAACATCGCCGACAGCGACGCGGCCTGGGAGTGCGTGCGCCAGTTCGACGCGCCGGCCTGCGTCATCGTCAAGCACGCCAACCCGTGCGGCGTGGCGGTCGGCGCCGGCTGCGGCGACGCCTACGAACTGGCCTACGCCACCGACCCGACCAGCGCCTTCGGCGGCATCATCGCCTTCAACCGCACGCTGGATGCGGCCACCGCCAAGGTGATCCTGGACCGCCAGTTCGTCGAAGTGCTGATCGCCCCCGACTACGACGACGCCGCGCTCGAATACGCCAAGAAGAAGGCCAACGTGCGCGTGCTGCGCATCCCCGCCGGCGACGGCGCCTACGGCATCGACAGCAAGCGCGTTGGCTCCGGCATCCTGCTGCAGACCAGCGACGCGCATGTGGTGCCGCGCGATGCGCTGAAGGTGGTGACCCGCCTGGCGCCGACCGAGGCGCAGTTCGCCGACCTGCTGTTCGCGTGGAAGGTGGCCAAGTACGTCAAGTCCAACGCCATCGTCTACGCCAAGGACCACCGCACCATCGGCGTGGGCGCCGGGCAGATGAGCCGGGTGTATTCGGCGCGCATCGCCGGGATCAAGGCCACCGATGCCGGCCTGGCCGTGGAAGGCTCGGTGATGGCCTCCGATGCGTTCTTCCCGTTCCGCGACGGCATCGACGCCGCCGCCGCGGCCGGCATCAAGGCAGTGATCCAGCCCGGCGGTTCGATGCGCGACGCCGAGGTCATCGCCGCGGCCGACGAGCACGGCATCGCCATGGTGTTCACCGGCGTGCGCCACTTCCGGCACTGAGTCGCGGAGCGCTGCGCATGTCCGCTGTCGCGCCCCGTCCGCTCGCCATGCTGGCCCTGGCCGGCGTGCTCGTGCTCGGCGGCTGCACGCCGGCCGCTGCACCCGCCCCCAACGCGGCACCTGCGTCCGCCAGCGCCGCAGCGCCGGCCCACGTCAGCCGCACCGCGCGGCTGCAGGCGTTCCTGCAGCAACGCTACGGCAGCGCCGCCATGCTCGCCGGGCACTGGCCGGGGCAGTGGACCCAGGATGGCGCGAGCCATGCGGTGGACTGGCAGGTCTGCGCCGAACAGCCGGTGGTCATCGGCGACGGCTGGCAGCAGTTGCTGGCGGTGTGCGGCACGCTGCGCGATGCCGGCCATCCGGAGCCGGGCACCATCGACTTCTACGTGCTGCGCCCCGAGGGCCAGGGCTTCGCCGTCGCCGCCGAGCGCACCGGCGGCACCTACGGCAGCAACGGCCAGCCGGGCGAGGTCGGCATCGTCCGCGCCGGCAGCGACTTCTACGGGTTCCGCGTGGAGGACGGTTGGTTCGGCCAGGGCTATGCGCTGCAATCGCAAACGCTGATCCTGCCCGGCCCCAAGGGCCTGGTCGATGCCGGCAGCCTGCGCAGCCACATCGACAACGGCGCCGCCGCCGACTGCGACGCCGCCGATGCGGCAGCGGACTGCAAGGCCGGCCAGTTCGACCTCGACTTCGCCCTGCGCTTCGACGACCGCGACCACGCCGCCCGCGTGTGGCCGCTGCTGATCGAGGAAACCGGTGTGGATTGCGGCCAGCGTCAGGTCCAGCGCGAACACCGCTTCGTGCTGGACACGAAGACCTGGACCTACCATTTCCCCGAAGCGCTGCAGCGCGAAGGCTGCGCATGAGGCACGCGCGCCCGGTGCAGCCGATCCCCTTTCCCCTGCAATCTGGAATTCCGCGATGAAACTGCTCGTCATCGGCTCCGGCGGCCGCGAACACGCCCTGGCCTGGAAGCTGGCCCAGTCCCCCCGTGTCGACGAAGTGCTGGTGGCGCCCGGCAATGCCGGCACCGCCAGCGAGACCAAGTGCCGCAACGTGCCGGTCAAGGTGAACGACCTCGACGGGCTGCTGGCGCTGGCCCAGGACGAAGGCGTGGCGCTGACCGTGGTCGGCCCGGAAGTGCCGCTGGTGCTGGGCGTGGTCGACCGCTTCCGCGCCGCCGGGTTGCGCATCTTCGGTCCCAGCGCCGCCGCCGCGCAGCTGGAAGGCAGCAAGGCCTACGCCAAGGACTTCCTGCAGCGCCACGGCATTCCCACCGCGTTCTACGCCGTGCATACCGAGGTCGAGGCCGCATTGGCCTATGTCCGCGCCAAGGGCGCGCCGATCGTGATCAAGGCCGACGGTCTGGCCGCCGGCAAGGGCGTGATCGTGGCGATGTCGCTGGACGAGGCCGAGGCCGCGGTGCGCGACATGCTCTCCGGCAACGCCTTCGGCGACGCCGGCGCGCGCGTGGTGATCGAGGAATTCCTCGAGGGCGAGGAAGCCAGCTTCATCTCCATGGTCGACGGCCACACCGCGCTGCCGATGGCGACCAGCCAGGACCACAAGCGCGTCGGCGACGGCGACACCGGCCCCAACACCGGCGGCATGGGCGCGTACTCGCCGGCGCCGGTGGTCACGCCGGAAGTCCACGCGCGGGTGATGCGCGAGGTGGTGGAGCCGACCGTGCGCGGCATGCGCGCCGACGGTGTGCCGTTCACCGGCTTCCTCTACGCCGGGCTGATGATCGACGCCAGCGGCGCGCCCAAGGTGATCGAATTCAACGTGCGCTTCGGCGACCCGGAAACGCAGCCGGTGATGCTGCGCCTGCAGTCGGACCTGCTCGACCTGCTTGAGGCCGCGCTCGACGAGCGCCTGCACGCGACGCAGGCGCAGTGGGACCCGCGCCCGTCGCTGGGCGTGGTGCTGGCGGCGGCGCCGTATCCGGAGACCCCGGTCACCGGTGAGCCGATCACCGGCCTGGACGCGGTGCCGGCCAACGCCAAGGTGTTCCATGCCGGCACCACGCTGGACGCGCAGGGCCGCGTGCTCAGCGCCGGCGGCCGCGTGCTGTGCGTGGCCGCGCTGGGCGACAGCGTGGCGGAGGCGCAGCGGCATGCGTACGCCGGCGTGGAGCAGATTCATTGGGCCAGCGAATTCCACCGCCACGACATCGGCTGGCGTGCGATCGCGCGCGAGCAGGGGGCGTAGCACGTCGCCACGTGGAGGAGCGGCTTCAGCCGCGACGAGCGAAGCCCAAAGCACAGCTGACAACTTCACTCGTCGGGACTGAAGTCCCACAAGGATGCCCAGCCCGCTCCCTGTAGGAGCGGCTTCAGCCACGACACGGGCATGACCGGGAACGACGGTCGCGGCTGAAGCCGCGCCTACGGAGGCCCGCACGCGGCCACCATCGCCCTTGCGCTAGCCTGAAACCTCCCCCGGTTCGCGCAACCCCCATGCCCCTCTCCCCGACCCTCCGCACCCGCTTCCGCGCGCTCGCCGCGCAGACCGACGGCATCGACACCGCGGCCTATGCCGCCTGCGGCAAGGATCCGCTCGATCCCATCATCGGCCTCGGCCGCCGTGATGCACGCCTCTGCATCCTCGGCCGCGACCCGGGCCGCAGCGAGGTGGAGCACGGCGAGCCCTTCGTCGGCAGCGGCGGCCAGCTGGTGCGCAAGGCGCTGTACCGGCACCTGCACGACGGCGCGGAGATGCCCGATTTCGCCGCCGGGCTCGAGGCCGGCCGCGTTGCATTCTGGCTCAACACCGTGCCGTACAAGCCGGTGTGCAACAAGGCCTGGTCGATGCCGGTGAAGCGGCGCTTCCACCCGCTGATGCGGCGCCTGCTGCTCGAGCAGTGGCGCGGCCACGCCATCCTCACCCTCGGCCGCGAGGCCTTCCTGTGGTTCGGCATCGACCAGCCGCGCGAGGTGCGCGCGGCGCTGGACGCGTTCTGGGCGCGCGAGGACCGCTTCCAGGCGCAGACCGAGGTGGAGCTGCGCAGCGAGGACGGCCGCCGCACCCGCCGCGTGGTGCTGTCTCCGCTGCCGCACCCCTCGCCGCTCAACCAGACCTGGTACAAGCGCTTCCCCGCGCTGCTGGACGCGCGCCTGCGGCAACTGGACGTCTGAGCGCACTCGCGTAGACGGGCCCGCTCGAGGGGGATCGCATACAGCGACGGTGCGCTATCGTGTCGCGGTGCCGAGCCCCTCGATCGAAACCCGCCTGAGCCGCCTGTGGGCCCATGAAAAGGCCAGCTACGGGCTGCGCGTGTTCATCGCGCTGGCGGTGGCGATGGGCGTGTGCTGGCACCAGCAGCAACTGGAGGCAGTGCCGGCGATCTTCCTGGGCACCATCGCCAGCGCCATCGCCGAGACCGACGACAACTGGCTGGGCCGGATCAAGTCGGTGCTGCTGTCACTGCTGTGCTTTGCCGCCGCCGCGGCCGCGGTGGTGCTGCTGTTCCCGTATCCGTGGCCGTTCGCGGCGGGCCTGGCGCTGTCCACCTTCGCCCTGACCCTGCTCGGCGCGCTCGGCGAACGCTACGCCTCGATCGCCCAGGCCACGGTGGCGCTGGCGATCTACGCGATGATCGGCCTGGACCACGGCAACCAGAACGGCCACGTCGGCGGCAACGCCTGGCACGGCGTGGCCTTGTTGCTGCTCGGCGCCAGCTGGTACGGCGTGCTGTCGGTGCTGTGGACGGTGCTGTTCGCCAACCGGCCGGTGCGCGAGCGGCTGTCGCGGCTGTACCTGGAGCTGGGTCGCTACCTGCGGCTCAAGGCGGCCCTGTTCGAGCCGGTGCGGCAGAGCGACCTGCATGCGCGGCGGCTGGCGCTGGCCGAGCAGAACGCGCGGGTGGTGGCGGCGCTGAACGCGGCCAAGACCGCGATCATCAGCCGCTTCGGCCGCTCCGGCCGGCCCGGCGTGCAGTCGGGCCTGTACTTCCGCCTGTACTACATGGCGCAGGATTTCCACGAGCGCGCCAGTTCCTCGCACTACCCGTACGAGGCGCTGACCGACGCGTTCTTCCACAGCGACGTGCTGTACCGCTGCCAGCACCTGCTGGCCCTGCAGGGCAAGGCCTGCGCGGCCCTGGGCGAGGCGATCCGGCTGCGCCAGCCGTTCGACTACGGCGAGCAGACCCAGCAGGCCACCACCGATCTGCGGCAGTCGCTGGATTTCCTGCATGCCCGCGCCGATCCACGGCAGGCGCGGCTGCTCGGTTCGCTGGAACTGCTGGTGACCAACCTGCACAGCATCGAGCGGCGCCTGGCCGAGGCCGCGCAATCGGACACCACCAGCGACACCCTCGACACCCGCCTGCGCGACTCCTCGCCCCACACCCTGCGCGAAATGCTGCGGCGCATCGGCCAGCAGCTCACGCCCGGCTCGGTCCTGTTCCGGCACGGCCTGCGCATGGCCATCGCGCTGGTGGTGGGCTACGCCATCATGCAGTTGATCCACGCCAGCAACGGCTACTGGATCCTGTTGACCACCGCCTTCGTGTGCCGCCCCAACTACGGTGCCACCCGCCTGCGCCTGGCCCAGCGCATCGCCGGCACCCTCATCGGCCTGGGCGCGGCCTGGGCGCTGATGCAGCTGTTCCCCGGCACCGAGCTGCAGTTGCTGTTCGCATTGCTCGGCACGCTGGTGTTCTTCGTCACCCGCACCGACCGCTACATGCTTGCCACCGCGGCGATCACGGTGATGGCGCTGTTCTGCTTCAACCTGATCGGCGACGGTTTCATGCTGATCTGGCCGCGCCTGCTCGACACCCTGATCGGCTGCGCGATCGCCGCCGCCGCCTCGTTCCTGATCCTGCCGGACTGGCAGGGCCGGCGCCTCAACCAGGTGCTGGCGACGGTGCTGTCCAGCAGCGCGCGCTACCTGGCGCAGGTGCTGGAGCAGTACCGCAGCGGCATGCGCGACGACCTGCCCTACCGCATCGCCCGCCGCGACATGCATAACGCCGACGCCGCGCTGTCGGTGGCGTTGTCAAACATGCTGCGCGAGCCCGGCCGCTACCGCCGCAACCTGGACGCCGGCTTCCGCTTCCTGGCCCTCTCCAACACCTTGCTCGGCTACCTGTCGGCGCTGGGCGCGCACCGCGCCGCGCTGGCCGGCGAGACCGACCCGGACATCGCCCGCGCCGGCGATTACCTGCCGCAGGCGCTGGGCGCACTGGCCGACGCGCTGGCCGAGCGGCGCGCGCTGCCGGCCGCCGACGAACCCGCCGAGATCGCACTGGCCGACGCGCTGGAGCGCGAGGACGGCATCGACGAGGCCAAGCGCCGGCTGGTGCGCAACCAGCTCGCCCTGACCCTGCGCCTGCTGCCCAAGCTGCGTGCCGCCGCGCAGGCGGTCAGCGCCGCTCCGGCGCCGCCGGCGCCGGTGCTGGCCGCGCCGGCCGCACGCTGATGCCCATCCACAGCAAGGCCGCCACCGCCAGCGCCGCACCGCCGATCGCCACCCCGCGCCAGCCGGCGTAGGCGTAGGCTGCGGTGCCGAGGCTGGACCCGACCGCACCGCCGATGAAGTAGCAGGTGACGTAGGCCGAGGTGATGCGGTTGCGCGCGGCCGGATCCAGTTGGTAGATCACGCTCTGGTTGCCGATGTGCACGCCCTGCACCGCCACGTCCAGCAACACCACCCCGGCGATCAGCAACCACAGCGAGTGCGGCGCGCCGAGCAGCAACAGCCACGACAGCAGCAGCATGACCAGGCCACCCCAGCCGACCCAGTGGCCGGCGCCGCGGTCGGACAGCTTGCCGGAGAGATTGGCGGCGAACGCGCCGGCCGCGCCGATCAGCCCGAACAGGCCGATGGTCGCGGTGCCGTAGCGGTAGTCCGGGCCGGACAGCAGGAACGCCAGGGTGGTCCAGAACATGCTGAAGCCGGCGAACAGCAGCCCACCCAGCACCGAGCGCGCGCGCAGCACCGGCTCGTCGCGCAGCAGCGCCAGTACCGAGCCGATCAGGTGCGGATAGGACAGGTGCGGGTTGCCCGGGTGCCGCGGCAGGCCGCGCCACAGCAGGCCCGAGGCCACCAGGATCAGCGCCGCGGCCACCCAGTACACGGTGTGCCAGCCGCCGACGCCGGCCAGCAGGCCGGACACCGTGCGCGCCAGCAGGATGCCCAGCAGCAGCCCGCTCATCACCGTGCCGATGACCCGGCCGCGCTCGTGCGGCGCAGCCAGGGTGGCGGCGAACGGCACCAGGATCTGCGCCGCCACCGAGCTCAGGCCGGTGATCAGGGTGCCGAGCAGCAGCAGCGCGAAGCTGTGGGCCATCGCGCTGACCAGCAGGCCGACCGCGCTGAGCGCATACAGACCGACGATCAGGCTGCGGCGCTCGAAGCGGTCGCCCAGCGGCACCAGGAACAGCAGGCCGGCGGCATAGGCCAGCTGCGCGGTGGTGACCACCGCGCCGGCGCGACGCACGTCGATGGCGAAGGTCTGCGCCAGCACTTCCAGCAGCGGCTGCGCATAGTAGTTGCTGGCCACCGCCAGGCCGGTGGCGATGGCCATCAGCAGCACCAGGCCGCGGCGTATCGGCGGATGTGAGGTCGTGTCCATGGACGGGAACCGGATCGAAGAGAGGGGCGCAGTCTGTGGCGGCAGGATCGATCTTTCAAACGCATTTTTTTCACCACTGCCATCTGCTTTTGAGATAGCGTGAGCGTCGCTGCCGACGGCTGGGTCACGTCGGCGGATCGCGCTCCAAACGGACGCAACGTCCAGACTGGGACACAGCCACCCCGACCGCCATCGCTTTGAAGGAACCCGCACCATGCCCAGCACCGACATCGCCGAGGCGCTGCACCAGCACGGCTACGCGGTGGTCCGCGGCTTCCTGGGCGAAGGCGACATCCCCGACGGCCTGCTGCGCTTCCTGGAAGGCGCCGAGAAGTTCCACGACGGCGTGATCGGCGACCTGCCGGCGGCGGACATGCAGCGGATCCAGGCGCGCATCGCCGCCACCGTGCCGGCCGTGGCCGCGGCCATGGGCCTGGCGATCGCCGCCGACCGCTTCGGCTACTGCGCCATCCGCATCCGCGAGAGCCATGCCGCGCCGAGCCTGCGCCTGCCGTTCGACCAGCACCGCGATCCGAAGACTGCGCCGGGCGGCGCGCTCAACTGGCACCTGGACCACTTCAGCTATTTCCTGCATGGCGACCACCGCAACTACCTGATCTGCTACATGCCGGTGTTCAAGCCCGACGCCGGCCTGGCCAACGTGGCGATCGTCGCCGACGACGTGGTCGCGCGCCTGGATCCACGGTTGCATGAGCGCATCCAGGGCCGCGGCGCGCTGCGCTTCCGCTGCGTGGAGGCCGACACGCTGGACTGGTTCCGGCTGCGTTTTCCCGGGCAGGCCATCGCCATCGGCGACTGGTATGCGATCGAGGACCTGCACGACGCCAGTCCCGGCTGGAAGATCGGCTTCGACCTCGAAGCGCACAAGGTGGTGCCGCAGCTTGCGGTCGGCGACCTGCTGATCATGCGTGCCGACGTCATCCACCGCACCCACGACGCCGGCTGCGACCGCATCTCGGTGCGCTGCGATGCGCTGCCCGCGCATGCGCCGCGGCTGGACACGCTGTGCGGCCTGCTCGGCATCACCCTGCGCTACCCGTTCATGAGCCGCAAGCGCCGCTACAACATCCGCCTGTGGCTGCGCCAGCAATGGCGCAAGCGGCTGGGACGCCCGGCATGAGGCGGCGGCGGCAACAGACCGCGCAGCGACAAGCGGCGCTGCCTGCGAGCAGCGCCACCGCTGCTCGACCGCAACGTCGCCATGGTGCGCGCCAGGCAAGCCCATGCTGACCCTGCGCCAGCTCGAATTCGCCGTCGCCGTCGCCGAGGAAGGCAGCTTCACCGCGGCCGCGCGCCGCTGCCACACCGTGCAATCGGCGCTGAGCCACCAGATCGCCAAGATCGAGCAGGCGCTGGGCGCGCGGCTGTTCGAGCGCGGTGCGCGCCACGTGCGCGCCACCGCCGCCGGCGAGGTGTTCCTGCACAACGCACGCGCCACCCTGCGCGCGGCCGAGCGCCTGCACGAGGAGATGGCGCAGACCCTGGGCACGGTGCGCGGCCGCTTGCAGATCGGCCAGATCTCCTCGTTGAACGCGGTGCAGGTGCCGGCCGTGCTGCGCCAGTTCCGCCAGGCGCACAGTGCGGTGGACGTGCACCTGCGCACCGGCATGAGCGATGCGCTGCTGCTGGAGCTGAGCGAAGGCCGGCTCGACGTGGCCTTGGTCGGGGTCGGCCCGCACGTGGCGCTGCCGCCGCAGCACCTGCTGCTGCACGAGGAAGGGCTGGCGCTGATCGCCGCGCCCGGCAACCGCTTCGCCGCGCGCCGCGAGGTCGCCCTGCGTGAACTGGAGGACACACCGATGGCCGGGCTGACCCCCGGCGCCGGCGTGCGCGGCATCATCGACCGCGCCTTCGCCGCCGCCGGCCTGCGCCAGCGCCTGCAATACGAGGTCACCCACGCCGACCTGCAGCGGCAACTGGTGGCCGAGGACCTGGGCCTGGCGGTGGTGCCGCAGACCATGGCCACCGGCATGCACGGCGTGGCCACGGTGGCGTTGCGCGAGCGCTTCCGCTTCCTCACCTACGCCGTGTGGCGGCCGGACCCGACCCCGGCCGCGCGCGCCTTCATCGCCCTGCTGCGCGCGCGGCGCGACGCCCTCCAGGCCGCGTCGGACACCGCCGGGGCGCGCCGCCGCGCGCCACGCCTGCGCGCGCGGCGAACCTGCTAGGCTGCGCGCGTTCGCAAAGGAGCCTGCATGTCCGCCCACAGCCAGTTCGCCCTGCTGCGGCAACGCCGCTTTCTGCCGTTCTTCGTGGTCCAGGCGCTGGGCGCCTTCAACGACAACGTGTACCGGCAGGCGATCATCGGCCTGCTGTTCTATCTGGGCGTGACCCCCGAGCAGCGCACGCTGTACACCAACCTGGCGCCGGCGCTGTTCATCCTGCCGTACTTCCTGTTCTCCTCGCTGGCCGGGCAGATCGCCGAGAAGCTGGAGAAATCGCGGCTGGTGGTCATCACCACCACGATGGAGATCGGCATCATGTCGCTGGCCGCGGTCGGCTTCCTGACCGAGAACATGGCGGTGCTGCTGGTGGCGCTGTTCTGCACCGGCCTGCAATCGACCCTGTTCGGGCCGGTGAAGTATTCGATCCTGCCGTCGGTGCTCAAGCCGGAGGAACTGACCGGCGGCAACGGCCTGGTCGAGATGGGCACCTCGATCTCGATCCTGTGCGGCATGATCCTGGGCGGGCTGATCTTCCAGATCGCAGGCAGCCACGGGCCGGTAGCCGCGGCCACCGCGGTGGTGGCGCTGGCGGTCACCGGCAACCTGGTGGCGCGCTGCATCCCCAAGGTCGACGCCGGGGCGCCCGAGCTGAAGATCAACTGGAACCCGCTGCCGGAATCGCTGGCGATCATGCGCCTGACCCGGCGCCAGCTGGCGGTGCGCAACGCCGTGCTCGGCGTGTCCTGGTTCTGGTTCGTCGGCACCGTGCTCACCGCGCAGTTGCCGACCTACGCCGAACTCAACCTGGGCGGCGCGCAGGACCTGTACATCTTCGCCCTGGCGCTGTTCTCGATCGGCACCGGCACCGGCTCGCTGCTGTGCGAGAAGCTGTCCGGGCGCACCGTGGAAATCGGCCTGGTGCCGCTGGGCGCGTTCGGCATCAGCGCCTTCATGCTCGACCTGTACTTCGCCCGGCCCGGCGCCGCGCTGCAGACCGGCCTGGGCATCGGCCAGTTCGTGCACCAGGCCGGCAGCTGGCGGATCATGCTCGACCTGGTCGGCATCGGCCTGTGCACCGGCCTGTTCGTGGTGCCGCTGTTCGCGCTGATCCAGAGCCGCACGCCGAAGACGGAGCTGTCGCGCGTCATCGCCGGGCTCAACATCCAGAACTCGCTGTTCATCGTGCTGGCGGCGATGATCGGCATCGTCCTGCAGATGCGGGAGCTGCAGCTGTTCGGCACGCGCATCCCGATGCCCGGGCTGAGCATCCCGCAGGTGTTCCTGGCACTGGCCATCGCCAACGCGCTGGTGGCGATCTGGATCTTCAGCATCGTCCCCGAATTCCTGATGCGCTTCCTCAGCTGGGTGATGGTGCGCACGCTGTACCGGCTGCGCCTGCACGGGGTCGAACGTCACGTGCCCGAGGAAGGTGCCGCGCTGATCGTGTGCAACCACGTCAGCTACATGGACGCACTGGTGCTGGCCGCGGCGATTCCGCGGCCAGTGCGCTTCGTCATGTACTACCGCATCTTCAACATTCCGGTGATGCGCTGGATCTTCCGCACCGCCAAGGCGATCCCGATCGCCGGCGCGCGCGAAGACCCCGAACTGATGCAGCGCGCGTTCGACGCCATCGACGCCGCGCTCGCCGAAGGGGAACTGGTGTGCATCTTCCCCGAGGGCGCGCTGACCAAGGACGGCGAGATCGCCGCGTTCAAGTCCGGCGTGGAGAAGATCCTGGCGCGCCGCGCGGTGCCGGTGGTGCCGATGGCGCTGCGCAACATGTGGACCAGCATGTGGAGCAAGCGCGATTCGCGGTTGCGGCGCATGCGCGTGCCGCGGCGCTTCCGCGCGCATGTCGAGGTGATGGCCGATGCGCCGGTGCCCGGCGCGCAGGCCACCGCCGAGACCCTGGAAGCGCAGGTGCGGCGGCTGCGCGGCGATGCCGCCTGAGCGTGGCGCAGGTGCCGCGGGCGCGCGCTTCGGGTAAATTACCCGCAGGGGAGACGCCACAAGCAGCGGCGTCCATTGCGAAGGACCGAGGACAGTGAATCAGGTCGTACCACCACCAGCGCCCAACGCGACGGGCGTCTATGTGCCCAACAATCTCGTCTGGGCCATCCTCTCCACGCTGTTCTGCTGCCTGCCGCTGGGCATCGTCTCCATCGTCTACGCCTCGCAGGTGGATGGCCGCCGCGCCGCGGGCGACATCGCCGGCGCACGCGAGGCATCGCGCAAGGCCGGCCTATGGGCGATGTGGTCCGCGTTCGCGCTGCCGATCCTGATGGCGCTGTGGTTCCTGCTGTTCGGCGGCCTGGCCTTTCTCGGCAGCCTGACCAGCCACTGACCCTGGGCGTTTCCCGTTTCACCACCCAACCACCGGAGCAACACGGATGAATACCACCGCACCGCAAGTGTCCAACAACCTCGTCTGGGCGATCCTGACCACGCTGTTCTGCTGCCTGCCGCTGGGCATCGTGTCCATCGTCTACGCCGCGCAGGTCAACACCAAGCTCGCCGCGGGCGACGTGACCGGCGCGCGCGAGTCGGCGGACAAGGCCAAGAAGTGGGCGATCTACTCGGCGATCACCTCGGTGGTGCTGATCGTGCTGTACCTGATCTTCATCTTCGCCCTGGGCGGCCTGGGCATGATGCAGCAGTCGTCCATGTCCTGAGGACCGCGGCCGCCGTCGCCTGCGACGGCGGCCGGCCACACGCGCTCGCCTGCCTGCCATGTCCCTGCCGCGCCTGCAGTCCCTGCCCCGCTGGCTGCCGCTGGCCGCACTGAGCGGCGCCGCGGTGGTCGCCACCGTGGTGCTGCGCCGGGTCGATCCCAATGTCCCCGGCAATCCGCTGCCGGGCTGCCCGTTCCGCGCCCTCACCGGCCTGTATTGCCCCGGCTGCGGCAGCACCCGCTGCCTGCACGCGCTGGTGCATCTGGACCTGGCTCACGCCTGGAGCAGCAATCCCCTGCTGGTGGTGGCACTGCCGCTGCTGGCGATCATGGCGCTCAACGCCGCCGGCCTGCGCCTGCGCCCGCTGGCGCCGCTGCTGAAGATCCTCGCCGACCCGCGGCTGTGGCTGTGGGTGCTGCTCGGCTACGCGCTGCTGCGCAACCTGCCCTGGTCTCCCTTCACCCTGCTCGCGCCGCACTGACGGCCCGCCACACCCGCACCGCAGCGACTCGTCTAGACTCAGCAACTGCCGTGCACCACCCATCAAGGAGATCCACATGAGCACCGTCGGCCCCGTCACGCCTCCGCCCGCCCCCGCCTCCGGCGTTCCCGGTCCGGTCCCCAACCACCTGGCCTGGGCGATCATCTCGACCGTGCTCGGCTTCTGCCTGTGCTGCCCGGCGCTGATCACCGGCATCGTCGCCATCGTGTTCTCCAGCAAGGTCAACGGCCTGCTCAACCAGGGCGACCTGGAGGGTGCGCGCCGCGCCTCCAACACCGCCAAGACCTGGTGCTGGGTGACCACCGCGCTGGCCATCATCGGCCTGCTGATCAACATCGGCATGCTCGCCACCGGCGGCATGCAGAGCTACATGGACTACATGCAGCAGATCCAGCACGCGAGCTGATCGGCATGCGCGCCTGGCAACAACGGGCGTGCCTGGGCGCCGCCGCCGCACTCGCGGCCGGCGGCGCCACGCTGTTGTACCGCTTCGACCCCAATGCCGCGAACAACCCGTTCGCGCCGTGCATGTTTCATGCGCTCACCGGCTACTACTGCCCGGGCTGCGGCATGACGCGGGCGCTGCATGCGCTGGTGCATCTGGACCCGGTCGGTGCGTTCGCGATGAATCCCGGCGCGATGCTCGGCCTGGCGCTGCTGCCCGGCCTGGTCGCCTGGAAGGCCGGCTGGCGCGCAGCCTGGTTCGCACCGGTGATCAACGTGGTCTCGCGGCCGAACTTCTGGCTGGTCGCGCTGCCGGGCTACTGGATCGCACGCAACCTGCCGTGGTTCCCGTTCACCCTGCTGGCGCCGCACTAGCCGGCCTGCCGTATCCGCCGCGTCGCGTCGGGTAGCAGACGCGCACCTCCCAGCCCGGCTGATGGGCACCTCTCGTCACGTCGGCACGCGCCCTGTAGCAGCGGCTTCAGCCGCGCCAAGCGTTCCCGACAAGTCCGTCGCGGCTGAAGCCGCTCCTACGCGACAACGTCATGCGTGGCAGAAGCCGGTTGTGGAGGCGCCCTGATGTCGGGAGCAGCCTCAGCTGACCCAGCCGGCGATCACCAGCAGCGCCAGCAGCACCAGCCACAGCAGCAGCACCCGCCAGACCTGGCTCATCGCATCGCGCAGCTCGGGCAGGCGCCGCAGCGCCGGCACCACCATGCCCGCATCACTGTAGTCGTGCGCCTCGGCATCGAGTTCGCCGCGCACGCTGGCGCAGGCCACCGGCCCGAGGAAGCCGCTGTCCAGTTGCCAGCGCTTGCCGCCGGCGGCGCGCCAGGCACCGAACACCGCTTCGAAATTGCCGACCAGGGCCAGCGAAAACGTCATCAGGTGCGCCACCGGCCACTCCATCGCCGCCAGCAGCTGGCGCGCGCCGGCGGCGGTGGCCGGCGGCAGCCGCGACGCATACGGGCCGACCGCGGCCAGCGCCAGCAACCGGTAGCCCAGCGCGCCGAACGGCCCCAGCAGCAGGAACCAGAACAACACCGCGAACCAGCGCCGCAGCGCGCTGACCGCCACCGCCTCGACCAACCCGGCCGGATCGGCGCGCAGCGGCCCGCCATCGGCCTGCAACTGCGCCACCGCCAACTGCCGCGCCGCCGCATCGTCGGCGTCGATGATCGCTTCCACGTCGGTATCCAGGTCGCGCGGCCCCCAGCTGAAGGCCAGGACCGCGATCCCGAACAACAGCGTCAGCAGGCCCAGATGCGGCGCCGCCAGCAACCACTGCAACAGCCCGACCAGCAGCAGCGGCGGCAGCAACGCCAGCGCGATGCCGTAGCGGCCGCGCCAGGTGCTGCCCTCGCCGGCATGCGTGTCCAGCCAGCTCAGCCAGTCGCCGAAGGCGTCGAAGCGGCGCAACGAGGCCACCATGCCGGGCGCGACATGGCCCAGCACCAGGGCGACGATCACAGCGACGAGGGTCGTGAACATGCAGGTCCTCCGGGACCGTTCTGAAACGGATGCGCGCAGCGCGCCGGCGCGGTCAGGCCGGCGCGCCGTGCAGGTACCAGTCCTCGATCAGCGCACGGGCGATGGAAATGCGCGGCGGCAGGCGCAGGCCGTGGCCGTCGTCGGCACTGTCGCCGTGCGCCGCCAGGCGCGCCAGCGCGGCGCCGACCTCTTCGCGCTCGAACCAGCGCGCGTCTTCCAGTTCGCCGTCCACCTGCGGCGTGTCCGCTTCCGCCTGCGCGCTGAAGCCGAGCATCAGCGCGCCCGGAAACGGCCACGGCTGCGCACCGTAGTAGCGGCAACTGCCGGGCCGCACCCGCACCTGGGTCTCCTCGGCCACCTCGCGCGCCACCGTCTGCTCCAGCGATTCGCCCGGCTCGACGAAGCCGGCGATCACCGAGTAGCGCCGCGCCGGCCAGCTCGCCTGGCGCCCCAGCAGCAGGCGCCGGCCGTCGCTGACCGCGACGATCACCGCCGGATCCACCCGGGGATAGTGTTCGCTGGCGCACTGCGTGCAGACGCCGAGGAAACCACCGCGCTGCAGCGCGATGGCACCGCCGCACACGCCGCAGAAGCGGGTGCGCGCCTGCCAGTGCAGCATCGCGCGGGCGTAGGCGAACAGGCCGGCCTCCAGCGCCGGCCACTCGGCGGCGGCGCGGCGCAGGTCGATGCGCTGCGGCGGCGGCGCCCGCTGCGGCACCGCCTCGGCGGCCAGCGCGAACCAGGCCTGGCCGTGGTCCAGGCCGAGGAAGAGCGCCTGCTCCGCCGGCGCGCCAAGCGCGGCGGCGTTGGCGATCAGCGGGCGTCCGTCGGTCTCGGCATGCGCGTGCCCCTCGGCGTCCAGCACCAGCACCCGTGCCTGGTCCCAGGCCTGGCGCAGCGCGGCCGGATCGTTGCGCACGGTATCGGCACGGTCGATCGCGGGACCGGCGAAGGCGAAGGAGTCAGTCGGATCGGACATGCGCCGCAGGGTGCAGGCAAACCGTGCGTCCCGCAAGCCGCAGCGTGTCTACACGCTGAAGCTGCTGCCGCACCCGCAGGTGGTCTTGGCGTTGGGATTGCGGATCACGAACTGCGCCCCGTGCAGGCCCTCGCTGTAGTCCACTTCCGCGCCCATCAGGTACTGCAGGCTGAGCGGGTCGACCAGCAGGGTGACCTGGTCGGTCTGCACCGCCAGGTCGTCCTCGGCGCGGTTCTCGTCGAACTCGAAGCCGTACTGGAAACCGGAGCAGCCGCCGCCCTGGATGTACACGCGCAGCGCCAGCGCGTCGTTGCCTTCCTCGCGGATCAGCTCGCGCACCTTGGCCGCGGCGGCCGCGGTGAAGTTCAACGGCCGATCCAGCGACTGGTAGTCGGGCGTGGGCGCGGCGCCCGGCAGGGAAACAAGAGTGCTCATGGCGGCAGGATGGGGACGGCCGGCGCCCGAATCAAGCCTCGGCGGTCAGCGCGCGCGGCGGCTCGGCGTCGCCGGCGGCCTCGCGATGCGCTTCCGGCGGCGCCAGCGCGGCCAGGCTGCCGGCGTGGATCAGGCGCCCGGTCAGCTGCGCGCCGGCGTTCATCTCCACCACCTGGTAGTGCACGTTGCCCTGTACGCGCGCCTTCGACGCCAGTTCTACGCGCTCGGCGGCGTGCACGTCGCCGATCAGTTGACCGTTGATGATCACCACCGGCGCGCGCACCTCGCCCTCGATGCTGCCGTGCTCGGACAGGGTCAGCGTGGCCGGCGCGCCGTCCTCGGCCACGACCTTGCCGAGGATGCGCCCTTCCACGTAGAGCCCGCCGCTGAACACCAGGTCGCCGCGGATCACCACCTGCGCGCCGATCAGCGTATCGACCACGGTCTGGCCGCTGCTGCGGCTGTTCTTGTTTCCAAACATAGGCTGATTATTCCCCTTTGCCGTTACCGGCCAATGTCCAATCGAAGGTCTGGCTGACCGGCGCCCCGCCGCCGCTCAATACCACCCGCACCCGTTGCGGCGTGAAGCCCTTGGGCAGGATCACGCTGCCATCCAGTTGCTGGAAGTAGCGGAACGAGTAGTCCTGCCCGGGCACACCGGTCTTCTGGTGCAATTCGTCCCAGCCCACGCTGGTCAGCTTGCCGCCGCGCACGCCTTCCACGGTCAGGCGCAGTTGGCCCTGGCTGATCGCACCGCGGTTGAGGTTCTGGGTCAGCACCACGTTGTAGCGCCAGGTGCCGCCGGCCTCGGCGGAAAATTCCACCGAATGCACGCTCAGGCCCTTGCGCTGGCTGGTGGCGCCGACCAGGCGCTCGTAGAAGGCCACGTCGGCACGCAGCCCGGCGATCTCCTCGTCGCGCTCGGCCAGCGAACTCTGCACCTCGTTGTTGGCGGCGCGGCTGATCTGGTCGGAGCGGGCCAGGGTGGCCTGGCGCTGGTTGAGCGTCTCGATCTGCCGCTGTTGCGCCTGCAGGTTGCGCTCGGCCTCGCGCAACTGCGCGCTGACCGCACTCAGCCGCGGTGCGGCCTGGCGGCTGGCCAGCCACCAGGTCAGCGCCAGCGACAGCAGCCACAGTCCGGCCAGCAGCAGCCACAACCCGCGGCCGCGGCGGGGCGCGGCGCCGTTGGGCACGATCTGGAAACGGGGAACGGGTCGGTTCATGCGCGCTGCCGCGCCACCGAGGCGGCGCCGGCGTCGATCCTCGCGGGTCGGCCTGCTGGGCCACCTAGTGTAAGCCACCCTCCTGAGCGGCGCCGGACTGCACCGCATCCCACGCCCCGCCCCGCGGGCTGGCCTTCGCGGCAGGCTTGGCCGATAGTGGCCGGCATCCGTGCAGTTGCAGGAGCGCCTGCCATGACCGACGCCCATCTTTTCGTAATCGGCATCCTGCTGGCCTGGCTGGCCGGCATCCGCGTCTACCTGACCGTGTTCGGGGTCGGCCTGGCCGGCCTGCTCGGCTGGCTGGACCTGCCGCCGGCGCTGCAGGCGACGCAGTCGTGGTGGGTGCTCGGCACCTCCGGCGCGCTGGCGCTGGCCGAGTTCTTCGCCGACAAGATCCCCGGCGTGGATTCGGTGTGGGACCTGCTGCAGACCCTGACCCGGATCCCCGCCGGCGCCTTCCTGGCCGCGGCCACGCTCTCGCCCGACGGCCAGCTCGGCGCCGGCGCGCTGGCCACCGGGGCCGGCGTGGCCCTGACCAGCCACGCGCTCAAGGCCGGGACCCGCGCCCTGCTCAACACCTCGCCGGAGCCGGCCAGCAACTGGATCGCCTCGCTGGCCGAGGATTCGGTGGTGATCGCCGCCCTGGCCCTGGCCCTGGCCCTGGCGCACCCGTGGCTGGCGTTGGCCGTGGTGCTGGCGGCAAGCGTGCTCGGCGCGCTGCTGGTGTGGTGGACGTGGCGCCTGCTGTGGCGGGGCATGCGACGCCTGCTGGCGCCGGCGGCGCCGTCTGCCGCGCCGCAAGGCACGCAGCCTTCGCGAACTTGATCGCATAATTGGACGCGCACCAGGAACCAGACGCGATGCCCGCCAACGACGCCGCTCCGCTTTCCCATCGCGAGGACCCGCGCGCGCGCCATGTCCGCGCCGAAACCCCGCCGCCGCACTACTGGCGCCGCTGGGTCGGCGACGCGCAGACCACGGCGCCCGCTGACCTCGCCGCCGATGATCGCGTGGCCGCTCTCGCGGCCGACTCCACGGCGGCCGCCATGCCGCTGGCCAGCAGCGAGCACGACGACGGCCCGGCCGATGCCAGCGCGGCCGCCTTCGTCGTCGCCGACACCGACGCCGATCCCGCCGCACAGGCCGCGGCCGCAGCCGCGCCCTACCGCGTGCTGATCGTCGAGGACGACCGCGCGCAGGCGCTGTTCGCGCAGAGCGTGCTGCACGGTGCCGGCATGCACGCGCAGGTGCAGATGCAGGCCGAAGACGTGCAGCAGGCCATCGTCGACTACCGCCCGGACCTGATCCTGATGGATCTGCACATGCCGGGCCTGGACGGCATGCGCCTGACCACCCTGATCCGCCAGCAGCCGCAGCACCAGTTGTTGCCGATCGTGTTCCTGTCCGGCGATGCGGATCCGGAGCTGGAGTACGAAGTGCTCGACAGCGGCGCCGACGACTTCCTGACCAAGCCGATCCGGCCGCGGCACCTGATCGCCGCGGTCTCCAACCGCATCCGCCGCGCGCGCCAGCAGGCGCAGCAGGACCACGCCGAGGCGGCGCCGCTGAACAATCCCGAGACCGGCCTGCCGACCCGCGCGCATCTGCTGCAGCTGCTGGACACGACGCTGCGCGCGCGCCGCCCCGGCAGCCTGTACTTCATCGAGATCGCCAGCGCGCTCGGCCTGCGCGAACGCTACGGCTACGCCGCATTCGAGCGGCTGATGGCGCAGGTCGGGCGCCGCCTGGCCGGCATCACCGCGCCGCAGCCGCTGGCGCGGCTCAACGACAACAGTTTCCTGCTGCTGGCCGAGGACGCCGATGCCGACGCGCAGCGGCAGCGCGCGCAGGGCCTGCGCGACACCCTGTCCGGCCACGCCTTCCCGCTGCGCGAGGACGAGGCGCTGCACCTGCGCTGCGCGATCGGCTATGCCGACTTCGGCCATGGCTTCGAGGACGCGGGCAGCGCGCTGGAGGCAGTGGAACGCACCGCGCTGCAGGCGCGGCTGCAGCCGCAGGGCATCGCCGCCTACGTGCCGCCGCGCGCGGACGAGGACCTGCAACGCATCGCCATGCTGGAGGGGCAGCTGGAACCGGCCTACCAGCCGATCGTCGCCGTCGCCGGCGGCGACATCGCCCAGTACCAGGTGCTGCTGCGCCTGCGCCAGCGCGACGGCAGCCTGCTCTCGGCCGGCCAGGTGCTGCCGGCGGCGGAGGCCGGCGGCCGCATCGCCGACCTCGACCAGCAGGTGCTGGACCACGCGCTGGGCCTGCTGCACCTGTACCAGCACGCCACCCCGCCGCTGCGCCTGTTCGTGTCGCAATCCTCGCGTACGCTGGCGCGCACCGCCTTCGCCGAATGGCTGATCGACACCATCGGCCGCCGTGGCGTCACCGGCACCTCGCTGGTGATCGACCTGCGCCTGGACGATGCGCTGGTCCATACCGCCACGCTGCAGCAGTTCTGCGCGCGGCTGATGCCGCTGGGCGTGCAGTTCTGCATCAGCCAGTTCGAGCCGGGCGCCGAAGCCGAGGCCCTGCTCGCGCACCTGCCGCTGGGCTATCTGCGCCTGTCGGCACGCTTCGCCGGCGCGCATGCCGATCCGGATCTGCGCGACCAGCTGCGCGCCACCATCGACCTGGCGCACCGCGCCGGCCTGCTGATCATCGGCCAGCAGATCGAGCAGGCGCAGGCGGCGGCCGCGATGTGGATGGGCGGGGTCGATTTCATCCAGGGCAACCTGGTGCAGTCGGTCGGCGACCAGCTGAACTTCGACTTCCAGAACGCGGTGCTGTAGCCATGTCCGACCGCAGACGCCGGCCGGTTCCGCGGCCGGCGGCCTTCGCCGCGGCGCTCGCCGTCGCCGGCACCCTGCTGGCACTGCCGCCGCTGGCACTGCCGTTGCCGGCGCCGTGGCACTGGCTGGCGCCGCTGTGCATGGCCGCCGCCGCAGTGTTGGCCACCCTTGCCGGCTGCCGCGCGCGCCAGCAGATCGAACGCCTGGATGCGGCGCTGGCGCGTGCGGCGCTGGCCGAGTCCGAACGCAATGCCCTGCAGCACGACGTGCACGCGCGCGCGCGGCTGGAGCAGGAACTGCTGCAGGCCAAGCAGGCTGCCGAGGCGGCCACCCAGGCGGCTGAAGCGGCGGTGCTGGCCAAGGGCGAGTTCCTGGCGACGATGAGCCACGAGATCCGCACCCCGCTCAACGGCATCATCCCGATGCTGGAGCTGATCGGGCGCGGCCCGCTCGGCCTGGACCAGCGCGAGATGCTGCGCGCGGCCAACACCTCCTCGCTGCAGCTGCTGCGCATCGTCGACGACATCCTGGATTACTCCAAGCTGGAAGCGAACCGGCTGGAGCTGGAGATCACCACCTTCAACCTGCGCGAACTGCTCGACGGCGTGCTGGAGCTGATGCAGCGCGCGGCCGAGGCCAAGGGCCTGCGCATGGCGCTGCAACTGGACCCGGCGGTGCGCCTGCCGGTGCGCGGCGATCCGGTGCGCCTGCGCCAGGTGCTGAGCAACCTGCTCGGCAACGCGGTCAAGTTCACCGCGCGCGGCGGCATCGACCTGGGCGTGCGCCGGCTCGGCGAGACCCCGGCACAGCACCTGCTGCGCTTCGAGGTCCGCGACACCGGCATCGGCATCAGCGCCGAGCGCCAGGAGCACCTGTTCCAGGCCTTCACCCAGGCCGATGCCTCCACCACCCGCCTGTACGGCGGCACCGGGCTGGGCCTGACCATCTGCAAGCGCATCGTCGAACTGATGGGCGGACGCATTGGCGTGGCGTCGCGGCTGGGCCAGGGCGCTACGTTCTGGTTCGAGATCCCGCTGCTGAAGGTGATCGGCGACCTGTCGCAGAACCCGGGCGGCCTGCCGCGGCTGCACGCGCTGCTGGTCGGCGCCGACCAGCGCCTGCAGCAGCGCCTGAGCGTGCTGCTGCCGAACTGGGGCGTGCAGCTCAGCAAGGTCGATTCGACCCAGGAGGCGCTGGAGCGGCTGCGCGGCAACGGCAGCGGCGCGCGCCCGGCCTACGATCTGGTGATCGGCGACCTGGACGGCCTGCGGCAGAGCGCGCGCGCCCTGCAGCGTGCTGTGGCGCGGCTGCCGGCACCGCAGACCACGCGGCTGATCTGGCTGTACGGCGAGGCCGACATTCCCGAGGAGATCCGCGCGCACGGCGCGCTGCTGTCGCGGCAGGCCGCCGACATCGACCTGCGCAGCATGCTGGCGCTGGCGCCGGCGACGCCGAGCCTGGCCAGCGAGACCGCCGGCGCCAGCGACGACGACACGGATACGTTCTACCACGACGCCTTCGCGCAGGACGCCAAAGACAGCCCCACGCCAATCCGCGCGGCGGCCGCGGCGACCGCTGCGGCGGAGGCCGATGCGCCGCCACCGCACAGCGGCTACCGGCTGCTGCTGGTCGAGGACAATCCGGTCAACCTGATGGTGGCGCGGCGCCTGCTGGAATCGCTGGGCCACCACGCCGACAGCGTCGAGGACGGCGCCGCCGCGCTGGCGCAGTTGGCGCGGCAGCCGTACGACCTTGTGCTGATGGACTGCCAGATGCCGGTGCTGGACGGCTACGCCGCCACCCGCCAGTGGCGCCAGCGCGAGGCCGAGGCGGCACGCCCGCGCCTGCCGATCGTGGCGATGACCGCCAACGCCATGGCCGGCGACCGCCAGCGCTGCCTCGAGGCCGGCATGGACGATTACCTGTCCAAGCCGATCGACCGCGCGCGGCTGCAGGCCTGCCTGCAGCGCTGGCTGCCGAAGCAGCCGGCGGCTATGCCGGCCCGCGTGGCAGTCGCGCCCGGGGCGGATGCGGCCATCGTCAATGGACCGGCGGCGGATGCGCTCGCCGGCGCGATGCACGTCGAACCGCAGGACACCCACCGCGCCGTCATGCACCCGGCGGACGCTGGCACGACGTCCAGCCCCACCACGACGTCGACTGCCCCGCTGCCATCGCCCGATCACGACAGGCGCGACGTTTCCCCGGCAACGCCTGCGCTGGAACAGGACGGGGCGTCGCGCGGCGCCACCGCGACGTCGACGCCACCGCTCGCCCCGCCGGAGGCAGGCGATCTTGAGCTGCCATCGGCGGTGCCGGCGCCGGTGCTGGACATCGCGGTGCTCGACGAACTGCGCGAGGTCGTCGGCTCGGCCAGCGTGGCGCAGATCGTCGAGCTGTTCCTGGCGGATGCACCGCTGCTGATCCAGCGCCTGGAGCAGGCCGCGGCGACCGCGCAGAGCGACGCGCTGCGCGAGGCCGCGCACACGCTGAAGTCCTCGGCCGCCAACCTCGGCGCACTGGCGCTGTCGGCGGCGGCACTGCGCATCGAGTCGGGCGTGCGCACCGGCACGCTGGATCGGCCCGTGGTCGCGGTCGCCCTGGTGATCGCCGAGTTCGCGCGCGCGCGCCTGGCACTGAGCGGCTACCGCGCCAGCGTCCACGATGCCGCCGAACCCGCCGCGCCGTAACGCGGCATCGCGCGGGTCGCCCCGTGCCTGCAGGCGGCACGATCGCCCGCCCAGACCTGCCACCGAGCGTCGAAGACGCAGACGCACCGCCTGCTGCTTTTCTCGCAGGAGCGGCTGAAGCCGCTCCTACCGTAAGAGGGCGCGGTGCGTGCATGGGCGTCGCGATGCCACCATGACCTTTGCCGTGTCGCATGCTCCGCCTGCGATCGCGCAGAGGATGTCGCGAGAGTCAGATGCGAGGTGTTGCGGTTGATCCGCACAGGAAACTCTCGCCGCGCGCGATGCGGCCGCAGTCGCCGCCGGCTGGGTGCATGCAGGAGCAGCTTCCGCTGCGACCGATCACCATCAATGCGTCGCGGCGGAAGCCGCTCCCAAAGAAACGCGGAGGTCGTGCGCTGCCGATGCCATGTCGGCCACATGGATGCGCGCAGGAGCGGCATGTGCCGCTGTTCGGGATCAGCGGCGACTTTCGGCCCGCGACGCGTCGCGGCGGAAGCCGCTCCAACAAAAGGGCGACGCCGCACGATGCGGATGCGATGCCGTCATCATGGATTCGCGCAGGAGTGGCATGTGCCGCTGCTCGGGATCAGCGGCGACCTTCCGCCGCGTCGCGGCTGAAGCCGCTCCTGCGCGTGCATGGCTGAGCCGATCCACGTCCCGGAGTACAGAGCCCGCACACTCTCCAACGCGGCGCGGGCACAGGCAAGCGCCGCGGCGTCATGCGCCGACGATTCAGTCGTCGAGCTTGGTCAGCAGGTAGTTCGGCTCGCCGATGCGCTCGATCAGGTCGAGCTGGGTTTCCAACCAGTCGATGTGCTCTTCTTCCGATTCCAGGATGTCGGCCAGCAATTGGCGGCTGACGTAGTCCTGGATCGACTCGGCGTAGGCGATGCCGTCGCGCAGGGTGACGGTGCCTTCGCGCTCCAGCGCCAGGTCGCACTCGAGGATTTCCTTGGGGTTCTCGCCGATGCGCAGCTTGCCCAGCGCCTGGAAGTTGGGAAGCCCCTCGAGGAACAGGATGCGGTCCGCCAGCTTGTCGGCGTGCTTCATCTCGTCGATGGATTCCTTGTACTCGTGCTCGGCCAGTTCCTTCAGGCCCCAGTTCTTCAGCATCTTGGCGTGCAGGAAGTACTGGTTGATCGCGGTCAGCTCGTTGTAGAGGACCTTGTTGAGGAACTCGATGACTTTGCTGTCGCCCTTCATGATGTCGCTCGCGTAAATCCGGAAAGCGCAGACTCTAGCGAATCGCGCCGCGACGTGAAGGAACGCGAATCGTGATCATCCCGCGCCGCAGCGCGGCGGATGGTCTCAGGCGGCGCGGGCCAGGCCGCCCAGCACCGGCAACGGCAGCTCGCGGCTCAGCGCGCGCTCCAGCACCTCGCCGGCCATGTCCAGGCAGGAGCCGCAGGTGGCACCGCAGCCCGTGCGCATGGTCAGTTCGGACACGCTGCGGCAGCCGGCTTCGGCGGCTTCGCGGATCTGGCGATCGGTGACCCCATTGCAGATGCAGACGTACACGGCAGGCTTGGCGGCGGACGGCGCGGACTGCGCCTGCCGCCATTCAAACCAAAGTGAGAATGGTTGTCAATTCCGTCCGTTAATCGTTATTAATTCGGGCCGCCCAGGGCCCGCCGCGCTTGCGCGGACGCTTGCGCGGGCGCTCGTGGCCGGCGGTATTGCCCGGTAGCCATGCCTCCTGGGCCGGGGTCGGCATGGCGCGGATGCCGGCGCCGGCGATGGTCTGCGCCAGCGGCGCCAGGTGGCGCAGCGCCCGCGCGTAGACCCCGCGCTTGAACAGCACCACGTGCTCCACCGGGTACCAGAAATCGACCCAGCGCCAGTGGTCGAACTCCGGCGTCTCGGTCAGTTCCAGGTTCAGCTGGCTCTCGTCGCACTGCATCCGCAGCAGGAACCACACCTGCTTCTGGCCGATGCAGACCTGGCGTTCGTTGCGGCGGATGGCCCGGCTGGGCAGGCGATAGCGCAGCCAACCGGGGGTGGCGCCGAGCACTTCCACATGCTCGGGCAACAGCCCGGTTTCCTCGCGCAACTCGCGGTACATGGCCTCCACCGGGGTCTCGTCGGTGTTCATGCCGCCCTGCGGGAACTGCCAGCCGTCCCGGCGCACACGGCGTGCCCAGAACACCTGACCATCCGGCCGCATCAGCACGATGCCTACGTTCGGTCGATAGCCGTCCGGATCGATCACGATGCGGACTCCTGAAAAATCTACTGGCTCCGACTCTGCCATGGCTGCGGCCGGGCCACAAGCAGCGCAGAAACCCGTTGACAGCCGCCCGCTTCTCCATAAGAATTGGCGGTTCACCAGGGCTATGTAGCTCAGCCGGTTAGAGCACAGCACTCATAATGCTGGGGTCGGTGGTTCGAGTCCACCCATAGCCACCATGGTGTGTACGCCCAAGGCGTGCGATACTTGCAGTCCACATTGCCCCGTCGCCAAGCGGTAAGGCACCTGACTCTGACTCAGGCATTCGGTGGTTCGAATCCATCCGGGGCAGCCAAACACACAAAAAAGGCCGATCGAAAGATCGGCCTTTTTTGTGTGTTTGGCTGCGGGTTCGCGCAGGCGCGCAGCGCCTGCGCCCCACACCTTGCTGCGCAAGGTGCGGGCCCCGGCCTCCGCCTCCACATCCCCGCGCCTGTCGGCGCGCCCCCTTGGACTCCAACGGGGCTACTCCACCAGATGGAATTCGATCCACCGAAGCGGGCGCTGACGAGAGAACGAACTCATTCGACCCATGCCGACGGGACGCACGCGCCCCTGACCCTGCAGACATGCGACTCCGCAGGCATGAGCCTCTTGCGGCGACACCGGGTCTTCGGGCCAGACGGGCAATCACCCGAATGCCATGCGCAAATCCAGCGCGCCAAACCGGCGACGGCACACACGTGCTTCCAGCCCAAGCCCGCGGACCCAGAACGACAAAAGCCCGGCCGAAGCCGGGCTTTTGCGTGGTCCCAGCAGGCTCCCGAAGGAGCCCACGCCAGGCGCGATGGATCAGCGCTTGGAGAACTGGGTGGCGCGGCGGGCCTTGTGCAGACCGACCTTCTTACGCTCGACTTCGCGGGCGTCGCGGGTCATGAAGCCGGCCTTGCGCAGCTCGCTCTTCAGGGTTTCGTCGTACTCGACCAGCGCACGGGCGATGCCCAGACGGATCGCACCGGCCTGGCCGGTGGTGCCGCCGCCGGTGGCGGTGACGACGATGTCGAAGCTCTCGGTGTTCTTGGTCAGCTCCAGCGGCTGGCGCACGATCATGCGCGCGGTCTCGCGGCCGAAGAACTCGTCCAGCGGACGGCCGTTGACGGAGATGTTGCCGGTGCCCTTGCGCAGGAACACGCGGGCAGTGGAGGACTTGCGGCGGCCAGTGCCGTAGTTTTGCGAAATCGCCATGATTAGATATCCAGAACCTGCGGCTGCTGAGCGGCGTGCGGATGCTCCGCACCGGAATAGACCTTGAGCTTGCGGTACATCGCGCGGCCCAGCGGGCCCTTGGGCAGCATGCCCTTGACCGCGATTTCGATCACGCGCTCCGGGTGGCGCTCCAGCGCCTGCTCCAGGCTCTCGGTCTTCAGGTTGCCGATGTAGCCGGTGAAGCGATGGTACTTCTTGTCCTTGAGCTTGTTGCCGGTGACGACGATCTTCTCGGCGTTGATCACCACCAGGTAATCGCCGGTATCGACGTGCGGGGTGTAGACCGGCTTGTGCTTGCCGCGCAGGCGGCGTGCCAGTTCGGTGGAAAGCCGGCCCAGCGTTTTGCCGGCGGCGTCGACGAGATACCAGTCGCGCTGGACGGTCTCGGACTTAGCAGTGAAGGTGCTCATTATAAGACTCGGTTGGTCGGGCGGATTCCTGCAGCGAACGGCCGGAACTTTGCCACGCGTTGTGAATTGCAAAAACGCAAGAGGCGAAATTCTACGTGGCCCGGCCGCGGCGCGCAAGTCCACCCCTGACCGGCGGCCGCAGGCCCGGCGGCACGCTTGGCAGTGCGCCGGCCGGGGGCCAAAATCGAGGGCCCCACCGCTTCGGGCTTTCCCCATGATCGCCAGCCGCCAGCATTCCCCGCTCGATCGCGCCCTGGTCGAGGCCCAGCGCGCGCTGGAGACCGTGTTCGGCGACCCGCCGGCGCAGCGCCCCTACCCCGCCGCGGCCACCGCCGACGTGGTGCTGGCGCCGGACGAGCGCCGCCACGCCGCCGGCCTGATGCGCATCAACCACGTCGGCGAGGTCTGCGCCCAGGGCCTGTACTTCGGCCAGGCCGCGGTCGCGCGCGATCCGGCTACCCGCGCGCACCTGCTGGAGGCGGCGCAGGAGGAGACCGACCACTTGGCCTGGTGCGCGGCGCGGCTGCGCGAGCTCGACAGCCGCCCCAGCCTGTTCAATCCGCTGTGGTACGCCGGCAGCTACGCGATCGGCACCCTGGCCGGGCTGCGCGGCGATGGCTGGAACCTGGGCTTCGTGGTCGAGACCGAGCGCCAGGTCGAGGCGCACCTGGACGAACACCTGCAGACCCTGCCGCCGGCCGATCTGCGCAGCCGCGACATACTGAACGTGATGAAGGCCGACGAGGCCCGCCACGCCGAGCACGCCGAACAGGCCGGCGCACGGCGCCTGCCGCCGCCGATCCCCACGGTCATGGCCGCCGCCTCGCGGCTGATGAAGGCCGTCGCCTATCGGCTGTAGGCGTCCGCCGGTCGGGCTGGCGCCACCCCGGCTGGCATTACCGGCTCGATCGCGTTAAAGTGAACGAACGCTGACTGATTCCACGTCGGCGCACGCCGTTCGAGCCGCGGTGCGTCCCTCGTGCCGTCCGCTCTCCGAAGTACCCGCGCCGAGTCACGCACGCGTGCGCTCCGCCTGCCGATCGCCATGCCCGCATCTTCGCTCCATCTACCGTCGCCCCGCACCCGCTGGTTGTCGCGCCTGCTGTTCGCGAGCCTGTTCGCGCTCGGCGGCGGCGCCCTGCTGCATCACCTGCTCGGCGACTATCGCCAGGCCAGCGCGATCCTGCGCGACCACTCGGTCGCCACCGTGCCGGTGATCGCCGACGGCGCCTTCGGCATGCAGACCCAGCCGCTGGTGCGCTATCGCTTCCATTACGTGTTCGAGAGCAAGGGCCGCCTGCACAGCGGCGCCTTCGAAGCCAGCGGCGCCGAAGCCGCGCCGCTGCTGCTGGACGGCGCCACCGTCGAGATCGCCTACGCCAATGCCGATCCCTCGCGCTTCGGGCGCCTGGACCAGCTGCAGCACGCCGGCAATCTCGGCAGCGTGTTCACCCGCGCGATGATCGCGCTGTCGATCGCCGCGCTGCTGGCGGTGGTCGCGCACCGGATGCTGATCGGCCGGGTCCTGACCCGGCGCCGCATCGCCGCCTGAGTCCTGCGCTCGCACGCCGCGCTCAGTGGCCGACCAGCTTCAGGCCGATCACCCCGACCACGATCAGGCCGATGCAGGCCAGCCGCGCCGGCGAGGCGCTGTCGCCGAACAGGACCACGCCGAGCACGGCCGTGCCCAGCGCCCCGATCCCGGTCCAGATCGCATAGGCGGTGCCGAGCGGGATGTGCTTGAGCGCCTGGGTCAGCAGCCATAGGCTGAGGCCGGCACCGGCCAGGGTCGCCACGGTCGGCCAGGGCCGGGTGAAGCCTTCGCTGTACTTGAGGCCGAGGGCGAAGCCGATCTCGAACAGGCCGGCCAGCAACAGGTAGATCCAGGGCATTGTCTTTCTCCGTAGACAAATCCAAATGAAAACGGCCCGATGTCTGCACATCGGGCCGCCGTCGGCAGGGGTCGCAGCGCAGGCTGCGGGCGGGCCGTCCCGCCGATTCGAGGTCGCTTACTCGGACAGGTTGCGCCCGTGGAACAGCTCCTCGATCTCGCGCTTGAGCAGCGCCTCGATGCGCATGCGCTCCTTGAACGAGAGGTTCTTGGCCTTTTCCTCGAACAGGTACTGGTCCAGGTCGAAGTCCTTCAGGTGCATCTTGGTATGGAAGATGTTCTCCTGATAGACGTTGACGTCGAACATCTCGTAGCGCGACTTGACGTTCTTGGCCAGGAAGTTCTGGATCGAGTTGATCTTGTGGTCGATGTAGTGCTTCTTGCCCTTCACGTCGCGGGTGAAGCCGCGCACGCGGTAGTCCATGATCACGATGTCCGATTCCAGGCTCTCGATCAGGTAATTGAGGGCCTTCAGCGGCGAAATCACGCCGCAGGTGGCGACGTCGATGTCGGCGCGGAACGTGGCGATACCGTGCTGCGGATGGGTTTCCGGGTAGGTATGGACGGTGATGTGGCTCTTGTCCATGTGCGCGACCACGGCGTCGGAAATGATCTCCTTGCCCGCCGCCTTCTTGTCGATGACCGGCTCTTCGGAGATCAGGATCGTCACCGAAGCGCCCTGCGGATCGTAGTCCTGGCGCGCGATGTTGAGGATGTTGGCGCCGATGATCTCGGCCACATCGGTGAGGATCTGGGTCAGGCGATCGGCGTCGTACTGCTCGTCGATGTACTCGATGTAGCGCTGGCGCTCCTCTTCGGAAATCGCGTAGCAGACGTCGTAGATGTTGAAGCTCAACGCCTTGGTGAGGTTGTTGAAACCTTGCAGCCTCAGGCGAGGCAACGGCTTGACCACGGCGTGGATCCTCTGGAAGTGGGGGGAAAGACACTCAATTATGAGCCAAATGGCCCGACTGCGAAACGTGGCGCCCGTCTCTTGTTTGCCGCCGCGAACGCGTCCCGTTAAGCTTCAGGAATTACGCCGTAGCGAAGCCGCCATGAGCCCCGGAAACACATCGACTGCAGCACCTGTGCGCATCGCTCCAAGTCCTCTGACGTTGGACACCGCCACCATCGACCGCTTCCTGGCCCACAGCCACCGTCGCCGCTATCCGGCGCGGACGGACGTGTTCAGGCCAGGCGATCCGGCCGGCACCCTCTACTACGTCGTCAGCGGCTCGGTCAGCATCATCGCCGAGGAAGATGACGACCGCGAGTTGGTGCTGGGCTATTTCGGCAGCGGCGAGTTCGTCGGCGAGATGGGCCTGTTCATCGAATCCGACCAGCGCGAGGTGATCCTGCGCACCCGCACGCCCTGCGAGCTGGCCGAGATCAGCTACGAGCGCCTGCACCAGCTGTTCCTGGGCTCGCTGTCGTCCGACGCGCCGCGGGTGCTGTACGCGATCGGCGTGCAGCTGTCCAAGCGCCTGCTGGACACCTCGCGCAAGGCCAGCCGCCTGGCGTTCCTGGACGTCACCGACCGCATCGTGCGCACCCTGCACGACCTGGCCCAAGAGCCGGAGGCGATGAGCCACCCGCAGGGCATGCAGCTGCGCGTGTCGCGCCAGGAACTGGCGCGGTTGGTCGGCTGCTCGCGCGAGATGGCCGGCCGGGTGCTGAAGAAGCTGCAGGTCGACGGCATCCTGCATGCCCGCGGCAAGACCGTGGTGCTGTACGGCGCGCGCTGACCGCCATGGGGCGCTAGGCCCGGTGCGATGCTGCTGAGCGAGACCTTCTACTGGTTCGTGCTGGTCGGCCTGGCCGCGCAACTGGTGGACGGCGCGCTGGGCATGGCCTTCGGCCTGGTCTCCTCCTCGGTGCTGCTGAGCCTGGGCCTGCCGCCGGCGGTGGTCAGCGCCAGCGTGCACAGCGCCGAGGTGTTCACCACCGGCGCCTCCGGCCTGTCGCATCTGGCCCTGGGCAACGTCGACAAGCGGCTGTTCCTGCGCCTGGCGCTGCCGGGCATGGTCGGCGGCATCGCCGGCGCCTATGTGCTGACGCAGCTGCCGGGCGAGCTGATCCGCCCCTTCGTCTATCTGTACCTGCTCGCCCTGGCGGTGCTGATCCTGCTGCGCGCGGCCGGCCGTGCACTGCCGCGCCGCGAGGTGCAGCGGGTGCCGCTGCTGGGCTTCGTCGCCGGCCTGCTGGACGCCAGCGGCGGTGGCGGCTGGGGGCCGGTGGCGACCTCGACGCTGCTCGCCCGCGGCGGCCAGGCCCGCACCACCATCGGCACGGTCAACGCCGCCGAGTTCCTGGTGACGCTGTCGATCTCGCTGACCTTCCTGCTGACGATGGGCCTGCAGCACCTGGACATCGTGCTCGGCCTGCTGGTCGGCGGCATGCTCGCCGCGCCGCTGGCGGCGCTGTTGGTCAAGCGCGTGCGCGAGCGCTGGGTGCTGGTGGCGGTCGGCCTGCTGGTGCTGGGCATCAGCCTGTATCAGGTGGGCGGGGCGCTGTATCGCTGGCTGGGCTGACGCCCGGGATTTGGAAGTCGGGATTGGGGATTCGCAAAGGCGGTCTCCGCGGCGCCTGAAGCCGTTGCGCTGGTGATCCGATCTGCGGTCAGGCCGCGTTCGCTTTTCCCTGGGCGGGCCGCGCGATGATCGCGGCCGGGACGCTGCCGCCGATGGCTGTGCGTCTCACCACTCCCCTGCCCCGCGAGACCGCCATGCGTGCCATCCCGTTGCTCCTGGCCCTGTTGTGTCTGGCGCTGCCGGCGCCGCGCGCGCAGGCCGACGACGCCTTCGCCCGGCTCGGGCGCGGGGTCAACATCCTCGGCTACGACCCGCTGTGGAGCGACCCGGCGAAGGCGCGCTTCCGTCCGCCGCTGTACCGCACGATCCGCGACGGCGGCTTCCGCACGGTCCGGGTCAACCTGCAGGCCTTCGCGCACATGGACGCCGCCAACCGGCTCGACCCGACCTGGCTGAAGACACTGGACACGGTGGTCGACCAGGCCACCGCCGCGGGCCTGAACGCGATCCTGGACGAACACGACTTCCACCCCTGCGCCGCCGATGCGGCGGTGTGCCGGACCAAGCTGCTGGCGTTCTGGAGCCAGGTCGCCCCGCGCTACCGCCACGCACCGGCGTCGGTGCTGTTCGAGATCCTCAACGAGCCCAACGGCCAGATGACCAGCGCGGCGTGGAACGACCTGCTGCGCGATGCGCTGCAGGTCATCCGCCGCGACAACCCGACCCGCACCGTGGTGGTGGGCCCGGCCAGCAGCAATTCCTTCACCGCGCTCGACAGCCTGCGCCTGCCCGATGACGATGCGCACCTGCTGGTCACCGTGCACTACTACAACCCGTTCCGCTTCACCCACCAGGGTGCGCCGTGGGCGCCTGCGGACATCCGCGACCACACCGGCGTGGCCTGGGGCAGCGCGGCCGACCGGACCAAGCTGTACGGCGAGTTCGACCGCATCGCGGCCTGGGCCACGGCGCACCATCGGCAGGTACTGCTGGGCGAGTTCGGCGCCTACGAGCAGGCGCCGCCGGCCGATCGCCTGGCCTGGACCGTGGCCGTGGTCAATGCCGCGGAGAAGCGCCATTTCGCCTGGGCCTACTGGGAGTTCGAGGGCAGCTTCGGCGCCTACGACATCGACCGCGGCCAGTGGGTCGCGCCGCTGCACCATGCCTTGGTGGGCAGCGACAGCGCTTACGCCAGGTCCGGCGGCTGATCGCCGCAGCGGGCGCACGCAGGGCCATGCGGACGACGTTGGCCGTGACGAGCGCTGCGCGGTCGCGGCGCCCGACGGCAGCAGCGGTTAGCGGCCGGCGCCCTCGCCACCGCGGTCGCGGCAGCCCCAGTTGAGGATCGGCGTGCCGGACGGCAGCAGCCGGCGGAACACCGCCACCGCGCTGTGCTTGGGATTGACCACCACCGGCGTGGCCGCGGCCTGCAGCAGCGGCAGATCGGCGGTGCTGTCGGAATAGGCCATGGCGATCTCACCGTAGCCCAGTTCGCGCAGCATGCGCATCTTTTCCTCGTTGTGGCAGTGGCGCGTGGCGGTGACCGCGCCCAGGCGCGGGCCGATCAGGCTGCCGACCACCGGCACGTCCTGGTGCGCGACGAAGCCGAGGATGGCGCGCGCCAGTTCCGGCGGCGCGCCGGTGGCGACCACGACGCGATCGCCGGCGGCGCGGTGCCGGGCGAACACCTCCAGCGCCTGCGGCAGCAGCCGCTGGCGGATCTGCGCCTGATGCTGCAGCACGTACTGGTCGATGATGCGATTGAACTCGCGGGCGCGGCGCAGACCGAAGCTGGCGATCCAGACGTAGCCGGAGATGCCGGTGCGCCGGGTCGGCAGCATCGCCACCAGCGGCCCCAGCAACGGCGTGGCCAGCACCGCGGCGGCCAGGCGCAGCGGATTGCGCTTGATCAGCCAGGCGAACAGGTGGCTGCCGGAGTCGCCGTCGTACAGGGTGTGGTCGAAATCGAACACCACCAGCGGCGCATCGGCGCGCGGCAACGGGTAAGGACTCGGCGCCTGCCCGCTCATGCCGCGAAGAACAACTGGCGCAGCGCCTCGCCCGGCTCCTCGGCGCGCATGAACGCCTCGCCGACCAGGAACGCGTGCACGCCGGCACCGCGCATCAGCGCCACGTCGTCGGGGCCGAGGATGCCGCTTTCGGTGACCAGCAGGCGGTCGCGCGGCACCGCGTTCCGCATCGACAAGGTGGTCTGCAGCGACACCTCGAAGGTGCGCAGGTTGCGGTTGTTGATGCCGATCAGCGGCGCCGGCACCTGCAGCGCGCGCTCCAGTTCGTCGATGTCGTGCACTTCCACCAGCACGTCCATGCCCAGTTGCAGCGCCAGCGACGACAGCTCGGCCAGTTGCAGGTCGTCCAGCGCCGCCACGATCAGCAGGATGCAGTCGGCGCCGAGCGTGCGCGCCTCGTACACCTGGTACGGATCGATGGTGAAGTCCTTGCGCAGCACCGGCAGCGTGCAGGCGTCGCGCGCCTGCTGCAGATAGCGGTCGTGGCCCTGGAAGAAGTCCTCGTCGGTCAGCACCGACAGGCAGGCGGCGCCGCCGAATTCGTAG
The DNA here is from genome assembly GCF_014206815.1 of Xanthomonas sp. F10. GTDB lineage: Bacteria > Pseudomonadota > Gammaproteobacteria > Xanthomonadales > Xanthomonadaceae > Xanthomonas_A > Xanthomonas_A indica. The sequence continues at coordinate 627,430 of NZ_JACHNP010000001.1, forward strand.
CTGACCGCGATGTCGGCCGGATGGAAGTCCGGCCGGATCACGCCCTTGGAGGGGCTGGCCTTCTTGACCTCGGCGATCACCGCCGGGTCGCCATTGGCGATGGCGGCCTGCAGCGCGCGGGCGAACCCGCGGGTGGGCGGCATGGCCTCGGCGCGGGCGGCCAGCTCGGCCAGCGGCACGCGCGCGCGGCGCGCGGCGATCTCGTCGGCCTTGCGCGCGAGGATGGTGCGGAGAATGTCGCTGCTCATGCGGTGGGGATCCTGGGGGATGGCCGGATTATCGGCGATGTGGGGTTAAAGAAGGGATCGGGACCTGGGACCTGGGAGCTGGGACCCGGGACCCGCAACAGCCTGGGCAGCCACGCACGTGTTGCAACTGACGACTGGATGGGCGAGCGCCAATCGCCCCAGATCCGCGAACTGCGCTCCTACCGGGTCCCGGGTCCCGGGTCCCGGGACCCGACCAACCGCTGCGTACACGCCACATACGCCTCCAGCTTGGCCCGCGCACGCCCATCGGCGATGACCGCGCGCGCCAGGGCGATGCCGGCGCCGATGTCGTCGGCCAGGCCGGCCACGTACAGCGCCGCGCCGGCATTGAAGGCGACGATGTCCAGGGCCGGGCCCGGCACGTTGTCGAGCACGGCGCGCAGCATCGCCATCGATTCGGCGGCGTCGGCGACCTTGAGGTTGCGGCTGGCCGACATGGCGATGCCGAAATCCTCCGGATGCACCTCGTACTCGCGGACCTGGCCGTCGCGCAGCTCGCCGACCAGGGTGCCGGCGCCGAGCGAGAGTTCGTCCATGTCGTCGCGGCCCCATACCACCAGCGCGCGCTCGGCGCCCAGTTCCTGCAGCACGCGCGCCTGGATGCCGACCAGGTCGGGGTGGAACACGCCCATCAGGATGTTCGGCGCGCCGGCCGGGTTGGTCAGCGGGCCGAGGATGTTGAAGATGGTGCGCACGCCCATCTCGCGCCGCACCGGCGCCACCACCTTCATCGCCGGATGGTGCACGGGCGCGAACATGAAGCCGATGCCGGTGGCCGCCAGCGCCTGCGCCACCTGCTCGGGCTGCAGCTCGATCGCCGCGCCCAGCGCCTCCAGCGCGTCGGCGCTGCCGGACTTGGAAGAGACGCTGCGGTTGCCGTGCTTGGCGACCTTGGCGCCGGCCGCGGCGGCCACGAACATCGCGCAGGTGGAGATGTTGAAGGTGTGCGAGCCGTCGCCGCCGGTGCCGACGATGTCGACCATGTGGGTGCGGTCGGCGACCGGCACGGTGCGCGAGAACTCGCGCATCACCACCGCCGCACCGGCGATCTCGCCGACCGTTTCCTTCTTGACCCGCAAGCCGGTGAGGATGGCCGCGGTCATCATCGGCGACACCTCACCGCGCATGATCTGCCGCATCAGCCCGACCATCTCGTCGTGGAAGATCTCGCGGTGCTCGATGGTGCGCTGCAGGGCTTGCTGGGGGGTGATGGTCATGGGGAGGATCTGCTCGTAGGCTGAAATATGTGAGGCGCCGCGCCGGATGCGCTCAGCGCGCCTGCGTCGGCCGCGGCATGCGCAGGCGCCCTTGCGCCAGCACCTCGAAGTAGTCGGCCGGACCGCCGGCACGCAGCAGGGTGGCGACCGCGGCCGGATCGTAGATGCCGTCCTGCAGCGCGTGCGTGGCGATGTGCACGCCGACCACCTCGCCCAGCACCAGCCAGGTCTGGATCGGCTCGCCGCGCGCGCTCTGCAGCGGCAGCAGCTGGCTGAGGCGGCACTCGAAGCTCACCGGGCTGGCGGCCACCCGCGGCGCGCCGATCAGGCGCGACGGCGCGGCGGTCAGGCCAGCCAGGGCGAACTCGTCGACCTCCGGCGCCACCGCGGCGGAACTGGCGTTCATCGCCTCGGCCAGCGGCCGCGTGGCCAGGTTCCAGGTGAACTCGCCCGTGGCCTCGATGTTGCGCACGCTGTCCTTCCAGCCGATGCTGGCGAAGCCGACGATCGGCGGGACGTAGTTGAAGGCGTTGAAGAAGCTGTAGGGCGCCAGGTTGGCGACGCCGTCGGCGCTGCGCGAGCCGATCCAGCCGATCGGCCGCGGCCCGACGATGGCGTTGAACGGATCGTGCGGCAACCCGTGGCCGTGGGCCGGTTCGTAGAAGTGGAAGGCGTCGGTGCGATCGTGCATCGGCAGGGTCCGGCAGTGACGGAAGGCGGGCGGCGCCGTCGCGGCGCGCTCAGCGCTCCAGGAAGTTCTTCAGCAAGGCGTGGCCGTGCTCGGTGAGGATGGACTCGGGGTGGAACTGCACGCCCTCGACCGGGAACTGGCGATGGCGCAGGCCCATGATCTCCTCCACCGTGCCGTCGTCGTGTTCGGTCCAGGCCGTCACTTCCAGGCAATCGGGCAGCGTGGTCTTCTCCACCACCAGCGAGTGGTAGCGGGTGGCCTCGTAGCGGTCCGGCAGGCCGGCGAACACGCCGCGGCCTTCGTGGCGGATGCGCGAGGTCTTGCCGTGCATGATGGTGCCGGCACGCACCACCTGCCCGCCGTAGACCTGGCCGATGCTCTGGTGGCCCAGGCACACACCCAGGATCGGCGTGCGCTGGCCCAGCCGCTCGATCAGCTGCAGCGACACCCCGGCCTCGTTCGGCGTGCACGGCCCCGGCGAGATGACGATGCGCTCGGGCGCCAGGCGCTCGATCTCGTCCACGCTGAGCGCGTCGTTGCGCACCACCTTGACCTCGGCGCCGAGCGCCTGCAGGTACTGCACGAGGTTGTAGGTAAAGCTGTCGTAGTTATCCAGCATCAGCAGCATGGCGAAGGTCTCATTGCGCGATCAGGAAGACCGCATAGACGTTTTCGGAAAGGGTGAGGGTGCCGGCTTCGAGGGATTCGGCCATGCCATCGGCCGCACGCGCTGCCACGAGGTCGATAACCGGCGATGGCGGCGCACTCACCAACTGCATCCTGACTGGCTCGGAGGGCCAATGCCCGGCCTGGATGCCATAGGCGAAGTCCGGCGCCACCTCGGAGATTGTGTACAGGCCGCCCAGGCGCACGCCGTAGGCCTTGGCCAGGGATTGCGCGGAGCTGCGGGTCTGCTCGGCCGCCTGGCGCTTGAGCTCGGCGCGCAGCGCGGCTTCGCCGCTGTAGCGCGGCGCGATCCCCGACACCTGCAGTTCCTCGCTGGTGACCAACGCGCCCAGCAAAGCGCGTACATCGTCCAATGCGGCGAAGTCGGCCGAGAGCGTGCGCTGCACGCGCGTGCCTTCGAACAGCTGCTTGTCGTCTTGGTAGCGACGCTCGGGCGCGATCGACAGCGTCGTGGCCTGCACGCTGCCGGCCAGCGCGTGGTGCTGTGCGAACCCGGCCAGCACCTTCTCGGCATTGGCCTGCACGCGCTTGCGCGCCGCACCCGGGTCGGCATCCACGGCGCTGAGGGTGATGGTCAAACCGAAGCGGTCCGGCACCACCTCGCGCTGCGCCTCACCCTTCACCAACAAGTGCGGCTGCGACGGCAGGCTGTTGACCTGTGCGCTGGCGATGGCCGGCAAGGCCAGCACCGCGGCAACGGCCCAGGCACCAAACGTGCGAATGTTCATCTTCCTCTCCTTGGCGGAATGTCAGCCGGCCGCACGCTGCGTGCCGGACCGGGTCAGCGCAGCGAAATCCACGATCAACGTATCGACCGCCGCGTCCTGCGTGGCCCACGAGGTGACGAAGCGGATCACCCAGCGGCCGTCGCCCAGCCGTTGCCAGCGCTCGAAGTCGTAGCGCTGCGCCAGCAGTTCGACCGCGGCGGCCGGCAGGATCACGAACAGCTGATTGGTCGGCGAGTCCGAGGCGAACTGCGCGCCGGCCGCGGCGAGCCCGTCGCGCAGCCGTGCGGCCATGCGGTTGGCGTGCGCGGCGAGTTCGTAGAACAGGCCATCCTCGAACAGCGCGGCGAACTGGGTGCCCAGCACCATGCCCTTGGCCAGCAGCGCGCCGCGCTGCTTCAGCAGGTAGCGGAAATCCGCTTTCAACACCGGGTTGAGGATCACCAGCGCCTCGCCGAGCAGTGCGCCGTTCTTGGTACCGCCGATGTAGAACGCATCGGTCAGCGCAGCGATGTCGGCCATGCGCAGGTCGTTGCCCTCGGCGGTGAGCGCGCTGCCGATACGCGCGCCGTCCAGGAACAGCAGCAGGCCGTGCGCGTCGCAGAACGCGCGCAGCGCCTGCAGTTCGTGCCTGCGGTACAGCGTGCCGACCTCGGTGGTGTTGGACACGTAGACCAGCCGCGGCTGCACCAGGTGCTCGTTGCCATGCTCGGCCAGCAGCGGCGCGATCCGCTCAGGCGTGAGCCGACCATCGCTCGCGTCCACGGTGAGCACCTTGTGCCCGGTGGCCTCGATCGCGCCGGTCTCATGGGTGGCGATATGGCCGCAGGCCGCAGCGATCGCCGCCTGGTGCGGACGCAGGAACGCGGCGATCGCGGTGAGGTTGGTCTGGGTGCCGCCGACCAGCAGGTGCACGTCGGCGTCGGCGCAGCCGATCTCGGCACGGATCAGCTCGGCGGCGCGCGCGCTGTGCCGGTCCAGCCCATAGCCGGCATTCTGCTCGGCGCTGGCGGCGGCCAGCGCGGCGAGCAGGCGCGGGTGCGCGCCTTCGCTGTAGTCGTTGCGGAAGCCGATCCGCGGCGCGGCGGCGCTCACAGCCCCTTCGCCGCTTCGGCGACCGCGCGGAACAGCGCGCGGCCCTTGTTCATCGTCTCGTCCCACTCGGTCTGCGGGTCGGAGTCGTAGACGATGCCGGCGCCGGCCTGCACATGCAGGCGGCCGTGCTTGATCACCGCCGTGCGGATGGCGATGGCGGTATCGGCGTCGCCGTGCCAGCCGAGGTAGCCGATGCTGCCGGCATAGACGTTGCGCTTGATCGGCTCCAGCTCGCGGATGACTTCCAGCGCGCGGATCTTCGGCGCGCCGCTGACGGTGCCGGCGGGAAAGGTGGCGCGCAGCACGTCGGCGTAGCTGAGCCCGGGCAGCAGAGTCCCGGTGACCTCGCTGACGATGTGCATGACATGGCTGTAGCGCTCGATCACGAAGCGCTCGCCGACGGCGACGCTGCCGGCCTGCGAGACGCGGCCTGCATCGTTGCGGCCCAGGTCGATCAGCATCAGGTGTTCGGCGCGCTCCTTCGGATCGGCGAGCAGCTCCGCCTCCAGCGCCTGATCCTCTTCCGGGGTCTTGCCGCGCGGCCGGGTGCCGGCGATCGGGCGCACGGTGACCTGGCCGTTCTCCAGCCGCACCAGGATCTCCGGCGAGGAGCCGACCACCTGGGTGTCGCCGACGTCGAGGAAATACATGTACGGCGACGGATTCAGCGCACGCAGCGCGCGGTACACGTCCACCGGGCGTGCGGTGAACGGCACGCTCAGGCGCTGGCTCAGCACCACCTGGAAGATGTCGCCGGCGCGGATGTAGTCCTTGGATTTCTCCACCGCGGCGATGAAGCCCTCGCGGGTGAAGCCGGAGACGAAGTCGCTCTCGTCCAGCACGTCGCGCGCCAGCGGCGCGGGGTAGCCGGCGCCGGGCTGGCGCAGCGTGGTCGTAAGCGCATCCAGACGCGCCTGCGCGCGCTCCCAGGCGTCGGCCTCGGCCGGGTCGGCATGCACGATCAGGTACAGACGGCCCTTGAGGTTGTCGAAGACCGCCACTTCCTCGGACAGCATCAGCAGGATGTCCGGGGTATCGAGCTCGTCGCGTGCGACACCACCGGCCAACCGCGGCTCGATATAGCCGATGCATTCGAAGCCGAACCAGCCGACCAGGCCGCCGGTGAAGCCGGGCACGCCTGCGAGCTTGGGCACGACATGCTGCGCGCGCAGCGCCTCCACTTCGGCAAAGGGATCGGCGACCTCGCGGCGCTCGATCAGCTCGCCATGGTCGCGCACGTCCAGGGTATGGCCGCGGAAGGTGTACACGCGGCGCACCGGCAGGCCGATGATCGAGTAGCGACCGAAGCGTTCGCCGCCTTCGACCGATTCGAACAGATAGGTGTGCGGGGCGTCGGCGAGCTTGAGATAGACCGACAGCGGCGTGTCCAGATCGGACAGCACTTCGCGGACGACGGGGATGCGGGTGTGACCTTTAGCGGCGTAGCGCTGGAACTGCTCGCGGGTAATCAAGACGGCTTTCCTTCCGGGACTCGGTGACAGGGCGGACGACGGCTGCAGGCCACCATCGCCACGCACGGCGAGCGGAAGTGAAGGAACGCGGGGTCGTCAGGCTGGACACGGCGGCTACTTTACCGCAACTGCGGCGACTGGCAACGGTTGCAGACGCCACCAATCGATCGCGGCGCGGTGGTGGTCGGTGAGGATGTCGCGTCGGGACTGAAGTCCCTCCCACAAGGGATTCATTGCCTGGGAACATCTCCGTAGGAGCGGCTTCAGCCGCGACGGGCGTTACCGGGAATGCCGGTCGCGGCTGAAGCCGCTCCTACGAGAGCAACACGCGAGCGACACGATCGCAGATGGAAGGCGTGCGCTGCGGCGTTCGCTAGCGCCCGCGTGCCTGCAGCAGCGGCGACTCCGGCGGCAGGTGCATGCGCAGGCGGCCGGGCACGCAGTCGATGCGGAAATGGCGCGAGGTTTCCGGTTCGCCATCCAGGTTCAGGGTCAGCGGCTGCGCCGCTTCGATCCGCAGCCACGGCAGGCGCGCGCGCACCGCCACCCGCTCCAGCGCGGCCTGTTTGCCGGACGTGACCAGGGTGCCGAGGGTCGCGGCGACTTCGCCGGTCAGTTCCGGCACCAGGGTCAGGTCGAGCAGGCCATCGTCGAGCAGCGCGTCCGGGCACAGCACCTGGCCGCCACCGGCCTGGCGGCCGTTGCCCAGGCCGAGCGCGATGAAATCGCCTTCCCAGGAAAATTCCGGCCCCTCGAAACGGGCCCGGATCGGATCGATCCGGCCCAGCCGGCTCATACCGGTGACCAGGTAGGCCAGCCCGCCCAGCATCTTCTTCAGGCCTTCGTCGGTCTCCACCGTGACCTGGGTACCGAAGCCGCCACTGGCGACATTGGCGCACCAGTGCGGGCCGTGCTCGGCCTCGATGCGCAGCAGGTCAATCGGCCGTGCCGGCGTGCGCGCGATCAGTTCCAGCGCCTCCAGCGGCGGCAGCGGGATGCCGGTGGCTGTGGCGAAATCGTTGGCCGTGCCCAGGGCCACCAGGCCCAGCGCCGGCAATGCCGCGGCCGGCTCCTGGCGATGCGCCAGCGCGCTGGCGACCTCGCTCAGGGTGCCGTCGCCACCGGCGGCGACGATGCAGGCGGCGCCATCGGCCACCGCCTCGGCGACGTAGCGCTCGGCATCGCCCTGCTCCCAGGTGACCCGCACCTGCAGCGCCACGCCGCGTGCACGCATGTCCATGACCGCCTCGCGCAGCGTCTCGTCGCCGGCCGACTTGCCGTTGAGGATCAAACGCCAGTGCGCTGCAGCCATGCGAACCATCCCGGGATGAGGCGCCCACGCTAACGGGCGCGGCATGGGCGATGCGTGAATCCCGGCGCGGCCGTTGTCATACGCACGTCACCGTGCGTCCGGAACATGGAAGGCCATAGCAAGGAAGACGGATGGAGGCAGGATCAGCCTCCGATTTCTCTCCCAGGGGCCGCACCGGCGACGGTGCGGTTCTTTTCTTTTGGTCGCCCGGCGCCGCTCAACCGGCGGCAAACCTGGCCAGCGCCTCGCCCTGCAGCCGGTACACGGTCCACTCGTCCTGCGCGAGGGCGCCGACCGCTTCGTAGAAATCGATCGCCGGCTGGTTCCAGTCCAGCACCGACCATTCGAAGCGGCCGCAGCCCTCGGCCACCGCCTGCCGCGCCAGATGCTGCAGCAGCGCCTTGCCGGCGCCCACGCCGCGGTGCGCCGGGTCCACATACAGGTCTTCCAGGTACAGGCCGTTGCGGCCCAGCCAGGTGGAGTAGTTGTAGAAGTACACGGAGTAGCCGATCGGCTGGCCGTCGGCCTCGCAGATCAGTGCCTGCGCGCGGGCGTCGGCGCCGAACAGGCTGGCGCGCAGGCCGGCCTCGTCGGTCTGCACCGCGTCCTCGGCGCGCTCGTAGCGCGCCAGGTCGCGGATCAGGCGCAGGATCAGCGCCGCGTCGTCGGCCACCGCCGGGCGGATGTGCAGGACCGCCACCTCAGCGCTCCGCCACCGCGGCGCGCATGCGCGCGATCACCTCGGCATAGTCCGGCGCATTGAAGATGGCCGAGCCGGCGACGAAGGTGTCGGCGCCGGCGGCGGCGATCGCGGCGATGTTGTCCGGCTTGACCCCGCCGTCGATCTCCAGCCGGATCGGCTTGCCGCTGGCGTCGATGCGGGCGCGGATCGCGCGCAGCTTGTCCAGCGCCGAGGGAATGAAGGCCTGGCCGCCGAAGCCCGGGTTGACCGACATCACCAGCACCAGGTCCAGGTCGTCCAGTACCCAGTCGAGGATGTCCACCGGGGTGGCCGGGTTGAGCACCAGGCCGGCCTTGCAGCCGTGCGACTTGATCAGCTGGATGCTGCGGTGCACGTGGCGGCTGGCCTCGGGGTGGAAGCTGATGATGCTGGCGCCGGCCTCGGCGAAATCCGGGATCAGCCGGTCCACCGGCTCCACCATCAGGTGCACGTCGATCGGCGCGGTGACGCCGTGCTTGCGCAGCGCCTGGCAGACCATCGGGCCGATGGTCAGGTTGGGCACGTAATGGTTGTCCATCACGTCGAAGTGGATCCAGTCGGCGCCGGCGCGCAGCACGGTATCCACTTCCTCGCCGAGGCGGGCGAAATCGGCGGACAGGATGGACGGGGAGATGATGCAGTCGGACATGGCGGGGTCTCAGCGCTTGCGCAGGGTGCGGATACGGTCGTAGGCGGTGTTGAGCTGGCTGGCCTTCTTCTCGGCGCGGGCGCGCAACTCGGGGCTGGCGCTGGCGACCTTGTCGGGGTGGTACTGGGACATCAGCCGGCGGTAGGCCAGTTCGATCTCGGCGTCGGTGGCGTCGCGGGTCAGGCCCAGCTCCCGGTACGGATCCTCGCGCTGGGACAGCTTGAACCAGTCAGCATCGAAGGCATGCCCGATCAGCAGCCCGATCAGCGCGCCCAGCACCGGCGTGGGCCGCAGCAGCAGGGCCCCGGCGATGGCGCCGAGCAGTTTTCCGTACCAGGGCATGGGGCAAGGCGGGCGCGGCGTCAGGGCCGGCCATTTTACGGCACAGCGGGGCATTCCGGCCGTACACTACGCGGCCCGCCGTCCGCCGCGGGCCCGCCGGGTCCCGGGACGGTCGCCATTGCGAAGTCCGTAGGAGTGCCTGTGTCCACCACGCTGTTGCAATCCGATCTGCCCGGCCTGCCCTTGCGCCACCGCGGCAAAGTCCGCGACGTGTACGATATTCCCCGCGAGCGCCTGCCGGCCGACGCGCCGCCCGGCGACTACCTGCTGATGGTCGCCACCGACCGCCTCTCCGCCTTCGACGTGGTGCTGCCGGACCCGATCCCCGGCAAGGGCGAGATGCTGTGCCAGGTCTCCAACTTCTGGTTCAAGAAGACCGAGCACCTGATGCCCAACCACCTCACCGGCATCGACGTGGCCGCAGTGCTGCCCGAGGGCGTGGACACCGCGCTGTACGCCAAGCGCGCGGTGGTGACCCGCAAGCTCAAGCCGGTGCCGGTGGAAGCCATCGCCCGCGGCTACCTGATCGGCAGCGGCTGGAAGGACTACCAGCGCACCGGCAAGGTCAGCGGCATCGAACTGCCCGACGGCCTGCGCCAGGCCGAGAAACTGGCCGAACCGATCTTCACCCCGTCGACCAAGGCCGCCGTCGGCGACCACGACGAGAACATCGACTTCGACGCCATGGTCAAGACCGTGGGCGCCGAACTGGCCGAGCGCGTGCGTGACGCCACCCTGCGCATCTACCGCTTCGCCGCCGACTTCGCCGCCGAGCGCGGCATCCTGCTGGCCGACACCAAGTTCGAGTTCGGCACCGACGCCGATGGCCGCCTGTACATCATGGACGAGATGCTGACCCCGGATTCCTCGCGCTACTGGCCGGCCGACGAATACGAAATCGGGACCAGCCCGCCGAGCTACGACAAGCAGTTCGTGCGCGACTACCTGGAGACGCTGGACTGGGGCAAGACCGCGCCCGGCCCGCGCCTGCCGCAGGACGTGATCGACCGCACCCGCGCCAAGTACGCCGAGGCGCTGCAGCGGCTGGCGGGGATTTCGGTCGACTGAGTGGGGTCGTGCGCCGGGTGGCCGGCGCATTGGGTGTTGTGGAAGGCACCACCATGCGGTTTCCGGACGCCATCGGGCTGCTTACGACCCGATGGCCCTGCCCGACCAGGCTCGGGCATCCGCACGAATGATTCCGAGCCCAGGAGGATGCGTTGGCCAGTTCGTCCCGACTTTTTGCCGCGTTCGCACTTTCCATGGCACTGGCCGCCTGCAACCCTCGGCAGGCCGACGCCGTACCGACCGCAAACCCCGTCGCTGACGCATCCACCCAATCGCAGACCGCGCGCCAGGATGACGGCGTTGCAGCGCTCGCCGAGTCCTTGCACCTGCGTTGTGAAAATGCGGCCAAGGGAAGCAGCTGCGTTTCGGGCAACATGGACGCCGGCGATTTCTACGACGTCGACGTGTCTCCAGGCTGTGGCGCAGACGGAAACTTCGCAGGCGTGGCCGAGCACGACGCCACACTTCTGGACGCCTTGCCGGTGACCGGCAGCAAGGCACAGGTCGCCGCCAAGCTGTCCGATGGGCAATTCGTCTGCATCCTCGCGACCGCGCATGCGGGTCAACAGGCCACCTACTACTACGTGGTCGCCCTCCCGCCTGCGAGCGTCAGCGCATGCCAGGGCAAGGCACTCTGCAAACAATATGGCGAGCGTCCGGTCGACTTCGTGACGCAGCGCAAGCGGGGTAGACCGTGCACCATCGCAGCCAATGCGCGTCCTGAAGGCGACTGTGCGCAGGGATGGATCGAACCGCAGAAGCTGGATGTCTTCGCGAACGGATTATGATCCGTCGCGACGCGCGGAGGTGCTCGATAGCGGTTGAGCGGGCGACTGCACCCCGGCGTTGGACGATGTGGACCCCGCGGCAATGCGCCGCCTCGGCTTCACGACATGATGATCCTGCTCGACTAAACTCAGTCGCCCGCAGGGCGATCGCCCGCCCGACCCGATCAGGAGGATCCGTTGGCTCTCGCACGCCCCATTCTGACGTCCCTGGCATTGGCAGCGACCCTGGCTGCGTGCAAGGCGCAACCGACCGGCTCCACGGTGGCGGCAGCAACGGCCGCGCCCTCGCAGGCCGCTCCCGCCGCAGCCGCGCCGCGTTGCCCGGATGCCGATTTCGACGCCTTCCTCAAGCGCTTCAGCGCCGACAGCGCGGTCCAGGAAAAGGCCACCGCCGACCCGTTGACGATGATTCACATCGACCCGGACGCGCAGCCGGAACCTGCGCCGGTCACCCGCAACGTGCCGCTGTCCGAGGTGGAATGGCCGGTGATCCCGAACCTGGACGCGGCCCGCAAGGGCGGGCGCGAGATCGTGGTGACGCAGAACGCCGAGGGCCGGCAGGTCATGGTCCGCACCCCCGATACCGGCGACCAGCAGATCTACCAGTTCGCGCAGAGGCCCTGCTGGACGCTGGTGAAGGTCGACGATCAGGCGTTGTAGCCGCGCGCGCAGGGAGACACGGCATGGATGCTTTTCGCCAGCGCAGCGCCACCCGCCATGTCGCGACAAACGCTCATCTTCTATCCGCCCTCGCCCCGTAATGGCCGGGCAGCATGTAGCTGCCCGCTCGCCAAGTGGCAATTGAACTAGCAGAGGAAATTCACGTGCATTTCCTGAAATTCTCTTCTTCGCTTCTCGCTCTGGCATTGGCAGCCTGCGGGGGAGCAACCGCGGATGGAAAATCCGCCGACGCGCGCGACGCGCAACAGCCGCCCCCGGTTTCCAGCCAGCAAAACCAGGCGCAGAACGCTCCCGCCACGCCTACTCAGCAAGGGAATGCCACCGTGCAAAATGTCGCCTCTTTCGTTCCTTCGGGCATGGAAACCGTGGACACGCTCCGCGGCGACCTCACCGGCACCGGTCGGTCAGATGCATTGCTGGTCGTCTCCCCCCCAACGTCCGCTGGCGAGAAGCTGGGTCAAGGTGCGCCAAGAACGGTGATCCTGCTGACCCAGGACGAACGTGGAGAGCTGCACAAGGCCGCGGAGAATGCGCATATCGTCCCATGCGCGAACTGCGGCGGCATGGCAGGCGATCCTTATGCGTTTTCGCGGATCGAAAAAGGGAAGTTCACCATCTCCATTTCGGGCGGCTCGCGCGAGCGCTGGGCTGACGACTTCACCTTCCGCTATGCACCCGCGAATAAAAGCTGGCTGCTGGAGAAGGTGGTGCGTGAACTCACCGATACGCAAACCGATCAGCACAAACAGTTGGAGCTGACGGCCAAGGATTTCGGGCAGGTGGCATTCGCGGATTTCGATCCTGCCAAGCTGCCCAAGGTCGCCCCACTGGACGAGGGCGCGTCGAGTACGAATTAAAGGGAGGTAATGGTTTCCGCGGACATGGAGGGTCCGTCCATCACGTTGCTGAGAAATGAGGAGCTACACCATGGCAACAGACAGAGAGAACCAGATGCTCCGCGCCGCCTACGCGGCCGGCATCACACAGCCCAGGGAACTGGCGAATTTCATGGCGCAGGTGGGCCATGAGTCCGGCGGACTTTCCAGGCTTGAGGAAAGCTTCAATTACACCAAGGGGATCGGACAGATCACTGCCAATGTGCGTTCCGCTTTGCGCGAAGGTCCGGAAGCTCTGGAAAGCGCGCGTGTCGAGGCACTCAGGGGACGGCCCGAACGGCTCGGCGAACTCATGTACGGCAACCGCCGGGATCTTGGCAACGATCAGCCGGGAGACGGCTATCTCTATCACGGCCGTGGCTACATGCAATTGACCGGCAAGGCGCAGTACCGCGCGGCTGGCGAGGCATTAGGCCTGGACCTGGTCAATCGACCAGAGTTGGCATCTCAGCCTGAGAACGCCTCGCGCATCGCCACTTGGTATTGGCAGCAGAAGGTACCCGAGGAGCAGCGCAACAGCGCCCGAGAGGCGGGTGCCGCCATCAACGGGGCCAACCCGCCGAACGGCTTGGCGGATCGCGAGCGGCGCTTCGAGCACTGGCAGCGCACGCTGACACCCGAGTTGATGCAGAACCTGGCGGCAGGGCGCCTTGGCGAACCCGTCGCTGCACCGACACAAGGCCATCGGCCTGCCACGGCAAACGTTGCTGCGCCCCACAGCACCTTCCAGCAGACGATGGAGCGCATGCTGCCGAGTCAGGGCAAGGTCGATCCGCACATCACCGGGCACTACGGCGAACACCGCGCGCGTGGCCCGCACGGCGGTACCGACTTCAACTACGAAGGCGGTCAGACGGGAATCAACCGGCAGCATCCGACGGTGCACGCGCCGATCTCCGGCACCGTGACCTTCTCCGGCGGCCAGTACGGCACGGTGAAGATCCGCGATGCGCAGGGCAACTCGCACGAAATCCTGCACCTGGATTCGCGCTCGGTGAAGGAAGGCGACGTGGTGCGCGCCGGCGATGCGATCGGCACCATGGGCGGACGCGGCCCGAACGGAGCGAACCAGTACGCGCAGCATGTGCACTACCAGATGCACGATGCGAACGGGAAGGCCGTCAGTCCGGAGACGTGGTGGAACCGCGGCCAGCAGGTCGAGGCCCATGGCCGCGATCAGGCGCAGCAGGGCAACGGCACGCTGCGCCAGGGCGACCGCGGCCCGGAGGTGCGTGAGTTGCAGCAGCAGCTCAACCGCCTCGGCATCCGCGACGCGCAAGGCCGTCCGCTAGCCGAGGATGGCCGCTTTGGCGACAACACTCACGAGGCGGTGACCGCCCTGCAGAAACAGCGCGGCCTCACCCAGGACGGCATTGTCGGCCGCGACACCCGTGCCGGGCTGGCGGCTGTCGAGCAGGCGCAAGCCAAGCCGGCGAAAGGCCCGCAGCTCGGCGAGCGCGGCCACCCGGATACCCCGCTGTACGACAAGATGCGCACGGAAGCCGATCGGGGTGCAGAGAAGGCCAATCCGCCGCATGCCAGGCTGTCGAACGAGGCGGTGGCCAATCTCACCCTGCAGGCCAAGCAGGCCGGGATCGATAGCCCCGACAAGCTGAAGGAGGTCAGTGTGGCGAACGACAAGGCCTTCGTCGCCGGGAACACGCCGGGCTTCCGTGCGGTGGTGGACCTGCAGCAGCCGGCACCGCCGCTGGAGCAGACCAGCGCGCAGTTGGCTCGCCAGTCCGCGCAGCAGCAGGAGTCGGTGCAGCGCGAGCAGCAGCAGGAAGCGAACAGGAGCATGGCGCGCGCCTGAGCCGCCAAGCAGTGATGGGGCGATCGTGCCGACAGCGCGGTCGCCCCTGATCGGCGACGCCACCGCTTGCCTGTGGTAACCGGCCAGGCGGCGTCCGACGCGTCTCGGACTTCGTTCGTCCAAACGGAAAAGCACGTCTCATACCTGCTTCGGGCACGATCGAGCCGCCTGCAAGGTCCTCCTGTAGGAGCGGCTTCAGCCGCGACGGGCACGTTCCCGCTCAAACCTGTCGCGGCTGAAGCCGCTCCTACGGGACACGTCCCAGAGATTCTAGAGCCCCTCGAAAGGTCGCTCCGCTGGCCGGGCAGCCTGCATGCTGGCTGCGCGGGCGGGGAACGTTGCGGAGTCGGGTCCAACCGGCAACGGGAAGGACGTCCGTGCCGCAGGCAACGGCTATCCGCTCCGCCGGATCGCCGCAGACGATCCCGTCGCCGCGCTCCTCGCCTCCCGCGGCCCAGTGTCTCCGCATCGCGCCAGCGATGGCGCTATGCTGGGCCGGTTCCTGGGAGGGAAGATGGATACCACCGCCTACGCGCGCCCGATCGACCGCTATTTCGCCAGTTATTCCGACGATCACCGCAATGCCGCCAATCAGCGCATCCACGTGGTCGCGGTGCCGGCGATCCTGTGGTCGGTGGTGGCGCTGCTGTGGTGTATCCCGGTGGGCGGCACCTGGTTCCAGAGCGGGCTGTGGGCGGCGCTGGGCATGTTCGCGGCGTGGATGTACTACAACCGCCTGTCGCGCCCGCTGGGCTACGGCATGCTGGCGGCGTTCTTCTTCTGCGGCTGCCTGTGCCGGCTGCTGGAGGCGCACCTGGGGCTGCAGGGGCTGTTGTGGCTGGCGATCGGCGTGTTCGTGGTGGCTTGGATCGCGCAGTTCATCGGCCATGCGCTGGAAGGCCATCGGCCCAGCTTCCTCACCGATCTGACCTACCTGCTGATCGGCCCGGCCTGGGTGATGGCCAAGCTGTACCGGCGCATGCACTGGCGCTACTGAGCGCGGCCGAGAACGCTGCCGGGCATCGCCAAATGAGCGGGGACGCCGGGCTTCTTCCCCTCGTCCACTCGATTGCAGCCCTCATCGGCATCGAGCTGGCGACTGCCGCGGTGCGACATCGCATCAACCCTGCGTCACCGTGTCCCCGGTCTCCAGACCCAGCATCGCCGCATCCGGCGCGAAGGCGCGCGGCGCGTAGCCGAAATCCTGCCGCGCCGGTTGCAGATCGAACGCCAGGTCCTCACGCATGCGCTGCAGCGCGGCGCGGTTCATGCCCTGCAGGCGGCCGCAGGCGTGGGCCAGCGCCAGCGCCAGTGCGAACAGCGCGTGCGGCAGCGACAGCAGCCGCGCCGGTGGCCTTAGGACGGCCAGGACCCGTCGCACCATCTCGCGATAGCTGAGCGTCTCGCCGCCACCGAGGGCATAGCTGCGCCCGTGCGTGGCCGGATGCGCCAGCACCGCCAGCGCCGCGTCGGCCAGGTCCTGCACGTGCACCGGCTGGCGCAGGCCGCTGGCGCTGCGTGGCAGCACGAACCAGCCGGTGCGCCGCGCCAGCGCCGCGATCGCGCTGAGGGTGCGGTCGCGGCCGGCGCCGTAGACCAGGGTCGGCCGCAGCACGGTCGCGGCCGCACCGCGCTCGGCCGCGACCGCGAACACGATGGCTTCGGCCTCGCGCAGGCGCCGGGCAACGTCGCGCTCGGCCGCATCCAGCGAGTCACGCTTGACCTCCAGGCTGGTGGAGCCGAAGGCGACCACGCGCGCAGCCGCGACCGGCGCGCGCCGGTACCAGTCGGCGAAGGCGTCCAGCGGCCCGCAACTGAACACCACCTCGGCCGCCACCGGCGGCGCCTGCAGCGCGCTGAGTTCGCCGGCATGCCAATGCAGGCCCGGCCGCGCCGCGCGCGCCTGGCGGGAATAGGCATGCACCTCCCAGCCGGCGGCCAGCAGGCGATGCAACAGGCGCTCGCCGATCTGGCCGCTGCCGCCGAACACCAGCGCAACGCGCGGCGACGCGAGGGACGAAGAGGAAGCGGATGCGGCGGCAGGCGAATCGGTCATCGACACAGGATAGTGCGTGCGCCGCCGTTTGCGGCCGCCACCGCGCCGGGTCGTTCCGCTGCACGGCGCGCCACGTCTGGCAGAGGCCGGCAAGGCGCGATGCAGAGAGGCGCGAGGCGCCGACGATCGCCACGCTCTTCGACGATCTCGCCCGCGCCGCACGCGCCCTCGTCAGCAGCGAGCGCCGCGAGGACTTCTGCTGCACAACGCGGCCACACAGGGCGATGCTCGCGCGATACGGCAAGCGCACGCGTGCAGCGCCGACGTTCGACATCGCCCATGCCACGCGCGCTCGCAAGCGCGTCACTTGCCCGCAGCTACGCTGTCGGCATGACCGTGCCCGTCTTCCGTCCCCGCGCCGGCCACCGCCGTGATGCGCCTGTTACACTCGGGCTCCTGCTCGCGAATCTCGTATTCCCTGCATGATCCCAGCCCTCGACCTCCTGCTGGCCTTGCCGTTCCTGATGGCCGTGGCCGTGGTTGCCCTGCGCCACCGCTCGCGCGCCACCCTGGCCTGGGCCGCGGCGCTGGCGCCGTTGGCGGGACTGGCGGTGCTGGGCGCGCTGACGCCGACGGTGCTCGAAGGCGGCATCGTCCGCGCCGACCACGCCTGGCTGCCGCAGATCGGCCTGCAGTTCTCGCTGCGCCTGGACGGCCTCGCCTGGATGTTCGCCGGCCTGGTGCTGGCGATCGGCGCGCTGGTGGTGATGTACGCGCACTATTACCTGAGCGCGCGCGAGAACGCGGCGCGCTTCTATGCCTGCCTGCTGCTGTTCATGGGCGCGATGCTGGGCATGGTGATCGCCGGCAACCTGCTGCTGCTGATGGTGTTCTGGGAACTGACCAGCATCAGTTCGTTCCTGCTGATCGGCTTCTGGTCGCACCGCCAGGACGCGCGCGACGGCGCACGCATGGCGCTGGTGATCACCGGCGGCGGCGGCCTGGCATTGCTGGGCGGCGTGCTGCTGCTCGGGCGCATCGTCGGTAGCTACCAGCTCGACGCGGTGCTCGCCGCCGGCGAGGTGATCCGCGCCAGTGCGCTGTATCCGTGGGCGCTGGGGCTGATCCTGCTCGGCATCTTCACCAAGAGCGCGCAGTTCCCGTTCCACTTCTGGCTGCCGCACGCGATGGCCGCGCCCACCCCGGTGTCGGCGTACCTGCACTCGGCGACGATGGTGAAGGCCGGCGTGTTCCTGCTGGCGCGGCTGCATCCGGCGCTGGCCGGCAGCGACCTGTTCTTCTACACGGTCAGCGGCATCGGCGCGATCACCCTGCTCACCGGCGCCTGGTTCGCGATCTTCCAGCACGACCTCAAGGGCCTGCTGGCGTATTCGACGATCTCGCACCTGGGCCTGATCACCATGCTGTTCGGGCTGTCCACGCCGATGGCGGTGGTGGCCGGCGTGTTCCACATCCTCAACCATGCGGTGTTCAAGGCCTCGCTGTTCATGGCCGCCGGCATCATCGACCACGAGACCCACACCCGCGACATGCGCCGGCTCGGCAACCTGCGCTGCTGGATGCCGATCACCAGCGCGCTGGCGATCACTGCCTCGCTGTCGATGGCCGGCATCCCGCTGCTCAACGGCTTCCTGTCCAAGGAGATGTTCTTCGCCGAGGCGCTGGGCGCCGACGGCCCGGCGGCGATGCGCGTGTTCACGGCGACTTCGGCACTGCTGGCCGGCGTGTTCGGCGTGGCCTACAGCCTGCGCTTCGTCTACGAGACCTTCTTCGGCCGCGGTCCGCGCGACCTGGACGCGATGCCGCACGAGCCGCCGCGCTGGATGAAGATTCCGGTGGAGATCCTGGTGCTGGTGTGCGTGGCGGTCGGCATCGTGCCGGCGCTGACCGTGGCGCCGGTGCTGCGCGCCGCCGCCGGCGCGATCCTCGGCGATGCCCTGCCCGACTACAGCCTGGCGGTGTGGCACGGCTGGAACGCGCCGCTGGCGATGAGCATCGCCGGCGTGGTCGGCGGTGTCGTGCTGTATTTCGGCCTGCGCCGGCTGACCGCGCTGTATACCGAGGTCAGTCGTTCGCTGGGCAAGCGCGTGTTCCACTGGCACGTGCAGACCCTGTTCGGCCTGGCCGCGCGCTTCACCCGCGTACTCGCCAACGGCAGCCTGCAGCGCAGCCTGCGCTGGCTGGTGCTGGCCGCGGTGGTGGTGGCCGCCGCACCGCTGCTGCGCGCGGCGCCGCTGTGGCAGCAGTGGCCGGCGCCGCAGGGCATGCCGCTGCTGGGCTGGGGCCTGTGGCTGCTGATCCTCAGTTGCGCGCTGTCCACGCTGTTCCTGTACCGGCAGCGGCTGCTGGCGGTGCTGGTGCTGGGTGGCAGCGGGCTGGGCGTGAGCCTGGTGTTCGTGTTCCTGTCGGCGCCGGACCTGGCACTGACCCAGTTGCTGGTGGAGATGGTCACCCTGGTGCTGATGCTGCTGGGCATGAACTACCTGCCCAAGGCCTCGCCACCGCAGCCGCGGCGTTGGCGGCGTTGGCGCGATGCGATCCTGGCGATCGCCGCCGGTGGCGGCATGGCGCTGCTGGCGTATGCGGTGATGACCCTGCCGGCGACGACCATGGCCGGCGAATTGCTGCAGCGCGCGCTGCCGGAGGCCTATGGCCGCAACGTGGTCAACGTGATCCTGGTGGACTTCCGCGGCTTCGATACCTTCGGCGAGATCACCGTGTTCGGCATCGCCGCGCTCGTGGTGCACGCGCTGCTGCGGCGCGCGCGGATGGCGCCGGAGAAGGTCATGCCCGGGCCGCCGATCAAGCTGCCGGTGCCGGCCGACCTGGCGCAGCTGATGTTCCCGCTGACCATGACCGTGTCGATCTTCCTGTTCCTGCGCGGCCACAACGCGCCCGGCGGCGGCTTCATCGCCGGGCTGGTGCTGGCGGTGCCGCTGCTGATGCAATACGTGATCCAGGGCGCGGCCTCGGTGGAGTCGCGCTTCGGCTTCGACTACATCCGCTGCATCGGCCTGGGCCTGCTGCTGGCCACGCTCGGCGGCATGGCCTCGATGCTGTTCGGCGTGCCGTTCCTGACCAGCGGCCATCTGGACCTGGAGGTGCCGCTGGTCGGCAGCGTGCCGCTGGCCAGCGCGCTGATCTTCGATACCGGCGTGTACTTGGTGGTGTTCGGCGGCACCATGCTGACCCTGTCGATGATGGGCACGATCAAGCCCTCGCGCACCCGCGATTCGCAGCGCGGGCAGATCGATCCGGCGCGGCGGTCAGCCATCACCGGGGAGATGCCCTGATGGAACTGGCACTGGCGAGCGCGATCGGGGTGCTGACCGCGGTGGGCGTGTACCTGCTGCTGCGCGCGCGCAGCTTCGACGTGATCCTGGGCATGACCGTGCTGTCCTACGCCACCAACCTGCTGATCTTCGCCGGCGGCCGACTGGTGCAGGGCAAGGCGCCGGTACTGCGCGACGGCATCGCCCCGACCCTGGCCGAACACGCCGATCCGCTGCCGCAGGCGCTGGTGCTGACCGCGATCGTGATCGCCTTCGCGATGACCGCGGTCAGCATCGTGTTGGCGATGCGCAGCCGCGGCGACAACCACAGCGACCACGTCGATGCGCGCCCGGACCCCGATCCCGCCGACGGGGAGGCGCCATGACCCATCTGCTGATCCTGCCGATCCTGATCCCCTTGCTCGGCGCGGCGCTGTCGCTGTTCGTGGAGCACCGCCGCTACGGCCGCAAGGTGCGCCGCGTGGTCGCCTGGACCGCGATGGCGGCGCTGGCTGCGGCGGTGCTGGCGCTGTGCGTGCAGGTGCGCGACGGCCAGGTCCACGCCTACCTGCTGGGCGACTGGCCCTCGCGGCTGGGCATCGTGCTGATGGCCGACCGCCTGTCGGCGTGGATGCTGGCCACCA
The DNA here is from genome assembly GCF_014206815.1 of Xanthomonas sp. F10. Classification (GTDB taxonomy): domain Bacteria; phylum Pseudomonadota; class Gammaproteobacteria; order Xanthomonadales; family Xanthomonadaceae; genus Xanthomonas_A; species Xanthomonas_A indica. The sequence goes on from NZ_JACHNP010000001.1 coordinate 647,789, forward strand.
CCACCCTGCTCGCCGGCGCCTGCCTGCTGCACGCCTGCGCCGGCTGGGACCGGCGCGCACCGCATTTCCATGCGCTGTTCCAGTTCCAGCTGGTCGGCCTCAACGGCGCGTTCCTGACCGGCGACGTGTTCAACCTGTTCGTGTTCTTCGAGGTGATGCTGATCGCTTCCTACGGCCTGCTGCTCAGCGGCGGGCGCGGCCTGCGCCTGCGCGTGGGCTTCCACTACGTGGTCTTCAACGTCACCTCCTCCACCGTGTTCCTGATCGCGCTGGGTCTGCTGTACGCGCTGCTCGGCTCGCTGAACATGGCCGAGCTGTCGCAGCGCGTGGCGCAGGCGCCGCCGCAGAACGTGGCGCTGATCAAGGCCGCGTTCGGCCTGTTGCTGCTGGTGTTCTGCGCCAAGGCCGCGCTGCTGCCGCTGTACCTGTGGCTGCCGGAGACCTATGCGCGCGCGCCGGCGCCAGTGGCGGCGCTGTTCGTGATCATGACCAAGGTCGGCCTGTATGCGGTGCTGCGGGTGAGCACGCTGATCCTGAGCAGCCAGGCGCAGGCGCTGGACGGCTACGGCCGCGACTGGCTGCTGTGGCTGGGCCTGGCGACGTTGCTGCTGGCCGCGCTAGGCGTGTTGGCGGCGGTACGCCTGCGGGTGCTGATCGGCTACCTGGTGATCGTGTCGGCGGCGACGCTGTTCGTGGCCTTCGCCCTGGACGCGCCGGGCACGCTCGGCGCCGGGCTGTACTACCTGGCGCACAGCAGCTTCGTCGCCGCGGCGCTGTTCATGATCGCCGACCTGATCCGGCGCCGCCGCGGCGGCGCCAGCGACCGCAAGGAGATCATCGCGCCGCTGCCGGGCAAGACCGTGCCCGGCGTGCTGTTCCTGATCGCGGCGATCTCGGTGGCCGGGCTGCCGCCGCTGTCAGGCTTCCTGGCCAAGGTGGCGATCCTCAGCGCGACCCCGGGCGGGCTGACCGCGCCGGTGTGGGCCGCGGTGCTGCTCAGCAGCCTGATGGTGATCATGGGCCTGACCCGCGGCGGCGTGCGCCTGTTCTGGCGCGTGCCCGGCGATCAGGACACCGCCGAGGACGGCACCGTGGAAGTGCCGCGCCCGGCGCCGCGCAAGGCGCCGGCGCGGCCGCTGGAAACCGCCGCCACCGTGCTGCTGCTCGGCTACGGCGTGGCGATGACCGTGGCCGCCGGGCCGCTGCTGCGCTACAGCGAAGCCGCCGCCGCGCAACTGCTGCGCCCGGCCGACTACACCACCCAGCTGCGCGCCACCGCGCCGATCCTGCGGGAGCCCTGACATGTCCGCCCGTCCTTGGTCGCGCCGCCTGTTCCCGTCCTGGCCGCTGAGCCTGACCGTCATCGCGTTCTGGCTGCTGATGAGCGACAGCTTCAGTCTCGGCCAACTGCTGCTGGGCGCCGGGCTGGGCGTGGCGGTACCGTTGTTCGCCGCGCGCCTGGACCGCGAGTTCGCCCGCATCGGCTCGCTGCGCTCGGTGCCGAAAATGCTGTGCGTGGCGGCGTGGGACATCGTGCGCTCCAACGTGGTGGTGGCGCTGCAGGTGCTCGGCCCGGAGAAGCGCATCCACCCCGGCTTCATCTGGGTGCCGCTGGACATCGCCAACATCCACGGCATCGCCGCGCTGACCAGCATGATCACCCTGACCCCGGGCACGGTGTCGGCGGCGCTGTCGGACGACCGCAAATACCTGCTGGTGCACGTGCTGCACCTGGACGATGCCGAGACCGTGATCCGGCAGATCAAGACGCGCTACGAGGCACCATTGATGGAGATCTTCCCATGAACAGCCACATGTTCATCGAGACCACGATCGTGGTGTGCATGCACGTGGTGGCGCTGGCGATGCTGCTGGCGCTGTGGCGGCTGCTGCGCGGGCCGACCGTGCCCGACCGCATCCTGGCGCTGGACACGTTGTCAGTGACCGCCATCGCCGAACTGATGCTGTTCGGCATGTACCTGGATTCGCCGGTGTACTTCGAGGCCGCGCTGATCATCGCCATGCTCGGCTTCGGCAGCACCGTGGTGCTGAGCAAGTACGTGCTGCGCCGGGACATCGTCGAATGATCGGCGTGCTACAGGTGGGGCTGTCGCTGCTGCTGATCGTCGGCTGCTTCTTCATCCTGGTCGGCGCGCTGGGGCTGGTGAAGCTGTCGGACTTCTTCAAGCGCCTGCACGCGCCGACCAAGGCCAGCACGTTGGGCGTGGGCTGCGTGCTGCTGGCCTCGGTCGGCTACCACCTGTTCCTGGGCCAGGACCCGCAGCCGCGCGAGCTGCTGATCACCGCGTTCCTGTTCATCACCGCGCCGATCAGCGCGCACATGATGGCCAAGGCGGCACTGTCGCTGATGCTGGAACAGCGCCCGCAGGTGCCGGGCAGCGACCATGCCGAGCAGGAAGGCCTGCCGCCGCCGGAGCAGCCAGACGGGCCGTAGCACATCGGGTACCTCGTAGGAGCGGCTTCAGCCGCGACCGGGCGTTCCCGCGACAGCTCCGTCGCGGCTGATCCCACACAAGGGGACAAGAGCCGCTCCTGCGGCAGACGCCAGCCACTTTTTTCGAATCCCCGCTTTCAGCAGCCGCAGGCTGGTCACCACGCATCCCCACTCCCAGCTACTCACACTACCAACGCCAGCTCCAGCCCCACCCACGCCAGGAACGCCACCAGCAGCACCGCGCCTTCGCCGCGGCTCAGCCGCATGTCGCCGCGCAGCATCGGGTACAGCACCACCGCCAGCGCGATCGCCGCCGGCAATTCTAGCCGCACGAACGAGGCCGGCAACGGCACTGGCCGCAGCGCCGCCATGCCGCCGATCACCACCAGCAGATTGAACAGGCTCGAGCCCAGCACGTGGCCGACCACCATGTCGCCCTGGCCACGGCGCGCGGCGGCCACCGCGGCGGCCGCTTCCGGCAGCGCGGTGCCGATCGCCACCGGCAGCAGGCCGACCAGCAACGGCGACAGGCCCCAGGCCGCGCCCAGCCGCGGCGCGTGCTCTACCACCAGATTGGCGCCGGCGTTCAACAGCACCAGGGCGATCAGCAGGCGCAGCAGGTTCAGCACCAGCCCGGTGCGGGTCACCGCGTAGCCGGACACGCCGAGCTGGCGCGCGGCCGGCTCGTGGCGCGCGCGCAGCAGCAGGAAGGCGACCACGCCGACGAAGGCCAGCAGCAGCGCCACACCTTCGGCGCGCGAGATCGCGCCATCCAGGCCGAAGCCGATCAGCGCCAGCGTCGCCAGGGTCAGCAGCACCAGCAGCGGCGGCAGCAGGCGCGTGCGCAGCAGCAGCGGCGCCGCCAGCGCGGCCAGGCCCAGGGTCAGGCCGAGATTGGCCAGGTTGCTGCCGACCGCGTTGCCCAGCGCCAGGTCCTGCGCGCCGGCAGCGTAGGCGCTCGCATTGACCGCCAGTTCCGGCAACGAGGTGCCGAAGGCCACCAGCAGCAACCCGGCCACGAACGGCGAGGCGCCGCAGCGCTGCGCCAGGCCGGAGGCGGCCTTCACGATCGAATCCCCGCCCAGCGCGAGGAACGCCAGCCCCACCAGCACCCACCCGATCGCACCGGCCATCGCCGACTCCCTGCCCGCAAGATGCGGCGATTCTATGCGCAGGGTCGATGATGCCGCCGTGGTCGTGCCGCCGCCGCTCATGGCACGCTGCGGCCGCCGGCCGCGCGCGGCCCGCCACGACTGCACCGCGTTCATGCCCGACCGTGTCTGCTAGCGCCTGTCGCGCGCCCGACCGCGTCCCTCCCTTCGCCTTCGCCACAGGAGCCGCCCCATGTCCCGTCCCGATCCCACGCCGCCGCGCCGGCGGCCCTGGCCGGCGCTGGCCGCCATCGCCGCGATCGCCGCCGTGCTCGCCGCCGCCTTCGCCTGGAGCGCCGGCTGGCTGGGCGGCCCGCAGCGGCTGACCGCGCAGCGCATGACCGACGCCATCGAAGCCGGCGGCCCGCCGCATCCGGGCTTCCGCCGCGCGCATAGCAAGGGCGTGTGCGTCAGCGGCTATTTCGAGGGCAACGGCCAGGGCAGCGCGCTGTCCTCGGCGCGGGTGTTCGCACAGGCCTCGGTGCCGGTGCTGGGCCGCCTGTCGATCGGCGGTGGCGACCCGCATGGCGCCGACGGCGCCGCCCGCGTGCGCAGCATGGCGCTGCAGTTGCGCAGCGACGACGGCCAGGAGTGGCGCACGGCGATGAACAGCTTCCCGTTCTTCGTGGTCGCCAGCCCCGAGGGCTTCATGGCGCAGACCCTGGCCGCGCGCCCGGACCCGGCCACCGGCAAGCCGGACCCGGCGAAGATGGCGGCGTTCCTGCAGCGCTACCCGGAAGCAAAGAAGTTCCAGGAATGGGCCAAGACCGCGCCATGGTCGAATAGCTGGGCCAACACCCAGTACAACGGCGTCAACGCGTTCCGCTTCACCGCCGCCGACGGCAGCACGCACGCGGTGCGCTGGTCGATGCGCCCGCAGACCCCGTTCGCACCGCTGTCGGCCGAGCAACGCGCCAAGGCCGATGCCGACTTCCTCAGCGAAGACCTGCAGGCGCGGCTGGCGCGCGGCCCGCTGCGCTGGGACCTGGTGCTGACCGTGGCCGCACCCGGCGATCCGGTCGACGACCCCTCGCAGCCCTGGCCGCAGGACCGCCCACAGGTGGTCGCCGGCACCCTGGTGCTGGACCATGCCGAGCCGCAGGCCACCGGGCCATGCCGCGACCTCAACTACGATCCACTGATCCTGCCGCGCGGCATCGCCGGCTCCGGCGACCCGATCCTGGCCGCGCGCTCGGCGGTGTATTCGCAGTCCTTCAACCGCCGCGAGCGCGAGATCGCCCGCGGCCAGGCGCCCGACGCCACCGGCCGTCCGCACGGAGGTGCGCAATGAACCGCCACGACCGCTCCGCGCACTTCAACCTGCTCGCGCGCGTGCTGCACTGGCTGATGGCGGCGATGATCCTGACCATGCTGTTCGTCGGCGTGGGCATGGTCGCCTCGGTGTCGCAGCGGCCCTGGCTGCTGGACCTGCATCGCCCGCTGGGTATCGCCATCCTGCTGCTGGTGCTGGTGCGCCTGGGCAATCGCCTGCGGCACCGCCCGCCGCCGCTGCCGGCCGACCTGCCGCGCTGGCAGAAAGCGGCCGCGCATGCCTCGCATTGGTTGCTGTACGCACTGATGCTGGCGATGCCGCTGCTCGGCTGGTCGATGCTCTCGGCCGGCGGCTACCCGATCGTGCTGTGGCCGGGCGTGCAGTTGCCGCCGATCGCCCCGCACAGCCCGGCGCTGTACGCCTGGCTGCGCAGCGCGCACGGCTGGCTGGCCTATCTGCTGTTCGCCACGGTGCTGGCGCACCTGTGCGCAGCGCTGTTCCATGCCTGGGTGCGCCGCGACGGCGTGTTCTCGAGCATGGCGCGCGGCCCGGCGGCGGACGCGCGGCGCGAGCAGGGGTAGTCCACGCACGACGCGCCCGCGCAGCATGCGCGGGCGCCATGCGCCGCCTGCACTGGCCACGCCACGCGTACGCTGGCCCGCCACGCTCACAGCGGCGGCTCGGGTTCGCCCTTCATCCGACCCACGCGCAGCGTTTATGTCGGCGCCGACATGGTCCCAGCCTCTGACCGCCGGTACACTTGTCGGCGGACGGGCGCGCTCGTCCGCCCCTGTTCTTCCCGCGCACCGGGTGCCCCCTGGGGACCCGGCGCCGCGGCCGCGCCAGCCAGCGCCGTTGTCCCGCAGCCCGCCACCTCGGCGTGCGGGCCCACACGCCAAGCCAGCTCACCCTCGATCGTCGCCCGGCGCCGCATCCGCGCCAGCGACGGCCCTGCCTGCTGCCTTGGAGTCCGCGATGTCCCGTGTTGCCCCCACCTGTCGTTTTCCGCGCCGTTCGGCCCTGGCCGTGGCCTGCCTGCTGGCCGCCGTGCCGGCGTTCGCCGCGACCCCGGCCGCGTCCGCCGCCGACGGTGCGGACGACGCCGAGCGCGATGTCACCACCCTGGACAAGATCAGCGTCAAGGGCGAGCGCGCCGAGGGCTACAGCGTGCGCAAGACCAGTGCCGGCACCCGCTTCACGCTGGCGCCGCGGGAGATCCCGCAGTCGGTGAGCATCATCAGCCACCAGCGCATCGAGGATCAGGGCCTGGACGACATCATCGACGTGCTGGAGAACACCACCGGCGTGTCCAGCACGCGCTCGGACAGCGAGCGCTTCGAGTTCTACGCGCGCGGTTTCTATATCGACAACTACCAGTTCGATGGCATCCCGACCACGATGGTGCAGAACTGGAGCTACGGCGATTCGGCGCTGGACCTGGCCCTGTACGACCGCGTGGAGGTGGTGCGCGGCGCCACCGGCCTGCTCACCGGCGCCGGCAACCCCTCGGCCTCGGTCAACCTGATCCGCAAGCACGCCGACAGCGCCGAACTCACCGGCAGCGTCACCGTCAGCGCCGGCAGCTGGGGCCGCACCCGCTCCACGGTCGACGTCACCACCCCGCTCAACGCCAGCGGCACGGTGCGCGCACGAGTGATCGGCAGCTACCTGGACACCGATTCGTACGTGCAGCGCTACAGCCAGCGCAAGTCGCTGGGCTATGCGGTGATCGATGCCGACCTGACCCCGGACACGCAGCTGAGCGTGGGCTACGACTACCAGAACAAGCACTCCGACGGGGTCACCTGGGGCGGCTTCCCGCTGTGGTATGCCGACGGCAGCCGCACCGACTACCCGCGCTGGTTCAACCCGGCCGCCGACTGGACGTTCTGGGACACCACCAGCAAGCGCGCCTTCGCCACCCTGCAACACGCCTTCGGCAACGGCTGGCAGCTCAAGCTCAACGCCACCCACGACCAGACCGACGTCACCGACAAGCTGTTCTACCCGTACTACACCATCTACGGCTTCGACCGGCAGACCGGCGCCGGCGTGGTGCCGTATTCGGGCTACTACATCATCGGGCGCAAGGTCGACGGCCTGGACGCCTACGCCGAAGGCCCGTTCCAGCTGGGCGGGCGCGAGCACGAGCTGATGGCCGGGGTCAGCTACAACCGCCGCCGCTACGTGAACACCGGCGCGTCCGATTTCCCGGTCAAGTCTTACGACCCAGCCACTGGGTTTCCTTCCGAATACGCGACGCTACCTACCTATCTAGGCTGGAACGGGAACTATCAAGAACCGGCTTGGTCGCCGATCAGCGAGTTCAGCCGCGGCACCGTCACCCAGAAGGCCGGCTATGCGGCGGCGCGGCTGTCGCTGGCCGATCCGCTGAAGCTGATCGTGGGCGCGCGCTACACCGACTGGAAGGTCGACGGCAGCGAGGGCGGGGTGGGCTACGTCCTGCACCAGGAGAAGACCACGCCCTATGCCGGCCTGGTGTACACGCTCGACGACGTCTGGTCGGTCTATGCCAGCTACACCGACATCTTCCAGCCGCAGACCGCGCGCACCGCCAGCGGCGCCTACCTGGACCCGGTGATCGGCAAGAGCTACGAGGCCGGAGTCAAGGGCGCCTGGTTCGACGACCGCCTCAACGCCGCGCTGTCGGTGTTCCGCATCGAGCAGGACAACGTCGCCCAGGCCACCAGCGGATTCGTGCAGGGCACCACCGAGACCGCCTACATCGCCGCGCAGGGCACGGTCAGCCGCGGCGTGGAGTTCGAATTGAACGGCGAACTGGCGCCGGGCTGGAACGCCACCTTCGGCGCCTCGCGCTATGTCGCCAAGGATGCCGCCGGCGCCGACATCAACAGCCAGCTGCCGCAGACCACGCTCAAGCTCTACAGCAGCTACACCCCGCGCAGCCTGAGCGAACTGACCTTCGGCGGTGGCGTCAACTGGCAGAACCGCATCTACTACGTCGACGCCACCTACGGCCGCTTCGAGCAGAGCGGCTACGCGCTGGTCAGCGCCTTCGCGCGCTACCGCCTGTCGCCGGCGTTCTCGGTGCAGCTCAACCTCAACAACCTGCTGGACAAGCGCTACTACGCGCAGATCTACGGCTACGGCGCCTGGGGCGAGCCGCGCAGCGGGACGCTGAGCTTCAGCTGGTCGTTCTGAGTCGATCGCCGACCCGTGCATGCCGCGACGCGGCATGCGTGGCGATGGAGGAGGCGCTTAGGCCTCGACGACGCGCAGCGGCACGTCGCCGGCGGCGGCGACGCGATTGCGGCCGCTGCGCTTGCCGCGGTACAGCGCCGCGTCCGCGCAGCGCAGCAGTTCCTCGGTGCTGCCGCCGTGGTCCGGGTAGGCGGCCACGCCGATCGACACGGTCACCGGTGGCAGCACCTGGCCCTGGTGCTGCACCTGCAGGTCCGCCACCGCGGCGCGGATCTGCTCGGCGCGGCGCTGCGCCACGTCGGCGGCGGCGCCGGGCAGGATCACCGTGAACTCTTCGCCACCATAACGGCAGGCGATGTCCTCCGGCCGCACCAGCCCGGCCAGCAACTGGCCGAACGCGGCCAGCAAGGCATCGCCGCCGGCATGGCCGAGGCGGTCGTTGAGGGCCTTGAAGTGGTCCAGGTCCAGCATCATCAGCGCCAGCGGCTGCTCGCGGCGCTCGCAGCGGGCCAGCTCGCGCAGCAGCGATTCTTCCAGGTAACGGCGGTTGTACAGCCCGGTCAGCGGATCGCGGATCGACTGCATGCGCAGACGCTGGCGCAACTGCAGGTTGTGCAGCGCCATCGCCAGCTGTTCGGCCACCACCTCGACCAGCGGCAGGCGCTCAAGCACGGTCGGATCGCGGCTGGACAGATGGATCAGGCCCAGCGCCTCGCCCTGCACCACCATCGGCACGCAGGTGCCATGCCGCGCCGCGCCAGCGTGGGCGCAGGCCGGCGCGGCACCGGGCCGCTGGATCTGGGTGGCGCGGCTGCGCAGGCCTTCGCAGCCGCCGAGCGACAGCGTCGGCGCACACACCGCGTCCTCGCCCCAATGTGCGACGCAGACCGCCTGCTCGCCCGCCGCGTCGGTGCAGTACACGCTGCAGCCGGCATCGCCGAGCAGGCGTTCCAGCGCCTGCCGCGCGACCTCCACCGCCTCGTCCGCCTGCATGCAGCTCTGCAGTCCGCGGCTGCAGCGGTTGAGCGTGCGCAGATCCTGTTCGGTGCGCTGCATCTGCTGCACGGTGCCCACCAGCAGCGCGTTGGTCTGGTGACCACGCTGCTCGGCCTGGCTGCGGCGGCCGATCTCGCGGCGCAAAAGCAGGTACAGCACCAGGGTCAGCGCACACACCGCCGGGATGCCGACCACCGCCAGCCGGCGCAGCAGGTCGGCGTTGGCGGCGGTGGAGCGGGCACTGTCGGCCAGCGCCGCGCGCTCGCTGCGCACCATGATGTCGGTGTTGCGGCGGATCGCCTGCGACAGCGCGCGGCCGTGGCGCGCGCGCTCGGGGTCGGGCTTGACCATGCCCGCGCCCTTGCCCTGGAAGCGGGCCACGGCGCGTGCGCTGTCGCGCATGCGCGTCTCGATCTGGACTCGGACCTCCTGTAGCCGCTGCTGCTGGGCCGGGTTGTCCTGCAGCAGCGTGGCCAGTTGCTGCAGCCGCGGCGGCAGCGCGCGCTGGCACTGCTGGAAATCGACCAGGTGTTCGTGGGTTTCCAGCAGCAGGAAACCGCGCAGGGAGGCATCGCAGTCGGCGAGGTTGAGCTGCAGGCCGTCGATCTCGGCGATCACCCGGTGGCTGCGTTGCACCGCCGCGGTATCGGCCAGGAAGCGCTGGCTGCCCACCAGCACGCCGCCGCTGATGCCCAACAGCAGCAGCAAGGCCAGCGGCACGCCATAGCGGTTGATCGTGGTGGAGGGCATGGCATCGGCCAATGGGTGGGTGGGAGGCCGCGCGCGCCCTGCACTGCGCTGCGCAGTCAAGCGCAGGGAGCCATGCAAGTTGCAGGCCGAACGGCATGCCGCGTCACAGCCAGCCCTTCTGCCGCGCCAGCCGCGCCGCCTCGATGCGGTTGCCGGCGCCGAGCTTGCCGATCGCCTCGGACAGGTAGTTGCGCACCGTGCCCGACGACAGCCCCAGCTGCGTGGCGATGTCGCCGGCCGAGGCGCCCTCGCCGGCCAAGCGCAGCACCTGGCGCTCGCGGTCGTTGAGCGGGTCGGCCTCCGACCAGGCTTCCAGCGCCAGTTCCGGATCGATCGCGCGGCCGCCGCGGTGGACCTGGCGGATCGCCTCGATCAGCCGCTGCGGCGGCGCGTCCTTGAGCAGGTAGCCGCCGACTCCGGCGTCCAGCGCGCGCCGCAAGAAGCCGGGGCGGGCGAAGGTGGTGACGATGACGACGCGTACCGGCAGCTGCTGGCGCTGGATGCGCTGGGCCAGTTCCAGGCCGCTGAGGCCGGGCATCTCGATATCGGTGACCAGCAGATCCGGGGAGTGCGCCTGCAGTGCGCGCCAGGCGGCCTCGCCGTCGGCCGCGCTGGCGACCACGTCCAGATCCGCTTCCAGGCCCAGCAGTGCGCCCAGCGCACCACGCACCATCGCCTGGTCCTCCGCCAGCACTAAACGAATCACGGCACCCCCCGGTCCTTGTCGGCCCATTGTAGTGCCCGGGCCGGGCCGGCGCTCAGCCGAGCGCGGCGTCCTGGTCCGCCGGGGCGGGCCTCCGCGCCGCCGTTGCGGCCTCCGGCACGACGGCCGCCTCGACCCGCGGCAACGGCGCCGCGGCGACCAGGCAGGTGCCCAGGCCGCGCTCGGAGGCGATGCGCAGGCTGCCGCCCACCGCCTCCAGCCGTTCGCGCATGCTGCTCAGCCCGGTGCCCGGCTGCAGCGCGCCGCCGCGGCCGTCGTCGCGCAGTTCCAGCAGGGCCTGGCCGCGCTCGCACCACAGCCGCAACTGCGCGTGATTGGCACGGGCATGGCGCTGGATGTTGGTGGCGGCCTCGCGCAGCACCAGCGCGAACACCGTCTCCAGCTGCGGGCATGGCGGCAAGGCCTCGACCTGGTAGCGGAACGTCACCCCCGACGATTCCAGCAGCAGCTTGGCCGCGGCGATCTCCGCCGCCAGTTGCGCGGCGCGGATGCCGCTGACCGCGCGCCGCACCTGGCCCAGCGCCTCGCGTGCGACCTGGCCCACCTCCTCCATCTCGCGCTGCGCCGCAGCGGCATCATGGGCGAGCAGGCGCGTGGCCAGGTCCGACTTCAGCGCGACCAGCGACAGGGTGTGGCCGAGCAGGTCGTGCAGGTCGCGGCCGATGCGCTCGCGCTCGGCCACCGCCGCCAGGCGCCGCACTTCCTCGTGGCTCAGGCGCAGTTGCGCCTCACCGCGCGCACGGCGCTCGAAACTGATGTTCATCAGCCCCACCGACAGGCCGACCACCACCGCGCTGACCATGTACAGCGGCGACCAGCCGCGCAGCATCCAGGCCAGCGCGAACAAGGCCAGCACCAGCAGCATCGCCGCCACCGCCCGCACCGGCTCCAGACAGAACGCCAGAAAGGCACACGCATAGATGATGTAGCACTGCGCACCGGGGTTGTACGGCAGCAGCACGAACGCCAGCGCCGCCATGCCCGCCACGCACCAGGGCAAGTAGCGCCGGTGGAGGTAATAGGCCACGTAGTACAGGGCGAGGAACACCGCATAGCTGGCCAGCGTCGGCGGGAACCAGTTGCGGAAGTAGTGCGGCTCGTACAGCGGGGTGACGAACAGCCAGATCGACCACACCAGCGACAGCCACACGAACCAGTGGGTGCTGGACTTGGCCGAGCTCCAACCGATGCGGCGGGCAATCAGCGAGTCGGGCGAGGCGTGCAGCAAGGCGATCACGTCGGGCTCCCAGGGCGGCATGGCCGCCGCGGCGCATAGCTTAGCGAAGGCGCCGGCGCGCGGAACCGCGCGGCGACGCCGGGATGGACGCGGCGTGCCATCAGCCGCGGCGCAGGCGCCGCTGCGCCAGTGCGTAGAACACCACCGTCACCGCCAGCAGTGCGGCGACGTGGCCAGCACTGCCATGGCCGTCGCTCTGCCCGACCACGCGCAGCGCCAGTTGGCCCAGGTGGTAGGACGGCCACAGCGGCGCCAGCGTGGTCAGCCACGCCGGCAGCAACTGCAGCGGGATCCACAGCCCCGACAGGAACGCCATCGGCAGATAGATCAGGTTGACGAGCGCCGGCGCGCCGCTGCCGCCGGCGTAGGTCCCCAGCGCCAGCCCGATCGCGCAGAACGGCAGCGTGCCCAGCACATCGATCAGCAGCAGCCAGAGCCGCTGCCCCGGGGGCAGCATGACCCCGCCGAGCAACCCGGCCAGCACCTGCAGCAACACCCCGATCGCCAGCGCGAATGCCATTGCCAGCGCGGTCCGCGCCAGCAGCAGCGCCATCGGCGGCACCGGCATCGCCCGCTTCAGCGCCAGCAGGCCGCGCTCGCGGTCCAGGGCCAGGCCGACGCCGAAGCCGAACAGCGCCGGCGCCATCACCCCGAACACGCTGTAGCTGGCCATCAGGTACACCGCCGCGTCGTGGCGCCCATGATTGAGCAGCACGCCGAACAGCAGGTAGAACAGCGGCGGGAACAGCAACGTCGGCAAGGCGAACGACGGCGTGCGCAGCCAGCGCAGCACCTCGTAACGGATCTCGCGCAGCAGCAGCGCGAGCTGGTCGCGCAGCGACCAGGCGGCCGGCGGCGAAGCAACAGGAAAATCGCTCGGGTTCATGCGGCCTCCGCACGGGTGAGGGCGAGAAAGGCGTCGGCGAGGCCGGCGCGGCGCACTTCCAGCGCCGTCAGCGCCGGATCGCTGGCGAGCAGCCGCGCCACCACCGGCTCGGCCGGCTCGGCGACCACCTCGAGCACCCCGTCGCGGGTGTCGGCGCGGCGCACCTGCGGCCACTGCGCCACCTGCGCCGCCGGCAACGCGCTGCGGCAGCGGATGGTGCATTGCTCGAAGCGCGCACGCAGGTCGGCGACACTGCCCTCGGCAATCAACGTGCCGCGCTGCAGCACCGCCACCCGATCGGCCAGCGCCTCGGCTTCTTCCAGATAGTGCGTGGTCAGCAGCACCGCACAGCCGTCGGCGACCAGTTCGCGGATCGCCCGCCACAGGCCCTGCCGCGCCTCGATGTCCAGACCGGTGCTGGGCTCATCCAGGAACAGCACCTGCGGCCGCCCGCAGATCGCCATCGCGAACTGCACGCGCCGCTGCTGGCCGCCGGACAGCTGGCCGTAGCGGCACGCCATCAGTCCTTCCAACCCGGCCAGCGCCACGCAATCGGCGACGCTGCGCGGGCGCGGGTAGTAACCGCGCGCCTGCAGCAGCAGTTCGCCCACGCGCAGCGTCTCCGGCAGCCCGGCGGTCTGCAGCATCGCCCCGGCCTGGCGGCGCGCCGCCAGCGAGCGCGGCTCCCGCCCGCACAGGCGCACACTACCGCCATCGGGCGTCTGCAGCCCGAGCAGCAGGCCCACCGCGGTGCTCTTGCCGGCGCCGTTGGCGCCCAGCAGCGCCAGCAACTGGCCGCGGTGCAACTGCAGGTCGACGCCATCGAGCGCGACCAGCGCGCCGTAGCGCTTGTGGACGCCGCTGAGCTGCGCCAGCGGCAACGCATCGTGGTCGGGCATGGGACACTCCGGTGGTGGCAGGGAGTGCCTAGGCTGCGCCGCGGCGGGGACGCGGCCCAGTGCGGCGCGTCAACTGCATCGAATGACATCTGTCACTGGCAGCCCCGGCACGATTGCCGCATGCTGCGGGCCACGCCGAGGGGCGGCGTTCTCCCGCTACAGCGCACCGCAGAAAGTGACTTCCGGCCATGCCCACGGCGGCCCGGGACTCGCACACTGCAGCGCGCCGACCGTTTCGTTCAAGGACACGATGAGTACTTCCTCCGACCTGCTCAAGGAACTCCGTATCGACCGCAAGGCGCCGCCGAGCGAGCCGCCGTCGCGGCGCGGGCTGTGGATCGCCGTGCTGCTGGTGGTGCTGCTCGCCCTCGGCGCCGGCGCCTGGCTGCTGTTCGGCCGCAGCAAGCCGCTGGAGGTGCGCACCGCCGCGGTGGTGGCGATCGCCCCCGGCAGCAGCAGTGCCTCGGTGCTGGACGCCAGCGGCTACGTGGTGGCGCGGCGCATGGCCACGGTCTCGGCCAAGATCACCGGCAAGGTCCGCGAGGTGCGCATCGAGGAAGGCATGCGCGTGGAGGAAGGCCAGGTGATGGCGACACTGGACCCGATCGACGCCAACGCGCAGCGGGTGCTGTCGGCCTCGCAACTGGACGCGGCGCGCAGCCTGGTGGCCAACATGCAGGCGCAGGTACGCCAGGCCGACGCCGACGCGCAGCGGCTGCAGACCCTGGCAGGCCAGCAACTGGTCTCGCGTTCGCAGTACGAGCAGGCGGTGGCGCAGCGCGATGCCCTGCGTGCGCAGTTGCAGAATGCGCAGCGCAACGTGGCGGTGGCCGGCAACCAGTTGTCGATCTCCGATCTCAACGTCGACAACACCATCGTGCGCGCGCCGTTCTCCGGCGTGGTCACCGCCAAGGCGGCGCAGCCGGGCGAGATCGTCTCGCCGCTGTCGGCCGGCGGCGGCTTCACCCGCACCGGCATCGGCACCATCGTCGACATGGATTCGCTGGAAATCGAGGTCGAGGTGGGCGAGTCCTACATCGGCCGGGTCAAGCCAGGCATGCCGGTGGAAGCGGTGCTCAACGCGTATCCGGACTGGAAGATCCCGGCCGAGGTGATCGCGATCATCCCCTCCGCTGACCGCGGCAAGGCCACGGTGAAGGTGCGGGTGGCGCTGAAGCAGAAGGACGCGCGGATCGTGCCGGAGATGGGCGTACGGGTCAGTTTCCTGGAGGCGCCGCAGCCGCAGGCGCAACACACGCCGCAGGGCGTGCGGGTGCCGGGCGCGGCGATCGTCAAGCGCGCAGGCCAGGACGTGGCGTTCGCGGTGAAGGAGGACAACACGGTCGAGCAGCGCGCGCTGAAGACCGGCATCGCCCTGGGCGACGACCGCCAGGTACTGTCCGGCCTGGCCGCCGGCGACACGGTGGTGCTGGATCCGCCAGAGGCCTTGCATGCCGGCATGAAGGTGAAGACGGCGGAGGCCGCGGCGCAGTAATGCGACGTCGTCTCACCGAAGGTTTCCCGATGTTCCAACCGCGTCCATACCGCAACCGCAATACATAGCGTTCGCTGTCGCTGTTTTGCTTTTGCTTTTGCTGTTGCGCCGTTGCTTTTGCTTCTGCTTTACCCGGGCCCCCTCGGCGCGGCAGCCACGGCGGGGAAAAACCCGAAGGGCGGCGTACATGGATGTACGCCGTTCGCGGCAGGGGCAGGATGCCCCTTCCGCGAATCCCCGTCGTGGCTGCGAACCCGGAGCGCGAAGCGCGGAGGGCGCGCTGCGGGGTGTGCTTTCTTTTGGTTACTTTTCTTTGCACAAGCAAAGAAAAGTGACCCGCGTTAGCGGAAGCTGTTGCTCTTGCTTCAAGCGTTTAAAGCTTTAGAGCTTTAACAGCAAAAGCATCAGCAACGGCAAAGGCTTTCGCCCTTGCGGGCGAGTTACTTTTCTTTGCTCGCGCAAAGAAAAGGTAACCAAAAGAAAGCGCGCCCTGCCTCGCGCCCTCCGCGCTAACGCGCTCCGGGTCCGCGTCCGTGCCGGGGATTCGCGGAAGGGGCATCCTGCCCCTGCCGCGAACGGCGCACGTCCATGTGCGCCGCCCCTTCGGGGTTTTTCCCCGGCACGGCCGCCGCTTCGGAAGGGAACCCGGTAAGGCAACAGCAACAGCAACAGCAAGAGCAACAGCAACAGCAAGAGCAACAGCAAGATGCACGGCGACAGCACAGCAGTACTTGCCGCTGCGGCGGCTTGGGTAACAACCTTGGAGTGGACATGGACCCGATCGACACGCGCGCCCTGCAGGACCTGGATGCCGCGCACCACCTGCACCCGTTCAACGACAACGGCGCCCTGGCGCAGAAAGGCACCCGCATCCTCACCCGCGGCGACGGCGCCTACGTCTGGGACGCCGAAGGCAACCAACTGCTCGACGCCTTCGCCGGCCTGTGGTGCGTCAACGTCGGTTACGGGCGCAAGGAACTTGGCCAGGCCGCCGCGCGGCAGATGGAGCAACTGGCGTACTACAACAGCTTCTTCCAGTGCACCACCGAACCCACCATCCGCCTGGCAGCCAAGCTCGCCGAACTGGCGCCCGGCGACCTCGACCATGCCTTCTTCACCAACTCCGGCTCCGAGGCCAACGACACCATCCTGCGCCTGGTGCGGCACTTCTGGGCTGTGCAGGACCAGCCGCAGAAGAGCATCTTCATCGGCCGCCACGACGGCTACCACGGCACCACCATGGCCGGTGCCAGCCTCGGCGGGATGAAGGGCATGCACCGCCAGGGCGGATTGCCGATCCCCGACATCCACCACATCGATCCGCCGTACTGGTTCGGCGACGGCGGCGACCTGGACCCCGAGGAGTACGGGCTGCTGGCCGCGCGCAGGCTGGAGGACAAGATCCTGGAACTGGGGCCGGAGCGGGTGGCCGCGTTCATCGGCGAACCGATCATGGGCGCGATCGGCGTGTACATTCCGCCGCGCAGCTACTGGCCGGAGATCGAGCGCATCTGCCGCCGCTACGACGTGTTGCTGGTCGCCGACGAGGTGATCTGCGGCTTCGGCCGCACCGGCGAATGGTTCGGGGCGCAACACTTCGGCTTCCAGCCGGACGTGATGACCATCGCCAAGGGCATCACCTCCGGCTACATCCCGCTCGGGGCGGCGATGTTCGGCACGCGCGTGGCCACGGTGCTGAAGGAGCAGGGCGGCGAACTGGCGCACGGCTGCACCTATTCCGGCCATCCGGTGTGCGCGGCGGTGGCGCTGGAGAATCTGCGCCTGCTGCGGGACGAGGGCATCGTCGAACGCGCGCGCAGCGAGATCGCGCCGTACCTGGCGCAGCGCTGGGCCGAGCTGGGCGAGCATCGGCTGGTCGGCGAGGCGCGCATCGTCGGCATGATCGGCGCGCTCGAACTGGTGCCGGACAAGCCGCGTCGGCACTCCTTCCCCGAGCGTGGCAAGGTCGGCGCGCTGTGCCGCGACAACGCGCTGCGCCGCGGCCTGATCCTGCGCGCCACCAACGACGCGATGCTGCTGTCGCCGCCGCTGATCCTCAGCCGCGCCCAGGTCGACGAACTGTTCGACAAGGCCTGGCTGGCGCTGGAGGACACGGCGCAGGCCCTGGGCAAATAGCCCGGCGCTGGGTAGTCTGGAGCGTCTACCCCGGATCCGGCACGCGGCGCGGATCCTTCCCACTCTTGCCCATGGACCTGCGGAGACCTGCCATGACCTTGCGACTGCTCACTCTATCCCTGGCCACGGCGCTGCTCGCCGGCTGCGGCGGTTCCGGCAGCGACGCGGACAAGGCGGGGCAGGGCGAGGCGAAGGTGCTCAACGTGTACAACTACTCGGACTACATCGCCGAGAACACGATTCCCGAGTTCGAGAAGCAGACCGGGATCAAGGTCACCTACGATGTCTTCGACAGCGACGAGATGGTGGAGACCAAGCTGCTGGCCGGCGGCAGCGGCTACGACGTGGTGGTGCCGACGCTGAACTTCTTCGGCCGGCAGATCCAGGCGGGCGTGTTCCTGCCGCTGGACAAGAGCAAGATCCCGAACCTGGCCAATCTCGATCCGCAGATCATGCAGCGCATCGCGCAGCAGGATCCGGGCAACAAGTACGGCGTGCCGTACATGGTCGGCACCACCGGCATCGGCTACAACGTGGACAAGGTCAAGGCCGCGTTCGGCAGCACCGACATCGCCAACAGCTGGGATCTGGTGTTCAAGCCGGAGAACCTGGCCAAGCTCAAGGACTGCGGCGTGACCCTGCTGGACACGCCCTCGGACCTGATCCCGATCGCGCTGCATTACCTGGGCGAGGATCCGCACAGCACCGACCAGGCCAAGATCGAGCAGGCCGCGGCGCTGATCAAGCGCATCCGCCCGTACGTGCAGAACTTCCACTCCTCGCAGTACGTGACCTCGCTGGCCAACGGCAGCACCTGCCTGGCGGTGGGCTGGTCCGGCGACATCATCCAGGCGCGCGACCGCGCCGAGGAAGCCAAGAACGGCGTGCACGTGGCCTATTCGATTCCCAAGGAAGGCGCGCCGCAGTGGTTCGACATGCTGGCCATCCCCAAGGACGCCAAGCACCCGGACAACGCCTACGCGTTCATCAACTATCTGCTGACGCCGAAGGTGGCTGCGGCCAATACCGACTTCATCCACTACGCCAACCCGGTGCCGCAGGCGACCCCGCTGGTGGACGCGGCGATCCGCAACGACCCGACCATCTATCCGCCGCCGGAAGTGGCCGCGAAGATGTTCACCTACTCGATCAACCCACCCGAGGTGGACAAGCTGTATACCCGCCTGTGGACCGAGATCAAGACCGGTCGTTGAGCCGCAGGCCTCAGGGGGCCGGGTAACGTCTCGGTGTTGACGTGGGCAAGCAGCGCGCTTGCCCAAACCGGCCATGCCAAGCACCAGCACCGTTGTGGGAGGGGTTTCAGTCCCGACGCGATGCTGACTGGGACGCATCGCGTCGTCGCCCGTCGCGGCTGAAGCCGCTCCTACAGCTGTTGTTGGTGCACGCAGATACCACGCCGGCAAGCGCGCCCGGCCGGTATCGGCCAGGGCAAGTCCGCTCCCGTAGGAGCGGCTTCAGCCGCGACCGGCCTTCCCGATAGCGCCTCGTCGCGCGGTTGAAGGCCGCCCCGCACATGGGTTCCAGCGGGATGACAGGCCCGGAAACCATTGGCGCGAAGCAAGCGGCCGGGTGGCGCGCTGCACACCGTCCGCAATCGCGCAGACGCCCAGAGCCCGCCTGCCACCCGATGCTCACACACCCTGTACCCACCGGTACAAATAATGCGCCGATGCGGCGTACGCTACCGTCTGGTGGCCCGCCGTCCCGACCCGGCGACGTTCTTCCTCTCCCCAGGAATCAGCGACTTGAGCAACCACGACCCAGACTCCTCGCAGGCGCCGCGGCAGGCCGCCGCGCACGACGCCCATGACGACCAGGGCCAGGCCGGCAAGCGCCGGGATGACGCGCGCCGGGACGGCGCGGGCGGCGACGACACCGGCAAGTCCGATACCCCATCGCCGCTGAAGAACCCCAAGGTCAAATGGACCCTGCTGCTGATCGGCTTGGTGGTGGTGATCGGCCTGCTGGTGTGGCTGATCTACTACCTCACCACCGGCCGCTACCTGCAGGAGACCAACAACGCCTATCTGCAGGCCGACACCGTGGCGGTGGCGCCGCGGGTCAACGGCTACGTGACCGCGGTGTACGTGCGCGACAACCAGACCGTCGCCGCCGGGCAGCCGCTGCTGGAGATCGACCCGCGCACCTACCGCGCCACCCTGGAACAGGCGCAGGCCGCCATCGCGGTGCGCCAGGCCGACATCGCCGCCGCCGAGGCCGGGTTGCAGGCGCAGCGCGCCAGCCTGCTGCAGGCGCGCACCCAGGTGACCGCGGCCGCCGCCAGCCTGCGCTTCGCCCAGGGCGAGGCCAAGCGCTTCGGGCCGCTGGCCGCGTCCGGCGCCGATACCCACGAACACTACGAAAGCATCCTCCACGACCGCGACCGCGCGCAGGCGCAGTTCGACGCGGCCAAGGCCCAGGTGGTCGCCGCCGAGAGCCAGGTGCAGGGCACCAGCGCCCAGCTCGACCAGGCGCGGGCCGCGTTGGTGCAGGCGCAGGCCGATGCCGCGCAGGCGGAAGTGGCGGTGGAGGACACCCGCCTGACCGCGCGCATCGCCGGCCGCATCGGCGACAAGACCGTGCAGGTCGGCCAGTTCGTCGCGGCCGGCACCAGGCTGATGAGCGTGGTGCCGGTGGAGGCGCTGTACCTGAGCGCCAACTTCAAGGAAACCCAGGTCGGGCTGATGCGGCCGGGGCAGCCGGCGCGGATCGAGGTCGATGCGCTGTCCGGCGTGGAACTGGACGGCGTGGTCGAAAGCATCGCGCCCGGCACCGGTTCGCAGTTCGCGCTGCTGCCGCCGGAGAACGCCACCGGCAACTTCACCAAGGTGGTGCAGCGGGTGCCGGTGCGGATCCGCATCAAGGCCGGCGCCGAGGCGCGCAAGGTGCTGGTGCCGGGCATGTCGGTCACGGTGACGGTGGATACGCGCAGTGCCAAGGACGCCAAGGAGCGCGTGGAGGAGGAGGACGCGCAGGGCCAGGATGCGGTCGCCCCGCGCGGGCGCAACCCGTGAGCGAAGCGGCCGCGGCGGCCGGCGCGCAGGCGCCGCAGAAGGCCGACATCGGCGCCTGGCTGGCCGTGGCCGCCGGCACCATCGGCTCGTTCATGGCGACGCTGGACATCTCCATCGTCAACGCCGCGCTGCCGACCATCCAGGGCGAGGTCGGCGCCAGCGGCACCGAGGGCACCTGGATCTCGACCTCCTACCTGGTCGCCGAGATCGTGATGATCCCGCTGACCGGCTGGTTCGTGCGCACCCTCGGGCTGCGCAACTTCCTGCTGATCTGCGCGCTGCTGTTCACCTTCTTCTCGGTGGTGTGCGGGCTGTCCAACAGCCTGACCATCATGATCCTGGGCCGCGTCGGCCAGGGCTTTGCCGGCGGCGCGCTGATCCCCACGGCGCTGACCATCGTCGCAACGCGCCTGCCGCCGGCGCAGCAGACCCTGGGCACGGCGCTGTTCGGCATGACCGTGATCCTGGGCCCGGTGATCGGGCCGCTGCTGGGCGGCTGGCTCACCGAGAACGTGAGCTGGCATTACGCCTTCTTCCTCAACGTGCCGGTCTGCGCCGGCCTGGTGGCGCTGCTGCTGCTCGGGCTGCCGCACGAGCGCATGTACCTGCGCGGCCTGCTCGACGCGGACTGGCTCGGCATCTTCGGCCTGACCGCCGGGCTGGGCGCCTTGACCGTGGTGCTGGAGGAAGGCCAGCGCGAGCGCTGGTTCGAGTCCACCGAGATCGTGCTGCTGAGCGTGGTCTCGTTGGTCGGCTTCATCGCCCTGGTGGCCTCGCAATTCCTCAGCCGGCAGCCGGTGATCCGCCTGTCGATCCTGCTGCAGCGCAGTTTCGGCGCGGTGTTCGTGATGGTGATGGCGGTGGGCATGATCCTGTTCGGGGTCATGTACATGATCCCGCAGTTCCTGGCGGTGATCTCCGGCTACAACACCGAACAGTCCGGCTACGTGGTGCTGCTGTCGGGCATTCCCACGGTGCTGCTGATGCCGATGATGCCCAAGCTGCTGACCACGGTGGACGTGCGTGTGCTGGTGCTGGGCGGGTTGAGCTGCTTCGCCGCGGCCTGCTTCGTCAACATGCATTTGACCGCCGAGTCGGTGGGCATGCATTTCGTCGCCGGGCAGCTGCTGCAGGGCTGCGGGCTGGCGCTGGCGATGATGTCGCTCAACCAGGCGGCGATCTCCTCGGTACCGGCGGACCTGGCCGGCGATGCGTCCGGCCTGTTCAACGCCGCGCGCAACATGGGCGGCTCGATCGGGCTGGCGCTGATCTCCACCTTCCAGGAGCGGCGCATGGTGTTCCACACGCAGATGCTCGGCAGCGGCACCACCGCCAATTCGCCGTTGGCGCAGGACTACCTGCACGGCATCGCCGCGCAGCTGCAGTCGGCCTCCGGCGCCGGCGCGGCGATGCAGTCGCTGGCGCAACTGGCGCGGCTGGTGCAGCAGCAGGCGCTGGTGATGACCTACAACGACCTGTTCTGGATCTTCGGGGTGATCGTGGTCTGCACGATCCCGCTGGCGTTCCTGCTCAAGCCGCTGCCCAAGGGCGGCGCTCCGCTCGCGATGCATTGAGGATTCCATGGCCCAGCGTTTCTCCCGCGTTCTCGTCGCCGCCGCGCTGCCGTCGCTGCTGTCGGCCTGCATGCTCGGCCCGGACTACGTGAAACCGCCACCGGTGGCCGAGGCGGCGCTGGCGCAGCCGCGGCTGCATCGCGCCGATGCCACGGCCGCCGCCGCCGGCGTCGTGCCGGCGCCGCCGCCGCAGCGCTGGTGGGAGACCCTGCACGACCCGCAGCTGAGCATGCTGGTCGAGCAGGCGCTGCAGCACAGCCCCAACCTGCGGGTGGCGCAGGCGCGCCTGCGTGCCTCGCGCGCGCTGGTCGACCAGCGCCACGCCGAGCAGTTGCCCAGCGTCGGTGCCAACGCGGCCTACCTCAACGCGCGCGCGCCGGATGCGCTGACCGACCGCCTGGGCAGCATCGCTGCCGGCACCGGCCAGCCGGTGGAGATCGATCCGCGCATGCAGCTCTACAGCGTCGGCATCGATGCCAGCTGGGAACTGGATTTCTTCGGCCGCCGCCGCCGCGCCAGCGAAGGCGCGCTGGCCGACGCCCAGGCCGACGAGGCCGACCTTGCCGATACCCAGGTACAGATCGCCGCCGAAGTGGGGCAGGCCTACCTGGGCTACCGCAGCACCCGTGCGCGCATGGTCGTGGCCCAGCGCAACCTGGAGGCCGCCCGGCAGACCCTGCAACTGACCCGCCAGCGCCGCGAGCGCGGCGCCGACGCCGACCTTCAGGTGGAACGCGCGCAGGCGCAGTTGCAGCAGCAGGAAGCGGTGCTGCCGGATCTGCAGGCGCAGGCGCAGGTGGCGCTGGACCAACTGGCGTTGATGATCGGCCGCGAGCCGGGCGCGCTCGATGCCGAACTGGCCGCGGACCGGCCGTTGCCGACGCTGCCGGCGACGGTGCCGGTGGACGATGCCGGCGCGCTGATCCGCCGGCGCCCGGACGTGCGCCGCGCCGAGCGCCAGCTGGCCGCCTCGTCGGCGCAGATCGGCGAAGCGCTGAGCGCGTATTTCCCGCAAGTGCGGCTGCTCGGCAACATCGGCATGGCCGCCACCTCGCCGGGCGATCTCGGCCGCGATGCGGTCAACAGCGTGGTGGCGCCGTTCCTGCAATGGTCGATTTTCGACTTCGGCGCCACCCGCGCCAAGGTCGAGCAGGCCCGCGCCGGCAACGATGCGCGCCTGGCCGCCTACGAGGGCACGGTGCTGGCCGCACTGCAGGACGCCAACGGCGCGCTGGCGCGGTTCGGCGCCGCGCGCCAGCAGGCGCTGGCGGCGGACAAGGCCGCGGCGTCGGCGGATCGTTCCGCCGCGTTGCTGCAGCAGCGCTATGCCGCCGGCGCGTCGTCGCTGATCGATGCGCTGGACGTGCAGCGCCAGCAGGCCTCGGCCCAGGACAGCGCGCTGCAGGCGCATACCCAGGTGCTGCTGCGCTACGTCGCGTTGCAGAAGAGCCTGGGCCTGGGCTGGGCGGCACCAGAGGCACCGGCGCCGACCACGACGCAGTAGGCGCGCACCGCTTTTGCGAATCCCCAATCCCGACTCCCGAATCCCACGCCGTCACAGCTACACTGAAGATCACCGCGCCGCGGTCGCCGCTGCATCGGCGCTCCGCACGACGGCGTGCTTCACGGGGAATCACCGATGGCGTTGAGCGAAGCGAGAACCGACCATCTGCCGGCGCAGCCGCCGGCCAAGGGGGCCGGCTATGTGTCCATCGCCGGGCTACGCAAGGAGTTCGACGGGTTCGTCGCGCTGGACGACATCGACCTGGACATCGGCCAGGGCGAGATCTTCGCGCTGCTCGGTGGCTCCGGCAGCGGCAAGTCGACGCTGCTGCGCTGCCTGGGCGGGTTCGAGCAGCCCAGTCGCGGTCGCATCGTGCTCGACGGCGAGCCGCTGGATGGGCTGCCGCCGTACCGGCGCCCGCTCAACATGATGTTCCAGTCCTATGCGCTGTTCCCGCACATGAGCGTGGAGCAGAACATCGCCTTCGGCCTCAAGCAGGACGGGCTGTCGCGCAGCGCCATCGCCAGCCGCGTCGGCGAGATGCTGGAGCTGGTGCGGCTGGGCACGCTCGGCAAGCGCAAGCCGCATCAACTCTCCGGCGGCCAGCAGCAACGCGTGGCGCTGGCGCGCTCGCTGGCCAAGCGGCCCAAGCTGCTGCTGCTGGACGAGCCGATGGGCGCACTGGACAAGAAGCTGCGCTCGCAGATGCAGCTGGAACTGGTGTCCATCATCGAGACCTCGGGGGTGACCTGCGTGATGGTCACCCACGACCAGGAGGAGGCGATGACCATGGCCACGCGCATCGCGCTGATGGAGCAGGGCCGCATCCGCCAGGTCGGCACGCCGGGCGACATCTACGAGTCGCCGAACAGCCGCTTCGCCGCCGAGTTCATCGGCTCGGTGAACATGTTCGAGGGCCGGATCGACCAGGACCACCCCGACCACGTGACCGTGCTGTGCCCGCAGTTCCCGGTGCCGATCTACATCAGTCACGGCATCACCGGCGTGGAAGGGCAGGAGGTGGCGTTCGCGGTGCGCCCGGAAAAGGTCTGGATCACCAAGGGCGAACCCGAGCAGACCTACAACAAGGCGCGTGGCACCATCGAGGACATCGCCTATTTCGGCAGCCACTCGATCTTCCATGTGCGCCTGCCCAGCGGCATCCGCGTGCAATCCAACTTCGCCAACCAGAAGCGCTGGGACAGCGAAGGCATGACCTGGGGCGACGCGGTGTGGGTGTCGTGGGACGACAACGACGGCGTGGTGCTGACCGCATGAGCGCGCCCGTCGTCCCGGTGCCGCCGGAACCGACGCCGCGGCTGCGCCTGCCGCAACGCGTGCGCCTGGGCTCGCTGCCGGCGCTGCGCTGGCTGGTGATCGCCGCGCCGTACCTGTGGCTGCTGCTGTTCTTCGCGATCCCGTTCCTGATCGTGCTGCGCATCTCCTTCGCCGAGCAGGCGATCCGCAGCCCGCCGTACAGCGAGCTGCTGGAGATCCGCGATGGCGCGCTGACGCTGAAGCTGACCCTGCAGAACTACCTGGCGCTGCTGCGCGACCACCAGTACATCGAGGCCTACTGGGGCTCGATCAAGATCGCCGGCATCTCCACCGCGCTGACCCTGCTGATCGGCTATCCGATGGCCTACGCGATCGCGCGGCTGTCGCCGTCGGCGCGCAACATCGCGATGATGCTGGTGGTGCTGCCGTCGTGGACCTCGTTCCTGATCCGCGTCTACGCCTGGATCGGCATCCTCGACAGCAACGGCGTGCTCAACCGGGCGCTGCTGGCGCTGGGCCTGATCGATGCGCCGCTGCACATCCTCTACACCCCGGTCGCCGCCTACATCGGCATCGTCTACTGCTACCTGCCGTTCATGGTGCTGCCGCTGTACGCGACCCTGGTCAAGCTCGACCAGCGCCTGCTCGAGGCCGCCTACGATCTGGGCGCGCCGCCGTGGAAGGCGTTCCTGACCGTGACCCTGCCGCTGTCGCGGCCGGGCATCGTCGCCGGCTGCATGCTGGTGATGATCCCGGCGGTGGGAGAGTTCGTGATCCCGGAAATGCTCGGCGGCCCGGACACGCTGATGATCGGCCGGGTGCTGTGGGGCGAATTCTTCAACAACCGCGACTGGCCGACCGCTTCGGCGGTGGCGATCGCCATGCTGGCGCTGCTGATGGTGCCGATCCTGATCTTCAACCGCTACCAGCAGCGTCAGCTCGAAGGCGGGCAGGCATGAGCGGCGTGCGCGGCGGCATGGGCACGGTGCTGCGCTGGACGGTGCTGGGCGCCGGCTTCGCCTTCCTGTACCTGCCGATCCTGCTGTTGATGGTGTATTCGTTCAACGCCTCCAAGCTGGCGACGGTGTGGGCCGGCTTCTCCACCAAGTGGTACGGCGAACTGCTGCGCGACCGGCAGATCCTGCAGGCGGCGTGGATCAGCCTGAAGGTGGCGTTCTGGACCGCGACCGCGTCGATGGTGCTCGGCACGCTGGCGGCGATGGCGATGACCCGCTTCCGCCGCTTTCCCAGCAAGAGCCTGTTCGGCGCGCTGGTGACCGCGCCGCTGGTGATGCCGGAGGTGATCATCGGCCTGTCGATCATGATGATGCTGGTGTCGATGGGCGGCGTGCTCGGCATCCCGCCCAAGGGCGTGGTGGCGATCTGGGCGGCGCATGTCACCTTCACCCTGTCCTTCGTCACCGTGGTGGTGTCCTCGCGCCTGCAGGAACTGGATCGCTCGCTGGAAGAGGCGGCGATGGACCTGGGCGCCAACCGGCTCAAGGTGTTCTTCCTGATCACCGTGCCGATCATCGCGCCGGCGCTGGTGTCGGGCTGGTTGCTGGCGTTCACCCTGTCGCTGGACGACGTGGTGATCGCCAACTTCGTCGCCGGCCCGGATTCGACCACGCTGCCGATGACCGTGTTCTCGTCGGTGCGCATGGGCCTGAAGCCCAAGATCAACGCACTGGCCACGCTGATGGTGCTGGCGGTGTCGATCGCCGCTGTCATCGGCTGGTGGCTGATGGCGCGCAGCGAGAAGCGGCGCCAGCGCGATCTCCAATTGGCGCAGCAGCAGGTGGGTTAGGGCATTGCCTTGCTCCTACGGACATGGCGGAACACTGTGAGCCATCGCGCTCGACGGCATCGCCACGCTGCCGCAACCTCCACCGCGCTAGGCTGGCCGGACATTTTTCCAGGAGTCCGCGCGATGCCTTACGACACCGTCAATCCGGCCACCGGCCAGGTCGAATACAGTCTCGAACTGATGGATGCCGCTGCCGTGGAACAGCGCCTGGCCGCCGCCGCGCAGGCATTCCCGGGCTGGGCGGCGACGCCGCTGGAGCAGCGTGGCGCGCTGGTGCGCAAGGTCGGCGCGCAGTTGCGCGAACAGCGCGACGCGATCCAGCGGGTGATGACCGCGGAAATGGGCAAGCTGCGCAAGGAAGCCCTGGCCGAACTCGACAAGTGCGCCGCGGCCTGCGACTACTACGCCGAGCATGCGGCCGAGTACCTGCGCGAGCAGCCGGTGGCCACCGACGCGCAGCGCAGCTACGTGCGCTACGAACCGCTGGGCTGCGTGCTGGCGGTGATGCCGTGGAACTTCCCGATCTGGCAGGTATTCCGCTTCCTGGCGCCGGCGCTGATGGCCGGCAACGTCGCCCTGCTCAAGCACGCCAGCAACGTGCCGCGCTGCGCCGACGCGATTCGCAAGGTGCTGGCCGACGCCGGCCTGCCGGCCGGCGTGTTCGACGTGCTGCACATCGACAACGACCAGGCCGCAGAGGTACTGCGCGATGCGCGCGTGGCCGCGGTGACCCTGACCGGCAGCGAGCGTGCCGGCCGTTCCATCGCCGCCAACGCCGGTGGGCAGTTGAAGAAGTGCGTGATGGAACTGGGCGGCAGCGATGCCTTCGTGGTGCTGGACGACGCCGACCTGGACGCCACCGTGACCGCGGCGGTGAAGTCGCGCTTCGACAACGCCGGGCAGACTTGCATCGCGGCCAAGCGCTTCGTGGTGGTGGAGGCGATCGCCGATGAGTTCGTGCGCCGCTTCGTTGCCGCCGCCGCCGAGCGGCGCCTCGGCGATCCGCAAGACGAGGCGACCACGCTGGCACCGATGGCGCGCCAGGACCTGCGCGACGAACTGCACAAGCAGGTGCAGGCCAGCATCGCCAAGGGCGCCAAGCCGCTGCTGGGGTGCGAACCCGAGCGTGGCAGCCACGCCGGTTACCCGGCGTCGATCCTCGACCACGTGGCGGCAGGCATGCCGGCCTACGACGAGGAACTGTTCGGGCCGGTCGCGGCGATCCTGCGCGTGGCCGACGAGGCGGAGGCCGTGCGCGTGGCCAACGACACCACCTTCGGCCTCGGCGGCAGCGTGTGGACCGCCGACCGCGCCCGCGGCGAACGCGTGGCCTGCCAACTCGAATGCGGCGCCGCCTTCGTCAACGCCATCGTCAAGAGCGACGTGCGCCTCCCGTTCGGCGGCATCAAGCGCTCCGGCTTCGGACGCGAACTGGCCGAGCACGGCATCCACGAGTTCATGAACATCAAATCGGTGTATGTGGCTTGAGGGCGGGGATTCGGGAGTTGGGATTGGGGATTCGCAAATGCGGATCCCCTCCGCTGATGCATCCCTTGCAACCCAGGCGTTAAACCGTCAGGCGCAGCGCACCGCTTCAACGAATCCCCACTTCCCACTCCCCAATCCTGGCTTCACAGCCATCTTGCCCGCTTGAACGCCACATACAGCGCCACACACACCGCGGCGACACCGCCGACCATCAGCGGGTAGGCCCACGGCCAGTCCAGTTCCGGCATCTGCTTGAAGTTCATGCCGTACCAACTGGTGATCAGGGTCGGGGCGGCGAGCAGGGCAGCCCAGGCGCCGAGGCGCTTGACCGTCTCGCCTTGCGCCAGGGTGACCAGCGACAGGTTCACGCTCAGCGCGGTGCCGAGCATCTCGCGCAGGGTGTCGATGGCGTCGTTGGTGCGCACCGCGTGGTCGAGCACGTCGCGCACGTACAGCCGCACTTCCTCGGCGATCAGCGGGCCGGGGTGGCGCTTGAGGTGCGCCAGCACGTCCTGCAGCGGCGCCACGCCCAGGCGCATCTGGTTGAGCTCGCGCTTGAGTTCGTACAGCCGGATCGCGGTGTCGCGGCGGTACGCCTCGGCGAAGATGTCGGCCTCCAGCCGCTCCAGGCTCTGCCGGAAGGCGTCCAGGATCGGCTGGTAGTTGTCCACCACGTAGTCCAGCACCGCGTACAGCGCGTACGACGGGCCCAGTTGCATCAGCGAGGCCTCGCGTTCCAGCCGCTCGCGCACCGGCGCATAGGGCAGCGAGGCGCCGTGGCGCACGGTCAGCAGGAAGCGCTCGCCGAGGAAGGCGTGGGTCTCGCCATAGACGATGCGCTCGTCGATCACCTGCGCGGTGTGCACCGCCAGGAACAGCGAATTGCCGAAGGCCTCGACCTTGGGCCGCTGGTGCGCCTTGCGGGTGTCCTCGATCGCCAGTTCGTGCAGTTGGAATTCTTCCTTGAGCTGCTGCAGCACCGCGTCGCCGGGCTCGTACATGCCGACCCAGACAAAGCCGTCGTCGTGGCCGGCCAGCACGTCGCTGATCTGCTCCAGGGCGATGTCGTGGCGACGGCCGTGGCCGTCGTAGTGCACGCAGTTGATGACGCAGGCGGGATTGGCGGGCGCGGAGGCCATGGCGGGATCGGGTTCGGCAGAGGCGCGCGGGGCGAGGTGGTTGGACGGTATCAGGGCCGCGGGCGAGGGCGGGTGAGCGCCCAGGCCAGCGCCGCGTGCACCGGCAGCAACAGCGCGATCCATTGCAGGTTGAATTGCGGCTGCAGCATCGACAGCCAGTGGATCAGCAGCGCGGCGCCGGCCAGGGCCACCACCAGCCACAGCAGCACGTCGAACCAGCGTCCGGGGCGGCGCCCGCGCAGGATCGCCAGCCCGCCGACCAGCAGCGGCAGGCACAGCGGATCCAGCAACAGCAGGTTGCGGTTGCCCCAGGCGGCGCGATGCTCGCTGAAGCCCCACAGATACAGCAGGACCGCACCGCCCAGCGCGCACAGCAGCCAGAACGGCAGCGCCAGCGCGGCCAGCCAGCGCGGCCGGCGGCCCAGCGCGAGCACGCCCGCCGCCGCGGCCAGCCCGACCAGCAGCCAAGGCCACCAGTGCCGCAGCTGTTCCGGCGGTTCCGGCGGCAGCCGCTGCGGCAGCAATTGCTGGCGCGCCTGCACCAGCGGGCGGCCGGCGCTGTTGCGCACCTCGTTCAGGCTCTCGGCCAGGCGCATCGGCACGAAGGCCTCTTCCCAACGCGACAGCGGCTTGTCGGCGTACGGGCCCAGGCCCAGGTCGAAGCCCAGCCACATCCACGGCGCCGGCGAGGCCAGGCGCACCGATTCGCTGCGATAGGTGTTGCCGCGCGAACGGCCGGACAGTTGCGCGTGCAGCGCCCCGCCCATGGCCCGGTCCAGCGCGTCGCGGACCATCGTCGCGCAGTTGGCGGTGTAGTAGTCGTAGCGGTAGCGCGCGTTCTCCGGGCGCGCACGCCAGGCCAGCGCCTGCTGCAGCGCGCGCGCCTGCGCCGGCGCCAGGTCCAGCCACTGGATATCCACGCCGCGGCCGGCTTCGCGGTACTGCTCCAGGTCCTCCTGCAGCGGCAGCGCGACCAGGTAGTAGCGCATGTCGCCGGCGGCGAAGCGGCCGACGAAACCGGGTTCGCTGGGGTCGAAGAAGCCGAAGTTGTACGAGGTGGCCTGGCCCGTGCGCGGGTCGAGCACCACGATGGCGTCATGGCCGAAGCGCTCGAAGAACACTTCGCCTGGCTGCATCGTGGCCACGCCGATGCGCGGCGCCGGGTCGCTGGCGTCGGCTGCGGCCGTCGCGGCCCCTGGGGGCGGCGTGGGCGTCGGCGCGGCGGCCAGCGGCGGCGGAGCCGCCGGATCCGCGGACGGGGTCTGCGCGAAGGCCAACCCGGCCCACAGCGCCAGCAGCATCCCCAGCCAGCACGCCGCGCTGGCGCGCGGCACGGTGCGCGCGCTCAAGCGCCGTCCTGCGCGGCGGGCGGCAGGATGGTGACGTGGAAGGCCTGCACCCGGCGCGCGTCGGCCCGCGCCACGCGGAATGCGAACCGCCCCAGGGTGAGTTCCTCGCCGGTCTCGGGCAGGTGGCCGATCGCCTCGGTGACCAGTCCGCCGACGGTGTCGTAGTCGTCGTCCGGGAAGTCGGCGCCGAAGCGCTCGTTGAAATCCTCGATCGGGGTCAGCGCGTCCACCACGTACTGGCCGTCGGCCTGCGCGGCGATCAGCGAGGCCTCGTCCTCGGCGTCGTCATGCTCGTCGTCGATGTCGCCGACGATCTGTTCCAGCACGTCCTCGATGGTGACCAGGCCGGCCACGCCCCCGTACTCGTCGACCACGATCGCCATGTGGTTGCGCGAGAGGCGGAACTCCTTGAGCAGGACGTTGAGCTTCTTCGATTCGGGAATCAGCACCGCCGGGCGCAGCAGTTCGCGCACCGTGCCCGGACCGTGGTCGGCGACCACGCCGCGCAGCAGGTCCTTGGCCAGCAGGATGCCGAGGATGTCGTCCTTGTTCTCGCCGTGCACCGGGAAGCGCGAATGGCCGGATTCGACCACCTGTTTCATCAGGTCGAGGAAGCGCGCCTCCACCGACAGCGACACCATCTGTGCGCGCGACACCATCACGTCGCCGACGGTGAGTTCGGAGACCGACAGCGCGCCCTCCATCATGCGCAGCGTGTCGGCGGCGATCAGGCCATCGTGCTGCGCGTCGCGCAGCACCTCGACCAGATCGTCGCGGGTGTGCGGGTCGCCGGAGAACACCGAGGTCAGGCGTTCCAGCCAGCCGCGGCGCTTTTCGTGGGATTCCGGGGAGGAGCTACTCGGTCCGTCTTCTGACATGTTCTGTGGGTAGGCGCCCGGTCGAACGGGCGGTAACGGCAAGTCTAACAGGGCGGTCGCGACAGCATCGCGACGCCGGCCGCAGGCCGTCGACGGCCTGCCGGTCCGGGTTCAGCCGCCCTTGGGCGGCGTGTGCAGCACGTCCGGCGCCGGCGGCGCGCCCGGCTCCTCGGGCAGGTCCAGGCTGTAGCTGCAGCCGGCCAGGGTCTTGCCCGGGTGCGATTTCACCGTGGACACGCTGAGGATGATCGACTCGATCATCGGCTCGCCGGTCTTGGGGTCGCGCACGTCGCGGCTGAGCACTTCGCGGCCGAACATGGCCTTGTCCGGGGTGTCCACCGCCGCTTCCAGGTTCAGGCGCTTGGCCAGCGGCCGCGGGTCGGGCAGGTCCAGGATCGCCATCACGCTGGCGCCGGAAAAGGCGATGCGCTCGCTGCTGTAGCCGAACACCTGGATCGGCCGGGTCAGCGCGTATTCGGTCATGAACAGGTTGGACTGCGGCAGCGGCCGCCAGCCGTGCGCCACCGCCTTCAGCGGATCGGCCAGCAGCGGCGCCAGCGCGGTGAAGTCGGCCACGTGCTGGCGGCATTCCAGCAGCGCCGGCAGGTCGATGGCCGCAGTGGCGGCAGGTGCTGCAGCGGGCGGCGCGGGTGGAGCGGGTGGCGTCGCGATGGCCGCCGCCGGAGCGGCGCAGGCCAGCGCGAGCAGGACGAGCGAGGGACGGATCAACGCACGGAACCTCGAAGGAAAGCGGACTGCGGCGATCGCCGCGCGGCCACGTTACCGCCCGCGCCTGCGCTTGACCAGCACGGGGAGGTGGGCGGCACACCGAGCCCCTCTCCCCCCGGGAGAGGGGTTGGGGTGAGGGTCGGTCGTGGCAGAGGGCGTGGGATCTCGGATCAGCGCTCGCCGGCGTAGGGATCGGAGACGCCGAGGTCGGCGAGGATCTCGCGTTCCAGTTGCTCCATCGCCTCGGCCTCCTTGTCGTCCTCGTGGTCCCAGCCGAGCAGGTGCAGCACGCCGTGCACGGTCAGGTGCGCGTAGTGCGCGTTGAGCGGCTTGTCCTGTTCGGCGGCTTCGCGTGCCACGACCGGCGCGCAGATCACCAGGTCGCCGAGCAGCGGCAGCTTGACGCCTTTCGGCAGCCCCTCGGGCAGTTCCGCCGGGAAGCTGAGCACGTTGGTGGCGTAGTCCTTGCCGCGGTAGTGCAGATTCAGGGCGCGGCCTTCGCGGTCGTCGACCAGGCGGATCGCCAGGTCGGCCTCGCGGATGCGGCCCTTCAGCGCCGCGGCGACCCATTTGCGGAAACTCGTCGCCGCCGGCAGTCCGGCACGGGGCAGGGCGTAGCTGACGCCGACATCGAGGCGGACGGGACCTTTGGTCATGGCAGACGGCCGAGTACAGCGGTGGGGGACACAGTATCGCGCGTGCGGCGGCTCAGGGCGACCTTGCATCGTCGGCGCTGAGGCGGGCTTGCCTCGCACCAGCGTTCCCGCATGCGCGGCGCAACCGAACCGCACAGGTGGTCGGTGTGCGCGGTGTGCGGCTCAGGTCACGCAGGCGACCAGGAACAGCAACGGGGTCTTTTCGTCGTCGACGCGGTAGGCCACGCTGCCCATCGGGCCTCGCTGGCACTGCGGGTTGTCGCGCCGGATCTCCACCGTGGCGGCGAAGCGTGCCGAGGCCGGGAGCCATACCGCAGCCTGGCCGTGTGCGAGCAGGTCGCCGACCAGGTAAAGGCTGTCCGCCGGCACCTGCTTGTAGGCCAGCGCATTGCAGCCGAAGCGGTCGCGCGTCGCGCCGGTGGCGTCGGCCGCATCGAGCAGCGCCTGCGCCCGGGTGCCGGCGATCCACGCCAGGCGCCGCGCTTCGTCGTCGTGCGGCGCGGTCGGCGCGGCGCGGGCGATGGCTGCCGCGCGTTCGAGGACGTCGCGCGGCAGGCCGATGACGGCGCTGTCCTGCACGATCGACACGCACGGCGCGGTCAGCGATTGCGCCAGGGCGACGCGGTGTGGCGCCGGATCCTGCGCTGGCGTCCGCTCGGGCGTGTGGCCGCCGGCACTGCCGGCGACGCCGAGCAGCGTTCCCAGCAGCGCCGGCCATGTGCGGATCACGCCGACGGGCCGCTGGCACGGTCGACGACGTCGCGCTTCTCGTAGGCGTTCACGATGCGCGCCACCAGCGGATGCCGGACCACGTCGCGCGCCTCGAAGAAGGTGAAGCTGACCCCGTCCACCTCGTGCAGCACCTCGATGGCATCGCGCAGGCCGGACTTGACGTGCTTGGGCAGGTCGATCTGGGTCAGGTCGCCGGTGACCACGGCGGTGCTGCCGAAGCCGAGGCGGGTCAGGAACATCTTCATCTGCTCGATGGTCGTGTTCTGCGCTTCGTCCAGGATCACGTAGGCGTCGTTGAGAGTGCGTCCGCGCATGTACGCCAGCGGCGCGATCTCGATGACATTCTTCTCCAGCAGCTTGACCACCTTCTCCACGCCCAGCATCTCGTACAGGGCGTCGTACAGCGGGCGCAGGTAGGGGTCGACCTTCTGGCTGAGGTCGCCGGGCAGAAAGCCCAGCTTCTCGCCGGCTTCCACCGCCGGGCGCACCAGGATCAGCCGTTGCACCCGCGATTCGTTCAGCGCTTCCACCGCGCTGGCCACGGCCAGGAAGGTCTTGCCGGTGCCGGCCGGGCCGATGCCGAAGTTGATGTCGTGGGTGGCGATCTGGTGCAGGTACTTGGCCTGGTTGGCGCCGCGGCCGCGCACCGTGCCGCGCTTGACCTTGATCGCCACCTCCTGCGGTTGGTAGGCGCGCTGCGCCACCTGGTCGACATTGGACTGGTTGAGCCGCAGGTGGATTTCCTGGTCGTCGAAGACGACGTGGTCGGCCTCGGCGTACAGCGCCTGCAGCAGCCGCTCGGCCGCCGCCACCGCCTGCTCCGCCCCGGTCACCCGGTACACGTTGCCGCGGTTGGAGATCTCCACGCCCAGGCGCAGTTCGATCTGCCGCAGGTGCGCGTCGAACGGACCGGCCAGGTTGGCCAGGCGTTCGGTGTCGGCGGGATCCAGGGTGAAGTCGCGTTGCGCAGGGGTGGTCATGGCGGGCGCACGCCGCCAGCGGCAGCGTCGAAAACGAGGGGCGCAAAGGGTAGCGCGCAGCGCGTAGCCGGGCCAGTGAAGGGCGCGCGGCGACGGCGTCGGCGTGTGCACGCGGGCGCGATCGAATGCGCCCTGCGGGCCTGTGAGCACCCCGCCGCGACCCGCACGACGCGGCGATGGCAACGTTGTCCACAACGGATGTGGATCGATTATCCGAAAGCCTGTGGACAACCGAGCGAACGCCTTGCGACGCAAGGCGCTGCCCTGTGGTGGCGAAAAAAACCGCAGCGATCCGGCCGGCGCATGGCCGAGGCGTGCGGACCTTTTGGAAGGTTGCGGCGGGCCTTATCGCTGCGCACCGTCGCGGCGTGCGGCGCGGGCCTGCATCCACGCGTCCGCGATCGCCCGTGCGCCGGCAGGATCGTCCACCACCAGCACCAGCTGACCGTGGTGATCGCTGTACTGCACGGCGATGTCGATGCCGGCGGCGCCCAGCAGGCCAGTCAGCAGGCCGAGTTGTCCCGGCGTTTCCTGGTCCAGGCGCAGCAGCACCACGGGGCGCTCGGCGGCGACGCGGATGCCGTGCGCCTGCAGCGCGTCGCGCACCGGTGCGGCAGCATCGAACAGGAAGTGCGCGACCGCGTGGCCCTCCACGCGCCATGCGCCGCCGCCT
Organism: Xanthomonas sp. F10; assembly: GCF_014206815.1. Taxonomy (GTDB): domain Bacteria; phylum Pseudomonadota; class Gammaproteobacteria; order Xanthomonadales; family Xanthomonadaceae; genus Xanthomonas_A; species Xanthomonas_A indica. The sequence continues at coordinate 682,796 of NZ_JACHNP010000001.1, forward strand.
TCGATGCTGATGCCGGCCGCGCCCAGTGCCTGGGCCATCGCCGCCAGTGCGCCGGGGCGATCGTCGAGATGGATCTCCACGTCCTTCATCGCAGCGCCTCCGCCGGCGCCTCGCCGTGCACGACCGTCGCCTCCCAGCGCACCGCCACCGCGCAGCTGTTGGCGATGAAGCACTGCGCGTGCGCCTGTGCGTGCAGCGCGTGCGCGCGGGTCGCATCGCTGTCCGCGGCAATGGTCACCCGCGGCGCCAGCGCCACCTCGCGGAAGCGTCCGCCCCGGCCGGGATGCAGCTCCAGCCAGCCCTGCGCCTGGTCGTCGTAGGCCAGCACCCGGATGCCGGCATGTGCGCACAGCGCCAGGTAGGTGAGCATGTGGCAGGCGGCGAGGGCACCGACGAACAGGTCTTCCGGATTGTGCAGCGCCGGGTCGCCACGGAACGCGGGATCGGCGCTGCCGGGCAGTCGCGGCTTGCCGGGAACCTGCAGGGTGTAGTCGCGGCCGTAGCCGGCGTAGTCGGCGGTGCCGCCGCCGCGGTTGCCGGTCCAGTGCAGCTGCGAAGCGTAGTGGTGGAGCGTGTCGGTCATGGTGCCTGCCTCGTGTGGGAGCAGGCACGGTAGGCGCCAGCGTAGCGCCATGCTTCGTCTAGAATCGAAGCATGAGCGAAGCCACGCCGCTGTCCCGTGTCGCCTTCCTGCTGGGCGACGCCGCGCGCAGCCGCATGCTGGCGGCGTTGATGGGCGGACAGGCACGTACCGCCACGGAACTGGCCCTGGATGGCGGGGTCGCACCGTCCACCGCCAGCCGGCATCTGACGCAGCTGGTCGAGGCCGGCCTGCTCGCGGTGGTGCGCCAAGGCCGGCATCGCTATTTCCGCGTGGCCGATGCGCAGGTTGCCGCGGCGGTCGAGGCGATGATGGGACTCGCGCCGCCACAGACCCGGCGGGTCGGCCCGGCGGATCCCGGCCTGCGCCGGGCGCGGGTGTGCTACGACCATCTTGCCGGCGAGCTGGCGATCCGCTGGCGCCAGCAGATGGAGACGCGCGGGTACCTGCTGTGCAGCGACGGCATGGTCCTGAGCGCGTCGGGCGTGGCCTGGTGCGCGGCGATCGGCATCGACGTGGCGGCCTTGCGCGGCTCCCGGCGGCCGCTGTGCCGGCCGTGCCTGGACTGGAGCGAGCGTCGCGACCACGTCGCCGGCGCGCTGGGCAGTGCCTTGCTCGCGCATCTCCTCGGCACCGGCCTTGCGCGGCGGGTGCCGGATTCGCGGGCCGTGCAGATCGGCGCGCGCGGCGAACGGTTCCTCAGCGCGCTCGACTAAGCCGTGCCCACTCGGGCCGCGGCGTCGTCCTCGGCCAAGTGCAGGCGGCCGCGCAGCGAGTTGCTCAGCGCCTCGGTGATCGTCACATCGACGAACTGGCCGATCAGGCGCGGGTGGCCGGGGAAGTTCACCGAGCGCATGTTCTCGGTTTTGCCGGTCAGCTCGGCCGGGTTCTTCTTCGACGGACCTTCCACCAGCACGGTCTGCACGCTGCCGATCATGCCCTGCGAGATCTGCTGCGCATGCGCGTTGATGTGCGCCTGCAGCCGCGCCAGCCGCGCGTGCTTGACCGCCTCGGGGGTGTCGTCTTCCAGGTCGGCGGCGGGCGTGCCCGGGCGCCGCGAATAGATGAAGGAGAAGCTCTGGTCGAAGCCCACGTCCTCGATCAGCTTCATGGTCTTGTCGAAGTCGGCGTCGCTCTCGCCGGGAAAACCGACGATGAAGTCCGAACTTATCGAGATGTCCGGACGCACCGCGCGCAGCTTGCGGATCTTCTGCTTGAACTCCAGCGCGGTGTAGCCGCGCTTCATCGCGCTGAGGATGCGGTCGCTGCCGGCCTGCACCGGCAGGTGCAGGTAGTTGGCCAGCTGCGGCACGTCGCGGTAGGCCTCCACCAGCGAGTCGCTGAACTCCAGCGGATGCGAGGTGGTGAAGCGGATGCGGCCGATGCCCTCGATCTGCGCGATGCTGCGGATCAGCAGGCCCAGGTCGGCATGTTGCGCTTCCTCGCCGGCCTCGGCGTCGGCGTAGGGGCCGCGGTAGGCGTTGACGTTCTGGCCGAGCAGGTTGATCTCGCGCACGCCCTGCGCGGCCAGTTGCGCCACTTCCACCAGCACGTCCTCGAACGGCCGGCTGATCTCCTCGCCGCGGGTGTAGGGCACTACGCAGAACGAGCAGTACTTGGAGCAGCCTTCCATGATCGACACGAAGGCCGACGGGCCTTCGGCGCGCGGCTCCGGCAGGCGGTCGAACTTCTCGACTTCGGGGAAGCTGATGTCCACCTGCGACTTGCCCGATTCGCGCCGCGCGCGGATCAGCTCCGGCAGCCGGTGCAGGGTCTGCGGGCCGAACACCAGGTCCACGTAGGGCGCGCGCTTGACGATGGCCTCGCCTTCCTGCGACGCCACGCAGCCGCCAACGCCGATGATCACTGGCTTGCCGCCGGCCTTCAGCGCCTTCCAGCGGCCGAGCTGGCTGAACACCTTCTCCTGCGCCTTCTCGCGGATCGAGCAGGTGTTGACCAGGACCACGTCCGCTTCTTCGGGGTTGTCGGTCAGTTCCAGACCTTCGGACGCGGCGAGCACGTCGGCCATCTTGGCCGAGTCGTACTCGTTCATCTGGCAACCGTGGGTCTTGATGTACAGCTTGCCGCGCACCGGCGCGGGTGCGGCGGCGGGGCCGGCGGAGGGCAGGGGATGCAGGACGGTCCCGGGCATGGCGCTTAATCCAGGCGGGTGGAAAGGAAGCCGGCTAGTTTACCCGTGCCGGCGCGCGGGCGCAGGTCTAAGCGTGGCCGACAAACTACTGCGCAGCCGCCAGGCGGGCGCGGACGGTGCCCGGAATCCTCATGTGCCACACGTACACTGCGGTTTCTCCGCGCCGTCCGCACCCACCTGGCAACTGCGCGCGACGTCGTGTCAGCCACGCTTAACTCGCTGCGGCATCCACCGCCAGCGCGCGCTGTACCGCCGGCCGCTCGGCCATCCGCGCGGCGTAGGCGCGGGTCGGCGCCGGCGAATCGAGCAGGCCGAACTGCAGCATCCAGCCCAGCGCGCTGCCCCACAGCACGTCGGCCGCGCTGCAGCGCGCGCCGAGCAGGTAGTCGCCGCGCGCCAGTTGCGCGTCCACCACGGCCAGCACGGTGTCGCAGTCGGCATAGGGCGACATCGCCCGCGGCGGCGGTTCGCGCTTGAGCGCGCGGTCGACCAGCGCCGGTTCGAAGCAGGCGCCGTAGAACGCCAGCCAGCGCAGATAGGGGCCACGCAGCGGGTCGCCGATCGGTGGCGCCAGTCCGGCTTCGGGATACAGGTCGGCCAGGTAGGGGTAGATCGCGCCCTGCTCGGTGACCACCGCGCCGGCGTGCACGATCGCCGGCACCTTGCCCATCGGGTTGATTGCCAGGTACGCCGGCGTCAGTTGCGCCTGCCGCGCGAAGTCGATGCGCTCGATGGCGTAGTCGGCGCCCAATTCCTCGAGCAGGATCAGCACGCCGCGCGAGCGCGACTGCGGATTGTGGAACAACGTGATGTGGCGGTCGGCGGTCATGGGCGGCTCCTGGCTGATCGGTGCGGACAGCCTAGACCCCATTGCGGACAGATCTTGTCCGCAATAGCGTGTGCCGATGTCCTCGCCCGCCGCCCGCCTGTTGCGCCTGATCGCCCTGCTGCAGACGCGCCGGCTGTGGTCCGGCGCCGAGCTGGCCGAGCGGCTGGGCGTGGACCGGCGCAGCCTGCGCCGCGACGTGGAGCGGCTGCGCGCGCTGGGCTATGCGGTGGAGGCGGCGGCCGGGGTGGGCGGCGGCTACCGGCTGGCCGCCGGCGCGCAGATGCTGCCGCTGCTGTTCGAGGAGGACGAGGCGGTGGCGGTCGCGGTGGCGCTGCGCGCCGCCTGCGCCAGCATGGCCGGCCTGGAGGACACCGCGGTGCGGGTACTGGCCAAGCTCGAACCGCTGCTGCCGGCGCGGGTGCGCCAGCGCGCCGAGGCCTTGCAGGGCGCGACCCTGGCGCTGGGCCAGGACCCGCTGCGGCCGGACACGCGGGTGCTGATCGGCGTCGCCAGCGCCTGCCGCGACCGGCGCCTGCTCGGTTTCGCCTACCGCGACCACGGCGGCCGCATCAGCCAACGCCTGGTCGAACCCTTGCGCCTGGTCAACGCCGGGCGCCGCTGGTACCTGCTGGCCTGGGACCGCGATCGCGCCGACTGGCGCACCTTCCGCGCCGAGCGCATCGCCGCACCCTTGCAACTTGGTGCAGCGGTGGCGTTGCGCCTGCCGCCGCAGGACGCGGCGGCCATGGTCGACGCGGCGATCCGCTACAGCCCGCAGGCGCTGGGCTACGCCCTGAGCGTGCGGCTGCGCGGCAGCGCCGCCGACCTCGGCGCACGCATTCCGCTGTGGTGCGGCACCCTGCAGGACGAGGCCGAGGGCCATTGCCGGCTGTCGCTGCTGGCCGACGCGGTGCCGTGGCTGGCCGCGCAGTTGCTGACCATCGGCGTGCCGTTCGCCGACCTGGAGGCCACGCCCGAGGTGCGGGCGGCGCTGTGCGGGGTGCTGAACGCGTTGCTGGAGCAGGTGCCGGCGCCCGTGCCTGCGGAACAGGTGCCTGGACCTGCCGCCGCCTAGGTCGCCATGCCGTCCTGGGGTGGCGCGCACTTGGCAAGCGTCGGGGAAGTTGGGACACTCGCGGCCATGAAGGGGATGCTGTGGCTCCTGGGGCTGGGACTCGCCACGTTGACGGCTGCGCCGGCCAGCGCCGGCACCCTGTACAAGTGCACCGGCAGCGACGGCGTGCCCAGCTACGGCAGCAAGCGCGTGTCCGGCGCCAACTGCAGCGTGATCGGCCGCTACACCCCCGATCGCCGCGCCGCGCGTGCCACACCGGCGCCGGCCAGGGCCGGCACCGAGCGGCCGCCCAGCCGCGGCGTCATCGCCACCGCCGGCACCGTGGCGCCGGCGACCTTGATCAGCGCACCGGTGGCCGCGCCGGCCCCGGTCACCGCCAACGCCGTGCCCAACCGGGTCGCACCGGTGCCGCCCAGCAACAGCGGGGCGCCACGCCGCCTGGTCAGCGGCCAGCTGTACTCGTACATGAAGGACGGCGTGCGCCACTACACCAGTGCGCGCCCGACCCAGGTCGCCAATCTCGGCGCGGTGCGCACCATCCGCTACAGCTTCATGGAGACCTGCTACGCCTGCGCCAACCCCGGGGTCAACTTCGGTGCGGTGCGCCTGAACACCACCGCCTACCAGAGCGAGATCGCCGCGGCCGCACGCGAGTACGGCGTCGACGAGGCCGTGGTGCGCGCCATCATCCATGCCGAATCCGCCTACAACCCGATGGCGCTCAGCCGCGCCGGCGCGCAGGGGCTGATGCAGCTGATGCCGCCGACCGCGCGCCGCTTCGGCGTCAGCGATTCGTATGATGCAGCGCAAAACATTCGCGGCGGCGTGCAGTACCTGGCGTGGCTGCTGAAGCGCTTCAACGGCAATCTCAGTCTGGCCGCGGCTGGCTACAACGCCGGCGAAGGCGCGGTAGACAAACACGGCGGGGTGCCGCCGTACAGCGAGACCCAACGCTACGTGCAACGGGTGGGCGTGCTCGCCGAGCGCTATCGCGGCGTGCTGGCGACCGCGCATTGAGCCTGTCCGCGGCCTTGGCGTGGGCGTTCCGGACTCCATTGTCGACGCGTTAAGGGTTCCGCTACACTGCAGTGGATTCAGTGCGGCTCGACCCCCACCGAGCTGCTGGCAGCCTCACGCTACCCAATCACAGATCGGAGTGCCGGATGGCCAACGATGGGGTCAACGATTCTGTAAATGCAGGACGCCGCCGCTTTCTCACCGCCACCACGTCCGTCGTGGGCGCGGTCGGCGCGGGGTTCGTCGCGGTTCCTTTCATCAAGTCCTGGAATCCGAGCGCAAAGGCCAAGCTGGCCGGCGCGCCGGTCACCGCCGACATCAGTGCGCTGCAGGAAGGCCAGCGCCTGATCCTGGAGTGGCGCGGCCAGCCGATCTGGATCGTCAAGCGCTCCAAGGCGATGCTCGACGCGTTGCCGTCGCTGGACAGCCGGCTCAAGGATCCGGAGTCCACCAACAAGGACCAGCAGCCGGACTATGTGCTGAAGAACCCGGAGTACCGCTCGATCAAGCCCGACGTCTCGGTGCTGGTCGGGCTGTGCACGCACCTGGGCTGCTCGCCGGAAATGGTCGCCGAGATCCGCCCCGAACCCTACGACCCCGACTGGAAGGGCGGCTATTTCTGCCCCTGCCACAAGTCGCGCTTCGACATGTCCGGCCGCGTGTTCCAGGGCGTGCCGGCGCCGATCAACCTGTTGGTGCCGCCGCACCACTACCAGGACGACAACACGCTGGTGATCGGCGTGGATCCGGGCGCATCCGCGAAGGGAGGGGCGTAAGTCATGGCCGACAACATCCTCACCCGCACCGCGGGCAACGTGTTCGACTGGGTCAATGAGCGCGCCCCAGGGCTGATGCCGTTCTACCGCAAGCACGTCAGCGAGTACTACGCGCCCAAGAACTTCAACCTCTGGTACTACTTCGGTTCGCTGGCGCTGGTGGTGCTGGTCAACCAGATCGTCACCGGCATCTTCCTGACGATGCACTACAAGACCAGCGCGGCCGAGGCGTTCAACTCGGTCGAGTACATCATGCGCGACGTCGAGTGGGGCTGGCTGATCCGCTACATGCACTCCACCGGCGCCTCGTTGTTCTTCATCGTGGTGTACCTGCACATGTTCCGCGGGCTGATGTACGGCAGCTACAAGAAGCCGCGCGAGCTGGTGTGGATCCTGGGCATGCTGATCTACCTGGTGCTGATGGCCGAAGCCTTCATGGGCTATGTGCTGCCCTGGGGGCAGATGTCGTTCTGGGGCGCGAAGGTGATCATCTCGCTGTTCGGCGCGATCCCGGTGATCGGCAACGGCCTGACCGAGTGGATCATGGGCGACTACCTGCCGTCCGACGCCACCCTCAACCGCTTCTTCGCTCTGCACGTGATCGCGCTGCCGCTGGTGCTGCTGTTGCTGGTGGTGCTGCACCTGGGCGCGCTGCACGAAGTCGGCTCCAACAATCCCGACGGCGTGGAGATCAAGAAGGGGCCCAAGGGCAATCGCTGGAACGCCAACAAGCCGGCCGACGGCATCCCGTTCCATCCGTACTACACGGTCAAGGACATGGTCGGCGTCGGCTTCCTGCTGATGATCGGCGCCTTCATCATCTTCTTCGCGCCCGGCTTCGGCGGTCTGTTCCTGGAGCACGACAACTTCACCGAGGCCAACCGCCTGGTGACGCCGGAGCACATCAAGCCGGTCTGGTACTACACCCCGTACTACGCGATGTTGCGGGTGGTGCCGAACAAGCTCGGCGGTGTGCTGGTGATGTTCTCGGCGATCGCGATCCTGTTCCTGGTGCCGTGGCTGGACCGTGCCAAGGTCAAGTCGATCCGCTACCGCGGCTGGATCTCGCGGGTGATGCTGGGGGTGCTGGCGGTGTGCTTCGTCTGGCTCGGCGTGATCGGCTCCGGTCCCGGCACCGAGATCATCGAGACCTACATCGGCCGCGTGCTGACCGTGCTGTATTTCGCCTTCTTCCTGACGATGCCGATATGGACCTCGCTGGATCGAACCAAGCCGGTCCCGGAGCGGGTGAGCAGCCATGACTAAGCGCCTGATCGCTGTGCTCGCCGGCTTCGCCTCGGCGCTGCTGCTGTCCGCCTCGGCCATGGCGGCCGAGGGCGGCGCCACCCTGCAGGCCGGCAACGACCTGGGCGACCGCGCCTCGCTGCAACGCGGCGCCAAGCTGTTCATGAACTACTGTTCCGGCTGCCATTCGCTCAAGTACCTGCGCTACCAGCGCATGGCCGAGGATCTGGGGCTGAGCGAGGACGAGGTGATGCACAACCTCAACTTCACCGGCGCCAAGATCGGCGAGCACATCGAGACGGCGATGCCGCACGATGCGGCGGCCAAGTGGTTCGGCAAGGCGCCGCCGGACCTGAGCCTGATCGCCCGCGTGCGCGGCACCGACTGGGTCTACACCTACCTCAAGTCGTTCTACCTCGACCAATCGCGGCCATTGGGCTGGAACAACAAGCTGTTCGCCAACGCCTCCATGCCCAATCCGCTGTGGGACCTGCAGGGCCTGCAGCAGCCGGTCTACGGCAAGGCCGAGCAGCCGGGCGTGGACAAGCCGGTGGAGCGGCTGCAGCTGGCCACGCCGGGCAAGCAGAGCCCGGTCGAGTTCGACCAGACGGTGCGCGACATCAGCAATTTCCTCGAGTACGCCAGCGAGCCGGCGGCGCTCAAGCGGCAGAGCCTGGGCGTGTGGGTGGTGCTGTTCCTGGCGCTGCTGACCTTCCTGGCCTATCTGCTGAAGAAGGAATACTGGAAGGACGTGCATTGAGCGCCGGCCGTTTCGGCCGCGCCCCGGCTGCACCGTTGCTGAGCCGATCCCCTGTTCATCCTATTGGCTTTTGTGAGCGAGGGTTGCACACTCAGGGGCCGTGACGACCGTCCGCAATGTGCGGGCGGCGTCGATGCGGCCGGCGGATTCCGGCCGTCGGAGAGCCTTGAATGGCGGCGAGTTTGCGCATGCGAAATACCTTGACGTTGTTTTCCTCCACGGATGATGTCCTGTGCCACCGCGTCCGCCTGGTGCTCGCGGCCAAGGGCGTGACCTACGATTTCGTGGCGGTGGATCCGCAGAATCCGCCGGAAGACCTGATCGACCTGAATCCCTACCACTCGGTGCCTACGCTGGTGGAGCGCGAGCTGGTGCTGTACGCCGCCTCGGTGGTCAGCGAGTACCTGGACGAGCGCTACCCGCATCCGCCGCTGATGCCGGTCGATCCGCTCTCGCGCGCGCGGCTGCGCCTGGCGATGCTGCGCATCGAGCACGACTGGGTGCCGCAGGTGCAGGCGATCCAGCTCGGCAACAAGGCCCAAGCCGAAGCCGGGCGCAAGCGCCTGAAAGAACTGCTGACCGCCTCGGTACCGCTGTTCAAGGCCAGCAAGTTCTTCCTCAATCCGGAGATGAGCCTGGCCGATTGCGCGATGGCGCCGATCATCTGGCGCCTGCAGGCGCTGGACATCCCGCTGCCGAAGGACGGCAAGGCGATCGAGGATTACGGCAACCGCATCTTCCGCAATCCGGGGTTCATCCGCAGCCTGACCGACCAGGAAAAGAAACTGCGCGACCTGCCGGCATGATGCTGTCCGCCGCGCGGTCCCCGCTGTCTTTGGAACTGTACCGGCGTTGCGCGCCGGCACGTAGAATGGGCGCATGAGCGACGACACTTCCCGCATGACCAGCCATCGCCCGTACCTGCTGCGGGCGCTGGTGGAATGGATCAACGACAACGGCATGACCCCGCACATCCTGGTGGATGCGGGCCTGCCCGGCGTGCAGGTGCCGCCGAGCGCGGTCAAGGACGGGCGGGTGGTGCTGAACATCGCCGAGCGCGCGGTGGTGCGTCTGCAGATCGACAACGACGGGGTCAGCTTCACCGCCCGCTTCGGCGGCGTCAGCTACCCGGTACAGGTGCCGATGGCCGCGGTGCTGGCGGTCTATGCACGCGAGACCGGGCAAGGCATGGCGCTGCCGGACGACATCCACGGCGCCAGCGAGCCGCCGGGCGACGACACCCCGCCACCGCCGCGGCCGGGCGGTTCCGACGACGCCGGTAAGCGTCCGCGCCTGCGCGTGGTCAAGTAAGCAGGCAATGCGCGGCCTCGGTGGCCGCGCGCGGTACCCGCGTCTTAGTGTTTCCGCTATGCGCGCATCGCGCACGGCGTTCTGGCATAGGAGCGGCTTCAGCAGCGACAGCCGTGACCGTTCACGCCCGTCGCGGCTGAAGCCGCTGCTACGACAGGCGGATAGATCCCAGCAGTCGCGGTCCATTTCCAGGTGGCATGGCGAAACGGTTTGCGCGCCGCCTTTGCCGCTGCATGAGAGGCCGCACGTCATCGCTGCGCAGCCGTGGCGCATGGCTCTCAGTCGCGCTGCGCGCGGACGTCCTGCAGGCTGCTCACGCTGGCCACCGACGGCCCGGTGAACGCGATCAGCTGATCGCCGAGCAGCACCAGGCGCCCGCTGTGGCGGTCGGTGCCGTCGTAGGAATAGTCGAAGCGGAAGCTGCGCTCGAAGCCGAGCCAGCCACTGGGCAGGCGCCGCAGGCGCAAGCCGGTGCCATGCACGCTCTGGTCCAGCCATTGCACGTCGGCGGCCTTGCAGGCATTGCGGCCGAGGATTTCGGCGCGTTCGGCGGCGGCACGCGAGGCGTTCCAGAACGCGAACACCGCCGCGCCGGCGATCATCAACAGGATCAGGCTGGGCATGGCGCCACTGTAGCGATGCGCCGGTAGGGGGGCAATCTGGTGTGGGGCTGGGATTCGGGATTCGGGATTGGGGATTGGCAGGTGGGTCGGTGGCTGCCGGGGCGATGCACTGCCGGGGCGATGCCGCGTCAGCGCACCTGCAGGGGTTTCGGGGCACCGAGCCGAAGGGTTTTGGCAACCACCATCCTGCCGAGCAAAGGTTGCACGGCGCGTCGATCGCGCAGGTGCGCATCCGCGCGAATCCTGTTTTGGAGGCGGCGACGTCGTGGTTGGACGCTGCGTCGCAGTTCTAGGATTGTGGCTCGGTCTTGGGCGCGTCTTTGCTGGGCGCGGCGGGTTGTGGTGGAGCAGGCACTGCGGCGGGCGCCAGTGGCGGGGACGGCACGTTCGGGGCGGTGGGCGGTGCTGCAGGCGTGCCGGGTGCCGCGCTTGCTGGAGTCGCGGTCGCCGGCGTGATCGGCACTGCAGCAGGAGCGGTGGGCAGGGTCGGCGGCAGCAGCTGCGCCTGCGGTTGCAGCTTCAGCAGGGCCGACCAGTCCTGGCGGTTGAAGTCGCACAGTTCTTCGTGGCCAGGCGTGCATTCGAGCGCGGCGCCTTCGTCGTTCTGGTCCTGCGCCAGCGGCGCGTCCAGTTGCAGGCGCCCGCTGCGGTCCAGCTTGAGCTTGCGCATGGTCACCGCGTTGAACACGTTGCCGCCGATCAGGTACAGGGTCTGGTCGCCGCCGACGTTGGCCGCGACCACGATGTCGCAATGCGATTCCCAGGGCAGCGGGCGGCCGCGTGCCAGCGCCTCGCGCAGGCCGGCGGCGCCGACCGGCTGCCGGCGGCCGCGCAGGAAGCACAGCAGGTCGCCGGGGGCGGGCTTTTCCTGCTGCGGGTCGGCGAAGCGATAGGGCAGGCCGTCGGCGCCGGCCTGGTAGGCGGCGCGGATGTAGTCGATGTGGCGGATCGAGGTGTGGAAGCCGGCCACGCCGGCGCGCACCATCACGTAGGAGACGAAGGCCGCCGACCAGGGGTTGTCGACGAGGAAGGCGCGGCAGTCGTTCTCCCGGTAGCGCGACCCGTCCAGCTGCTGGCAGCTTTCGGCGCCGTCGAACCGTCCCATCGCGCCCAACGTGCCGCTGTCGCGCCAGTACGCGGCCACGCGCTGCCAGGCTTCGATGCCGTCGTCGGCGAGGTCGGCGCGTTCGGCCTCGGTGACGCGCAGGCCGGCGAGGCGGCCGTCGCGATCGATGAACGGACGCCACCACAGCCGGTGTTCGTTGCAGGCGGTGCGCACGATCGCCACCGCCGCCGGGGTCAGGCCGAAACGCGGCGGCAGATCGCAGACTTCCGCGGCCGCGGCGCGGCCGGCAGGAAACAGGGCGGCGACACACAGCAGCGCGAACCAGGGGCGGAACATCGGCGAACTCGGCGGGCAGGAGGAGCGCGCAGCGTCGCAGAGCGGCGTTGGCGAGGCCGTGAAGTGTAGGGCGCGGCGTGCGGGCCGAGGGCAGGTGGTGGTGTCCCACTGGTGGCGGTGGTGGCCGGCGTAAGGGCGCTACGCAGCGGCCCCCCGTGTCTTGGCCTGCACTGCCCAGCGACGGGCCTCATCCAGCCAGGCTGGAAGCATCGACGTCGGCGCCGTGGGGGCGCCAGGTGGGTCCACCTCCGCCACCGGCATGGGATGGGCCACGCGGCGCCGCTGCGGCGCGGCGTCGTCGCTATTGCGGCGGCGGGCCGAGTTTCAGCGACAGATCCACGGCCTGCACGTGCTTGGTCAGCGCGCCGATGGAGATGCAGTCGACGCCGTCCTCCGCGATCGCGCGCACCGCCTCCAGGTCGACGCCGCCGGAGACTTCCAGCGGGATCGCGCGGTGGAACGGGGCTCCCGCGGCGATCGCCACGGCGGCGCGGCGCTGTTCCGCGGTGAAGTCGTCGATCAGGATGCGGTCGCAGCCGGCCTGCAGTGCCTCGCGCAGTTGCTCCAGGGTTTCCACCTCGACCACCAGCGGCAGCGCCGACCACTGCGCACGCGCGGCGGCCACTGCCGCAGGCAGCGAGCCGGCAGCGTGGATGTGGTTTTCCTTCAGCATCACCGTGTCGTACAGGCCGATGCGGTGGTTGCTGCCGCCGCCGCAGCGCACCGCGTACTTCTGCGCCAGGCGCAGGCCGGGCAGGGTCTTGCGCGTATCCAGGATGCGCGCGCCGGTGCCGGCGACCGCGGCCACGTAGGTGGCGGTGGCGGTAGCGGTGGCCGACAGGGTCTGCAGGAAGTTCAGCGAGGTGCGCTCGGCGCTGACCAGGGCGCGGCTGCGCCCGTGCAGCAGGGCCAGCACGGTGCCGGCGGCCACGTGCTGGCCTTCGGCCACCTGCCAGTCGATCCTGACCTGCGGATCCAGCGCCTGGTGGCAGGCGTCGAACCAAGGGCGGCCGGCGATCACCGCGTCCTGCTTGCACAGCAGGTAGGCGCTGTCGGCGCGGTCGGGCAACAGCGCGGCGGTGACGTCGCCGCTGCCGAGGTCCTCGGCCAGCGCGCGCGCGACGTCGGCGGCGATCAGCTCCGCGGCGGGCGCCTGCGGCGGCGCCGTGTCGCGGCTCATTTGGCCGGGAAGTCGGCGAGCTGGGCGGTGCCGATGGCTTCTTCGGCCAGCAGCACCGGAATGCCGTCGTCGACGCGGAACACCTGCTTGCGGTCGCGGGTGATCAGGGCTTCGCGCAGCGGTTGCGCCTGAGCGCTGCCATCGGCGCGCTGCACGCCGCCGGCGGCGATGGCGCGGTTCAGCGCCTCCAGGCCGCGCGCCTCCAGCAGCGCCAGCGGTTGGCGGGTGTCGGGCGAGCACAGCAGGTCGAGCAGTTTGCGGTCCATCCGGTCTTCGTCTTGCGTGGAAGACGGCTAGAATACGTCTTTAAGGCAGGGGACGGCCATGACCTCCAAGCAAACCGCGCCGCTCGTCGGCATCGTGATGGGTTCCCGCTCCGACTGGGAGACCATGCAGCATGCAGCGCAGAAACTCGATGCGCTGGGCGTGCCCTATGAAGTGAAGGTGGTGTCGGCGCACCGCACCCCCGACGTGTTGTTCTCCTATGCCGAGCAAGCGGCCGGGCGCGGCCTGCGTGCGATCGTGGCCGGTGCCGGCGGCGCTGCGCACCTGCCGGGCATGCTGGCGGCCAAGACCGCGGTGCCGGTGCTGGGCGTGCCGGTGCAGTCCAAGGCCCTCAACGGCATGGACTCGTTGCTGTCGATCGTGCAGATGCCGGCCGGCATCCCCGTGGCCACCTTCGCGATCGGCAACGCCGGCGCGGCCAACGCCGCGCTGTTCGCCGCGGCCATGCTGGCGCACGACCACGCCGAGATCGGCACCGCGCTGGGCGACTTCCGCCAGCGCCAGACCGACGACGTGATGGCCAAGGACGATCCGCGCCAATGACCACCGTCGGCATTCTGGGCGCGGGGCAGTTGGCGCGCATGATGGCGGTGGCCGGTGTGCCGCTGGGCCTGCGCTTCGCGCTGCTGGATCCGGCGGCCGATGCCTGCGCCGGGCAGGTCGCGCCGCTGCGGGTCGGCGACTATGCCGACCAGGCGGCGCTGGCCGCGTTCGCCGACGCGGTCGACGTGGCGACCTTCGATTTCGAGAACGTGCCGGCGGACAGCGCCGCCGCCCTGGCCGGGCAGGTGCCGGTGTTCCCGAGTCCGGATGCGCTGGCCGTGGCGCAGGACCGCCTGGCCGAGAAGACCCTGTTCCGCGAGCTCGGCATCCCGGTGCCGGCGTTCGCTGCGATCGACACCCGCGCCGATCTGGACGCGGCGCTGGCGCAGGTCGGCACGCCATGCATCCTCAAGACCCGCCGGCTCGGCTACGACGGCAAGGGCCAGTTCCGCATCGCCTCCGCCGCCGATGCCGATGCGGCCTGGGAGGCGCTGGGCGCGCAGGCGGCCAGCGTGGGCCTGATCGCCGAGGCGTTCGTGCCGTTCCAGCGCGAGGTCAGCGTGGTGGCGGTGCGTGGCCGCGACGGCGAATTTCGCACCTGGCCGCTGACCGAGAACTGGCACGTGCATGGCGTGCTCTCGGCCAGCCTGGCGCCGGCGCAGGCCGATGCCGCGCTGGAGCAGGCGGCGGTGGCGCACGCGCGCGCCCTGGCCGAGCGCCTGCAGTACGTGGGCGTGTTCGCGCTGGAACTGTTCTGCCGCGACGGCGAACTGCTGGCCAACGAGATGGCCCCGCGCGTGCACAACTCCGGCCACTGGACCATCGAAGGCGCGGAGACCTCGCAGTTCGAGAATCACCTGCGTGCGGTGCTGGGACTGCCGCTCGGGTCCACCCGGATGCGCGGCCATGCCTGCATGCTCAACTGGATCGGTGCGATGCCCGACGCCGCGCCGGTGCTGGCGCAGCCCGGCGGGCATTGGCACGACTACGGCAAGGAGCCGCGCGAGGGCCGCAAGGTCGGCCACGCCACCCTGCGCGAGGACACGCCCGAGGCGCTGGCCCAGGCCCTCCAGGCGGTGGGCGCGCAACTGCAGCGCGACGCCCAGGTCGCCCCGGTGATCGCCGCCCTGCGCGGCCAGCGCTGAACCAGCAGCAGGAGGCCCAGCTCACGCTGGGCCAGGAACCGGTGGCCACTGTCGCCGCTCCTGCCAATCCCCAATCCCGAATCCCGAATCCCGAATCCCGGCTCAACGCAGATTGGACGCCGCGAACTCCCAGTTCACCAGCTTCCAGAACGCCTGCAGATAGCGCGCGCGGTCGCCGGGATAGTCGGTGTAGTAGGCGTGTTCCCAGACGTCGCAGGCCAGCAGCGGCGTGTCGTCGCCGGTCAGCGGCGTGCCGGCGTTGGCGGTGCTGACCACGGCCAGGCTGCCATCCGGACGTTGCACCAGCCAGACCCAGCCCGAGCCGAACACCGCCAGCGCCATGCGTTCGAACTCGGCCTTGAACCGGGCGACGTCGCCGAAGCTCTTGGCCAGGCGCTCGCCGAGCGCGCCGCCGGGTTCGCCGCCGCCGCGCGGGCGCAGGCAGCGCCAGTAGAACTCGTGGTTCCAGACCTCGGCCGCGTCCTGGAACAGCCGGCCCTGGGCGCGCCGCAGCAGGTCCGGCAGCGCCAGTTCCGCCAGGTCGCTGCCGGCCAGCCGCGCATTGAGCCGTTCCACCAGGGCGCGCTGATGCTGGCCGTGGTGTTGTTCCACCGCCGCGGCGGACAGGTGCGGGGCCAGCGAAGCGGCGCCGTAGGGCAGGGGAGCGAGTTCGATGGGCATGGATCCTCGGGCGGTTTCGGGTGCGTGTCGCGGTACTGCCGCGCGCAGGGCTTACACTATGCGGCTACGCGAGAGTCTAGCCGACCGCCAAGGTCGTTCTTTCGCCCCAGCAGGAGAGAACCCGCATGCAGGTGATGGAGCGCATCCAGGCCGACGTCGAACGCCATCCCATCGTGTTGTTCATGAAGGGCACGCCGCAGTACCCGATGTGCGGCTTTTCCAGCCGCGCGTTGCAGGCGCTGCTGGCTGCCGGCGCCGACCGCCTGCACACCGTCAACGTGCTCGACGAGCCGGAGATCCGGGCCAACCTGCCGCGCTACTCGAACTGGCCGACGTTCCCGCAGCTGTTCATCCATGGCGAACTGATCGGCGGCTGCGACATCACCATGGAGCTGTTCGAGTCCGGGGAGCTGCAGCGCATCGTGACCGAGGCCTACCAGTCGTGAGCGCGCCTGCGTCGCCGCAGGCCGGCGCGCTGGCGCAGCGGGTGATTCTGGTCAGCGGCGCCGCCGGCGGGCTCGGCAGCGCCGCGGCGCTGGCCTGCGCGCAGGCCGGGGCCACGGTGGTCCTGCTCGGGCACAAGCCGGCGCGCCTGAACCGGGTCTACGACGCGATCGCCGCGATCGGTGCCGCGCCGCTGCTGTATCCGTTGGACCTGCTCGGCGCCACCCCGGCGGACTACGCGACCCTGGCCGAGCGCCTGCAGGGCGAGCTCGGCCGCCTGGACGGGCTGCTGCACTGCGCCGCGGACTTCGCCGGGCTGACCCCGTTCGAGCATGCCGATCCGGCCCAGTTCGCGCGCGCCCTCCACGTCAACCTGACCGCCGCGGCCTGGCTGACCCAGGCCTGCCTGCCGTTGCTGCGGCAGGCCGAGGATGCTGCGATCGTGTTCGCCGTGGACGATCCGGCGCGGGTCGGCCAGGCCTACTGGGGCGGCTACGGCGCGGCCCAGCATGGCCGCCGCGGCCTGCTGGCGAGCCTGCACGGCGAACTGGCCGCCTCGCGCGTGCGCGTGGCCGGCCTGCAGCCGGGGCCGATGCGCACCGCCTTGCGCGCCCGCGCCTATACCCATCAAGAAGACCTCGACGCGGTCGACCCGGCGCGTTACGCCGGCGCCTGCGTCGAACTGTTGTCGCCCGCCGGCGCCGCGCACCGCGGCGCGATCTGGAATCCCCTGGCATGACCATCCTTTCGGCAGCGCTGCTGCTGTTCCTGATCCTCGACCCGCTGGGCAACATCCCGGTATTCCTCAGCGTGCTCAAGCCGCTGCCGGCGCGGCGCCAGCGCATCGTGCTGGCGCGCGAACTGCTGATCGCGCTGGGCGTGCTGATGGGCTTCCTTTGGGGCGGCAAGTACGCCCTGGAAGTGATGCACCTGCGCCAGGAGTCGGTGGCGATCGCCGGTGGCATCGTGCTGTTCCTGATCGGCATCCGCATGATCTTTCCGCGCCCGGAAGGGCTGATGGGCGAGATCCCCGACGGCGAGCCCTTCATCGTGCCGCTGGCCATCCCGCTGGTGGCCGGCCCCTCCGGCATGGCCGCGGTGATGCTGATGGGCAGCAACGAGCCGACCCGGCTGGGCGAATGGAGCCTGGCGCTGATCCTGGCCTGGCTGGCGACCTCGGCGCTGCTGTTCTCCGGCACCCTGCTGTACAAGCTGCTCGGCATGCGCGTGCTGACCGCGGTCGAGCGGCTGATGGGCATGCTGCTGGTGGCGATCTCGGTGCAGATGTTCCTGGACGGCCTCAGCGCCTACCTGAAGCTGCCGGTCGCCGGCTGAGCCGAGACCTGCTGCGCGGATCCGTGCCGCCGGGGAGGGCGGTATCGAGTGCAGGGACGTGGAGTTTGCAGGGGAGGCCCGGCCGCCCGTTGCCTGGGCGGGGCGGCCGCCTGTCGACCCGGTCTCGCGCCGTTCCCGGCTCACGTCACGACGTCGCCGCGGATGGCTGCCGATGCCCGCCAAAACTGGGATTCGGGTCTTGTGATGTCCGGTGATGCCTGGTTGTCACGGTTTGGCAACAAATGCGCTCTATGGTGTTAAACTCACGTTAACCCTTGCGGGGAATCGGCAAGGGTGACCAGCCCCCCCATTTCGCGGTCGTGCGTCCGTACCCGCACGGCTTGCCACGCGCATTTCGTCAAACTCCATCGAGGCTATTGCAATGATTCAACCCCGTCTGCGGATGTCCAAGCTCACCCTGGGCCTCGTCGCGGCGCTGGCCGCTGCGCCGGTGTTCGCCCAGAGCACCTCCGCCGGTGTCGGCGGTGTGGTGACCCATGGCGGCCAGCCGGTCGCTGGCGCCGAGGTGACCATCACCCACGTCGAGTCGGGCACGGTCAGCCGCGCCACCACCGATGCCGCCGGTCGCTACAACGCGCGCGGCCTGCGCGTCGGCGGTCCGTACAGCATCACCATCACCAAGTCGGGCGACGGCACCAAGACCGAAGACGGTGTGTACCTGAGCGTCAACCAGAACGCCACCATCAACGCCGACCTGACCGGCGACATGGCTGCGCCGACCACGCTGGAAACGGTCAACGCCGTCGCCATCGCCACCGGCTCGGAAGTGTTCAGCGCCACCAAGATGGGCTCGGGCACCAACGTCGGCCGCGAGCAGATCGAAGCGCTGCCGTCGATGAACGGCAACATCCAGGACTACATGCGTCTGGATCCGCGCGTGGCCTTCGTCGATCGCGCCTCGGGCACGATCAGCGCCGGCGGCCTGAACCCGCGCTACAACTCGATCAACATCGACGGCGTCTCGGCCAGCGACACCTTCGGCCTGGAAGGCAACAACATGACCACCCGGCGCCAGCCGGTGTCGATGGAGGCCATCGAAGCCATCGACGTCAACCTGTCCAACTACGACGTCAGCATCGCCAGCGCCGCCGGCGCCACCGTCAACGCGGTGACCAAGTCCGGTACCAACGAGTTCCACGGCTCGGTGTACGGCAGCTATCGCGATGGCGACTGGTTCGGCGACAACCCGGACGGCAGCAAGTTCAACGGCTTCACCAAGGAGAAGACCTACGGCGCGACCTTCGGCGGCCCGATCGTCAAGGACAAGCTGTTCTTCTTCGCCAACTACGAGAAGTTCCAGCAGGACGCGCCGGGCCTGGACCTGGGCAGCACCGCGCTGGGCAAGGCCAACGCCAAGTACGGCATGGCCGACGTGACCCGCGCCCAGCAGATCGCCAAGAACTACGGCTTCGACGCCGGCACCCTGGACAGCGACGGCAACACCGACCTGAAGGAATACGCGCTCAAGCTCGACTGGAACATCAGCGACAACCACCGCGCCAGCTTCCGCTACAGCAAGCTCGACCAGAGCAAGCTGCGCATCAACGGCGCCGGCAGCTCCAGCCAGGCTTCGCTGAGCTCGTACTGGTACCAGCATGAGAAGTCGGTCGAGAGCTACGTCGGCCAGCTGTTCAGCGACTGGTCCGAGAACTTCTCCACCGAGTTCAAGGTGTCCTACCGCGACTACTCCGCGATCCGCGTGGTGCCGACCAACGCGCCGAGCATCGCCGTGTACTTCGACGGCACGGTCGCCAACCCGACCGGCGACGTGCTGTACCTGGGCACCGAGACCAACTCGCAGGGCAACATCCTCACCACCAAGACCTGGAACTACTACGGTGCGGGCACCCTGACCCTGGACAACCACAACCTGAAGTTCGGCGTCGACTACAGCACCAACGACATCTACAACCTGTACGGCCGCAACACCTGGGGCGTGTACACCTTCTTCGGCCTGGACAACTTCGCCAGCGGCCGCTGGAGCTCGTACCAGCTCAACCAGGAGCGTAGCCCGGGTTCGATCGCGGCCGACTACAAGAACAGCAACCTCGGCCTGTTCGTGCAGGACACCTGGTACGTCAACAACAACCTGACCCTGACCCTGGGCCTGCGCGGCGATCGTGCGAGCGTGAGCCCGGATCCGACCTACAACGCTGCGGCGCAGGCCTACTTCGGCTACGACAACAGCAAGATCTTCAACGGCGATTTCCTGATCCAGCCGCGCTTCGGCTTCAACTACACCTTCGACACCGACCGTCCGACCCAGCTGCGCGGTGGCGTGGGCCTGTTCCAGGGCGATGCGCCGCAGGTGTGGATCGGCAACAGCTATTCCAACACCGGCTTCAACTACAACGCCTACAGCTACACCGCCTACAACCCGGCGCTGCCGTTCAGCCCCAACAAGGACACCCAGCCGGTGCCCAACGCCCCGGGCTCGGCGACCCAGGGCGTGAGCTTCGTCGGCAACGACTTCAAGCTGCCGTCGCTGTACAAGGCCAACCTGGCGCTGGATCACGAACTGCCGTGGTACGGCATCGTGGCCTCGGCCGAGTTGCTGGTGACCAAGGTCAAGGACGGCCTGTACTACAAGAGCCTGAACATCGGTCGCGTCAACGGCCCGGGCCAGGATCCGAGCCCGGCCTACTACGGTCCGGACGGCCGCGCGCTGTACTGGAGCCCGTCGCAGACCGGTCGTCCGTGGGCCACCGGCAACAACCGCTACAACCGCAACCAGGCGTATAGCGACGTCTACCTCATCGACAACACCGATAAGGGCAAGACCCAGCAGTTCACCGTGTCGCTGTCCAAGCCGTTCAGCGAAGGCGGCGATTGGTCCTGGAGCCTGGGCTACACCTACACGCACGCCACCGAAGTCGGTTCGCTGACCAGCTCCACCGCCAGCTCGGGTTGGGGCTACCAGTACGCCTTCAACGCCAACTCGGACACCGAGAACACCTCGCGCTACGAGATCAAGGACCGCATCTCCGGCTCGCTGGACTGGAAGCACATGTTCTTCGGCGACTACGAGACCCGCGTGGGCCTGGTCTACGAAGGCCGCAGCGGCCGTCCGTACAGCTACGTGTTCAACGGCGACGCCAACGGCGACGGCCGTTCGACCAACGACCTGTTCTACGTGCCGAAGGGCCCGGGCGACGTGCTGTTCGGCACGCTGAGCAGCACCGGCGCGTTCACCGCCAACCCGGCGCTGCAGCAGCAGTTCTTCGACTGGCTGGCCAAGAACCCGCAGCTGGCCAAGTACGCCGGCAGCTACGCCCCGGCCAACGGCTTCCGTTCCGGCTGGATCAACACCTTCGACGTGCGCATCACCCAGCAGCTGCCGGGCTTCTTCAAGGGCCACAAGTCCGAGGTCTGGCTGGACATCCAGAACGTCGGCAACCTGCTGAACAAGAAGTGGGGCCGGATCTACGACTACGGCTTCTACGCCGACGCCCGCGTCGCCAACCTGCAGGGCATCTACCAGGGCAAGTACGTGTACAACACCCTGTACACCGACCAGCCGACGGCCGCCAATGCCGACGCCGACGGTTTCAACACCGGCGTGTCGCAGTGGTCGCTGCAGTTGGGCTTCCGCTATCAGTTCTGATCGCGGCGCAAGCTAGCTGAAGCGTTGGAAACGGCCGGGGCGACCCGGCCGTTTTCTTTTTGCGGGGGCTGACGTTAAAGTCGCCGGCTGACGACACCGACAAGACATTCGATATGACGACCAGCAATACGGCGGCGCGGGCGCTGCCGGTAGTGGATGCGCGGATCTACCCGCGCGGCGGCCTGGACATCCTCTCGCGCGTGGAAGTGGCGCGGCTGCGCGATGCCTCCAGCGGCGGTCTGCACGAACTGCTGCGGCGTTGCGCGCTGGCGGTGCTGACCAGCGGCAGCGCGTCCGACGACCCGCGCGCTGCGCGCGATCTGTATCCGGACTTCGACATCCAGGTGGTGCAGCGCGATCGCGGCGTGCGCATCGACCTGCTCAACGCGCCGGCGATGGCCTTCGTCGACGGCGAGATCATCAACGGCGTGGCCGAGCTGCTGTTCGCCGTGGTTCGCGACCTGGCCTACATGGCCATCGAACTCGGTCCCGAGTCGACCACCGATCTGCAGTCCAGCGAAGGCATCACCAACGCGGTGTTCGGGCAGTTGCGCAACGCGCGCATCCTGCAGCCGACCGATCCCAAGCTGGTGGTGTGCTGGGGCGGCCATTCGATCTCGCGCGACGAGTACCTGTACACCAAGCAGGTCGGCTACGAGCTGGGCCTGCGTGGCCTGGACATCTGCACCGGCTGCGGCCCGGGCGCGATGAAGGGGCCGATGAAGGGCGCCACCATCGCCCATGCCAAGCAGCGCAAGCACGACAACCGCTACATCGGCGTGACCGAGCCGGGCATCATCGCGGCCGAGTCGCCGAACCCGATCGTCAACCACCTGGTGATCATGCCGGACATCGAGAAGCGCCTGGAGGCCTTCGTCCGCATCGGCCACGGCATCATCGTGTTCCCCGGCGGCGTCGGCACCGCCGAAGAGATCCTGTACCTGCTCGGCATCCTGCTGCGCGAGGAGAACCGCGACCTGCCGTTCCCGCTGATCCTCACCGGCCCGACCATCGCCGCGCCGTACTTCGAGCAGATCGACCGCTTCCTGCGCCTGACCCTGGGCGAAGCGGCGACCTCGCGCTACGAGATCGTGGTCGGCGATCCGGTGGCGGTGGCGCGCAAGATGGCCGCCGGCATCCAGCAGGTGCGCACGCACCGCAAGGAGCAGAAGGACGCGTTCTACTTCAACTGGTCGGTGGATATTCCGCTGGAGTACCAGCGTCCGTTCGAGCCGACCCACGAGGCGATGGCCGCGCTGGATCTGCACCATGGGCGGCCGCCGCATGCGCTGGCCGCGGACCTGCGCCGTGCCTTCTCCGGCATCGTCGCCGGCAACGTCAAGGAAGACGGCATGCGCCGCATCGAGCAGCAAGGCCCGTTCGAGATCCATGGCGATGCGGACATGATGCAGGCCCTGGACGAACTGCTGCGCGCCTTCGTCGAGCAGCGCCGCATGAAGATCTCCGGCGAGTACCGGCCCTGCTACCGGGTCATGGCCTGAGCTCGATCCGGATCGTCGCGACGAACCAGGCGCCGTCGCTGCCGGTGTGCAGCGAGGCGCCTTCCAGGCTGTCCAGGCGCGTGCGCAGGGCCGACAGGCCCACACGGTGGCCGCGGCCGATGTGCGGCGCCAGGCCGCCCACCGGCACCGCGTTGCGCACGCGGATCTCCATGGCGCCGTGGCGTGCGTCGACGGCGACGCCGATCTCGCCGCCCTCGGCGCTGCATTCGATGCCGTGGTGCACGGCGTTCTCCAGCAGCGGTTGCAGCGACAGCCGCGGTATCCGGACCGGGACCGGTGTCTCGGGCACGTCCCAGTGCACGCGCAGGCGCGGGCCGAAGCGGATCGCCTCGATGTCCAGGTAACGCCTGGCCAGGTCGATCTCGTCCTGCAGGTCGACCAGGTCGGGCGCGGCCAGTGCGGCGCGGAACAGATCCGACAGGTCCATCAGCAACTGCTCGACCTGCTGCGGCTGCCGGTGCACCAGCATCACCGCGGTGTTGAGCGTGTTGAACAGGAAGTGCGGCTGCACGCGCGCGGTCAGCGCGTCGATCTCGGCCTGCTTGGCGCGCTCGACCAGTTGCTTGATGCGCACATGGTTGTGCAGCGCGGCCATGCCGAGCAGGCCGATCAGCAGGGCGATCCCGGACAACTGCAGCGACAGTGCCAGCCATGCGCCGCTGGAGAGCTGCCAGTAGTCGCCGAAGGCATACAGGATCACCCCGCTGATCAGCCAGGTCAGCGCCTGCATCAGGCCCAAGGTGGCCACGGTGATGGACAGGAAGCCGCATCCGGCCAGCGCCCGGCGCAACAGCAGCAGGCTGGCCAGGGTCAGCAGCGCGACCCACTGGATGCCCAGCGACGCCAGCCCGAAGTAGACCCAGCGGCTCCCGGCCATGCCCACGCCCGGGACCGGGGTCAGGGCCAGGATGGCGGCGATGCATTCGCCGGCCATCACGATCCAGATCAGGGTCGAGGGTTGCTTGAGGACCTGCAACTGGTCGTTGGAGTAGGCGGAGGCGGGCATCGGGGACGGAAGGCGGTGGGGCAGGGCCGAGGTGCATCATGCCGGCTGGCGCGGTGCCGCGCACGGCCCGTCCACTCCCCCATATCCGCCATCCGTCGGCAACGGCTGGCGCGGCGGCGCTCCGGCCGCTAGCGTGGCCGGCGGGAGAATCTGGGGAAGGAGATGGCGGTGCCTTGCGAGCGTGGTCTTGCCGAGCGGACGCAGCGTGGCTTCACGCTGGTGGAGTTGATGGTCACCGTGGCGGTGCTGGCCATCATCATGGCGCTGGCGGTGCCCAGCTTCACCGGCCTGATCCGCAGCAACCGGCTGACCGGCGCTGCCAACGAACTGATTGCCGCAGTGCAGTTGACGCGCTCGGAGGCGGTACGCCTGAACGGCGGCGTCAGCCTGTGCCGCAGCGACGACGGCGCCACCTGCGCCAGTGGCGGCAACTGGACCCGCTACCTGACCGTCGCCCGCGACGGCACCGTGCTGCGCAGCACGACCCTGCGCACCGGTCTGGTCGTCACCAGCGCCACCCTGGACGCGCTGGGCGACAAGCTGACCTTCGGCGCGGACGGCATCGCGCGCAACAGCAGCGGCACGCCGCTTTTGGGGGGCATCGTGGTCTGCATGGCGGTCACCAACCCCTCCAACAACGTCCGGACCGTCAAACTGATGGGCGGCAGCCGCGCCCAGGTCACCTCGACATCCGACGGCGGCAGATGCACCACCACCGGTTAACTCGGTTCCGGCAAGCGGAGACACCATGAAGCGGTTCCAGAGCGGCAGACACATGGCCGGCGTCACCCTCATCGAGGTGATGATCTCGGTGTTGATCCTGGGAGTGGGGATGCTGGGCGTGGCGGCGATGCAGACCACGGCGCTGCGCAACAACCAGAGCGCGCTGCAGCGCAGCCAGATCGTCATGCAGACCTACACGATCCTCGATGCGATGCGGGCCAACCGCAGCGCGGCGATGCTGGGGGCCTACAACACCGGCAGCATGCTGTGCACGGCGCCGGCGGCAGGCGATCTGGTGGCGAGCGACAAGGCTGTCTGGCTCAGTGGGTTGAAGACGGCGATCGGTGGCGACCCAGCCACGACATGTGGCTCCATCGCCTGCAACGACGGCAATTGCACGATCACCGTGCAATGGGACGACAGCCGCGGAGTGAACTCCAGTGGTAACGGCAACACGAGCGGCAGCGCGACCCAGACCCTGATCACGACGGCCCAACTGTGAAACTACGTATCGCGCTTACGCCATCACGGCGCCAATCCGGCTTCAACCTGATCGAACTGATGATCTCGATGCTGCTCGGCCTGCTGGTGGTGGGTGCTGCGATCGGCATCTTTCTCTCCAACCGCCAGACCTATGCGGCCACCGAGGGCTTGAGCCGGATCCAGGAGTCGGCCCGGACCGGATTCGAGATGATGGCGCAGGACATCCGCGAGGCCGGCGGCAATCCCTGCGATTCCGGATTGCCTGTCGCGAACGTGCTGAACAATCCCACGGCGAGCTGGTGGATGAACTGGGCGCTGCCGCTGACCGGTTACGAGAACAGCAACCCGTCCGGCCTCACCGTCACGACAGGCACCGACGCGATCCAGATCCTCTCCGCGGGTACCGGCGGCGCCACCGTGACCGCGCACAACCCCGCCAACCAGACGCTGACGCTCAATGCGGCGGCACCGGACCTGCACAGCAACGCGGTCATGCTGCTGTGCGACCGCCAGCAACTGGCGGTGCTGCAGGTGAACAGCGTATCCGGCACCACCGCCAGTTACGCGAGCGGCGGCCTCAATACCTGCACGCGGCTCGGACGCCTGCCGGGCGTGTGCGTTGCCGGCTCGAACAATTACACCTACGAGATCAACTCCATCCTGACCGAAGTGCGCGCGGTGCGGTGGTATGTCGCGGCCAGCAGCGGAGGAACAGGGGGTACGTCCCTGTATCAGGAAGTGGTCTTGCCGGGCGGCACGAGTCAGAAGAACGAAATCGCCGACGGCGTCACTGGCCTGCAGTTCAAGTATCTGTCCACCGGCGGCACCGCCTATGCCGATGCCAGCGCCGTGGGCAACTGGGCCAACGTGATCGCGGTGCAGATCAACATGACCGTCAGCGCCAACACGGCCGCCGGTGCAAACGCGCAGCCGGTGACGCGGACTTTCAGCACGATCGTGAGCATCAGGAACCGGAACCCGTGAACACGTCGCCATCGCCCCGCCGGCAGGCCGGCATTTCGCTCATCGTCGTCCTGCTGCTGTTGCTGGTGATGACCCTACTGGGGCTTGCCGTCTTGCGCGGCACGCTGCTGCAGGAGCGCATGTCCTCCAACATGTACGACCGGAGCCTGGGGTTCCAGGCCGCCGAAGGTGCCCTGCGCGATGCGGAGAAGGCCATCCAGAACGCCGCCAAGTCCGGCAACACCATCGGTTTCAATTGTTCGTCGGGAACGACCGTGTGCCCGGCCGTCCCCACCAACACGTATACCGGCAATGCTTCCAGTGGCTGCGCGCTGGGCACCCAGGAGTGCTGGGTGGACGGCACGGTGACGCCGACGGGCCAGGCCGTGCCGGCCCAGTACTACATCCAGTATCTGGGCCAGCGCACCAGCGAGGATCAGCTGGGTCTGGGGTCGAGCATCAATCAGAACCAGTACGGCGGCACCGGCGGCACCTCGCTGGAGCACTACTACCGCGTCATCGCGCGCAGCGGCAACCCGGCCGCGTCCAACGGTCGGGCCATCGTCGTGCTGCAGACCAACGTCACCGTCAAGTAAGGATCCCTCTATGACCAGTCGAGCGAAGAAGACGACGTACCGGGATTGGCTCCTTGCCGTGGTGGCCGGTGTGTTCATCGGTACCGTTGGCGGAGCCGGCGCCGACGTGGACGTTTCGCAGTCGCCGCTGTATGTGGGCAGCGACGTGCCGGGCAACCTGACCTTCGTGCCGTCGGTGGAATTCCCCACGGTGATCAGCAAGGCAAACCTGTCCGATACCTATTCGGCGACGAGCAGGTTCGTCGGCTATTTCGATTCCGAGAAGTGCTACAGATACCACTACAGTGACACGGAGAGCGATCGTTATTTCTATCCGGTCAGCATGCTGGGCAACAATCCGGGCAGCTATGCCTGCACCGGCGCGGGCGTGTGGGCGGGCAACTTCCTCAACTGGGCCGCAACCCAGACCATCGATCCGTTCCGCTCGGCGCTGACCGGCGGCTATCGTTCGCGCGACACGACGAGCGAGACGTTGCTGGAAAAAGCGGTTGCCGACCGCGTGGCGACCAGCAATTTCCCGCGTCGTTCGATCAGCAACAACGCGACGTTGATCGCGGGAGGGACCGGTGCGCAGTGGCAGAATTTCAACATGCGCATCGACGGGCTGGGCAACCAGATGTTCTTTGCCAACGGCAATCTGGTCGATCCTTCCTCGAATCAGCAGATTGCCTACGATCCAAGCAAGCATTCCTTGAATGGCAGCTTTCTCAGGCCGGACGGTTCCCCTTGCACCACGATTTTGAACCTGGGCTGTGTCCGCGATACGACGTTGACCTTCCAGGTCTCGGTGCGAGTCAAGGTCTGCGATGCCAGCCTCGGAACCGCCTACCTGGAAGATAACTGCGTCGCTTATCCCAGCGGGTACTACAAGCCGGAAGGCCTGATCCAGCAGTACTCCAAGCGAATCCGCTACAGCATTTTTGGCTACAAGAACGTCGACATCCAGCAGGGTGCCGGTGCCGACAGCGGCATTCTGCGCGCCAAGCAGAAGTTCGTCGGCCCGTTTACCTACAATCCCGACGAGGGGCGCCTGGCCAATGCGGCGAGCGAATGGGATCCGCAGACCGGCGTCATCTATCAGAATCCGGATACAGCCGATGCCGCCGCGACGTCGGCGATGATCGGAACCGATCCGAATTATCAGATCGTCAACAGCGGCGTCATCAATTACCTCAACAAGTTCGGCCAGCTCAAGACCGGCAAGAACGTCAAGTCGTACGACGACGTCAGCGAGCTGTACTACGCCGCGATCCGCTACTTCAAGCACCAGGGCAATATCGCCGCCTACTCGGCGCTGAGCGGAAGTGCGCAAACCAGGTACCAGCAGGCCGACGGTTTCCCGGTCATCACCAATTGGAACGATCCGATCTCCTATCGGTGCCAGGTCAACGTGATCCTCGGGATCGGCGATACCAACACGCATTACGACAAGAATCTGCCGGGCAACGGCAGCAATCTCGGTGGCGAGCCGAGCAAGCCGCAGGAAGTGACGAACGATACCTCGGTCGACGTACTTGCGCGCATGCGCCAGATCTGGCGCAAGGAAGGCTTCAACGCGACCGATGCGGCGAATCGGGCGACCGCCAGTTCGTTCAACGGTAACGGCAATTCCGCATACATCGCGGCGCTCGCCTACGACGCGCATACCAAGGATCTGCGCCCCGACAATGCCAGCGACGGCTTGCCTGGTAAGCAGACGTTGTCCACGCATTGGGTCGACGTGGTGGAGTATGGCGATTACAAGTCGCCGAACACCAATCAGTACTGGTTGACCACGAAGTACGGCGGTTTCCGGGTGCCGGAAGGCTACGACCCGGAGACCAACATCAACGCCCTGGCGGACTCCACTTGGTGGGACGGCAGTTCCTACGTCAACGGCAATACCGGCTACAAGAAGCCGGACAATTACTACCTTGCCGCCGACGCGGAAAAGATGGTGGCCAGCCTGCGCCAGGCGTTCGAGCGCATTCTGGAGGAGATGAAGGGCTCTGCAGCGTCTCTGGCGAGCAACACCACCAAGCTCGAGGCCGGGGCGCGGACGTACCAGTCGGTGTTCTATAGCGGTACCTGGCGTGGCGATGTGGTGGCGTACGACGTCAATCAGACCACCGGCGCACTGACGCAGGCGTGGAGCGCCAGCGCACAGTTCCCGGCCTGGGATACCCGGACGATCAAGTTCGTCAACTCGAATGGGAATCTGGACAATTTTGCCTACGGCAGGCTCTCCGGAACGCCGTTGTCGTCCGCGACGCAGAACCAGATCAATTACCTGCGCGGCGATCGCTCGCAGGAGAAGGCCAACGGTGGCGTCCTGCGTACCCGTACCGGCATCCTGGGCGACATCGTCAACTCGCAGCCGGTCTATGTGGGAGCACCCAACCCGCGGCTGTACACGACGGCGACGTTCAACGGCGCCAGCACTTATGCCTCCTTCGCCGCAGCCAAGTCCACGCGTACGCCGATGATCTATGTCGGCGCCAATGACGGCATGCTGCATGGGTTCGATGCCGGCACCGGTGCGGAGAAGTTCGCCTTCGTGCCGAGAGCAGCGATGACCGGACTGCTCAACTACACCGATCCGAATTACGAGCACCGCTATTACGTGGACGGCGAACTCACCGTGTCGGACGTCTACTCCGGGGGCAGCTGGCGCTCGGTACTGATCGGCACCATGGGGCGGGGCGGCAAGGGCATGTTCGCGCTGGATGTCACCGACCCCAACAACATCACGTTGCTGTGGGACAAGACCTCCACGACCACCGACCTGGTCGGACTGGGCAACAATCTCGGCAAGCCGATCATCGGGCAACTCGCCAACGGCCAGTGGTACGTCATGCTCGGCAACGGCCCCAACAGCAGCGGCGATTCGGCCGATCTCATCCTGGTGAACGCCATCACCGGTGCGTCCAGCCGTATCCAGACGGGGTCTAGCGGCAACAATGGCCTGTCCGGTGTGCTGGCCTGGTCGTCCAACAACGATTTCATCGTCGATCGCCTGTATGCCGGCGATCTCAACGGGAATGTCTGGCGATTCAACATGACCGGCGCGAGCGGTACCGCGAGCAGGCTGTTCTCCGCCAGCTATGGAGCCAAGGCGCAGCCGATCACCGCCGCGCCCACGGCGGCGAAGGACCCGGCGACGGGCCTGACCTGGGTGTTCTTCGGGACCGGCAAGTACCTGTCCAGCGGCGATCTGGGCAACAAGGACGTGCAGAGCTGGTACGGGCTGATCGACCGCGGCAGCACCATTCCTTCCAGTCGCGCCACTCTGAACAAGGTCAACATCCTGCAGGAAGGCACCGTCAACGGCTTTGCCGTGCGGGTGATCGAGGACAAGCCCAGCGCCGGGCAGGATGGCTGGTACATGGACCTGCTATCGCCTCCCGGCACGCCGCAGGGCGAGCGCATGGTGGTCTCCAACTTCTTCCAGGGCACGGCGCTGATCGGCACCACGCGTATTCCGGATTCGGGCGATGTGTGCAGCCCCAGCGGCAAGGGCTTTGTGATGGCGATCAATCCGTTCACCGGCGGCCGGCTGTCGCAATCCTTCTTCGACCTGGACGGCAGCGGCGGATCCAGCACCGGCGATACACTCAATGGCACCCCTGTCTCCGGCATCGGCCTGGACAGCAGCCCCAATAGTCCGATCTTCATCGGCAACCAGATGCAGATCGCATTGGACAATGCGAGTACGACCACGCTCGGCACCAACAGCAGCGCGCTCAGCATGAAGCGCGTGTCCTGGCGCGAACTTCTGAGGAACAATTGATGCGATCCCTGTCCTTCCCGGCCCGCCAGCAGCGCGGTTTCACCCTCATTGAACTGATGATCGTCGTGGCGATCGTGGGTGTTCTCGCGGCGATCGCGTTCGCCAGTTACGAGTCTCACGTCATCAAGGCGCGTCGCTCGGCTGCGTCGGTCTGCCTGCAGCAGGGCGTGCAGCTCATCGAGCGGTATTACACGACCAACATGTCGTATGCCAATGTGCCGCTGCCTACATGTTCGAGCGATGCGGTGCAGTTCTACGATCTTTCGTTCAGCGTCACTCCTACTGCGAACGCGTTCAAGTTGACGGCGACGCCTCGCACGGGCAGCCCGCAGGCCAAGGACACCCAGTGCGGCGCGCTCAGCATCGACCAGAAGGGCGCGCGAACCACATCCACCGGCGCGGGCGAGGGCACGTGCTGGTGAGGTCGGACGCGTGGGCGCAGCGGTAGTCGGAAAAGTGCACTCTTCACCCCTTGCGATTGTCATGAGGCCTCTATACAATGCGCCTCCCCGCCCGAATAGCTCAGCCGGTTAGAGCACTTGACTGTTAATCAGGGGGTCGTTGGTTCGAGTCCAACTTCGGGCGCCAAATCCGCATAGGCCGCGAGCAATCGCGGCCTTTGCTTTTGCGCGTCAGTCAGGGATCCGGCAGGGCATGGGTTCGGTCGCCTTTCGTGCGCGGATGCGTCCGGTGTTGTTCACCACCACCGCCGCGCGCAGCCGGCCCCGCTCGCAGATGCTGACGGTCAGATTGCTGCCGGCGCTGCGTCCGTCGGGCAGGAAGCGGATCGAGGGCCGGCCGCGATTGGAGCGCAGCACCAGGGTGCCGGCCTTCGGTGCGCTGCCTTCGCTGAGGATGCTGTCCGGCGTGGTGGGTTGGCCTAGCCGTTCCGGGTCGCGGAACACCAGCCAGCCGTGGCTCCAGTCGCTGTCGCTGCGGCAACTGCCGTCGCCGTTGGACGGACAGGCGCTGACTGGGACGCCGGAACTGATGGCGCTGCTGCGCGCCAGGGCGAAGTGCGCGCTGAGCTGGTGGGTCGCCGCCGTCAGGCGCTGGTTCGCCAGCAGCTCCCGAAATGCCGGCAGGCCCAAGCCGGCGACCAGGCAGATCACCACCATCACGATCATTGCCTCGAGCAATGTGTAGCCTTTCGGCGCAGCGTTCCGCATGTCCGTCGTCTCCCGGTGCGAGGTCGCCAGTCTCGCGGCGGGGCGGCAGGGCTTGAATGAGGGGGTTGTGCGTTCCCATGTAGGAAATCTCCCCGGCGCGGGGTCGGCCGACATTGTCGGCCTCGCTCTTCACCTTGAGGCTTGTGCATGTCCGACCGTTTCCAACTCGTATCGCCGTATTCGCCGGCCGGCGACCAGCCGCAGGCGATCGAGAAGCTGGTGGCCGGCTTCGAGGCCGGACTGGCCAAGCAGACCCTGCTTGGCGTGACCGGATCGGGCAAGACCTACACCATCGCCAACGTGGTCCAGGCGATCCAGAAGCCGACCCTGGTGATGGCGCCGAACAAGACCCTGGCGGCCCAGCTGTACGGCGAGTTCAAGGCGTTCTTCCCCAACAACGCGGTGGAATACTTCGTCAGCTACTACGACTATTACCAGCCCGAGGCCTATGTGCCGTCCTCGGACACCTTCATCGAGAAGGACAGTTCGATCAACGAGCACATCGAGCAGATGCGCCTGGCCGCGACCAAGACCCTGTTGTCGCGGCGCGACGCGCTGGTGGTGGCCACGGTCTCGGCCATCTATGGCCTCGGCGCCCCGGAGGACTACCTGTCGCTGCGGCTGATCCTGTCGATCGGCGAGCACGTGGAGCAGCGCCAGCTGATCCGCCACCTGACCGATCTGCAGTACACCCGCAACGAGTATGAGCTGCACCGCGGCAGCTTCCGCGTGCGCGGCGAGGTCATCGACGTGTTCCCGGCCGAATCCGACAGCGAAGCCCTGCGCATCGAACTGTTCGACGGCGACGTGGAGCAGCTGACCCTGTTCGATCCGCTGACCGGCGAGACCCTGCGCAAGCTGCAGCGCTACACCATCTACCCCAAGACCCACTACGCCACCACCCGCGAGCGCACCCTCAGCGCGGTGGACACGATCAAGCTGGAACTGAAGGACCGGCTCGAGCAGCTGTATGCGCAGAACAAGCTGGTCGAGGCGCAGCGGCTGGCGCAGCGCACCCAGTTCGACCTGGAGATGATGGCCGAAGTCGGCTTCTGCAACGGCATCGAGAACTACTCGCGGCATCTCACCGGCAAGGCGCCGGGCGAGCCGCCGCCGACCCTGTTCGACTACCTGCCGCCGGACGCCCTGCTGGTGGTGGACGAGTCGCACGTCACCGTGCCGCAGATCGGCGCGATGTACAAAGGCGACCGTTCGCGCAAGGAGACCCTGGTGGAGTTCGGCTTCCGCCTGCCGTCGGCGCTGGACAACCGGCCGCTGCGCTTCGAGGAATGGGAGGCGCGCTCGCCGCGCAGCATCTACGTGTCGGCCACGCCGGGCCCCTACGAGTTGCGCGAGTCCGCCGGAGAGATCACCGAACTGGTGGTGCGCCCGACCGGCCTGATCGACCCGGAAGTGGAGATCCGCCCGGTGGCCACCCAGGTCGACGACCTGCTGTCGGAGATCAACCTGCGCGTGGCCGATGGCGATCGCGTGCTGGTCACCACGCTGACCAAGCGCATGGCCGAGAACCTCACCGAGTACCTGGGCGAGCACGGGGTGAAGGTGCGCTACCTGCACTCGGACATCGATACGGTCGAGCGCGTGGAGATCATCCGCGACCTGCGCCTGGGCAAGTTCGACGTGCTGGTCGGCATCAACCTGCTGCGCGAGGGCCTGGACATGCCCGAGGTCTCGCTGGTCGCGATCCTGGACGCCGACAAGGAGGGCTTCCTGCGCTCCACCGGCTCGCTGATCCAGACCATCGGCCGCGCCGCGCGCAACCTGCGCGGCAAGGCCATCCTGTATGCGGACAAGATGACGCGTTCGATGCAGGCCGCGATCGACGAGACCGGGCGCCGCCGCGAGAAGCAGGTGGAATACAACCTGGCGCACGGGATCACCCCGAAGTCGGTGGCGCGCCCGATCGTGGATATCCTGGAAGGCGCGCGCGACGACGTGACTGAGGCCAAGTCCGGCAAGGGCAAAGGCAAGGGCAAGGCGCGCCGGGTGGCGGAAGAGCCGGCCGATTACCGGACGCTGGCGCCGGCGGAGATCGCCGCGCGGCTCAAGGCCCTGGAGCAGGAGATGTACCAGCACGCGCGCGATCTGGAGTTCGAGGACGCGGCACGGGTGCGCGACCAGATCAAGAAGCTGCGCGATGCCAGCCTGGTCGGCTAGGCAGGCCGCCGCGGCGGCCGATAACGCGGTGGGTATTGTTCTTGTCTGTCAGGTGGGCTAAGATTCGCGCCCCTGCAGCGGTGTGCCGCGGCAGAGAAGGGCGGTTAGCTCAGCGGTAGAGCACTACCTTGACATGGTAGGGGTCACAGGTTCGAACCCTGTACCGCCCACCACGACGCGAAGAGGCGTGCGTGGAAACGACGAAGCCGGCGGAAGCCGGCTTTTTTGTGTCTGCGCTGCGGCTGCCGACGGCGCCCCGCAGCACGTCGCTGGCCGCGCGGCCACGCTTGCTTTAGCATCCGAGCGGACGATCAGGCGAGGAGGCCAGGCGCATGGTGGAATACCATCATACGGTGCAAGTCAAAGGACGCTACCAGCTCGTGGCGTTGACCCGGGAGCCGGAATACAGCCCGGCCAACGTGGTGGGCTATACGGTCACCACCGACGGCGGTGCGCGCGTTGATCCGCACGACATGTCCTGGGACGAGGCACGGGTCTTCCTGGATACCCTGGTCGAGCGCGATCGGGACGCGGTGAGCGCAGAAAAGAAGCCGTCGCGGCACAAGCCGAGCACGCGGCAGCGCCGCTAGAACGCGTCATACGGGTCGAGGCAGGTGCGAGCCCGCCTGGACGACCGGGCGAGGCGGGCCGGTGCCATGGGGTTCGCCATCGGGTCATCGTGCTGGGGGTGTGCTGCGTGCCTGCCGTGCGCCGTCTTCGGCCGCCGCGGCTGCAGGCACCCATCTCGTCGCGCGGACCGCCGACGCGGCCCGTCGCAAAGCGCGGAACTCGCTCTAGAATATTCGCCAGGATGGATCAGGGAGGATAGGGCTTGTCGAATCGTAAACTCGTTGCGGCGGCGCTCGTCGTCGTGCTCACGGCCGTCTGCGGCTACTTCCTGTCCGGCTACCTGGTCCTGCTGCTGCTGAAGCTGGACACGCGCATGTTCGGGCTGGGCACCTACTACCAGTACGTGCACGCCATCGGCTTGCCGGAAGTGGCCCCCTACGTCGGCAAGATCAAGTGGGCCGGCTACCTCGGCTTTGGCTTGCCCGGCCTCGTGGCGCTGCTGATCCTGGTGCTGATGTTCAAGCCGGCCAAGCGCAGCCTGCATGGCGACGCGCGCTTCGCCGGCGCGGCCGACCTGTCCAAGCACGGGCTGTTCAAGACCAGCGGCGACGGCATCGTGGTCGGCAAGTTCCGCGGCAAGCTGGTGCGCCTCAGCGGCCAGCAGTTCGTGATCCTGGCGGCTCCGACCCGCTCGGGCAAGGGCGTCGGCGTGGTCATTCCGAACCTGCTCGAGTACCAGGAATCGGTGGTGGTCCTGGACATCAAGCAGGAGAACTTCGATCTGACCAGCGGCTGGCGCGCCAGCCAGGGCCAGGAGGTGTTCCTGTTCAATCCCTTCGCCGAGGACCGCCGCACGCATCGCTGGAATCCGCTCAGCTACGTCTCCGACGACCCGGCGTTCCGCGTCTCGGACCTGATGAGCATCGCCGCCATGCTGTACCCGGACGGTTCCGACGACCAGAAGTTCTGGGTCAGCCAGGCGCGCAACGCGTTCATGGCGTTCTCGCTGTACCTGTTCGAGAACTGGGACGACGAGCGCAACATCGGCTTCCCCGGCGGTCTCGGCACGCCGACGCTGGGCGCGATCTACCGCCTGTCTTCCGGCGACGGCACCGACCTGAAGAAGTACCTGAAGTCGCTATCGGAGCGGCGCTTCCTCAGCGGCAACGCCAAGTCGGCATTCTCCAACCTGCTGTCGCAGGCGGACGAGACCTTCGCCTCGATCATGGGCACGCTCAAGGAGCCGCTCAATGCCTGGATCAACCCGGTGCTGGACGCGGCCACCAGCGACAACGACTTCCTGCTGAACGACCTGCGCAAGAAGAAGATGACCATCTACATCGGCATCCAGCCCAACAAGCTGGCCGAGAGCCGCCTGATCATCAACCTGTTCTTCAGCCAGATCATCAACCTCAACACCAAGGAGCTGCCCAAGAGCAATCCGGCATTGAAGTACCAGTGTCTGCTGTTGATGGACGAGTTCACCGCGATCGGCAAGGTCGACATCATCGCCTCGGCAGTGTCATATATGGCCGGCTACAATGTTCGCCTTCTGCCGATCATCCAGAGCATGGCGCAGCTCGATGCCACCTATGGCAAGGACATCTCGCGGACCATCATCACGAATCATGCACTGCAGATTCTCTACGCTCCGCGCGAGCAGCAGGATGCCAACGATTACTCCGAGATGCTCGGCTACACCACCTTCCGCAAGAAGAACGTCACGCGCGGCAAGGATGTGACCCGGAGCGTGTCGGAGGAGAAGCGAGCGCTGATGCTGCCGCAAGAGTTGAAGGCGATGGGGAACGATCAGGAAGTGTTCTTGTACGAGGGCATTCCGCATCCGGTGAAGTGCGACAAGATCAAGTACTACAAGGATCGCCACTTCACCGCGCGGCTGCGTCCGAAAGTCGACATTCCGACGCTGTCGGTCTAAAAATGTGACGAAAAACACCTATTTTTTGGGCTTATTTATCAATTGAACGTTTTTTTGCCAAATGCTTGACGTGAGCATGCCCCTGCGGCACATTCTCGCGAGTATGGCGGTGCGTTGGTAACAGAACAGGAACAGGGGCGTGGGTCGAACAGGCGCACGTAAGGGGTGACATGGAAGGTTTGCTGTCAAATTCCGTTTTCTTCGGCGCTGAGCGCGCGGCTTCGGACGTTTTCCGTCGCCTGCCGCGGATCCGCGCCCGCGCCGTTCCCGGTGCCTTTCTTCTCGCGACGCGCGTGTCGCGTCGTGGCGTCGAACTTCGCCATCCAGCAGTGGGCCGCCTGCGCGCCGCCCGCTCTCAATACGTTTCCGCAATTCAGAGGCTCGCGTGAAAAGAACGCATATGTTTCGGCTGATCGCTACGTTGAGTGCCGTCGCGCTGTTGAGCGCCTGCGCAACCAGGCCGGCGCCCGACTTCCGTGGCAAGTGGAAGCCGGTCAATCGTTTCTCCGAGTCGACCATGGAGATCCCGCTGTACTCGTCGTACGTGTACCAGGCGATCCCGATGGACGGCACGCTGAAGACGATGCTCGAGCGCTGGGCCAAGGACTCGAACATGCAGTTGTCCTACGGCATCCAGTCCGACTACACGCTGTACGCTCCGGTCGCCAAGATCAACACCACCAGCATCCAGCAGGCGGTCGCCGAACTGAGCGTGGTCTATGCGCAGGAGGGGCTGAGCGTGACGGCCGCGGGCAATCGCATCCTGGTGCAGCCTTCGTCGTCGGTGAGTGGTGCGCCGGCGGCCAGCAGCAGCGCGAAGTGACGTCACCGTCGGCGTGCACGCTGTACGCCGGCAGCCACATTACGAAACCTGGTGAAGTCTGATGTTCGGTAAAAAGCCGGTCGAAAGCGAAAACGTCAACAAAGCGGTAGCGAAGGCGGTCAATTACGAAATCAGCATTGCTGATCTGGCGCGCCGCAGCGAGCGCCGTGCGTGGTGGGTCGCGTTCGGCGCCATCATCATGTGCCTGCTGCTTGGCGGCGGGTATTACTACATGCTGCCGTTGAAGGAGAAAGTGCCGTATCTGGTGATGGCGGATGCGTACACCGGCAATTCCACGATCTCGGTGCTGCGCAACAGCGGCGATGTGCAGAGTGTCACCAACAGCGAAGCCTTGGCCAGGAGCAATGTGGCGCGCTTCATCACCGCGCGTGAGTCCTACGACTCGGAGATGATGGGGCTCAATGATTGGAATACGGTGTTCTCGATGGCGCCGCGTAATACCTCGGTAGGGGCCGAGTATTTCAATCTGCACGCGCCCAACAATCCGTCGGCGCCGTACTACACCTACGGCAAGGCACGCTCGATTCGGGTCAAGATCCTGAGCATCTCGCTGCTCGGTGGCGGCGGCAAGCCCTATAACGGTGCCAACGTGCGCTTCCAGCGCAGCATCTACGACAAGAAGACCGGGCAGTCCACGCTGCTCGACAACAAGTTCGCCATCATGGGCTTCCGTTACAACAGCAACCTGGCCATGGAAGACGAACTGCGGGTGCAGAATCCGCTCGGGTTCCAGGTGACCGATTACCGCGTCGACAACGACTACTCGGCCATGCCGGTTCCGCCGTCGTCCGCCGTGCAGACGCCTGCCGTTGGCGCGGTTCAGCAGCCGGCAGCCGCGCAGACGCCGGGAGTTGCAGGACAAGTGCCGATGCAGCAGATGCAGGGCCAGCCGATGGCGCCGGGCGCTGGCGGCACGATGCCGGTTCCGCAGCAGGCGCCGATGGCCAACCCGGGCGGCGCCCCGGTCTATCCAGGAGCGCAGCCCGCTACTGCGCCTCCTGCACCCAACGTTGCACCTCAGCACAATGGTAATGGAGCGAACGTTCGATGAGTTTCCTGACGAAAACCGGTGCGGCGCATACCGCGTTGCTGGCTCTGGGCCTGTTCGCGCCGATCGCGTCGGCCCAGGTGGTCCAGCAGTACGAGTACGAGCCTGACAAGATCTATCAGGTGCGTACCGGCCTGGGCATCACCACCCAGATCGAACTGAGCCCGAACGAGAAGATCCTCGATTACAGCACCGGTTTCACCAGTGGCTGGGAACTCAGCCGTCGCGAGAACGTCTTCTATCTGAAGCCGAAGAACGTCGAC
Organism: Xanthomonas sp. F10; assembly: GCF_014206815.1. GTDB lineage: Bacteria > Pseudomonadota > Gammaproteobacteria > Xanthomonadales > Xanthomonadaceae > Xanthomonas_A > Xanthomonas_A indica. The sequence goes on from NZ_JACHNP010000001.1 coordinate 720,896, forward strand.
GTCGACACCAACATGATGATCCGCACCGCCACCCATTCCTACATCCTGGAATTGAAGGTGGTGGCTACGGATTGGCAGCGGCTGGAGCAGGCCAAGCAGGCCGGCGTCCAGTACAAGGTGACCTTCACCTATCCGAAGGACACCAGCTTTGCCGCCGCGAGCGATGAGGTGAAGGATCAGTCGCAGCTCGACACGCGCCTGACCAAAGATCGTCATTACTACTTCGACTACGACTATTCCACGCGCTCCAAGCAAATGTGGATCGTGCCGAGCAGCGTCTACGACGATGGCAAGTTCACCTATATCAAAATGGATCTGACGCGTTTCCCGACAGGCAATTTCCCGGCCGTGTTCGGCCGCGAGAAGGAAAGCGATGAGGATTTCCTGGTCAACACCACAGTCGAGGGCAACACCCTGATTGTCCACGGGACCTATCCCTTCCTGGTCATCCGCCACGGCAAGAATGTTGTCGGCTTGCGTAGGAACAAGCAAAAGTGAACTCGAATCTACCTCCGTCTGACGAAAACTACGGCCGCGATAACGGTCAGCCGCGCAATCCGAATGCGGACGATGCGCAGCGCGAGAATCCCTATTTCGCGCGCCAGCAACAGACTGCCGATCCGGATCTGGACGCCAATGAGCCGGTGCTGCGTTCCAGCGACCTGAAGAAGCTCAATCGCAAGGCGCTGGTGTTCCTGGCCGGTATCGCCGCGCTGCTGATCCTGGCGATCTTCTGGCTGGTGAGCGGCAGCAGCACGCCCGAGCCCGCGCCGAAGCCGCGTCAGGAAGCGGTGGTCGCGCCTGCGTTGCCGCAGACCGCGGCGCCGCCGCCGGTGCAGCCGGCCGAACCGGTGCCGCTGGCCGAGCAGCCGAGCCTGCCGCCGTTGCCGCCGATGCCGACCGATCCCGATGCGCAGCTGCAGTCGGCGCCGCGGCAGGAGCGTGGGCCGTCCTTGTTGGAGCGGCGCATGGCTGGCCTGCAGCAGGACGCCGGTGGCGGCCAGGGCTTTGGCGGCATGCTGCCGGGGCAGGAGCAGGGCGGTGCACCGCAGCAGCAGGATCAGGAGACCTCGGCCAAGCCGATCGCCAACCCGGACGGTCTGCTGGTGCGTGGTACCTACATCCGCTGCGTGCTGGAAACCCGGATCATCACCGATTTCCCGGGCTTCACCTCCTGCATCATCACCGAGCCGGTCTACTCCATCAACGGCCGCCGCCTGCTGCTGCCCAAGGGATCGAAGATCCTCGGCCAGTACGGTTCCGCGGAGCCGACCGGCCCGCGCATGCAGGTGGTCTGGGATCGCATCACCACCCCGACCGGCATCGATGTCACCCTGGTCGGTCCTGGTGTCGACAACCTCGGCAGCGCCGGCCATCCGGGCCAGTACAACGCGCACTGGGCGAGCCGGATCTCGTCCGCGCTGATGATCAGCATGCTCAGCGATGCCTTCAAGTGGGCGGCGGCCGAGCACGGCCCGAAGACCACGACCACCGGCCTCAACTCCGGCATCGTCACCGAGCAGCCGTTCGAGAGCAACACGGCGCAGTCCATCCAGCGTCTGGCCGACCAGGCACTGGATCGCCGGCGTCCCGCCACCGTGACCATCAACCAGGGCACCATCGTGAACGTCTACGTGGCCAAGGACGTCGACTTCACGGCCGTGTTGCCGCGTTGACCGAGAACGAGACAGCGACGTGACGTTCGACGACTCCCCGACCGCGCAGATCTCCACGGATTTCCTGGATTACCAGTACTCGGTGCTGGGCATCCTGGAATACCTGAACTCGCCGGAAGTGACGGAAATCTGCATCAACCGTCCCGGCGAGTTGTACCTGGAGACCCTGCGCGGCTGGCAGCGGATGGACATTCCGTCGCTGACCTTCGACCGCGCGCGACAGTTCTGCACGGCGGTGGTCAACGAGAGCAATACCGGCCAGCGCATCACCGATGCCGATCCGGTGGTGTCGCTGACCTTTCCCACCGGGCAGCGCGCGCAGTTCGTGATCCCGCCGGCGTGCGACGCCGGCAAGGTGTCGATCACCATCCGACTGCCGTCCAAGCACACCAAGACACTGGAGCAGTACAAGGAAGACGGTTTCTTCCAGGAGATCCTGGAAGTGCAATCGGGACTCAGCGAGCAGGACCGCGAACTGCTCGAGCTGCGGCGGCAGCGGGATTACGCTGAATTCTTCAAGAAGGCGGTGCTGTTCAAGAAGAACATCGTCGTCGCCGGCGCCACCGGTAGCGGCAAGACCACCTTCATGAAGTCGCTGGTGAATCACATCCCGCACGAAGAGCGGCTGGTGACGATCGAGGACGCACGCGAACTCTTCATCAGTCAGCCCAATTCCGTGCATTTGCTCTATTCGAAAGGTGGACAAAGCACGAGCAACGTGACCGCGAAGAGTTGCATGGAAGCCTGCCTGCGCATGAAGCCCGACCGCATCATCCTGGCCGAGCTGCGCGGCGACGAATCGTTCTACTTCATTCGCAACTGCGCCTCCGGTCATCCGGGTTCCATCACCAGTTGCCATGCTGGCAGCATCGGGCAGACCTGGGACCAGCTGGCGCTGATGGTCAAGGCCTCGGCCGAAGGCTCGGGCCTGGAGTTCGCCGTCATCAAGCGCTTGCTGATGATGACCATCGACATCGTTGTCCATATCAAATCGCACGCGGGCCGGCGCTATATCACCGGTATCGATTTCGATCCGGAGCGCACGCATTCGGGTGGAGGGTGAATATGTTCATTGAAGTGATAAGGCGAAAATCCGCCGATTGACTTTGAATTTTTCTTCCAACACGATTGATTTGCGACATCTGCGGCGTTCTGGGCGGTTGCCACGATGCCGATGCATAAAGGAGTAACCACGGCATGTTGCCAGGCATGGAACTACTGAGCTGTCCCGAAATGGCGGTTCCGGCTGAAGTCATGCAGCACGTTGTGCGCGTTGAGTCGTCGCACAATCCGTTCGCGATCGGGGTGGTCGGTGGGCGCCTGGTGCGCCAGCCGCAGAACCTGTCCGAGGCCGTCGCCACGGCGCGGATGCTGGAGGAGAAGGGCTACAATTTTTCCCTCGGCCTGGGGCAGGTCAATCGCTACAACCTCATCAAGTACGGTCTGGATACCTACGAAAAGGCGTTCAAGACCTGTCCGAATCTGCAGGCCGCGTCCAAAATCCTGGCCGAGTGCTACAGCCGGTCCGGTGGCAACTGGGGCAAGTCGTTCAGTTGCTACTACTCCGGCAACTTCGAGACCGGGTATCGGCACGGCTACGTGCAGAAGGTCTATGCGTCGATCAACCAGGGCAGGGCGCTTGCCGTGTCCACCGCGGGTGCGATTCCGGTGATCCCGGCGGGCGGCGTGCGGCGCATGGTCACCGATTCGGCGAAGGCCGCGGCGGTGCGCGAAGTCGATTCGATCGTGTCGCGGCGTATCGACTCAGTGGCCGATCGACTTGCCAACGGGCTCGCTGCGCAAGGCCAGATGCCGGTGCGTCCCCAGGCTGCCGTTGCGGCGCCGGCGCCGCAGACAGCTGGCGCAGTGGCGGCCGCGGCGGCACAGCCGATAGCGGCAGACGCTGATCTCTATGTGATACGACCTACAGGCGCCGGCAAAGGAGTGGCGGTTCCTGCAGGTGGCGGAGCGCCCCCAGCTCCGCACGTTGCCGCACACGCGCCGCAGGCCGTGGCGGGAGCGGCCGTTCCTGGCACAAGTACGCCGCCGCCGACGTCTGGCGACGGGGCCTTCGTATTCTAGCCAGATGCAGTAGCGCTGCCATGCAAGTGGCTTTTTGATCACCCCCTGTTTTCCAGTCAAGGAGATACTCACGATGTTCAAGAACAATCAGTTGAAGTCGAACGCCAAGGTCGTCGGTAAGGCGGCGCTGCAGGCGGCGTTGTTCACCGTGGCCCTGCTCGCGTCCAGCTTCGCGATGGCGCAGGACTATGCCGGTGCCGACCAGAAGGTGTGCGGCTTCCTCGGCAAGACCAACAACATCCTGAACATGGCCTCGGTCGTCGTGGTGACCATTGCGGTCGTCTTCGCCGGCTACCAGATCGCGTTCGCACACAAGCGCGTTGCCGAAGTGGCGCCGGTGCTGCTGGGTGGCGTGCTGATCGGCGCGGCGGGTCAGCTGGCCAAGATGCTGATCGGCGACACCGGTCAGGCCGAGTGCAAGGCCACCGCGGCGGCTCAGATGATCCAGCACGTCCTGCACTATGCATAAGAACGTACTTTTCCGGGGCTGCACCCGACCGGCGATGTTTTTCGGGGTGCCGTACATCCCGTTCTTCATCGGCGCGGGCGGCGGCTTCCTGATGGGTATCTATTTCAATATGTGGCTGCTGGCGCTCATTCCGGTCATCGTCTTCGTCATGCAGCAGATGACCAAGCGGGACGAGATGATCTTCCGCATGCTCGGATTGCGCTGGATGATGAGGATGCGCGTGCGCAACCTGCAGCGTTATTCCGGCATGTGGGTGTTCTCGCCGAATGAGTACAGGAAAGAGGTGCCGGGCGCCAAGCGCTAGCTTGGAACCGGGCACCGGGTCTCGGCCCCATGCACGACGCTGATGTCGTGCATGGGGTTGTTCGGTTTTTCGTGTCGGCGCGTTGCAGCTACGAGCGCGGTCGGCGGTTCCCGGTGCATGCGCACCGGGCCTTGGCAAGACGAAACGGATTCTGAGTTATTCCCTTATGTTCATCCCGGATACTTCGATCAGCGAGTTCATCTCCATCTCCACGCACGTGGCGCCGTCCGTGCTGAAGACGACGGGAGGAGATTTCATGCTGGTCTGGCACTTGGGCGGGCTTCCGTTCGTGGGCCGCGAAGAGTGGGAGATCGAACACCGGCACAACACCTTCAATCGCATGCTGCAGACGCTGCGCGCCCCCGATTTCGCCAACGTGGCGTTCTGGGTGCACGACGTGCGCCGCCGCCGCCGCATCAAGACCTCCGGCAAGTTCAAGCAGGCGTTCAACCAGGACCTGTCGGACCAGTACTACGGCACCTTGTCCTCGCAGAAGATCATGCAGAACGAGCTGTACATGACCATGATCTATCGCCCCGTGGTAACGGGTAAGCGTCTCATGGACAAGTCGTCTAGCATTCCGCAGCTGCAGTCCGAGCAGGATCAGGCGATCGCCAAGGTGCTCGAACTCGCCGGCAACGTCGAAGCCGTGCTGAAGGACTATTCGCCCTACCGGTTGAGCATGTACGAGGCCAGCAATGGCGTGGTGTTCTCCGAGGCGCTGGAGTTCTTCGGCTATCTGATCAACCGCATCGACGAGCCCGTGCCTGTGCTGCAGGCGCCGGTGCCCGCCTATCTGCCGGTCAGCAAGCACATGTTCGCCAACAAGACCGGCGACTTCGTGATCAAGACGCCCGAGGGCATCAATCACTTCGGTGCCATTCTGAACATCAAGGAATACACCGACGGAACCTATCCCGGCATTCTCAATGGCTTGAAGTATCTCGACTTCGAGTACGTGGTGACCCACTCCTTCAGCCCGATGGGCCGGCACGATGCGCTGAAGGTGCTCGACCGCACCAAGGGCATGATGGTGTCCTCCGGCGACAAGGCGGTGAGCCAGATCCACGAGCTGGACCTGGCGATGGACCAGCTGTCGTCGGGCAATTTCGTGCTGGGCGAGTACCACTTCACCATCGCCGTCTACGCCGATACCCAGGAAAAGCTCGCGCAGCAGGTGGCCACCACGCGGGCGGAGCTGTCCAATGCCGGTTTCGTCTCGACCAAGGAGGATCTGGCGGTCGCGTCCTCCTTCTATGCCCAGTTGCCAGGCAACTGGCGCTACCGCACGCGGATCGCCAGTGTCAGCTCGCTGAACTTCCTTGGCCTGTCGCCGCTGCACAACTTCGCCCAGGGCAAGCGCGAGAACAATCCGTGGGGCGAGTGCGTCACCACCTTGCAGACCACCAACGGCCAGCCGTACTACTTCAATTTCCACGCTACGCATCCGGCGGAGAACTCGCTGGGCGAAAAGGCGATCGCCAACACCATGGTGATCGGCAAGTCGGGTACCGGTAAGACCGCGCTGATCAATTTCCTGCTCAGCCAGGTGCAGAAGTTCGATCCGATCCCGACCATCTTCTTCTTCGACAAGGACCGAGGTGCCGAGATCTTCGTGCGTGCCTGTGGCGGCAACTACCTGGCGCTGGAGAACGGCAAGCCCACCGGCTTCAACCCGTTCCAGTGCGAGCGCACCGAAGCGAACGTGCAGTTCCTGGCCGACCTCATCAAGGTGCTGGCCGGCAAAGTCGAGTACACCTCGCGCGAGGAGGAGGACATCTTCCGCGGCGTGGAAGGCATGCTGGATACGCCGATGCATCTGCGCAGCATGACCAATTTCCGCAAGAGCCTGCCCAACATGGGCGACGACGGCCTGTATGCGCGCATGCGCAAGTGGACCGCCGGCAACTCGCATGGCTGGGTGTTCGACAATCCGGTCGATACGATCGACCTGGAAAAGGCCAGCATCATCGGCTTCGACTACACCGACGTCATCGACAACCCGGAAGTGCGCGTTCCGGTCATCAACTACCTGCTGCACCGGCTGGAGGCCCTGATCGACGGCCGGCCGCTGATCTACGTGATGGACGAGTTCTGGAAGATCCTCGACGGCAAGGGTGGCCTGAAGGAGTTCGCCAAGAACAAGCAGAAGACCATCCGAAAGCAGAACGGCTTGGGCATCTTCGCCACCCAGAGCCCGGAAGATGCGCTTGCCAGCGACATCTCCGCGGCGCTGGTCGAACAGACCGCGACCATGATCCTGCTGCCCAATCCCAACGCCAGCAAGGAAGACTACATGGACGGCCTCAAGCTCACCGAGGCCGAGTACCAAGTCGTTGTCAGCCTGGACGAGCGCTCGCGCTGCTTCCTGGTCAAGCAGGGCCACGGGTCGTCGGTGTGCCAGCTCAATCTGCGCGGCATGGACGATGCGCTGTCGGTGATCTCCGCGTCGACCGACAACATCGAGATCATGCACGAGGTGCTGGAGCGCAAGGCCAAGGAGCATGGCGTCGCGCCAGACGATCTGACGCCCGAACAGTGGTTGAGCGAGTTCTATGCACGGCGCAAGGGTTCCGGAAAATCGGGCCCGGCGAGGTCGGTGTCTTCGGATAATCGGGGGGCGGCGGCGGTCAGCTGACTGCCTCGCCCAAGTCACGCATGGCGATGTTTCTACAAGATCTGTGTTGAGGTGTTTATGGACAAGACGATGAAATCCTCCAATCGCGTTCGCAACGCTGCCGCTGCAGTTGTTCTTTGCATGCTGCTGCCCGCCACTGCGTTTGCTCAGTGGAAGGTGATCGATAAAGATCAGATCAGAGAGAATGAAAGAAATACGAAGACCTTGGACGAGAAGCTCAACAAGATCCGCGGTGACAACGAGATCGGTAAGGCGGAGAAGCAAAGGTCCAGTGGCGAAGAGGTTGAAAAGCCCAAGGAGAAGCTGGTCAAGGTCGACGACAATTACGGCGTCTCTGATTGCGCGGCCAAGACTTCGGGGACGCCCGTCTCGCAGGAGCAGCAGCAGACCTGTGAATTGATCCAGCGCACGCGCAATTCGCAGTTCAACTACATGGTGGCGATGTACGACATCACCGAGAAGCGATTGCAGCGCCTGCGCGATTTGGAAGACCAGCGCTCAAAAATCGCCTCGAACCAGATCGGCTTGCTGGAAGACAACACCAACAAGCTGATCGCGCTACGCGCGCTGATGGACATCGATCGCCAGCAGACCGAGGCGGCGATGTTCGCCTACGAAAAGCGCCTGTCGTATCTGACGCAGGTGCAATCCGCCGGCGCCTGGGCTGCGATGAACGGCAAGAAGGCGCCTTCGGCCACGACGACGGGCGGCGGCGGTTTGTTCGAAGGGTTCTCGGGGTTGGGCGATTTCGCGAGCAAGTTGGTCGGTGGCGCAGTGATGGGCGGAGCCTTGCAACTCGCCAAGACAAAGCGGCCCGATGGCCTCAAGCAATTGAGTATCGAAGATTAACCACGCTGCCCGATTCATAGAACGGAATCGATCAGCAAAAAGCAGCTCAGCGATGAGCGTCGGCGTTACGGAGCGGTCATGGGATTTCTCGATAGTTTCAGCAACTACGCGTTTTTTACGCTCATCAACAACTTTCTGCGCGATGAGATCGACTATTTCCAATGGTCGCTGCTGATCCGCATGTCATGGTGGGTCACCGTGACGGCGATGAGCGCGTTGACGCTGTGGATCCTGTTGAAGGGCTATCGAGTCGCAACCGGGCAGTCGCGCGAATCGGCCATGGAACTGGTGGTGACTTCGCTACGCGCCGCGTTGATCATCGGCGTGGCGATGAGCATGGTGTCCGCTGCCAGGCCGGGCGCGACAGCAGGTGATGCGGCGATGGACGGGCTCTACTGGAGGCTGACCGACGGGCTCAGCAGTGCGATCGTGAAGACCGTGACTGGCAGCTCCGAGAGTCCCTACGCCGCGATCGATAAGAATCTCGCGCTGATGCAGGTGGCCATGACCAGCATCGACCAGATCAATACCGCTGGCGACGCCGAGCGTGAAAAGGAGAAGGATCGCGCGCGCCTCTTCACGGGTCTAGGCATGGCCGGGCCTGGCGTTGTGGGTGGATCGCTGTTGCTGCTGAACAAGCTGGCCATGGCGCTGTTCATCGGCTTTGGGCCCTTGTTCATCCTGTGCCTGCTATTTGATGTCACCAAGTCCCTGTTCCAGAAGTGGCTGATGTACGGGATCGGGACGGTCTTCTCGCTGGCGGTCCTGAGCTTCACCGTTGGTCTCGCAACGAAGGTGATTGCGGCAGTTGGTGCTGGCTTCCTCGCCACCTGGGCTGCGTCGAACGGGACGGGCGAAGGCGTCAGCAGTATGGCGTTGCAACAAGGAGGAATCGGCTTGGTGTTGAGCACGCTGATCATTACGGCACCGCCGATGGCGGCTGCATTCTTCCAGGGTACGCTGGGTCAGTTCTCGCCGTATTCGGGCTTGGGACAGGTTGGTAGGGATCCGGCTTCCGGGCGGCCTTATACGCCCCAGGCGCCTGCAACCAATAGTAACGTAAGTACTAACGCGACAACTTCTACAGTGAATACAATGAATAGAGGCGCTGAACCTGCAACTCAGGTGGCACAGCCTGGTAGTCGCGGTGCTTACGATAATAGAGTGTGAGGACTTTTATGAGGCTCTTTTCTGCTGTTTTCTTATTTCTCCTGGCGTTATCTGGGAGCTGCTTTGCCCAGACTCGATGTCCAGGTGGGGTTCAAGCAGGTAGTGCCCAATGTCTTCCTGATGAGGATTCTGCTCCAGCTCGTCCCACCGGTGAATGGATTAAAACCTGGGGTGCGATAGTGATGTCTGACGCAGGTCAGGAAGGATGGAGTTCTGTTGGGAAGTTTAGTAAAGATGATGCTGTCCAAGACGCTTTGGATAAATGTCATGCGGTGGGAGTGAGTGATTGCTCTGTCAAAATGACATATTTTAACCAGTGTGTCGCTATAGCGAATCCAGCTGAGGGCGTCGGAAGTAGTATCATTGCGGCGAAAGATGAAAAGGAAGCTGGTGAGCTGGCATCCGAGGCGTGTAGTAAGAGAGTTGGATCTAAATGTTTTGTTAAATTCACTGAGTGCACGAAACCTTTCTTTAAGAAGTATTGAATTTTATCTTGCACCGCAGAGTGGCCATGTGTGGCGGTAGAAGCGCCTGCTGAACGTTTTACAGGCCGAGGATCGGCTGTCGTAAGTAGTCAAGGGTTACGACTGATGCTCCCGGGTGGCGCATAATTTCGGTACTGAATTTTCAATAATTGGAGTCGATTTGCTCAGGCTCTATTCCAGTGAGTGTGCTGAATGCATATAAAATTTTCTGGTGAGTGATGGGTGGTTTTATAATTTCAAGCGCTGTTGGATTTCTTGGTTGGATTTTAGTATGAGAGTCGGTGCAAGGTTTTAGCGTCATTTTTCTAGTGCTCTCCTTGTGCTGAATACGTATGCAGGCATGACTCACATTCCTGCATCAACGCTACTCTAACGCAGCGTTTCGCGTGCCCGTCGCACGCGCAATCTCTGCCCGAAGGGGGGCGTTGCATGTCTCAGGCTCCATGGTGGCGCGGTGCCGTCATCTATCAGATCTATCCGCGTAGTTTCCTCGACGCCAACGGCGACGGTATCGGCGACCTGCCCGGCATCGTGCGCAAGCTGGACTACATCGCGGCATTGGGCGTCGATGCGATCTGGATCTCGCCGTTCTTCAAGTCGCCGATGGCCGATTTCGGCTACGACATCGCCGATTACCGCGAGGTCGATCCGCTGTTCGGCACCATGGCCGACTTCGATGCGCTGCTGGCCAAGGCGCATGCGCTGGGCCTGAAGGTGATGATCGACCAGGTGCTCAGCCATACCTCGGTGGAGCACGACTGGTTCAAGGAGAGCCGGCAGAGTTGCGACAATCCCAAGGCCGACTGGTACGTGTGGGCCGATGCACGCGAGGATGGGACGCCGCCCAACAACTGGCTGTCGATCTTCGGCGGTGTGGCGTGGCAGTGGGAGCCGCGCCGCGGGCAGTACTACCTGCATAACTTCCTGGCCTCGCAGCCGGATCTGAACTTCCACAATCCGCAGGTGCAGCAGGCGACGCTGGACAACGTGGAGTTCTGGCTGGCGCGCGGCGTGGACGGCTTCCGGCTGGATGCGATCAATTTCTGCTTCCACGATCCGCAGTTGCGCGACAACCCGCCCAAGCCGCCGGAAAAGCGCGTCGGTCGCGGCTTCAGCCCGGACAATCCGTATGCGTTCCAGTACCACTACTACAACAACACGCAGGCGGAGAATCTTCCGTTCCTGCAGAAGCTGCGCAGCTTGCTCGACCGCTATCCGGGGACGGTGAGCCTCGGCGAGATCTCGTCGGAAGATTCGTTGGCGACCACGGCCGAATACACGCGCGCCGGTCATCTGCACATGGGCTACAGCTTCGAACTGCTGACCGACGATTTCAGCGCTGCCTACATCCGCGAGACGGTCTCGCGCCTGGAAGCGGCGATGACCGAAGGCTGGCCGTGCTGGGCGATTTCCAATCACGACGTGCAACGCGCGGTGACGCGCTGGGGGCAGGGCGCCGAGACACCCGCCTTCGCGCGCCTGCTGATCGCGATGCTGTGCTCGCTACGAGGCTCGGTCTGCCTCTACCAGGGCGAAGAACTGGGCCTGGGCGAGGCCGAGGTACCGTTCGAGGCCTTGCAGGATCCCTATGGCATCGCGTTCTGGCCGAACTTCAAGGGCCGCGATGGATGCCGGACGCCGCTGCCTTGGGACGCCGGCGAGCAGGCCGGCTTCAGCAGCGGTACGCCCTGGCTGCCGGTTGCACCGGCGCACCGCGCGCAATCGGTGGCGGCGCAGGAGGCCGATCCGCAGTCGGTCCTGCATGCGATCCGCCGGTTCCTGGCCTGGCGCAAGCGCCATCCGGCGCTGCGCGGGGGCGAGATCGTGTTCCACGAGACGGCCGAGCCCGTGCTGATGTTCGAGCGTCGCCACGCCGCGCAAACCTTGCTGCTGGCGTTCAACTTATCTGCCGAGGCCGTTGACGTGGCGGTGCCAGAGGGCGCTTGGCAAGCGCTCGAGGTACCGGGCGTGGAGCATGGGGCGATCGGCGATCGCCTGCGTTTGCCTGGCTACGCGATGGTGTGCCTGCAGGGCGCGTGAGCGCGCGCCGAGCGCTGTCGAGGGACATGCCGCATCGCGCGCGATGCGGTTGCCACATCGCAAGGAATGACGAGCGATCAACCGATGGCCTGCCGTGCCTCGCGCCGGATGAGGCCGTATGTGCGCGGAGATGATGCTGGCGTCCGAGTAAGCGGCACTGATCGATCCGCAGGGCCAGCACCCGGGAGTGGCACATCGCGGTGGCCGCGATCCTGGCAATTGCAGCGCCGGGGCACCAGTGCACGCGCCGTCGCCGATAGCAGCGACTTCCGGGAAACTGGAGCCCGTTCGGGAAACCGGCCTCGCTCGTCCCCACGACAGGCAGTTCCATTCCCCCGCGTTGCCCGGCGCCGGCAGTCAACGCGAATCCGTCATTATCGCTACGCCGGCGAGCCACGCAGCGCCGTCACGACGTTTGCGCGCCGCTCCGATCCGAGATGCCACCTTTCCTCACCGCGCGAACGGTTGCGCGCTCCTGTGGCCTTCTGGCTGCAAGCCTGCGTTGACGATGGCGGTGTCGACTTCGACCCGCCGGCCTAGCGCCGCCTCGTCACGGTCCCGCCTCTCGGGGTGATACCAGGCCGGTCGGTCCGCAGTGCCGAATCGGATCACTGGCATGGCGCTTCCCGGCACACGGGAAGGTCGATATGTGCCCTACGGGCCGCTCAGCTTTATCTCACTCGGCAAAAAGGCCCCACTCGGCTGCGCGATCCTCCGTTCAACCGAATGCATCTTGGCGTCGCGCTAGTCGACACCACCGCAGCCGGCACCCGCCCCAAGAAAAACGCCCGCCGGGTGCGCTGGCGGGCGTCGGTTGCAGCCGCTACGCGGGCCTCAGAACTTGTAGTTCACGCCCAGCATGTAGGTGCGTCCCCATTCGACGTATTCCAGCGGGCGGTCCTTGGTGCCGGCGTACGTGCGGTAGGGCGAGTTGGTCAGGTTGCTCGCCTGCAGCAGCAGGCTCAACCCGGCCAGGGTGCTGCCGTCGGCGAAGGTGTAGCTGACCTGTGCATCGGTGACGTTTTCGCCGACCACGTAGCGCAGCGTGCGGTTGCCGTTGAAGTTGCCAATCTCGCCGATGAAGTCCGAACGCCGCCGCTGGCTGACCCGGGCCTCGAAGCCATTGCGCTCGTAGTAGGCCGTGAAGTTGTACACGTGCTTGGACAGGCCGGGCAGGCTGATCGGATCCGAGCCGACGCTGGAGGCGCTTTCGGGATCGAGGATCTTGATGTCGCTGTCGTTGAAGGTCGCGCTGGCCTGCACGCCGAAGCCGCGCAGGCTGTCGGTGAACATGTCCAGCGGCAGCGAGGCGGTCAGCTCCAGGCCGCGCAGGGTGCCGCCCTTGCCGTTCTGTGGCGAGGAGAAGGTGCCGGTGGTCTGCACCGGTACGCTCATGCCCGGCGGGCGCACATAGCTGGCGAGCAGGGCGGAAAAGTCGTAGTCGTCGCGCGACTGCGTATAGATGTAGCTCTTCAGGTCCTTGTAGAACACCGCGGCCGCCACGTAGGCCTTTTCGCCGAAGTATTTTTCGTACGACAGGTCCAGCGCGTTGGCGCGCCACGGGTCGAGCAGGGGATTGCCGCCGCTGCCGCCGGGCTTGCCGGTGGAGGTGTCGACGCCGAAGTCCAGGCCCGCGCGCATCTGGTCCACGCGTGGCCGCGCCACCTGCTTGGCTGCGGCGAAGCGCAGGGTCTGCTGGTGCGGGAACAGGAAGGCCAGGTTGAGACTCGGCAACCAGTCGTTGTAGGTCTTGCCCGCGTCGATCGGCAGCACGTTCTGGCCTGCCGGCCGGGACTGGTCGAAGTAGCTGGACTGCGAGCTCTGGTCCGCATGCTGCAGTTGCACGCCGATGTTGCCGCGCACCCCGACCTCGCCGATGTCGGTATTGATGTTGGCGCGGACCCAGGCCGTGGTGATCTTCTCCTGCACGGTCCACGACTTCGGGATCAGATAGTCCAGGTTGGTGACCGGATTGAAGGTCATGTAGCGCGCGACCGCCGCCGGCACGTTCCAGGCGGGGATGTTGCCGATGCCGGCGAAGCCCAGGTTGACGGGGTCGTACTGCAGGTCGCTGGCGATGCTGGTGTCGCCCTGCGCGCCGAGCAGGATGTTGCCCTCGGCCTGGGTCTTCTGCTTGCGCCGGTCGGCGTAGTTCACGCCCACGTCGATGTCCGAGAACCAGGTCAGCGCTTGCGGCGCCGGCAGAGTCGCCGCCAGGCGGCCGCCCTTCAGACGGTCCTCGACCTCCGGCACCTTGCCGTAGCCGGAACCGTAGATGGTGTTGGTCAGGAACAGGTCGTTCGGATTGGAGTAGTCGCGGCCGGGCGTGATCTGCGAGAAGCCGTTTGGATGGACGGTGATACCGATCGAATCGAACTGCGGTCGTGGGATCAGCTGCAGATTATTTTCGAGGTTTAGTTCGTCCCGGGTGGCCTTGGAATAGTTCAGGTCTGCCACCAGCCTGACGCTCCCCAGATTGAACTCGTTGTTCCAGCCGAACGCGTCGATCTTGTCCTTGCGCTTGTTGTACATGCCGCGGACAAGTGGATAGGCATTGTTGATGGTGCCACCGGTGAATGTACCGTCCGCGTTACGGCTGACATTCGTGAATATTGGGAGAATGGCAGCAGGATTGTTTGGATCCTCGCCATTGCCGCTCAGACTGAGTTCGAACTGATTGGCGGTGTCGATCTGCTCGGCTTCGGTATGGAACGCGTCGAAGGTGCTGGTCCAACTGCTGGATGGGCGGAACTGCACGGTCGCCATCACGCCGTCGCGTTTGTTATTGCCCGTCCGGCGCAATGCTTTGATGCCGTCTGAGAAGAAGGTGCCTTGCGGAACACCTCGGCGCGCGCCCTTGTCTGTATTTTCGGTGCTCCACGGCTCATACAGGCCGACCTGGTTCTCCTGGATCGGCATGTCGCTGTGGGCATAGCCGATCGAGAAGCCCAGGGTGTTGTCCAGGAACTGGTCGATGTAGCTGGCGCTGAAGCGGTTGCCGAAGGCGTCGACATCGGCGGCCTTGCCGAGCGAGCTCTTCTGCAGGCGGCCGCTGATCGCGATCACCCGGTCCGGGAAGCTCAGCGGGCGCACGGTCTGCATGTCGATGGTGCCGGACAGGCCCTGGCCGACCAGGCCGGCATCGGGCGTCTTGTACACGGTCACGCCGTTGACCAGCTCCGAGGGGTACTGGTCGAACTCGACGCTGCGGTTGTCGCCGGTGCTGACCACTTCGCGGCCGTTGAGCAGGGTGGTGGCGAAATCGGGCGACAGGCCGCGCACGCTGATCACCTGGGCACGGCCGGCGACGCGCTGCGCGGCCAGGCCGGGCAGGCGGCCGAGGGATTCGGCAATGCTTACGTCCGGCAGCTTGCCGATGTCTTCGGCCGAGATCGCCTCGACGATGGACGTCGAGTCCTGCTTGATCGCGATGGCGTTCTCGATGCCGCGGCGAATGCCGGTCACCTGGACCTTGTCCAGTTCGGTGACCGGATTGGCGGACGTGGTGGCGGTGGTATCGGACTGTGCAGCCGCCAGCATTGGCGTCATCGCGACGGCCAGCGCCAGCGTCAGCGCGTTGCGCTTGTGGTTCAACATTTTCCCCTCCCAGGCAATGTTGTCTTGCGAATGTCTGAACCGGCGAGGCGGCCGGATGTGCGTGTCGCGCAGCCGCAGGGCGGTGTCGCGGTTGCGCTGTATGGTAGACACGCGGCTTGGTTGCGAACGCCCGCTGCATACGTATTCACTGGCGTGCATCGCATTGGAAGCGCTTTCAGGATCGCAATGTCGTGCGCCGGGCGCTATGCCGGTGCCGACCGGCACGTGCATGCGTTGTGCAGCCGATGTCGCCATCGCACACGCGCGAATGCCGTGCGGCAGGCGATGCCGCGATGCATGCAGGCGTAAGCCTGGCCCGGTGTGACCGAGCGGGACGATAACGCCTGGCCGACGCCAATGCCGATGTCGCGCGCTCCGACGCTGCCGGTTCGTGTGCGATGGGCCGGTGCCGGGTGCAGCAGGAGGTGACCAGGCATCGGGCGCCGCCGCCGGTGTGTTGCCGGCGGCAGCTTGTGCAAAGGGAGTGCGCTAGCGTGACGTGGCCGTCCCGGCGGAGGAGGCCGGCGCCGGATCCAGCGGGACGAAACGGATCGCCTGGCCGCCGCCGGGCGCCAGCTTCACCTGCAGTTGATCGGCGCTGGTGACGACGCGCTGCTCGCGCACGAAGTCGAACGGGTTGCGCTGGTAGTCGGCGGCGTCGCCGTCGCGGTAGATCTCGGCACGGTAGCGCACGCCCGGCTCGAGGAAGCCCAGCGCGATCGGCAGCACGCGGCCGTGTTCGTCGGTGATGCTGCCCAGGAACCAGTCGCGGCTATGGCGATCCTTGCGCACGATGGTGACGTAATCGCCGATCTCGCCGTCGAGCACGTGGCTGTCGTCCCAGTCCACCGCCACGTCCTCGATGAAGCGGAAGGCGTCGCGGTGCTGCAGATAGTGCTCGGGCAGGTCGGCGGCCATCTGGATCGGGCTGTACAGGGTCACGTACAGCGCCAGTTGCCGCGCCAGCGTGCTCGGAATCGCGCGTCCGCCGCGGCCCTTCAGGCTGAGGATGCCGGGCGTGTAGTCCATCGGACCGGCCAGCATCCGCGTGAACACCAGATCGACTTCGTGTTCCGGCGGGTTCGGCGGCTCGCCCCAGGCGTTGTACTCCATCCCGCGCGCGCCTTCACGCGAAAGCCAGTTCGGATAGGTGCGGCGCAGGCCGGTGTCCTTGATCGGCTCGTGGGCATTGACCGAGAGGTGGCGCTTGGCCGCCTCCTGCACCACCTTCAGATGATGCCGGGCCATGAACTGGCCGTCGTGCCATTCGCGCCACCGCGGGCCGCCGGCCGGATTGCGCCGGTCGACCTGGCCGTCGTCGCAGACGTAGCCGGTCTTGAACGTGTCCACACCCAGCCGCGCATAGAGGTCCAGCGCCGCATCGAGCTGGTCTTCGTAGTGCTCCACCGCGCAGCCGGTCTCGTGGTGGCCGATCAGATGCACGCCCTTCTTTGCCGCGTAGGCGCTGAGGGCTTCGATGTCGAAGTCCGCGGTGGGGCGGGTGAAGTCGAAGTCGTATCCGTTGCCGACCCAGTTGCCGTCCCAGCCGGGGTTCCAGCCTTCCACCAGGACGCCGCGGAAGCCATGCGCCGCGGCGAAATCGATGTAGCGGCGGGCATTGGCGGTGGTGGCGGCATGCCTGGGGCCGCGCGCCCAGGTTTCCTGGTTCAGATGCATCGACCACCACACGCCCAGGTACTTGGCCGGGTGCACCCAGTTCACGTCGCCCAGCGCGTTGGGTTCGTTGAGGTTGAGGATGAGGTTGGAGTCGACCAGGCCGCCGGCGGTGTCGCTGATCTGCAGCGTCCGCCACGGCGTGTCGAAGGGCAGGGTGCGGCGGACCTTCCAGCCTTCCGCCGACGGCGACAGCTGCGCATGCAGGCGCTGGCCCTCGCCGCGGCGCAGCCACATGCCGGCGTAGTCGACCAGGGCGGCTTCGTGGATGGCCAGGTGCAGGCCATCCTGGCTGCGCAGGGTGAACGGCGTGTGCGCCAGCGGCACCTCGCGCAGCGGCGTGCGCCGGTGCAGGTACTCGTAGTGGATGGGCGCGCCGGCGGGAATCCACCAGGCGGTGGCCTCTGGGACGATGTCGAACTCGGTCAGTTCCTCGTCGACGATGGCTTCCTGCATGCCGGCCTGTCGCGGGAAGCTGTAGCGGAAGCCGAGCCCGTCGTCGTAGACGCGGAACACCACCGCGAAGCGGCGCTGGCGGCCGCCGCGCTCGCCCAGCTCCACGCGCAACTCGTTGTAGTGATTGCGCACGTAGCGACGCTCGCCCCAGGGCTGTTCCCAGGTCTCTTCGACGCTGCGGCTGCGCTGGTCCAGCACGGCCAGGTCGCGGTCCAGGCCGCCGTCGCGCAACTGGAAGCCCAGCCGCGAGTCGCCGATCACGGGTTCGCCCAGGCGCAGCACGCGGTAGCTGGGGCGGCCGTCGTCCAGTTGCAGCGAGACCTGCAGGACCTTGTCCGGCGAATCGACGCTGGCCACGGTCTGCGGCGCGGCGTGCAGCTGTGGTGCGGCGCACAACAGTACGCCCGCCAGCAGCGAAGCCACGCGCAGCGTCGGACGCAGTTGCGACAAAACGTGAAGCGGCAGCGGCATCTCCCCTCCCAAGGCGACCGTGGCACCACCACGACTATAGCCAGGCGTTCCCTTGCAGCCCGCGGCCTGCGCGATGAATACGTATGCAACTGCACGCGCTGCGGTGCCGCCCGTCTACCATGTCCGCAGCGCCCCGCGATGCGGAGGCGGCGACCGTAGCGCCGGCATGCCGGCCTGCGCTTCCACCATGCAGGCAAAGAGGGAGGGAGGTCGATCGGTGCGAGCCGGTCTGCCGCTTCGATGCTGAAGATGATCTGCTTGGCCGCCACCTTGGGTGCTGCGGCGTCGGCGTCTGCTGGACAGACGTCATTGCAATGGCGTGGCCAGACCGCGCAGGCCGAGGCCAGGGCCGACGGCGGGTTCGTGCTGCACGCGGCGCAGAGCACGCGCACGGTGCCGGCACAGCCACTGCGCAGCGAGACCGACAGTCCGCTGTTCGACGCGCTGTTCGCGCTGGCGCAGCAGGAGTTGCGCGACGATCAGGTGCAGGCAATCCGCGACCCGGCGTTCGATCACGGCAAGCCGTTGTCGTGCGATTGCTACCAGACCGGCGAGCGCTGGCCCTACGTGTGGACCCGCGACGTCAGCTATGCCGCGGACCTGGCCCTGGCGCGGCTGGATCCGGAGCGCACGCGGCGCTCGCTGCGCTTCAAGCTGTCGCCGATGCGTGGCGCCGATGCGCTGCCGGGGCTGTTCGTGGCGCAGGACACCGGCTCCGGCGGCAGTTGGCCGGTGAGCAGCGATCGCGTGGTGTGGTTCCTGGCCGCGCGGCACCTGCTGGACGAACCGGGCTTCGCCGCCGACACCCGCGCCGCGCTTGCCGCCACGCTGGCGCAGGACCGCGCGTTCGCATTCGACCCGCGCATCGGGCTGTACCGTGGCGAAACCTCGTTCCTGGACTGGCGCGAGCAGACCTATCCGGCCTGGACCCGCGAGGACGTCGGCTTCATCGCCAGCTCCTTCGCGCTGTCGACCAACGTGCTGCACTACCAGGCGCTGCGCCTGGGCGAGCGCCTGGCCCGGGAGCAGGGCGACACGCAGGCGGCCACGCGTTACGCCGGTTGGGCCGATGCGCTGCGCCAGGCGATCGCGCAGCGCTTCTGGCGCGAGGACCGCGGCACCTACGTCAGCTACATCGGCACGGCCGAGCACCCGGTGCGCTACGAACGCTACGATCTGCTGGGCCTGTCGCTGGCGGTGCTGGCCGACGTGCTGCCGCCCGAGCGCGCGCGCCAGGCGCTGGCGCGCTATCCCGCGGTGGAGGCGGGCAGCCCGGTGGTGTGGCCGCAGCAGCGCGAGGTGCCGATCTACCACAACCGGGCGATCTGGCCGTTCGTCAGCGCCTATGCGCTACGCGCGGCGCGGCACGCCGACGACAGTGCGCGCATCGACCTGGAAGTGCGCTCGCTGCTGCGCGGTGCCGCGCTGGCCGGCTCGAACATGGAGAACTACGAGTTCCTGAGCCAGGCCGCGCATGTCGACGACGGTCCGCGCAGCGGCCCGGTGGTCAATTCGCCCCGGCAACTCTGGTCGGTGGCCGGCTACCTGGCGATGGTGATCGAGGGTGTGTTCGGCGTGGAGGACGACGGCCGCGTGCTGCCCAAGCTGCCCACCAGCCTGGTGCCGCTGCTGTTCGGCGAGCGCCAGGAAATCGCGCTGCAGTTGCAGGACCGGCGCATCGTGTTGCGGCGGCCGGCGCAGCTGCAGGGCGATCTGCTGATTGCCGGCAAGACCCGGCGTCAGGACGGCGTGACCACCGTCAACCTGGTGCCGCGCCACAGCGGCAGCGCACCCCTGCACATGCTGACGGCCGCCGATGCCTTCGCGCCGCTGGCGCCGCCGGCGCCGCAGCTGCGGCGCGAGGCGCAGGGCTGGCGCGTGCAGGCGGCCGCAGACACGGTGCTGTATGTCGATGGGCAGCCGCGCGCGGGCAGCGCCGACGGCGCGTTGCTGCCGCTGGTCGCGCACGTGCAATGCCTGAGCCTGACCCGGCGCGGGACGCGCTGGGAGTCGCTGCACAGTCCCACCGTCTGCGTCGGCGACGTCGCGCGCGTGGAAGGTGCCGACGCCTGGACGTGGACGGCGCCGCGCGATGGCGCGTACCGGTTGAGCCTGCGCTACGTCAATGCGCATGGCCCGATCAACACCGGTGTCACCGCGGCGGTCAAGCGCCTGCAGGTGCAGTGCGGCGCGGCGCCACCGCAGACGCAGCCGCTGGTGATGCCGCACAGCGTGGGCGAGCAGACCTCCACCGCCGCCGTGTTCACGCTGCAGGCCGGGCAGCGCTGCCACGCACGGCTGGTGCCGGCGGCGAACATGAGTGCGCTGCAGCATTTCGCGCGCTACACCGGAGGGCAGGGCGGCGCCGATGGCGTGGTCAATGCCGCCGACGTCGCCGCATTGTTGATCGCGCCGATCGGCGCTGCCGGAGGTCGCCCATGAGGGACGTGGCCCGCGCCAAGCCGGCGCTGTCGTTCTGGCAGATCTGGAACATGTGCTTCGGCTTCCTGGGCATCCAGTTCGGCTTCGCGCTGCAGAACGCCAACGCCAGCCGCATCTTTCAGACCCTGGGCGCCGACATGGATCAGGTGCCGGGGCTGTGGATCGCCGCACCGCTGACCGGCCTGATCGTTCAGCCCATCGTCGGCTACCTGTCCGACCGCACCTGGAACCGCTTCGGCCGGCGTCGGCCGTACTTCATGGTCGGCGCGCTGTTCACCACGCTCGCCTTGCTGGTGATGCCGAACTCGCCGGCGCTGTGGGTGGCGGCCGGGACGCTGTGGGTGCTGGACGCCTCGATCAACATCTCGATGGAGCCGTTCCGCGCGTTCGTCGGCGACCAGCTGCCGCCGCGCCAGCGCGCCAGCGGCTATGCGATGCAGAGCTTTTTCATCGGCGTCGGCGCGGTGGTGGCGAGCATGCTGCCGTGGCTGCTGGCGCATTGGGGCGTGAGCAACACCGCCGCCCCCGGCGAGGTGCCGGCGACGGTGCGCTACGCGTTCTATCTCGGCGGCGCGGTGTTGTTCCTGTCCATCGGCTGGACCGTGCTGCGCACCCGCGAGTATCCGCCCGAGGACCTGCACGGCTTCGACGACGCCGCCGCGGCGGCCACCGCGACGCAGCCGTGCCGTGCCGATGGCGCCGCGGCGCTGTGGTGCGCGGTGGGCATCGCCGGGGCGGCGGCCATCGCCTTCAGCGACGGCGATCGCATGCTGTACGTGCTGGCCGGGCTGTGTCTCGGCTACGGCGTGCTGCAGGGCATGGCACCGCGCCTGCGCCGTGGGCACATGCTGGCGTCCATCGTCTGCGATCTGCAGACCATGCCGCAGGCGATGCGGCGCCTGGCCTGGGTGCAGTTCTTCTCCTGGTTCGCCCTGTTCGCGATGTGGATCTACACCACCGCCGCGGTCACCCAGACCCACTACGGCACCCACGACGCGACCTCGGCCGCGTACAACGACGGGGCAAATTGGGTCGGCGTGCTGTTCGCCGCCTACAACGGCTTCGCCGCACTGGCCGCGATCGCCATTCCGCTGCTGGTGCGCGCCTGCGGGCTGCGCATGAGCCATCTGCTCAACCTGTGCCTGGGGGCGGCCGGCCTGCTGTCGTTCCTGTGGATCCGCGATCCGCAGTGGCTGCTGTTGTCCATGGTCGGCGTGGGCTTCGCCTGGGCCTCGATCCTGTCGCTGCCCTACGCCTTGCTATCGGACAGCGTGCCGGCGGCGAAGATGGGCGTGTACATGGGCATCTTCAATTTCTTCATCGTGATCCCGCAGTTGGTCGCGGTCAGCGTGCTGGGCTTCGTGCTCACGCACTGGCTTGGCGGCCGGCCGCTGTACGCGCTGGCGATCGGCGGCGGCAGCCTGCTGGTGGCGGCGCTGTGCGTGCTGTGGGTGCCGTCGGATTCGGGAGCGAATGCATGATTGATCGGATGTCGCTGTTGGCGCTGGCCCTGCTGGGTGCTTGCGCTGCGTCGGTGCAGGCCCAGGCCCAGGCGCCGGCGCAGGAGGAGTTCTACGGCACGCTGGAACCGTTCGCCAGCGAGGCGGTGTACTTCGTGGTCACAGATCGCTTCGTCAACGGCGACCCGGGCAACGATCATCGCGACCAGGGCGGCGCGCATCGCACCTTCGACATCCCGATCCCGGCGCCGCCCGGCGAGAGCGACAACATCGGCTACCTCGGCGGCGACTTCAAGGGCGTGGTCGACAACGCCGGCTACATCCGCGACCTGGGGTTCGGCGCGGTGTGGATCACCCCGATCGTCGACAACCCGGACGAGGCCTTCACCGGCGGCAAGCCGATCACCTGGGGCAGCTCGCTGAGCGACCGCGGCAAGACCGGCTACCACGGCTACTGGGGCGTCAACTTCTACAAGCTCGACGAGCATCTGCCGAGCCCGGGCCTGGATTTCGCCGGCTTCACTCAGGCGATGCACGCGCAGCAGCTGAAGGTGGTGCTGGACATCGTCGGCAACCACGGCTCGCCGGCCTGGACCATGCCCAAGCGCCAGCCGATGTTCGGTCAGGTGTTCGACCGCAACGGCAAGCTCATCGCCGATCACCAGAACCTGCCGCCGTCCAGGCTCGACCCGGCGCACAACCCGCTGCACGCGTTCTACAACACCGGCGGCAACCTGGCGCAGTTATCCGATTTCAACGAGCGCAACCCGGCGGTGATGGAGTATCTGGTCGGTGCCTACTCGCAATGGCTGGGGCAGGGCGCCGACGCGTTCCGCATCGACACCATCGGCTGGATGCCGGACAGTTTCTGGCACGAGTTCGTGCGCCGCATCCGCGCGCAGCGCCCGGGCATGTTCATGTTCGGCGAGGACTTTGACTACAACGCGCACAAGATCGCCGGCCACACCTGGGCCGGCAACGCCGGCGTCAGCGTGCTGGATTTCCCGCTCAAGCAGGCGCTGGCGGCAACGTTCGGCCACGCCCAGCGCGGCTACGAGACGCTGCAGCCGGCGCTGTACCTGGAGCGCGGCCCGTACGCCAATCCGTACGAACTGATGACCTTCTACGACAACCACGACATGGCGCGGCTGGACGCCAGCGACGCCGGTTTCATCGACGCGCACAACTGGCTGTTCACCGCGCGCGGCATCCCGGTGATCTACTACGGCTCGGAGACCGGCTTCATGCGCGGCCGCGCCGAGCATGCCGGCAACCGCAACTACTTCGGCCAGGAGCGGGTGGATGCCGCCCCGTCCAGTCCGATCTTTGCGCCGCTGCGGCGCATCGCCACGCTGCGCCAGCGCAGCCCGGCGCTGCAGCGCGGCCTGCAGCTCAACCTGCAGTTGTCCGGTGACCAAGCGGTGTTCTACCGGGTGTTCCAGCACGCGGGCAGCACCCAGACCGCGCTGGTGCTGCTGAACAAGAGCGACACGCCACGCACGCTGGAGGTGCGCCGCTACCTGCAGCCCGGCACCTGGCACGACGGCTGCGACGGCAGCGCCACCGAGGTGACCGATGCGTTGCGCGCCGAGGTGCCGGCACACGGCGTGCGCGTGTTCCTGTCCGATGCGCCGATCGTGCGCCCGGACCTGCGCGCGCGGCTGCGCTGGTTGATGGCGGCCAAGGACGGCGTCGCGCCGACGCCCTGAGCGCAGCGGAAGGCGCTGTGTCGCCGCGCGGGCCTGTGGGGGGGCGCGAGGTGCGGTGAGCGCGGCTGCGTCAGGTCGCCGGTGTCCTGGGCCGATCCCGGGCGGATGCGTTGCCGCGACCCGGATCGGCCCGTCAGCTGCGCAGCGAGGAGCCGCGCAGCGCCAGCGTGACCGGCAGGGTGCGGCTGCTCACCGGCTGCCCGGCGATCTGCGCCAGCAGCGTGTCGACCAACACCGCACCGGCCAGCTTGGTGTCCTGCTGCACCGTCGACAGCGCCGGATCGACGCTGGCGGCCACCGGGATATCGTCGAAGCCGGCCAGGGCCACGTCCTCGGGCACGCGCAGGCCGTGCTCGCGCAAGGCCTTCAACGCGCCGATCGCGATCAGGTCGCTGGCGGCGAACAGCGCATCGAAGCGCTCGCCGCGGCCGAGCAGGGCCAGGGCCGCCTCGTAGCCGGACTGCTCGGTGGTGATCGCATCGACCTGGAGTGCCGGCGTGGCGTCGGCGCCGGCCGCGCGCAGCGCCTGCAGATGGCCGCGGTAGCGTTCCAGGAATTCGGGGTAATGGTTGGAGGCGTCGCCGAGAAAGGCGATGCGGCGGCGGCCCTGCGCCAGCAGATGCGCGGTGATGTCGTGGCCGCCCTGGAAGTTGTCGCTGCCGATCGACACTCCCGGCTGCCCGGGCAGCACCGCGCCCCAGCGCACGAAATGGGTGCCCTGGTCGACCAGGTGCTGCAGCCGCTGCTGCGCCTGCAGGTAGTCGCCGTAGCCGAGCAGGATCAGCCCGTCGGCCTTCTGGCTGTCGCCGTAGTCGGCGCGCCAGTTGTCCGACAGTTGCTGGAACGACACCAGCAGGTCGTAGCCGTGACGGGCGCAGGCGCGGGTGATCGACCCCAGCATCGAGTGGAAGAACGGGTTGATCAGCGAGTCGTCGGTGGTCGGGTCTTCGAAGAACAGCAGCGCCAGGGTGCCGGCATTGCGCAGGCGCAGGCTGGAGGCGTGCTTGTCGACCTTGTAGTTCAGCTCGCGCGCGATCGCCAGGATCTTGCGCCGGGTCTGCTCGTTGACGGCCGGGCTGCCGCGCAGGGCGCGCGAGACGGTGGGTTGCGACACGCCTGCCAGGTAGGCGATGTCCAGCGATGTGGCCTTGCCTTTGATGACGGCGCGTCCGATGCGGAGAAAGCGAACGCCCAGCATGCCACGGCGGCCGCTGCAGCTCTTGCTGCGGCGCAGCGAGATTGCAGGCGCGCCAACGACGCCGGCGGTGTCCGGGAACGGCCCGTCACAGGCTGCGCGCCAGCCTTGCCCGTGACCAATCGGTCGCTTTTGGTTTACTATCTGCCCACTATCTAAGCCGGACATGGTGGCCCGCGGCGACGCCGGCCGAGCGTGCGACATGAGCACTACCACCGCCCTCGCGTGAGTTCCCGCCCAAGGCTGTCCGAGCAGGCGCCCTTGTGGCGCCTTCTTTCTGTCCCGCGCTCAGTCGCGACTGCCACCACGGTGGCGTGGACGCCGTCCTCCCGTTTCCCTTTCCGCCGACTCCCATGATCACGATCACGCTCCCCGACGGCAGCCGCCGCGAATTCGAACATCCCGTCAGCCCCATGGACGTGGCCCAGTCCATCGGTCCCGGCCTGGCCAAGGCCACCATCGCCGGCCAGGTCGACGGCCGCCTGGTCGACGCCTGCGACGTCATCGACCACGACGCCAGCCTGCGCCTGATCACCGCCAAGGACGCCGAGGGCGTGGAGATCATCCGCCACTCCTGCGCGCACCTGGTCGGCCACGCGGTCAAGCAGCTGTATCCCGAGGTCAAGATGGTGATCGGCCCGGTCATCGCCGAGGGCTTCTACTACGACATCTACAGCGAGCGCCCGTTCACCCCCGAGGACCTGGCGGCGATCGAGAAGCGCATGCAGGAACTGATCGCGCAGGACTACGACGTGATCAAGAAGGTCACCCCGCGCGCCGAGGTGATCGAACTGTTCAAGCAGCGCGGCGAGGACTACAAGCTGCGCCTGATCGAGGACATGCCCGACGACGTCACCGCGATGGGCCTGTACTACCACCAGGAATACGTGGACATGTGCCGCGGTCCGCACGTGCCCAACACGCGCTTCCTCAAGGCCTTCAAGCTGACCCGCATCTCCGGCGCCTACTGGCGCGGCGACGCCAAGAACGAGCAGCTGCAGCGCATCTACGGCACCGCCTGGGCCGACAAGAAGCAGCTCGAGGCCTACATCCTGCGCATGGAGGAGGCCGACAAGCGCGACCACCGCAAGATCGGCAAGCAGCAGGACCTGTTCCACCTGCAGGAAGAGGGCCCGGGCCTGGTGTTCTGGCACCCCAAGGGCTGGTCGATCTGGCAGGTGGTCGAGCAGTACATGCGCAAGGTCTACCGCGACAGCGGCTACGGCGAGGTGCGCTGCCCGCAGATCCTGGACGTGTCGCTGTGGCAGAAGTCCGGCCACTGGGACAACTACCAGGACAACATGTTCTTCACCGAGTCGGAGAAGCGCACCTACGCGGTCAGGCCGATGAACTGCCCGGGCCACGTGCAGGTGTTCAACCAGGGCCTGCACAGCTACCGCGACCTGCCGATCCGCTACGGCGAGTTCGGCGCCTGCCACCGCAACGAGCCGTCCGGCGCGCTGCACGGCATCCTGCGCGTGCGCGGCTTCACCCAGGACGACGGCCACATCTTCTGCACCGAGCAGCAGATCGAGGCCGAGGTCACCGCCTTCCACCAGCAGGCGCTGAAGGTGTACGGCGACTTCGGCTTCGACGACATCCAGATCAAGATCGCCTTGCGCCCGGAAAAGCGCCTCGGCGACGACGCCACCTGGGACAAGGCCGAGGCCGCGCTGCGCGCCGCGCTCGGCGCCTGCGGGGTGGAGTGGCAGGAACTGCCGGGCGAGGGCGCCTTCTACGGCCCGAAGATCGAGTACCACCTGAAGGACGCGATCGGCCGCACCTGGCAGCTCGGCACCATGCAGGTGGACTTCATGATGCCCGGCCGCCTCGGCGCCGAGTACGTGGACGAGCACAGCCAGAAGAAGCATCCGGTGATGCTGCACCGGGCCATCGTCGGCTCGATGGAGCGCTTCATCGGCATCCTGATCGAGCACCATGCCGGCATGTTCCCGGCCTGGCTGGCGCCGGTGCAGGCCGTGGTCATGAACATCACCGATGCTCAGGCAGACTATGTAGACAACGTGCGGAAACTCCTTGCAAATCAAGGCTTCCGCATCGAGGCCGATTTGCGGAACGAAAAAATCGGCTATAAGATTCGCGAACACACGCTGCAGCGGGTGCCGTACCTGTTGGTGGCGGGCGACCGCGAGACGGAAAACGGCGCGATTGCGGTCCGCACGCGATCGGGGGAGGATCTGGGCACCATGTCGGTCGCCGCCTTCGCCGAACGGCTGCGCGCCGAGCAGTTGGCGTGACACCACCCTGGCGCGGACGGAGCCTCCGTCCGCGCCAGTCCGATTCCCCTGGGAGATTGCAACATCAGTACCCCTGACAACAAACAGAACCGCAAGAACCAAGAGATCCGCGTGCCGCGCGTGCGCGTGATCGGCGCAGACGGCGAGATGGTCGGCGTGTTGAGCCGCGACGAAGCGCTGGCGATGGCCGAGGAAGACGGTCTGGATCTGGTCGAGATCCAGCCGCAGGCCGACCCGCCGGTCTGCAAGATCATGGACTTCGGCAAGTTCAAGTTCGAGCAGCAGAAGAAGGCCAACGAAGCCAAGAAGAAGACCAAGCAAGTCGAGATCAAGGAAATCAAGTTCCGTCCGGTCACGGACGAGGGCGATTACCAGATCAAGCTGCGCAACATGCGTCGCTTCCTCGAAGAGGGCGACAAGGTCAAGGTCAACATCCGTTTCCGCGGTCGCGAGATGAGCCATCAGGAGCTCGGTCGCGAAATGGCCGCGCGGATCGAGGCCGATCTGGGCGAGGACATCGTCATTGAATCGCGCCCGCGCCTGGAAGGCCGGCAGATGGTGATGATGATCGCGCCGAAGAAGCGCTGATCCGCGGAGCGCAGCCCAGGATCGCGCCCCGCCGCTGGTGGGGGCGCGGTTTCCCGGCACCTGTGCCCCAGTCCCTTCTGACCTCCGAGCGCAGCGCTGCTGCGCCGTCGCGGCGTGGCCACGCGTTGCGCAGCCTTGCCGACTCCCGGCGCGCAATCGCCAGTCGAACTGCATGATTTGCAAGGCATTCCAAGCCCTGGCATAATGCGCGGCCCAGTTCATCGGGTTTGCCGCTCCCGCGGCAACAGGACCCGCCCGGATCCTCATCGGATCAAGGGCTTACAAGCCGGTAAGGGCACGGACGGAAAGTGTGGCGCAGCCACCGCCCTGACCAGTGACAAAACACCATCAAGGACATTGCAATGCCCAAGATCAAGACCAACCGGGCGGCGGCCAAGCGTTTCCGCAAGACCGCCTCCGGCAAGTACAAGGCCGGCCACGCCAACCGTAGCCACATCCTCACCAAGAAAGCGACCAAGCGGAAGCGCAACCTGCGGCAGACGAACCACGTCCGTGCCGAGGACGCAGGCCGTCTGGACCGTATGCTTCCCTACCTCTGAGGACTGAACCATGGCTCGAGTCAAGCGTGGCGTCCAGGCGCGCCGTCGTCACAAGAAAGTTCTGAACCTCGCCAAGGGTTACTACAACGCCCGTCGCAAGGTCTTCCGCGTCGCCAAGCAGGCGGTGATCAAGGCGCAGCAGTACGCCTACATCGGCCGCAAGCAGAAGAAGCGCAATTTCCGTTCGCTGTGGATCACCCGCATCAACGCGGCGGCCCGCATCAACGGCATGAGCTACAGCCGCTTCATGAACGGCCTGCTCAAGGCCGGCATCACCCTCGACCGCAAGGTGCTGGCGGACATCGCCGTGCACGACGCGCAGGGCTTTGCCGCCCTGGCGGAGAAGGCGAAGGGCGCGCTGGCGGCATAAGTGCGAGTCCCCGCAGAAACCCGCACGTCCATGTGCGGGGTTTCGGTGGGAGCAATCGCAGGCATGCAGGGGGAAGGGCGCAAGTCCTTCCCCTTTTGCGTTTTTGGGCGTCCCGATGCGGGATGCCTGCCGGGTAGGTGTGAGGTCCCGCATCGGCGGGACACGGTGGCCGCGGTTCGGCCGGAGCAGTGAGGCGCGAGTGCAATGAGTGAGATCGATTCCCTGAGCGGGCAGGCGCTGGCGGACATCGCCGCGGCGCAGAGCCCGGAGGCGCTGGAGCAACTGCGGGTCGCGCTGCTCGGCAAGAGCGGCAGCATCACCGCCCAGCTCAAGCAGCTCGGCGCGCTGGCGCCGGAGCAGCGCAAGCTGGCCGGCGAGGCGATCAACCGCGCGCGCGACACGGTGTCCGCCGCGCTGGCCGAGCGCCGTACGCTGCTGGAGACTGCGGCGCTGGACGCACGCCTGGCCGAGGAGCGCATCGACGTGACCCTGCCGGGGCGGCGCGGCGAACGTGGTGGGCTGCACCCGGTCACCCGCACCCTGGAACGCATCACCGAGATCTTCGCGCGGCTGGGCTACGAACTGTCCGACGGCCCCGAGATCGAGGACGACTGGCACAACTTCGAGGCGTTGAATTTCCCGCCGCATCACCCGGCGCGGGCGATGCACGACACCTTCTATTTCGGCGACGGCCGCCTGCTGCGCACCCACACCTCGGGCGTACAGGTGCGCTACATGGGGGAGCATGCGCCGCCGCTGCGCATGATCGCCGCCGGCAAGGTCTACCGCAGCGACAGCGACCAGACCCATTCGCCGATGTTCCACCAGGTCGAAGGCCTGCTGGTCGACGAGCACGCGACCTTCGCCGACCTCAAGGGCACCCTGGCCGAGTTCGTGCGCGCGTTCTTCGAGCGCGATTTCCAGATGCGCTTCCGCCCCAGCTACTTCCCGTTCGTCGAGCCCGGTGCCGAGGTCGACATCGCCTGGCAGCAGCCCGACGGCAGCACCCGCTGGCTGGAAGTGCTGGGCTGCGGCATGGTCCACCCGAACGTGCTGCGCAACGTCGGCATCGACCCCGAGCGCTACACCGGCTTCGCCTTCGGCATGGGCGTGGAGCGCTTCGCGATGCTGCGCTACGGCGTCAACGACCTGCGCGCCTTCTTCGAGAACGACGTGCGGTTCCTGCGGCAGTTTGCTTGAGGGCGGGGATTCGGGATTGGCGATTCGCGAAAGCGGGTCCACGCTGCTCCCGGATCTCGCTTGACCCGCTCTTACGAATCCCCAATCCCGAATTCCCAATCCCGGCTCCCCAATGAAATTCAGCGAAAACTGGCTGCGCAGCCACGTTCCGACCCAGGCCTCGCGTGAGCAGCTCACCGCGACCCTGACTGCCATCGGCCTGGAGGTCGAAGACGTCGTGCCGCTCGGCGACGGCCTGCAGCAGGTGGTGGTGGCGCGGATCCTCGAGGCGGCGCCGCATCCCGAGGCCGACCGGCTGCAGGTGTGCCGGGTCGATGCCGGGCAGGGCGAGCTGCTGCAGATCGTCTGCGGCGCGCCCAACGCGCGCGCTGGACTGGTCGCGCCGCTGGCGCTGGTCGGTGCCCAGGTCGGCGGCATCGCGATCAAGCCGGCCAAGCTGCGTGGGGTCGAGTCCAACGGCATGCTGTGCTCGGCCAAGGAACTGGGCCTGGACAGCGACGCGTCCGGCCTGTTCGAACTGCCCGACGATGCGCCGATCGGCCAGGCGCTGACCGAATACCTGGGCCTGCCCGATGCCAGCATCGAGATCAAGCTCACCCCCAACCGCGCCGATTGCTTCGGCGTGCGCGGCATCGCCTACGACGTGGCCGCGGCCTGCGGCAGCGACGTGCTGCCGCTGGTAGTGACGCCGGCCGCGGTGGGCAGCGAGCGCACGCTGCCGGTGACGCTGGAGGCGGGCGCCGATGCGCCGCGTTACTGCGGCCGCGTGGTCGAGGACCTGGATCCGGCGGCGAAGACGCCGCTGTGGATGGCCGAGCGCCTGCGCCGCAGCGGGGTGCGTCCGGTGTCGCTGCTGGTGGACATCACCCAGTACGTGATGCTGGAACTGGGCCAGCCGATGCATGCCTTCGACCTGGAGACGTTGCAGGGGCCGGTCGGCGTGCGCCACGCACGCGCCGGCGAGACCCTGACCCTGCTCGATGGCCGCGAGGCGGCGCTGGATCCGGGCTTCCTGCTGGTCACCGACGCCGATCGGCCGGTGGCGCTGGCCGGGCTGATGGGCGGCCACGCCACCCGCGTCACCGAAACCACCCGCCACGTATTCCTGGAGGCCGCGCATTTCGCGCCGGCGGCGATCATGGGCCGCGGGCGCAAGCTCGGCCTGCACACCGATGCCGGCCACCGCTTCGAGCGCGGCGTGGACCCGGCGCTGCCGCGGCACGCGCTGGAACTGGCGACGCGACTGGTGCTGGAACTGGCCGGCGGACGTGCCGGTCCGGTGGTCGAGGCCGAGTTGCCGGCGTTCCTGCCGACGCCGGCGCCGATCGCGCTGCGCCGCGCCCGCATCCTGCGCGTGCTCGGCATCGAGATCGCCGATGCCGGCGTGGAGCGCATCCTGCGCGCGCTGGGCATGGAGGTGGTCGCCTCGGCCGATGGCTGGCAGGTCACCGCGCCGAGCCGCCGCTTCGATATCGCCATCGAAGAGGACCTGATCGAGGAACTGGCGCGCATCCACGGCTACGACCGCCTGCCGACCACCTTGCCCGGCGGCACCACGCGCATCGCCATGGACAGCGAGACCCAGCTGGACGAGCGCAGCGTGCGCCGGCAGCTGCTGGCCCGCGACCTGCTGGAAACCATCAACTACGCCTTCGTCGATGTCGCGCTGCTGGACCAGTGGGGCTTGCACGACGGACGCGTGGCGCTGGCCAATCCGCTCAGCGCCGAACTGGCGGTGATGCGTCCGTCGCTGTTGCCGGGACTGGTGGCCGCGCTGGGCCGCAACGCCGCGCGCCAGGCCGGGCGCGTGCGCCTGTTCGAGTTGGGCAAGGTGTTCGCCGCGGCGGCGGACGCCGGCGCCGCGCCGATCGAGACCCAGCGGGTGGCGGCCGCGGTGTGCGGTGATGCCGATGCCCTGCAGTGGGGCCTGCCGGCGCGCAAGGTCGATTTCCACGACCTCAAGGGCGACCTGGAGGCCCTGGCGGCCGCTTCCGGCGCGCGTCTGGACTACCGTGCGTCGACGCATCCGTTCGCGCATCCGACCCGGTCGGCCGACGTCTACCGCGACGACGTGCGAATCGGCTGGATCGGCCAGCTGCACCCGCGGCTGCTGCAGGCGATGCAGATCGACGTCGACGTGCTGGCCTTCGAGCTGGACCTGGCGCCGCTGGCCGCGCGCGCCCTGCCGCGTGCCGCCGAACTGTCGCGGTTCCCGTCGGTGCGCCGCGACCTGGCCTTCGTGGTGCCGGAAGCAGTGAGCTGGGCGGCGCTGGCGCGCAGCGTGCGCGCGACGGTGGGGCCCTTGCTGCGCGAGGTGGTGCTGTTCGACCGCTACGTCGGCGCGGGGGTCGAGGCTGGTTGCAAGAGTCTCGCTATGGGCTTGATTTTGCAGGACAACACGCGCACTCTGACAGACCGCGACGTGGAGGCGGTGGTCGCCGATGCGGTGGCCGCGCTGGCGCGGGAACACGACGCGCGGATGCGTGGTTGAGAAGGACAGGGGATAGCAGGGCAATGGCGTTGACCAAAGCGGAAATGGCCGAGCGGTTGTTCGACGAAGTCGGGCTGAACAAGCGCGAGGCCAAGGAGTTCGTCGATGCGTTCTTCGACGTGCTGCGCGATGCGCTCGAGCAGGGGCGGCAGGTGAAGCTGTCAGGTTTCGGCAACTTCGACCTGCGCCGCAAGAACCAACGGCCCGGCCGCAATCCCAAGACCGGCGAAGAGATCCCCATTTCCGCGCGGACGGTGGTGACCTTCCGCCCCGGACAGAAGCTCAAGGAGCGAGTGGAGGCATATGCTGGACCCGGGCAGTAACCGCGAACTTCCGCCGATTCCGGCCAAGCGCTACTTCACCATCGGTGAGGTCAGCGAGTTGTGCGACGTCAAGCCGCACGTGCTGCGCTATTGGGAGACCGAATTCCCCAGCCTGGAACCGGTCAAGCGCCGCGGCAACCGACGCTACTACCAACGCCACGACGTGCTGATGGTGCGGCAGATCCGCAGCCTGCTGTACGAACAGGGCTATACGATCGGCGGCGCGCGACTGCGCCTGGAAGGCGAGGGCGCCCGCCAGGAATCGGCGCTGAGCAACCAGATCATCAAGCAGGTGCGGCAGGAGCTGGAAGAAGTCCTGCAGTTGCTGCGGCGCTGAGTGGCGGCGTCGCTGCCGCTAGGAATGGCCGCCGCAAACCCGCTATAATCGCCAGCTCGCTGCAAGGCGAGACCGCCATGACGGCGGAGACGCAACACACCGGGGTATAGCGCAGCCTGGTAGCGCACTAGTCTGGGGGACTAGTGGTCGTCGGTTCGAATCCGGCTACCCCGACCATCTTTCGAAGGCCCATGTCCGCGACATGGGCCTTTTTGTTTTTGGGCCGCGCTGGATGGCCGGCGGCCGCGCGGCCGGTGAACGGGCAGGCGGATTAGGCGCGAATGCCTGATTCGTGCCGGCGTCGCCACACAGGGCGATCTGTAACATCCGGTCGGCGGCCGAGCGCGTCGCCGTAGACAAAATCCGCGGCAGTGCGCCATTCCGGCGCGCGGGTATCGGCTTGCCGGAGCGCAAAGCCGCGCCAGAACTGGGAGCGACGCAGCGTCAATGCATTGACATTGATCACGTTAACATCACGTCGATGGAACGTTCACGGATGCTTGCTAGGCTGAATCACTGGACATGTAGTTGAACCCTGCTGTTACTGCGTCAAAAAAATGTCGGGTAACGCCTTGGTGACGGCAGATGGCTGTGCCATAGTGCGTTGCAACACGAAGCTTCGCTGTTGGCCAGGGCCATTCGTCCCGGGCAGGAATTGACACCGTGATCATCCTCCGGCCGGGACGGAACCCTGGCCGGCTGGGCGAGTGCGGCGCTTCGAAAACCAATCGACAGAGGGCATCAGCATCGCGCATGGGTAAACTCTCCGTGACCTTCCATTGGGCGCTGGCCCTTTTCTGCCTGGCGCTGCTGTCGGCATGCAACAGCGGGCCGGCAATGCGGTCGGATCTGCCGCCAGGCGATCCGCTTGCCGCGTCCATGGGCAAGCCGGAATACCTGCTTGGCCCGGGCGACCTGCTCACGGTCAAGGTGTTCCAGGTCGACGACCTGGAGCGCCAGGTGCGGGTGGACAATGAGGGCCGCATCTCGCTGCCGCTGATCGGCGACGTCAAGGCGGCCGGCTCCAGCGTCAACGCCCTGCAGAAGGAGATCGCCGATCGCTACCGCAACGGCTATCTGCAGAACCCGCAGGTGTCGGTGCTGGTCGACGAGTTCACCGGCAACCGGGTCACGGTCACCGGCGCGGTCAGCGAGCCGGGCATCTATCCCATCCAGGGCTCGGCGCTGACCCTGCAGCAGGCGCTGGCGCTGGGCAAGGGCGTCAGCGATGTGGCCAGCCGCGGCAACGTGGTGGTGTTCCGCACCGTCGGCGGACAGAAGATGCTGGCGCGTTTCGATCTGCGCGATATCCAGAAGGGCGCCGCGCCCGACCCGGCGATCTACGGCGGCGACATCGTGGTGGTGTACCGCTCCGATGCGCTAGTGCTGCTGCGTACCGTGGTGCAACTGACCCCGTTCGTGATGGTCTGGAGGGCCTACCGATGAGCGCCTCCACCTTGCCTCCCGCCTCCGCGCCGCATGCGCGTCCCGTGGGTGCCCCGCTGAGCCCGGCCGACATCGGCCTGCTGGATTACTGGAATGCGCTGTACCGGCAGCGTTGGCTGATCGTCGGCATCACCGGCGCCGTGGTGCTGCTGGCGCTGCTGGTGATCCTGCTGATGACGCCCAAGTACCGCGCCACCAGCGTGCTGCAGATCGAGCGCGAATCGCTCAACGTCGCCAACGTCGCCAACCTGATGCCGGTGGAATCGCCGCAGGATCGCGATTTCTACCAGACCCAGTACGAACTGCTCGGCAGCCGTTCGCTGGCGCGGCAGGTGATCCGCGAGGCCAAGCTGACCGAGGCCCCGGCGTTCAAGCCGCTGGTCGACGAAGCCCTGGAGAAGCTGCAGGACAACGGCGACGGGCGTGCGCCGACGCCGCAGGCACGTGCCGCGGCGGCCGAGAATGCGCTGGTCGGCCCGGTGCTGGATGCCTTGACCATCGAGCCGGTCCGCGACTCGCGCCTGGTGCGGATCAACTTCGATTCGCCCGACCGCGTGCTGGCCACGCGCGTGGCCAACACCTACGCCAAGATGTTCATCGCCTCGACCCAGGAACGCCGCCTGCAGGCGTCCTCGTTCGCCGCGCGCTACCTGTCCGAACGCCTGGCGCAGCTGCGCGACAAGGTCGAGGAGTCGGAGAAGAACGCGGTCGACTATTCCAGCCAGGAACAGATCGTGTCGATGGGCGAGGACAAGCCGTCGCTGCCGACGCAGAACATGAGCGAACTGAATGTGCGCCTGGCCGCGGCGCAGGACGCGCGGATCAAGGCCGAGGCGGCCTGGCGCCAGGCCGGCATCGGCGACGGCATGGGCCTGCCGCAGGTGGTCAGCAGTCCGCTGATCCAGAGCCTGCGCACCGAACAGGCCAAGCTGACCGCCGACTACCAGCAGAAGCTGGCCACGTTCCAGCCCGGCTACCCGGAAATGCAGCGCCTGCAGAACCAGATCGCCGAGACCAAGCGGCAGATCGCCAACGAGATCGCCAATATCCGCAGCGCGCTGAAGAACGACTACGAGGCGGCGCGGCAGCAGGAGACGCTGCTCAGCGACCGCATCGCGGCCCTGAAGAACGACGAACTGGACCTGCAGACCCGCAGCATCCGCTACACCATGCTGCGCCGCGAGGCCGATACCAACCGCCAGCTCTACGACGCGCTGCTGCAGCGCTACAAGGAGATCGGCGTGGTCGGCAACGTGGGCACCAACAACATTTCGATCGTCGACCGCGCCGATGTGCCGGGCAAGCCGAGTTCGCCGAAGAAGCTGCTCGGCCTGGCGCTGGCCTTCGTGTTCGGCCTGTTCCTGGCGGTGGCGGTGGCGCTGGTGCGCTACTTCATCCGCGAAGCCGAAGCCGCGGCGGCGGCCTCGGCATGAGATGCCGCAGCGCCATGGCGCGCCGCACCGCGCAATGCGCGAGCGCGTGCCGCAACGCACACGCCGGCATCGGTTCGACGCACAGTCTTCAGTGAGGTGATCCGTGGTTCAGCTAGGCAATGAGGTGCTCCATTATTTTCCAGCGCGGTTGTACGAAGACGTTCTTCTGTTGAAGTAGTCACGGGCTGCCGTGGACCTGGGGTCGGCGAGGGAGGCGCCGCAGCGGTCCACAGGCAGGCGAAATCGAGGCCCGGCGGCGTCGCATGTTCCCCCGCATGCCGATCGACCGGGTTTGGATAGGAATCCCGATCATGCTTTTGGCAGACCTGAGTAGCGCCACCTATACGACCTCCTCGCCGCGCATGCTGTCCAAGTACGCGGCCGCGGCAGACATCCTGTTGCGCGTGTCCGACCTGACCGTCATGGTCGGCGGCGCCTTGCTGACCCACCGGTTGCTGTTCGGCACCTGGATGCCGGAACCGGCGTACCGGGTGGCGATCGGCACCACGCTGCTGTACGCGGTGATCTGCTTCGCGCTGTTCCCGCTGTACCGCAGCTGGCGCGGGCGTGGCCTGCTGCGCGAGATGGTGGTGCTGAGCCTGGCCTGCGGCGGCGTGTTCGCGCTGTTCGCGGTGCACGCCTTCGTGGTGCAGTTCGGCCAGCAGGTCTCGCGGCTGTGGATCGGCACCTGGTTCGTCACCAGCCTGGCCACGCTGCTGCTCTCGCGCACGGTGGTGCGCGGCGTACTCAACCGGCTGCGCTCCGAAGGCGTGGACGTGCAGCGGGTGGTGGTGGTGGGCCTGCGCCATCCGGTGGTGAAGATCCACAACTACCTGAGCCGCAACCCCTGGGTGGGCATGCAGGTGGTGGGCTATTTCAGCAGCGACTACGACCTGTCGGTGGCCGACCATCCGCAGAGGCTGCAGTGCCTGGGCGAGGGCACCGCGGACGCGCTGATCGACTACCTCGACCACCACCAGGTCGAGCAGGTTTGGATCTCGCTGCCGCTGGGCGAGCGCGACCACATCAAGCAGCTGCTGCAGCGCATGGACCGCTATCCGATCCAGGTCCGGCTGATCCCGGATCTGTTCGACTTCGGCATGCTCAACCAGTCCGGCGACCAGATCGGCAACGTGCCGGTGATCAACCTGCGCCAGGGCGGGGTGGACCGAAACACCTACTTCGTGGTCGCCAAGGCGTTGCAGGACAAGCTGGTGGCCCTGGCCGCGCTGGCCGTGCTGTGGCCGCTGATGCTGGCGATCGCGGTGGGCGTGAAGCTGAGCTCGCCGGGCCCGGTGTTCTTCCGCCAGCGCCGTCACGGCCTGGGCGGGCGCGAGTTCTACATGTACAAGTTCCGCTCCATGCGCGTGCAGCAGGAGCCCAGTGATGTGGTGGTGCAGGCCACGCGCGGCGACAGCCGGGTGACCCGCTTCGGCGCGTTCCTGCGCCGCACCAGCCTGGACGAGTTGCCGCAGCTGTTCAACGTGCTCGGCGGCAGCATGTCGGTGGTGGGGCCGCGTCCGCACGCGGCGCAGCACAACACCCACTACGAGAAGCTGATCAACCACTACATGCAGCGGCATTACGTCAAGCCGGGCATCACCGGCTGGGCGCAGGTCAACGGCTTCCGCGGCGAGACGCCGGAGCTGCGCACGATGAAGAAGCGCATCCAGTACGACCTGGACTACATCCGTCGCTGGTCGTTGTGGCTGGACACGCGGATCATCGTGCTGACCGCGTTCAAGGTGCTCGGGCAGAAGACCGCTTACTGATGCGCCCGATGCGTCTTCCTCCCGCCGACCGTGAGCAGCGCCGGCGTCGCCCCCGCGTCGCCGTCGTTCCTGCCCTGCCTGCGCCGAATGGCGTCGCGTGCCGCACGCCGGCGCCACGCCTGGCGCCGGTCCACCGCAGGGGCGGCGCGCACTGCGCCGCCATCGCAGCGAGGTATGCATGCTGAGTGCGCCGGCCATGCCGCTGCGTGAGCAGCGCCGCAACCTGCTGATCGAGCTGGTGCTGCTGTTCGCCATCGGCTACAACTTCGTGCTGGCGGTGATCAACGCCAAGGTGTTCCGGGTCAGCCCGGCGATGACCTATGCAGTGGAACTGGCGGTCTACGCCGCCTGCTTCCTGCTCGGCCTGCGCGCGCTGGACCGCAAGCGCATGGCGATGGTGTTCACCGGGATCGCCTTGCTGGCGCTGCTGATGCTGGTGCGCCTGTTCATGGCCTGGTCGCTGGATCCGAAGTTCTTCCGCGATGCCTTGATTCCGTTCGCCTTCCTGTTGCTCGGCGCGGCCTATACCGGCTCGTTGCCGCGCATGTTCGTGCGCATGGCGCTGCTGGTGTCGCTGGTGGCGGTGTTCGAACTG
This sequence comes from Xanthomonas sp. F10, assembly GCF_014206815.1. Lineage (GTDB taxonomy): Bacteria > Pseudomonadota > Gammaproteobacteria > Xanthomonadales > Xanthomonadaceae > Xanthomonas_A > Xanthomonas_A indica. The sequence goes on from NZ_JACHNP010000001.1 coordinate 758,986, forward strand.
GCCCTGCCCAAGGTCTACGGCGACGTGGTCAACCCCAAGAGCTATTTCGTCAATGCGCGCGGCGCCAGCGCGTCGAGCTTCTGGAACCAGGACAGCAATCTGTTCGTCAGCGCGACACGCCCGGGCGCACGCAACTTCCTGCCGTCGTCGAACCTGCCACGCGCCTCCTCGGTGTTCATCGAGCCGGTGACGATGGGCAACTTCATCATCTTCTTCACCGCCATCCTGCTGACCTTCTGGCGCTGGATGCGGCCGTGGGCGATCGTCGCGTCGGTGGCGATGATCGGCTTCCTGATCGTGGCCTCGGACGGACGCCTGGCCGCCGGCACCTGCGTGATGATGGCGCTGCTGAGCCCGTTGCTGTTGCGCATGGACCAGCGCCTGGGCTTTTTGATCTTCTTCGCGGTGATGGGCGGTGCGTGGCTGCTGGTGTGGGCCTCGGGCATCCAGAGCTACGAGGACACCACGCTGGGGCGGGTGTTCTTCACCGTCGATTCGATCCGCAGGATGAGCGCCGATGCGTGGATGGGGCTGGACATGGACCAGCCGTACCGCTACTTCGACAGCGGCATCGCCTACTTCATCTCCTCGCAGTCGGTGTTGCTGGTGCTGGCGTTCCTGCTGGCCTATTCGTTCGCGATGCTGATGCGCACCATCGAAGGGCAGTTGTTCAAGAACCTGCTGATCTTTGCGTTCTCGCTGAGCCTGCTGGTCTCCAACGGCTACTTCTCGATCAAGACCGCGGCGCTGTGGTGGTTCGTGTGCGGTTGCCTGTGGCAGATGACACCGCGCCTGCGCGATGCGCCGGCGCTGCCCGCGGCACCGACGGCGCCGGCCGCACGCATGCCGGCGGTGCCGGCATGAGCGCGCCCGCCACGGCTGTTTCCGCGTCCGTGCCGGCGCAGGCGCGCAGCGCACGCACGGGGGCGCCGCGCGATGCACGCATCGATGCGGCCAAGGCGCTGGCGATCCTGCTGGTGGTGTTCGGCCATGCCAAGGGCATTCCGCATGCCTACGTGATCCTCGCCTACAGCTTCCACGTGCCGATGTTCTTCCTGTTGTCGGGCTGGGTCGGCGAGGCCTTCGGCAATCGCCCACTGACACTGGCCACGGTCGGCAAGCTGGCGCGCAGCCTGCTGCTGCCTTACGTGGCGTTCTTCTTCGTCGCCTACGCGTACTGGATGCTGACCCGGCATATCGGCAGCAAGGCGCAACTGTGGGGCGACCGACCCTGGTGGGAGCCGCTGCTGGGCCTGGTCAGCGGCATCGGCCCCAAGCTCTACGTCATGCCGGCGCTGTGGTTCCTGCCGGCGCTGTTCGTGACCACGCTGGCGTACCTGGCCCTGCGCCGGACGCTGTCGGTGCCGGCCCTGGCCGGGCTGTCGCTGCCGCTGGCCTGGGGCTGGGCCTGCTGGTTTCCGGGGCAGGACATGCGCCTGCCGTTCTCGCTGGACGTGTTGCCGGTGGCGCTGTGCTTCTTCGCGATCGGCGCGCTGGCGGCGACGCGGGCGTACTGGTGGCCGGCGCGGCCGGGCGGCAATGCGCTGGCGGCGGTGCTGCTGGGTGCGGCCTGGTTCGCGATCGCCTGGCACAACGGCCGCGTCGACGTGAACATGCTCAAGTTCGGCGATTCCCCGCTGGGCTTCCTCGCCGCCAGCCTGCTCGGCAGCGCCATGGCACTGTGCGTCGCCGGGCTGGTGCAGCACTGGGCCTGGCTGCAGTGGATCGGACGCAACACCTTGCTGATTCTGTGCACGCACACCTTGCTGTTCTCGGTGATGGCCGGCGTGGCCGCCCGCACCGGCCTGGTCCGCGGCGATGCCTGGGGACCGGCCTGGGCGGTGTCGGTGAGCGTGCTGGCGGTGCTGGCCAGCGTCCCGATACGCGCGGTGCTGGTGCGGATCGCGCCGTGGATGATCGGTGTGCGCCGCAGCGCGGCCGCAGGAGCGACGGCATGAAGGTGGTGCATGTGGTGCGCCAGTTCCATCCATCGGTGGGCGGCATGGAGGAGGTGGTGCTGAATATCGCGCGTCGCCATCTGCAGCAGGGCCAGGACCAGGTCGAGGTGGTGAGCCTGGAGCGGGTGTTCACCGATCCGCAGCAGCGCCTGGCTCCGCGCGACACGCACCAGGGCGTGCCGATCGTGCGCTTGCCGTATCGCGGCTCCTCGCGCTATCCGCTGGCGCCGTCGGTGCTGGCGGCGGTGCGCGGCGCCGATCTGCTGCACGTGCACGGCATCGATTTCTTCTACGACTTCCTGGCCCTGACCCGGCCGCTGCACCGTGTGCCGATGATCGTGTCCACCCATGGCGGTTTCTTCCACACCACCTACGCCTCGCGCCTGAAGATGCTCTGGTTCAAGACCCTCACCCGCGCCTCGGCGCTCGCCTACGCACGGGTGGTGGCGACCAGCGAGAACGATGGCCGGCTGTTCTCGCAGGTGGTCGCGCCGCAGCGGCTGCGGGTGATCGAGAACGGGGTGGACGTGGACAAGTTCGCCGGGCAGGGCAGCGCCACGCCCGGGCGCACGCTGATCTACTTCGGGCGCTGGTCCGTCAACAAGGGCCTGCTGGAGACCCTGGATTTGGTACGCGTGCTGGCCGCGCAGGACCCGGCCTGGCAACTCATTGTGGCCGGGCGCGAATACGACTTCAGCGTGGCCGACCTGCAGCAGGCGATCGCCGAGCGCGGCCTGCAGCAGCGGGTACGCCTGCAGGTGGCGCCGACCCAGGCGCAACTGGCGCAGTTGCTCGGCAGTGCGCAGTACTTCGTGTGCCTGTCGCGGCACGAGGGCTTCGGCCTGGCCGCGGTGGAAGCGATGAGTGCCGGGCTGCTGCCGATTCTCAGCGACATCCCGCCGTTCGCGCGCCTGCACCGCGAGTCGGGGCAGGGCGTGCTGGTCGACCCGGTCGACCCGCAGGCGGCCGCGGCCACGGTGCGCGCCTTTGCCGCCGGCACCGACGCGGATTTCGCCGCGCAGCGCGACGCGGCGATGGCCTATGCGCATCGCTACGACTGGGACCGCGTGGTCGGCGCCTATCTGGACGAGTACGACTTGGCGCTGGCCGGCGCGGGGGGCGGCCGATGAGCGGCGAGCGCCAGCGCCACGGCGCGGTGCAGCAGGCCGCGTCGACAGTCACCGTGCTGCTGTCCACCGAGCGCCCGACCGCGACCACCAATCCCTACCTCACCCAGCTCTACGCGGCGCTGCCGCCGCAGGTGCAACTGCGCTTCTTCTCCATGCGCGCGGCGCTGCTGTCGCGCTACGACGTGCTGCACCTGCATTGGCCGGAGTACCTGCTGCGGCATCGCACCGCGCTCGGCACGCTGGCCAAGCAGGTCTGCATCGCCCTGTTGCTGTTGCGCCTGCGCCTGGCCGGGGTGCCGCTGGTGCGCACCCTGCACAACGTGGCGCCGCACGAGGACAAGGGCTGGCGCGAACGCCTGCTGCTGCGCTGGATCGACCGCCAGACCGCGCGCTGGATCCGCATCAACGCGACCACGCCCGCGCGCGCGCCGGCCACCGACACCATCCTGCACGGCCACTACCGCGACTGGTACGCGCCGCTGCCGCAACCGCCGCGCGTGCCCGGGCGCCTGCTGCATTTCGGGCTGTTGCGCCCGTACAAGGGCGTGGAGACGCTGATCGCGACCCTGCAGGCGCTGCCCGATCCGCAGCTCAGCCTGCGCATCGCCGGCAATCCGATCGACGCGCAGATCCGCGGCGTGGTCGAGCGCGCCTGTGCCGAGGATCCGCGTATCAGCGCACGGCTGCAGTATGTGGAGGACGCGGTGCTGGCGCAGGAGATCGGCGAGGCCGAACTGGTGGTGCTGCCGTACCGGCAGATGCACAACTCCGGCACCCTGCTGCTGGCGCTGTCGCTGGCGCGTCCGGTGCTGGCGCCGTGGAGCGAGGCCAATGCCGCCATCGCCGACGAAGTCGGCGCGCAGTGGGTGCAGCTGTACCGCGGCGAGCTGGATGCGGCGCAACTGGCGCAGGCCCTGGCGCAGGCGCAGCAGTTGCCGGCCGATGCCGTGCCGGATCTGTCGCGGCGCGACTGGAACGGCATCGGCCTGCAACACTACCGCAGCTATCTGCAGGCCCTGACCGCAGGCGGCGGGGAGGGCGCATGAGCAGCGCCGAGACCCCGCGGCCAGCGGCGCCGCAACCCGGGCTGGGCGCGCGCGCGGCCGGCGGTGCGGCGGTGACCATGGCCGGGCAACTGGCCAAGATGGTGGTGCAGTTCGGCGGCATCGTGCTGCTGGCGCGGCTGCTGACGCCCTACGACTATGGCCTGATGGCGATGGTGACGGCGATCGTCGGCATGGCCGAGATCCTGCGCGACTTCGGCCTGTCCTCGGCGGCGATCCAGGCCAAGCACGTCAGCCGCGAGCAGCGCGACAACCTGTTCTGGATCAACAGCGGCATCGGCCTGCTGTTGGCGATCGTGGTGTTCCTGTCTTCGTCGTGGATCGCGCACTTCTACCGCGAGCCGGCCTTGCTCGGCATTTCCCAGGCGCTGGCGGTGACCTTCCTGCTCAACGGCATGACCACGCAGTACCGCGCACACCTCAGCCGCGGGCTGCGTTTCGGCCAGGTCTCGCTGAGCGACGTCGGCGCGCAGGTGCTGGGCCTGCTGGCCGGCGTCGGCGTGGCCCTGGCCGGTTACGGTTACTGGGCGCTGGTCTGGCAACAGGTGGTGCAGGCGCTGGTCAACCTGCTGATCGCCGGCGCCTGCGCGCGCTGGCTGCCGCGCGGCTACCGGCGCGACGCGCCGATGCGCACCTTCCTGAGCTTCGGCTGGAACCTGATGGCGGCGCAGTTGCTCGGCTACGCCAGCCGCAATGTCGGCCAGGTGATCATCGGCCATCGCATCGGCGCCGAAGCGCTGGGCCTGTACAACCGCGCGTTCCAGCTGCTGATGATGCCGCTGAACCAGATCAACGCACCGGCCACCTCGGTGGCGCTGCCCGTGCTGTCGCAGTTGCAGGACGACCCGCCGCGCTTCGGCAACTTCCTGCTGCACGGGCAGACGGTGATGGTGCACCTGATCGTGGCGCTGTTTTCCTTCGCCTGCGCGCTGGCGATGCCGCTGATCGTGCTGGTGCTGGGCGAACAGTGGCGGCCGGCCGTGCCGCTGTTCCAGGTGCTGACCCTCGGCGGCATCTTCCAGACCGCGTCCTACGCCACCTACTGGGTGTTCCTGGCGCTGGGCCTGATGCGCCAGCAGCTGGTGTATTCGGTGGTGGGGCGGGTGATGCTGATCGCCTGCATCTTCGCCGGCTCGCTGTGGGGCGTGATGGGCGTGACCGTGGGCTATACGTTGGGCCTGCTGGTGATGTGGCCGCTGTCGGTGATCTGGATCGCGCGCATCGCGCCGCAGATTCCCGCCTGGGAGCTGTTCAACAACGCCTTGCGCGCGGTGCTCGGCTACGGCGTCTGCGGCGTTGTCGCCTATTTCGCCGCGCAGTACTGGGGCGGTGCGTCGTTGTGGCTGCAGCTGATCGTCGGCGCGGCGGCGATGGCGCTGTCCTGCCTGCTGGTGTTCGCGCTGTGGCCGGCGTTCCGCCGCGACGTGCTGGCGATCCTGCAGATGCGCACGCTGCTGCGCCAGGCACGGAGCAAGCGATGAGCGAGGTGCGCCAGCGTGTTCTTCTTCTTCCATCCCGCATAGGAGCGACGGCATGAGCGACTCTTCCGCAGCGACGCTGTCCGCGTCTGCGCCGGCCGCGGCCGCCAGCGGCCGTGCACCCTGCTACCTGGTGCTGTCGGCGCACGATTACCGCACGCCACGCCGCGCCAACATCCACTTCATCGCCGACGAGCTGGCCAAGCGCGGTCCCACGCGCTTCTTCTCGTTGCGCTACAGCCTGCTGTCGCGACTCAAGGGCGACCTGCGCCTGCCGCTGGACGCCAGCGCCAACCAGGTGGTCCGCCACAACGGCGTGGACTGCTATCTGTGGCGCGCGCCGCTGCATCCGTTCAACACCCGTCGACGCTGGCTGCGGCCGCTGGAAGACCTGATGTTCAAACTGTATGCGGCCTGGGCGCCGGCCACGCTGATCCGCTGGATCCGCGAGGCCGACGTGATCGTGTTCGAGAGCGGCATCGCGGTGGCGTTCATCGCGCTGGCGGCGCGGATCAATCCGACCGCGCGCAAGGTGTATCGCGCCTCCGATGGCTTGAGCACGATCAACGTCGCCGACTACATCGAACGCGAGTTCGACCGCGTGGCGCCGAGCCTGGACGTGATCGCACTGGTGTCGCCGGCGATGGCCGAGGAGGTCGCCAGCCGCCACAACGTGTACCACGTCGGCCACGGCGTGGACCACGACCTGCACACGCTCGGCGACCCGTCGCCGTACGGCGAGGGCATCCATGCGGTGGCGGTGGGCTCGATGCTGTTCGATCCCGCGTTCTTCGTCGCCGCCAGCCGCGCCTTCCCGCAGGTCACTTTCCACGTGATCGGTTCGGGCATGGGCCGCGCGCCGGGCTATGGCGACAACGTGGTGGTGTACGGCGAGATGAAGCACGCCGAGACCATCCGCTACATCAAGCACGCCCGCTTCGGCATCGCGCCGTACGCGTCCGAGCAGGTGCCGGCCTACCTGGCCGACAGCTCGATGAAGCTGCTGCAGTACGACTTCTTCGGCCTGCCGGCGGTGTGCCCGAATGCCGTGGTCGGCCGCTATCCGTCGCGCTTCGGCTACACCCCGGGCGACGAGGCGTCCATCGTCGCCGCCATCGGGCAGGCGCTGCAGGCGCCGCACGTGCGCCATCGCCAGTGCCTGAGCTGGTCCGACACCACCGACCGGGTCCTGGACCCGGCCGCCTATCCGGAGACACGTCTGTTCGCCGACGGCGCGGTCTGAGCACACGCCGTCGGCGTGTTCGCCGTACCCCCCGCGCAACCAAGGAGGACCGATGTCCACTCTGCAAAAATGGATCGATTACGAAGAGCGCCGGGCGCTGTTCTGGTGGAAGCCGAAGAATGGCGAGATCAACGTCGGCGATCATCTTTCCAAGATCATCGTCTCCAACGTGCTCGGCCAGCGCGACCGCACCCTGCTGGACAAACGCGACAAGCGTCGGCGGCTGATCGCGATCGGCTCGGTGCTGCACTTCGCCCGCGATGGCGACACGGTCTGGGGCAGCGGCGTCAACGGCAAGATCCCCGCCGAGCGCCACAGCTTCCGCCAGCTCGACGTGCGCGCTGTGCGCGGACCCAAGACCCGCGCCTTCCTGCGCGAGCGCGGCCTGCAGGTGCCGGAGGTGTACGGCGACCCGGGCCTGCTGATGCCGCTGTTCTTCCCGCGCGAGGCGCTGGCGCCGGCGCCGGCGCGGCGGCCGTTCCTGGTGGTGCCGCATTTCAACGAACCGGTGGAGAAATACGCCGGCTACAAGGATCATCTGGTGCTGCCGAACCGGCAGCCCGCCACCTTCGTGCGGCAACTGCTCGGCGCCGACTTGATCGTGTCCAGTTCCCTGCACGGGCTGATCCTGGCCGAAGCCTACGGCGTGCCCTCGGTGTACCTGGACTGGGGCAACGGCGAGGACCGCTTCAAGTACGACGATTACTATCACGGCACCGGCCGCAGCCGCTGGCATGCCGGGCACACGGTGGAGGAATGCGTGGCCCTGGGCGGCAACACGGTGTTCGACCTGGCCGCGGTGCAGCGCGGCCTGCTGGAGAGTTTTCCGCATGACCTCTGGTGAGCGCGCGCCGGGCGAGGTGCTGGCACTGGGCGGCTATCCGATCCTGCGCAGCACCGAAGCCGATTTCGTCGCCAGCTTGCTGCAGGCGCTGGCGCGCGGCGAGCGCCGCCAGGTGTTCTTCGCCAACACCAACTTCGTGGTGCAGTGCCAGGCCCTGCGCGAGCGTCTGGCCGCGCCGGGCGTGTGCGTCGTCAACGACGGCATCGGCATGGACCTGGGTGCGCTGCTGGTGCACGGCCGCCGCTTCGCCGGCAATCTCAATGGCACCGACCTGATTCCGGCGCTCTGCCAGCAGAGTCCGCGTCCGCTGCGGTTCTTCCTGCTCGGCGGCCGCCCTGGCGTGGCCGAGGCCGCGGCGCAGACCTTGCGGCAGACGCTGGGGCAGCAGGTGGTCGGCACCTGCGACGGCTATGCCGAGTTCGCCGCGGCCGGCACGGGCCTGGCCGCACGCATCAACGCCAGCGGCGCCGACGTGCTGCTGGTGGCGTTCGGCAATCCGCTGCAGGAGCGCTGGCTGCTGCAGCAGGCGGGGCAGCTGCAGGTGCCTTTGGCATTCGGTGTGGGTGCGCTGCTGGACTTCCTGTCCGGCACCGCCAAGCGCGCGCCGGCCTGGGTGCGTCGGCTGCGCCTGGAATGGATCTACCGCCTGCTGCGCGAGCCGCGGCGCCTGCTCAAGCGCTACAGCTGGGACCTGCTGGTGTTCTTCGCCCTGTGCCTGCGCCACGGCCGGCGCCTGGCTCCTGCGGCGACCGCACGCGACTCGCTGCCGTTGGCCTGACCGCGGCCGGCGCCGGCCGCGCGGATTGCAGTGCCTGACATGCGCGCGGCCACACCGCGGGATTAGACTGGGCGCATGTCCAGCGCCGCCGCCTTCCGAATTGCCGCCCTGGTGCGCGACCTGTCGCTGCTGCCGCACCCGGAAGGCGGGCGCTATGCGCGCGTGCATACCTCGGCCCTGATGGTGCAGCACGAACAGACGCTGCGCCCGGCCTGCACCGCGATCCGCTTCCTGCTGGAGCGCGGCGAGATCAGCCGCTGGCACCGCATCGATGCCGACGAGACCTGGCAGTGGGAAGAGGGCGGTGCGCTGGAACTGCTCGGCTTCGATCCGCACCACGGCCTGCAGCGCTACCGGCTCGATGCCAGCGAGCGCGGCGGCATGCCCTCGGTGGTGATTGCGGCCGGCACCTGGCAGGCGGCGCGGCCGCTGGCCGACTATTGCCTGGTGCGCTGCATGGTGGCGCCGGGCTTCCTGTGGGAGCGCTTCGAGTTGCTGGCCGACAGCGATCCGCTGGCCGCGCATCTGCCCAGACTGGACGGCTAATGCCGCCGCGATCGGCGGGGGGCAGGGCAGACACGCTGCCCGCGAAAACCAGACGGCGATGCGTCGCGCACCGGTTGCGGACGCTGTTGTGCCTGGCGGCCACGTTGCTGGCGGTCGTGGTGCCGGCGGCGCAGGCGCAGACCGCAATGCCGGCCGCGCCGCCACCACCGCGCGCGACCGCGCCAACCAGCCCACCGGTGGTCGACCTGGAGGCGGTGCTGGTGAGCGGGCGCCAGCCCGGCCCGGGGCTGTGGCAGGTCCGCCGCGGCGACCATGTGCTGTGGATCCTCGGCACGGTGTCGCCGCTGCCCAGGCGCATGCAGTGGGAATCGGCCGAGGTGGAGCGGGTGATCGCCCAATCCCAGCAGGTGATCGCGGCGCCGACCGTCACCCTGGACTCCGGCCTGGGCATGTTCCGCAGCCTGATGCTGCTGCCGTCCCTGCTGAAGGCGCGGCGCAACCCGGACGACCGCACGCTGCAGCAGGTGCTGCCGCCGAACCTTTATGCGCGCTGGTTGCCGCTGAAGGCGCGCTACCTGGGCCGCGACGGCAGCGTGGAGCGCTGGCGACCGGTGTTCGCCGCGCAGGAACTGTATGAAGCGGCGATACGCAGATCCGGCCTGAGCCTGGGCAGCGTCGTGCAGCCGGTGATCGAACGTGCGGCCAAGCGCGCCAAGGTGCCGGTCGTGCCGGTGGTGGTGGAGGTCCAGGTGCCCGATGCCAAGCGCGCGCTGCAGGAATTCCGGGCGACCGCGTTGAACGACAGCGCGTGCTTCGCGCGCACTTTGCAGGTCATCGATCGCGACCTGGAGACGATGCGCCAGCGCGCCAACGCCTGGTCCGAAGGTGATCTGGACACGCTGGCCACGTTGCCCGCCAACGATCAGTACCGGATCTGTCTGGACGCGGTCAGCGAAGCGGCGATCGCACGCAAGTTGGGGCTGGGCGATGTGCGCGAGCGGGCCATGGCGGCGTGGTTGCAGGCGGCCGAGCGGGCGTTGGTGCAGAACCGCTCCAGTTTCGCGGTATTGCCGATGCAGACTCTGCAGGCGCCTGGCGGCCCCTTGGATCGGTTGCGTGCCCGCGGTGACGAGGTGATCGCACCCTAGCCGGTGCGCGGCTGTCGTGACCGGACCATGCGGCCGCTGGCGCGTCCGGATCCGCGCAGCGGCGCAAGCAGGCAGGCACGGCACGCAGCGGCGTGCGGTGCCGGTGACCGCGGCGCTCAGCCCGCCGCGGTGCGCGGTGTGCTGGCGTTCGTGCCCAGCTGCGGCCAGCGCTTGAGCACCGCGGCGCGGATGCCGGCGGCGTCGATGCCGGCTTCGGCCAGCAGCTGCTCGCGGCTGGCGTGGTGCTGGAACGCGTCGGGCAGGCCCAGGTGCAGCACCGGGCGCAGCACGCCTTCGGCGTTGAGCAGTTCGGCCACGCCGGAGCCGGCACCGCCGGCCACCACGTTGTCCTCGACCGTCACGAAACCCTCGTGGCTCTGCGCAAGCTCCAGCAGCAAGGCGCGGTCCAGCGGCTTGACGAAGCGCATGTTGACCACGCTCAGGCCGAGCTCGCGGCCGACCTGTTCGGCCGCCGCCAGGGTCGCGCCGAACGCCAGCAGCGCCACGGTGCGGCCCTGCGCGCGCAGCTGGGCCTTGCCGATCGGCAAGGGCTCCAGCGTGGTGCCCGGGGCGACCCCGGGGCCGGTGCCGCGCGGGTAGCGCACCGCGGCCGGACCGGGATGGCGCAGGCCGGTGCTGAGCAGTTGCCGGCACTCGGCTTCGTCGGCCGGCGCCATCACCACCAGGTGCGGCACGCAGCGCAGGAAGCTCAGGTCCAGGTTGCCGGCGTGGGTGGCGCCGTCCGGGCCGACCACGCCGCCGCGGTCGATCGCGAACAGCACGTCGAGCTGCTGCACCGCCACGTCGTGGACCAACTGGTCGTAGCCGCGCTGCAGGAACGTCGAATAGATCGCCACCACCGGCTTGGCGCCGTGCACGGCCATGCCCGCGGCCAGGGTCACCGCATGCTGCTCGGCGATGGCCACGTCGAAGTAGCGCTGCGGGTACTCCTTGCTGAAGCGCACCAGGCCCGAACCTTCGCGCATCGCCGGGGTGATCGCCAGCAGCGCCGGCTCGGCCGCGGCCATGTCGCAGATCCAGTCGCCGAACACGTCGGTGTACGTCGGGGCCTTGGCGCCCGGCTTGGCCACCAGGCCCTTGCTCGGGTCGAACGGGCCCACCGCGTGGTAGCCGATCTGGTCGCCTTCGGCCAGTTCGTAGCCCTTGCCCTTGGTGGTGATGACGTGCAGCAACTGCGGACCCTTCAGGGTCTTGAGCGTCTTCAGCGCGCCCAGCAGCGCCGGCAGGTCGTGGCCGTCGATCGGGCCGGTGTAGTGGAAGCCCATTTCCTCGAACAGCGTGGACGGCACGAACATGCCCTTCCAGTGCTCTTCCCAGCGCCGCACGAAGCGCGCGGTGGGGTTGCTCTTCTTGTCGCCGAGGATCTTCTTGCCGCCCTCGCGGATGGCGTTGAGGGTCTTGCTGCCGCTCATCCGCCCCAGCATCTTGGTGACCCCGCCGACCGCTTCGGAAATCGACATGCGGTTGTCGTTGAGGATCACCAGCAGGTTCGGTTCCGGGTCCATGCCGCCGGCGTGGTTCAGCGCCTCGTAGGCCATGCCGGCGGTCATCGCGCCGTCGCCGATCACCGCCACCACCTTGCGCTCGTCGCCCATGCGCTGCAGCGCCACCGCCATGCCCAGCGCCGCCGAGATCGAGGTGGAGGAGTGGCCGACGCCGAAGGTGTCGTACTCGCTTTCCTCGCGCTTGGGGAATGGCGCCACGCCGTCGGCCTGCTTGACCGTGTGGATGCGGTCGCGGCGCCCGGTGAGGATCTTGTGCGGATAGGTCTGGTGGCCCACGTCCCACACCAGTTGGTCGACCGGCGTGTCGTACAGGTAGTGCAGGGCCACGGTGAGTTCGATCACGCCCAGCCCGGCGCCGAAATGGCCGCCGCTCTTGCCGACGCACTCGATCAGAAAGGCGCGCAGTTCCTCGGCGATGGCCGGCAGCTCCGATTCATCGAAGCGACGCAGTTCTTCGGGGACCTGGATGCGCGAGAGGCGCGGATAGCGGGTGGGGTCGATCATCGGAATGGAGGTTCAGCGGACCTGTCATTTTCCTCTCCATTCCGGGCACGCGCAATCAACCCGTTCAGTCGCGGGCGCAGGGATGGCCTGTTTCCGCCGGGGTGCGGCAATCCGTCGCAGCGGGTGTGACGGCGGCGTGAGGCCGCGCGCTACAACGACAGCTTCGAGCGCTTGGGCAACTGCGCCTTCAGGAACGACATCTGGTCGGCCAGGATGTTGCGGTTGGACAGGATCAGGTGCTCGATCCAGCTCGGCCGATACGGCACCGCCAGCAGCGGCATCGACGCCTGCTGCGGGGTGCGGTTGCCCTTGCGCGAATTGCAGTGGAAGCACGCGGTGACCACGTTCTCCCAGATGTCGCGGCCGCCCTTGGACACCGGCAGCACGTGGTCGCGGGTCAGTTGCGGGCGGCTGAACTGCTGGCCGCAGTACAGGCACAGCTGCGCGTCGCGGGCGAACAGCGCGGTATTGGTCAGGGTCGGGGTGGGATCGAGCGCACGCGCATGCGCGTGGCCGCGCGCGGCGATGATCGGATGCAGTTCCAGCACGCTGCGCTCGCCGCTGGCGCGACAGATGCCGCCATGGATGTGCAGGCACGGCTCGCCGAGGGTCCAGGCGACCGCGCCGCGCGCGTATAGGCAAGCGGCGTCCTGCCAGTTGATCCAGTCCAGCACGCGGCCGTGCGCGTCCAGCGACAGCAGCCGGACCGAAGGCAGGTGGGAAGGGGACGCCGCGGGCGACGGGACCGCGGCCGAGGCGCCGCAGGCCCCGGTATCGATCAGACCAAGCGTTGTTGTGTCTGTCTCCATCGGGAAAACAGCTTATACCCGATTGGTGACGGTTTGTGTATCGGCCGCCACCGGCGGTGCCGCCCCGGCACGGCGCGCGTGCCGGGGCGGCCTGCGCGGACGCAGGCGTGCGGACTCAGAACTGCGCGTCGGCCAGCGCCATCAGCGGCTCGGCGCCGCTGTCGATGGCCGCGGCGTGGGTCAGCGTGCGCGGCAGCAGGCGGGCGTAGTAGAAGCGCGCGGTCTCGCGCTTGGACTGCTTGAACGCCTCGCCGTGCGCCGAGGCCTCGGCCGCGGCGACGCTGCGCGCCCACCAGTAGGCCAGCACCACGTAGCCGGAATAGAACACGTAGTCGTAGCTGGCCGCGCCCAGTTCCTCGGGATTGCCGGCGGCGCGCTGCAGGATGCGCTTGGTCAGCGCCGCCCACTCGGCGGCCTTCTCGCGCAGCGGGGCGATGAACTCGGCCACGGCCGGGTTGTCGGCGTGCTCGGTCAGGAACGCCTCGATCTGCGCCAGGAACAGCTTCAGCCCGGCGCCCTGGCTGGACGCGGTCTTGCGCCCGATCAGGTCCAGCGCCTGGATGCCGGTGGTGCCTTCGTAGAGGGTGGTGATGCGCGCGTCGCGGGCCAACTGCTCCATGCCGTGTTCGTGGATGTAGCCGTGGCCGCCGAAGCACTGCAGCGCGTGGTAGGTGTTCTCCACCGCCCACTCGGTCTGGCAGGCCTTGGAGATCGGGGTGAGGAAGCTGACCAGCACGTCGGCCTGCTCGCGCTCGGCCGGGTCCTGCGCGCTGTGCGCGATGTCGATCAGGGTCGCGGCGTGCAGCGCCAGCAGGCGGCTGCCTTCGGTCAGCGCCTTCACCGTCAGCAGCATGCGGCGCACGTCCGGATGCACCAGGATCGGATCGGCCGGCTTCTCCGGCAGCTTGGCACCGCTGAGCGAACGCGACTGCAGGCGCTCGCGGGCGTAGCGCAGCGCGTTCTGGTAGGCGCGCTCGGACAGGCCGATGCCCTGCAGGCCGACGCCCAGGCGCGCGGTGTTCATCATGGTGAACATGGCCTGCAGGCCCTTGTGCGGCTGCCCGACCAAGTAACCCTGCGCGCCGTCGAAGTTCATCACGCAGGTGGACGAGCCGTGGATGCCCATCTTGTGCTCCAGCGAGCCGCAGCGCAGTGCGTTGCGCGCGCCGACGCTGCCGTCGCGGGCGACCTTGAACTTCGGCACCACCAGCAGCGAGATGCCCTTGGCGCCGGCCGGCGCGTCCGGCAGCCGCGCCAGCACCAGGTGCACGATGTTGTCGGTGAAGTCGTGCTCGCCTGCGGTGATGAAGATCTTGGTGCCGCTGACCGACCAGCTGCCGTCGGCGTTGGGTTCGGCGCGGGTCTTGAGCAGGCCCAGGTCGGTGCCGCAATGCGGCTCGGTCAGGCACATGGTGCCGGTCCAGCGGCCGTCCACCAGCGGCTTCAGGAACACCTCCTGCTGCCACGCCTCGCCGTGCTGCTTGAGCGCCTCGACCGCGCCGTGCGACAGCAGCGGGAAGTTGCCCCAGGCCAGGTTGGCGGCATTGACCATCTCGTTGAGCGGCACGCCCAGGGTGTGCGGCAGACCCTGGCCGCCGAACTCGGTAGCGGCGGTCAGGCCGGTCCAGCCGCCCTCGGCGAACTGCTGGTAGGCCTCGCGGAAGCCGGGGGCGGTGGTGACCGCGCCGGTGGCCTTGTCCAGGGTGCAGCCGTGCTCGTCGCCGACCCGGTTCAGCGGCGCCAGCACCGTGCCGGTGAAGCGCGCGGCTTCCTCCAGCACCGCGTCGATCAGTTCGGCGTTGGCGTCGGCGTGGCCCAGACGGGCGAACAGCGCCTCCACCTGCAGCACGTCGTGCAGCGCGAAGCGGAGATCGGTCAACGGGGCTTGATAGGTGCTCATGCGATCGCTCGTGGCTAGGGCCGCGGCGCGGCCGAGGGCGCCAGGATACTATGGCGTATGGAGTGTGCGCAGCCGCGGCGACGGCGCGGGCGCGCGGCGCCGTTCAGTCGAGCAGGCCGTGGCGCACCGCGTAGCGCACCAGTTCGGCGGTATTGCGCATGCCCAGCTTGTTGAGCACGCGGAACCGGTGGTTCTCGGCGGTCTTGACGCTGATCTGCAGCACCCGCGCGATCTCCTTGGTGGTGCGGCCCTCCACGATCAGGTGGAACACCTCGCGCTCGCGCGCGGTCAGGCCGCGGTAGGGGTCGGGCGGCAGCGCCTGCGGCTGCTGCATCTGCGTCACCAGCGCCTGCGCCGCCTGCGGCGAGAAGTGGCCGCGGCCGGCGTGCAGGTTGCGCACCGCGGCGATCAGGTCGGCGCTGGCGCTGTCCTTGAGCAGGTAGCCGGAGGCGCCGGCGCGCACCGCGTGCAGCACGTACTCGTGTTCCTCGTGCATGGTCAGCACCAGGATCCGCGCCAGCGGCACGGTCTCGCACAGCCGCCGCACCACGTCGATGCCGTTGAGCCGCGGCATGGAGATGTCCACGATCGCCACGTCCGGGCTGGTCGCCTCGGCCTTGGCCAGCGCCTCGATGCCGTCGGCGGCCTGCGCCACCACCTGGATGCCGTCGATCGCGTCGAGCACGGCGACCAGGCTTTCGCGCACCAGGGTGTGGTCGTCGGCGATGAGGACGCGGATCGGGACGTTCATGCCGGTGCGCGTCCGTTGCGCGCATTGGCGCAGGCGGCCACCGCCCGCGACGATGCTGATCGCGTCTGAAGGGCCGCGCGGGCGCGGAACTGGGGCAGGGCGATGACCTTCAATCGGCCTCCAGCGGGACCCGGATCTGCACGCAGCAGCCCTCGCCCGGCGACGATTGCAGGCGGATGCTGCCGCCGCTCAGGCGCAGGCGTTCGCGCAGGCCGCTCAGGCCGCTGCCGCCGGCCACCAGTGCCTGCTGCGGATCGCAGCCGCGGCCGTCGTCGAGCACCTGCAGCTGCGCCCAGCCGTCGCGGGCGACCAGCCGCAGCAGCACCGACTGCGCACCCGAGTGCTTCAGCGCATTGGTCAGCGCCTCTTGCGCGCTGCGGAACAGCAGGGTCTGCAGCGCTTCGTCCAGCGCCGGCAGCGGGCCGATCTCGACCGTCACCGGGGTGGCGCCGGCAGCGGACTGGCTGCGGCCCAGCCAGCCCAGGGCCGCTTCCAGTCCGAGGTCGTCGAGGATCGGCGGGCGCAGCAGCCGCGACATCTGCCGGGTGTCTTCCAGCGCCTGCGTGCATAGGTGGATGGCGTCCTCCAGCGGCGCACGCAGCGCCGCGTCGGCCGCGCCGAGCGCCGCGCCCAGTTGCGCCAGACGGTGCTTGAGCACGGTGAGGTTCTGGCCGACGCCGTCGTGCAGCTCGCGCGCCAGGCGCCGGCGCTCGTCTTCCTGGACCTTGACCACGGCGCGGCCGAGGCGGCGGAACTCGCGCTCGTTGGCCTCCAGGCGCTGCAGCAGCAGGCGGTAGCGTTCGGCGGCCGCAACGTCGTTCATGGCGTGGCGCCCGCGCGTGCGACAGATGACCCCTCGGCGGCCTGCGCCGCCGCGCGGCGCGCGCGTTGCGCGGCGGCGTGATCGCCGATCGCCTCCAGGCGCTGCGCGGCCTGCGTGTGCAGGGCGGCGGCGAACAGCGGGCTGCCACGCAGCAGCAGGGCCTGCGCCTGCGCGTAGCGCGCCGCCACCTGGTCGGCCGCGCCGTAGCGCAGCGCCTGCTGCAGATAGCGCAGGCGCAGCCCGGCATGGCCCAGGCGCGCGATGTCGCCCTCCAGCGCGGCCAGGGCGGGTTCGTCGTGCGCCGCCTGCACCTGCACCTGCAGTTGCAGCAGACGGGCGCCGCTGGCGCGCGCCAGCGCCTCGGCCTGGCGCAGCGACGCGGCGGCCGCGGCGGCGTTGCCGTCGCGCTCGTCCAGTTGCGCCTGCAGCAGCGCGGCACTGGCGCGCTGTTCGCTGGACACCGAAGCGGGCGCTTGCCGCTGCACCTGCTGCAGCGCCAGCCGCGCCTGCGCCGGGTCGTCCAGCGCCAGCCACAGCTGCGCGCGCAACAGGGCGATGTCGGTCTGGCCGCGCTGGTCGCGGCTCTGCTGGAACAGCCGCTGCGCCTGGTCCAGTTCGGTCAGCGCCACCGCGCGCTGGCCTTGCCAGAATGCCAGTTCGGCCAGGTTGCGCCGGCTCACCGCCACTTCCTCGAGCATCTGGTGGCGCTCGGCCTCGCGCAGCGCCTGGTTCAGCAAGGTCTGCGCCTGCGCCCAATGGCCGCGCCCGGTGGCCAGCAGGCCCAGGTTCTGCGCGGTGCGCACGCGGCCGGTGGCGTCGTTGAGGTCGGCATAGGCGCGCGCGGCCTGTTCCCAGAACGCCTGCGCGCTGTCCAGGTCGCCCAGTTGGAAGTGCGCGAAGCCGATGTTGTTGAGCGTCTCGGCGACCCCGTGCGCATCGCCGAGCGCGCGCCAGGCCGTCAGCGCGCCGCGGAACGCCTGCAGTGCCTGCGGATAGTCGCCGCGCTCTTCGGCCAGCAGGCCGAGTTCGTTGGCGGCGGCGGCCTGGCCGTCGCGATCGCCCAGTTCGGAGTACAGCGCCTGCGCCTGGCGCAGCTGCTGTTCGGCCTCGGCGAAGGCGCCGCCGATGCTCAGCGTGCCGGCCAGGTTGCGCAGGCTGGTGGCGACGCCACGGCGATTGCCGACCTGCCGGCGCAGCTCCACGGCGCGCAGGTACTGGGCCTGCGCCTGCTGCGCCAGGCCGAGGCGGCCATAGCCCACGCCCAGCGCGTTCACGGTTTCCGCCTCGCCATAGAGGTCGCGGCCGCGGCGGAACAGCAGTTGCGCGCGCAGCAGGTCGTCGTCCACCGCGGTGGCGGCGTTGCCGCTGAGGATCGCCAGCTTGCCCAGCGCCAGCCATAGCCGCGGGTCGTCCGGATCGCGCTGCGCCAACGCGCGCAGGCGATCGCGTGCCACGTCCAGGTGGCCGGCCTGCGCCTGGACGCGCGCGAACTGCAGTTGCACCACGCTGTCGTCGGGCCGCGCCGTGGCCAAGGCCTGCCAGGCGCGGTCGGCGGCGGCGAGATCGTCCTCGGCTTCCAGCCGCAGCGCCGCCAGCAGCGCCTGGGTGCGCGGCCGCGCCGGCGCCGAGGCGACGCGCGCGCTCAACGCCTCGCGTGCCTTCTGGTCCTCGCCGATGGCTTGCGCCGCGACCACCTCGGCCAGGCGCAACGGCGCAGACTGCGGTGCCTGCACACTGGCCGCGGCGAACTGCTGCAGCGCCTGCGCGCTGTCGTCGCGCTGCTGCGCCGCCAGGCCGCGCGCATACGCCTGCAACGCGGCGGGTGCGGGCAGGTCGTCGGGCAGGGTGGCGCCGTCGGCGAGCAGCGCCCTGGACGCGATCGGCAACCAGGCGACGTAGGCCGCGGCCGGATCGTCGGCGGTCGGTCCGTCGATGTGTTGCGCCGCGCCGCTGGCCGGATGCAGCAGCGCCTGCAGGCGCCAGCCGCTGCCCTGGCGTTGCAGGCTCGGCTGCAGCACGCGCTGTGCCGAGGCGAGCCGGCGCAGCGCCGCCACGTCCAGCGGCGCCTGGCCGGTGGGGTCGTATTGGCGCAAAGCCTGGCGCGTGCGGTCGGTGTCGACCACGGTCAGCGTTTCGCCAAGGCTGCCGCGCAGCCAGGCCCCCAGCGCCAGGCGTTGTTCGGCGCTGTCCGGGTCGCCGGCCAGCGGCAGCACCAGCAGGCGCGGCAGCGGTTGCACGGCCGCCACCGGCGCCGGCGCGCTGGCGCGTTGCGCCTGCCATTGCCAGACGCCGGCACCGAGCAGGGCGGCGCCCGCCAGGGTCGCGGCCAGGCCCAGGCCGAGCCGGCGCCAGCGCCGGCGGTCGTGCGGCAGTTGCCGGCGCTCGATCGCCGCGATCACCTCGCCGGCGTGCTGCAGCCGGTCGCGCGGCTGCGGGCGCAGCAGCCGCTGCAGCAGCCGCACCAGCCAGGCCGGCACGTCCGCGCGCAGCCGGTCCACCGGCGGCGGCTCGCGCAGCATGCGCTGGGCCAGGGTCTCGGACAGGGTGCCGCCGGCGAAGGGCACCTGTCCGGCGAGCAGTTCGTACAGGATCAGGCCGAGGGCGTAGAGGTCGCTGCGCGGATCGAGCGCATCGCCGCGCGCCTGTTCGGGCGACAGGTAGGCGGGCGTACCGATGACGTTGCCCAGGGTCGCGCCGAGGCCGCTGCTGGCCATCGAACAGGCCACGCCGAAGTCGCTGATCAGCGCATCGCCGTCCCGCCGCAGCAGGATGTTGGCCGGCTTGAGATCGCGATGCACGACGCCGCGCGCATGCGCCGCCTGCAGGCCGCGGGCGATGTCGCCGGCGATGCGCAGGGCGATGTCGACGTCCAGCCGCTCTTCGCGCTGCAGCCGCGCGTCCAGCGATTCGCCGTCCACGTAGTCCATGCTGATCAGCCAGCGCCCGGCGTGTTCGGCCAGGTCGTGGATGCGCACCACGTGGGGGCTGGACACCTGCCGCGCCAGCAACAGCTCCTGGCGGAACCGGGCGAAGGCCTGCGGCCGCTGCGCCAGCTCCGGGCGCAGCAGCTTGACCGCTACGTCGACGCCCAGCGCCTGGTCGTGGGCCAGATACACCAGGCCCATGCCGCCGATGCCGAGCAGGCGTTCGATACGGAAGCGGCCGGCCAGCACCTCGCCAGGACGCAGGCTTTCCTGCGCGTACAGGCCGGTGGCGGTGGCCGCGTCGCTCATACCGGCCCCGGCGCCGCGCCGGTCTCGCGCAGCGCCTGGCGCGCGGCGATCCACAGCGCGGCGCGTTCGCAGAACGCCTCGAGCAGCTCCATGTCCAGCGCGCCGATGGCGCTGCCGGCGCGGCGGCTGTCGGCATAGATCGCGCCGAGCACCCGCATGCCGTCGCGCAGCGGCAGGCACAGCATGGTGCGCAGGCCGGCGGCGCAGACCGAGGCACGTTCGGCGAGCCAGGGCACGCCGCCGATGTCGTGGGCCACGGTGGTCTGGCCGTGCTGCACGGCGCGTCGCAGCGCACCCTCGCTGCCGGCGAGCCCGTGCTGCAGCGGGAGCGGCCCGGTGCCGTGGCTGGCCGCGATGCGCTGGCCGTGGGCGTCGGCCAGGACCAGCACACCGCGCTCGGCCTGGGCCAGTTCGACCACCGCGTCCAGGCTGGCGCCGAGCAGGTCGTCGAGTCTGCCGACCTGGGCCAGTTCCTGGGTGAGTGCGGTGGCGCGGTCGCAGCGGGCACGCTGGCGGCGCTCGGCCAGTTCCGCATCGGCTGCGCTGAGCGGGGCGAATTCGGCGTAGATGTCGCCGAAGCGCAGCCAGGTCGCCGTGTCCAGGGCAACAGGCGCGGCCACGCGCACCCCGTCGCGGAAGCTGCCGTTCTTGCTGCCCAGATCGTGCAACTGCCAGTGGCCGTCGGCCTGCGGCTGCAGCCGTGCGTGCCAACGCGACACCGAGGGGTGTTCCAGCGCCAGCGCATTGTCCGCCGCGCGGCCGATCGCCAGGGGCTGCCCGGCGGCGAGCAGCAGCGTCGGCGCCGGGGCGTCGGGCAGGTAGGCGGTCAGGCGCGCGGGCATCGCGGGATGTCCTCCGTCGCGGTGCGCGTGACCAATCCTGCAGCGCTCAAGGCGCGTAGAGGCGTTGGTAGTCGATGGAGAAGCGCAGCGTGGCCGCGCCGGCCAGCAGTTCGCCGGCGGGGTTGCCTTCGCTCATGCCGGCGTTCCAGGTCTGCGCGATGCCCTGGCCGGCACGCGCCGACACCTGCTCGCGGAATCCGTCCAGCGCCATCGTGGCGGCGCTGTAGTCGGCGTTGGCCAGCGCGCTCTGCACGCTGTTCAACATGGTCGCCAGCGGCGTCGCCTCGCTGGCGGGCAACTGCGCCACCAGCGCCTGCAGGCGGCTCAGCTTGGCGGCCACCACGGTAGCGGTCGGGCGCAGGTCGTGGATCACGATGAACTGCGAGAAGCCACCGGTGGTGCCGCGGGCGCGGACGCTGCCGGGCGCGATCTCATCGGTGATGTCGCGGAACTCGCCGCCTACCGGAGACTTGAACAGACGCAGCGTGCTGTCGGCGGTGTAGGCCAGCGCGTGCGTGTGCAGTTCCACATGCACCACGCGGCGGAACGTCAGGCCGCCGCTCGGCGGCGGCGTCACCGTGATCAGCAGCGGCAACTGCGATGGCACCTGGCCGGCTCGCGTGCCGGGCAGCCGCGGCAGCAAGGCAGTGACCTGGGCCGGGGTCAGCAGTTCCGCGCTCAGACCCAGGCTGCCCGGGTTGAGGTCGCTGGCGCTGTCGAATTCCAGCGTGACCTCGGCCAGCGGATGCGGACCGGCACCGATCGCCGCCGTCGCCACATTGCCGCTCACGTCCACCTGCACCGGCAGCGCTTGCGCGGCGAGCCCGCCGGACGCGGCCACGGTGCAGAACAGCAGGCAAACCCTTGCGAACATCATGTGCATCTGAAACCCCCTGTTGCATGTGCCGGCACCGCGCACCGCACCCGCGTTCCGCCCGCGACGCGGCGAGGCAGCGGCCTACGTCCCGATCATACCGCTCCGTACGGGCGATGCACGCCGCCCTGAGTGTTTCCACCCACGTCCGCTAGGGGCGATCCCGGATAGGCGCCACCGTGCCGCCGCGGCAGGCTGCAGTCACCCGCCCGTCCCGGGCCCACTCACCGGAGATTCCAGATGCCCATCCGTCGTCCCGCACTCGCCATCGGCATTTGCGCCGTTCTTGCCAGCGGCGTCTTCGCCGGCGGCAAGGCCGAAGCCGCCGCGCATCTGGACAGCCTGCTCGAGTCCAAGCTGGCCAGCACGCCGCTGACCGACGAACTGCAAATCGTCATCACCTACAAGCAATCCAGGCCGGTGTCGGCGGCGCAGCTGACCGTGTTGCACGACCTGGGCATCACCCGCGGCGTCAGCATGCAGACCCTGCCGATCGCCGGCGCGCTGGCCACGCCCGAAGAGATCCTGGCGCTGGCCGGGCGCGACGACGTCGCCTCGATCTACTACAACGCGCCGCTACGCTACTTCAACCAGGACGCGCGCCAGGCGACCGGGGTCGACCGCGCGCAGAGCAACCCGGGCGATTTCGGCCGCACCGTGCCGTACACCGGCCGCGGCGTCGGCGTGCTGATCAACGACTCGGGCATCGACGCCACGCATCGCGACCTGGCCTACGGCGACCGGGTGGTGCAGAACGTGCTGGCCAACACCAACCTGCACAATCTGGATTCGATGCTGCCGGTCACCTATCTGGAAGGCGTGCCGAATACCGACGCCGGCTCCGGTCACGGCACCCACTGCGCCGGCACGGTCGGCGGCAACGGCGCGCAGTCCGGCGGCAAGTACCGCGGCGTGGCCACCGGCGCCAGCCTGGTCGGCTACGGTTCCAGCGGCGTGCTGCTGATCCTGGACGCGGTCGGCGGCCTGGACTATGCGGCCTCGCACCAGAACAGCTTCAAGGATCCGATCCGCGTCGTCAGCAACTCCTGGGGCAGCTCCGGCAAGTTCGACCCGGCCGACCCGGTCAACGTGGCCACCTACGAGCTGTACAAGCGCGGCATCGTCAGCGTGTTCGCCGCCGGCAACGACGGTCCCAAGGAGGATACCCACAATCCGTACGCGCAGGCGCCGTGGGTGATCTCCGTCGCCGCCGGCAACGTCGACGGCACGCTGGCGGACTTCTCCTCGCGCGGCAAGGCCGGCGAGCGCGATACCTTCACCACCGCCGATGGCAAGAGCTGGACCCATATCAACGAGCCCAGCATCACCGCGCCGGGCGTGGACATCATCTCCACCCGTGCCTCCACCGGCCTGTTGCCGCCGCTGGCCGCGCAGACCGACGCCAAGCTGATCGCCCCGGCGCAACTGCCGTTCTACACCACCATGAGCGGCACCTCGATGGCCACGCCGCATGTAGCGGGTGTGGTGGCGCTGGTGCTGGAGGCCAATCCGAACCTGACCCCGGACCAGGTCAAGGACCTGATCGAGCGCACCGCCACGCCGATGGCGGGACGTGCGTCCTGGGAAGTGGGCGCGGGCTATCTCAACGCCTACTCGGCGCTGCGCGAGGCCAGCAAGAAGTGACCCGCGCGGGCGGACGCCCACGTCCGCCCGAGACGCCGCAGGCGCAGTCGACACGCGGTGTCGGCGCTTGCGATGCACTCAGGACGCGGTCGTTCTACTACGCAGTGAAGCGCCATCGAGCTGACCGACGTCGTTGATGTTTTCGCGTTTGCTTTCGATCACGCTCTCGCCGTTCGACAGCGTGGCCGGCAGCCTCCGCGACCCCCGTGCCGGGACGTGCGGGGTTCCACCGCTTCCCGGAATGGCGTCCGGAAAGCGGATGGGCCCCGCACGTCCCGCATTTTGTTTCGACGGCATGGCGCGCCGAAAGCATCGCGCCGGCACGCCGCTGCCGGATCCCGTCTTCTCGCTAGCGATGTCCGCCGCCTGGAACACGTTCTGTTCCGCTCCGGGCGCGATGCCGTTGGAATGGGATGACGCGCCACGGCTGCGCCACAGGCGTACCGGGAACGCCCGTCGCGGCTGATCCCCAAAAAGAACAAACGCCACTCCTATGCATGAGCCTTTCTCATGATCAGAGAGGCCTCGCGCAGGTGTCGCATCACTCCCGCCGCGGATGCACGCTGACCGTGGCGGTCATGCCGGCCGCGAGCAGGGTGCCCTGCGGCACGCTGGCCGGATCGATGCGGATGCGCACCGGCACGCGCTGCGCCAGGCGGATCCAGTTGAAGGTGGGGCTGACGTCGGCCAGCAGCGAGGTGCCGGTGGGGTTGTCGCTGTCGGCGATGCCGCGCGCAATGCCCTCGACCTGGCCGTGCAGCATCAGTCCGCCGCTCATCAGGCGGATGTCGGCGCGGTCGCCGACGTGCACCCGCGGCAGCTTGGTTTCTTCGAAGTAGCCGTAGACCCACATCGCGTCGTCGCGCACCAGCGCCAGGCGCGCGCCGCCGGCCTGGGCGTAGTCGCCGACGCGCACCTCCAGGTTGGTGATGTAGCCGTCGGCGGTGGCGCGGACCTGGGTGCGCTGCAGATCCAGTTCTGCCAGATCGAGCGCGGCCTGTGCCTGTTCCACCGACGCCACCGCCTGCGCCTGCGCCGCAGTGGCCTGGCCGCGCAGCGCCGCGCTGCGATGCACGTCGGCCTGCGCCGAACGCGCGGTGGCTTCGGCGTCCGAGCGCGCCTCGGCGGAGATCACCGCGGCGGCGCGTGCACGCCGTTCGGCCTGGGCGCGGCGCATCTGGAATTCGGCCTCGCTGGCCGCCTGGGTGGCCGCCGCCGCCGACAGGCTGGCCCCGGCGGCGCGTGCCTGCGCCTGCGCGACCGCAAGGTTGGCGCGGGCCTTTTCCAGGGCCAGTTCATAGCGCTTGCGGTCCACGCTGAACAACAGGTCGCCGCGCTTGACGTGCTGGTTGTCGCGCACCGCCACCGCATCGACCAGCCCGGAGACGTCCGGCGCGATGCGCACCACTTCCGCGCGGACGCGACCGTCGCGGGTCCAGGGCGAGAGCATGTAATGGCGCCACAGCGCATGCGCCAGCAGGGCGGCGACCAGCACCACGATGGCGGTCAGGGCGAAACGGATCAGGGCAGGGGTCTTCATGGCGGGACTCACGGAAGAAGGAGCAGGCCGAGTGCGGCGAACGCGCCCACGTAGATGGCCAGACGGAATAGAGAGGGGTGCCAGGCGTAGCGGTACAGGCCGGCGCGACCGGCGACCGCGTCCAGTGCCCAGGCGACCAGCAGCAGGGCCAGCCCCAGCACCAGCAGGCCAGGCACGTACACCCCGGCGATCGAGAGTTCAGCGGGCAGCAGCATCGTCGGCTCCTGGCGTGGCGGTGGTCGGCGCCGGCGTGTCGGCCAGCGCGGCGAGAACAGAATCGGCGTCGAGCAGTGCGCCGCGCAGCAACAACAGGTGCTCGCGGGTGGGCTTCCAGCGCAGCGGTACCGCGCCCTCCACCTGGCTGGCGGCCAACGCTGCCTCCACCCGCTGCAGAGCCTGGCGGTGCCGCTGCGGGCCGGGATCCAGATACAGGTCGGCCAGCGCCTGCACCGCGGCGTCCACCGCGGCGGCCAGCGCCGGCGGCAGCGTGCCTTCGGCGGCATCGCGGCGCAGTTCGACCAGGGTGCGCCCGGTTTCGTGCACCGACAGCGCCCAGCCGAGCAGGTCGCGCAGTTCGTCGCTGCCGGGCGGGGTGTGCGCGACGATCTGCTGGAACAGGTCGCGGTTGACGCTCTCCAGGCG
Organism: Xanthomonas sp. F10; assembly: GCF_014206815.1. Classification (GTDB taxonomy): domain Bacteria; phylum Pseudomonadota; class Gammaproteobacteria; order Xanthomonadales; family Xanthomonadaceae; genus Xanthomonas_A; species Xanthomonas_A indica. Next base: position 784,224 of record NZ_JACHNP010000001.1, read on the forward strand.
CAGCGCCAGCCCCGGCAGCGGCGCACGCGCCGCCAGTGTGGTCTGCCGCCGCAGCCGCTCGAGCAGGCGCCGGCGCTGCCAGCGCGTGCCGATCACCGGCGGCACGAATACGAATGTCGCGCTCACCGCCAGCGTGCCCAGCAGCAACGGCACCACGCTGTTGAAGGTGGCCGCGGCGTTGAAGCTGGGGGTCGGCTGGACCGCCAGGATCGAGATGAAGGCCAGGTTGGCGCCGGTGGCGAAGCCGTACAGCGCGGGTTTCGAGGCCAGATACAGGGTCAAGAGCAGGAACGGCAAGGTGCCCGCGACGAACAGGCCATAGCCGTCCATCTGCGGCAGCACCAGCAACTGGCAGATCACGCCCAGCACGATGCCGAACACGAACCCGTTGAACAGCGAGCGCGCGGCAGCCGGCGCATTGGCGCTGGACGACAGGATCGCGCTCAGTGCCACCGCCTGGAACACTGCAGTGGCGCCGCTGATCCAGCCGGCCTGGATCCACAGCCAGCACATCGTCGCCACCAGCAGCGCGCTACGCAGCGCGGTCAGTGCGGCGGCGGCGTAGTCGTTGCCGCGCACGAACACCGCGGTGTCGCCGCTGCCGTCCTGCGGCGTGCGCCACTGCTGCGGCGCGACCAGGGTCGCCTCGGTGGCGACGTAGTCATGCAGGTCGGTGAAGAAGCGTCGCAGCAGCGAGACGCCGGTGTCGAACGCCTCATGTTGCCGGACGGCCAGCGGTGCGCGCGCCTCGGCGGCACGCGTCGCCAGTGCATCGCGGCATGCGGCCAGCTTGCGAGCCGTCGCGGCGGCACCCTCGCGCCCGCCACGGTCGCTGAGCGCGGCCTTCAGCGGCCGGTACAGGCCGATCAACGCTTCGGCCACGTCCGCACTGCCGCTGCGCAGCAGCCGGTTGATGTAGTGATGCAGCGCCTGAAAACTGGTCGACACCGCCATGAAGCGCTGGTTGAGCAGGCGCAGGCGGCCGCTGCGTACCCGCGCTTCCGGATCCTCGAACACCACGGAACTGCGCAGATCCTCGATGGTCACCGCGTCACGCACGAAACGCAGGTGCGCCTGCTCCATCGCTTCGCGCGGCAGTTGGCCGCCGGTGGCGTCGCGGACGAAATCCAGGAAGCCGTCTGAAGCGCGGCGCACGGTGTCGCGCAGGGTCTGGCGCAGCCGGCTGGGAAACACCACGTCGCTGACGATGCCGGTCACCAGCAGGCCCAGCACCACTTCGGTCACCCGCGCCACCACCAGATTGAACACGTTCTGCGGCTGGTTCACCGCCGGCAGCGCGATCAGCGCCACCGTATAGCCGGACAGCACGAAGGCATAGGCCTTGAAGTTGCGGTACAGCAGGGCGCCGCCGGTGCACGCGCCGATCCACAGCGACAGCACCAGCACGAACAGCACCGGCTCCTGCGGGAACAGCGCCACCATCGTCAGCGCGGCGACGCTGCCGATCAGCGTGCCCAGTATCCGGTAGAAGCCCTTCGCGAAGACCATGCCGGTCTGCCGGTGCATCACCACCACCACGGTGATCATCGCGGTCATCGGCGAGGCCAGGTCCAGGCGCAGTGCGATCCAGCCGGCCAGATAGATCGACAGCAAGGTGCGCAGCACGAACAGCCAGGCGTCGCCTTCGCCGCGCAGGGCGTCGGCCAGCAGGGTGCGCAGGCCCGGCGCGGCTTCGGCAGCGGCGGCAGCGTTGGGCTGCGGCGCGCTCATGCCGCGTCCTCGACGCCGCGCAGCAAGGCCTTCAGCAGCGTCTGCAACTGCGCCATCGCCGCCGGATCCAGATGCTGGACATAGGCGTCCAGTTGGGCGCACAGGGCGGGGATCAGCGCTTCGATCAGGCGCTCGCCCGCGTCGGTCAGGCGCAGCAGCAGCATGCGCCGGTCCGCGGCGCTCGGCATGCGCTGGATCAGCCCCTTGTCGACCAACTGCGTGGTGAGCCGGGTGATGTTGGCCGACTTCTCGCCGGCCGCGTCGCTGAGCTGGGACGGGTTCAAGGTCCCGTCCGGGCTGGCGTCGATCATCATCAAGACGTTGTATTCGGCGTAGCTCAGGCCGTAGGGCCGCAGCAGGTCGTTGCTCTGGTCCAGGCTCACCTTGTGCAGCAACTTGATCAGCCGCAGCAGCAGCGCCGCTTCGCGCGGAAAGGGCGGATGCTTGCGCGCGGTCACGTCCAGGCGCTGCTCGGTAGAGGCGAAACGGCTCATGACCGACTCGGGTTCTTGTACATATGTAGATAATACATTTATGTACTAATTTTGCGGTAATGCCGGCTGAACGTGGCTTGGGTAGGTCAGATAGGAAAACGCGCACGGGCGTGCGGCGCGAGGGTGTGCCTAGCGTGCCGAGGCGCAGGTCGAGGAGGTGCCTGTGTCCGGTGAAGCACAGGTCGACGCGCAGGCGTGGCCTGCGCTCGGACGCCGGGGCGGCGCGCTCAAGACGTCCGGAGTGAGGTGGCGCCTCAGCGCCACCGCAGCGTCAGCGCAGCACGCCGTCCAGGCCCGGTGCGGGCGAGAGCATGTTGCGGGTGTCGATGTCGAAGCTGCGCTGCTTCTTGTCTTCCGGCGTCGCGGCGATGCTGCCCTTGAGGGTGTACTCCAGGCTGCGGCGGCCGGCCAGCGCGTCGGCCACGGCCATGCGCGCGCTCGAGCTGGGCCGCAGCGCGACGCTCACCACATCCGCCGTCTCCGGCCCGATCGAGATCGCGGGAGCGGCCTGCAGGCTGCCGGCGGCTTCGCCGCCGACGCCCAGATCCAGGCGCAGGGTGTCGTAGCGCATCGGGATGCTGCTGTAGTTCTGCAGGCGCAGTTCCACCTTCCAGCTGCCGTCCATGTTGACCGTCAGCTGTTGCACGCTGGCGGCCGGGTCGGACACGCGCCGCACCATCCCGTCGCCGCAGGCGGCGAGCAGCGCAGTGCACAACACGAGCAAGCCGAGGCGGAGCGGGTGACGCATGAGCGGAATCCACGGAAGGAAGACCGGCGAAGACTACACCACCCCCTTGTCCGCCGTGGCAGGCCGAGGACATGGCATTCGCACGGGCGGCTGCCGCGCCGGGGCTGATGGGGCTGTTGGGCAGGCGTTTGCCGCACGCAAGCCGCAGGCGGCGCTGGCCAGCGATCCCGGCGGGTGGCGGCGTCGTGGCGCAATGGGGGGGGGAGCCGCTGTCCATGCTTCGGGTCATGCCGCGCGCCCGCCACCGGCGTGACGTTCGCCGCGATGGCTAGCGGCGCCGTCTGCCGATCGTCCGATTCCCCGCAGCCTGCGAGCGCGCCGGTTCGTTCGCACCCTGATGCTTGCGCGGTCCATCTTTCGACGTGACAGGTCGGTGCCCGGGCGGTGTCCACGGCGATCCGGCCGGCGGCCATCACCAAGGCGTCCCTGCCGTACGCCGGCCGGATGCCGCGGACGCATCCAGCATTGCGTTGCCGCGGGTCGGGCGCCGTCGGTGCAGGCCGCGGCGGTCGGTAGGAAAATTCTGCAACATTGCGCTTGCCCAATCCCGATCGCCTCGCTATGATGCGCGTCCTCGCACCGGTCCTGCCGCGTTGCGCAGTGGCCGAGTAGCTCAGTTGGTAGAGCAGGGGATTGAAAATCCCCGTGTCGGCGGTTCGATTCCGTCCTCGGCCACCATCTTTATCAAGGCTCTACAGCGATGTAGGGCCTTTCTTTTTTCCGACTTGCACCAGTTTTTGAACCACGCGCGTGGCGGCTCGGCGTGTCGGGTTCGCACGCATGTGCCCTGGGTCGTGCCGACCTCTCGCGCTATGCAGACTTCCGCATGCGTGCCCAGGGTTTGACGGCCGCCCCGACCGGTTGCGCGTGAAGAACGTGTGTCCAAGATTGTAGACAAATGCGTCCGTGTCACGGTTTTTCGAGATATTCCGCTCAATCGAAGGCGTTGCCTGTCGTAATCATAGGCATGGGCAATCGGGGGCACCGGCCAATGACCAGCGGATTCGGACGGAAATGCGGCGGCATGGCGCTGCTGTGGGCCATGGCTGGCGCCGCGATGGCGGCCCCCGACCAGGGAGAGCATGCGGGCGAACAAGGCGGTTCCGGCGCCGAGGCGCCTTACATTGAACACGTCGGCTCCGAGTGCGTGATGGTCAACACCTACCTGCAGCGACGCGACGGCGTGGTCGAGCGCGTCGTGCTGCGCGAGCCGGTGCAATGCGCCGGCCAGCCAGACCAGCGCTCCATGGCCGACCTGCGCAACTGACCGGCCACGCCATCGCCGCCGGCGTTCGGCGCCGCGCTTTACATCGCTGCGCAGCTCCTGCATAAGCTGCTGCTTCCCGTCCATCGGAACCTGCGCATGCGTCTTTCGCCGATCGCGCTGCTGTTGCTGGCGTGCCTGTTGTGTCTCGCATCGCCGCTGCGCGCCGCGCAGCCGGTGAGCTCGGTTGCCGAGTTCGATCTGGGCCGCTATGCCGGGCAATGGCATGAGATTGCGCACCTGCCGGTGTCCTTCCAGAAGAAATGCGTCGGCGACGTCACTGCGGCCTACGTGCTGCGCGACGACGGCCAGATCGGCGTGCGCAATGCTTGCCGCACTGCCAGCGGCGACCTGCTGGCGGCCGAGGGCGTGGCGCGGCGCGTGGAGGGCCATCCCGGGCGGCTGCAGGTGCGCTTCGCGCCGGACTGGCTGGGCTGGGTGCCGTTTGTATGGGCCGATTACTGGGTGATCGCGCTGGATCCGGACTATCAATGGGCGCTGATCGGCGAACCGGGGCGCAAATACCTGTGGGTGCTGTCGCGCTCGCCACGCATGCAGCGCAGCGTGTTCGAAGCGATCAAGGCCAAGGCGGTGGCGATGGGCTACGACCTCGACCCGCTGCTGGTGGTCGCGCCGCTGGATTGAGTGCAGCGCCGCCGCGTGGTGCCTGACGTGCAGGCGGTGCCGCTTGGGCGGTAGCAGGTGCTGACGAACACATGTTCGTAGGGTGATCCCGCACGCGGCGCGGCAACTCGGGCGAGCGAACAGGGGCTGCCTCTCCCCGGGCGACACGCGGTGTCCTGGAGCCACGCGTTGGGGCCTGTTTGGCAACAGCAGTGCGCATGCCACCGCAGCGCCGGACGGGCCATTGCCTGCGCCCCGCGCTACGGCTGCCGCTTGTCAGCCGGGAAACGCCGCCAGCGCCGCCGCCAGCAATGCCGCGCTGTCGCCGTCGCGCAGGGTCTGCAGCGCGCTGCGACCATCGGCGAGGCGCACCTCCCGCAGCCACTGCGACAGCGTCCCCAGGTCGCTGCCGCAGCCGTTCCAGGCCACGCAGATGGTTTCGCCGACATTGTGCAGGTCGGTATTGCTCAAGTACGCCAGGGTGCCGTCGTGCGCCAGCCAGGCGAGCGCGCGCTGCGCGTCCTCCGGGGCGCCGTAGGCGGCGCCGTCGATCAGCGACAGCAGATCGCTGCTGTCGGCGCGGCGCTCGGCCCGGCGCCGTTCGGCGCGGCGCATGCCCTGCAGGATCGCCTTGATCCTGTCTTCGTGGAGGCTGTCGGTCATGGGGGCGAGGACGGTGGGCGTGGAGGGATCACTCTGCGCGCTCGGCACGCAGTTGCAGTTCGCCGTCGGCCAGGCGCGCGCGCAGCCGATCGCCGGGCGCGACCTGCGCCGCCGAGCGCACCACGCTGCCGTCGTCGGCGCGGGTCAGGATGCTGTAGCCGCGCGCCACGGTGGCCAACGGGCTGACCGTCTCCAGGGCGCGCGCCAATGCGCGCAGGCGCTGCGCATCGGCCTGCAGCTGCCGCGCCATCGCCGCCTGCGGGCGGCGGCCCAGCGCCAGCAGGCGCACGCGCAGCATCGCCAGCCGACGCTGCGGTTGCGAGGCGCGCAGCACTGCGGCGGCATGGCGCAACTGGGCGTGGCGGCGTTCCTGCTGCTGCCGCCACACCGTCGCCAGCCGGCGCCCGATGTCGTGCTGGCGGCGTTGCAGCAGGTGCAGGCGCGCTTGCGGACTCTGCGCCTGCAGGCGCAGCAGGGCGCGGTCGGCGCGTTGCTGCGCTTGTCGCAGCCGGTGCTGCTGCCAGCGCAGCAGTGCGGCGTGCTGGGCACCCAGGCGCGCGCCGAGATCGCGCTGGTCGGGCACCAGCAATTCGGCGGCGACCGATGGGGTGGGCGCACGCAGGTCGGCGGCGAAATCGGCCAGGGTCACGTCGGTTTCGTGGCCGACAGCCGACACCACCGGGGTGATCGCCGCGGCGATGGTGCGTGCCAGGTGTTCGTCGTTGAACGCCCACAGGTCCTCCAGCGAGCCGCCGCCGCGGGTCAGCAGGATCGCGTCGTAGCGGCCGCTGGCATCGGCCTGGCGCAGCAGGGCGGCGATCTGCGCCGCGGCGCTGTCGCCCTGGACCAGGCTCGGCAGGATGTCCACCTGCAGCAGCGGCATGCGCCGGCCCAGCACGCTCAGCACGTCGCGCACGGCGGCGCCGCTGGGCGAGGTGATGACCGCCAGGCGGCGCACGAAGCCGGGCAGGGCGCGTTTGCGTTCGTTGGCGAACAGGCCTTCGGCGGCGAGCCGCGCCTTGAGGTCCTCGAACGCGCGGCGCAGCGCGCCTTCGCCGGCTTCCTCCAGATGGTCCAGCACCAGTTGGTAGTCGCCGCGCGCCTCGTACAGGGTCAGGCGCCCGCGCGCCAGCACCCGCAGGCCTTCGCGCGGCACGAACCGCAGCCACTGGCTCTTGGGCTTGAACATCGCGCAGCGCACCTGCGCGCGCGCGTCCTTCAAGGTGAAGTACAGGTGGCCGGACGAGGGCCGGGTGACGTTGCCCAGTTCGCCCTCCACCCAGGCCAGCGGGAACGTGCTCTCCAGCAGGTCGCGGGCCAGCGTGTTGAGCTGGCTGGGGCTGAGGATCTGGTCGGCGCGATCGGGCATGCGGGCAGTGCAGGGCGTACGGGCGCCTATCCTCGCACGTCCGCTTTCGGCGCTGGTGATGCCGGCGCCGCCGCCCCACGGGTCGGCGCCTGCGCATGTTGCGCCAGCGCCCACTGCACGTGCTCGCGCACCAGCGGCGAGGAGTGCTGCGCGCGCGCACCGAGCGCGGCCAGCACCTGCGGGGTGGTCGGCGCATTGCCCAGCGCCACCGCCAGATTGCGCAGCCAGCGTTCATGGCCGCTGCGGCGGATCGCGCTGCCTTCGGTACGGCGCAGGAACTCGTCTTCCTCCCAGGCGAACAGCTGCGCCAGCGTGGCCTTGTCCAGGTCGTTGCGCGCGCGGAAGTCGGGCTCGTCGCTGCGCTTGGCGAACTTGTTCCAGGGGCAGATCAGCTGGCAGTCGTCGCAGCCGAAGATGCGGTTGCCGATCGCCGGGCGCAGGTCTTCCGGAATCGCGCCGTCGTGCTCGATGGTCAGGTAGGCGATGCAGCGGCGCGCATCCAGCCGGTACGGCGCGACGATCGCCTGGGTCGGGCAGACGTCGATGCAGCGCGTGCAAGTGCCGCAGTGCGCGCTGGCCGGCGGGTCGATCGGCAGCGGCAGATCGACGTAGATCTCGCCGAGGAAGAACCAGGAGCCGCCGTTGCGGTCGATCAGGCAGGTGTGCTTGCCGATCCAGCCCAGGCCGGCGTCGCGCGCCAGGGCGCGTTCGAGCACCGGCGCCGAATCGACGAACACGCGGTGGCCGAACGGGCCGATCTCGTCCTGGATGCGCTCGGCCAGTTTCTGCAGGCGGTTGCGCATCAGCTTGTGGTAGTCGCGGCCCAGTGCGTAGCGCGCGACGTAGGCGCGCTCGCCGTCGCGCAGCGTGTCCCAGGCCGCGTCGTCGTCGTTGCGGCCATAGTCCAGGCCCACCGAGATCACCCGCAGCGTGCCCGGAATCAGCTCCGCCGGGCGCGAACGCTTATCGCCGTGCTGGGCCATCCAGTGCATCGTGCCGTACAGGCCCTGTTGCAGCCAGTCGCGCAGATGCGCCTCGTCCTGCTGCAGCTCGATCCCGGCGATGCCGCAACGCTGGAAGCCGAACGTCCGCGCCAGCACGCGGATGCGCGCGGCGGCGGCGTGGGGGTCGGCGATGTCGAGACGGGCGGACATCGCGCAAGTATAGAATCCCGTGCATGTACGACTGCTTCGATCTCTACGCCACCGCGGCCGCGCGCCGCATCGATGCGCAGGCCACCGCGCTGCTCGGCGGCGACGGCTACACGCTGATGCAGCGCGCCGGCCAGGCCGCGTGGCAGACGCTGTTGCAGCGCTGGCCGCAGGCGCAGCGCATCCTGGTGGCCTGCGGCAGCGGCAACAACGGTGGCGATGGCTACGTGCTGGCGCGGCTGGCGCATCGCGCCGGGCGCCAGGTGCGGGTGCTGCAGTTGCCGGGGCGCGGGCCGCAATCGCCGCTGGCGCAGCGCGCCTGCACCGACTACATCGGTGTCGGCGGGCGTATCGAGGAGTTCGACGCGGCATTGGCGCCGGCCGACGTGGTGGTGGATGCGCTGCTCGGCATCGGGCTCAATCGCGCGCCGGATGCCGAGCTGGCGGCGTTGCTCGGTGCTCTGGGCGGGCTCGATGCGCCGGTGCTGGCGCTGGATGTGCCCAGCGGCGTGGATGCCGAGACCGGCAGCGTGCCCGGCGCGGTGTTGTCGGCGACGCTGACGTTGCAGTTCATCGTCGCCCACGCCGGCTTGCATACCGGTCCGGCCCTGAACCATGTCGGCGAGCGCGCGCTGGCGACCCTGGAGGTGCCTGCCGCCGCGTTCGCCGATTGCGCGCCGCGTGCGCAGGCCTGGACCGGCGGCGCCCTGCGCAGCCGTCTGGCGCCGCGTCGGCAGGACAGCCACAAGGGCGATTCCGGCCATGTGCTGTGCGTCGGCGGCAATCTCGGCAGCGGTGGTGCGGTGATGCTCAGCGCCGAGTCGGCCCTGCGCAGCGGCGCCGGCCTGGTCAGCGTGGCGACCCGCAGCCAGCACGTGGCGCCGCTGCTGGCGCGCTGCCCGGAGGCGATGGCGCATGCGGTCGACGATGCGACGGCGCTGGCGCCGTTGCTGCGCAAGGCCAGCGTCGTCGCGCTCGGTCCCGGGCTCGGCCAGGACGCCTGGGCACAGGCGCTATGGCAAGCGGTGCTGGCCGACGAAGCCCGTGCGCTGGTGCTGGACGCCGATGCATTGAACCTGCTCGCGCAGGCGCCGCGACCGGTCCCGCAGGCGGTGCTGACGCCACATCCGGGCGAGGCCGGGCGCCTGCTCGGCCTCGCGACCGCCGAGGTGCAGCGCGATCGCTTTGCGGCCGCCGCGGCATTGGCCGAGCGCTACCAGGCCGCGGTGGTGCTGAAGGGAGCCGGCAGCCTGGTCGCCGCGCCTGGGCAAACGCCGCGGGTGATCGCCGCTGGCAATCCCGGCATGGCGGTCGGCGGCATGGGCGATCTGTTGACCGGGGTGGTCGCCGCGCTGCGCGCACAAGGCCTGCCGGCGTTCGAGGCGGCCAGCGTCGGCGCCCTGCTGCATGCCGGTGCCGGCGACCACGCGGCCGCCGCGGGCCAGCGCGGGCTGCTGCCCACCGATCTGTTGCCGGCGCTGCGGCGCCTGTCCAATCCGGAATCCACCCCATGAGCCTCACCTTGTTCCTGCCCGACAGCGAGGCCACCGAACGCCTCGGCCGCGCGTTGGCCGCCACCCGCCCGGCGCAGGCCTCGGTGCATCTGCACGGGGATCTGGGCGCCGGCAAATCGACCCTGGCGCGGGCGCTGCTGCGCGCGCTCGGCGTGCAGGGCGCGATCCGCAGCCCCACCTACACCCTGGTCGAGCGCTACCCGGTGGCCGATGGCGAGGCCTGGCACCTGGATCTGTACCGCATCGGCGCGGCCGGCGAACTGGATTTCCTGGGGCTGGACGAGGGCGGGGCCACGCTGTGGCTGGTGGAATGGCCCGAGCGCGGCGGCGACGTGCTGGCCCCTGCCGATCTGGACGTGCGGCTGGCGGTGCGTGGCGAGGGGCGCAGCGTGGCCCTGCAGGCGCGTACCGACGCGGGTGCCGCCTGGCTGGCGAGGGTGGCCGAACAGGCCGACTTGCAGGGACTTTTTGCCGGCTGACGCTAGAAAGTGAAGGCAGGTTATGGATTATTAAGGGAAAACCGCTTGCCTTTGGCTCCCGGCGATGTTTGAATCGCGTTATGCGCCCGGGGACCCGTTTTTTCGCCAGTTTCGCCGCTGCCGCAGGCTGGTGCCTGGCGGCGCAGACGGCGTTCGCCGGGCAGGTGCAGTCGGTCTCGCTCGATAACGGTGCCACCGGCACCCGCGCCGAGATCCGCCTGCAGGGCAGTGGCGGCTTCAGCACGCTGTCGCTGGCCAATCCCAACCGTCTGGTTGTGGATCTTCCCGATTCCTCCGCCGCCAAGGGCCTGAAGCTGCCGGCCGGCGGCGGTGTGGTGAGCGCGGTGCGTACCGGGCATCCGGTGCCGGGTACCTTGCGCATCGTGTTCGATCTGAGCAGTTCGGTGGTGGCGTTCAAGCCGCAGATGCAGACCGTCGGCGGCAGTTCGGTGCTGGTGATCGAGTGGCCGGGCGAGGCGCCAGCGGGCAGGGCGGTGGCTGGCGAGGCGCCGGCAGCCGCGACCCCGGTGCCTCAGGCCGCGCCCGTCCCCGCGCCAAAGCCGGCGGTGGATGCGCGGGCCGAAGCGGCGCGCGCGACCGCGGCGCTGACCTCGTCGGTGGTGCAGCGTGCCAGCCAACCCGCGCCGGCCCCGGTGCCGCCGCCCGTGACGAGCACGCCCGCGCCGACCGTGGTGGCGTCCGCGCCGAGCGCTGTCGCGGTGGTGCCCGGCCGTCCCGCGCCTGGCGTCGTGCCGCCGCCGGCCCCCACGGCAGTCGCGCCGCCGGCGAATGAGCCCTCCGAGCGGGACGATGCGGACGACGACGCAGCGGTGGCCGCGGCCGCCGAGGCGCGCCCGGTGATGCCGAGCGCGGCGTCGCGGGTGAAGATGGCGCCGGGCATGCGTCCGCTGATCGTGGCCATCGATCCCGGCCACGGCGGCCAGGATCCGGGCGCCAGCGGCCCGACCGGCAAGCACGAGAAGGACGTGACCCTGGCGATCGGCCGCGAACTGGCGCGCCAGATCAATGCCACGCCGGGCATGAAGGCCTACATGACCCGCACCACGGACGTGTTCATTCCCTTGCCGATGCGTGCGCAGAAGGCGCGTGCGGCCAAGGCCGACATCTTCATCTCGATCCACGCCGACGCCGCCGAGAACCGCAGCGCGACCGGTTCCTCGGTGTACGTGCTGTCGACCAAGGGCGCGTCGTCGCAACGCGCGCGCTGGCTGGCGGACAAGGAAAACGCCGCCGACCTGATCGGTGGCGTGCGCCTGCAGAAGACCGACAGCACCCTGGCCAACGTGTTGCTGGACCTGGCCCAGAGCGGCCACATGAAGGCCTCCGAAGACGCGGCCGGGCATGTGCTCGGCGGGCTGAAGCGGATCGGCAACAACCACAAGCCCGAGATCGAGCGCGCCAACTTCGCGGTGCTGCGCACCTCGGACATGCCGGCGATGCTGGTCGAGACCGCCTTCATCTCCAACCCGGACGAAGAACGCCGGCTGACCGATCCGGCCTACCAGCGCCGCATCGCCGGCGCCGTGCTCGATGGCGTCAGCACCTTCTTTACCCGGCAGCCGCCGCCGGGCACGCTGTTCGCCGCGCGCGCGCAGGCCGAGGCGGAAGCGGCCAGCACCGTGGCCGGCGGGAGCCGCTGAGGCGCTATCATTCACGGCTGATCCTCGATGACGGCGTCCGCGCCGCAAGCCGTGCCGATGTCCTTTCCCTGCTGTCGTTTTCGTCCCGTCGCCAAGACCGCTGCGCGCCCGCGCGTGCTGAGCGCGACGACAGCATGAGCATCCGTCAGCTGCCCGAGATCCTGATCAATCAGATCGCCGCCGGCGAAGTCGTCGAGCGTCCGGCCTCGGTGGTCAAGGAACTGGTGGAGAACGCGCTGGACGCGGGCGCGCACCGCGTCGACATCGACCTGGAAGAGGGCGGCGTGCGCCTGATCCGCATCCGCGACGACGGCGGCGGCATTGCGCCGGAGGAACTGCCACTGGCGGTGTCGCGGCATGCGACCAGCAAGATCGCCTCGCTGGACGACCTGGAATCGGTGGGGACGCTGGGTTTTCGCGGCGAGGCGCTGCCGTCGATCGCTTCGGTCAGCCGCTTCACCCTGGCCTCGCGCCGTGCCGGCGACGAACACGGCGCCGCCCTGCAGGTCGACGGCGGCAAGGTCGGCGAGGTGCAGCCGCGGGCGTTGCCGCAGGGCACGCTGGTCGAGGTACGCGAGCTGTTCTACAACGTGCCGGCGCGGCGCAAGTTCCTGCGCGCCGAGCGCACCGAACTGGGCCACATCGAGGAGTGGCTGCGTTCGCTGGCGCTGGCGCGGCCGGACGTGGAGCTGCGCGTCTCGCACAACGGCAAGCCGTCGCGGCGCTACAAGCCCGGCGATCTGTATTCGGATGCGCGCCTGGGCGAGACCCTGGGCGAGGACTTCGCAAAGCAGGCGTTGCGGGTGGACCACAGTGGCGCCGGCCTGCGCCTGCATGGCTGGATCGCACAGCCGCATTACTCGCGTGCCAGTGCCGACCAGCAGTACCTCTACGTCAATGGCCGCTCGGTACGCGATCGCAGCGTCGCCCATGCGGTGAAGATGGCCTACGGCGACGTGCTGTTCCATGGCCGCCAGCCGGCCTATGTGCTGTTCCTGGAGCTGGAACCCGCGCGGGTCGATGTCAACGTGCATCCGGCCAAGCACGAGGTGCGCTTTCGCGACGCACGGCTGATCCACGATTTCGTCTACCGCACGCTGCAGGATGCGCTGGCGCAGACCCGCGCCGGCAGCCTGCCCGGCACGCTCGGCGCTGACGCGGCGGCAGCCGTGCCGGCCGCGGGCACCGCTGGCTGGGCGCCCACAGGCATGCCGAGTGGCGGCGGTGGCGCGAGCGGCGGCGCGCCGGGCTATGGCTACGGCGCGCAGTGGCGTCCGGCGCAATCGCCGCTGGGCTTGCGCGTGGAAGAAGCGCCGGCCGCGTATGCGGCGCTGTACGCGCCTGCCGCGGAGGCGGGAAGCGCCGCCGGCCTGCCGCGGCAGACCCAGGACCCGGCCGGCGGCCTGCCGCCGACCGCCGCCGACAGCGGCGTGCCGCCGCTCGGCTACGCCATCGCGCAGTTGCACGGCATCTACATCCTGGCCGAGAACGCCGACGGCCTGATCGTGGTCGACATGCACGCCGCGCACGAACGCATCGGCTACGAGCGCTTGAAGACCGCACACGACGGCATCGGCCTGCACGCGCAGCCGCTGCTGGTGCCGATCACCCTGGCGGTCGGCGAGCGCGATGCCGATACCGCCGAACGCGAGGCGGAGACGCTGGCCGCGCTCGGCTTCGAGGTCACCCGCAGTGGGCCGCAATCGCTGCACGTGCGCAGCATTCCGGCCTTGCTGGCACAGGCCGAGCCCGAGGCCTTGCTGCGCGACGTGCTCACCGACCTGCGCGAACATGGCCACAGCGGCCGCGTCGCCGGCGCGCGCGACGCGCTGCTGTCGACCATGGCCTGCCACGGCGCGGTACGCGCCAACCGCCGCCTCACCGTGCCGGAAATGAACGCCTTGCTGCGCGACATGGAAGCCACCGAGCGCTCCGGACAATGCAATCATGGGCGTCCGACCTGGGCGCGGTTCACCCTGGGCGAGATCGATCGTTGGTTCTTGCGGGGGCGATGATGGACAAGCGGGTGTGGACGACGGCGCTGTTGGCGGCGCTGGTCGCCTTGAGTGGGTGCGGCAAGCAGGCGCCGGCGCCGGCCGCGCCGAAGGCGATGGACGCGCAGTTCGTGTCTGAAGAACAGGCCTGGCGCGCGCAGCGCCAGCGCGAGCTGCAAGCGCCGGACGGCTGGACCAGCCTGGTCGGCCTGCACTGGCTGGAATTGAAAGACCACTACATCGGCAGCGGCCCGGACAGTGGTATCCGCCTGGCGGTGGGGCCGGCGCGGATGGCGCTGGTGTCGCAAGTGCAACGCGCGGTGTACCTGACCCCGGAGCGTGGCGCCGGCCTCAGCGTCGCCGGTGCGCCGGTGCAGGGGCGGATTCGTCTGTACAGCGACCACGATCCGCAGCCGACGGTGGTCGACTTCGACGACGGCAAGGGCAAACTCAGCCTGATCGAGCGCGGCGGCCGCTACGCGCTGCGGGTCAAGCACGCCGATGCGCCGACCCGGCTCAGTTTCACTGGCGTGCCGTACTGGCCGCTGGCCGAATCCTGGCGGGTGTATGGGCGCTTCGTACCCAATCCGCCGGGCACGACCCTGCCCATCGTCGACATCATCGGCGTCACCACGCCGTCGCCCAATCCCGGCGCGCTGGAATTCGAGCGCGGCGGCAAGCGCTACCGCCTGCAGGCGATCGGCGAACCCGGCCAGCCGCTGTTCGTGGTGTTCGCCGACCGCACCAGCGGCCACGGCAGCTACCCGGCCGGGCGCTTCCTGGACGTGGACCCACCCGCGACCGATGGCAGCGTGGTGCTGGATTTCAACCGTGCCTACGACCCGCCATGCGCGTTCACCCCATTTGCCACCTGCCCGCTGCCGCCGCCGGAGAACCGCCTCGACCTGGCGGTGGACGCCGGCGAGAAGGCCTACGCCGCCGCCCATTGAACCGAGGATGCCGATGACCCCATTCCCGCGCCCGTTGCGCCGCCTGCTGCTGGGGCTGTCGTTGTGCCTGGCGCTGCCGGCACTGGCCCGCACGCCGCCGCCGGTGGCCGCGACGCCTGTCGCACCCGCCGCCGCTGCGCCAGCCGTGGCGCCGCCCACGCCGTTGTTGTGGAAGGTCAGCGGCCCGCGCGGCACGCTGTACCTGCTGGGCTCGTTCCACATGCTCAAGGCGGAGGACTATCCGCTGGCGCGCGAGGTCGATACGGCCTATGCGGCGTCGCCGCGGTTGCTGTTCGAACTGGCGCCGAAGGACGTGGACGCGCCGCAACTGGGCGCGCAGATGCTGCAGGCCGCGCAGCGCCACGACGGCAAGCGGCTGCAGGACGACCTGGACCCGGCGACGTGGGAGCGGCTGCGCCGCTACGCCGCCGGCCACGGCCTGCCGCTGGCGCAGATGAGCGGCTTCGAACCATGGTTCGTCGGCCTCAGCATCAGCATCGCCGACATGAAGGCGCAGGGCCTGCAGGCCGATGCCGGGCTGGACCGCCACTTCATGACCCTGGCCCTGCAGGACGGCAAGACCGCCGAGGGCCTGGAGACCGCGCAGGCGCAGATCGACCTGCTCGACGGCATGGACCCGGTGGAGCAGAAGCAGATGCTGATCGAGGCGCTGGGCGACGCCGAGCAGGGCGCGGCGCAGACCCTGCGCCTGCACGATGCCTGGCGCCGCGGCGACGAACGCCAGCTGTGGCAGGAGATCGGCGCGCAGATGAAGCGCGACTACCCGCGGCTGTACCAGCGCATCGACGTGGAGCGCAACCAGGCCTGGCTGCCGCGCCTGGAGCAGCGCCTGAAGGACGGCGGCGGCGACACCCTGGTGGTGGTCGGGGCGCTGCACCTGCTGGGGCCGGACGGCGTGGTCGACGGCCTGCGCGCGCGTGGCTACAAGGTCGAGCGGATCTGCGCGAGCTGCAAGCCGGCGAGGTCGCGCTGAGTCAAACGCGCGTCCCACGCCTATCAGCGTGCGGCCGTACCTTCGTCCGCCCCTGCGGGGCACCTTCTCCCGATGGGAGAAGGGAGAGCAAGCCCCTCTCCCACCGGGAGAGGGGTTGGGGTGAGGGTAGGGCGCGAAGCGTCCCGCCGAATCGAATCCGCTAGGCTCCGCCCGACCCTCATCCGCCCCTGCGGGGCACCTTCTCCCGATGGGAGAAGGGAGAGCACGCCCCTCTCCCACCGGGAGAGGGGTTGGGGTGAGGGTAGGGCGCGAAGCGCTCCGCTGAACCCCGCCCCTGCTCGCAGACCTCAGCGAGGGCGCGACTTCGGGGCGGCGCCGGCCGGCGGTTCGCCGGGCTTGCTGGTGCCGGCGGTCGGGCGGCCGAAGCCGGCGCCGAGGTTGCGCTGGAACTCCTGCCACAGTTCCAGATTCCGCTCGGTGAGCTGGTTCATCATGGTCCACGGGGTCTGCCCCAGCAGATTGCCCATCTGCTGGCGGAACTGCTGCTGCTGGTCGAGGAACACCTGCATGCTTCGCTCCAGGTAGTTGCCCATGAAGCCCTGCAGCGAGTCGCCGTAGAAGCGGATGATCTGGCTCAGCAACTGCGTGGACAGCATCGGTTCGCCGTCCTGTTCCTGGTCGGCGATGATCTGCAGCAGCACGGCGCGGCTAAGGTCTTCGCCAGTCTTGGCGTCGCGGACTTCGAATTCCTCGCCGTCGATGATCAGCTGGCGGACGTCTTCGATGGTGATGTAACTGGAGATCTCGGTGTCGTAGAGGCGGCGATTGGGATACTTCTTGATGATGCGAATCTCAGCCATGAAGCGGTCGCTCTGTGACGGTAGACGCGCAGCATGGCGCAGCGCAGCAGGGCTTGCAACCGCCGTTCCTGCCTGAACACGCGGGTGCAGCATAAAAATCATGCTGCGCAGCATTTGCAGCCAGCGAGGGCCGCGCCCCTGCGCTGGCTGCAGATGGACGGTAGCGTTACCTCGCGCCCAGGACCGCCGGCTGACCGGTTCAGCCGCTCACCACCCCATGTGGTGGCCGCCGTTGATGTCCAGGTTCGAGCCGGTGATCCATGCCGCTTCCTCGGCGACCAGGAAGGCCACCGCGTAGGCGATCTCCTCCGGCTTGCCGAGGCGCCCGGTGGGAATGTCGGCGGCGATCTTGGCGCGGACTTCCTCCGGCACCGCCATCACCATGTCGGTGGCGACGTAGCCCGGCGAGACCGTGTTGACGGTGATGCCGTAGCTGGCGTTCTCGCGTGCCAGCGAAATGGTGAAGCCGTGCATGCCGGCCTTGGCCGCGGCGTAGTTGGCCTGGCCGTACTGGCCCTTGAGGCCGTTGATCGAACTGATCTGGATGACCCGGCCCCAGCGCTGCTGGCGCATGCCCTCGATCACCGGGCGGGTGACGTTGAACACCGAGTTGAGGTTGGTGTTGATGACCTCGTGCCATTGCTCGGCGGTCATCTTGTGGAAGGTGGTGTCGCGGGTGATGCCGGCGTTGTTGACCAGGATCTCGACCGGGCCGAGCTGGCGTTCGACCTCGCGGACCAGGGCCTGCGCATGTTCGGGCGAGGCGACGTCGCCGGGAACGATGGCCACGTCATGGCCGCGCTCGCGCATGCGTTGCTGCCAGGCCAGGGCCTTGGCCTGGTCGCGGTAGTTGCTGGCCACACGGTGGCCCTGCGCGGCCAGCCGCTCGCAGATCGCGGTTCCGATGCCGCCGGTGCCGCCGGTGACCAGCGCAACGCGTGATGTCATGGATGTCGCTCCGGATGAAGAAAAGGAAAGTGGGGGCCGCACCGCGGCCGAGGGTCCGATTCTAGTCAGCCTCAGTGTCGCTGGGGATAGCGGCCGCCACCTGCGCCGCATCGTCCACCCCTCGGTCCTGCACGGACAGGCGCGCCGGGTCGAAGGCGCGCAGCGCCGCGGCCAACAGCGCCGGCACCGAACCGGCGCCCGCCAACGCCGCCGGCGGCTGGCCCAGCGTCGCCCAGGCCAGGCGCAGCGCCGGCAGCGGGTCGGCATCGTCCAGCGGCAGCGCCGCGTGCGATTTCGACAGCTTGCGGCCGTCGGCGCCGAGCAGCAGCGGCAGGTGCAGGTAGCGCGGCGTCGGCAGGCCCAGTGCGCGCTGCAGCAGGATCTGCCGCGGTGTGGAGTCGAGCAGGTCGGCGCCGCGCACCACGTCGGTGACGCCTTGCGCGGCATCGTCGACCACCACCGCCAACTGGTAGGCCCAGCAGCCGTCGGCGCGCAGCAGCACCACATCGCCGACCTCGGCATGGACGTCCTGGGTCAGCCGGCCGCGCAGGGCGTCGTCGAAGGTGACCACGCTGGCCGCGCCGGGCGGCACGCGCAGGCGGATGGCCGGCTGCGCGCGCGGCGCGCTGGCGACGCAGGCATGGTGCACGCCGCCTTGCGCCGCCAGGTCGCTGCGGCTGCAACTGCAGGGGAAGGCGAGGCCGGCCTGCAGCAGTCGCTGCGCCGCGTCGCGGTACACCGGGTCGCGCTCGCTCTGCCGCAGCACCGGCCCGTCGGCCTCCAGGCCGCAGGCGCGCAGGCTGGCCAGTTGCCGCGCGGCGGCGCCGGGCACGCTGCGCGGGCGGTCCACGTCCTCGATGCGCAGCAGCCATTCGCCACCGGCGTGACGCGCGAGCAGCCAGCTGCCGAAGGCGGCGAGCAGGGATCCCAGGTGCAGCGGGCCGGTGGGCGAGGGCGCAAAGCGGCCGCGGTAGGGGGGTGGAGACATGGACAAGCTGAATCCTCGGTCAGGTACGTGCTTGAATTCAAGCGGCCGACACCGCAGATTCGAGCCAATCCCGACCATTTAATCAGTGCGGAGCCCACGCTCACATGTTCAATCGCATCGTCCTGTTCCTCATCACCAACCTGGCGGTGCTGGTCCTGGCCGGCATTGTCATGTCCGTGTTCGGGGTCAACCCGAACCAGATGGGCGGCCTGCTGGTGATGGCCGCGATCTTCGGCTTCGGCGGCTCGCTGGTCTCGCTGCTGCTGTCCAAGTTCATGGCCAAGCGCGCCACCGGCGCGCAGGTCATCACCGAGCCGCGCAACCACACCGAGCGCTGGTTGCTGCAGACCGTCCAGCGCCAGGCGCAGGCCGCCGGCATCGGCATGCCCGAGGTCGCCGTGTATGACGGCCCGGAGATCAACGCTTTCGCCACGGGCGCCAACCGCAACAACGCCCTGGTCGCGGTCTCCGCGGGTTTGCTGCAGAACATGACCGAGGACGAGGCCGAGGCGGTGCTGGGCCACGAGATCAGCCATATCGCCAACGGCGACATGGTGACCATGGCGTTGCTGCAGGGTGTGCTCAACACCTTCGTGATCGTGCTGGCGCGTGTGGTCGGCGGCGTGGTCGACAGCTATCTGTCGGGCAGCCGCGACGGCCGCCGCGGCCTGGCCTACTACGCGATCGTGATGGTGCTGGAACTGGTGTTCGGCCTGTTCGCGACCATGATCGCGATGTGGTTCTCGCGCTACCGCGAGTTCCGCGCCGACGCCGGCGGCGCCAGCCTGGCCGGCCGCGCCAAGATGATCGCCGCGCTGCAGCGACTGGAGCTCAACCACGGGCAGAGCACCTTGCCGGCGCAGGTGCAGGCGTTCGGCATCGCCGGCGGCCTGGGGCAGGGCCTGCGCAAGTTGTTCATGAGTCACCCGCCGTTGGCCGAGCGCATCGCCACCCTGCGCGCCGCGCAGGTCAACGCAACTGTGAGCTGATCCACCGTGGGATCGAGACGCCGACCGGCGAAGCCGGTCGGCGCTTTGCGAATCCCCACTCCCCAATCCCGAATCCCGGCCCTTCAGGCAAAATCGAAATTCATCCCCGGCCCGGCCAGGCCGACGAACTCGCCCTGCACGTAATCGACGCCGGCACTGAACAGCAGGCTCATCGAGGTCGCGTCGGAGACGAACTCGGCGATGGTGCGGATGCTTGCCGACTGCGCGCGTGCGGTGATCTCGCGGATCTTGTCCTGGTGTTCGCGGGTCTGGGTCAGGTCCTGGGTGAAGCCGCGGTCCAGTTTCAGGAACGAGGGCTGGAAGTGCGCCAGCAGCTGGAACGAGTCCAGGCCGGAGCCGAACTGTTCCAGCCCGACCTTGCAGCCCAATGCGGTCGCGTCGGCCAGGAACTGCTGTGCATTGCGCAGGTGGGTGAACACCTTGGCTTCCGGCGTCTGCAGCCACAGGCGGTCGCCGGGCACGCCGTGCGTCTCCAGTTCGCGCCGGATCAGGTCGACCATCTGCGTGTCGGCGAAGGCCTCCGGGCTGACCTTGACCAGCAGGCTGGTGGCGTGGCCGGCGCGTTGGCGTTCGCCGATCACGGCAATCGCGCGGGCCACCACCCAGCGGTCGATCTCGGCGGTCAGGCCATGCTCGGCGGCGATGCCGAGGAAGGTCGACGGGCCGATCAACTCGTCGTTGCGCTCCAGGCGCAGGTAGGCCTCGTACAACTCGTGCTGGTCGCCCTGCAGGTTCAGCACCGGCTGGTAGTGCAGCAGGAAGCCGTCGCCGGCCAGCGCCTCGCGCAGGTGCTGCACCCAGCGCTGCACGCGCTCTTCCTCGAGCCGGTCGGCCGCGCCGGGATCGAAGATCTTGCAGGCATTGCCGCCGAGTTCGACGGTGGCCTGCACGTTCTCGCTGGCGCGGGCCAGGACCTGGCCGACGCTGGCGATCTTCTCGCCGATCTGCACGCCGCCGATGCTGACGGTGACCGTGGCCGAGCGCTCGCCGACGCTGAACACGTGGCTGGCGTAGGCCTGCAGCAGGCGCTCGGCCAGCGCCGCGGTGCGCGCGTAGTCGCCTTCCAGCAACAGCGCGAAGTTGTGCTCGCCGAAGCGCGCCGCCTGCACGTCGCCGTCGATGGCCGCGGCCAGGTGCTGGGCCAGCGCCGCGACCAGCGTGTCGGCCGAGTCCAGGCCGATGTCGGCCAGCAGCCGCGCGTAATGATCCGGCTCGACCAGCAGGAAGCCGTACTGGCCTTCGCCGCGGCCGACCTGGGCCACCGCCGTTTCCAGTGCCAGCATGAAGGTCGGGCGGTTGAGCAGGCCGGTGACCTGGTCGCGCTGGCGCAGGTCCTCGACCTCGCGCGCCAGCTCCGGGTCGAACTCCTCGCGGCGGCGGAACACCACCTGCACGCAGGCCTCGCCCTCGTAGCTGGCGGTGGCGAACTCCATCGTCGCCGGAAAGCTGTCGCCTTCCAGGGTGCGCGCGTCCACCTGGTACTGCGCCGGCGGTGGCTCGCCCTTGCTGAGCGACTTCAGCAATTGCTTGAAGCCTTCCACGTGTTGCGGGGCGACCATGTCCAGCAGCGACACGCCTTCGACGTCGTCGAACGTGTCGAACCCGAACATCTCCAAATAGGCGTCGTTGGCACGGATGTGCATGCCTTCGTGGATGTAGGCGATCGGGTCGCGCGAGGAGGCGATCAGCGCGTCGCAGCGGCGCTCGGTCTCGCGCATCTGCGCCTCGATCCGGCGCAGCCCGCGCCGCGCCTGCAGATCGGCCCAGGTGGTACGGACCACCGCCAGCAGGTGCTCGGGGCGCTGCCGCAGCGCGATCGCGCGCGCGCCGCCGGCCACGGCCTCCAGCCATTCTTCCTCGTCGATGCGTTCGGCCAGCACGATGACCGGGATGTCCTTGCCGCTGGCCGCGACCCTTTGCAGCACCTGCGGCAGGGGGATCGACTGGGCCTGCGCGCTGAGCACCAGGTCGATCGGCTGGGCGGCCAGCATCGCCCCCAACTCCTCGGCGTGCTGCGGCCGCGACGGGCGCACGGCGATGCCGCTGTTGCGCAGGCTGCTGACGATCGCCTCGGCGTCTTCGCCGCTGTCGTCGACGATCATCAGGCGGAGGGTGATGTCTTTGCCTGTGTGCATGAAGCCTCCCGGGGACGGGGTTTAATACACGATGGCCGCTGCGGCGTCCATGGATGAGGGGCCGGGATTGGGGATTCGGGATTGGGGATTGGCAGTCAAGCGGAGATTCGGGATTAGGGATTGGGGATTCGCTAAGGCTTGCTCCGCTTGTGCTGGTCGGCTTTGGGGGATTCGGGACCCTTCAGCCGTCATGAACCGCCTTGGCGAATCCCGAATCCCTAATCCCCGCGGCGGTCACGCCGCCATGCCTGCCGCATGGCCCGAGGCCCAGGCCCACTGGAAGTTGTAGCCGCCCAGCCAGCCGGTGACGTCGAGCACTTCGCCGACGAAGTACAGGCCAGGCACGCGCCGCGATTCCATGGTCGAGGACGACACCTGATCGGTGTCCACGCCGCCCAGGGTGACTTCGGCGGTGCGGTAGCCCTCGGTGCCGCTGGCCACCAATGGCCAGGCGCCGAGCAGTTCGGCGGCGGCGCGCAACTGCGGCTCGTCCAGTTGGCGTACCGGCTTGTCCGGCAGCCACACCTCGCATAGCCGCTGCGCGAAGCGGCGCGGCAGCGCCTCGCCCAGCACCGTGCGCAGTTCGGCGGAGCCGCGCAGGCGTTTCTGTTCGCGCAGCCAGGCCGCGGCGTCCTGCCCCGGCAGCAGGTCCAGCCGCAGGTCGTCGCCCGGCTGCCAGTAGGAGGAGATCTGCAGGATCGCCGGGCCGCTGACCCCGCGGTGGGTGACCAGCATGAAGTTCCGGAAGCTTGCGCCGTTGCACCTGGCCTCCACCGGCAAGGCCAGGCCCGAGAGGTCGTGCAGGCGTTCCTGATGCTTGCCGCTCAGGGTCAGCGGCACCAAGCCGGCTCGGGTCGGCAGCAGCGCATGGCCGAACTGCCGCGCCAGCTCGTAGCCGAAGCCGCTGGCGCCGAGGCTGGGAATGGACAGGCCGCCGGTCGCCACCACCAGCGAATCCGCATGCACCGGGCCGTCGTCGGTGTCCAGGCGGAAGCCCTCGCTGCCGCGCTCCACCGCGCGAACGCTGCAGCTGGTGCGCACCGTCACCGCGGCCGCGGCGCACTCGTCCACCAGCATGCGCACGATCTGCTTGGAGGAGATGTCGCAGAACAGCTGCCCCAGTTCCTTCTCGTGATAGGCGATGCCGTGGCGTTCGACCAGGTCGATGAAGTCGGTGGGGCGGTAGCGGGCCAGCGCCGACTTGCAGAAGTGCGGGTTGGCCGACAGGAAGTTGCCCGGTCCGGTGCCGGTATTGGTGAAGTTGCAGCGGCCGCCGCCGGACATCAGGATCTTCTTGCCGACCTTGTTGGCATGGTCGATCACCCGCACCCGCCGCCCGCGCTGGCCGGCGGCGATCGCGCACATCAGCCCGGCGGCGCCGGCGCCGATCACCACGACGTCGGTGCGGAGGGGGACGGTCCCGGCGCTCATGTCGCGACTTTGCGCACCGTGGGCACGAACACGACGCTGCCGTTGTCGCCCAGCCACTGCACTTCGCCGTCCTGGATCATCACGTCGAAGCGCATGCTGCGCTGGATCAGCTCGGCCGCGGCGGCGACCGCGTCGGCCGGCAGGTCGATCACCTGCACCTGCTTGAGCTTGCCCAGCGCCGAGGCGTTCTTGTCCCACCAGATGTCGGCGGCGCGACCGCCGTAGTTGGCGACCACCACCGAGCGCGCCCGGCCGCAGGCCTTGCGCACCCGCGATTCGTCGGGCTGACCGACCTCGATCCATTGCTCGATGGCGCCGGTATAGTCCATCCGCCACAGGTCGGGCTCGTCGTCGCTGCTCAGGCCCTTGCCGAACAGCAGACGCTCCTCGGCGTACAGGGCGAAAGTCAGCAGGCGTGCCATCAGCCGCTGGTCGGTCTCGGACGGGTGTTGCGCAAGGGTCAGGGAATGGGCGGCGTAGTAGCCGCGGTCCATGTCGGAAATCTGCAGCTCCGCCTTGCGGAGAGTGGCGGTGAGGGCCATGCGGCTACCGGGATCGAGGGCGCAATAGGATACGGTGTGCGGCGGCACCGGGCCTGGACCGTGCGTGGGACGCAGGAGATCGGTGCCGGGCGCGGGCTTCGCCGAGGCGAGCGGGGTGCCAATCGGCTGACGCGGACGCATTCTGCAGGTCGCGGGGTCATCCGCCGTTGCCCGGTACGCGGGCGGATTTGCGCAGTTTCCGCGGATCGGCAGGCGGATCGGCCGCGCTGGTGCTAACTTTAGGGTTGGGTTCAGCTTCCTTGTGGTGGATCCCGGTTTGTCTACACAAACATGTCGCTTTTTGACCGCGACCCGCGTATGGTGACCCCACTGTGTTTGCTAGAGTCACCGTGAATCGTGGCTTGGTGCAGTAGATCTCGCGATCCACTTCATCGTTCCGCTCGCTTTACTAACGCCTGCAACTCAGTCTCGGCCTCGATTTCCGATGGCTGCGATTTCTTCAATTCAATGTTTCAGGAGTTAGCAATGTCTGATCGTCAGAACGGTACCGTGAAGTGGTTCAACGATGCCAAGGGCTTCGGCTTCATCACCCCGGAAAGCGGCCCGGACCTGTTCGTGCACTTCCGTGCCATTCAGGGCACCGGCTTCAAGTCGCTGCAGGAAGGCCAGAAGGTGACCTTCGTCGCCGTGCAGGGCCAGAAGGGTATGCAGGCTGACCAGGTGCAGGCCGTCTAAGGACGCCCGCCACCGCAAGGTTGCCAGACGCCGGAAGCGCAAGCTTCCGGCGTTTTTGTTTGGGCGATCGCTTGTCTCGGGCATCGGTCGCGTCGCCTGCGGCGGCACCGCGGCCATGTCGCAGGCGCAGCGGCGATACGCCTGCATGCGCGGGTTCACACCTGCATCCGGCTACCATGGCCGCCCCGAGTTCCGGAGCCGTCGCCATGATCACCGTGCATCACCTCAACCAGTCCAGGTCGCAGCGCGTGCTGTGGTTGCTGGAGGAACTGGCGCTGCCGTACCAGGTGGTCAAGTACCAGCGCGATCCCAAGACCATGCTGGCGCCGCCGGAACTGCGCGCCATCCATCCGCTCGGCAAGTCGCCGGTGCTGGTGGACGACGGCCATGTCCTGGCCGAGTCCGGGGCCATCCTGGACTATCTGGTGGATCGCTACGACACCGGCTGCACGCTGTCGCCGGCGCCGCAGCCGCTGGATTCGCCGGAGCGCCTGCGTTACCGCTACTGGATGCACTACGCCGAGGGCTCGGCGATGCCGCCGCTGCTGATGAGCCTGGTGTTCGGGCGGATCCGCTCGGCGAAGATGCCGTTCTTCGCCCGGCCGATCGCCAAGGCCATCGTCGACAAGGCGATGCGTGGCTTCGTCGGGCCGCAGGTGCGCCTGCACCTGGACTGGATGGAGCGCGAGCTGGCCGAGACCGGCTGGTTCGCCGGCGACCGCTTCACCGCCGCGGACGTGCAGATGAGCTTCCCGGTGCAGGCCGCGGCGGCGCGGATCGGCCTGCAAACGCATCCGAACCTGGCCGGGTTCGTGCAGCGGATCGAGCAGCGTCCCGCCTACCAGCGCGCGCTGCAGCAGGGCGGCCCGTTCGAGTTGCTCGGCAGCGCGGACTGAGCCTGACGTGCGTCGGTCGCGGTGCTGGCCGGGTCAGGGCGCGGCGGGACGCGCCGGGCAGGCGCGCACGAAGGCGATGCTGTCGGCCATGACCGGCAGCGCCGGGTCGTCCTTGCGCAGCGCCAGCACCAGGCGCATGTGGCCGACGCCGGGATAGGTCTTCAGCTCCGCCGGCACCCCGACGCGTTGCAGCGCGGCCTGCAGCGACTGGCTGTTGTGCGGCTCCACCACCGTGTCGGCGTCGCCGTGCAGCAGCAGCGCCGGCGGCTCGTCGCCGTCGACGAAGTTCACCGGTTGCGAGCGCCGCTGCTGCGCCGGGTCCTGGCCGAACATGCCGATCAGGTCCGGGTCGGTCAGCGGCAGGAAGTCGTAGGGGCCGGCCAGCCCGACCAGGCCGCACAGCTGCCGCGGCGACAGGCCTTGCGCCTGCAGCCAGTGGCCATCGGTGGCCAGCAGTGCGGCGATGTGCGCGCCGGCGGAGTGGCCCATCAGCACCAGCCGTTGCGGATCGCCGCCGTAGTCGACGGCATGCCGCTGGCTCCAGGCCACCGCGGTGGCGGCGTCGCGCATGAAGCCGTCCAGGGTCACCTGCGGATACTTGCGGTAGTCCGGCACGATCGCGACCACGCCGTGCCGCGCCAGCGCTTCGCCGGCCCAGCGGTAGCTCTGGCGGTTGCCGGTCTTCCAGGTGCCGCCGTGAAAGAACACCACCACCGGCGCGTGCTGCACCCCGGCCGGGCGGTACACGTCCAGCGCCAGGCCGTGCGCGGCGTCGTAGACGATCCCGCGCTGTTCGCTGAGGCCGTGCCGCGAGGAACTGGCGTTGAGGCCGCCGAAGAACAGGCTGCTGCAAGCCGAGACCAGCAGCGAGGACAGGGCGATCAGGGCATTGCGGGGCCAGCGGGGCGGAGACGGACGGTCGGACATGGGCGATCCCGGAGAGGAGCGCGGAGCATGCCCGATGCGGGTGTCGGCGGCGAGTGGAGGTGGGGCGGGGATTCGGGAGTGGGGAGTGGTAAAAGCGGTGGGGTTGCAGCACTTGCGGTGGGACTTCGCGGCGGTCGGACCGTCACCCCAACCCCTCTCCCTTGGGGAGAGGGGCTCGGAATGCGCGCGGGGCACAGGGCATGCACCGTATGCTCACTCTTCGGCCTTTCCAATGCAGGCTGCGACTTCTAGGCTGTGCCCCATGTCTTCCTTGCGTTTCGACAATCGTTTCGTCGCCGAGCTGCCCGGCGACCCGGAAACCGGGCCACGGCGCCGCGAGGTGCTGGGGGCGCTGTGGTCGCCGGTCGAGCCGACGCCGGTGGCGGCGCCGCGGTTGCTGGCGTATTCGCCGGAGGTGGCGGCCTCGCTCGGGCTGTCCGAGCAGGAGGTGCGGTCGCCGCAGTTCGCCGCGGTGTTCGCCGGCAATGCGCGCTATCCGGGCATGCAGCCCTATGCGGCCAACTACGGTGGCCACCAGTTCGGGCACTGGGCCGGGCAGCTTGGCGACGGCCGTGCGATCTCGCTGGGCGAGGCCCTGGGCGTGGACGGGCGGCGCTGGGAGTTGCAGCTCAAGGGCGCCGGGCCCACGCCGTATTCGCGCGGCGCCGATGGCCGTGCAGTGCTGCGTTCCTCGATCCGCGAGTTCCTGTGCAGCGAGGCCATGCACCACCTGGGCGTGCCGACCACGCGTGCGCTGAGCCTGGTCGGCACCGGCGAGACAGTGGTGCGCGACATGTTCTACGACGGCCATCCGCGTGCCGAGCCGGGCGCGGTGGTGTGCCGGGTGGCGCCCTCGTTCGTGCGCTTCGGCAGTTTCGAACTGCCCGCCGCGCGCGGCGACATCGCGTTGCTGCGGCGCCTGGCCGACCTGGTGATCACACGCGATTTCCCGGAGCTGCAAGGCGCCGGTGGCGCGCGCGATGCCGCCTGGTTCGCCGACATCTGCGCGCGCACCGCGCGCATGGTCGCGCACTGGATGCGGGTCGGCTTCGTGCACGGGGTGATGAACACCGACAACATGTCGATCCTGGGGCTGACCATCGATTACGGCCCCTACGGCTGGATCGACGACTACGATCCGGAGTGGACTCCCAATACCACCGATGCGCAGGGGCGCCGCTACCGCTTCGGCACCCAGCCGCAGGTCGCGTACTGGAACCTGGGACGCCTGGCGCAGGCGCTGGCGCCGCTGTTCGACGACGTCGCGCCGCTGCACGACGGGCTGGAGCGGTTCCGCGCCGACTATGCGCAGGCCGAGCGCGACAACATCGCGGCCAAGCTCGGCCTGCAGGAGTGCGTCGACGCAGACGTGGCGCTGATGCGCGACCTGCTGGACCTGCTGCAGCAGGGCGAGGTCGACATGACCCTGTGGTTCCGCGGACTGAGCGCGTTGCCGCTGCAGCCGTGGACGCCGACGCAGGCGCTGGCGGCGCTGGGCGAGGCGTTCTACGACCCCGCCAAGCGGGCGGCGCAGGCGCCGGCGTTCGAGGCCTGGCTGGCGCGCTATGCGCAGCGGCTGCAGCAGGATCCGTTGCCTGCCGCCGTGCGCGTGGAGAAGATGCGGGCGGCCAATCCGCGCTATGTGCTGCGCAACTACCTGGCGCAGCAGGCGATCGATCGGGCCGAACAGGGCGACACCGGCGGCATCGACGAACTGCTCGAGGTGATGCGGCATCCCTATGACGAGCAGCCAGGGCACGAGGCCTTCGCGGCGAAGCGTCCGGACTGGGCGCGCACCCGGGCCGGTTGTTCGATGCTGTCGTGCAGTTCCTGAGCGGGACCGGCGCGTGCGCTCAGGGCGGCGTCGCACCGCGGTAGCGCCAGGCGGCCAGGAAGGTCGCCACCACTTCCTCCGCCAGCGCCTGCTGGGTGGCCGCGTCCGGCGCCTGCCCATTGAGCATCGCGCCGGGGTACGCGTAGCCGAAGGTGGCGCCGATGAAGGCGGTGGCGGCGAGGAAGGGCGTGTCGACCTGCACGTCGCCACGTGCGTGCAGGGCCTGCAGCAAGGCGCCCAGGCGCTCGCGCAGGCGGCCGGCGCGGCGTTGGTGCAGCGACTGCAGCAAGTCCGGCATCTGCGCGCTGGCCTGCACCAGCAGGCGATGCAGGCGCAGGGCGTCGGGCGCGTACAGGTGCGCCGGCACGGTCACCGCGATCTGCCGCAGGGTCGCGGGCAGATCCTGCGCGGTGGCGCTGCCGATGTTCTCGAAGCGTGCCTGCAGTTCCTCGTTCAAGGCTTCGAATACCTGCATCAACAGCTCGGCCTTGCTGGAAAAATGGTTGTACAGGCTTTGCCGGGTCAACCCGGCCTGGCTGGCGATCTGTTCCAGCGACACCTCCAGCCCATGCTCCAGCAGCAGCGTGCGCGCCGCCGCCAGCAGGCGCGGTCGCGCCAGCGCCGGCCGGCCACGCGGCCGCGCAGGCGTGACCGATGCCGACGACGCGGGCGTCGTGGCCGCTGACTGCCCCTCCTTGCCGCGAAGGGTTGTGCCTCCCTTCATGTTTGTTTTTTTGTCTTTGAGTAAATTAAATGATCCTCCTCGTCGTCCCCAGGATCAAGCGCATGTCCGCGCCTCTCGTCCAGCGCCGCTGCGCGCTGCCGTTGCTGCTGTCCGCCGTCGTGCTCGCGTTCGCCGGCTGCAAGGGCGGAGGCACGGCCCCGACGCCGGCCGCGAAGACGGTGGAGGTGGTGACCCTGCAGCCGCAGCCCGTGCCGTTGAGCGTGGAGCTGGCCGGGCGCACCGTCGCGTCGGAAGAATCGGAGGTGCGGCCGCAGGTCAGCGGCATCCTGCGCCAGCGGCTGTTTGAGGAGGGCGCCACCGTGCGCGCCGGGCAGCCGCTGTTCCAGATCGAGCCCACCCTGTACCAGGCCGCGGCCAATCAGGCGCAGGCCAATCTGGCCACCGCCGAGGCCACGCTCGCCGCGGCCACGTTGCGTGCCGAGCGCTACCGCACCCTCGGCAAGACCCAACTGGCCGCGCAGCAGGATGTGGACGATGCACAGGCCGCCTACAAGCAGGCGCTGGCCAGTCGCGACGCGCAACGCGCGGCGCTGGACACCGCCCGCACGCAGCTGCGCTTCGCCACGGTGCTGGCGCCGATCGGCGGGCGCATCGGCCGCGCGCGGGTGACGCCGGGCGCGCTGGTCACCGCCAACCAGACCGACGCCATCGCCAAGATCCAGCAACTGGATCCGATGAACGTGGACATCACCCAGTCCGGCAACCAGTTCCTGGCGCTGCGCCGGGCGATCGCCGCCGGCGGCGTGCAGCCGGCCAGCACACAGGTGCGGCTGACGCTGTCCGACGGCACCGAGTACCCGTTGCCGGGCACGCTGGAATTCGCCGACCTCGACGTGGAGGAGACCACCGGCGCGGTGACCCTGCGCGCGCGTTTCCCCAATCCCGATGCGCAACTGCTGCCGGGCATGTACGTGCGCGCGCTGGTCGGGCAGGGCGTGCGCCAGCAGGCGCTGCTGGTGCCGCAGGCCGCGGTGGACCGCACCCCCCGCGGCGAGGCGGTGGCCTGGGTGGTGGGCGCCGACAACGTGGTGCGCCAGCGCGAGTTCACCACGTTGCGCGCGGTCGGCGACCAATGGCTGGTCGGCACTGGCCTCAAGCCCGGCGAGCGGGTGGTGGTCGCGGGCCGGCAAGGCCTCAGCGACGGCGCCAAGGTGACGGTGAAGACCGCCGCCGCGGCCGCGCCTGCCGCCAGCCGGGGCTGAGCCGGCATGCTGCCGCGTTTCTTCATCCACCGCCCGATCTTCGCCTGGGTCCTGGCGATCTGCATCATGGCCGCCGGCGCCATCGCCGTGTTCACCCTGCCGATCGAGCAGTACCCGGACATCGCGCCGCCCTCGGTCAACGTCACCGCGACCTACAACGGCGCTTCGGCGCAGACCGTGGAGGACAGCGTCACCCAGGTGATCGAACAGCAGATCAAGGGCATCGACCACCTGCTGTACTTCTCCTCGACCAGTTCCTCGTCCGGGCAGGCGCGGATCAGCATCACCTTCGACCAGGCGGCCAATCCCGACATCGCCCAGGTGCAGGTGCAGAACGCGGTCAACCAGGCGCTCAACCGCCTGCCGCAGGAAGTGCAGCAGCAGGGCGTGACCGTGGCCAAGTCGCAGGGCGACAGCCTGATGGCCGTGGCGATCTACGACCGCACCGACCGCATGGACAACGTCGACATCTCCGACTACCTGGTCAGCACCCTGCAGGACCCGATCAGCCGCATCAACGGCGTCGGCGAGATCAACGTGTTCGGCGCGCAGTACGCGATGCGGGTGTGGCTGGACCCGCACAAGCTCACTGCCTATCAGCTCATGCCGGGCGACGTGCGCAGCGCGATCCTGGCGCAGAACACCCAGGTCACTGCCGGCGAACTCGGCGCGTTGCCCACCGGTGCCGAGCAGGAACTCAACGCCACGGTCACCGCGCAGTCGCGGCTGCAGACCCCCGAGCAGTTCCGGCAGATCATCCTGGCCACGCGCGCGGACGGTTCCAGCGTGCGCCTGGGCGACGTGGCGCGGGTGGAGATCGGCGCGGAGAACTACCAGAACAACGCCACGCTCAACGGCCACCCGGCCTCCGGCTTCTCGGTGACGCTGTCGGCCGGCGCCAATGCGATCGCCACCTCCGACGCGATCCACGCCACCATCGAACGGCTCAAGCCGACCTTCCCGCCGGGCCTGGACGTGGCCTATCCGCGCGACAGCACGCCGTTCGTGCGGATCTCGATCGAGAACGTGGTGCACACCCTGGCCGAGGCGATCGTGCTGGTGGTGGTGGTGATGTTCCTGTTCCTGCAGAACGCCCGCGCCACGCTGATCCCGGCGATCACCGTGCCGGTGGTGCTGCTGGGCACCTTCGGCATCCTCGCCGCGGCCGGCTTCACCATCAACACGCTGACCCTGTTCGCGATGGTGCTGGCGATCGGTCTGCTGGTCGACGACGCCATCGTGGTGGTGGAGAACGTCGAGCGGATCATGCACGAGGAGCATCTGCCGCCGCGCGAGGCCACCGAGCGCTCGATGGGCGAGATCACCGGCGCGCTGGTCGGCATCACCGTGGTGCTGGGCGCGGTGTTCCTGCCGATGGCGTTCTTCGGCGGCTCCACCGGCATCATCTACCGGCAGTTCTCGATCACCATCGCCTCGGCCATGGCGCTGTCGGCGCTGGTCGCGCTGACCCTGACCCCGGCGCTGTGCGCGACCCTGCTCAAGCCGGTGGAGCAGGAGCGCAAGCTTGGCCGGTTCTTCCAATGGTTCAACCGCAGCGTCGAGCGCGGCCAGCAGGCCTACCAGCGCCGCCTCGGCACCGTGCTGCAGCGGCCGCGGCGCTGGCTGGCGCTGTATGCGCTGGTGGTGCTGGCGATGGTCGTGCTGTACATGCGCATGCCCACCGGCTTCCTGCCGGTGGAGGACCAGGGCCAGGTGCAGATCCAGTTCACCACCCCGGAAGGCACGCCGCTGGCCAAGACCCAGGCCCTGGGCAAGCGCATCAGCGACTACTTCATGACCCACGAGAAGGCGAACCTGACCGCGATCTTCATGGTGGTGGGCCGCAACAACGCCGGCACCGGGCAGAACGCCGGCCAGGCGTTCGTAGCGCTCAAGCCGTGGGGCGAGCGCAACCGCGACAACACCGCGCAGGCCATCATCGACCGCGCCAACGCGCATTTCCGCGGCGTCGGCGACGCCAAGATCAGCGTGCTGTCGCCGCCGGCGGTGCGTGGCCTGGGCCAGTCCAGCGGCTTCGAACTGTGGATCCGCGACAGCGATGGCGCCGGCCGCGCGGCGCTGCTGAAGGCGCAGCAGCAGGTGCTCAAGGCCGCCGGCGACGATCCGCAGCTGACCGCGGTGCGGCTCAACGGCCTGGGCGACAAGGCGCAGCTGCAGGTGGACATCGACCATGCGCAGGCCAGCGCGCTGGGGCTGGCGCAGAGCGACATCAACGCGACCCTGGCCACCGCCTGGGGCGGCAGCTACGTCAACGACTTCATCGACCGCGGCCGGGTCAAGCGCGTGTACGTGCAGGGCGATGCACCGTACCGCGCGCTGCCGGAGGATATCGCGCAGTGGTACGTGCGCGGCAGCGGCGGGCAGATGGCGCCGTTCGCCAGTTTCGCCAGCACCCACTGGACCCGCGGCCCGCAGCTGCAGCAGCGCTTCAACGGCCTGCCGGCGGCGCAGATCCAGGGCGGCGCGGCGGCCGGCAGCAGTTCCGGCGAGGCGATGCAGCGGATGCAGGCGCTGGTGGCCAAGCAGGAGGGCTTCGATCTGCAGTGGAGCGGGCTGTCCTACCAGGAGCAGTTGTCCAGCAACCAGACGCTGTGGCTGTACACCGCCTCGATCCTGTTCATTTTCCTGTGCCTGGCGGCGCTGTACGAGAGCTGGTCGATCCCGGTGGCGGTGCTGCTGGTGATCCCGCTGGGCGTGGTCGGCACGGTGCTGGCGACCACGCTGGCCCGCTTCGTCAACGACATCTATTTCCAGGTCGGCCTGTTGACCACGATCGGCCTGTCGGCGAAGAACGCGATCCTGATCGTCGAGTTCGCCGAAGCGCGGCAGCGCGCCGGCATGCCGTTGCTGGAGGCGACGCTGGAAGGCGCGCGGCTGCGCCTGCGGCCGATCGTGATGACCTCGCTGGCGTTCGTGGCCGGCGTGCTGCCGCTGGCGCTGTCCACCGGCGCCGGTGCCTCCAGCCGCCGCGAGATCGGCGTCTGCGTGATCGGCGGCATGGTCACCGGCACCGTGCTGGCGGTGCTGCTGGTGCCGCTGTTCTTCGTGCTGGTGCGGCGTGCGCTGCGGCGCAGCCCGGCGGATGCGGCAAGGCCGGCGCACAGCGGGTAGGATGGCACGCCCTCACTGGATCGTCCCGGCTCGCCGGGACGCGCGACCATGACCGATACCGTTGCCGAACCCCTGTCCTGGGCCACCCGAATCCGCGATGTGCCGGACTTTCCCAAGCCCGGCGTCCTGTTCAAGGACATCACCCCGCTGCTCGCCGACGGGCCGGATTTCGCCTCCGCCCTGGATGCGCTGGCCCAGCCCTGGCGCGGCACCCCGCTGGACGCGGTGCTGGGCATCGAGGCGCGCGGCTTCATTCTCGGCGCGCCGCTGGCGCACGAACTGCGCACCGGGTTCGTGCCGGTGCGCAAGCCCGGCAAGCTGCCGGCGCAGACCCTGGCCCAGGACTATGGCCTGGAGTACGGCCGCGATCGCATCGAGATCCATGCCGATGCACTGCAGCCGGGCATGCGCGTGCTGCTGGTCGACGACGTCCTCGCCACCGGCGGCACCTTGCTGGCGGCGCTGGCGCTGGCGCAGCGGATGGGCGCCGAAGTGGTCGCGGCGACGGTGCTGGTGGAACTGGCCGGGCTCGGCGCGCGGGCGCGCTGGCCCGCGGACATTCCGCTCACCGCGCCGCTGCGCTACTGACGCCGACGCTGGCGCGGCGCTGGGCGAGGCCGTGATCGGTCGCGCCGGCGCCGGCAGCCGGCTCAATATGGGTAGATCACATCCTCCAGCGCCGGGTCGGCATGCGCGGCGGCATGGCTCAGCTGGCCATCGAACGGACCGACCTTGCAGATCCGCCCGTCGTCGGCGAACACCAGCTGCAGACCGTGTTCCTGTTCCCAGTCGCAATTGCATTCCAGGCTGATGCGCAGGCGGCCGTCGCGGTGGCGGTCGACATACGCCTCGCTGCCGAACTGCACGTGCGCCCACACCTCGGCAGGGCCGGCGATCTCCGGCGACGGCCATCCGTACTTGGCGCACAGCGCCTGCGTGTGCCGGTAGTAGGCGAACACGTGCGGCGCCGCCGCGGCGAACACCGCGGCGTCGAGCTGCAGGAACGTCTCGATGGCCGAAGCTGCGTCCGCTGGCACCTCGCCAGCGTCGCAATCCTCCAGCACGAAACAGCAGGTGTCGTGCATCCACGGCACCGGCACCGCCTCGCTCCAGAGGTTGCCGTCCTCGTCCGGGCGCAGCGACGCCAGGATCTGCGCCGTCGTGCTCACAGCTTGGCGACGCGGAACCGGCGGCCCTTGATCTTGCCGGCCTGCAGCTGCGCCAGCGCCTTGCCGGCGTGGGCGCGGGCGATGGCGACGTAGGAGCGGGTGGGGTAGATGGCGATCTTGCCGATCGCCGCGCCGGACAGCCCGGCATCGCCGGTCAGCGCGCCGAGGATGTCGCCGGGGCGCAGCTTGTCGGTCTTGCCGCCGTCGATACGCAGGGTGACCATCGCCGCCTGCGGCAACTGCGCCGGCCGTGCGGTGGCCAGCGGCGCGCGCGACCAGCGCAGCGGCTGGCCCTGTTCGGTCTCCAGCGCCTGCGCGCGCGCGCTCTCGCGCGGCGCCACCAGGCTCAGGGCCAGGCCGTGCTTGCCGGCGCGCGCAGTGCGGCCGATGCGGTGGCGGTAGGTCTCGCTGTCGGTCGGCAGTTCGTAGTTGATCACCGCCGCCAGGTCTTCCACGTCCAGCCCGCGCGCGGCCACGTCGCTGGCGACCAGCACGTTGCAGCTGCGGTTGACGAAGCGCACCAGTACCTCGTCGCGGTCGCGCTGCTCCATGTCGCCATGCAGCGCCAGCGCGGAGAAACCGAACTGCTGCAGCGAGCCGGCGACCTCGTCGACCTCCTTGCGGGTATTGCAGAACACCACGCTGGACTCGGGCGTGAAGCGCAGCAGCAGGCCGGCCACCGCCTTCTGCCGGTAGGTGGGATCGACCTCGAAGAACTGCTGGTCGATCTCCGGCGCGCTGTCGGCGCCTTCGACGGTGATCTCCGCCGGTTCCTTCAACAGGTCGCGCGCCAGCGCACGAATCGCCTCGGGGAAGGTGGCCGAGAACAGCAGGCTCTGCCGGTGCTTGTCGCAGCGGCTGGCGATCTCGCGGATCGGCTCCTCGAAGCCCATGTCGAGCATGCGGTCGGCCTCGTCCAGTACCAGCGTGCGCACCCCGCCAAGATGCAGCGCCCGCTTGCGCGCCAGCTCCTGGATGCGGCCGGGCGTGCCGACCACCACCTGCGGGTCGTGTGCCTCCAGCGAGGCCAGCTGCGGCGCCAGCGGCATGCCGCCGGTCAGCACCACCAGTTTCATGTTGGGAATGCCGGTGGCGAGCTTGCGCAACTGCTTGCCGACCTGGTCGGCCAGTTCGCGGGTCGGGCACAGCACCAGCGCCTGCGCGCGGCTCAGCGCCGGATCCAGCTTGTGCAGCAGGCCCAGGCCGAACGCGGCGGTCTTGCCGCTGCCGGTGGGCGCCTGCACGATCGCATCGCGTCCGGCCAGGATCGGCGGCAGGCTCTGCGCCTGCACCGGGGTCATGCTGGTGTAGCCGAGTGCATCGATGCCGGGCGCGAGCGCCGGGGAGAGGGAGAGGGTGGCGAAATCGGTCATGCGGCATTTTAGCTGGTGGGGCCGGGACTCGGGACCCGGGACCCGGGACCCGGAGCGTCAACAGCAAAAGGGCATCTCGACTCGCACGACGCGCCGCTTTTTGCTTTCCGGGTCCCGGGTCCCGGGTCCCGTACAATACGGCATGCCTCTTATCACTCTGCAGAACCTCGACTACAGCGTCGGCGGCCCCTTGTTGCTGGAAAAGACCGACCTGACGATCGAGCCGGGCGAACGCATCGCCCTGATCGGTCGCAACGGCGCCGGCAAATCCACGTTGATGAAACTGATCGCCGGCGAGCTCAAGCCCGATGACGGCGAGGTCCGGGTCCAGCAGGGCGTGCGCATCGCGCGGCTGGAACAGGAGGTGCCGCACGGCGCTGCCGGCAGTGTGTTCGACGTGGTCGCCGACGGCCTGGGCGCGCTTGGCCATTGGCTGGCCGAGTTCCACCGGCTCAGCCATGCCGCCGAGTTCGACGGCGATGCGCTGGGCGCGGTGCAG
This sequence comes from Xanthomonas sp. F10, assembly GCF_014206815.1. Classification (GTDB taxonomy): domain Bacteria; phylum Pseudomonadota; class Gammaproteobacteria; order Xanthomonadales; family Xanthomonadaceae; genus Xanthomonas_A; species Xanthomonas_A indica. Next base: position 820,208 of record NZ_JACHNP010000001.1, read on the forward strand.
TCGAAGATCGATGCGGCCGATGGCTGGGCCCTGGATCAGCGGGTCAACGAGACCCTGACCCGCCTCGAGCTGGACGGCGACGCCGAATTCGCGCGGCTGTCCGGCGGCATGAAGCGCCGCGTGCTGCTGGCGCGGGCGCTGGTGTCGTCGCCGGACCTGCTGCTGCTGGACGAACCGACCAACCACCTGGACATCGAGGCCATCGACTGGCTGGAAGGCTTCCTCAAGGGCTGGAACGGCAGCGTGGTGTTCGTCACCCACGACCGGCGCTTCCTGCGTGCCCTGGCCACGCGCATCGTCGAGATCGACCGTGGCCAGGTCAGCAGCTGGCCGGGCGACTGGGCCAACTACGAGCGCCGTCGCGAGGAGCGGCTCAATGCGCAGGCGCAGGAAAACGCGCGCTTCGACAAGCTGCTGGCGCAGGAAGAAGTGTGGATCCGCCAGGGCATCAAGGCGCGGCGCACCCGCGACGAGGGCCGGGTGCGGCGATTGGAAGCGATGCGCCGCGAGCGCACCCAGCGCCGCGAACTCGGCGGCAACGTGCGCATGGAGGCCGCGCAGGGCGAATCCTCCGGCAAGAAGGTGATCGAGGCCAAGGACCTGGGTTTCGCCTTCGGCGCGCGCAGCATGGTGCGCGATTTTTCCACCACCATCCTGCGCGGCGACCGCATCGGCCTGATCGGCCCCAACGGCAGCGGCAAGACCACGCTGCTGAAGCTGCTGCTGGGCGAACTGACCCCGGACCAGGGCGAAGTGCGCGCCGGCACCAATCTGCAGGTGGCGTATTTCGACCAGTACCGCGCCACCCTGCGCGAGGACTGGAGCGCGATCGAGAACGTGGCCGAGGGCCGCGACTTCATCGAGGTCAACGGCAAGCGCAAGCACGTGCATGCCTACCTGCAGGATTTCCTGTTCACCCCGGAACGCGCGCGCGCGCCGATCACCCGCCTGTCCGGCGGCGAGCGCAACCGCCTGCTGCTGGCGCGGCTGTTCGCGCAGCCGTCCAACCTGCTGGTGATGGACGAACCGACCAACGACCTGGACGTGGAAACCCTGGAGCTGCTGGAAGAACTGCTCGGCGACTACAGCGGCACCTTGTTGCTGGTCAGCCATGACCGCGACTTCATCGACAACGTGGTGACCTCGACCATGGTCATGGAAGGCGACGGCCGCATCGGCGAATACGTCGGCGGCTACAGCGACTGGGTACGCCAGCGCCCGGCGGCGCCGGCCAGCGCGATGGCGGTGGCCAAGGCTTCGGCCACCGCCGCGGCGACCACGCCGGTGGCGGCGGCTGCGGCGCCCGCGTCCGCACCGGCCAAGCGCAAGCTCAGCTACAAGGACGCGCGCGAACTGGAGCAGTTGCCGGCGCGGATCGAAACGCTGGAACAGCAGGTCGCGGCGCTGACCGAGGCGATGACCGACCCGGCGTTCTACCAGCGCGACGCGGCGGCGGTGAACGCGCACACGCAGGCGCTCAGCCAGGCGCAGGCGGATCTGGATGCGGCGTATGCGCGCTGGAGCGAACTGGACGGCTGAAAGGCCGGGACCCGAGACCCGGAACGGCAGCCGCCACAGCTAGGCGGCTCCGGCTGGAGCGCCGCGTGTGCGCTCGTCGTAGGAGCGGCTTCAGCCGCGACGGGCGTTCCCGGTGAATGCAGTCGCGGCTGACGCCGCTCTTACACGATGTGCGCGCAGGCTCGCGTCCACGGATGTGCCTGTGCCACCAATAGTGAGCGATGGCATCAGTTCGCACGCCGGTCGCGATGGCGATCGCTCCGACGGCCGGTCGCGGCTGAAGCCGCTCCTACGCATTGCGCTCAGTCGGACTCCGCAGGCGCTTCCGGTTCCTCGCTGCCACCCACGAACGCGACGAAGCTGACGCCGTCCTGCGCCCACTCGCGGGCGACGTCGTCGAGGATCTCCAGCAGCACGTCGAATGCCGGCTGCGCCACGCTCTGCAACTGTCCGGCGTCCTCCAGCAGCAGCGCATAGCCGCGCGGCGAGGGCAGCCAGGACAGGTCGCGCAGGCCGTCGGTGAGCGCGTCCCAGTTGCGGCCGAAGCCGGGCGGAAAGTCCAGTTGCGCGGCCAGCCGCATCAGCAGCATGGCCTTGCCGGTGCAGCCGTGCAGGTCGATCCGGCACAGCCGCAGGCCGGCGTCGCGGGCCAGCGCGGCGACGCTGTCCAGGTCGCGGTTGGCCACGCGGTAGACGCCGGAAGCGGCCGGCTCGGCCAAATTCAGTGCGAACGGGAAGCCGCTCACGGCGCCGGCCTCGCACCGCCCACCTGGAAGCTGCGGAAACTGTCGTAGTGATCGTCGCTGTAGTACCAGACCTGCGGCGGCGCGCCGCCGGTGACGATGCGGCGCGCGCCGCGATGCGACAGGCCTGGGGTATCGACGGTGTATTCACGGTAGTAGCCGCGCGGTTGCGCCGGCAGCCGGTTCTCGCGGTTGCCGAACACGCTGCCATCCTGGCGATGCGGGAACGGCCCGCCGCGCAGGATCAGCGCCACCGTGGCGCGTGCCTCGGGCGGCAGGAACGCCGGCAGGTCGGGCGATGCCGCGTCGGCTGCGGGCGCGGATCTGCCGGGCGCGGTGTAGGGCGCCTGTGCGGCCGCGTCGAGCGAGGGCGCGAACTGCTGGTGCGGCGGATGCTGCAGCCCGCGGATGCCCCTCAGCCCGCCCACCAGCAACACGATGGCGGCGATCAACAGCACGGGCTTGCGCATGGACTCTCCTGCAGGAACGGCAGCGGCGCGCGGCATGGCGCCATCGCGCACAGTATGGGCCGGCCTGCCTGTTCCGGCTCTAAACGCCGCCGGTCATGCCGGTGACGCAGGCGATTCACATCCGACTAACCGGGGCGTGGGGCATGGTAGGCGCCGATTCGCAAGGCCGGCCGGCACCGCCACCGCGGGATGGGACGATGTTTCCCCGGCCGCGCCCTTGGTAAGGCCGCCGACCGTCCCTACCATTGCTCACGCAACGCTCGTCCTTTCGACGGCGAAAGTCCAGGAGAACCGCATGGCCTACACCCTCCCCAAGTTGCCCTACGCCTACGACGCGCTGGAACCGCATATCGATGCGCAGACGATGGAGATCCATCACACCAAGCATCACCAGACCTACATCAACAACGTCAACGCCGCGCTGGAAGGCACCGAGTACGCCGATCTGCCGATCGAGGCGCTGGTGTCCAAGTTGAAGTCGCTGCCGGAGAACCTGCAGGGTCCGGTGCGCAACAACGGCGGCGGCCATGCCAACCACTCGCTGTTCTGGACGGTGATGGCGCCCAACGCCGGCGGCGCCCCCAGCGGCGACGTCGCCAAGGCCATCGACAGCGAACTGGGCGGCTTCGACAAGTTCAAGGACGCCTTCACCAAGGCCGCGCTGACCCGCTTCGGCAGCGGCTGGGCCTGGCTCAGCGTCACCCCCGACAAGAAGCTGGTGGTCGAGAGCACCGCCAACCAGGACAGCCCGCTGTTCGAGGGCAACACGCCGATCCTGGGCCTGGACGTGTGGGAACACGCCTACTACCTGAAGTACCAGAACCGCCGTCCGGACTACATCGGTGCGTTCTTCAACGTGGTCGACTGGAAGGAAGTGGAGCGCCGCTACCACGCCGCGATCGGCTGATCGCGCGCCAGCATCGCGAAATGAAAAAGGCCGGGTTCGCCCGGCCTTTTTTGTGTGGATGCCAGACAGATGCGCTGGAGGTGCGGACGGGGTGTGGCTGCGAGGCAAAGAAAGGCAGCTTGGTGCGTTGCCTTCGCGCGCGTGCGCAGGCTGCTTCGCAGCGGTGGCGGTCTGCGCCGCATCGGTGACCGCTTGTGTTGCTGCGTCGAAAAGGCCACTTGTAGGAGCGGCGTCAGCCGCGACCGGCGTTACCGGGAATGCCCGTCGCGGCTGAAGCCGCTCCTACAACAGATGCAGCGATGCGTGACGAACGCATGGCATCAGTGGTGCCCGATCGCTCCGGGCCGATGCCATGTCGATGCCGGTCCATCCCATCCGGCGCATCGCACGGCCGTGATCGCACGGCGCAGGAACGCGCCCAGCCTGCCGTCCGCTACGGCGCCGGTTGTAGCGATGTCGGTATCTGGTCGAGCGGCTGCAGCACCATCAGCAGGCCGCGCGTACCGGCTGCGGGCAGCTCCGGCGCCGGCGCGAACAGGCGTGCGCCGTGCACGGGACGGAAGTGGCCGCGTTCGAAGAACACATGGTCGGCGGCCGCCGCCGTGCCGGGTGCACGCGCACGCACGTCGATGCGGTTGCGCGCCGCCTCGCCGCGCACGCTGGCGTCCTCGAAGCGGGCCGCCAGCGGCGCCAGGGCGGGCGCGCGCGCGGCGGCAAAGAATCCGCCGGCCAGCACCGACGGCACGTCCTCGGCGGTGGCATCGATCCATGCCATCAGATCCTCCGCCTGTTCGCGACGGCTGGCGCCACCGTCGCGCGCGGCGTGCAGGCGGGTGAAGTACAGGTTCACCGGCTGCCCATGCAGATCCACCCGCACCAGGCCGGCCACGCTGTAGTCCTCCAGCGGATGCAGCAGGGTCTCGGCTTCCTCCAGCACCGGCAGGCGGGTCAGCAGCGCATTGCCGCGGCGTTGCGGCCGGCTCGGCGGATCGGGGCTGATGAAATGGCAGTGGTAGCCCAGGCGCGCGGCCAGCCATTGCGCCTGGTTCGGCAGCTCCGGCGTCTGCAGTACCTCCTGCAGCGCGACGGCGTCGGGATGCAGGCGCTGCAGGGCTTCGACGATCCGCTCGCGGCGCGCGCTCCAGTCGTCGCCGTCCTGCGCCTGGCGTGGATCGCCGGCGAGGGTGAGGGTGACCACGGTGAGGGGAGGGCCCGGCGTTGCAGAGACCGCGGGCGCCGCATCCGCCGCCACGTGCGCCTGTGCCAATGCGGCCACGGCCAGCAACAGCCAGCCGGTGCGATGCCATCGGAAGACGCGGGGAGTCATGCGGGCGATGCTACGGTGCAGGGTCTCAGGGTTGCGTATACAGCCCGTGGTGCTGCGGCAGCCGCCACACAATCGCTGCGGCGCAGGTGGCACTCGCGCATATCGCCCCGCCTCCGGCGCGCAGGCGCGGAGGCGGGGCGGGAGGCGGGACGCGGCGTCGGCGCCGCGGCCCTTGCTCAGTGCTGCAGCACGCCGTCCTGCAGATGCAGCGGCGCGCGCGCCTCCACCTGCGTCGCCGAACGGCCCAGCAACAACTCGTAGTCGCCGGCGGCGATATGCCAGTGGCGCTTCTTCGGGTCGTAGTCGGCCAGGGTCTTGGGCTCGGCGACGATGCTGACGTGGCGGCTCTCGCCCGGCTTGAGCATCACCTTGTCCCAGCCGACCAGGCGGATCGGGGTGTGGTGGCCCTGCGGCAGGCGCAGGTACAGCTGCGGCACGTCGGCGCCTTCGCGATCACCGGTGTTGCGCACGTCGAAGCTGGCGACGACGCGGCTACCGTCGGCCTGCACCTTGAAGTTGGCGTAGGCGAACGTGGTGTAGGACAGGCCATAGCCGAACGGATACACCGGCTCCAGGCCGCGCGCGGCGAACCAGCGGTAGCCGACGTTGGCGCCTTCGATGGTGTAGTCGACGCTGCTGCCCGGCGGTTGCGCCGGCTTGAAGCCCAGGCCGGGAATCGACGGCCGCGGCAGTTGCGACACGTCGCGCAGCCAGGTCACCGGCAGGCGCCCGGACGGGTTGACCTCGCCCAGCAGCAGCCGCGCCAGGCCTTCGCCGCCGCGGATGCCCGGGTACCAGGCCTCCAGCACCGCCGGCACCTGCTGCAGCCACGGCATCGCCACCGGGCCGTTGGTCTCCAGCACCACCACCGTCTTCGGGTTGGCCTTGGCCACGCCGGCGATCAGCGCGTCCTGCTTGTCGGGCAGCGCGATATCCGGCAGGTCCACCGACTCGGCCGACCACTGCGTGGCGAACACGATGGCCACGTCGGCCTCGCGCGCGAGCTTGGCCGCCGCCGCCGGATCGTCGCCGCTGGCGTAGTCGATCTGCGCGTCGGGCAGGGCCTTGCGCAAGGCCTGCAGCGGCGAGGACGGATGGAACATCACCGGGCCCGGCCAGGTGGTCGGGGCGATGCCCGGCACCGCGTTGCCGCCGTTGACGGTGACGCCGACCATCGACGAACCGCCGCCGCCGATCACGCCCTTGTCGGCATGCCCGCCGATCACCGCGATACGGCGCAGGTTGCGCGACAGCGGCAGCAGCTTGCCTTCGTTGCGCAACAGCACCGTGCCTTCCTCGACCACGCGCTGCGCGGCCAGGCCGCCGGCGGCATCGTCGATCGGCTGGTGCTGCGGCGGGTTGTCGAAACTGCCGGTGGCGATGAAGGCGCGCAGGATGCGCTTGACCATGTCGTCCAGGCGCGCCTGCGGCACGGTACCGGCGGCCACCGCCATGCGCAGCGGCTGGTCGAAGTACACCGCCTTGTCGAACACTTCGCCGGCCGACTGCTGGTCCAGGCCGGCCAGCGCCGCCTTGGAGCCGCTGTGCACGCCGCCCCAGTCGGACATCACGTAGCCGGGAAACTTCCACTCCTGCTTCAGCACCTGGTTGAGCAGGTAGTCGTGCTCGCAGCCGTACACGCCGTTGATGCGGTTGTAGGAGCACATCACCGAGCCGGGCTGGCCGATCTTCAGCGCCAGCTCGAAGGCCAGCAGGTCCGACTCGTGCATGGCCTGCTCGCCGATGTCGGCGCTGTGGGTGTTGCGCCCGGTCTCCAGGTCGTTCATCGCGAAGTGCTTCATGGTCGAGACCACGTGCTGGCTCTGCACGCCGCGGATCGATTCGCCGACCAGCACGCCGGCCAGCAGCGGATCCTCGCCGGCGTACTCGAAGTTGCGGCCGTTGCGCGGGTCGCGCTGCAGGTTGACGCTGCCGGCCAGCAGCACGTTGAAGCCCTGCTGCCAGGCCTCGCGGCCCATGGTGGCGCCACCGGCGAAGGCCAGTTCGCGGTTCCAGGTGGCGGCGGTGGCAGGACCGGACGGCATAGCGGTGGCGTGGTCGCCAGGGCGGATGTTGCCGGGGTTGGTCACGCCGACGCCGGCATCGGCCAACTGCTGCGCAGGAATGCCCAGGCGTTCGACCGCCGGCACATAGCCGGCCGATCCGACCGCGCCAGGCGGCCGCGGGCCGCCGTCCTTGCCCAGGCCGAAGTAGCTGTGCAGCATCTGGAACTTCTCGTCCGGGGTCATTGCCTGCACCAACAACGTGGCGCGCCGGTCCGGCGACAGGCTGCGATCGTTCCACGGGCGCTGCGCAGCGGCGCTGGCGTGCGGCGCGGAGGCTGCGCGCGCGGCGGTCGCCGGCGGCGCGGCGGAGGCGGGCGCGGCCAGCGCGAGGGTCAGGCAAAGGGATCCTGTAAACGTTTTCATATCGGGGCGAACAGCCTCTCTAAGCAGATGAAGGGAAGGCGCATCGGGGGGAGTCGGGGGGAGAGCGGAACCGCGCGTCAGGACGGGGCTTCGTCGCTGCGCATGACCGGGTACAGGCGGTAGCGCTCGTCCCAGGAACTGTGGCGGCGGTAGAAGAACTCCAGCCGCGCCTGCGGATCCTTGGCGAAGGCCGCGTCGTGTTCGAGCTTGTCCTCGAACTCCGCCTTGAGCGCGGGGTCGCTGGCCAGCATCTGCCGCGCCACGTCCTCGGCGACGTAGTCTTCCATGTATTCGGCACGCTCGAACGCGCTGTTGAACTCGCCCCATTGCAGCAGCGAATCCGGCGCCTGCGGTTCCAGCAGCGCCATCAGCAGCCGCGCCTTGGGCTGGGCGATCGGCACGAACAGCGCACCTGCACCGACCGCGCGGGTCTCCGCTTTCCAGGCGCCGGTGACGCTGAGCCGCTGGTGGCTTTCGGACGAGCGGGCGGCGAAGTCGGCGGTCTCGGCACGGAAGGTCTGCACCGGCAGGGTGGCGTCGTGCTCCAGGGTGCGGAAGGCGATGCCGTGCTGGCGCAGCTTGGCGCCGACCAGGGCGGCCTGCGCCGCCGGCACCACGTAACCGGCGCGCGGCGCGGCGACTTCGACGCTGGGTACGACCTCATCGCGCAGCGGCACTCGCCAGAGTTGCGGGGTGCGTTCGTCATAGCGGGTCATCAGCGCGCCGGAGACCGGGGAGGGCGTGCGCGTGTAGGCGTAGCCGCGGAAGTCCACCAGGTGCGAGGCGTCGGTGGTGCGGTAATCCAACGCCACCGTCTTACCGCCCAGCGCTTGCGCGCGCGCGTCGGCGGCCAGTGCGTCGGCGCGCCATTGCGCGCCGTGCCGCGCCACCTGCTGCAGCACCGAGACGATGGTGTTGCGGGTGATGCGCACGCGCTCGGGGTAGCGCTTCCACGAGTGCGTTTCCACCAGCATGCCGAAGCGGTTGCGCAGTTGGAAATAGCCGTGCGAGAAGCGTGGCGTCGGCACGCCGTCCTCGAAGCCGGAGGTCGGGTCGTCGTTGACCACGAACGAGGGGTAGTAGGGCAATGGCAGCGAGCCCTGCCGCTTGAGGTCGGCGAGCACGCCGTCGCGCAGGCGCAGGCCGTCGCCGCGCAGCGCGGTGTCGCCGGCGTGCAGCGGTTCCACCTGGATCGACACATCGTGCTCGAACTGCGCGCCATCGGTGACGTGCAGGTCCACGTACAGCAGCGGATCCCACTGCTCGACCAGGCGCAGCATCGCCTGCATCTCCGGCGCATCGGCCTTGACGTAGTCGCGGTTGAGGTTGAGGTTCTGCGCGGTGGTGCGCCAGCCCATCTGCTCGGGGCCGCGCTGGTTGGGCCGGTTCCAGGCGCCGAAGCGCTCGTGCCCGTCGACGTTGAACACCGGCACGAACAGCCACACCTGCTTGTCCAGCGCGCCGCGTGCGGCCTGGCCGTCGAGCAACTGGCGCAGTGCCAGGAAGCCGGCGTCCTTGCCATCGATCTCGCCGGCGTGGATGCCGCCCTGGATCAGCACCACCGGCAGCTTGCGCGCCTGTGCAGCCGCGGGATCCAGCGCGCCCGAGGTGGACACCGCCAGCGCCTTCATCGGCCGGCCTTCCGGCGTGGTGCCGACGTCGAAGCAGCGCACCGCTTGCGGATAGCGCTGCGCGAACGCATCGCACAGGGCGATGGTCTCGGCGTAGCGGCCGGTGCGCGCGAACCCGCTGCGCTCGGCCTCGGTGGACAGGCCCGCCTCGCTGGCCAGCGACGGCATGCTGCACAGCAGCATCGGCAACAGCAGGGAGGCCAGCCTGGCTCGGATCATTTCGGCACCGTCTCGGGACAGACCCCCATGATGCGGGCAGCGCGCCGATTGCGAAAGCACCCTAGGGCATGTCGCCCATTCCCGAGCATGCCGCGCCGCGATTGCGCGTGCCTGTGGCAGGGAAGAGCGAGGACGTGGACGTGCGTCCACGCCCGAGCGACGACGCGGCCACGGGCACGCGCAATCGCGGCCCTTCGGGTTGGGCCTGGCAGGCGCGCGGCCGGCGCCGCGCGGCTTGACCTGACGGCCAGTCAGGCGCTGCGCCACGCAACGCCGGCCGCGCGCCTGCCAGACCCAACGCGGCATCCTCGGGAATGGGCGACACGCCCTAGCGGTTCGATTCGCCGGAACGATCGGGTAACCTTCTGAAAATTTTGCCTGGACGAGGGCCCGTGAGCAGCCAAGCCACCACGAGACACGCCGCATGAGCGCGGCGCAAGAGCGCGCCACTGCGCGCATGCCGCGGCAGATTCCGTACATCATCGGCAACGAGGCCTGCGAGCGCTTCAGCTTCTACGGGATGCGCAACATCCTGGTGCAGTTCCTGATCACCTCGCTGCTGCTGCAGGAAGTGACCGCGCCCGGCCGCGAGGCCGAGGCCAAGCACATCATGCACAGCTTCATGATCGGCGTGTACTTCTTCCCGCTGCTCGGCGGCTGGTTGGCCGACCGCTTCTTCGGCAAGTACAGCACCATCCTCTGGTTCAGTCTCATCTACTGCGCGGGGCATCTATGCCTGGCGCTGTTCGAAGGCCATCGCACCGGCTTCTTCCTCGGCCTGGGCCTGATCGCGCTCGGCGCGGGCGGGATCAAGCCGCTGGTGGCCTCGTTCATGGGCGACCAGTTCGACCAGGGCAACAAGCACCTGGCCAAGGTGGTGTTCGACGCCTTCTACTGGATCATCAACTTCGGCTCGCTGTTCGCCTCGCTGCTGATTCCGCTGGCGCTGAAGAACCTGGGTCCGGCGTGGGCGTTCGGCATTCCCGGTATCCTGATGCTGGTGGCGACCCTGGTGTTCTGGGCCGGGCGCCACCGCTACGTGCGCGTGCCGCTGCCGCCCAAGGATCCGCACGGCTTCGCCCAGGTGGTGCGCACCGCGCTGCTGCGGCAGGCGCCGGGGCAGGGGCGTCCCGGACTGGCCCTGGCCGGCGTGGCGGTGCTGCTGGCGCTGGGCACGTTCGCGCTGGTACCGACGCTGGGCCTGGTGATCTGCCTGTGCCTGGCGTTGGTGCTGTTGCTGGCCGGCATCGGCGGCGGCACCTGGTGGCAACTGGAACGCGCCCGCGCGGTGCATCCGGACGCCGCAGTGGACGGCGTGCGCGCGGTGCTGCGGGTGCTGGTGGTGTTCGCGCTGGTCACCCCGTTCTTCTCGCTGTTCGACCAGAAGGCCTCGACCTGGGTGCTGCAGGGCCAGCAGATGCAGATGCCCGACTGGTTCAGCGCCTCGCAGATGCAGGCACTGAATCCGGCGCTGGTGATGCTGCTGATCCCGTTCAACAACCTGGTGCTGTACCCGCTGCTGCGCCGGCGCGGCTACGAGCCGACCGCGTTGCGGCGAATGACCGCCGGCATCGCCTTCAGCGGCCTGGCCTGGATCGTGGTCGGCAGCCTGCAGGTGATGATGGACGGTGGCGACGCCTTGTCCATCGCCTGGCAGATCCTGCCGTATGCGCTGCTGACCTTCGGCGAAGTGCTGGTCTCGGCGACCGGCCTGGAGTTCGCCTACAGCCAGGCGCCGCAGTCGATGAAGGGCGTGGTGATGAGTTTCTGGAACCTCACCACCACCGTCGGCAACCTGTGGGTACTGCTGTCCAACGCGGCGGTGCGCAATGACCGCGTCACCGCTCACATCGGCAGCACCGGGCTCAGCGAGACCGCGTTCCTGATGTTCTTCTTCGCCGCCTTCGCGTTCGTCGCCGCACTGCTGTTCGGGCTGTACGCGCGCCGCTACCGCATGGTCGACCACTACCGCCCCGCCTGAGACCCCGCATGCCCTCCGTCACCCCCGTCAACCTGATCCTGATCGTCCTCACCGTGCTGGTGTCGTGGGCGGCGTTCAACAACCGCCGGCTGCTCGACCGGCTGATCCTGTGGCCGCCGGCGATCGACCGCCACAAGCAGTACGACCGGCTGGTGACCTACGGCTTCATCCACGCCGATTTCCCGCACCTGCTGTTCAACATGGTCACGCTGTACTTCTTCGGCGGCCCGATCGAGGTGCTGATGGAGCGGATGACCGGCAACATGCTGGTGTACCCGCTGTTCTACCTGTCGGCGCTGGTGGTCTCGATCCTGCCCAGCTACCTGAAGAACCAGAAGAACCCCAACTACATGAGCCTGGGCGCGTCCGGCGCGGTGTCGGCGGTGCTGTTCGCCTTCATCCTGATGGCGCCGTGGACCGGGATCTTCTTCTTCTTCATCCCGATTCCGATCCCGGCGATCCTGTATGCCGTGTTCTATGTCGGCTACAGCATCTGGATGGACCGCCGCGGCGGCGACAACGTCAACCACAGCGCGCACCTGGCCGGCGCCGCGTTCGGCGTGATGTTCCTGCTGATCATGGAGCCGTCGGTGCTGCAGCACTTCTTGGGCGAGCTGGCGAACCCGCGCTTCGGCCGCGGGTGATGTGCTGCGCGGCGGCGCCTGCGCGAACGTGCGGCGCCGCGCGTTCGACCGGGTCGGGTTCGAGGCGTTGAGGTGGATGCTGGCGCTTCGCTGCGGCCGCGGATGACCGCCACTGCATTGCGCATGGGTTGGCTGCGGCGGCCCGTGTGGCCGCCGTTGGCGCTCAGCGGGTCTGTTGCCCGCGCAGCTGCACCTTGGCGCTGCCGATAGCGGCGTTCTCGTAGGTGCGCTTGAGGCGCTGGTAGACCTCGTCGTCGAGCTGCTGGAACTCGCCGCCCTGGTGGTCGCCGCTGACCGACAGTTGGAACAGCCCTTCCAGCAGGGAGGCGTTATGGTCGCCCTGGTCGTATTTGCTCTCGTTCTCGCTCATGCGCGTGGCTCCCTGTTGGATCGCTGCGTAATGGGAAGTGCAACTCCCATGCCAGGTTTTCGGCCTGTCCTGGCGGTATCGGCCGCGCGCGGCACGACTTGAGCGGCGGGCGGCTGACCCGCCGCGTCGGTGGCATGACGCGTTGGGGCAGATGCTTCACATGGCCGCGGCACGCGGCAGAGGACACTGCGTCTCCGCGCCACGTCCATTTCCGCATGTCCGCAGCCAACGTCCCGATCGCGCACGATCCGCAGCAGCGCCGCTTCACCCTGGAGGTCGACGGCCACCGCGCCGAACTCGACTACGTGCTGGAGCAGGGGCGCATGGTCATCACCCACACCGGGGTGCAGACGCCGATCGGCGGGCGCGGCCTGGCGGCGCGGCTGGTGACCGCCGCCCTGGACCACGCGCAGGCGCAAGGCTTGAAGGTGGTGCCGGCGTGCTCGTACGCGGCGGTGTTCATCCAGCGGCATCCGCACTACGCCGCCCTGCTCGGTTGAGCGCGCGGCATCGCAACGGCGCGATAATGCGCGCACTTCCACAAAAATCGCAGGAACAGGGGCAGTCGACGTGAGCAGGGCAGAGACGATGGGCAACGGGCGGATGGCATGGACGGCGCTGGCGGTCGCGGCGGCGCTGGCAGTGGCCGGCTGCAAGCGCGAGGAACCGGCCGCCGCACCGGCGCCCGCCGCGGCACCGGCGCAGAGCGAGGCGGCCACGCCGGCGCCATCGGAGCAGGCGCAGACCGCACCGCCGGAACTCAAGGACATCGTCGAACACAGCCCCAGCTATGTGGTCGGTATCACTTTCCCGCCGTCGATCAACCGTTACCCGGGGCTGGCCGACGCGGCCAACCGCTATGCGCAGAACGCGCGCAGCGAACTGATGGAAGCGGTCGACGGGCTCGGCAACGATCGCCCGCGCGCGCCCTACGAACTCTCGTTGCAGTTCGAGATGCTGCTGGAGCGTCCGGACCTGGTGGCGTTGAGCGCCGATGGCAGCCGCTACACCGGCGGTGCGCACGGCGAGCCGCTGGTGGCGCGCTGGGTATGGCTGCCGCAGCAGCAGCGCATGCTCACCGCCGAGACGCTGATCCCGGATGCGACGCACTGGAAGCAGGTGGCCGCCTATGTCGCCGCGCAACTGCGCCAGGCCGTGCAGACGCGGGTCGATGCCGAGCAGGTGCCGCCGGAGGATCAGGAGGAGCAGGTGCGCAGCGCCAGCAAGATGATCGCCGAAGGCACCGAGCCGCAGGCCAGCAACTTCAGCCAGTTCCAGCCGCTGGTCGATGCGGCGGGCAAGATCACCGCGCTGCGCTTCGTGTTCCCGCCGTACCAGGTCGGGCCATACGCCGATGGCACGCAGACCGTGGACGTGCCGGCCAGCGTGCTGCGCGAACTGGTGGCGCCGGAGTACGCACCACTGTTCGCCGCCTGAGCGTTCGCCGGCGCGCCGCTGCGCGTCGGCGTGTGCCTCCGGTGCATGGCGTCGACAGCGCGCGGGAACGCAACCCATCCCCTCGTCGGCGCGCGGCGCAATGGGTAGGATTGACGGCTACCCCACTTGCAATCGATGTCTCATGGGCAGTTTCGATCAGACCGAGCGACGTGTGGCGCACACCTGCGCGCGCTATCCGGCCTTCCCACGCGAACCCGCCGTCCTGGTCCGGCTGGTCAAGCATCTGTACAAGCGCGTGCATGCCAACGCCAGCGGCGTGCTCAAGGACTACGGCATCAGCCCGCCGGAGTACGAGATCCTGATGATGCTGTACGGCACGCCCGAGCAGCGCATCACCCCCACCGAGGTGGCCGAGGCCGCTGGCGAGAAGCCGGCCAACATCACCCGTCTCACCGACAGCCTGTGCAGCAAGGGGCTGCTGTCGCGCACCGCCAGTCCGGACGACCGTCGCAAGGTCGCGCTGACCCTGCAGCCGGCCGGCATCGCCCTGATCGAGCGCCTGCTGCCGGACGTTTGCACATTCCTGGATACCGAGACCGCGGCGCTGGATGCCGGCGAGCAGCAACAGTTGGAGATGCTGCTGAAGAAGATGCTGGCCGGCATCGACGGCCTCGACGCTGCCGCCGAGTCGATGACCTAGGCGCCGCCGCACAGGGCGCGCGTTTCCCGTCCCGCAGCCTCTTCTGTACCGCATGGGTGCCGGCTGCCTGGACGCCGGGGTTCCGCTGGACCGCGGCGCGCAGCGGGATCGAGCAACAAACGCAGCGTGCGCGCATGGCGGCGCAGCGGGCGGCGGCGCGTGGCGCGGCCACTGCGGACGGCGCGGCGCGGACCACCGCGCTGCGGTGAACGAGGGCCGGACGACGGCGCTGTCTGGAAGCGGCAATGTCACTGACGCGGCCAGTCGTGGCGCCTCGCATCGCGCGGGCACGCGTGGCGGGTCGGTGTCGGGCCAGGCCGGTGCGGGCGGCAAGGGCGGTGCGCAGGCCGACAACGGGCAGGCGTAGGGGCAGTCCGGCGGCGCGGCCTTGCCGGGCGCGAGCGTCAACGCCTCCAGCGACGGCCAGCACGGCGTGGCCGCGCGCGACGCAGCACGCGTCGCCATCAGGATTGCGGACAACAAACACCACGCCCGGCGAGCCGGGCGTGGTGCGTGAAGCGGTTGGTCCGGTGTATGTTGCCGCGCTGTCGCCGCAACCGGGCCACGGCACGGCCGCATGGGCCGTGCCGTGGCACGCCTCAGTGGGCGCTCGGCGTGGCGGCAGGCGCGGCGTTGAGGCCGCGTTTCTCCAGCAAGGGCTCGATCTGCGGGGCGTGCCCGGCGAAGTCCTGGAACAGCTGCATCGCATCCACGCTGCCGCCGCGCGAGAGCAGCGTCTTGCGGAAGCGGTCGCCGTTGGCGCGGCTCAGCCCGCCGTGCTGCTTGAACCACTGCTGGGTATTGGCGTCCAGCACCTCGGACCAGATGTAGGCGTAGTAGCCGGCCGCGTAGCCGCCCATGATGTGGCTGAAGTACGGCGTGCGGTAGCGCGGCGGCACCGGCGCATAGGCGATGCCGTCGGCGGCCAGCGCCTTGGCCTCGAAGTCCATCACGCCCGATGCCGGCGGCACCTGACCGGGGCTGAGCTGGTGCCAGCGCTGATCCAGCATGGCCGCGCCCAGGTACTCGGTGGTGGCGAAGCCCTGGTTGAACTTGGCGGTGGCCACCACCTTGTCCAGCAGCGCCTGCGGCATCGGCGCGCCGCTCTGGTAGTGCTTGGCGTAGTGCTTGAGGATGGCCGGATCGTCGGCCCACATCTCGTTGACCTGCGAGGGGAACTCGACGAAGTCGCGCGGCACGCTGGTGCCGGAGAAGTAGGGGTACTTCACGTTCGAGAACATGCCGTGCAGCGCATGGCCGAACTCGTGGAACGCGGTGGTGACCTCGTCCCAGGTCAGCAGGGTCGGTTGCCCGGCCGGCGGCTTGGGGATGTTGAGGTGGTTGGCGACCACCGGCTTGTCGCCGGTCAGTGCCGACTGCGACACGTAGGAACTCATCCAGGCGCCGCCGCGCTTGGATTCGCGCGCGTACATGTCGGCGATGAAGATCGCCAACTGGCTGCCGTCGGCGTCGAACACGTCGTAGACCAGCACGTCGTCGCGGTAGGTCGGCAGGTCGGTACGCTGCTTGAAGGTCAGCCCGTACTCCTGGTTGGCGGCGTAGAACACGCCGTTTTCCAGCACGTTCTTCAGTTCGAAGTAGGGCTTGAGCTGCGCCTCGTCGAAGTCGTACTTGGCCTGGCGCACCTTCTCGGTGTAGTAGGCCCAGTCCCAGGCTTCGAGCTTGAAGCTCGGCTTGCCGGCGGCCTTCTGCTCCTGGTCGATCATCGCCTGCAGGTCGGCGGCTTCGCGCTTGGCGTTGGCCACCGCGGCCGGGGCCAGCTTGCCGAGCATGGCGTTGACCGCTTCGGGGGTCTTGGCGGTCTGGGTTTCCAGCGAGTAGGTGGCGTGGTTCGGGTAGCCCAGCAACTTGGCGCGGTCGGCGCGCAGGGTCATGATCCGCGACACCAGCGCGGTGTTGTCGTACGGGCCGCCATGGCTGCCGCGCGACACCGAGGCTTCGTAGATCTTCTGCCGCAGAGCGCGGTCCTTGAGCTGCGCCAGCGGCGGCTGGCCGGTGGTGTTGAGCAGGGCGATCACGTACTTGCCGTCGAGCTTGCGCGCCTTGGCCGCTTCGGCGGCTGCGGCGATCTGCGCGTCGGACAGGCCGTCGAGCTGCTTGACGTCGTCCACCACCACTGCCGCCGCGTTCACTTCGGCCAGCACGTTCTGGCTGAACTTGGTGCCCAACTCGGCCAGTTCAGCGTTCATCGCCTTGAGCTTGGCCTTGTCGGCGTCGTTGAGCTTGGCGCCGTCGCGGACGAAGTCGCTGTGGTACTTCTCGATCAGGCGCACGCCTTCCGCGTCCAGGCCGAGCTGGTTGCGGGTGTCGTACAGGGTCTGGATGCGGGCGAACAGCTTGGGATTGAGCGCGATCGCATCGCGGTGCGCGGCCAGCTTGCCGGCGTACTCGGCCTGCAGTTTCTTGCGCGTGTCGTTGGTGTCGGCACCGACCAGGTTGAAGAATACGGTGGTGGCGCGATCCAGGATCTGCCCGCTCTTCTCCATCGCCACGATGGTGTTGTCGAAGGTCGGCTTGGCGGTCTGATCGGCGATGGCCTGCACTTCCTTCAGCTGCTGCGCCATGCCGGCGTCGAACGCAGGCGCGAAATCGCTGTCCTTGATCTTGTCGAACTGCGGGTAGTGCAGCGGCAGCGGGCTTTCGGCGAAGAACGGGTTGGCCTGCGTGGCCGCCGTGGCGGCGGTGGGCGTGGTGGCCGGAGCGGCGTAGGCGGGCATGGCGAGTCCGAGCGTGGCGGCGAGGGCAAGGGCGAGGCGAGAGGTCATCAAGCGGTATCCGCAATCATGGTGATCGGGCAGGCTACCCCAGGCCGGCAGGCGTGACCCGTGACGAAAGCCATGGGAGCGCTGCAGCATCTGCGCGTATTTCTTGGGGCTTTGCGGCATCTGGCGTGAACGTTGATGCAGTACGCTCTCCAGCATGCTGTGCCGGTGCAGGCACGTGTGGGTGGTGCGTTGGCAGCGTGTTGTCTTCCTCCGCGCGGATGACGCGGGCGCGCGCGTGTGGCTTGCCTGCTGGCGACGTCTGCGGCCACCGCGTAGCATCGCGTCGACCCAGCGCCGCAGCGGCGCGCCGCGCCACGAGGATCCATGGACACGCCGACCACCGCCTACGCCTTCACCGCGACCACGCTGGACGGGCAGGCGCAGCCGCTCGCCGAGTACGCCGGCAAGGTGTTGCTGATCGTGAACGTCGCTTCCAAGTGCGGCTTCACGCCGCAGTACGCCGGGCTGCAGGCGCTGTGGCAGCGCTATCGCGATCGCGGCTTGGTGGTGCTGGGTTTTCCCTGCGATCAGTTCGGCCATCAGGAACCGGGCGATGCCGCGGAAATCCGCCAGTTCTGTTCGCTCAGCTACGACGTCGATTTCCCGATGTTCGCCAAGGTGCAGGTCAACGGCGAAGGCGCGCATCCGCTGTGGCGCTGGCTCAAGCAACAAAAATCCGGGCTGCTCGGCATCGCCGCGATCAAGTGGAATTTCAGCAAGTTCCTGGTCGGCCGCGACGGTCAGGTGCTGGCGCGTTATGCACCGACCGACAAGCCGGAAGCGCTGGCCGACGAGATCGAGCGGGCGCTGGGCTGACGATTCGCCGGCGAGCTCCCGGCCTGGTCCCGAATGCCGGGGTGCTTGCTCTTGTGGGAGGGACTTCCGTCCCGACGCCTTTGACTCGAACGCGTCGGGACTGAAGTCCCTCCCACACACGATTTCGCCATTATTTCGCTTTGATCTGTTGCCGTGTCGCTTATGCCGGTAGCAGCGGCTTCAGCCGCGATGCGCTTTATCGGTAACGCCTGTCGCGGCTGAAGCCGCTCCTACGACCGGAAAAGTGCAGCCCCCGTCACTTCTCGACAAATGCGCGCTCGAACACGTAGTGCCCCGGCGAACCGATGCGCGGCGAGGCGACGAAGCCGCGGGCGTCCAGGGTGTGGCGCAGGTCGGCCAGCATCTGCGGGCTGCCGCAGATCATCGCGCGGTCGTGTTCCGGATTCAGCGGCGGCAGGCCCAGGGTGCGCTGCATTTCGCCGCTCTCGAGCAACTCGGTGAGACGGCCGCGGTTGCGGAAATCCTCGCGGGTCACCGCCGGGTAGTACAGCAGCTTCTCGCGGATGGTCTCGCCGAGGAACTCGTGCTGCGGCAGTTCCTTCTCGAAATAGTCGCGGTAGGCCAGGTCCTTCTCGAAGCGCACGCCGTGGGTGAGGATCACCTTGTCGAAGCGCTCGTAGGTTTCCGGGTCCTTGATCACCGACAGCCACGGCGCCAGGCCGGTGCCGGTGCCCAGCAGGTACAGGTGGCGGCCCGGGTGCAGGTCGCTGATCAGCAGGGTGCCGGTGGGCTTCTTGCCGACCAGCACCGAATCGCCGGGCTTGATGTGCTGCAGGCGCGAGGTCAGCGGGCCGTCCGGCACCTTGATGCTGAAGAACTCCAGTTGCTCTTCCCAGTTGGCGCTGGCGATGGAGTAGGCGCGCAGCAGCGGCCGCGTCTCCGTCTCCAGGCCGATCATCACGAACTGGCCGTTGTCGAAGCGGAAGCCGTCGTTGCGGGTGGTGGTGAAGCTGAAGTAGTCCTCGGTCCAGTGGCGGACATCGAGCACCGTTTCGGGGCCAAAAGCGGAAGACATGCCGTTGATCGTGATGGGGAAGGAACGGCGGCCATTCTACCCCATGCGGGTTCAAATGAGATCAACTCTCATTTGTGGCGCCGTGCCGATCCTGGCGAAGCGGCTCACTTCTCGAACGAGACCTCGTAGGACAGGTACAGCGGCGCCTGCGGCGGCGCCAGCAGCGGGCGCTGGCGCAGGAAACGCTCCAGGCACAGCGCGAGCGGGGTGGTCCCGTTGCGCCAGCTGGCGCCGACGCTGCCGTCGGCCTGCACCTGCACCACCACGGTGAACGGCGAGGTGTCCGGGCGCGGCGTGGCGCAACTGGCCACGCCCTCGTCCAGCGCCGCGCGCTGCAGGGTCTGCAGGCGTTCCTCCATCGCCGCAGGCAGGCTGGCCTCGTCGCGGTTGGCCAGGGCCTTGGCCGCGGCGTAGTCGGAGGGCGCCGGCGTGTCCGCGGCGGGAGCGGCGGCGGCCGGGACGGCGAGGGCGGCGGCGAACAGACAGGGCAGGGTGCGGAGCATGGCGGCGTCGGAAGGGGGCGGACCAGGCTCAACGATACCCAGCGGCCTGCAATTCGAACAGTTCCGCGTAGCGGCCGCCCTGGGCCATCAGTTCGTCGTGGGTGCCGCTGGCCTCGATCCGGCCGTCGGCCAGGACCAGGATGCGGTCGGCCATGCGCACGCTGGAGAAACGGTGCGAGATCAGCACCGCGGTGCGGTTGTCGGACAGCTCCTTGAAGCGCTGGAACACCTCGAACTCGCTGCGCGCGTCCAGCGCGGCGGTCGGCTCGTCGAGGATCATCACCTGTGCGTCGCGCATGTAGGCGCGGGCGATGGCGATCTTCTGCCACTGCCCGCCGGACAGGTCCACGCCGGTCTTGAAGCGGCGCCCGATCACCTGCGCGTAGCCCTGCGGCAGGCCGTCGATCAGCTCGGCGGCCATCGCCCGCTGCGCGGCGGCGCGGATCCGCGGGGTGTCGTCCAGCGCGTCGACCTGGCCGACGCCGATGTTCTCGCCGGCGCTGAAGTGGTAGCGCACGAAGTCCTGGAAGATCACCCCGAGGTTGGCGCGCAGGTCGTCCAGGTCGTAGTCGCGCAGGTCGCGGCCGTCGAGCAGGATGCGGCCCTCGTCCGGGTCGTACAGGCGTGCCAGCAGCTTGACCAGGGTGGTCTTGCCGGCGCCGTTCTCGCCGACCAGGGCCAGCACTTCGCCGGCGCGCAGGGCGAAGTCCAGGTGCCGCACCGCCCACTGCTCGGCGTCCGGGTAGCGGAAGCCGACGTTCTCGAACACGAAGCCCTGCACGATCGGTCGCGGCACCGGCACCGCGCCGGGGCGGGTGCGGATCTCCGGGACGATGCGGAAGAACGAGTACAGGTCGTCCAGGTACAGTGCCTGCCCGGCCACCTGCGAAAAGCCAATCAGCAGCCCTTCCAGCAACTGCCGCAGGCGCAGGAAGCTGCCGGCCAGGAAGGTCAGGTCGCCGATGCTGAAGTCGCCGCGCACGGTGCGCCAGGCGATGTAGCCGTAGGCACCGTAGTAGCCCAGCGTGCCCAGCGCCGCCAGCAGCGTGCCCCACAGCATGCGCTTGCGCGCCAGCGCGCGGTTGGCCTGGAAGTAGCGGTCGGCGAGGGCGCGGTAGCGCGCGATCAGGAAGTTGTGCAGGTTGAAGATCTTCACTTCCTTGGCGGTCTCGACGCTGGCGCCGAGCTGGCGCAGGTAGTCGAGCTGGCGGCGCTCGGCCGTCCACTGGAAGTTGAGCGAGTAGCCCAGCGCGTTGAAGTGCGCCTCGCCGATGAAGGCCGGCACCAGCGCCACCGCCAGCAGGGCGATGAGCCACGGCGCGTAGACCAGCAGGCCGACCGCGAAGCTGACCACGGTGATCGCGTCCTGCACCTGGCCGAACAACTGGCTCATCAGGTTCATGCGGCCCATGGTCTGGCGCCGCGCGCGGTCCAGCCGGTCCTGCTGTTCTGGGTCCTCGAAATCCTCCAGGTCCAGTTGCGCGGCGTGCTCCATCAACTGCACGCTGGTGGTGTTGTTGAACAGCTCCGACAGCAGCGTGTCGGCATAGCTGACCAGCCGCCCGAGCAGGTCCGAGGCGATCGCCAGCGCCAGTTCCAGGGCCAGCAGTTCCAGCAGCCGGTTCAGGCGGCCACTGGCCAGGGCCTGGCCCAGCGCGTCGAAGCCGGGCGATTGCCCGACCAGGTGGATCGCCTCGTCGATGATCAGCTTGCCGACGTACAGCGAGGCCACCGGCAGCAGCGCGCGGATCACGCGCAAGCCGATGCTGCTGAGGGTCAGCCAGCGGCTGGTCTGCCAGATCTGGCGCAGGAACGGCGGCAGGTTGCGCATCGCGTCGAAGCGCTCGCGCAGGCTCGGGCCGGTGCGGGGCGCGGTGCGGGCGCCGCCATGAGAAGGGGAAGAAGATGCCATCGGCGCATTGTGCCGGGGGCGGGTGTGGGCGGGGAGTGTGGGCTGCGCCGGGTCAGAGGCTGCACAGGGGCTGACGCCGGTGGCTGGCGCGCGACCTCATAAGGCGAGGCGTCGGTTAGTCTCGTCGATGTCCCGCCGAGGCCGTTGCCATGTCCGATCCCGTCGCGCCTGCCGTCGCCCGCCTGGGGGCGCATCTGCCGTCGCGGCGCGAGCTGCTCGGTTGCACGGTCTTGGTCCTGTTCGCCACCGCGCTGCTGTGGTGGGGCAACGCCGCCGCCATGGTGGTATTGACACTGTCGTATCTGGTCTTCGCGATCGGCTACAGCCTGTCTCGCTTGTTCGGCGGCCGCGGCGGCATCGATCTCGGTCAGTTGTGGCGCGAGGTGCTCGATGCGGTGCTCGGTCTGTGCTGATGGGGTGTTGGTGGTGGTCGCTCTGCTTGGCGCGACGGCCGTGGCATGCATTGTCCCGTACCCTCACCCCAACCCCTCTCCCGGTAGGAGAGGGGCTGATTCTGCGGCTCACGGGAGCCTCTCGGCTTATTCGTCCAGCCGCAGCGTCAGGCACTTGGCGGCGCCGCCGGCCTTGAGGAATTCGTCCAGCGGGGTCTGTACCGCGCGGTAGCCGATCGCGGCCAGGGCGGCACACAGTTCGGGCGAGGCGCGGTTGAGCAGCAGGGTGTCGTCCAGGTCCACCGCGTTGCAGGCGAAGGCGAGGGCGTCGGCCTCGCTGACGACGATGCGCTGCGATGCGGGGATGTGCTGGGCGATCGCCTGCTGCGCGGCGGCGTCGAACGCGGCCGGGTAGTACAGCAGGTAGCCGTCGCGCAGCGGGCAGAAGCAGGTGTCCAGGTGATAGAAGCGCGCGTCGGTCAGGCGCAGCGGCACCACCTCGATGTCCAGCAGGTCGGTCAGTTCGTGCGCCGCGGCCAGGTCGCTGCGGTGGCCGTGGCCCATCCACAGCCGGTGCGCGCCGCGGTCCAGCAGCGCATCGCCGGCGCCTTCGAAATACACCTGTTCCGGCAGTTCGCGAATGCGCAGGCCGGCCTGGCGGCACCAGGCGGTGAACAGGGCTTCCTCGCCACGGCGCTCGGCGTGGCGGAAGCGGCTGGGCACGAAGCAGTCGCCGAGCACCAGGCCGGCGTTGGCGCTGAACACCATGTCCGGCAGGCCCGGCGCGGCAGCAATGCACTCGACGCGGGCACCTGCCGCCTCGGCGGCGGCCACCAGCGCGTTCCACTGCGCCTGCGCGCGCTCGCGGCTGGCGGCGTGCACGTTGCCTTCCATCCAGGGGTTGATCACGTAGTCCACCGCGAAGTGCTGCGGCGCGCACATCAGCAGGCGGTGGCGGTCGCTGACGCTGGCGCGGGACTGCGGTTCGGGGGAAGCGAGGGCCAGGTCGGCCTCATCGGTCAGGCCGACAGCAAGGACGTTCTCGATCATGCGCGCGCTCCGCGTCGGGGATGCGCGCCACGCTAGCGGCGCCGTGTTGCGAGGACATGTCGGTGGGCGTGTTGCGGGATGATCAGCCATTCGGCTGCTGAAAAGCCGGGGATTCGGGATTGGGGATTCGTGCAAGCAGAGCCGCGCGCTCTGTTGGTCTGCCTGGCATTGGCGCGTGGGTAGTGTCCAGGGGCGAGCACTCGGGATTAGGGAAGCGGCACGCATGCTTGTCGACTGCGCGATCCTGCACCCCAATCCCCAATCCCCAATCCCCAATCCCGGCGCGCAGCGTCTTTAGGGCAGTGCCGGCTGCAAGCCCACGCCCAACCGATTCCAGGCGTTGATCACCGCCACCGCCATGCTCAGTGCGCTGATCCCGGCCGGGTCGAACTGCGCCGCGAGTGCGTCATAGACGGACTGCGCCGGCGCGCCCGCGGGCAGCGTGGTCAGCGCCTCGGCCCAGTCCAGCGCGGCGCGCTCGCGGGCGTCGAAGAAGCGGCTGTCGCGCCAGGCGGCGAGGGTGTCGAGCTTGCGCGGTTCGGTGCCGGCGCGGCGCAGCGCGGTGGCATGCATGTCGATGCAGTAGGCGCAGCCGTTGAGTTGGGAGACGCGCAGGAACACCAGTTCGGTGAGGGCGCTGCCGAGCGGGCCGCCGTGGACCTGCTGGCTGGCGCCGAGCAGGGCGCGGTACGCCTCGGGTTCGTGGCGGGTGTAGTCGATACGGTGGAAGTGCATGGCGGTTCGCCCATGGCGGCCACCATGGCCGCCTTCCCCTCCAGGACGCGGCGGGGCGCGCCGGCGTGACAGCGCCGCGCAGTTCAGTCGTCGGCGCCAGGCGGGGCCGTCGGCACCGGCAGCTTGTCCGGGTTCATCAGGGTCAGCACCTCGGCGATGCGCTCGCCGTCGATCACCAGCACGGTCGCCGAATGCAGCCGCGGCCCCAGGAAGCGCAGGATCGCCGGTTCGCCGTTGACCGTGCCGATCCGCGCCTGCAGGCCCAGGTTGCGCCGCGCCACGGCGCAGTACAGCCGGCCGATGCGCTCGGCGCCGTGCAGCGGGCGCAGGCTGGCGGTGACCTTGCCGCCGCCGTCGGAGCGCAACTGTGCGTCGGCATGCAGCAAGGCGGCGATGGCGGCGCGGTCGCCGCGCTGCGAGGCGTGCAGGAAGCGCTCCAATAACTGGCGATGACGCTCGGGCGTGACCGCGAAGCGCGCCTGGCCCTGGCCGAGCCGCTCGCGCGCCCGGTGCACCAGTTGCCGGCAGCCGGCCTCGCTGCGCTCCAGGGCGCGGCCGATCTGCGCGTAGTCGTAGTCGAACGCCTCCTTCAGCAGGAAGGCGGCGCGCTCGTGCGGGCCGAGCCGCTCCAGCAACGCCAGGAAGGCCAGCGAGACCTGTTCGGCGCGGTCATGGCGCTCGGCCGGGTCGGCGGCGTCGGCGATCTCCAGCGGCTCGGGCAGCCACGGGCCAACGTAGTGGGCGCGGGCGCTGCGCGCCGCGCGCAGGCGGTCCAGGCCGAGGCGGGTGGTGGCGGTCACCAGCCAGGCTTCGGGGTCGCGGATCGCGCCGCGGTCGCTGGCCTGCCAGCGCAGCCAGGCATCCTGCACGGTGTCCTCGGCGTCGGCGCGGCTGCCGAGCAGGCGGTAGGCCAGGCCGAACAGCCGGGGGCGGTGGGATTCGAAGGTCGGATCGTGGGTCATGACGACCAGGACGGAACAGGGCGTGCCGGCGTGACAGCGGGCGGGGCCGCCACTTTGCCCTAAAATGGGCGGGTTTCCCCCCGCCAGCCGCAGAGCCAGCCGTGACCTCGATCAAGCAGGAAGACCTCATCCAGTCCGTCGCCGACGCGCTGCAGTACATCAGCTACTACCACCCGGTCGACTACATCAAGAACCTGTCCGCGGCCTACGAGCGCGAGCAGTCGCCGGCGGCCAAGGACGCCATCGCGCAGATCCTGATCAATTCGCGCATGTGCGCCGAGGGCCACCGGCCGATCTGCCAGGACACCGGCATCGTCACCGTATTCCTCGAGATCGGCATGAACGTGCGCTGGGACGACGCCACCATGGGCGTGGAGGACATGGTCAACGAGGGCGTGCGCCGCGCCTACAACCATCCGGACAACAAGCTGCGCGCTTCGGTGCTGGCCGACCCTGCCGGCAAGCGCCAGAACACCAAGGACAACACCCCGGCCGTGGTCAACGTGAAGGTCGTCCCCGGCGACACGGTGGACGTCATCGTCGCGGCCAAGGGCGGCGGCTCCGAGGCCAAGAGCAAGTTCGCCATGCTCAATCCCTCCGACTCCATCGTCGACTGGGTGCTCAAGACCGTGCCGACCATGGGCGCCGGCTGGTGCCCGCCGGGCATGCTCGGCATCGGCATCGGCGGCACCGCCGAGAAGGCGATGCTGCTGGCCAAGGAAGCGCTGATGGAGCCGATCGACATCGTGGACCTGCAGGCCCGCGGCGCGTCCAACCGTGCCGAGGAACTGCGCCTGGAACTGTACGAGAAGGTCAACGCGCTGGGCATCGGCGCGCAGGGCCTGGGGGGCCTGACCACGGTGCTGGACATCAAGGTCAAGGATTACCCGACCCACGCCGCCAACCTGCCGGTGGCGATGATCCCCAACTGCGCGGCCACCCGCCATGCGCACTTCACCCTGGACGGCAGCGGCGCGGTGATGCTGGATCCGCCCTCGCTGGAAGACTGGCCCAAGCTCACCTACAACCCGACCAACGCGCGCCGGGTGAACCTGGACACCATCACCCGCGAGGACGTGGCCAGCTTCAAGCCGGGCGAAACGATCCTGCTCAACGGCAAGCTGCTGACCGGCCGCGACGCCGCGCACAAGCGCATGATCGACATGCTCAACCGCGGCGAGACGCTGCCGGTGGACTTCACCAACCGCTTCATCTACTACGTCGGTCCGGTCGATCCGGTACGCGACGAAGTGGTCGGCCCGGCCGGCCCCACCACCGCCACGCGCATGGACAAGTTCACCCGGCAGATGCTGGAGCAGACCGGCCTGCTGGGCATGGTCGGCAAGTCCGAGCGCGGCGATGCGGCGATCGCCGCGATCCGCGACAACAAGGCCGTGTACCTGATGGCGGTCGGCGGCTCGGCCTATCTGGTGTCCAAGGCGATCAAGGCCAGCAAGGTGCTGGCGTTCGAAGACCTGGGCATGGAGGCGATCTACGAATTCGAGGTCAAGGACATGCCGGTGACCGTGGCGGTCGACGCCAGCGGCGAGTCGGTGCACAAGACCGGCCCGCGCGAGTGGCAGGCGCGCATCGGCAAGATCCCGGTGGTGGTCGAGGCCTGATCGGCGGCAGCGCGAACGCCGGCGTGGATGCCGGCGTTGTGCGTGGCGCTGGCGGCGCGCCGGCGTCGCGGCAATAATCGGCGCTGGTTCGCCTCCGGGGAAAGCGTCGTGTCCATCGTGCTTTACGGCTCGCCCAGTACCGCCTCGTTCGTCGTGCACTGGTTGCTGATCGAACTGCAGGTCGATTTCGAACTGCGCATGCTCGATTTCGACCGCCAGGAGCAGAAAAGTCCCGAGTATCTGGCGCTCAACCCGCAGGGACGCGTGCCGACCCTGGTGCTGGACGGACAGGTGCTGACCGAATCGGTCGCCATCGCCATGCACCTGGCCGACCTCTATCCGCATGCCGGCCTGGCGCCGCCGCCCGGCACGCCCGAGCGCGCGGCCTACTACCGCTGGATGCTGTTCGGCGCCTACACCCTGATGCCGGCCTACCGCGATTGGTTCTATCCCGACGAACCGGCCGGCGCCGACAACGCCGAGCACGTGCGCGCCAACGCCCGCGCGTTCCTGGAAAAGGCCTGGGACGAGGTGGCGACCCACTTGGAGCAGGGCGGCCCCTACCTGCTCGGCGAGCACTGCAGCGCCGCCGACTTCGTGCTGGTCATGCTGATGCGCTGGTCGCGCAACATGCCGCGGCCCACCGACACCTGGCCGGGGCTGAAGGCGCTGGCCGACAGGATGAAGGCGCGCCCGGCGTTCCACGAAGCCTATCGGCGGGAGGGCATTACCGATTGGATGTGAGTGGCAGCGCGCAGGCGCCGCGTCGGAGGTCAGCGGCCGCGGCGTTGTCTGGCGTCGGTGACCGTGTCTTCCCTGCCGTCTTTCAAGGACGACGCGCAGGCGCTCGCGGACGCTGCACGAACGGGTGCTTTTTCCTGGCCTGCGCCCTGGAATCGAACCAAGGACGCATGGATCGAAGGCAGGCGCGCTGACCGTTCGCGTGGTGTGCCTCGCGCATGGAAGCGCTGAGCGGCGCATGGCATCGCCGTCCTGCGTCACGTTGTCGCACCTGCCACGGCGGCCGATGCATTGCCGTTGCTGCCGCCTAGAATGGCGCCGTGTCCGTCCTCCGTGCTCCCGCCCGACTGCGCCGCCTGATGCGCTGGCCCGCCTTGCTGGCCGCGCTGTTGCTGGTGGTCGCGCCGGTGGCCAGCCGCCTCCTCGAGATGGCGGCGCTGCCGGTGCCGCTATGCACCTCGACCGGATTGCAGGCCGATGTGGACGTGCCGCCGCAGCACGGCGCCCTCCATGTCGGCCACGAAGACGCGTCGGGTGTGCAGCGCGACCATGGCCTGGCGCACGCCGCCTGCGACTACTGCCTGCTCGCCGCACGGCTGTTGCCGTGGCTGGCGATCGTTCTGCTGCTGGCCGCTGCGCTGCCCGCGCCTGCAGCCGCGACGCCATTGCGCCATCGCATCCACGCTGCCGTGCGCTGGCGCGCGCACGCCGCACGCGCACCGCCACTCAATCTCCAGAACGCTCTCCTGTTTCCGGTGCGCTAGGCGCGCCGGCGCCGTTCCTTTCTGGAGTCCAATCCATGTCCCACTTCCTGCCGTCGCCCACGCGGGCGGCGTTGTCGTGCTGCATCCTCGCCAGTCTGTTTCCTGCGTTCGGCCATGCCGAGACGCCCGACGCCACCACCCTCGACCGGATGCAGGTGACCGCTACCGCCCCGGTCGCGCCGCTGACCTGGACGGTGGATCCGAAGTTGCCGCGGCAGCCGGTGCCGGCCAGCGACGGCGCCGACTACCTGAAGACCGTGCCCGGCTTCGCCGCGATCCGCAACGGCGGCACCAACGGCGATCCGGTGCTGCGCGGCATGTTCGGCTCGCGGCTCAACGTGCTCAGCAACGACGGCACCCTGGTCGGGGCGTGCCCGGCGCGCATGGACAACCCCTTGTCCTACATCGCCCCGGAAACCTTCGATCGGCTCACCATCGTCAAGGGCCCGCAGACCGTGCGCTGGGGACCCGGCGCCTCCGCCGGCACCGTGCGCTTCGAGCGCGACACCCCGCACTACGCCGGGCCGACGCTGGAGGGCGAGGCCAGTGCGCTGGTCGGCTCCTGGAACCGCAACGACCAGAACCTGGACCTGCGCGGCGGCAACCGCAGCGGCTACGCACGCGTGGACGCCAACCGCTCCGAGTCCGGCGACTACCGCGACGGCGACGGTGCGGTGGTGCCCTCGCGCTGGCGCAAATGGAATGCCGATGCCGCGGTCGGCTGGACCCCGGATCCGGACACCGTGCTGGAGTTCTCCGCCGGTAGCGGCGATGGCCTGGCGCGCTACGCCGGGCGCAGCATGGACGGCACCCAGTTCCGCCGCACCAGCTACGCCGCGCGCTTCGAGCGCACCGACCTGCCCGGCGCCTGGGAGGCGCTGCGCGCCAACGCCTACGTCAACGATGCCGACCACGTCATGGACAACTACACGTTGCGCCGGCCCAATCCGCAGTCGGCGATGCCGATGCCGATGGCTTCCAACGTCGACCGGCGCACCCGCGGCGGGCGCGTGGAGTCGGAGTGGCGCTGGGACCAGATCGTGGTCCAGGCCGGCTTCGACACCCAGCAAAGCCGCCACCGCGACCGCAGCGCCAGCGGCGAGGGCGCGTACCGGAGCGTGCCGTGGCGCACCGACGCGCGCTTCGACAATCTTGGCGCGTTCACTGAAGCCACCTTCGGCGCCGGCACGGCGCAACGCTGGATCGCCGGCCTGCGCCTGGATCGCGCCCAGGTCGAGGACACCCGCCGCAGCGTCGGCATGATGGGCATGCCCAATCCCACCGCCGGACAGACGCGCCGCGAAGACCTGGGCAGCGGCTTCCTGCGCGTGGAGCGCACCCTCTCGGCCGACACGGTCTGGTATGCCGGCCTCGGCCGCAGCGCGCGCATGCCCGACTACTGGGAACTGTTTTCCGCCGACATGGGCCCGAGCGGCGCGGCCAATGCCTTCGCCGGCCTGCGCCCCGAGCGCACCACCCAGCTCGATCTCGGCCTGCAGTACCGCGGCGCGACCGTGCAGAGCTGGGTCTCCGCCTACGCCGGGCGGGTGCAGGACTTCATCCTGTTCACCTATGCCGAGGGCGGGATGATGGGCACCACCACCCGCGTCGACAACGTCGATGCGCGCATCGCCGGCGCCGAGGCAGGCGTGGATTGGCAGCCGCTGCGCGGCCTGACCCTCGGCGGCACGCTGGCCTATGCCTGGGGCAAGAATCGCAGCGACGGCACGCCATTGCCGCAGATGCCGCCGCTGGAATCGCGGCTGCAGGTGCAGTGGGAAGGGCAACGCTGGTCGGCCGGGGCGCTGCTGCGCGCGGTCGCGCGGCAGGGTCGGGTGGCGTTGGACCAGGGCAACGTGGTCGGCCGCGACCTCGGCCGCAGCGCCGGTTTCGCCACGCTGGGGCTGAGCGGCGGCTACCGGGTCAGCGAGGGGCTGCGGCTGAGCGCCGGCATCGACAACGTGTTCGACCGGCGCTACAGCGAACATCTCAACCTGGCCGGCAGTGCCGATTTCGGCTTCCCGGCCGACCCGGTGCGCATCGCCGAACCGGGCCGCAACCTGTGGCTGAAGGGCAACTACCGGTTCTGAGCGACCGGCGCACGCGACGCCCAGGCGGGCGTCGCGTGCGTCGCTCAGGCGTGGCCGATCAGAACCACTCCAGCAGCGAGATGCCCACGCCGACGTAGGTGGCGCGGTGGTTGTAGTCGATCATGCTCTCGCCGTAGCCATCGAACACCTGCACATGGCCGCGCAGCAGGTTGCTGATCGGGAAGCCCCAGTCCAGCTGCACCGCGCCGTGCGAACGGTCGCCGCCGCGCAGCGAGTGCCGCGCCATCAGCGCCACCTCGTGGCCGTTGCGGTTGTAGATCAGGGTCGCGTCGCCGCGGCCCATGTAGTCCTCGATGTCCGGGTTGTTGTCCTGCTTGCGGCTCTCCGGGATGCGGTACCAGGGGCGCAGCACCAGTGCCCAGTTGTCGCGGTCCAGGCCGATGTTGAGCATCGCCCGGTTCCAGCTGCGCGACAGCGGATCGCTGCGGCCGTTGGACTGGTGGGTCAACTGGATGCCGGTCATCCGTCCCTTCCAGCCGAACAGGCTGTAGTTGTTGCGGAACACCAGCATCACTTCCGGCTCGTAGTTGGTCTCGCGGAACGGCCGCGACTGCTCCGAGTTGTAGACCTGCCAGCGCGAGCTCTGGGTGTAGCCGCCCCACAGGTCGCCGTTGTCGCCGAAGATGTTCTCCACGATCTTGGTCTTGAAGCTCAGCTGGAACTTCGCCTCCACGCTGTCCAGCGGCTCGGCGGTGGTCACCGTGTTGGCGGGGTTCGGCGAGGACGGCAGTTCGTTCTTCTTGCTGGTCCAGAACGCCGGCAGCAGGTACACCGGCTTGTAGGCGCGCAACTGGAAGGTGCCCAGCTTGGAGTCCTTGGCCAGTTCCCAGCGGCTGTCCAGCAGCGAGCCCTTGCCGGCATTGGCGATGGTGCTGTCGTAGCGATCCTCCTTGAAGATCGCCGCGGCCCGCTGGCGGGTGCGTTCGGCGACGCCGGCGTCCTCCGGCAGGGTCGCGTCCAGTTTCTGCTTCTGGCGTTCGCTGGCGGCCTGCGCCGCAGCGTCCGCGGCCTGCGGGTCGGCGGTCCGGCGCGACAGTGCCTGGTCGTAGCAGGCCAGGCGGGCGGCATCGCTGGAGATGGCCACGCAGGCTTCCGGCGAGGCAGGGGTGGGCAGGACTTCCTGCGCGTGCGCAAGCGGCACGGCCGCGATCGACAGCAGTAACAGGGGGCGGACCTGGCGGTGGGACATGCGGTTCTCGCTGCAACGGGCGGCGCGGGCGGGTGGTGCGCTGCCGGGGTGAATGGCCGGCAGCGAAAATACAGGAAGTGACGACAACAGGGTCATCACACGTTCATGCTGTCGCCGCGACGCGGTCTTCAGGCGTGCTGC
This sequence comes from Xanthomonas sp. F10, assembly GCF_014206815.1. GTDB lineage: Bacteria > Pseudomonadota > Gammaproteobacteria > Xanthomonadales > Xanthomonadaceae > Xanthomonas_A > Xanthomonas_A indica. The sequence continues at coordinate 851,305 of NZ_JACHNP010000001.1, forward strand.
GTCAAAGCAGCCAGGCCACCGCGAACAGCGCCAGCATCGCCAGCGCCAGGCCGAGCTTGGCAGCGGTGCCCAGCACGATCCCCAGCCAGGTGCCGGCCCCGACCCGCGTCGCCTGCCGCAGTTCGCGGCCGTGCCAGTACTCCCCGACCAGGGCGCCGACGAAGGGGCCGACGAACAGCCCGATCGGCATGAAGAACATGCCGGCGATCCCGCCCAGCACCGACCCCCACAGCGCCTTGCGGCTGGCGCCGACGCGCTGCGCGCCGAACGCGGTGGCCAGCAGGTCGACCAGCAGCGACAGTGCGGTGAGCACGCCGAGCACGGTCAGCGTCGGCCAGCCCACGCGCTGGAAGCCGTCTGCCCAGGCCGCCAGCAGCAGCCCGGCGAACATCAGCGGCGTCCCCGGCAGGGCCGGCAGCACCACCCCCGCCAGCCCGACCAACACCAGCAGTCCGGCACACAGGTAATAGATGAACGCAGGGTCCACGTGGCTCACCGCGGGGGAGGTTTGGGGGTTGACAGATGGGGTCTTTTTGCGGATTGCATTTTCATTTTGACCGGGGTAAGTTGCAGCCGCTGCGTTTGCAAAGGTCACCGTGAATCGTGGCCTGATGCGGTAGATCCATCGATCCGCTACATCGTTATACCTCGCTTCCTCCTTGCAACCAGCCGCCGCACCCCCGGCGTACCCACCCCTGAGACGTGTTCCAAGGAGTAAGTCCATCATGAACGGCAATCGCGAAAACGGCACCGTGAAGTGGTTCAACGATGCCAAGGGTTTCGGTTTCATCAGCCGCGAGAACGGCGAAGACGTGTTCGTGCACTTCCGCGCCATCCAGACCCAAGGCTTCAAGAGCCTGAAGGAAGGCCAGAAGGTCAGCTTCACCGTGGTGCAGGGTCAGAAGGGCCTGCAGGCCGACGCGGTGCAGCCGCTCTGAGTCGCCGCCGCGCGCCGCGGTGCGCCGCGCGCAGCAAAAAGGCCCGCAATGCGGGCCTTTTTGCGTGTCAGGCAATGCCGCCGGCGCGGATCAGCGCGGCACCACGCGCCCGTTGACCACGCGCACGTAGGTGTTCTCGCGCACGCCGGCCAGGTCGCGCTGGTTGACCACGATCACCCGCCCGTCGTCCATCTGCACGTGCACGTCGTAGGTGTCGCTGGTGACGTTCTTCTGGATCTGGTTGCCGGCCAGCGCGCCGGCCGCCGCGCCGGCCACCGCCGACACGTTCTGGTTGCCCTTGCTGCCGCCGGTGTGGTCGGAAATCTCGTGGCCGGCGACCGCGCCGACGATGCCGCCCAGGATCGCGCCCGTGGCCGACGGCGCAGTGCGGCCCGACGGCACGGTGTCGATGCGGGTGACGATGCCGCAGTCGGCGCAGCGGGTCTGGGTGTAACCGCCGCGCGCCGGCTGGCTGTAGCCGCCGCCGTAACCGCCGCCATAGCCGGGGGACGTGGCGCAGCCTGCCAGCGCCAGGGTCGCCACGGCCGCGGTGGCCATCAGTTGAATCTTCATGGGTGCTCTCCTCGACAGACAGTGTGTGGAGCGCGGCGGCAGCGCCGCGTTCGCACGCATCCTGTCCACCCCTGCGTGAATGCAACGCCAACCCTGGCAGGCGCCGTTCAGCCTCGCCGCGGCCGGCGTCAGCGGCAATTCATGCAAGCGTGCGAGGGCGCGTTCGGCACACAGCGCGTCGGCAGCTCAGCGCTATGCGCGATGGCACGTCCGTGGAAACGCGGATCGTATCGGCATCGATCCGCGCGATTGCATGCCGCCAGACAGGCTGGACGTTCTTCCTGTCTCGCTGCACGTTCAGCGGAAATCGCGGTGGCAGGCGTCGCAGCGTTCGTCGATCTGCTGGCGGGCCTGCGCCAGCGCGGCGCAGTCGGCCGGCGGCGGCGCCAGTGCCGCGTCGACGCCGGCGCGCAAGGCATCGGCATGCTCGCGAAAGCGGCTGTCGTCGGTCAGGTCGGGGAAGGCCGTGTCCAGTTCGTCGCCGAGCAGGCGCAAGGTGCGCAGGCGCGCCTGCGGACCGGCGCCACTGCATTGCCGGTGCGCGGTGTCGCGTTCGAGCAACGCCAGTTGCTTGCCCATGACCTGCATCAGGCTGCGCGGGAACGGATCCTGCCGCGCCTGCACCGCGCGCAGCGCCATCACCGTCAGCACCAGGCCGAGCAGCAGCCCGGCCAGCAACACGAACAGATAGCGGGAAGCGGAGGTGGGCGCAGGCGGCTTGGCCATCGGAGCAGGCGCAGCGGGATGGAGTCCCGATGGTACGCCTGCGGCAACGCGTCGCGCACGAGCGCCCAGACCGCTGCGGGGAACGCCTATCCCCAATCCCGAATCCCGAATCCCGGCCTAAAATAGGCGGATGAATGAACAATGGCGCGAGCGTTTCGCCGGCATCGACCGGCTCTACGGGCAAGGCACGATCGGGCGGCTGGCGCAGTGCCGGGTGGCGGTGGTGGGCATGGGCGGGGTCGGCTCCTGGGTGGTGGAGGCACTGGCGCGCTCGGCGGTCGGACATCTGACCCTGATCGACGCCGACGACATCTGCGTGTCCAACACCAACCGGCAGCTGCCGGCGCTGGCCGGGCAGTACGGTCGCAACAAGGCCGTGGCCATGGCCGAGCGCTGCGTGGCGATCAATCCGCAGATCGAGGCGGTCGCGGTCGAGGCCTTCCTGACCCCGACCAACATCGCCGAACTGCTCGATGCCGGCTTCGACCTGGTGATCGACGCCTGTGACAGCTTCCGGGTCAAGGTCGAGACCATCGCCTGGTGCCGGCGGCGCAAGCTGCCGCTGCTGACGGTGGGCTCGGCCGGCGGACGCACCGATCCGACCCTGGTGCGGATCCGCGACGTGTCGCGGACCGAGCACGACGCGATGCTGGCGCTGATCCGCAAGAAGCTGCGCAGCGAATTCAACTTCCCCAAGAACCCGCAGCGCTATTTCGGCGTGCCGGCCGTGTACTCGCTGGAAAACGTGCGCTACCCGCAGGCCGACGGCAGCGTCTGCGGACTGCGGCCGGCGCTGGGGCCGGATGCGGCCTTGAACCTGGACTGTGGCGCCGGCTTGGGCGCGGCCACCCACATCACCGGTGCGTTCGCCTTCGCCGCGGTCGGCAAGGCCCTGGAGATGCTGTTGAAGCGCGCCGCGGCGCGCGAGGCCGCGGCCGCCTAGCGCGTGGCGGCTGGTGGTGGCGCAGCGTTCGCCAGGTTGCGCTCGGTGCCGGCCTGCAGCGTGGCCAGCCGTTCCAGGTCCTGCGCCGGCTGCGGCCGGCCGAACAGGAAGCCCTGGAAGTGCCGGCAGCCCATCGCCGAGAGCATCTCGCACTGCTGCGCCTCCTCGATGCCTTCGGCGAGCGCGACCATGCCCATCACCTCGGAAATCTCCACGATCTTGGCCAGCAGGCGCCGCGAGGACTCGTCGGCCTTGGCGTCGTTGACGAACTGCCGGTCGATCTTGAGCTTGGTGACGGGGAGCGTCCTGAGCATCGCCAGCGACGAGAAGCCGGTGCCGAAGTCGTCCAGTGCCCAGCCGATGCCGAACGTCTTGAGCTCGTGCATCTTGGCGCGGACCCCGGCGGTGTCCACATACAGCGCCGACTCGGTCAGCTCGAATTCCAGCGATGCCGGCGCCACGCCCTCGCTGGTGATCACCTGCTTCACCGAGGCCACGAAGTTGGGATCGAGCAACTGCACCGGGCTGACGTTCACCGCCACCACCAGCGCACGCAGGTCCGGTTCCAGCGACCAGCGCCGCAGCGTGCGGCAGACCTGGCGCAGCACTTCCAGTCCCACTTCGCGAATCAATTGGCTCTCTTCGGCCAGCGGGATGAACTTGTCCGGGGTCAGTAGCTTGCCGCTGGGGTGCCGCCAGCGCACCAGCGCCTCGGCCCCGAGCATGTGGCCGTTCGCGTTGACCTGCGGCTGGTACAGCACCTCGATCTCGCTGTTGCCGACCGCACGCGCCAATTCCCGCTCCAGCGAAATGCGCGCGTTCACGTCGTTGCGGTAGATGTGCAGGATCGCCGCCAGCAAGCCGGCCGCGCACGCCATGTTGGAGATCGCGCCGAGCCGGCGCATCCCCAGTGGTGGCGAGGACGCCGGCGCCAGCCAGTCCAGTTCGCCCGAGCCGAACGCGACAAAGGCGCCCAGGCAGGCCAGCGGGAACACCAGCGCGCGGTAGCGGCGGCTGCGGTCGAACACGAACAGTGCGCCGGCCGCCAGCGGCAGGAAGAAGGTGTGCACCGAGCGCGGCACCGTGCCGATCGGCGCGTCGATGATCGAGATGACCAGCACCACGACGAAGATGCCGTGCGCCACCAGCGACAGCGAGGCTTCGTCGCAATGGCGGCGGCGGCCCAGCGCCAGCAGGCCCACGGCGGTCAGTCCGACGAAGGCGAACGCCAACTCCGGCCGGCCGTAATACAGGTAGCACACGGTCCATAGGGCGCCGAGCGTGGTGCACGAGACCCCGGCCAGGGTCAGGGTGCTGCGCATCTTGCGGCTGCGATTGCTGTCGCGGAATTTCAGGGAGACCCAGCTTTCGCCGTTGGAGGCGGGTTTTTCCGAACTCGTGCCGCTCTTCATCGTCGCAGCGCCCGCGTGCGCGCCGTCGTCGTTCGCGCCGGAGCGGCAGCGGAGGACGACGCGATCGCATGCATGCGCCGCGCGCCGTGGAGAAGCGGGTAGGGAATGCGGCTTGCCGGTTGTTTCACGCCAGGAGGATCCCGATCTGCCAGAACGCGCGCCATCGAGCCGGCCGCCAAGCCTTTGCTGAGAGCGAACGGATTCACACTCCGGTGCCTGGCGGACAAAGGAGCCGCTCGCCGTTTCAGCGCGGTGCACAGTAGCAGAAGCAAGTGCGCCGAAACGCGGTCGAAAGGCAGTCATCCACCTGCCCAGTTCACAGTTTCGTGCGAAAGCCGTTTCGACAGGCGAGGTGTCACGCCGATCGCCTTGCCGTCGCGCCGTGCGTGGCCGGCGTGTAGCGGCTGTACCTGCGTCAATGCGTCAGTAAGCGACGTGCAGTGTCGGAATTGCGGTGCGCAGGGACGCGCCGCGTCAGGTGGTGACAGGCGTCGCGGCGCGCGTATCGGGCAGGCCGAACAGGCGTCGTGCGTTGGCCGTGGTCTGCGCGGCGATGGCCGCGGCAGGTGCGTCGCGCAGCGCGGCGATGGTGTCCAGCACCGTGCGCAGTCGCGCCGGTTCGTTGCGCTGCCCGCGGATCGCCGCATCGGGCTGGTCCGGCGCATCGGTTTCCAGCAGCAGTTGCTCCAGGGGCACCGTGGCGGCGAGCCGGCGCAGGCGCTGCGCCCGTTCGTAGGTGACCGGCCCGCCGAGGCCGATCAGGAAATCCAGCGAACGCAACTGCGCGGCCTGTTCGGCGCTGCCGGCGAAACTGTGCACCACGCCACGCACGCCGCCGACCTTGCGGATCGCCAGGATCACCGCGTCCACCGCACGCCGCGCATGCACGATCACCGGCAGGTCGAACGCTCGTGCCAGTTGCAGTTGCCCGACGAAATACCGCTGCTGCTCGGCTTCGTCCAACCCTTCGACGAAGAAGTCCAGGCCGCATTCGCCGATGGCGCAGGGGCGCTCGCGTTCGATCCATTGGCCGAGCAAGGGCAGGTGCTCGGGGCGGTGCTGGTCCAGGAACAGCGGATGCAGGCCGTACGCCGGATACAGGCCGGGCGCAGCCGCGCACACCGCGCGCAGTTTGGGCCAGGAGGCCGCAGTGACCGCCGGCACCACCTGCGCCTGCACACCGGCCGCCTGCGCGCGCGCGACCACCGCGGCGCGGTCCGGATCGAACTCCTCCGCATCCAGGTGACAGTGGCTGTCGATCAACTGCATCGGCGCTCAGCGGCGCACGCGCCGCGCGGTGGAAGCCAGCGGCTCGGTGGCCGGCGCCGGCGTGCGGCTCTTCCAGTTCGCCAGCAGCAGGGTGCCCAGGCCGAACACGATCTCGTCGATGAAGGGCACCGGATCGGGCAGCAGCACGCTCAGCACGAACAGCCCGGCGGTGATCTTGAACAGCGTCGGGTAGCGCAATTTGCCCGCCCAGCGCAGCAGCGGGTACACGATCGGATTGGGCACGGCACGTCCTCCGGGAAGCGGTGGAAACGCTAACAGCCTCGATATGGCGACGTTCTGGCGGCGTTACCAGTCGCGGCGCCGACGCATTGCTGAATAGGGAGCGGATTGGTTCAGCTTCCGCATGGTAATCACAGCACCGTAGACAACGCGGTCAGCCCGCAGGAGAGCACACATGAAAAGCACTACGACAACCGTTCTGGTCGCGGCTGGCGCCTTGCTGGTCGGCGGCGTCGCCACCGCGGCCTTCATGAACAATCGCGACAAACCGGTGGACGTCGTCAACAGCGACGTGCGCCCGGCCCTGGACAATACGCGCGGCGACAGCGCGCTGGACAACAGCGTCGGCGGCAAGCTCGACTACGCCGACGTGGTGCGGGTCGATCCGATCACCCAGAAGCAGCAGCGCTATGCCGAGGTGATCGGCACCGAGCCGCTGCGCGAGACCTCCACCACCACCACGCCGCGCCAGGTCTGCAACGACGTGGTGGTGCAGGAGCGCCTGCCGGAGCGCGACGGCAACGTCGGCGGCACCGTGGTCGGTGCGCTGGTCGGCGGCCTGCTCGGCAACCAGGTCGGCCACGGCAATGGCCGCAAGGCCGCGACCGCGGCCGGCGCGGTGGCCGGCGGCTTCATCGGCAACCGCATCGACCGGAACCACGTCGGCGGCCGCGTGGTCGACCGCACCGAGCGCCAGTGCCACACCGAGAACAGCACCGCGCAGTCCTCGACCATCACCGGCTACAACGTGACCTACCGCAACGACGACGGCACCACCGGCACCATGCGCATGGACAGCAAGCCGGGCAGCCGCATCGCCATGGGCACGCAGGACGTGGTCAAGGGTTACGACGTGACCTACCGCTACGACGGCCAGGAAAAGACCGTGCGCATGGACGACCGCCCGAACAGCGACCGCCTACCCGTGCTGGACGGCCGCCTGGTCACCCAGACCGCCTCGGCCGGCGACAGCGCCGTCAGCCAGCGCTGAGTCGCACCCACGCTGCACCTCCCTCCGAAGGCCGGCGCTTGCGCCGGCCTTCGTCTGTCTGCGGGCGGCAGCGCGGGCGGGGCCGATACAATGCGGCTTTCGCCGTGGACACCCGCCATGCCCTTGCCTTGCGACGACCTGTTCAACGTAGCCGCGCTGCTCAGCGAGGAGGAACGCGCGATCCAGCAGGCGGTGGCGCGCTTCGTCGATGCCAGGGTGCTGCCGGTGATCGGCGACGCCTTCGACCAGGCGCGGTTCCCGCGCGAACTGGTGCCGGAACTGGCGCAGTTGGGATTGCTCGGTGCCAGCCTGCCGTCCGGGCAGGGCGGTGGCGGCCTCAACGCGGTCTGCTACGGCCTGATCTGCCAGGAACTGGAGCGCGGCGACAGCGGACTGCGCAGCTTCGTCAGCGTGCAGTCCTCGCTGTGCATGTACCCGATCCACGCCTACGGCAGCGACGCGCAACGCCAGCGCTGGCTGCCGGCGATGGCCGCCGGCACCGCGATCGGCTGCTTCGGCCTGACCGAGGCGCAGGGCGGCTCCGACCCGGCGGCGATGCAGACCCGCGCGGTGCGCGACGGCGATGGCTGGCGCCTGAGCGGCAGCAAGATGTGGATCACCAACGGCAGCATCGGCGACGTGGCGATCGTGTGGGCGCAGACCGAGGACGGCATCCAGGGCTTCCTGGTCGAGGCCGGCACCCCGGGCTTCGGCACCCAGGACATCACCCACAAGATGAGCCTGCGCGCCTCGGTGACCTCGGCGCTGTTCTTCGACGACGTACGCCTGCCCGACAGCCAGCGCCTGCCCGGCGTGCGCGGGCTGAAGGGGCCGCTGGGCTGCCTGACCCAGGCCCGCTACGGCATCAGTTGGGGCGCGATCGGCGCGGCCATCGCCTGCCTGCGCGAGGCGCTGGCCTACGCCGGCGAGCGCATGCTGTTCGGGCGGCCGCTGGCGGCGACCCAGAGCGCGCAGATCAAGCTCGCCGACATGGCGCGGCGCATCGCCGCCGCGCAGTTGCTGGCGCTGCAGCTGGGCCGGCTCAAGGACGCAGGCGTGTTGCAGCCGGCGCAGGTGTCGCTGGCCAAGTGGAACAACGTGCGCATGGCCCTGGACATCGCCCGCGAATGCCGCGACCTGCTCGGCGGCGCCGGCATCACCACCGACTACGGCGCGATCCGCCATGCGCTGAACCTGGAATCGGTGATCACCTACGAAGGCACCGAAACCGTGCACCAGTTGGTGGTCGGTCGCGAGCTGACCGGCATCAATGCGTTTTGAATCCATGTCCCGCGCGCGGCGCGGGCCCGTTTTGCAGGAGAACCGACGATGAGTGTCTTCGATGTGCGCGTGGAAACCGAGCGCCTGTTGCTGCGCCCACCGATCGCCGAGGATTTCGCGGCGTTCTGCGCGTTTTCCGCCGATGCACAGACCATGCATCACCTCGGCGGCGTGCAGGCGCCGTCGGTCGTCTGGCGCGGCCTGGCGACGATGGTCGGCAGCTGGCAGTTGCAGGGATTTGCGATGTTCTCGGTGATCGAGAAGCGCAGCGGGCAGTGGATCGGCCGGGTCGGCCCCTGGCAGCCGCACGGCTGGCCGGGCACGGAGGTCGGTTGGGGTATCGCGCGTGCGTACTGGGGCCATGGCTATGCACCGGAGGCGGCCGCGGCGTCGATCGACTGGGCGTTCGCGCAGTTGGGTTGGAGCGAGGTGATCCACGTGATCGCGCCGGACAACGCCAACTCCAAGGCGGTGGCGGGCAAGCTCGGATCGCGCTATCTGCGTCCCGGACAATTGCCGGAGCCGCTGCCGCAGGAGCCGATCGAGGTCTGGGGACAGTCGCGCGCGCAATGGCAGGCGCGGCGCTGACCCGCGGCCGCGGCGGAGCGTCGTCGGGGGGGGCGAGGCACCGCTCTTGCGCATCCCCATTCCCGACTCCTCAATCCCGACCCTTCAGCAAGCAAGGAGCGATGCATGGCAGCCGAACGTGTCCCCCTGACCGTGTACGGCATGGCGCTGTCCGGCAATTGCTACAAGGTGCGGCTGTTGCTGGAGCAACTGGGCTGCGCCTACCGCTGGGTCGAGATTGACAGCGCCAACGGCCAGACCCGCACCCCGGCGTTCCTGGCCAAGAATCCCAACGGCAAGGTGCCGCTGCTGGAGCGCGAGGACGGGCGCGTGCTCGCCGAATCCAACGCCATCCTGTGCTGGCTGGCCGAGGGCACCGGCCATCTGCCCGCCGATCCCTGGCAGCGGGCGCAGGCGCTGAGCTGGCTGTTCTTCGAGCAGTACAGCCACGAACCCTACGTTGCGGTGGCGCGCTTCGTCTGCGGTTGGACGCCGCCCGACTCGCCGCGCCGCGCCGAACTGCCGCGCCTGCGCGAGGGGGCGACGCGGGCGCTGGCGGTGATGGAACAGCACCTGCAGACGCAGGCCTGGTTCACCGGCCCGGCCTACGGCATTGCCGACATCGCGCTGTTCGCCTACACCCACTGCGCCGGCGACGCCGGCATCGTGCTGGCGCACTATCCGGCGCTGTGCGACTGGCTGCAGCGGGTCCGCGCCACGCCGGGCTTCGTGGCGCTGCCGCCGCTGCCGGACGAGGTGCGCGCGCGCCTGGCGCCGGCGGGGACGGCCGTGGCGTTCACCTGACTGCCGCGCGCCGGCGGCTAGCCTGAAGATTCATTCAGTCGGGAGCTACGCCATGAGCCAGTACCGCATCGCCGTGTTCGTCGGCAGCCTGCGCAAGGAATCGTTCAACCGGCGCCTGGCGCACGCGCTGGAGCGACTCGCCGGCGACCGTGCGCGCTTCGAATACGTCGAGATCGGCGACCTGCCGCTGTACAACCAGGACCACGACCACGACTATCCGGAGCAGGGCCGACGCCTGAAGACGCAGGTCAGCGGCGCCGATGCGGTGCTGTTCGTCACCCCGGAATACAACCGCTCCATCCCCGGCGTGCTCAAGAATGCCATCGACCTGGGCTCGCGGCCGTACGGCGAGAGCGCCTTCGCCGGCAAGCCGGCGGCGGTGTGCGGGACCTCGCCCGGGGCGATCGGCAGCGCCCTGGCGCAGCAGCACCTGCGCAATGTGCTGGCCTACCTGGACATGCCGGTGCTGGGCCAGCCGGAGATCTTTTTGCAGTTCAAGGAGGGCCTGATCGCCGAGGACGGCGCCATCGACGACGAGCGCACCCGCAAGTTCCTCGCCGGTTTCGTGGACAAGTTCATCGCCTGGATCGACGAACTGCAGGCCTGAGCAGTGCCGGGGTGCGCCGGCGGTAGCGCCGGGAGCAGGGGCCTTGCGTGGCGGGGCGTCGGCGAGGTTCTCAACCGCTTGTCCCCAGACTTGTCCCCAGCGTTGGCGAGCGATGCTGATACACGCGTCGCCACCGGCCGGCGCCTCGCCCTAGCCCCAACCGGGCGCGGCGACTAAAATCGGTGCCCGGGCCGCGGTGAGGCCGCGCCCGGCGTCCGCGCCCACAGAGAAGACCCAGCCTATGTCCGCCCGTCCCGGCTACCGCGGCGATCGCAAAAGCGAGCGCAGCGAACGCAGCGAGCCGCGTCTCGACCAGTTGCGCGTGCCGCCGCACTCGATCGAGGCCGAACAGGCCGTGCTCGGCGGCCTGATGCTGGCGCCGGAGGCCTACGACCGGGTCAACGACCAGCTCACCGACAAGGATTTCTACCGGCGCGATCACCAGTTGATCTACCGTGCGATCCGCGAGCTGGCCGAGAAGGGGCGTCCGTTCGACGCGGTGACCCTGGGCGAGTGGTTCGAGTCGCAGGGCAAGCTGGAGATGGTCGGCGACGGCGCCTACCTGATCGAACTGGCCAGCACCACGCCCTCGGCCGCCAACATCGCCGCCTACGCGGAAATCGTGCGCGACAAGGCGGTGCTGCGGCAGCTGATCGAGGTCGGCACCACCATCGTCAACGACGGCTTCCAGCCGGAAGGGCGCGAGAGCGCCGAGTTGCTGGCGTCGGCGGAAAAGGCCGTGTTCCAGATCGCCGAGGCCGGCGCGCGCGGGCGCAGCGACTTCGTGGCGATGCCGGGCGCGTTGAAGGATGCGTTCGAGGAGCTGCGCAACCGCTTCGAGAATGGCGGCAACATCACCGGCCTGCCGACCGGCTACAACGACTTCGACGCGATGACCGCCGGCCTGCAGCCGACCGACCTGATCATCCTCGCCGCGCGTCCGGCGATGGGCAAGACCACCTTCGCGCTGAACATCGCCGAGTACGCGGCGATCAAGTCGAAGAAGGCGGTGGCGGTGTTCTCGATGGAAATGTCGGCCTCGCAGCTGGCGATGCGCTTGATCTCCTCCAACGGCCGCATCAACGCGCAGCGTCTGCGTACCGGCCAGCTCGAGGACGAGGACTGGGCGCGGGTCACCGGCGCGATCAAGATGCTCAAGGAGACCAAGATCTTCATCGACGACACGCCGGGCGTGTCGCCGGAAGTGCTGCGCTCCAAGGCGCGCCGGCTCAAGCGCGAGCACGACCTGGGCCTGATCGTGATCGACTACCTGCAGCTGATGTCGGTGCCCGGCAACAGCGAGAACCGCGCCACCGAGATCTCGGAGATCTCGCGTTCGCTCAAGGGCCTGGCCAAGGAACTGGGGGTGCCGGTGATCGCGCTGTCGCAGCTCAACCGCTCGCTGGAAACGCGTACCGACAAGCGTCCGGTGATGGCCGACCTGCGCGAATCCGGCGCCATCGAGCAGGACGCGGACATGATCGTGTTCATCTACCGCGACGACTACTACAACAAGGAAAATTCGCCGGACAAGGGCCTGGCCGAAATCATCATCGGCAAGCACCGCGGCGGCCCGACCGGATCGTGCAAGCTGAAGTTCTTCGGCGAATACACCCGCTTCGACAACCTCGCCCACGATTCGGTGGGCGCGTTCGAGTAAGCCGCCGCCCGCATGCGCGGGCAACGGCGGTGACCGGCGCGGCGTCCGCAACGCTGCGGACGCCGGCCGCGCGGCGCGACGATCAGTAGGGAATCTCGATCTCGGCGTTGCTGGTGACGTCGTAGGTGTTGGCGCCGTACTCGGCATGGTGGGTGCAGACCACGGTGATCTTGCGGTAGATCCCATAGACGAAGTTCGACGCGAAGTGCACGTCGACCAGGGCACCGTTGCCTTCCTCGTCGTAGTCGGTGGTGTAGCCGTTGCCGTACGGGTCGTAGGCGTTGCAGCGCACGTTGATGTAGCGGGCGTCGACGCGGTCGTTGTTGGCGTTGGCGAAGCGCGAGTAGGCGCGGATCTTCAGGCGCTTGCCGCCGGCCGGGCGGTTGTCGGACTCGTAGCCCTGGTTCTGGATCACGCCCTGCAGCGTGTAGACCGGCGTGCTGCCGCCGCCGCTGCCCGGCGGCTGGTAGCCACAGGAGCCCGGGCCTTCCTCGATGTCGGTACTGCAGGCCATCGCGAGCGGGGCGGCGAGGCTCAGCGCGAGGGTGAGGGCGGCTTTTGCGATGCGCTTGTCCATGGGTCTTGCTCTCCTGAGGTCATTGCGGATGTCGGCGATGGGCATGGCCGCGTTGCGCCGGTCGCTGCCCGCGGCGCGTCGCGTCCTGCAGATGCAGGTCCGGACGCGGCGGCTCGGGGCGCACGCAGCTGCGCTCGCCGGCCGTGGTGGCCGTGAGATCGCAGAGGCGATGGCGGATGTCCCCAAGCGCGCGAGACGGCCGTGGCCGTGTCGTACGCGGTGCAGCGAAAGCACGGATGACGTCCTTCCCCGGAACGTCATCCAACAGCAGCGGTCGCGGCGCCGCTTCGACATGACGGCGCCCGCCTCGGCGTTATAGCAGGGCCGGCGAGGCCCACGTGCGCGACGCACGGCGATGTCTACGAATCAGTCCGTGGCTGCACGCGCGGCATACGACCCGCATCGCCAGGCGCGTGCGGCGCGTCGCCGCATGCTCACCTGGCCGCTGCACCCGATCCGTATCATGGCGCGTCCTTCGCTGCGTCCCCTCGCATGAGCTACGCCATCGTCTGGTTCCGGCGCGACCTGCGCCTGCACGATCAACCCGCCCTGCAGGCCGCGCTGGATGCCGGGCATACGCCGGTGCCGGTCTACCTGCACAGCCCGGAAGACGAAGGCGCCTGGGCCGCGGGTGCGGCCTCGCGCAGCTGGCTGCAGCGCTCGCTGGCGGCGCTGGACGCGCAACTGCGCGAACGCGGCTCGCGCCTGATCCTGCGCCAGGGCCCGGCCGAGACCGCGTTGCGCCAGGTGATCGCCGACTGCGGCGCGGTGGCGGTGTACTGGAATCGCCGCTACGAGCCGGCCACGCAACCGCGCGATGCGCGGCTCAAGCGCGCGTTGCGCGAACAGGGCCTGGAGGTGCACAGCCACAACAGCGCGCTGCTGTTCGAACCCTGGCAACTGGCGACGCAGCAGGGCGGTCCGTACAAGGTGTTCACCCCGTTCTGGCGCAGCGCGCTGAGCCACTGGCAGGTGCCGGCGCTGCAGCCTGCGCCGAAGACGCTGCCGCCGCCGCCCGCGGGCCTGCAAAGCCTGCCGCTGGAGCGGCTCGGCCTGGCGCCGGCGCTGGATTGGGACCGCGGCTTCTGGGAGGTCTGGCAGCCGGGCGAGGCGGGCGCGCACGAGGCGCTGGACGTGTTCGTCGACGGCGCGCTGCGCGACTACCTCGATGGCCGCGACCGCCCGGACCAGGTCGGCACCTCGCGGCTGTCGCCGCACCTGCATTTCGGCGAGATCGCACCGTGGCACATCGTCGCCACGCTCGAACGCCATCGCCGCGCCGCCACCGCTGCGGCCATCGACGGCTACATCCGCCAGCTCGGCTGGCGCGATTTCGCCCACCACCTGCTGCACCATTTCCCCGACACGCCCGAACGCAACCTCAATCCGCGCTTCGAGCGCTTTCGCTGGGCCAAACCCGACCCCGCGCAGTTGCACGCCTGGCAGCGCGGACGCACCGGCGTGCCGATCGTCGACGCTGGCCTGCGCGAGCTGTGGCACACCGGCTGGATGCACAACCGCGTGCGCATGATCGTCGCCAGCTACCTGTGCAAGCACCTGCGCGTGCACTGGTCCGAAGGCGCGCGCTGGTTCTGGGACACCCTGGTCGACGCCGACCTGGCCAACAACACGCTGGGCTGGCAGTGGGTGGCCGGCACCGGCGCCGATGCCGCGCCGTATTTCCGCGTGTTCAATCCGGTGACCCAGGCGCAGAAGTTCGACCCGAAGAGCGACTACATCGCGCGCTGGGTGCCGGAACTGGCGGCGCTGCCGGTGGCCGACCGCTTCGCCCCGTGGCAGGCGCCGCAGCGGCTGGCGCGCGCTGCACCGCAGTATCCGCGGCAGCCGATCGCGGACCTGGCGGCGGGCCGCGATGCGGCGCTGGCCGCCTACCGCGAGACCGCCGCCGGCTGAGCGCCGCGCCGCAACGGCGGCGTGCGCAGGTGCCTGGGCGCGCGATTGACGCCCTTCGCCGACGCATGATTCACTCCGGGCTCGGACAGGAGCCCGCATGGCCACCAGCTCAGCTCGCCGCAAGCCGCAGCGCGAACCGATGTCGCGCGTGGACACCGCCTGGTTGCGGATGGACCGGCCGACCAATCCGATGATGATCACCGGCGTGCTGATGTTCGACGAGCCGCTGACCCTACCTGCGCTCAAGCAACTGGTGCGCAAGCGCTTCCTGGCCTTCCCGCGGTTCCTGCAGAAGCCGGTGGAGACCGCTACCGGCGCGTACTGGCAGCGCGACGACGATTTCGATCTGGACTGGCACGTGCGCCTGTCGGCCTTGCCGGGGCGTGGGCAGAAGAAGGCGCTGGAGCGCTTCGCCGGGCAGATGGCGTCCACGCCCTTGGACAAGACCAAGCCGCTGTGGCAGTTCCACCTGATCGAACGCTACGAAGGCGGCTCGGCGCTGGTGGCGCGGATCCACCACAGCTACGCCGACGGCATCGCCCTGGTGCAGGTGCTGCTGTCGCTGACCGATACCCAACGTACGCCGGAGCCGTCGGCGCAGCTCGGCCGCGCCTGGCTCAAGGACGACGGCAAGGAGGTGGTGCGCCGGGTCGGCGCGGTGGACCGCTACCTCAAGCTCGGCGGGCGCATGCTCGACAAGGGCCGGGCGATGGCGCAGGACCCGAACCTGCCGCAGATGCTGGCGCGCGAAGGCGGGCTGATCGGCCGCGAACTGGTCAATGCCTTGCTGCTGGCCGACGATCCGCCGACATTGCTGCGCGGGCGCCTCGGCGTCAGCAAGCGCGTGGCCTGGGCCGAGCCGCTGGACCTGGACGAGGTCAAGGCGGTCGGCCGCGCCTGCGATTGCACGGTCAACGACGTGCTGATGGCGACCATGGCCGGCGCCTTGCGCGACTACATGCTCGAGCGCGGCGAACGCCTGGACGGGGTGACCCTGCGTGCCACCGTGCCGGTCAACCTGCGCCCGCTGGAGCATGCGCGCAAGCTCGGCAACCACTTCGGCCTGGTGTTCCTGGACCTGCCGGTGGGCGAGGCCAATCCGGTGCGGCGCCTGCAGTGCGTGGCCCAATCGATGCAGCAGCTCAAGCAGTCGCGCCAGGCGATGGTGGTGTTCGGCCTGCTGGCGGCCGTGGGCATGGCCCCGGCGGCGCTGCAGTCGGCGGCGCTGGACCTGTTCAGCCGCAAGGCCACCACCGTGGCGACCAACGTGCCGGGGCCGCAGCAACCGCTGTACCTGGCCGGCAGCCGCGTGCGCGAGATGATGTTCTGGGTGCCGCAGACCGGGTCGATCGGCGTCGGCGTGTCGATCATGAGCTACAACCATCGCGTGCATTTCGGCCTGATCGGCGATGCGCGGCTGATTCCCGATCCGGACGCGGTGATGCGGCGGGTCGGCGCCGAATTCGAGAAGCTGCTGTACCTGGCGCTGATGAGCGACTGGGAGCAGCCGCTGCGCGCCGCCGACGCCGAGACCCTGCTGCCGTCTTCCTGAACCGGGCGCATCGCACGCCGGGTTGCGTTCATCCGCGCCTCGCGTGGCGCTGTTTATGCTGCGGCCACGTCAAACCAGGTTCGGAGAGAACATGATGAAAACGACCACCCTTCGCGGCGTGTCCGTGGCCCTGGCCAGTGCGCTGGTGTTGTCCGCCTGCGCCACCGGCGGCTCCTACGTTCAGCGCGACCAGTACGGCAACCCCACCGAGCAGCAGAACCGCACCGGCCGCGGCGCGCTGATCGGCACCGCGGTCGGCGTGGCCGCCGGCCTGCTCAGCGGCAGCAGCGCCACCGAGCGCCGCCAGCACGCGATGATCGGCGCCGGCATCGGCGCGCTTAGCGGCGCGGCGATCGGCAATTATCAGGATCGGCAGGAGCGCGCGCTGCGCGAGCGCACCGCCAACACCGGCATCGACGTGCGCCGCGACGGCGACAACATCACCCTCAACCTGCCCGACGGCATCACCTTCGACTTCAACCAGTCCACGCTCAAGCCGCAGTTCTATTCGGCGCTCAACGGCGTGGCCCAGACCCTGGGCGAATACAACCAGACCATGATCGAAGTGGTCGGCCACACCGACAGCATCGGCAGCGATGCGGTCAACCAGCGCCTGTCCGAACAGCGCGCGTCCTCGGTGGCCGCATACCTGACCGCACAGGGCGTGCAGCCCGAGCGCATCCAGACCCTGGGCGCCGGCAAGAAGTATCCGATTGCCGACAACAGCACCGAGGCCGGCCGCGCGCAGAACCGTCGCGTCGAGATCCGCGTGGTGCCGCTGCGCGCCTCGGCCGGCTGACCGATCCGCCGACCGCAACGACGAACGGGCCGCATTGCGGCCCGTTCGCGTTTCTGGCGTGCCGATGCGACGCGCCGCGCGCGGCGCGGCTCAGACCAGCGCCGCGTCCTCTTCGTCCTCGGCTTCCGCGTCCAGCGCCGCATCCGCAGGAACTGGTGCGGGAGAGGTGGCGATGCGCGGCACGTTGCCCAACGACTGCGTGTTCATCGCCACGCCGCTGCACAGGGTGAACTCGGCGCCGTCCTCGGCCTGCTGCGTGGCCAGCTTGGCCGGGCACTGCGCCATCATGTAGCTGACGTCGAAGTTGAGCTTGTCGACCAGGAAGTCGACGAAGGCGCGCACCTTCGGCGAGAGCATGCGCCCGCCCGGGAACACCGCGTTGAAGTCCAGGTCCGGCCCGACCCAGCCGCCGAGCACGCGCCGCGCCTTGCCGGCTTCGATCAGCGGCTTGATCGTCGCATCGCTGGCCAGCACCAGGCCTTCGCCGCAGACCAGGCCGCCGATCAGCGCCGCCGAGTCGTTGGCCAGCAGGATTGGCTGGACCAGGAACTCGCCGCTCTGCTTGCCATTGCGCAGCGGCCAGCACAGCCTGTTGCCGCCGTTGCGGCCGGTACTCAGCGCCAGCGTGCGGTGGTGCTGCAGGTCGTCCGGATGCAGCGGCTCGCCATGGCGTTCGATGTAGTAGGGGCTGGCGAAGACCTGGGTGCGGAAGGTGGCGAGCTTGCGCGCGACCATGGTCGAATCCGGCAGCGTGCCCATGTGCAGGGCCACGTCCACGCCTTCGGCGATCGGATCGACCTTGTCGCTGGTCATGATCATCTCCAGGCGCACTTCCGGGTGCTGGCGGTGGAACTCGCCCAGGATCGGCGCCACCCAGGAGATGCCGGCCGAGTAGGGCACGCTGAAGCGCAGCCAGCCGCGCGGGCCGGCCTGCAACTGGCCCACCGCGCTCTCGGCTTCCTCCAGTTCGCGGGCGATGCGCTGGCAATGCTCGTGGTAGACCGCGCCGGCCTCGGTCAGCCCGAGCCGGCGCGTGGTCCGGTGCAGCAGGCGCGCGCCCAGCCGCGCCTCCAGGTCCTGCACCTTGCGGCTGACGGTGGTCTTGGGCAGGCCGAGGGCATTGGCCGCGGCGATGAAGCTGCCTTGCTCGACCACCTTGACGAAGATCAGGGTGTCGTTCAGATCGTGGCTCATGGCGGTTCCTTGAGGTGGAGACGATTGGACCGGTAGCGGGACGATTATTCCCCTTAATTCGGACTAATCAAGTGCGGCTTTGGCGCCTAATTTGTCCGCATTCGCCATCACCGACGGTCTTTGCCCATGTCGATGCGCACCCTGTTCCAGTTTTTCGCCTGCCCCGATCGCCAGCTGCGGCGCCGTTCTGCGCCCGCGGCATCGGCGCAATCCCCTTATCCGAAAGCGTTTCGCGAGTTCACGCCGCCGCCGCGGCGCCAGGGCGGCAGCAGTTTGCGCCTGGGCGCGTCCGGCAACGACCGGCTGGGCCGCATCGCGATTGTCCCGTCGGCGGGAGGAAAAGTCCCGTGAGCGGGATGTTGGCCCCCGAGGTCCTAGTCCTCGGCGGCAGCGGCACGGTCGGGCAGGGCGTGGTGCAGGCGCTGCTGGAGGCGGGCAGCCCGGTGCTGGCGGTGGCCCGCGACCGCGCCCGGCTCGCGGCGCTGCGCGATCGTCACCGCGACGAGCCCGGCCTGGACGTGCTGTGCGGTTCGGTTGCCACCGACGCGGCCGCCGCGGCGTTGGTGGGCGAGGTCGCGCAGCGGCCGCGGCCGTTGGCCGCGGTGGTCGCCGCTTTGGGCAGTCCGCTGCGCCCCGGGCGCCTGCTGGAGCGGCCGCTGAGCGCGCTGCGCAAGCGCCTGGATGCCGACCTGCTGCCGCACCTGGCCGCGGCCCGGCATCTGCTGCCGCTGCTGGCCGAGCATCCGCGCGGCGGCCGCTACGTCCTGTTGGGTAGTCCCTGCGCGCTGCGCGCCTGGTCCGGGCATGGCGACAGTTCGGTGGCGTCAGCGGCGATCCGCATGCTCGCCCAGGTGCTGCACGAGGAAGCCAAGCCGCTGGGCGTGCACGTGCACCTGCTGTCGCTGTCCGAGCCGGTGTGCCGCAGCGACGACGCCATCGGCGATTGCCCGGACTGGTTCACCACCCTCGGTGTTGGCCGCGCCGTGGTCCACCTGCTTGCCGATCCGCAGCGGCCGGACCGCGCGCTGGTCGAAATCGATCGCCGCCATGTCGCGCGTCCGCGCAGCGCGCTGCTCAACGCCTTGCCGTTTTCCTTCTCCACCCACGAGGTCTCTCCATGAATCCGATTCCGATGCCGTCGCGCCTGCTGCCGGGCGCCCTGCGCCCGCTGGCGGTGGCGCTGCTGGTCGCCACGCTCGCCGCCTGCGGCAGCCAGGCCAACGAACAGGGCGCGCCGCCGCCGCCGAGCGTGGGCGTGGCGCCCGCGCTGCAGAAGCAGATCAGTCAGTGGGACGAGTTCAGCGGCCGTGTCGAGGCGGTCGAACACGTGGACCTGCGCCCGCGCGTGTCCGGCTACATCGACAAGGTCAACTACGTCGAAGGGCAGGAGGTGAAGAAGGGCGATGTGCTGTTCACCATCGACGCGCGCAGCTATCGCGCCGAACTGGCCCGCGCCGAGGCCGACCTGGCGCGCGCACGCACCCAGGCCAAGCTCAGCGCCAGCGAGGCTGCGCGTGCCAAGACCCTGTCCGAACAGCAGGCCATCTCCACCGAGAGCTGGGAACAGCGGCGCGCCGCCGCCGAGCAGGCACAGGCCGACGTGCTGGCCGCGCAGGCGGCAGTGGACAGCGCACGCCTCAACCTGGAATGGACCCAGGTGCGCGCGCCGATCGACGGCCGCGCCGGCCGCGCGATGGTCACTGCCGGCAACCTGGTCAGCGCCGGCGACAGCGCCAGCGTGCTGACCACGCTGGTGTCGCTGGACAAGGTGCACGTGTACTTCGACGCCGACGAAGGCACCTTCCTGCGCTATGCGCAGATGGCGCGCGACGGCCAGCGCCCGAGCGAGCGCGACGGTGGCCTGCCGGTGCAGGTCGGCCTGGTCGGCGAGGACGGCTATCCGCATGCCGGCAAGGTCGATTTCCTCGACAACCAGCTGGTGCGCAGCACTGGCACCATCCACGTGCGCGCGCTGCTGGACAACGCCGACCGCCGCTTCACCCCGGGCCTGTTCGCGCGGGTGCGGCTGCTCGGCAGCGGCCGCTTCGACGCGGTGCTGATCGACGACCGCGCGGTGCTCACCGACCAGGACCGCAAGTACGTCTACGTGGTCGACAAGGACGGCAAGGCGCAGCGGCGCGACGTGCAGCTCGGCCGCAGCGCCGAGGGCCTGCGCATCGTGCAGAGCGGCCTGTCCGCCGGCGACAAGGTCATCGTCGACGGCGTGCAGAAGGTGTTCATGCCCGGCATGCCGGTGCAGGCCAAGCCCATCGCGCCGACCACGTCCCCGACCGCACCGCGCCAGGCCGTCGCCCTCGACTGAGTCGCGGGCGTCGACGCATCACCGGCCGAGTCGTGCCGGCCGTACCCGCCGGGCCCGCAACGGCCCGGCGTCGCCACCGGCATGCCTGCGTCCGCGCCCGGCCCCCCGTTTCATCCGTTTCCAGGACCACCACCCATGGACTTTTCCAGATTCTTCATCGACCGGCCGATCTTCGCCGCCGTGCTGTCGATCGTCATTTTCGCCGCGGGCCTGATCGCCATCCCGCTGCTGCCCATCGGCGAGTACCCGGATGTGGTGCCGCCCTCGGTGGTGGTGCGCACGGTGTATCCGGGCGCCAACCCCAAGGTCATCGCCGAGACCGTCGCCACGCCGCTGGAGGAAGCGATCAATGGCGTGGAGAACATGATGTATATCAAGTCGGTCGCCGGCTCCGACGGCGTGCTGCAGATGACCGTGACCTTCCGCCCGGGCACCGATCCGGACGATGCCGCGGTCAAGGTGCAGAACCGCGTGGCGCAGGCACAGGCGCGCCTGCCCGAGGACGTGCGCCGGCAGGGCGTGACCACGCAGAAGCAGTCGCCCACCTTCCTGATGGTGGTGCACCTGACCTCGCCCAAGGGCAAGTACGACACCCTGTACCTGCGCAACTACGCGCGCCTGCACGTCAAGGACGCGCTGGCGCGGATCCAGGGCGTGGGCGATGCGCAGGTGTTCGGCGGCGGCGACTACGCGATGCGCGCCTGGCTGGACCCGGAGCGGGTGGCCGCGCGCGGACTCACCGCCAGCGACGTGGTTGCGGCGATGCGCGAGCAGAACGTGCAGGTCTCCGCCGGCCAGCTCGGCGCCGAGCCCATGCCCGAGAGCAAGTTCCTGACCCTGATCAACGCGCAGGGCCGCCTGCGCACCGAACAGGAGTTCGGCGACATCGTGCTCAAGGTCGGCGCCGACGGGCAAACCGTGCGCCTGTCCGACGTCGCGCGCCTGCAACTGGGAGCCGGCGACTACACCCTGCGCGCGCAGCTGGACGGCAAGAACGCGGTCGGCATCGGCATCTTCCAGGCGCCGGGCGCCAACGCGCTGCAGATCCGCGATCAGGTCATCGCCAAGATGGACGAACTGACCAAGCAGTTCCCGGACGACGTGAAGTATGAGGCGGTGTACGACACCACCATCTTCGTGCGCGACTCGATCAGCGCGGTGGTCCACACCCTGCTGGAGGCGGTGCTGCTGGTGGTGCTGGTGGTGATCCTGTTCCTGCAGACCTGGCGTGCCTCGATCATCCCGCTGATCGCGGTGCCGGTGTCGGTGGTCGGCACCTTCGCCGCGCTGTACCTGCTGGGCTTCTCGATCAACACGCTGACCCTGTTCGGGCTGGTGCTGGCAATCGGCATCGTGGTCGACGATGCGATCGTGGTGGTGGAGAACGTGGAGCGCAACATCGAGGAGGGGCTGACCCCGCTGGCGGCCGCGCACCAGGCCATGCGCGAGGTGTCCGGCCCGATCATCGCGATCGCGCTGGTGCTGTGCGCGGTGTTCGTGCCGATGGCGTTCCTGTCCGGGGTGACCGGGCAGTTCTACAAGCAGTTCGCGGTGACCATCGCCATCTCCACGGTGATTTCGGCGATCAATTCGCTGACCCTGTCGCCGGCGCTGGCCGCGCGCCTGCTGCAAGGCCACGACGCACCCAAGGACCGCCTGTCGCGCGGCATGGAGCGGCTGTTCGGCGGCTGGCTGTTCCGTCCGTTCAACCGCTTCTTCCATCGCAGTTCCGACCGCTACCAGGGCGCGGTGTCGCGCATCCTCGGCCGCCGCGGCGCGGTGTTCGCGGTGTACGTGGCACTGCTGCTGGTCACCGGACTGATGTTCAAGGCGGTGCCGGGCGGCTTCATCCCGACCCAGGACAAGATGTATCTGATCGCCGGCGTCAAGCTGCCGGAAGGCGCGTCGATCGAGCGCACCGACGCGATGCTGCGCAAGGTCGCCACCATCGCCATGCAGACCGACGGCGTGGCCCATGCGATCTCGTTCCCGGGCCTCAACGCGCTGCAGTTCACCAACACGCCCAACACCGGTGTGGTGTTCCTGCCGCTGAAGCCGTTCGCCGAGCGCCACCGCAGCGCGCTGGAAATCAATGCCGAGATCAACCAGCGCATCGCGCAGCTGGGCGAGGGCATGTCGTTCGCCTTCATGCCGCCGCCGATCCTCGGCCTGGGCAACGGCAACGGCTACCAGTTGTTCATCGAGGACCGCGCCAACCTCGGCTACGGTGCGCTGCAGAACGCGGTCAGTGCCATGCAGGGTGCGGTGGCGCAGACCCCGGGCATGAGCTTCCCGATCGGTACCTACCAGGCCAACGTGCCGCAGCTCGA
Source organism: Xanthomonas sp. F10 (assembly GCF_014206815.1). Lineage (GTDB taxonomy): Bacteria > Pseudomonadota > Gammaproteobacteria > Xanthomonadales > Xanthomonadaceae > Xanthomonas_A > Xanthomonas_A indica. The sequence continues at coordinate 874,005 of NZ_JACHNP010000001.1, forward strand.
CGCCGAAGTCGACCGGGTCAAGGCCAAGGCCCAGGGCGTGGCCCTGACCGATCTGTTCGATACCTTGCAGACCTACCTGGGCTCGACCTACGTCAACGACTTCAACCAGTTCGGCCGCACCTGGCAGGTGATCGCCCAGGCCGATGCGCCGTTCCGCGAGAGCGTGGAGGACATCGCCCGGCTGCGCACCCGCAACGCCCAGGGCGAGATGGTGCCGATCGGCTCGATGGTGACGATCAAGCAGACCTACGGCCCGGACCCGGTGCTGCGCTACAACGGCTATCCGGCCGCCGACCTGGCCGGCGAAGCGGATGCGCGATCGCTGTCCTCGGCCGAGGCGATGGCCAAGATCACCCAGATCGCCAAGCAGGTGCTGCCCAACGGCATGGAGATCGAGTGGACCGACCTGAGCTACCAGCAGGCCACCCAGGGCAATGCGGCGCTGGTGGTGTTCCCGCTGGCGGTGCTGCTGGCGTTCCTGGTGCTGGCCGCGTTGTACGAGAGCTGGACGCTGCCGCTGGCGGTGATCCTGATCGTGCCGATGACCCTGCTGTCGGCGTTGTTCGGGGTGTGGTTGAGCGGCGGCGACAACAACGTGTTCGTGCAGGTCGGCCTGGTAGTGCTGATGGGCCTGGCGTGCAAGAACGCGATCCTGATCGTCGAGTTCGCCCGCGAGCTGGAGCTGCAGGGCAAGGGCATCGTCGAATCGGCGCTGCAGGCCTGCCGCCTGCGCCTGCGCCCGATCGTGATGACTTCCATCGCCTTCATCGCCGGCACCGTGCCGCTGGTGTTCTCGCATGGCGCGGGCGCGGAAGTGCGCTCTGCCACCGGCATCACCGTGTTCGCCGGCATGCTGGGCGTGACCCTGTTCGGTCTGTTCCTCACCCCCGTGTTCTATGTCGCCCTGCGCAAGCTGGCCGGGCGACCGCTGGTCTCGCATGCGCCGGCCCACGCCGACGCGCCGGCGCACGGCTGATCCTTTTCCCCTTCTTCTCAGGAGTTTCGCAATGAACGCAGCACACAAGATCGCCCTGGTCACCGGCGCCACCCGCGGCATCGGCCTGCATACCGTGCGGCAACTGGCCGAGGCCGGCGTGCACACCCTGCTGGCCGGGCGCGATGCCACCCGCGCCAGCGCCGCGGCCCTGGAACTGCAGGGCGAGGGCCTGCCGGTCGAGCCGCTGACCCTGGACGTCACCGACGCCGCCAGCATCGCCGCGGCGGTGGAGACGGTGCGCGCACGCCACGGCCGGCTGGACATCCTGGTCAACAACGCCGGCATCCTGCGCGACGACCTGCGCCTGAGCGTGTCGCAGCAGTCGCTGGAGTCCTGGCGCGAGACCTTCGACACCAACCTGTTCGGCCTGATCGCGGTCACCCAGGCGTTCCTGCCGCTGCTGCGGGAAGCGCCGGCCGCGCGCATCGTCAACGTCTCCAGCCTGCTCGGCTCGCTGACGCTGCACAGCCAGCCGGGCTCGCCGATCTACGACTTCAAGGTACCGGCGTACAACGTGTCCAAGAGCGCGGTGAATGCCTGGACCATCCAGTTGGCCTACGAACTGCGCGAGACCCCGATCAAGGTCAACACCATCCACCCCGGCTACGTGAAGACCGACATGAACGCGGGCGAGGGCGAGCTGGAGGTGGCCGACGGCGCGCGCAGCAGCGTGATGATGGCGCTGCTCGATGCCGATGGCCCCACCGGCAGCTACACCCATGTCGGACAGGTGCTGCCATGGTGATCCGGCCCGCACTTGGCGCGCTGGCGTTGGCGCTGCTCAGCGCCTGCGCCAGCGTCGGCCCCGACTATCACGCACCGGCGCAGCCGGCGGTGACGCTGCAGGGCGCGGCGTCGCCGGTGTTCGCAACGGATTCGCCGGTCGCGTCCTGGTGGGCGCAGTTCGACGATCCGGTGCTGGAGCAACTGGTACACGACGGTCTGGTCGCCAACCTGGACCTGCGCATCGCCCTGGCGCGTGTGCACGAGGCACGCGCCGTCTTCGCCGAGCAGCGCCTGGACCAGGCGCCGCACGTGACCGCCGGCGGCGACTACACCCGCGGCAAGGCGCCGGACGCCGATGCCGGCGGCGCGCGCGTGCTGACCGAGAGCTACAGGCTCGGCTTCGATGCCGGCTGGGAGCTGGACCTGTTCGGGCGCCAGCGCCGTGCCAGCGAGGCCGCGCGTGCGGATCTGGAGGCCGAACAGGCCGGCTTGGCCGACGCCCAGGTCACCGTGGCCGCGGAGGTGGCGCGCAACTACTTCGCCCTGCGCGGCACGCAGAAGCGCATCGCCCTGGCGCGCACCACGCTGGACAACCTGCGCGATACCCAGCGGCTGACCGAGACCCGCTGGCGGCTGGGCGCGGGCAGCGAACTGGACGTGCAGAGCAGTCGCGCACGGCTGAAGGCGATCGAGGCCGATATCCCGCTGTTGGAAGTCGACGCCGCGCAGGCGCGGCACCGGCTGGCGGTGCTGCTGGGCAAGCCGCCAGGCGCGCTCGATGCGCTGCTGGCGCCGCAGCCGACCCCGGCTTACGCGCGGGCCCTGCCGCTAGGCGACACCACGCAGTTGCTGCGCCGGCGTCCCGACGTGCGCAGCGCCGAACGTCGCCTGGCGGCAGCGACTGCGCGGGTCGGCGTGGCCACCGCCGACCTGTTCCCGCGGATCAGCCTGTCCGGCTTCGTCGGCTTCCTGTCTGGCGATGCCGGTGCCCTGCTGCACGGCCGCAGCAAGGCCTGGTCGCTGACCCCGTCGATCCAGTGGGCGGCATTCGACATGGGCAGCGTGCGGGCGCGCCTGCGCGCGAGCGAAGCGCAGGCCGACGGCGCCGCCGCCGACTACGAGAAGGCGGTGCTCGGCGCGCTGGAGGACACCGAGAACGCCTTGACCGCCTACGCCCACGAACAGGCACGGCTGGCGATCGTGGCCGAACAGACGCAGGCCGCGCAGCGCGCCGAGGCGCTGGCGCAAATCCGCTACCGCGAAGGCTCGGAGGATTTCCTGACCCTGCTCGATGCGCAGCGCACGCAACTCACCGCCGAGGCCGACCTGGCCGACGCCGAAGCGGCGGTGAACATCGGCGTGGTGCGGGTGTACAAGGCGCTGGGCGGCTGGGGCCAAGATGCGGGCACGGACGCCGGCAGCAGGGACGTTGCGACCACCGCGGGGGCGGCGTCTGCGGTGCAGTCGCGTTGAGTTGTAGGCCGCAAAGGCCGCGGTGCTGGCCGCCTGCACGCACCGTGGCCTTCTCGGCACCTCACTTCATCTGCTTTTTGTCAGCATCAGGCCGATGCGGGGTTTCCTGTAGGAGCGGCTTCAGCCGCGACGGGCGTTCCCGGTGTAGCCTGTCGCGGCTGAAAGCCGCTCCTACGGAGGCTGGTGACGGCTGCCGGACCGGATCGCGCCGCGTCTGCTGCCGGTGCCCGCCGCTCAGTCCTGCGCCACGTCCTCGGCGATCACGTAGCGGTCGCGTCCGTTGTTCTTGGCCTGGTACAGCGCGGTGTCGGCGCGCGAGAACCAGTCGTGCCATTGCGCTTCGTCGCACAGCATCGCCGCGCCCAGCGACACGGTGATGGTGCCGTTGGGGCCGCGCAGCGCCGTGCGCGCGGCATCGTGCAGGCGCCTGGCGAAGGCCGACAGTTCGGTCGCGGACTGCAGCCGCGCCACCACCACGAACTCCTCGCCGCCGAACCGGAACACCTCGTCCGGCGCGCGCACCTGCGCGCGCAGCAACGTGGCCAGGTCGACCAGCACCCGATCGCCCTCGGCATGGCCGTAGAGGTTGTTGACCTCCTTGAAGTGATCGATGTCGAGCACGATCAACCCATGCCGGCGGGTCGCCCGGCGTGGATCGGCCACCCGTTGCGACAGGCTGCGCTCGAGCATGCGGCGGTTCGGCAGCCCGGTCAGCGAGTCGTGCGAGGCCAGCTGCTCCAGTTGCACGCGATCGCCCTCCAGCCGCAACGCCAGCATATAGCCCAGCCCGGTGATCAGCAGCGACACCGCCAGCATCGAGAAGAAATGCTCGGCACCCAGCGTGCTCGGGGTGACCACCAGCAGCACCGCGATCAGGGTCGCGTTGCAGGCCAAGGCGACATTGCGCGTGACCGCGAAGAAGTTGCTCATCATCACCAGGTACAGCCACGGCACCGCGGCATGGCGCAGCACATGGCAGGCCAGGGCGCTGCCCAGCAGCCAGCTCAGCGACAGCAACGGATCCATGCGGCCGTCGCTGCGATGCAGGGCCAGCCAGGTCGCCAGGGCGGCCAAGCCGGCCAGGGCGGCGCCGGCCAGCGCGGTGAACGGCGCGCCGATCGCGATCTGGTAGAGCGCGAACAGCAGCAGCACCCCGGCCGTGGAGGGGCCGAGAACCTTGATGATGCCGAGCCGGAAGTGCCGGCGCAGGGTCAAGCCCGCGCTCACGGAGAGGCGCTCCGGCACGGCGCACGATCATGGCGGGCGGGTGGACTGGGGCGGGCGACGAACATGGCGACGTCAGGATGGCGGAGGAATGTTGCGATGACATAGGCAAGTTCCATGCCTGAAGCTCTTCTGTGGTGCGCATCCCGATGCTGAACACGGGACACTGGAATTGCCGACACCTTGCGCGCCGCGACGGCATCGCATTGACGCAGCGACCGGCGTCGCGCCGAGCGCCCGCGCCACGCGCCGGCTGGGTCTGGTTGCGGCGGCTAGGGCAGGGCCGCGCAAAGACGCGCGCCCCTGCTGCCTTCTGCCTCTGGCAGAAGGTTGCGCGCGGCGCCGGATGAGGGGCGGGCAAGGTCAGCCGCGCTGCGCAAGGCGTACCCGCGGTCGCGTCAAAACGGCGATGCGCAAATCGATGTGCGAAGCCGCCGCGGCGCCGCCGCGCATGCGGCCCGGTGGCGTTGCCGGCGCGGGCGGGATCAGCGCGCTGGCTCGCCAGGGATGGGCTAGGCTTCGCTACCGTCGATGGCCTTGAGCCCCTTCTGGCTCAGCGCGAGATCGCCGTCCTCGCCTTGCGCCGCATAGTCCTCGCGCACCGCCCAGGTCGCCTCTGCCTCGCTGACCGGCTTGGTGGCGTGGATGTCCTGCAGGATGCGCAGTTGTTCCTGGGTCAATGGCATGGCAAGTAGTCCGAATGAGGGAGGGTAGCCTCACCGTACAGGCCGGCGGTGACGGGCATGTCGGTGCGTCACTGCGGTGGCGAGATTGCTTGCATTGTCGTGGTGGCGCGATCGCGGCAATCCGCGAACTCGCGTGCGCCATCTCCTCTCATCGCGCGGCCACGACGCTGCCGACATCATTCCGCAACGCCTCGAGGACGCCGGCGTAACGGGTGCCCACGCATGATGCGCCTACCAGCTGTGCGGCCGGGGCGATGCCTGGGGCTGCTTCAAGGATGCAGGCATCCGCGGCTGGACCACTTTCTTCGCGCACCGGCAGGCATCCCACCTGCCGGTGCGTTTGCGTTTTGCGTTTCGCGCAGCGCGGTCGAAGTGCGCGGCTCGCTACCGACCTCTACAGCGCACGGGCAGCATCTCGGATCTGAGGCACGTCCCGCACTGGCGAGGTCCATTGCCGCCGACTTTGCCGCGGGTTTGGATGCCTGCCATCTGCGAACCGATGGGGGCCGTGCAATGGACCCGGAGTCGTGTTGCCGACCTAGCTGCTCAGTGGGTTGAAGACCGCTTCGACGCGGTGCCCATCCGGGTCGACCACGAAGGCAGCGTAGTAGGCATCTCCGTAGTCATGGCGGAGGCCGGGTGCGCCATTGTCGTGACCGCCGGCCTGCAGTGCGGCGCGGTGGAACGCGTCCACCTGCAACTGCGTTGCCGCGGCGAACGCCAGATGGAAGCCGGGTCCCGGCGCTGTGGCGTGGTCATGCAGTTTTAGGCAGAACAGATCGTCGCTGCCCTCGGCGATGCCATATCCAATCGCGGTCTCGTCTTCGAACACGCGCAGGTAGCCCAACGGCCGCAGCGCGGCATCGTAGAACGCGCCTGCCACGGCAAGATCGCGGACGCCAAACGAAACATGGTGGAGCATCGTGCTACCCGTGCGAAGCGTTGGGGAATTGCGGGGTGCGGGCACCGCCAGTCGCGCGGTGGCGCGTCCCAAGCACCGAACGCGGGACAATAAAAAACCCCTGACGAATCAGGGGTTTCGAATGGTGGAGGTGGGCGGAATCGAACCGCCGTCCGAAGGCACTCCATCCCCGGCACTACATGCTTAGCTCATCGTTGGATCTCATCCCGGAACAGCACGATGTGCGAAGCGCATCCCGGGACCAGCCTGCTTGATTTAGCCAATGGCTGACAGGCAGCCACCACCGGCGATTCCGTGATAATGACCCTACGTCGCGAGCACGGACACAAGCGATTTCGGGGCTAGGCCTTAAGCGGCCAGTGCGTAGTTGTCGTCGTTGGCAACTATAAGTTTGCGGCTGGATTTACGAGGAAAGCTGCCCCCTCGGCATGCGCCAAGCGATTTTGCAACCCCCGTCGAAACCAGTGCACCCCCGGGGACAACGTCAAACGCTGACACCGCACAGTGTAGGGATCGGGGAGGGCAGTCACAAGTCTTGCGACAGACCGCGCTTAAGCTGGCTTCACTGCGGTGCTGGCCCTGCGGCGCCGCGGTCCCCCCAGCATGGAGCAACGCAATGGCAAGCAGACAGCCGCGTGGCCGCAGCAGCGGGTCCGCGCCGAAGGCACCCGTCACGTCCTCTGGGTCCACGCCGGGCAAGCCGCCGGCGACATCCGCCGCCAAGCCGAGAGCGGCAGCGCGCAAGACGACAGCCGGTGGCGCGCGTGCTGCCAAGGCGCCCAAGGCGGCGACACCGGCACCGACAGCGACGGAGGCACCCGCATCGGCACGGGCCGCTGCACCGTCCCGACCCAACGTCGCGGCTCCCAGCGTCAGCAGACCAGCCTCGGCGATGCCCGCCGCCACGCCACCGGCCGGCACCGCGTTGCGGCGCAAGGCCACCGGCGAAGGCTCGCTGGCGCAGGGGCGGGCACGCACGGTCGTCTACATCCACGGCATTGGCAACAAGCCGCCGGCCGAGGTGCTGCGTTGCCAGTGGGACCGTGCCTTGTTCGGCCGCGCCATGGGCGAGCGCACGCGCATGGCCTACTGGGTCAATCGCGAACGCTATCCGTCGCCGGAACCGGGCGATTGCCAGGATCAGGATCGCGGCCCGGTGTTGAACCAGGCCGAGCAGCGCGTGCTGAGTGCACTGGGCGTGGCCCCGCAACTGGCCGATCTGCGCCAGCTCGCCGATACCTTGGCCGGCAGCGAGGTCGAGCGCGCACGGCTGCAGCAGCTGCTGGATGAAGTGGAGGCGGCGGCGCCGGCGCCAGCGACGGCAACCGCCGACGTGCAGGCGCAAGGCGTGGTCGACGTGCTCAACCGCGCGTTGCTCAAGCTGATCTCCGCGGCGCTGCTGCAGGACGTGCACGACTTCTTCTTCGTGCCGGCGCGACGCACGCAGATGCGCGAGAGCCTGCTGCAGCGCATCCGCGCCGGCGGCGGCCCGTTCGTGGTGATCGCGCACAGCCAGGGCTCGCTGATCGCCTACGACGTGCTGCGGGAGCTGCAGCCGCAGGATTGCGAGGTCTCGCTGCTGCTCACGCTCGGCTCGCCGCTGGGCCTGCCGGTGGTGCGCAGCATGTTCAAGGAGTGGACCGGCACGCCGACGCTGCCGTTCCCGCCCTGCGTGGCGCGCTGGGTCAATGTCGCCGAGCGGCGCGACCCGGTGGCCCTGGACGACGATCTCAGCGACGACATCGGCGATGCCGACGGGCGCTTCCAGAACATCGCCGGGTCGAAGATCAACCCGGATTGGCAGCACAACCCACATTCGGCCGCCGGCTACCTGTCCATCCCCGACGTGCGGGCCGAGGTGCGGCGCGCGGTGGGGGTGGGCTTCGACCAGCCGATCGCGCATCCGGTGCTGATCAAGGATCTGTCCGACCAGTTGGAGGCGCGCGCGCCGGACTATCGGCACGAGGTGCTGATCGAACTCGAACGATTGTCCGATGCCGGCGATGCGGCGCAGCGCAAGCATGCGCTGATCGCGGCGCTGCGCGCGCTGACCCAGGCCTCCACCGGGCTGCAGGGCGAGGCGCTGGATGCGCAGATCGAACTGGAGGACACCCTGCAGCGCTACGTGTCGGCGCGGCTGACCCGGTTCGAGATCGAAAGCCTGCGCGAGCGCTATCGCGACCTCAACCTCAAGCGTTTGTGGCGCGATGCGGGCAAGCGTGCGCTGATCTACCAGTCGCGCAGCACGATCCAGGTGGATGCGGCGCAGGTGGCCTATCGCGCGCTCGGCGCCGGCATCGGCTGGGCGGTGCTGGACAGCGGCATCGCCGCGGCGCATCCGCATTTCCACGTCGCCGGGCAGCCGCCGACCGTGCTTGCCCAATGGGACTGCACCCAGCGCGGACGCCCACGCGCGCTGCGCCCGGGCGAGGCCGGTTTCGATGCGCTCGACGGCAACGGCCACGGCACCCACGTGGCCGGCATCATCGCCGGGCAATGCGAGGCGCCGCTGCCGGGCGTGCCGGCCACCGCGCCGCTGCAGTTCGCCGGCATGGCACCGTTGGCGCGGCTCTACGGATTGAAGGTGCTGGACGACGACGGCAACGGCCGCGACTCGTGGATCATCAAGGGCGTGCAGCAGGTGGCCGAACTCAACGAGCGCGCCGGCGAACTGGTGGTGCACGGGGTCAACCTGAGCCTGGGCGGCTACTTCGACGCCGAGAGCTACGGCTGCGGCTTCACCCCGCTGTGCAACGAACTGCGCCGGCTGTGGCGGCAGGGCGTGGTGGTGGTGATCGCGGCCGGCAACGACGGCCTGGCCTGGCTGATGCAGGGCGATGGCGAGGCCTATCCGCTGAACCTGGACCTGAGCATCGGCGACCCGGCCAACCTGGAGGAATCGCTGGCGGTGGGCTCGGTGCACAAGAGCAGCCCGCACAGCTACGGCATTTCGTATTTCTCCTCGCGCGGCCCCACGGCCGATGGACGCTACAAGCCCGACCTGGTCGCGCCGGGCGAAAAGATCCTGTCGGCCCACCACGGCTATGCGGTCGCGGATCCGGGCACCTGGATGGTGGAGATGAGCGGCACCAGCATGGCTGCGGCGCATGTGTCGGGGCTGATTGCCGCCTTCCTGTCGGTGCGCCGCGAGTTCATCGGCGCCCCGGATCGGGTCAAGCAGCTGGTGCTGGCGCAGTGCCTGGACCTGCAGCGCGATCGCTACATGCAGGGCAGCGGATTGCCGAGCTTGATGCGGATGCTTGGTGGGACGTGAGCGGGGCGGGGATGATCAGCCATTCGGCTGCTGAAAAGCCGGGGAATCGGGAGTGGGGAGTCGCAACAGCAGTTCCCTCGGCGGCACGGTCTCCCTTGTAGGAGCGGCTTCAGCCGCGACGCGCTGAGGTTTGGACTCGGGATTCGGGATTCGGGATTGGGGGATCACAACGGCGGTTGCCAGGCCGCATCGTTTTCATCGGGGAATCTGCTTTCGCCACGACGGGTGAATGCCAACGTTTCCGGATGAGGGCATGAAGCGGGTTGGCGCGTCTTCTGCCACCGGCGCGCCCGAATCGCGTCGAGATTCCGACTTCATCGCGTCGCAGCTGAAGCCGCTCCCACAAGGGCGTTGATACGCCAAAGAGGGTTTGCGACTGCCGAAATTTCGGCATTGCTGCGCTGCGCTGCGCGTGCAACTGAGCGCGTGCGCCGTGACGTGGCTTTCGCGAATCCCGACTCCCGGCCCGACCGCGTCGCGGCTGAAGCAGCTCCTACACAAAAGGCGAGGCGGGCAAGAGCGCTGAGACGGGCACGGGAGACTCGCCCTTGCGAATCGCACTCCCCAATCCCCTGCTTTTCAGCAGCCAGATGGCTGATCATCCCGGCTCCTCAGGTGCGGCTGAGCTGGTGCTCCGGGGAACGGCCTCTCGACTCCCCAATCCCCAATCCCGGCACCGCGTCGCGGCTGAAGCCGTTCCTACAGAAAAAGGCTAAGCGGGTAGGAAAGCTGAAGCGGGCAGGGGACCCGCCCCTGCGAATCCCCAATCCCGAATCCCAAATCCCCGCCCTCACGCATTCTTGTTGTGCCGGCGCATGATCCGTTGCTTGTCGCGGGCCCAGTCGCGGTCCTTGGCCGCGTTGCGCTTGTCGTGGTCCTGCTTGCCCTTGGCCAGCGCGATCTCGAGCTTGATCTTGTTCTTGCTCCAGTACATCGCGGTGGGCACGAGGGTGTAGCCGTCGCGCTCGACGCGGCCGATCAGCTTGTCGATCTCGTTCCGGTGCAGCAGCAGCTTGCGCGTGCGCCGGTCGTCGGCGACCACATGGGTGGAGGCCTGGATCAACGGGGTGATCTGCGCGCCGAACAGGAACAGCTCGCCCTGGCGCACGAAGGCGTAGCTCTCACCGATGTTGGCGCGGCCGGCGCGGATCGACTTCACCTCCCAGCCCTGCAGGGCCAGGCCGGCCTCGTAGCGGTCCTCCAGGTGGTATTCGTGGCGCGCGCGCTTGTTCAGGGCGATGGTCTTGTTGGCCGTCGCGCCGTTTGCTTTATCCTTGACGGGTTTCTTGCTCATCTTGCTATTGTCTCCGATTCGGGGCCTCCCGAACGTCTTGGTCCCACTTCCCGTCCGAATGCCTATCATCCGCCGCAGCGCTCTGGTCGAACACGCCGCAACGCGCATGTTCGATCTGGTCAACGACGTCGCCGCCTATCCGCGCCGGTTCGCCTGGTGCGATGCGGCCCATATCCTCGAGCAGAACGACCGCGTCCTGGTGGCACGGCTGGACCTGGGGCTGGGCTCGTTCCGCACCTGGTTCACCACCGAGAACAGCCTGCAGCGCCCGGATCGCATCGATATGCAGCTGCGCGACGGCCCGTTCAAGCGCCTGCAGGGGCAGTGGACCTTCCAGGGCTTCAACGAACACGCCAGCAAGGTCAGCCTGATGCTCGACTTCGAGCCGGCCTCGCGGCTGCTGGGGCCGGCGCTGGCGCTGGGCTTCCAGAGCCTGGCCGACCGCATGGTCAACGACTTCGTGCGCGTGGCCGACCGGGAACAGGCCTAGCCGCCATGCAGATCGAGGTGGTGCTGGCCTGGCCGGAGCGCTTCGTGTCGAAGCGGCTGGACCTGCCGGAGGGCGCGACGGTTGCCGATGCGCTGGCGGCCGCCGCATTGCCCGAGGCGACGCCCGACATGGCCTGCGCGGTGTATGGCGACATCGCCGCACCGACCCGGCTGCTGCAGGAGGGCGATCGGGTGGAACTGCTCAGGCCGCTGCTGATCGATCCCAAGGACGCCAGGCGCCGTCGCGCCAAGCCGCGCTGAGCGGCCAGGCCCCACGTGGCCGCTGGCTCATTCGCCGCGGCGCTGCTTCTTCTTGTCCTTGGCCAGGTTGCGGCCGAACTGGCGCACGCTGTTCTTGGCCAGCTCTTCGTCCTGATCCGGGAAATAGTCGCCTTCCCAGCGGGTGACCATGTCGTTGTCGAAGAACACCACGAAGTTCTTGATCTCGGTATGGCCCAGGCGATCGACACGCTCGGTGGAGGTGTAGTCCCAGCGCTGCGCGTGGAACGGATCCGGAATCGAGGGGCTGCCGAGCAGCGCGCTGACCTGCTGCTTGCTCTGTCCGACCTTGAGCTGCTCCACGGCCGACGGCTTGATCAGATTGCCCTGGTAGATGGGCTGCTTGTAAATGATGCCGCAGCCAGCGGTGGACAGGGCAACAGCGGCGACCAGCAGGAGATTGCGCATCGGGGACATGGCTGAATGAAATCGCGTCGATGATACACTCCCGGCGACCGCCGCGACCCATTCCCAGGCAGCTGGCGATAAACCAGCTATGAACGGAGACGCCATGGAATCCCACGATCTGCGCAAAGTCGGCCTGAAGGTCACGCACCCCCGGATGCGCATCCTCGAGCTGCTGGAGCAGAAATCGGCGCGGCACCACATGACCGCCGAGGAGATCTATCGGCAGTTGCTGGACCACGGCGACGAGATCGGCCTGGCCACGGTGTACCGGGTGCTGACCCAGTTCGAGGCGGCCGGGCTGGTGCTCAAGCACAACTTCGAGGGCGGCCAGGCGGTGTACGAACTGGACCGCGGCGGCCACCACGATCACATGGTGGACGTGGATACCGGCAAGATCATCGAGTTCGAAAGCGCGGAAATCGAGGAACTGCAGCGCAAGATCGCTGCCGATCACGGCTATGAGCTGGAAGAGCACTCCCTGGTGCTTTACGTGCGCAGCAAGCGGCCGAGCGGCAAGAAGGGTTGAGTTCCGCCGCCGGGTGAACCCGGTCCGCGTGTGGCCCCTCCTTGTGCGCCAGATGCGCGAGGGCTTCGCCACGGACCCTCACCCCAACCCCTCTCCCGGCAGGAGAGGGGCTACTGCTTCTCCCTTCTCCCATCGGGAGAAGGTGCCCCGCAGGGGCGGATGAGGGTGCGGGGGTGCCGCGTGGATCACGTCAGCGGGTCGCTCCGCGCCTAACCCTCACCCCAACCCCTCTCCCGGCGGGAGAGGGGCTTGTTGATGCGCGCGGCTTAGCTGCATTGGCGGCTGGGGCTGTGCCGCTTTGTGATCCGATCCAGATCGCCCATGTGGGGCAGTTTGGCCCAGCGGTGCAGCCGCGTGCGATGGCCGCCGCTCAGCCGGCGCTGAGCAGCAGCCGCTTGGCCGCGGCGCGGGCTTCCTTGCTGACCTCGACGCCGCCCAGCATCCGCGCCAGTTCTTCCTCGCGCTGGCGCGGGGCCAGCAGTTCCACCGAGCTCTGGGTCATGCCCTCGACCGGTGCCTTGCTGACCCGGTAGTGGGCGTGGCCCTGGGCGGCGACCTGCGGCAGGTGGGTCACGCACAGCACCTGGCGCTGCTCGCCGAGCGCGCGCAACTTCTTGCCGACGATGTCGGCGACGGCGCCGCCGATGCCCGAGTCCACTTCGTCGAAGACCATGGTCGGCACCGCGTCCAGGCCCAGCGCGGCGACCTCGATCGCCAGCGAGATGCGCGACAGTTCGCCGCCGGAGGCGACCTTGCGTAGGGCGCGGGGCGGCTGCCCGGCATTGGCGGCGACCAGGAACTCGACCCGCTCGGCGCCAGCCGGGTCCGGCCGTTCGGTGTCGTGCGGCTCGAGCTGGATCAGGAAGCGGCCGCCGCCCATGCCCAGTTCGCCGATCAGGGCGGTGGTATCGCGCGACAGCGCCTGCGCGCCGCGGTCGCGGGTGGCGGTCAGGGCGGCCGCGGCGTCGCGCCAGGCCTGGGTGGCCTGGGCGATCTCGGCGTCGAGCACGTCCAGCCGCTCGCCGGCGCCGCGCAGGCTCTCCACCTCGGCCAACAGGGCGTCGCGGTGCCCGGCCAGCGCGTCCACGCCGATCCGGTGCTTGCGGGCCAGGTCGTGCAGGCGGCCGAGCTTGCGTTCCATGTCCTCGAACTGCGCCGGGTCGGCGTCCAGGTCGTCGCGGACCCGGTCGATCAGCGCCAGCGCTTCCTCCAGCTGGATGCCGGCGCTGTCGATCAGCGCCTGCACCTCGGCCAGGCGCGGGTCGTACTCGCCGACCTTGCCGAGTTCGTGGCGGGTCTGCTGCAACAGGTCCAGCACCGCCGGCGCCTCGTCGCCGTTGAGCCGCTGCGCCGCGCCCTCGCAGGCACCGATCAGCGCGGCGGCGTGGGCCTGGCGGCGATGGTTGGCGTCCAGGGAAGCGATCGCCGCCGGGTCCAGGTCCTCGCGCTGCAGTTCGGCCAACTGATGCTGCAGGAAGCCGATGCGGTCGCTGACATCGCCCTGCGCCAGCAGGGCCTCGCGCTCGCTGAGCAGGCCCTGCCAGCGGGCCGCGGCGGCGCGCACCGCGGCGCGTTCGGCCTCGTTGCGGGCATAGGCGTCCAGCAGGCCGAGCTGGCTGCCGCGCGAGAGCAGGGCCTGGTGTTCGTGCTGGCCGTGGATCTCGACCAGGTGGCCGGCCAGTTCGGCCAGTTGCGACAGGGTCACCGGGCGCCCGTTGATCCAGGCGCGGGAGCCGCCGTCGGCGCGGATCACCCGGCGCAGCTGGCACTGGTCCTCGTCGTCGAGTTCGTTCTCGCGCAGCCAGGCGCGGGCCTGGGCGGGGGCGACGAACTCGGCCGACAGTTCGGCGCGGTCGGCGCCGTGGCGGACCACGCCGCTGTCGGCGCGCAGCCCGGACAGGAAGCCGAGCGCGTCCACCATCAGCGACTTGCCGGCGCCGGTTTCGCCGGACACCACGGTCATGCCGGGGCCGAATTCCAGTTCGGTGCCGCGTACGACGGCGAAATCCTTGATCGAGAGATGTCTGAGCATGGGGTCTGCATCCGGAGCCGCGCAACGCTAGCATGCGCGGGTAGGTGGGCCAATGACTTGCCAAGCCGGCGTGCAGACATTATCTAAGGACCAGTCTCACGGGTTGATTCCATGCGCGCTTCCCCGGTCCATTCCAGCCTCGATCCGCGTGCCCGGCAGCTGCTGCGCACGCTGATCTCGCGCTACATCCGCGACGGCGAGCCGGTCGGCTCGCAGACCCTGGCCCGGCACGCCGGGCTGGACGTGAGCCCGGCGACGATCCGCAACATCCTGGCCGACCTGGAGGACGCCGGGCTGCTCAGCTCGCCGCACACCTCGGCCGGGCGCGTGCCCACCGCCACCGGCTACCGGGTGTTCGTCGACAGCCTGGTGCAGATGCGCCCACCGGCCGAGGGCGAGGTGGCGCGGTTGCGCGCGGAGATGGCCAATGCCGCCGGCACCCAGGCGCTGCTCGGCAGCGCCTCGGAACTGCTGTCGGCCATGACCCACTTCGTCGGCGTGGTCAGCGCGCCCAAGCGCGAGCAGTTCGCGTTCCGGCACATCGACTTCGTGCCGCTGGACGCGCGGCGGGTGCTGGCGATCCTGGTGTTCGCCGACAACGAGGTGCAGAACCGGGTGATCGAGCCGCGCAAGGCCTACGAGCCGGCCGAGCTGGAGCGGGTGGCCAACTATCTGAACCGGCATTTCGCCGGGCGTGCGCTGGCCGACATCCGCGCCAGCCTGCTGCGCGACCTGCGCCATGCGCGCGACGAGATGGAGCAACTGCTGGCGCACAGCGTCGAGCTGGCCGAGCAGGCGCTGGCCCCGGCCGGCGACGACATGGTGCTGGCCGGGCAGACCAAGCTGATGGGCGTGCAGGACCTCTCGGACCTGGAGCGGTTGCGCGAACTGTTCGAGGTCTTCGCCAGCAAGCGCGAGATCCTGCAACTGCTCGAGCGCACCATCCGCGCGCCCGGCGTGCGCATCTTCATCGGCGAGGAGACCGGCATGGTGCCGCTGGAGAGCGTGTCGCTGGTGACCGCCCCGTACATGGCCGGCGGCCAGGTCTTGGGCGTGCTGGGCGTGATCGGTCCCAAGCGCATGGACTACGACCGGGTCATCCCGCTGGTGCAGACCGCCGCCGATGTCCTGGGCGCCCGCCTGGACCCGTCCCCGCCCGGCGACCGCTAGGGCGCCGCAGCGCTATTCGCCCGCCGGCCGTCCACGCAAATCCCCACTCCCGACTCCCCCATCCCCTGATTCACTTGAATCCGCCGGCGCCGCCCACATAGGTGGTCCGGTAAGGCGGGACGCACCCCGCCAGGGACACGGACATGACGCAAGAGCACCCCGAATTCGATTCCGAACACCTGACCGAGGCGCAGCAGCCCTCGACCGATCCGCTGCAGGCGGAAGTGGAGACGCTGCGCAGCGAACTGGCCCTGGTCAAGGCCGACGCCCTGCGCGAGCGGGCCGACCTGGAGAACCAGCGCAAGCGCATCGCCCGCGACGTGGAGCAGGCGCGCAAGTTCGCCAACGAACGCCTGCTCGGCGATTTGTTGCCGGTGTTCGACAGTCTGGACGCGGGGTTGACCGCCGCCGGCAGCGAGCCCAGCCCGCTGCGCGATGGCCTGGAACTGACCTACAAGCAGTTGCTCAAGGTCGCCGCCGACAACGGCCTGACCCTGCTCGACCCGACCGGCGAGCCGTTCAACCCGGAGCATCACCAGGCGATCAGCCAGGCCGAGGCCGAAGGCGTTCCCCCGGGTCACGTGATCCAGGTGTTCCAGAAGGGCTACCTGCTCAACGAGCGCCTGCTGCGGCCCGCGCTGGTGGTGGTGGCCAAGCACGACTGAGCGCGCCGGCCGCCCGCGCCTGAACCCGGCGCGGCGGCCGTGGAACGCTAATTTGCGGCGATGGCTTGAATGACCTGCAGCCATCCCTATATCCGAACCAGATCCCGGCACTGGCCGGCTACACGACCTTTCAGGAGTCATTGCAATGGGCAAGATCATCGGCATCGACCTGGGCACGACCAATTCGTGCGTGGCGATCATGGACGGCGGCAAGGCCCGCGTCATCGAGAATTCCGAGGGTGACCGCACCACGCCTTCGATCGTCGCCTACACCAAGGATGGCGAAGTACTGGTGGGCGCCTCGGCCAAGCGCCAGGCCGTCACCAACCCCAAGAACACCTTCTACGCGGTCAAGCGCCTGATCGGCCGCAAGTTCACCGACGCCGAAGTGCAGAAGGACATCGGCCTGGTGCCGTACAGCATCGTCCAGCACGACAACGGCGACGCCTGGGTGGCCACCGCCGACGGGCGCAAGCTGGCCTCGCAGGAAATCTCCGCGCAGGTGCTGGAGAAGATGAAGAAGACCGCCGAGGCGTTCCTGGGCGAGACCGTCACCGAGGCGGTCATCACCGTGCCGGCGTACTTCAACGACAGCCAGCGCCAGGCGACCAAGGACGCCGGCCGCATCGCCGGGCTGGACGTCAAGCGCATCATCAACGAGCCGACCGCCGCGGCGCTGGCCTACGGCCTGGACAAGGGCCAGGGCGGCGACCGCAAGATCGCGGTGTACGACCTGGGCGGCGGCACCTTCGATGTGTCGATCATCGAGATCGCCAACGTCGACGGCGAGAAGCAGTTCGAAGTGCTGGCCACCAACGGCGACACTTTCCTGGGCGGTGAAGACTTCGACAAGCGCGTCATCGACTACCTCGTCGAAGAATTCAACAAGGACCAGGGCATCGACCTGCGCAAGGATCCGCTGGCGCTGCAACGCCTGAAGGACGCCGCCGAGCGCGCCAAGATCGAGCTGTCGTCCTCGCAGCAGACCGAAGTCAACCTGCCGTACGTCACCGCCGACGCGTCGGGCCCGAAGCACCTCAACATCAAGCTGACCCGGGCCAAGCTCGAGGCGCTGGTGGAGGACCTGGTCAAGCGCACCATCGATCCGTGCCGCACCGCGCTGAACGACGCCGGCCTGCGCGCCAGCGACATCACCGAGGTGATCCTGGTCGGTGGCCAGACCCGCATGCCGAAGGTGCAGCAGGCGGTGGCCGAGTTCTTCGGCAAGGAGCCGCGCAAGGACGTCAACCCCGACGAGGCCGTGGCGCTGGGCGCCGCGATCCAGGGCGGCGTGCTGGCCGGCGACGTCAAGGACGTGCTGCTGCTCGACGTGACTCCGCTGAGCCTGGGCATCGAGACCCTGGGCGGCGTGTTCACCAAGATCATCGAGAAGAACACCACCATCCCGACCAAGGCCTCGCAGGTGTTCTCCACCGCCGAGGACAACCAGTCGGCGGTGACCGTGCACGTGCTGCAGGGCGAGCGCGAGCAGGCCCGCTACAACAAGTCGCTGGCCAAGTTCGACCTGTCCGGCATCGAGCCGGCGCCGCGCGGCCTGCCGCAGGTGGAGGTGTCCTTCGACATCGACGCCAACGGCATCCTGCACGTGTCGGCCAAGGACAAGAAGACCAACAAGGAGCAGAAGGTCGAGATCAAGGCAGGTTCCGGCCTGTCGGACGACGAGATCCAGCGGATGGTCGCCGACGCGGAAGCCAACCGCGAGGAAGACAAGAAGTTCCACGAGCTGGTACAGGCGCGCAACCAGGCCGACGGCCTGATCCACGCCACCCGCAGCGCGATCACTGAGCACGGCAGCAAGGTCGGCGGCGACGTGATCGGCAAGGTCGAGTCGGCGCTGGCGGATCTGGAAACCGCGATGAAGGGCGACGACAAGGGCCAGATCGAGGCCAAGACCAAGGCGCTGGAAGAGGCCGGTCAGTCGCTGTACGCGGCCGCGGCAGCGGGCGAGCAGCAGCCGGGCGGCAACGCCGGCGGTGCGCATGCGTCCTCGGCCCCGTCCGACGACGTGGTGGACGCCGAGTTCACCGAAGTCAAGGACGACAAGAAGTAAGCCGGGATTGGGGATTGGGGATTGGAGATGCGCAAGGCGCGTTGCCTTGCGGTCTCCGCCCCCGATCCCTGTCCATCCAGTTTGCAAGAGCGGAAGAGCCGAGGCTCTCCGCTTTTGCATTGAACGAATCCCGACTCCCGAATCTCGAATCCCCGCCCCATGAGCAAACGCGACTATTACGAGGTGCTGGGTGTGGCCCGCACCGCCAGCGACGACGAGCTGAAGAAGGCCTATCGCCGTTGCGCGATGAAGTACCACCCGGACCGCAATCCCGGCGACCAAGCCGCCGAGGCCGCGTTCAAGGAATGCAAGGAAGCCTATGAGGTGCTCTCCGACGGCAATCGCCGGCGCATGTACGACGCGCACGGCCATGCCGCGTTCGAGCACGGCATGGGTGGGATGGGCGGCGGCCCTGGCGGTCCGGACATGGGCGACATCTTCGGCGACATCTTCGGCAACATCTTCGGTGGTGCCGGTGGTGGTGGTGGACGTGCGCCGCGGCGTGGTGCCGATATCGGCTACGTGCTGGAGCTGGACCTGGAAGAAGCGGTGGCCGGCATCGAGCGCCGCATCGAGATTCCGACGCTGAGCGAATGCGAGCACTGCCACGGCAGCGGCTCGGAGGACGGCAAGGTCGAGACCTGCGTCACCTGCCACGGGCGCGGCCAGGTGCGTATCCAGCGCGGCATCTTCGCCATGCAGCAGACCTGTCCGCATTGCGCCGGCCGCGGCCAGATCGTGCAGAACCCGTGCGGCGTCTGCCACGGCGCCGGGCGTGTGGAAGAGACCAAGGTGCTGTCGGTGAAGATTCCCGCCGGCGTCGACAACGGCGACCGCATCCGCCTGTCGGGTGAGGGCGAGGCCGGTCCGGCCGGTACGCCGCCAGGCGATCTGTATGTGGAAGTGCGGGTGCGCGAGCATCCGATCTTCCAACGCGACGGCGACGATCTGCATTGCGAGGTGCCGATCCGCATCTCGCAGGCGGCGCTGGGCGACACCGTGCGCGTGGCCACTCTCGGCGGCGAGGCGGAAATCCGCATTCCGGCCGAAACCCAGACCGGCAAGCTGTTCCGCCTGCGCGGCAAGGGCGTGCGCTCGGTGCGCAGCCGCAGCGAGGGCGACCTGTATTGCCGGGTGGTGGTGGAGACGCCGATCAACCTCACCGCCGACCAGCGCAAGCTGCTGGAGCAGTTCGAGTCCACCTTCACCGGCGAGGACGCGCGCAAGCATTCGCCGAAGTCGGCGACCTTCATCGATGGGGTGAAGGGGTTCTGGGATCGGATGACGTCGTAAGGCCGGGATTGGGGATTCGGGATGACCGGTCTGCGGCTGTTGGAAGCCCGGATTGGGAATCCGGGATTCGGGATGACCAGCCCGGGGCTGTTGAAACCGGGGGTCGGGATTTTCCCAGCGTTTCTGGCCGCTGCCAGGCTTTTTGTGGGAGGGGCTTCAGCCCCGACGCTTACTGTCAGACGCGTCGCGGCTGAAGCCGCTCCTACAGCGGACCGTGTTGCTGGAATGTTTCGCCCGCTGCGTGCAGCGAAGGTATCAAGGTTTGCGATTCCGGATGCGTGGCCGTTTTTTCGCATCCTGACTCCCTGTTGTGTAGGAGCGGCTTCAGCCGCGACGCTTTCTCGTCGGAGCGCCGCAGCTGAGGCCGTTGTTGCTGAAAGCCCCCGCAACACCGCGCATGCACGCGCCGCTGAGCGTCCTTGCGCCGGCGCTACACTACGGCGATGAACGCTTCCGCCGACAGCAACGCCGCAAATCATCTCATCCATGGCCGCCGCCAACGGCCCGACGGGCCGGTGCCGGTCGACGTCATCTCCGTGCAGTCGCAGCTCGTCTACGGCCACGCCGGCAATAGCGCGGCGGTGCCGCCGATGCGCGCGCTGGGCCTGCGCGTGGCCGAGATCCCTACGACGTTGCTGAGCAATGCGCCGTTCTACGCCACGTTGCGCGGCAAGGTGCTGCCCTCGGACTGGTTCGCCGACCTGCTGCTCGGCGCCAGCGAACGCGGCCTGCCGCAACGCGCGCGCATGCTGGTGTCCGGCTACTTCGGCAGCGTCGGCAACGGCGCCGCCTTCGCCGACTGGCTCGACGCCACGCTGCCGCAGTGCCCGACGCTGCGCTACTGCCTGGACCCGGTGATCGGCGATACGCATACCGGTCCTTACGTGGAACCAGGCCTGGAAGCGATCTTCG
This sequence comes from Xanthomonas sp. F10, assembly GCF_014206815.1. GTDB lineage: Bacteria > Pseudomonadota > Gammaproteobacteria > Xanthomonadales > Xanthomonadaceae > Xanthomonas_A > Xanthomonas_A indica. Next base: position 894,446 of record NZ_JACHNP010000001.1, read on the forward strand.
CCGAGCGCCTGTTGCCGCATGCGTGGCTGGTGACGCCGAACGCCTTCGAACTCGGCCGCCTGACCGGCATGCCGGCGCTGGCCCAGGACGAGGCGATCGCCGCCGCGCGCGTGTTGCTGGCGCGCGGCCCGGAGTGGGTGCTCGCCCACAGTGTCGGCGGCGATGCCGGGCAACTGGTGACGCTGGCGGTGAGCCGCGAGGCGGTCTACCGCTGGTGCTCGCCATTGCTGCCGGTGGACGTGGCCGGCACCGGCGATGTGCTGATGGCGCTGCTGGTGGCCTTCCTGCTGCGTGGCGACAGCTTCGAGGCGGCGATCGGCCGCGCCATCGCCGGCGTGCATGCGGCGCTGGAGGCGACCCTGGCGGCGGACGTGGAAGAGCTGGACGTGCTGGCGGCGGCGCCGGCCGCGCTGGCCACGCCGCTGCGCTTCGTCGCCGAGCGCCTGGCGTGAGCCTGCGCCCGGTCGTCGGCATCGTCGGCAGCGCCGGCGCCTACGGCCGCTGGCTGAGCCGCTTCTTCCGCGAGCGCATGCAGTTGGAGGTGGTCGGCCATGATCCGGCCGACCCGCAGTCGCTGGCGCCGGAGGCACTGCTGCAGCAGGCGCAGGTGCTGATCTTCTCCGCCCCGATCCGGCACACGCCGGCGTTGATCGGCGCGTACGTGCAGCGCGCCGGCGGCCGCGAGCGCGGCCAGTTGTGGCTGGACGTCACCTCGGTCAAGGCCGAGCCGGTGGCGGCGATGCTAGCCTCGCAGGCGGAGGTGGCCGGCCTGCACCCGATGACCGCGCCGCCGAAGTCGCCGACGCTCAAGGGCCGCGTGCTGGTGGTGTGCGAAGCGCGGGTGACGCAGTGGCAGCCCTGGCTGCAGCAGCTGTACGCGGCGCTGGAAGGCGAGTGCGTGCGCACCACGCCCGAGCACCACGACCGGGTGATGGCGCTGGTACAGGCGATGGTCCACGCCACCCATCTGGCCCAGGCCGGAGTGCTGCGCGAGCATGCGCCGGCACTGGGGCCGCTGCAGGCCCTGCTGCCGTACCGCTCGGCCTCTTTCGAGTTGGACACAGCGATCATCGCGCGCATCCTGGCCCTGAATCCGGCCATCTACGAAGACATCCAGTTCGGCAATCCGCATGTCGGCGACGTGCTCGATGGGCTGATCGCACAACTGTCGCGGCTGCGTGCGCAGGTCGGCCGTGGCGACGATGCGGCGCGCGCGCAGTTCCGCGCCGAGTTCCTCGACGCCAACCGGCAGGCGCTGGGCGAGGCGGCGATCGCCCAGGGCAACTACAGCTACGAGCGGGTGGGTTACCTGCTGGCCGATCTGACCGAGCAGTCCACCCTCAGCGTGTATCTGCCGGAAGACCGCGCCGGCTCGCTGCGCGCGCTGTTGCACGTGTTCGAGCGCCACGGCGTCAACCTGGCCTCGATCCATTCCTCGCGCACGCAGGCGGGCGAGCTGCATTTCCGGCTCGGCTTCGATCCGGCCAGCGATGCTGCAGCGGTGCGTGCCGCGGCGGCGGAAATCGATGCCAGCGGGATCGGGCGGGTGCTGGCGGGTTGAGTGGCGCGGCGCTTGCCGATTGCGTGGTTTCTCGGGTTCGTGGTCGCGGCTGCAGCCGCTCCTACCCAAGCATAAAGACCCTTGCAGGAGCGGCTTCAGCCGCGACCGTACAGCCTTAAACCCCAAGGGATCACCCGACGGACAACCACCGCAATTCATCCACAGCGCATGTGGATGGTCGCTGCACAAACATGTGGATAACCGTTGGCGCGCCTTGCGTGGCAAGCCTGTCAAGAGGTGTGGCGAAAAATTGACCAGCCCGCCGCCAGCGCGCCGAACGCCAGCGGAGGTGACGGTGCCGAGCTGCGAGACTCGGCCTTCGTGTCGCTAGACCGCAGTCAAGGTCAACTCGCCGCCGGTGGTGACGAATTGCTGGCCCCTGCGGATCAGCTTGCGGCCGTCGGCCAGTTCGTAGCGCAATCCGCTGTCCGCGTGCGGATCGTGCTGCGCCTGCTGCTGGCGCGGCGCATCGTCCTGGAACTCGGTGATCAGATAGGCCTCGCCGTCGGGACCGAGGGCAGGCAATTGGCGAAAGGACATCGGGAGCCTCCTGTCGAACGCTGCATCGAATGCGGGACGCCGGCACGGCAGCCGCGACATGCGCGGCCCGCGGCAGACGCGGATCGACCGTAGTCCCGCCGCCGTTAGCGCGGCGTGCTCAGTCGATGAACTGCAGGCGAGCGAGTTCGGCGTACAGCCCCCCCTGCGCCAGCAGCTCGGCGTGGGTGCCCTGGGCGACGATGCGGCCGTGGTCCATCACCACGATGCGGTCGGCCTTGAGCACGGTGGCCAGGCGGTGCGCGATCACCAGGGTGGTGCGCCCGGCCATCAGCCGCTCCAGCGCCTGCTGCACGGCGTTTTCGCTCTGCGCGTCCAGGGCGCTGGTGGCCTCGTCCAGCAGCAGGATCGGAGCGTCCTTGAGCAGGGCGCGGGCGATGGCGATGCGCTGCTGCTGGCCGCCGGACAGGCGCGCGCCGCGCTCGCCCAGTTCGCTGGCGTAGCCGTCGGGCAGCTGGCGCAGGAATGCGTCGGCTTCGGCGGCGCGCGCCGCAGCCTCGACCTCGGCCTCGCTGGCCTCGAGCCGGCCGTAACGGATGTTGTCGGCGGCGCTGGCGGCGAACAGGGTCGGGTGCTGCGGCACCAGTCCGATCGCTGAGCGCAGCTGCGACGGGTCGAGCGTGCGCAGGTCCAGGCCATCCACCTGCACGCTGCCGGACTGCGGATCGTGGAAGCGCATCAGCAGCGCCAGCACCGTGCTCTTGCCGGCGCCGGAGGGACCGACCAGGGCCACGCTCTCGCCGGGCCGCACATGCAGGTCGAAGCCGTCCAGCGCCGGGTGATCGGGGCGCTGCGGGTAGCGGAAGCTGACGTGGTCGAAACGCACCTCGCCGCGCAACGGCTGCGGCAATGCACGCGGCTGCGCCGGCGCGACCACCTCGGGACGTTCCTGGAACAGCTCGGCGATACGGCCCATGCCGCCGGCCGCGCGCTGCAGATCGTTCCAGACCTCGGCCAGCGAAGCGACCGAGCCGCCGCCGAACATCGCGTACAGCACGAACTGGCCGAGCGCGCCGGCGCTGAGTTCGCCGGCAGCGACCTCGTGCGCGCCGGACCACAGCACCAGCACGATGGCGCCGAAGATCAGCACGATGGCCGCGGCGGTGATCAGCGCCTGCGCGCCGACCCGGCGCCGCGCCACCGCCACGGTCTGCGCCAGCGCCTCGCCGAAGCGGCCGCGTTCGTAGCCTTCGCGCGCATATGCCTGCACCGTGCGCACCGCGCCCAGGGTCTCGGCCGCCAGGGTGTTGGCGTCGGCGACGCGGTCCTGGCTGGCGCGCGAGATCTTCTGCAGGCGGCGCGCACCGAGCACGATCGGCAGCACCGCCAGCGGGATGCCGAGCAGGGTGTAGGCGGCCAGGTGCGGGCTGGTCACGCACAGCATCACCACGCTGCCGATCGCGGTGACCGTGCTGCGCAGGGCCACCGACATGGTGCTGCCGATGACCCCGCGCAGCAGTTCGCTGTCGGCGGACAGGCGCGAGACCAGTTCGCCGCTGCGGTTGCGGTCGTGGAAACCGGCATGCAGGCCGATCAGATGCGTATACAGACGTTCGCGCAGGTCGGCGACGACTTTCTCGCCAAGCAGGGACACGAAGTAGAAGCGCGTGGCGGTGGCCACCGCCAGCACCACCGCGACCGCGAACAGCAGGGCGAAGGACTGGTTGATGCGGCTGCTGTCGCTGAAACCGTGGTCGATCATCTGCCGCACCGCCACCGGCAGGCTCAACGTGGCGCTGGAGGAGATCGCCAGCGCCACCAGCCAGGCGATCAGCAGGCCGCGACGGCGACGCACGAACGGCCACAGGGTGCGCAGGCTGCCGAGTCTGCGCAGCGACTTGGCCTGGTCGGCCGGCGGGGTGTTCATGCGGGGGCGGGTTCCGAACAGCGGACCCGATTGCGAGTGGCGTCGCGCAGGCGGGTTTTCAAGGCGTCGACGCGATCGCGGGGCAGGCGCAGCTGCAGTTCGGCGCCGCCGGCATCGAAGCGTTCATCGAGTTTCTCCGCGGCACAGGCGCTCAGCGCGGCATGCACCGCGCCTAGATCGTCGAAGCCGCAGTGCAGGGTCAACAGGCTCAACGCGAGCAGCGGTTGCCGTGGCGCCAGGCGCAGGCATTCGGCCGCGGTCCCGCCGTAGGCGCGGACCAGGCCGCCGGCGCCGAGCTTGATGCCGCCGTACCAGCGCGTGACCACCACCACCACGCGATCGAAGCCCTGGCCGTCGATCGCCGCCAGGATCGGGCGGCCGGCGGTGCCGGCGGGTTCGCCGTCGTCGCTGGAGCGGTACTCGTCGCCGTGGCGATACGCCCAGCAATTGTGGGTGGCGTCGGCCACCGCGACCTGCTGCACGAACGCCAGTGCCGCGCCGGCGTCGGCGATCGGCGCAGCGTGGGCCACGAAGCGGCTGTGCTTGATCTCCACGCTGTGGCTGACGGGGTGCGGGAGCGTATCGGGCATCGGCGGCAATTGTAGACGAGGCACGCCCCCGGCCTGCCGCGCAGGCGCCGGCATCGCGCGGCTCAGTCGTGCAGCAGCGTGCGCAGGTCTGCGGGCACCGCGCGGTGCGGGTGGGTGCGCTGGAAGCGCAGCAGGCTGGCGCGGGCGGCGCCCAGGTCGCCGCTGTCGCGGCGCTCGCGGATCCGCTGCAGCCAGCGCTGCGGGGGCAGTTGCGCGTCGGCATCCGCTGCGGCCTCCACGGCGGCTTCCACGGCGCCGGCAGCGGGCGGGGACTGCGGCGATGCGGTAGCCGGATCGGCGGTCGACGTCGAAGGACGCAGCGAGAGCGCCTTCGACGACTCGCCCGCGGCGGCCTGCGCGCGTGTGGGGGCCGCCAACGTGGCCTGGCGGGCGGTGTCGGTGGGGGCGCTGCGCGGCAAGGCGTCCTGCGTCGTCGCCGCGCGCGCCGGCGCGCGCAAGGCCATCGCGGCCGGTGCGGCCTGCTGCTCGGCGGCGGGCGCGTTGCTGTCGGCCACGATGGGCGGCGGTGGCGGGGCTGGCGGCGCGGCGGGCGCCATCAGCGTCGGTGGCATGGGAGGGGCCAGGCGCTTTGCGGGCGCCGGTCTGCGCGCCTGTGCCTCCGGCGTGCGCTCCGCCAGCGGCGCGGCAGGCGCCTGCGCTGCCATGCGCGCCGAAGCCGCAGGCGCGGGCGCTGCGGTCTCGGAGGTTGTTGGCGCGGCGGCCGCCTGGGCCGGCTCCGCGGAGGAGGGGGCCGGCGATGCGGCGGGCGCAGGCGCGGCGTCGGGAGCGGGAGCGACTGCCGGGGCAGGCGCCACCGCCGGTGCGGGTGCCGGTGCCGAGGGCACCGGTGGGCGTGCGCGCCAGGCGATGCCGGCCACCAGCACCAGCGAGGCGGCCAGGCCGAGCCAGGTCGGCCAGCGCGATCGCGACGCGGCTGGAGCGGGGCGCGCTGCGGGGGCGTGGGCCGTCGCCTTTCCGGCAGGCGCGGGTGGCGGCACCGGCAGCGACGTGGCGGCTTGCGCCCGCGCCCGCTCCGCGGCGCTGCTGGGGTAGTCCGCGATCTCGGTGGCACCCGGCGCGACCGCCGCGCGCGCGGCGGCCAGGATCGCCGCATCCAGCGCCGGCGGCGGCAGCGCCTGCCGGCCCTGGCGCAGGCGTTCGGCGAGCGCGCGCTCTTCCGGGGTCAGCGGTTCGTCGGCGCTCATCCGCCCAGCCTCGCGCGCAGTTTGTCCATCGCATAGCGCAGCCGCGACTTGACCGTTTCGCGGCCGACGCCGGTAATCTGCCCGATCTCGTCCAGGCTCAATTCCTGCTCCAGGCGCAGCAGCAGCACGTCGCGTTGCTCCTCGGGAAGCGCATCCAGGGCCAGCTGCAGCTGGCGCCGTTGTTCGAAGGCGGACAACTGCCGCTCCGGGGTGTCGGGGTCCTGCACGCGGGCGGTGCGCAGGTCGGCGTCGGCCGGCGCCGGCGGACGATGCTTGGCCGCGCGCCAGTGGTCGCCGAGCCGATTGTGGGCGATGCGCAGCAGCCAGGTGGTGAATGCGGCCTGCGGCTGCCAGTCCAGGCGCGCGGCGATGACACGCTGCCACACGTCCTGGAACAGTTCTTCGGCCAGTGCCCGATCGCGCAGCTGTCGCAGCAGGTACTGGTACAGGCGTCCGCGGTGGCGCAGGTACAAGGTCTCGAACGCGCGCGCGTCGCCGGCCGCGTAGGCCAGCATCAGGGCTTCGTCGCTCGCTTCGACCGGGGCGTCCACGGCGGCAAGCCTAAGCGTTCGCCGGGCCGGCGCATAGTCGGGAGGCGGGGGCCCGGAGGAGGGCGGCGAGGGCGGAAGTTCGGACAACATGGGGAGACAAACGCCCATCTCGCCACTTCGGGGTCGAGCCGGCGTCGATCGGCGCATGCAACGGGTATGCTGATGGTGAAGGGCGAGCGTGGAGCAGTTCCGGGGGGCCCTGCAGGAGTTGTCGTCGATGCTGTTCAATTCGTCCACCACCGTCCGCGAAGACCCAGCCGGCGGCCATGCCCCCGCGCGCACGGCGCAGGCCTTGTGCGGCCTGCTGCCGCCCGGCAGCGCCGTGGCGCTCGGCTGCGGCGACGGCGTGGTCGGGCGCCTGCAGGGCGCCAGCGCACAGGCGCCGGCCTGGCTGCAGGCGCTGGTCGCCGAGGCGCTGGCCGGCACCGCGCCGCTGCCGTCGACGGTGCCGGCGCTGCTGCACGTGCACCGCACCGCCGAAGGCGCCTGCGTGGCGATCGGCGCGGAAGTGGCGCAGCCCCTGGACGCCGCGCAACGCGCGGCCTGGTGCGACGCCGCGGTCGCGTTCGGCCTCAACCTGCTCGACACCGAGCGCATGCGCGCACGCATCGAGGGCCTGGAAAAATCCAAGCAGCTGCAGCAGGCGCTGTACGAGATCGCCGACCTGGCCGGCGCCGATCTGGAAATGAGCCAGATGCTGCAGCGCGTGCACGCCGTGCTGGAATCGCTGATGTACGCGGAGAACTGCTACATCGTCGAGTACGACGAAGACCAGCAGAGCATGCGCTTCCTGTACTTCTCCGACCGCCACGACGACTTCGTCGCCGATCCGGAGCGGACCTACTTCCTGCACGACATGCCGCACAGCCTGACCTTCGCCCTGCTGCGCCACGGCCGTGCGGTGCGCGGGCCGTCGGAGCAGGTGCGCGAGCGCCTGAAGGTGGGCGACAACATCGGCCACGGCCCGGAGAGCCGCGACTGGCTGGGCGTGCCGATGCTGCGCGAGGGCCGCGTGTGCGGCGCCATCGTGGTGCAGAACTACGACTATGCGCTGCGCTACACCGATGCCGACCGCGCGCTGCTGGCCTACGTGGCGCAGCACGTGCAGACCGCGATGGACCGACGTCATGCGCAGGTGCAGCTGGAGCGGCGGGTGGACCTGCGCACCCAGGAGCTGCAGCGCGCCAACTGCGACCTGCAGGACGAGATCCAGGAGCGCAAGCGCGCCGAGATGCTGCAACTGGCGCTGTTCCGCATCGCCGAGCTGGCGATCCGCTCGGAGAGCCTGCAACAGTTCTACACCGAGGTACATGCCATCGTCGGCGGGCTGATCGACGCACGCAATCTGTACATCGCCCTGCTGTCCGACGACGACACGATGCTGGAGTTCGTGTATTCGGTGGACGAGTTCACCCCGTACCGGCCGCAACGGCGCCGCGGCCGCGGGCTGACCGAGTACGTGATGCGGGTACGGCGTCCGCAGCTGCTCGAACTGTCCGACATCGACGCCTTGCTGGCGCAGGGCGAGGTGCAGGAGTACGGCCAGCGCCCCTACAGCTGGCTGGGCGCGCCGCTGTTCGACGAGGGCGAGGTGATCGGCGCGATCGTGGTGCAGAGCTACGTCGCCAAGGTGCGTTTCACCGAGCACGACCAGCGCCTGCTCACCTTCGTCGCGCACAACATCGGCAGCGGCCTGGCGCGGCAGCGTGCGCAGGAACGGCTGCGGTTGGCGCACGCGGAGCTGGAGCAGCGCGTGGACGAGCGCACCCGCGAGCTGGCCGAGGTCAACGAGCAACTGCTGGCGCAGATCGCCGAACGCTGGCGCGCCGAGCAGCGGCTGACCCATCAGGCGCTGCACGATGCGCTGACCGGGTTGCCGAACCGCTCGCATCTGCTGGACCGGCTCAGCGAGGCGATCGCCCGTGCCCGCGGCGGCGGCAAGACCTTCGCCGTGCTGTTCCTGGATCTGGACCGGTTCAAGCTGGTCAACGACAGCATCGGCCACGCCGCAGGCGACGAGATGCTGGTGCAGGTGGCCAAGCGCATCGTCTCCACGATCCGCGGCCAGGACGTGGTGGCGCGCCTGGGCGGCGACGAGTTCGCGGTGCTGACGCCATCCGAGCACGGCCTGGACGGCGCGCGCGAACTGGCGCGGCGCCTGCTGCACGTGCTCGGCCAGCCGATGTGGGTGGCCGGCCGCGAACTGTTCCCGTCCGGCAGCCTGGGCATCGCCGCCTGGCATCCGCGCTACCACAACGGTGAGGAGATGCTGCGCGACGCGGATGCGGCCATGTACCGGGCCAAGGCGCAGACCCAGGACCGCTGCGTGGTGTTCGACGAGGCCATGCGCGAGGCGGCGCTGCGCAGCCTCGATCTGGAGGCGGACCTGCGCCGCGCGATCAACAACCGCGACTTCGAGCCGTTCTACCAGCCGATCGTGCGCCTGCACGACGGCGAGGTGATCGGCCACGAGGCGCTGTTGCGCTGGCGCCACGAGAGCCGCGGGCTGCTGGTGCCTAGCCAGTTCATCGACCTGGGCGAAGAGAGCGGCCTGATCGAGCAGGTGGACTGGCTGCTGTACGCGCAGGTGATCCGGCGCCTGGCGCAGAGCGAGGGTGGCTACGTCTCGGTCAACGTCTCGCCGCGGCACTTCCGCTCGCCGGATTTCACCGAGCGGCTGTTCGGTCTGATCGACACCGCGGGCGCCGATCCGCGCCGCCTGCGCGTGGAGATCACCGAAGTGGCGCTGCTCGACGACGCGCCGCGCACCCTGGCCATCCTGCAGGCGCTGCGCGAGCGCGGCGTGCTGGCGCAACTGGACGACTTCGGTACCGGGTTCTCGGCGCTGTCCTACCTGCACCGCTTCCCGATCTCGGTGCTGAAGATCGACCAGAGCTTCGTCGCCGGCCTGCAGGACGAGGGCGGCACCGGCAGCCACGCGCTGGTGCGCGGCATCCTCGCCCTGGCCAGCACGTTGGGCATCGAGACGGTGGGCGAAGGCATCGAGACCGAGCAGCAACTGGCAACCCTGCGCGAGCTGGGCTGTGACTACGGGCAGGGCTATCTGCTGGGGCGCCCGGCCGCCGCGCCGCAACAGCTTTAGGCGATCGAATGCAGAGCGCGTCGCCATGCGCGTGGCGCTTGCTGCCGAGGCGATGTGTTTCGTCTCGGCGCGACACGTTGCGGCGATTCCGGTCGGTCCGTACCTCAGTCATTCCCACAGGCTGGAGCGACTGGAGGGCACCTGCTCTGGCCACACGCAATCCAGATGCGCTTGTCCCGTAGGAGCGGCTTCAGCCGCGACAGGGCGTTACCGGGAACGCCCGTCGCGGCTGAAGCCGCTCCTACGAGACGCTTCCTGTCGTTGTGTGCGGTGACCGAAGCGGTCGCCACGCGCCATGAACTCGCGGTCCGTCAGGCGCCTCATCGCAACGCGTTGCTTTGCTTTTCGTCGATCCGCGCCGCAGGAGCAGTGGGGCGCCGAAGTCTGTAACGCGTTGCCATGCGTCAAACCCTTGCCGCCGATCAGCTGCGCTTAGCGCAATGCATTGCGCCGCTTTTCATCGATCCACTTCGACGCCTGCGCCGGCGTGTAGTCCCGCATCCAGCCCAGCATCGTCTCGATGTCGCTGCCGTACCACAGGTCGGCGCGCTGGTCCGGGTGCAGGAAGCGCTCCTCGACCATGCGATCGATCATGCCGATCAGCGGCGCGTAGAAGCCTTCCACGTCGAGGAAGGCGCAGGGCTTGTTGCCGATGCCAAGCTGGCGCCAGGTCAGCATCTCGAAGATCTCCTCCATGGTGCCGAAGCCGCCGGGCAGGGCGACGAAGGCGTCGGAGAGGTCGAACATGCGCGACTTGCGCTCATGCATCGAGCCGACGATCTCCAGTTCGGTGAGGCCGCGGTGCGCCACTTCCCAGTCGGCCAGTTGCTTGGGAATCACCCCGGTGACCTCGCCGCCGGCGGCAAGCACCGCATTGGCCACGGTGCCCATCAGGCCGACATTGCCGCCGCCATAGACCAGGCGCAGCCCCTGCTCGGCGATGCGCGTGCCCAGCGCGGTGGCGCGTTCGACGTAGGCGGGCTTGTTGCCGGCATTGGAGCCGCAGTAGACGCAGATGCTTTTCATGGGATTCGGGAGTCGGGATTGGGGATTCGTAAAAGCAGTGGGTTTATCGGTCCGCCGATGATGCCGGAGCGGCGATGTGTCATCGCTTGATCGGCTTCATGCGTGGGGCGATCCGCAAAGCACAACGCCGGGCATGTGCCCGGCGCTGCGCGATTGAAGGATGGGGTAGGAAGAGGGCTGCTGTTGCGAATCCCCACTCCCGAATCCCCAATCCCAGCCTCAATTGGCCTTGTGGATCGCCCGCTTGCTCACCGCCATGGCCGCGTCGTGGATCGCTTCGGACAGGGTGGGGTGGGCGTGGCAGATGCGCGCCAGGTCGTCGGCCGAGCCGTTGAACTCCATGGTCAGCACGCCTTCGTGGACCAGTTCGGAGACGCCGACGCCAACCAGGTGCATGCCCAGCACGCGGTCGGTCTCGGCGTGGGCGATGACCTTGACGAAGCCCGCCGGCTCGCCCATCGCCACCGCACGGCCGATCGCCGCGAACGGGAAGCTGCCGGCCTTGTACGGCACGCCCTCGGCCTTGAGCTGCTGCTCGGTCTTGCCGACCCAGGCGATTTCCGGCTCGGTGTAGATGACCCACGGGATGGTGTCGAAGTTGACGTGGCCGGGCAGGCCGGCGATCAGTTCGGCGACCGCGATGCCCTCCTCGAAGCCCTTGTGCGCCAGCATCGGCCCGCGCACGCAGTCGCCGATCGCCCACACGCCGTCGACGCCGGTGTGGCAGTGCGCATCCACCTCGATTTGGCCGCGTTCGTTGACCTTGACCCCGGTGCCTTCGGCCAGCAGGCCCTTGGTGGCGGCGCGACGGCCGACGGCCACCAACAGCTTGTCCACGTTGAGGGTCTTCTCGCCTTCGCCATCGCTATAGGTGACGACGACTTCCTGCTTCTTGCCCTTGCCGGTGACCTCGGTCTTGGACACCTTGGCGCCGAGCTTGATGTCCAGGCCCTGCTTCTTGAATTCCTTCAAGGCGGTCTTGGCTACTTCGGCATCGGCCAGGGCCAGGAAGTCCGGCAGCGCTTCGAGGATGGTGACCTCGGCGCCCAGGCGCTTCCACACGCTGCCCAGTTCCAGGCCGATCACGCCGGCGCCGATCACCGCAAGACGCTTCGGCACTTCGGTGAAGTCCAGCGCACCGACGTTGTCGACGATGGTCTCGCCGTCGAACTTGGCGAACGGCAGTTCGATCGAATCCGAGCCGGCGGCCAGGATCACGTTGGTGCCCTTCAGCTCGACTTCGCTGCCGTCGTGCTGCTTGACCTTGACCACGTTGCCCGGCTGCAGTTCGCCGAAGCCGTAGTACGGGGTGATCTTGTTCGCCTTGAACAGCATCGCGATGCCGCCGGTGAACTGCTTGACGATCTTGTCCTTGCGCCCGACCATCGCCGCGACGTCGATCTTGGCATCCTTGAAGCTGATGCCGTGCTCGCCGAACAGGTGGCCCATGTTCCAGAACTGGCGCGAGGAATCCAGCAGCGCCTTGGACGGGATGCAGCCCACGCGCAGGCAGGTGCCGCCGAGCGCCGGCTTGCCGTCCTTGCCCAGCGCCGCGTCGATGCACGCGGTCTTCAGGCCCAGCTGGGCGGCGCGGATGGCCGCGTGATAGCCGGCAGGACCGGCACCGATGACGACGACGTCGTATTGCTGTTGTTCGCTCATTTCATTCGCTCACGGGATTCGGGATTGGAGATTCGGGATTCGCAAAAGCAGGAGGGGCTCAGGACGGGGACGCTGTGACCAATCCCCAATCCCGAATCCCCAATCCCGGCTCTTACAGACCGAACAGCATCCGGCCCGGGTTTTCCAGCTGGTTCTTGATGTCGACCAGGAACTGCACCGAGTCCTTGCCGTCGATGATGCGGTGGTCGTAGGACAGCGCCAGGTACATCATCGGGGCGATCACGACCTGGCCGTTCTCGGCGATCGGACGCTCCTTGATCGCGTGCATGCCCAGGATCGCGCTCTGCGGCGGGTTGATGATCGGGGTCGACAGCAGCGAGCCGAAGGTGCCGCCGTTGGTCACGGTGAAGGTGCCGCCCTGCAGTTCTTCCAGGCTCAGCTTGCCGTCGCGCGCCTTCTTGGCGTAGTCGGCGATGCCCTGCTCGATGTCGGCGAAGGACTGCCGCTCGACGTTGCGCAGCACCGGCGTGACCAGGCCCTTGTCGGTGGACACGGCGATGGAGATGTCGCTGTAGCCGTGATAGATGATGTCGTCGCCGTCGATCGAGGCGTTGACCAGCGGGAAGCGCTGCAGCGCGTTGGCCGCGGCCTTGACGAAGAAGCTCATGAAACCGAGCTTGATGCCGTGGGCCTTCTGGAACTCGTCCTGCAGTTCCTTGCGCGCGGCCGAAACCTTGGCCAGGTTGACCTCGTTGAAGGTGGTCAGCATCGCGGTCGAGTTCTTCGACTGCATCAGGCGCTCGGCGATGCGCTTGCGCACGCGGGTCATCGGCACGCGCTCTTCCGGACGCGCACCGCTGGCCTTGCCGGCGCCGCCGTGCTTGGCGTAGTTGAGGATGTCTTCCTTGGTCACCGCGCCGCGCCGGCCGGTGCCCTCGACCTGCGACGGATCCACGCCTTCGGTGATGGCGCTGAAGCGCGCGCCCGGCGGCAGGCTGGAGACGTCACCGGCGGCCTTCGGCGCCTCGGCCTTGGCAGCCTTCGGCGCTTCCGCGGCGGCGGCCTTGGGCGCTTCGGCCTTCGGGGCCTCGGCGACCTTGGCCTCGGCCGGCGCCGCAGCGGCGGCCGCGCCTTCCTCGATGATCGCCAGGATCTGCGAGCTGGTTACGGTGGCGCCGGTCTCGAACTTGATCTCCTTCAGTACGCCGTCGACGGGCGAGGGCACTTCCAGCACGACCTTGTCGGTCTCCAGGTCCACCAGGTTCTCGTCGCGCTTGACCGCCTCGCCGGCCTTCTTGTGCCAGCTGGCGATGGTGGCATCGGATACGGATTCGGGCAGTACCGGAACTTTGACTTCGGTGGCCATTGCAGGGGGCGTCCTAGTGGTGTCTTTTTTCGAAAGGGTGATGTGGTTTATTCAGCGACTTGGTCGTTGAACGGATTCAACAGCGCGTCGGCGACCAGCTTCAGCTGCTCTTCCACGTGCTCGGCGAAATGGCCGGCGGCGGGAGACGGCGAACGGGCGCGGCCGGCGTAGTGCAGGCTCTGTCCGTCGGCCAGGCAGGCCTGCAGGTGGTGCTTGATCTGGTACCAGGCGCCCTGGTTCTGCGGCTCTTCCTGGCACCAGACCAGGTCGGTGGCATTGCCGTAGCGCTTCAGTTCGGCCGACAGCAGCTCGCGCGGGAACGGATACAGCTGCTCCACGCGCAGGATGGCGACGTCGTCCTGGCCGCGCTTGGTCTGGTCCTCGAGCAGGTCGTAGTAGACCTTGCCGGAGCAGGCGACCACGCGCTTGACCTTCTTCGGGTCGGCCTTGGCGTCCGGGATCAGGTGCTGGAACTCGCCATCGGCCAGTTCTTCCAGCGTCGACACCGCCAGCTTGTGGCGCAGCAGCGACTTGGGCGTCATCACCACCAGCGGCTTTCGCGTGGACATGCGCATCTGCCGACGGATCATGTGGAACGCCTGCGCCGGGGTGGTCGGCACGCAGACCAGCATGTTCTCCAGCGCGCACAGCTGCAGGAAGCGCTCCAGGCGCGCGGAGCTGTGCTCCGGACCCTGGCCTTCGTAGCCGTGCGGCAGGAACAGCGCCAGGCCGGAGATGCGGCCCCACTTGGCCTCGCCGGCGGCGATGAACTGGTCGATCACCACCTGCGCGCCGTTGGCGAAGTCGCCGAACTGCGCTTCCCAGATGCACAGCGCATTGGGATCGGTGGTGGAGTAGCCGTACTCGAAGCCCATCACCGCCTCCTCGCTGAGCAGCGAGTCGATCACGGTGGCGTCTTCCGGGTTCTCCACCAACTGCCGCAGCGGCAGGTAGTAGCTGTCGGTCTTCTGGTCGTGCAGGATCGCGTGGCGGTGGAAGAACGTGCCGCGGCCCGCGTCCTGGCCGACCAGGCGCAGCTTGTGGCCTTCGCCCAGCAGGGTGGCATAGGCCAGGTTTTCGGCGAAGCCCCAGTCGCCCGGCAGTTCGCCGGCGGCCATCTTCACCCGGTCCTCGTAGATCTTGGCCACGCGCGGGTGCAGCTCGACGCCGCCCGGGATGGTGGTGATGATCTTGGCCAATTGGTCCAGGGTCTTGCGCTTGACCGTGGTGTCGACCTTGTCCGAGAGCTTGCCCGACAGGTACTTGGACCAGTCGATGGCGAATTCGTCGGGCTTGCGGGTCGCCAGTTCGGTGGTGTACTCGCCCGAATCGAGCTTGTTGCGGTAGCCGTCGACCAGCGCCTGCGCCTCGCCGGCCTGCAGTACGCCTTCGCTTTCCAGCTGGGCGGCGTACAGCTCGCGGGTGGTCTTGTGCTTGCGGATGGTCTGGTACATCACCGGCTGGGTGGCCGCCGGCTCGTCGGCCTCGTTGTGGCCCCAGCGGCGGTAGCAGACCAGGTCGATGACCACGTCCTTGTTGAACTGCTGGCGGAAGTCGTAGGCCAGGTTGGCCACGAACGCCACCGCGTCCGGATCGTCGCCGTTCACATGGAACACCGGCGCGCCGATCATCTTGGCCACGTCGGTGCAGTACAGCGTGGAACGGGCGTCGTCGCGGGCGCTGGTGGTGAAGCCGATCTGGTTGTTGACCACGATGTGCACGGTGCCCCCGACCGCGAAGCCGCGCGCCTGCGACATCTGGAACAGCTCCATGACCACGCCCTGGCCGGCGAACGCAGCATCGCCGTGGATGATCACCGGCAGCACCGACTTGCGCGCGGCGTCGCCGTAGCGCTCCTGGCGCGAACGCACGCTGCCGACCACCACGGGGTCGACGATTTCCAGGTGCGAGGGGTTGAACGCGAGCGCCAGGTGCACCGACTTGCCGTCGGCTACCGCCACGTCGGCGGAGAAGCCCATGTGGTACTTCACGTCGCCGGTGTGGGCGCGGTCGTCGTGGGCGTGCTCGAACTTGCCTTCGAACTCGTCGAACAGCTTGCGCGGGTTCTTGCCCAGGGTGTTGACCAGCACGTTGAGGCGGCCGCGGTGGGCCATGCCGACCACGATGTCCTTGACCGCGTCGTTCCCGGCGCGCTGCACCAGCACGTCCATCATCGGGATCAGCGAGTCGCCGCCTTCCAGCGAGAAGCGCTTCTGGCCGACGTACTTGGTGTGCAGGTAGCGCTCCAGGCCCTCGGCGGCGGTGATCCGCTCCAGGGTACGGCGGCGGCTGGCGGCGTCGCCGGCGATGTTGCCGCCCGCGTTCTCCAGGCGCTGGTAGATCCACTGGCGCTGTTCGAACTCGGAGATGTGCATGAACTCGCTGCCGATCGACCCGGTGTAGGTCGCCTTCAGCCGCGCCAGCAGATCGCGCAGTTTCATCCGCGGCTGGCCGCCCAGGCCGCCGGTGCTGAACTCGCTGCCCAGATCGCTTTCCGACAGGCTGTGGAACGGCAGGCCCAGGTCCGGCGGGTTCACCGGCGGGGTCAGGCCCAGCGGATCCAGGCGCGCGCCGAGGTGGCCGCGCGAACGGTAGGCGGTGATCAGGCGGCCGACATGGCGCTCGCGCTCGTCGCCGCTCGGGCCGGTGCCGCTGTTGGCGGCCTGGCGCGCGGCGCTGGCGATGTGGGCGATGACCGCGGAGTGGGGGACGTCACCGGCATCGCGGCCCTGGAAGCCGTCGAAGTAGGTTTTCCACTTGGGATCGATGCTGTCGGGAGAGACCAGGTACTGTTCGTACAGGTCTTCGATATAGGCGGCATTGCCGCCGGCGAGTTGCGATGACTGCGCAAACTGCTTGAGTAGATTGTCCACGATGGTGGGGTGCGGTCGCTTTGTTGGGGTGGCTTGCGGTAGGAACCGGCGGACGCGTGGGCCGCGCGGGCGTAATCAAGCGCAAAAATTATACCCCCATGAACCAGCCGGGGTGTGCATTCGGCGTGGTCAAGGCCGATCCCGGTTCATCCGCGGCGCACGTGGCGGCGCGGTCCGGCGGCCTCACCAACCCAGTGCGCGCAGTTCGCTGCAGGGGCGCGCACGCTCCCAGACCCGGGCGAAGGAGCTGCGCAACTGCCGCGCGCGGGCACTGCCGAGCAGGTCGGTCTCGCCGTCGTAACGGTGACCGAGACCACGGAAGTAGTAGCCGCCGCCCTCGTTGACCAGGTAGGCGGTGGCGTCGCTGCGGTCCACCGGATCGCTGACTTCGCGGAACTGGAACACGCTGGGCAAGCGCTGCGCCAGGGCCAGCAAGGGCGCGCCGGCGCGCTGCGGCGCGGCCGCATCGTGCAGCAGGATCCACACCTGCTTGGCGTGCGCGGCGACCGCGAAGCGGCGCAGTTGCTCCAGCACGCGGGCATCGTCGAGCAGGCCCGGATCCAGCGCGCGGCTGTGGATCAGTACCTGGCGGCGGGCCTGCGCCAGTACCGCGATGCTGGCGGCGATCGCCATCGCCGCGTCCTCCACCGCCACGGCACCGTCGAAGCGGCGCCGCAGCGGCACGGCCTCCGCGGCGGCGGCCATGCCGCCCGCGGGCGGCAGAAAGCCGTGGCGGGCATAGAACGCCAGCGTGGCGGCCGGGGCCTGCAGCTCCAGGTGCGGCCAGCGCCGGCGTTGCGCCGCCTCGACCAGGCCACGCAGCAGCGCGCTGCCGACACCGCGCCCGCGCCAGCCGGGCAGCACGGTCAGTGCGGCGATCCGCCGGTCCGCGCCGAGCCGCACCGCGCCCACCGCCTGGCCGTCGTCGCTGCGCGCGACCAGGTGCTCGCCCAGCGCGTCCAGCGCCGCCGCGGCGGTGTCGGCGGAGTCCGCGGCGGCACCGGTCGCGGCACGCAACGCGCGCAGTTCGGCGCCGTCGCGGACGGGATCCAGCGCAGCGATACGGAAACCGGGGCCGGGCATGGTCGGATCAGCTCGCCTCGGCGTCCTCGTCCTCGGCATCCTGCGCGTCCAGCGGCTGATAGAAGCCGCCTTCGATCAGTTCCAGCAGGGTCTGCCTGCCGGCCGCCGACAGTGCCGCGTAGTCCGTGCCGTCGAGGTGCTCGGCCGCGGCCAGGCGCTTGGCGTCCTTCACCGGCAGCGCGAATTCCAGGCCGCTGCAGAACAGCATGGCGCCGCGGCTGGCGCGCCGCCACGCCGGCCGTGCCCAGGGATGCCGTTGCAGGACCAGGCCCTGTTCCAGCGCCGCGGCGATCTCCGCCGCCGGCGGCAGCCCGGCCGGCGGCAGGATCTCGCC
Source organism: Xanthomonas sp. F10 (assembly GCF_014206815.1). Taxonomy (GTDB): domain Bacteria; phylum Pseudomonadota; class Gammaproteobacteria; order Xanthomonadales; family Xanthomonadaceae; genus Xanthomonas_A; species Xanthomonas_A indica. Next base: position 912,186 of record NZ_JACHNP010000001.1, read on the forward strand.
GGCGGCACGGTAGGTGGTGATGAAGCGGCCGAACCAGGCACCCAGCTTGTCCGGATCGTTCATGCGCAGCGCGTTCAGCGCCTCGACCACGCGGCCCATCGCCGCCGTGTCGATCTCGTACGGGTCGGCCGGCGCCTGCAGGTCTTCGTCGTGGTAGCGCAGCGCCTCGTCGGCGCCGTCGATCAGGGTGTCCAGGTAATCGGCGATCAGCTCGGCCGAGGACGGCGCACGCATGCCCACCGAGAAGGTCAGGCAGGCGTCCTCGGCCACGCCGTGGTGCGGCACCAGCGGCGGCAGATACAGCATGTCGCCCGGCCCCAGCACCCAATCGTGGGTCGGGTCGAACTGGCGCAGCAGCTTCAGTTCCACGTCGTCGCGGAAGTCGGTCGGCGGCGCCGGCCGGCCCAGCGCGACGCTGGCGTCGATCTGCCAGCGGCGGTGGCCATGGGCCTGCAGCAGGAACACGTCGTAGTGGTCCACGTGTGCGCCGACCGAGCCGCCGCGCGCGGCGAAGCTGACCATCACGTCGTCCACCCGCCAGCGCGGCAGGAAGCGGAACTGCTCGAGCAGGGCGCGGATGTCCGGGTCCCATTTGTCCACGTCCTGCACCAGCAGCGTCCAGTCGTGGTCGGGCATGCCGGGGAACTCGTGTTCCTGGAACGGGCCGCTGCGCACGCGCCAGCGGTCGTTGGCGCGGTCGTGCTCGATCAGCCGCGACAGCGCCGCCTCCTCGCACGCCAGCCCGGCCAGGTCGCCGGGCTCGATCGGCGAGACGAAGCCGGGGAAGGCGTTGCGGATCAGCAGCGGGCGCTTGTGCCAGTAGTCGCGCAGGAAGGTCGCGGCGGGCATGCCCAGCGGTTGCCCGGGGCGGGCGTGGAGTTCGAAGGCGGGAGCGGCGGTCTTGCGGGCAGCCATGTGCAGTGGGTCCTTGCGACGCGGAAGGTAAAGGGCGGGCGCGCAGCGGCGCCGGCCGGACCCGGCCATTGTCCGCCGGTTTGGCGCGTGTGGCCATCGCGCTGGCCTTCGTGTGCGCCGCTGCGCGCGGATGGGCGGCCGGGCGGAGGCCCTGGCCGTGTGTCGTGACCGCGTATCGTGGGTGACCACGTGCGCAGGCCATGGGCGGCGCTAGGCGCATACGAACTGGGCGATGACGGCGACCCTCAGGGCAGTGGGGGCGCAGCGTCGGTCGCGCTACTGGACGAGGATGCGGTTGTCGCGGCCGCCGTCGTCGACCTGAGCGCTGCCGCTGCGCTGGACGATGGCGTTGTCGTTGCCCTGCAGGGCGATGGTGGCGATCTCGGTGGCCTGCAGTTGGTTCTGGTCGCCGGACACGTCCAGGGTCGCGATGCGTGCCATCTGCAGCCGGCCATTGCGGCCGAACAGCGCGACCTGCCCCGCGTCGCCGCGCATCGCCACCTGGGCGTTGTCGCCGAGCACGCGCAAGGTGTCGGCCCGCTCGATCTGCAGGTTGCCGTTGCGGCCGAACAGGCTGACGGTGGCGCAGTGCCCATGCAGCACCAGGGTGGCGTCGCGGCCGACGATGTTCAGGTCGCGACCGTCGCAATCGATGTCGCCGCTGGCCGAGGCGACCATGCGGATCGGCGCTTCCGCGTCGCGCTCGTCGCCATCGGCAATGTCGCCGGCCGACGGCGCCGCCGCGATCGGCGGCGCGGCCTGCATGATCACGGTACGCGGGGCGGCGGTGTGCGCGCCATCGCCGGCCGGCGGGCGTGGCGCCTGCGCGCAGCCGGCCAGGGCCAACAGCGGCAGCACAAACAACGGGGTGTGTCTCATCGCGGGGCTCTGCTGTGAGCCACCAGCATGCCCCCGGCCGATTAACCCAGGATGGACGGCCCTAGATGGCGCGCGCCAGCCGCTCGGCCAGGCCGACGTAGCCGCCCGGGGTCAGGTCGCGCAGGCGCTGCTTGGCGTCCTCGGGCAGTTCCAGGGTCTCGACGAAGGCGCGCATCGACTCGGCGGTGATGCCCTGGCCGCGGGTCAGCGCCTTGAGCTGCTCGTAGGGGTTGGGCAGGCCGTGGCGGCGCATCACCGTCTGCACGGCTTCGGCGAGTACTTCCCAGGCGGCATCCAGGTCGGCATCCAGGCGCTCGGGGTTCACGGTCAGCTTGCCCAGGCCCTTGGCCAGCGAGTCCAGCGCCACCTGGGTGTGGCCGAAGGCGGTGCCGAGCGCGCGCAGCACGGTGGAGTCGGTGAGGTCGCGCTGCCAGCGGCTGATCGGCAACTTGGCCGAGAAGTGCTCGAACAGGGCGTTGGCGATGCCGAAGTTGCCTTCGGCGTTCTCGAAATCGATCGGATTGACCTTGTGCGGCATGGTCGAGGAGCCGACCTCGCCTTCCTTGAGCTTCTGCTTGAAGTAGCCCAGCGAGATGTAGCCCCAGATGTCGCGCGCCAGGTCGATCAGCACGGTGTTGGCGCGGCGGGTGGCGTCGCCCAGTTCGGCGACGTTGTCGTGCGGCTCGATCTGGGTGGTGTAGGGGTTGAATACCAGGCCCAGGCTTTCCACGAAGCGCTGCGCGAAGCCCGGCCAGTCGACGTCGGGGTAGCTGGCGACGTGGGCGTTGTAGTTGCCGACCGCGCCGTTGATCTTGCCGGTCAGCTCGACCGCGGCGATCTGCCGGCGTTGCCGCTGCAGGCGCGCGACCACGTTGGCGATCTCCTTGCCCAGGGTGGTCGGCGAGGCGGTCTGGCCGTGGGTGCGCGAGAGCATCGGCTGTGCGGCCTGTGCGTGGGCGAGCCCGCGCAGCGTGGCGATCACCGCGTCCAGGGTCGGCAGCAGCACCTCGCGCCGGGCCTGCTCCAGCATCAGCCCGTAGCTGAGGTTGTTGATGTCCTCGCTGGTGCAGGCGAAATGCACGAACTCCAGGGCCGGGCCGAGTTCGGCGTCGTCCTTGAGCTGCTCCTTGATGAAGTACTCCACCGCCTTGACGTCATGGTTGGTGGTGCGCTCGATCTGCTTGACCCGCGCCGCGTGCTCCACGCCGAAGCCGTCGGCCAGCGCGCGCAGGCGTTGCGCCGCCGCCGGCGAGAACGCGGCCAGTTCGCCGATGCCCGGCTCGGCGCCCAGCGCCAGCAGCCATTCGATCTCCACCTTCACCCGCGCCTTGATCAGGCCGTATTCGGAGAAGATCGGCCGCAGGGCGTCGACCTTGCCGGCATAGCGGCCATCGAGCGGGGACAGGGCGAGCAGGGCGGAATCGGACATGGCGGGGGCGTGGGGTGGTGTCGGCGGGGGCGCCATTCTACGTCGGCGCGGCGTCCGTGGCCTGGGCTGGGGTGTGTCGTACTCCCTGAGCAGGCCGCACCACGGCCCTTCGGGTCGGGCGTGGCAGACGCCGGCGGCGCTGCGTGGCGTGACCTGGCGGCCAGTCGGGCGCTGCGCCCAGGCAATGCCGGCGCCTGCCTGCCAGACGCAGGCGACACACTGCGGCACACCCTCACGAAGGAATGACGGACCCCAGCCGCACGGTCACCGCCTGGATGCGGTGCCCGGCCATGCGCTTGACCGTGAACAGGTGGCCGTCGATCTGCAACTGCTCGCCTTCCTCGGGCAGGCGCTGCAACTGATGCACGATCAGCCCGCCGACCGAGTTGAGGTGCTCCGGCGCGTGCAGGTCGCGGCCGAGCAGGCGTTCGAGGCGGAAGATCGAGGTCGAGCCGGCCACCAGCACGCTGCCGTCGGCGCCGCGGGTCGGCGCGTCCTTGACCACGTGCGGGTGCTCGTCCTCGATGTCGCCGACCACCACTTCCAGCAGGTCTTCCAGGGTGAAGTAGCCGAGGATGCGACCGTGCTCGTCCACGCACAGCGCCATGTGCGTGGCGCCGGTGCGGAAGCGCTCCAGCACCAGCGGCACCGGCGTCTCCAGCGCGATCAGGTTGGCCGGGCGCAGCAGCGCGCCCAGATCGTCGCTGCGGCGGCCGCGGGCGATCTCCACCAGCAAATCCTTCATGTGCAGGATGCCGAGCACCTGCTCGCCGTCGCGGTCGAACCACGGGTAGCGGCTGTAGCGGCTCTCGGCGAACTCGGCCATCACCGCCTCCAGCGCCATGCCCTCGCGGAACGCGCGCAGATGGTCGCGCGCGCGCATCAGGTCGCCGGCGACCAGTTCCGGCAGCTCCAGCGCATGGCTCATCAGGGTCAGTTCGTGGTCGGGCGCGCCGCCGGCGGGGTGCTGGCGGCCCACGATCAGCTTCAGTTCCTCGCGCGAGTAGCGGTGCGAGGCATGCTCGACCTCGCCCCAGCCAACGGCCTTCAGCAAGCCGTTGGCGCTGGTGTTGAGCAGCCAGATGGCCGGATACATCGCCCAGTAGAACAGGTACAGCGGCGCCGCGGTCCACAGCGACATGCGCTCCGGGCGGCGGATCGCCATCGACTTGGGGGCCAGTTCGCCGAGCACGATGTGCAGGAACGAGATCACGCTGAAGGCGATGACGAAGGCGCTCAGGCGCGCCGCCTCCTCGCTCAGCCCCAGCAGGTCGAACAGCGGCTGCAACAGGTGCGCGAACGCCGGTTCGCCGACCCAGCCCAAGCCCAGCGATGACAGGGTGATGCCGAGCTGACAGGCGGACAGGTAGGCGTCGAGATGGCCGTGCACATTGAGCAGCAGGCGGCCGCGCCAACCGTGGTGCTCGGCCAGGCCCACGGCCTGGGTATGGCGCAGCTTGACCAGGGCGAACTCGGCGGCGACGAAGAAGCCGTTGAGCAGCACCAGCAGCATCGCCAGTGCCAACAGCAGGAGGTCGCCGATCATGTGCGGTCCCCGGCGCGCGCCGCTGGCGCGTCATCGCGCCGGGCGGGAGGGGTGGAAACGGCGGAGTGCGTGGTCCGGCGCAGCGTGCGCCATCTACAGTCTGAATCGTCGCCCATGGCGGCGTGGAAGTTCCATCGGTGATACGTCGCCGCAGTCTAGCCGATGCGCCATGGCGGCGGCGCCCGCGGGCACCGTCTCGCGCATTCGGTCACAGGCAAGCGTCGCCAACGAACACCCGCACAAGCGCGCAACCGCTGTTGCGAATCCCCAGTCCCGACTCCCCAATCCCGGCCCTCCAGCCATCACGCCGCGACAATCTTTTCGTTTGCTAGACTTTCTGTAACCGTTTTCAACATCAACGTTCCCCCCAATGAAATCTTCTTTGCGTCTGGCGGCGCTGGCCGCCGCTGTGTCCGTTTTCATGACCGCCTGCGGCGGCAAGCCCTCGGCCACGCCGACCGATTCCGATGCCAGTGCCGATGCCCGCCATGCCTCCGCCGATACCGCTGGCAGCGAAACGGATCAGGCCCTGACCAGCAAGCTCAACGCCTACATCGAATGCTTCAACAAGGTCGATGGGCGCATCCACGAAGGCGCGCAGCAGTACATCCGCTGGATGGCCGACCCCAAGGCCGGCCCGACCGGCAAGGAAACCAGCGTGTATGGGCCGGCCCCGATCGACGAGTACGCGATGAAGCTGTGCGATGCGCCGATGACCCAGGCGATCGCGGCCAAGCCGGCGCTGCCGGCGCTGGATGCGGCGGCGAAGCGCTATCTGGCCGCGTTGAAGACGCTGCAACCGTTGGCCAACCAGGCCCGCGACTACTACGACCGCGAGGATTACCAGGACGACCAGTTCGCCAAGGGCAAGCAACTGCATGCGCCGCTGATGGCCGCGCTGTCCGAATTCCACGAAGCCAGCGAGGCCTTCAGCCATGAGCTGGAGGCGCAGAACGATGCCGCGCAGCGCGAGCAGTTGAAGGCGATGGAGAAGGCCGAAGGGCGCACCCGCGAGTTCTACCGGCTGTCGATGATGCTCGAGGCCAAGGAGATCGCCGGCCTGATGCAGGACGACGACTTCGACACCGCCAAGGCCACGGCGCTGGTGGCCGGCTTCAACCGCCTGTCCGACGAGGCGCACGCCAAGGTCGCCGACCAGGAGCCGGGCAAGTCCGACTGGGCAGGCTTCGAAAGCGCGGCAGAGAATTTCCGCAAGGAATCCAAGGCGCGGATCAAGCGCGTGGCGGACAAGATTCCGTACAGCGCATTCGAGCAGCGCTCGCTGGACAATCCGATCGTCGCACCGGAAGGCTCGCCGGCGCGCCTGCTCAAGAGCTACAACGACCTGGTGTTCCAGAGCAACCGGCAGCAATGAGCGTCCGGGCCGGCGGCGCATGCCGCTGGCCCTCACCCGTGTCGTCGTCCCGTCGTTTGCCGACAACGGCGCATGGCTCACGCCGTTCGCACCGCGCTGCCTGGCTCCGCGGATCCGATCCGCGCTCGGATGCGGCTGCCGATCGCGGCAGGTCTGCGCCGGGCGGACAAGCCTCCAGACATTCCTAACATCCGCGGGCGCACACTGCTGACGCCGGGCGCTGCGCCGCGGATAATGCGCGCGCCAGCCGCAATCCCGCCAGCCTGCCTCCCCGGACGTCCGACGACGGCGCCGATGGGTTCCCTTTTGCAGATGCGGAGATTGCGCAATGAGTGACAAATTTAGGGTCGAACACGACAGCATGGGCGAACTGCAGGTGCCCGCCGATGCCTTGTGGGGAGCGCAGACCCAGCGTGCGGTGCAGAACTTCCCGGTGTCGGGGCGTCCGATGCCGCGCGGCTTCATCCGCGCGCTGGGCCTGATCAAGGCCGCCGCGGCCGGCGTCAACGCCGACCTGGAGCTGTTGCCCAAGGCCGTCGCCAAGGCGATCCAGGCCGCCGCGCTGGAGGTGGCCGAGGGCCGCCACGACGCGCACTTCCCGATCGACATCTACCAGACCGGATCGGGCACCTCGTCGAACATGAACGCCAACGAGGTCATCGCCACGCTGGCCAACCGCACCGCCAAGGGCGAGGGCAAGAACGGCAGCAAGGCGCTGCCGACGGTGCATCCCAACGACCACGTCAACCTCGGCCAGAGCTCCAACGACGTGGTGCCGACCGCGATCCGGGTCGCGGCGTTGCTGGCCGCGCGCGAGCATCTGTTGCCCTCGCTCAAGCATCTGCGCAAGGTGATCGACAAGCGCGCCAAGCAACTGCAGGGCGTGGTCAAGACCGGGCGCACCCACCTGATGGATGCGATGCCGCTGACCTTCGGCCAGGAGTTCGGCGCCTGGTCGGCGCAACTGGTGTCGGCGCAGGAACGCATCGACGACAGCCTCAAGCGCCTGCGCCGGCTGCCGCTGGGCGGCACCGCCATCGGCACCGGCATCAACGCCGATCCGCGTTTCGGTGGCAAGGTCGCCAAGGCGCTGTCGACGCTGACCGACTGCACCTTCGAGAGCGCCGAGAACAAGTTCGAGGGCCTGGCCGCGCAGGACGACGCGGTGGAACTGTCCGGGCAGCTCAATGCGCTGGCGGTGGCGCTGATCAAGATCGCCAACGACCTGCGCTGGATGAACGCCGGGCCGCTGGCCGGCCTCGGCGAGATCGAGTTGCCGGCGCTGCAGCCGGGCAGCTCGATCATGCCGGGCAAGGTCAACCCGGTGATTCCCGAGGCCACGGTGATGGCCTGCGCGCAGGTCATCGGCCACCACACCGCGATCACCGTGGCCGGGCAGACCGGCAACTTCCAGTTGAACGTGACCCTGCCGCTGATCGCGGCCAACCTGCTGGAGTCGATCCAGTTGCTGGGCAACGTGTCGGTGCTGCTGGCCGATTCGGCGATCGCCGGGCTCAAGGTACGCGAGGAGCGGGTGCGCGAGGCGCTGGACCGCAACCCGATCCTGGTGACCGCGCTGAATCCGATCATCGGCTACGAGAAGGCCGCGGCGATCGCCAAGCGCGCCTACAAGGAGAACCGGCCGGTGCTGGAGGTGGCCAAGGAGGACAGCGGCCTCGGCGAGGACGAGCTGCGCCGGCTGCTGGACCCCGCCGCATTGACCGAAGGCGGCATTCACGCCGGCGCGGGCGGCGGCGGCTGAAGCGCGCTGGCGCTGCGAGCAGAAATGCCTGGCACGGCGTTATGGCGTGCCAGGCGCAGCGGACGATCGCACGGTGAAAGCAGTCGGGACTGAAGTCCCGCCCACATCGTCTCCGGATATCTCGCCGCAAGCACCTGTAGGAGCGGCTTTAGCCGCGAAGAACGAAGGAGGGCGGCAATCGGACACCGAAGGCAGTCGGGACTGAAGTGCCTCCGACATGGCCTCCGGCTGTCTCACCGCAGGCCTCTGTAGGAGCGGCTTTAGCCGCGACGGGCTTTCTCGGTAAAGCCATCGCGGCTGAAGCCGCTCCTACAGGAAGACATCCAGCTTTACTGGAGGCGCTCTTGTGCCGGCACTTGCGCGCGCCGGCGCCCCTCAGCGACGCTCGGCCTGCAGGTTGCCGAAGCTATCGCGGTACGGCTGCAGCGACGGAATGTCGCGCAAGACCGCTTCCTGCGCGGCGGTGATCTCCGGAGTCGGCGCGAAGCCGACCGAGCGCATGTTCGGGTCCGGCGCCGCGGTCTCCAGGGTGCGCTGGCGCTGCATCTGCAGGTGCATGAACAACTGCTGCAACTCGGTGCGCTGCGCGGCCGGCAGCGGCAGTTCGATGTCGTCGATGCGCAGGCTGCCATCGGGGCCGATGGTGGCATTGGCGGCCGGGGCGCGGCGCAGCATCACGTTCATGCTGTCCACTGCCACCCGCGGCTTGCTGCGCTCGGCGCGCGAGGAGGCGGTCTCGCCGCCGCGTCCGCCGCAGGCGGCGAGCAGCAGGCACAGCGACAGCAGCGAGAACCAGGCGAACAGCGTCTTCTTCATGGGGGCAATGCAGTGGGGGAGTAAGGCATTCTAGAACGTGCGGCGGCTGCGGTCGTGGCGAGGCGCGCTGGCCGCGCGCTAGCGGCGCGGGTTCGGGGTGGACTGCATGGCGCGCGCGAGCACGCTGAACATCCGCTCGTCGGTGGATTGCGCCACGTTGAAACGCAGGAAATCGCCCGCGCTCAGCGACTGGCTGAAGGCATTGCCCGGTGCCAGCACCACGCCCTCCTGCAGGCAGGCGCGCGCGATCGCGGCGGCCTCCATATCCGCTGGCAGCCTGCACCAAAGGAACAGGCCGGCCTGCGGGATCAGCCAGGGCCGGATGTCGAGGCCCTGGAGCCGCGCCACGGTCCTGGCCATCTGCTCCGCCAGCCGTCGCCGCAAGGTCTCCATGTGCCGGCGGTAGCCACTGTCGGTCAGGGCGATCAGCACGGCCTCGGCCGCCAGCCGTCCGCCGCCGAAGCTGGTGGCGATCTTCAGGTCGGCGAGGCTGTCGATCCAGTCGCCACGCGCGGCGATGTAGCCGCAACGCAGCGACGCCGACACCGTCTTCGAGAAGCTGCCGACCTGGATGACCCGCGCCAGGCCGTCGAAGGCCGCCAACCGCGGGGCGGGGCTGGTCTCGAAGTCGGCGAAGATGTCGTCCTCGACGATCACCAGGTCCGAGCCCTCGGCCAAGAGCAGCAGCCGGTGCGCCGTCGCCGCGGACAGGGTCGCGCCGGTGGGGTTGTGGATCCCCGAATTGGTGATGTACAGCCGCGGGGCGTGCGCCTGCAGTGCAGCTTCGAAGTGCGCCACATCCGGTCCGTTCGGCGTGTAGGGCACGCCCACGAGCTGCACGCGATGCGCCTTGAGCAAGGCATGGAAATTGAAGTAGCACGGGTCGTCGACCAGCACCGTGTCGCCGGGCGAGAGCAGGAAACGGCCGATCAGGTCGATCGCATGCGTTCCCGATTCGGCGAGCAGGATCTGTTCGGGCGGCGCCTGCACGCCATTGCTCGCCAACCGTCGCGACAGGAACTGGCGCAAGCCGGGGTGACCCAGGGGCGTGGCGTACTCGGTCAGTTCCAGCGTGTCGGCGCGCGCCAGCGTGCGCAGTGCGCGGCGCATGCCCGCGCCGTACAGCCACTCCGGGGGCAGCCAGCCGCAGCCGGGCTTGAGCGCACGCGCATCCGCTTCCAGCGACTGCCGCGACACCCACAGCGGATCGATCTGCCTGTCGAGCTTCGGGCCGAGGTGCGCCAGCGCCAGCGGGGCCACGGACCCGGCCACATAGAAGCCCGACCCCGGTCGCGCCACGATCGCGCCTTCGGCCGCCAGCCGCTCGTAGGCTTCCACCACCGTCGACACCGATACGCGCAGCGCGCGCGCCTGTGTGCGTACCGAAGGCAGGCGCGCTCCGGGCAGGCTGGTGCGGTTGGCGATGCGGGCGCGGATATCGGTCATCACCGCATCGATGCGCGTACCGGGTGCTTCAGGTCTGTCCACTGTCGTCGTCTGTACTGGGTCTTGAGGCATAACAGTACTGCGAAACCGTATTGGACCGTATCTGGCCGCAGCGGCTTCGCGCGGCGTCTACTACAGCGGCGACGCAACCGGGAGACTCGCATGGAAAAGATCACCAGTGGCTGGATCAATGGATGTATCGGCGTGATGATTTTCGCGGGGTCGTTGCCGGCGACCCGCGTCGCGGTTGCCGATTTCTCTCCCGTGTTCCTGACCTGCGCCCGCGCCAGCATTGCCGCCGCACTTGGGCTAGCGCTCCTGCTCGCGTTTCGGCAGCCGCGTCCGCGCCCCGCCGAGCTACCCGCCTTGGCGATGACGGCGCTGGGGGTCGTGGCCGGGTTTCCGCTGCTGACCGCGCTGGCGCTGCAGCACGTCACCTCGGCGCATTCCATCGTGTTCGTGGGCCTGCTGCCGTTGTGCACCGCCGTCTTTGCCGTGTTGCGCGCCGGCGAACGCCCGCGTCCGTCGTTCTGGGTGTTCTCGCTGGCCGGTGCCTCCAGCGTCGTCGGCTATGCGGCGATCGGCGGGATCGACGCCTCGCTGCGAGGCGATCTGCTGATGCTGGCTGCGGTGGCGCTGTGCGGGCTGGGCTATGCGGAGGGCGCGCGCCTGTCGCGCACGCTGGGCGGATGGCAGGTCATCTGTTGGGCGCTGGTGCTGTCGTTGCCGCTGATGGTGTCCCTGGCCTTGCTGACGCAGCCCGCGTCGTTCGGCGCTGTGCGGATGCCGGCATGGCTCGGCCTGGGCTATGTCTCGCTGTTCAGCATGTTGATCGGCTTCGTGTTCTGGTACCGCGGCTTGGCGCAAGGCGGGATCGCGGCGGTCGGGCAACTGCAGTTGTTCCAGCCCTTCATCGGCTTGGGCCTGGCGGCGCTGCTGCTGCACGAAACGGTGAGCTGGACGATGCTGGCGGTGACCCTGGTCGCGGTGGTCTGCGTGGCCGGCGCGAAACAGTACGCCCGCTGAGACCGCGAGCCGCCCGGCAAACGTTTGCACGACTGCCGGGTGGAGCGCGAACATGGCGGGCGGTTGTGGACGAGCGTCGCGGCAGCGCGGCTGCCGCTGGTTACGCGGCCGAGTGCCTGCAGTCGCTGACGTCGCTGTCGTCAAGGGTGGAGTAGGGACGGAACGCCGGCACCTTCTGCATCAGCGCATCCTGCGCGGCACGCAGCGCGGCGACCTGGTCGCAGATCTTCAGCGCCGCCTGCTTGATCTTGTCGGCCTGCGCCTCGACCTGCGCACCGATGTGCTCGGTGTCGCCGCTGAGCACGCCGCTGATGGCATCGCCGGCCGCCTTCACGCCGAGCGCCGCCCCGGCCTTGCCGACTTCCACGCCCTGCTTGCCCACCGCCTCGATCTGGCTGCGGTAGGCCAGCAGCAGGCGTTGCTGCTCGGCGTCCAGCGCGACCGGCTTGCCGTCTATCAGCAGCTTGCCGTCGCGGGTGATGGTGGCCGGCGGCTGTCCGTCGGCCTTCAGGGTCAGGTCGCCGTTGAGGAAGGTCAGGCTTTGCGCGCCGCCGTGATCGACCACGACGCGGTCGTTGGATGAGCGTTGGCAGGCGCTCAGCGCGAGCAGGGTGGCCAGGGCGACGCCGGCCAGGGGCAGGGAACGGAACTGCATGGGCGTGTCCTCGTACGAAAGGGAGAAAGCGGAGGAGATCAGCGCGGCTTGGGCAGGTTGACGCTGCCGCGCACGCCACGGTGGGTGACGTCGCCGCTGCCGACCTTCTGCACGCTCAGGTTGCCGCCGACGTTGCCCACGTCCAGGTCGCCGGAGCCGACGGTCTGCACCGCGACGCTGCCGCTGACGTCGCGCAGTTGCACATCGCCCGAACCCACGCTGTCGAGCTGCACGCTGCCGCGCACGCCGTGCACGGTGAGGTCGCCGGAGCCCACGGTGCCGACCTTGACGTCGCCGCCGACCTGATCGGCCTTGACGTCGCCCGAACCCAGCGTCGGCAGGGCCACGCTGCCGACATTGCGCAGTTCGATGTCGCCGGAGCCGACCGTGGCGCTGACCGCGCCGCGGATGTTCTGCGCGTGCAGGTCGCCGGAACCGATCTTGGCGTCGAGCGAGGCCACGCCGCTGATCTCGGCATCGCCGGAGCCCAGTTGCAGCTGCACCGGCAGGTTGGCGGGAATGCTGCCGGCCACGTTGAGGTAGGCGTAGCGGTTGCCGACGCTGATGCCGTGGATCTTGCCCTCGTGCTTGAGCGTCACCACCAGGGTATCGCCGTCGTGGCGCTGGCGCAGGGTCAGCTCCTTGAGCATGTCCTCGTCGGAGGCGCAGGCGCGGCCGCGCAGCGTGGAGTCGCCGCCGCTGGCGCCGCTGAGCTTGAGGTCGTTCTGCTGCACGTCAAACAGCACCGACTTGACGCCGGCCAGGTCCAGCTTCAGTTCGCGCGGTTCGGAATACTTGCAGTCGTCGGCCATGGCGACGGCCGGCAGCGACAGCAGCGCACACAGGGCGAGGGTCTTGCGCATCGGGATACTCCTTGCAGAAAAGGGAAGGGGACTGCGCTGCGATCAGGCTTCGTCGCGCCAGCGGCGCACGTAGATCGCGGCGACGATGAAGGCCACGCCGACGGCGGCGCCGATCCACATGTCCGGGTCGCGGAACAGCACCCAGCTGTCGCCCAGGTGGATCGCATTGACCAGGTCCTGCGGACCGCTGATGTGGGTCTCGGCCACCTGCTCGTTCAGTACCGGGCCCCAGCTGCCGGGCAGCACGCTGAGCAGGCCGCGATAGACCACCGTGTACCAGATCAGATTGTGGTTGACATTGAGCATCGGCAGGATGCCCATCATGCTGGCGGTCACGCAGCCCAGGATCGGGATCAGCACCGCCCACAGGAACGGCTTGCTGCGCGCCCAGGCCGAGCACAGCATCAGCCAGCCGATCGCCGGCAGCGACCACATCACCTGTACCGGCAGCGCGGCCAGGACCATGCCGATGATGCGCAGCGGGTGCGATTCGGTGAAGACCGCGGTGCTCTGCGGGATGCCGTTGACCGACAGGGTCAGGGCGGTGACCACCCACAGCGCCAGGCCGATCAGCAGGCCGACGCCGATCGCCAGCAGCGGCGCCAGCAGCAGCGCCCAGGCGGCCTTGGACAGCACCGTGCCGGTGTCCGACAGCGGCAGCGACTTCCAGAACAGCACGCTGCGGTCGCGGCGGTCGTCGTACAGCGCGCCCAGCGCGTAGAAGAACACCACGAAGCCGACCACGATGCTGGCCAGCAGGACGCCGGCGAGCATGGTGCCGTCGCCGACCGCGCCGATGATCTGGTGGGCGTTCTGGGCCTGGCCGTCCCACTGCACGTCGTTCAGGCGCGAACCGCCGCCGTGGTTGCGGCCGGCGATGCTGCCGATGATCGACAGCACCGTGTACAGCGCGGCGACGATGCCGCCGGTGATGACCGGGGCCCACAGGAAACCGCCGCGGTGTTCCCAGAACTCGCGCTTGAGCAGCCACGTGAAGGTGGACACGGGAGAGATTGTCTTGGCGGGAGCGTTCATGCGTAGGTGCCCTTCATGATGGCGACGAACAGGTCGGCCAGGCCGGGAGTGCGGGTTTCGCCGAGCGCGGCCAGCTGCGCCTGCGGCACGCCGTCGTACAGGAACACCGACTTGCCGAACGGCAGGCCGCGTTCGTCGATCGGCTGCAGCGCGCGCGCCGCGTCGATGCGCTCGGCCGGCACCAGCAGCTCGGTGTAGCGGGTGGCCATGTGCTCCATGTCGGCGCTGAGCACGATGCGGCCGTCGCGGATGAACAGCACGTCGGTGAGGATGTGCTCGATCTCCTCCACCTGGTGGGTGGTGATGACGATGGTCTTCTGCTCGTCGAAATAGTCTTCCAGCAGGCGCTGGTAGAACTCCTTGCGGTACAGGATGTCCAGGCCCAGGGTCGGCTCGTCCAGCACCAGCAGGCGCGCGTCGATCGCCATCACCAGCGCCAGGTGCAACTGCACGATCATGCCCTTGGACATCTCGCGCACCCGCAGCTTGGGCGAGAGCTTGGTGTTGGCCAGGAAGCGCTCGCACTTGGCGCGGTCGAAGCGCGGATGCACGCCGGCGACGAAGTCGATCGCCTCGCGCACCCGCATCCAGCGCGGCAGCACCGCCACGTCGGCGATGAAGCACACCTCGTTCATCAGCGCGTCGCGCTGCTTGCGCGGGTCCATGCCCAGCACGCGCAGTTCGCCTTCCACCGCAGTCAGGCCCAGCACCGCCTTCAATGCGGTGGTCTTGCCGGCGCCGTTGGGGCCGATCAGGCCGACGATCCGGCCGGGCGCGATGGTGAAGGACGCGTCGGCCAGCGCCGGCTTGTGGTTGTAGGTCTTGCGCAACCCCTGCGCAGAGACGACGGATTCGGATGCGACAGCGGCAGTCATGGCGTTTTCCCCGGTGGCAACAAGTCTTGCAGTGTCAGGCCCAGGCGCTGGATGCGTTCCAGCACCAGAGGCCACTCTTCGTTGAGGAAGCGCTCGCGCTCGCTGCCACGCAGCTTCTGCGCCGCTTCCTCGGTCATGAACATGCCCAGCCCGCGGCGCTTCTCGACCAGGGCCTCGTCGGCCAGTTCCTGGTAGGCGCGCGAGACGGTGATCGGGTTGAGCTGGTATTCGGCGGCCACCTGGCGCACCGAGGGCAGGGCGTCGCCGGGCTTGAGGATGCCGTCGAGCATCATCGCGATGACGCGCTCCTTCAGCTGGCGGTAGATCGGAGCGCCATCGCTCCATTGGATATCGCTCATGGTCAGCTCCGTGGGCGCAGGGTGCGCGCGAAGGAGAAATAAGGCACGGACAGCGAGGCCCGCAGACGCCGTACCGCCGGGGCGGTGGCGGGTGCGGCGCCGGTGGCGCTGTCGTCGTGCGGCGTGCTGGCGCCATAATCCAGCGGCCGTCCCTGGTGGCGTTGGGCGCCGATCCAGCTCGCGCAGAGCAGGGTGCCGACGATGACCAGGGCCGGAAGGCTGCGCTGGAAGCGTTTGAGATTCATCGTGGGACCTGCTCTGGGTGAGTGGTGTTGTATTTAACTATAACACCGTTACACGGCATGTCAACACGCTGCGGACCCAACTTCCGACCTGGTCGTACGCGACTTCCCTTTCTCTTCGACGGTGCCCCATGAAATTTTCCAAGCGTCTGTTTTTCCTCGCGATCCTGGCCGCTGCCGGCACCGTCGGCAGTGCCTGGGCGGGCTCCTTGCTGGACCGGGACTACCGTCCGCTGGCCGGCAAGGACAAGGTGAACCTGAACAAGACCTACGGCGGCAAGGTGCTGCTGGTGGTCAACACCGCCAGCAAGTGCGGCTACACCCCGCAGTACGACGGCCTGGAGAAGCTGCAGCGGCAGTACGCGGCGCAGGGCTTCAGCGTGCTCGGCTTCCCGTCCAACGATTTCAAGGGCCAGGAGCCGGGATCGGAGAAGCAGATCCAGGAATTCTGCACGCTCACCTACGGGGTCAAGTTCCCGATGTTCGAGAAGGTGCACGTGATCGGCGACGAGGCCACGCCGCTGTACAAGCAACTGACCCAGGCCACCGGCGTGGCGCCGGGCTGGAATTTCCACAAGTATCTGATCGCGCGCGATGGGCGCGTGGTCGCGCAATTCCCGAGCAAGGTCACGCCGGACGATCCGGCCTTGCGCAGTGCCATCGAACGCGAACTGAAAGCGCAGCCTGCGTCGCACTGAAAGCGAGTCAACATCTCGGCCGCGCATGCGACAATGCCGGCCTCTGTCTGCGCCATCCCGGCGCGTCCAGTTCACGGTTCACTTCCAGGGAAAGTAGCGAATGAAGATGGGAATGCGCGGCGCCGTGGCGTCGCTGGTGGTGGGGATGATGCTGGCCGCCGGCCAAGCGCAGGCGCAGGCGCCGGCTGCCGGCAGCGCGACGACGACGCTGAGCAGCGAGAAGCAGAAGGTCAGCTACGCGATCGGCATGGATGTGGCGCGTTCGTTCGAGCCCATCGCCCAGGACATCGACGTCAACGCGCTGCAGCGTGCGATCGAGAACGCGTTCAAGGGCGGCAAGCCGCTGTTGTCCGACGAGCAGACCCAGGCCACCGACACCGCGCTGCGCACGCAACTGGCCGCGCGTAACGGCCAGCCGGTGCCGGGCATGGCGCCTGGCACGCAGCCGCCGCCGGTGTCCAAGGAGAACGTCGGCCTGATGCTGGGCGACCGTGCGGTCGGCCCGTCGCTGGCGCGGATCCAGAACGACATCGACCTGCCGACGCTGATGGGCGCGGTGCGCACGGTGTTCGCCAAGGGCCAGACCGCGATGACCCAGGAGCAGGCGATGGCCACGCTGCAGGCGTTCGGCGCCTCCAAGCAGGCTGCCGTGGCGACCAAGAACAAGCAGGAGGGCAACGCCTTCCTGGCGCAGAACAAGAACCAGAAGGGCGTGATCACCACGCCGTCGGGCCTGCAGTACATGGTGCTGCGCGAAGGCAGCGGCGCGCGGCCCACGCCCACCAGCAAGGTGCGGGTGAACTACGAAGGCAAGCTGCTCGACGGCACCGTCTTCGACAGCTCCTACAAGAACGGCCAGCCGGCCGAGTTCTCGCTGAGCCAGGTCGTGCCGGGCTGGAGCGAGGGCGTGGCGCTGATGCCGGTGGGGTCCAAGTACCGCTTCTGGATTCCGTCCAACCTGGGCTACGGCCCGCAGGGAACGCCGGGCGGCCCGATCGGCCCGGATGCGATGTTGACCTTCGACGTGGAACTTTTGAACATCCTTCAATAACCGAAAGGAGATTACATGCGCGTAGCGATATTCGGCACCGGCTATGTCGGGCTCGTCACCGGAACCTGTCTGGCCGAAGTCGGCCACCATGTGGTGTGCGTAGACATCGACCAGGCCAAGGTGGATGGGCTCAACAAGGGCGTGGTCCCGATCTACGAGCCTGGCCTCTCGCCGATGGTCAAGGCCAATCACGCCGCACGGAGGCTGTTCTTCACCACCGATGCGGCCAGCGCCATCGCGCATGGGGATATCGTGTTCATCGCCGTCGGTACGCCGCCGGACGAGGACGGTAGCGCAGATCTGCAGTACGTCCTGGCGGTGGCCCGCACCATCGGCCAGCACATCCAGGGGCCGACCATCGTGGTCAACAAGTCGACGGTGCCGGTGGGCACCGCCGACAAGGTGCGCGCGGCGATCGCCGCCGAGCTGGAAGCGCGCGGCGAAGCGATCGAGTTCGACGTGGTCTCCAACCCGGAGTTCCTGAAGGAAGGCGATGCGGTGGCCGACTGCATGCGGCCGGACCGCATCGTCATCGGCAGCAGCAAGCCCGGCTCGGCCGCGCGCCTGCGCCGCCTGTACGCGCCGTTCAACCGCAACCACGACCGCATCGTGGAGATGGACGTGCGTTCGGCCGAACTGACCAAGTACGCGGCCAACGCGATGCTGGCGACCAAGATCAGTTTCATGAACGAGATCGCCAACATCGCCGAGCGCGTCGGCGCCGACGTGGAGAAGGTGCGCCAGGGCATCGGCTCGGATCCGCGCATCGGCTGGCACTTCATCTACCCGGGTGCCGGCTACGGCGGCTCGTGCTTCCCCAAGGACGTGCAGGCACTGGCGCGCACCGCGCAGCAGTACGGCCACGCGCCCAGGCTGCTGGATGCGGTGGAAGCGGTCAACGAGGCGCAGAAAGGCCACCTGTACGAGCTGATCCAGCGCCACTACGGCGCGGCACAGCCGCTGAAGGGCAAGACCTTCGCAGTGTGGGGCCTGGCGTTCAAGCCCAACACCGACGACATGCGCGCCGCCTCCAGCCGCCGCCTGCTGGCGCAACTGTGGGAAGCGGGCGCCACGGTCTGTGCCTACGATCCTGAAGCGACCGAGGAGGCCAAGCGCATCTTCGGCGAGCGCGCCGACCTGCACTTCTGCAGCGATGCCTTCGATGCGCTGGAAGGCGCCGACGCGCTGGTGGTGGTCACCGAGTGGAAGCAGTTCCGCAGCCCGGACTTCACCCGCATGAAGGAGCTGATCGGCGATGCGGTGGTGTTCGACGGCCGCAATCTCTACGATCCGCAGGAAATCGAGAGCTTCGGCCTGGCGTACTACGGCATCGGCCGCGGACGTTCGATCCATGCAGCATGATTTTTCCACCCAGGATCGGTTGCTGGAGAACCGCCTGATCGAGCTGGAAACGCGCCTCTCCTTCCAGGAGCAGGCGCTGGCGGAAATGAGCGATGCCCTGGCCGAAGCGCGGATCGAAAGCCAGCGCAACGCCGAGTTGCTGCGTCACCTGCTCGAAGATCTGGGCAAGGTGCGCAGCACGCTCTACGCCGACCCGGCCGACGAACCGCCGCCGCCGCATTACTGATCCCCCGAACCGATCGATTCCGTCCCGATGAGCGATACCCTCCGCGAGCAGTTGCTGGGCCTGGGCTTCAAGCCTGCGCCAAAACCCGAACGCAAAGCCCCGCCCGCCGCGCCGCGGCCGCAGGGACGGCCGGGCCAGCGCCCGGCACCGGCCGGGGCGCGCGGCGAGCGCGCTCCCGGCGGCGCGCCCAACGCCGGCAAGCCCGGCGGCGGGCGCGGCCGTCCGCACGGCCACGGCCAGGGCAAGCCGCAGGGTGCGGGCGGCCAGCCTGCACGGCCGCCGCGCAGCCGCGAGGACATCGACCTGGCCAAGGCCTATGCGATCCGCGCCCAGCGCGAGAAGGACGAGCGGATCGAGGCGGAGCGGCAGAAGCAGGAAGAAGCACGCCTGCGCCGCGAGGCGCGGGCCAAGCTCGACGCGTTGCTCAAGGACCAGGCGCTGAACCAGTCCGAGGCCGACATCGCCCGCCACTTTCCCTATGGTGGCAAGATCAAGCGCATCTACGTCACCGCCGACCAGCTCAAGGCGCTCAACGCCGGCGAGCTGGGCGTGCTGCAGCAGAACGGCCGCTACCTGCTGGTGACCGCGGCGCTGCTGGACCAGGCCGAAGCGATCTTCCCGGCAGCGGTGGCGCTGCGGGTGGATCCGAACGCGCCGGCCGAGGAAGACCCCTACGCCGATCCCAAGTACCAGATCCCCGACGATCTGGTCTGGTAAGCGTGGCACTGCCAGGGACGGGCACGCAGGACGCCGGGCGTCTGCGCACGCCGCCGCACGCGGGCGGCGGTTACCTGCCGTACGTGGATGGGCTGCGCGCGATCGCGGTGCTGGCGGTGATCGCCTACCACCTCGATCCGGCGTGGCTGCCGGGCGGGTTCACCGGCGTGGACATGTTCTTCGTGATCTCCGGCTTCGTGGTCAGCGCCTCGCTGCAGCGCTTGCCGGCGGCCGGACAGCTGGGCGTGTTCGCGCAGTTCTACGCGCGGCGGATGCGCCGCATCGCGCCGGCCCTGGTGGCGTGCCTGCTGGTCACGGGGCTGGCCAGCGGCCTGTTCATTCCCGAGTCCTGGCTCAGCGAGACCAGCGCCAAGACCGGGCGCATGGCCTTCGTCGGCCTC
This sequence comes from Xanthomonas sp. F10, assembly GCF_014206815.1. Lineage (GTDB taxonomy): Bacteria > Pseudomonadota > Gammaproteobacteria > Xanthomonadales > Xanthomonadaceae > Xanthomonas_A > Xanthomonas_A indica. Next base: position 931,864 of record NZ_JACHNP010000001.1, read on the forward strand.
AGCAACTGGGTGCTGGCCGCGACCGGCAACGATTACTTCTCGCCCAAGGCCGAATTCAATCCCTACACCCACACCTGGTCGCTGGGCGTGGAGGAGCAGTTCTACCTGCTGTTCCCGCTGTTGTTCCTGGCCTGGAACCGCGGTGGCCGCGGCCGGCTGTGGTCGACGCTGCTGGTGGCGCTGGCCTCGGCCGCCTCGCTGGCGTTCGCCTGGCGGCATAGCCGTGACGCCGGCGATGCCGCGGCGGCGTTCTATCTGACCACCGCGCGCTTCTGGCAACTCGGCAGCGGGGTGCTGCTGTACCAGGTGCTGGCATTGCGCGGACGATACGACGCCGGCACACAGGCGCCGCCGCCGGCTGCCTGGACCTGGCGTTCGCCATTGCTGGCGGTGGCGCTGGGAGCGGTGGCGGTCGGCCTGTGGCGCGCGCGCCCGGGCCACTCGCCGTGGCCGGATGGCCTGTGGCCGGTACTGGGCACGCTCGGCCTGCTGGCGCTGCTGCATGGTGCTCCGGCCGGCTGGACCCGTCGCGCGCTGGCCCACCGCCTGCCGGTGGCGATCGGCCGCGTGTCGTATTCGCTGTACCTGTGGCACTGGCCGGTGTTCGTGCTGTTCCGTTGGACCGTCGGCCTGGAATCGGCGCCGGCCAGGGCCGTGGCGCTGCTGCTGGTGGCGGCGCTGGCGCTGGCCTCGTACCGCTGGGTGGAGCTGCCGTGGCGGCATGGCCGGATCGGCCGCGTGCGCACCCCGGCGCGGACCGTCGTCGCCGGCCTGGGCGTGGTGCTGCTCGCCGCGGGCACCCATGCGCTGCTGCAGGACACCCAGCGCTACTACGGGCTGAGCACGGTCAGCCGGCATCCGCTGGACTGGTACGCCTATGCCAAGGGCCTGCGCCGGGAATTCCCGCACTGCGCGCTGCAGACCCGCCAGGTACCGGTACAGGTGGGCAGCGCCAAGCTGTTCGAACGCGGCGCCTGTACGCTGCACAACCGCGCGGGCGGCCGTTTGTTCGTGGCCGGCGACTCGCATGCGCTGGCCTACAACGAACTGCTGCGGCGCTTTGCGCTGCAGAGCGGGATGCCGGTGCGCCTGTACGGCGTCGGCGGTTGCCCGATCGTCGGCCTGCAGGCCTGGCAGGCGAGTAACCCCGGCTGTCAGGCCTACGAGCGCAGCACCCTGGCCGACGTCGCCGCGCATGCGCGCGATGGCGATGTGCTGTTCCTGCCCGCGTTGCGGGTGCTGCGCCTGGCCGACCAGGACCGCCTGTTCGACGAGACGGCGGTGATGGCCGAGCAGGAAGGCGCCGAAGCGCAGGCCGCGCGCAGCGCTGGCGAAGCGGCCGCGCTGGCGCTGCTGCAGCCACTGGCGCAGCGCGGCGTGCGCATCGTCTTCGAGGCGCCCAAGCCGGTGCTGCGCGCGCCGCCGTATCGCTGTTCGGATTGGTTCAACCGCGGCAATCCGATCTGCGCGCGCGGCATCCCGATTTCGCGCGCAACCATGGAGCGTTACCGCGCACCGGTGCTGCAGAGCCTGCAGCGCATCGCCGCGCAGCTGCCGCATGCCTCGGTGTGGGATCCCTTGCCGCTGCTGTGCGACGCGCAGCGATGCAGCGGCCGCCGCGACGGGCGCCCGCTGTTCTTCGATGCCGATCACCTCAGCGGCTACGGCAACCGCGTGCTGTTGCCGGACTTCACGTCGCACATCGCGGCGATCCAGGCACACTCGCCGCCGGCGCCTTGAGGCGCAGCCCCTCCGCCTCCCGCCTCGCAAGGAGTTCGCGCATGCCTGTTCCACGTTTTCTCGCGCCGCCGTCGCTGGCGGTGTCGGCGTCCGTCGCCGCCCGCCATGGCCGCCGGCCGCCGTTGCGCCGCCGCGGCGATGTGCTGTTGCGCGGGGCGCTGCTGCTGGCCGCCACTGCCGGCAGCGCCGGCGTGGCCTGCGCCGACGACGCACCGGCGTTCGACCGGCCTGGCATCGGCTTCGCCTCGAGCACCCTGCAGCGCGGCCAGGTGGCCTGGGAGCAGGCGTTCTTCGATGGCAGCTACGACCGCGACGGCGACGTGCGCAGCACCGAGTACGTCGCCAACAGCCGGCTGCGGATCGGCCTGAGTGCGCGCACCGAACTGCAGTTGGCGATCGACAGCCAGGTGTGGCAACGCGTGCGCGGCGGCGGCCAGGACCGGCGCGGGCACAGCGGCGGCGACGCCAGCATCGGCCTGAAGCAGGCGCTGCCGAGCACCCGCGACGGCTTTACCTGGGCGCTGCTCGGCAGCGCCAGCCTGCCGGTCGGCCGCGCGCCGTACGGCGATGCCGGCCACCGCTACGACCTGGGCCTGAGTGCCGGGTGGGACCTGCCGCAAGGACGTAGCGTGGCCCTCTATGGCAATGTCAGCGACAGCGAGGACGGCTCCGGCTGGAGCGTCTCGCCGAGCTACACCTTCTATGCCGGCGACACCCTGAGCGCCTACGTCGAGGCCGGCATCGGCGGCGGCGAGGACGACATGCGCGCGCTCGGCAGCGGCGTCACCTGGCTGTTCGCCAAGCGTGTGCAACTGGACGTGTCGGTGTTGCGCGGTCTCTCCTCGCAGACCCCGGACTGGCAGGGCGGCCTCGGCATTTCGGTGTTGTTGCGCTGAGCGCGCCGTGCGCGTTGCGCCTTTTCGCAGCGGTCTTGGGCGCGCGACGCGCAGAGGCTGCACGCGGGATCAAGCCGCACGACGCCTGGTCATGTGCGTCTCGATCCGCGCACCGGTGCGCGTGCGACAAGCCGGCGCTTCCATCAGCGCCAGCGCGTCATCGTTGTTTCGATCCACGCACGCGTGAGCGCGCGACGGTGCCGGCTCACTCCGGGTCATAGTCCAGGTTCGAGGCCAGCCAGCGCTCGGCCTGTTGCAGCGAGACACCTTTGCGCCGGGCGTAGTCGGCGAGTTGGTCCTTGCCGAGCCGGCCGACCACGAAGTACTGGCTCTGCGGGTGGCTGAAGTAGTAGCCGGACACCGCGGCGGTCGGCAGCATCGCGAAACTCTCGGTCAGCGACATGCCGGCGTTGCGTCCGGCGTCGAGCAGCGCGAACAGGGTCTGCTTTTCGCTGTGGTCGGGGCAGGCCGGATAGCCGGGGGCGGGACGGATGCCGCGGTAGCGCTCGGCGATCAGCGCCTCGTTGTCCAGCGCTTCGTCGTCGACATAGCCCCAGAACTCGGTGCGCACGCGTTGGTGCAGGCGCTCGGCCAGCGCCTCGGCCAGGCGATCGGCCAGGGCCTTGAGCAGGATCGCGTTGTAGTCGTCATGCGCGGCCTCGAAGCGCGTCACGTGCGGCTCGATGCCGATGCCGGCGGTGACCGCGAACGCACCGATCCAGTCCTGCTTGCCGCTGTCGCGCGGGGCGATGAAGTCGGCCAGGCAGAAGTCCGGTCGCTCGGCGGGTTTGTCGACCTGTTGGCGCAGGAAGTGCAGGAGGTGCCGGGACTCGGGACCCGGGACCCGGGACCCGGGGGAAGCAGATCCCAAAGTGTCGGCAGTTTCTTGCTGTTGCGGGTCTTGGGTCCCGGGTCCCGGGTCCCGCCCAACCACCACTTCCACATCATCGCCCACCGACTGTGCCGGCCACAGCCCGAATACCGCCTTGGCGGTCAGCCATTTCTCCTCGACGATCCGCTGCAGCATCGCCCGCGCGTCCTGGTACAGCTCGCTGGCCTGCTGGCCGACGATCTCGTCGGTGAGGATCGCCGGGAACTTGCCGGCCAGTTCCCAGGCCTGGAAGAACGGGGTCCAGTCGATCAGCGGGACCAGGTCGTCCAGCGGGTAATCGTCGAACACATGCAGGCCGGGCTGGCGCGGGGTCGGCGGGGTGTAGGCGTCCCAGCCGCCGTCGAAGCGCTGCCCGCGCGCGTGCGCGAGCGAGACCAGGCGCTTGGCGTCGCCGCGGTTCTTGTGGCGCTGGCGGATCTCGGCGTAGTCGGCGTCGTTGGAAGCGACGAAGGCCGCGCGCAGTTCGCGCGAGATCAGCGATTGCGCCACGCCCACCGCGCGCGAGGCGTCCTTGACCCACACCGTCGGCGCCGCATAGTGCGGGTCGATCTTCAGCGCGGTGTGCGCGCGCGAGGTGGTGGCGCCGCCGATCAGCAGCGGCATCGAAAAGCCCTGCCGCTGCATCTCGCGGGCGACGTGGGTCATCTCTTCCAGCGACGGGGTGATCAGCCCGGACAGGCCGATGATGTCGGCGTTCTCGGCGCGGGCGCGGTCGAGGATGGTCTGGGTCGGCACCATCACCCCCAGGTCGATCACGTCGAAGTTGTTGCAGGCCAGGACCACGCCGACGATGTTCTTGCCGATGTCGTGCACATCGCCCTTGACCGTGGCCATGATGATCTTGCCGTTGGACTTGCCCGTGTCGCCGCTGCGCAGTTTCTCCGCTTCGATGTAGGGCAGCAGGTAGGCGACCGCCTTCTTCATCACCCGCGCCGACTTCACCACCTGCGGCAGAAACATCTTGCCGGCGCCGAACAGGTCGCCGACCACGTTCATGCCGTCCATCAACGGGCCTTCGATCACGTCCAGCGGGCGCGCGGCCTGCTGCCGCGCCTCTTCCGTATCGACCTCGACGAACTCGTCGATGCCGTGCACCAACGCATGGCTCAACCGCTCGCGCACGGTCTTTTCGCGCCAGGCCAGCTTTTCCCGATTCCCGATTCCCGCCTCCCGATTTCCCGCCTTTTTGTAACGCTCGGCGATCTCCAGCAAGCGTTCGGTGGCGTCGCGGCGGCGATTGAGGATCACGTCCTCCACGCGCTCGCGCAGCTCCGCATCCAAGTCGTCGTAGATCGGCATGCCGCCGGCGTTGACGATGCCCATGTCCATGCCGGCGGCGATGGCGTGGTACAGGAACACCGAATGGATCGCCTGGCGCACGGTCTCGTTGCCGCGGAACGAGAACGACACGTTGGAGACGCCGCCGGAGACGTGGCAGTGCGGCAGGGTGCGCTTGATCTCGCGGGTCGCCTCGATGAAGTCGACCGCGTAGTTGTCGTGCTCCTCGATGCCGGTGGCCACGGCGAAGATGTTCGGGTCGAAGATGATGTCTTCCGGCGGGAACCCGACCTGCTCGGTGAGGATGCGGTAGGCGCGGGTGCAGATCTCCACCTTGCGCGCGCAGGTGTCGGCCTGGCCGACCTCGTCGAAGGCCATCACCACCGCCGCGGCGCCATAGCGCAGCACCTTGCGCGCCTGTTCGACGAACAGCGCCTCGCCTTCCTTGAGCGAGATCGAGTTGACCACGCTCTTGCCCTGCAGGCACTTCAGCCCGGCCTCGATCACGCTCCACTTGGAGGAGTCGACCATGATCGGGATGCGCGCGATGTCCGGCTCGGACATGATCAGGTTGAGAAAGCGCACCATCGCCTTCTCCGAATCGATCAGGCCCTCGTCCATGTTGACGTCGAGGATCTGCGCGCCGTTGGCGACCTGCTGGCGCGCCACCTCCACCGCTTCCTCGTAGCGCTCTTCCTTGATCAGCTTGCGGAACTGCGCGCTGCCGGTGACGTTGGTGCGCTCGCCGACGTTGACGAACAGCAGGTCCGGGGTCAGCAGCAACGGCTCCAGGCCGGACAGGCGGGTGTGGCGGGCGGACATGGTCAGCGTTCCGGAAACGGAGAGGTGCAGGCGCGCGCGCAGGCGGCACCGTGCCGGCGCAGGAGTACGGGGGCGAGGACGGCGGGCATGCGCACGGCGGACATCAGGCGACCTGCGCCTGCGCCGCCAGCGGCACGCGCGGCGGCAAGCCCCGCACCGCCTCGGCGATGGCGCGGATGTGGGCGGGGGTGGTGCCGCAGCAGCCGCCGACCAGGTTCAGCAGCCCGGACTCGGCGAACTCGCGCAGCGTCGCCGCCATTTCCTCGGGCGTCTCGTCGTACTCGCCGAAGGCGTTGGGCAGGCCGGCGTTGGGGTGCGCGCTGACGTAGCCGTCGGCGATCCGCGCCAGGGTTTCCACGTGCGGGCGCAGGTCCTTGGCGCCGAGCGCGCAGTTCAGCCCCACCGACAGCGGCCGCCCATGCGCGACCGAGGCATAGAACGCTTCGGCGGTCTGCCCGGACAGGGTGCGGCCGGAGGCGTCGGTGATGGTCCCGGAGATCATCACCGGCAGGCGCCCGCCGCGCGCGTCGAACACCTCTTCGATCGCGTACAGCGCGGCCTTGGCGTTGAGCGTGTCGAAGATGGTCTCCACCATCAGCGTGTCGGCGCCGCCGTCGATCAGGCCGTCGATGGCCTCGCGGTAGGTGGCGCGCAGCTCGTCGAAGCTGGTGTTGCGGAAGCCGGGATCGTTGACGTCCGGGCTGATCGAGGCGGTACGGCTGGTCGGACCGAGCACGCCGATCACGAACCGCGGCTTGTCCGGCGTCAGTGCCTCGACCGCATCGCAACAGGCGCGGGCGACCTGTGCGCCGGCCTTGTTGAGTTCGTAGACCAGGTGTTCCAGGTGGTAGTCGGCCTGGCTGATGGCGGTGGCATTGAAGGTATTGGTCTCGAGCAGGTCGGCGCCGGCGTCGAGGTAGGCCCGGTGGATCTCGGCGATCACCTCGGGGCGGGTCAGCAGCAACAGGTCGTTGTTGCCCTTCAGGTCGTGGCCCAGCGGTGCGTGGTCGCAGCCGGGGCCATGCACATGCTCGGCCTGCGCGTCGTAGCCCTCGGCGAAGCGCTCGCCGCGGTAGTCGGCCTCCTGCAGCCCATGGCGCTGGATCATTGTGCCCATCGCCCCGTCGATGATCAGGATGCGCTCGGACAAGGCCTGCAGCAGTTTCTGCGTGCGCTCTGGGTTTAGCCAGGGCAGGCCCGGGACCCGGGACCCGGGACCCGGGACTCGGGGAGAAGCGTCGCTCATGCGCCTTCTCCTGCTTTTGCCGTGGCTTTACCGGGTCCCGGGTCCCGGGTCCCCGGTCCCGGCTCTCCCGGCTTCCCCGCAATCAACGAAATCACCTCGAAATGCGGCGGACGCTTCTCGCGGGTCACGGTTTCCAGGCTGGAGACCTCGAGCCCGGCCTTGCCGACGAACTTGCGCAGTTCCTTGGCGGCGAAGCCGAGGTTGACGTGGCCGTAGGCCTGCACCGCGGCCTTGTGTTCGTGGCGCGCCAGGCTGCACAGCAGCAGGCGGCCGCCCGGGCGCAGCACCCGCGCCGATTCGCACACCGCCTGCGCCGGCTTGGTGGCGTAGGTCAGGGCGTGCATCATCACCACCAGGTCGAAGCTGGCGTCGGCGAAGGGCAGGGCGTGCATGTCGCCCTCGCGCACCTCCACGTTGCCGAGCCGGCGCAGGCGCTCGCTGGCCGCGGCCACCACCCGCGCGCTGGTGTCGATGCAGACGTAGCGGCGCGCGTGCGGCGCCACCAGTTCGGCCAGCACGCCGTCGCCGGAGGCGATGTCGAGCACGTCGCCGGTCTCCAGCAGCGGCAGCGCGGTGCGCGCCAGCGCTTCCCAGGTGCGGCCCGGCGAATAGTGGCGTTCCATGTCGCCGGCCACCGAGTCGGCCCAGTTCTGGTCGGCGGCGCGGTTGGCCAGCACCGCGGCCACGCGTTCGGCGTCCTGGCGCAGCAGCGGATCGTCGCTGCCGGTGCTCAGCGCCAGCCACAGCGCGCGCTGGGCCGGGTCCAGCAGGGTCTCGTCGAAGCGATAATAGGCCGACACGCCGGCGCGGCGGTCGCGCACCAGCCCGGCCTCCTTGAGCTTGGCCAGGTGGGTCGAGACGCGCGGCTGCGCCAGGCGGGTGATGGCCGACAGTTCGGCCACGGTCAGCTCCTCCTGCTCCAGCAACGCCAGCAGGCGCACGCGGGTGGCGTCGGCGAAGACCTTCAGCCGGGACGACCAGTCCTCCAGATCCATAAATATCTTCCTATCGCGATATAGAGATATTTTGGTCCGCGCGGCGGTTGCGGTCAAGTTGCACACGCCGGCGTATGGTCGGCGCGGCTACAATGGCCGCACCAACAAGCCCGGGAGGGGTTCGACGTGGATTTCAGCTTTACCGAAGAGCAATTGATGATCCAGGACGTGGCGCGGCGCATCGCCCAGGAGCGGATCGCCCCCAGCGCCGAGCACCACGACCGTGCCGGCGAATTCCCGCTGGAGAACATCCGCCTGCTGGGCGAGAACGGGCTGATGGGCATCGAGGTGCCGGAGGAATACGGCGGTGCGGGCATGGACCCGATCGCCTACGTGCTGGCGATGGTCGAGATCGCCGCCGGCGACGCGGCGCATTCCACCATCATGTCGGTCAACAACTCGCTGTTCTGCGCCGGCATCCTCAAGAACGGCAATGAGGAACAGAAGCAGAAATACGTGCGCGCCATCGCCGAGGGCCGCGAGATCGGCGCCTTCGCCCTGACCGAGCCGCAGTCCGGCTCCGACGCCACCGCGATGCGGTGCCGCGCGGTGCGCCAGGACGACGGCAGCTTCGTCATCAACGGCAAGAAGAGCTGGATCACCTCCGGCCCGGTCGCCAAGTACATCGTGCTGTTCGCGATGAGCGAGCCGGACAAGGGCGCGCACGGCATCACCGCGTTCGTGGTCGATACCGACAAGCCGGGCTTCCATCGCGGCAAGACCGAGCCCAAGCTGGGCATTCGCGCCTCGGCCACCTGCGAGATCGAGTTCCAGGACTACGTGGCCAGCGCCGACGAGGTGCTGGGCACGCCGGGCGAAGGCTTCAAGATCGCGATGAGCGTGCTCGACGCCGGCCGCATCGGCATCGCCTCGCAGGCGATCGGCCTGGCCCGCGCCGCCTACGAGGCCACCCTGGAGTACGTGAAGGAGCGCAAGGCGTTCGGTTCGCCGATCGGCGCGTTCCAGATGACCCAGGCCAAGATCGCCGACATGAAGTGCAAGCTGGACGCCGCGCTGCTGCTGACCTTGCGCGCGGCCTGGCTGAAGGGGAAGGGCCAGCGCTTCACCACTGAGGCCTCGGTGGCCAAGCTGACTGCCTCCGAGGCGGCGATGTGGATCACCCACCAGGCGGTGCAGATCCACGGCGGCATGGGTTACTCCAAGGAGATGCCGCTGGAGCGCTACTTCCGCGATGCCAAGATCACCGAGATCTATGAGGGCACTTCGGAGATCCAGCGCCTGGTGATTGCCCGTAACGAGACGGGATTGCGTTGAGGCGGGGATTTGGGAGTCGGGATTGGGGATTGGCCGGTTTCCGAATCGGTTGAGGCATCGGGAGAAGCGGCCGCAAGGCCGCTTTTTCTTTTTGTGGAAAAGGGATGAGTGGCGTTCGGGCTGCATTGCGTCGGGACTGAAGTCCCTCCCACAGGGAGCGCTCGGCCTTCAAGGAGCTCTCCGTCTTGCGGCGGGTTTTGGATCGCGCTTCCCGACTAGATTCCCGGACAACAAAAAGCGGCCTTGCGGCCGCTTCTTGTTTTGCCTCTACAGGACGGAAGGATCAGGGCCGGGAGCGGGCCGATTCACGAATCCCAACTCCCAAATCCCTGGCCTTTCAGCAGCCGAATGGCTGATCATCCCCGCCCCTCAGCGATCCGGCTGATGCCGCGCCAGGCCGGCTTCCTGCATCTGCGTGAACTCCTTCGAGGGCTCGTCCAGCTTGTCGCCGAGCATGCGCCGCACCATCACGAAGAACAGCGGGATGAACAGCACGCCCAGCACGGTGGCGAACAGCATGCCGCCGATCACGCCGGTACCGATGGCGTGGCGGGCGTTGGCGCCGGCACCGGTGGAGATCGCCATCGGCAGCACGCCGAGGATGAACGCGAACGAGGTCATCAGGATCGGGCGGAAGCGCAGGTGCGCCGCCTCGGCCGCGGCCTCGCGCAGGGTCTTGCCCATCGCCCGCTGCTCCACCGCGAACTCGACGATCAGGATCGCGTTCTTGGCGGCCAGGCCGATCACCGTGATCAGGCCGATCTTGAAGTAGATGTCGTTGGGCAGGCCGCGCAGCAGCGAGAACGCCACCGCACCAAGCACGCCGATCGGCACCACCAGCAGCACCGACACCGGGATCGACCAGCTCTCGTACAGCGCCGCCAGGCACAGGAACACCACCACGATCGACAGCACCAGCAGCAGCGTGGCGGTGTTGCCGGCGATGATTTCCTGGTACGACATGCCGCTCCAGTCGAAGCCGAAGCCCGGCGGCAGGTCGTTGTTGACGATGTCCTCCATCGCGCCCATCGCCTGGCCCGAGCTGCCGCCCGGGGCCGGGTTACCGACGATGTTGACCGCCGAGTAGCCGTTGTAGCGGCTCAGCGAGGGCGAGCTGTAGATCCAGTCCGAGCTCACCACCGTGCTCAACGGGATCATCTGCGGCAGGCCGCTGCTGTCGGTGGCGGTGCTGCTGGGCACGTAGAAGTTGCGCAGCGACTCCGGACCGGTGCGGAACGGCGCGTCGGCCTGCATGTTGACGCGCTTGATGCGGCCTTCGTAGAAGAAGTCGTTGACGTACACCGGCGCCAGCATCAGCTGGATCGACTGGTAGATGTCGTTGACCGACAGGCCCATCGACTGCGCCTGCACGCGGTCCACCTTCAACTGCAGCTGCGGCGAGTTCTCCAGGCCGTTCGGACGCACGCCGGCCAGGGTGTCCTGGCGCTGCGCGGCCTTGCCGAGCACGATGTTGCGCGCCTGCAGCAGGGCTTCCTCGCCGGCACCGGTCCGGTCCTGCAGCCACATGTCGAAGCCGCCGAACTGGCCCAGGCCCTGCACGGTCGGCAGGTTGACCACGAAGATCTGCGCGTCCTTGATCCCGTAGAACATCCCGTTCAACTGCTGGATCAGGTCGCCTGCGGCGATGTCGCGGTCTTCCCAGGGCTTGAGCCGGATGAAGCCCATGCCCACGTTCTCGCCGCGGCCCAGGAAGCTGAAGCCGGCCACCTGCAGCATGCCTTCGACCGCCTTCTGCTGCTGCAGCACGCCGCGCATCTGCGCGAACACCTCGTTGGTGCGGGTCTTGGTCGCACCCGGCGGCAACTGCACGATCGCCAGCGCGAAGCCCTGGTCCTCTTCCGGCAGGAAGCTGCCCGGCATGCGCGTGAACAGGAAGCCGCACAGCACCAACAGCAGGGCGAACACGGCCATCCAGCGCGGCGCGCGGCGGATGGTGCTGCCGACCGCGCCGACATAGCGGTGCGCCAGCTTGTCGTAGTACTTGTTGAAGGTGCGGTAGACCCAGTTCGGGTTGTCGTTGTGGGTGGGCTTGAGGAACGCCGCGCACAGCGCCGGGGTGAAGCTCAGCGCCAGGAACGCCGAGAACCCCATCGACATGGCGATGGTGATCGCGAACTGCTTGTAGATCGCGCCGGCCGCGCCGGGCTGCATCGCCGAGGGGATGAACACCGCCGCCAGCACCACGGTGATCGCCACCACCGCGCCGGTGATCTGGGTCATCGCCTTGTGGGTGGCCGCCTTCGGTGCCAGGTGCTCCTCGGACATGATGCGTTCGACGTTCTCGATCACCACGATCGCGTCGTCGACCACGATACCGATCGCCAGCACCATCGCGAACAGGGTCAGCTGGTTGATGGTGAAGCCGATCGCCCACATGCCCAGGAAGGTGCCCAGCAACGCCACCGGGATGACCAGGGTGGGGATGATGGTGGCGCGGAAGTTCTGCAGGAACACCAGCATCACCAGGAACACCAGCACGATCGCCTCGGCCAGGGTCTTGACCACTTCCTCGATCGAGATCTTGACGAAGGTGGTGCTCTCGTACGGCGTGAACCAGGTGACGCCCTGCGGGAAGCTGGGCTGCAGCTCGTCCATCTTGGACTTGACCGCCTCGGACACGCTCAGCGCATTGGCGCCGGGCAGCAGCTGGATCGCGAAGGCGCCGGTCGGCTTGCCGTTGTACTGGGTGTCGAAGCCGAAGTTGGTCGGGCCGAACGCGACCCGGGCCACGTCCTTCAGCCGCACCACGGTGCCGTTGCCGTCGGCGCGCAGGATGATGTTCTCGAACTGCTCGGGCGAGGTGAAGCGGCCTTCGGCGCTGACCGTGGCGGTGAACGACTGGCCCTGCGGTGCCGGATCGGAACCCAGCGAGCCGGCCGCGAACTGCACGTTCTGGGCGCGGATCGCGGTGTACACGTCGTTGGCGGACATGTGGTAACCCTGCAGCTTCTCCGGGTTCAGCCAGATGTCCATGGCGTACTCGGCACCGAACTGCTGGGTGCTGCCGACGCCGGGCACGCGCGAGATCTGTTCCAGCACGCGCGAACCGACGATGTCGTTGAGCGCGTCGCGGTCGATCGACGGGTTGTCCGAACGCAGCGCGATCACACTGAGGAAGCCGGCGTTGGCCTTGGCCACCACCACGCCCTGCGCGGTCACTTCCGAGGGCAGGCGCGGGGTGGCCAGTGACACCTTGTTCTGCACCTGCACCTGGGCGATGTCCGGATCGGTGCCGGTCTCGAAGGTCAGGGTGATGGTGGCGGTGCCGCTGGAGGACGACGACGAGCTGAAGTAGAGCAGGTGGTCGATGCCGGTCAGTTGCTGCTCGATCACCTGGGTGACCGAGCGTTCGGTGGTGCTGGCGCTGGCGCCGGGATAGGTGGCGGTGACGGTGACCTGGGGCGGGGCGATCGAGGGATACGACTCGACGCCGAGATTGAGGATGGCGATCACGCCGCTGAGCGAGATCAGGATCGCCACCACCCAGGCGAAGACCGGGTGTTCGATGAAGAACTTAGGCATGGGGGGAGTCCGTTACTGCTTCGGCTGGTCGGAATGCGAGGCGGCGTCCGGCGAATCGCCGTGCGCTGCGCCCTGTGCCGGGGCGGCGCCCTTGGCCGGTGCGGCAGCACCCTGGCCGGGGGCGGCGCCAGCGCCCGGGCCCTGGCCCTGCGCAGCGGCGTTCGGGTCCCACGGCTTGGCCACGGCCGGTGCGCCTTCCTTGACCTTGGGCAGGCCACTGACGACCACCTGGTCGCCGCTCTGCAGGCCGCCGCTGACGATCCACTTGTCGCCCTGCTGGCCGACCGTGGTCAGGTCCTTGCGCACCACCTTGCTGTCCTTGCCGACGACCATGGCGTAGGCGCCCTTGGCATCGCGCAGCACCGCCGCCTGCGGGATCAGGTAGACGTCCTTGCGCTGGCCCAGGTTGGCCGCGAAGCTGACGAAGGCGCCGGGCAGCAGCACCCGGTCCGGGTTCGGCAGCAGTGCGCGCAGCGTCACCGAGCCGGTGCTCGGATCCACCGCGGCGCCGGAGAAGTCCAGCGTACCGGCATGCGCATAGGTGCTGCCGTCGCCGAGCTTGATCTGCACGGTGGACTTGTCCTCGGCGTTGAGCGCGACGTTGCCCTCGGTCTGCGCCTGGCGCAGCTGCGCCAGTTCGTCGGCGCTCATCGAGAAGTTGACGTACAGCGGGTCGAGCTGGTCGATCGTGGTCAGCAGGGTGCTGTCGCCCTGGCCGACCAGCGCGCCCTCGGTGACCTGCTGCTTGCCGGCGCGGCCGGAGATCGGCGCGGTGACGGTGGCGTAGCCGAGGTTGATGCGTGCGGTTTCGACCGCCGCGCGGGCCTGCTGCACCGACGCGGCGGAGCTGCGCTCGGTGGCCTCGGCGTTGTCCAGGTCGGACTTGGACACGTAGGCCTGCGGCGCCAGGCTGCGCGCGCGGGCGGCGGCGGCCTTGGCGTTGGCGTAGGTGGCTTCGGCGGCGGCCAGCTGGCCCTGCGCCGAGGCCAGCGTCGCCCGCAGCGGCGCCGGGTCGATCTGGAACAGCGGCTGGCCTTCCTTGACGTCGGTACCTTCGGTGTACAGGCGCTTTTCCAGCACGCCGGCCACGCGGGCGCGCACATCGGCGCTACGGAACGCGGACAGGCGGCCGACCAGTTCGCGCTGCAGCGGCACGGTCTGCGGCTGCGCCTGCAGCACGCCCACCTCCGGCGGCGGCATGGCCTGCTGCTGATCCTGTTTCTTGCAGGACGCCAACACCACCACGACGGCGCAGGCCAGGGCGAAAGAACGCAACGGGGAGGTCATCGGGTGGTACTCCGGTCTGGTTTTGTAGAAGGAAGGGAAGGGGCGGGGGTGAAGGCGCGCAGGAAACCGTCCACGGCGAACTCGGCCCAGGCGCGCTGCGCGGCGGGCGCGTCGCGATGCGCGCTGTGGAAGCGCCGACGTTCGAAATCCATGCCGACGATCATGCTCAACAGCAGTTCGGCCATGAAGTGCGGATCGTCATGCCGGAGCTGGCCCCGGGCCATGGCATCGCGCAGGTGCTCGCTCAGGCGTTGCATCAGCGCTCCGGCGCTGTCGCGGAACAAGGAGCGGGCTTCTTCGGGGAAGTGCCGAGATTCGGCGGCGATCAGCTGGGAACTCTGCAGAACGCTCGGCTCGAACAACTGTTCCAGGTATTCGCAGGCGAAGCGCAGCAGGCTGCCGCGCAGGTCGTCCTGCGCCGGCTCCAGGTGCGCGGTGGCCAGGTCCAGGTGGTCCTGCAGCGCCCGCCGCAGCAAGGCTTGCTTGCTGCGGTAGCGGCTGTACAGGGTCTGCTTGGAGCAGCCGGCGCGTGCCGCCACCGTGTCCATGCTCAGGCCCATGCCTTCCTCGGCCAGCAGCTCGCGCACGACCGCGTACACGCGTTGGTCGCGCGCCTGGCGCTGTGCGGCAGAGGCGAGGGGGGTGCTCATCGATTGTGGACTATACCGTCCAGTTTAGAATTAGAACAGCCTTGACACCGCGGCGTTCTTGCTGACAACAACGCGGCCCGCAAAGCGTGGTGATCGCGGCGTGACGATGGTGTCGCGACCCGCTTTGCCCGATTTGGCGCCTCGTCTCCGCCACGCCGTCGGTTTGCGATGCAGCAAGGTAGTTGAACGGAGCACCGGTACAATTCTCGCTTTCCCATCGAGCATCGTTGCTGCTCTCCGTCATGAAACCCAAACACGCCGCTTCCCGTTCCAAATCTCCGGCCGCCACCCGCACCTCCGCGACCCCGTCCGCCACCAAGTCGGCCAAGGCGCCCGCCAAGCCCAAGGCGGCCGCCAAGCCTGCGGCCAAGCCGGCCGCCCCGCGCAAGGCCGCGACGCCGCCCAAGCTGGCCGCGACCGTGCCGGCCACGTCCAAGGTGATCGACGCGGCGCCCGCCGCCGGCGGTTTCAGCCTGACGCCGGTGTTCGCGGCGCTGCGCAAGCGCTACCCGGCCGCCCGCCAGGAGGAAGCGCAGACGTTCGCCGAGGAGTTCTACAAGCGCATGGAGGAGGACGAGTTCCCCCACCACAGCGCACAGGAGTGGGCGGCGCTGGCCGCGTCGATGCTGGAATTCGCGCGCAAGCGCAAGCCGGGCACGGTCAACGTGCGGGTGTTCAATCCGAATCTGAAGGACGACGGTTGGGAGTCGTCGCACACGGTGCTGCAGATCGTCAACGACGACATGCCGTTCCTGGTCGATTCGGTGAGCATGGCGCTGGCGGAACTGGGTATCGGCGTGCACGTGCTGGGCCATCCGGTGCTGCGCATGCAGCGCGACAAGAGCGGCATGCTGGAGAACGTGGGCGAGGGCAAGGCGGAATCGCTGATGGCGCTGGAGATCGACCGCCAGCCGCCGGAAGACATGGCGCAGGTGGAAGCGGCGATCCGGCGCATCCTCGGCGAGGTGCGCAACATCGTGCGCGACTGGGGCAGCATGCGCGAGAAGATGCTGGCGCTGGCCGACGACCTGACCACCCGGCGCCTGCCGGTGGACGACAAGGGCCGGCGCGAGGCGCAGGAATTCCTGCGCTGGGCCGCGGCCGACCACTTCACCTTCTTCGGCTACCGCGAGTACCGCGTGGAGAAGCAGGGCGGGGAAGACGTGCTGGCGCCGCTGGAAGACAGCGGCCTGGGTCTGCTTCGCGGGCAGGACAAGTCGCCGGCGCGGCCGGTGCGCACGCTGGCCGCGCACGGCCTCAGCGAGTCGGGCAACAAGGAAGCGCTGATCCTGACCAAGACCAATGCGCGCTCGCGTGTGCACCGCAGCGGCTACATGGACTACATCGGCGTGCTGGAGTTCGACGCCAAGGGCCGCATCGTCGCCGAACAGCGCTTCCTCGGCCTGTTCACCTCCAGCGCCTACAACCGCCGCCCGTGGGAGATCCCGCTGGTGCGCGAGCGCTTCGACTATGTCATGCGCAAGTCCGAGCTGACCCCGAGCAGCCACAGCGGCAAGGCGCTGCGCCACATCCTGGAGACGCTGCCGCGCGAGGAACTGTTCCAGTCCAACGAGGAAGAGCTGTACCGCACCGCGATGGGCATCCTCGGCCTGCAGGAGCGGGTGCGCAGCCGCCTGTTCCTGCGCCGCGACAAGTACGGCCGTTTCATTTCCGCGCTGGTGTACATCCCGCGCGAGCGCTTCAACACCGACGTGCGCCTGCGCATCGAGGCATTGCTGAAGGACGCGCTGCACGGCGAGTACATCGATTCCAACGTGGTGCTGGGCGAATCGCCGCTGGCGCAGCTGCACCTGATCGTGCGGCCGAAGCCGGGCGAGGCGCTGGAGTTCGACACCACCGAACTGGAGTCGCGCCTGGCGCACCTGCTGCGCAACTGGCACGACGACCTGCGCGAGGCGCTGGTGGCCAGCCGCGGCGAGCGCGATGGCCTGCGCCTGGCCGCCGGCTATGGCCGCGCGCTGCCGGCCGGCTACATCGAGGAGTCGACCGCGCAGATCGCCGCGCGCGACGTCGAGCGCCTGGCCGCGCTGCGCGGCCCGGAAGACCTGCACCTGAGCCTGCAGGCGCTGCGCCGCGACGGCGCCGACAGCCTGCGCCTGAAGCTGTACCGCCAGCACGACGACCTGCCGCTGTCGGACGTGTTGCCGATGATGGAGAACCTGGGCCTGCGGGTGATCTCCGAGCGTCCGTACCGCCTGGTGGTGGACGGCACGCCGCTGTCGATCCAGGACTTCGAGGTCGAGCCGCTGGCCGGCAGCATCGACGTGGACGCCGCCGACGCGCCGCTGTGCGAGGCGTTCGTGCGGATCTGGCGCGGCGACGCCGAGAACGACGGCTTCAACCGCCTGATCGTCGGCGCCAGCCTGAGCTGGCGCCAGGTCGCGGTGCTGCGCGGCTACTGCAAGTACCTGCTGCAGACCGGCGTGCCGTTCTCGCAGGCCTACGTGGAAGAGACCTGCAACCGCTATCCGCTGCTGGCGCGGCTGCTGGTGGAGCTGTTCGAGGCGCGCTTCGATCCGGCCACCGGCAGCGAGAGCAAGGCGCAGATCGCCGAAGGCCAGGCCGCGCTGGCGGCGCAGCTGCGCCTGCTCGCCAACGGCGACGAGGCCGCGCTGAAGGCGCTGCAGCCGGTGATCGACGCGCGCAGCGGCAACCGAGAGACCCAGCTGGAGGCGGTCTCGGCCGCGCTGCTGAAGCTGTTCGACCAGGTGGCGAGCCTGGACGAGGACCGCATCCTGCGCAGCTTCAAGGGCGTGATCGAAGCGACCCTGCGCACCAGCCACTACCAGCGCGGCGCCGATGGCGGGCTGGGCCACTGCATCAGCTTCAAGCTGGATTCGGCCAAGGTGCCGGACCTGCCCAAGCCGCGCCCGTACCGCGAGATCTTCGTGTACGGCCCGCGCGTGGAAGGCGTGCACCTGCGCTTCGGCGCGGTGGCGCGCGGCGGCCTGCGCTGGTCCGACCGGCGCGAGGACTTCCGCACCGAGGTGCTGGGCCTGGTCAAGGCGCAGATGGTCAAGAACACGGTGATCGTGCCGGTCGGCGCCAAGGGCGGCTTCTTCTGCAAGCGCCCGCCGGTCGGCGGCGACCGCGATGCGGTGCTGGCCGAAGGCATCGCCTGCTACAAGCTGTTCATCCAGGGCCTGCTGGACATCACCGACAACATCGTCGGCGGCAAGATCGTGCCGCCGCCGCAGGTGGTGCGTCACGACCAGGACGACCCGTACCTGGTGGTCGCCGCCGACAAGGGCACGGCCACCTTCTCCGACATCGCCAACGGCCTGGCGCTGGACCACGGCTTCTGGCTGGGCGACGCGTTCGCCTCCGGCGGCTCGGTCGGCTACGACCACAAGGGCATGGGCATCACCGCGCGCGGCGCCTGGGAGTCGGTCAAGCGCCACTTCCGCGCGCTGGGGCGCGACTGCCAGAACGAAGACTTCACCTGCGTGGGCATCGGCGACATGTCCGGCGACGTGTTCGGCAACGGCATGCTGCTGTCGCGCCACATCCGCCTGCTGGCCGCGTTCGACCACCGCCACATCTTCCTGGACCCGAACCCGGACGCGGCGGCGTCCTTCGCCGAGCGCGAGCGCCTGTTCAAGCTGCCGCGTTCCAGCTGGGCCGATTACGACGCCAAGCTGATCAGCGCCGGCGGCGGCATCTATCCGCGCACGCTCAAGTCGATCGAGATCAGCGCCCCGGTGCGCGAGGCGCTGGGCCTGGAGCCGGGCATCAAGCAGCTCTCGCCGAACGACCTGATGAACGCCATCCTCAAGGCGCCGGTGGACCTGTTCTGGAACGGCGGCATCGGCACCTACGTCAAGGCCGCCAGCGAGACCCACGGCGATGTCGGCGACCGCGCCAACAACGGCCTGCGCGTCAACGGCGGCGAGCTGCGCTGCAAGATCGTCGGCGAGGGCGGCAATCTCGGCCTGACCCAGCTCGGCCGCATCGAGGCCGCGCAGGTCGGGGTGCTGCTCAACACCGACTTCATCGACAACTCGGCCGGCGTGGATACGTCCGACCACGAGGTCAACATCAAGATCCTGCTCAACGACGTGGTGCAGGCCAAGAAGCTGACCCTGGACGCGCGCAACAAACTGCTGGCGTCGATGACCGACGAGGTCGCCGAGCTGGTGCTGTGGGACAACATCCGCCAGAACCAGGCGCTGAGCCTGATGGAGCGGATGAGCCTCAAGCGCCTGGGCTCCAAGCAGCACTTCATCCGCACCCTGGAAGCGCAGGGCCTGCTCGACCGGCAGATCGAATACCTGCCCTCGGATGCGGAGATCTCCGCACGCAAGGCTCGCGGCCAGGGCCTGACCCGGCCGGAGCTGGCGGTGCTGCTGTCCTACTCCAAGCTGGTGGCGTTCCAGCAGTTGCTGGAATCGGACATCCCCGAGGACCCGTACCTGTCCAAGGAACTGCAGCGCTATTTCCCGCAGCCGCTGCAGAAGAAGTACGCGGACGCGATGGAGCGGCACCGCCTCAAGCGCGAGATCATCGCCACCGCGGTGACCAACACCACCATCAACCGCATGGGCGCCACCTTCCTGATGCGCATGCAGGAAGACACCGGCCGCAGCATCGCCGAAGTCGCCAAGGCCTACACCATCAGCCGCGAGACGCTGGATGCGCGCGCGCTGTGGACGCAGATCGACGCGCTGAACGGCAAGGTGCCCGAGTCGGTGCAGATCGACGCGCTGGAGGTGATCTGGACGCTGCAGCGCGCCTTCGTGCGCTGGCTGCTGTTCCGTCCGGGCCCGATGCCGGGCATCACCGCGGCGGTGGAGCGCTACTACGAGCCGTTCAACGACATCCGCGTCGCCTCCGGCGTGCTGCCCGATTCGCAGCGTCCGCGCTACGAGGCCCTGGTGCAGGAGTGGCAGGACAAGGGCCTGCCGCCGGCGCTGGCGCAGCAGCTGTCGGAACTGCGCTTCCTGGAGCCGGCGTTCGACATCATCGAGATGGCGCGCACCCGCAAGCTCAAGCCGGTGGAGGTGTCGAAGGTGCACTTCCGCCTCGGCGAGGCGCTGCAGTTGCCGTGGCTGTTCGAGCAGATCGACGCGCTGGAGGTCAACGGCCGCTGGCATGCGGTGGCCCGCGGCGTGCTGCGCGACGAACTGGCCAAGCACCACAGCGCGCTGGCCGGCCAGGCGCTGAGCCTGCCGGGCGGCACCGCCGAGGCCAAGGTGCAGCACTGGCTGCAGCGCGACGACAGCAGCCTGCGCTTCACCCTGAGCATGCTGCAGGAACTGGCTGCGCAGAAGACGCTGGACTATCCCACCGTGTCGGTGGCGGTGCAGCGGCTGGGCCAGTTGGCGGCGCACGGGGTGACGGCGCACGGGGTGTAGCCCCGTGGTCAGGCCCGTGCGGGCCTGACCCAGCCGTTTGCGGCGCAAACGGTTGGCGCCGCACGGCCACCTTGCCTATCCCCCGCGGCTTCGCCGCGCTCCCCTTAACAGAAGGGGGGGGCTTCCTCCAGAGAGGAGTGTGGGATGGGAGAGGGGGCGTGGTGATGGGGGTTAGGGAGTCGGGAGTTGGGATTCGCAACAGCGCATCACGTTCTCGATTCCTCTGTGCATCTGACGATCCCGTTGCTCGCTTTTGACAATCCCGAATCCCCATTCCCGAATCAGAGCCTTTGGGTTGCCCAGTTCTGCGGTCTTGACTGTCCCGTTTCCGACGCGATAGCCGCTTCTGCCAATCCCGAATCCCCACTCCCGAATCCCGGCTTTACACCCGGACAGGTATGATCGGCGCCATGAATGCGCCCATGCCGTCCTCGCCCCGCATCTGTTTTCTTGCCAGTGTCCCCACCGAGTCGCAGCGGGCGCGCGAACAACTGGTCGCGCGTTATGGCGATTGCGAGCCGGCGGAGGCCGATGTGCTGTGCGCGCTCGGCGGCGACGGTTTCATGCTGCAGACCCTGCATCGCCACGGCAGCCTGGGCAAGCCGGTGTTCGGCATGAAGCTGGGCACGGTCGGGTTCCTGATGAACCAGTTCCGCGACGACGACCTGGTCGCGCGCTTGGCCCAGGCCGAGCCGGCCAAGCTGCGGCCGCTGGAGATGCTGGCGCAGACCGAATCCGGCGCCACCACCGGCTCGCTGGCCTACAACGAGGTCTCGCTGCTGCGGCAGACGCGCCAGGCCGCGCACGTGAGCATCGATCTCAACGGCCAGACCCGGGTCGACGAACTGATCTGCGATGGCGTGCTGGTGTCCACCCCGGCCGGCAGCACCGCCTACAACTCCTCCGCGCACGGACCGATCCTGCCGCTGGGTTCGCACACCCTGGCGCTGACCCCGATCGCGCCGTACCGGCCGCGGCGCTGGCGCGGCGCGATCCTCAAGGCCGACATCGAAGTGCGCTTCCGTGTGCTGGACCCGTACAAGCGCCCGGTCAGCGTCACTGCCGACTCGCACGAGACCCGCGACGTGGTCGAAGTCACCATCCGCGAATCCCGCGACCGCCTGGTCACCTTGCTGTTCGATCCGGAGCACAACCTGGAGGAGCGGATCTTGAGCGAGCAATTTATGGTGTAGGGCGGGGATTCGGGAGTCGGGATTGGGGATTCGCAACAGCGCACCGCTTTCTCAGATTCCTCTGTGCACCTTCCCACCCCTTTGCTCGCTTTTGCCAATCCCCAATCCCCACTGCCGAATCCCTGCTCTCATGTCCGACAACTCCCCCCGTCTGCTCACCGTCGCGGTCACCTCGCGCGCCCTGTTCGATCTGGAAGAGGGTCATGCCCTGTTCGAGCGGGACGGGGTGGAGGCGTACAGCGCGTACCAGCGCGAGCGCGAGGACGATGTGCTGGCGCCCGGGGTGGCGTTTCCGGTGGTGCGCAAGCTGTTGGCGCTGAACCAGGGCACGCCGCCGGAGACGCCGCCGGTGGAGGTGATCCTGCTGTCGCGCAATTCCGCCGACACCGGGCTGCGCATCTTCAATTCGATCCAGCACTACGGCCTGGGCATCGTCCGCGCCACCTTCACCTCCGGCGAGGCGACCTGGCCCTACGTCAAGCCATTCGGCACCGACCTGTTCCTGTCGGCCAACCCGGAGTCGGTGCGGCGCGCGCTCAGCCACGGCATCGCCGCGGCGACCATCCTGCCCAAGCCGCCCGGCGAGCACGCGCAGGAAGCGGCCGCGGCGGCCGGCGCGATCGACGCCGATCGCCTGTCCACGCAGCTGCGCATCGCCTTCGACGGCGATGCGGTGATCTTCGGCGACGAGGGCGAGCGCTTCTCGCGCGAGCAGGGCGTGGAGGCGTTCGGCCGCTACGAGCGCGAGAACGCGCGCGAGCCGCTGACCGGCGGGCCGTTCCGCAATTTCCTGTCGGCGCTGCATGCGCTGCAGTCCGCGTTTCCGGCCGGCGAAGCGTCGCCGATCCGAACCGCGTTGGTCACCGCGCGCTCGGCGCCGGCGCACGAGCGGGTGATCCGCACCCTGCGCGAATGGGGCGTGCGCCTGGACGAGGCGCTGTTCCTCGGCGGCCGCCACAAGGGCCCGTTCCTGCAGGCGTTCGGAGCGGACATCTTCTTCGACGATTCGCAGCACAACATCGACAGCGCCGCCCGCGAGCGCGTCGCCGCCGGGCATGTGCCGCATGGGGTCGCCAACGACATCGCCACGCCGTGAGCGCGGCGCCGGGCGGCGGCCGCTGGGCCGCGCTGCGCCGCCTGTTGCGGCAAGACGCGGACGCGCCCACCGACCTGCGTCCCGGGCGGCCCTACGTGCGCCACGGCTGGCGCTACACCAGCCTGCAGTTCAAGGGCGAGGTGACCCAGAGCCGCATGTACACCTGGTGGCCGGACGTGCTGCAGGTGGGCTACACCCGCAGCATGCTCGGTGCGCTGCTGCTGCGCCCGGATCCGCGGCGGATCGGCATCGTCGGTCTCGGCGGCGGTTCGCAGGCCAAGTTCTGCTATCGGCACTTGCCGCAGGCGCGGATCGAGGCGATCGAGGCCGATGCCGACGTGCTGGCCCTGCGCACGGCCTTCCGCATCCCGGACGACGACGCGCGCTTCGAGGCCATGCACGGCGACGGCGCGCGGTTGCTGCGGCAACGGCGCGACCGCTACGACCTGCTGCTGCTCGACGCCTACGACGCCGACGGCATCCCGGCCGCGCTGCTCAGCCGCGGCTTCTACGAGGACTGCCACGCGGCGCTGGCGCCGGGCGGGGTATTGGTGGTGAACCTGTACGACACCGACACACGCCGGCATCTGGCGCATCTGCGCGCCCTGTTCGGTGGCCGCGTACTGCGCCTGGACGAACCGGCCATGGACAACCACGTGGTGTTCGCCTGGACCGGCGCGCTGCCGGCGCTGGATGCGCATGCAGCGCTGGCGCGGCTGCCGTGGTCGGCACGCTGGCAACTGCGCACGCCGTTCCGGCGCGTGCAGCAGGCGATGGCCGGCAGGACGGGGCAAGGCGCTCAGCGCTAGGCGGCGCCTGGCTGTATCGGGTCATTGGGTTGCGCGTGCATCGTTCGCACACGGCGCCTGTCCGACGTTGCACGCCAGCGCTGGCAAACACAGCGATGGCAAACACGTTGTGCTCAGGTGCGATTTGCAAGAATTTCTGCTCGTTGATGGAAGAGTCCGCGCATCGATGCGTCCACAACACGATTCAGCTGCGTCCCCGCCTGCGCACGCGAGCGCAGATCCCGAAGCTGCCACGCTTCTGTGGCGGACCACCGTGCCCGGCGTGGCCGCCCATCGACTCTGGCTGGACGAACGGACCGGGCAGGTGCTGGTCGCGGATGGATGGGGCGTCAGCTTCGGCGCGCTGCGGGTGCGCGCGCTGTCCATGGCGACAGGCGACGAAGTGGCGTCGGTCGCCCTGGGCAACCAGGCGCGGGCCTTCGCCAGCGACGGCGGGGGCAGCGTGCTGGCGGCCACCGAGACCAAGCTGTTCCGGCTCGAGTCCGGCACGCTGCGCGTCGCGGAAAAATGGACATCGCGCATTCCGCGGTACATCGACCGCCTGCTGCCGCTGGACGGCCATGTGCATGCGGCCAATGCCCGCTCCGCACAGCTCAGCGCCATCAGTCTGGCGGATGGCAGCGTGCGGCGCAGGGCGCTGGCGGAGGAATTGCAGCTGCACGCGACGCCTGATGGCAAGATCCTGGCGGTGGCGGCCGAGGGCAGCGTCTGGCTCGCAGAGCCCGGCCTGCCCCAGCCGCCCAAGCGCATCGCGCGGACGCCGCCGATGTGCCACTCGGCGATGGACGGACAGGGCCGCCTGTGGCTCTCGCTCGGATCCGGCCGCATCGTCGACGGCAACCGCGTGTCCTGGGCGGCGCCGACCGCGAGCGCCGGATTCATGGATCCACCTTACACGTCGGTGACGGAGATCGACCTTGGCACCGACTTCTGGAACATCGCGGTCACTCGCGATGGCCGCATGCTGACGGTGGCCGCCACCACGGCGACGACTGGCGAGCAAGTGCGACATGTCCAGACGGGTGTCGCGTCCTTCCGCACCGACGAGTGCACTCCACACGGCTGGGTGCAGGCGCCGCCGGAGTTCGAGATCGCGCTGATGTGCCCGGACGCCGGGTGCGCATTCGCCACCCGAAACCTATGGCGCAGCGCCGGCGATCCGGAAGTGTCCGAGCTGATCTGCCTGCAGTTGTAGCGACTCTCCCGTGCCGGGGCCGGACAGGCGACGGTGGAGGACCTGCATGCGTGAGGTCAGTCGAACAGTCGATCCAGCCCGGCAGAAGGCGGATGGCGGAGGATGGCCAGACGTGACTCCTGTGGGAGGGACTTCAGTCCCGACTGCATGCTGCCCGGGAAGCCATAGCGCTTTGATCGTCGCGACTGAAGGAGCCTCCGATCACGACAGGGCGCACCGGCGTAGGAGCGGCTTGAGCCGCGACAGCCATGCAGGGAACGTCTCGTCGCGGCTGAAGCCGCTCCTACGAGACTAGCGAATGCTTGGCAAACAACGGGTTGTTGGTTTTGCCCTGAACGTCCTCGCCACAGGAGGGCGCCGCGTGCTCGTGGCCTGACGTGCCCTTGGCGCTCGGCCGAGACGCCTTGCGCCGCCCGCCATCGCCTACAGCGGCAGCAGGATGTTGCTGAGCTTCCAGCGCAGGCCGTCGCGGGTGAATACGAAGGGCACCGCGGTGCCGTCAGCGGTGTGCACGGTGGCGACGAAGCGCGTGGTCGATTCGAAGCGGTGTTCGGCCTGGCGCAGCGGTTGCGGCGGACGCGGCGCGGCGTAGGTGTCGCCGCCGACGGTGTCGCCGCTGGCGCGCTTCCACAACGCGTCGCCCTGCATCAGCGCGCCGATGCCGGCCGGGGTGACCAGCGCGTCCACGCTCATCCCACCGAGGCCGCCGGCCAGCGACAGCAGCGCGCCGCCGAACAGGCTGGACTGCAGGTCTGGTCCGGCGCGGCGTACCAGCGCATCGTCCACCTGGGCCTTGAGGTTCACCCGCAGGGTCGGGAAGTCGACGTAGCGCTCCAACGCCGCCGCATCGCGCTCGCGCAGCGCCTGGTCGATGCCGCGGATGGCCAGGTACGGTCCGGCGACGACATAGCCGCCGAGGGCGAACAGGGCGAGGAACAGCAATGCCAGCCATTTCTTCATGGGATGTCCTCGGGTCGCGTAGGAGCGGCTTCAGCCGCGACCGGCGTCGACGGAATGCCTGTCGCGGCTGAAGCCGCTCCTACGGGAAAACGTTGCCGTTCTAGAATTCCAGGTCCAGCGCCGCGCACAGATAGTCCACGAACGGACCGAGCGTCTGCAGGTCGGCGGCGATCTGCGAGCGCAGCCGCGGGCCGGTCATCGCCGCGTCGTCGACCTGGCGCCAGAACACCCAGTTCTTGTGCTTGAGGTCGTCGATGCACTCGAAGTCGGCCGGGAAGCCGCGCGGCGGCCGCACCAGCATCTCGCTTTCCTCGAAGTCGAAGCGGCGGCGCAGCGCCGGCGCGTGCGCGGCGGCCTTCCAACTGCCGGGATTGTCGAAGATGAACTGGCGCACCTTGCGCTGCGTGTCCGGTTCCGGATGCCACAGCCCGGCGCCGACGAAGCTCTCGCCCGGCTGCAGGTGGATGTAGAACGACGGCGCCGGCACCTGCTTGCGCCGCTCGTGGAACAGGCGCGCGCCCTGCCAGGTCTTGTACGGCGACTTGTCGTGGGAGAAGCGCGCGTCGCGATGGATGCGGAACAGCGAGCCGCCGACGCCGCGCGGATCGGCGCGGAAGTGCTCGCTGACCTGGGCCAGGTCCGGCTGCAGATCGGTGATCAGGCGCAGGAACGGCTGGCGCACGTGTTCTTCGTACTTGTGCCGGTTGTCGTTGAACCAGGCCTTGTCGTTGTGCCGGGCGAGCGCCCGCAGGAACTTGAAGCTGGCGTCGCTGAAATAGCTGGTCATAGGCTGCGTTGCAGGTCGTGGCCCCAGGCGGCCAACTGGTCGAGCAGGGCTTGCTTGGTAGCATCCTGCGAGTGAGCCAGGCGTAAATCGGCCAGCTCCGCATAGAAGGCGTCGAAGCTCAGTTCGGACAGGCCGCTGTCCTGTTGCAGGCGCTGCCGCCGGTACTCGTCCCAGCGCGCCTGCTCGGCGATGGACAGACTCTGCGGCCAGTTGCGCGCGCGGTAGCGGAACAGCAGTTCGGGCAGGCGCGGATCGCGGAACTGGCCTTCCAGCGCGGCCAGTTGCGCCGGCGGGCTGGCGCGGACCTGGGCCATGGCGCGCTTGTCGCCGTCGGCCAGGAAGCCGTCGTACAACGAGGCGTCGACATCGGCCGGCACCGCGGCACGCTCGCTGGCGAACACCCGCCGTACCTTCTCCGCCAGCGCCGGGCCGGCCTCGCGCAGGCGCGCGGCCTTGGCCAACAGCTGCGCCGGGTCCAGCCGCAGCCGGGCGAAGTCCGCCTCGCGCAGGTGCGCCCAGGCGACCAGCGCCGGCGCCTTGTTCAGATGCACTTCCTTGAGCGGGATGCGCTGTTCGCCCTCGGGCAGGTCGGCCTGCGGGGTGTACAGGCGGTCGGCGATCTGTTCTGGCGTATAGCGCAGCAGCGGCTCGATGTCGCCTTCCAGGTCGAACACCAGCACCCGGCTGTCGATGCGTGGATGCCGTGCCAGCGGCAGCACCGGCGCCGCGCACAGGCGCGCGGCCGGATAGCGCATCGACACATGCAGCACGGGCTGCATCGCCACCGCGTCGAGCAGGCTGCCGCAGAAGCGCTTGTCGCGCAGCTTCAGCGCGTATTCCCACAGCCGCGGCTGGCTGCGGCGGAAATGCCGGGCCATGCCGATGGTGGCGTACACGTCGGACAGCGCCTCGTGCGCATCGCCGTCGCGCACGCCGTTGGCTAATGCCAGTTGCTCCAGCTTGAACGAGGTGGCGCCGTCCTCGCGCTGCGGCCAGACGATGCCCTCCGGGCGCAGTGCGTGCATCAGCCGCAGCATGTCCAGCAGGTCCCAGCGCGAGTTGCCGTTGCGCCACTCGCGTTCGTAGGGATCGTAAAAATTGCGGAACAGGCCGTGGCGCACGAACTCGTCGTCGAAGCGCAGCGAGTTGTAGCCCAGTGTGCAGGTTTGCGGCCGCGCCATCTGTTCGGCGATACGCGCGAACGCCTCGGCTTCGCTGACCCCCTCGCGCAGCGCCTGCTGCGGGGTGATGCCGGTGATCAGGGTGGCGACCGGCGAGGGCAGCAGGTCGTCGGCCGGCTTGACGAAGAAGCTGATCGGCTCCTCGATCACGTTGAGGTCGGCGTCGGTGCGCACCGCGGCGAACTGCGCGATGCGCGTGCGCCGCGGATCGGCGCCGAAGGTCTCCAGGTCGTAGAAGAGGAAGCTGTCGGGCATGACGAATCGAATGGTGCGGGGCAGGCGAGGCGCGGAGCGCGGATGCTTGTGTAGGAGCGGCTTCAGCCGCGATGGGCGTTACCGGTAATGCTGTCGCAGCAGATCGCCCCAGACCAGGGAGAGCCGCTCCTGCGGAAGACCGGGTGCCCGCACAGGGTACGCCGGTTCAATGCGCCCCCTCCAGCGGCGCCAGCCGCGCGTGCACGATCCGCTCCAGCCACCGCCAGTCGATCCGCGACAGATCGCTGTGGCCCTGCGTGGCCTGGACCAGGATGTCGCGCTGCACCTCGCTGCGTTCCAGCGCCTGCGCGTAAGGCGTGCGCAGGAAGGTGACCATGGTGTAGTGCGGGACGAAGCGGGTGGGGTGCCGCGCCTGCAGGGCCTGGCCGAGTTCGCGCTGCAGCAGGAAGCCGGCGTCGCCGACGCGGTCGCGCATTTCCACATAGTTTTCCAGCGCCATCTGCTGGATCGCGCCGGCGTTGGGCTTGCGCTCGGCCTCGAAGGCGGCGTAAGCGCGCGCCAGGTCCGGTTCGCGCTGCAGGTGCGCGGCCAGCGCGGCGCAATCCTCGAACGCGCAGTTCATGCCTTGCCCGTGGAACGGCACCATCGCGTGCGCGGCGTCGCCCAGGAGGACCGCGCGGCCGTCCAGGTGCCAGCGCTCCAGGCGCAGCGTGCCGAGCAGGCCCGGCGGGTGCTGTTCCCAGTGTTCGGCCAGTTGCGGCATCAATGGCAGGGCGTCGGCGAAATCGCGCGCGAACAGCGCCAACGCCTCCTCGCCGCTGCGCACGGTGGCGAAGCTGGGCTCGCCCTTGTTGGGCAGGAACAGGGTGACGGTGAAAGTGCCTTCGTGATTGGGCAGGGCGATGCACATGTAGTGCCCGCGCGGCCAGATGTGCAGCGCGTTGGGTTCGATGCGGAAACCGCCGCTGGCGCTGGGCGGGATCTCCAGTTCCTTGTAGGAATGATCGAGGAACTCGATGTGCTCGGCCATCGGCGCCTTGCGCTGCATCGCCGCGCGCAGCGCCGAGCCGGCGCCGTCGGCGCCGATCATGCTCTCGAAGCGGATGTCGTGCGGCTGGTCGTCGCGGTCGTCGATGAAGCGCGCATAGCCGGCGTCGAAATCCACCGTGTGCAGGCGCCGGTAGAAGTGGATGCGCGCGCCGGCCTGCTCGGCCAGTTGCAGCAGGGTGATGTTGAGATCGTTGCGATGCACCGACCAGATCACTTCGCTGTCGTCGCGGCCGTAGCGCTGCAGTTGCTGTTGGCCGTCGGCGAAATGCACCATGCGCCCGCGCATCATCACCGCCTTGGCCATCACCGCGGCATCGGCGCCGGCCTGGCGCAGCACGTGCAGGCCGCGCTCGGCCAAGGCCAGGTTGATCGAGCGGCCGCGCTCGTAGTCGTGCACGCGCGGGTCGCCGCGGCGTTCGTAGACAGTGACCTGCCAGCCCTGGCGCGAGAGCAGGATGGCGAGCAGGGAGCCGGCCAGTCCGGCACCGATCAGGGTGATGCTGCGGGGGGATGCGTTCAATGCGGTGTCCGGAAGGCGCGGCCGCGGGCCGCGCGAAGAAGGTGGGTCAGACCCCGGCCCAGGTTTCCACTTCCTCGACGAAGCGGTAGACGTCGCGGTACCGGTTGTACAGCGGCACCGGGCTGATCCGGATCACGTCCGGCTCGCGCCAGTCGCCGAGCACGCCCACCGATTGCAGATACTCGAACAGGGCGCGGCCGCGCTCGCGGCCGCCGGCCACGCGCAGCGACAGCTGGCAGCCGCGTTGCGCCGGGTCGGACGGGGTGATGATCTGCAGGGTGTCGGCCAGGCGGGCGCGGATCAGCGTCTCCAGGTAGCCGGTGAGCTGCTGCGACTTCTGTCGCAGCGCGTCCAGCCCCGCCCGCTCGAACAGGTCCAGCGAGGCGCGCAGCGGCGCCATGCTCAGGATCGGCGGATTGCTCAGCTGCCAGCCGTCGGCGCCGGGTGCGGCGACGAACTCGGGCGCCATGCGGAAGCGGGTGCGCTTGTCGTGGCCCCACCAGCCGGCGAAGCGCGGCGTGTCGCCGTGGCCGTGGCGCTCGTGCACGAAGGCGCCGGCGACCGCGCCGGGGCCGGCGTTGAGGTACTTGTAGTGGCACCACACCGCGAAATCCGGCGCGGCATCGTGCAGGTGCAGCGGCACGTTGCCGATCGCGTGGGCCAGGTCGAAGCCGACCGCGGCGCCGGCCGCGCGCGCCAGCCGCGCCACCGCGGCCAGGTCGAAGGCCTGGCCGGTGCGGTACTGCACCCCCGGCCACAGCACCAGCGCCAGGCGCGGGCCGTGCTCGCCAATGGCGCGCTCGATCGCCGCCAGCGACACGGTGCCGTCGGCGCCATCGGGCTGCACTTCGATCAGGTCGGTGGCCGGGTCGAAGCCGTGGAAGCGGATCTGCGAGGCCACGGCGTGCTGGTCGGAGGGGAACGCGCCGGCCTCGATCAGGATCGCCGGGCGCTCGCGGGTGGGCCGGTAGAAGCTGACCATGAGCAGGTGCAGGTTGACCGTCAGCGTGTTCATCGCCACCACTTCGTGCGGCAGCGCGCCGACCAGCCGCGCCAGCGGCGCGGCCAGCAGTTCGTGGTAGGTCATCCACTGCGTGTCGCCGTTGAAATGGCCTTCCACCGCCAGCGAGGACCACTTGTCCAGCACCTCCTGCACCGCGGCGCGCGCCCCGCGCGGCTGCAGGCCCAGCGAGTTGCCGACGAAGTAGGCCTGGTCGGCGCCCTGATGCTGCGGGAACAGGAACTCCTGGCGCAAGGCGCGCAGCGGATCGGCGGCGTCGAGGGCGATGGCGTGCTGGCGGGACAGGATCTCGTTCATCGGCGTGGGTTCCTGGAAGCAGGGCGAGAGTCTAGAGCGTGCGGGACGACGTGAGGTGACTGTCCGCCGGCAGGCAGTCGGGTGTGCCGCGGGCGTTGCCAGCACCGTCGGCACGACACGCCTTCACCCGCTGCGGTGCGCGCCCACCGGCGGCGGTTCCTTTGCGGCCGCCGCGGTCGGCAGCAGGGCGCTGCGGACCAGGTGGGTGAGGGTGCCGATGCTGTCGGCCACGCGGTCACTGGTGTCGGCCAGCGCGGCCAGGGCGCCACCGTCGCTGCCGTCCTGCAGGTGCGCGGCCAGCGTCTCGGCCAGGTGCCGCTCGTGCGTGCGCAGGCTGGCCTGCGGCGGAGGGGTGCCGGTGCGCAGACCCTCGGCCAGTTCGGTGAGCGCGGCATGCGCCTGCTGCCGGAACTGCTGCAGTTCCGGCAGCGGCGGCAGCGGCGGCGCATCGCGCAGCACTGCTTCCAGCGACAGCGAGGCGCGGATCAGCCGATTGCCGTTGGCCAGTATCGATTCGGCCAGGGTCAGCTCGCGCAGGTTGCGCTTGCGCCGCGGCTCGCCGCGCAGGCGTTCGATCGAGGCCTGCGCGTTGGTGCGCGCGGTACGCGAGACCGCGCGGGTGTCCGGCAGCGCCTGCAGGCGCCCCTCCAGCACCGCGCTCAAATGGTCGCGATAGGCGAGCAGCAACTGCGCGAGGATGGCGCGGATGTGCTTGCGTTCCCAGGTCGGCCACAGCGCATAGGCCGCCAGCGCCAGCGCGCTGCCGAGCACGGTGGCCTGGATGCGCTCGCCGATCGCCTCGCCCGGGGCCATGCCCTCGAACGACAGCAGCAGCACCAGCATGCCGGTCAGGCAGGCCACGCCGAGCCCGTAGTTGACCTGGGTCAGCAGGCGGAAGCCCAGGCAGAATACGGTCAGCAACAGCAGCCGCACCACCGCCCCGTCCATCACGAAATGCGCCAGCACGGTGGCCAGCAGCAGCCCGGCGAAGGTGCCGGCCACGCGCAGCGCGCCGAAGCTGAGGGTGCCGCCGAAATCCGGTTTGAGCACGATCGCGGTGGTCATCGGGATCCAGTAGCCGTGCGGGATCGCCTGCCAGCGCGCGAACAGCACCGCCAGCGCCAGGCACACGCCGCAGCGCAGCGCATGCCGGAACGCGACCGAAGACAGGTTCAGGTTCGCCCGCAAGGTCTGCAGCGGCGCCAGCGGGCGCAGCGCCGCCGGCAGCCGCGCTTCTGCCAGCTCGGCCTGGATCTCGCCGCGGCTGCTGGCCCAGCGGCCGTTGCGCACCAGTGCGCGCAACTGCCCGCCCAGGCCCTGCGCACGGGCCACGGCGATGCGCAGCAGGCGGCGTTCGCGGGTGCCTTCGGTCTGCGTCTGCACCTGCGCCAGCGCGTCGATGAGATCGTCGAACCCGGTCATGGAGGCATTGGCCGCGTCGGGATCCTCGGCGCCGTCCAGCGCGTGCGCGAGCTGGTCCAGCACCACCGCGCTGCGTTCGAGCACGCGTTCGATCGGCAGCCGCGCGGGCGACGCCGTGTCCAGGCGCCCGTGCAGGTCGGCCAGGGCCAGCAACTCCAGCCGCGCGCGTTCGCACAGTTCGGCGATGACCCGAAACGCCTGCACCGCACGCCCGCGGGAGCGGTGTTCGCCATGCAGCATCACCATCGCCTCGAGCACCGCCTCGGTGGCTGGCGGCGCCGCGGTCGCGCTCGGCCGCTGGCGGGCGAGGCCGGCCAGTTGCCGCATCAGGTCGGCCAGGGCGAAGCGCTCCGGCCGGTAGCGCTGCAGCGGCCAGGCCGCCAGTGCCATCAGCATCTGCAACACGCCGCCGGCGAAGATCAGCGCCGCCACGCCCACGCTCTGCAGCGGCGGCAGGCGTACGTCGGCGCTGACCACCAGCAGGATCATGCTGGTCAGCCCGACCCGCGCCGCCACCGGGCCCAGCGCCACCAGCAGGCCGCCGCCCAGGCCGAGCAACAGGGCGCTCAGCGCCAGTGCGACCGTATGCGCGCCGATCAGCATGCCCAGCAGCGCGGCCACGCCCGCTGCCAGGGCCGCCATCAGCATGCGCTGCATCCGCGCCCGGTACGGGCCGGGCTGGTCGGAGAACATGGTGTTGAGCGCGCCGGTGGACACTGCCAGGCCGAGTTCGGCATGGCCGGCGGCCACGCCCAGCGCCAGCGGCGCGACCACCGCGGCGGTGTTGCGCAGGGCCACGCGCACCGGCACGTCGCGCGGCTTGAGCGCGATCAGGCTGCGCAGCATCGCAATCCGGAACGGTGCGGGCCCAGGGCGGTCACGGCGCGGCGGCCGCCGGCGGCCGCGGATGCACGTGACCGCAGCGGGCGCAGGTGCGCAGCGCTTCGGAGGCGTAGAAGCGTGCGAACACCGGCGGGAAGTCGGTCTCGATGTCCTGCAGCGGGAAGTAGGCTTCGTACAGCAGGTGGTTGCAGTGCGCGCAATACCACAGCAGGCCGTCCTGTTCGTGCGGCAGGCGTCGCCGTTCGATCACCAGGCCCACCGAGTCGGGCCCACGCTGCGGCGAATGCGGCACCTTCGGCGGCAGCAAAAAGGTTTCGCCGGCGCGGATCGGGATCTCGCGCACCGCGCCGTCCTCCTGGATCTTCAGCACCATCTCGCCTTCGAGCTGGTAGAACCACTCCGGGCCTTCATCGTAGTGATAGTCGCTGCGCGCGTTCGGCCCGCCGACCACCATCACGATGAAGTCGCCGGCGTGGATGCACTTGTTGCCGACCGGCGGCTTCAGCAGGTGCCGGTGGGCGTCGATCCAGGCGTGCAGGTTGAGGGGGCCGGGGAGCATGTGGATCCTAGCGGGGAAGGACGGGGCCGTGCGCGCCGCTCAGCGGTCCTCGCGGTCCTGGCTGATGCGCGCCAGGGCGGCATCGTAGCGCGGCGCCAGGTCGTCGATGCGGTCCAGTTCCATGCCCAGGTCGTGCACGCGGCCATCGCGCAGGCTGTAGACCCAGCCGTGCACGGTCAGTTCCTGGCCGCGCGCCCAGGCGTCGAGCACGATCGAGGTGCGGCTGACGTTGACCACCTGCTCGAGCACGTTGAGTTCGCACAGGCGCGCGTGCTGCACGTTGAGGTCGCCGGCCTGCTGCAGGCAGTGCTCGTGCTTCTCGGCCACGTCGGTGACGTGGCGGATCCAGTTGTCGACCAGGCCCAGCCGCGCGCGGGTCAGGCCCGCGTGCACGCCGCCGCAACCGTAGTGGCCGACCACCAGGATGTGCCGCACCTTCAGCACCTCGACCGCGAACTGGATCACCGACAGGCAGTTCAGATCGGTGTGCACGACCACGTTGGCGATGTTGCGGTGGACGAACACTTCGCCCGGCGCCATGTCGATGATCTGGTTCGCCGGCACCCGCGAATCGGAACAGCCGATCCACAGGTACTCCGGCGTCTGCTGCTTGGACAGGCGACTGAAGAACTCGGGATCCTCGCGATTGATGCGTTCGGACCAGGAGCGGTTGTTGTCCAGGAGTTGCGCGATTTTGCTCATAGCCCGGCATTATCCCAGAAGCCCGCGGCCGGTGCGCAGCCCGGCGCGGCGCACCGGCATGCGCGCCGGCGCGCCCTGATCGCCGCGGCGCCTCAGTGCGCAGGCGCCGCCGGATCGGGCTTTTGCCGATCCCGCCGCCGCGCACCGCTGCGCAGACTTCCTCCACGCCCACCAGCGGGCACCAGCGGAGGAACCCATGGCCGACTTCAACGCATTCTTTCCGACCCTGCTCAAGCACGAGGGCGGCTTCGTCAACGACCCGGTGGACCCGGGCGGCGCCACCAACAAGGGCATCACCCTGGCGACGTTCCGCGTCTACGCCAAGAGCCTGCTGCAACTGGAGCCGACCCTGGACAACCTGCGCGCGCTCACCGACGCGCAGGCCGGGGTGATCTACAAGACCTGCTACTGGAACGCAGTGCACGGCGACGAGATCGCGCTGCAGCCGTTGGCCAACATCCTGTTCGACTTCCAGGTCAACGCCGGCAGCAACGCGATCAAGCTGCTGCAGCGCGTGCTCAACGCACAGACCCCGGCGCTGAAGCTGCCGGAGGACGGCAAGCTCGGCCCGACCACCCTGGCCGCGCTGAAGGCGGCGGACCAGCGCGATCTGTACGCGCGCTACAAGCAGGGCCGGCGCGACTACTACCAGCGCCTGGTCGCGGCCCGGCCGCCGCTGGCCAAGTTCCTCAAGGGCTGGCTGGCGCGCACCGATTCCTTTCCCGACCTGAGTTGAGCACGCGCCCGGCGCATGCCGCCGATCCGCCGCCGTCGCCGACGGCGGCCTTCTTTCCCCAGGAGCGACCATGGCTGGACCGACCGCATTGAACGACCTGATCGAAGCGCTGGCCGGCGCGGTGATCGAGGCGCAGGACCGCATCGAGCAGCACCAGATGGCCAACCTCGGCGACTACTTCGACGAGTTCCACCGGCCCAAGAGCGTGATCATCCGCCTGCCGTCGCAGCACCCGCAGGCCGCCGAAGGCGACGAGGACTACTACCGCGCGCCGCTGCTGCCGCTGGTCTCGACCAATGTGCTGCGGATCAAGGACGTGGAGATCAGCTTCGATGCGCAGCTCGGCGACCTCGGTGGCCTGCAGTCGGCCGACGGTTTCTTCGCGCCGGAGCCGCCCGGCCCGAAAGCGGCCTGGCAGGCCAAGCGCACCGCCACCCGTTCCAGCGTGCGCGTGGATACCAGCGCCAGCGCGCGGAGCCAGCGCCAGAGTGCCGTCCACGTCGTGCTGCGCGTGGAGGGGACCGAACCGACTGACGGAGCGGCCAGATTGCTCAACCATCTGGCGCAGACGCAGGGCGTGTTCAAGACGGTCATGGCCGACAAGCCGGACGTCGCGGGCACGGACGATGTAACCAATCCCACCAACTAAGGAGTCACTGCAATGGCTGACGAACTCGTCAACATGTCGAGTCAATTCAAGGGTCTGCCGATGGGCGACCTGATCGGCGGACCGCTGGATGCGGCCTGCGACGCGCAGGTCAAGCTGGCCCGCGCCACCGCCGATTTCATCCGCGTCATCGGCTTCCTGCCGCCGGACACTCCGGACCCGAAGAATCCGCAGGCGGCCGGCGCCACCCGCACCGCCAGCTTCCGCTTCAAGCGGCCGGTCGACGATCCGGACAAGGCCGGCGGCATCGCCGAGGAGGAGGTCGAGCTGGAAGTGCCGCTGCTGGCCATCGTCAACGTGCCCAGCCTGAGCATCCAGACCGTGGACGTCACCTTCGACATGGAAGTGAAGTCGTCCTTCTCCGCGAAGGAAAAGACCGATGCCTCCGCGTCGCTGTCGGCGGACATGGAGTTCGGCTGGGGCATGTTCAAGGCCAAGGTGCACATCCAGGGCTCGGTCTCCACGAGCAAGGAAAACACGCGCAGCTCGGACAACTCGGCCAAGTACCACGTCTCGGTGCACGCCGCCGACAAGGGGCCGCCGGAAGGCCTGGCGCGGGTGCTGGACATCCTGCAGACCTCGGTGGCGCCGCGCAAGATCGGCAAGCCGGTTGCGGTCACCCCGTAATCCCATAGCCGTCCGTTGAACCATCTCGTCGGGGAACTCGTCAACGATGTTCGACCTTACTGAAGTCAAGTTCGTCAAGCGGGTCGTGGTCGGTAGCGACAACCCGACGCAGATGCAATCGCCCGAGCAGATCGAAGCGGCGCGGGCCTTGCTCAACCGGTGCCTGAGCGATTCGCCCAAGGGCGCGATCATCGGCACCGAGAAGAATTTCGCCGTGCTGCAGATCGGCGAGCACCAGGTGGTGATGCAGTGGCTGTGCTACCACGTGGGGTTTCCGCGCAAGCCCGGCTGGCTGAAGGACGACTGATGGCCAGGTTGCGCTGCGAATTCGACCTGCTGCTGCAGGGGCTGTCGGCGGCGCTGCTGGACGCGCAGCGCCGGTGCCGGGCCCGCCACGAGCAGGCCTTGCGCGCGTGCTTCGGCGCCGCCGAGACCGTGCAGGTGGTGGCGGAGGAGGCCGAGCCGCCGGCGTGGCAGATCCCGTTGTGGGAACTGCGCGCCTGGCAACTGCCGCAGATCGGCGAGCTGGCCCTGTCCTTCGACGTGGAGCTGGACGTGGTGGAGATGCCGGACGAGGCACCGCGCCTGCTGCTGCAGGTGTTGCCGCGACGGCCACGGCGGCCGGGCCACCGCCTGCAGGTGCTGTTCCGCGGCACCCACATCCCGGTCGGCGAAGTGCTGTTCGACGGGCAACTGCTGAAGCTGTGGCACCTGTCCGAACCGGCCGCGCCGCAGGACCCCGCCCAGGAGACCGCACATGCGTAGACACGGCTTTCTGCTGTCCCGGCACGACACCGACCTGTGGTGCCGAGAACTGCATATCGACCTGCGCTCGCTGGCCCGTGCGCAGCGGTCACGGCGGCGCCGGCGCCGGGCGCTGTGGCTGCTTGCCGTACTGTGCCTGGTGGCGGCCGTGTCGGCGCTGCTCTGGTTCGGCCTGTCCTGACCGCGCCCATCGTTTTCCCGTTCGTATTCCTACAGGAGAGTCGTATGCACATTCGTTCGCGTGGTGTTGCGCGTTTTCCGCTCTGGCTGGCGCTGGGCCTGGCCTTTTCGCCGATGGCCGGCGCCGCGCCGCAGGCGCCCGCTCCGGCGTTGTCGGACGCAGCGGCCAGTGCCGAGGCGCTGCCGGCCGGCGAATGGAACGGCACCCTGGCGCTGGACGCGCAGCGCCTGGCGGCGGTGCGCCTGGTCCAGCGCGATGACAAGGCCAGGTTGATGTTCGGCTCGCCGCTGAACTGCACGCTGCTGGTCAAGTCGCAACCAGGTGGCGGCTTCGCGCTGGACTCGATCAACGGCGGCGCCTATTGCGACAAGCTGATGGGCAAGCAATTGCACGTGCAACGCAGTGGCGACGACCTGCGCTTGAATGTCGACGGCAAGGACCTGCCGGTGGTGCTGCATAGCGATCCGGGGCAGCCCAGCCCGTTGCAGGGCAGGTGGCGCGGGATGGTCCGCACCGAGCGCGGCGATCGGGACGTTGTCGTGGAACTGAGCATCGCCGCGACGCCGCAGGCGCCCGGCAATGCCACGGTGCAGCTACGCTACGGCGCGCCGCGCGAGTGCAGGGTGCAAGGCCGCTACGTGGGCATGCGCGAAGCAGACGCGCTGTATGCGCTGGACATGAACGATCAGGGGATCTGCGCGCGATTGAGCGACGGCCAACTGACCCTGCGCGCCAGGCCGGACGGCGAGCTCGAACTGCAGACCGTGGACCGCGCCGGGACGCGTCGGGAAAACGCACTGCTGGAGCGCGCGCCCACCAATCCGTAGCCCGTCGCGCGGACGCGCCGGCCGTCGTTTCCGTCCAGGAGTCGTGCGATGAACCTCGTCTGGATCAAGACGCTGGCCGGCGCGCTGCGGCGCCGGCTGACCGCGGCCCGCAGTGCCGGGCCGCGCCTGCCGCCGCCGGGCATCCTGCCGCAACTGCGTGCGGAGTGCGAAGCGATGGCGCGTTACGCGCTGGAACACGGCATGGCGGTGCCGCCGGAGCTGATCGCGCGTCTGTCGGTGCTGGTCGGCGCCGGTTCCGCGGAGGGCGCGGCCGACGATGGCGAGATCGAGCCGCGCGCGCACGAACTGGCGGTGACCCATCGGCGCCTGGCGCAGCTGATCCGCCCGGCGACGCCGCAGGCGGTGTTCCTGCTCGATGCCGAGCGCCGCCGCCCGCACTGGGCCACGTTGCTCGGCCCGCTGCCGCTGGTGCGCGCGCTGACCGTCACGTCGCTGCTGTTCCTGTTCCTGGTGGTGGCGTCGGCGCTGTCCAGCAAGGTCAGCGCGGACAACGTGCGCCTGGGGTTCCTGGATTCGTCCGGCAGCGTGCTGCTGTGGAACGCGCTGTTCCTGCTGTTCTGCGCCGGCCTGGGCGCCTCGTTCTCTTCGCTGTTCCAGGTGCACCGCTACGTCGCCGACGCCACCTACGACCCCAAGTACGACGCCTCCTACGGCGCACGCATGATCCTGGGCCTGATCGCCGGCCTGATCCTGGTCGAGGTGCTGCCGCCGGATCTGTTCGAGAGCGGCAGCATGCGCAGCTTCGGCAAGCCGACCCTGGCGATGCTGGGCGGCTTTTCCGCCACTGCGGTGTACCGCCTGCTGCAACGCCTGGTCGATTCCATGGAAACCCTTGTGCGCGGAGACACCTCGGCGCAGGCGCAGGCCTCGCTGGAAGTGCAGCGCGCCAGCAACGACACCGAGCGCATGCGCTGGCAGGGCGAACTGGCCGCGCAGTTGATGGCGCTGCAGCAGTCGATCGCGGCCGGCACGCCGCCGGCGGCGATCCAGCAACGGCTGGCCGAGTTCGCCCGCGCGATGCTGCAGGTGGAGGCCGCCCGGCTGCCGCCACCCTCGGCTCCAGCCGACTGACGGCGCCGCCGAGGTGCGCGCAGCGCACCGGCCTCAACACCGATTTCATCGCAGGACTTCGTTCTGCGTCACAGCGCGAACGCGCTAGCACGGGATTCTGTCTACGAGGCTAGACGAATGCGGCAATTCGCACAATTTCAGCCGTCCTGCTCGCCCATATCAGCCTGAAACCGATGGCCGCCATAGCGCAGCGTGACAAGCTGAGGACGTAACGCAAGCGCAGGTTCAGCGCTGTCGCATCGATTGAAAAGGGGCGCGTCGCACTGCAGGGGAGGCGGGTTGCCGCGCGGTCGCGCGTTGGGAGTTCCATTGCCAACACAGGTAGAGAATGAACACACGTATCGTGATTGCCGCCGAACGCAGCATCGTGCTGGAGGGCATGGTGGCCCTGCTGAACAATACGCCGGACATCGACGTGGTCGGCCATGCGGTCGACGGACTGGAGTGCGTGCAACTGGTGACTCGACGGCAGCCGGACGTCGTGCTGATGGACGTGATGCTGCCGGGTCTCAACGGCATCGAGGCCACCCGCCGGCTGCTGCAGCGCAGCCCGCGCAGCAAGGCGATCTGCATCGCCGCCTCCGATGCCGCGGCCAACGTGCGCGCGGCCATCGACGCCGGCGCCAAGGGCTACCTGGCGCGCAACAGCACCTTCCACGAACTGTTGCGCGCGATCCAGCAGGTCGGCAACGACCAGCTGTACATCAGCCCGCAGTTGTCGCAGTCGCTGGTCAGCGAGTACCGCTGTCCGCCCGGCGACACGGTCTCCGCGTACACCCTGCTGACCTCGCGCGAACGCGAGATCGTGCAGTTGCTGTCCGAGGGCCTGTCGACCAAGGAGATCGCCGCGCGCCTGCACATCAGCGTCAAGACCATCGGCACCCATCGCGAGCACATCATGCTCAAGCTGGGCATGCAGAGCATCGCGCAGTTGACGCGCTATGCGATCCGCGAAGGCCTGTCGCCGCTGGAGGGTGGGCGGGCCAGTGCGCGCCGCGCCGAGCACGACCGGCAGGGGCCGGCCAGCCGCTGCGGATGAAGCGGCGAACGCCACTGCGGCGCGGCTGTGTGGCGACGGCGCGGGGTGCAGTCAGTCCCGCTGCAGGACAGCGAGGTTCAGTCCGGGCGGCGCGCGTGCATCAGCGCCGCGATGGCCTGCGCACCGGCGCCGGCCTGGGCCTGCAACGCCTCGCGCACCGCGGCCTGGTTCGCCGGCGGATGGTTCTGGCTGAGCTTGAACTTCAGGTCGACCCGCTCGACCTCGAGCCGGAAGCCGACAATCCCGCGCAACTGGCGCCGGTGCGCGTCGTTGCCCGGCTCGTAGCGCCAGTCGCTGCCCAGCGCACGCTCGTGGTGTTCGCTCAGCCGCGCCACCACATCGGCCAGCAGTGCTGCGTCGTCGCTGGCGTGCAACTGCCCGTGCAGGTGCGCGGTGGCGTAGTTCCAGGTCGGCACCCGCGCCATCGCCTCCTTGTCCGGGTACCAGCCCGGTGAGACGTAGGCATGCGGGCCGTGCACGATCAGCAAGGCCGGCCCGACGTGCCGCGCCTGCGGGTTGGCCCGCGACCAATGGCCTTCGACCAGGATGCGCGCGCCGTCGCGCCGGTACAGCACCGGCAGCGGCGTGGCGCAGGGCAGGCCGTCGGCGACGGTGACCAGGGTGGCGAACGGGTTGTCCGCGATCAACGCGTCGAGCGCGCCCAGGTCGTGTTCGGCGAAGGCGGGCGGAACATGCATCGCCGGCTCAGGCGCGTGCGCCCAGGGTCTGGGTCATGCGACCGCGCAGGCCGGCGTCGTCCTCGGCCTGCGGCGGCGACACTTCGCCCAAGGAGAAGCCGCGCGCCCGCGCATCGTCCTCGTCGAGACCGTCGAAGGCGACGAACTCGGCGTCGAACAGCGCCGCGCGGGCGGTGTCCTCGCTGTCGTAGCTGAGGGTGTTGCCGTCGCTGTCCAGCACCTCGGCGGTGCCGGCCGCGCGCACGCGCAGGCGTGCCCACACCAGCAGGCGGCCGAGACTGGCCAGGTACCACTGATCGTGGGCGGGGGAATCTGAGGTCATGGGATCACCAGGGAAAGCAGCCAGAGCAGGGCGGCCATGCCCAGGCCGAAGAAGATGGTCAGCAGCGACAGCCAGGCCGGCGTCGCCAGCCCGGACAGGCCGCGGTCGCCGAGCGGACGGTAGCGCCGCGCCAGCAGCCAGCCCAGCGCTGCGGGCTTGAGGAAGGCGCCCGGCCCGAACGCCGCCACCAGCGGCGGATGGCGGTCGCGGATGTGCACCAGGGTCAGCGGCCAGAAGATCAGGAACGCGCTGGCCCCGGCGATCGCCACGCCGACGAAGCACAGCGCGAAGAACAGGATCATGGCGCGCGCTCCCCGGCTCGCCTCAGAACTCGGCGCTGCCCGGCGCGCGCGGGTAGGGGATGGCATCGCGGATGTTGCTCAGTCCGCACACGTACACCACCAGGCGCTCGAAGCCCAGGCCGAAGCCGGCGTGCGGCACCGTGCCGTAGCGGCGGAAGTCGCGGTACCAGCCGTAGTGCTGCGGATCCAGGCCGAACTGCAGCATGCGCGCATCGAGCACGTCCAGACGCTCCTCGCGCTGGCTGCCGCCGATGATCTCGCCGATGCCCGGCGCCAGCACGTCCATCGCCGCGACGGTCTTGCCGTCGTCGTTCAGGCGCATGTAGAAGGCCTTGATGTGCTCGGGGTAGTTGGTCACCACCACCGGGCGGCCGACGTGCTGCTCGGTCAGCCAGCGCTCGTGCTCGGTCTGCAGGTCCAGGCCCCATTCCACCGGGAACTCGAACTTCTGCCCGGACTTCTGCAGCAGGCCGATCGCGTCGCCGTACTCGATGCGCTCGAACGGCGAGTTGATGAAGGTCTCCAGCTTGCTGATCGCGGTCTTGTCCATGCGCTCGGCGATGAACGCCAGGTCGTCGGCGCGCTCTTCCAGCACCGCGCGGAACAGGTACTTGAGGAAATCCTCGGCCACGCGCGCGTCCTCGGCCAGGTCGGCGAAGGCGATCTCCGGCTCGATCATCCAGAACTCGGCCAGGTGGCGGGTGGTGTGGCTGTTCTCGGCGCGGAAGGTCGGGCCGAAGGTGTAGACCTTGCTCAGCGCCAGGCAGTAGGCCTCGACGTTGAGCTGGCCGGACACGGTCAGGAAGGTTTCCTTGCCGAAGAAGTCGCGGCCGAAGTCGACCTGGCCGTGTGCGTCGCGCGGCAGGTTGGCCATGTCCAGGGTGGAGACGCGGAACATCTGCCCGGCGCCTTCGGCGTCGGAGGTGGTGATGATCGGCGTGCTGATCCAGGAATAGCCGTTGCTGTGAAAATAGCGGTGCACCGCCTGCGCCAGGCAGTTGCGGATGCGCGTCACCGCGCCGAACAGGTTGGTGCGCGGGCGCAGGTGCGCGACCTCGCGCAGGAACTCCGGCGACATCGGCTTGGGCTGGATCGGGTAGGTCAGCGGGTCCTCGACCCAGCCCACCACCTCGACCGCGCTGGCCTGGATCTCGTACGACTGGCCCTTGCCCTGCGACTTCACCAGCACGCCCTTGGCGATCAGCGAGCAGCTGCCGGTGAGCCGCTTGACCTCGTCGAAGTTGGGCAGCGCGTCGGTCGCCACCACCTGGATCGGGGCGAAGCAGGAGCCGTCGGTCACGTTGATGAAAGCCAGTCCGGCAGATCCGCGCAGCGTGCGCACCCATCCCCGCACCGTGACTTCGCCGCCTTCCGGGATCTTCCCGGCCAGCGCATGTGCAACGCTCACCACCGTCATGACTTGAATCCTCGCCGCAGCGACTCGATATGGAAGGGGCAAGTGTAATGGCTGGAGCGCAGCGCTTGCGAGGCGTGGCGGCGATCGGCCGCCGTCCTCCCTATAATGATCGTTCGCAGTCGCCGGAGTCGTTGCCATGGCCATCCGTCTCACCCCCGTCGCCCACGCCCGCGTGCAGCGCTTCGTCGCGCAGACGCCCGGTGCGCTGGGGTTGCGTTTCGGCGTGGAGCGCACCGGTTGTTCCGGCTGGGGCCACGTCACCGACCTGGCGCGCGAGGCGCGTGCGGACGACGCGGTGTTCGAGCAGGACGGCGTGCGCATCTACGTCGATGCGACCAGCCTGCCGCTGGTGGACGGCACCGAGATCGACTTCGCCAAGCAGGGCCTGGGCGAGACCTTCGTGTTCCGCAACCCCAATGCCACCGCCGAGTGCGGTTGCGGCGAGAGCTTCACCACCGACGCCGCGCACGCCGCCGCGCCCTGAGCGTTGCCGCGGCGGCCAAGCGTCCTGCATCCCGCCTCCCGTCGCGGCACCTTGCCCGCAGCGGCACTTCTGCGCCATAATGTGCGGCTTCCTGCCTTTCGGGGCAGGAGTCCTTGCCCCACCGCCGTCGCACCGCGGGGGGCTGTCCGGCCGCAAGGCCACATCCGAAAGGTAAACACCATGAGTCGTCATTACGAAATCGTGTTCCTGGTCCACCCGGACCAGAGCGAGCAGGTCCCGGCCATGATCGAGCGCTACAAGTCGCTGGTCGAGAACGGCAAGGGCACCATCCACCGTCTGGAAGACTGGGGCCGCCGCCAGCTGGCGTACCCGATCCAGAACCTGGTGAAGGCCCACTACGTCATGCTGAACATCGAAGTGGACCAGGCCGTGCTGAGCGAGCTGGTCGAGAGCTTCCGCTTCAACGACGCCGTGCTGCGCCACCTGGTGATCAAGCGCGACGGCGCCGACACCGAGCAGTCGCTGATCATGAAGAGCAAGGACGAGAAGGCCGACAAGCCCGAGCGCGGTGAGCGCCGTCGTCGCGACGACGAAGAGGGCGATGCGCCCGCCGCCGCCACCGAAACCGAC
Organism: Xanthomonas sp. F10; assembly: GCF_014206815.1. Taxonomy (GTDB): domain Bacteria; phylum Pseudomonadota; class Gammaproteobacteria; order Xanthomonadales; family Xanthomonadaceae; genus Xanthomonas_A; species Xanthomonas_A indica. Next base: position 975,462 of record NZ_JACHNP010000001.1, read on the forward strand.
GGCGACGCCGCCGAAGCCGCCTAAGGAGCACGCTCATGTCCAAGTTCTTCCGTCGTCGCAAGTTCTGCAAGTTCACCGCCGAGGGCGTCAAGGAGATCGACTACAAGGATCTCAACACCCTGCGCCAGTACCTCACCGAGAACGGCAAGATCGTGCCGAGCCGCGTGACCGGCACCAAGTCCAAGTACCAGCGTCAGCTGGCCACGGCGGTCAAGCGTGCGCGTTTCCTGGCGCTGATCCCGTACACGGACAACCACGACGTTTGATTCCGGGGTTTCCCGGAACGCCTGGCCCGCACCCTCCGGTGCGGGCATTCCACTGAAGTCTGGCGATTGAAGAGTGCGGTGCCGATCGGGCGCAATCCCGATTCCCGAATCCGAATCCCGGCTTCTCCTATTCGGACAGCACCCGTTGCGGCGGCCGCGTGCCGACGCTAACGAATAACGGAGCAAGACCATGCAACTGATTCTTCTGCAGAAAGTGACCAACCTGGGCGGCCTCGGCGACAAGGTCGACGTCAAGCCGGGTTACGGCCGCAACTACCTGGTGCCGCAGGGCAAGGCCGTGCCGGCCACCGCCGCCAACATCGCCGAGTTCGAAGCCAAGCGCGCCGAATACGAAGCCAAGGCCAAGTCGATCCACGACGACGCCGAAGCCCGCGCCGCCAAGCTGGAAGGCGCCAGCGTGACCGTCAAGGCCAACGCCTCCACCGAAGGCAAGCTGTACGGTTCGGTCGGCCCGCGCGACATCGCCGAGGCCTTCACCGCCGCCGGCATGCCGCTGGAGAAGGGCGAAGTGGTGCTGGGCGAAGGCGCGTTCCGCAACATCGGCGAGTACGAGGTGCTGGTGCGCCTGCACGCCGACGTGGAAACCACGGTCAAGGTCGTGGTCGAAGCCGACGCCTGATCGTAGCGTCATCGCTGGACCGACACGGGCACCGCAAGGTGCCCGTGTCGTTTTTGCGGACCTGCGCCGCCGCCGGCGGGTCGTGCGGCCTGGCCGGCACGGCCGGCAGGGCGCGATCGCCCGGCGTGTGCGACCGCCGTCGCATCGCTGCCGCCCGGCGTGGGCCGCCCCAGCCTTGCGCAGGGGCCGCTATACTCAGCAATTCGTGTCCGATGTCGACCCGGTGGTGTAGCCGCATCAATGGGTTGGACGCAGGACCTCACCTGGATCTTCATTAGCGGCAGCGCAGCTCGGAATGCCGGCGGCGCCTGCCATGGATTGCCCGCACCATGCGCCTGTCGACCATCAAGCTGTCCGGCTTCAAGTCCTTCGTCGATCCGACCACGCTGCACCTGCCGACCAACATGACCGGCATCGTCGGTCCGAACGGCTGCGGCAAGTCGAACATCATCGACGCGGTGCGCTGGGTGATGGGCGAAAGTTCGGCCAGCCGGTTGCGCGGCGATTCGCTGACCGACGTGATCTTCTCCGGGTCCTCGGCGCGCAAGCCGGTGTCGCAGGCCACGGTGGAGCTGATCTTCGACAACACCGATCACACCATCGCCGGCGAGTACGCCTCCTTCAACGAGATCTCGGTCAAGCGCCAGGTCAGCCGCGACGGCAGCAGCAGCTATTACCTCAACGGCACCAAATGCCGGCGCCGCGACATCACCGACCTGTTCCTGGGCACCGGCCTGGGCCCGCGCAGCTACTCGATCATCGAGCAGGGCATGATCAGCCAGATCATCGAGGCGCGCCCGGAAGACCTGCGCGTGTACCTGGAAGAGGCCGCCGGCATCTCCAAGTACAAGGAGCGGCGCAAGGAAACCGAGACCCGCATCCGCCATACCCGCGAGAACCTTGAACGCCTGGGCGACCTGCGCGAGGAGATCGGCAAGCAGCTCGAGCACCTCAAGCGCCAGGCGCGCCAGGCCGAGCAGTACCAGGCGCTGCAGGAAGAACGGCGGATCAAGGACGCGCAGTGGAAAGCGCTGGAGTACCGCGGCCTGGACGGACGCCTGCAGGGGCTGCGCGAAGCGCTGGGCCAGGAAGAGACCCGCCTGCAGCAGCTGATCGCCGAGCAGCGCGATGCCGAGGCGCGCATCGAGACCGGCCGCGTGCGCCGCGAGGAGGCTGCCGAGGCGCTGAGCACCGCGCAGGCCGAGGTCTACAAGGTCGGCAGTACCCTGGCCCGGATCGAACAGCAGATCCAGCACCAGCGCGACCTGTCGCAGCGCCTGCACAAGGCGCGCGACGAGGCGCAATTGGCGCTGGCCGAGCTCGGCCAGCATATCGGCACCGACGAGGCCAAGCTGGCGCTGTTGCGCGAATCGGTGGACGTGGCCGGCCCGCAGCTGGAGCAGTTGCAGGAAGACAACGAGTACAAGCAGGAAGCGCTGCGCGAGGCCGAGGCGCGCCTGGCCGACTGGCAGCAGCGCTGGGAATCGCATCAGCGCAACACCGCCGAAGCCTCGCGCGCCGGCGAAGTGGAGCGCACCCGCGTCGATTACCTGGACCGGCAGTCGCTGGAGGCCGAGCGCCGCCGCGAGGCACTGCAGGCCGAGCGCGCCGGGCTGGACCTGGACGCGCTGTCCGAGGCGTTCGCGCAACTGGAACTGCAGCACGAGACCCAGCGCGCCGCGCTGGACGGGCTGACCGAGCAGGTCGAGGCGCGCAAGCTGGCGGTGGCGGCGCTGCAGGACCAGCAGCGCTCGGCGCAGGCCGAGCTGGCCGACGTGCGCAAGCAGGCGCAGGCCGCACGCGGCCGGCTGTCGTCGCTGGAAACCCTGCAGCAGGCCGCGCTCGGCCAGGAGCAGGGCGCGGCGGTGGCCTGGCTGCAGGCGCGCGGGCTGGATTCGGCGGCGCGCGTCGGCGAGCGGCTCAGCGTCGAGAGCGGCTGGGAGAACGCGGTCGAAGGCGCGCTCGGGCAATTGATCGAAGGCGTGCTGGTGGAGGCGCCGGAGACCCTGGTCGACGCCCTTGGCGAACTCGGCGAAGGCCGCATTGCCCTGGTCAGCGGCGAGGACGCGGCCGAGACCTTCGCGCCGACCTCGCTGGCGGCCAAGGTGCAAGGCCCGATCGCGATCCGCCGGCTGCTGGCGCGGCTGCACGCGGCCGAGGACCTGGCTGCCGCGCGCGCGCTGCTGCCGCAGCTGGGCGAGGGCGATTCCATCGTTACCCGCGACGGCGCGCGCCTGGGCCAGGGCTGGTTGCGGGTGTCGCGCTCCGGCGCGGCCAAGCAGGGCGCGCTGCTGCGCGAGCGCGAGATCCAGAGCCTGCGCGGCCAGATCGAGACACTGCAGGAGCGCGAGGCCGACCTCGAGCAGCGCCTGGGCGAACTGCGCGCGCAGTTGCTGGCCGGCGAGCAGCAGCGCGAGGACGCGCAGCGCCAGCTGTACCAGGCGCACCGGAGCGTGTCCGAACTGGCCGGGCAGTTGCAGAGCCAGCAGGGCAAGGTCGACGCCGCGCGCACCCGCATCGAGCGCATCGAACTGGAGGTCGCGCAACTGCTGGAAACCCTCGACAGCAGCCGCGAGCAGGCACGCGAGGCGCGCTCCAAGCTAGAGGACGCGGTCACCAGCATGGGCGATCTGGAGTCGGTGCGGCATGCGCTGGAAAGCGAGCGCCGCCAGCTCACCGAAGCACGCGATCTGGCCCGCGACGCCGCGCGGCGGGTGCGCGAGGCCTCGCACGCGCTGGCCCTGACCCTGGAATCGCAGCGCACCCAGATCGCCTCGCTGAGCCAGGCGCTGGAGCGCATGGGCAACCAGCGCGGACAGTTGGACGCGCGCCTGGGCGAGCTCAGCGCGCAGTTGAACGAGGGCGACTCGCCGGTGCTGGCGCTGGAGGCCGAGCACCAGGCCGCGCTGAGCGAGCGCGTGCGCACCGACCGCGCACTCGGCGAGGCGCGCGCGCTGCTGGACGGCATCGACAACGAACTGCGCGCGCTGGAGCAGACCCGCCAGCAGCGCGACGAACAGGCGCTGGCGCAGCGCGAGCGCATCGCCCAGCGCCGGCTCGACCAGCAGGCGCTGGTGCTCAGCGCCGAGCAGCTGTCGGCCGCCGTGGTCAAGGCCGGCTTCGTGCTCGAGGACGTGATCAACGGCCTGCCCGAACACGCCGACCCGGCCGAGTGGGAGCAGGCGGTGCAGCAGATCGATGCGCGCATGCGCCGGCTGGAGCCGGTCAACCTGGCGGCGATCAGCGAGTACGGCGAGGCCGCGCAGCGCGCCGAGTACCTGGAAGCGCAGGACGTCGACCTGAACACTGCGCTGGAGACCCTGGAAGACGCCATCCGCAAGATCGACCGCGAGACCCGCGGTCGCTTCAAGGACACCTTCGACCGGGTCAATTCCGGCGTGCAGGCGTTGTATCCGCGCCTGTTCGGCGGCGGTCACGCCTACCTGGAACTGACCGGCGAGGACCTGCTGGACACCGGCGTGGCGATCATGGCGCGGCCCCCGGGCAAGCGCGTGTCGAGCATCTCGCTGTTGTCCGGCGGCGAGAAGGCGATGACCGCGGTGGCGCTGGTGTTCGCGATCTTCCAGCTCAACCCGGCGCCGTTCTGTCTGCTCGACGAGGTCGACGCGCCGCTGGACGAAGCCAACGTCGGCCGCCTGGCGGCGATGGTCAAGGAAATGAGCGAGAAAGTGCAGTTCCTGTTCGTCAGCCACAACAAGGCGACGATGGAGGCGGCGCATCAGCTCAGCGGTGTCACCATGCGCGAACCCGGCGTCAGCCGCCTGGTCAGCGTGGACCTCGAGGAGGCCGCGCGTTTGGCGGGCGCGGCCTGACGTGACATGCTAAAGGACGCGATGCGCGTGGAGGCGTTGGTCCCGGACCGGCAGGCCTCGTGCGCACCTAGCAGTTGTTTTCCCCCTGTGTACCCTTGCCGGAGTAACCCCTGAATGTCCGACATGGCAATGCTACGCATCGGCATCCTCGCCGCCGGCTTGCTGTTGATTGCGGCGATCTTCCTGTTCGGCCGCCCGAAGAAACCGAGCCAGGGCCGGCGCGTGGAACCGGCCGATCCGGCCGCGCCGCGCCGCGAACCCTCGCTGGGCGATGCCCCGGCCACCGGCGACGACGCGCTGGCCGCACCGGGTGCGGACGGCGAGGCGCGCGAACCCGAACTGGGCCTGCCCGCGGCGGAAGCGCCGGGTGCCGAACTCGGCAAGCGGCCGAGCCAGGATTTCGACAAGATCGTCTCGCTGTACGTCGCCGCCCGCGCGGGGCAGGTGCTGCGCGGCGAGGACATCGTGGTGGCCGCGGAGAAGACCGGCCTGACCTTCGGCCACATGAACGTGTTCCACCGCCTGGTGGAAGGTCATCCCGAGCGCGGTCCGATCTTCAGCATGGCCAGCATCATGAAGCCGGGCAGCTTCGACATGGCCCACATCCGCGAGATGGAGACCCCGGCGATCGCCTTCTTCCTGACCCTGCCGGCGCCGCTGACCGCGCTCGACGCCTGGGAGAAGATGCTGCCGACCGTGCAGCGCATGGGCGAACTGCTCGACGGCGTGGTCCTGGACGACAGCCGCAACGCCTTGGGCCGCCAGCGCATCGCCCACATCCGCGACGACCTGCGCGCCTACGATCGCCAGCACCAGGCACCGCCGTTGACGAAGGCGCCGCGCTGGTAAGCGCCGCGCCGGTGGCGCGCCGCCGGGATTGGGGAGTCGGGATTGGGGAGTCGCTTAAGGGCAGGGATTGGATAGGGATTTGTAAAAGCCAGTCCCTGTCGCGCTGATCCTCGAGCGCGCTTTTCCCTTCTCCCTTCAAGAGAAGGTGCCCCGAAGGGGCGGATGAGGGTACGACCGCCGCCGACGCCAGAAGCCCTGGCTTTTGGCTCTCGCGAACTCCAATCACCATTCCCGAATTCGGGCCCCGTCTGGCGCGCCGTGCCGGAGCTAGCGAATCGTGCATCGTGAATGCGACGCACCGAGGCAACACCAGCCACGCCTCAGCCCCACGGCAACCCGCTTTTACGAATCCCCAATCCCGACTCCCCAATCCCGGCGCGCGCTACTTGCGCGCCTTCACAAACGCCTCCCGGAACCGCAGCATCTCCGCTTCGCTGCCGACGGTGACGCGGACAAGCTTCGGCCAGATCGGCCAGCTGCGGCCGACGATCACGCCTTGCTTGGCCATCGCCGCGGCGAAGGCGGCGCCGTCGCGCTTGACGTCGACCATGAAGCAGTTGGCCTGCGACGGCAGGCACTTGTAGCCCTTGCTCTGCAGCCAGGCGATGGTGGCGTCGCGGATGCGTGCGTTCTCGGCGCGACGGGTCGGCACGAGTTGCAGGTCCTGCAGGCTGGCGATGCCGGCGGCGAGGGCGGGCACCGAGACCGGATTCTGGCCGAACGCGGCCAGCTTGGTCTGCAGCCCCGGCGCCGCCACCGCCAGGCCCAGGCGCAGCCCGGCCATGCCGTACAGCTTGGAGAAGGTGCGCAGCACCAGCAGGTCCTGGCGCTGGCCGATCAGGTCGATCACCGACGGTTCTTCGCTGTAGTGCAGGTAGGCCTCGTCGACCAGCAGCACGCTGGAGGCGGGCTTGTTGGCCAGCAGCCACTCGATGTCGGCGCGCTTGGTGATCGAGCCGGTCGGGTTGTTCGGATTGCACAGGTAGATCAGGCCGGCGTTCGGGTCGGCGCTGGCCATGGCCTTGACGTCGTGCGCGCCGTCGGCGCGCAGCGGGACGCGCCGCACCGGCGCCCCATGCGCGGCGGCGACATCGGCGACGGCCTCGAAGGTCGGGTCGGCCACCACCACGCCGGCGCGCGGCGAGGTGAAGGCGCGCGCCGCGCGCGCAAGCGGCTCGCTGGACCCGGGATATACCGCGACGTGGTCGGCCGGCAGATGCTGCTGGCCGACGAAGGCAGCGATCAGTTCGTCGGAAAGTTCGAACAGATAGCGGCCGCTGCGCGGCAGGATCGCCTGCGCCGCCGCCAGCGCTGCGGGCGCAGGACCCAGCGGGCACTCGTTGAAGTTCAGGTACACCGTGCCCGCCGCCGGCGCCACGCCGGGAGTCGTGACCGCGGCGGCGGCCGCCTTGCGTCGCGCCGCCTCCGCGACGGGCGCCAGGCCGACGGCGCCGAGCGCCAGGCCCGAGGTGGCCAGGGACAGGAAGGAACGGCGCGAGACCGGTAGCGACACGGGGCTCTCCAGAGCGGGCGGGGGAGGCCACGTTAACGGGGTGTTAATGGTGGGGCAAGGGTGGTGGGGGCGGGGATTCGGCATTTGGGATTGGCTTAAAAGCCGGGATTGGGGATTGGGGATTGGGGATTGGCAAAAGCCGGGGTGCTGACGTCGATGGCGCTGCGCGCTCCGTACCCTCACCCCAACCCCTCTCCCGGCGGGAGAGGGGCTTCGGCGTTTCCCTTCTCCCCTTGGGAGAAGGTGCCCCGCAGGGGCGGATGAGGGTCCGGGCGAAGCCTCGCATTGCCAGATCGGCGCGGGTATTGCGCGATCCGCACCCTCACCCCAACCCTTCTCCCGGCGGGAGAGGGACTTCGGCATTTCCCTTCTCCCCTCGGGAGAAGGTGCCCGCAGGGGCGGATGAGGGGCCGGGCAAAGCCTCGCATTGCCAGATCCGCGCGAGCGCTGCGCGCCGTACCCTCACCCCAACCCCTCTCCCGGCGGGAGAGGGGCTTCGGCCTCTTCCTTCTCCCCTTGGGAGAAGGTGCCCCGCAGGGGCAGATGAGGGTGCGACCGCCGCCGACGCAAGCAGTCCGAGCGTTGGCATTTGCGAATCCCAAAATCTCCAATCCCCAATCTCGGCCGTTAAGCCGATTCCCCATCCCGACTCCCCTGTCCCGGCCTTCCAGCTACTATCGCCCCCCTCTCCGTTACCGCATTTCCGCTGCGCATGACCGCGAATTCCGATCCCCAGCAGCGTGCCGCCGAGTTGCGCCAGCGCATCGACGACGCCAACCACCGCTACTACGTGCTCGACGACAACACGATTCCTGACGCCGAGTACGACGCGCTGATGCGCGAGTTGGAAGCGCTGGAAGCCGCGCACCCGGAACTGGCCAGCGCGGATTCGCCGACGCGCAAGGTCGGCGCGCGGCCGGACGGCGGCTTCCCGGAAGTGCGCCACGCGATCCCGATGCTGTCGCTGGCCAACGCCTTCGAAACCCCGGGCGTGGACGAGGACGCCGATGACCGTACGCGCTTCGCCGAAGTCGCCGATTTCGAGCGCCGCATCGAGCGCGAACTGGATCTGGCCGCACCCGTGTTCTCGGTCGAGCCGAAGCTCGACGGCCTGGCGATCAGCCTGCGCTACGAGGACGGCGTGTTCGTGCAGGGCGCCACCCGCGGCGACGGCAGCACCGGCGAGGACGTCACCGCCAACCTGCGCCAGGTGCGCTCGGTGCCGCTGAAGCTGCGCGGCCTCGGCACGCCGCCGCCGGCGGTGCTGGAGGTGCGCGGCGAGGTCTACATGCCGCGTGCCGCCTTCGCCGCGTGGAACGCGCAGGCGCTGGAGCGCAACGAGAAGCTGCTGGCCAACCCGCGCAACGGCGCCGCCGGCTCGCTGCGCCAGCTCGATCCGGCGGTCACCCGGCGCCGGCCGCTGGCGTTCTTCGCCTATTCGGTGGGCGAGGTGCGCGGCCTGGAGCTGCCGGAAACCCATTCGCAGACGCTGCAATTGCTGCGCGACTACGGCTTCCCGGTGGCGCCGGAGGCCGACACCGCCACTGGTTTCGACGGCCTGATCGCCTATTTCCGCCGCATCGGCGCCGCCCGCGACCGCCTGCCGTACGACATCGACGGCGTGGTCTACAAGCTCGACGACTACGACCAGCAACAGGCGATGGGCTTCGTCTCGCGCGCGCCGCGCTGGGCGCTGGCGCACAAGTTCCCGGCGCAGGAACAGTCCACCGTGTTGCGCGCGATCGAGGTGCAGATCGGCCGCACCGGCGCGGTTACCCCGGTGGCGCGGCTGGAGCCGGTGCAGGTCGCCGGCGTCACCGTCACCAACGCCACCTTGCACAACGCCGACCAGATCGCGCGGCTGGACGCGCGCGAGGGCGACACGGTGATCGTGCGCCGCGCCGGCGACGTGATCCCGGAAGTGGTGCGGGTGATCGAGGAACGGCGTCCGCCCGGCACCGTGCCGTGGATGATGCCGGCGGTGTGCCCGGTGTGCGGCTCGGAGCTGGTCAAGGAAGAGGATGCGGTGGCCTGGCGCTGCAGCGGCGGCCTGGCCTGCGCCGCGCAGCGCAAGGAGGCCTTGCGCCACTTCGCCTCGCGCCGCGCGCTGGACATCGAAGGCCTGGGCGAGCGCCAGGCCGACGCCCTGGTCGAGTTCGGCTTCGTGCAGTCGCTGGCCGACCTGTACGCGTTGAGCGTGGAGGACCTGGTGCGGATGAAGGCGGCGCTCGACGCTGCAACTGCTGCCGACCTGCTGCAGGCGGTGGAGGACAGCAAGGGCGCACTGGCGCTGGACGCGGCCGGCCGCGCCGCGCTGGACGACGAAGCCACGCCGTGGCGGCGCGCCGATTTCCTGCGCACGCACCTGGCGGTGGATCTGGGCGGCAAGCTGGCGACCAAGTGGGCCGAGAACCTGGTCGCCGGCATCGACGCCAGCCGCGCCACGACCCTGCCGCGCTTCCTGTTCGCGCTGGGCATCCCGCACCTGGGCGAGACCACGGCCAAGGCGCTGGCCCATTGGCTGGGCTCGCTGGCGTTCGTGCGCAGCACCCCGGCAGTGCTGTTGCAGGCCTTGCCGGACATCGGCGGCGAGGTGGCGCGCTCGATCGCGACGTTCTTCGAGCAGCCCGGCAATGCGGAGGTGGTTGATGCGCTGATCGCCGCCGGCATTCGCTTCTCCGACGAGGGCGCGCCGCCGGCGGAATTGCGCGAGCGGCTGGACCTGGCGCATCTGCTCGGCACGCTGCCGGTGGACAAGCTCGGCGGCAAGAGCGCGCAGCGCCTGGCCGCCACCTACGGCACCCTGGACGCGCTGCTGCGCGCCAACGAAAGCGGCTGGACCGGGGCCGGCCTGTCCACGGCAGGTGCCGCCAACCTGGCCGCATACCTGGCCGATCCGGCGCAGAAGCAGGCCTTGCTGGAGGCCGAGGCGGCGATGCGACGCCTGCTCGATGCCGCGCCGGCGCAGACGCGGCGCCGCGCCGGTCCGCTGGACGGGCAGACCGTGGTGCTGACCGGCACGCTGACCGCACTGACCCGCGACGAGGCCAAGGCGCAACTGGAGGCGCTGGGCGCCAAGGTGGCCGGCAGCGTGTCGAAGAAGACCGCGTTCGTGGTCGCCGGCGAAGCCGCCGGCTCCAAGCTCGACAAGGCGCAGGAACTGGGCGTGGCGGTGTGGGACGAGGCGCAGTTGCTGGCGTTCCTGCAGTCGCCGGGGCAGGGCGCATGAGCGCGCCCGGCACGGTGCAGGAAGAACTGCGCTGGCGCACCGCCGGCACCGTCGACCAGCCGGCCTTGCTGGCGATGCTGCAGGCGTTCTACGCCGAAGACGGCATCGCCTTCGATGCCGAGCGGGTGACGCGCGGCCTGCAGGCGCTGCTGGCGCAGCCGGCACTGGGCGAGGCGCTGCTGTGGCTGGCGCCGGACGGTGCGGTGGTCGGCTATGCGCTGATCACCGCCTGCTTCAGCGTCGAACTGGGCGGGCGCTATCTGCTGCTCGACGAGCTGTACCTGGGCCCGGCCGCGCGCGGCCGCGGCTGGGGCCGGCGCGCGGTGGCGCTGGTCGAGGCGCGCGCCCGCGCGCTGGGCGTGGACGTGCTGCGGATGGAGGTCAACCACCACAACGCCGCTGCCAAGCGTCTGTACCTGGGCCTGGGCTACCGCGACGACGCGCGCGACCAACTGAGCCGCCGGCTCGACATGGCGCCCTGATGGACCTGCTGTCCACCCTGCAGTTGCGCGCCCGGCTCAATGCCGCCATCCGCGCCTTCTTCGCTGCGCGCGGGGTGCTGGAAGTGGAGACGCCGATGCTGTCGGCCGCCGGCAATACCGAGCCGAACATCGACAGCTTCCAGACCCGCTTCAGCGGCCACGTCGATGCCGGCCCGGCATTGCGCTGGCTGCGCACCTCGCCCGAGTACCCGCTGAAGCGGCTGCTCGCCGCCGGCATCGGCGACTGCTACGAACTGGGGCGGGTGTTCCGCAACGGCGAGGCCGGCGGCCGCCACAATCCCGAGTTCACCATGCTCGAGTGGTACCGGGTCGGCTGGGATCACCGGCAGTTGATCGAGGAGACCGTGGAGCTGGTGCGCACCGCGCTGGCCCTGGTCGGGCGCAGCGCCACGCTGCAGGTGCTCAGCTACCGTGCGCTGTTCCTGCAGGGGCTGGAGCTGGATCCGTTCGCCGCGCCGCTGGAGGCGCTGCAGCAACCGTTGCGCGATGTCCGCATCGACGCCGAGGGCCTCGGCCGCGACGACTGGCTGGACCTGCTGATGACCCATCGCCTGCAGCCCGCGTTCCCCGCCGACCGTCTTACCGTGGTCCACGATTGGCCGGCCAGCCAGTGCGCGCTGGCGCGGGTCCGCGATGGCGATCCGCCGGTGGCCGAGCGCTTCGAACTGTACCTGGGCGGCTACGAACTGGCCAATGGCTATCACGAGCTCAACGATGCCGCCGAGCAGCGCCGGCGTTTCCTGCGCGACCATGCGCTGCGCCAGGCGCGCGGCGCGGTGCTGCCGCCGCTGGACGAACGCCTGCTGCAGGCGCTGCCTTCGCTGCCCGATTGCGCCGGTGTGGCAGTGGGCGTGGATCGGCTGCTGATGGCGATGCGCGGCACCGCGCAGATCGGCGATGTGCTCGCCTACGATTTCGCGCATGCCTGAACCGGCCGTCACGCGCTGCCACGGCGCGTTGTTGCGTTGTCCACACCGATGATGGTTTGATCGGGCACGGCATGCGCACGCCGCGCGCCAGCAGGTCTTCGTTGTTCAGGTTCTAGGCATAGGGGCAGAGCCAAGCATGAAGTGGGCGTACGGGCTCGGTGGCTGGTGTTGGCTGGGATTGGCGGCAAGCGTGTGGCCGATGCCGTCGCCGGCACAGACCGCCGATGCGTACGACGCAGCGGTGGTGCGCTGCGAATCGCGCGACATGACCTGGGTGCACTGCCCGATGCCGACCGCGCAGGGCGTGCAACTGGTGCGGCAACTGTCCGACAACGACTGCATCCGCGGCAGCGAGTGGGGCTCCGACGCCACCGGCGTATGGGTGACCCTGGGCTGTCGCGCCGAATTCCGCCCCAATCCGGGAGAGGCGCCGCGCAGTGCCATGCGCCGCGTGCTGCGCTGCGAGTCCGATGGTCGCCTCGAGAGTTGCCCGGTGATGCTGCGCGGCGCACCGGTGCGGCTGATGCGGCAGCTGTCGTCGGTGCCATGCCGCGAGGAGCGCAGCTGGGGCGTGCGCCGCAACGAGATCTGGGTCGCGCGCGGCTGCCGCGGCGAGTTCGAGATCGGTGCCGCCGACGGATCCGGATTCCCCGCCGGTCCGCGGCCGGTGCTGTGCGAGTCCAAGGGCAAGGCCCGGCGCCGCTGCGGCGTCAGTGTGCAGGACCATGTCGAGCTGCGCCGGCAGCTGTCCGGCGCGGCCTGCGTGCAGGACGATAGCTGGGGCTGGGACCGCGACGGCATCTGGGTCGACAAGGGCTGCCGCGCCGAGTTCAGCGTCAACTGAGCGCTGGTGCGGCGCTTCGGCGCCGTGCGCCGCCCTCAATCCGCAATCGCCGGCGTTTACAATGGGGCGATGAACGCCGCCCTCGATATCGATTACGCCCGCTACGACCATATCCGCCCGATCCTGTGGACCGGCGACGCGCTGGAACTGCTGGACCAGCGCAAGCTGCCGTTCGCGGTGGAGCACGTGCGCTGCAGCGACAGCGATCAGGTCGCCGCGGCGATCCATGCCCTGGCCGTGCGCGGCGCGCCGGCGATCGGCATCGCCGCCGGCTGGGGCACGGTGCTGGCCGCGCGCGAGGTGCAGGCCGACAACGGCGCCGAGGCGCTGCTGAAGCTGGAGCCGGCCCTGCAGCGGCTCAATGCCGCGCGGCCCACCGCGGTCAATCTGGCCTGGGCCCTGGCGCGCATGCGCACGGCGCTGGGCGCGGCCGGCAGCGACTGGCGCTCGGTGCTGGAGCGCGAGGCGCAGGCGATCGCCGAAGAGGATCTGGCCGCCAACCGCCACATGGGCGCGCTCGGCGCCGGCCTGATCGCCGCCGGCAGCGGCGTGCTGACCCATTGCAACACCGGCTCGCTGGCCACCGCCGGTTTCGGCACTGCGCTGGGCGTGATCCGCGCCGGCGTCGCCCAGCAGCGCATCGCCAAGGTGTTCGCCGGCGAGACCCGGCCCTGGCTGCAGGGCGCGCGGCTGACCGTGTGGGAGCTGCAGCAGGACGGCATCGACGCGACGCTGATCGCCGATTCGGCGGCCTCGCACCTGATGAAGACCGGGGCGGTGCAGTGGGTGATCGTCGGCGCCGACCGCATCTGCGCCAACGGCGACACCGCCAACAAGATCGGCACCTATCAGCTGGCGATCGCCGCGCGCCACCATGGGGTCAGGTTCATGGTGGTGGCGCCGTCGTCCACCGTGGACATGGACACCGCCGACGGTGCGCAGATCGAGATCGAGCAGCGCGATCCGGGCGAACTGTTCGGCGTCGGCGGCACGCGCACCGTGGCCGACGGCATCGCCGCCTGGAACCCAGTGTTCGACGTGACCCCGGCGACGCTGATCGATGCCATCGTCACCGAGCGCGGGGTGATCGAGCAGCCGGACCTGGCGCGCATGCGCGCCGCCTTCGGCGGCTGAGCGCCGGGGCGGCGCCACAGCGCCCGGCAAACCCGGCCGATGGCGCGCAAGTGCTTGTTCGGGCCGGCAAAAACCGGGCAATCGGGCGCCCGTCATGATAGAATCCGGCGGTTCGATCGACCGCCGTGCGCCCTAGGCGTGCGGCCGCGGCGGGCCCGCCTGTCGTGGGCCGGCGTCGTGGTCGATCCGCCACCAGACTTACGGAACCCGAATGGCAGAATCCGCCAAGGAAATCATCCAGGTCAACCTGGAAGACGAGATGCGCAAGAGCTACCTCGATTACGCCATGAGCGTGATCGTGGGGCGTGCCCTCCCGGATGCGCGCGACGGCCTCAAGCCGGTGCATCGCCGCGTGTTGTTCGCGATGAACGAGTTGGGCGCGCACAGCAACAAGCCCTACTACAAGTCGGCGCGTATCGTCGGCGACGTCATCGGTAAGTACCACCCGCACGGCGACCAGTCGGTGTACGACACCCTGGTGCGCATGGCGCAGCCGTTCTCGCTGCGCTACATGATGGTGGACGGGCAGGGTAACTTCGGCTCGGTCGACGGCGATTCCGCGGCGGCGATGCGTTACACCGAGGCGCGCATGTCGCGGCTCGCGCACGAGATGATGGCCGACATCGACAAGGAGACCGTCGATTTCCAGCCCAACTACGACGAGAAGGAACAGGAACCGTCGGTGATGCCGACGCGCTTCCCGAGCCTGCTGGTCAACGGCTCGGCCGGCATCGCGGTGGGCATGGCCACCAACATCCCGCCGCACAACCTGACCGAGTCGATCAATGCCTGCCTGGCGCTGATCGACAACCCGCAGATCGACGTCGACGGCCTGATGGAACACATCCCCGGCCCGGATTTCCCGACCGCGGGCATCGTCAACGGCACCACCGGCATCGTCGCCGGCTACCGCACCGGCCGCGGCCGCGTGCGCATGCGCGCCAAGGCCGAGATCGAGATCCAGGACAACGGCCGCGAAGCGATCGTGGTCACCGAGATCCCGTACCAGGTCAACAAGGCGCGGCTGATCGAGAAGATCGCCGAGCTGGTCAAGGAAAAGAAGCTCGAGGGCATCAGCGAGTTGCGCGACGAGTCCGACAAGGACGGCATGCGCATCTACATCGAGGTCAAGCGCGGCGAAGCCGCCGACGTGGTGCTGAACAACCTGTACCAGCAGACCCAGATGGAGTCGGTGTTCGGCATCAACATGGTGGCGCTGGTCGACGGCCGCCCGCAGTTGCTGAACCTCAAGCAGATGCTGGAGGCGTTCGTCCGCCACCGTCGCGAAGTGGTGACCCGCCGTACCATCTTCGAACTGCGCAAGGCGCGCGCGCGTGCGCACATCCTGGAAGGCCTGACCGTCGCGCTCGCCAACATCGACGAGATGATCGAGCTGATCAAGACCTCGGCGAACCCGAACGAAGCGCGCGAGCGCATGCTGGCCAAGACCTGGCAGCCGGGCCTGGTCGGCGCGCTGCTCAATGCGGCCGGCGCCGAGGCCTCGCGTCCGGAAGACCTGCCCAGCGGCGTCGGCCTGGTCGGCGGCGGCTACCAGCTGACCGAAGTGCAGGCCACGCAGATCCTGGAAATGCGCCTGCACCGCCTGACCGGCCTGGAGCAGGAGCGCCTGACCGAGGAATACAAGCAGCTGCTGGAGGCGATCGCCGGGCTGATCCGCATCCTGGAAAACCCGGACGTGCTGCTGCAGGTGATCCGCGAAGAGCTGGTCAACATCCGCGAGGAATACGGCGATGCGCGCCGCACCGAAATCCGCCACAGCGAAGAGGATCTGGACATCCTCGACCTGATCGCGCCGGAAGACGTGGTGGTGACCTTGTCGCATGCCGGCTACGCCAAGCGCCAGCCGGTCAGCGCCTACCGCGCGCAGCGCCGCGGCGGCCGCGGCCGCAGCGCGGCGGCGACCAAGGAAGAGGATTTCATCGACCAGCTGTGGCTGGTCAACACCCACGACACGCTGCTGACCTTCACCAGCAGCGGCAAGGTGTTCTGGCTGCCGGTGCATCAGTTGCCCGAGGCCGGACCGAATGCGCGCGGCCGCCCGATCGTCAACTGGATTCCGCTGGAGAACGGCGAGCGCGTGCAGGCGGTGCTGCCGGTGCGCGAGTACGCCGAAGGCCGCTACGTGTTCTTCGCCACCCGCAACGGCATGGTCAAGAAGACCCCGCTGAGCGAGTTCGCGTTCCAGCGCAAGATCGGCAAGATCGCGATCAACCTCGACGAGGGCGACGCGCTGGTCGGCGTGGCGCTTACCGACGGCGAGCGCGACGTGCTGCTGTTCGCCTCCAACGGCAAGACCGTGCGCTTCTCCGAGCGGCCCAAGGACGACGAGGCCGATGATGCGGTCATCGACGACACTGGTGCCGACGAAAGCGCCGCGGCCGACGACGAGGCCGCGGGCGAGGAGGGCGACGAGGCCCGTGGCGCGCGACGCAAGAGCCGCGGCGGAGTCAAGCCGACCGGGCGCAGCAGCCGCGGCGTGCGCGGCATCCGCCTGGCCAAGAGCGAGTACGTGGTCAGCCTGATCGTGGCCGAGCCGGCCGTGGGCCAGGACGAGGACGCCGACGATGTCGACGCCGCGGCCGACACCGAGGTCGAGGCCGACGCGCGCAATGGCGACGAGGCCGATGCCTACATCCTCACCGCGACCGAGAACGGCTACGGCAAGCGCACCCCGCTGGGCGAGTATCCGCGCAAGGGTCGCGGCACCCAGGGCGTCATCGGCATCCAGACCAGCGAGCGCAACGGCAAGCTGGTCGGTGCGGTGCTGTTGAGCACGCGCGACGAAGTGCTGCTGATCTCCGACGGCGGCACCCTGGTGCGCACCCGCGCCTCGGAAATCTCCCGCGTCGGCCGCAACACCCAGGGCGTGACCCTGATCCGCCTGTCCAAGGGCGAGAAGCTGCAGGCGGTCGAACGCCTGGACGGCTCCCTGGTCGAGGAAGACGCGCTGCCGGGCGAGGACGGCGTCGCCGACTCCGCTGGCGAGGCGGCACCGCCGCAGGAGTGATCCGCGCCTGAGCGAACGACGACGCCGGCCTCGTGCCGGCGTTGTCGTTTTCGAAGGAGGCCATGACGATGATGCGGGTGATCTGCTGCGAGCGCGTGCAGGCAGCCGCCCGTGTTGCCGCCGCGCCACAATGCATGCACCCATACCGTCATTCGGGCGTTGCCTGGGAAGGCACACGCCGCGTGACGCGCAGGTCGGCGTTTGGTCACGAGGACTGCAACGTTACGTGTCAGTGTGTGTCAGCGAGAAACGCATCACGTTCACTTGCTGCTTGGGATAAGGATGCGCGGCGCGCGTGCGCCGCTGCCACGTCGGATGTTCCGCGTGGCCGTGTCCTGCAAGGAGTGGCAATGAATGCATTCGAACAAACGCAGCGTCGCGGCGGCTGGCCGCTGCGCCTGCTCGGCGGCGCCTGCGCGCTGATCGGCTTGGTGCTGGCGGCCGGTGGCGCCTGGCTGCTGGCGCTGGGCGGGTCCTGGTACTACCTGGTCGCCGGCCTCGGCCTGGCGATTTCCGGCGTGCAGCTGTGGCGCGCGCGGCGCAGCGGCGCGTTGTGGTTCGCCGCGACCTTCCTGCTGTCCCTGCTGTGGGCGGCATGGGAGTCGGGCACCGATTATTGGCGCTGGGTGCCGCGCATGGGCCTGATGGTGTTCCTGGCGTTGTTGCTGGCGCTGCTGCTGCCGCGGCTGGACCGGCCGTTCTCGCGCACGCTGTCGCGCGCGCTCGCCGCGGTGCTGGCCCTGGTGTTCGTCGGCGCGTTCGCGCTGGCGTTCCTGCCGTACGGCGTGACCGAGGCCGACGGCACGCTGGCGCATGCGGCCGGGATGGCCGCGGCGCTGGCGACGCCGCGCACCGGCGCGCAGCCGGCCGATGCGCCCGCCGATGCCGACTGGGCCGCCTACGGCCGTGACAACGCCGGCAGCCGCTACACGCCGCTGCGGCAGATCGCGCCGGACAACGTGGCGCAGTTGCGCACCGCCTGGACCTTCCGCACCGGCGACCTGCCGGACAAGCGCTGGGGTGCGGAGACCACGCCGCTGAAGATCGGCGACAGCCTGTATCTGTGCAGCGCACGCAACCAACTGATCGCGCTGGATGCGCGCAGCGGCCGCGAACGCTGGCGCTACGACCCCAAGGTGGCGGACAAGGCGATCCCGTACACCGCCGCCTGCCGCGGCGTCAGCTACTACGCGGTGCCCGAGGACAAGGCGACGGCGTCAGCCGCGTGCCGCCATCGCATCATCGAAGGCACCCTGGACGGGCGCCTGATCGCGGTCGATGCGGCCGACGGCAAGCCCTGCGAGGACTTCGGCCAGCATGGCCAGGTCGACATCACCGTCGGCATGGGCTCCACACCGCCCGGCTATGTCTCGATCAATTCGCCGCCGACCATCGTGCGCGGCGTGGTCGTCACCGGCCACCAGGTGCTGGACGGACAGAAGCGCTACGAGCCGTCCGGCGTGATCCAGGGCTTCGATGCGGTGACCGGTGCGCTGCGCTGGGCCTGGGACATGACCCATCCGGACTGGGCCGGCGCGCCGCCGCCGGGGCAGACCTGGACCCGCGGTACGCCCAACATGTGGACCAGCGCGGCCGGCGACGAACAACTCGGCTACGTGTACCTGCCGATGGGCAATTCCTCGGCCGACTACTGGAGCAGTTCGCGCACCCCGCAGGAAGACCGCTATGCGACCTCGCTGGTCGCGCTGGACGTCACCACCGGCAAGCCGGTGTGGAACTTCCAGACCACCCATATCGACGTGTGGGACTACGACCTGGGTTCGCAACCGACCCTGCTGGACTTCCCGCACGACGGTAAGAGCGTGCCGGCGGTGCTGCTGCCGAGCAAGCAGGGCGAACTGTACGTGCTCGACCGGCGCACCGGCAAACCGCTGGTCGGGGTCGAGGAACGCGCGGTGCCGGGCGGCGGCGTGGAGCCGCAGCGCCGCGCCAAGACCCAGCCGTTCTCGCTGTACCACTCGCTGCGCAAGCGCGACCTGACCGAGCGCGACATGTGGGGCATGACCCCGATCGACCAACTGGTGTGCCGCATCCAGTTCCGCAGCGCCAGCTACAAGGGCATCTACACGCCGCCGGAAGCCGACCGCCATTCGATCGAGTATCCCGGCTACAACGGCGGCTCGGACTGGGGCAGCGTGGCGGTGGACCCGCAGCGCGGGGTGGTTGTGGCCAACTACAACGACATGCCCAACTACAACCTGCTGGTGCCGCGCGCCAAGGCCGACAAGATGGGCTGGGCGCCGCGCGATCAGGTGCGCGGCGACAGCGGCGGCGCCGAGGGTGCGGGCGATCCGCAGGCGGGCACGCCGTACGCGATCAACGTCAACGCCGGCTGGCGGCTGCCGTTCACCGGGCTGCTGTGCAAGCAGCCGCCCTACGGCGGCATCCGCGCGATCGACCTGGCCAGCGGCAAGACCCTGTGGGATCGCCCGTTCGGCAGCGCACGCGGCAACGGCCCGTTCGGCATCCACTCCGGCTTGCCGATCGAGATCGGAACGCCCAACAACGGCGGCGCCGTGGTTAGCGCCAGCGGCCTGATCTTCATCGCCGCGGCCACCGACGACATGATCCGCGCGATCGACCTGGCCAGTGGCAAGACCCTGTGGCAGGCCAAGCTGCCGGCCGGCGGCCAGGCCACGCCGATGGTGTACGCGGTCGACGGCCGCGAGTACCTGGTCATCGTCGCCGCCGGCCATCACTTCATGGAGACCAAGCGCGGCGACTACGTGATCGCCTACGCGCTGCCGCCGGCAGGGTGATGCGCGCCGCCGCTGCGACATCGCGTTGCGATGTCGCAGCGGCGGAACGTGGTGGATGGCGACACGATGTGTCGGCCTCACCGCCGCCGATCGCGCCAGTCGCGTCGCGGTGCGGTCGGTTACGGGCGTGCGATTCGTCATAGGAGCGGCTTCAGCCGCGACAGGCGTTCCCGGGGAGGCCTGTCGCGGCTGAAGCCGCTCCTACGATACGATCGGGATACGGTCAGTTCGCTGGCGTGCGCAGCGCGGCGCTACTCCAACTGGTCGCGGGCGAACGCCGCGTCCAACGCTTCCATCGCATCGCGCGGCTTGAGCTTGGCGGCCTTCTCGAACGCCGCGGCGGCGTCCTCTTCGCGCTTGTCGCCGTACAGCAACAGCAGCACGTTGGCGTGTTCGACGTGGGCAATCGGCGCGTCCGGCACCAGCTTCAGCGCCTGCTGGATGTGCTGTTCGGCGGTGGCGGCCTTGGCCCCGTAGGTGAGGCCGCCGATCATCGCGCCGACCTTGCCGATGATCTCGGCGTGGTACAGGGCCAGCGCCATGTGCGCCTCGGCATGCTTGGGCTCCAGCTCGAGCGCCGCTTCCAGCGACGCGCGCACCTTGCTGGCGATGCCCTGCTTGAGCGCCTTGACGATGCTCAGGCCTTGGCTGTAGCGGCCCAGCGCGAAGGCGTGGCGGTAGTGGCTGTTGGCCTCGTCCGGTAGCGCGGCGATCGCCGCCTCGGCCAGTGCCGCGGCCTGCTGCAGCCGCTGCAACTGCTCCTTTTCGTCGTCGACCAGATAGCCGGCGTGGATGCCGATCGCCTTGACCGCGACCGAGGCGCCGAACACGCCCAGCGCCTTGCCGCCCTCGTAGGCCTGCTGGAACTGCCCGTGGTGGAAGGCGCGCCAGGCCTCGATCAGCGCCGCCGAGAGGGTCTGCGCGTCGTGGCCCTTGCCGGCCTTGCCGGCGGCGTCCAGCAGCGCCTGTGCATGGGCCGGATCGGGGTAGGGCTCGCGGTCGCCGGCGTGCAACTTGGGCCAGGCCTTCTTCAACGCATCGCCGGCGTAGCCCTTGGCGTCGTACGGAAACGGTGCCCACGCGCTCGATTTTGCTGCCATGCGGATCTCCCTGTGCGGCGCCGGGCCACGGCGTCCGCGCCGAGCATGGCAAGGGCGCCGGCGCGTGGCAAGGGTGGCGGCGGATAGTGTGTTTGCTCAAGCCGCCGGCGCCAGCATGGCGCGCATCGGGGCCACGTCGGCCCAGTTGGAGATCGTGCGATGGCGACCAAGAAGCGTTCCACCTCCGCGCTGCGGCCGGACCGGCTGAACCCGCGGCACCTGTGGCTGGCCGGGCTGGGCGTGGTCGCGCTGACCCGCAAGCGTGCGCTGGCTGCGGCGGCCGATGCCGCGCAGGGCGCGGCGACGTTGAAGGCGCTGGCCACGCAACTGGCGGACGAGGCCGAGAGCAGCGTGCGCGAGGGCGCCGCGGCGCTGCGCGGGCAGGTGCAGCCGCTGAGCGCCGAGGTCGAGGCGCGCCTGCAGCCGGTGCTGGTCAAGCTGGGGCTGCAGCCGCGCCCGCACCCGCGCAAGCGCGCGGCCACCGGCAAGCACGCCGCCGAGAAGCGCGTCGCCAAGAAGCCGGCCGGCAAACGCACGGCGGGCGCGGGCAGGGCGCGCCGCACCGGCACCTGACCTGGCGTTCGCCACGGCGCACAGTGGCAGGCGCGCTCGGGCATACTCGGCCGCGTCGACCCGACCCGAGGCAACAGCGTCATGCAGATCAGGCCCGCCACGCGCGACGATGCTGCCGCCATGGTGGCGGTGCAGCACGCCATCTTCGCCGCCGGCCTGCGCAAGGCGCCCACCGACCTGGCGACGGTCTGCGCGACCTACCTGACGCATCCCGACCGCGTCCAGTGCGTGCTGGCCGAGGACGCCGACGGCGCGGTCCTCGGTTTCCAGTCGCTGCGGATCGCCCGTCCCGGCAATGCCTACGACGTCGCCGAGGGCTGGGGCATCATCGGCACCCACGTCGATCCGCGCGCAGCCCGCCGTGGCGTCGGCAGCGCGCTGTTCCGGGCCACCTGTGCGGCAGCGCGCAGCGCCGGGCTGACCCGGATCGACGCCAGCATCGCCGCCGACAATGCGCTCGGGCAGGCGTACTACGATGCCATCGGCTTTCGTACCTATCGCGAGCCGCCAGGCCTGGTGTGCAAGGTCTACGAGCTGGACGGCGCGGACGCCCAGGTCGCTGCCGGGGCGAGCGACTGACGCCCTGCGCCGGCGCGCAGGGCAGGCGCCTCAATCCAGATAGGCGTCCATCAGCGCGGCCAGGTGCGCGCGTTCGATCTCGCGCAGGAACGGCGCGATCAGGCGCATCACCTGCACGATGCCGTGGCGGATCGCCACCTGCTCGTCCTTCTCGCCGCGTGCGGCCGCGTAGTTGAGCCAGAACGTGGCCACCACCAGCGCGTTGGTGGCCACGCCCTCCAACTCCTGAGGGCTGGCGCGCATCGCCCCGGTCTGCGCCAGCCCCTGGAACACCGCCTGCACGCTGGCGTCGGCGCGGCGCAGGATGCGCGCGAAGCGCAGGCGCAGGCGCCGGCTGCGGCTGAGGATCTCGACCAGGTCGCGGTACAGGAAGCGGTAGTCCCAGATGCACTCGAACACCAGGTGCAACTGCAGCCAGATGTCTTCCAGCCCGGGCAGGCGCGCGCTCGGCAACGCCAGCGCCGCGTCCATGCGCTCCTCGTAGCGCGCGAACAGGTGCTCGATGATGTCGTCCTTGTTGCGGAAGTGGTAGTACAGATTCCCGGGGCTGATCTCCAGCTCGTCGGCGATGTGGTTGGTGGTGACGTGCGGCTCGCCCTGCGCGTTGAACATCGCCAGGGCGGTCTCGAGGATGCGCCGCCGCGTGTCGCGGGCCATCAGGCCAGCAGCTTCTTCACCAGGTCCACGTACTTCTTCTGCGCGTCGGCCTGCGGCATGCCCTTGAGCTTGGCCCAGGCTTCGTACTTGGCGGTGCCGACGAAGTCGAAGAAGCCCGGCTTGGCGCCGCTCACGTCGCCCTCCGAGCCTTGCTTGTACAGCGCATACAGCCGCAACAGGGTGTCGTTGTCGGGACGCTCCGCGCGCTGCTTGATGTCCTGGACCGCTTTCTCGAAGGCCGCCTTGCTGTCCGCCATGATCCCGCTCCGCCCTGACCGGCAGGCATCACAGCACGGGCGACCGGCCGGGTCAACGCGGGCCGCGGACGGCCATGCCTACGGCCGTCGGCACGGACACCGCCGTCACAGCATCGACAGTGCGTCGATCTGGTGGCTCTCGGCGATGCGTTCGTGCGCGTGCGCGGCCTGTTCCTGCGCGGCCTGCGCCTGCCGTGCCAGCGAGGCCTTGGCCGCGATCGACCGGATCGCATCGGTGACTTCGGCCAGCGGCACTTGCGTGCTGAGCCGCTGGAAGGTGTCGCGGCTGTTGTAGCCGGAGCCGTCGCGCAGGTACTGCTCGTACATGGTCAGCAGTTCGGTGCAGGCCGCGGTCAGGGTTTCCATGTTGTTGCGGGCCAGCGCATGGCCGACCTGGTCGAGATTGTGCAGGCAGTCCGAGAGCCAATGCAGGTCGTAGCGCGCGCTGGCCGGTTCCGGTCCGTTGTGGCCGCGGCTGTAGGCGCTGTAGCGGCGGATGCTGCGCGCCACCCGCGCCACGTGCGCGAGCAGGGTGCCGACCTCGTCGGCGATGTCGATCTGCGCCAGGGCGATGGTCGACGGCGGCGCGACCGGGGCCGGGGCGGGCGCCACCTTCGAGGTGGTGGTCGCAGGCGCACTGGCAGGCGCGGCGGTGGCAGACGCGGCCGCAACCGGTGCCGCCTCGTATTCGTAGGTCGCGCGCAGGCGCTCGTGGTCCTGACGCAGCGTCTCCAGTTCCTGCGCGCTGGCGGCGGCCTGCGCCTTCAGCTGGCTCAGCGCCGCCTGATACCGCGCGATGGTCTCCTTCGCAGTCGCGTCGCGTCGATAGGCATGCCCCAGACGCTGGAACAAGCCATGCGCGAACGCGGTGGCAACGGCAGCCCACAGCGCCACGGCAGGAGTGAGGTAGATCAGGATGCCCATGCAGGCTCCTTGAAACGATGCATCCCTTGTCGGCGTGGCGCGGCCGATCTTGAGGGTGCATCGTCGGAGCGGTGACGCAGTTCCGGTTTGGCGCCTGGTGCACCCGGCCGCGCCTCGAGCGGCGGCCGGGTGCGGGGCTCAGCGCAGGATGCCCGGCAGGTCCAGGTGTTTCTCGCGGGCGCACTCCAGGGCGATGGGATAGCCGGCGTCGGCATGCCGCATCACGCCGGTGGCCGGGTCGTTCCACAGCACGCGCGCGATGCGCTTGGCCGCAGCCTCGGTGCCGTCGCAGACGATGACCATGCCGGCATGCTGCGAGAAGCCCATGCCGACGCCGCCGCCATGGTGCAGCGACACCCAGGTGGCGCCGCTGGCGGTGTTGAGCAGGGCGTTGAGCAGCGGCCAGTCGGAGACCGCGTCCGAGCCGTCGGCCATGGCCTCGGTCTCGCGGTTGGGCGAGGCGACGCTGCCGCTGTCCAGGTGGTCGCGGCCGATCACCACCGGCGCTTTCAGTTCGCCCCTGGCGACCATCTCGTTGAACGCCAGGCCCAGGCGGTCGCGGTCGCCCAGGCCGACCCAGCAGATCCGCGCCGGCAGGCCCTGGAACTGGATCTTCTCGGCGGCCATGTCCAGCCAGCGATGCAGGTGCGGGTTGTCGGGAATCAGTTCCTTGACCTTGGCATCGGTCCTGGCGATGTCTTCCGGATCGCCGCTCAGCGCCGCCCAGCGGAACGGGCCGACGCCGCGGCAGAACAGCGGGCGGATGTAGGCCGGCACGAAGCCGGGGAAATCGAAGGCGTTGGTCACGCCTTCTTCCAGCGCCATCTGCCGCAGGTTGTTGCCGTAGTCCACGGTCGGCACGCCCAGCGCGTGGAAGCCGAGCATGGCGCGGATGTGGTTGGCCATCGAGGCACGCGCGGCCTGTTCCACCTCCTTGGGGGCGGAGACGCGCTTGGCGTCCCACTGCTCGACCGTCCAGCCCTGCGGCAGGTAGCCGTTGACCGGGTCGTGCGCGGAGGTCTGGTCGGTCAGCAGGTCCGGCTTGACCCCGCGCGCCAGCAGTTCGGCGAGCACGTCGGCGACGTTGCCAAGCAGGCCGACCGAGCGCGGCGTCTTTGCCGCGCAGGCTTCGGCGATCAGGCGCAGCGCCTCGTCCAGCGAATCGGTCCAGGTGTCCAGATAGCCGGTGCGCAGGCGCATGTCGATGCTGCTCTTGCGGCATTCCACCGCCAGGCACGAGGCGCCGGCCATCACCGCCGCCAGCGGCTGTGCGCCGCCCATGCCGCCGAGGCCGCCGGTGAACAGCCATTTGCCGGACAGATCGCCGCCGTAGTGCTGCCGGCCCATTTCCACGAAGGTCTCGTAGGTGCCCTGGACGATGCCCTGCGCGCCGATGTAGATCCAGCTGCCGGCGGTCATCTGGCCGTACATGGCCAGGCCTTTCTTGTCCAGTTCGTTGAAGTGGTCCCAGTTGGCCCAGCGCGGCACCAGGTTGGAGTTGGCGATCAGCACGCGCGGCGCGTCGGCGTGGGTGCGGAACACGCCCACCGGCTTGCCCGACTGCACCAGCAGGGTCTGGTCGTCGTCCAGGCGCTTGAGCGTCTCGACGATGGCGTCGAAGCTTTCCCAGTCGCGTGCGGCGCGGCCGATGCCGCCGTACACCACCAGTTCCTGCGGGCGCTCGGCCACGTCCGGGTGCAGGTTGTTCATCAGCATGCGCAACGGCGCTTCGGTCAGCCAGCTCTTGGCGGTGAGGGTGCTGCCGGTGGGCGCTTGGATGGTACGGGTGGCGTCGAGGCGGGTCATGCGGGAATCCTCAGGTGGATGCGCGGAAGGCGAAACGCGGTGCATGGGTCAGTCGGCGGCGCGGCCGGATGCGGCAGGGCGGCGGGCGAAATCGAGACAGGCCTGCAGCACCTGCTGCAGCACCGCGCGCAACGGCGCGGCGTATTCGGGTTGCCACGGCGAGGGCCAGTTGCTGGGGTCGACCGTGTCGGGCTCGTGCATGTAGCCGCGGCAGGCCAGTTCCATCTGGATCGCGTGCACGCCGTCGGCCGGCGCGCCGTGGTGGCGGGTGCTCCAGCCGCCCTTGAAGCGGCCGTTGCGCACGTGGCTGAAGCCGCTGCCGGCGCAGACGCGTTCGACCGCATCGGTCAGCGCTGCCGCGCAACTGCTGTCCACCGCGCCGGAGGCACCGGCGCTGCCGATGTTGAACTGCGGCAACTCGCCGTCGAACAGGTGCGGGATGCGCGAGCGGATCGAATGCGCGTCGTACACCACAATCGCCGGGTGCAGGGCGCGCAGGCGCGCGATCTCCGCCTCCAGCGCGGCGTGGTACGGCGCGAACCAGCGCGTGCGGCGTGCGTCGATCTCGGCCGCATCCGGCTCGGCGCCGGGTCGGTACAGCGGCTGCGCGTCGAAGGTGGTCAGCGGGCACAGCCCGGTGGTGTTCTGTCCGGGATACAGCGACACCCCGGCCGGATCGCGGTTGACGTCGATCACCGAGCGCGAGATCGCGGTGCGCACGGTGGTCGCGCCGAGTGTCCCGGCGAAGTCGTACAGCAAGTGCACCCACCAGTCGGCATCGCGCTGCGCCAGCCACGGCGAGACGAAGCGGTCGGCCAGCGCCTCAGGCAACTCGGTGCCGGTATGCGGGAAGCTGAGGATCAGCGGCGCATCGCCGCGGTGCACAGTGAGCCAGTCGGGCAGGGATGTCATACGGCCTCGCGCGTTGTGCGGTGTCGTAGGAGCGGCTCAGCCGCGAGGGGCATTACCCGGTAACGCCCCGTCGCGGCTAAAGCCGCTCCTACAAGGGTCTCATCAGATCAAGCACTCGCCTCGGGCAAGCGCATCCCCACCGCCGCGGCCAGCGCGCCGTCGCGCACCAGCGCGGTGGCGGCCAGCATGTCCGGGTGGAAGTAGCGGTCGTCCTGCAGTGCCGGTACGCGCGTGCGCAGCAGCGCGCGCGCCGCTTCCAGTGCGGCGCTGGAGCGCAGCGGTGCGTGGAAATCGCAGCCCTGCGCGGCCGCCAGCAATTCGATGCCGACCACGTTGGCCGCGTTCTCGGCCATCGGCAGCAGCCGGCGCGCGCCGTGCGCGGCCATCGATACGTGGTCTTCCTGGTTGGCCGAGGTCGGGATCGAGTCGACGCTGGCCGGATAGGCGCGTTGCTTGTTCTCCGACACCAGCGCCGCGGCGGTGACCTGCGGAATCATGAAGCCGGAGTTGAGGCCGGGCTTGGGCGTCAGGAACGCCGGCAACCCGGACAGCGCCGGATCCACCAGCATGGCGACGCGGCGCTCGCTGATCGAGCCGATCTCGCACACCGCCAGCGCCAGCATGTCGGCAGCGAAGGCCACCGGCTCGGCGTGGAAGTTGCCGCCCGACAGCGCTTCGCCGGTGTCGCTGAATACCAGCGGGTTGTCGGAGACGCCGTTGGCCTCGGTGGCCAGGGTGGTGGCCGCCTGGCGCATCACGTCCAGCGCCGCGCCCATCACCTGCGGCTGGCAGCGCAGGCAGTAGGGATCCTGCACGCGTACGTCGTTGTCGCGGTGCGAATCGCGGATCGCCGAGTCCTGCATCAAAGTGCGCAGCGCGGCGGCGGTGGCGATCTGCCCGGGCTGGCCGCGCAGCGCGTGGATGCGCGGATCGAACGGGGTATCCGAGCCTTTCGCGGCCTCGGTGGACAGTGCGCCGGTGACCAGTGCGGCATGGAACACGCGCTCGATCTCGAACAGCCCGGCCAGCGCATAGGCGGTGGAGTACTGGGTGCCGTTGAGCAGCGCCAGGCCCTCCTTGGCGCCCAGCGTCAGCGGCTGCAGCCCGGCCTGGGCCAGCGCCTGGGCGGCCGGCAGGCGCGCGTCGCCGACGAAGGCCTCGCCGACGCCCAGCATCACCGTGGCCAGGTGCGCCAGCGGCGCCAGGTCGCCGGAGGCGCCGACCGAGCCCTGGCATGGCACCACTGGGATCACCTCATGCTGCAACAGCGCCTCCAGCAGCGCCAGCGTCTGCGGCCGCACGCCGGAAGCGCCCTGGGCCAGGCTGGCCAGCTTCAGCGCCATCATCAGCCGCACCACCGGCACCGGCATCGGCGCACCGACCCCGGCCGCATGCGACAGCACGATGTTGCGCTGCAGGGCTTCCAGGTCCTCGCGCTCGATGCGCACGCTGGCCAGCTTGCCGAAGCCGGTGTTGATGCCGTACACCGGCGCGCCGCTGGCCACGATCGCCTCCACGGTCTGCGCGCTGCGCAGCACCGCGTCGGCGCAGGCGGGGTCCAGCCGCACGCCGGCGCCGCGGTACACGTCGCGCCACTGCGCCAGGCTCACCGCGCCCGGGCGCAGCAGGATCTCGTTGTCGCTCATTGTCCTCTCCAGATACGCGCATGCAGCGGGTTGAAGCCCATGCGATAGACCAATTCGGCCGGTTCGGCGATGTTCCAGATCGCCAGGTCGCAGGCCAGCCCGGCGCGCAGCCGGCCCACCCGGTCCTGGCGCCCGAGCGCGCGCGCCGCCTCGCGGGTGAAGCCGGCGATGCATTCGGCCACGGTCAGCCGGAACAGCGTCGCCGCCAGGTTCATCGCCAGCAGCGGGCTGGTCAGCGGCGAGGTGCCGGGATTGCAGTCGGTGGCCAGCGCGCGCGGCACGCCGGCGGCGCGCAGCGCGGCGATCGGCGGCAGCTGGGTATCGCGGGTGAAATAGAAGGCGCCCGGCAGCAGCACCGCGACGGTGCCGGCGGCGGCCATCGCGGCGACGCCGGCGTCGTCCAGGTATTCGACATGGTCGGCCGAGCGCGCGCCGTAGCGCGCCGCCAGTGCCGCGCCGCCCTGGTTGGACAACTGCTCGGCATGGATCTTCAGCGCCAGGCCATGGCGCTGCGCGGCCTGGAACACCTGCTCGGTCTGCGCCGGGCTGAACGCCAGGTGCTCGCAGAACACGTCCACCGCCTCGGCCAGGCCCTGCGCGGCGACCGCCGGGATCATGCGCGCGCAGACGTCGTCGATGTAGGCCTGCGCCTCGCCGCCAGGCGGCACTGCGTGCGCGCCGAGGAAGGTCGGCGACACCTCCACTGCGCGCAGTTCGCCCAGGCGGCGGGCCACACGCAGCAGACGCAGTTCGTCCTCCAGCGTGAGGCCGTAGCCGGACTTGATCTCCACCGTGGTCACGCCTTCGGCCAGCAGCGCGTCCAGCCGCGGCAGGCTGGCGGCGAGCAGGGCGTTCTCGTCGGCGGCGCGGGTGGCGCGTACCGTGGAGACGATGCCGCCGCCGGCGCGGGCGATGTCGGCGTAGCTGGCGCCGAGCAGGCGCTGCTCGAACTCGCCGGCGCGGTTGCCGGCATAGACCAGGTGGGTGTGGCAATCGATCAGACCGGGGCCGATCCAGCGTCCGCCGCAATCGATGCTGCGTTGCGCCGACAGCGGACCGGGCAACTGCGCGGCGGCGCCGGCATAGACGATGCGGCCGTCGCGGCACGCCACCACGCCGTCGTGGACCAAGCCCAGGCCGTCGTCCTCGGCGTCCAGCGTCATCAGGTGCGCGTTGTGCCAGAGCGTGTCGCAGGGCATGGTCACGGGCAGGCTCGTCGGTTATTTTGTATATACAATATTGTGGTCGATGGAGGGTGTCCAGTGCAGACCCAGGCGCAGCAGCAGGCCAGCGGCAACAAGGGATCGGGCGAATTCTGGTGCGCGCACGCGCTGCTGCCGCAGGGCTGGGCGCGCGACGTACGCATCGGCGTGCGCGGCGGTCGCATCGACACGGTGGACAGCGGCGTGGCCGCGGCACCGGGCGATCAGCGCCTGGACATCGTGGTCCCGGGCCTGGGCAACCTTCACAGCCACGCCTTCCAGCGAGGCATGGCCGGGCTCACCGAGATCGGCGGACGCAGCGGCGACAGCTTCTGGAGCTGGCGCGAGCTGATGTACCGCTTCCTGCAGCGGCTGGACCCGGACGATCTGCAGGCCATCGCCGAGCAGGCCTACGTCGAGATGCTCGAGGCCGGCTTCACCCGGGTCGGCGAATTCCATTACGTGCATCACGCCGCCGACGGCCGACCCTACGCCGACCGCGCCGAGATGGCGCAGCGCCTGGCCGCCGCGGCGCAGACCAGCGGCATCGGCCTGACCCTGCTGCCGGTGTTCTACGCGCACGCCGACTTCGGTGGCGCCGCGCCGAACCCGGCGCAGCAGCGCCTGCTGCACGACGTGGACGGCTTCGCCGCGCTGCTGGACGGCAGCCGCCGCGCCCTGCAGGGGCTGGACGATGCGGTGCTGGGCCTGGCCCCGCACAGTCTGCGCGCGGTCACCCCTGACGAACTGGCGGCGCTGCTGCCGCTGTGCGATGGCCCGGTGCACATCCATATCGCCGAGCAGACCCGCGAGGTCGACGCCTGCCTGGCCTGGAGCGGGCAGCGCCCGGTGCAATGGCTGCTGGCGCACGCACCGGTGGATGCGCGCTGGTGCCTGGTCCACGCCACCCATGTCGACGCCGCCGAAGTGCAGGGCATCGCCGCCAGCGGCGCCGTGGTCGGGCTGTGCCCGATCACCGAGGCCAACCTCGGCGACGGCCTGTTCCCGATGCCCGCGTTCGTGCGCGCCGGCGGCCGTTTCGGCGTGGGGTCGGACTCCAACGTGCTGATCGATGCGGCCGAGGAACTGCGCCTGCTCGAATATGGTCAGCGCCTGAGCCTGCGCGGGCGCAACGTGCTGACCGGCGACACCGCGCTGTCCAGCGGCCGCTTCCTGTTCGAGTCCGCTGCGCAGGGTGCGGCGCAGGCGCTCGGCGTGGCCCAGGGCCTGTACGTGGACGCACCGGCCGATCTGGTCGAACTGGACGCCGCGCATCCGGCACTGCAGGCGCGCCACGGCGACGCCTGGCTGGACAGTTGGCTGTTCGCCGCACGCGGCGGCGCGGTGCGTTCGGTCTGGCGCCACGGCCGCGAACTGGTGCGCGAGGGCCGCCACCTGCAGCGCGACGCCGTCGCCGCGCGCTATGCGCGTGCGTTGACCCGGTTGCTGGACGCATGAGGCGCGCGGATCGCGTGGAGTCGTGCACCGATCGCCGCAGCACGGAGCGCCCATGAGTCTCGCTGCACCGATGCTGCCGCTCAACCAGCGCATTCGCCGCGACATCGAGGCGCGCATCCGCAGCGGCGAGTGGCCGCCGGGCCATCGCATTCCGTTCGAACACGAACTGATGGCGCAGTACGGCTGCTCGCGCATGACCGTCAACAAGGTGCTGGCGCTGCTCGCCGACGCCGGCATGATCGAACGCCGGCGCCGCGCCGGTTCGTTCGTGGCGCGGCCGCACCCGCACATGGAACAGGTCGCGCTGGAGATCCCGGACATCCCGGTCGAGGTCGCCGCGCGCGGCCATGCCTATCGCTTCGAACTGCTGGAACGGCAGCAGCGCGCGCCGCGCGCGTCGCTGCCGCAGGAGGCCGAGGTCGCCGCGGGCGGCAGCCTGCTGGCGCTGCAGTGCCTGCACTACGCCGATGGCCGCCCGTTCGCGCTGGAGGAACGGGTGATCAACCCGGTGGCGGTGCCCGAGGCCCTGCAGATGGACTTCGCGGTGACCGTGCCCGGCAGTTGGCTGCTGCAGCACGTGCCGTGGACCCGCGCCGAGCACCGCATCAGCGCGGTCGGCGCCAGCGCCGCGCAGGCGGCGCGCCTGCAGGTGCCGGCCGGCACCGCCTGCCTGCTGATCGACCGCCGCACCTGGCGCGGCGAGCAGGCGGTGACCTTCGTGCGCCAGGTGTTTCTCGGCGACACCTACGACCTGGTCGCACGGTTCTCGCCCGGCGCGCGCTGAGCCTGGCGCTTACGGCGATTGCAGGCAACTCACGTGCGTCGGGAAGCATCGCGTAGGAGCGGCTTCAGCCGCGACGAAGGTGTCCATGGAAGGCCGTTGTGGCCGACGCCGCTCTTTCAGGACGCAGCACGACGCGCGACGAGCACACGTGATGAGGTGCCCGCAGTGGCCTCTGCACTGCGCGATGCTGCGATGCCGCACGTTCGCCATACGCCAGCTTGGGTTTGTCCTGCTTGCCGCACTCTGGCAAGTTAGCGCCGGGGCCGGGCGAGGGGCCATGGCCGCGGAACGAGGGATGGTTCGGCATGACGTATTTCGTGACAGGCGCCACCGGTTTCATCGGCCGCTACCTGATGGCCAAGCTGATGCGGCGCAAGGGCGTCGTGCATGTGCTGCTGCGCAAGGAGTCGCAGCGCAAGTTCGATGCGCTGGTCCGCGAGCAGGGCTGGGACCCCAAGCGCCTGGTGGTGCTGCACGGCGACGTCGCTGCCGCGTACTGCGGGCTGTCGGCGGCGCAGCGCAAGGCGCTGCACGGCAAGGTCAAGCACTTCTTCCACCTGGCCGCGCTGTACGACCTCACCGCCAAGGCCGAGGAACAGCGCGTCGCCAACCTCGACGGCACCCGCAACGCGCTGGAACTGGCGGCGCAGCTCGGCGCCGGCATTTTCCACCACACCAGTTCGATCGCAGTGGCCGGGCTGTACCCGGGCATCTTCCGCGAGGACATGTTCGAGGAAGCCGAGGGGCTGGACGATCCCTACCTGCGCACCAAGCACGACGCCGAGGCGCTGGTGCGTGCCGAGACCCGGATCAAGTGGCGCATCTACCGCCCGGCGATGGTGGTGGGCGATTCGCGTACCGGCGCCATCGACAAGATCGACGGCCCGTACTATTTCTTCCCGCTGATCAAGAAGCTGCGCCAGCTGCTGCCGCCGTGGGCGCCGATGCTGGGCATCGAGGGCGGACGGATCAACCTGGTGCCGGTGGACTTCGTCGCCGACGCGATGGACCACATCGCGCACAAGCCCAAGCTCGACGGCCACACCTTCCACCTCACCGACCCCGAGCCGCTGCGCGTGGGCGAGGTGCTCAACGTGTTCTGCCGCGCCGGCCATGCGCCGGAAATGACCTTGCGGGTGGACGCGCGCATGTTCGCGTTCGTGCCCTCGAGCATCCGCGCCGCGGTCGGCAGCTTGCCGCCGATCCGCCGCTTCACCGGCATGTTGCTGCGCGATTTCCGCATCCCGCGCGAGGTGCTGAAGTTCATCACCTATCCCACGCGCTTCGACAGCCGCGAGACCGAGCGCGCGCTCAAGGGCAGCGGCATCGCCGTGCCGCGGCTGGAAGACTATGCCTGGCGCCTGTGGGACCACTGGGAACGGCACCTGGACCCGGACCTGTTCGTCGACCGTTCGCTCAAGGGCAAGGTCCGCGGCAAGGTGGTGCTGATCACCGGCGGTTCCTCCGGCATCGGCCTGGCCACCGCGCAGCGCGTCGCCGAGGCCGGCGCCATCACCGTCATCGTGGCCCGCGGCGAGCAGGAACTGCACGCCGCGCGCAACGCGATGAACGCCAAGGGCGGCAAGGTCTTCGCCTATACCGCCGACCTGTCGGATCTGGCCGACTGCGACCGCCTGCTGAAGACCGTGCTGGAGGCGCACGGCCACGTCGACGTGCTGATCAACAACGCCGGCCGCTCGATCCGCCGCTCGATCGAACTGAGCTACGACCGCTTCCACGATTTCGAGCGGACCATGCAGTTGAACTACTTCGGCAGCCTGCGCCTGATCATGGGCGTGCTGCCGGGCATGACTGCGCGGCGCAAGGGCCACATCATCAACGTCAGTTCGATCGGCGTGCTGGCCAACTCGCCGCGCTTCTCCGCCTACGTCGCCTCCAAGGCGGCGCTGGACGCCTGGAGCCGCTGCGCGCAGGGCGAACTGTCGGGCAAGGGCATCAGCTTCACCACGGTCAACATGCCGCTGGTGAAGACGCCGATGATCGCCCCGACCAAGATGTACGACAGCGTGCCGACGCTGAGCGTGGACGAGGCCGCCGACCTGATGGTCAAGGCGATCATCGAACGCCCCAGCCGCGTGGCCACGCGCCTGGGCATCTTCGCCGCCCTGGTCAACGCCGTGGCGCCGAAGGCCTACGAAGTGGTGATGAACACCGCCTTCGAACTGTTCCCGGACTCGGCCGCGGCCAAGGGCGACCGCAAGGCGCTACGCGAGACCAAGCCGAGCCAGGAGCAGATCGCGTTTGCTGCGCTGATGCGGGGGGTGCATTGGTGATGGGGCGGGGATTGGGGAGTCGGGATTGGGGATTCGCAAAAGCAGGTCCGCGATATCGGATCCGCGTTTGCGTGGCCTAGGGTCCTGCTGCTGTTCCGCTGGGAGGCGGAAGGACAGGCAGTGGTCGCGGTGAGCGCGGCGCTGCCTCTCCTCAGAAGGAAGCCGACCTGGAGAAACGCCGCAGCGACCCGCTTTTACCAATCCCCAATCCCAACTCCCCAATCCCGCCCTATCAAAACGTCCTACATTGCCGCCAGCGCACCGGCTCCTCGCGGCCGGGGCGGGGGTTGAGCTGGATGCGCACGGTACGCAGGGACGGGTAGCGCTCCACTTCCTTGCAGATGCGCGGCCACACCTGGGCGTCGTCGCCGCTGCGGTCGACCACCAGGGTCATCTGCGTCTGCCAGATGCCGCGGATCACGCCCGGGGTGCCGGCCAGGGCCTTGGACAGGGCCTGGCGGTTGCGCTGTTCGGTGGCAGGGTCGGGTTCGGCGAGATTGCCGGCGTCGTCGAGTGTCGGCTGGGGCGGCGCGGCGGGCGTGGCCGTCGGCGTAGCCGCGGCCTGGGTGGGGGTTGCAGCAACGGCCGGCGTAGGCGGAGTCGCCGGCACCGGGGTGGCCACCGTGGCCGGCGGCTCTGCGGGCTGCTGCAGCGCCATCGCGCCGACGCCAACCACCACGCCCAGGGCCAGCGATGCCAGGCCGGCGATGGCGATGTGGCGCTGCGCCCGGCGCCGGCTGGCGCCGATCACGCCGTCTTCCAGTTCGCTGGGCAGGTAGGGCTTGAGCATCGGCCAGATGCGGCGGCCGTCGAGGATTTCCACCGCCTGCTTCTCCGCGGCGGCGATGCCGTCGCGCTGCACCTTGCCCTCGGTGATCAGGATGCCGCCCTGTGCGCCCATCAGCCGCGCCGCCGCGCCCAGTTCGTTGACCGCGGCCGAGCCGATCCGATACGCCCGGCCGTGCTTGCACGACAGCAGCCAGCGTGCGTCGCCGCGGGTCATCACAAAGTCGCTTTGCGGTTCCTGGCTCGCGTGCTCGTCGACGGTCGCATCCTGCAGATCGCGCTGCTCGCGCATCGCGCGCCGCACCATGTAGGAGAAATCGCGCCAGTGCAGGCCGGCCAGTGCATGCAACCCGGCCATGGTCTCGTTTTCGCGGCGCCGCACCAGCCACAGGTACAGGCTGGCCGCCAGCCATGCCGCGACCGCCAAGAGCGCTGCCGCTATCCAGGAAAACATGCTCGCACCCGCACACGCGCCATAAAGAAGTCAGTGTATCGCCAGCGTGTCACGGCGCCGGCAAGGCGACAGCGGTGGAAGGCGGACAAAAAAGACCCGCCAGTCCGAAGCCGAGAGGGGAGGGGAGCAAACGGTCTTCTGATGGACTGGCGGGTCCGTTTCGATTGTCTGGAAAAAGGTGCTGCTTTGCAACAATCCGGTTACTCGGCCGGGGTCGGCACCGCATTGCGCTTGCGGCTGGCGCGCTTGGGCGCGCTCGCGCTCCCGGCAGGCGCGACCTTGGCGACCACCGGGCCGGCGCGTCGGCGCGCCGGTGCCGCGCGCTTGGCGGTGCCGGGTTGCGCTGCGGCGGTCTTCTTGGCGGTCTTCTTCGCTGCCGGCGCCTTGCCCGACGCCTGCGGCCCACGGCCGCCACGCAGATGGCGCAGTTCGCCATTGAGCGCGTCCACGCGTTCGATCAGCGCGCCCAGGTCTTCGCGGCTGGGCACTTCCAGGCGGCGCAGGGCGCGCTGCACGCGGTCCTCGAATACCTTCTCCAGGCGGTCCCAGGTGTCGGCGGCGCGCTCGCGGGCCTGGCCGACCCGGTTCTCCACCGCATCGCGCACCGCGTCGACGCCGCCGCCGGCCAGCTTGCGCGTGCTCTGCTCCAGGTTCAGCCCTTCCTTCACCAGGGTCTCGAACAGCTTGCCGCCTTCGGCCTGGGCGCGGCCGAAGGCGCCGACGCCGGCCAGCCAGACCTGCTGTGCCGATTCGCCCAGGCGCTTGGACAGCTTCTCCGCCTGCGCCTGCAGGGTGTCGTCGGCAGGGGCGGTGCTGCGCTTCTTGCGCGCGGATTTCTTCAGAGTGGCCATGACGGTGCGGTTCCTTCGGCGGGTGAGTGGCGGAGATCGAGACTCGGGAGGTTGCTTAGAGTAATCACACCAGCGTGCGCGTGGCGTACGCGGACGACACCGTTGGTCGGCGCGGCCTTCGCTACGCCGGCGGCGAACGCCGGGTGCGGCGCGTGGCGCGGCGGCCGGCGATGACCTGGTCGACGTCGTCCAGCGCACGCCGCAGGCGCGCGGTGGTCTCGGTCATGCGCCGCGGCTGCACGTCCACGCCGTCGAGGAAGGTGCGGTTGCGGTCGTTGAGGATCTGGTGGCGCAGCGCGATGCCGTGCGCGGCCAGCAGCGGCTCCAGCGTCTGCGCATTGCGGCGCAGGTCCGACAGGGTGTTGCGGTAGGCGAGCTGGCAGACGCGGTGGCGCGCGGCGTAGCTGAAGAGATTGGTGAAGAACAGCTCGCCATTGTCGGCGTTGGGCTCGAACACCAACTGGTCCACCTGCGGGTACTGCCGCGCATACTTCTCCAGCCCCACCTGCATGCGCGACTGCAGCAGGGTGCGGAAGGTCTGCGACAGCACCGCCGGCAGGCCACCGGCGAGCAACCGCGCGCGGTCGACGCGGCCATTGCGGCGCGGCGCGTGGGTGGCGTCGTAGGGCACCAGCGGGTTGATCCCGATCATCAGGTCGATGCCGCGCTCCAGCAGGGTGGAGGCGTGCATGGTGCGGCGCAGCGCGCCGTCCACGTAATGGCGGCCGTCGATCTGCACCGGCGGGTACAGCCCCGGCAGTGCCGCGCTGGCCTGGATCGCCAGCGAGATCGGCACGTGGTCCATGCCCGGCTCGCCGAAGCGCACCGTGCCGCCGCTGTCCAGATCCACCGCGACCACGAACAGGTTGGTGCCCAGTTCGCGGAAATCGTTGCTGCGGCCGCGGCGGCTGAACACGTCCTGCAGGAAGCGCTCGACCCCGGCGTTGTCGAACAGGCCGCTGGGCACCAGTCCGCCGAAGCGGGTGATCAGGTCCGACCAGCGGGTCTTGCGCGGTTCGGTGAGCAGGTCGTGCCACCAGCCGTAGGCCAGCCGCGGCAGGGTCGCGGCGCGGCGCAGGTATTCGTAGACGTTGGGCCGCAGGAAGTCTTCCGGGCGGAAGTGCGCATCGTCGCTGTTGCCGGTGACGAAGATCCGGCAGATCTCGGCGCTGCTGACCCGGTTGGCCAGGCCGGCGGTGAGGAAGGCGCCGGAACTGACCCCGACGTAGCAATCCAGGCGGGTCAGGTCCAGGCCGTCGAGTGCCTCGTCCAGCGCACGCAGCGCACCCAGGCCGTACATGCCGCCGATCGGGCCGCCGCCGGCGATGGCCAGGCCGATGCGGCCGTTGGAATGGGGACGGGGCGAGGCGCTGTGGAGGGAAAGCATGCGCGGTCCGCAGGAGGCAGTGGCGCGAGTGTAGCCGAGCGCCGTGACGCTTGC
Organism: Xanthomonas sp. F10; assembly: GCF_014206815.1. Classification (GTDB taxonomy): domain Bacteria; phylum Pseudomonadota; class Gammaproteobacteria; order Xanthomonadales; family Xanthomonadaceae; genus Xanthomonas_A; species Xanthomonas_A indica. The sequence continues at coordinate 1,012,734 of NZ_JACHNP010000001.1, forward strand.
GGTCGTGCCGGGCTGCGACCATCATCGGCGGCCATGGCGCGCAGCAATCCCGTCCTGGAACGACTCGGCCGCCGCCTGGCGTGGCACCAGGCGCTGCACGATCCCGCGCGCGAACCGCGCAATGCGCTGCGCTGGCTGCAGGAACTGCGGCGCTGGCAATCGGAACGGCTGGAACGCAGCTTCGAGCATTTCCTGGAGGATCCGCAGCGGCGCCCGGCGGCGATGTTCTTCCTCACCGATGTCTATGGCGACCGCGACTTCAGCCGCCGCGATGCCGATATCGTCAAGGTGCTGCCGATGATGCAGCGGCTGATGCCGGCCTCGCTGCTGGAGACCGTGGCCGACGGCATCGGCCTGGGCGCACTGACCCACGCCCTGGATCTGCGCATGGCCGAGGCGCTGCAGGCCCTGGCGCCGCGGCGCAAACGCCTGGACGAGGCGCTGTATGCCCAGGCCTATCGGCAGACCGGGCTGCCGCGCCTGCGCCAGCGCCAGATCGATCTGATCGCCCGCGTCGGCCTGGGCCTGGCCAGCGCGGTGCACACGCCCGGCGTGCGCATGCTGCTGCGCTTCGCCCGCGGCCCGGCCAAGGCGGCGGGGCTGTCGGAGTTGCAGGGGTTTCTGGAACGCGGCTTCGACGCGTTCTCCAAGCTGGGCGATGCCGAGGGGTTCATCGGCGATATCGAGACCACCGAGCGCGCCGTGTCGCGGCGATTGTTTGCGGGCGACCCGGATCCGTTCGCGTTGGAGTGACCGGGCGGTCGGACCCTCACCCCAACCCCTCTCCCGAGGAGAGATGGGCAAGCGCTTTTCCTTCTCCCACCGGGAGAAGATGCCCCGCAGGGGCGGATGAGGGTACGGCGGCGCGTGTTCCAACCTCAGCGAGTCGCTGCGCGCCGCACCCTCACCCCAACCTCTCTCCCGGCGGGAGAGGGGCTAGCGCTTTTCCTTCTCCGACCAGGAGAAGATGCCCCGCAGGGGCGGATGAGGGTACGGGCAGCACGTGTTCCAACCTCGGCGAGTCGCTTCGCGCCGCACCCTCACCCCAATCCCTCTCCCGGCGGGAGAGTGGCTCGATCCACTTAGCCCAGCTTTTCCGACAGCACCCGGCGAATCTCGCTTTCCACCGTGCCCTTCATCGCCGACAGCAGAAAACCCAGTTCGGCGGTGACGTGCACCTGCTTGGGCAGCAGTTCGATGCGTCCGTCCACGCCCGAGCGCGAGAACAGCAAGGAATCGCCATCCCAATGCGATTCCAGATCGAAACGCTCGGCCAGTTTCTTGGCGGCGGTTTCGATGGCCTTGCGGGCCTGCGCGGGGGTCTTGGTGTGGTCGTGGCGGATGTCGATGCTGGACATGCTGGCTCCTGTGCGGGCGGCTGCCCACGTGAACGATCAGGCATTGTGCGTATGCGCGGTGCATTGTCCAGCACGCGCGCTTCTGCGCACGCAGGCAACCTGCTAGGCTGCCCGCCGTGCACGATCTGCAACTCCATTTCAGCAACCGCCAACATCCCGACCGGCCCCTGCGCGCGGGCGTGCATCGCATCGTGCGGCTGGCCTCCGGCCAGGTCAGCGTGGTCGACGACACCCAGGGCGCGTTGCTGCTGGCGCAGTTCTGCCTGGACCGGCGTGGCCTGTGGCTGCAGGTCGCCAACGGCAGCCGTGGGATCCACGTCAACGGCCGCCCGGTACGGCGCATGGCCCTGCTGCGCGCCGGCGACGCGATCTACGCCGACGGCGTGGAGATGGTGGTGCAGGGCAAGTGCGAGCCGCTGCACCGGCTGCCCGAGGTCAGCGAGGCCGAGCACGACGATCCGCGGCTGGTGCTGCGCGGCGTCGGTGGTCCGCACCATGGCCGCAGTTTCACCGTTGACCGGGTGCGCAGCATCGGCCGCCTGCGCGAGTGCGATATCCGCATCGACGATCCGGCCTGCGCCGAGCAGCACGCGCGCCTGGAACGGCATGGCGAGCGGGTGCTGCTGCGCGGCTTCGGCGATGCGCAGACCCAGGTCAACGGCATCGCCGTGCGCAGCTGCTGGCTGCAGCCCGGCGACCAGGTGGTGTTCGATGCCCAGCACCGGTTCGTGCTGGAAGTGCCGCAGGTGGTCGGCGCCGAGCCGCTGCGCGACGACCCGGCACTGGCCGCGTTGGCGCTGACGCCGGCGGCGGTGGCGCCGCGTCCGGCCACCGCGCGGCGCTGGCCGTGGCTGTTGCTCAGCGCCCTGCTGCTGGCCGCCGCGCTCAGCGGCCTGCTGTGGTTCGGCGCGCGCTGAGCGCCCGCCAGCCGCGCCAGCCCAGCAGCACCGCCAGGATCGCCGCGTACAGCAGCGGCTCGCGGATGTCCGACTTCACCAGCCACCAGAAGTGCAACACGGCGAGCACGCCGATCGCGTAGATCGCCTTGTGCAGCTTGCCCCAGTTGCGTTTGAGCCGGCGCATCCAGCCCTGGGTGGAGGTGATCGCCAGCGGCACCAGCAGCAGCCAGGCGAGGAAGCCCACGGTGATGTAGGGGCGTTTGACGATCTCCTCGAAGATCTGCGTCCAGTAGCCGCGCAGGTCCAGCCCCAGGTAGGCCGCCAGATGCACGGTCGCGTAGAAGAACGCATACAGCCCGAGCATGCGCCGGAAGCGCAGCAGCACCGGTTGCCCGGTCAACTGCCGCAGCGGCGTGATCGCCAGGGTCAACAGCAACAGCCGCAGCGCCCACAGCCCGGTGCGGTGCTCGACCTCGGCCACCGGATCGGCGCCGAGCGCATCGCTGCCGGTCTGCCACACCTGCCAGAGCTGCCAGCCCAGATACGCCATCGGCGCCAGCGCCAGCGTATGCACCACCGCCTTGGCAGCGATCAGCGAAGCGGAAGTCTTAGCCATGTCCCGTCATCGCGCCGTGTTGGCACAGGTGCCACGCGGCACGCCGACTGCGATTCCAGCCTTCGCGCGATGCAACCACCAGGCGCCGCGCTTTTCCCATTCCCGATTCCCAGTTCCCCATTCCCAGTTCCCCATTCCCAGCCTCTCCTCAATACCATTTCTTCAGATCCATCCCCGCATACAGCGACGCCACCTGGTCGGCATAGCCGTTGAACGGGCGGGTGGGGATGCGTTCGGCGAACAGCTTGCTGGCCTTGCCGGCGATGCGCCGCTCGGTCTTCTGGCTCCAGCGCGGGTGGTCCACCGCCGGATTGACGTTGGAGAAGAAGCCGTACTCGGACGGCTGCAACTCGTGCCAGGCGGTCTCCGGCATGCGCTCGACGAAGCGGATCTCGACGATCGACTTGATGCTCTTGAAGCCGTACTTCCACGGCACGACCAGCCGCAGCGGCGCGCCGTTCTGCTGCGGCAGCGGCTTGCCGTACAGGCCGGTGGCGAGCAGGGTCAGCGGATGCATGGCCTCGTCGATGCGCAGGCCTTCCTTGTACGGCCAGTCGATCGAGCTGTAGCGGATGCCGGGCATCTGCTGCGGATCGGCCAGGGTGGTGAAGGCGACATACTTGGCCTTGGAGGTCGGCGCGAAGCGCTTGAGTACATCGCCCAGCGGCACGCCCAGCCACGGGATCACCATCGACCAGCCTTCCACGCATCGCAGGCGGTAGATCCGCTCCTCGGGCGTGTGGCCCTTGAGCAGGTCGTCCAGCGACAGCGTGCCGGGCTTCTCGCACTCGCCGGACACCTTCACCGACCACGGCGAGGTGCGCAGGGTCTTGGCCGCCTTGGACGGATCGGTCTTGTCGGTGCCGAACTCGTAGAAGTTGTTGTAGCTGGTCACGTCCTCGTAGCGGGTCAGCTCCTCGTTGGTGCGAAACCCGCTGCGCGCCTGCTCCGGGGTCACCACGGTCTTGGGCGGGGCCGGCGGCTCGGCATCGGCGCAGCCGACCAAGCCGGCCACCGGGGTCAGCGCCAGGACCTGCAGCAGGCGCCGCCGGTCGCGGTAGACCGCCTCGTCGGTGATCTCGCGGCTGGGGACGGAGAGGGCATCGCGCAACGACATGGCGGACTCCTGGAGCGAAGGGGGCGAGCAGTGGCGGGGACTTCAACACAGACTACGCATGCGCAGGGCGAATGGATGCAAATGCAACCTAAATTGCCCGGGCCGCAAGCTGTTGCGCTGCGGCATACTAGGGGTCCTGTCCGATAGGTGCCCCATGACGCGCGCGTTCAATTTCAGTGCCGGCCCCGCTGCCTTGCCGGAATCGGTCCTGCGCCAGGCGCAGGCGGAGATGTTGGAGTGGAACGGCGTGGGCGCCTCGATCGTGGAGCTGAGCCACCGCGGCGCCGAGTTCATGGAGGTGGCGGCACAGGCCGACGCCGACCTGCGCCGGCTGATCGGCATTCCCGACGACTACGCGGTGCTGTTCCTGGCCGGCGGCGCCACTAACCAGCAGGCGCTGCTGGCGTTGAACTTCGCCGCGCCCGGGCAGACCGTGGACTACGTGGTGACCGGGCACTGGGGCAAGACCGCGATCAAGCAGGTCGGGCCCTACGTCGACGTGCACGTGGCCGCCAGCAGCGAGGCCGGCGGCTTCCGCGACATCCCGCCGCGCGCCGACTGGCAGTTGCGCGAGGATGCCGCCTACGTGCACATCACCGCCAACGAAACCATCCACGGTGTGGAGTTCCGCGACACGCCCGACGTCGGCGCGGTGCCGCTGTTCGCCGATTTCAGCTCCAGCATCGCCTCCGAGCCGATCGACGTGTCCAAGTACGCACTGATCTATGCGGGCGCGCAGAAGAACCTCGGCCCGGTCGGCGTCACGGTGGTGATCATCCGCCGCGACCTGCTCGAACGCGCCGGCCAGCCGCGCGCGGACATCTTCGACTACCGCTCGCACGTGGCGCGCGACTCCATGCTCAACACCCCGCCGACCTGGAACTGGTACCTGGCCGGGCTGGTGTTCAAGTGGATGCTGGCCGAGGGCGGGGTGGAGGCGTTCGCCGCGCGCAATCAGGCCAAGTCGGCGCTGGTGTACGCGGCGATCGACGCCTCCGGCGGCTTCTACCGCAACGAGGTCGCCGCGTCGGTGCGCTCGCGGATGAACATTCCGTTCTTCCTGCCGGACGAGACGCTGACCACGCGTTTCGTCGCCGAATCCAAGGCGGCCGGCCTGCTGGCGCTGAAGGGCCACAAGGCGGTCGGCGGCATCCGCGCGTCGCTGTACAACGCCATGCCCCTGGCCGGCGCGCAGGCACTGGTCGCGTTCATGCGCGACTTCCAGCAGCGCCACGGCTGAGTCGCCGATTTTTGTAGGAGCGGCGTCAGCCGCGACCGGATCGCGCCGGCGATCCGGACCACCGAGGAACCCCGATCCATGGCCGCAAAGCCGAAGAAATCCCCCGCCGCCGACGCCACGCCGGCCAAGTCCGCGAAATCCGCGAAATCCGCCGCCACGCCGGCCCTGGCCGACGTGCGCGCCAAGATCGACGAGATCGACCGCACCATCCAGGCGCTGATCGCCGAGCGCGCGCAGTTCGCGCACCAGGTCGGCAAGGCCAAGGGCAAGCTCGCCGCGGCGGTGGACTATTACCGCCCCGAGCGCGAGGCGCAGGTGCTGCGCATGGTGGTGGACCGCAACCAGGGCCCACTCAGCGACGAAGTGCTGGTGCACGTGTTCCGCGAGATCATGTCCGCGTGCCTGGCGCAGCAGGAGCCGCTGAAGATCGGCTACCTGGGTCCGGAAGGCACCTTCAGCCAGCAGGCGGTGCTCAAGCACTTCGGCCGCTCGGCGGTGGGCCTGCCGATGGCCACCATCGAGGAAGTGTTCCAGGAAGTGGAAAGCGGCAACGCCGACTTCGGCGTGGTGCCGGTGGAGAACTCGGGGCAGGGCACGATCCAGGTCACCCTGGACATGTTCCTCACCTCCAACCTGAAGATCTGCGGCGAGACCGAGCTGCGCGTGCACCAGTTCCTGCTCTCGCGCAGCGGGCGGCTCGACGCGATCGAGCGGATCTACGCGCATCCGCAGTCGTTCGCGCAGACCGCCGGCTGGCTGCGCGCGAACCTGCCCAAGGTGGAGAAGATTCCGGTCTCCAGCAACGCCGAGGGCGCGCGCCGCGCGCGCAACGCCGACGACGCGGCGGCGATCGGCGGGGAGAGCGCGGCGCACGTGTATGCGCTGAAGAAGGTCATCATGAAGTCGATCGAGGACGACGCGGACAACACCACGCGCTTCCTGGTGATCGGGCGGCAGATCTTCCCGCCGTCGGGGCACGATCGCACGTCGGTGCTGGTGTTCATCCACGACAAGCCGGGTGCGTTGTTCGATGTGCTCAGTCCGTTCGCGCGGCATGGGATCAGCATGAACCGGATCGAGTCGCGGCCATCGCATCAGGCGAAGTGGGAATATGGGTTCTTCATCGATCTGGCGGGGCATGTGGAGGATGAGGCGATGAAGTTGGCGTTGGCGGAGTTGAAGGCGCATTCGGCGCAGATCAAGGTGTTGGGGTCGTATCCGGTGGCGGTGCCTTGAGGTGGTTGCGCGGTTGCTTTGGCTCTGACCGAGGCGAGGCGCTTTGGTCACGAGGAGATGTCCATTTGTAGGAGCGGCTTCAGCCGCGACGGGGCATTCCCTGAGAAATGAATCCTTTCAACAGCAAGAGCTTTAACGGCAACAGCAACAGCAACAGCTTTCGCGCTTTGCGCGAGTCACTTTTCTTTGCTTGTGCAAAGAAAAGTAACCAAAAGAAACACACCCCCGGGCGGGCTGCCTCGCGCTGCGCGCGGGGTCCGCGGACACGACGGGAATTTTCGGAAGGCACATCCATGTGCCTGCCGAAAACGACGCGCATCCTGCGCGTCGCCCCTCACGGGGTTTTACCCACCGTGTCCGCCAGCCCTCACGGGGGATTGAGAGCAACAGCAAGAACAACGGCAACAGCAAAACTGCGGCAACAGCAACAGCAACAGCAACAGCAACAGCAACAGCAACAGCGGTGATGGAGTGGGGGCGGGCGTCGCCGTGGTAGTGCAAGCGCGCGGTAACGGCGGCAGTGTCGTCTGAGTGGTAGTGGATCTTCGGGTGGTTGGACTTTCAGGAACGATGATGAGCAACGAGCAAGGCTGGATCGCAACGCGCGGCACTGCGCTGCAGGGCACGCTGACGGTGCCGGGGGACAAGTCGGTGTCGCACCGGGCGGTGATGTTCGCGGCGTTGGCCGATGGCACGTCGCGGATCGAGGGGTTTCTCGAGGGCGAGGACACGCGTTCGACCGCTGCGATCTTCGCGCGGCTCGGGGTGCGGATCGAGACGCCGTCGCCGTCGCAGCGCATCGTGCATGGCGTGGGCGTGGATGGGCTGCAGGCGCCGCAGGGCGAGCTGGACTGCGGCAATGCCGGCACCGGCATGCGCCTGCTTGCCGGGCTGCTCGCGGCGCAGCCGTTCGACAGCCTGCTGGTCGGCGATGCGTCGCTGTCCAAGCGGCCGATGCGTCGGGTGACCGAGCCGCTGGCGCTGATGGGGGCGCGCATCGACACCGAGGCCAATGGCGTGCCGCCGCTGCGCATCCATGGCGGGCAACCGCTGCGCGGCATCGACTTCGTCTCGCCGGTGGCCAGTGCCCAGGTCAAGTCGGCGGTGCTGCTGGCCGGGCTCTATGCCGAGGGCGTCACCTCGGTGCAGGAACCGCATCCCACCCGCGACTATACCGAGCGCATGCTCTCCGCGTTCGGCGTGGATATCACGTTCGCGCCCGGCCAGGCGCGCCTGCGCGGCGGCCAGCGCCTGCGCGCTACCGATATCGCCGTGCCGGCGGACTTCTCCTCGGCGGCGTTCTTCATCGTCGCCGCCAGCATCATTCCCGGCTCCGACATCACCCTGAAGGCGGTCGGGCTCAATCCGCGCCGCACCGGCCTGCTCGCCGCGTTGCGGCTGATGGGCGCAGACATCGTCGAGCACAACCACAGCGAGCACGGCGGCGAGCCGGTGGCGGACCTGCGGGTGCGCTACGCGCCGCTGCGCGGTGCGCGGATTCCGGAGGACGTGGTGCCGGACATGATCGACGAGTTCCCAGCGTTGTTCGTCGCCGCGGCCGCGGCTGAAGGCCAGACAGTGGTCAGCGGCGCGGCGGAGCTGCGGGTCAAGGAGTCGGACCGCCTGGCGGCGATGGCCACCGGGCTGCGCAGTCTGGGCATCGTTGTCGACGAGACCCCGGACGGCGCCACCATCCACGGCGGCACGCTGGGTGCGGGGACCATCGAGAGCCACGGCGACCATCGCATCGCCATGGCCTTCGCCATCGCGGGGCAACTGGCGCAGGGCGAGGTGCGGATCGAGGACGTGGCGAACGTGGCCACCTCGTTCCCGGGGTTCGACACACTGGCGCGTGGTGCTGGATTCGGGTTGCGCACAGCGTAAACGCGTTCACTACACCGGCCGCGTGTGGACGCGGCCGGCGCAAGCATCACGCCCGGATGTGCGCGATTAGTGCGACGGCTGCGGACGCGGCGGATCGTTCGTCGGCGTCGAGGGCGCGTCGGCGCGATAGCTGTAGCTGCTGGTGTCGTCGGCGCGGTCCATGGCCAGCCACCAGCCGGCGATCGCCAGGGCGAGGGCGATCACGATCATCCAGGCCCAGGGCGAGCCGCGGTCGGCCCGTGCGTGCGGTTCCCGGCGCGCAGACGACGGGCGGGCCGAGCGCTTCCACGCATCCAGCGGCTGTGTCGACTTGTACGGGGTGGGCATGGCGGCAACTCCGGTGCCTTGGGAGCGATGCCAGTGTCGCCCAAGACCCGTGCCGGTGGTGTCACCCCCATGTGAACGCTGCCCGCGCGGCCGGGTGCCGGTTCAGTTAGGGGCCCGGCTTGAAGTCGAACGGGATCTCGATGCTGGCCGGTACGGCGCGGCCATTCTGCTGCGCGGGGCGGAACTTCCAGCGGCGCACGGTCTCCATCGCCGCGCGGTCCAGGTCGCGCGAGCCGCTGCGCCGCACCAAGGCCACGCCGGCGGGCGCGCCGCTGGCGTCGACCTCGACCCGCACCACCACGGTGCCGGCATCGCCGCGGCGCAGCGCCGCCGGCGGATAGCGCGGCGGCGGGGTCTGTCCTTCCAGCGGCACCGGGCGGTCGCCCGGGGCCAGCGCGGTGGCCGTGTTGCCGGCGCCATCGCTGCCTGCGGTAGGCGCCGGTGCTTCCGTGGTCGGCGGCGCTGCCGGTGCGGTCTCCACCAGCTTCGGCGCGTCGCCGGCGGGCGCCGGCTTGGCCTGCGGCATGCTGCTGGCTGCGCTGCCGGCCGGCAGCGGCTCGGGCAGCGGCTTCACCTGTTCGGTCTCCTGCTGCACCTGCGCTGGCTGCGGCTTGTAGAAATCGTTGTCCTTGCGTCCGACCAGCCACACCATCAGGAACAGCAGCAGGCCGGCGACGAAGGCGATGCCGACGATCGCGAGCAGGCGCCGCGGCAAGTGCAGCACGATGCCGGGCTTGGAAGACGAAGGCGACGTGGACATGGGGCTCACCGTGGGGAACCGCCCGATTCTGGCATAGCCGCGGTGAATCGTGCGCCGCGGCGGGCGCGGGTCGGCAAAACCGCGACGGACAGGCGATAATCCTCGGTTCGTTCCCCTGGCACCCCGCGCCCATGCTCGATCCCGCTCTGCTTCGCCAACAGCCCGCCGACCTCGCCGAGCGCCTGCGCACCAGCCGCGGCTATGCGCTGGACGTGGCCGCCCTGGAGGCCCTGGAGGCCGACCGCAAGCGCATCCAGGTGCGGACCCAGGAACTGCAGAGCCTGCGTAACAGCCGTTCCAAGGCGATCGGCCAGGCCAAGGCCAAGGGCGAGGACGTGACCGCGCTGATGGCCGAAGTGGCCGGCTTCGGCGACGAGCTGAAGGCCTCGGAGCAGCGCCTGGACGAGATCCGCGCGCAGCTGGAGACGCTGGCGCTGGAGATTCCCAACCTGCCGCAGGCCGACGTGCCGGCCGGCAAGGACGAGGCCGACAACGTCGAACTGCAGCGCTGGGGCAGCCCGCGCAGCTTCGATTTCGAGGTCAAGGACCATGTCGAACTCGGCGCACGCCACGGCTGGCTGGACGGCGAGGCGGCGGCCAAGCTGTCGGGCGCGCGATTCACCGTGCTGCGCGGGCCGATCGCGCGCCTGCACCGCGCCCTGGCGCAGTTCATGCTGGACCTGCACACCGGCCCGCACGCCTACCAGGAAACCAACGTGCCGGTGATCGTCAACGCCGACAGCCTGTACGGCACCGGCCAGTTGCCGAAGTTCGAGGAAGACATGTTCGCCACCGCGCTGGGCGAACAGAAGCGCTACCTGATCTCCACCTCGGAGATCTCGCTGACCAACCTGGTGCGCGACGAGATCGTCGAGGCCGAGCGCTTGCCGCTGCGCATGACCGCGCACTCGCTGTGCTTCCGGTCCGAGGCCGGCAGCGGCGGCCGCGACACCCGCGGCATGATCCGCCAGCACCAGTTCGAGAAGGTGGAACTGGTCAGCGTGTGCCGCCCGGAAGATAGCGCCGCCGAACACGAGCGCATGACCCGCTGCGCCGAAGTGGTGCTGGAAACGCTGGGCCTGCCGTACCGCAAGATGCTGCTGTGCACCGGCGACATGGGCTTCTCCGCCAGCAAGACCTACGACCTGGAAGTCTGGCTGCCCTCGCAGCAGACCTATCGCGAGATCTCCTCCTGCTCCAACTGCGGCGATTTCCAGGCGCGGCGCATGCAGGCGCGCTGGCGCAACCCGGCCACCGGCAAGCCCGAGCTGCTGCACACGCTCAACGGCTCCGGCACCGCGGTCGGCCGCGCCATGATCGCGGTGATGGAGAACTACCAGAACGCCGACGGCTCGATCACCGTACCCGACGCGCTGCGCCCGTACATGGGCGGGGCCGAGCGGATCGGCTGATTGCGCCGACCCGGGCATCGGCTCCGGGCGATCCTCTGGCGTCGCCGCTGTTGTGGCGGCGACGCGCTGCGTGCGACTGCGCGTACGGGCTTGATTGCCCATGTCGCACGCGACGCGCTGTGCACCTGCATGTTGTCGACCTGGCGGGGCAGGGCAGTTGCCTGCCCGCCCATGCACGCCATGCAGCACTCGCCGCAAACGGCGTCCCGCGTGCACCAGACCTCGCACCCGTCACTTCGCGCTAGCCCGGCCAGGGTTACCCTGCGTCGTCCAGGCGTGCCTGCGTCCTGCGAGCGCGACCGGCGTCCCTGCAGCGCAAATCGTTGTGGGAGTAGAATGAACCGGATCCGATTGTCCCCATCGTTCTAAATATCGAAAGAACATGCACGACCTCAACGATCTGTACTACTTCGCCATGGTGGTCGACCACGGCGGGTTTGCCGCCGCCGAACGCGCCCTGGGCATCCCCAAGTCGCGCCTGAGCCGCCGCATCAGCCAGCTGGAGAGCGATCTGGGCGTGCGCCTGCTGCAGCGCTCCACGCGCCGTTTCGCCGTCACCGACCTGGGCATGAGCGTGCATCGCCATGCCCAGACCATGCTGGCCGAGGCGCAGGCTGCGCGCGAAGTGGTCGACCGGCTCAGCGCCGAGCCGCGCGGGCTGGTGCGGGTCAGCGTGCCGGTGTCGCTTGCGCAGATGCAGCTGCCCAAGCTGCTGCCGATGTTCCTCGACCAGTACCCCAAGGTGCGGTTGCAGTTGAACATCAGCAACCGCCGCGTCGACATCATCAACGAAGGCTACGACGTCGCCCTGCGCGTGCGTTCGCGCCTGGACGACGACGGCAGCCTGGTGATGCGCAGCTTCGGCCAAGTCCAGGAACTGCTGGTCGCCAGCCCCAAGTACCTGGACCGCGCCGGCCGCCCCAAGGACCCCGAGGAACTGACCTCGCACGTCACCCTCAGCATCAGCGAGGACGAGGCGCGGCAGCGCTGGGAACTGCACGGCCCGGCCGGCGAAGTGCGCCGCGTCGACCTGCAGCCGCGCGTGGCCGGCTTCGACTTCCCCCTGCTGCAGTCCATGGTCAAGGACGGCTTCGGCATCACCCTGCTGCCCGAGACCGTCTGCGCCGAAGCCGTGCGCAACGGCGAACTGGAAGTGGTGCTGCCGGAGTGGTCGCTGCCACAGGGCATCTGCCACGCCGTGTTCGCTTCGCGCCGCGGCCTGCTGCCGGCGGTGCGCGTGTTCATCGACTTCCTCGCCGAACACCTGCCGCGCCAGATCGAAGCCTCGCGCCTGGACTGCGGCGGCAACTGCCCCGAACGCACCAAGGCCAAGCATTCGACCCTGGGCGCGATGGCGGTCGAGGCGGGTTGATCGAGACGCCGGCCGGGCACGCTGGCCGAGCAAAACCGACGCGGGCGTGCGAAAATGCGCGCCTGTGTTTGTGGCCCGGTCGTGCTGCATCGTGTCGTTAGAGGCAGCGATCGCCTCAAACGGGGCAGGCACAGTAGCGTCGCACTCCTGCGACGTTGCGCTTCAAGCGGCTGCGACGCTCGTCCGCAGCACCGCCGCGTTCGCAAACGGAGAGATGGCCGAGCGGTTTAAGGCACCGGTCTTGAAAACCGGCGAAGGGTCAAACCTTCCGTGGGTTCGAATCCCACTCTCTCCGCCATTCGCTTCCAAGCCATTGATTTGAATGTCTGATTTGGTTGGGAGGCAGGAAGGATGCAGAAGAAGCGCTCGCATGCGCGTCCCACATCATTTCAACCGGTCGTCCACCGGCCGCTGGTCGTTCGTCCCACGTGTGCGTGTCGATTTGCGAACCGCGAAAGGCTGCAGAGCCCAAGGGCGGGACACCTGGCGATCTAGCGGAGCAGGACCTCCGCAGCATTTACGTCCTGGAGGCATCACAACCTCAAGGCTTGGCCGGCACCGATTGCGCGCGGTACTGGCTGGGCGACGCATCGAAGCTGCGCTTGAATGCAACCGCGAACGCGCTTTCGGACGAATAACCGACGGAAACGCCGATCGCGCCGACGGACAGGGTGGACGTCAGCAGGCGATGAGACGCCAGGGCCATGCGCCACCGGGTCAGATAATCCATCGGCGTCTCGCCGGTGACGCGCTCGAAATGGGCGGCGAAACTGGAGCGCGACATCCGTGCGGCAGCAGCCAATTCTGCGACCGTCCAGCGATGACTGACGTTCGCGTGCATGGCGCTCAGGGCACGATTGAGTGAGGGCACGCCCAGCGCGGCGAGCCATCCCATCTGCTGCCGGCCTGTCTCCAGATGGGCGCGCAAGGCCTCGATCAAGAGCGCCTGCGCAAGGTGTCCAGCGAGCAGATCGCTGCCTGGCCGAGGTTCGCGCAGTTCGACGATGAGCCGCCGTACGCTGGCTTGAAGCGCCGCCTTGTGGTCCTGGGACCGAATGTGGACCACGGGCGGTACGGCTGCAAGGATGGCCGCGGCATGGTGGCCGCGTAACGAAAAGAACCCCCCGATGCCTCGACACACGCCGCCGCCGTTGAGTTCAGCGACGTGGCCAGGCGGCACCTGGGTCAGGAAGGGGATGGCGTCTTGCCACGTCAAAGGCGTGCCTGCATATAGCTGCATGGCGGCGCCTCCTTTCACAAGAATCACATCACCCGGTTCCAGGGCAATCGGAAAGTCGGCGTCCTGCATCGCGAGCCTGCACTCCCCCGAATCGATGGCAAAGCATCGGATGCCGTCGGCTGGCGGGAAACGCAGTCCCCAGTCGCGCCCTGCATCCAGTCCGCGAAATCCATACGAGTTGAGCTGAACGAGGGTGAGGATGTCGGAAAGCGGATCGGTCATGTCTGGACGATAGCGATAGATGTTTCGACGATCGAACATGGGTTCGGTTGCGCGGCAACGATATTGTTGCACCTGAAAGACGTGGTGGGCCGCCGCGGCTTGAAGTCCGGCCGATGGCCGCGTTTTTCTCCTTGAGAAGCAGCATGATGAATTCGGCGTATCGGTCGCAGGCAAGCACGACAGTGAAATCCAGACGGTCGAGCTACGCATGGGGCGTGCTCGCTGTGTTGAGCGGCGCGGTGGCCCTGGTGTCTTATCGCTATCTGTTCGACCGAGGTCCCGTGCCGCCTGGGGTCGCAGCCAACCGGCATGTGCATCCATGGTTGATCGTGCACGCGACCAGCGCCGCGACGGCGCTGCTCTGCGGGCCATTCCAGTTCGTTCGCCGTCTTCGTCTGCGTCACCCGGGGTGGCATCGGGCGACCGGACGCGTCTATGTCGCGGGCTGCATGGTCGGAGGCGTCTCCGCGCTGTTTCTTGCCGCCGGCATCTCCACCGGCCCTGTCGCTGGCGCGGGGTTTGGTGCGCTTGGAATCGCTTGGATGGCGACAACGGCCATCGCGTTACGCAAGGTCCTGACAGGTCGGCTGGCTGAGCATCGGCACTGGATGATGCGCTCTTTCGCCTTGACCCTGTCTGCGGTGACGCTGCGTCTTTACCTGCCTTTCTCGACGTTTATCCTGGGCATCGAATTTGTCCTGGCCTATCGGGCGATTGCCTGGTTATGCTGGCTACCGAACCTTCTGGCCGCCGAGTGGCTGATTAGAGCTTCACCGTCGGTCCTCGAGCGAGACGACGTTGGTCCCGATTTCAAGCGGTCAGAATAGGCATCCGATTCGAGGGATCGGTCAATTGGTAATCGACGGCTCGTTGGTGACGAATGACGCTGGCATCTCCATGCATTGAATGCATGCGTGTGTAGTTCGACGCTGGGTTATGTGCATTTTGGCGGGGTGAGTCCGTGAGGCTGTTTGTTCTAGTGGGTGTCGGTTAAATCTTTATTCGGCGAAACGCGATTGATCTATTTTTCAGATCGCTTCCAGTGTGATAATCGATCACGATCCACAAGGTGGTGATTTTTTTAGTAAGCATCGAGCAGGTTGTGATTTTGCGCCATGATTTTCATGTCGTTTTAAATGGGCCATTTTGGGATGAAAAGTGGCGCAGCAAGATGGCTGAAAGATCTCTTGGTCAGCAAAAAGTAGAGATGTCGTGGCGAAAGGAACGTGGATTCGATGCGCTCATCTGTCGAAGGTATGCAATGGGGGTGGTCGCGGCAGATTCGGTAGTGACTTTATGGCCTGCCCAGGCGGGCCCTGAAGCACGTGGTTGAATGGATGCGGCACGATCGTCATGACGTGGGCCCTGGAAGGGCTCGATGATGATTCACGAGACACTTGATGCTGGCCCGGGAGCGCCATGAACGGTGTTGCCGAACGACATCTGTAGATAGAATTATTAATTGGCTTCCATTCAGTTGCAGGTTGCATTTTTTTGCAGCCCGGTGCTACCGTCGCGCCGAGCTTCCAGATTGGTGCTTGCTTTGGTGAGCAAACTTTCCCTAGGGCAATGGCGGACGCGGATGATGGCCGGGATCGGTGGCCTTGCTGCCATCGTGGCAGGGTGGGGCATCGGTCTGTTCGAGGCGAAGGAAAAGCCGCTCCCCCCGAGTCTGCCGGTGGGGCAACCCATCGCCGCGGGAGAGTGGTCGTTGCGGTTCGATCGCGTCAGCCTGAGCGACCGCCTTCCGAATGGCGACGTCATTGCCAGGTTTGGGCGCAAGGCGATCGTGCTCGAGCTGCAGGCGACCAATCGGACCGCGCGCACGAGCAGTTCGTTTCTGCGGGCGGTCAAGCTGACCACACCGATCAAGGGCATCGATCCGCTGCCGACGGCCTATCTCGTGCGCGACCGCGAAATGACCACCGAGTTGCAGCCCGGCTTGCCGGAAAAGATCGCCTTGGTCTGGACGTATCCGGCTGCAGAACGCACGGCGGCGCGCCTGCGCTTTGATGTCACTGCAAACACCTTCAAGCCGTTCGACAATCTTTACGCGCAGCCGATCTGGACCGATCCGCATCCGGCGGGGTTTATTGATCTGCAGCTTGTTGCGGCATCGTCCGACGCGTCAGCAGGTGCGTTGTGAAGCGCCTGAGGGCAGTGCTCATCGTTGCGGTCGGCGTCGTCGCCCTGGCGGGAATGCGTTGGACCATCCCTCGCTACGACCGCATTACCGGTCCGATCGCGTTCTCCGGCAATCCGGGAGAGTGGGTGCATGCCGACAATCTCGTCGTCGCCGCAGGTCCCGCGCGGCTTGCGCGGGCCATTCGCTTCAACACCGTCGGTAAGCCGCGAGTGCGCACCAGCGGTGGCGTGTGGCTGGTGATTCCGGTGCGATCGCGCGTAGAGCGTACGACCGGCCATCTCTACGGTCGAACCTGGGTGAGTGCTGACGGCCGCCGCTATCGCGCAAGCAGCCGTGCGGAAGAGGGTGTCGCGGTGCTGTCGTCGACCAAGACGCTTCAGCCCGGCCTGGAACGCAAGGATCTGCTGGTGTTCGAACTGCCGACCGCGCTTGCGGCTGGCGGCGGCACGCTGCTGCTGTCCGAACAAGGCGAGCCGCGCCTGAGCGCCGAGGCGCAGGTGCGCTATCCGGCGCTCTCTGTTGGTTCGTCGATAGATCTGCTCGACCTGGATGCGCTGCATGCCAAGCTCTGACGCCGACCTCGCCCAGGGCCTCGCCGAGCGGCGCACGCGCCGGCTGGCGATCGCCGCGTTGGCGGTGCTGGTGCCATGCACGGTCGTGGCAACCGGCTGGCGCGACATGAGCGAGATCCTCCACGTGCGTCAACTGCGGCCGGTCGAAGTCGCGCCAGGGCAACGTGCGGATTACATCGGAGCCGGGGTGCGACTCGGTGCCCTCGACGCGCTGCCGTTCGAGGCCGGGTTACCGACGGATCGGACATTTATGCGCGCGCGATTGCTCATCGAACCGCGCGATCCGCATGCCGGCAGCCGATGGCTCGACTGCAGGGTCGACCTCGTCGACGCGACTGGCCGTTCCTGGGCGTCCATCGACACGGTGCCGGATCTGTTGCAACGTGCGCTGGCCAAACCGGGCGAGCCGAAAGGTACCCGCTGTGACAGCCTGGCCGTGTCCGATGTCAAACCAGCAAATGCTGTCGCGATCGACGCCTACTACTTGGTGCCGCGTCCGCTGCCGCCGACCCTGCGGGTGACGCTGAGCACACGCGAAGGGCGCCCTGCCTATCTGCGCTTTGCGCCGCAGGAGGTGCGATGAAAGCGATTTCTGCAAACCTCGGCGCGCTCGCCCTGGTTCGCGACAGTGGCCGCCTCTGGTTTCGCTACCTGCCGCAGTTGCTGGCGCTGGCGCTGGCCGGGGCGCTGCTCAACGAGGTGCTGGTGCAGGGCGCGGTGTGGCTGGGTTATCACAACCGCCTGGCAGGGCTGTTGTCGCTGACGTTGGTGGTGCTGTTCAAGTTGGTGGTCATCGTGCTGATGTTCGAGACGCTGCGCCCGGCTTTGCCGGCGATCGCCGGCGCGTCGCAGGCGGCAACGACCGAACCTCAAGAGCAAGGGCGCGAGGCGGTCGCGCCGCGCTGGCGGCGTCTATCGGTTGTCGTCTCCCAAGCACTGGTGCCGTTCTTCGCCTATTACGCGGCCTGGGGATTCCTCGGCGACACGATCCGCGCCTATGCGCGTGAGGGCCTGGGCCGGTACAACCCGTTCGATCCCGTGTACAGTGGGTTGCTGTTCGATGTGTCCGGCGGCTGGTGGCTGGTCGCCTCGGTCGCCTTGCTGTGGCTGATCCGGCGCGCGGCGAAACAGCAGAAGCAGCGCAGCGCGCATCCGATGTGGAGCATGTTGATCGTGCTGTGCGAAGCCGGTTGGACCTTCGTCGGCATGTACGTGCTCACCGAATGGAAGGGTGGGCTGTTCCGCTGGCTGGCGCATCTGCGCATCGCCGATCTCGGCCAGCAACTGTGGCAGGGCATCAGCCATCCCATCGGCGTCGCGCATGCCGCGCTGCCGGGCGCGGTGGAGCAGGCGCCGCCGGGTGTGGCGGAAACGCTGGTGGCGATCTTCTTTTCTGCGTTGTTGCCGGTGGTCTGGCTGGCCTTGGCCGCGCTGATCTACCGCTACGACGTGCACAACGTCGAATTGAACGCGCCGGCCGGGTGGTCGCGCAAGGTCGACGGCACGCTCGGACTGTGGCGGAAATTGCCGACCTGGCTACGCGACTTCATCGGCCATTTCTGGGCGGGCACCGCCTCGCGCTATCGCGCTGCGGCCAACAGCGTGCAACTGGCCGGCGCCACCGGGCTGGCGGCGCTGGTGACGCTGATCGTGCTGTATCGCGCCCTGGACTGGGCCTCGGCCTGGGCCTGGATGGGCCTGACCCGCCTGATCGGCCCGCATCCGCAGGTGGTGTGGCAGGCGATCGCCAATCAGCTGTCGGTGGTGCTGGGCACGCCCAGCGATCCCGGCGACGGCATCCTGCCGCAGACGCTGAAGATCTGCCTGCTCGCGGCGACGCTGGAGCGCGCCTTTCGGGCCGGTCGGAGCTGGCGGGCGTTGAAGTAGTCCGCGCCGCCCGAGCCGTCGGCATCGGGCGGGGGGCGCGTCAGCCGGCGATAGAATCAGGGCCGCGACGACTGCGTGGCGAACTCGTCGAACAGCGCTTGCAGGACCGGCGTCCTGGGCATCCTGTCCAGCGGGATCTCGGCCTGTTCGAACCAGCTCCGGTCCGCCTCGGGATGCGGACCGCTGAGCACGACGGTGCCGCGGCCGAAGCTGTAGCGCGCCGCGGCCACATCGCCATTGGCGTAGGTGGCGAGCGCACGGAAGCCACCCTGGGTGCTCTTCGGGAAGTAGGGGCCGTCCTGGAAGAACACGCTGTCGGGGCGGCCCCTCCAGCGCACCGCGACGGCCTCCTCATCGATGGTGGTGACGGGGAAGCCGGGCCGGCCGACCTCGCCATCGAGATCGTCGCCGATCAGGCCCATGTTGGTGTCATCGGCAAGATAGGCGCCCATGCACAGGCCCAGATAGCCGCCGCCCCGCGCGACGAAGTCGCGGATGGCGGCGATCCGGCGCTCGCCCATCGCCTGCAGCGCGGCCGGAATGTCCTGCCCGCCGCCCGGTTGCACATAGACCGCATAGCCGCGCAGGGTGGCGGGCGTGACGTCTTGCGCCTCCTTCGGGCCGATGATGTCGACCTTGTACTGCGGACTCAGTGCCTCGATCGCGTCTTTGGCGGTTTCGGAGCAATCGTCGCAGCCGGCTGCGCCACGATAGACCGCGACACGGATCGTGGGTTGCGCGTTCGCCGCGGACACGCACGCGAACGCGAGGCAGCACAGCGCCGCCAGTCGCAATGGAAGTTTCATGGTCGGCGCTCCTGGCGCAAGTCGGAGATTCAGTGCTTGTGCGAACGCGGCAATGCGACCAGTCGGTAGTCGCCGTCGCCGATCGACGGCCCGATCTTGCAATCGGTGAGGCGAACCGCTTCCTTGCCGGCCACCTTGCGCGGCAGGCAACTGCCGCCATGCGTGCAGAACGCGCCGCCCGACGGCGTGTCGCGCGCGATGTCCACCGGCAAGGTCTGGCCCTTGTTCCAGGTGTTCTGCATGTCGTCCTTCACCGTGGCGAGCATCACCGCGTGACAGTCGGGCGCCGGCGCGCGTGCACTCGCCAGGGCGGGTACTGCCGCCAGCGCGATGATCGTGGCCAGAAGGGTGTTGCGCATGGGTGTCTCCTGTTCGTTGTGGGTAGGCACGGCACGGACGCAAAGAGCGGCACGGCTGTCGCTGGAGACTGGCCTGGGCGACGTACATTCAGCCGATCCGCCTGCAACCAGGCATGAACAAGCCCGTGCCTCGCTGCGCAGGCAACTTTTCACAGGGTGGATCCCGCGGCGGCGAGCGCGTACATGCGCCCATGAAAAACGCCGCGACGGGTCTCGTCGCGGCGCTTGGAACAGAACAGGACTGGGATGTCCCCGGAAGCGACGCCGGGCGTCGGCATCAGGACAGGCGCGCTCAGCCGGCAGCCGGCGCCTTGGTATCGCCCGCCTTGACGTCGCCCGGCTGGCACTCGCCCAGGCGCTTGCCGTCCAGCTTCATGTGCGTCTTCATCGACATGCCGCCCGGCAGGCCGCTGACCGTGGAGTGCGATTCCGACGCCATCTCGGTGGCGCTGAAGGTGCCGGTGCTGGTGCCTTCGATCTTGATGTCGCCCATCGCGCAATGCATCTTCGCGTCGATCTTGCCGTCCTTCATGTTGAAGGTGTCGTACACGCAGTTCTTCTGCATCGGCGAGGCGCTGCCGAAAATGCTCGAAGGATTGTTGATCTGCTCGGCGGTCAGGCACACCTTTGTGGTGCTCGGCGGCACCTTCGGCATCTGCGGCATGTTGCCGGAGCCGCCGGTGGTCTCACTGCTCACCTGCTCGATCCGCATCTCCCATTCGCCGGGCTGCAGCTTGGTCGCCTGCACCTTGGCCACGTCGGCGACCGAGGCGTTGGACATCGCGACATTGTCGCCGTTCTTGTCGTCGCCCTTGCTGCAGGCGGCGAGCAGCACACACACAGCAAGCGTTGCCGGCATGGTCAGACGCATGAACTTCTCCCTAAGTTATGTGAAGTGCGCGGAGCATAGCCGGGGGCGTGATTAAGATCACGTCGACGCCGCGGACTGCCGCCGGTGCGCGCATGAGCATGCAGCAGGCGTCCGCGAAGGGGAAGGATCGATCGCGGCAGATTCACTCCGTTGCCGGACAAGACAGCCCCTCGGCCACTGCGCAGGCGCGCGAGCCCGCCGACAGCGGTGCGCAGTGCGAATGCGTGTGTGTCGTGCACGGATCATTCCGTTCGGCTCTGCTAGCGTCGGCGCCGCCGCGCGTGACCTCCACGCCATCCGCTCCAGGTTCGCCCTTCGATGCCCAGCCTCGCCGAACGTCCCGTCATCCTCGAACGCAAGCGCACCCTGAAGATGGCCCGCTCCGCACACGCCTACGTGCGCGGCAACACGGCCAGGTTCTACGAATGGCTGGCGGCGTCGCCGGCGGCGCGCCGCGTGCCGATGGGCCCGGCGATCTGGATCTGCGGCGACTGCCATCTCGGCAACCTGGGTCCGGTTGCCGACGGCGAGGGACGTGTCGAGATCCAGATCCGCGACCTCGACCAGGGCGTGATCGGCAATCCTGCGCACGATCTCATCCGCCTGGGCCTGTCGCTGGCCACCGCGGCCCGCGGTTCGGACCTGCCCGGCGTCACCACTGCACGGATGATGGAGGCGATGGTCGACGGCTACGGCGCCGCCATCGAGGATCCGACCCGCGATCACCCCGGTGCCGAACCGGAGACCGTGCGCAGCATCCGCCGCGAGGCCTTCGGCCGGCGCTGGCGCCACCTGGCCAAGGAGCGTCTGCAGGCGGTGGAGCCGCGCATCCCGCTGGGCGAGAAGTTCTGGGCGTTGGCGCCGGAAGAGCGCGAGGCGTTGGAACGGCTGTTCGCCGATCCGGCAGTGGCGCAGATGGTGCTGTCGCTGAAGGGCAAACCCAAGGATCGCGAGGTACGCCTGGTCGATGCCGCGTACTGGATGAAGGGCTGCAGTTCGCTCGGCCTGCTGCGCTACGCTGCGATCGTGGCCTTGAAGACCGGCAAGGGCCACTGGTCGTATGCGCTGGTCGATCTGAAGGAGGCGGTTGCCCCGATCGCGCCGGCGGCGCCGGATGCGCGGATGCCGGCGGACAACGCCGAACGCGTGGCCGCCGCGGCGCGGGCGCTGTCGCCGTACCTGGGCAGCAGGATGCTGCCGGTGCATCTGTTGGGCCGCTCGCTGTTCATCCGCGAACTGTCGCCGCGCGACCTGAAGCTGGAAGTGGACCAGTTCAATCACGTCGAGGCGGTGCGCTCGGCGCGCTATCTGGCCTTCGTCGTCGGCAAGGCGCATGCGCGGCAGATGAAGCCCAGGACACGTGCCGCGTGGCTGCAATTGCTGGATGCGGACCGGCGCAAGGCCATCGACACGCCGTCGTGGCTCTGGGAGAGCGTGGTCGCGCTCGCCGGTCATCACGAAGCCGGCTATCTGGAGCACTGCCGTCGTTACGCGCTGGCCGCCTGACGGCAGTCATCGCCAGGCGCGATCCGTTTCAGTCGCGCGCGTAACCCAGATCCAACGCCATGTCCCACCGGTCCAGCCCCGGACCGTAGCCGTTCGCCACCACGCGTTCGACGGCGAAGCCGAAGCGCGCATAGAACGCCTGGGTGTGCTGGCTGGTGTCCAGTTCGATCCGCGCCACGCCGCTGCGCCGGCAGGCGTCGAGCCGCGCTTCGGTCAAGGCACGGCCCAGGCCCTGGCGGTGCAGGCGGCGGTCGACCATGCCCCAGCCGAAGCCGGCGACGCGGCCATCGTCGTTCAGCGCGTGGCCGCCGCAGGCCACGACCGCGCCTGCGCGGACGATGACCAGGTAGTGCCAGGCGCCGGCGTCGCGCTCCAGGAAGCGCGCGAAGGCGGCGCGTTCGCTGTGGTCGAAGAACTGCGGGACGTTGCTGTCGAACAGCGCCAGGCAGGCGGCGTGGTCCTGCGCCGCGTACGGACGGATGGTGTTCACCCGGGCAGTGTGCCGCAGGCGGCCGGTCATATCGTGGTGGCGTCGGGTGCGGGCGCTCGCATCGGCCATTTCCGACTCGGGTGTCGGAAAATTTCGCCGGGCCTGTCCGGGATCCGCAGCGGGGTGGTGTCCGGAAGCGGGAAGGGGGAGGGTCAGATAATTCTGACGTGAGATCAGGATTGTCCTGATAACGTTTTCCCCACTGTGCCAGCATACTGGCCTCGGCCTGACGCAGGGACCGTCGCGCGCCTTCCGAGGAAGCGCAGGCAGGTCACTCGACCCTGCGTGCCGAGCCTTGAGTAAGCTCGGCAGGGTTTTGATGACAACAGCATGACGTTTCGCGAAGTGCAGATGAGCACATCGTGAAGCGTCGTCGTTTGTCTACGAATTCGTATTGCCCTGAATAATTCACGCAGATAGTCTGATCGTGCGGTATCCGCTGCGTTGGGGTTATACGAGATGGCCATCAGGGTTTTTCTGGTCGATGATCACGCTCTTGTCCGTACGGGCATGAAGCTGATCCTGTCGAATCAAACGGATATCGAGATCGTCGGCGAGGCCGACAGCGGCGAAACGGCGCTCCCGCAGATCCGGCAGCTGAAGCCGGACATCGTCCTGTGCGATCTGCACATGCCCGGCGTCAGCGGGCTGGAAGTCACCGAGCGCATCGTCAAGGGCGACCACGGCACCAAGGTCATCATCGTCTCGGTGCTGGAAGACGGCCCGCTGCCCAAGCGGCTGCTGGAAGCCGGTGCGTCCGGTTACGTCGGCAAGGCCGGCGATGCGCAGGAATTGCTGCGCGCGGTGCGCGACGTGGCGATGGGCAAGCGCTACCTCGGCGCCAACATCGCGCAGAACCTGGCGCTGGCCAATCTGGAAGGCGGCGGTTCGCCTTTCGATGCGCTGTCGCCGCGCGAACTGGAGGTAGCCTTGCTGCTGACCCGCGGCCTGCGCCAGGAAGACATCGCCAAGCGCCTGAGCCTCAGCGCAAAGACCGTCAACACACACAAGGCGCGACTGTTCGAGAAGGTCGGCATCCAGGACAACATCGCCCTGGCGCGCCTGGCCACGCAGTACGGCTTGCTGGATCCGACGCACCCGCTGTAATCGGAGGCGCCTGGCGATCTGTAAAAGAGCGGCCTTCGGGCCGCTTTTGCTTTTTTGCTTGCGCGAGCGCGCAGACGTGTCCGCAGTGGATCGACCGCAACCATGCGTCTTCCGGCATCGCCGACGTCCCCAGCACTCGCGCGTGCCGCGGTCGGAAACTGGGTGCCGCCGCGGCATTACGTGGTGCAAGCACGGGGGAGGAGGTGGTACACGCGCTGCGCGCAGCATCATTCACGACTGCAGGAGCGTCCAGCGACGCGGACATGCATGCATTGGTGTGACTTCCAGACACTTCGGTCGCCTGCCTTCCGTGCAACACGTACTCCATCCACCGCCCGTTTTCGTAGGAGCGGCTTCAGCCGCGACAGCCGTACCGGTGATGGTTGTCGCGGCTGAAGCCGCTCCTACGAGGTGATGGCGTATCTCGTTGAGCCACGGCAAAGCGCGCTTTGGCGAGGCTTTCGAGCCACTGCCACTGCCACTGCCATTGCCACGCCACTGCCACCGCCACGCCACTGCTGCGCCGAACGGGATGCGCGGAGAGAGTGCGCGTGCAGACGAGCGTCTTGCGCCGTAGCGACGGACGCGCTTCACGGGCCCCCTAGAAAAAAGCGGCCCGAAGGCCGCTTTTTTCATGCCGCAACAGCAGGAGTGAGGATCAGGTGCGATCCTTGTGCTCGTCGCCGTCCGCCTTGTCCGCGGCATGCGGCGCATGTGCTGCGGACTGCGGCGCGGCGGCAGCAGCACGTTCCTTCCTGCCCGCTTCGTCTGCAGCCGCGACCTGCGTCGAGGCAGTGGCGGCGGACGTTGCGGTGTCGCTGCTTGCCGGCGTGGCCGATGCGGCCTCGGTCGGCGCGGCGGCCGCTGCATCACCACTGTGCGGGACGTTCGCCGGCGCACCGGCGAAGGCGTCGAGCATGGTGGTCTGCACGGGCGCGTAGGCCGGCTTGGCCGGGGCAGCTTCTTCCGCACGTGGCTCCGCGAAAGCGGCGGGCGTGGCGGTGACGGCCGGTGCTGCGCTCGGCGCGGCTGCGGCTGCCGCCGGCGCGGTCACGCTCGCCGGATCCTCGACCGTGGCCGTGGCATCCGCGGCGTCCGGCTCCGCGACCGGGGCCTTGGCGGCGGTCGCGGTCGGTTGCTCGACGGCAGTGGTGACCGCCTGCGGCTGGGGCGCGGCCGGTGCGGCGGCCGGTGTTGCGCGTTCGGCCGGTGCCGCGGCGCGCTCGGTGCCCACGGTCTGCTGCGCTGCCGGCGTCGTCTCGGCGACCGCTGCCGCAGGTGCGGCAGCCACCACCGTGTCGGCGTGGGCGACGGCGGCATCGCTGGCGCCCTGGGTGGCAGCGGCCGGCGCGGTCGGCGCAGGCGCTGCGATGACGGCGTCGGCCGGCGCGGTCGGCTGCATCGGTGCGGTGGCCGGCGCAGGCACGGGGTCGACGGCGATCGGCGCGGGGGACTGGGCTGCGTCGTCGGCCGGTGCCGGTGCGCTGCTGGCGGCGGCTGCACGCTCGCGGCGCGGCTCGCGCTTTTCCTGCGGCTCGCGCTTCTCCTTCTCCTGTACGGGCGGCTGCGGCTTGGACGCGGGCGCGTCGCCGGCAGCGTCGTCGTCGAAGTCGAACTCCGGCTGGCTGCGGCTCGGCGCCTGCGCGCTTTCGCCGTCGCTGTCGCCGGCGTCCAGATCGGCGTCGTCCAGACCGGCGGCATCGCCGGCGGCGCCGGCTTCGCCATTGCCACGGCGGCGGCGGCGGCCACCACGACGGCCGCGACGGCGGCGGCCACCGGCATCGCCGGTCCCGTCCTCGCCCTCGGCGCCTTCGCCGGCAGGCACGGCCTGAGCGGTTTCGGCGGCGCTTTCGCGCTCATCGATGCTGGTCGCTGCGGCGGTCGGCGATTGCGCCGGCGCGGCGGTGGCCTCGACGGCCGCTGCCGGCTCCTGGGACGTGGCGATCGCGCCACCGGCGACCGCGGCGGCGGCCAGGGTGGTGGCGTCCTGCACCGGCGTCACCGGGCTGGTCGCGACAGGCGCGGCCTGCTGCTTGGCGACGGCCTCCTCGGCGCGCGGCTGACGCGGCGGCTTGTCGCCCTGCGCGGCAGCCTGCGCCGGCTCCTGCTGCGGCTTGGGCTGGCGCGGCGGGTTCTGCGGCTGCTGCTGCTTCGGCGGCTTGGGCGTCTGCGGCTGCTGCTGCGGCTTGGCCTGCTGCGTGGCCTGCTCGTTGCGCGGCGCCTTGGGCTGTGGGTTCTGCTGCCCGGCCGGCGCGGCGGCGCCATTGCCGTTGCCGGCGCGGCGCTCGTCGCGGCGTGCGTTGCCGCCGCCGTTGTTGCCGTTGCCGCGGGCGGCATTGCCGCCCTGGCCACCGTTGCGGTTGCCGTCACGGCGCGCGTTGCGGTCGCTGCGATCGCCACGGTCGTTGCGGTTGCGGTTGCCGTCCTGCGGGCGCTGACGCTGCGCCGGCTCGGCGGCGGCCGGGGCGGGGGCCGGGCTGTCGCCGGCGCCGAAGATGCGCTTCAGCCAGCCGACCACGCCGGTGGCCGGCGGCGCGATCGGCGTGGGCGCGACGACCGGGGCCGGTGCCGGCGCGGCGGCCGGTTCCTCGACCACTTCGCGCACCGGGGCCGGCTGCGAGTGCTTCACATTGGTCACCGCAGGCGCCGGAATGTTCAACTGCGCCTTGGTCAGCGCATGCACCGGCAGCTTGCGCGGGGTGCCGCGCTGGTAGCTGGGCTTGGTGCTTTCCTCGCCCAACTCGTTCTCGCGCAGGCGGGTCACTTCGTAGTGCGGGGTGTGCAGCTGCTCGTCGGCGACGATCACGATCGGCGCGTCGTGGCGCTTCTCGATCTCGCTGAGCGCGCGGCGCTTCTCGTTGAGCAGGTAGTTGGCGATCTCCACCGGGGCCTGCACCAGCACCTGCCCGGTGTTCTCTTTCATCGCATGCTCTTCGGCGACGCGGATGATCGACAGCGACAGCGACTCGACGCTGCGCATGCGGCCGTGGCCGTCGCAGCGCGGGCAGACGATCTGGCTGGATTCGCCCAGCGACGGGCGCAGGCGCTGGCGGCTCATCTCCAGCAGGCCGAAGCGCGAGATGCGGCCGATCTGCACCCGCGCGCGGTCGTACTTGAGCGCGTTCTGCAGGCGGTTCTCGACCTCGCGCTGGTGCTTGTTGGAGGCCATGTCGATGAAGTCGATCACCACCAGGCCGCCGAGGTCGCGCAGGCGCAACTGGCGCGCGACTTCTTCGGCCGCCTCCAGGTTGGTCTGGAACGCGGTGTCCTCGATGTCGCTGCCCTTGGTGGCGCGCGAGGAGTTGACGTCCACCGCGGTCAGCGCCTCGGTCTGGTCGACCACGATCGAGCCGCCGGAGGGCAGGCGCACGCTGCGCTCGTAGGCGGCCTCGATCTGCGACTCGATCTGGAAGCGGTTGAACAGCGGGATGTCGTCGGTGTAGTGCTTGAGCTTGCGCAGGCTCTGCGGCATCACCTGCTGCATGAATTCCTTGGCGTCGCCGTACATCTCCTCGGTGTCGACCAGGATCTCGCCGATGTCGGCGCGCAGGTAGTCGCGCAGGGCGCGGATGATCAGCCGCGATTCCTGGTAGATCAGGAACGGCGCCGGCTTGGCCAGGGCGGCCTCGGCGATCGACTTCCACACCTGCAGCAGGTAGTCCAGGTCCCACTGGAGCTCTTCGGCATCGCGGCCGACGCCGGCGGTGCGGATGATCACGCCCATGTCGTCGGGGATGTTCAGCTTGTCCAGCGCTTCCTTCAGCGCGGCACGGTCCTCGCCCTCGATCCGGCGCGAGACGCCGCCGGCGCTGGGCGAGTTCGGCATCAGCACCATGTAGCGGCCGGCCAGGGAGATGAACGTGGTCAGGGCCGCGCCCTTGTTGCCGCGCTCCTCCTTGTCCACCTGCACCACCACTTCCTGGCCCTCGCGCAGCAGTTCGCGGATCGTCGCCTTGTTGTGGTCGACGCCGGCCTGGAAGTAATCGCGGGAGATTTCCTTCAGTGGCAGGAAGCCGTGGCGCTCGCCGCCGTATTCGACGAAGGCCGCTTCCAGCGAGGGTTCGAGCCGGGTGATGCGGCCCTTGTAGATGTTGGACTTCTTCTGTTCCTTGGACGGCTGCTCGATGTCGATGTCGTACAGGGTCTGGCCGTCCACGATGGCCACACGCAGTTCTTCTGCCTGCG
This sequence comes from Xanthomonas sp. F10, assembly GCF_014206815.1. Lineage (GTDB taxonomy): Bacteria > Pseudomonadota > Gammaproteobacteria > Xanthomonadales > Xanthomonadaceae > Xanthomonas_A > Xanthomonas_A indica. The sequence continues at coordinate 1,040,346 of NZ_JACHNP010000001.1, forward strand.
TGGCGTTGATCAGCATTCGCTTCATTGTTGCGTTCCTCGCGCTGCTACCGCGCGGAACGCCATGGGGTTTCGCTTCTGGTCACGCTTCGTCGCCCATCGCGCAGGCGCGGGGTGGGCGTCTTGGGTTTCCAGCGCTACGACACCACGGCGAGCCGCGGGAGCGCTTCTTGCTTTTAGGTGGTTCAGGACCGGCGGCGACTCCAGCCAGGCTGGGCGCCGCACGGGGCATGTTCAGCGCGGACGCTTGCGGCATCCGGCGATGGCCGGGCAGGCCGGTGAGCCGCTAACATGGCCGCCCCGGGGGCGGTGGTCGCGCACTGTGCCGGAATCGTCGTAAGCCGGGCTTCTGGCCCTCAACTAACTTCCAACGAAATCAAACCCTTATCTCGCCCCCCGAGTGTAACAGAATAAACTGCCTGATGACTTCCCCCCCGATCCCTCCGAAGCCGCGCGATGTCGCGACCAGCGCGGTGCGCATTCTCAAGGTCCCGGAAGACAGGGCCGGACAGCGCGTAGACAATTTCCTGCTCGGCCAGCTCAAGGGCGCGCCGCGCAGCCTGATCTACAAGCTGATGCGCAGCGGCCAGGTGCGGGTCAACGGCGGCCGCACCAAGGCCGAGCGCAAGCTCGAGGCCGGCGACGAGGTGCGCATCCCGCCGGTGCGGCTGACCGAGGAGGGCGAGAAGAGCGCGCCGCCGGATGCGTTCATGGCCCGGCTGGAGGCGGCGATCGTGTACGAGGACGCGCGCTTGCTGGCGCTGAACAAGCCGTCCGGGGTCGCCAGCCACGGCGGCAGCGGCATCAGTTTCGGCGCCATCGAGACGCTGCGTGCGCTGCGTCCCAATCAGTCGCTGGAGCTGGTGCACCGGCTCGATCGCGACACCTCCGGGCTGCTGATCGTGGCCAAGAAGCGTTCGGCGCTGACCGAGCTGCAGGCGCTGATGCGCGAGGACGATCGGGTCCAGGGCCGCGGCATCAGCAAGCGCTACCTGACCCTGCTGGTCGGGCGCATGCCCGATGGCACCATGAGCGTGGATGCGCCGCTGCACATCGGCCTGCGCCAGGGCGGCGAGCGCCACGTGCAGGTGAACGCGGCGGGCAAGCCGTCGCTGAGCCATTTCCGGGTACTGGAGCGGCGCGGCGGGCATTCCTACTGCGAGGTGCGGATCGAGACCGGCCGCACCCACCAGATCCGCGTGCACGCCCAGCACCTGGGGCATCCGGTCGCTGGCGACGACAAGTACGGCGATCCTGCAGTCAACAAGCGCCTGCGCGAGCAGATCGGACTCAAACGTCTGTTCCTGCATGCCGCCTCGCTGGAGTTCGCCCTGGACGACGGCAAGACACCTTATCTATTGAACGCGCCGCTGGCCGACGAACTGGCCGAGGCGCTGAACCGCCTCGGCTGAGGCCGGCGCGGCGGGAGCGGCATGCGGCCGCCCCGCGTTGCGTTCAGCTGTCGTGATGGTCGTGGTCGTGGTGCCCGTCATGGTGGGCCGGGGCCGGCCGTTGTGCCGGGTGCGATTCGGCCGGCCGCGGCGCCGGCATGCGCGGCGGCGGAGAGAACCGGGCCACGCGCTGCTCCTGGCGCGGTTCCGGCATCGGCGCACGCATCGCCTCGCGCGGCATCTCCGGCGCGCGCGCCTCGCGCTCGGGCGCCGGCGCATGCCAGGCCTGGGCGCGCGGCGCTTCGGCCGGCATCGCCGCGCGCGGCGGCTGCGCGCGGGCCATCTCGCGGGCGAAGCCGGACGGCTGCATGCCCGGGTCGCCGTGTCGCGGTGGTTCGGCGAAGCGCGGCGCCGGCATGCCGCCATGATTGGCGACGGCCTCGCGCGGCATCGGCGTGGGCGACAGTGCCTGCGGCACCGGCCGGCCGTGGAACTGCGGCACCGGCATCGACGGAGCCGAGCGTGGCGCGTTCGGCTGGGCCATTGCCAGGGCGCGTTGCGGTGCCGGGGCACGCGGCGCGAAGCCGGGCAGCAGGCGCTGGTCGCGCGCGGCGGCCATGGCCGCCGGGGTGCCCGGAGCCGGCAGGCGCTGCATCGGCGGCGCCATCGCCGCCACCGGGCGACCGGCCTGCAGCATCTGGCTGGTGAAGTGCGGCATGGTCTGCGGCATCGCCGGCGGCTGGGCGCGGGCCGGCCCGAACGCGGCCGCCGGAGTGCGCGCGCCCATCGCCGCGGCAGCCAGCGCGGCGCCCGGGGCATGCGCGGCGGCGAAGGCCTGCTGCGCGGCCGGCCCACCCATCGGCATCGCCGGGGCTGGCGCGCCGCGGTAGTCGTTGTGCACGTAGCTGTGGTTGTCGTAGTGGTTGTTGATGATGGTGGTGCGCGGTGCGTACACGCTGTTGCGGTAGACCACGTAGTTCGGCGCCGACGGCGGCGCGTTCCAGTTCACCCCCCAGTTGTTCCAGCCCCAACTGTGCCATGGCGGCGCCGGTTCCAGCCAGCCGAACACGCTGTGGTGGTGGTGTTCGAGCGCGTCGCCGACCAGCACGCCCACGCCGAAGGAGATGATGCCGGCGGTGACCAGGTCGCCGGTGTCGTAGTAGGGGCGCGGCGGACGGTAGCGGTATTCGCGGTAGACGTTGACCGGAGCGCCGTAGACCACGTCGGGGTCGTAGCGCGGCACGTAGACCACGTCCGGCTGCGCCGGCTCGATGACGATGGTGCGGGTCGGCGGCGGCACCGCGTCGGCATAGGCCGGCGCCGGTTCCACTACGGTGCGCTGAACCACCTGCACGCGCTGCTGTGGGGTGCTGCGCAGGTGGCCCTGCGCCTGCGCGCGCTGGCGCATCACCTGCACCGCGTCCAGCACCTGGTTGGGATCGTGGGCATAGGCGTCGCCCAGCGCGCGGGTCCAGTCGCCGTTGCCGGCCAACTGGTCGACCACGTCGGGGAAGGCGGTCAGCGCCTTGACGCTGGGATCCCAGGGCTGCGACGCGGCCGCTTGCAGGCGGTCGGTGGCGGACAGGGTGCGGTTGTTGCGCAGCCAGTCCTGCGCGGACACCACCTGGTCCGGATACACCGAGGCGGCGAGGGTCTGCGCCAACAGCTTGTCCGGGAACAGCGCGATCGGCGCCACCAACTGATACAGCTGGTCGGCGGTGGGCGGGACGTAGGGGGCAGGCGCGGGCGCCGCAGCGGGGGCGCCGGTGTCGGCCTGTGCTGCGGGAGCGGGCGCGTCTTGTCGCTGGCAGGCGCCCAGCGCCACCACGCTCAGCGCGGTGAACAGGGCCAGCCTGGCCGGGGGCAGGGGGCGGAGATCCATGCGACACCTCATCGGAGCGGGGCGAAGGTGGCCGCAGCATGCGCCGCCCTTGGTGTCTGCGACCTTTCTGCGCGGCGCTGCCGCGCAGGCCAGCGAGCCCGCGTTCAGCCGGCGCCGGCGGGTGCGCTCAGACCGGCGCGGACAGGCGGAACAGCACCAGACTCAAGGCCAGCGTGGCCATGCCCGCGACCAGGCCGTACACCGTCTCGTGTCCCTGCGCATAACGCTTGGCCGCCGGCAGCAGTTCGTCCAGGGCCAGGAACACCATCACCCCGGCGATCAGCCCGAACACCGCGCCGAACACCGCATCGGACAGGAAGCGCGCCAGCGCGACGTAGCCGATCAGCGCGCCGATCGGCTCGGCCAGGCCGGACAGCAGGCTGGCGGCGAAGGCATAGGACTTGCGGCCGGTGGCGTAATGCACCGGCACGGCGATGGCGATGCCTTCGGGGATGTTGTGCACGGCGATGGCGAAGGCCAGGGGCATGCCCACCGCCGGGCTCTCCAGCGTCGCGAAGAAGGTGGCCAGGCCTTCCGGGAAATTGTGCGCCGTGATCGCCACCGCCGTGAGCAGGCCGACGCGCTTGACGTAGGCGCGGTTGTCGTCGCGGAACAGCGGATCGCGGCTGTTGAGGCTTTCGTGCGGATTGGGCACCAGCCGGTCGATGGTCACGATCAGCACCATGCCGGCCAGGAACGCCAGGGTGGCGTAGGCCTGGCCCAGGCGTGGATCGAAGGCCTCGCTGAAGGCGGCGATCGACTTGCCGAGGATCTCGGTCAACGACACGTACACCATCGCGCCGGCGGAGAACGCCAGGCCGAAGGCGAGCAAGCGCGGATTGGGGCCTCTGCTGAACAACACCAGCACGCTGCCCAGGCCGGTGGCCAGGCCGGCGCCGAGGGTCACGGCGAGCGCGACCAGGACATTGTGCAGCGGGATCTCCAGCATGCGCCGGCGGCTCCAAGGAAAGAGGCGTCGATCAAACCCGGCGCGGTGCGGGTGTCGCGTGAAGGCGCGGCGCGCGCGCCCGTGGTTGGGGCGGGAGACTTGAGGTTCAGCCGGCCTTGTGCGCCTGCGCGTCCAGCGCGAAGCAGTGGTCCGGGCGCGGCTGCGGCGGATTGAAGTTGACCGGCACCTGGATGGTCCACGGCACTGCCTGGCCGTTGCGGGTGGCGGGTTTGAACGTCCAGCCGCGCACGGCCTCCTGCGCCGAGGCGTCCAGCTTGGCCTGGCCGCTGCCGGTGACCACGTTCACGTCGGTCGGCTTGCCCTGCACGCCGACCACCACCTTCAGCACCACCGTGCCGCCGAGTCCGGCGCAGGCCACGTCGATCGGGTAGTCCGGCGGCGGCGTCTTCACCGCGGCGACCTCGGTCGGCGGCTGGGCCACGGTGTGTTGCTGCGATTGTTGGGATTGGCCGCAGGCGCTGAGCAGCACGGCGCTCAGGCAGGCCAGGGGGAACAGACGACGGGCGGCGACGGTAGCGATCATCGGGATCATTCCGAAAGGGCGGAGGCCTTGGCGGCGCAGATGAAGTCGTTTTCGCTGAGGCCACCGACGTCGTGGGTGGAATAGCGCACCACCACGCGGTCGTAGTGCACGCCCAGGTCGGGGTGGTGGTCCTCGCGGTGCGCGATCCAGGCCAGCGCGTTGACGAAGGCCAGGGTGCGGTAGTAGTCGGGGAAGCGGAAGGTGCGGCTGATCGCGTTGCCGTTCTCGACGACTTCCCACCCGGGCACCTGCGGCAGCAGTTCGGCCAGGCGCGCCTGGGTCAGTTTGTACTCGCTGCCCTTGCAGGGCGAGCAGTGGGCCTGGGCGAGCGGGATCAGGTCGTTCATGGAGGGTCTCTGCGGTGGAACGGACAGGGCCGATCAACATACCGCCCGCGATGAGCGCAGGGCGTGGAAGGGTCTAGAATACCCGCATGATCCAGATCTCAGACAACGCACAGGCCCATTTCCGCAAGTTGCTCGAACGCGAGGCCGTGCCCGGCATGGGCGTGCGCCTGAGCGCGGTCGATGCCGGCACCCCGCGTGCCGATGCGCGGCTGGAGTTCGCCGAGCCGGCGGACCTGGCCGGCGACGAGTGGGCGATCGACTGCGCCGGCTTCACCTTGTACGTGGCGGCCGACAGCGTCGCCTGGCTCGACGGCGCGGAAATCGACTACGTCACCCAGGGCACCGGCCAGCAGCTCACCATCAAGGCGCCGAAGATCAAGGGCGAAGCACCGGGCGAAGCGGCCTCGCTGGTGGAGCGGGTGCGCTGGGTGGTGGAGAACGAGGTCAATCCGCAACTGGCCCAGCACGGCGGCCGCGTGGCGGTGCAGGAAGTGTCCGCCGATGGCGTGGTGCTGCTGCGCTTCGGCGGCGGCTGCCACGGCTGCGGCATGGCCGACGTGACCTTGAAGCAGGGCATCGAGAAGACGCTGATGGGCCGGGTGCCGGGGGTGACCGCGGTGCGCGACGCCACCGACCACGACAGCGGCAGCGCTCCCTACATTCCGCGCGATTCGGCCGCCTGACGTCCCGCTGCCGGTGACGCGCGCCACCGACATCCTCGATGTGTTGTTGGCGCGTACGCCGCGCAAGCTGCTGCGCGACCGCCGCACCGGTCTGCCATACGCATGGGCGCACTGGATCGCGGCGCAACCTGCCGTGCCGCGGCCGTTCGCCGCCCCGGAGCTGATTGCGGCGATGCCACCGGCGCAGCCGCCGGTGACCACGCGTCTGCCGGCCTTGCCGCTGTGGCAGGCGTTCCGCCGCCTGTGGTGGCAGCACTGGGATCCGGCGCCATACGACCAGCGCTGGTGGCGGCGCATCGCCGTGCTGCTGAGCCTGCTGCTGCATCTGCTGTTCGCGGTGTTCCTGCTGTGGGTGGCGTTCGTGCGCTGGCTGCCGCCGCGCACCGATGCGGACGCCGCCGGCCGCGTGCAGGTGGAATTCGTCGGCCGCGGCACGCCCGCCGAGAGCGGCGGTGGTGCGCCGGCCGAGGCGGCCGCGTCCACGGAGGCGACGTCGCCGACGCCACCGCGTGCGCGGCGCGCCCTGTCCGCGCGGCCACGCCCGACGCTGGCAGCCGCTCCTGCACCTGCACCAGCCGCGGAGCCGACCCCGGCAGTGCCGGCGCCCGCGCCGACCACGGCCAGTGCGCCACCACCGCCACCGGCGGAGCAGCCGCTGCAGGTGACCGAGACGCCGACGCCCACGCGCGACTTCGTGCTGCCGCCGCCACCGAGCGTGCGTGTACCGGTGCCCACACCGCGCGCGGTCGTGCCGCCCGACGTGCAGGTGCCGGTGCGCGAGGTCGAGGTGGTCACCGACGTGCCGACCGTGGCGCAGTTGCGTCCGCGCGACATCGCGGTGCCGCGCCCCGCCGCACCGCAGGTGCAGGTGCGCGAACGCGAGGTGCCGGCGCCGCTGCCGCAGGTGCAGGTCCCGGTACCACAGCTGCGCACGCCGGCGCCGACGCCGATGCTGCGCAGCGCCGACGTGCCGCAGGTGCGCCAGATCGAAGTGCCGACGCCGAGCACCGCCACGGCGACCGCGCCCACGCCGGCGCCGGCGGCCGCCCCGGTCGCCAGCCCGGACCCCGCCCCAGCCAGCGCGCCGACCCCGCAACAGGCACCGGCCGCCTCGGCTGGCGCCGCCGCCAGCGCGTCGGCCAAGCCGGCGGCGCCCGCGGCTGGCACCGCGCCGCCCGGCAGCCAGGCGACGAGCCCGGGCAGCGGCCCGGCACCGGTCGCCCGCGATGGAGGCTGGGCCACGCCGCAGCGCGGCGACGACTGGGGCGCGGCCGCACGCAACCGTCCCGGCGATGCCGGTGCGGGCGCCAGCAAGGGCGGCGGCTTGTTCAATGCCGACGGCAGCGTGCGTCTGGCCGATGGTCGCGGCAACGAGCAGGCGCCGGCGCGCAGCGCGCCCGGCGCCGAGACCGACACCTGGACGCGCGATCGCATCGAAAAGGCCGGCGAGTGGCTCAAGCGTCCGCCGTACGACTACACGCCGACCTCGTTCGACAAGTACTGGCTGCCGAACGCGACGCTGCTGGAAGAGTGGGTGCGGCGCGGCATCAAGTCGGTGAAGATTCCGATTCCCGGCACCACCAGCAGCATTTCCTGCGTGATCTCGATCCTGCAGGTGGGCGGCGGCTGCGGCATCACCGATCCCAATCTCAACGAGCAGCCGGCCGGCGCGCGACCGCCGCCGAACGTGCCGTTCAAGCGCGAGCTGCAGGAAGACAACGGCAGTCGCTGAGCGGCCGGTGCGGGCTCGGCGTCAGAAGAGGGCGCCGCACATCACCAGCTTTCAGCGCACGCGAACCGGGCGCAGCTTGCCCTGAGTGGGCGGCCTCAGCCGGCAAGGCGTTCCCTGAGAGTCCTCGGCGCGGCGGAAAGCCGCTCCAAACGACCTGCCGCGCATGGCGTGCTGTCTCGTAGGAGCGGCTTCAGCCGCGATGGGCTTTACCGGGAACGCCGGTCGCGGCTGAAGCCGCTTCTACGTGTGTGCCGCACGTCGTCGGATAAGGTCGGAGCGACATCGGTTTGCGCACCACGAGCAAGTGGCGGTGAGCTTGTCACGCATCGACGGCGGCGCATCCGCAGCGCGCTGAGCGCGGTCCCGTCGCCGCTGCTCGGCGCAGCGTGGTGCGCGCCGCCGCGCACGTCCTCCGACATGCCTGGTCCGGCGGACGTCGCCCGCTCAGTTGACGCCGTGCAAATCGCGCAACTGGCTGCTGCGCGAGCCGAAGTAGGCGGCCAGGTCGGCGATGTCCTGGTCGCTCAGTTGCGCCGCCTGCGGGCTCATCAGCGGATGCGTGCGGGTGCCGCCGCGGTAGGCCTGCAGCGCGTGCGCGAGGTAGTCGCCATATTGGCCGCCGAGCTTGGGGTAGGTCGGGTCGATCGGCGCGTTGCCGTCGGCGCCGTGGCAGTCGATGCAGCTCTGCCCGGTGGCCTTGCCCTTGGCGTGGGCCAGTTTGTCGCCGGCCTCGATGCGCCCGGCGGGCAGGCCGGCGGAGGAGCCGGAACCGTGCTCGCCGCTGGCGTGGCCGGGGTCGCCGGCGGAGGTGCTGGTGGATTCCACCTGCGATTGCGAACAGGCCCCCAGGCACAGGGCGGCAAGCAGGACGAGGGCGGGACGCAAGGCGTGCGCGGCGTTCGGCATGGGAGGCCTACTTGAGGGTGGACAGGAAAGCGGCGATGTCGGCGATCTCCTGGTCGGAGAAGCTTTCCGCCTGGGCCTGCATGGTCGGATGCTTGCGCTTGCCGAGCCGGTATTCGGTCAGCGCCTGGGTCAGGTACTGCGCCGACTGCCCGCCGATCTTGGGGATGCGGTAGCTGGGGTAGGCGTTCTTGTAGCCGGTGACGCCGTGGCAGCCCTGGCAGGTGTAGGTGAGCACCCGGCCGTTGGCGGCATCGCCCTGAATGGGCGCGGGCGCCGCGGCAGCGGCGGCGGGAGCGGCGGGCGCCGGCGCGGTCTTCGCCATGGCCGGGGCGGCCCCAACAGAAACGAGTACGGCCAGAGCAAAACAAGCGGCTAGCGGCTGCGTGCGCATGGTTTCGTGGTCCGGAGGACGGATTGGGGTTCCGGCGTGGGGGAACACGGAACGGCCCGAGTATAGCCTCACCTTTCGCGGCTCCGAAACTGGCCGCCGCGGCGGACCCGTGACCTTTGGGGCATTCGGCATGGTGTCGACTGGTGATCTACTTATCTACAACACCATTTACGCCATCCACCGGGGATACGACGATGACGCGACCGCTTCCGCGCCGCACTGCCACTTGCGCTGCCGCGCTGCTGGTCACCACCACGCTGCTGCTCGGCGCCTGCAAGCCGGCCGCCGAGGCCAAGGCCAAGGCTGCCGACAGCGAGAAGGCGCCGGAGGCGGTGCCGGTGGAAGTGGCCGCGGCCAGCCGCCGTGCGGTGGCTGCAAGCTACAGCGGCACCGCGGCGCTGGAGGCACGCGCCGAATCGCAGGTGGTCGCCAAGACCTCCGGCGTGGCCCTGGCGGTGCTGGCCGAGGAGGGCCAGCAGGTGCGCGCCGGGCAGCCGCTGGTGCGGCTGGACCCGGACCGCGCGCGGCTGGCGCTGGCGCAGAGCGAGGCGCAACTGCGCAAGCTGGAGAACAACTACCGCCGCTCGCAACAGCTGGTGGGCCAGCAACTGGTCAGCGCGGCCGACGTCGACCAGATCAAGTACGACCTCGCCAACGTGCGCGCGCAACACCAGTTGGCCTCGCTGGAACTGTCCTACGCGACGGTGGTGGCGCCGATCTCCGGGGTGATCGCGTCGCGCTCGATCAAGACCGGCAACTTCGTGCAGATCAACACGCCGATCTTCCGCATCGTCGACGACTCGCGCCTGGAGGCCACGCTCAACGTGCCCGAGCGCGAACTGGCCACGCTCAAGACCGGGCAGCCGGTGACCCTGCTGGCCGACGCGCTGCCGGGCAAGCAGTTCCGCGGCCGGGTCGACCGCATCGCGCCGGTGGTGGACGCCGGCAGCGGCACCTTCCGCGTGGTGTGCGCGTTCGACGAGGGCGCGCAGGCGCTGCAGCCGGGCATGTTCGGGCGCATCCGCATCGATTACGACCAGCGCGCCGATGCGCTGGTGGTGCCGCGGCTGGCCCTGCTCGACGACGGCGAGCCGGCGGTGTTCCGCGTGGTCGCCGGCAAGGTCGCGCGGGTGCCGGTGACGCTGGGCTATGCCGAAGGCCCGTGGGTGGAGATCCGCCAGGGCCTGCAGGCCGGCGACCAGGTGGTCACCGCCGGCAAGGTCGCGCTGCGCGACGGCAGCCGCGTGCAGGTGATCGCGCCGCAGCGCGCGATCGCCAACGCTGCGCCCGCCACCGCCGCCGGAGCGCGCTGATGCACGGCGCTGGTCCCGACCCGCACGCACCGCCTGCGCCCGCTGCGCACGGCGGCGGCCTGGTCGAATTCGCCACCCGCCGCCGCGTGACCATCGCGATGATCACGCTGACCATGCTGCTGTTCGGCGCGATCGCGCTGCACGGGCTCAAGGTCAACCTGCTGCCGGACCTGAGCTATCCGACCCTGACCGTGCGTACCGAGTATGCCGGCGCCGCGCCGTCGGAGATCGAGACGCTGGTGACCGAGCCGGTGGAAGAGGCGGTCGGCGTGGTCAAGAACCTGCGCAAGCTCAAGTCGGTCTCGCGCACCGGGCAGAGCGACGTGGTGCTTGAGTTCGCCTGGGGCACCAACATGGACCAGGCCAGCCTGGAGGTGCGCGACAAGATGGAGGCGCTATCGCTGCCGCTGGAGGCCAAGGCGCCGGTGCTGCTGCGCTTCAATCCCTCCACCCAGCCGATCATGCGCCTGGTGCTGTCGAGCAGGACCGCCGCGCACAGCGACGCCGAGGCGGTGCGCGCGCTGACCCAGTTGCGCCGTTACGCCGACGAGGACCTGAAGAAGAAGCTGGAGCCGGTGGCGGGCGTGGCCGCGGTCAAGGTCGGCGGCGGTCTGGAGGACGAGATCCAGGTTGACATCGACCAGCAGCGGCTGGCGCAGCTCAACATGCCGATCGACACGGTGATCGCGCGGCTCAAGGACGAGAACGTCAATCTCTCCGGCGGGCGCCTGGAGCAGGGCACGCAGCGCTACTTGGTGCGCACGGTCAATCAGTTCGCCGACCTGGACGAGATCCGCAATCTGTTGCTGACCACCCAGGGTGCCGGCAGCAACGCCGCCGACGCGGCCCTGCAACAGATGTACGCGATCGCCGCCTCCACCGGCTCGGAAGCGGCGCTGGCGGCGGCGTCGGCGGCGCAGAGCGCCACGTCCAGCACCACCACCAGCGTGGCTGGCGGCATGCCGATCCGGCTCAAGGACGTGGCGCAGGTGCGGCAGGGCTACAAGGAGCGTGAGGCGATCATCCGCCTGGGCGGCAAGGAAGCGGTGGAACTGGCCATCTACAAGGAGGGCGACGCCAACACCGTGGCCACCGCGGCGGCGCTGCGCCAGCGCCTGGAGCAATTGCAGGCGCAGATTCCCGCCGACGCCGAGTTGACCACGCTGGAAGACCAGTCGCGCTTCATCGAGCACGCCATCGGCGACGTCAAGAAGGATGCGGTGATCGGCGGCCTGCTGGCGATCCTGATCATCTTCCTGTTCCTGCGCGACGGCTGGAGCACCTTCGTGATCGGCCTGTCGCTGCCGGTGTCGATCGTGACCACCTTCTTCTTCATGGGCCAGCTCGGGCTGAGCCTCAACGTGATGTCGCTGGGCGGGCTGGCGCTGGCCACAGGCCTGGTGGTGGACGACTCCATCGTGGTGCTGGAAAGCATCGCCAAGGCGCGCGAGCGCGGCCTGAGCGTGCTCGATGCGGCGATCGTCGGCACCCGCGAGGTCGGCATGGCCGTGGTCGCCTCGACCCTGACCACGATCGCGGTGTTCCTGCCGCTGGTGTTCGTGGAAGGCGTGGCCGGGCAACTGTTCCGCGACCAGGCGCTGACCGTGGCGATCGCCATCGCGATCTCGCTGGTGGTGTCGATGACCCTGATCCCGATGCTCAGCTCGCTCAGAGGCCGTGCGCCGCTGGCGTTCCCGGTGGAGCCGGCGGCACCGCGCTGGCAGCCGCAGCGCGGCTGGCTGACGCCGCTGGCCTGGAGCCGGCGCGGCGCCGGGGCGGCGGTGCGCGGCATGTTCTTCGGCGTGGCCTGGTTGTGCGTGCGGCTGTGGCGCGGCGCGGTGGCGGTGGTTGCGCCGGTGATGCGCAAGGCCAGCGACCTGGCGATGGCGCCGTACGCGCTGGCCGAGCGCGGCTACCTGCGGCTGCTGCCCGGCGCGCTGGCGCGTCCGGGCTGGGTGCTGGGGCTGGCGGCGCTGGCCTTCGCCGCGACCCTGGCGGTGGCGCCACTGCTGGGCGCCGACCTGATCCCGCAACTGGCGCAGGACCGCTTCGAGATGACCGTGAAGCTGCCGGCCGGCACGCCGTTGCGGCAGACCGACGCGCTGGTGCGCGAGTTGCAGGAAGCGCATGGCAAGGATGCCGGCGTGCAGGCGCTGTACGGGGTCAGCGGCAGCGGCACCCGGCTCGACGCCAACCCCACCGAGAGCGGCGAGAACATCGGCAAGCTGACCATCGCCATGGCCGGTGGCGGCAGCGCCCAGTTCGAGGCGCAGCAGAGCGAGCGCATGCGCGCGACGATGCGCAACCATCCGGGCGTGCAGGTCGGTTTCAGTCGGCCCGAGTTGTTCAGTTTCTCCACGCCGCTGGAGATCGAACTGCGCGGCCAGGACCTGCAGACGATCCAGCACGCCGGGCAGAAGCTGGCGGCGCTGCTGCGTGGCAACGGCCACTTCGCCGACGTCAAGTCCACGGTGGAGGAGGGCTTCCCGGAGATCCAGATCCGCTTCGATCAGGAGCGCGCCGGGGCGCTGGGGCTGACCACCCGGCAGATCGCCGACGTGGTGGTGAAGAAGGTGCGCGGCGATGTCGCCACCCGCTACAGCTTCCGCGACCGCAAGATCGACGTACTGGTGCGCGCGCAGCAGAGCGACCGCGCCAGCGTCGACAGCATCCGCCGGCTGATCGTCAATCCCGGCAGCAGCCGGCCGGTGACCCTGGACGCGGTCGCCGACGTGGTCGCCACCACCGGCCCCAGCGAGATCCACCGCGCCGACCAGATCCGCGTGGCGATCGTCTCGGCCAACCTGCGCGACATCGACCTGGGCGGCGCGGTGCGCGAAGTGGGCGAGATGGTGGCGCGCGATCCGCTCGGCGCCGGTGTCGGCATGCACATCGGCGGCCAGGGCGAGGAACTGGCGCAGTCGGCGCGCTCGCTGCTGTTCGCGTTCGGCCTGGCGGTGTTCCTGGTGTACCTGGTGATGGCCTCGCAGTTCGAGTCGCTGCTGCATCCCTTCGTCATCCTGTTCACCATCCCGCTGGCGCTGGTCGGCGCGGTGCTGGCGCTGCTGCTGACGGGAAAGCCGGTGTCGGTGGTGGTGTTCATCGGCCTGATCCTGCTGGTAGGCCTGGTGACAAAGAACGCGATCATCCTGATCGACAAGGTCAACCAGTTGCGCGAGGAGGGTGTGGCCAAGCGCGCGGCGTTGATCGAAGGCGCGCGCTCGCGGCTGCGGCCGATCGTGATGACCACGCTGTGCACGCTGTTCGGCTTCCTGCCGTTGGCGATCGCCAGTGGCGAGGGCGCCGAGGTGCGCGCGCCGATGGCGATCACCGTGATCGGCGGGCTGCTGGTGTCCACGCTGCTGACCCTGCTGGTGATCCCGGTGGTCTACGACCGCCTGGATCGCCGCGCCGATGCGTACTACGCAGAGCGCGGGCGGCGCGCGCGGCAACGCGAGCAGGGCGAGCAGCGCCTGCAGGACGGCGAGGGCGCACCGGCATGAGCGTCGCCGAGTTCAGCATCCGCCGTCCGGTCACCACCATCATGTGCTTCGTGTCGCTGGTGGTGGTCGGGCTGATCGCCGCCTTCCGCCTGCCGCTGGAGGCCTTGCCGGACATCTCCGCGCCGTTCCTGTTCGTGCAGTTGCCGTATACCGGCTCGACCCCGGACGAGGTCGAGCGCAACCTGGTGCGGCCGACCGAGGAAGCGCTGGCGACGATGACCGGGATCAAGCGCATGCGTTCGACCGCCACCGCCGATGGCGCCAACATCTTCATCGAGTTCTCCGACTGGGACCGCGACATCGCCATCGCCGCCTCCGACGCGCGCGAGCGCATCGACGCGATCCGCGCCGACCTGCCGGCGGACCTGCGGCGCTACAACGTGTTCAAGTGGTCCAGCAGCGACCAGCCCGTGCTGAAGGTGCGGCTGGCCGGCGCGGCCGACCTGACCGGCGCGTACGACATGCTCGACCGCGAGTTCAAGCGCCGCCTGGAGCGCATTCCCGGGGTGGCCAAGGTCGAGGTGTCGGGCGCGCCGCCGAACGAAGTCGAGATCGCCATCGCCCCGGACCGGCTCAGCGCGCACAACCTCAGCCTCAACCAGCTCAGCGAGCGCCTGGGCAAGCTCAACTTCTCGCTGTCGGCCGGGCAGATCGACGACAACGGCCAGCGCCTGCGGGTGCAGCCAGTCGGTGAACTGCGCGACCTGCAGGAGCTGCGCGACCTGGTCATCGACGCCAAGGGCCTGCGCCTGGGCGACATCGCGCAGGTGCGGCTGAAACCGACCCGGATGAGCTACGGCCGGCGCCTGGACGGGCGCCCGGCGGTGGGCCTGGACGTGTTCAAGGAGCGCAGCGCCAACCTGGTGGAGGTGTCGCGCGCGGTGCTGGCCGAGGTCGAGCAGATCCGCAAGCAGCCGGCGCTGAGCGACGTGCAGGTCAAGGTCATCGACAACCAGGGCAAGGCGGTGACCTCGTCGCTGGCGGAGCTGGCCGAGGCCGGTGCGGTCGGCCTGCTGCTGTCGGTGACGGTGCTGTTCTTCTTCCTGCGCCATTGGCCGTCGACGCTGATGGTGACCCTGGCGATCCCGATCTGCTTCGCCATCACCCTGGGCTTCATGTACTTCGCCGGGGTCACCCTCAACATCCTGACCATGATGGGCCTGCTGCTGGCGGTGGGCATGCTGGTGGACAACGCCGTGGTGGTGGTGGAGAGCATCTACCAGGAGCGCGAGCGCATGCCCGACCAGCCGCAGCGCGCCTCCATCGTCGGCACCCGCAACGTCGCCATCGCACTGTCGGCCGGCACCCTGTGCCATTGCATCGTGTTCGTGCCCAACCTGTTCGGCGAGACCAACAATATCAGCATCTTCATGTCGCAGATCGCCATCACCATCTCGGTGTCGTTGCTGGCGTCGTGGCTGGTGGCGGTGAGCCTGATCCCGATGCTGTCGGCGCGCATGCGTACTCCGGCGCTGGTGCATTCCCCGCGCGGGCTGATCCCGCGCCTGCAGCGCCGCTACGCGCGGGTGCTGGCGTGGTCGCTGGCGCACCGCGGCTGGAGCGTCTGCGCGATCGTGCTGATCAGCGCGCTGAGCGTGATCCCGATGATGCAGACCAAGAAGGACATGTTCGGCGGCGACGGCGGCGAGCAGGTCTTCATCGGCTACCAGTGGAAGGGCGCCTACACCCGCGAGCAGATGGCAGAGGAAGTGACCCGGCTGGAACGCTTCATCGATGCGCGGCGTGCGCAGTACCACGTGACCCAGGTGTATTCCTGGTTCAGCGAGGAGGAAGGCAGCAGCACCACGCTGACGGTGGACCTGAAGCAGGTCCGCGATCTGCCGGCCCTGATGGAACGCATCCGCAAGGAACTGCCGCGCTCGGCGCGGGTGGATTTCCACGTCGGCAACAGCAACGGCGGCGATGGCGGCAACGGCGGCGGGCAGACCGTGCAGGTGCAACTGGTCGGCGATTCCACCGAGGCGCTGCGCGCGCTCGCCGACGACGTGGTGCCGGTGCTGGCGCGGCGCAAGGAACTGCGCGACGTGCGCGTGGACAGCGGCGACCGTAGCACCGAGCTGGCGGTGCGGGTGGACCGCGAGCGCGCCGCCGCGTTCGGCTTCAGCGCCGAGCAGGTCGCCAGCTTCGTCGGCCTGGCGCTGCGTGGCGCGTCGCTGCGCGAATTCCGCCACGGCGACAACGAGGTGCCGGTATGGGTACGCTTCGCCGGTGCCGAGCAGGCGACGCCGGAGGATCTGGACAGCTTCAACGTGCGCACCCAGGACGGGCGCAGCGTGCCGCTGCTGAGCCTGGTCGATGCGCAGCCGCGCGCGGCCGCCACCCAGATCGCCCGGACCAACCGGCAGACCACACTGACCATCACCGCCAACCTCGGCGCCAAGGTGACCGCGCCGGAAGCCAAGCAGGCGATCGAGGACACGCTCAAGGCGGTCAGCTTCCCGGTCGGCTACCGCTACAGCTTCGACGGCGTGGAAGGCCAGGACGACGACCAGGCCAGCAAGCAGATGCTGTTCAACCTGTTGATCGCGCTGCTGATGATCTACGTGGTGATGGCCGCGGTGTTCGAATCGCTGCTGTTCCCGGCGGCGATCATGAGCGGCGTGCTGTTCTCGGTGTTCGGCGTGTTCTGGCTGTTCTGGATCACCGGCACGAGCTTCGGGATCATGGCCTTCATCGGCATCCTGGTGTTGATGGGCGTGGTGGTGAACAACGGCATCGTGATGATCGAGCACATCAACAATCTGCGCCGGCGCGGCCTGGGCCGTACCGAGGCATTGATCGAAGGCTCGCGCGAGCGCCTGCGGCCGATCATGATGACCATGGGCACGGCGATCCTGGCGATGGTGCCGATCTCGTTGACCACCACGCAGATGTTCGGCGACGGTCCGGCCTACTACCCGATGGCGCGTGCGATTGCCGGCGGCCTGGCGTTCTCGACCGTGGTCAGCCTGCTGTTCCTGCCGACCATCTACGCGATCCTCGACGATCTCAGCAATGGCGTGGCGGGGTTGGTGCGGCGCGCGCGTGGTATCGCCGCACCGCAAGCCGCATGAGCGTTTCGTAGGAGCGGCTTCAGCCGCGACAGGCGTCTCAGGGAAGGCCCGTCGCGGCTGATCCCGCAAAAGGGGACAAGAGCCGCTCCTACGAGGTCAATGCCTTCGGCTGTTCAACCCGCCAGCTTGCCGAAGATGCGGAAGCCGGCCAGCCACACGCCGAGCATGCTGCCCAGGTTGGTCAGCAGGAAGGTCAGCACCACCCGCGAGACGCGGTTGCGGTACCAGCCGCGCAGGTTCTGCGCGTCGTCGCGCAGCGCCAGGAAGTCGCCATAGGCCGGCTTGCGCATGTGCACTTCGACCAGGGCACTGAACGCACCGGCCGGCACGCCGGGGCGGAACGGCTTCAGCGGCGCGGCGATGGCGCCGGCGATCACGCTCAGCGGATGGCCGCCGGCCAGGATGCAGCCCAGTCCGGCCAGGCCACCGGTGAACAGCACCCACTGCAACAGCAGGTCGGTACCCAGCGCGAAGCCGCCATGCCAGTAGCCCCAGGCCACGCCGCCCAGCACCAGCGCGGTCAGGGTCAGGGTGATCCACGGCACCTTCTTCTTGGTCGGCACGTCTTCCAGCGCCTTGCGCAGCGTCGCCGGGTCGTCCTGGTCGCCCTGCAGGTGTCGCGCCAGGCCGGCCAAGTGGCCGGCGCCGACCACCGCCAGCACCTCGCGCACGCCGGCGCCCGTGGCACCGTCCAGCGGCTCGGCGTTGTCGGGCAGCGGCAGCGCGCGCTGCTGCGCCTGTTCCTCGCGCAGGCGCGTCGCCATGTAGTGGTCGCGTTCGGCGATGATGGTTTCGTACAGCGCCGGGCTCTCGCTGGCGAAGTCGCCGAAGCTGGCCTCGAGCATGTCGCCCTGCTTGAGCTTCTCGATCTCCGCCTCGCCGACCTCGTCGGAGGCGAACAGGCCGCCGAGCAGGCCGCTGGCCAGCTTCAGCTTGCCGAAGAAGCCGAGCCGGCTGGAGGCGCGCTTGAAGGTCAGGCCGACTTCGCGGTCGATCAGGTACACCGGCAACTGCCGTTCGCGCGCCAGCAGCACTGCGCGCTTGAGCTCGGCGCCGGGCTCGATGCCCAGTTGCTCGGCCAGGCGCCGCTGGTAGGCGGCCAGCGCCAGGTTGGCGGCGAACAGGGCCACGCGGCCCTTGCGGATCACCTGCACCAGGTCCAGCTTGGTCAGCGCGTCCGGATCGGTCAGCGCCTGCAGGCGTTGCGGATCCAGTTCCACCGCCACCGCATCGAAGCGGCCGCTGCCGATCGCCCGTTCCACGGCGGCAACGCTGGCCAGGGACACGTGCGCAGTGCCGAGCAGGGTGTAGCGGACGCCGTCGCGTTCGACGATGCGGTACGGCTGGCCGTCGAACAGCGCGTCGTCGCCGTCGGCCTGGGAAAGTTCGTTCATTCCATCACTCATCGGAAGGCGCCTCGGCAGCGCCGGGGCTCAGCGGGCATGGGGGTGTGAAGGCACGGCCGCGACGGGCATGGGCGCCTGCGGCCGGGTCGCGCTGCGCCGCGGGGAGCGGCGCAGCACACGCACAGACCCGGCACGGCGCGGCGGCTCAATCGATGTAGCGCTTCAGCAGGTCGCCGTAGGCATCGATGCGGCGGTCGCGCAGGAACGGCCAGATCCGCCGCACGTGCTCGCTGCGCTGCAGGTCCACGTCGCACACCAGCACGGTCGGCTCGCCACCGGCCTCGGCGATGAACTCGCCCTGCGGGCCGAGCACGTGGCTGTTGCCCCAGAACTGGATGCCCGACGCGCCCAGCGGCGAGGGCTCGTGGCCGACCCGGTTGCAGCTCAGCACCGGCACGCCGTTGGCCACCGCATGGCCGCGATGGCTGAGGATCCAGGCATCGCGCTGGCGTTCCTGCTCGGCCTGTTCGTCGTTGGGATCCCAGCCGATCGCGGTGGGATACAGCAGCAGCTCGGCGC
This sequence comes from Xanthomonas sp. F10, assembly GCF_014206815.1. Taxonomy (GTDB): domain Bacteria; phylum Pseudomonadota; class Gammaproteobacteria; order Xanthomonadales; family Xanthomonadaceae; genus Xanthomonas_A; species Xanthomonas_A indica. Next base: position 1,058,983 of record NZ_JACHNP010000001.1, read on the forward strand.
CGGCCAGCGCCATCAGCCGCGCCGCTTCCGGGTACCACTGGTCCCAGCACACCAGCACGCCGAGGCGGCCGACCGAGGTCTGGATCGGAGTGAAGCCCAGATCGCCCGGGGTGAAGTAGAACTTCTCGTAGAAGCCCGGATCGTCGGGGATGTGCATCTTGCGGTACTTGCCCAGCAGGCTGCCGTCCTTTTCGAACACCACCGCGGTGTTGTGGTACAGGCCGGCGGCGCGGCGCTCGAACAGCGAGCCGACCAGGACCACGCCATGGCGCTTGGCCAGCGCGCCCAGGCGCTCGGTGCTGGGGCCGGGAATCGGCTCGGCCAGGTCGAATTCGTCCACCGACTCGTGCTGGCAGAAGTACGCGCCGTTGTGCAGTTCCTGCAGCAGCACCAGCTGCGCGCCCTGCGCGGCGGCCTCGGCCACACGCGATTCGATCGCTGCCAGGTTCGCCGCGGCGTCGCCGTGGTTGCGCTCCTGGATCAGCGCGACGGAAAGAGTGTTTCGGCTCATTGCGGAATCAAGGTTCGCGGTAAACCGGCATGGTAGCGCGGATGGCCGCGCGGCAGGTTCCGGGGAGATGAATCCCGCGCCGCGCGTGGCGGCGGCACGGGTGGGGTCGGCGCCGCGCCGGCGTGCGGCGCAGGTGGGGCGGCTCAGTCCGCCAGCAGGCCGGCCGGCAGCTGCATGGTGATGCAGTGCAGGCTGCCGTTCTGCCAGATCAGCGCGCGGCAGGGGATCGGCACGATCTCGTGCTGCGGGAAGGCCTGCGCCATCACGGCCTGCGCCTGCGCATCGGCCGCATCGCCGTAGGCCGGCATCAGCACCGCGCCGTTGACGATCAGGAAATTGGCGTAGGAGGCGGCCAGGCGCCGGCCCTCATCGATGACCGGCTGCGCCCACGGCAGCGGGAACAACCGATAGGGCGCGCCGTCGGCGGTACGCAACGCGGCCAGTTCGGCGCCCATCGCCTGCAGCTCGGCGTAGTGCGAATCGCCGGCGTCGTCGCAGGCCTGGTAGACGATCGCGTCGGTGCCGGCGAAGCGGGCCAGGGTGTCGATGTGCGCATCGGTGTCGTCGCCTTCCAGGTAGCCGTGATCCAGCCACAGCACGCGCTGCTGCGCCAGCCAGTCGGCCAGGTCGTGGCTGAGCGATTCGCGGCTGCGCTGCGGATGCCGCTCGTGCAGGCACTGCCAGGTGGTCAGCAGGGTGCCGGCGCCGTCGCAGTCGATGGCGCCGCCTTCCAGCGCGAAATCGATGCGGCGCACGTCGCTGTCGGCGAACAGCGCTTGGTCGGCCAGCACGCTCACCAACTGGTCGTCACGGCTGGCCTGGAACTTGCCGCCCCAGCCGGTGAAGCGGAAATCCAGCAGCTGGAAGCCGCCGCCGGCGCGCGCCAGGGTGATCGGGCCGGAGTCGCGCAGCCAGGTGTCGTCGTACTCGGCCTCGACGAAGCGTACCCGCTGCATGTCCACCCGCGCCGAGCGCAGCCGCGCCTCGGCATAGATCTGCAGGTCGGCATCGGCCACGCAGATCAGCACCCGCTGGAAGCGCACGATCGCGGCGACCAGGGCGATGTAGGTCTCCTCGACCTCGGCCAGGCGCTCGGCCCAGTCGGTGCCGGCATGCGGCCAGGCGATCAGGATGGCGGACTGGGGTTCCCATTCCGCGGGAAGGCGAAGACGATCAGACATTGCGACCACTGCTCACGTGCTGTCAGGCCGAAGCCCAGCTGTTATTTACGTCCCCGCACTGGGATGTGCGGGCTCTTGCCGGGGACGTGCGTTAACGGATCGCCGGCTTCGGGCCGATCTCGTTGGCGTCGGCCTTGTTGGCGACCACGTCCACCACCTTCTGCTTCTCGAAGTACACGGTGAAGGCCGGATAGACCCAGCGGTTGATGGTCGGCCACTGCCGCTTCTGGCCGCCGCGCGGCTCCAGCTTCTGCTGCGGGGCGCCGTAGCGCGCCTGCACCTGGGCCATGCTCAGGCCGCGCGTCGGCAGCGCCGCCGCAGGCTCCTCCTTGACCCGATCGACCAGCAGGGTCTCGGCGTGGGCGCCGCCGGCCAGGCCCAACACGGCCAGCAGCGGCAGGACGGACAGACGATGCTTCATCACGTGTACTCCCCAGAGGACGAACGCCGATTACAGCAAACTTCGGCAACAAAAAACCGCCCGAAGGCGGCTTTCGTCGACGACCGGCCACCGCTGCGCGCGGCGCGGCAGGGCAGGCCGGGTCGGATCAGCGCTGACGCGCCTTGAAACGGGGGTTGGACTTGCAGATCACGAAGACCTTGCCGCGGCGGCGGACCACCTTGCAGTCGCGGTGACGGGCCTTCGCCGACTTCAGGGAGGACAGGACTTTCATGGCACACCTCGGCGTAAACTTGTGGATTCGAAGGAGGGCGGCACGGCCGAAACCATGGCGCGGGATCAGTAAGCCGGCGATTGTAGCCTGGTTTTCTTCATGGTTTCAACTGCTTGCGCCAGCAGGGCCGGCGTCGGCGCTACAATGCGCCGCCCCCCGTCCGAGGAACCGCATGAACGAGCCCGCTCCCGTCCTGACCATTGATGGCCCTTCCGGCGCCGGCAAGGGGACCGTCAGCCGCATCGTCGCCGCCCGCCTGGGCTGGCATTACCTGGATTCGGGGGCGCTGTACCGGGCGGTCGGGGTCGCGGCCAGCTGGGCCAATCTGGACATTTCCGATGCCGCCGCCCTGGTGCGCTGCACCTTCGACACCCGGGTTGACTTCGACGAGGTCGCCGGCGGCGGCCTGCGGGTCCGCATCAACGGTGCCGACGCCACCGACGAATTGCGCCTGGAGACCACCGGCGCGGTCGCCTCGGCGATCGCCGCCATTCCCGAGGTGCGCGCGGCGCTGAAGCAGCGCCAGCGGGCCTTCCGCACCCCGCCGGGGCTGGTCGCCGATGGCCGCGACATGGGGACGGTGATTTTCCCGGACGCCCCCTACAAGGTGTTCCTGACCGCCAGTGCCGAGGAGCGTGCCCAGCGCCGGCATAAGCAGTTGAAGGAAAAAGGGGTTTCGGTTATATTCGACGACCTGCTGCGCGAGATCATGGCCCGCGACGCACGCGATGCCCAACGCGCGGTGGCCCCGCTGAGGCCGGCAGACGATGCCGTCCTCCTCGATACCACCGGGATGGACATCGACCAGGTGGTGGGCCGCGTCCTGCAGTTGCTGCCGCTCTGAGCGGCGCGCAGGGCAGGGCAGCAGGGTGGCGCCGTCATGGAGCCACCGGTTCCTCGCAACACCCGCAACATGCATGTTCCATCGATCGTTCCAAAGGCTCCGCTGCGCATTCCGCGCTGCGGTTTTTCCATTCCACACCCGGCCGCTGTTCGGGCCGACTAACCAGGTGGGCAGTCGCTGTTTTCCAGAAGAAAACGCCCTGTCCGTGTGTCCACTAGAGTAATTTCAAATGACCGAATCTTTTGCCGAACTGTTCGAAGCCAGCCAAGCCAACCTGGCCAAGCTGAAGCCCGGCGCCATCGTCACCGGTACCGTCGTGGAAGTCCGCGGCGACGTGGTGGTGATCAACGCCGGCCTGAAGTCCGAAGGCATCGTGCCGATCGAGCAGTTCCGTAACGACGCTGGCGAAATCGACGTCGCCGAAGGCGACCTGGTCAAGGTCGCGCTCGACTCGCTCGAGAACGGCTTCGGCGAGACCGTGCTGTCGCGCGAGAAGGCCAAGCGCGCCATGGTGTGGGACGAGCTGGAAGAAGCGTTGGAGAAGAACGAGACCATCACCGGCCGCATCAGCGGCAAGGTCAAGGGTGGTTTCACCGTGGACATCAAGGATGTCCGCGCGTTCCTGCCCGGTTCGCTGGTGGATGTGCGCCCGGTGCGCGACCCGGCCTACCTGGAAGGCAAGGAACTGGAGTTCAAGCTGATCAAGCTGGACCGCAAGCGCAACAACGTGGTGGTCTCGCGTCGTGCGGTGGTCGAGAGCGAGCACTCGGAAGAGCGCGAGCAGCTGATGGACAAGCTGCAGGAAGGCGCGATCCTGAAGGGCGTGGTCAAGAACCTGACCGACTACGGCGCGTTCGTGGACCTGGGCGGCATCGACGGCCTGCTGCACATCACCGACATGGCCTGGAAGCGCGTGCGCCATCCGTCCGAAGTGGTCAACGTCGGCGACGAGCTGGACGTGCGCGTGCTGAAGTTCGATCGCGAGCGTAACCGCGTCAGCCTCGGCCTGAAGCAGCTGGGCGAGGATCCGTGGGACAACATCGCGCGTCGCTACCCGGCCAACAGCCGCGTGTTCGGCAAGGTCTCCAACGTCACCGATTACGGCGCGTTCGTCGAGATCGAGCCGGGCGTGGAAGGCCTGGTGCACGTGTCCGAGATGGACTGGACCAACAAGAACGTCAACCCGTCCAAGGTCGTGCAGGTCGGCGACGAAGTCGAAGTGATGGTGCTGGACGTGGACGAAGAGCGTCGCCGCATCTCGCTGGGCATGAAGCAGGTCGCCGCCAATCCGTGGGAGACCTTCGCCGCCACCCACAAGAAGAACGACAAGGTGTCCGGCCAGATCAAGTCGATCACCGACTTCGGCATCTTCATCGGCCTGGACGGCGGCATCGACGGCCTGGTGCACTTGTCCGACATCAGCTGGAACACCACCGGCGAAGACATCGTGCGCAACTTCAAGAAGGGCGACACGCTGGAAGCCGTGGTGCTGGCAGTGGACCCGGAGCGCGAGCGCATCAGCCTGGGCGTCAAGCAGCTGGAGCAGGATCCGTTCGGCCAGTACATGGCCGCCAACCCGAAGGGCTCGAAGGTCGAGGGCGTGGTGCGTGAAGTGGACGCCAAGGGCGCCACCATCGACCTGGCCGACGGCATCGAAGGCTACGTCGCCGCGCGCGACATCGCCAACGAGCGTGTCGACGACGCCAGCCAGCACCTGAAGGTTGGCGACAAGATCGAAGCCAAGTTCGTGGGCATGGACCGCAAGGGCCGCACCCTGCAGCTGTCGATCAAGGCCAAGGACGATGCCGAAATGCGCGAAGTGCTGGAGGAATACCAGTCCGCGTCGGGCGGCACCACCCAGCTGGGTGCGCTGCTGCGCGCGCAGCTGAACGGCAACAAGTCCGAGTAATCCGCCACACGCAGCGTTACTGGCACGGCCCGGTGTTCCCGGGCCGTGCCAGGTTGCGACCCCACTGCACGCATCCGTAAATGACCAAATCCGAGCTGATCGAAATCCTGGCGCGCAAGCAGGCGCATCTGAAGTCGGACGACGTCGATCTGGCGGTGAAGTCGTTGTTGGAAATGATGGGCGGCGCCCTGTCCGGCGGCGATCGCATCGAGATCCGCGGCTTCGGCAGCTTTTCCCTGCATTACCGGCCGCCGCGCCTGGGACGCAATCCCAAGACCGGCGAGTCCGTTGCGCTTCCCGGCAAGCACGTGCCGCATTTCAAGCCCGGCAAGGAGCTGCGCGAGCGCGTGAGCGGCGTCGTCCCGGTCGAATCCGACACGCCTTGAGCCCGGCGTCCGGCGCTTGCCGGAATCCACGCCTGTTCGGCTAATCTAGTGTCTCCCGACGCTGGAGTTGCTCATGAAGATTGCACGACTGCTGATCCTGCTGGTGTTGCTGTTGGCCGGCCTGGTCATCGGGTCGCTCAATTCGCAGCCGATCCAGATCAACTTCGTGTTCTCCAGCATCGCCACCACCTCCGGCATCGCCATCATCGTGTCGCTGTTCGCGGGCGTGTTGATCGGCGCCTCGCTGGTCCTGGCGGCCCTGGTGATCCCCCTGTATGCCAAGCTGCGTCGCGCCAACAAGGCCGCGAACGCCGCTGCGCCGGCCGTCGCGCCGGTCTCTCCCCATGCCCACCAGCCCTTGGACGGACGCTGATCTTCGATGGACTTTCTGACCGAGTGGTTCTGGTTCTTCCTGTTCCTGCCGCTGGCGGCGCTGAGCGGCTGGGTGATCGGTCGCCGTGGCGGCCAGCGCCATGGCGATACCCAGGTCAGCCGGCTCTCCAGCACCTATTTCCGCGGCCTCAACTATCTGCTCAACGAGCAGCCGGACAAGGCGATCGAGCTGTTCCTGCACATCGCCGAACTGGACAAGGAAACCTTCGAGACCCAGGTCGCGCTCGGCCACCTGTTCCGCCGCCGCGGTGAAGTCGACCGCGCCATCCGCCTGCACCAGGGCCTGGTCCAGCGCGGCGACCTGAGCGATGCGCAGCGCGTGCAGGCCTTGCTGGCGCTGGGCGAGGACTACATGAAGTCGGGGCTGCTGGACCGCGCCGAAACCGTGTTCACCGAACTGGCGCAGATCGACCAGCGCGCCCCGCAGGCGCTCAAGCACCTGATCGGCATCTACCAGGCCGAGCGCGACTGGGAAAAGGCAATCGACAACGCTACCCGCTACGAAGAGGTGACCGGCGAGCCGATGGGCAAGCTGATCGCTCAGTTCGAATGCGAACTGGCCGACCGCTATCGCGCCTCGGGCAAGAACGACCTGGCGCGGGCGGCGATCGCGCGCGCCTACCAGGCCGACGCCAAGTCGGTGCGCGCCGGCATCCTGGAAGGGCGCATCGACGTCGACGACGGCAACGACGAGGCCGCCATCCGCGCCTTCGAGCGCGCCGCGCGTCATGACCCGGACTACCTGCCGGAGATCATGCCGGCGCTGATGGACTGCTACCGCCGCGGCAACGACCTCAGCGGCGCGCGCGCGTTTCTCTCGGAAATGACCGAGCACTACCGCGGCATCGCCCCGGTGCTGGCGCTGACCCGCCTGATGGAGTCGCAGGAAGGCATTTCCGCCGCGCGCTCCTACCTGGGCCGGCAGCTCAAGGACCGGCCGTCGGTGCGCGGCGAGTCGGCGCTGATCGACCTGACCCTGGCCGAGGGCGCCGATTCCACCGCGACCCTGCAGGATCTCAAGCACATCACCGACCAGTTGCTGGTGCGCAATCCCAGCTACCGCTGCACCCGCTGCGGCTTCGGCGCGCGCACCCACCACTGGCAATGCCCCAGCTGCAAGGAGTGGGGCACGGTCAAGCCGCTGCTCAACTACGCGGTGGTGTAGTGCCCATCGCAGGAGCCGCGCTGCTCTTGGCGCTCGGGGTGTTCAGCGCGGCCGGCACCTGGCTGTCGCGCCGGTACGCGCTCAAACGCAAGTTGATGGACGCGCCCGGCGAGCGGCGCAGCCACACCGTGGCGACACCGCGCGGCGGTGGCGTGGCGATCGTGGCGGCAGTGCTGCTGGCCTGCGGCTGGGCCGCGCTGCAATGGCCGCAGCAGGGCGCCGGGATCGCCACCTTCGCCGCGGGCCTGCTCCTGGTTGCCGGCGTCGGCTGGTGGGACGACCACCGCTCGCTGTCGGCGGGGCTGCGATTGCTGGTGCACGCGGTGGCGGCGACCCTGCTGGCTGCACTTGTCTACAAAACGAACCAGCCGCTGTGGATGGTCGCGCTGGCGTGGTTGGCGACGGTCTCGCTGATCAATATCTGGAATTTCATGGACGGCATCAATGGCCTGGCCAGCAGCCAGGCGATGCTCGCCGCCGTCGGATTTGCCTGCCTGCTGCCGGCGCCGCTGCGCTGGCCATGCTGGGTCCTGCTGGTGGCCTGCGCGGGATTTCTGCCGTTCAACTATCCCCGTGCCCGCATTTTCCTCGGCGATGTCGGCAGCGGCGCGCTTGGCTACCTGATCGCCGCGCTGTTCGCCTGGTGCATCGTCGCCGGCGAGCAGGCGCCATGGCTGCCGGCATTGCCGCTGTCGGCCTTCGCCATCGACGCCGGCTTCACGCTCGCCTCGCGCATGCTCGCCGGCGAACGCTGGTGGCAACCGCACGCGCAACATTTTTATCAGCGTTGGGTACACACCGGCAGTAGCCATGCTGTCGTCACGCTCGCCTACGGTTTGTTCAGCATTGTCGCGATTACAATTGCGCGGTTGGGCAGACCGCTGGATGCGGGTACGCAGGCCGGTCTGACGATCGCCTGGTTCTGTTCGGCAGGTGTGCTTTGGCTGGCTTTGCGCAACCGGATGCGCCGAACTCTTACGGATTACTGATGCTTTCCACGCGCGACCGAGTCACCGAATTGTTTCCCAAGGCCTCCGTGGTCATCCACGATCTGGCCATCGTCTGGGTCTGCTGGCAACTGCTTCACGCTGCGCGTTACACCATGCTCCCCGGCGAGCACCCGCTGCCGTTGTGGAACCTCAACACTGTGATCGTGTTGGCGGCGCAGGGCCTGGTGTTCTGGAAGGTCGGCCTGTACCGCGGCCTGTGGCGCTTCGCCAGCGTTCCCGACCTGCTGAACATCTTCAAGGCCAGTTTCTATGGCCTGGTGGCGATCGTCCTGGGGCTGGCCTACAGCCGTTTCGATGCGATCCCGCTGTCGGTGCTGATGGTGTACCCGTTCGCGCTGTCGGCGCTGCTGGGCGCGCCGCGCCTGCTGTACCGCGCCTGGAAGGATTATCAGATCGCGCACTCGGACGATAGCGCGCGGCGCGTGCTGATCGTCGGCGCCGGCCGTGCGGCCGAGGCGCTGGTGCGCGACCTGCGCCGGTCCGGCGCCTATCAGCCCGTGGGCTTCGTCGACGATGCCGGCCATCTGCACGGTGCCAAGCTGCAGGGTCTGCCGATCCTGGGCCGCATCGACGAAGCCGGCGCGATCGCCAAGGAGACCGCGGCCAAGCTGCTGGTCATCGCGATCCCGTCGCTGGACGCGGCCGGCATGCAGCGCGTGGTGGCGATCTGCGAAAGCACCGGCCTGCCGTTCCGCACCGTGCCGCGCCTGCTCGACGTGCTCGAAGGCCACTACCTGCCGGGCGAGCTCAAGGAGGTCGCGATCGAGGACCTGCTGGGGCGCAAGCCGGTGACCCCGGACTGGAAGCTGATCAAGGGCTGGCTGTCCGGGCGGACCGTGCTGGTCACCGGCGCCGGCGGCTCGATCGGCTCGGAACTGTGCCGGCAGTGCGCGCGTCATGGCGCGCGCAAGATCGTGCTGCTGGAGATCAACGAACTGGCGCTGATCACCATCCATGCCGACCTGCGCCGTACCTTCCCCGATCTGGAGATCGACTGCGTGCTCGGCGACTGCGGCGATCCGGCGGTGATCCGCCATGCCATGCGCGTGGCCGAGCCCGACGCCGTATTCCACGCCGCGGCCTACAAGCAGGTGCCGTTGCTGGAGCAGCAATGCCGCGAGGCGGTGCGCAACAACGTGCTGGCCACCGAGAACGTGGCGCGCGCCTGCGTCGCGGCCAAGGTCTCGACCTTCGTGTTCATTTCCACCGACAAGGCGGTCAATCCGGTCAACCTGCTCGGTGCGTCCAAGCGCTACGCCGAGATGGTGTGCCAGTCGCTGGACGACCAGGCGGTGAGTACGCGCTTCGTGACGGTGCGCTTCGGCAACGTGCTGGATTCGGCCGGCAGCGTGGTGCCGCTGTTCCGCGAGCAGATCCGCCAGGGCGGCCCGGTGACCGTCACCGATCCGCAGGTGACGCGCTACTTCATGACCATTCCCGAGGCCAGCCAGCTGATCGTGCAGGCCGCGGCGTCCGCGTCGCATGGCGCCATCTACACCCTGGACATGGGCGAGCCGGTGCCGATCCGCCTGCTGGCCGAGCAGATGATTCGCCTGGCGGGCAAGCAGCCCGGACGCGACATCGCCATCGTCTACACCGGCCTGCGGCCGGGCGAGAAGCTGCACGAGACGCTGTTCTACGCCGACGAGAACTATCGGCCGACCTCGCATCCGAAGATTCTGGAAGCGGGCGTGCGCAGTTTCTCGCGCGAGGACGTGCTGCGCGGCGTGCAGCAGTTGCGTGCCGCCGTGGCCGACTACGACAGCGAGACCATCGAGAAGGTGCTGCGCATGACCATGCCGGAGTTCGCGCCCTTGCGTCAGCACGACGATCACGACGGCTCCGCTACCATCGTTCCATTCCCCGCACGCGAGGCCAGAAGGCTCTGATGAGCAAGAGAATCCGCAAGGCAGTATTCCCGGTGGCAGGTTTGGGCACCCGCTTCCTTCCCGCCACCAAGACCGTTCCCAAGGAAATGTTGCCGATCATCGATCGGCCGTTGATCCAGTACGCCGTGGACGAGGCGATCGAGGCCGGTTGCGACACCCTGATCTTCGTCACCAACCGCTACAAGCACGCGGTTGCGGATTATTTCGACAAGGCCTACGAGCTGGAGCAGAAGCTGGAGCGCGCGGGCAAGCGCGAACAGCTGGAGATGATCCGCCATGTGCTGCCCGAGGGCGTGCGCGCGATCTTCGTGACCCAGGCCGAAGCATTGGGCCTGGGCCATGCGGTGCTGTGCGCCAAGTCGGTGATCGGCGACGAGCCGTTCGCGGTGCTGCTGCCGGACGACCTGATCTGGAACCGAGGCGACGGCGCGCTGAAGCAGATGGCCGATCTCAACGAGCGCAGCGGCGCCAGCGTGATCGCGGTGGAAGACGTGCCGCACGAGAACACTGCCAGCTACGGCATTGTCGCCACCGAGGCCTTCGACGGCCGCAAGGGCCGCATCGCCCAGATCGTCGAGAAGCCCAAGCCGGAAGACGCGCCGAGTGATCTGGCGGTGGTGGGGCGCTACGTGCTCAGCTCGAAGATCTTCGATCTGCTGGAAAGCACCGGCACCGGTGCCGGCGGCGAGATCCAGCTGACCGACGCCATCGCCGCGCTGCTGAAGACCGACGAAGTCGACGCCTATCGCTTCGAGGGCACCCGTTTCGATTGCGGCACCCACCTGGGCCTGGTCGAGGCGACCATCCGCTTCGCGCTGGAGAACAAGAAGCTGGCCAAGCCGGCACGCGAGAAGCTGACCCAGATGCTCGCCGAGGAGTGAGCCTGGCGCCGCGTGCCGCTGCAAGGGCGGTGCGCTGGTCGAGTGCTGATGCATTAGCTTTAAGCAACTGATTCGACCGGATAGGTTGAATCGAATGACAAACAAAAAAGGCAGCCGTGAGGCTGCCTTTTTTGTGTGCGCGCGGGTCTGTACAGCAATGCTTGATGCCGGACCCTCACCCCAACCCCTCTCCCGGTGGGAGAGGGGCTATGTGCTGCTCCCTTCTCCCATCGGGTGGCCCGCAGGAGGGCCGGATGAGGGGAGGGTGCCGCCGCTTACAGCGCCTCGATGATGCCCGCGGCGCCCATGCCGGTGCCGATGCACATGGTGACCATGCCGTACTTCTGCTTGTGTCGGCGCAGGCCGTGCACCAGGGTGGCGGTGCGGATCGCGCCGGTGGCGCCCAGCGGATGGCCCAGGGCGATGGCGCCACCCAGCGGGTTGACCTTGGACGGATCCAGGCCGCTGTCGCGGATCACCGCCAGCGACTGCGCGGCGAAGGCTTCGTTGAGCTCGATCCAGTCCAGCTGGTCCTTGCTCAGGCCGGCCTGCTTGAGCGCCTTCGGAATCGCCTCGATCGGACCGATGCCCATCACTTCCGGACGCACGCCGGCGACCGAGAAGCTGACGAAGCGGGCCAGCGGGGTCAGCCCGTAGTCCTTGATCGCCTGCTCGGAGGCCAGCAGCACCGCACCGGCGCCGTCGCTCATCTGCGAGGAGTTGCCGGCGGTGACGCTGCCGCCGAACTGGCCGTTGCGGAACACCGGGCGCAGCTTGGCCAGGCCTTCGATCGAGCTGTCCGGGCGCGGGCCTTCGTCGGTATCGACCAGCTTCTTGCGCAGCGCGATGACGTTGCCGGCCAGGTCGGGCTGGTGCGAGACGATCTCGTAGGGACTGATCTCGTCGCGGAACTCGCCGGCGGCGATCGCGGCCATGGCCTTCTGGTGCGAGGCGAGGGCGAAGGCGTCCTGGTCCTCGCGCGACACCTTCCATTCCTCGGCCACCTTCTCGGCGGTGATGCCCATGCCGTATGCGATGGCGACATGGTCGTCAGCGAACACGCTCGGCGACAGCGCCACCTTGTTGCCCATCATCGGCACCATCGACATCGATTCGGTGCCGCCGGCCAGCATCAGGTCGGCGTTGCCCAGACGGATCTGGTCGGCGGCCAGCGCCACCGCCTGGATGCCCGAGGAGCAGAAGCGGTTGATGGTCTGCCCGGCCACCGAGTTCGGCAGGCCGGCCAGCAGCACGCCGATGCGCGCCACGTTCATGCCTTGCTCGCCCTCGGGCATCGCGCAGCCGATGATCGCGTCGTCGATGCGCGAGGTATCGATGCCCGGCGCCTGTGCCACCACGGCGCGCAGCACGTGCGCCAGCATGTCGTCGGGACGGGTATTGCGGAACATGCCCTTGGGCGCCTTGCCGACCGGCGTACGGGTGGCGGCGACGATGTAGGCTTCCTGGATCTGTTTGCTCATTTGGCTTTCTCCGAAAGCCGGGATTGGGGATTCGGGATTGGGGATTCGTCAGAGCGGATCCCGGCACCCGAATATTTCCTGCCCGGCGGATGAATTTGTGGGAGGCGAGAATCGTTGGCAGTGGGGATGCGCTGTTGCGAATCCCCAATCCCGACTCCCGAATCTCAGTTCCTGAGGGGCTTACCCGTCTTGAGCATGTGCCCGATGCGCGCCTGGGTCTTTTCCTGCTGGGCCAGTTCGACGAAGTGCTTGCGCTCGAGCTTGAGCAGCCATTCCTCGTCCACCAATGCGCCGCGATCGACCTCGCCGCCGCAGACCACGGTGGCGATGCGGGTGGCGATCTCGTAGTCGTACTCGCTGATGAAGCGGCCTTCCAGCATGTTGACCAGCAGCATCTTGAAGGTGGCGATGCCGACGTCGCCGGCGACCTGGATGCGTCGCGCCGGCAGCGGCGGGCGGTAGCCGCCCTCGGCCAGGGCACGCGCCTCGGCCTTGGCGATGTACAGCGATTCGTAGCTGTTGAACACCACCTTGTCGGTGCCGCGCAGCAGGCCCAGCTCCTTGGCGTTGACCGCCGAGGTGGAGACCTTGGCCATCGCCACGGTCTCGAAGGTCTTCTTCAGTTCGGCGAACACATCGCCGCCCGGACCCGCGGTCTGCGCCGCGCGCACCGCGATCTCCTTGAGGCCGCCGCCGGCCGGCAGCAGGCCCACGCCGGCCTCGACCAGGCCGATGTAGCTCTCCAGCGCGGCCACGGTCTTGGCGCTGTGCATCTGGAACTCGCAGCCGCCGCCCAGCGCCAGCCCGCGCACCGCCGCGACCACCGGCACCAGCGAATACTTGATGCGCTGGCTGGTGGCCTGGAAGTTGGCGACCATCGCCTCGAACGCATCGACCTTGCCGGCCTGCAGCAGGCCCAGCGCGCCGGCCAGGTCGGCGCCGGCCGAGAAGGGTTCCTTGTGCTGCCACAGCACCAGGCCCTTGAAGTCCTTCTCGGCGCGGCCGACCGCTTCCTGCAGACCATCGAGCACCTGGTCGGACACGGTGTTCATCTTGGTCTTGAAGCTGACCACGGCGATGTCGTCGCCGTCGTGCCACATGCGCAGACCGTCGTTCTCGAACACGGTCTCGCCCTGCGCGAACTTCTCGCCCAGCAGCGGATCGGGGAAGCGCTGGCGCTTGTACACCGGCAGCGCCGAGCGCGGCAGCTTGGCGTCGCGCGCCGGGCTGTACGAGCCTTCGGCGGCGTGCACGCCGTCGCGGCCGTCGAACACCCAGTTCGGCAGCGGCGCGCTGCTCATGCTCTTGCCGGCGGCGATGTCGTCGGCGATCCACTGCGCGACCTGCTTCCAGCCGGCGGCCTGCCAGGTCTCGAACGGACCCAGCGCCCAGCCGTAGCCCCAGCGGATCGCCAGGTCCACGTCGCGCGCGGTCTCGGCGATGTCGGCCAGGTGGTAGGCGCTGTAGTGGAACAGGTCGCGGAAGGTCGCCCACAGGAACTGCGCCTGCGGATGCTGGCTCTCGCGCAGCTTGGCGAACTTCTCGGCCGGATTCTTGATCTTCAGGATCTCGACCACGTCCGGCGCCGCGGCGCGGTCGGCCGGGCGGTAGTCCTGCTTCTGCAGGTCCAGCACCACGATGTCCTTGCCGACCTTCCGGAAGATGCCGGCGCCGGTCTTCTGGCCCAGCGCGCCCTTGCCGATCAGCGCCTCCAGCCACTTCGGCGCCTTGAAGAAGGCATGCCACGGATCGTTCGGCAGGGTGTCGCCCATGGTCTTGATCACGTGGGCCATGGTGTCCAGGCCGACCACGTCGGAGGTGCGGTAGGTGGCCGACTTCGGACGGCCGACCAGCGGGCCGGTGAGGCCGTCGACCTCGTCGAAGCCCAGGCCGAACTGCTCGGTGTGGTGGATGGTGGACAGGATCGAGAACACGCCGATGCGGTTGCCGATGAAGTTCGGGGTGTCCTTGGCGTAGACCACGCCCTTGCCCAGGGTGGTGACCAGGAAGCTCTCCAGGCCTTCCAGCACCGCCGGCTCGGTGTGCTTGGCCGGGATCAGCTCGGCCAGGTGCATGTAGCGCGGCGGGTTGAAGAAGTGCACGCCGCAGAAGCGGTGGCGCAGTTGCTCCGGCAGCACGTCGGACAGGGCGTTGATGCCCAGGCCGGAGGTGTTGGAGGCCAGCACCGCGTGGTCGGCCACGAACGGCGCGATCTTCTTGTACAGGTCCTGTTTCCAGTCCATGCGCTCGGCGATGGCTTCGATGATCAGGTCGCAGCCGCGCAGCTGCTCCAGGCCGGAGTCGTAGTTGGCCGGGGTGATGGCCTCGGCCAGCGCGGTGCTGGCCAGCGGCGCCGGGCTGAGCTTGGTCAGGTTGGCGATCGCCTTGAGCACCACGCCATCGGCGGGGCCTTCCTTGGCGGGAAGATCGAACAGCACGGTGTCGACGCCGGCGTTGGTCAGGTGCGCAGCGATCTGCGCGCCCATCACGCCCGCGCCCAGGACGGCGGCACGGCGGACTAGCAGGGGATTGGACATAGCGATCAGCCTCTGTGGGTCAACGTTTGCGGGATCAGGGAGCCGAGTGGGCGAGGAAGCCGGCTTCGGCGAAACGGATGAGTTCGCGGGCGGCGTGGGCGCGATGCGCGCTCTCGCTGACGCCGGCGGGGCGCTTGATCAGGCCGAAGTCGGCCATGGCGTAGGTCAGGGCGCCGGCCAGGAAATCCAGGCGCCAGTACAGCTCCTGCTTGCTCAGTCCTGGAACGCAGGCGGCAATGGCCTTGCCGAACTCGCGCAACACGTGGCCGTAGTGGTCGGACAGGAACTGGCGCAGGCTGTCGTTGTTCTCGGCATAGGCGCGGGCGATCACCCGCACGAAGGCGCCGCCGCTCTGCCGCTCCTGGGCCATGGCCAGGGCCGGCTCGACGAAGGCGGCCAGCACCGGGCCGAGCTGGCCGGGATGTTGCCGCTGCGCGGCCTCCAACTGCGCCATGCGCGCGGCGGTCATTTCGTCCATGCGCCGCCGGAACACCTCGTTGACCAGGTTTTCCTTGGACCCGAAGTGGTAGTTGACCGCAGCGATGTTGACGTCGGCCTGGCTGGTGACCTGGCGCAGCGAGGTGCCGGAAAAGCCGTGCTGCGCGAACAGGTCCTCGGCCGCGCTGAGGATGCGGTCCTTGGTCGAGAAGTGCGCTTGCTTTGCCATGCGGCCGCCAGAATCAATCAAACGATTGTTTGAGTCTAGGCCTGGCCGGCAGTGGCGTCATGCTGCTGTGCAGCACGATTCAGCCTGGCCGTGCAAAGCCGGCGCCGATTGGATAGAATTGTCCATCGCAATTCTGGCTAAGCCCGCGTTTTGACGCGGGTTTTTTTCATGTTAACCTCGGGCCTTCAGTGGCCCGCCCAACGGAGAACTTCCCATGGCGCTGGAGCGCACCCTGTCCATCATCAAGCCCGATGCCGTCGCCAAGAACGTCATCGGCGAAATCTACTCGCGCTTCGAGAAGGCCGGCCTGAAGGTCGTGGCCGCCAAGTACAAGCAGCTGTCGCGCCGCGAGGCCGAGGGCTTCTACGCCGTGCACCGCGAGCGTCCGTTCTTCAACGCGCTGGTCGAGTTCATGATCTCCGGCCCGGTGATGATCCAGGCGCTGGAAGGCGAGAACGCCGTGGCCGCGCACCGCGACCTGCTGGGCGCCACCAACCCGAAGGACGCTGCGCCGGGCACCATCCGCGCCGACTTCGCCGATTCGATCGACGCCAACGCCGCGCACGGCTCGGATTCGGTCGAGAACGCTGCCAACGAAGTGGCGTATTTCTTCGCCGCCACCGAAGTGGTTTCGCGCTAAGCGAGGTCGTCGTGAACGAGGTCGTCCATCCTCCCTTGGCCATCGCCGATCCCGTGCGGACCGGCGCGGCGGCCAAGCAGAATCTGCTCGACCTCGATCGCGAGGGCCTGGAGCGTTTCTTCGCCGAGACCCTCGGCGAAGCGCGCTACCGTGCCCACCAGGTGATGAAGTGGATCCATCATCGCTACGTCACCGACTTCGACCAGATGACCGACCTCGGCAAGGCGCTGCGCGCCAAGCTGCAGCAGCATGCCGAGGTCGTCGTCCCCAACATCGTGTTCGACAAACCTTCCGCCGACGGCACCCACAAGTGGCTGCTGGCGATGGGCGTGGACGGCAAGAACGCGATCGAGACCGTGTACATCCCCGACAAGACCCGCGGCACGCTGTGCGTGTCCTCGCAGGTCGGCTGCGGTCTCAACTGCACCTTCTGCTCCACCGCCACCCAGGGCTTCAACCGCAACCTGTCCACCGCCGAGATCATCGGCCAGGTGTGGGTGGCGGCGCGGCACCTGGGCAACGTGCCGCACCAGATGCGCCGTCTCACCAACGTGGTGATGATGGGCATGGGCGAGCCGCTGATGAATTTCGACAACGTCGTGCGCGCGATGAGCGTGATGCGCGACGACCTGGGCTATGGCCTGGCCAACAAGCGCGTGACCCTGTCCACCTCGGGCCTGGTGCCGCAGATCGACCGCCTGTCCAGCGAGAGCGACGTGTCGCTGGCGGTGTCGCTGCATGCGCCCAACGATGCGCTGCGCGAGACCCTGGTCCCGCTCAACAAGAAGTACCCGATCGCCGAACTGATGGCCGCCTGCGCGCGCTACCTGCGCGCCAACAAGCGCCGCGAGTCGGTGACCTTCGAATACACCCTGATGAAGGGGATCAACGACCAGCCCGAGCACGCGCGGCAGCTGGCGCGGCTGATGCGCCAGTTCGACAACGCGGTGCAGTCGGCCAACGCCGGCAAGGTCAACCTGATCCCGTTCAATCCGTTCCCCGGCACGCGCTACGAGCGCTCCGGCGAGACCGAGATCCGCGCGTTCCAGAAGATCCTGCTGGACGCGCAGGTGCTGACCATGGTGCGGCGCACGCGTGGCGACGACATCGATGCGGCCTGCGGGCAGCTCAAGGGGCAGGTCATGGACCGCACCCGCCGCCAGGCCGAGTTCAAGCGCGAATTGCAGACGCGGGCGGATCGGGATGCGGCGGCGTAGCCAACGGCGTTCCCTCGCGGTGGTGGCGATCGCAGTGCTGGCCTTGCCGGGCTGCAACTGGATCGCCGCCAAGACCGGTACGGTGCGCACCGCCGAGCAGGTGCAGCCGCATTATTCCTTCCGCGACAACCGTGCGGTGAAGGCGCGTGTCGCCTTGCAGGAGCAACTGGGCCTCGCGGCCAATGGGCTCGCCTCCAACGACCTGGACGCGGCGCAGACGCACGCGCGCAAGGCGCTTTCGTTGGACGCCGATTCGGTGGACGCCTTGACCGTGCTGGCAGTGGTCGCCGATCGCCGTGGCGATGCTGCGACCGCCGGCGGCTACTACCGCAAGGCCGCCGAGCTGGCGCCGAGCAATGGCGCGACCTTGAACAACTACGGCGCCTGGCTGTGCGCGAACGGTTCGCCGGCCGAGTCGCTGACCTGGTTCGACCGCGCGCTCGCGCTGCAGGACTACGCCACGCCGGCCTCGGCCCTGGCCAACGCCGGCGGCTGCGCGCTGCAGGTCGGCCAGCGCGAGCGCGGCGTGCGCGACCTGCGCAAGGCGCTGGACCTGGATCCGGACAACGCGTACGCGCTCGAGGCGATGGCCCGCAACGAGGTCGCGCAAGGGCGCTTTTTCGAGGCGCGGGCCTTCTCCGAACGGCGCCTGGCGGCTGCGCCTGCCACCGCTTCCGTGTTACAACTTGCTATTCAGATTGAGCAAAGGCTGGGCGACAAGGCTGCCGCCGGCCGTTACCAACAGCGGTTGCGCAAGGAGTTTCCCGACGCCGCGACCACGACACCCGGGGCTAGTGCATTGTGATCAGTGATTCCAATCCGAACGCTTTCGATGGCGCCAAAGGCTGCGGGCAACAGCTCCGCGAAGCGCGCGAAGCGGCGGGCCTGAGCATCGACGACGTCGGCAGCCGACTGCGCATGCCGGTGCATGTGGTGCAGGCACTCGAGTCGGAGCAGTGGCAGCGCCTCGGCGCGCCGGTGTTCGTCCGCGGGCAGCTGCGCAGCTATGCGCGCCTGCTCGGCGTCGATCTGGAGCCGTTGCTGCAGACCGCGCAGATCGCGCCGGTGCAGCCGGTCGAATTGATCAGCCACACGCATACCCCGCCGCTGCGGCGCATGCTCGAGAACGCCACCCGGCGCATGGTCTACGTGGTGATCACCGCCGGACTGGCGGTGCCGGTGTGGTACGCCACCCGCAGCCATTTCGCCGACGACAGCGGTCCCAGCACCGCGTCGCTGGACGTGGTGCCGGGCGCGCCGGGCAGCACCGCCGCCGCGACCGCAACGCCTGTCGCCGGTAACCCCGCGCCGGCACCGGCCGCGCCGGCGGCCGCCGCACGGCCGGCACCGAACGCTGCGCCGTACATCGCCTCGCTGACGCCGATGCCGCGTCCGGCGGCGGAGCCGGAGAAGAACAGCCTGAGCCTGTCGTTCCAGGGCGACAGCTGGGTGCAGATCCTCGCACCCGACGGCACGCCGGTGGAGAAGGCGTTGCTGAAGGCCGGCGAGAGCCGCACCTATGCGCCGGGCCAGGTCGGGCGCGTGGTGCTGGGCAATGCCTCCGCGGTCCAGGTTCAGCATGCCGGGAGTACCGTGGACCTGACCCCGTTCAGGCGCGCGAACGTGGCGCGCTTTGCGGTATCCTCTGACGGTTCCGTGGTGCCCGCCTCCGAGTGACGGCGGCGCGGTTCCTCACTTTCCACATTTCATGTCCCGTCGCAGCGGCGGGGCGAGAGTACGCATGGCGATTGACGACCTGCTCGACGAGCACGAACAAAGCGAACGCGTCCGCACTTGGCTCAGGAAGAACGGCGCCGGCCTGATCGGCGGCATCGTGCTGGGCCTCGGCGCGATCATCGGCTGGCAGTGGTGGACCAAGCAGCGGTCCAACGACCTGGCCCAGGCCAATGCCCGCTACGAAGCGGTGCTCAAGAGCATCCAGGCCAATCAGCTGGACAAGGCCGCCAAGGACATGGCGGAACTGCAGAAGGGCTCGGCCAACATCTATGCCGAACTGGCGGCGCTGCGCCTGGCCAAGGCGCAGGTCGATGCCGGCAAGTCCGATGCCGCGCTGAGCACGCTGCGCGCGCTCAAGGCCGACGGCGAAATGAAGGTGCTGGTCGACCACCGCGTGGCCCGGCTGCTGATTTCCGGCGGCAAGCCGCAGGACGCGCTGCCCCTGGTGGCCTCGGCCACCGACGCGCAAGGCCTGGAAATTCGCGGCGATGCGCTGATCGCGCAGGGCAAGCGCGACGCGGCGCGCGATGCGTACAGCAAGGCGCTGACCAGCCTGGACGTGGCCTCGCCGCAGCGGCGCGTGGTCGAAACGAAATTGATGGATGCGGGCGGCAGCGTGCCGAATGCCGCGGAGCCGATCTGATGAAGGTAGTCATGTTCAAGCGTGTCGCCACCGTGGCCCTGCTGGGTCTGGCGCTGTCCGGCTGCACCACCGTCAAGGGCTGGTTCGCCGGCAAGGATGCGGCCGCCAAGAAAGCCGCCGAGCCGGCCGAACTGGTGAAATTCACCCCGTCGGTGAAGGTGGTGAAGCTGTGGTCCACCGACGCCGGCAAGGGCGAGCGCCGCATCGGCGTGCGCCAGCATCCGGTGGTGGCCGACGGCAAGGTGTATGCGGCCGCGACCTCCGGCACGGTCTACGCACTGGATCTGCAGACCGGCAAGACCCTCTGGGAATACGACGCCAAACAGGCGCGCAAGCAGCAGCTGTCGCAGGTCGAGGACCAGCCGAAGAGCCAGGTCGAGAGCGAGTCCGGCAAGAACCTGTCCAAGGACGAGCGCGCCGCCTACAAGCAGCGCCTGCGCAACGAGAAGCAGCAGGCCAAGGAGCGCAAGCGGCTCGAGAAGAAGCGTCCGCTGCCGCGCTTTGCCGGCGGTCCGGGCGTGGGCGACGGCCTGGTGGTGGTCGGTGCGCTGGACGGCGAGGTGATCGCGCTCGATGCCGCCAACGGCACCGAGAAGTGGCGCGCCAAGGTGCCCAACGAAGTCATCGCCGCGCCGGTGATCGCGCAGAACATGGTGTTCGTGCGCAGCAACGACGGCCGCACCACCGCCTTCGATGCGGCCACCGGTCAGCAGCGCTGGTTCAATGCGCAGGAACTGCCGAGCCTGACCGTGCGCGGCAACGCGCCGGTGGTGGCGGGTCCGGGCGTGCTGTTCATCGGCAACGACGACGGCACCCTGGCCGCGCTGGCGATGCAGGATGGCCGCGTGCTGTGGGAGCAGACCATCGGCGTGCCGGAAGGCCGTACCGAACTGGAGCGCATGTCCGACGTCGACGGCGCGCCGGTGCTCGACGGCACCACGCTGTACGCGACCAGCTTCAAGAACGAGACCGTGGCGCTGGAAGGTCCCAGCGGCCGCCCGCTGTGGAACCGCGATCATGGCGGCGCCGGCGGCGTCGGCGTCAGCTCCGGCAACGTGGTGGTGGCCGACAACGCCGGCACCGTGTGGGCGCTGGACAAGGCCTCCGGATCGGCGATGTGGTCGCAGCCGGGGCTGGCGCGTCGCTCGCTGACCGGCGTGGCGATCCAGGGCGATTACGCCGTGGTCGGCGACTACAAGGGCTATCTGCACTGGCTGCGGCTCGACAACGGCGAGTTTGCCGCGCGCGAGCGGGTCGGACGCCAGCCGCTGGTGGCGCAGCCGGTGGTCGCGGACGGAATCCTGCTGATGCAGAACACGAAAGGCGACCTGACCGCGTTCCGGTTGGGTCAATAACAAGAGAAGGATGTCGCGATGCTGCCGCTGGTCGCCCTGGTTGGACGGCCGAATGTCGGCAAGTCCACGCTGTTCAACGCGCTGACGCGCAGCCGTGACGCGCTGGTCCACGACCAGCCCGGCGTCACCCGCGATCGCCACTACGGAGTGTGCCGGCTGGCGCCGGACACCCCGTTCGTGATCGTCGATACCGGCGGCATCTCCGGCGAAGAGGAAGGCCTGGCTGGCGCCACCGCCGAGCAGGCGCGCGCCGCGGCCGGCGAGGCCGACCTGATCCTGTTCGTGGTCGACGGCCGCGAGGGGTCGTCCGCACTCGACGACGAGATCCTGGCCTGGCTGCGCAAGCTGGCGCGGCCGACCCTGCTGCTGATCAACAAGATCGACGGCACCGACGAGGACCAGGTGCGTGCCGAGTTCGCGCGCTACGGCCTCGGCGACGCCATCGCGGTTTCCGCGGCGCACCGCCACGGGATCGACGACCTGCTCGACGAGGTCCTGGAGCGGCTGCCGGAAGAGGGTGCCGGCGAGACCCTGGACACCGATCCGGCGCGCATGCGCATCGCCTTCGTCGGCCGCCCGAACGTCGGCAAGTCGACCCTGGTCAATCGCCTGCTGGGCGAGGAGCGCATGATCGCCTCCGAAGTGCCCGGCACCACCCGCGACTCGATCGCGGTGGACCTGGAGCGCGACGGCCGCCTCTACCGGCTGATCGACACCGCCGGCCTGCGGCGTCGCGGCCGCGTCGAAGAAGCGGTGGAGAAGTTCAGCGCGTTCAAGACGCTGCAGGCGATCGAGCAGTGTCAGGTGGCGGTGCTGATGCTCGATGCCGGCGAAGGCGTGACCGACCAGGACGCGACCGTGCTCGGTGCGATCCTCGACGCCGGTCGCGCCTTGGTGGTGGCGATCAACAAGTGGGACGGGCAGAGCGACTACCAGCGCGCCCAGGCCGAGGATCTGCTGTCGCGCAAGCTCGGGTTCGTCAGCTGGGCCGAGGCGGTGCGCATTTCCGCCAAGCATGGCTCGGGCATGCGCGAGTTGTTCCAGGCGATCCATCGCGCGCACGCCTCGGCGGTGCGCGAGTTCAGCACCAGCGAAGTCAACCAGGCGCTGGAAATCGCCTACGAGAGCAATCCGCCGCCGAGCATCCGCGGCCACGTCTCCAAGCTGCGCTACGTGCATCCGGGCGGCAGCAATCCGCCGACCTTCATCGTCCACGGCACGCGCCTGAAGGTGCTGCCGGAATCGTACAAGCGCTACCTGGAGAACTTCTTCCGCAAGCGCTTCAAGTTGGTCGGCACGCCGGTGCGCTTCATGTTCCGCGAAGGCGCCAACCCGTACGAAGGCAAGAAGAACGTGCTGACCGAGCGTCAGATCGCCAAGAAGCGGCGCCTGATGAAGCACGTCCGCGGCAAGTAGCCGCACGATGGACCCGCAGCGCGCGATCACCCTCGGCATTCTCGCCGGCGGCCGCGCGCAACGCCTGGGCGGATGCGACAAGGCCTGGCTGCAACGCGACGGGCAGGCGCAGGTGCAATGGCTGGTGCAGGCGTTGGCGCCGCAGGTGGCCGCAGTGCTGGTCAGCGCCAACCGCAGCCTGTCGCGCTATGCCGGCATCGGCCTGCAGGCGCTGCCGGACCGTGTCGCGGCGCCGGCCGAGGCCGAACGTTCGCTGGGACCGATCGCCGGGCTGGACGCGCTTGCCGCCGCCTGCGCCACGCCGTGGCTGCTGACCGTGCCGGTCGACCTGTGCCGGTTGCCGCCGGAGCTTCCGATCGTGCTGGCCGCGGCCGCTGCGGACCGCGATGGCGCCTGGGTCGAGGATGCCGCCGGCGCGCAGCCGCTGGTGGCGCTGTATCGGGTGTCCGCGCTGCGCCCGGCGCTGGAAGAGGCGCTGGCGGCCGCCCGCTATGCGCCACGCGCGGTGCAGCAGCGCCTGCGAATGACGCCCGTGCCGTTGCCGGAACTGGTGCTGGGCAATCTGAACACACCGCAGGACCTGGCCGCAGCGGGTATCCTGCCGCCACCATGACCGACTATCCCTCCCGGATCGCCTACACCGACGCGTTGGCGATCGTCGCTGCCGCCGCGCGTGCCCGCCCCGTCAACAGCGAGCGCCTGGCGGCGTCGCGCGCCGACGGCCGCATCCTGCTGGAACCGCTGGAGGCGCCGATCGACCTGCCGCCGTTCGCCAACAGCGCGATGGACGGCTTCGCGCTGCGCCATGCCGACCTGGCCCCGGGGGCGCCGACCGACTTGCGCCTGGCCGGCGAGCAGTTCGCCGGCGCCGATCGGCAGCAGGCACTGGCACCCGGCGAATGCCTGCGGGTGACCACCGGCGCGCCACTGCCGGCCGGTGCGGATACGGTGGTGATCAAGGAGAACGTGCACGAGCACGACGGCCTCGTGCAGATTCCGGATGGGATCGCCGCTGGCGCGCATGTGCGTGCGCGCGGCGAGGATGTGCGCGCCGGCGAGCGCGTGCTCGAGGCCGGCATGCTGCTGACGCCCTCGCGGATCGGCCTGGCCGCGGCCCTGGGCATGGACCAACTGACCGTGGCGGCGCGGCCGACCGTGGCGGTCTTCGCCACCGGCGACGAACTGGTCGAGCCGGGCCTGCCGTTGCAGCCGGGCCAGATCTACAACAGCAACCGCGACATGCTGATGGCGCAGCTGCGCCTGCTCGGCCTGGCGCCGACCGCCTGGCCGACGCTGCCGGACGATCCGCAGCGCATCCAGGCCATGCTCGCCGATGCGGCCTCCGCGTTCGACGTGGTGCTGACCTGCGGCGGCGTCTCCGCCGGCGAGAAGGACTACCTGCCGCGGCTGCTGGCCGAGCACGGCCGCATCCTGTTCTGGAAGGTGCGCATGCGCCCGGGCATGCCGCTGCTGTTCGGCGAGTGGGATCGCGCCCTGTTCCTTGGCCTGCCGGGCAATCCGGTGTCGGTGCTGGCGACCTTCCTGGCGATCGGGCGGCCCTTGCTGGATGCGCTGCAGCGGCGCAGCGAGCCGCACCGGGCCTGGCGCGCACGGCTGGCGTCCGGCTGGGACAAACGCCACGACCGGCTGGAGTTCCTGCGCGGGCGCATGCGCTGCGATGCGCACGGCCAACTGTGGGCGGAACCGAATCCTGCGGACGGCTCGCATCGCCTGCGCGGCGCCGCCGACAGCGACGTGCTGCTGCGCTTGGAGGAGGGCGCGCGCCAGTTCCAGGCCGGCGACGTGGTCGAGGTGGTGCCGTACTGAGCGGCGCGGCGGGCGGCGGACGCGGGCCCGGTTTGCGTCGATAATGCGCGCATGGGCATTCGAGAACTGACCCCGGCACAGGCGCAGGCGCGGCAGGCGCAGGGTGCGCGCTTGCTCGACATCCGCGAGGAACACGAGCGCGCCACCGGCATGGCCGCCGGCGCGCAGGGCGTGGCCCGCGCGCAGTTGCAGGCCGACCCGGCCGCCTATCTCGGCACCGGGACCGAGGTGCTGCTGATCTGCCAGAGCGGCAAGCGCTCGCACGACACCGCGGTGTTCCTGGAACAGGCCGGCTACCCGCAGGTCGCCTCGGTGCTGGGCGGCACCACGCGCTGGCAGCGCGAGGGCTTGCCGCTGCAGCGGCCGGCGCTGGCGCCGGAGCAGGAGGACTTCTTCGACCGCTATTCGCGGCATCTGCGCCTGCCCGAAGTCGGGGTCGAGGGCCAGCGCCGGCTGCAGGCCGCGCGCGTGCTGCTGGTCGGTGCCGGCGGCCTGGGCTCGCCGGCCGGTTTCTACCTGGCCGCGGCCGGGGTGGGGCAGTTGCGCATCGCCGACGACGACGTGGTCGAGCGCAGCAACCTGCAGCGGCAGATCCTGCACGGCGACGCGCGGATCGGTCAGGCCAAGGTGGACTCGGCCGCGGCAAGCCTGGGCGCCCTGAATCCGGGCGTGCGGGTGGAGGCGGTGCGCGAGCGGGTCACCGCCGACAACGTCGAGCGGCTGCTGCAGGACGTGGACGTGGTGCTGGACGGCTCGGACAATTTCCCCGCGCGCTACCTGCTCAACGATGCCTGCGTGAAGCTGGGCAAGCCGTTGGTGTACGGCGCGGTGCAGCGCTTCGAGGGCCAGGTCAGCGTGTTCGACGCCGGCCGCCGGCGTGGGCAGGCACCGTGCTACCGCTGCCTGTTCCCGGAGCCGCCGCCGCCGGAGTTCGCACCGAACTGCGCCGATGCGGGCGTCCTCGGCGTGCTGCCCGGCATCGTCGGCCTGCTGCAGGCCAACGAAGTCTTGAAGCTGCTGCTGGACATCGGCGAACCGCTGCGCGGCCGCCTGCTGCATTTCGACGCGCTGGCGATGCGCTTCCGCGAAACCCGCCTGTCCGCCGATCCTCAGTGCCCGCTGTGCGCGCCGGACCGGCCGTTTCCAGGCTATATCGACTATGCACAGTTCTGTGGCGCTGAGTCTTAGCTGTCATTAGGTGTCGCTGTTCGCGGCGGCATCCGTACCCTCATCCGCCCCTGCGTGGCACCTTCTCCCGGTGGGAGAAGGGAGATGCGGTCTCGATGGCGGAAGCAGTGTCGCGCCGCTCAAGCCCCTCTCCCTGCGGGAGAGGGGTTGGGGTGAGGGTACGGCGCGCAGCGACTCGCGATGCAAGGCTGCGCTGGCTTTCGTTGTACGCAGCGGCACCCGTACCCTCATCCGCCCCTTCGGGGCACCTTCTCCCGGTGGGAGAAGGTAGGTGCGGTCTCGATGGCTGAAGCAGTGTCGCGCTGCTCAAGCCCCTCTCCCATCGGGAGAGGGGTTGGGGTGAGGGTACGGCGCGAAGCGACTCGCGATGCCAGCCTGCGCTGGCCTTCGTCGTACGCCGCGGCACCCGTACCCTCATCCGCCCCTTCGGGGCACCTTCTCCCGGTGGGAGAAGGGAGGAGGGGTCTCGATGGCTGAAGCAGCGTCGCGCACGCTCAAGCCCCTCTCCCTGCGGGAGAGGGGTTGGGGTGAGGGTACGGCGCGAAGCGCGCGACCGCCTGCATGTCTCACAAGAAGCGCCTTGCGCGCAGCACGCAGTGCGCCGCGTCTCATGTCGTATCCCGCTCCATGGGGATGCTGCGGCCTTGTGCGTAGAATCGGCGCATGACCAGTGCAGCCGACAGCAGCGAATTGATCAAGGTGGTGGCGCTGCTCGGCGCGGCCGTGGTGGCGGTGCCGGTGTTTCGCCGGCTCGGCCTGGGATCGGTGCTCGGCTATCTCGCCGCCGGCCTGGCGATCGGGCCGTTCGGCCTGGGCTGGTTCTCCGATCCGCAGGCGATCCTGCACGTCGCCGAATTGGGCGTGGTCATGTTCCTGTTCGTGATCGGCCTGGAAATGCGGCCCTCGCACCTGTGGAGCCTGCGCAAGCAGATCTTCGGCCTGGGTACCGCGCAGATCATCGTCTGCGCGAGCGTGCTGACCGGGGTCGGCCTGGCCTTCGGCTTTCCTCTGCCGGTGGCCTTCATCGCCGCCTCCGGCTTTGTGCTGACCTCCACCGCGGTGGTGATGCAACTGCTCGGCGAGCGCGGCGACATCGCCTTGCCGGCGGGGCAGAAGATCGTCGCGATCCTGCTGTTCGAAGACCTGTTGATCGTGCCGCTGCTGGCCATGGTGGCGTGGATGGCGCCGGTGCCGGCGGACGCGTCTGCGCCGTCGCGCTGGATCGGCATTGGTATCGGCGCCGCGGCGATCGTCGGCCTGCTGGCGGCCGGGCGCTGGCTGCTCAACCCGCTGTTCCGGCTGCTGGCCGCCGCCAAGGCGCGTGAGGTGATGACCGCGGCCGCTCTGCTGGTGGTGCTGGGCGCGGCGCTGCTGATGCAACTCGGTGGGCTGTCGATGGCGATGGGGGCGTTCCTGGCCGGCGTGCTGCTGTCCGAATCGACCTTTCGCCACCAGATCGAAGCCGACATCGAACCGTTCCGCGGCATCCTGCTGGGGCTGTTCTTCCTCGGTGTCGGCATGGCGCTGAACCTGGCGGTGGTGGCGGCCAACTGGACGCTGATCGTCAGTGGCGTGCTCGCCTTCATGGCCGCCAAGGCGGCTTGCATCTATCTGGTGGCGCGGCTCACCGGCAGCGGCCATGCGCAGGCGCTGGATCGCGGCGTGCTGATGGCGCAGGGCGGCGAGTTCGCCTTCGTGTTGTTTGCCGCCGCCGGCGGCGCCGGCGTCATCGATGCGCAGATCAACGCCAACCTGACCGCCATCGTGGTGCTGTCGATGGCGCTGACCCCGCTGTTCGTGCTGCTGTACCGGCGGTGGGCGCCGGTGGAGGCTCCGTCGATGGAGGGCGTGGATGCGGCCGACGGCCTCACCGGAAGCGTGCTCATCATCGGTTTCGGCCGCTTCGGCCAGGTCGCCAGCCAGTCGCTGCTGGCGCGCGACGTGGACGTGACCATCATCGACAACGACATCGAGATGATCCAGAGCGCGGCCAAGTTCGGCTTCAAGATCTACTACGGCGACGGCACCCGCCTGGACGTGCTGCACGCTTCCGGTGCGCACAGCGCCCGCGCCATCGCCGTGTGCGTCGACAACCGCGAGGCGGCCAACCGCATCGTCGAGCTGGCCAGGCACGAATTCCCGCAGGCCAAGCTGCTGGTGCGCTCCTACGATCGCGAACACGCGCTGGAGCTGATCGCCGCCGGCGTCGACTACCACATCCGCGAGACCTTCGAATCGGCGGTGGAATTCGGCCAAGCCGCGCTGATCGAACTTGGCATGGACGAGAGCGAGGCGCGCTCCATTGCGCGCGAGATCCGCCGCCGCGATGCCGAGCGGCTGGAACTGGAGGTCGCCGCCGGCGACGTGCGTGCTGGCAGGGGCCTGATGTACGGCAACATCACCCCAGTGGTGCCGACCCCGACCCCGTTCACCCCGCCGCGGCGCGAGAGCCGCACGCTGAATCCCGAAGGCGTGCCGGTGACCGAGCCGGCGCAGGAACCTGACGGCACATAGCCGCACCCGTTGGTGGGGAGGTGTAGGAGCGGCTTCAGCCGCGACCGTGCGTTCCAGGAACGCCTGTTCGCGGCTAATACCGCTCCTACGGCACGCGCCCAGCTTCAGCGCAAGAACGCTTGTAGTGCCTGCACGTAGCCGGGTCGTTGCCGACGTCGTTTGATGGAGCCAGCGCAGGAGCGTGACGGCACATGGCCGCACAGTTGTAGGAGCGGCTTCAGCCGCGACCGTGCCTTCCTGGGAGCGCCTGGTCGCGGCTAAAGCCGCTCCTACGAGAGGCGCACAGCCTCAGCGCAAGAACGCCTGCAGCGCCTCCATGTAGGCGGGATCGTCGCTGATGTCGTTGTGGTCGGCCTGCGCGAAGGCGACCATGGTCGGGTGCTGCGGCAGGGCCTCGAGCAGGGCGTCGGTGCTGGACGGCGGCACCACCTGATCGCGGCCGGCGCGCAGGATCAGCAGGGGACCGCGATAGACGCGCAAGGCCCGCGCAGAATCGTAGCGATCGCGCAGCAGCCAGCGCACCGGCGCCCACGGGTAGTGCGCCTGCGCCGCCGACACCAGGCTGTCGAACGGCGTCACCAGCGCCAACCGCGATACCGCACGGCGCGCGGCCAGCTGACTGGCCACGCCGCTGCCCAGGCTGCGGCCCAGTACCGCGATCTGTGCCTGCGGCTGCATGGCGCGCACGTGGTCGTACAGCGCCACGGCATCGCCGACCAGTGCGGTCTCGCTGGGTGTGCCGTCGCTGGCGCCGTAGCCGCGGTAGGCGAGCAGGTAGACGCTGTGGTCGGGCAGGGCGGCCTGCAGCTGCGCGCGGGCGGAGCGCAGATCCTCGGCATTGCCGCCGAAGTACAGCAGCACCTTGTCGCGGCCGGGATGGACCTGCCAGCCGCGCAGTTGCACGTCCGCGCCACGCCGCAGCGTGAAATCGGTCTGCGCCGCTGTCACCCGCGTGCCTTGCGGGAAGTACAGCAGGTCGCGCTGGCCCAGGTAGAGCAGGGCACAGACCACCACATAGGCCGCGGCGAGAATGGCCGCCGCGATCGCGGTGTAACGCAGCATCGCTAACCGTGCTTGCGCTGCGCCTCGGCGAAGGCGGCCAGTTGCTCAGGCGTGGCCTCGGCCTGGTGCTGTGCCTTCCAGTCGGCGAACGGCATGCCGTAGACGCGCTCGCGCGCCTGCTCCTTGCTGAGATCTTCGCCTTCGGCGGCCGCTGCCTCGCGGTACCAGTCGGCCAGGCAGTTGCGGCAGAACCCGGCCAGGATCATCAGGTCGATGTTCTGCACGTCGGGGCGGTCCTGGTTGAGGTGCTGCAGCAGGCGGCGGAAGGCGGCGGCCTCGATGCGGGTGGTGTCGGTCATGGCGGAATCGGGGACAATGGACATCCCCGACTCTACACCCGCCCGCCCCGATGACCGATTCCGCGCCCGCTTTCTCCGTCCCGGCCCGCATCCTCGACGGGCGGCGCATCGCCGACGACCTGCTCGACCAGCTCAAGGCGCGGGTCGACGCACGGCTGACGGCCGGGCAGTCGCGGCCCGGGCTGGCGGTGGTGCTGGTGGGCGGCGATCCGGCCTCCACGGTGTACGTGCGCAACAAGCGCCGCGCGGCCGAGAAGGTCGGCATCGAGGCGTTCGACTACGACCTGCCGGCCGGCACCAGCGAAGCCGACCTGCTGGCGCTGATCGACCGGCTCAATGCCGATCCCAAGATCCACGGCATCCTGGTGCAGTTGCCGCTGCCGGGCATCCCCGATGCCAGCCGGCTGATCCACCGCATCGATCCGCGCAAGGACGTGGACGGTTTCCATCCGGAGAATGTCGGCCACCTGGCGCTGCGCGAATTCGGTCTGCGCCCGTGCACGCCGCGCGGCATCGTCACCCTGCTGGCGCACACCGATCAGCCGGTGCGCGGGCGCAACGCCACCATCGTCGGCGTCAGCAACCACGTCGGCCGGCCGATGGCGCTGGAGCTGCTGATCGCCGGCTGCACGGTCAGCTGTTGCCACAAGTTCACCCCGCCGGAGGTGCTGCAGGCGCGGGTGCGCGACGCCGACATCCTGGTGGTGGCGGTGGGCCGGCCGGGGCTGATCCCGGGTGAGTGGGTCAAGCCCGGCGCGGTGGTGATCGACGTCGGCATCAACCGCCTGGACGACGGCCGCCTGGTCGGCGACGTCGGCTTCGACGCGGCGGCGCAGCGCGCCAGTTGGATCACCCCGGTGCCGGGCGGGGTGGGGCCGATGACCGTGGCCACGCTGATGCAGAACACCATCGAGGCCGCTGAGGCGGCGGGGAGTCGGGATTCGGGAGTGGGGATTCGTTGAGGGCTGCGCGTGATTGGGGAGTCGGGATTCGAGATTCGTTAAAGGCAGTGGCCGGGATTGGGGATTCGGGATTCGGGATTCGGGATTCGTTAAAGGCAACAGCAAAGCGCATGCCCGGCTTGTCCGGGGCGAATCGCGGCCGGCGGGCCGTCAAAATCGGCCATTTGACAGCCAAGCAAACGGTCGACTGCGCAGGGGCCGTCTTGACGAATCCCCACTCCCGACTCCCAAATCCCCGCCCCAATGCGTTAAAATGCCGCGCTTCCCCACACTCGGGTCCGCCGATGCTGCGCATCCAGGCTGAAGCTCTCACCTACGACGACGTCTCGCTCGTCCCCGCCCATTCGACCGTCCTGCCCAAGGACGTCAGCCTGGAAACCCGGCTGACCCGCGACCTGCGCCTGAAACTGCCGATCCTCTCGGCCGCGATGGACACGGTCACCGAGCACCGCCTGGCGGTGGCCATGGCCCAGCTCGGCGGCATCGGCATCATCCACAAGAACCTGACCCCGGCGCAGCAGGCCGCCGAAGTGGCCAAGGTCAAGAAGTTCGAGGCCGGCGTCATCACCGAGCCGTTCACGGTCGGTCCGGAGACCACCATCGGCGAGGTGCTGAAACTCACCCGCGCCCGCAACATCTCCGGCGTGCCGGTGGTGGACGGCAGCGAGCTGGTCGGCATCGTCACCAGCCGCGACATGCGCTTCGAGAAGAAGCTCGACGATCCGGTCCGCCACATCATGACCAAGAAGGATCGCCTGGTCACCGTGCGCGAAGGCGCCAGCGACGAGGAGGTGCTGCAGCTGCTGCACCGCCACCGCATCGAGAAGATCCTGGTGGTCAACGACGGCTTCGAGCTGCGCGGCCTGATCACGGTCAAGGACATCCAGAAGAAGACCGACAACCCCAACGCCGCCAAGGATGCCGCCACGCGGCTGCTGGTCGGCGCCGCGGTGGGCGTCGGCGGCGATACCGAACAGCGCGTGGAACTGCTGGCTGCGGCCGGCGTGGACGTGGTCATCGTCGATACCGCGCATGGTCATTCGCAGGGCGTGATCGAGCGCGTGGCCTGGGTCAAGAAGACCTATCCGCAGCTGCAGGTGATCGGCGGCAACATCGTCACCGGCGACGCCGCGCTGGCGCTGATGGACGCTGGTGCCGACGCGGTCAAGGTCGGCGTGGGCCCCGGCTCGATCTGCACCACGCGCGTGGTCGCCGGCGTCGGCGTGCCGCAGATCACCGCGATCGACATGGTCGCCGAGGCACTGCAGGACCGCATCCCGCTGATCGCCGACGGTGGCATCCGCTACTCCGGCGACATCGGCAAGGCGCTGGTCGCCGGCGCCTCCACGGTGATGGTCGGCGGCTTGTTCGCCGGCACCGAGGAAGCCCCGGGCGAGGTCGAACTGTTCCAGGGCCGCAGCTACAAGAGCTACCGCGGCATGGGCAGCCTGGGCGCGATGGAGAAGGGCAGCAAGGACCGTTACTTCCAGGACGCCTCCGACGCCGACAAGCTGGTGCCGGAAGGCATCGAAGGCCGCGTGCCGTACCGCGGCCCGCTCAGCGGCATCATCCACCAGCTGATCGGCGGCCTGCGCGCGACCATGGGCTACGTGGGCTGCGCCACCATCGAGGACATGCGCACCAAGCCCAAGTTCGTCACCATCACCGGTGCCGGCCAGCGCGAGAGTCACGTCCACGACGTGCAGATCACCAAGGAACCGCCGAACTACCGCATGGGCTGATGCCCATGCGCGGGAGTGGGGACTCGCGACTGGGGATTCGTCGCCCGCCGCGTCTCCAGCGGCCGTGTGCAGCGCGGCCCCCCGCTGTTGCGAATCCCGACTCCCGAATCCCCAATCCCGGCCCCAATGACCAACATCCACAGCGACAAGATCCTCATCCTCGATTTCGGTGCGCAGTACACGCAGTTGATCGCGCGGCGCATTCGCGAACTGGGCGTGTATTGCGAGATCTGGGCGTGGGACCACGATCCGGCCGAGATCGCCGGCTTCGGCGCCAAGGGCATCATCCTCTCCGGCGGCCCGGAATCGACCACGCTGCCGGGTGCGCCGGCTGCGCCGCAGGAAGTGTTCGACAGCGGCCTGCCGATCTTCGGCATCTGCTACGGCATGCAGACCCTGGCCGCGCAGCTTGGTGGCGCCACCGAGGCGGCGGATCAGCGCGAGTTCGGCCATGCCGAAGTCGAGGTGGTGGCCGCCGACGCGTTGTTCTCCGGGCTGACCGATCACGCAGGCGCCTCGCGCTTGAACGTGTGGATGAGCCACGGCGACCACGTGTCGCAGGTGCCGCCGGGCTTCACCATCACCGCCGTCACCGACCGCATTCCGGTCGCGGCCATGGCCAACGAAGCCAAGCGCTGGTACGGCGTGCAGTTCCATCCGGAAGTCACCCACACCCTGCAGGGCCAGACCCTGCTGCGCCGTTTCGTGGTCGACGTGTGCGGCTGCGCCACGCTGTGGACCGCGGCCAATATCATCGACGACCAGATCGCCCGCGTGCGCGCCCAGGTCGGCGACGACGAGGTCATCCTCGGCCTGTCCGGCGGCGTGGATTCGTCGGTGGTCGCCGCACTGCTGCACAAGGCGATCGGCGACAAGCTGACCTGCGTGTTCGTCGACACCGGCCTGCTGCGCTGGCAGGAAGGCGACCAGGTGATGGCGATGTTCGCCGAGCACATGGGCGTCAAGGTCATCCGCGTCAACGCCGCCGACCGCTACTTCCAGGCGCTGGCCGGCGTCAGCGACCCGGAAGCCAAGCGCAAGATCATCGGCAACCTGTTCGTGGAGATCTTCGACGAAGAGTCGAACAAGCTCCGCAACGCCAAGTGGCTGGCGCAGGGCACCATCTACCCCGACGTGATCGAGTCGGCCGGCAGCAAGACCGGCAAGGCCCACGTCATCAAGAGCCATCACAACGTCGGCGGCCTGCCCGAGCACATGAAGCTGGGCTTGGTCGAGCCGCTGCGCGAACTGTTCAAGGACGAAGTGCGGCGCCTGGGCGTCGAACTCGGCCTGCCGCGCAGCATGGTCTACCGCCATCCGTTCCCCGGCCCCGGGCTGGGCGTGCGCATCCTCGGCGAAGTGAAGCGCGAGTACGCCGAACTGCTGGCCAAGGCAGATGCCATCTTCATCGAGGAACTGCGCAAGGCCGACCTGTACGACAAGACCAGCCAGGCCTTCGCCGTGTTCCTGCCGGTGAAGTCGGTCGGCGTGGTCGGCGACGCCCGCGCCTACGAGTGGGTGATCGCGCTGCGCGCGGTGGAGACCATCGACTTCATGACCGCGCACTGGGCGCACCTGCCGTACGACTTCCTCGGCACGGTGAGCAACCGCATCATCAACGAACTGCGGGGGGTGTCGCGGGTGGTGTACGACATCTCGGGCAAGCCGCCGGCGACGATCGAGTGGGAGTGAGTTGACGTCCTTCGCGGACTATCGCCAGCTGTCGAAAAATTCACGAAGGCCTGGGCGAACGCGTGCAGATCAATTATGCCCAGGACGAAGTGCCCACTGCCATGATCGTGAGACCCGGGGCGCAAAAGCAGTTGCCGATCGGGTCCGCAGCCGGAACGCCGGTGGTGTTTGTAGATTCCCAAAGCCCGCCCTGACACTTGCGGCTCGCAGCTTCCCCGCACTCGCCGAAGCACTCCACTTCGCCTGCGGTGGGCCTAATTTCCAGCTTTGCGTTGCTATGTTCGGCAGCTTTGCTCGGTCCCGCACTCTCAGAGCGCTTCACTCGAAATTGACCAACGCCCGTATCCAGAGAAGATCCTTGGAAGCTTGCTTTCGGTGAGGCCGGGGGAGGCGTGGCAACAATCGACGTCTCGCGGGTAATGAAATGAACGTGAAGGTCGGGTGGGGCACCCGATCTTGGGCGCAGATCGGGTATAGTACCCGACCTACAACCCTGCCGAAGGAGCCTGTGATGCGCCTAGTGCCGACCCCAGTCGCCTCGCAGCTCACTGGTCTTTCAACAGAACAGCTGCGCGAGTGGACCAGTCGTCGTGCACTTGTGCCGGCCGATGTGCGGCCACGGCAGAAGGGCTCGCCTGCACAATTTAGTTGGCAGACTGTTCTTGTCTTGCGACTGGCTTTGCTGCTGCGTCACCAGTTCGGTGTCGAGCTTCAATTTCACAAAGAAAACTTCACAAGGCTGCGCAAGGTGTTGCACTCAACATCCTTTATCGCCCTATGGGGGCGGCGCCTAGCGCTGACGTGGCAAGGTGAGTTGTCGCTGCTTGACGATCAGACGTCTCTGCCGGTCGGAGATACCATTCTGATTCATCTTGACCCGCATCTAGCCATCATCAGGGACGGATTCGCGTTACCTGACGCAGCAGCGGCGACGGCGGCGGGACAGCTGGATCTGTTCTCTCTCTCTCCAGTGCGAGCAGTAACGCGATCGTTGAAGGCGGCCAATGCTCGTAAGCAGAGGCGCTCGGCATGAGTTTCCAACATGTCGGCCGTCGGATACTTCTGCCCGGACTCGCATGGTTGGGGGTGTAACGATGGTCTCTGTGCAGCAATGGCTCGACAGGCTCGGC
This sequence comes from Xanthomonas sp. F10, assembly GCF_014206815.1. GTDB lineage: Bacteria > Pseudomonadota > Gammaproteobacteria > Xanthomonadales > Xanthomonadaceae > Xanthomonas_A > Xanthomonas_A indica. Next base: position 1,093,935 of record NZ_JACHNP010000001.1, read on the forward strand.
TATTTGGCCGACCCCGCAGCGCTTCATGTGCGCGGAGCGAAAGTTCCGGCCGAGCACCCGTATGCTATGGAGATATCGGGTCTTTTGAAGCCAAATGGAGCAATCCGGGCGCAGGCTGTTTTCGATGTCGAAGGCGTGCCGACCGTGGTGTTTGTGGGCGAAGAAGGACCCTTGTCTCCGCAGAAGCTCGATGATGTGCGCAAGCGCATCTGGAATCAGAACCTTGCAACGGTTGTGATTGAGCTGAAGGGCGCAGAGGCGATTGCCCTGCCAGCGCGAAAGCTTCAGGCCGAACAACGGCTGCGACTAGATGACGCGAGACCTGATGGGCCGTTTTCCGCCTTGGATGTCGCAACGGCCAACTTGTCGCGCAGATTGCCGAAGTGGTTCGACGTCAAGGCGCGAGTCGATCGTAAACTGTTAGCCAATTTGTCGGTGACAGTGAGTAAGCTCGCTGGCGAGGGACTTCGTGGCAACGGATCCATCGCCACGCGCAGGCGGTTGGCTGAACTGCTCATGGGGCAAGTATTATTCATTTCGTACCTAGAGCATCGCGAGATCGTCGGGGCGACGTACCGCGAGCGTCGCCGCGTGACCGCGCTCCACGAATTGGTCGCAACAATGGATCGCGAGGGTGTTCGTAATCTGGTGGATCGTTTGCGAAGGGACTTCAACGGCGACTTCATGGGAGATGATCGGCATGACCCCTGGATGGCACTAGCTGACCAGGGCTTTACGCTGCTGAATCAATTTCTTAGCCGTACTGACATGGAAAGCGGGCAGGGTGATTTCTGGAACTATGATTTCAGCTACATCCCAGTGGAGCTGCTTTCCGGTTTGTATGAGAAATTTCTTACGCCCGAGCAGCAGGCAAAAGAGGGGGCGTATTACACACCCCGCAATCTGGCAATGCTTGCAGTTGACCAGGCCTTATTGGCGTCTCCGGATCCCCTGGCAGAGATCATCTTCGACGGGGCGTGCGGTTCTGGCATCCTACTCACCACTGCTTACCGTCGCCTTATCGCTCTGTCAGAAGCAAAGAGGGGGGGGCGACTTGGATTCGCCGAGCGCGGTGAATTATTGGTGCACAGCATTTTTGGTGCTGATGTCAATTTTATGGCATGCCGTGTCACGGCTTTCAGTCTTTATCTGTCGCTGTTGGAAGGACTCGATCCAAAGGATATCCTTGAGGCTCAGGAACGTGATGGTACCAAGCTGCCTTCCTTGAGCGATACCAACTTGGCTCATGGCAAAGTGCGAGGGGATTTCTTTCGTAACTCTCACGCGTTTCATAGTCGCCGCTTCACATTGATCATCTCTAACCCGCCATGGGCCGAGCCTGAAGGGGACGCGCGCACTTCAGCCGACGACTGGGCGAAGCGGGCGAGCGTGCCTTTCGCTCGGCGGCAGATAGCGGGCGCATACGTTTTGCGGGCCCGCGAGTTCCTGTCGGAGGGCGGTCGCGTGTGCCTCATTCTGCCGATCGGCCAGTTCCTTGGCGCTTCAGCTTCAAATGCTAATTTCGTGGCCCACACCTTACGCAACTACCGCCCGTTGCGACTGATCAACTTCGGTGATCTTCAAGGTCTGCTGTTTCCTACGGCAGAGAACACCTGCCATGTCTTCATTGGAGAGCGTCGCGGTGGCGAGCTCGGCAATCACGTTCCATTCGACGAAACTTTCGACTACCTGGTTCCCAAAGCCGATTTGAGTCTCGCCCTGGGCAGGTTGACGATGCAGTCTGCCGATCGCCACACACTGCAGACTCGTGCAGTGGCGGAGGACCCGCAGCTGCTGGTTGCGATGATGTGGGGTGACGCAAATGATTTGGCTATCTGGACTAGGCTGACTCTGCGAGGGACTTTTGCCGATTTCTGGCGCGGCCCCAAAGAGTTCCGCCGCTGGGTGTACCGTAAAGGCATTCACTTACAGGACAAGAGCCGTGAGGCTGTTGACGCTGGTGTGCTTCGTGGAAGGAAGCATGTACCGATCGCTGCCTTGCGGTTGGGCTCGCCGGTCCTGCACCCCGAGTTGCTTGCCGAGTGGCCTGTGCAACACAAAACCGTCGTAGGCTTGGGGCCGGAAATCCTAAAGGTCTTCGACGGGCCGCGCGTGTTATTCCCGGATGGCTTTTCCAAGGATGAACAGAACGTTCGGGCTGTGTACTTTGAAGGTCCCGCTTCGTTCACTCATAGCATTGGTGTAATTGCGGGGCCTAAGGAAGACGCAGCGTTATTGCAGTTCGTCGCGGTCTACCTACGCTCGACGCTAGCACGCTATTTCCTAATGTTGCGCGGTTGGAAGATGCTTTGCGAGCGCAACGGTGTGCATTTGAGCGACGTAGAAACCTTCCCCTTTTTCGCTCCCGATGCCGCTCCTGATCCTAAGGCGGCTTACGCTGCATTGCGCACGGTTCGAATTCGGATGAACGAGCTTGCCTCGCTCTCGGATCTGGAGCAGGTGCCTCGATATGAAGCGTTGCGTGGTGAACTCGACCACGCGATATTTACGTATTTTGGACTCACGGCTGAAGAACAATTGCTGGTTCGAGAAACCGTGGACGTCTTAATGCCCTCAGTGCGGCCGCGTAGTTTCAAGAGTTTGGATACCCCGGCACAGCATCGTGTTAAGGCTGACGATTTTAATATCTATGCCAATGCACTCGCGGAAGCATTAACGGCTTGGCGTACAAAAACACGCGGCCAAGGGAAGTTTGGGATTGATGTCATTGCTAGCGATCCCCGGCGCGCTGGGCCTTCAGGCATTGTGCGCGTTTCCTATATGCAGAGACCCACCGATGAGCCGGAGGTCAGCGCCAAGATTAACGATGAACTGGTGCTCGCAACGTTAGCCGAACTTCAGCGTCTCGGGCTGCGCTTGATCCAGTCTGGCGATTTCCTGCACCTTATACCAGATGTGCATCTGTGGATCGACGAGTCCCTATACCTTGTGCGCCCTCTTGCCCGGCGGAATTGGACCCGTAGACAGGCTCACCGGGATGCTGAACACATTGTGCGCAATGTGCAAGCGCAATCCTCTGGAAAGAAGAGAGTGGAGATGACATGACGTCAGTGACCGCCCCATTAGAGTCTCCCCCTGCGGCTTGGCTTGCGGCTTTTCCTATCCAGCCGGCCACCGAAGCCGTGGAGGCCTTGCGACAGGGGTGGATGGAACTGGCACAAAGGCCGCGGCCAGAATTCAATCCAAAGACCAAAGAAGATGCGCTCACAAAACGCTTGAAGGTCTATGTGGAGAATCATGTTGCTCGACAGCGTGGACTGCTTGGCATGTGGGCCGCGGAAGATATCATCGGTGATTTTGATCCAGTAACGGGCGCGATGATCGAGGAACGCAGAACAGATATCGTGTATGGATGGAACGACGCTTTACAAGGCATTAAGCTTGTGTTTGAGTTCAAGCGCTTGGGTCGCCAGAAAAAGCATCGCGACCATTATCTAAAAAAAGAAGGCCTCGGCCGGTTTGTAACAGGTATATATAGTCGCCGCCAAGCAGTGGCGGCCATGGTAGGAGTTCTACTCGATCCGGAAATTGAGGTGGTGCCCCCAATCCGGACTGCCCTGGAGGATGAGGGCTTGGCGAAGACATTGCGTTTGCGCAAAACAGCAGCTGGTCTTACCTATTCGCGGCCGTCCACGCTTTTTGCTTACGCCGATTTTGATACCGAGCATGAGCGTGAAGCAGCGCTTGCGCCAACGCACGGAACAATCCGAGTCTCGCACTTTTTCTTTAGCTTTGGTTACCCGACTACCACGTTGAAGCGGAAGACCGCTTCCTCCATCGGCGTGCCCAATTAATGTGCTCACATGGGGAAAGACTCCCTGAGATACGTGAGCCAGGGTGGTTTCGGGGTGGTTCGGAGTGCGTGCAATGAGGGTTCTGGAGAAGAACTGCAGGGTCGTTCAGGTGTGCGCTCTCTGGAAAGCGGTGAGACTCGGGTCATTCCATTTGATAACCACCAGCGAAATCACTGGAACGATCCATGGAGGACAATGCCATCACGTTGCCTCAGGGGGCTGGCGCATCCGAGGTTGGGAGGGCCGTCGAGGCCGCCTTCATTGGCGACCTATCATCCTGAAAAAAAGAATCCCCGTTTCCTGACTTCAGAGTACTTCACCCGTGACGACGTGGACGCCGTCGTAGGCGGTCGGCAGGGTCTACGCTATCCTAGATGCCGATTGACTATGGGTTGCCAGTACCATCGGGTCCTGAAATGCCTCTGTCTTCCGTACCAGACAAAGCTCTTCTCGGGCGACGGTAAGCGCGACGGTAATGGCCATGTCGATCAACACCAAATCCTTAACCACGAGGACTTGCGAGTGCCGTTGATGATCGAGTGGGAGTGACGTCCGGTTCTTTCGAGGCGATCGTCCTCTATCGGAAATGCCGCACCGATGATTTGATCGGTGCGGCATTTCTCTGGGCCAGCAAAGAAGCCAGACTAGCCCTCGCGCGTTTGCCGTTTTAGTGCCGAGTAGGTGGTGAAGGCTGCTTCAAGTGAGCCCCGCCGCGGCGGCGCGCTTTGAGACGGCAGCGTTGAAGCGCGCTTCCCAGCTTAGATCGCCGGTGTAGCGCCACGCCATCCGCCCTTCATCATCCAGCGCGAAAAGATGCAGCCACCGGTTGTCGAACAGCGCGCGCACCTGCGGATGGCGTTCGAGAATGTTGCTGATCGCCTCGGTCGGTGCCTCGATCAGTACGGAGAGCCGCAGCGGTTCGTGGATCAGCCGTTCGCCGTCGTGCACCGACTGCCACGGCAACCCACCGCGCAGCAGGCCGCCATTGCCTTCGACCACGCCGATGCCGCCGGTGACGTTGTGCAGCAGCTTGTTGCCTGCGCCGAAGACCTCGGGCGCGACGGTCGAGCCGTAGTACTGCAGGCTGATCCAGCTGGCGACCAGGACCGGGGCGGTCAGGATCAGCTCCAGCACGCCGAAGCCCTCGTCGCGCCGCCAGTCGTAGTCGTGGAGGAAGGTGCGTCCCGCCAGGTCGCGTCCCGCCGTGCGCGAGCGCGGCGCGGCGATGAAGGCCTGGCAACCGGCCAGTGCCCACTCGGGGCGCAGTTCGGCCCAGTCGCGGGCGCGATGCGCGATGTCCTGGCTGTGCTGCGCGCGCGGCAGGCGCAGTGCGCGCTCGCCGCGCGTCAGCGCGCCGGCGTTGTGCAGCCAACGCGCCGCCTGCTCGAGATCGGTGGCATGCGCGGGCGCGGGATGGTCAGCGCTGTAGAGCGTGACCGCATCGGTCGTGGTGTCGTGCAATGCACCCACGAACAGCGTGTCGGCGGGAATGGCGATGCCGCGCTCGGCGAGACCGACGCGCACCTCGGGGTCGTTGAGCAGTCTAGCGAGCAGCCGCGCGTTCACTTCGCCCGAGTAGCCGCCGCAGGCGCCGCAATGCAGGGCGCTGGCATGCGGGTTGTTCACCACGTTTGCCCCATGGCTGGCGATCACCACGAGACGGGCGAAGCCGCTGGTGAGCGACATCGCCTTGAGGATGCGCGTGGCCATGGTCAGCCGCGTGTCGAGGTCGAGCGCGTCCGCCGGGCGCGGCGCGGGATCGTTCGGCGCTGGGTGCCGCGTCAGTCCCAATCCATCGCGCAGCAGCTTGGCGACGTAGATCGGACCGGTGGCCTCGACGAAGGCGAACGAGGAAATGGCGGCCAGCTTGAAGCGCCCCCAGGCGCGCTTCGCACGCGCCGCGATCCGCGCGGCGAGGTCCGCCTCGGCCACCGAGGACGTGGCCTCTCCCGCGCAGGTGTGCACCCCCGGCGTCAGCAGCACTGGAAGGCGCGCTTCGACTACGTCCGAGGCGAACCGCCGATGGCCGATACCCAGCCCGAAGAAGCCGGCGAACCCGATCGTCTGGATGCCCGCATCGAGGCTTTCCAGTGCGCGGCGGAACACTTCCGATCGCACGTCGATGCAGAAGGCCATCTGCAATGTCATCCGGGCAGGGGCGACCGGGGCCGGGGCGGGCGCTGCAAGCACGCTGCCGAGCCGCCGCTGCGCAGCCCGTTCGGCCGCTTCCTGCAGGATGCTGTCGACGACGTCGTCCGAAGTCGCCGCCACCGGCATGGCGTAAGCGGCGATGGCGGTTCGCCACGCGGGCGCGATCGCCGCACCGAACTTGCCCAGCAGGGCGGCTTCCCAACTGATGCGGATGGCGAGCAGATCGGTGACGCAGGCATCGGTTCCGCCGCTCAGCTCCGCTTGCCAGAGCCGATGGCGGGCGACCTGGCTCCAGCCGCCCAGCGTGGTCAGCAGTCGGTGGAAATAGCCGTCCAGCGCCTCGGGCGAGAGGCCGAGGCGGGCGACTCCCTCGACGATCGCCTCTTCGGCAGTCGCTGGCGCGTCCGCCACCTGTTGTGCGAATCGGGTGAGCCCGGCGATTTCCGGCGTCAGATCGTGGGTCGCGACGAGGCGCCATGCGCTGTAGGCGCCGCCTGACTGCCCGGCGACCCACAGCGCCTGGCCCTGATCGAAATAGGCGGCGGCCCAGTGCCCGATGCGCTCTTCGACGATGCCCGGCCAGTCGATCGCCGAAACGTCGCGGGCCAAGTCGGCGACGGTCGGAATTGCCTGCGGGGCAGGGTGCATGGCATCGACGGCGAGTTTGAGCGCGGACACCGTCGGCGGGCGCAGCGCCGTCGGCGCGTTGTGCCAGGCCGCCTGCAGATCCTCCTCGGCGATGTCGCCGGACTGCAGCCGCTGCGCATACCAGGGGCGCGGCATGGCCACGGCGATGCCGGCGGCGCGCCGTAGCCGTGCCGCCGCGATCGGCAGCGGTTCGCCGGCCTGGCCGAGGAAGGGATTGACCGCCACGCTCGAGGCCAGCGGCCACAGCGGGGGAATGGCGCGTGCCGCACGCGCGGCGGCGGCGATGATCGCAGCGTGGGATAGGGGCGACGCGTCGGTCGTGGTCATCGGCATGGGGGTGTCCTGGCAGTTGAGGGGCACGGGGTCTTGCGGACGGACCAGCCGCCGAGCAGGCGATCGAGCGTGGCGTTGGCATACAGGCCGTTGGAGAGATGCACGCGCAGTCCGGCGGCGGCCGGGTGCGTCGCCCACAGCGGGAACAGCGCCTGCGCCACCGCCACCAGGCCGAAGCTCAGCACCGCCAGCGCCATCAGCGTCCACTCCAGCCGGCCCGGTGCCGGCGTCGCCGGCAGCACGCCGGTGGTCAGCCATTCGGCGGCGGTCTGCAGCGCGAAATAGCCGACCGCAGCGGCGCTGGCGTAGAGCGCGGTCTTGCGGGTGAGCGGGCGCGGCGCGGCATCGGCCAGGCCCTGGGCCAGCAGATAGGCGACACCGAAGATCAGGATGGCGCCCAGGGCCAGCGCCTGCGGCGACTTGTGCCCGAAGCCGAAGGCGAACCCGAAGGCGGCGCCGATCCCGATGTAGATCGCCAGCGCGATCAGAAAGGCGCGGCCCACCGCCGCCCCGTTGGGCACGGCAACCGGCCCGGGCCGGCGAATGGATGCCACTTGCTCGACGGCACCGCCGGAGGCCAGGAAGGCATGTGCCTTGTACAGCGAGTGCGCGACGATGTGCAGCAGCGCCAGCGGAAACAGCGCCAGCCCGCACTGCAGGATCATGAAACCCATCTGCGCGACCGTCGACCAGGCCAGCGAGGTCTTGACCGCGGGCTGGGTCAACATCACCAGCGCCCCGAACAGCGCGGTGAACCCGCCCAGCATCGCCAGCACGGCCAGCACGCCGGGGGCGGCCAGCATCAGGTCGGCGAAGCGGATCAGCAGGAAGCCGCCGCCGTTGACCACGCCAGCGTGCAGCAGCGCCGACACCGGCGTGGGCGCCTCCATCATCTCGGTGAGCCAGCCATGGGTGGGGAACTGCGCCGATTTCAGCACTGCGGCCAGCGCGAGCAGGGCGGCGGCGGCCGTCAGCAACCAATCGTGCTGGCCGCTGCGCGCCAGCGTGTTGATCGTGGCGATATCGGTGGTGCCCAGGCTCTTCCAGACAAGCAGCGCCGCTGAGATCAGGGCGATGGCGCCGATGCTGGAGAACAGGCGCTTCTTGCGCGCGGCGCGCCGCGCCGCCACGCGGTCGGGGTAGAACAGCAGCAGGCGATTGAGCGCGACGCTGGTCGCGATCCAGGCCACCACGACCTGGACCAGGTTGCCCGCCTGCACCAGCAGCAGCACCGCGGCGAGTGCGATACACAGCCAGCCGGTGAAATAGCCTTGTCGCGCCTCGCCGTCGAGATAGGTGCGGGTGTAGCGCACCACGATCCAGCCGACGAAGGCGACCAGCAGCAGCATCGTGGCGCTCACCGCGTCGAGCCGGACCGAGAGGCCGATGCCGCTCCAGCCAATCACGCCGCTGTCGCCGGCGCCGCGCGCGATCAGCAGCGCCAGCGAGGCGATGGCGACGATCAGCGCGCCGAGCGCGGCGCCCTCGGCGAAGACCGGCACCAGGCGGGGGCGTCGGCCGCTGCGAACGAAGCCGAACACGGCGGCGACCAGCAGCAGGAACGGTGCAGAGAGCGGCAGCAGATAGAGCGACAAGGCAATCCCCTCGGATCGGGCACGGTGGCGGGCGGCGCCACGATAGCGATCGGTGGGATCCAACAAAAATTCATTGTTTTCACGATATCGTTCGCTATTATCGAACGATGGCCACCCTGAACTACAACCACCTGCGCTACTTCTGGGCCGTGGCCCACGACGGCAATCTGACCCGCACCGCCGAACGGCTCCACCTCACCCAATCGGCCCTGTCGGTGCAGATCCGCAAGCTCGAGGAGCGCCTCGGCCATGCGCTGTTCGAGCGGCGCGGGCGGCAACTGCACTTGACCGAGGCCGGGCAGATCGTGCTCGACCATGCCGACGCGATCTTCGCCACCGGCGATGAACTGCTGGGCACGCTGCGGCAGACCGGTGTCGCGCGGCAGGCGCTGCGGGTCGGCTCGCTGGCCACGCTGTCGCGCAACTTCCAGCTGGAGTTCCTGCGGCCGCTGCTCGGCCGTCCCGACATCGACCTGATCCTGCGCTCGGGCAGTGGCGGCGAACTGCTGCGGGCGCTGGAAGCGCTCAATCTCGACGTCGTCCTGCTGAATCAGGCGCCCCCTGGCGACGCGCTGACGCCGTTCGTCACCCACCGGCTCGCCGAGCGCCCGGTCAGCCTGGTGGGCACGCCGGACCGGCTGGGCCATGCCGCCAGCGTCGCCGATCGCCTTCGAACCCACCCCATCATCCTGCCGACGGTGGACAACAGCGTGCGTGCGGGATTCGACGCCCTGGCCGATCGCCTGGGCGTGCGCCCGCAGATCGTGGCGGAAGTGGAGGACATGGCGATGATGCGGTTGCTGGCGCGCGAGGACATCGGCCTGGCCGTGCTCCCGCCGATCGTGGTCAAGGACGAGATCGCCGCGGGCGTGCTGGTGGAAGGCGACCAATTGCCGGACATCGTGGAGACCTTCCACGCCGTCACCATGTCGCGGCGCTTCCCCAATCCCCTGGTGCGGCTGCTGCTGCAGCCGACGGCTGCGCAAGCAGGCATGTAGCGCCCTATCCGTCGCCCTAAGGGGCTTAGGCGGTTAACCCGAGTAGGACTCAGCAGTAGTTGCCGAAGATCGGCCGCCACGCCGCGGCAGTGCGCGTGCGTCGGTCGAGAAACGAAGTCGCTGGCTGTGTAGATTGACAATATGCTGTCAAATAGACAGGATGATGCATGACTTCCGAGAACCTTCCCCTGCTGGTTCGCGAACTGGTCCTCGCGGTGTTCGCCACCAATGGCCGCCTGGTCGACATGGGCAACCGCCTGGTGCGCCCGATCGGGCTGACCACCGCCTGGTGGCAGGTGCTCGGCGCGCTCGGGTACTCGCCGGTGCCGCTTCCGGTGGCGCATATCGCCCGCAACATGGGGCTGACCCGGCAGGCGGTCCAGCGCGTCGTGGAGCTGCTGGCCGCACACGGGTTCGTGGTGTTCGAAGCCAATCCGCATCATGCGCGCGCCAAGCTCGTGGTGTTGACGCCGGCAGGGCGCGCGGCCCTGGGCGCCGCCGAGGCCGCGGTCGCGGCGCTCGACCAGCAACTGATCGAACGCTTGGGCGCCGAGCGCGTCAGCACGGCCATCGCAGTGCTCGTGGAAATGCGCGATGCACTCGACCAGTCCTTGGCGGGATAAGGCAGAGGCCGATACCGCAACGCGTCCATCACCAGGAGAGACCATGGAGCCTGCTTCGCACATCGATGGGTCCGAGACGGACGTCATCATCATCGGCGGCGGACCGGTCGGCCTGACCACCGCCTGCGCGTTGGCCCACCACGGAGTGCGATTCCGCATCTTCGAGCAGCGCACGCAGCCCAAGCCGCATTCTCGCGCCAACAATCTGTGGGCGCGCCCGCAGGAATTGCTGGCGAGCATCGGTATCCGCGATGCCCTGGCGGAGCGGGCGCATCGGATCACCCACATCCACACGCTGTTGAACGGCAAGACGGTGGATCCGATCGACATCGCGCAGGTCGACAGTCCCTATCCGGAGGTGCTCTACAGCGGACAGGATGTCATCGAGAACACGCTGGCGCAGCGGATCGCAGCCGGCGGTGCCGCGCTGGAACGCGGGCGCAAGGTGGTCGAGGTCGAGCAGGATGCCGATGGCGTCACCGTGGCGATCGCGACGGTGGACGACGCTGGCGCGGAAATCGCGGGCATCCCCCTCGAACGACTGCGCTGCCGCTATCTGGTCGGTGCGGACGGGGCCGAAGGCTTCGTGCGCAAGCGGATCGGCGCGGACTTCGCGACGGAAAAACTGCCGCACTGCATCAATCGACAACTTGATGCCAAGCTGCGCTGGCGGCGTTCCACTGATTTCGATCACCTCTGGTTCTTCTATTACCCCAAGGGCTTCTGCGGCGTGCTGCCGGTGTGGGAGGGCTACCACCGGCTGTTCTTCCTGTCCGACGACGCGGGCATTCCCGATCGCGATCCGACGCTGGAGGAACTGCAGGCCATCGCGCGCGAGGTCACCGAGGACGAGACGCTGGAGCTCAGCGATCCGATCTGGATCACCCACAGCCGCTTCCAGCACGGCGTGACCCCGCGTTACGCCGACGGACGCATCTTCCTGGTAGGCGATGCCGGCCATCTCACGCTGCCCGCGGGCGGCCAGGGCATGAACGCCGGGCTGCAGGATGCGGTCGGTCTTTCGTGGCGATTGGCAATGGCCTTGCATGGCAAGGCCGCGCCGGTGCTGCTGGAATCCTACGGCGTGGAGCGCGGCGGCGAGCACAGCCGTCTGGACGCCCAGCAGGAAAAAGGCTTCAAGAACAGCGTGTACCGGGGCGCGATCAAGGACGCGGCCATGGGGATCGCAGCCAGTTTCCTGCCCAACATCGGCGCGCTGATTCAGGGCACCGACGATCTCCAGCAACTTTCCGTCGCCTATCCCGACAGTCCGTTGAACGAGGACCACCTCAACGGACTGCGAGAGGTCGTGCATCGGCGCGTTCCCCATCCCGGCGACCGCGCACCGGATGCGGCCGTCATCGCCCAGGATCTGTCCTCGACGACGTTGTTCGCGCATCTGTACAACCCCGACGGCGTGACCTGGGGCTGGACCTTGTTGCTGTTCGATGCCCGTCGGCAGGACGCCCTGGTTGCGATGCGTGATGCACTGGCGCAGTTGCATGCGTGGGAGTGGATCCGGCCCCGCTTGATCCTCGGCGGGGCGGTGCCGCAGGCTGGCGATGCCACGGCGCTGTTCGATCTGGATGGGCTGGCGCACGGCGCCTATGGGATCGAGCGTCAACCTGCGATGGTGCTGGTCCGGCCCGATGGCCATATCGCCTTCCGTGGCCCGCTCGACGCGCCGGACCTGCTGCGCGCGTACTGCGCCAGGATCTTTGGCGGTTAGGGCGAGCGTGCAGGTCTGCCGCAGTTGGTGGCCCCGCGGCATGGCGCGGGGACGATGCCAGAGGGTGTTTTAAGGCGCATATTCCAGGTGGATGAGCGGATAGGGCTTGCCCTGGTGGTCGTGCGGGGACCGCCCTGTGCGCCTGAAGCCCATCCTTTCGTAGAAGCCGACAGCCTGATGGTTCTGTTCGTTGACGTCGGTGGTCATGCGCGGATGCAGCGCGAGGCCGTGCCGCACCAGCGCGGCGCCGACACCGGTGCCACGAGACGCGGGGTCGACGAACAACGCCTGCATATGCCCGTCTTCGATGAGCATCAGCGCCAGTGGACGGTCGTGCGCATCCACGGCAAACCACAGCGGCGCGCTGGGCAGGAATTCGCGCACCATCGTCTGGATGGCAAGGCGATCCTGCGCCGACAGGAAGTCGTGTGTCGCATCGACCGCCTCCTGCCAGATCTGGACTGCGCGTGCTCCCTCATCGGGACGAGCGCGCCGGATCGCGATCGTGGTGTTGTCGGTTTTCATGTCTCGTTGCGTTTCAGGAGTGACCGTCGAAGCGTTGCCGTGCTTGGATGGCGCATTTCAGGGGATCGACCCGAGCACGTGGATCGACACATCGGAGTCGCCGAATTCGGTCTCGACGTGGAGGCATGGCACCGGCACGATGCCGAAGCCCTGCGGCGGCTTCGATCAGTATGGCATGCAGATCGCCGCGGGCGCCGATGGCCTGCCTGGCCATCGCAGCGCCTGTCTCCGCGCCGCTGACGAGGCGAGCGCCGTGCGTGGTGGCGCATGCACGCGCATCAGGCGGGTCGTGCTACCCAGAGGGTCCAGCGGTCTTGCTCGACGATTTCCCCATGCGCAGGCCATCGGCGACGGAGGTCGTCGATCAAGGACTGCAGTTCGTCATCGCTCAGTTCGTGCAGGATCGAGCGACCCGTGCGTGCCGCCAGGTCGAGGGCCAGCGATTCGACGCTAGCGTAGCGTTTGCGTGTTTCCCACAGCGAATGCTCGGCGATGTCGGTGAAGCCGGCAGCGTGCATGGCCGCCGCGACGGTCGCGTGCGTAGGCCGACGGCCGGCCTCGATGGCACGAAGCCGCGGAAACAGGTCGAAGAAGTAGCCGCGCAGGTGCGTGCTGGATCCAGGCAGGTCGACGTCCTCGGGTGTGCGGTCCTGCACGAGCAGGCGGCCACCGGGCGCCAGCAGGCGACGCGCTTCGGCAAAGCACGCCACGTAGTCCGGCAGGTGGTGAATCAATGCGCGCTGGAACACCACGTCGCAGCTCGCCGTGGGCAGCCCCGTCGCGGTGGCGGTGCCTTGCACGAAGCAGACGTTGTCCACGCCCGTGCCTCGCTCGCGGCTCGCAGCCACCATCTCCGCGGAGAAATCCACACCCGTGACCTGGGCGGCACCCAGCGCATGCCAGGCCAGCGCGTAAAGTCCGCCGCCGCAGCCGACGTCGGCAATTCGCTTGCCGACAGGTTCGACAAGGGCGTGCACGGCGTCCATCCAGGCGGGATCGACGTCCCTGCCGGAGTAGGTGTATCGGTTCTGGTGTGCGTGGAAATCAATGGGCATTGGCAGTGGTCCATGGCGGGATGCACGGCCTGCGATGCTAGATAGGGATAATGGGAATGTAAAATATCTGCTTGCTACCATGAGCAGATATTTTGAATATCATTGGCGCCATGGAATTGCGCCATCTCCGTTATTTCGTCGCCGTGGCAGCCGCGCAGAGCGTCACCAGGGCGGCGGCACATCTGGGCATTCAGCAGCCGCCGCTCAGCCAGCAGATCCGCGACCTGGAGCGCGAACTGGGTGTCGAACTGTTCCAGCGGACACCGCGCAGCGTGCGCCTCAACGATGCAGGGCGCGTGTTCCTGGCGGATGCGCAGGCCATTCTGGCCGCGGCCGACGACGCCGTCGTTCGCGTCCGGTGTGCGGCGCAGGGGCAGTTGGGTCGACTGGTGATGGGCTACACCAGTTCGGCTGCGCTGCATCCGCTGGTACCGCGGATCCTGCGGGTGTTTCGCGAACGCCATTCCCAAGTGGCGTTGGACGTACGCGAAAATGCTACCGACAGCCTGTTTCGTGCGGTGAGGGCCGAAGAGATGGACGCGGCATTCGTGCGCGCTCCCGCCGAGCGCTTTGCGCCGCTGCACGCCGTCACCCTGTGCGAAGAAGCAGTGGTGGTCGCGCTGCCACGTGGACACCGGCTGGGCGCGGCAACCGGTGCGTTGGCGCTGGAAGACCTGGCGATGGAGGAGTTCGTGCTGTATCGCAGCCCGGACGGGCCGGGCATCCTGGACGTGCTGTCCGCTGCGTGCCACCGTGCCGGTTTCGCGCCGCGCGCTGTGGCGAGCGTGCCGCGTCTGCTGTCCGCTGCCGCCATGGTGGCGGCAGGGCAGGGCATTGCGATCGTGCCGATGGCGCTGCAGTCGCTGCATCGCGAGAGCGTGGTGTACCGCCAGCTGGATCCGGCATCCGCGTTCACCATCCCGTTGACCTTGATCTGGCGCGATGCGCCATCCGGCTCGCCGTTGGCGCGTTTGGTGGCCTTGGCGAAGGACGCATGAGCCGGCGCGGCGTATCCCGTCCCGCTGTGCGTCGGTAGTCGCCTGCCTGGCTCGGCAGCGTATCGCCCGGCGGGCGGCCGCGAGCGCCTTCGACGGCATCAGCCGTGGCTGGGCATCGGCGCCCCTACCGCTTCGCGAATGGCGGCCGGCGCCGTCGACCAGGCGCCTGCATGGAACGGCGGCTTCGGGTCGTACTGGATCTTCAGCTGTGCCTTCATCGCTTCCGCATCCCCGCGCAGGTGGCCGATGAGCGCCAGCGTCATGTCCAGGCCGGCCGAGACGCCCGCGGAGGTCCAGTACTTGTCGCTGACCACCCAGCGCTCGTCCACATAGGTGGCGCCCTGGTCGTTCAGCATGTTCTGCAAGGCCCCAGTGCGTGGTGGCGCGGCGGCCGCGCAGCCCGGCGCGGCCCAGGATCAGGGCGCCGGTGCAGACACTTGCGGTGATTCGCGATGTCCTGTCGATCCGCCGGATCCAGCCCATGACGTCGGCATCGTTGGAAACGTCGCGCACGCCCATGCCGCCGCCCGGGATGAGCAGGACGTCGGCCGTGTCGATGTCCTGGATCAGCGCATTCGCCTGATAGGTCACCATGCCACTGTCGCTGCGGTAGGGATCGCGGGTCTTGGCCGCGAGCACCAGGTCGATGCCCGGTACCCGATGGAGCAGTTCGTAGGGGCCGATCCAGTCGAGCATGGTGGTGCCCGGGAACAGCAGGATCACCACCTTCGTCGGCGCCGCGGAGCCCGGCGGCGTCGCGCTGTCAGGATGCGTCTTCGATGGCAAGCTCGCCGGCGTGGACGCCGCGGCCATCACGCGGGGGCTGACCAACAATGCGCCCAGGCCGAACAGCCCCAACTGGCTGACATACCGGCGCATCGGGTTGTGGTCCATGGGGTCTCCAGAGTTGGGCATGCTGTTCTCCTCTTGATGGCGGTAGGTGGTCGCTGGGCCGTCGGTTGCCGACGGGGACTGACAGGGGGGGCGGCGCCGTGCAGGCTGCTCAGAAGCCCTCGAGCACGATCTTGCCGCGGGCGCGATGCGTCTCGATCCATTCGTGCGCGCGCCGCAGATTGGCGGCATTTACCGTGCCGAAGTGTCCGGCCAGCGTGGTGCGCAGCACGCCGGCATCGATCAGCGATCCGACGCGGGTCAGCAGTTCGTGCTGGCGGATCTGGTCCGGCGTGGCGTGCATCGAACGCGTGAACATGAATTCCCAATGCAGCGACACGCTCTTGGTTTTCAGCTTGCGGACGTCGATGTGATCGGGATCGTCGATGAGCGCGACGTGCCCCTGCGGGTTGATCGCGGCGACGATCTCGTCGAAATGGCGGTCGCTCTGGTTCAGGCTCGCGACGTAGTCGACGCCGGCGAAGCCGATGCGCCGCAGTTCTTCGGATAGCGGTTTGGTGTGGTCGATCACGTGGTGCGCGCCGAGGTCGCCGACCCATTTGGCGGTTTCCGGACGCGACACGGTGCCGATCACGGGGCGCGGCCGACATGTTGTGCAGCGCATGGCTGCCCGACAGCCACGGCGTCTATTTCGCTCCGATGGCGAGCAGGTTCGAGAAGGTCGCCGTTCTCTACCGCCCCTACGCGTACTGGGGCGTGCCGGACGACGTGCCGCAGGCCCTGGTGTCCTCGATCGAGGATCTGCGCAAGCCGGAGGTGGCTGCGCGCATGCACAAGCGCATCCAGGGCATCGGCGCGGGCGCGGGCATCAGCCGGTTCTCGCGCACGGCGATGACGCAGTATGGCCTCGCAGAGGCCGGTTACCACTTCGAGAACGGCACGCTGGACGACTGCGTGGCGGCGTACGAACATGCGGTGCAGCACGGCCGTTGGGTCGTGCTGCCGTTGTGGAAGCCGCAGTTCCTGCATGAGCAATACGCGATTCGACCACTGCAGGATCCGCTGGGGTGATGGGCGGCGCCGACGAGGCGACACTGGTGGCGCGCCACGAGGTGATGCACCGGTTGCCTGCGGAGGCAGCGTCGGCATTGCGCAGCACCTCCCTCGGCAATGACGCCGTTTCGCGGCTGGATTATCTCGTCTCGCGCGATCGGGTGGATCCGTTGGAGGCCGCTCGTCGCTGGTTGTACATTACCGGCTAGCCACGTCCCTTCGTTCTGCCAGGAAGGCGTCTCCACGCAGGCGCGTTGCATTGCGTCTCGCTCGTGCAGCAGGGCGAAGGTGCGCGCAACCCTCGAGCACCAGGTGGAGGCCGATGGAGCTCCACTGAACCCCTCGTCACGATCCGCTTGCCGCATGACCTTGCTGCGTGGGTACCGTCAGGGCGGCGGCTGGCGCTGACGTGGAGCGGCGCGCCGCGTGTCCTGCGGTATGCAGATCGCACGGCGCCGGGCAGTGCAGGGCTGGACCTCGCATAAGGAGGGTCGGCACCGGTGCTGGCGCGGAGGTCGGGCGCCAAGTGCCTGCGTTTCGAGACGTTTCGAGACGTTTCGACGCAGCTTCGGCTGCAGACCTTGATGCATGTCGCACGCGCTTCACGCGGCACCTATGCCAACATGGCTTTTCGCCGGACCGTGGAAGCCGTGCTTTCAGCGGATCTCGGTTTCATTCAAGACGAACCGTCTTCAGTGTTATTTATTAACACCGCTGCGGCCATGTAAATAGGTGCACGTGTACCGAGAACTGGCACAGGCCCAGCGCGATGCGCAATTGGATGCGGAGCAGCGCAAAGCGCTGCTCATGATCGCGTCTGGCGCGCCCATGGCCGAGTGCCTGGATGCGCTCACCGATGCCGTCGGCCGCCTCGTGCCCGATGCCCGTGCCTGCGTGCTGTTGGCGAGCCAGGACCGCCGCACGATGGGCGACGGTTACTCGTCGCACTTTCCACCTGCGTTCGCCGCGGCCATCCGCGGCTTGCCGATCGGGGAGGCGCTCATCGGCACCTGCGGGACCGCCATCCACGAAGGGCGTCCGGTCGAATGCGAGGACGTGGAGCACTCGCCGCAGTGGGCCGCGCCCTGGCGCGCGCTTTGCCTGGAAAACGGCATTCTGGCGTGCTATTCGCATCCGGCCATCGGGCAGGGCGGCAAGGCGGTCGGATCGTTCTTTCTGTGTCTTGCGGAAGCGCGGCAGGCCACTGCGTGGGAGCGCAAGGTCGCCGAATTCGGCGCACTGGCGACCAGCATCGTGGTGGAGCGGGAACGGGCGGCCGCGCATCTGCGCAAGGAGATGGCCGCACTCGCCCGGCTGCAGGAATTGAGCGCCGAACTGGTCGGGCCAGGGGAGTTCGAGCCGCTGCTGCAGAAGATCCTGGCGGCGGCCGCCGACATCTCGGGCACCGACAAGGGCAACATCCAGATTTTCGATCCGATCAGGAAAACGTTACGGATCGTCGTGCACCAGGGCCTGGGGGCGCGGCTGGTCGAGCATTTCCGCGAGGACGGGTGGGACGCCAGTTGCGGGGAGGCGGCGAAGCAGGTGCAGCGTCTGGTGGTGGCCGATGTGGAGAAGCTGGAGGGCCTGCAGGGCACGCTGGGCCTGGAGATCGTGATGGAGGACCAGATCCGCTCCATCCAGTGCACGCCGTTGCTCAGCCGCGATGGGCGGCTGCTGGGCATGCTCAACAACCACTACCGTTGGCCGGGCGGCCCCGACCCGGACGCGCTGCGCTACATCGACCTGCTCGCGCGGCAGGCGGCCGAACTGGTGGAGCGCCATCAGATCGAGACGGAGCTGGCGAAGGAGCGGCAACGCAAGGACGAGTTCCTGGCCATGCTCGCGCACGAACTGCGCAACCCGTTGGCGCCGTTGCGCAACATGCTGGAAGTGCTCAAGCGCTCGCACGGCAACGAAGCGCTGTCGCGGAAGGCGCAGGAGGTCATGGAGCGGCAGGTGCGGCACCTGGTGCGGCTGGTGGACGACCTGCTCGACGTCAACCGCATCAAGCAGGGCAAGCTGGAGCTGCGGCGCGAGCCGCTGCTGCTGGCCGAGGTGATCCAGCAGGCGGTCGAGGTCTGTCGTCCTGCGCTGGACCAGCAGCGGCATCGGTTGCGCGTGGTGTTGCCGCAGGCACCGCTGCCGCTGCAGGGAGACTCGGTCCGTCTGACCCAGGTGTTCGGAAACCTGCTCACCAATGCGTGCAAGTACACGCCTCCCGGGGGAGACATCGAAGTCCGGGTGGAAGCGATCGAGGGCAGCGTCGAGGTCGTGGTCGAGGACAACGGCTCCGGCATTCCGCCGGACAAGATCGACGCCATCTTCGAACTGTTCACCCAGGTGGACCGCACGCTGGAGCGTGCGCAAGGCGGACTCGGCATCGGCCTGATGCTGGTCAGGCAACTGGTCGAGATGCACGGCGGCACCGTCGAAGCGCGCAGCGAGGGAGCCGGCAAGGGCAGCGCCTTCGTCGTGCGGCTTCCCGCCGACGCCGCGCCGGCCGCGGCGTCGGGCACCGCGGATGCCAGGTCGTCACACATCGCGCGCCGGATCCTGGTGGTCGACGACAACGCGGATATCGCGCTGGCGCTGGCCGCGCTGCTGGAACTGGACGGGCATGACGTGCGCACGGCCGGAGGCGGCGAGGAAGCGCTGGCGATGGGCGCACGCATGCGCCCGGAGGTGATCCTGATGGACATCGGCATGCCCGGCATGGACGGCCACGAAGCGTGCCGCCGCATCCGCGAATGCGACTGGGGCAGGGACATCACCATCGTCGCGTTGACCGGCTGGGGACAGGATGGCGATCGGCAGGATTCGGCGCGCGCCGGGTTCGACGCGCATCTGGTCAAGCCGGTGGGATTTGCCGAATTGCACGGCCTGTTCGCCGGGCTCGGCTGACCTGGCCAGGGTCGGCACACGCGCACGTCGCGCCTGGTGCGCTGTGGCCCGTGCGGTGATGCGCAGCCCGGCCAAGCGACCACACGTGGCATGACCGCGTCCGCGCGGTTTGCTCGGCGTAGCCCGCTAGGGCCACGGAATCCGAGAGGGCGTCATCTTGTGCGCGCTTATGCTGGCGGCGCGGCGAAGGTCTCCGGCCATACCAGCGAGCGGTGAACCTGGGAGCCTGCCATGGCGCCGCTGGCGACGGCCAGTGACAGCGAATGCGGCGCTTTCGCCACGTCGCCGCACGCGAAGACACCGGCCACCGAGGTCCTGTGCTCGGCATCGATGCGGACCTGGATGCCCATTGGCGTCTCTTCCAGCAGGCAGCCCATGGCCTCGGCCAGGGGGCCGGACGGGGCGGTGCGCGGGGCCGTGAACAGGCCGGCGAAGACCAGCCGGCGACCGTCGGCCAGGACCACGTCGGCGTGCCCCTCGATCCTGTCGATGGCCGCCTCCTCGATCGTCACGCCGCGGCCGGTCAGGCGGTCCCTGGCTGCCTCGTCCAGCTGCAGCGCGCCGTTGACGAGCAAGGTCACATGGCCCCATTCGGTGAGCAGTTCGGCCTGGTGTGCGGACAGCGCGCCGGCGCCGACGATGCCGATGCGGCCCTGATCCAGCTCGTAGCCGTGGCAGTACGGGCAGTGGAACACGGCCGTGCCCCAGCGTTCGGCAAGACCGGCGACGGCCGGAAGCTGATCGGCCACGCCGGTGGCCAGCAGGATGCGACGGCCCTGGTGCGTGCCGCCATCGGAGGTGGTCACGCTGAAGGCGTCCAGGGAGCCGGTGGCGGTCAGGGCGTGTGCGTCCAGCCAGGCCAGCGTCGGATAGGCGTCGAGTTGCTGGCGCGCGGTCGCCGCGATGACGTCCGGCGGCACGCCGTCCTGGCCGAGGAAGCCATGTGCATGGCGGGCGGTGCGATTGCGGCGCTGGCCCGCATCGATCACCAGCACGGAGCGGCGTGCCCGCAGCAATTGCAGGGCGGCGGCCATGCCTGCATAGCTGCCGCCGATGATGATGGTGTCGTGGTGCATGCTCAACTCCTGGTACGTCGTGCTGCCGCATGCCGGCGCGCGAAGTCCGCGGCCAGGTCGGCAAGGGTGATCTCCGAAAACCGCTTCAACAGCAACGCCTCGGCCTCTGCGAACGTGCCTTCGAGTGCGGCATTCACCGCTTGCTCCACCAGACATTCCGGGGCTTCGTGACGATTGCCGATGGCGAACAGGGCGGGTTCACCCAGCGCCTCGTGCAACTGGCGCAAGGTGACCGCGGCCAGGTCGGCGTGGATGCGCCATCCGCCGGCATGCCCGCGGTCCGAGGTCACGATGCCGGCGCCGCGCAAGTACCCCATGGTCCGCCGGACCACGACGGGGTTGGTCCCCAGGCACTGGGCCAGGGCGTCGGAGGTCATGGGGCCATCGTGCTCGGCCATGTGCAGCAGGGCATGCAGGACAGAAGACAGGCGGCTGTCGCGTTTCATGTAACTAATGATGTTTCGAAAGCTGTGGCGGGTCAAGTGCGACCTGGGTGCCGGCGCTGCGATCGCGATCAACGGATGTGCCGTGGAACATTTGCGCACCTGTCGCCCGTAAGGCGCGCCGAGTGCAACCGGATTCGCCGCGATCGCGACATGGCGTTATTCGGTGGCATGGCGCTTGTTCACCGAGGAATGGCCACGACCTGGTTTCGCGTCATCGCCACCGTGGTGTTTGTCGACCGCTTCCCGGCCCGGACCACGTACCTTGATCCAGCCTGAGATGCAGGCGGAATTCCCCGGGTGGGAAAGGATCGATGGAATGGAAACGAAGGCGAAGGGCTTGGCAATCGTGGTCGCGGCGGGACTGGCGCTGTCCTTTCAGGCGCAGGCGCAGTCGTGCTGCCCCTCCGGCGGGCACGGGGTTGTGGGCAAGGGCTTGGGGGAAAGCGTGCCCAAGGCGCTGAATCTCGCTACGGATTCGGCCTGGCGCGTCTATGAGTTCTCGCGCGATGGCGTGAACTACCTGCAGATCAACGACGCCAGCGGTGTGGTGCGCGCCGCGGTCGGCCGCATCGGCAAGACGCTGTGGGTGCTGCCGATGGGCAGCGACGTGGCGCGCGTCTCGCTGACGGCGGCGCCACTGGTGCCGGGCCGCGTGGTCTATCGGACGTCGGAAGTCGTGGTGCGGCTGCGCAGCCATGCCAGCGGCGACGCATGGGAGATCACGCCGGCAGAGTGAGCCCGGGGGGACGCGCTTTCGGACACCAGAAAGCTGAAGCTCAACGCATGGCGGCGCCGGCAGGTGCCGCCATGCGCCTGCAGGCGGACCGCCAGTTCGCGGTCCGGCGCCTCCGGGCGGCGGCGCAGCGCGCTCAGCATCGCCGCATCGGCGGTGATGCGGATGGCGATGCCTTGCCGGCCCCTCGCACGCCATACCCGCGCCTGCAGCAGGTGGGTGTGGGCCACGGGCAGCGTCTCGATGGCGTCGAGGATGCAGCGATAGGCCACCAGCTGCAGGCCCAGCGACAGCCGCTGCGGATCGCCATGCAGGCGGCAGCGGAACTCCGTCGCGCACAGGTTGGCGAAGGTCGGCGAGCGCAGGGTGGGATACAGCCCATGCGTCTCGATCCCGAGCGGATACAGCGCGGTGACGTATTCGTCCAGCAGTTGCGCCTGGATCACGCCGGTGCGGGTCATCTGCATGGCGGCGGCGTAATGGCCGCGCGCGCGCAGGTCTTCCACCACGTCGCGGCGCAGCTTGTTGATCTGGGTGCGGAGGTCGGTGTAGTCGACCACCCGCCGGCGCAGCGTGCGTTCGGCCGACAGGTACCCGGCCTGCGCGAAGGCCAGCGCCTGCTCGCGCATGCGCCCGTCGTCGCGCATGTGCCGGCAGGCCGCGGAGATGCGCGATCCGAACGCGAACATCACCGTGGCGGTGGCCGCGAGCAGGATCTGCACCACGAACGCGTCGGCGTCGTGCATGCCGGGTGCGACGGCCCTGGGCATGGACAGCGCCACGGCCACGTTCGCCAGCACCACGCCGAGCGCCGCGCCCCGCCAGCCATGGCGCAGCGTCAGCACGATCGCCGGGACCACCAGCAGCACCAGCAGCACCTGCCGCAGCACGGCATCGTCGACGGCGGCGATCGACGCCGACAGCACGACCGCAGCGGCGATCGATGCCAGGCCCTCGCGCAGCAGCGAGGCCTGCATCTGCGCAGGCTCGTCGCGGCGCAGCCACAGCAACGCGGGCAGCACGAACATCAAGGTGCCCAGGTAATCGCCCAGCCAGTAGCGCAGCAGCACATCCAGCGGCGCCGGCCCCGTCGGACCGCCCAGTGCGGTGTTGATCGCGATGTTGCAGAGCGTGCTCCACAGCGCGGTCGCCAGCGTCAGCGGCAGCAGCCAGTGATCGTGGCGCGCCAGATCCGGAATGCGCTGACGCATCAGGACCGGCAGCAGCGATACCGCCGGCATCAGCAGGAACGGACTCAGATACGCCCAGGCGGCACTCGCGCCCCAGGTCTCGCTCATGGGAATGCGCAGGGTCAGCAGCGCGGCGGCATCGCCGGCCAGCAACCACGGCCAGCGCCGCGCGGGCAGGAACAGCAGGCTGGCGACGCGCACGCCTGCCGGCAGATACCACTGGTCCACGGAGCAGCGCCAGGCCAGCAGGAACGCGGCACAGTAGGCAGCGCTCAGTAGAACGCCTCTGGCGATATCTCGTCCTGCGGCCATCCCCGCCATCCGTGGTGTGTCGCCGCTACTGTATAAGCCGGATCGGCGTCGAGGGTAGACAGTTGGTCGTGGGACGACAGTGTGAGATGCGTCGCACGTGGTCGACGGATGCAGGTGGATGCGTGTTCGTGTTTCCGCGTCTGCATCCGCGCGTTCGCGATCACGACAGCCCGTTCGCTCATTGCGATGGCGCGTCAGTGCCTCTCTGGCAGGGCTCCACACTTGCACACGGCTTCTGCATCGTATCGTCGCAACGCTTGCGTGCGTTTCGGTCGCTCGCGCGGCGATGCAGGCGCCGCGTGGACGCAGGCGCGACACCGGCGACGCTAGGCTCGCGCCATCTCGATAGTTCCCAGAGGAGATCATCCCGATGACCGAGGCGAACCAGCACATCCTGCAGGCCGCGAATGCCGCCCTCGCCGCAGGCGATCACGAAGGCTTTCTCGTTCACTGCACCGAAGATACGACCTGGCACTTCATCGGCGAGCGGACACTCCGAGGCAAGCAGGCGGTGAGGGAGTGGATGGCCGAGGCCTACCGGCAGCCACCGCAGTTCGACGTCCGCAAATTCATCGTCGGCGATGGCCACGTCGTGGCCATCGGCCAGATCGCGCTCGCTACCGGCGACGCCGGGACGTCGCTGTTCTCCTACTGCGACGTCTGGCGATTTCGCGATGGGCAGATGGCGGAACTGGAGGCGTACGTGGTGCCGCTGTCTGCAGCGCAGGACGATTAGCCGCGAGCGCGCATCCGGCCTCTGGCATCCATTCTTATCGCGCCGTCGCGTGCGCGTCTGCGCACGGCGCGACGCCAGGATCGCTCAGTGCAACAAGGTGTCCGCCAGCAGCTTCAGGTTCAGTACCACGATCAGCGCGGCGATCGCCCAGGCCAGCCAGGCCAGCCCACGGCGCACCACCAGCGGGCCCATGCGTTGCTTGTCGGTGACGAAACGCACCAGCGGGATCACCGCGAACGGCAACTGCATCGACAGCACCACCTGGCTCAGCACCAGCAGCTTGGCCGTGCCCTGCTCGCCGTACAGCGAGGTCACCGCGACTACCGGCACGATCGCCAGGCCGCGGGTCAGCAGGCGCCGCGCCCATGGCGGCAGGCGCAGGTGCAGGAAGCCTTCCATCACGATCTGCCCGGCAAGCGTGGCCGTAACGGTGGAATTGATGCCGGAGGCCAGCAGCGCCACCGCGAACAGGGTCGAGGCCAGGCCGACGCCGAGCATCGGCGCCAGCAGTTCGTGTGCCTGTTCGATTTCCTCCACGTCGGTGCGGCCGTGCGCATGGAATACCGCGGCGGCGAGGATCAGGATCGCAGCATTGACGAACAGTGCCAGGCTCAGCGCGATGGTGCTGTCGGTCAATGCCCAGCGCAGCGCCGAACGGCGGCCCTGGTCGGTGCGTTCGTAGGCACGGGTCTGCACGATCGAGGAATGCAGGTACAGGTTGTGCGGCATCACCGTCGCGCCGATGATGCCGATCGCCAGGTACAGCGCGGCCGGATCGGTCACCACCTGCGCGCGTGGGATGAAGCCGGCCAGCACCTCGCGCAGCGGCGGCGCGGCCAGCACGATCTGCACCAGGAAGCAGGCGAAGATCACCGTCAGCAGGGCGATCACGAACGCTTCCAGCGCGCGGAAGCCGCGGCGCATCAGGAACAGCACCAGCAGCGCGTCGATCGAGGTG
Organism: Xanthomonas sp. F10; assembly: GCF_014206815.1. Taxonomy (GTDB): domain Bacteria; phylum Pseudomonadota; class Gammaproteobacteria; order Xanthomonadales; family Xanthomonadaceae; genus Xanthomonas_A; species Xanthomonas_A indica. The sequence goes on from NZ_JACHNP010000001.1 coordinate 1,118,665, forward strand.
ATGATCGCGCCGGCGGTCAGTGGAATGCCGAACAGCAGCTTCAGCGCGATCGCGGTCCCGATCACCTCGGCCAGGTCGCAGGCGATGATGGCGGCCTCGCAGGCCAGCCACAGCAGGAAGTTCACCGGCTTGGAATAGTGCGCGCGGCAGGCCTGGGCCAGATCCAGGCCGGTGGCGATGCCCAGGCGCGCAGCCAGGCCCTGCAGCACGATCGCCATCAGGTTGGACAGCAGGATCACCGACAGCAGCAGGTAGCCGAAGTGCGAGCCGCCGGCGATGTCGGTCGCCCAGTTGCCCGGGTCCATGTAGCCGACCGAGACCATGTAGCCGGGCCCGAGGAAGGCCAGGAAGCGGCGCCAGCCCAGGCCGGTGCGCGGCACGGCGACGCTGGCGTGCATCGCCCCCAGGCTGGGGCGCGGCTCGCCACGGCTGGCGTGTTCGGCGGCGGAGCTTGGCAGGGGCAGGGGGGCGGCCATGGCAACGACGGGGTGAGGCGGGGTGCGAACGAGTATATAGCAGGTGCTATATGGATTAGCATTGGCAATTCAAATCGCTGCGATAGCCCGGATTTCGGCCAGAATAGGCGGGTGGCCGGCGGGCGCCGGCACCGGACAAGGGCGTTGCAATGCAGAAAAGCGGGAAGTCGATGGCGCCGACGGCGGTGCTGCTCGACGCCGAGGTGCAGGTCGAAAGCTTCCGCCAGGTGCGTGAAGCGCACCGCCTGGAGCTGATCGAGGACTACGTGGAGTTGATTTCCGACCTGCTCGCCGATGGCGGCGAAGCGCGGCAGGTGGATATCGCCGCGCGCCTGGGCGTGGCCCAGCCGACCGTGGCCAAGATGCTCAAGCGCCTGGTCAAGGGTGGCTGGGTGGTGCAGCGTCCGTATCGTGGCGTGTTCCTGACCGCCGAGGGCGAGGCGTTGGCCGCCGCCAGCCGGCAGCGCCACCAGACCGTGGAGCAGTTCCTGCTGGCCCTGGGGATCGATCCCGACACCGCGCGCCGCGACGCCGAGGGCATCGAGCACCATGTCAGCGAAGCGACGCTGGCGGTGTTCGCCGAGTTCGTGCGCAAGCACAGCGCGCCGCGATGAGCCTCGGCGAGGACGTGCAACAGGCGCGCGACGAGCACTGGATGCGCCACGCGCTGGCCCTGGCCGAACGCGCCGAGCGCGACTTCGACGAGATCCCGGTCGGCGCAGTGCTGGTCTCGGCCGACGACACGGTGTTGGGCGAGGGCTGGAACCTCAACATCGCCGAGCACGACCCCAGCGCGCATGCCGAGATCGTCGCGCTGCGCCAGGCCGGCCGCCGGCTCGGCAACCACCGCCTGGTCGGCAGCCGCCTGTACGTGACCCTGGAGCCGTGCGCGATGTGCGCGATGGCGGTGGTGCACGCGCGGGTGGCGGAACTGATCTATGCCGCCACCGATCCCAAGACCGGCGCCTGCGGCAGCGTGTTCGACCTGCTCGCCGACCCGCGCCACAACCACCGCGTGCAGGTCCGCAGCGGGGTGCTGGCGGCGGCGGCCAGCACGCGGTTGACCAACTACTTCCGCGCCAAGCGCGGCAAGCCGCCACTCGGCGCGTGAGCGCCACGCCCCTGCCGGTCGCGCAGCCCGCGCGGTATCATTGACGCTTGATACGACACTCCCGCGCCGGCATCGCCGCCGCGAACGACAGGACGGTGATATGGCGCAAGCGCACGTGGCGAACGATCGGCTGATCTGGATCGATCTGGAAATGACCGGCTTGGATACCGATCGCGATTCGATCATCGAAATCGCCACGGTGGTGACCGACGCCCAACTCAACGTGTTGGCCGAAGGACCGGAGTTCGCCATTGCCCATCCGCTGCAGACGCTGGAGGCGATGGACGAGTGGAACCGCAACCAGCATCGCCACTCCGGCCTGTGGCAGCGCGTGCTCGACAGCCGGGTCACGCTGGCCCAGGCCGAGGCCGAGACCATGGCGTTCCTGACCCAGTGGTGCAAGCCCGGCACCTCGCCGATGTGCGGCAACTCGATCTGCCAGGACCGGCGCTTCCTGCACCGGCAGATGCCGCGGCTGGAGCGTTTCTTCCATTACCGCAACCTGGACGTGTCGACGCTGAAGGAACTGGCGCGGCGCTGGGCGCCGACGGTGTCGGCCGGACTGACCAAGACCTCCTCGCATACCGCGCTCAGCGACGTGCACGACTCCATCGACGAACTGCGCTACTACCGTCCGTTCATGGGCAGGCTGGGCGGGCAGGGCGAGGGCTGACCCGCGCTCCGGGCCTTCGCGCCGCTGCGGGGCACATGCGGGAGGCCGCCCGACGCGCGTCGGGCGGATGCAGGGAATACCGAGTGATGCCGCCGCTCAGCGCGCCAGCGGCGGTCCCGGCTTGGTCTCGCCGTCGTCGGTGACGCCCTTGGTCAACAACTCCGCGATCGGGCGGCCGTCGGCATCGTGGTGGTACACGTGCAGGTCGCGCTGCGGATACGGAATGCTGAGCCCGTTCTCCAGCAACTGGTTGCGGATCTGCTCCAGCGTGGTGCTCTTGGCCGCGCCGAAATCGCCATTCTTGGCGTAGCCGAACAGCATCAGGTCCACCGTGCTTTCGCCCAGGTTGGTGACCTGCACGAACGGAGCGGGGGTTTTCAGGATGTTCGGATTGTCCTGGGCGATCTTCAGCAACAGTTCCTGCGCCTTCTTCAGGTCGTCGCCGTAGCCGACGCCGACGGTGATCTCCAGGCGCCGGTTGGGTAGGGTGCTGTAGTTGACGATCGGCGCGGTGGTGATGGTGCTGTTGGGCAGGGTCACCATGCGCTCGTCGAAGGTGCGGATGCGGGTCTGGAAGATCCGGATCTCGTCGACCACGCCTTCCTGGCCGGCCACCACGACGTGGTCGCCGTCGCGCATCGGCCGCAGCACGATCAGCATCACCCCGGAGGCGATGTTGGACAGCGAGTCCTTCAGCGCCAGGCCCACGGCGAGGCCGGCGGCGCCGAGCACGGCGAACAGCGAGGTCGGCGGCACACCGATCTTCTGCAGCGCGGTGACCAGCACCAGGACCAGCATCAGCGCGTAAGCGACGTTGCGCAGGAAGTTGCTGAGCGTGGTCTCCACCCGCGCGCGCAGCAGGACGCGCTGCAACCACAGACTCAGACGCTTGGCGATCCACATTCCGATCACCAGGATCAGGATCGCCACGCCCCAGTTGAGCGCGTACTGCGACCAGTCCAGCGTGCGCCAGTCGAACGGGCGCGTGGCCGGCGTCGCCGGAGCGGCGGCCGTGGCGGCCGCCGTCAGTGCCGTCAGCCACGACTGCGCCATCGCCATCATCCCTTGCTCTTCAGCTTGGCCAGACGCAGCCAGGTATCGACCACGGTGTCCGGGTTCAGCGAGACCGACTCGATGCCTTCCTGCATCAGCCATTCGGCCAGGTCCGGGTGATCCGACGGACCCTGGCCGCAGATGCCCACGTACTTGCCCTTGGCGCGCGCGGCCTTGATCGCCATCGACAGCATCTTCTTGACCGCCGGATTACGCTCGTCGAACAGGTGCGCCACGATCGAGGAATCGCGGTCCAGACCGAGCGTCAGCTGGGTCAGGTCGTTGGAGCCGATCGAGAAGCCGTCGAAGATCTCCAGGAATTCCTCGGCCAACAGCGCGTTCGACGGCACCTCGCACATCATGATGATCTTCAGGCCGTTCTCGCCCTGGCGCAGGCCGTTGCTGGCCAGCACCTCGACGACCTTGCGGCCTTCCTCGAGGGTGCGCACGAACGGGATCATGACCCACATGTTGTCCAGGCCCATCTCGTTGCGGACCTTGAGCACGGCCTTGCATTCCAGTGCGAACGCGGCGGCGAAGCTCGGATCGACGTAGCGGCTGGCGCCGCGGAAGCCGATCATCGGGTTCTCTTCGTGCGGCTCGTAGTTGCTGCCGCCGATCAGGTTGGCGTACTCGTTGGACTTGAAGTCCGACAGGCGCACGATCACCGGGTGCGGCGCCACCGACGCGGTCAGCGTGGCGATGCCTTCGGCCAGGCGGTTGACGTAGAAGCTCACCGGGTCGGCGTAGCCGGCGATCTTCTCGTCGATCTTCTTCTTGGTCGCCGCGTCCTGCTTGGCGTACTCCAGCAGCGCGTTGGGATGGATGCCGATGTGCGCGGCGATGATCATCTCCAGGCGCGCCAGGCCGATGCCGGCGTTGGGCAACTGGCCGAAGTCGAACGCGCGCTCCGGGTTGGCCACGTTCATCATGATCTTCAGCGGCGCCGGCGGCATGTTGCCGAGATCGGTGGTGGTGCGCTCGAACGGCAGGCGCCCGCCGTAGATGTAGCCGGTATCGCCTTCGGCGCAGCTGACCGTCACTTCCTTGCCGTCCTCGACCAGCTCCATCGCATTGCCGGTGCCGACCACTGCCGGCACGCCCAGTTCGCGGGCGATAATCGCCGCGTGGCAAGTACGGCCGCCGCGGTTGGTGACGATCGCCGAGGCGCGCTTCATCACCGGCTCCCAGTCGGGATCGGTCATGTCCGCGACCAGCACGTCGCCAGGCTGCACCCGGTTCATGTCCTCCAGGCTGCGCACCACGCGGGCGACGCCGGCGCCGATCTTCTGGCCGATGGCGCGGCCTTCGGCGATCACCTCGCCGCGCTGCTGCAGCGCGAAGCGTTCGATCTGGGTCGCGTGGCCGCGCGACTTCACCGTCTCCGGGCGCGCCTGCACGATGAACAGCTTGCCGCTGACGCCATCCTTCGCCCACTCGATGTCCATCGGCCGCTGGTAGTGCTGCTCGATCACCAGTGCCTGCTTGGCCAGTTCCTGCACGTCCTCGTCGCTGATCGAGAAGGTGTTGCGCAGCTGCGCCGGTGTGTCCTCGATGCGCACGCGCTCGCCCGGCACGTCCGAATACACCATGCGGATCAGCTTGCTGCCCAGCGAGCGGCGCAGGATCGCCGGCTTGCCGGCCTTGAGGGTGGGCTTGTAGACGTAGAACTCGTCCGGATTGACCGCGCCCTGCACGACCATTTCGCCGAGGCCGAAGCTGGAGGTAACGAACACCACGTCGCGGAAACCGGACTCGGTGTCCAGGGTGAACAGCACGCCGGACGCGCCGACGCCCGAGCGCACCATCAGCTGCACGCCGGCCGAGAGGAACACGTCCTCGTGCTTGAAGCCGTGATGCACGCGGTAGGCGATGGCGCGATCGTTGTAGAGGCTGGCGAAGACTTCCTTGACCTTGTGCACCACGTCGTCGGCGCCGGTCACGTTGAGGAAGGTCTCCTGCTGGCCGGCGAAGCTGGCATCGGGCAGGTCTTCGGCGGTGGCCGAGGAGCGCACCGCCACGGCGATGTCGCCGCCGCCGTTCTCGTTGCACAGCTGCGCGTAGGCGTCGCGGATCGCTTGGTCCAGTTCCGGCTGCAGCGGCGCGTCGATCACCCAGCCGCGGATCTCCTTGCCGGCCGCAGTGAGCGCGCCCACGTCTTCCACGTCCAGCGTGGCCAGCTTGTCGAAGATGCGCTGGTACAGATCGTTGTGGGCGACGAAGGCCTTGAACGCTTCGGCGGTGGTGGCGAAGCCGCCCGGCACGGAGACGCCGAGGCCCGCCAGGTTGCCGATCATTTCGCCGAGGGAGGAATTCTTGCCACCGACGCGGGCCAGGTCGGCCAGGCGCAGCTCATGCAACCACAGGATGTTCTCGTTCAAGCGCGATGCTCCGTTAGGCCATCGCCCGAGGCGGGCTGAATGGCCGCGTCCGTGAGGGAAGAAGCCGATATGATGCAGTGCGTACCCGAGCCGGCACAAGCGAAGCGGGCGTATCCGTTGGGTTTCAGCCAGGAGAATGCAGGCAATGTCGACGATCAGACCGGTGTTCTACGTGTCCGATGGAACCGGTATCACCGCTGAAACCATTGGGCATAGCCTGCTCACCCAGTTCAGCGGTTTCAGCTTCGTCACCGACCGCATGTCGTTCGTAGACGATCCGGAAAAAGCCCGCGATGCGGCGCAACGCATCCATGCCGCGGGCGAGCGGTACCAGGTTCGGCCGATCGTGGTCAACTCCTGCGTCGATCCGCAGTTGAGTATGCTGCTGGCCGAAAGCGGTGCGTTGATGCTCGACGTGTTCGCGCCCTTCATCGAGCCGCTGGAGCGCGAATTGAACGCGCCGCGGCACTCGCGAGTGGGGCAGGCGCACGGCCTGGTCGATTTCGAGACCTACCACCGCCGCATCAACGCGATGAACTTCGCGCTGGCGCACGACGACGGCATCGCGCTCACCTACGACGAGGCCGACGTGATCCTGGTGGCCGTCTCGCGCGCGGGCAAGACGCCGACCTGCATCTACCTGGCGCTGCACTACGGCGTACGCGCGGCCAACTATCCGTTGACCGACGAGGACCTGGAGAGCGATCGGCTGCCGCCGCGGCTGCGGCCTTACCGCAACAAGCTGTTCGGGCTGACCATCGATCCGGAGCGGCTGCAGCAGATCCGCCAGGAGCGGCGGCCGAATTCGCGTTACTCCAATGCGGAGACCTGCCGACGCGAAGTGGCGGCGGCCGAAACCATGTTCCGCATGGAACGGATTCCGACGCTGAGCACCACGCATACCTCGATCGAGGAGATTTCCAGCAAGGTGCTGGCGACGCTGGGACTGCAGCGCGAGATGTTCTGAACGGGCAGGGCGACGGGCGGGGCCGCTCCCGGCGGCAATGGCATTTCCGCACGTCGCCGCACGGAGTTCCACGGTAGGCCCACGGCATCGATCCGTCAATGCTGCCGCCGGCGCGATCCAGCGTGTAGGATCGGTCCATGCAGCACGCCCTGACCCGCAGCGAACGCATCCCCCGGCTCAGCCGTTTCGGCTGGCTGATGGGGCTGTACGCCGAGAACTACCTGCACCTGAACCGTTTGTTCGTGCCGGCCGATCTGGCCGCCGGCAGCTACGTCTCCAGCATCGGCGACGGCCTGGACCTGCGCCTGGACGTGATCGAGCGCCATCGCTACACCGTCGAACTGCGCCTGACCTACGACCTGTGCGATCCGCTGACGGGCGAGCCGGACCCCTCGGCCTATGTGCGCCTGTACCTGGACGCGCGCCAGGCCGAGACCACCCATTGCTATGTCGGCCGCCGCTGGCAGGACGTGATGGGGCTGTACCCGCCGCCGGCGGAACTGATCAGCCACCGCATGCGCATGAACACCTTCCTCGGCAAATGGCTGGAATACCTGGCCGAGCGCGGCCATGGCGTGGCCACGCTGCGGCCGGCGCCGCCGCTGCCGCGCGCCTCGCAGGACGCGGCGACGCCCGCCGTCTAGCCTCCGGATAGACCAGGCGGCCGCGCGGATACGGCATACTGCGCGCCCGTTGCCACCTGCCGTCGCCGCATGCCTTACACCCCCATTGTCGCCACCTTGGGCTACGTGCTCTCGCCCGACCGCAGCCAGGTGCTGCTGGTCCACCGCAACGCCCGGCCCGGCGACCATCACCTGGGCAAGTACAACGGCCTGGGCGGCAAGCTGGAGGCAGACGAGGACGTGCTGGCCGGCATGCGCCGCGAGATCCTGGAGGAAGCCGGCATCACCTGCGAGGCGCTGCAGTTGCGCGGCACCATCAGTTGGCCGGGGTTCGGCAAGCACGGCGAGGACTGGCTGGGCTTCGTGTTCCTGATCGAGGCCTACAGCGGCGAACCGTTCGCCGAGAACGCCGAGGGCGCGCTGGCCTGGGTGCCGATCGCGCAGATGGACACGCTGCCGATGTGGGAGGGCGACCGCCACTTCCTGCCGCTGGTGTTCGATGGCGACCCGCGCCCGTTCCATGGGGTCATGCCGTACCGCGACGGACGCATGCAGTCCTGGCGCTATTCGCGGGTCTGACACTTAAAGCCCCTCTCCCGCCGGGAGAGGCGTTGGGGTGAGGGTACGGCGCGAAAGCGACCCGCGGGGTTTGGGTGGGGTGGGACAAGGGTGCGGCGCGAAAGCGATTCGCGGAGTTTTGTTGCGTCAGGCTCCGCCGTACCCTCATCCGGCCCTTCGGGCCACCTTCCCCCGACAGGAGAAGGAACAGCCTCATCTCTCTCGCCTCCGGCTTGTCCACAGCAGCTGTGGATCGTTCCTGCACAAGCCTGTGGGCAAGCGTGGCAAGTCGCTGAAATGCCTGCCCGATTTTGCCGGGTGGTGAAAATTTCAGCAGTCCGGGTCGCACTTCTCCACAGCCGGTGTGGATGAAATCGCACGAACGCTGTGGATAAGGGACCGGTGGCGTTGTGCCACAACGGCCGCCGCCGCGCTGGCGAAAAATTCGCCAGCGTCGATCGCGCGCCCGCGTCGTCGCACGTGCGTGCGCGTCGCAGCGCTACTGCGCGGTCCAGCCGCCGTCGATGGCGATGGTCTGCGCGGTGATGTTGCGTGCCGCCGGCGAGGCCAGGAATGCCACGCAGCCGGCCAGTTCGTCGTAGGCGATGAACACGCCCTTGGGCATCGGCTTGAGCATCACCTGGGCGATCACGTCGGCTTCGGAGATGCCGCGGGTGCGGGCCTGGTCGGCGATCTGCCTGTCCACCAGCGGCGTCTTCACGTAGCTGGGGCAGAGCGTGTTGATGGTGATGTCGGTATCGGCGGTCTCCAGTGCGATGACCTTGGAGAAGCCGACCAGGCCGTGCTTGGCGGCGACATAGGCACTCTTGTAGGGGCTGGCGACCAGCGAATGGATGCTGCCGATATTGACGATGCGGCCGAAGCCGCGTTCGCGCATGCCCGGCAGCACCGCCTGGGTCAGCCGCGCCACGCCGGTGAGCATCACCTCCACCAGCAGGCCCCACTTCTCCATCGGGAACTCCTGCAGCGGCGCCACGTGTTGCAGCCCGGCGTTGTTGACCAGCACGTCGACCGGCCGGCTCAGCGCGGCAAGCGCGGCCTGGATGCTGTCGGCGCTGGCCACGTCCAGCGCCACCGCTTCTGCCGAGCCGCCAACCTGGCGCAGCTGCGCGGCGACCGCCTCGGCGGCAGCCAGGTCGAGGTCGCTGACGACGATGTGGCGGCCGCCGGCCGCCAACTCGTGGGCGATGCCGGCGCCGATGCCGCTGGCGGCACCGGTGATCAGGACGGTCTGCATGGGGCAATACCTGCGCGAAAGTGGGGGCGATCAGCGTAGCAGCGCACCGCGCGCCCCGGCAGCGGGCCGCTCGCCAGTGCGGCGGCGCCACGCTACCCTGTGCCGTCGCTCGCCGCTCACGCCGGATCCGCCACGTTATGCCGATGAAACGCCACTTCTCCATGCTGCGCGAATTCCAGCTGGCCGACTGGTTCACCCTGGCCAATGCCTTCTGCGGCACCGGTGCGGTGTTCGCGGCAATGCGCTTCCTGCAGGACGGCCGCCGCAGCGACCTGCTGTTCGGCATGGCATTGATCCCGCTGGCGTTCGTGTTCGACGCGCTCGACGGCCGGGTGGCGCGGTGGCGCAAGTCGTCCTCGACGCTGGGCCGCGAGCTGGATTCGCTGGCCGACGTGATCTCCTTCGGCGTGGCCCCGGCCGCGCTGGCCTACGCCTGCGGCATGCAGGGCGGTTGGGACTGGCTGGTGCTGAGTTTCTTCGTCTGCTGCGGGGTCAGCCGCCTGGCCCGCTACAACGTCACCGCCGAGCAGATCGCCGGCGACGGCGACAAGGTGCCGTACTTCGAGGGCACGCCGATCCCGAGCAGCCTGGGGCTGGTCATCGTGCTGGCGATCGCCGCGCACCTGGGCCACATCGGCGACGCCTTGTGGTGGGGCGAGTGGCGGCTGGGACCGTGGCTGCTGCACCCGCTGGCGCTGCTGTTCGCGCTGTCCGGCTCGCTGATGATCAGCAAGACGCTGCGCATCCCCAAGCCCTGATCGCAGCGGGTTGCTATCATCGCGGGCCAGTTCGGGAGAGTGGCGATGAAGGCTAGCGGCGGCGGTGGCGCCGGCGATTTCGAGGCGATGACGCGGCAGTACTGGGAGGCCTGGAGCGCCGCGTTGCGCCAGGGCGCCCCGGCCCCCGCGTCCGCCGCGGCCGGCGACGGTACCGGCTCCTGGCGCGAGGCGATCGCGGCCTGGAGCCAGTGGCTGCCGCGCGGCAGCGCGCCGCAGGCCGAGGACGCAGTGGCGCAGTTCCAGCAGCATGCCGGCGACTGGCTCGGCGCGATGCAGCAGGTGGCCGCGCAGTTCGCCGGCCGCGACGCCAGCAGCGCCGACGTCGCCGAGGCCTGGAAACGCCAGGTGCAGGGCCAGCGCGAGCAGTTGCTGCAGTGGCTGCTGGGCGCGGTGCGCGGCACCGGCCAGGCCGGGATCGACCCCTGGTTGCAGCAGGCGGCGCAGTGGCTGCAGGGCCTGCAGCGCGACAGCGGGCCGTGGCTGCAGATGCCCGGGTTCGGCCCGGCGCGCAACCACCAGGCGCGCTGGCAGGCGCTGGCCAAGGCGCAGCAGGACTACCAGGCGCAGTTGCAGGCCTACCTGGGACTGCTGCAGGGCGCCATCGACCGCGCCTTCGGCCTGTTCGAGGAGAAGCTGCGCGCGCACGAGGATCCGGGCCGGCAACTGACCAACGCGCGGGCGATGTTCGATCTGTGGATCGATGCGGCCGAGGAGGCCTATGCGGCGGCCGCGCTGTCGCCGGAGTTCCGCCAGGTCTACGCCGACGTCGCCAATGCGCAGATGCGCCTGCGCGCCTTGCTGCAGCGCGAGACCGAGCAGGTCTGCGAGCAGGTGGGCCTGCCGACGCGCACGGAACTGGATGCCGCGCATCGGCGCATCGCCGAGCTGGAGCGGCGGCTGCGGCGCTTGGAGCGCGGCGACGGGCAGGGTGCGACCGCCGGTCCGGCCGTGACGCCCGCACCGGCCGCGGCCACGCCGACCTCGCCAAGGAAAAAGACCAGGAACACGGCCGCCGGCGCGCCCGCTGCCAAGACCGCGGCGACCGCATCCAAAGCCAAATCCAAATCCAAAGCCAAGGCTGCGCTGGCCGCCACGCCGCGCCGCGCCGGGGCCGCGCCCGCCGCGCGTCGGAGTCGTTCATGAAAGGGCCGTTGAGTTTCAGCAGCGATGATCTGGTCCAGGAAACCCTGGAGCTGCAGCGCAAGCTGCTCGAAGGCCTGCGCGTGCTGCCGGGCCTGGACGCGGTGGACTACGGCGCCACCGCGCGCCAGGAGGTGTGGCGCGACGGCAAGGTGGTGCTGTATCGCTTCGTCGGCGAACGCCCGCCCACCGCCAAGGTGCCGCTGCTGATCGTCTATGCCCTGGTCAATCGCCCGTACATGGTCGACCTGCAGGCGGACCGCTCGCTGGTGCAGGGCCTGCTGGCGCTGGGCGAGGACGTCTATGTGCTGGACTGGGGCTACCCGGACCGCTCCGAGCGCTACCTGACGCTGGAGGACTACCTGCTGCGCTACATCGATGGCGCGGTGGACCACCTGCGCGCGGCCGGCGACGGCGCGCCGGTCAACATGCTCGGGATCTGCCAGGGCGGCACGTTCTCGCTGTGCTACTCCGCGCTGCAGCCGGAGAAGGTGCGCAACCTGGTCACCATGGTCACGCCGGTGGATTTCCACACCCCGGACAACATGCTGTCCAACTGGGCGCGGCAGGTCGACGTCGACCTGTTCGTGGACACGCTGGGCAACGTGCCGGCGGACCTGATGAACGTCAGCTACCTGATGCTCAAGCCGTTCCGGCTGAACCTGCAGAAATACGTGGGCCTGCTCGACATCCTCGACGATCCGCGGGCGCTGGAGGATTTCCTGCGCATGGAGAAATGGATCTTCGATTCGCCGGACCTGGCCGGCGAGACCTTCCGCGAGTTCGTCAAGCAGTTCTACCAGGACAACGCGCTGATGCACGGGCGCGCGCGCATCGGCACCCACACCGTGGACCTGGGCCGGGTCACCATGCCGGTGCTCAATGTCTATGCCGAGCAGGACCACCTGGTGCCGCCGGACGCGTCGCGGGCGCTGCGCGGTGTGGTCGGCAGCCGCGACTATGCCGAACTGAGTTTCCGCGGCGGCCACATCGGTATCTATGTCTCCGGCCGCGCCCAGCGCGAAGTACCGGCGGCACTGCACCGCTGGCTGGCCGAGCGCGATGGCGGACACTGAGCGCTGGCCCCATCGCGCCGTCACGCGGGATCCGCGTCGGCGCGGGTAGAGTGGGGCGCCGCCGTTGCTGGAGCCGCCGCCATGTCGCAACCCCGTTCGCTGTCGCGCTCGTTGAACGACCGCATGATCGCGGGCGTGATGGGCGGCATCGCCCACCGCTTCGGCTGGAATGCGACCCTGCTGCGGGTGCTGTACGTGGTCGGGTCGATCGTCTCGGCCGCGTTCCCCGGCATCCTGGTCTACCTGATCCTGTGGCTGCTGATTCCCAACGAAGCCGACTGAAGCGGCCGCTGCCGCTGGCCTGGCGCCGTGCCGGCATCGCCGTCGGCGCCCTGTGGACTTCGCCCAATACCTTGCTTGGTGTACTTGCCGGGGTCATCGCGCTGGCCTTCGGTGCGCGCTTGCGTTTCAGCCGCCGTGAACTGGCGCTGGTGTTCGAACGGGTGCCGTTGCGGCCGCGTGGGGCGATGACGCTGGGCAACGTGATCCTGCTCAGCGCCGACGATCTGGACGTGGCCTGCGCCACCTACGAGCACGCCGCCGGTCGCTGCCGGCATCCGGCGGTGCGGCTCGGCGACCACGAACGTGCGCACGTGCTGCAGTACATGCTGCTGGGGCCGCTGTTCCTGCCGGTGTACCTGGCCTGCGGTGGGGTCAGCGTGCGCAATCCCCTGGAGCGGGCTGCCGATCGCTACGCGCTGTACGGTCGCGGCTGGTGGCCGGGCACGGGCTGAGTGCGCAAACCGCTGCTTTGGCCATGCACGAGGTCATCGCGTAGGAGCGGCTTCAGCCGCGACGGGCGTTCCTGGCAATGCCTGCTCGCGGCTGAAGCCGCTCCTACGAGCGACCCACGTCCTTGCGAATGGCTGCCGTCAATCCAGTCGTGAAAAACCGAACAGGCGCTTGAGCGGGTGTGCGTGCCGCTCGATCTGCGCGCGCAGCAGGCCGGCGCCGATCATGCTGTAGGTGATGCCGTTGCCGCCGTAGGCCATGGCGAACTGCACGCGCGGGCCGTGCTGCGGATGCGGGCCGAAGAATGGCAGGCCGTCTTCGGTCTCGGCGAAGGTGCCGGCCCAGGCGAAGGTCGGCTGCAGCTCCAGCCCCGGGATCGCCTTGGCGATCTTGCGCGAGAGCGTGCGTGCCTTGCTGTCCACGCGCGCATCGCGTCGCGCGGGCACGTCGACGCTGTCGTCCTCGCCGCCGGCGACGATGCGGCCGTTGCCGGTGCTGCGCAGGTACAGATACGGCCGCGCGCTCTCCCAGACCATGGTGTCGTGCAGCGGGCCGAGCGCGGACGGATCCAGCGGGTCGCTGACGAAGGCATAGCTGCTGCGGTTGCGCGCCACGCGCTGGTCCAGCCAGTGCTGATTGGCGTAGCCGGCGGCCATCACCACGTGGCCGGCGCGCACCTGCGCGCCCTGGTCGGTGCGCAGGGTCACGCCGCGGCCATTGACCACGATCCGCGCGATGCGGGTGCGGTCGTAGACGCCGACGCCGCGCCGGAACGCCCGGCCGAGCAGACGGTAGGTGAGGCGGTACGGATCCACCCGCGCCGCCTGGTGGCTGAGAATCGCGCCGTGCGCCTGGATGCCGTAGTCGGTGTCCAGCGCCCGCGCGTCCAGCCATTCCACGTTCAGGCCGTGCCGCGCGCGTACCTCCAGCTCTTCCTGCAGCACCCGCACGTGCCGGCGTTTGCTGGCGTAGTAGAGGCTGTCGTTGCGGGAGAAGTCGACGTCGCGCAGCGGCCGCACCAGGTCGCGCAATTGCTCCAGCGCCTGCGCGCAGGCACCGTAGGCCAGCGCGGCGGCGGGTTCGCCATAGCGCTTGGCCAGGTCGATCAGGTGGGTGTCGATCTCGTACTGCAGCAGGGCGGTGCTGGCCGCGGTGCTGCCCCAGCCGATGTCGCGCTGCTCCAGGACCGTCACGGCATGCCCGTGGGTGCTCAGCTCCTCGGCGATCAACGCGCCGGTAATACCGCCGCCAACGACGGCGACATCGCAGCGCACGTCGTCGCGCAGTTGCGGAAAACTCTGCATCAGCCCGTTGCGGACCGACCAGAAGGGATAGCCGCTTTTAAGATCCATGACGACCCGGCGCAGAAAGGATGTGCGACTTACGCGCAGGCCCGGTTAAGTCCGCGTGAGGCGGCGCAGGCGTCACCTTGGGGCAAACAGCCGCGATTAACCTCGGTGCAGAAGTCCCTCACATGGCGCTGTGTATGGTGCGCGCCAGTTCCACGAATTCCCTGTAGAGGAAGCGTCATGTCGGTCGTTCTGTACATCGGTGGCAGCAAGGACGGAGAGAAGGGCGTGGTGCCCTACGGTTTCCGCAAGTCCATGAAGGAAACCGAGGCAGGCCCGGAGATCTATGTCGAGCGCGTGCTGGCGGTGAGCGATCGGCAGGTGCGGATCATGGCGCTGGAATCGCTGCAGGACGAGATCGTCGTGGAACGGCTGCACAGGTATTATTCGCGTTGACGCCGGCGTGCGAACCCCGGTGTGGCCGCCCGCCTAGGCGGGCCAGCGACGGTTCGCACCGACCTGCCATCGACCATGCCCGCACCAGAAACCAGTAACAGCCCGGCGCCGCCGACGACCGTCGACCCGAACGCACCCACCGACATGTCCAACCAACGCAGCGATATCTTCTTCGCTGCGGTGCAGACCACGCGCATGCCGATGATCGTGACCGATCCGCGGCAGCCGGACAACCCGATCATTTTCGTCAATCGCGCGTTCCTGGAGATGACCGGGTACAGCCGCGATGAGCTGATCGGCAACAACTGCCGCTTCCTGCAGGGGCCGGACACCGACCGCGAGACGGTGCGCAGTGTGCGCGATGCGATCACCACGCACGACGAAGTGGCGGTGGAGATCCTCAACTACCGCAAGGACGGTTCCAGTTTCTGGAACGCGCTGTACATCTCCCCGGTCTACGACGATCGCGGCGAACTGGTCTACTTCTTCGGGTCGCAACTGGATGTCAGCCGCCGCCGCGACGCCGAGGACGCGCTGCGCCAGGCGCAGAAGATGGAAGCGCTGGGCCAGCTCACCGGCGGCATCGCGCACGACTTCAACAATCTGCTGCAGGTCATGTCCGGGTACCTGGAACTGATCGAACATGCGGTCGAGAGCGATCCGCTGAACCCGTTGCTGCTGCGCAAGAGCGTGGAGCGCGCGCGCGACGCCGCGGGCCAGGCCGCGCGCCTGACCCAGCAGTTGCTGGCGTTCGCGCGCAAGCAGAAGCTGGAAGGGCGGGTACTCAACCTCAATGCCCTGGTGGCCGGCATGAGCGATGTGGCCGAGCGCACGCTGGGCGACGGCATCGCGTTCTCGCTGGAACTGGCGCCGGACCTGCGCAACTGCCGGATCGACCCGACCCAGGCCGAAGTGGCGCTGCTGAACATCCTGATCAACGCCCGCGACGCCATGGCCGACCAGGCGTCGCCGCGCCTGGTGATCCAGACCCGCAACGTGTCGGTGCGCGCCGACGAACCCACCACCTACGACAACCTGCTGCCCGGTCACTACGTCTGCGTGTCGATCACCGACAACGGCAGCGGCATGCCGCCGGAGGTACTGGCGCGGGTGCTGGATCCGTTCTTCACCACCAAGGAAGAAGGCAAGGGCACCGGCCTGGGCCTGTCGATGGTGTACGGCTTCGCCAAGCAATCCGGCGGCGCGGTACGCCTGTATTCGGAGGAGGGCCACGGCACCACCGTGCGCCTGTACTTCCCGATCGACGACAACGTCGAGAACATGGCGCCGCGCGATTCGCGCACGCGCCGTCCGTTCGACCGCCAGGGCGACGAGACCATCCTGATCGTCGAGGACCGCCCGGACATCGCCGAGCTGGCGCGGCTGTTCCTGGAGGACCAGGGCTATGCCACGCACGTGGTCTACAACGCCCGCGAGGCGCTGGAGTTGCTCGATACCGGCGTGCACGTGGACCTGCTGTATTCGGATCTGATCATGCCGGGCGGCCTCAACGGGGTGATGCTGGCGCGCGAGGCGCGGCGGCGCCGGCCCAAGATCAAGGTGCTGCTGACCACTGGCTACGCCGAATCCTCGATCGAGCGCACCGACGCTGGCGGCAACGAGTTCGACGTCTTGGCCAAGCCCTACAACCGCCAGGAGCTCACCCGCAAGGTGCGCATGGTGCTGGACGGCCCCAACGGGGTGAGCTGACGCGGCCAGGTCGGCGCGCGCCTGTCAACGGGTTCCCCGACGGCGCGTGCACTGCGAAAATGCGGGTTTTCCGCAAGGCGGCTTCGGCCGGACGCAATGCACGACACTCAGCTCGCCCAGCAGATCGCCCACACCATCGCCGCCGAGATCGGCGCGCAGCCGGCGCAGGCGCGTGCCGCCATCGCCCTGCTCGACGAGGGCGCCAGCGTCCCGTTCATCGCGCGCTACCGCAAGGAAGTCACCGGCGGGCTGGACGACACCCAGTTGCGCAACCTGGAAGTGCGCCTGACCTATCTGCGCGAACTGGAAGAGCGCCGCGCCGCGGTGCTGGCGAGCATCGCCGAGCAGGGCAAGCTCAGCGACGAGCTGCGCGCGGAGATCGTCGCCGCCGACACCAAGTCGCGGCTGGAAGATCTATACCTGCCGTACAAGCCCAAGCGCCGCACCCGTGCGCAGATCGCCCGCGAAGCGGGGCTGGAGCCGCTGGCCGACGGCCTGCTGGCCGATCCGGGCCTGGTGCCGGAGACCTTCGCCGCCAGCTTCGTCGATGCCGACAAGGGCGTGGCCGACGTCAAGGCCGCGTTGGAAGGCGCGCGCGCGATCCTGATGGAGCGCTGGGGCGAAGACGCCGCGCTGGTCGGCGAATTGCGCAGCTGGCTGGGCGAGGTCGGGGTGATCCGCGCCCGCGTGGCCGAGGGCAAGGAGCAGGAAGGCGCGAAGTACCGCGACTACTTCGATCATGCCGAAGCGCTGGCCAAGATTCCCTCGCACCGGTTGCTGGCGCTGTTCCGCGCGCGCCGCGAGGAGATCGTGTACCTGGAACTGGATCCGGGCAGCGAGGCCGAGGCCGGCCACCAGTACGCCGAGGGCCGCGTCGCGCTGCGCGCCGGTATCGCCAACCAGGGCCGCCCCGGCGACCGCTGGCTGCTGGATGCCTGCCGCATGACCTGGCGCGCCAAGCTGCACATGCACCTGCTGCTGGACCTGTTCAACCAGGCCCGCGAAAAGGCCGAGGCCGAGGCGATCGCGGTGTTCGGCGACAATCTGCAGGACCTGATGCTGGCGGCGCCGGCGGGGCCGCGCGTGACCCTGGGCCTGGACCCCGGCATCCGCACCGGCTGCAAGGTCGCGGTGGTCGACGCCACCGGCAAGCTGCTGGCGACCGACACCATCTACCCGCACGAGCCGCGCCGGCAATGGGACCAGTCGCTGCACACGCTGCGGCAGCTGTGCACGCAGCACGGCGTGGAACTGATCGCGATCGGCAACGGCACCGCCAGCCGCGAGACCGACAAGCTGGCCGCGGACCTGATCAAGCAGAACCCGCAGCTGAAGCTGGAGAAGATCGTGGTCAGCGAGGCCGGCGCCTCGGTGTATTCGGCTTCCGAATTCGCCGCCAAGGAGTTCCCGCAGCTCGACGTGTCGCTGCGCGGTGCGGTGTCGATCGCGCGGCGCCTGCAGGATCCGCTGGCGGAGCTGGTCAAGATCGAGCCCAAGGCCATCGGCGTGGGCCAGTACCAGCACGACGTCGACCAGTACCGCCTGGCGCGAGCGCTGGACGCGCGCGTGGAGGACTGCGTGAACGCGGTCGGCGTGTACGTCAATACCGCCTCGGCGGCGCTGCTGTCGCGCGTGTCCGGGCTGTCGTCGAGCGTGGCCGAGAACATCGTGCGGCACCGCGACGACAACGGCCCGTTCAAGCGCCGCAAGGATCTGCTCAAGGTGCCGCGGCTGGGCGAGAAGACCTTCGAGCAGTGCGCCGGCTTCCTGCGTATCGCCGATGGCGAGGAACCGCTGGACGCCTCGGCGGTGCACCCGGAAGCCTACCCGGTGGTGGAGCGCATCGTCGGCGCCACCGGCAAGCCGATCAAGGCGCTGATCGGCGACGGCGGCTTCCTGCGCGGGCTTAAGCCGGACCAGTTCACCGACGAGAAGTTCGGCCTGCCGACCGTGCGCGACATCCTCAAGGAACTGGAAAAGCCCGGCCGCGACCCGCGTCCGGAGTTCAAGGCCGCGCGTTTTGCCGAGGGCGTGGAAGACATCAAGGACCTCAAGCCGGGCATGGTGCTGGAGGGTGTGGTCAGCAACGTCGCCGCCTTCGGCGCGTTCGTCGACATCGGCGTGCACCAGGACGGCCTGGTGCACATCTCCGCGCTCTCGGACAGCTACGTCAAGGATCCGCGCGACGTGGTCAAGGCCGGCGACATCGTCAAGGTCAAGGTGCTGGAGGTCGACGTGGCGCGCAAGCGCATCGCGCTGACCCGGCGCCTGGACGACGCGCCGGCACCGGCGCGTCCGACCGAGCGCGACAGCGGCGCGCGGGGTGCCGGTGGCCCGCCGCGGCGCGAGCGCGACGGGCGCGGCAACTCCGGCGGCGGCAACGCCAGGCCGCGTCCGGCCACGACGGTGGCAGCGCCGGTGAACAGTGCGCTGGCCGACGCGTTCGCCCGCGCCAAACGCGGCTGAGGTTGCAGGAGGAAGGCCGGCGCGACCGCAATGCGGTCGTGCACCCGCGCCGGATCAGGCTGGTTCGGCGCGCGAACTTTGGTCGGTGGCGAGCGTGGCCGGCGGCGGTGCCACCAGCGATGCGGCCAGTCCGAGCAACTTGACCGGATCCACCGGCTTGCCCAGGTGTGCATCGAAGCCGGCTTCCAGGGCCAGCGCGCGATCCTCGCTGCGCACGTAGGCAGTCAGCGCGATGGCCGGGATGCGGCTGGCTGCGCCAGCGCCGCGGGCGCGCACGCTGCGGATCAGGCTGTGGCCGTCGCGGCGTGGCATGCCCACGTCGCTGACCAGCAGGGCATACGGCCGCTCGCGCAGCAGCGCCTCGGCATCGTCGGCGCAGACCGCGGTCTCGACCACGGCGCCGGCTTCCTGCAGGAAGCGCTGGGTGACGCCGCGCGAATCCATGTCGTCGTCCACCACCAGCACGCGTACGCCGTCCAGGCGGATGCCGCCGCGTCGCAGCACGCCGCCGGGCATCGCCGCGTCGTCGCCGCGGCGGATCGCGTCCAGGCCGTGCAGGTCGTTGCGCGGCAGCAGCAGGGTGAAGGTCGCGCCGAGACCGACACCGTCGCTGCTGACCGACAACTGCCCCTGGTGCAGTTCGGCCAGCTGCTTGGCGATCGCCAGGCCCAGGCCGAGGCCGCCGGCACTGCGCGTGCTGCTCGCATCGGCCTGGCGGAAGCGGTCGAACACGTGCGGCAGGAACACCGGGTCGATGCCGATGCCGGTATCGCCGATGGCGATGCGCACGTGGGTACTGGTGCTGTCCAGGGTCACCGTGACGGTGCCGGCGCTGGGGGTGAACTTGATCGCATTGCCGATCAGGTTGGTCAGCACCTGCTGCAGCCGCACCGCATCGCCCAGGTAGGGCAGGGCGGTGGCGTCGTCGGCGACCAGCACGATGTCGATGCCCTTGTTCTGCGCGCCGGGACGGGCCGCATCGATGGTCTCGGCCAGCAATGCGCGCAGGTCCAACTCGTCCGGCTCCAGGTGCACCTTGCCGGACAGGATGGCGCTCATGTCCAGCAGGTCATCGATGATCTGCGCCTGCGAGTGGGCGCTGCGTTCGATGACTTCCAGGCCTCTGACCAGGTCCTTCTCGCGCACCGTCTCGTCCTGCATCAGCCGCGACCAGCCGAGGATCGCGTTGAGCGGCGTGCGCAACTCATGGCTGAGCGTGGCCAGGAATTCGTCCTTCATGCGGCTGGCGCGCTCGGCCTCGCTGCGCGCGCTCTGCTCGGCGGCGAGCAACTGTTGCAGGCGCAGGTCGGTGCCGCGGCGCTCGATGATGATGCCGGCCAGGTGCGACGCCGAGCGCGCCAGATCCTGTTCGTGCGGATTGGGGTAGTGCACGAACGGGTAGTACAGCGCGACCACGCCCAGCACTTCGCCGTCGCTGGCCAGGATCGGCGTCGAGCAGCAGGCGATGATGTCCGCTTCCAGGGCGGTGGCCAGGTAGGCTTGCCAATGCGGATTCACCCGCACATCGCTGCACAGCACCTGCCGGCGCAGGTAGGCGGCGCGTCCGCAGCAACCGGTGTTGGGACCGATCGGCAGGCGCTGCACCGCCTTGCGGAAGGCGGGCGGCATGCTCGGCGCCGCCCCTTCCAGCAGGCACTGGCGATGCTCGTCCACCAGCATGATGGTGCAGCGCAAGCCGACATCGCTCTGCGACTCGATGCCGCGCGCGATCGCCTCCAGCACCGCGTTGAGCGGCTTGCCAGTGGTGATCATCTCCAGCGCGGCGCGCTCGGCGGTGGTGGCGTTCTCGATGCGTTTGCGCTCGGCGATGTCCAGCAGCGAGCCGATGAAGCCGAGGAACTGCCCCGACGAACTGAAGCGCGGCGTGGCGGTGTCCACGCACCAGCGATACTCGCCATCATGGCGGCGCAGGCGGTACTCAATGGTGTAGCCGCGCCGGTCGGCGCAGGCGCGCGCCAAGGTGCGGCCGATGGCGGCCAGGTCGTCGGCATGGATCTTTTCCTGCCAACCGCTGCCCATCGCCTCCTGCTCGCTCTGCCCGGTGAACAGATACCACTGGCGGCTGACGTATTCGCAGTCGCCGTCGGCATTGGACATCCAGATCATCACCGGCGCGTTGTCGCACAGCTGGCGGAAGCGCAGTTCGCTTTCCTGCAGGCGCTGTTCGACCAGGCGGCGGTCGTGGATGTCGGTATTGGTGCCGATCCAGCGCACGATGCGGCCGCTGTCGTCGCGGATCGGCAGGGCGCGGCCGAGATGCCAGCGGTACTCGCCGTCGTGGCGGCGCAGCGGATACTCGATCTCGTACGGCTTGCCGCTGCGCAGCGCCTCCGGCCACGCCTCCATCACTCGCGCCAGGCCTTCCTCGGTATGGACATGACGCCAGCTGTCGTAGCCGGCCTCGCCGAGCGGCAGCCCGGTGTATTCGTACCAACGGTGGTTGAAGTAGTCGACGTGACCGTCCGGCCTGGCGGTGAAGACGATCTGCGGCATCGCATCGGCCAGTTCGCGCAGCCGCGCGGCACTGCTGGCCAGTTCGCTTTGCGCGCCGGCGCGTTCCATCGATTCCCAGCAGCGCGCCGCCACCAGCCGCACCAGCTCGATCTCGGCCGACATCCACACCCGCGGCTGGGTCTGGTGCACGCCGATCGCCGCGACCAGCCGGCCGGCCTTGTGCAGCGGCGCGGTGAGCACCGCGCGCATGCCCAGGCGCCGATAGTTCGGATCGTCCATCCGCATCGGCGGCCGGTGGGTCTCGGTGTCCTGCACCACCCACGGCCGGTTCTCGCGCATGCAGTCCAGCAGGTCGCTGCCGAAGTCGCTGAAGCGCGAGCGCCCGGTCAGGTGCGTGGCGCCATCGACGTAGTCGGCGCGCACGTCGAAGGCATCCTCGTCGGCCTCGACGATCGCGTAGGCGCAGCGGCTGGCGCCCAGGTGCTGGCCGAGCAGGGCGGCCCCGGTCTCGCAGATCGCTTCGACGCTGTGCAGGTTCTGCAGCGTGTCCTCGAGCATCAGCAGGAAGCTGTCGTGCGCCTGCGCGCGCGCCTGCTCGGTGCGGTCGATGCCGTGCACCAGAATCCCGCTGACCTTGCCCTCGGCATCGTGCATCGGCTGATACACGCATTCCAGCGTGGTTTCCGAGGTCGCTTCGTGCGTCGTGCGGCAGAGCTGGAAGGTCATCGCCTCGTCGATGAACGCCTGACCGCTGCTGCGGACGCTGTCGAGCAGGCCAATGATGCCCTGCTGCCGGATTTCCGGAATGGCTTCGAGCAGCGGACGGCCGACCACCTCGCGCGGTCCGACCAACTGCTGGTAGCGCCGGTTGACGGTTTCGATCACGTAGTCCGGGCCGCGCAGGATCGCCAGCGCCGCCGGCGACTGCTCGAAGGCATCGGCCATCTGCGCGCGTTGCGCGTCCAACGCCTTGAGCAGCGCATCGCGTTCGCGGGCCAGGGTGATCCGCGCGGTGTCTTCGGTGCACACGCACAGCACGCCGGCGATATGGCCGTCGTCGTCGAACAGCGGGCTGTAGGAGAAGGTGAAGTACACCTGCTCGCTGTAGCCGTTGCGCATCATCGTCAACGGGATATGTTCGTTCCAGGTCGATTCGCCGCTGGCCATGACCTGGTCGGCCTGTGCCCGGACCTCCGGCCACACGTCCGGCCACACCTCTTCCATCGGCCGCGCGAAACCCTGCGGGTGGCGCAGGCCGAGGATCGGCACGTAGGCGTCGTTGTAGAGGTTGAACTGGCGTTCGCCCCAGCGCACCGCCATCGGGAACCGCGAGTTCAGGCAGATCGACAGCGCGGTGAGCAGGCTCTTCGGCCACTGCTCCATCGGCCCCAGTTCGTGCTCATGCCAATCGATGGCGCGCAGCAAGGCTCCCGTGGCGCTGCCGGCGGGAAACCGGACAGGGGGCGGCGAACAGTCCTGGGCGTTGATGGTGGAGTCCCTCGAAATCGTCCCCGCCAGGCGGCGGGCTTACGATCGGGGATTCTCAGGGGCGTGCGGTCGTCTTGGCGTGAGCGTCCTGCAAGGCCTTGATCAGCTGTTCGGACAGATAGGGCTTGGTCAGCACCACGCCGGCGGCGAAGCCGGTGGGCAGGGCATCGGCGGCCACGCCGGTGGCAAGCACGAAGGGCGTTCCGCGTTCGCTCAGCGCCCGCGCCACCGGCTCGCTGGTCTCGCCAGCGGAAAGGCGGAAGTCGAGCACGGCCCGGTCGGGGCGTTCGCTGTCGATCAGCGCAAGGGCCTGCTGCACGGAGGCGGCGACACCGACCACCTCGGCGCCCGCCTGGGCAAGCTGCAGTTCCAGCAGCGTGGCGTTCATCTCGTCGTTCTCGACCACCAGGATACGCAGGCCCCGCAATGCCGACATCGCTTGCTCGTTAAGGTTTGGGAACGGAAAGTATAGCGGGACCGTCACTGCCGCCGCCTAGACAAACGGCCGCCGGAAGATGAAGCGTTTACCTGTGATCGCCATCGACGCACCGGCGGTCGTGCAAACACGCGGCGGTCGCGCAAAAAAACAAACGGCAGCCGAAGCTGCCGTAAGTCCTGGTGCCGAAGGTGGGACTCGAACCCACACGCTTTTAAGGGCGGCGGATTTTGAGTCCGCTGCGTCTACCGATTCCGCCACTTCGGCGCGGCCGCGGAGTATAGCCGACTGTGCGGCCGTGCCGCTAGCGGCGCCATGCCGGTGCTGTCTCAGTGTGGGGCAGGGGAGAGGGATGGCAGTGGGCGAGGCGTTCCCGGGCCGTTCTCTCTATAGGCGGTACGCCGTCGCGACATCTGTGTCGCGCTTCCCAGGGCGCTTCGTGTTGTGCCGACATCGTCAATTGCGCGCCGGGCATGGCTGCAGACGCTCGGCAGCGTTTCTGTGCCGCGGACTGCCATGGACCCACATCGTCGTGATGGTCGATGCGAGGCTCGCGCGTCGTGGAATGCAGGCGTCCACGACGATTCGATGAGGTATGGCGGGTGCCTTGGCGATGCCACGAACGTTCCGCAAAAAAACGCTTGCGTGTGCCGATCACGATCGTTAATATTCCGCTCCTCGCAGCACGTGGGGCCATAGCTCAGCTGGGAGAGCGCTTGCATGGCATGCAAGAGGTCGCCGGTTCGATCCCGGCTGGCTCCACCAACTTTTCGGACGTAGGCCTGTCCGCAAAGCGACATCGTTAACAGCGTCCCCATCGTCTAGAGGCCTAGGACATCACCCTTTCACGGTGGCGACCGGGGTTCGAATCCCCGTGGGGACGCCAATTTGCAGGAATTCCTCGCACGCATCCGGGTTCGGCTCTGCCGAACGCATTGAGTGCGGGGTTTGTACATCGGAAGAAAGTCGGGTAAGATTCCGCTTCTGCCAGTACACGTGGGGCCATAGCTCAGCTGGGAGAGCGCTTGCATGGCATGCAAGAGGTCGCCGGTTCGATCCCGGCTGGCTCCACCAACTTTTCGGACATAGGCCGTCCGCAAAGCAACATCGTTATCTGCGTCCCCATCGTCTAGAGGCCTAGGACATCACCCTTTCACGGTGGCGACCGGGGTTCGAATCCCCGTGGGGACGCCACTCTTCGAAAACACCCGGCATCGCCGGGTGTTTTTTTATGCGTGCTGTGGTCGGGGCGGCGTCTTGGAGATGGCGGGGGCGTGCGCCCGTACCCTCACCCCAACCCCTCTCCCGGAGGGAGAGGTGCTTTGGCTTCTTCCTTCTCCCTGTGGGAGAAGGTGCCCCGCAGGGGCGGATGAGGGTCCGGACGCGCACGACATTTCAACTGTCGTGACATGCGCCTTGGCATTTCGACCGCACGTGGCTGCGCCGTACCCTCACCCCAACCCCTCTCCCGAGGGGAGAGGGGCTATTACGCTGCGGCGCCCGCTCAATGCAGCAGCCGGCGGATCTGCAGGATCGCTTGCGGCGTTTGTTGCACGCTGTGCCCGGAGACGATCACCGTTTCCGAGGCGGCGCTGGGCAGGTGGGCGCTCCAGTACGGCACGATGCCGTCGCTGGACTGCGTCAGCGGCACGCGCGGATCCTCCTGCCCGATGATCGAGTGGTAGGTCACCTGCGGTGAGATCGGCAACTGCGCCGCGGCAAGGATGAAGGGATCGCGGTCGCTGAGGCTGTCGATGCTGTTGGGCAGTGGGCCGAGCATGTCCTTGCCGGCAATGTCCTTGAACTGATCCAGGACGCGACGGGGCAGGCCGATCACGGCGCGCGCCAGTTCGCCGAGGGTACCGGCGGCCTCGGGCGTGCCGCGCTGCGGGGTGGCCAGGAAGATCGCTTCGGATACTTCCGGCATCGGCGCGAAATGCAGCATCGGTCCGAGCCTGGCTTGCAGCGCCTGGCGCGCCTGCGGATCCAGCGCGGCCCCATCGAACAAGGTGCGCCACAGCCGCTCGCCGTCGCTGGAGGACACCATCAAGCGCGCCAGCACACCGCCCATGCTGTGCCCGATCAACACCATGTCGTGTGCGGACACGCTGCGGCGCTGCGGATCGAACTGGTCCAGCGTCTGTTGCAGCGCCGTGCGCACCTGCAGGTGGGTGTAGGGAATCGGCAGGTTGGTCGGGTAGTACACCAGCCAGATCTGGTAGCGCGCGCGGACCTGCGGATCGCCGAGCAGGTCGTTGGCCAGGTTCACCCACGCCTCCGGGCTGCTGGCCAGCCCATGCAGCAGCACCAGCACGCGCCGGTTCGGATCGTAGGGCTGGGTCAGGAACACGTGCGGCCGGTCGATGCCGTGCCCCAGGCCAAGCAGGGTGCGCAGCGACTGCGCGGCGAAGCCGGCGCGGGCCATCCATACGCCATAGCCGGCGCTGAAGTTGGCGGCCAGCGGCACGTCGGCACCGCCCATCGCCACCCGCTCGCTGAGCGAGGGATCGTGGACCTCCACGTGGGCGCTGTGGCCGGACAATACCTCTTTGAGAGTGCGGCCGTCGAAGCGCAGCAAGACCGTGAGGTTGGGCGTGGGCATGTCGCTGTAGGCGGGAGCGGCGTCGGCAGCGCCGATGACGTCCGGCGCCGGCCGCGGCAGGACCGCGACCATTTCCGCACCGAACCCGTCGCGCCGATAGACGCTGCGCAGCCCGTCGAAGCGCAGGCCGCTGGCCGCCAGCATCGCTTCGGGCATCGGCATGTCCTTTGGGCTACCGATGCCGCTGGTATCCAGCGTCACCGTCCACTCGGGCAGGGCAGCGATCTGTGCACCGGCGTCCTGCGTGGCGGGTGGATGTCGCCGGTAGCGCGCGAACAAGGCCGTGACCGCTTGCTGCACGGCGTAGTTGTAGTAGTCGCGCACCTGGGTCTGGCGTTCCTCGAAGGCGCGTTCGCTGGGCGTGCGTCCGCTGAAGAACAGGTAGGCGTAGGCGTAGCGCGCGGTCTGCAGCCAGGCGGCCAGCGTGGCATCGCCGTCCGGCTGCTGCTTGGCGGCACGCTGCGCGGCCAGGAGCGACAGTTCCGACGCCGTCGCCAGGGCGCGTTCCTGGTCCAGGTCGGTGTTGCCGAGCAACTGCTCGACGCATCGCGCAACCGTTGCCGTGCAGCTTGCCGCGTCGAGGCCGGCGACGTTCAGCGTCTGCAGGGCGGCATGGCTGGGGCGCGCGGCGCTCAGGGCGTCGCCACGCTTGGCCTGGATGTAGCGCGCGGCATCCACGCGCTGCAGGGTGACGCTGGCGCAGCCGCCGGCGCACAGCGCCAGCCCCAGCACGACGCAGGCCAGCGCCACGCGGTGCCAGCGCTGGCGCCTCATGCCGCGGCCTTCGCCGGCATGCCCGCACGGCGCGCGAACAGCAGGTCGTACAGCACCGGGATCACGCCCAGGGTCACCAGCGTGCCCAGGGCCAGGCCGCCGATCATGGTGATGGCCATGCCGGTCCACAGCGGCCCGGCGAACAGCATCAGCGGAATCAGGCCGACGATGCAGGTCAGCTTGGTCATCACGATCGGGCGCAGGCGCTTGACCGCCGCGGCGATCACCGCCTCGTGCCGGCCCAGGCCATCGGCCAGTTCGGCCTCGATCCGCTCCAGCAGCAGCACCGCGTTGTTGACGATGATGCCGGCCAGCGCGAGCAGGCCGAAGGTGGCCATGAAGCCGAACGGATAGCCGGTGACCAGCAGGGCGAGGGTGGCGCCGATCAGCACGAACGGAATGCTGGCGACCACGATGAACAACTTGCGGAACGAATTGAACTGCCACACGAACAGCAGCAGGATCGCCCCCAGCGCATGCGGCATGTACTGCAGCAGCGCCTGGTTGGCTTCGGCGGCATCCTCCAGCTCGCCGCCCATCTCGATGCGGTAACCCGGCGGCAGGCGCAGCGCCGCCACCTTGTCGGCCAGCGCGTCCACCACCTGGTCGGTGGTCAGGTCCGGGTTGCGGCCGGTGATGGTGATGGCGCGGCTCAGGTTGCGGCGCTGGATGGTCGAGGGTTCCGAACTCAGCCGGATGTCGGCGATCGCCGACAGCGGCAGCGGCGCAGCGCCGGAGGACGGATAGATCGGCGTGTCGCCCGGGTTGCCGGCGCGTGCACGCTGGTCGCTGTCGCCGCGCAGCACGATCGGCACATTGCTGCCGTCGTCGTGGATCACCGAGGCGTCCACGCCGCCGTAGCGCAGTTGCAGCGCCTGGGCGATGTCCTCGCTGGCGACGCCGGCGCGGCGCGCCTTGGCCTGGTCCACCTGCACCACGTAGCGCGGGATGCGGCTGTCCCAGTCGTCGCTGACGTCCAGCGTGCCGGGCAGGGCGCGCAAGGCGTCGGCGATGCCGGCGGCGAGGCGGCGCAGTTGCGCCTCGTCCGGGCCGATCACCCGGTAGATCGCCACGCCGGATTCGGTGGAGCCCAGCGAAAAGCGCTTGGGCTCGGCGCGCACCGCCGGATACGCCTGGCGCAGGTGGGTGCGCACCTTGGCGATCAGCGCGTCGATGTCGGTGCCCGGCCGCACGCTGACGGTGAAGTAGGCGATGTTGGCCGCCGGCAGCGGCGGGTTCAGCCCGAGCACGATGCGCGGGCCGCCATCGGCGACATAGCCGATGCTGTCGACGATCTGCGGGTTCTGCCGGCGGTCGGCCAGCCATTGGCTGATCGACTGCACGGTGCGCAGGGTCTCGCGCGCATCGCTGCCGGGCTGCAGGGTCACCGGCATCTGGAACTGCAGGCGGTCGGACTTGGGCAGGAAGCTGTACGGCACCGAGACCAGCACCGTCACCGCCAGTGCCAGCAGCGCAAGCATGCTGCCCAGGAACAGTGCCTTGTGCGCCAGCAGTGCTTCGATCGCGCGCCGGTACAGGCGGTACGGCCTGGACGTATAGGTGTCGCCGTGGCCGTCGGCCGGCGCGGCATGCGCGCGGGCGAAGTACATGCACAGCAACGGGGTGATGGTGATGCTGAGCAGCCACGAGCCGAGCAGGGTCACTGCCAGCACGATCGCCAGCGAGCGCATGTATTCGTTGGTGCTGGTCTGGCCGAAGAAGAACGGCGAGAACGCCAGCACGATCACCAGCGAGGAGGTCAGCAGCGGGATCGCCAGGCTGCGGCCGGCGGCCTCGCAGGCGGCGCGGCGTTCTTCGCCGGCGGCCAGGCGCCGTTCGATGTCCTCGGCGATGACGATGCCGTTGTCCACCAGCAGGCCCAGCGCCAGGATGATCGCGGCGATGGACACGGTCTGCAGTTCCACGTTCAGCGCCCGCATCGCGATCAGCGCGCCGAGGATGGTCAGCGGCACGATCGCGCCGACGATCAGGCCGGTGCGCCAGCCGAGGAACAGCATCACCACCGCCATCACGATGACGATGGTCTCGCCCATCACGTGGTGCATCTTGCCCATCTCGCGCTCGACCACGTCGGCCTGGAAGGTGACCACGTGCTGCGCGAAGCCCACCGGCAGCGCCTTGGCGGTCTCGCCCAGGGTGCGCCGCAGCGCCTTGCCGACCTCGGCGACGTTGTTGCCCGGCGCCATCGACACCGCCACCACCACGGCCGGCTGGCCCTGGTAGATCGCGCCGGCCTCCGGCGGATCCACCGGCATCAGCTCGATGCGCGCCAGTTGCGCCAGCGGGATCTGCCGCGGGCCGTCGGTGCCCTGCGTCGCGATGGGCGTATTGCGCAGGTCGTCCAGGTCGCGCACTTCGCCGGAGGTGGTCACGGTCATCGCCATGCCAGATGCGGCGACCAGGCCGCCACCGGCGACCACGTTTTGCGCGCGCAGTTGCTGCGCGACCGCGGCGGGGGTGAGGCCGGCTTCGCCCAACCTGGTCCGGTCGAAGGCGACGTAGACGCGTTCGTCCTGCAGGCCGTGGAAGGTGACCCGCTCAACGCCCGGCACGGCATACAGCTGCGCGCGCATCTGCCGCAGCGGTCCGAGCATCTCGGCGGTGTTGAAGCCGGGCGCGGTGACCGCGATCGAGGCGATGGCGACGCGGCCGAAGTCGTCGTCCACCAGCGGCCCCTGGGTGCCCGCGGGCAGTTCCGCGCCGGCCTCGGCCGCCTTGCTGCGCACCCGCTGCCACAGCGCCGGCAGGTCCTTGACGCTGTCCTGCGCGGTGAGCTGCACGATGGCGCTGCCGGGATGGATGGTGGTGACGATCTTCTTCAGGCCGCTGACCTCGCGCAGCCGTTCCTCCAGCGGGCGCGCGAGCAGGTTCTCCACGCGTTCGCTGGGCATGCCGGGGAAGCCGACCTGCACGATCGCATCGCGCACGGTCACGCTGGGCTCTTCCTGCGAGGGGAAGCCGAGGAAGGTGACGATGCCGCCGATCAGGATCAGGGCGGCGCTGAACAGTGCCAGGCGGCTGGACTGCAGGGTGGCGCGGGTCAGGTTCATGGCGAGACGGTGCCGAGGCGGGTGGTGGGACGGAACGGCACCACGTGCTGGCCGTCGTGGAGGAAGGCGGCGCCGGCGGCGACGATGCGCTCGCCCGCGGCCAGGCCGCGCAGGATCTGCACGCGGCCGCCATCGCTGTGCCCGATCACGACCCGGCGGCGACGCACGCTGCCGCTGTCCTGGCGGTACACGAACACCATGGTCTGGCCATCGGCCATGCTCGGGAGCAGCGCGCTCAGCGGCACGCTCGGTGCCTGGTCGGCAACGCTGTCGGGCAGGGCCAGCAGCAGCGATTCGCCGCTGCGCGGCTGCGTTGCATCGGCGCTGGCGCTGTCGAACAGCGCCTGCACGGTGGCGCCACCGTCCACGCGTTCGGACACGCTGCGCAGGCGCAGCGGCAAGCCTTGCTGCGGCGCACTGCTGCGGTAGGCGAGCACACGCTGGCCGGGTTGCAGCGCCGCTGCGCGCTCGGCCGGCAGCGTCGCCAGCACCTGCGCGCGATCGGCACCGTCCAATTGCAGCACCGGCTGGCCGGCGCCGATCAGAGTGTCGGGTTGCTGCAGCCGCGCCACCACGCTGCCGTCGAACGGCGCACGCAGTTCCGACTGGCGCACCGCGCGGCGCGCCAGCGCCAGGTCCGATTGCGCGCTGCGCACCCGCGCCTGCGCCGCGGCGAAGGCGCTCTTGGCCGCGGTCAGGGTCGACGCGGAGGCGGCGCCGTCGTCGAACATGGCCTGCTGCTGGGCGAGCTGGGTCTGTTGCTGCTGCAGGTCGGCCGCGGCGATGCCGACGCCGGCCTCGGCCTGCTGCAGACGCAGGGCGTTCGGTTCCGGATCCAGGCGCGCGAGCACCTGGCCGGCGTGCACGCGGTCGCCCACGTCCACGGCGATGGTGGCGATGCGGCCTCCGCCTTCGAAGCCGAGGTCGGCGCGCTGTTGCTGGCGCACCTGGGCGAGGTAGCGGATGCTGTCGTGCGCGGCGTCGCCGCCGACGGTTTCCAGCTTGACCGCGCGCGGCGCATCGGCCGGCGGCGGGGCCTCGCGGTCGCAGCCGGACAACGCCAGCGCGGCCAGCGCCAGGCACAGCGGGAGAAGCAGGGTGGGGCGCAGGATCATGGTCGGCGGTGTCCCGGAAGCGATCAGAAGGTGTAGGTGAGGGTGGCGCCGCCGCCGGCACCCGCGCGGCGGCGCACCACCGGGCTGCCGTCGGCGGGGCCGACGTAGCGGGTGGCGTTGAGCAGCAGCGAGGCGGTCCAGTGCGGCGACAGGGTGTGGTCCCATTCGGCACCGACCGTGTAGGCGTACACGCCGGCATCGGCGCGATGCGGCTGAAAGCCGCTGGCCAGGCTCTGCGCATCGGTGACGCCGAAGTACGCCTGGTTGAAGCGGCGGTCGCCGAAGTGCGCGTCCAGGTCCAGGGTCACGTTGTCGGCCGCGGCCTGCAGCAGGGTGAAGCGCGCCCCGGCGCGGTAGCGGTTGCGGCGCGCGCCGTCCTTCAGCGCGAACTCGGCCTCGGCGTCCAGCGCCAGGTACGGGGTGAGTTGCTGCATGACCAGGCTGCGCGCGGTGATCGCGCCGGGCACGTCGCCCATGCCGGCCAGGTTCTTGGAGCCGGGGCGCCAGCTGCTGTTGCGCTGCAGGCGGCCGAGGTCGTAGCCGAACGACTGGCTGGCGGAGAAGCCGTGCGCGTTCTGGAATTGCACGCCGGCACCACGCACCGTGTCGACGAACAGGATGCCGCGCTGCACCGAGAACACCGGCACCGCCTGCACGCGATCGTCGGCGGAACCGGCATAGCGCGGGGTCAGCATGGCGCCAGCGCCCACGCTGAGTTGGGTGCGGTCGCCGAACAGGCCGGCGCTGAGCGCCGGGTCGGGGTCTGCGGCATGCGCGGCCGGCGGCAGTGCCAGCAAGGCTACGGTCAGCGTGGGCGACAGAACGAAGAGGACATGTTTCATCGGGGCAACCTCGGGTGGGGGAAAGGTCAGGGCGCGTGCGGCAGCGGCACGCCATAGAACGCGCGGAACAGCGCGATGCGATCGAGCAACAGGTCCTGGCGGGCCTGCAGGTGCGCCAGTTCGGCCTGGGCGGCCTGGATGTCGCCGGCCAGCAACTCGGGGCGGTCCTGCAGGCCTTGCGCCACGCGCTGCTGCAGGCGCGCCACGCGTTGGCGTTCGCGTTCCAGGTTGGTCCGTTCGCCGCGTTCGCGCTGCTGCAGCGCCGGCAGCGCATCCAGCGCATCGGCGACCTCGCGGAACGCCGCTTCCACGGTCTTCTCGTAGTCGGCCACCGCGCCGTCCTTGCGCAGCTGTGCGAGATCCAGGTTGGCGCGGTTGCGGCCGCCGTCGAACAGCGGCAGCACCAGTTGCGGCATGAAGCTCCAGGTGCGGCTGCCGGGCATGAACAGGCCGTTCAAGGCCTCGCTGGCGGTGCCCAGCGAGGTGCTCAGCCGGATCGACGGGAAGAAGGCGGCGCGTGCAGCGCCGATGTCGGCATTGCGCGCGCGCAGTTCGGCTTCGGCCTGGCGCACGTCCGGGCGCTGCAGCAGCAGCTGCGAATCGAGGTCGCGCCAGGCGCGGCCGTCGTTCTGCTCGGCGCCGGGCAACAGCTCCTGCAGGGTGCCGGCGCCGTCGGGCGCGGCGTAGCCAGCGAGCAATTGCAGGGCGCGGCGAGCGGCGGCGTGGTCGCTGACGGCCTGCTGCGCGCGCGCCTGCGCCTGGTCGTCGTCGTGGCGCTGGCGGTCCAGCGCATCTTGGGAAATCAGCCCGACTGCCTGCTGGCGCGTGGCGATCGCCAGTAGCGCGGCGCTGCGCTCGGCGATGGTCTGCGCCTGCTGCCGGCTCTGCAGGGCGGCACGTTCCAGCGTGTAGGCCCGGAGGACTTCGGCGATCAGCGCACCGCGCGCCGCCTGGCGACCTTCTTCGGTGGCCAGGTAGCGCTGCTGCGCCGCCGCCGACAGCGACGCCAGCTTGCCGAACAGGTCCAGTTCGAAGCCGTCCACGCCGACCGCAACGGTGCTCAGCTTCTGGCCATAGCGCGCCTGCGTGGCCGCGTCGTCGTAGCTGCGGCGCGTGCCCTGGGCATCGAGGCCGAGCTGCGGCAGTTGCTGCGCGCGTTCGATGCGGTACTGGGCGCGCGCCTGCTGCACGGTCAGCACGGCATTGCGGAAGTCCGGGTCGTGGGCCAGCGCCTGGGTCACGAGGGGGGCCAGGTCGTGCTGCGGCGAGAACGCCCGCACGAACCGCTGTTCCTGATCCGTGAGTGCGCTGTCGCTGCGGTCCGGGGCAGTGGCCGCGGTTGCGGCGGTCGCGCCCAGCGTAGGGGGCAGGGCAGGTTGCGGGCGCTGGTAGACCGGCGCCAAGGAGCAGCCCCCCAGGGCGAGCGCGAGCAGGCCGAGCAGGGCGTGGGCGCGACGCGGGCGGAGCAACGGGGACGGTAGAATCATGGCGGCGGTCGGGTGATCGAACTCGACTGCCAGCATCGGCGGGCATGTTCAAGCCGCCTTCTAGGAATCTTCAAGATTCCATCAAGACGCGAAAACGGGCACCAGGCAATGCACGCGAAGAAGATCCTGCTGGTCGAAGACGATGCCGACAGCGCCAGCATCCTCGAGGCCTACCTGCGCCGCGACGGCTTCGACGTCACCATCGCCGAGGACGGGCAGAAGGCGGTGGCGGTGCACGCGCAGTGGAAGCCGGACCTGGTGCTGCTGGACGTGATGCTGCCGCGGCTCAGCGGCACCGAGGTGCTGTCCACGATCCGCCGCAGCAGCGACACGCCGGTGATCATGGTCACCGCGATGGGCGATGAGCCGGAAAAGCTTGGCGCGCTGCGCTACGGCGCCGACGACTACGTGGTCAAGCCGTACAGCCCCAAGGAAGTGGTGGCGCGGGTGTATGCGGTGCTGCGCCGCGCCGGGCCGGCGCGTGCCAGCGAGGAGCCGCTGCGTCACGAGCGGCTTACCGTGGACACCGCGGCGGTGCGCGCCACCGTGCGCGCTGCCGACGGCCAGGAGGTGGCGCTGGAGCTGACCCCGACCGAATTCAACATCCTGGCCACGTTGATGAAGACGCCTTTCAAGGCCTTCACCCGCAGCGAACTGCTGGAGATCTGCCTGCCCGACAGCGATGCGCTGGAGCGGGTGGTGGATGCGCACGTGCACAACCTGCGCAAGAAGCTGGAGCATGAGCAGGTCACCGGCCTGTTGGTGACGGTACGCGCGATCGGCTATCGCTTCCGATGAACTGGTCCTGGTTCCGCCGCAATCGCCACGCGCCGCTGTGGCAGTGGGTGGGCTTGCGCATGAGCGCACTGGCGGTACTGACCATCATCGCGATCGCGCTGGGCATGGTGCTGCGCTTCGCGATCTGGGACGTGTCCACCCTGAGCCGCCTGCCACCGCAGGCGCGGCAGGAGATGCTGCAGCTGCGCGAGGATCCGCACAGCAATGCGCGGCGCCTGTGGGAACTGTTCGAAACCTATTACGACGTGGCCGACTTCCTGCCCGGGCTGGCCAGCCGCGACTGGTGGCTGCTGGCCGGCATGGTGCTGGCGTCGATCCCGGTGATCGTGGTCTGCGGCCTGCTCGCCTCGCGGCCGCTGTCGCGGCAGTTCTCCAACGTGGCCGAGGCGGCGCGGCGCATCAGCGACGGCGATTTCGCCGCGCGCGCCCGGGTGGTGCCCGGTGCGCCCGACGAACTGGCCGGGCTGGCGATCGACTTCAACGGCATGAGCGCGCAGCTGCAGCAGTACGAGCGCGAAGTGCGCGAGTCCAGCGCGATGCTGGCGCACGAACTGCGCACCCCGCTCAACGCCGCGATGGGGCGGGTGCAGGGCATGCTCGACCAGGTGTTCCCGAGCAGCGAGGAGCAACTGCGCATGGTCCAGCGCCAGCTGGAGCAGATCAATCGCCTGGTCGGCGACCTGCACCTGCTGTCGATGGCCCGCGCCAACCAGTTGATGCTGGAACCGCAGCGGTTCGCGCTCGGTGCGCTGGTCCGCGAGCGCCTGACCTGGGCCGCGCAGCCGCTGCAGGAGGCCGGCATGCACGTGCAGGTCCGCATCCCCGAGCAACTTCACATCAGTGCCGACCGCGACCGCCTGGGCCAGGTGTTGTCGGTACTGATCGACAACGCACTGCGCTACGCCGCGGTCGGCGGCGAACTGGCGCTGGAGGCGCAGGCCGATGCCGATGGCGTGCTGATCCGCGTCGCCGATCGCGGCCCCGGCGTCGACGAAGAAGCCCTGGCACGCATGGGCGACCGTTTCTGGCGCGCCGACGACTCGCGTGCGCGCCATTCCGGCGGCAGCGGCCTGGGCCTGTCGATCGCTGCGGCCATCTGCCAGGCGCACGGCGGTGCGCTGGAGTTCGCCAATCGCGGGGGCGGCGGACTATGCGCCCAGGTGCGGTTGCCGTCCGGGTTGGCAGGTGATGCGGGCGCGGGTCGCAGCAGTGCGCCTGCGCCACATCCGCGCAAACGGCAAGCGTGAGATCGGTGCGGTAAAGTCCGCTGCACGAACGGAGACGTTCCGTCCCAGGCTTCCAGGTGAGTACCGCATTGGATACCAACCGCCAGCGCCAGGCCGTCCCAACGGGCAAGACCGCCGAGGAGTGGCAAGAAATCGAGCACGCGGCCATCCAGGAGTTGCAGCGCCGGGCTGACGAGGCGCACGCGACCGTGGTTGCGTTGCTGGATCGCCACGGCGGCAACTTCAGCGCCAGGCAGATGTCGCAGATACGGCGGCGGCTGGAGAAGCGTTGAACGGGTGACGTGGACGCGAGCGGCGCTGCGGCATCTGAATTTACATAAGATACATTATGCGAAATTTCGTGCACATGGTATGGGCGCGGCTGCGCTGGGTGTGGCAGTGACTTCCTGATGAAGTTCGTTGTTGTGGTCTTTACGAGCTGGCGGGAACGCCATTTCGGGCAGATGGCAGGATGAGGCGTCTCCGCAGGGGGCCAGCCTCTGTACCCCGATCACCTGCATGCATCGTGTACAGCGTTGTCCATCTGACTAGACAGCTCAAACGATCGATGCACCCCAGCGGCAGCATATACCGCCTCACGCTGCCGCTTCGCAGCCTCGCAGGCATCGCCGGACTGGGAACCAGAGACGGAAGCGCCATAGCCGCCAATAGAATGCTGAGCGGCGTATCGTCGGTCTAGCTCCTGCTGCAAGCGGTAGCGGCGCCACAACTCAGCGTTTGACGGCTCGGGAACAGGAGTGGCGTCCCAGGACTTGACTGCCGAGCCGGAAGCACAAGGCGAGGACTGATACGTCACCGCCTTGCCGGCGACGCACTTGTAAACCTGCTGCCCATAAGCAGGCAGAGCAACTACAGCTAGAACAAAGAAGAATGCGCGAGCGTCCATGACCCCTCCCCTATTGCCCGGGATCATACCTAAGAGGCAGCGGAGTAAATTAGACAAAGACGTGGGCCCCGGGTAACAGGCGAGAGTTAGGCGCTATCCGTAGGGAGCGATGCCCCCTACACTCCCAGTCGAAAAAAGCGCCCCAAGCTCAGCTTTCATGCTAGTAAACTCCCCCTTTTCTGAGGAGGCAGATCTTATGTTGCCCGATCTCCGAAAGGTAAAGCACGAGCTGCAAAAGGTGCATCTCAAAACGATCAGCGCCTTGGCTCAAAAGCAACTTGGAGCATTCTCTGACATACCCAGACACATCATTCATGAAGGCGATGGCATGACTACTCTGCGCGCCGATGGGACTGCAGAGGAAAGCGGCATGTCGACGATCTCCGCAGAGAGCTCACTCGATGTCAGAAAAGTGGCGACGCTTACATCGGCTGAGCGCTACGATGTTCTAGCTGACTTGGCGCGTCGGATGGCGGAGGGGATGTCTAGAAAACTTTACAGTGACCTTGACCGCACGCTGGAGGCTGCCGGCCAGGTGGTAAATGGAAAGGGGAAGGGGTTCACCCCCGAGCTGTTATTGGAACTACTCGAAAAAATCGAAATGGATTTTGATGACACCGGTCAGATAAAAAATATGCGGCTGGTGATGCACCCAGAATCCAGGCAGGATCTTGCCAGAGCCCAAAGGCAGTTGGACACAGACCCGGTCCTACAGCAACGGTACAAAGACATCATGCAGCGGAAGCGAGAGGCATACCATGCTAGAGAAGCTGCTCGAGAACTGGTTGGATAGTGCGAGTGAATTGAGTTACCAGCAGGTCTTCGTCCAGATGCTATCTGCATCCGGGTACACGGTTCTCCACAGCACTCGCCATTGCCTGCTTGAGTTCGGAAAAGATGTACTGGCAATCGCACCGGACGGAGTGGGGTGCGCCTTCCAGCTAAAAGGTCAGCCCAATAAGCAGATGACTGTCGGCGAGTTCCGAAGGGAAATCCAGCCTCAGCTGGTCCAGCTTATGTCCCAGCCACCCGCGATGCCTGGCTTCCCTCCTGGCGTTTATCGATCTTACTTGGTCAATAACGGAAGCTTTGGCGAAGAGGTACAGGTAGCCGTTTCGCAGATGAACTCAGCACCCTATCCCTCAAAGCTTGAGTTGTGGAGCCGGGGCAAGCTGTTGGAGATGGCTCTTAGTGCGTCAACCAGGTTATGGCCCAGCGAGATCGACGACACAAGGCGACTTCTGGACCTTTACATGGCAGATACGTCGGATCAGCTTCCCCTAGACCTACTTGCAGGCATGCTGAGCTCTATTCTTTTGCTGGACCGACTTGATTCTGAAAGTGACCAACCCTCTATTCTGGAACTCTCTCGAGTTGCTAGCAGTGCAATGTGGGCAACGAGTATTGCCCTGTCACCCTTTGCGATGAGCGAGAACCACCAAGCGGTAGCGGTTGGCTGGACCGTGTGCCGGGCTATGCTGCAGGCGATGTACGAGAAGAGTGGTGGAAAATGTGAGGTAAGCCACCATTTCGAACTCGCCGAGAGGGCCATCCTTGACGCGCTGGCAGCTCTTTGGGCCGAAGTCAGTCGGCGGGATCACCTGGCAATGCCCTCGGGGTTAGAGGACTCCGTCATCTATGGATGGCGGATCGGCGTGCTACGAGGGCTATTGTCCTCCCTGTACCTAGCTAACGAATCTCAGCCTTTATTACTGCCCGACGACCACACGGCTTTGGGAGATTGGCTTATGGAGGAGCGCAGCGCTCCAGACCTTTGGGGCGAGGCCGCCATTGCTTACGAGTTCCCTCCTCTACTCGTTCTTCGCAAGATGGGGGACGAAGGGCGGGTGGCGGCTAACCTAGCAAGCCTCGCGGCCGAAACCATCGCGTTGAATCAAGCCGATTCAGGACTAGCATTGTCGAGTCCCTATTACGACGGAACAGCTAGCTTTCTCGCTCAGATGTCGCTCGACGTGGAGGAAAGTGAGAGGGAGACTTTTGAGGGCTCCTCGTACATGGCACGGGTTCTCCTACTTTCACTGGCGGCAATCGGCAAGAAGTCGGAGTGCAAGCGCCTTTGGCGTGATTTCTCCAAACTCTCCCACCGCTACTTCCTGCACGCCGAAGAGTGGATGTACCTTGTTCCTACGGCAAGACAGGGGCAAGAGCTGACACGCATTTATCCGAATACGTACGAATGGTCCTCCCTGGTTTCCGAGGCCGAGGGACTTGGACGCCCCCTAACCTGCCTATTTGGCTGCTCGCAATGTGGTGGCAGGCGTGCCCACATAGAGCTAGCGCAGAGTCCTGGTTAAGTTCGCTAGTATCAAGTCGAAATAAGTTCGCCCCGGGCGCAAAATGAAACCCGTTTTTTTAGTTTGCGCTCCCGCACCACTACTCGCGACAAATTTCTCTAAACGAGGCAGTTGGAGCAATCCGCTGTTCGTCTGCAGCGTCCGCTTCTCAGTCAATCAGGGGCTTACGCGAATCCATATCATCATGTTCGGCAAAGCTAGTGCAGATAGCCATTATGAATTTCGCCTCTGATTGTATGTAGGCGTGTTGTTTTGATGGCCATATTAATCCTCTGCGGGATGAGTGGATGCCAGTGGCCAACCAAGGAGGGAGCGCCGGAGGCAGGAAAATCTTGGACCAGGCACATGGATTTAGCAAAGGCGTTTTGATCTGGTTGCGATACTAAAGGTGAACTGTCGCGCCAATAGATTTCGATGCAGATTGACTCATGGCTATTTTTGATTTCTCGATGACAGGTAGAATCAACGTGTTGAAATCGTCTTCGAAGTTGCCTACGCTATCCGTGTCTGCATTTTGAAAGCGACTCTTCAGGTTTGTGAGGAATAACAGTCCATTGAAATCTGGATTTTTCTCAAGTCCGAACACCTCGATCATCGATTGCACCTTGAGCGTCGCGCAGGTGTATATCGCACCTTCAAAGCTGAGCACGCGATACGGCACCTTATCGATCAGTTCTGCAGGAAGGCTCTTCTTGCTGAGCTGATCGACCACGTGACTATGTAACATTGTCGTAGTGATATTGCTAAACAGGATCCAGTCTTCTAGAGTGGTGACGATGTTGAAGTATAGGCAATCCTCTTCCTGCTTATCCTGCATCTCACGATGGATGTTGGCGTAGTTCTGAACAACCGCCTCGGCGAGTTTGACCATGTCTTTTTCCAGATCGCTGACCTGCTCTGCCACACGTCCACTCAACGACAAACGCTTTGACTTGCATTCTACAAATGCGCAGTTTCCGTGTGACCTAACTATCCAGTCCGTTCCATCATATCTAACCTTTTTAATCTTCTTGGGCTGCACTTCTTCGACTTCATAGCGAGGTTCCAAACTCCTGAGTATCCGACCCGTGATGCTCTCGAAGGCATCACCGAAAGCGTTGGGAAAACCCTTGGCATCAACTAAATCGAAGTAAAGACCTTCAAGCAATCGCCGCTCCAATGCTGGTGGCAGCGGACACATGACGCGCTCTGGGTGGTCTGGAAATAGTGAGATCAACGGATAGAAGTGAAGTGCATTGAAGGTGTACTCCCAGCAATCGTTCTGACGCTGGGTATCAATTAGCTTCTTGCGCATCGGCTCCAAGCTACCGCTGATGCGTTCGAAGAAGCGTGTCGACTGCGATCTATCCACTCCCAGAATTTCGTAGTCCGTCGTGGTATTCATCTGTACCCGGTTGAGTGCTGACGCGATCACGGCAAACGTCAGGACGAAATATGTGTCCACATCGATGCCCAGATGCTCTTCGAAGATCGCCCGAAGGGCTGGCGTTCGATACATCGCTAGGTAGCGACCGATCTTGGCACGTGTCAGTCGGCTAAACCCCGGAAATTGGGCCTGCGCAATCCGGTGCAGCGTCAGCATGATGTCGGTGTTTGGATTGTCCTCGTGTACGTCATTGGCGAACTTATCCAAAGCACTCTTTACGTTGACAAAGTCCGGCCAATTCGCCAGAGAATGGCCTGTAGGTCTCCCACTCCTGTCTGCATGCAAAAGCAGCTCGCGAGCCAGAAGCTCAACCTGGTGAGGGTGGAGATACTTCTCGATATCGTGGGAGTAGCCCCGCTCATCCCGGTGGACATAGCTGTCAGGTAGCTTCACCTGACCCGACACGAGCCTTGAGTACTGCCACACGTGGCGAAGCGAATCCTCCAAGGGCACCTTCCGTAGCGCTGATTTGACCTTTCCATAGTCGGCTGGCACGTTGCGGATTGCCCCTGAGCGTAGGTGCCAAGATTAGCACCGGCACGCCCCCCAATGCTCATAGTGTCGATCTGCGCGACGGCAGCATTGCATGGTTGCCGGAATCGGGAGCATGATCCTGGGTCACGTCCAGGACAACGCAGGTTCCCAGCAAATCCTCACACACCACTGATGACCGCTAAGCCCGCTGGCCGGTTTTCGGAATATGCCTGGGGTTCCTGACCCTAGTGGTTTGTAGTCCTTATAAAAATCCTTAATCACTTTGCTGCTACGCTTGCTATAGGCCAAGAGAACATTTCGCGGTTTTGTTGTATGCCTAGCTAGAGCCGGGTTGGCTGTCCCCACTTTACGTCCCTTCACCTAAGTGCAGGCGTACATATGGGAGATTCCGTCTACGAAAGGCACCAGAACTTCTGATAGTTGGCCCGGGCTTGTGTGAGGCTGAGGTTGCCATTGAGACCACCTAGTACCTCATCAGCATCATTGTCATCTTGACCATCATCCTCCCAGAAACAAACAGCGCAAATCTCAAATGCTGCTCGCTCGGAAAGCGCCTTGTAGCCACAGCAGGGACGGCGCAGTGGAGGGTCTTTGATCAGCATGACGTAGTAACCCAATAAAATGGATCCCCGGATCCGGTGGAAATACTTCCTGCAGCGGAG
Source organism: Xanthomonas sp. F10 (assembly GCF_014206815.1). Lineage (GTDB taxonomy): Bacteria > Pseudomonadota > Gammaproteobacteria > Xanthomonadales > Xanthomonadaceae > Xanthomonas_A > Xanthomonas_A indica. The sequence goes on from NZ_JACHNP010000001.1 coordinate 1,159,532, forward strand.
TGCTACGCGACGCTCGGATCAGGATTGTCTGTCAAAGGCGATACAGACTGCCAGCGCCGTTCGCCGGCGTCCCGTCAATGCAGTCTGCCATCGGCAGGCCCTGCGACCAGCCTGCCGCCATGGCCTGGGCATCGCGCAATGGATCGGAAGCCTTGGCGCGCTCATTGCGAACACGGCAGGTTTCGGGGTCTTGGGCGAAAAGCCCGCGCGCGAACAGTCTGCCCTGCTCTGCCAGCTTTGTGGTCTTGGGTCCGCGGATTGCGGCAAAACGCGGCAATGCCTGATCCAGCGCACCGCCGGCCTCTTCGAGGCACCGCGCCAGATGCCAGGCGTCTTCCAACGCCTGACAGGCGCCCTGGCCCGAGGTCGGCAGTGGCGCGTGTGCCGCATCGCCGACGAGCAGCACATTTGCTCGGCTCCAGGTGTGCAGCGGCTCAACGTCATGCACGGCGATCCGTTGGATGGAGTGCGCCGGCGTGGCCTCGATAATGCGGGCGACCGGCTCGGGCCATCCTGCACACAGATCCATCACCTCCTTGCACATCTCCGCTGCGCGCGTCGCCTCGGGCAATGGCCGCGCCTGCGCGGCGGCCCAGTACACCAGATCCGTCCGGATCGGCACGCAACCGACACGATCGCCGGACCCCCAGTAGTCATGAATCGCCATGTCGCTCAGCAACGGGCCATTCCCCTGTGCAACGCCGATCCAGTTCACGAACCCTTGGTAGATGGGGGGGTTGTCTCCTGCGACGAACTTGCGCGCGACCGAGTCCATGCGGCCATCGGCACCAATGAGCAGGTCTGGGCGGATGCTCTTCCCGTTCTCGAACCGCGCCAAGGCCTTGTCGTCGGCATCCAGATCAATCGCGACCGCCCGATGCCCGAACTCCACCTGGATGCCAGTGCGTGCCACGTGGTCCAGCAATACCCCCTGCAAGTCCCGACGCAGAATGGTATGGGTTGGGTAGCCCATGAGTCGGTCCAGCACCGTGATGTCCAGGCCTCCCAGCGCGTTGCCCGCTGCGTCTTTGCGGTGGACCGACAATGGCCGACCGCCCACCGCCCCGACATCCTCCAACAACCCGAGTTCCTGCAGCACAAAGCCCGCGTTGGGCCAAAGCGTCACGCCAGCGCCCATGGTGGCCGGCCCGTTCCGACGTTCATAGACGCACACGGTGTGCCCCTGCTTGTGCAACACGAGAGCCACGCTCAAGCCTGCGATGCCGCCGCCCAGTATTCCGATCTCCATGCCGATGCATCCCGATTCAATGGGTCCAGGCGTGCCGTTGCAGGGCAGCCGTTGGACGGGAGTGCATCTTGGTCCCCACCAATTGCGCAAACTAGCATGCAAAAATGGCGGGCTTTCATACCTCAGATGGGATAATGATGCGCGACAAGCTCGACCTGAATGCAGTCCGCGTCTACGTGGCCGTCGTCGACGAGCAGAGCTTTTCCGGCGCGGGGCGCCTGCTGGCCCTGCCGTCGTCGAACGTCAGCCGTCACGTCGCGGCGCTGGAGCGCAGGCTGGGCGTGCGCTTGCTGGAACGCAGCACGCGCCATCTGCGCATGACGGAGGCCGGCAGGCTGGTGTACGAGCGCGCCAAACCGGTCCTCGATGCCTTGTTGTCCACGGAGGAGGAGCTTGGCGCGGTACAGGGCGAATTGAAGGGGTCTCTCAGGATGTGCATGCCCAACGAAGCGCCCAGGCTGCTCGGGCCTATCCTCGCCGAATTCTGCAGTCTTCATCCTGGCATTGAGTTGGAATGCGACACGCGCCTCACCGGCCTGGAAGTGTTGCGTGAGGACATGGACCTCTCCATCGTCTTCCACCGCGGGCGTCAGGACGACAGTGCGTTCATCACCCGCGAACTGGCGACATTGCCCAGCATCGTGGTCGCGTCCCCCGCGCTATTGGCCCAAACCGGAACGCCGCGCCACGTGCGCGACCTCAAGTCCTTGCCGTGCATCACCACCGTGAGCGCACTGAAGGGGCAGCCCTGGCAGTTTCTCGATCCTGCGGGCGAGATCGTGAAGGTGCCTGTGCGCAGCCGGTATCGCGTCAACAGTGGGGAACTTGCGGTGGCAGGTGCCCGCCAGGGACTTGGCTTCGCGATCATTGCGGCCCACCCATGCCAGGACGATCTTGCCGCGGGTCGATTGCAGGAAGTGCCACTGGATCTAAGCCCTGCACCACTGCAATTGCTTGGTGCCTACAGTCACCGTCATTCAGTCACTGCGCGAGTTCGGGCGTTGCTGGAGTTCATCCAGGTGCGGTTGCAGGGGTTCGGGGGCAAGTCAACGTAAGGCCGAGCGCGACAAGGTGGCGTGGAACCTGCCTAATCAGCTGCTCCGCGAACTTCTGTCTTTGCCAACTCCTGCCGTTCGCAGTGGTTAGCTTCCGCCGTGCAAAAGCATAAGCACGCGCTCAGCGACAGGACTCCGGCAACTTCTCCAGCAAGCCCGCCACCACCGGCGTCAGCCGGTTCGCGACCTCCGGCGGAATCGCCTCACCCGCCCCCTGCCCGGCTTCGCTGCGGGCTTGTTCGCAAGCCTTGACGATCCGCGGGCGCATGCCCGACCAGAGTGCCCTGCACTGCCAACCGTCCCGGCCCAGCGGCAACACTGCGTAGGCGATGGACTGGCATTCCTGCGCGGCGCGGGTGCCCAGCGGCTGGCCGGCATACTCGTGCGGCACGGTGTCCAGCGTCGGTTGGTAGTAGGTATCGGGAAACGCCGCCGCGTAGCGTTCCGGGTCCAGTTGCAGCGGCAGGCCGGTCGCCGTCAGGTCGAGCGTGCGGCCGCAGGGTGCCGCGGCGGCGATGTGCTGGATCGCCTGGTAGATCGGATGGTCCAGGTCGGGTTCGCGTGCGGTCACCTCGGACGTTGCGGCCAGCACCGGCAGGCGGGCGCGGTTGGCCATCTTCGCCAGTTCGCCGGCATGGGCCGGTGCGCAGCGTTCGCGCAAGCTGGCTGCAATGAGGAACGTGGCGTCGCGCGCGAATGCTGGATCGCTTTGCAGCAGTGCGGTGATGCGCTTGCCGGTCGCATCATCGGGCAATGGTGCGACATGAAATGCGGGCACAGTTGGCGGATGGGCCGCCTTGGTCGCAGCAGCACGCGGTGTCGGCGCCACGTGCCCGTGCGTGCGCAACGCAAACAGCACGCCGCCGGCAACGATGACCGCACAGGCGGCGATCGCGATCGCCCAAAGCATCGCCGATTTCAGGCGCATCGAGCCGCGCACTCAGCCTTGCACCGGAGTGAGCGTGGCGTCCTCCGCCTCGTAGGTGGCATTGGCGATATCGGCCTTGAAGTCGGCCAGATGCAGCCGCCCTTGCAGGTGGAACGAGTCCCACAGCTCCGGCACGTCGATCGGGGTGCGCAGCACCACGTGCAGGATCTGGTTCGGCGGCGGTGGCGGCACGTGGATGCAGGCGCCATAGAACGGCACGAACAGCAGTTCGCTGACCTTGCCCTGGTCGTCGCTTTCCAGCGGCACCACGTAGCCGTCCAGGGCGAAGCGCTTGCCTTCCAGGCCTTTCACCACTTGCGAGGAGCCGAACTGCGCGGCACGTTGGGTGCCGGAATGGTCGATCGGCATGCCGTTGACTACTGACGGGCCATCGTCGACGGGCGCCGGCTGGTCCATCACCGCGGCGTCGCCGCGCCAGGCCGTGCTGATGCGCGGCGGCGGGCGTTGATAGATATCGTTGGCCGGCGCCAGTTGTTCCCAGCGTTCGACCGTGTCCGGAACAGCGTCGGCGTCTGCGGTCGCGTGGGCGGGCGCATGCGCCGCAGCACGTGCTGGTGCCGACGTGGTGCCAGCCTGCCCGCCGTCGCCGTGGCAAGCCGCCAGCAGGCACAGCACCATTGCCAGCGGGAGATAGCGCTCAGCCTTTTTCATAGGGATGCAGGTGGGCCTGCTCCATCGTGTAGGCGGTGCCGGCGAGTTCGCCATGGAGGGTTTCGGCGCGCAGTTGGCCGCTCAGGTAGAACGGGCTGTACATGTCGGGCGGATCGATGGGCGTGTTCAGGCGCACATGCACGATCTGGTTCGGCGGCGGGGGCGGCACGTGGATGCAGGCGCCGTAGTACGGCACGAACAGGAATTCGCGCACGCGGCCGGCGTCGTCGCTGTCCAGCGGCACCACGTAGCCCGGCAGGCGCACCTTGCGCGCCAGTACTGCCGGCACGGTGTTGTAGGTGCCGGTCTGCGGCATCGCCTGCTTGCCAGTGTGGTTGACTGGCGCTTCGTCGCTGTTTTCCAGCGCCTTCAATTCGGCCGGCGGCAGCATCGCGCTCCAGTCCAGTTCGCGATAGCCGTCGGCATCGGGCTCGCCCAGCGGTGGGTTGATCGCCGCGTCGTTGGCCGGCGCCGATTGCGCGGCCGACGTCTGTGGCGCTTTTTTTGGGGCGGCGGGTTGCTGTCGGCCGCAACCGCACAGCACGGCGAGCGCCAGCAAGGAAAGGATCCAGCGCGTCATGCTCACAGCTCCGGCGACAGGCCATCGGCCAGGGTGCGGCGATAGGCCAGCAGCGCCGGCACGATGCCGGCGAGCACACCGGCCAGCAGCACGCAGCCGAGCCAGCCCCACTCCACCGCACTGGGCGCGACGCGGTTGATCGCCAGGCCGAAATGATCGAGCACCCAACCGCGCGCCAGCCAGCTGGCCGCCGTCACCACCGACAACGCCAGCGCGCACGACACCACGGTGACCAGGCCGGCTTCGAACAGCAGCAGCCAGGCGATGTCGCGTGGCCGTGCGCCGACCGCGCGCAGGATCGCCATCTCGCGCCGGCGCTCCTGCAGCGTGGCCACCAACAGCGCGACCATCGACACCAGGCCGAGCAGCACCACCAGCGAGGCGATCATGCGCAGGGCGCCTTCGGCGGTGCCCAGGGTGCCCCAGAGTTGCTGCAGGGTGACGCCCGGCATGATCGCCAGCATCGCTTCCTCCGGATACTCGTTGATCCGCCGCTGCACCGAGAAGGTGGCGATACGGGTCTTCAGGCCGAGCATGAAGGCGGTGATGGTGTCCGGGGTCAGGTCCATCGCCCGCGCCTGCGCGGCGCTGACATGGTGGCCCGGCAGGCGCACGCCGGAATGCCAGTCGATATGGATGGCCTCGATCGCCTGCAGCGACACCAGTACGCTGGAATCCACCGGCGTGCCGGTGCGGCGCAGGATCCCGACGATCCGGAATGGCTTGTCGGCATGGGTGGCCAGGCTGATCCGGCCGGTGCCATGGGTCAGCACGATCTCGTCGCCGAGGTGGCGGCCGAGCGCGGCGGCGACGTCGGCGCCGATCACCGCATCGTAGAGGTCGTCGAACGCCCTGCCCTGCGCGAACGCCAGGGGGTGCTTGGCGCCGTAGTGGTAGTGTTCGAAGAATCCGATGCTGGTGCCGACCACCCGGTAGCCGCGGTAGGAATCGCCCAGCGACAGCGGCACCGCCCACTTCACCTCGGGCATCGCGCTCAGGTCCTGGTAGCTCTTCCAGGAGACGTTGTTGGTGGCGTCGCCGATGTGGAACACCGAATACAGCAGCAGGTTCACCGGGCCCGAGCGCGCGCCGACGATCAGGTCGGTGCCCGAGACGGTGCTGGCGAAGCCTTCATGCGCCTGGGTGCGGATCCGCTCCACGCCCAGCAGCAGGGTCACGCTCAACGTGATCACCAACACCGTCAATGCCACGCCCAGGCGCCGGCTGCGCAGGCTGGCCAGCGCCAGCTTCAACAGCGTCATCGCGCACCTCCTGCGCTGGCGCGGTTGAGCGTGGCCAGGTCGGCCTGGGCGTCGAACAGCGGTGCGATCGACGGATCGTGGCTGACCACGATCGAGCTGGTACCGCCCTGCCGGCACTCGGCGAACAGCAGGTGCAGGAAGGCCTGCGCGGCGACCGGGTCGAGCGCGGAGGTGGGCTCGTCGGCGAGCAGCAGCGGCGGCCGCGCGATCAACGCGCGTGCCGCGGCCACGCGTTGCTGCTGGCCGACGCTGAGGCGCGCGGCCGGTCGCGACCAAAGCGCCGCCACGTCCAGGCCCAGCGCGACCATCAACCGCTCGATCTCCGCGTCCAGCGCGCTCGTGCCGGCGGCCAATCGGCCGCGGCGCGCGGAGAACTGCAGGCCCAGTGCGATGTTGTCGCGGGTGCTGAGGAACGGCAGCAGGTTGAACTGCTGGAACACCACACCGCAGTGGTCGGCACGGAAGCGGTCGCGCGCGGCCTTGCGCAAGGCCGCCAGGTCCTGCCCGGCCACGTGCACGCGGCCGGCGGTGGGCTGCAGTACGCCGGCGATCAACGCCAGCAAGGTGCTCTTGCCCGAGCCGCTGGCGCCGCGCAGCAACAGCTGTTGCCCACGCGGCAGTTCAAACGCTGCGATGTCCAGCACCGGTGCGGTGGCGCCGGGATAGCCGAAGCGCAGCTCGTTCAGTTCGACGACATGCGGCTGGTTCATTCCGGCAACTTCACCTGGGGCTGCCCGGCCACCACCTCGGTGCGGCCCTGGCCGGCCGCGGTGGTGACGTCCACCAGCACCGTGTGCAGCCACGGGAAACGCTGCGGCAGCAACACCTGCAGGTGGTCGAGTCGCGCCGGCTGCGCGCAGTCGAACGCGTAGTGGGCGTGAAACTCGGCGTGGGTGTGGCCGGGTTCGTCCGGATCGGCCATCGCCACGTCGTAGCCCTCGGTGGTGACCTGCGCGCTGCGCAGCGAACAGGTCGCGGCGACCGGGAACTGCAACCAGCCGGCACTGCGCAGGGTGGCGACCGCGGCCGCCAGGCGCTGGCGTTCGCCCGCATCGCGCGCCGGATGTTCGAAGTCGAGGATGCCGATGCCGGGCGCACTGAGTTGCACGTCCACGGCAGTGCCATCGACCGCGACCTCCAGGTTGGCCTGGCCGTGCACGTGCGGGCCATGGTGGCGAACCGCTGCGGCGGCCGGCGAACTGGCGAAGAGACACAACAGGATCAGGGGAATGCCAGGTCGCATATGCAGCGCATCGGTTGAGTTACACTATAACATTAGTGAACAATCGAACACGGGTGCAAGCCTTGCGCTGCCGTCAGTCAGCCGCGGTTCGCCTGCGGCCATTACCGATGTGTCGCGCGGCAGGCCTGCGCCGCGATGGGCGCCGAACTTCAAGGACTTCGATGTCTTCTTCCATCATTCCCGACAGCTACAGCGCCTGGCGCCACTGCATCGAGGTCGACTGCGGCTTGCGTCTCGACCGGGCGTATATCGCCCAGCGCATCGCCGCGCTGAACGACACCACCGACCATCACACCCAGCAGTTCGTACGCTGCTGGGGCGAGCCGCATCGCCAGCAGGTGCTGCAGTGGTTCGCACAGGCGCAGGCGGCATTCGCCGACGGCCGCGGCTGAGCGTCATCCTCGGCTGCCGCGGTGGTTGGGTGTGGGGTGCAACGTTGGTGGCCGTCTGCTGCAAAACGCTGCACCGCAGGTCGCGCCGCCCGTGGGTGCTCGTCTGGATGAGACGGTGATGCGCTGATCCACTGCTCGCGCCGGGTCGGCAGGCTAATGGCGGCCGCTGCGACCGGCGCGCACCGGCGGTACGCTGATCCCTGGCGTTGTTGGCGCGGACTGCCCTGGCCTCCCCATCCGGAGCACATTCGCTACACCCGCCTTTCAATGACAAGCGCGCGACAACCGCGGACTGCCCAGCCACGGCAGCTGCCGGTAGCATGCACGCGCACAGCCCTCCGGCATCCACTTTCCCAGCTTCCGCAAGGACCCCCAACGTGCGTCTTTCTTCCCCCGCCAGCGCGCATCGCGCGCGTCGCCTCCTGTCCGCCACGCTGGCTTGCCTGCTGCTCTCGGCAGCGACTGGGCTTGAGGCCAGGCCGCAGGCGTCGCAGTTCCAGATCGTCGAAAGCGTGCCCGAGGCTAGCGTCTACGGCGAGCCTGGGGTGCCGCGCACCCAGCAGACCTGGCTGGCCATGATCAATGGCGCCAAGCAGCGCATCGACATCGCCGCGTTCTACATCTCCGAGAAGCCCGGCACCGGCCTGACCCCGGTGCTGGGCGCGCTGGCCGCCCGCGCCCGCGCCGGCGTGGCGGTGCATCTGCTGGTCGACCACACCTTCCTGGCCAAGAATCCCGACAGCGTCGCCTGGTTGCGCGAGGTACCGGGGATCACCGTGCGGGTGCTGCCGGTCGATACGCTGACCGGTGGCGTGCTGCACGCCAAGTACATGATCGTCGACGACGCCAGCGTGTTCGTCGGCAGCCAGAACTGGGACTGGCGGGCGCTGGAGCAGATCCACGAGATCGGCGCGCGCATCGACGATGCGCGGTTCGCCAAGACCTTCGCGGCCAGTTTCGATTACAGCTGGCGCCTGGCCGACGAAGGCGATCTGGCCAAGGCGCAGGTCCGCGGCGTGCAGCCGCCGGATTTCGCGCCGGTCACCGCCACCGATCCGGTGCTGCTCGATGCCGGCAGCGACGCGCCACTGATCGCCTTCCCTGCCTTCAGCCCGCCGGCGCTGCAGCCGGCCTGGGTCACTGCCGAGGAGCCGGCGCTGGTCGACATGATCCGCGCCAGCCAGCATGCGCTGCGCATCCAGGTGATGACGCTCTCGGCGATCCGCAGCTTCGGTCCCAAGGGCTGGTGGGCGCCGGTCGACAGCGCCATCCGCGACGCCGCCGCACGCGGCGTGCAGGTGCACATCATCGTCGCCGACTGGGCGCTGCGCGAACCGATGCAGGCGTATCTGAAAAGCCTGGCCGCGCTGCCGAACATCGCGGTGAAGTTCAGCCGCCTGCCGCCGGCGCCGCAAGGCTTCATTGCGTATGCGCGGGTGGAGCACGCCAAGTACGCGGTGGCCGACGACCGCAGCAGCGTCATCGGCACCGGCAATTGGGAATGGAGCTACTTCAACACCGCGGTGGACGCCTCGGTGTTCGTCAAGGGCAAGGGGCCGGCCGAGACGCTGACCCGCATCTTCGACCGCGACTGGAACGGGCCCTACGTGACGACGCTGCAGCCCGGCCAGAACTACGAAGCGCCGCGTACCGAATAGGCTCCGCGTCCGTGCTGGCGGCATGCAGCCTTCAGGTTGGGTACTCCTGGGCCGATGCGCGCTTCATCGCGTATTGGACAGAGAACGTCGCTGAGATGGAATGCACCGTCGATACGAGGATGACGCTGCGACGATGCGCCGCAGCCATCCCCACGAGGCCTTAACCCGCGCTCCCTATCCTGGCGCCGCGCTGGAAGGCGACCGCTGCGCCAGGCCCTGCTACTCGCGCCACGACGCATGCCTCCAGCCGCGTACGGACATCCAACACAAGGAGACGCCATGAAGAAGCTGCACGCACTCGTGTTCGCAGGGAGCTTGCTGGGACTCGCCTCGCCGGCCTTCGCCGAGGTCGCCAATCTGACCAACAGCGCCGACGGCGCCAATCGCGAAGCCGGCATCGCCGCGGTCAAGAAGAAGCTGCAGGAGGCCTGCACGTCGCGTAAGGGCACGCCGGACCCCGATTCGTTCGAGGTGGTGTTCGAGAAGACCAGCCAGAATCCGGACGTCCCCAAGCCGTACTACGTGGACGGAAAGATGAAGTGCGACATTCCGCAGGGCTGAGCTGGATGTCAGGTGGACTCACACCGCACATGCGCCTGAATGCGCACAAGGCCCTGCTTGCGGGGCCTTGTTTCTTCGGATGCGCCGCGTACATCCGCTCCGTCACCTGCCGATGAATCCCGACGGCAGCTCCACCGACGGTCTGCACCGCAGGTAATTGCGATCGCGGTCCAGCGCCTGCTCCCAGCCGTTGCCCACTTTGCGGATCACGCGCCCCTCCGAACAGGAAACACCGGCGGCCCGCGCTTCGGCAGTGCCCAGCGCGGGAATGTCGAGTTGGATCTGCGACGGCCGTGGCCGGCCGAAGGTATGGGCCAGGCTGTCCTGCATGGAGAAGTCCACGTGTTCGCAATAGGCATGGGTCCAGGGACGCGGATCGTTTGCCAGCAGCTTGCGGCAATCCAGGCGTGGAATCGGGGCGACGTTACGCTGCGGATTCACACGTTCGATGCCCCGCCCGACCGCCGAGCGTGTTTGTGCGAATACGGTCGCCGAAACGGCGATGAGGAGCAGCCCTGCGGCTGCCCGTTGCATGACGTCCATGATCTCCCCCTGTGCGGAGAGCTTAGCGACGCTCAGTCCATGCCGCTTAGACAAAATCGCGCCTAGCACCCGTGGGCGCCTAGCGCAGTTGCAGGCAATAGCGGCAGGCCCCGCCAGAGCATCGCCGCGCTCGCTCAGGACGCGCGATCGGCCAACAGCAGTGGCGCCACGGTCGCGCGTTGCACCATCACGCACTGGTCGGCGATGGCGGACAGGCCGAGGCGGTGCGAGACCGCCACCAGGGCGGTGTGCGGCAAGCGGCGCCGCAGCGTGCCCAAGACTTGCTGCTCGGCGACGGCGTCGAGGGCGCTGGTGGCTTCGTCGAGCAAGGCTACGCGCGGTTGCCGCAGCAGCACCTGGGCCAGCAGCAGCCGCTGCAGTTCGCCGCCGGACAGGCGTGTACCGACGCCATGCGCGGCGGTGTCCAGGCCGCCGCCGCCCTGCAGGCGCGCGGCCAGGCCGACATCGCGCAGCGCGTCCCACATCGCCACTTCGCTCGCAGCCGGCGCCGCCCAGGCCAGGCAGTGCCGCACCGTTTGCTGCCAGGGGCGCACACCCTGAGCGATATAGGCCAAGGGCTGCAGCGCGGCGCGATAGCCGGCGAAGTCGAGCGTGCAGCCGTTGCAGTGGGCGGCGAACTGCGGTGGCGCGACCATGCCGGCCAAGGCGTCCATCAGGCTGCTTTTGCCGACTCCGGACGGGCCGCTGATCAACGTCAGGGTGCCCGGCGCCAGGACCAGGTCGTTCAAGGCGACCGCGGCCAGTGGCGGTGCCAGGCCGATGCGTTCGATCTGGATCGGTGGCGGCGATGTCGCCACGGTCGCTGCAGGGGGCGTTGCCGCTCCCGTACGCTGCAACGCCGGGAACGGCGTGCCGAGCGCAACGTAGCGTTGCCACAGTTCCAACGCCGGGGCGGCCGAGCGCAGTTGCTGCACGCTCTGCCGGGTCGAGACCAGGTACGGCAACAGCCGCCCCAGCAGCAGCCCGACGGTGATCAGCGCGCCGCGGTCGATGCCATGCCACACCCCGGCCAGCAGCATGATTGCGGCGATGGCCGCTACCGCCGCCAGTTCCAGCAGCAGGCGGCCGGAGGCGACCAGCGCCTGCTGCCGCGCGTAGCCATCGGCGAGCCGACCGGCGATCGCGTCGTAGGCTTCCTGCTCGCGCGCCTCGCGGGCGAACGAGCGCACGTGGCGCAGGCGCCGCGGGAAATCCTCGCTGAGCCAGAACAGTCGGGTCATGTCGGCGACGTACTGGCGGCTGACCCGGGCCTGTTCATGCCCGGCGATGCGGAAGGCGAGCAGGCCCAGCGCCAGCAGCGGCGGCAGCGCCAGCACCAGGATGGGCGAGACCAGGAACGCGGCGGCCAGGCTCACCGCCGCGGTGATCGCCGCCACCAGCAGCTGCAGCAGCGCGCTGAAGCCCTGCACCACGATCTCGACGTTGTAGGTGAGCAGGTTGGCGATTTCCGCCGAACTGGCATCGGCCAGTGCCGGCAATGGCACCTGCAGCAAGCGCGCGTGCACGTGCCTGCGCAGACCCAGCGCGTGGCGGCTGGCCAGGTCCGCGGCCAGTCGCGTGCCCCACCAGCGCAGCAGCGCAAAGCCGCTGCTGGCGGCGACGAACAGCAGGGTCTGCGCGAACAAACCGGTCGGCAACGGCAAGGCGTGGCCGGCCAGGGTCAGCACATGGCCGGGTTGCACCAGCGGCACCAATGCGACCGCGGCGAGCGCGCCGGCCAGCGCGCCGAGCAGCGACAGCAGCACGTACCCGGCGATGCGCAGGCGCTCGCCACGGCCGAGCACGGCGACGAAGGCGCGCAGCAAGTGCGATGCGGGGTCCGGACGCGCGCTCATCCGCTGGCGTCTGCGTGATGGGCGATCGACGCCACGCCCAGCCGCCGCGCATGCGCGCCGGCATCCTGCGTCGCCGGTTTCCTGGTGGCGCGCGGGGCCTCAAGCCAACAGCGTCTGCAGTGCATCGACCGAAGCCTCCGGATGCGTGCCGCGCTGCAGCTCGTACACGCCCAGCCGCTGCAACTGGCGCGCGAACAATGGCCAATGCGGCTGGCCAGCGGCATAGGGCTGGTCCGCGGCCAGGCGCGCGGCCACGTCCGCGTCGGTGACCGGCTGCAGCAGCCGCTGTGGATCGGCCGCCAGGGTGGCCGAGACGAACACCGCCGCGACCAGCCGCAACGGTGCCTGGGCCAGGCGTCCGTCGCCGTGGCGGATGTCCACCTCGTGCTTGAGCGCCCCGCTGCGGCGGCGGATCAGCGGTGCCGCGGCGATCCAGGCGCGGGTCTGCGGGTCGAGCAGACGCAACAGCTCCGGCCGCAGGTGCAGGAAGTTGCCGATGCCGGTGGCGAGCAGATACTGCGGCGCGACGAACAGGGCGTCCTCGGCGAGGAACTCCAGCCCGCGCAGCAGACTGTGCAGGGCCAGCGTGGACTTGCCGGCGCCGCTGCCGCCGAGCAGCAGCACGCCGCGGCCATCGCGGCCGACGCAGGCGCCGTGCAGCGGCACCAGGTGCATGCCGCGCGCGGCCAGGACGAACACCGCGAATTCGATCAGTTCGTAACGCACATGGTAGGCGTGGGCGAGCATGTCCTCGGACACCACCACCAGCGCCCTGCCCTGCTCGGGCACCAGCACCACGTAGTTGTGCGCATCGATCACCCCGCTCAGCACGCCGGCGCCGGAATGGGTCTGCACCGGCGGCGGCTCCACCGCCAGCGCGTAGGGTGCGTCGCCGCGGTCCACCAGGGTCAGCTCGATGCGGAACGAAGCGCTCTCCGGCAGGCGATGCGCCGGTACCGCGCCGAAGGCCGCTTCCACCAAGGCCAGCAGCGCCGGACTGTTGCTTTCGAAGTGGAAGCGGCCGCCGAGCAGTTGCTTGCTGAGCGTGTGCGGGCGCCGCAATCGGGTTTGGAACGGATCGCAGGCGCCGCCAGCAGCGACGACGGGCGTGGGGTGGTCGCTGGCCGCCACGTCCAGGACACGCAGGGTCGATCGCGGCATCGGAGAAGAGTCGCTTGAGGGGATGCAGCGTGGGTGCGCCTGGCGCAGCCAAAGGTTGCGCCGGCGGCAACCACGCGGCGCGCAACCAAACGGCGCAGCCCCGGCACCTACCGCCACGGCCACCTGCGCGCGGCCATCGCTGCATGCGCCCTTCCCCCGCGGCGCCGAACGAGACCTTCCGCCGATGCTCAAGATCCAGGTCAGCCACTCCTACTTCCTGCGCTACGACCCCAAGCAGTGGGAACGCGGAAAACCTTACCCGCCGCTGGCCACGCTGCAGGTGGCGGCGCTGCTGCGCCAGCACGGGCACCACGTGACGCTGTTCGACGCGATGCTGGCCGAGGGCGTGGAGGACTACGACGACGCCGTGCGCACACAGCAGCCGGACCTGGTGGTGGTCTACGAGGACAACTTCAACTTTCTCACCAAGATGTGCCTGAGCCGGATGCGCGAGGCCGCGTGCCGGATGATCGCCGAGGCGCGCGCCGGCGGTAGCCGCGTGATCGTCGCCGGCTCCGACGCATCGGACCATCCGGAGGCGTTTCTTGCCGCCGGTGCCGACGCGGTGCTCATCGGCGAAGGCATCGCGGCCTTGCTGGAACTGGTGGCGCGCCTGCAGGCGGAGCCGGACATCGACCCGGCGCGCTGGGTGGCTGGCCTGGCCGAGGTGGCCAGTGCGGTGCTGCCGCAGCTCAAGCGCGCGCAGATCGGCGCGCGGCCGCCGGATCCGCGGCTGTCGGTGACGGCGGCCTGGGACTTGCTGGACATCGCACGTTACCGTGCGTTCTGGCAGCAGCGGCACGGCCATTTCAGCCTGAACATGGCCGCCTCGCGCGGCTGCCCGTTCCGCTGCAACTGGTGCGCCAAGCCGATCTGGGGCAATCACTACAAGCGCCGCGAGGCGCAGGACGTGGCCGCGGAGATGACCCAACTCAAGCGCAACGTCGCGCCCGATCATGTGTGGATGGCCGACGACATCTTCGGCTTCCACGTCGACTGGGTGGAGGAGTTCGCCGACGCGCTGGCCGCCGCCGATGGCGCGGTGCCCTTCACCATCCAGACCCGCGCCGACCTGTGCAGCGAGCGCATGACCGCGGCCCTGGCGCGGGCCGGTTGCCGCGAGGCCTGGATCGGCGCCGAGAGCGGCAGCCAGCGCATCCTCGACAAGATGACCAAGGGCACCGACGTGGAGGGCGTGATCGCCGCGCGCCGGCGCCTCGGCGCGCAGGGCATCCGCGTTGGCTTCTTCCTGCAGCTCGGCTACCTGGACGAGCAGCTGGACGACATCCTCGCCACGCGGCGGTTGGTGGCGCAGGCGCGCCCGGACGACATCGGCGTCAGCGTGTCCTATCCCCTGCCCGGCACCGTGTTCTACCAGCAGGTCAAGGATCAGCTCGGGCGCAAGACGCATTGGCAGGACAGCGACGACCTGGCGATGATGTTTCGCGGCGCCTACGACTCGGCGTTCTACCGCCAGGTGCGCGACCTGCTGCACCGACAGGTGGACCTGCAATGCCGCGAAGACGCGGCCCCGGCGCACGAGCAGGACTGGGCAGTGCTGGACGCCGACTGGGCGGCGCTGATCGCGCGGGAGGCGCAGCATCGGACCGAGGCGCCGCCCGCGCAGGCGGAAAAAGTGCTCGGCGCTGGCGGCCGCCGCCGGATTCCGCTGGTGCAGCGCGCATGACCGACGTGGCGACGTCATCGGATCCGGCCGTGGCGGCCGACCTGCCGACAGCCGCACCGGCGGCGGCGCCCGCGTCACTGCCGTTGCGGCGCATCGGCCGCGGCCTGCGCCTGGCCACCGAGACCCTGGCGCACGAACTGGCGCGCCCCGGCGGGCCGATGCCGACCTGGAACGGCCTGCACTGGCAACTGGCCGCGGCGGCGGCGGTGGCGCATGGCGTGGCGCCGCTGCTGAGCCGGCGCTCGCAATGGCCGGACCGGCGGTGGCGCGCCTTCCTCGACGCACAGCGCGAGCACGTGGCGCAGCGCTACCAGCGCATCGCCGCACTGCTGCAGCGGATCGACGCCCTGGCGCAGACCGCCGGCCTGGCGATCGTGCCGCTGAAGGGTGCGGCGCTGCATGCGCAAGGCCTGTATCGGTTGGGCGACCGGCCAATGGCCGACATCGACCTGCTGGTGCGTCCGGAGGACGCCGAGCGCGCAGCGACGCTGCTCGGCGCACTGGGCTACGTGGCCGAGTTCGCGCAGTGGAAGCACCAGACCTTCCGCCCGGCAGATGCGAAGGCCGTGCCGGCGCTGGGCGAGCACCGCGATACGCCGATCAACATCGAACTGCATGTGCGCATCCAGGAGCGCCTGCCGCTGCGCACCGTCGACCTCGGCACGCAACTCCTGCCGCGTGACGGCAAGCCCGGCTTGCGTCCCTACCCGAGCAACGGCGCGCTGATGCGCCATCTGCTGCTGCACGCGGCCGGCGGGCTGTGCAGCCGCAGCCTGCGGCTGATGCACCTGCACGACCTGGCCCTGCTCGCCCCGCACATGCGCGCCAGCGACTGGCAGCTCGTGGCCGGAGCCGATGCCTGGTGGGCGTGGCCGCCGCTGCGGCTGATGTTGCGCTATTACCGCGCGGCGATTCCGCCGGCGGTTCTGAAGCAACTGCGTGCGCAATGTCCGCCGCTGCTGCGGCTGCGCGCACGCGGGCTGGACCTGACCGCGGCGTCGTGTTCGCAACTGTGGCTGCCGGCACTGCCGGGCATCGAATGGGCACGCTCTGGCAGCGAAGTGCTGGACTATCTGCGTCAGCGCCTGCAGCCCTCGGCGGAAAGCCGGCAGGAACGTGCCGAGATGATCCGCACCCAACTGTGGTTGCAGGGCCAGGACTGGGTGCGCCTGCCGCAGCGCCGCCGCGTGCTGCAGCGGCTGCTGCACCCGGTGCCGCGGATGGACACGCTGTACGCGGTGCGGACCGCGCTGCAAGGCTATGCGCCGTCGTCGGACTGACGCTCGCTGTCACCAGGGAGCGCGGTGAACCGCCGTTGTAGGCGCGGCTGCAGCCGCGCCACGCGTCACCGCTGATGGCTGTCGCGGCTGAAGCCGCTCCTACAAGACAAGTCGATACGACCGGATTCGTCGCGAACGCGCGTTGTCCTGACGCCGCGCTGCGCGTCAACCATTCCGCACGGCGCGTCGGCCATCGGCGTTGCGCGGTACGCACACACGCTGGTACAGCGCGGTGAAGCCGCGCACGCTGCAGTCGGCATCCTCGCGCACGGCCCGGCATTGCGCCGCCCAGGCCAGGCGCAGGCGCAGTTCGTCGTCGCTGAGCACCTGGCGCAGCGCATCGGCCAGCCCGGCCCAGTCGCCGACCGGTACCGCCAGCGCCGCCGATGGCGACCACTCCTGCAGATGACCGACCGAGGTCCCCACCGTCGGCACCCCGGCCACCGCCGCTTCCAGCAGCACCAGCGGCCCGGCTTCGTGCTGCGACGACAGCACCAGCAGATCCGCCGCCTCCACCAGCGGCCGCAGGTCGCGCTGGGTCTTGAAGCCGAGGAAGCGCACTCGCTCGCTCAGGCCCAGCGTGGCGGCCAGGCGCTGCATCGCACCGTCGAGCGTGTCCACGCCGACCAGATCGATGCGGAAGTCGACCCCGGCGCGGGCCAGCGCAGCGAGGGCGCGCAGCAGGGTCGGCTGGTCCTTGACCGGGTTGAGGCTGGCCACGTGCAGCAGCCGCGCCGGCCCGTCGCCGCGCGGACGCGGCGCGCGTGGCGGCCAGGCGCGCAGGTCCACGCCCAGCGGCACGCGTTCGGCGGCGATGCCCAGCGCCTGCAGGCTGTCGAGGATCGGCGCACTCGCTGCTGTCACCGCGCTCGCCAGCCGCAATACCAGCGCCTCGCGCAGCCGTCCCGGCCATTTGCGCCGGCCGCCGTAACCGATCGCGTGCAGTGCGACCAGTTCGCCGCCGGCGATGTGCACCAGGCTCGGGCGCCGCAGCCAGCGCGCCGCCGCCACCGCGATCAGGCTGCAGTGGCCGGAGAACAGCGACTGCACCGCGTCGAACGGCGCGCGGCGGTGTTCGGCGCGGATCGCCGCGATCGCGCGCCAGCGCGTGCGCACCGCGCCGATGTTGTGGATGCGCGCGCCCAGCAGCTCCCACTGCGCCGGCAGCGGTTCCTGGTGCAGCACGAACACGTGCAGCTCGTGCACGCGCGCCAGGCGCTCGATGAGGCTCAGGAAGGCCGGAATTACACGGTACTCGCCGCTGCGGTCGACGCCGCCCGGCACCACAAGGGCCAGCTTCATGGCGCGCTCCGCGGCGCGGCGCCGAGCAATTGCGCATAGGCGCGCGCCCAGCGCCGCCCGACCGCCGCGAACGACAACTGCGCATCGAAATGCGCATGCACCAGCGCCCGCGACGGGCCGTCGCGCGATGCCTGCAGCAGTGCGGCCGCCAGGCGTTCGGCGTCGCCGCAGGGCCACAGCGCCCCGACCCGGCCGCCATCGCTGAGCGCACGGAACGCCGGGATGTCGGTCAGCACCGGCACCGCGCCGCAGGCATAGGCTTCAAGCGCGGCGTAGCCGCAACTCTCGGCCAGGCTGGCGGATACGAACAGGTCGGCCGCACGCATCATGGTCTGGATCTGCGCGTGCTCCACCCTGCCCAGCAGGTGCACGCGGCCGGCCAGGCGCGGATCGGCCTGGATGCGCTGCTGCACCATCGGCAGCAGTGGCGCAGTGCCGAACGCGCAGAACAGCTGCAATCCGGGCAATTGCTCGCTGGCCCGGGCCACCCCTTCGAGCACGGTGAGCGGATCCTTGCCCTCGCTCAGATGGCCGACCCACAGCACGCAGGGCGCGCCGTGCAGTCCGCTGTCGCGGCGTGCCTGGTCGCGCTCGCCGGGAGTGAAACGACAACTGGATTCGGGAATTGCGAACAGGCGCGTGGAGCCGGCGAACAACCCGGCACCGACGAAGCCGCGCGCCAGGTCCAGCGAAGTGAAGGCGATGCCGGCCGCCGCCGCGTACCAGCGCCGCCACCGCGGTCGCCGCCACCAGCGCGGCGGGCGGTTGGCGTGGTCCTGCAGCAGGATGGGCCGCGACGGCTGCCAGCGCGCCAGCGTCGCCGCCTCGCGCGCGAACTGCAGGCCGTGCACGTGCACCACGTCGGCGTCGAGTTCGGCCAGCAATGCGGCGACGCGCCGCAGATGGCGCTGGCGCCCGGCTTCGGCACGGCGCAGGAAGTGATAGTCGACGCCGTTGCGCCGCAACTGCGCATCGACCGCGGCGGTCTGGATCACCGACACGCGGGTGCCCGCGCTGGCCACCGCCTCGGCGATATCGGCCAACGACGGCCACCGTGCGAATGCCTGGTCCGGCGTCACCCCGTCCGGCAGCGGCACGAAGTTGAGCTGCACGGCATGCACGGTACGGGCGACGGTGCCGGCCATGCTCAGATTCCGGACACCTGCGGCCGGTGCAGGCGCACCAGCCGGTTGGCCAGGTTCAGCTCCCACGGCCGGTCGTAGCGCCGGTAGCGGTAGCGCCAGGCGGCCAGCGCGCTGAGCCCGCGCTTGGCCCAGCCCGGCGAGCGCTGGTCCTGCGCGGTGGGATAGCGGCAGCCGAGCACGGTGACGAAATCGCGGATGCGCTGGCGCAGCGCATCGGTGAGCCAGGGCGCATCGGCGTGGCAGGCGTAGTCCACCCACTGCGGCTGCGCCCATTCCTCCGGCGTACGCGGGAACTGCACCGGCACGCCGTCGCGATCGAGCAAGGGCATGCCCGCGCGGCGGCCGCGGTCCTTCTCGTGGCGGCTGCTCTCGGGCAGCGGGGTGTACACGTAGACGATGATTTCCGACTGCGGGTTGATCCGCTTCAGCTCGCGGATGAACTCGAAGGTCTGTTCGGTCTCGCGCTCGCTGTCCTGTGGTGGCGCGACCATGAACGACAGTTCGGGAATCACCCCGTTGCGCCGGCACAGCTCGGCCACTGCCAGGGTCTGGTCCGGCCGCGTGCCCTTGCGGATCTCCTTGAGCATCGCCCCGCTCGGCGACTCGGCGCCGATGTAGGCCATGCGCAGGCGGCTCTTGCGCACCAGCTTCCAGGTGCTCTCGGACAGGTTGAGCAGCGCGTCCGCGCGGGCATAGCACCACCACGGCAGTTCCAGCTTCGCCATCACCTCCAGCAGCGGGATCATGTCGGCTTCGCGGTCGAAGAAGTTGTGGTCGAAGAACTGGATCGAATCGGCGCCCAGGCCGTACTTCAGATACCCAAGCTCGCGTTCCAGGCGTGCCGCGGTCGGCAAGGCGGTGGCGCCGCCGAACATCGCCGCCACCCCGCAAAAGGTGCAGCGGAAGCGGCAGCCCAGCGCGGCCTGGTGCGAGGCGGTGCGGCGGCCGAGGAAGGTGCGGCCGAGATAGCGGCGCGGCTCGCCGAGCTTCTCGTACGGCAGCGACGGCAGCGCGTCGCCGCGCTGGAAAGCGCGGTTGCGGTTGTGCACCACGGCGCCATCCTGCTTCCAGGACAGCCCATCGACCTGCGCCAGCGTCGGCCCCTCGCCGCGCAAGGCGGCCAGCAGTTCCGGCAAGGTGTCCTCGCCCTGCGCGCGGATCGCGTAATCCACGTACGGCGCGGCCAGCGCGGTGTCCGGGTACAGCGTGGGGAAGTAGCCGCCCCAGACGATCGGCAGCGCCGGGAAGCGCGCGCGGATGGCCTGCGACAGTGCGATCGACGGCGCCAGTTGCGGCCCGCCCATCACGCTGATGCCGACAGCGTCATAGTGCTGCTCCTGCAGCGCCTGCAGGCTGCGGTCGATGAAATCGCGGTCGACGTTGCCGTCGATGATGCGGCTGTCGCCGTGGCGATCCAGCGCCGCCGCCAGGTTCAGCAGCGACAGCGGGAAGCGGGCGCTGGACGGCTTGGTGATGGTGGGATTGACCAGCAGCGTGTTGGGTGTGGAGGACATGGCGGGCGAACGCAGGACGGGGGTCACGGCAGCCGCCGCAGGCGCAGCACCAGGGCCACCGGCACCTGCAATGCAGCGGGATCGAAATGGGCGCCGGCGGGAATGTCCGCCGGGTCGAGCATCGGCTCACTGACGGCGTCGATGGCCAGCCCGAGCGCGGCACAGGCGGCATGCCAGTGGCTGTACAGGTGCTGGGTGTGATGCACCGCGTAGCGCTGGCCGCCGGCCTTGAAGTCGCGGCGCCAGCCCAGCGCCGGGCCGATCGGGTGCACGTCGCTGCACAGCACCCAGCCGCCGGGCCGGGTGACGCGGCGCAGTTCCGCCAGGGCCGGCGGCAGCTGCGGCAGGTGTCCCAGCGCCAGCGCGCAGAGACTCAGGTCGACGCTGGCGTCGGCCAGCGGCAAGGCCTCCAGGCTGCCCTCGCGCAAGCTGCAGCGGCCGCCATCGACGTCGGCCAGTTCCTGCGCGGCGCGCGCCAGCATCTGCGGCGACAGGTCAACGCCGGTGACATGCGCGGCGCCCCGCTGCAGCGCATGCAGCAGATAGCGGCCGCTGCCGCAGCCGGCATCGAGCACGTGCTGCCCGCGCAACGACGGCGGCAGCAACGCCAGCATGGCGCGCTGTTCGGCCTGCATCACCGGGTTGTGCGCCTGCGCCGGGTAGCTGTCCGCCCACAGCGCGTAGGCGGCGAGCGGATCGAGGGTCGGCACTGCGCTCATGTCTGGCACGCCTGCTGTAGGTCCGCCGTGCATGAACGCGGCGGCGCAACCTGAAGTTCCAGGCCCGGCTCCAGCGCCAGCAGCTCAGGATCGGCCAGCTCCGCGGCCAGCAGTTTGGGGGCCCCGTCCAGCGTCACCGACACCGCGTCCACACCGACGCCGGCGAACCACGCGGCGAAATCGGGATCGGCGATCCGCGGCCGCCCGTCGCGCACCACCGCACGCAGTGCGCTGCGCGGCAGCCCGACCAGGCTCCGGGCCGGCACGCCGCCACGGTCGGCGACGATCACCAGATCGGCATGCGCGCCCGGCCCCAGATGGCCGCGATCCGGCAAGCGCAGGATGTCGGCCGCGGCGTTCGTGGCCAGGCGCAGTGCCTGGGTCGCGTCCAGACCATGGGCGGCGGCCAGGCGCAGGTCGTCGAGCAGGTCGCGGCCACCGCTGACGCGCGCATCGCTGCCCAGCGCCAGGCGTCGCGCGGCGTTCAGGCGCTGCGGGTCCAGGGTGCGGCCTAGTAGCGTCAGGTTGCTGCTCGGGCACCACACCACGGCTGCGCCGCGGGCGAGCACGCGCGTGACGTCGTCCGCGCCCAGGCCGACGCCGTGGATCAGCACCGTGTTGCCGGCCAGGTAGCCGCGCCGCTCCAGCTCGGCGAGTTCGCCGGCGGCCGCCGTGTCGGTGCCTTCGGCCAGGTGGATCATCCAGGGCCAGCCGGCGGCGGACGCCGCGGAGAAGCTCTGCGCCAGCGGCGGGCCGTAATCGGGGCCATGCAAGGTATAGCTCCAGCCGAACTCGCGCAGCAGCGCCACCGGGAAGTCGGCCGCGTCCAGCGCCGCATGCCAGGGATCGTGGTGGGCCACACAGGTCACCCCGGCCAGCAGGTTCTTCAGCCCGCCGTGGCGCAGCCGCAGCGGCTTGGGCAGCGCCAGCGCGGCGGCCACCGCCGCAGTGCGGAAATGCGCGGCGAAGGCGTCGATCCAGGCGTAGCTGTTGGCGAACGGCGCGGCCTGCGGCAGCCGCGGTACCGCATTGACGTGCAGATGGTCGTGCGCGTTGATCAGGCCGGGCAACACCAGGTGCCCAGGCAGGGCGATGCGCAGCGCGGTCGGCGCGGCCGCCGCGGCGATGCGGCCGTCGCGCAGCGCCAGCGGCGCGTGCACCGCGCCGGCGGCATGCGCGACGCGCACACCGTCCAGGCAGACGTCGACGGGGGCGGCAGGCACGGCCATGCTCAGCGCTTGCGCATCACGATCAGGAAGTGATCGCCCATGTCGCGCAGCAATGGCCAGCCGCCGATGCGGTCGTCGAGGCGGCCCAGCGCTTCGCCCAGGCGCGGGTGACGCTGGTAGTGGTCGACCAGGTACGGCGGCGGCAGGCACAGGCTGAGCGCGCGGTACGACTCCAGTGCGAAATGCGGCGCGAACGCGCGGTAGAACTCGCGTGGCAAGTAGTACCAGGTCCAGATCGTGTGGCCGTTCATGCCCACCGCGGTGGCGCCGCGCGCGGCGCGGACGGCGGCACGGCGCAGCCGCCCGCGCAGCAGATAGTGGCCCAGCTCCCACGGACACAGCCGGCCGATCACCGAAAACACCAGGCGGCCGTCGCGGCGCAGCAGCCGAGCGCAGTGGCCGGCGACCTCGGGCAGGTCCGGCGCGCAGTTGAGCGGGCCGAAGTTGGAGTACATGCCGTCGAACTCGCCGTCGAGCAGATCCAGCTGCTGGATGCCGACATGGGCCACGCTGAGCCGCCCATGCAGGCTCGCATCCTGGGCGCGGCCACGGGTGCGTTCCACCATCTGCGGCGACCAGTCGGTAGCCAGCACGCGGTAGCCGCGCTGGGCGAAGGCATGCGCGTCCAGGCCGGTGCCGCAACCCAGGTCGACCAGGCGCGAGCCGACCGGCAACTGCGTGCCCACCGTGTCCCACAGGGTCTTGCGCATGCGCTGGATCAGCGCGTTGTTGCCGCGCGGGCCATCGTAGTCGGCGGCCACGCTGTCGAAGGCGCGCTGCGTGTCCAGCAACCGTACCGGGTCCAGAGTGGTCGTGTGCGCCGCGGCGCCCGCCTTGCCATTCGATGTCACCTGCCCTGTCTCCACTACCCTGCCCTTGTCGGAATCCACGCGAACCCATCGCGTGGTGGTGCAGGTAGGTGCGTCGGTCGTGCCGTTTGGTTGAATCGGCGGGCTGCCGTCATGCGACGGCGTGCGCCCGTGAAGGCCGCGCCTGGCGCCGGCGCAGTGCGTTGCGCGCCACCGCGGCCAGCACGCCGCCGCCGAGCCCGGCCAGCAGGGCCGCCGCCAGCACCAGCACCGGATTGGGGAACGCCGCGCGCGGCGGCACGTAGGTCTGCCAGGGCGCCGAGGTGTCGTAGGTGTAGCGGGCGCCGAGCCGGCCGAGCAGATCCTCGCGCTCGGCCTTGAGGCCGCGCAGCGTGGTGGTCTTCTCCGACAGCAGCATGTTGCCGAGCAATTGCTGCTCGACGCTGCCGCGGCCGTCGCGCTGCTGCTGCAGCAGGCGCTCGCGCTCGGCCTGGGTGGCGGCGATGTCCGCGGCCAGTTCCTGCAACCGCGCAGTGGCCTGCTGCAGCGGCCCGGCCTGGATGCGCCGGTGCAGCGCCTGCAGCTGTGCGATGGTGGCCGCAGCCAGTTGCCGCGCCTGCTGCGGCGATTCGGCGCGCAGGGTCAACTGGATCAGGTTGGCGTACGGGTCCGGGTCCAGCTTGAGGCTGTCGCGGTACAGCGCGGCCTGGCGGCTGTCCGGCGCGACGCCGGCGCTGTGCAGCACCTGGTCCTGGAACAGCCGCGTCTTGATCCGGTCGATCACCCGCTGGAACGGCTCCAGCTTGGGGTCGCGCCCGGACGGGGTCGGGCCGAACTCGCCGACCTGCACCCAGGCGGTGGCCTGCCACTGGCGGGTTGCGCCGTGCAGGAACAGTGCCGCCAGCGCCAGGGCCAGCAGCAGTGGCAGCAGACACCAGCGCCATTCCCGTCGCAGGATCCGCCACAGGTCGATCAGGTAGATTTCGTCTTGGGGCATGGCGGTGTCGGTCATGGCAGCGGGGATCTCGGGGAAACGGAAGGCAGGCCCGCGGCCGGTACGGCGCAGCGGCGGTTCGGCAGCAAGGCGCTGCAGGCATGCAGCAGCAGGCACAGCGCGACGAAGCCGGCATTGGTCCAGGTGAAGGCCTGCGGCGCGAACGGCGACATCACGCAGGCGTAGGCGATGCGCAGGAACACCAGCAGGTTGAACAGCGCCACACCTCGGCCAAGCAGGCGCACGCTCCACAGCAGCGCCGCGTACAGCGCCAGCATCGCCGCCAGCGCGGCGCCGGGGCCGCCCGCCAGCAGGAACGGCAGGAACTCGGTGCCGACATTGATGTTCGGCGCATCCAGCGGGATGCCGGTGCCGGCGGTGGCGATGGAACCGCTCAGCGGCACCAGCTGATTGACCAGGAAACTGGCGTTGGCGTAGCCCTTGCCGAGCAGCGCGCCGAAGTTGTACGGGCCGGCGCCGATGTACAGCAGCAGCCACTTGATGCCCTGCGGCGCGGCCCGGTACAGCGCGCCGAACGGTAGCGCCACCGAGTCCAGCGAGCCCGAGCGCAACGTGCCCAGCAGCGAGAACGCGGCAGCGCCGGCACAGAGCAACGCCAGCACCCGCTTCCACGGCAGCGGCCGCGTCGGCTCGCGGCGCAGCAACAGCAACAGGCCGACACTGAACACCGCCGCGAACAGCCGGTTGCGGTCGATCACCAGCACCGGGAAGGCGAAGCCGGCCAGCAGCAGCGCGTTGCGCACGCTGCGCGCGCGCACGCACAGCAGGCCGATCGGCGGCAGGATCCAGCACATGTTCGACACATGCCGCACGTGCGCCTGCAGCGGGCTCAGGTCGGCGTAAGCCGAGGGGTCGTGCAGCAACGGGATCGGGAACAGCAGCAGGTCCAGCAGGCAGAACAGCCCGACTGCGGCAGCCAGGCCGAGCGCGACGAAGGCCTCGCGGGTGCCGGCATACTCGCGCGCCCGGAACGCCGCCAGTGGCGGCAGGCGGATGCCGAGCAGCGCATCCAGCGCCAACGTCGCCAGCGCCACGGCGGCCAGCAGCGCGATGCCGGCGAGATAGCCCGGCGGCAGGTCGAAGGTGAGCAGGGTCAGCGCGCAGCTCAGCAGCAGCGGCAGGCCGAAGTAGGCCGATGGCAGGCGCAGCAGCCGCTTCATGCGCGTTCGGCCAGCGCCGGCCGGCCGCCCTGGCGCAGCCGCGCCAACAGCGACAGCCATGCATGCGCCAGCAAGTGCCCGCCCAGCGCCAGCGGGCTGCGCCGCAGGAACGCGATCTTGGCGGCGATGTAGTGCGCCTGCGCGTGCAGCAAGGTACGGCAGGCCGGATCGAACAAGCGCGCGCGGCGCAGCGCGACTTGCCGCGACTCGGCCAGGTTGGCCAGGCGGCTGGGCAGGTGCCGCGTGCGGCTGGCGTTGTGGTCGTGCACGCGGTAGGCGCACACCGCCACGTCCAGGAAGCCCAGGGCGTCGCGCGCGACCAGGCGCAGGAAGAAATCCCAGTCCTCGATGCGCAGGCCTTCGTCCCAGGCCGCGCCCGGCTGCAGCGCGCTGCGCCGGACCAGCGCCACGGCCCCGCTCACCGCCCAGTGGCGGATCACCGCGCGGCGGATGCCGGCCTCGCTCAGGTACAGGCGTTTGTCCACGCCGTGCAGGTCGCGCATGCTGCTCTGGTGCATGGTGCGGTCCTGCGCGTCGACCACGATGGCATCGCCGATCACGGCCGCCTTGTGCGGATGCGCGCCCAGGTACGCCACCTGCACGCCCAATCCGCCCGGCAGCAGATAGTCGTCGCTGGCACCCAGGCGCAGGAACTCGCCGCGGGCCATCGCCACCAGGTGGTTGAGGGTGGCGGCGATGCCGAGGTTCTCGCGCGGCCAGAAGCGCACGTGCAGCGTGTCGCCATGCTGCGCGATCCACGCGGCGATGCAGTCGGCGGTGCCGTCGCTGGAGCCGTCGTCGACGATCACCAACTCCTTGTTCGGGTACGGATCCTCCAGCACGCTGTCCAGGCAGCGCTGCACGAAGCGCGCGTGGTTGTAGGCCGGGATCAGGATCGACACCAGTGGCAGCGTCGGCGGCGTGTGCGGTACGTCCATCAGCCCAGTCCTCGCAGGTAGCGGCGCACCACCAGCACGTTGAACGCCAGGTACAGCGCGTAGTTGCAGGCGAACGCGTAGGCCGCGCCGATCAGGCCCATGTGCGCGGTGAAAAGGACCACCAGGCCCAGGTAGCTGGCCGCGAACAGGCATTCGGAGAGCACGAACAGCCGGGTCATCGCCTTGGCCAGCATCAGGTAGGACAGCACGAAGGAGGCGATCTTGAGCACGTCGCCGAGCAGTTGCGGCGCGTACAGCGGCAGCGCAGCGGCGAAATCGGGCGAGAACAGCAACCGGGTGATCCAGCCGCGGCACAGGTACACCGCCGCCGCAGCCACGATCACCGCCGGCAGCACGTAGCGGTAGGCGCCGCGCAGTTCCTGCAGCAGCGCGCCACGCGTCTGCAGCGCCGCCAGCTTGGGCAGGTAGTAGACATTGATGGCGGTGGTGAAGAACAGCAGATAGGCATCGGAGACGCGGCTCACCGCCTGCCAATAGCCGACCTGCTGCCAGCCGAACTGGCCGGCCAGGTGGTCGCGCACGCCGATGTTGACCAGCAGCGGCAGCAACGCCGAGGCCAGGGTCATCGTCGAGAAGGCGGCCAGCCGCCGTACCATTGCGGGATCAAAGCGGATGCGCAGCATCTCGCGGCGGAAGTACGGGCTGCGCCGCAGCGCGGGCAACCCGGTGCACAGCCAGGCCACCTGCCCCAGCACCAGGCCGAGCAGCGCGCCAGACAGGCCCATGCCGTGCGCCAGCGCGGCCACCAGCAGCACGCTCAGCACCGCGCCGGCGACCTGGATGAAGGCCAGCCGGCGTACGTCCATGAAGCCGTTGACCACCGCCAGGATGTAGTTGGCCAGGGCGATGCCGAGTTGCGCCACCGCCAGCACGCAGATCAGTGGCTGGTACTGCGCGTCGCCGAGCAGGCGCTCGGCGATCAGGCGGCTGCACACCAGCGCGGCCACACCCATCGCGCAGGCCGCGATGCAGGCATAGCCCAGTGCGCTGCCGAGCAGCCGGGCCAGCGCCGGCGCATCGTCGCGGTACTCGGCCACGTACTTGACCACGCCGGCGCCGATGCCGCCGCCAGCCACGACCGCCAGCAACGACATCAGGCTGGTGAACTGGCCGAGCCGGGCGACCCCGGCCGGGCCGGCGTACACCGCCACCAGTTTGAGCACCAGCAACGCGGCCAGCAGCTTGGCCGCGGTGGCCACGCCGCTGTACACGCCGCTGCGCAGCACGTTCATGCCGCCACGCCGCCGAAACGCTGGCAGGCGTCGATCACCTGCGCCACCGCCGCATCGTCCAGGGTGGGACCGATCGGCAGGCTGAGCACTTCGGCCGCCAACTGCTCGCACAGCGGCAGCTGCAGCGCGGCCAGTTCCGGATAGGCCGACTGCCGGTGCGGCGGTGTCGGGTAATGCACCAGGCAGTGCACGCCGTGCGCCTGCAGGTGCTGTTGCAGCGCATCGCGCTGCGCACAGCGCACCACGAACAGGTGCCAGGCATGCGCGGCCGGGTCGGCCACCTGCGGCAACGCGATCTGCGGATGCGCGATGCCGTCGAGGTAGCGCTGGGCGATCGCGCGGCGCGCGGCGATGTCGGCATCCAGATGGTGCAGCTTGACCCGCAACAACGCCGCTTGCAGTTCGTCCAGGCGCGAGTTCACGCCCTGCAGCAGATGCCGGTACTTGATGTCCGAGCCATAGTTGCGCAGCACCCGGATCTGTGCCGCGAGCGCGTCGTCGTCGGTGGTCACCGCACCGCCGTCGCCGAGCGCGCCCAGGTTCTTGCCGGGAAAGAAGCTGAAGCCGGCGGCATCGCCGAAACTGCCGGCGTGACGGCCGTCGCGACGCGCGCCGTGCGCCTGCGCCGCGTCCTCGAGCAGCAGCAGGTCATGCCGCTCGGCGATGCTGCGCAGCGCGGCCATGTCGGCCAGCTGCCCGTACAGGTGCACCGCCAGGATTGCCTTCGTGCGCGGGCCGATCGCCCGTTCCACCTGCGCCGGGTCCAGGTTGAAGCTGGCCGCCTCCGGTTCCAGCGGCACCGGCCGCAGCCGGTTCTCGCTGATCGCCAGCAAGCTGGCGATGAAGGTGTTGCCCGGCACCAGCACCTCGTCGCCGTCGCGCAGCCGGCCCAGCGCACGGTAGCCGCGCAGGATCAGGGTCAGCGCGTCCATGCCGTTGCCGACGCCGATGGCATGGGCGGTGCCGCAGTAGGCAGCGAACTCGCGCTCGAAGGCCTCCAGTTCCTCGCCCAGCACGTACCAGCCGGAATCGATCACCCGCGCCGCCGCGGCCTTCAGCTCGTCGGCGTAGCGCGCGTTGCTGGCGCGCAGGTCGAGGAACGGCACGCTGGCCGGCGGCAGGCTCATTGCAACTCCCAGCGGTAGAAATCGTGCACCACGGCGCGCGCCCCGAACCGTTCCTTCTGCTCGACCAGGCCGGCGTTGAGCACCTGGCCCTGCTGCTCGGTGGAGATGCCCAGGCTGAGGACGTCGCGCTGCGCGTAGACCTGCTCGATCAATTCGGCCAGCAGCAGGCTCAGCGCATCGGCGCGGCGGCCCTGTTCCGAACAGGCCAGGTATTGGGTGTGGACGACGTGGCCGAAGTCGTACACCAGCGTGCCGGCCAGCAGCTCCTCGCCGTCGCGGACTTCGTAGGGCACGATCTGCGCCGGGAAGCGTGCGCACAGCAGGCGCAGTTCCTCCAGGCTGTGGGTCGGACGCGCATCGTGGCGTTGCAGCACTTCGCCCAGCAGCGCGTGCAGCGGCGCCGGGTCGTCCACGCGCTGCACGCGCAGCCCGGCGCGGCGCGCCTTGGCCACCGACCGCTTGCGCGCGGCAGCCATGCGCGGCGGTTGGCGTAGCGGCACCGCCGAAGACAGGTCGCGGCGCTGCAGGCGCGCGCCGAGCCGGTGCAGCGCGTACAGGTCCTCTTCCGCGGGGCTACGGTGGAACAGATGCGGCACTGCTTTGTACAGCAGCGTGCGCACGCCGGCGTCGCGATAGTGCGCCGCGATGCGCTCGAGTGCCTCCAGCGTCGCCGTCGCGCGCAGCGCATGGGTCGACAGCAGGCCGGCATAGCTGAGACCGGCATGGCTGGCCACGGCATCGCCCTCGCGGTTGGCCGGGAACACCGCCACCGGCGTGCCGGCGTGCTCGACCAGCAAGGAGGCGTCGACGAAGCGTGTCGCGTGGTAATCCATGTAGCCGCGTCGATGCAGCAGATTGCCATTGCGCGAGGCCGCCACCACGGCATCCCACGTCGGCGCATCGGCCGCGGTGTAGGGCCTAACCGACAGCATCGGCGTCCTCCCAGACCATGCCGGCGGGCAGCACCGCTTCGGCCACGCCGAAGCCATCGCGACCCATGTCGTTGCCGTTGTAGAACAGCAGCAGGCGCCCGTCATGGCGGATCAGTGCCGGGTAGCACAGCGTGCGTGCGTCCCAGCCGTTGGCCGACAGCGGCAGGCCCAACGCGGCGTCGCAGCGCTGCCAGTGGCGGCCGTCGTCGCTGACCGCCATCCCCGGCAGATAGGCACCGTCGCGGCTGCCGTGGGTGAAGAGCATCACGTGGCGGCCATCGTACCGGTACACCCGCGGGCGGCCGATGCGGTACTCGTCGCCCTGCGGCTGCAGGCAAAGCGTATCCTGCCGTGGAATCGCCTGCA
This sequence comes from Xanthomonas sp. F10, assembly GCF_014206815.1. Classification (GTDB taxonomy): domain Bacteria; phylum Pseudomonadota; class Gammaproteobacteria; order Xanthomonadales; family Xanthomonadaceae; genus Xanthomonas_A; species Xanthomonas_A indica. Next base: position 1,189,168 of record NZ_JACHNP010000001.1, read on the forward strand.
GGTCGTCGGTCTCCGCGCAGCGGATGTGGTAGCGCGGGTACGGCGTGCCGCCGATCCATTCCCAGTCGTCGCCGACCGCGTACCACAGCCGCCAGCGGCCATCGCGATAACGCGCCGAGTGTACCGCGGCGATGGTGCTGCGGCCGGGCGCGCGGTCCAGCAGCGGCGTGTCCTGGCGGCGCTGGAAGGTGTCGCCGCCGTCGCTGGACACCGCCAGGCCGGTAAAGGCCAGGAACTTGGCCCGCGCCACCCGCTGGAAGCCGACATAGAACAGGTACAGGCCGTCCGGCCCGTGCACCACATCGCCGAGGATCATGCCGTTGTCGTCGAAGCAGCCGGCGCGGCCGATGTCGAGCACCGGTGCGGCGCTGACGCCGAGCACCCGGGTCGGATCGTCGGCGCACACGTCGACATAGCCGATGCGGCTGATCCCGGCATGGTCGCGGAAGCCGGCATAGATGCGCAGGCGCTCGGCATCCAGGCGCAGCGGCGTCGGCGTCAGCGCCGAGTGTCGCATCCAGCCGCCGACGCCGTCGCGTGCGGTGTCGAACACCAGGCCGCGTTTGTGCCAGGCGAACATGGGCCTCACAGGTCCACGTCGAAGCTGGACTTGCCGGCCACCGCCCGCGCCGGCGCACCGACGTAGATGCGTCCGGGCTCGGTGTCGCGGGTCAGCAGCGCACCGGCGCCGATCACGTTGTCGGCGGCGACCTTGACCCGGTCGCTGAGCGTGGCATTGACCCCGACGAAGCTGCTCGCGCCGATCTCGCAGTAGCCCGAAATCACCGCATGCGAAGCCAGGAACACATGGTCGTGGAGGACCGTGCGGTGGCCGACGTGGTTGCCGCTCCACAGGATGCAGTTGGCGCCGATGCGGGTGAACGGCTGCAGCACGTTGTGCTCGAACACGAAGCAGTGCTCGCCCAGTTCCACGTTGCGCCACACGAACGCCTGCGAGCTGACGTAGCTGGCCATGCGGTAGCCGCGACGCTTGGCGTCCAGGTAGAAGCGCGTGCGCAGCCGGTTGAGGCCGCTGGCCGGAATCGCCACGAACACGTCCACCTGCGACGGCGGATAGCGCTGTTCGAGCGCCTCGTAGGCCACCACCGGCAGACCGGCCAGCGTCGGCGTGGACAGGTAGTCGCGCTCCACGCTGAAGGCCAACACTTCGTAGTCGCTGTCGTGGGTGAAGTATTCGCAGGCGATCTGCGCCAGTTCGCCGGCGCCGACGATGACCAGGGGACGCGCCATGGCCTAGGCCTCCTGCCGGCGCACGCCCGCGGCTTCGCGCAGGAACTCGTCGTAGTCGAAGATGTAGTCGGCCGGGTCGTAGGCCTGGTCGGCGAGCACCATCAGCACGCAGTCCTCGCTGAAGTCGTACAGATCGCGCCAGACCATGCTGCCCAGCAGCAGGCCCTGCCGCGGATCGTCCAGCACCACCTGCACCGGGCCGCTGCCGTCGTCGAGCAGGAACGACACCGACCCGTGCAGCGCCACCGCCAGTTGGTTGAGATGGCGGTGCGCATGCTGGCCGCGGTGTACGCCGTTGCGGGTGGCGAACAGGTAGTACACGCGGCGGATGTCGAAAGGCACGTCGCGCTGTTGTTCCAGCGCCACGAGCTGGCCGCGCGCGTCGCCGTGCGTCCGCAACTGGATTCGTTCGATTGCCATCAGAGTGCCCGACCCGGGCTCCGCATCGGAGCGTCCAGGCTGAGTGCCGCGCGTCCGCGGAAAGGTTGCGCAATGGCGACGCGCACCGGCGACGCAACCTTTCGCCGCAGGGCCGGCACCCATCGACGACCACCGCTGCCGCGATGCCGAGCCGCATCGCGCCGCGGGCCCCCGCGTCGCCTCCAAGGACACCGCGTACCGCCATGACCTCGCCCACGCCGGCCGCGCCGACACCGCCCGTTTCCCCCGCTGCCGCGTCGGCGGCGTTGCCGCGGCCGATGGTCTGGCTGCACTGGCTCACCGTGCTGTGCCTGGTGCTGGCGGCGGGGTTGATCCTGCTGCGCGAGGAAGTCGAAGGCCGCATGTGGCGGCAATGGCTGCTGGAAGGCCACCGCCACTTCGGCCTGTTCGTGCTCGGCCTGTTCTGCGTGCGGGTCGTGTTGCGGATGCGCGTGGGCAAGCGCCACGACGCGGACGCCGGCTCGGCGCTGATGCGCTTGCTGGCCGGCGCCACCCACGTGGTGATGTACGCACTGCTGCTGACCCTGCCGGTGCTGGGCTGGGCACTGAGCCAGTCGATGGGCAAGCCGGTGCATCTGTTCGGCGCGACCCTGCCGGAGCTGGTCGCGCCCGATCCCGATCTCGCCGACACCTTGGGCGCCTGGCACGTGGACGCGGCCTGGTTGCTGCTCGCCCTGATCCTGCTGCACATCGGTGCGGCGCTGTGGCACCACCTCGTGCGCCGCGACGCCGTGCTGCAACGGATGCTGCCGTTCCTGCGCCGCCGCTGAGTCGATTCGCCCTTCCCCCGCTTCCGTCCGTCGCCGCACCCACCCGCCAAAGGACTCTCCGCATGCACCAGGCCCCGTCGTCCCCCTCCACCTCCTCCCGCAGCGACAGGACGCGCGGCGCCGAGCAGGCGCTGCTGTGGTCGGCGCTGGGCTCGCTGCTGCTGGTGCTGAGCCCGCGCGCCGCCGCGGTGCCGGCGTTCGCACGGCAGACCGGCTCGTCATGCGCCGACTGCCACATCGGCGCCTACGGCCCGGCGCTGACCCCGTACGGCATGCGCTTCAAGCTCGGCGGCTATACCGACAGCGACGGCAACGGCACCAAGATCCCGGCATCCGCCCAGCTCACCGCCAACCGCAGCGTGCCGGCGCGCGGCGAGAGCCGCACCCGCTTCAGCGAGGCCGACCTGTACCTGGCCGGGCGCATCACCGACAACCTCGGCGGCTACGTCAAGGTCGCCACCAGCAACAACGGCAAGAACGACTACACCACGCGCCTGGACAACGTGGACCTGCGCGCGGTGTTCAAGCGCTTCCAGCTCGGCGGCAAGGACACCCTGCTCGGCGTCAGCGTCAACAACAATCCCGGCAGCCAGGATCCGATCGGCATGCTGCCCAACGCCTCCGGCCTGGGTCCGGCCTCGGCCTATGCCAGTTCGACCACCCTGCTCAACCAGTCGTCGCTGTCCAACCGGGTGATCGGCACCAGCGTCTACGGCCTGTACGACCGCAACTGGTATGGCGAACTCGGCACCTACACCGCGCTGCCGGTGTCGACCCAGGACGATCTGGGCTACGCCATCGGCGGCGATCCGGGCAAGCTCAGCGACACCGGCTACCTGCGCCTGAGCTACATGAAGGACCTCAAGCGGCAGTTCTTCTCCGCCGGCGTAGTCGCGCTGACCACGCGCCGGCAGCTGCCGCGCAGCACCGGTCCGCGCGACGACTTCACCGATCTCGGCTACGACCTCAACTACCAGTTCCTGGGCACCCGCGAGCACATCCTCAAGCTCGGCTACCTCAACATCTACGAGCGCCGCCGCTACGGCAGCGCGCTGATCGACCCGACCAATCCGGCCGTGGCCGGCCCGCGCCGGGCCAACGTGCGCGACCAGTCGATCAGCCTCAACTACACCTACAAGCAGAGCTACAGCCTGCTGTTGGCGCACTTCATCAACACCGGCTCGGACGATCCGTTCCGCTACCGCCCGTACGGCGCGCCGGACACCACCAGCAACCTGATCAGCGCCTCGTGGGCGCCGTTCGGCAAGGACGACAGCGTTTCGTCGATCTCCAACCTGCGCCTGTCCGCGACCTGGTTCCGTTTCAGCAAGTTCAACGGCAGCACCGGCAACGTGTTCGGCGCCACCCCGGTCACCCGCCCGCGCGACCTCAACCAGTTCGCGCTGAGCCTGAGCCTGGCCTTTTGATTCCCCCGCATGGAGCTTCCCTCATGAAACGCACCAATGCCCTGCCCCTGTGCACCCTGCTCGCCGGCCTGCTGCCGCTGGCCGCCGCGGTGGCGCCGTCCGCGCATGCCGCCGGCGGCGCGCCCGGCGCCGGCGTGTTCGCCAGCGAATGCGCCGAATGCCACAGCGCCGCGCCGGCCAAGAACAAGAAAGGCCCGACCCTGTTCGGCGTGGTCGGGCGCCGCGCCGGCAGCGTGCCCGACTACGCCTATTCCGACGCGATGAAGCAGAGCCAGTGGACCTGGAGCGACGACAAGCTGCGCAGCTACCTGTCGCAGCCGGCGTCCAAGGCCCTGCCCGGCGGCAAGATGAAGTACGACGGTCTGGACGATGCCAAGCAGTTGCAGGACCTGATCGCCTACCTGCACAGCCTGCATTGAACTGGCTGCCCGATCCGGTCATATTCGGCGCCCGACGGGCCGGCCATCGCGCCGCGCCCGTCCCCGATTCCTGACCAGCGAGCCTTAAGCCACCGTGCGTTTGCCCTGCCGCCCTCGGCGCGTCGCCCCTGCCTCCCGCCGCCTCCCTGCGCCGCGGAGCGGAGCGGGCCGCGCATGCTGAGCCCCCGCATCGGCGGGGCTGCCGGCGCGGGCCGGCGGTCACCGCGCGCAGGTGCCGGCGTGGCACTGGCGGTGGGCCTGGCGCTCGCCGCGCTGCACGCCCCGGTCGCCACGGCCGGCGATGTCGGCGGCGCCGCCGGGATCAGCTCGCAACTGGTCGACCGCGGCATCGCCGTGACCCGCAGCACCCCGACCCTGCAGGGCGCGCTGTTCTGGTTGCCGGCGCCGGGCTGGTCGCTGAGCGGCGCGGCCAGCGTGGCGCTGGATGCGCCGGGCAAGGTGCTGATGGGCAGCGTCGGCCTGTCGCGCAGCTGGACCCTGTCCGACAGCTGGCAACTGCAGGCCGAGGCGCTGCTGTACCGCTACCCTGGGTCGCGCGCCAACCGCGTGTTCAACCGCGACGAGGTCAGCCTGGGCTGGAGCTATCGCGACCGCCTGAGCCTGTCGCTGGCCGCCTTCCGCATGCCCGACAGCAGCCTGCAGCAGCGCTGGTACGGCGCGCTCGACCTGACCGCGCACCAGCCGCTGGCCGGCCCGCTGTCGCTGTCGGTGGGGGCCGGCGTCAGCCAGGCGCCACCGGCCCTGTACGGACTGGAGTACACCGCGCACTATCGCTACGGCCACGCCGGGCTGATCTGGAACGCCGGGCGCTGGAGCGTGGAGGTGGACCGCGTGTTCAGCAACGCCCGCACCGGCTATGCCGACCGCGGCCTGTGGCCCTGGGTGGCCAGCCTCTCCCGCAGCTTCTGAGTCGAGCGCAACCTTTCCGTGCCGCCCCGGCACATACCGGTGCCCGTTGCCACACCTGCCCCCATGAACGACACCGACCTGCTCGGCGATGCCACCGACCGCATGCTGCTCCGGCGCATGGCGGCCAGCGACCGCGAAGCCCTGGCCTGCCTGTACCGCGCCTACCACGGCCGCCTGTGCCGGTTCCTGTCGCGGCTGACCCGGCGCCCGGACATCATCGAGGAAGCGATCAACGACTGCTTCTGGATCGTCTGGCAGAAGGCCGGCGACTTCCGCGGCGACTCGCAGGTCTCGACCTGGATCATGGGCATCGCCTACCGCTGCGGGCTCAAGGCGATCCGCCACCACAGCGACGATGCGATCGACGACGGGGCGATGGCCGAGGACCACGCCGCGGCCGCCGACCCGGACGAGGATCGCGAGTTGCGCGACTGGCTGGGCAAGGGCCTGGAACGCCTGTCGGCCGACCAGCGCCTGGTGGTGGAACTGGTCTACGGCCTCGGCCACAAGCTGGAAGAGGTCGCCGCGATCATGCAGTGCCCGGTGGGCACCATCAAGGCCCGGCTGTTCCATGCCCGGGTCAAGCTTCGCAACGTGCTGCCGGGATTGGCCGGCGGCGCGTCCACGCTGACGGAGAGCGCGTGATGAAATCGGGCTTCAACGAGCCAGGCAACGAGTGCGCGCACGCCTGGGAACTGATGCCGTGGGTGCTGCAGGACAGCGCCACGGAACAAGAAAACGCGTGGCTGGTGGCGCACCTGGCCAAGTGCCAGCACTGCAGCGCCGAGTTCGCCCAGCAGAGCCGCCTGCGCATGGCCATGACCCTGCCCAGCGACGTGCCGGTGGACGCCGAGGCCGGGCTGCAGCGCCTGCTGCAGCGCCTGGACGCGCCGGTCCCGCAGGCGCCGCCGCAGCGCCGCCGCGCCAGCTGGACCACGCGGGCGCTGGTCGCCGCCGCCCTGCTGCAGGCGATCGGCCTGGGCGTGCTGGGCCTGCGCCTGTCCGCCGAGCACGAGCGCAGCACTGCCTACCGCACCCTCAGCGACGCCGCGCAGCCGCTGGCGGCCGACGCGATCCGGGTGGTGCCGGATGCGCGCATGACCCTGGCCGACTGGGACGCGCTGCTGCGCAAGCTGCAGCTGCGGGTGATCGGCGGCCCCAATGCGGCCGGCGCCTACACCGTGGTGCCGACCCAGGCTGGCGCGGCGGCGCAGCCGCAGCGCAGCGTGCAGCAGTTGCGCGCCACCGCCGGCATCCGCCTGGCGGAGCCGATCGCCGCGCCATGAAGCTGCATCTCGCCAGCCTGCTCGTCGCCTGCCTGGGCCTGGGCCTGGGCGCCTGCGCCCACGCCGCGCCGACGGCGGTCGCCGATCCTGCGGCCGCGGCCAAGGCGCCCGGCCTGGATCCGTCGCCGGCGCTGGACAGCCAGCGCCAGATCGTCCTCGCCGTGGCCAACCCGATGGCCGCGCCCAGCCGCCACGCCGGTTCCAACCTGCTCGGCTACGCCTCGGCGCGCTACTACGGCGCCGGCACCCAGGCGGTGGCCACCCTGGACGCGCTGAACAAGCGCTACGGCCTGCGCCAGGTGGCCGGCTGGCCGATCAAGGCATTGGGGCTGTACTGCGTGGTGCTGGAGCCGGCGCCGGGCAGCGACCGTGCCGCGCTGCTGGCGCAACTGGCCAGGGACGACCGCGTGGCGCTGTCGCAGCCGCTGCAGGACTTCGGCACGTATTCGGCCGACAGCCAGGCCGCCGCGCCGGCGCAGCCGCTGCGCTACAACGACCCCTACGTGGACATGCAGCGCGGCTTCGCCGCCACCAATGCGGCCACCGCGCAGGCGCTGAGCCAGGGCCAGGGCGTGGACGTGGCGATCGTCGACACCGGCGTGGACACCGCCCATCCGGACCTGCGCGGGCGCCTGCGCAACACCCGCGACCTGGTCGCCGCCGATCCGGGCGCGTTCAACCGCGACCACCACGGCACCGAGGTCGCCGGCATCATCGCCGCGGGCAGCAACAACCACCTGGGCATCGTCGGCATCGCACCGAAGGCGATGCTCGACGTCTACAAGGCCTGCTGGTATCCGCAGCGGCCCGGCGCCGGCGCCGGCTGCAATTCCTTCACCCTGGCCAAGGCGCTGGCGGCGATCGGCGACACCCGCACCCGCATCATCAATCTCAGCCTCGGCGGCCCGGCCGATCCGCTGCTGCGCAAGTTGCTGGAACACCTGCTGCGCGATGGCCGCATCGTGGTCGCGGCGATGCCGCCCAACGGCCACCTGGACGGGTTTCCCGACGGCATTCCCGGGGTGATCGTGGTGCGCAGCAGCGCCACCACGCCGGCGCCGCCTGGCGTGCTCAGCGCGCCGGGCGAGGACATCCTCACCACCCAGCCCAACGGCGGCTACGACTTCACCTCCGGCTCGTCGATGGCCACGGCCCACGTCAGCGGCGTGGTCGCGCTGCTGCTGGCGCTGGCGCCGCAACTGGACGCGCGCAGCGTGCACGACCTGCTGCTGCGCACCAGCCGCCAGCGCGACGGCCTGCTGCAGGTGGACGCCGCCGCTGCGGTGCAGGCGCTGCCGCGCAGCGCTCCCCTCGCCCGCTGAAGGCACTCCATGCGTTCCTGGATCCCGCTCTGGTTGCACCGGCTCGGCGCACCGCCGACGGCCTATCGCGTCGCCGGCGCGGTGCGCCCGTGGAGCCTGGCCGCGGCCGTGCTGCTGGGTGCCGTTGCCGGCTACGGCGGGCTGGTGCTGGCGCCGCCGGATTACCAGCAGCACGACGCCTACCGCATCATGTTCGTGCACGTGCCCTGCGCGTGGATGAGCCTGTTCGTCTACGCGACGATGGGCATGTCCGGCCTGGTCGCGCTGGTGTGGCGGGTGAAACTGGCGGAAATCGCCTGCACGGCGTCGGCGCCGATCGGCGCGGCCTTCACCTTCGTCACCCTGTGTACCGGCTCGCTGTGGGGCCGGCCGATGTGGGGCACCTGGTGGACCTGGGACGCGCGGCTGACCTCGGAACTGGTGCTGCTGTTCCTGTACCTGGGCGTGATCGGCCTGCACCGCGCCATCGACGATCCGCGCCAGGGCGCGCGCGCCGCGGCGCTGCTGGCGCTGGTCGGGCTGATCAACCTGCCGATCGTGCATTACTCGGTGGTCTGGTGGAACACGCTGCACCAGGGCTCCACCGTGCGCGTGCTCGGCCCGTCCAAGATGCCGCTGTCGATGCTGTGGCCGCTGCTGACCGGCGTGGTCGCCAGCAAGTTGTATTACGTCGCCAGCCTGTGCGGGCGCATGCGCACCGACTTGCTGGCGCTGGAGCGCGGCAAGGCCTGGGTGCGCGCGCTCGCGCTGCAGGCAGCGCCGGCGGCGACGCCCGTGGACACCGCGCTGCCCGCGGAGCACGCGGCATGAGCGGGTTCTGGGCGATGGGCGGCTACGCCGTCTACGTATGGAGTGCGTACGCGTTGGCCTTGGTCGTGCTGCTCCTGGACAGCCTGCTGCCACGCCGCCGCCAACGTCGCCTGCTCGCGGGGATCCGCGCGCAAGTGGCCCGCGAACAGGCCCGCCGCGCCCGCGGCAACGCCGTCGCCCCTGGAGTTGGCGATGCATCCCACCCGTAGGCGCCGCCTGCTGCTGGTGCTGCTGTTGCTGGGCGCCGCCGCGCTGGCCACCAGCCTGTTCGTGCTGGCCCTGCAGCACAACATCAGCTACCTGTTCACCCCCAGCCAGGTGCAGGCCGGCGCGGCCAGGGACTACCGGGTGTTCCGGCTCGGCGGCATGGTCAAGGCCGGCTCGATCAGGCGCAGCGCCGATGCGCTGCAGGTGCAGTTCACCGTGATCGACAAGGCCGGCGCCACCGCCGTGGCCTACACCGGCATCCTGCCCGACCTGTTCCGCGACAACCAGGCGGTGATCGCCACCGGCTCGATGCAGGGCGCGCGCTTCGTCGCCACCGAAGTGCTGGCCAAGCACGACGAGACCTACATGCCGCAGGAACTGAAGGACGCGATGGCGCAGGCGCACGCCAATCGCGTCGGTACGGGCGCTGCGGCGGCGGTCAAGCCATGACACACGGTGTGATCCGCAGCGCCGCGAGCGTGTCGCCATGAGCGCCGAACTCGGCCAGTGCGCGCTGATCCTGGCCTTGCTGCTGGCGCTGGTGCAGGGCGTGCTGCCGCTGCTCGGCGCCTGGCGCGGCCAGCGCGCCTGGACGGCGGTGGCGCGGCCGGCCGCCTACGCCCAGGCCGGCTTCGCCTGGTTGGCCTTCGCCCTGCTCGCCTACGTGTTGCTGCAGTTGGATTTCTCGGTGCGCTACGTCGCCGCCAACGCCAACCTGGCGCAGCCCTGGTACTACCGGCTGGCCGCGGTGTGGGGCGCGCACGAAGGCTCGCTGCTGCTATGGATCGCCATCCTCAACCTGTGGACGGTGGCGCTGGCGCGCAGCGGCCGGCATCTGCCCGAGGTCTTCGCCGCACGCGTGCTCGGCGTGCTCGGGCTGATCGCCAGCGGCTTCCTGGCGTTCGTGCTGTTCACCTCCAATCCGTTCGCGCGGCTGTCGCCGATGCCGCGCGACGGCAGCGAGCTCAATCCGGTGCTGCAGGACCCGGGCATGGTGCTGCATCCGCCGGTGCTGTACACCGGCTACGTCGGCTTCTCGGTGGCCTTCGCCTTCGCGATCGCCGCCCTGCTCGGTGGCGAGCAGCAGCAGGCCTGGGTGCGCTGGGCGCGGCCGTGGACCAACGTCGCCTGGGGCTTCCTCAGCGCCGGCATCGTCGCCGGCAGCTGGTGGGCCTACGCCGAACTGGGCTGGGGCGGCTGGTGGTTCTGGGATCCGGTGGAAAACGCCAGCTTCATGCCGTGGCTGGTCGGCGCGGCGCTGATCCACACCCAGGCGGTCACCGAGAAACGCGGCGCACTCGGCGCCTGGACCCTGCTGCTGTCGATCTTGGCGTTCTCGCTGTCGTTGCTGGGCACCTTCCTGGTGCGCTCCGGCGTGCTGACCTCGGTGCACGCCTTCGCCGCCGATCCGCGCCGCGGCCTGTACATCCTCGGCTTCCTGGTGCTGGTCGTGGGCGGCTCGTTGCTGCTGTATGCGCTGCGCGCGCCGCGCCTGGCCGCGGGCAAGCCGTTCGCTACGTTGTCGCGGGAGACCGCGATCCTGGTCGGCAACCTGATGCTCAGCGTGGCCGCGGCGATGGTGCTGCTGGGCACGCTGTTCCCGCTGCTCGGCGATGCGCTGCGGCTGGGCAAGCTCTCGGTCGGTCCGCCCTACTTCGGCCTGCTGTTCCCGCTGCTGATGTTGCCGGTGGTGCTGCTGTTGCCGTTCGGTCCCTACCTGCGCTGGGGCCGCACCGAACCCGGCGCACTGCGCGCGGTGGCAGCGCGCGCCGGGCTGGCCGCAGTGGCCTGCGCGTTGCTGGCGTGGCTGCTGAGCGCTGGCACGCTGCGCGCGGTGGCCGGGGTGGCGGCCGCGGCCTGGGTCGGCGTCGGCACCGCGCTGTATGCGCTCACCCGCTGGCGCAGCGCGCCGCGCGGCCGCCGCTTCCCTGCCGAACTGGCTGGCATGCTGCTGGCGCATGCCGGGGTGGCGGTGTTCGTGGCCGGCGTGCTGCTGTCGGAAAGCCTGTCGGTGGAACGCGACGTCCGCCTGGATCCCGGCCAGAGCGCGCAGATCGGCGCCCATGCGTTCCGCTTCGATGGCGTGCGCCTGGTCGACGGCCCCAACTGGAAGGCCGAGCAAGGCACCGTGACCGTGCTGCGCGACGGCGCCGTCGTGGCGGTGCTGCATCCGCAGAAGCGCCTGTACAGCAGCGAGCGCATCCAGACCGAGGCGGCGATCGATGCCGGCGTGCTGCGCGACCTGTACGTCGCGCTGGGCGAGCCGGTCGACGACCAGCACATCGAATACGGCTGGACCCTGCGCCTGTACGACAAGCCGTTCATCCGCTGGATCTGGGCCGGCGGCCTGCTGATGATGCTCGGCGGTTTCGTCAGCGCCGGCGCGCGCCGCTTGCGTGCACAGCCGACCGCGGACAGCGCCGTCACGCCGGCGGCGCTCGCGGGCGCCGCACCATGAGCCGGCTGCTGCCGCTGGCCGGTTTCCTGTTGCTGGCCGCGTTGTTCGGGTTCGGCCTGTGGTGGAGCCGCAACCACGACCCGCGCGACGTACCCTCGCCGCTGCTGGGCAAGCCGGTGCCGGCGTTCGCGCTGCCGCGCCTGGACCGCCCGGACCTGCGCAGCGGCAGCCAGGCGCTGCGCGGCCGCCCGTATCTGCTCAACGTGTTCGCCAGCTGGTGCATGGCCTGCAGCGAGGAGCATCCGCTGCTGATGGCGCAGGCCCGGCAACTGGGCGTGTCCCTGGTCGGCTACGCCTACCGCGACGATCCGCACGACACCGCCGCCTGGCTGGCGCAGCGCGGCAATCCGTACGCGCTGGTGCTGGTCGACAGCGATGGCCAGCGGGCGATCGACCTGGGCGTGTACGGCGCGCCGGAAACCTTCCTGATCGATGCCGACGGCGTAGTCCGCTACAAGCATGTCGGCGTGCTGACGCCGCAGGTGCTCGCCGACGAGCTACGCCCGGCGATCGCGGCGCTCGACGGAGCACGGCGATGAGCACTCCCATCGCACGGACGCGCCGGCGTACGCCGTGGTGGCGGCTGCTGGTGCTGCTGTGGCTGCTGGGCGGTGCAGTGCCGGGGCTGGCCCAGGCGGTGGACCCGCTGCCGTTCAAGGACCGCGCGCAGGAGCAGCGCTTCCAGCACCTGACCGCGCAACTGCGCTGCCTGGTCTGCCAGAACGAGAACCTGGCCGATTCCGACGCGACCCTGGCGCGCGACCTGCGCCACCAGGTATTCGCGCAACTCCAGGCCGGGCGCAGCGATGCGCAGATCAAGCAGTACATGGTCGATCGCTACTCGGCCTTCGTGCTGTACGACCCGCCGCTGGCGCCGGGTACCTGGCTGCTGTGGTTCGGGCCGGCGCTGTTGCTGCTGGGTGGCGCCGGCATGGTCGTGGCGACGCTGCGCCAGCGCCGTCGCGCCATCGGCACCGCGGCAGTGGAGCCTGACGCGGAGGATGCCTGGTGACGCTGGGCTTCCTCCTCACCGCCGCGGCGATGCTCGGCATCGCCCTGTTCGCCGTGCTGCGCCCCCTGCTCGCCCAGCGTCCCGGCGCGCGTCCGCAACGCGGCATCGCCCTGCTGCTGGCGGTGCTGCTGCCGCTGCTCGGCGCCAGCCTGTACTGGCGCATCGGCACGCCGACGGCCCTGGCCGGCGTCCCCCTGCAACCGCTGCCACCGGCTGCACCGGAGCAGACCGCGCAACGGCTGCAAGGCTGGCTGCAGCAGGCCTGGGACGCGCAACAGGCGCAGCGCCCGCACGACGCGCAGCAAGCCTATGCGCAGGCCCTGCGGATCGCCCCGGACAACGTCGAGGCCCTGCTCGGCTGGGCCGAGACCGACATCGCGCAACGCGCCGATCTCGCCGTGGGCAACCCCGCACGCGCCATGCTCGGCCGAGTGCTGGCGCAGCAACCGGACAACCAGCGGGCGCTGTGGATGCGCGGCATCGCCGCCTTCCAGCGGCAGCGCTATGCCGACGCGGCCGACGACTGGCGCCACCTGCTGACCCTGCTGCCCGCCGCGTCGCCGCTGCGCGAGGCGGTGACGCAGAAGATCACCACGGCTGAGGCGATGGCGGCCAATGGCTCGCCGGGGAACGCAGCGCCGCGCTGACGCGGTCGCAGCCATCGCGGCGGCGACGCGAGTTGTTCAAAGAGCCTGCTCGAGCATGCGTTTCAGCGTGTCCGCAGCGACGGCTTGCATGAAGGGATCGCGGAACATGCCATGACGCAGCCCAGCGTGGCGGCAGCGCCAACTACACCAGCGCCCGGTTCATCTCCCCGCATTTGCGCCAAAGATAGGAATGCGTATCATTAACTGACATCTCACCCACCGCCGCCACGCGCTGTCCTCCGCTGCCCAGCCGGTGCTTCCTCCCTACGGGCCTGCATGTCTGCTTCTTCCTCCTCGCTCCACGCCCCTGACGCCCCGGCGACGCCGCGGCGCCGCTCCTTGCCACCGTGGTTGGGCGTGCTGGCGCGCACCCTGGCCGCGATCGTCGGCGGCTATGCGCTGGCCGCGGCCACCGCGGTGCTGCTGCCGCTGCTGTGGCCCTCGGTGCGCGCGCAGGCGGTATTGAGCGGGATGATGCTGGGCATCCTGGTCTGCGCCTGCACCGCGCTGTGGGCGTTCGCCGCGCACAGCGCCGGGCGTGCCTGGCTGGGCATCGCGGCGCTGCTGGCGCCGATGGCGCTGGCTATCGCCTGGCTGCAGCAGCACGCGCCATGAAGCAGGGATTCCGCCAATCGATGGCCTGGCTGCACACCTGGAGCGGCCTGCTGGTGTCCTGGGTGCTGCTGCTGATCTTCATGGCCGGCACCGCCAGCTATTTCCGCAACGAGATCAGCCGCTGGATGCGTCCGGAGCTGCCGGCCGCACAACCGAGCACCGACGTGGTCGCCGCACGCGCGGTGGCGCTGCTGCAGCGCGAGGCGCCGCAGTCGCCGCAGTGGTTCGTGTCGCTGGCCAATCCGCGCGCGCCGTTCACCGACCTGTTCTGGCGCAATCCGCCGCCGGCCGACGGCGCCCGCCAGAGCCGCAAGGAGATGTTCGGCAACGCCCTGCTCGACCCGGTCAGCGGCGAGGCCAGCCAGACCCGCGACACCCGCGGCGGCGACTTCTTCTACCGCCTGCACTTCGACCTGCACTACATCCCGGCGCTGTGGGCGCGCTACATCGTCGGCTTCTGCGCGATGTTCATGCTGGTGGCGATCATCAGCGGCGTGATCACCCACAAGAAGATCTTCAAGGACTTCTTCACCTTCCGTCCGGCCAAGGGCCAGCGCTCGTGGCTGGACTTCCACAATGCCAGCGCGGTGCTCGCCCTGCCCTACCACGCGATGATCACCTACACCGGGCTGGTCACGCTGATGCTGATGTACCTGCCCTGGGGCATCAAGACCGCCTACCCCGACGCCGAGCAGGCGTTCTACGCCGAGGCATTCCAGGAACCGCAGAACCTGCGCGAGGCCAGCGGCACGCCCGGGCGCATGCTGCCGATCGCGCAACTGCTGGACGTGGCGCGCCGCGAATGGGGCGCGCAGGCGCCGATCGCCGGCTTCACCGTGTACAACGCCGGCGACGCGGCCGCGGCCATCCAGATCCGCCAGGGCGACGGCCAGCGCCTGGGTTACACCACGCCATCATTGCTGCTGGACGCGGGCAGCGGCCAGATCCTCGGCCGCAGCGGTGAGCTGGGCGCCGCCGCGGAAACCCGCAGCACCCTGTACGGCCTGCACCTGGCGCACTTCGCCGGCCCCTGGCTGCGCTGGCTGTTCTTCGGCTGCGGCCTGCTCGGCTGCCTGATGGTGGCCAGCGGCGCGATCCTGTGGGCGGTCAAGGAGCGGCCCAAGCACGCCAAGGTCGGACGCATCGGCCTGGGCCTGCGCCTGGTCGACGCGCTCAACATCGGCACCGTGGCCGGGCTGCCGATCGCCTTCGCCGCCTATTTCTGGGGCAACCGGCTGCTGCCGCTGCACCTGGAGGCACGCCCGGAGCGCGAAGCGGCGGTGTTCTTCCTGGCCTGGGCGGCGGCCCTGCTCGCCGCGCAGGTGTGGCCGAAACGCGCCATGTGGGCCTGGCAACTGTATGCGGGGGCGGCGCTGTTCGGCTTGCTGCCGCTGCTCAACGCCGTCACCACCGAGGCGCACCTGGGCGTGAGCCTGCTGGCCGGCGACTGGGCGCTGGCCGGGTTCGATCTGGTCTGCCTGTTCCTCGGCCTGGCCCTGGCGCTGGCTGCGCGACGCATGCAGCGTTGGCAACCGCCGCTGTCGGCGGCCGAACGCCGCGCCCGCGAGCGCGGCGGATCGGGCAAGCCGGTGCTGGCCACGGAGGGCGCATGACCGCGCTCGGCCTGTGCCTGGCCTTCTCCGGCTTCGTTGCGCTGTGCCTGGGCATGGAGAAGCACCAACTCGAACTGTATGGCGCACATCGCGCGTCGGCGCCGCGGATGCGACAACTGCAGGCCGCCGGCTGGCTGCTGCTGGGCGTGGCATTCGCCTGCTGCGTCGCCGCGCGCGGCTGGGGTATCGGCCCAGTGCTGTGGGTGGGCTCGCTCAGCGCCAGTGCGGCGCTGCTGACCCTGGGCCTGCTGCCGTACCGGCCACGGCTGATCGTGCCGCTGGCGCTGCTGGCGCCGCCGCTGGGCGTGGGCGCCGCCCTGTTGGCCTAGGGCGGGCCTGCCACCACTTCTCCGGCCGGCCCTAGGCCCGCCTTACTCAGCGATCGGCGGCCACCGTCGGCGCCCGCAGTTCCGCGGCGGTGCGCGCGCCGGCGAACACCAGCACCAGCCCCGCCGCCAGGGTGATCGCCAGGTACAGCGGGACCATGCCGAGGCGGCCGTTGCGCACGAACACCATGCTTTCCATCATCAGCGAGGAGAACGTGGTCAGTCCGCCGACCAGGCCGACGATCAGCAGCGCCCGCCAGTACGGCGCGCTGGCGCCGCGGCCTTCGATCCACACCAGCAGGAAGCCGCCGACGAAGGCGCCGGCCAGGTTCACCGCCAACGTGCCCCACGGGAAACCGGCGCCGTAGCGTTGCAGCAGCGCGCTGCCGACCGCGAAGCGCAGACCGGAGCCGACCGCGCCGCCGGCCATCGCCAGCAGCAGTTGCTGCCACCACAGGGTCAGGTTCATGCACGCCTCCGCGAGACGAACGCCGGAGCGGCAGCAGAAAAACGAGAAGAAACGGGCATCGGATTCTCCACAAGGACGATGCCGGGGCGCGAACCTGCCACCCCGGCGGGGGTTGGGCAGGCATCATCAGCGCGCAGTGCTGCGGGCGGTTCGAGGAGGAATGCCATCTCCTGTGCACCGATTATGCGGTCGATCGCCCAGCCTTGTCAGCCCGCGCCTGTTCGCGCGCGGCGCGCAGGCGGTCGAGCTTGTCCTTGAGCTTGATCTCCAGGCCGCGTTCCACCGGCCGGTAGTAGACCCGCTCGCCCATCGCATCGGGAAAGCCGGTCTGGTCCAGCGCGATGCCGCCCTCGGCATCGTGGTCGTACTGGTAGTCGGCGCCATAGCCCAGGGTCTTCATCAGCTTGGTCGGCGCGTTGCGCAAGTGCAGCGGCACCTCCTGGGTGCCGGTCTCGCGCACCTCGGCCTTGGCCTGGTTGAACGCGGCATAGCCGGCGTTGGACTTGGCGGTGCTGGCCAGGTACAGCACCAGTTGCGCGAAGGCCAGTTCGCCTTCCGGGCTGCCCAGGCGCTCGTAGATGTCCCAGGCCTCCAGCGCCATCGACTGCGCGCGTGGATCGGCCAGGCCGATGTCCTCGATCGCCATGCGGGTCAGCCGCCGCGCCAGGTAGGCCGGGTCGCAGCCGCCATCGAGCATGCGCGTGAGCCAGTACAGCGCCGCGTCGGGATTGGAACTGCGTACCGACTTGTGCAGCGCCGAGATCTGGTCGTAGAACTGCTCGCCGCCCTTGTCGAAGCGGCGGGTGCGGTCGGCCAGCACCTGCTGCAGGGTCTGCGCGGTGATCTCGCCGCCCTCGTCCTGGGCCAGTTCGGCGGCGATCTCCAGCAGGGTCAGCGCACGCCGCACGTCGCCATCGGCGGCGCCGGCGATCTCCAGCAGCGCCGCGTCGGACACGCGCAACGGCTCGGCGCCGAGCCCGCGCTCGGGATCGTGCAGCGCCCGCTGCAGCGCCTCGGCGATGTCCTGCGGCGACACCGCCTCCAGCACGTGCACGCGGCAGCGCGACAGCAGCGCCGAATTCAGTTCGAACGAGGGATTCTCGGTGGTGGCGCCGACGAACAGGATGGTGCCGCGCTCGATGTGCGGCAGGAACGCGTCCTGCTGCGCCTTGTTGAAGCGGTGCACCTCGTCGACGAACAGCACCGTGCGGCGCCCGTCGGCGAAACGTTGCGCGGCCTCGGCCAGCACCAGCCGCACCTCCGGCAGGCCGGACAGCACCGCCGAGATCGCCTTGAACTCGGCCTCGGCGTATTGCGCCAGCAGCAATGCCAGGGTGGTCTTGCCGCAGCCGGGCGGCCCCCACAGGATCATCGAATGCACGCGACCGGCGGCGACCGCGCGGCGCAGTGCGCTGGTCGGCGCGAGCAGGCGCTTCTGCCCAACCATCTCGTCCAGCGTGCGCGGGCGCATGCGCTCGGCCAGCGGGCGCATGGCCTCGCGGTCGACGCTCAGCAGATCGGGGGTGTCGGAAGCGAAGGGTCTGCGTTTGGCCATGCGCCCATTCTATCGCCGCGGCCCGTGCACGCCTTGCCTCCAGCATGCAGCCCGGCCGCGGCGTGCCTGGCGCCGCAGGCCCGCGTGGCGCCAACGCGAGCGCTAGAATCGCGACGCCTCCCCTGCCCGGCCGCCCCTGCCATGAGCCACCACGACACCCTGGATGCGTTCACCCATCAGCACGATTTCCTCGGCACGCGCCACGAGCGCAATGCGCGTCGCACCTGGTCGGTGGTGGCGCTGACCGCCGCGATGATGCTCGTGGAGATCGTCGCCGGCTGGTGGACCGGCTCGATGGCGCTGCTGGCCGACGGTCTGCACATGGCCACCCACGCCGGCGCGCTGTCGCTGGCCGGCTTCGCCTACTGGTTCGCGCGGCGGCACCGGCACAATCCGCGCTTCACCTTCGGCACCGGCAAGGTCGGCGACCTGGCGGGCTTTTCCAGCGCGCTGATCCTGGCGCTGATCGCGCTGGGCATCGGCGTGGAGTCGGCGCTGCGCCTGGCGCAGCCGGTCCACATCGCCTACGACGAGGCCCTGTGGATCGCGGCGCTGGGCCTGCTGGTGAACCTGCTCAGCGCCTGGATGCTGGGCGCCGACCACCATCATGATCACGGGCACGGGCACGGGCACGGGCACGGGCACGGGCATAGTCACGGCCATCATCACGAACACGGCCATGCCCATGCCAGGCATCGGCATGACTACCATGCGCACGCGCACCACGATGGGCATGACCACGATCATGCGCACGGTCACGACCATCACCACCCGCACGATCACCACGGGCACGCACACGCCCACGTGGCGCCCGCGCAGGCCGCCAGCCACGACCGCCACGCGCACGCCGACCACAACCTGCGCTCGGCCTACATGCACGTGCTGGCCGACGCGCTGACCTCGGTGATGGCGATCGTCGCCCTGCTGCTGGCCAAGTACCTGGACTGGACCTGGACCGATGCGTTGATGGGCATCGTCGGCGCCATCGTCATCGCACGCTGGTCGCTGGCGCTGCTGCGCGACACCGGCGCGGTGCTGCTCGACGCCTCGGCGCCGGCGGCGCTGCAGGCGCAGATTCGCGACCGCCTGCAGCAGGACGACGAGCGCATCGCCGACCTGCACGTGTGGCGGGTCGGCCCCGGCCAGCACGCGGCGATCGTGTCGCTGGTGACCCACCGGCCGCGGCCGGCGGCGTTCTACCACGCGCGCCTGCAGGGCGTGGCCACCCTGGGCCACGTCAGCATCGAAGTGCAGACCTGCCCGGAATGACCGGGAAGACCGCCGCGCACCGAGACGGCGCGCGGCGGCAGCCGGCTCAGCGGTCGCCGACCACGTCCACGTCCTTGTCCGGGACGTAGCGGAAGGTGCCGGTGGCGAAGGCCGGATTGCGCTTCCAGTCGCTGAAGCTGATCTCGGTGCGCTGGCCGACCGGGTCGACCACTTCCATGCGCGCCAGGCCGTTGCGGTCGAAGCCGAGCTTGGCCATCTGGAAGCTGGCCTCGGTGTCCACCTTCGGCGTCATGGTCAGCCACTGCAGCCCGTCGCGGGCCACCGCTTCCTCGCTGACGTCGTACTGGCGGTCGAGCTTGCCCGGATCGATCAGCGCGGTCAGCGGGCTGTTCTGTTCCTCGCTGCCCTGCGCGCGCACCGTGGCCTGCTTCAGGTCCGGGTCGTACACCCAGACCTTGCTGCCGTCGGCGACGATCAGCTGGGTATAGGGCTTGCGGTACTCCCAGCGGAACAGGCGCGGCGCCGACAGGGCGACGCGGCCGCTGGAGCTTTCCTTCAGCGTGCCCTTGCCGTCGTAGACCTTCTGCGCGAACTGGCCGTCCAGGCCCTTCAGCCCGCGGGTGAAGGCAGTGAGGTCCTCGCGGGCGCCGGCGAAGGCGGAGCCGGCCAGCAGCGCGGTGGCGAGGACGGTGTAGCGGAGTGTGCGAAGCATGCGGATGGATTTCCGGATGGAGTGTGGGAAGTGTGACGCGGCACGCCTGAATAGGCGATCAGAGTGATGTGGCGCCGAGCCAGGGCTACGGCCCGGTCTGCATCCGGCTCAGGTCGCCGTACAGGATCTGTCCGCGGAAGCCGCGCCGCACCTGCTGGTACAGCTCGCGGAAGGCGGCGTAATCCTGCGGCTGGCACAGCGCCGCCGGGCCGTGGATCGCGCGCCGGTGCAGCGTGTGCGTGGCGGTGACGGTCTGCCCGTCGCGCACCCAGGTCGCGGCGTATTCGCCGGCGGCATTGCGGAAATGGGTGTCGGCCGGGATCGCGATGATCGGCACGCTGTCGGGGAAGGTCAGCCGGTAGGTCTCGCTGCGCGCGTTGTCGTTGCAGTAGAACGGGGTCAGATTGCGCTCGGCCGAGGCGGTGCTGTAGACCCCGCGCACCGAGTCGGCGCCGGGCATCAGCGGCAGGCTCATGCCGCCGACCACGCCGAAGTCCACGTAGTCGTGGGCGCGGAAGCGGTAGGCGTAGCCGAACGGCCGGCGCAGGTCCTGCGGCGCGCCCTGCAGCAGCAACTCGCCGCTGCCGTCGAAGCCGGAGGCGGCGAGGATCGATTCCTCGATGCGGGTGCGGTTCTGCGCGTTGAGCTGCACGAACATCGTGCGCAGGCCGACCTCGCCGACATCGCCGCTGTCCAGGCGGGTGATGCCGCTCAGGCTGCCGTCGGCGGCGAAGCGATAGTCGGTCTCGACCAGGTAGCGGTTGCGCTTGGCGTCGTCCGGCGGCGTGCGCGCCAGGGTGCCGTCGG
Source organism: Xanthomonas sp. F10 (assembly GCF_014206815.1). Classification (GTDB taxonomy): domain Bacteria; phylum Pseudomonadota; class Gammaproteobacteria; order Xanthomonadales; family Xanthomonadaceae; genus Xanthomonas_A; species Xanthomonas_A indica. Next base: position 1,209,475 of record NZ_JACHNP010000001.1, read on the forward strand.
CGGTGTGCAGCACCGGCGCGCCGAGGTCGCCGGCCGGCAACTGGCCGAAGCGCGCGTACGGGCTGGTGGAGTCCACGTACAGCTTGAACTCGGGCAGATAGGTGATGGCGTGGTTGAACCGGCCCAGCACCGGCACCTCGGGCAGGGTCGGCCCGCCCTGCGCGCCGATCAGCACCGGCGTGCTGGCGATGCCCTTGGCCGCCAGCAGCGCTTCCAGCACCACGGTGTGGTCCTTGCAGTCGCCGTAGTGGTTGTCGAGGATGCTGTCGGCGCTGTTCGGCTGCAGCCCGCCGTTGCCCAGGTACACCGCCACGTAGCGGATGTTGCGCGCCACCCATTCGTACAGCGCCGCGGCCTGTGCGCGGCGATCGCTGATGCCGGCGGTGATCTGCTCGGCGCGGGCGCGCACCTTGGGCGTGACCTGCGCGGCGGCGGCGCTGCTGTGCTGGTAGGCCTGGGCCATCTGCGCCCAGCGGCGGAAGCTGCTGGCCATGATGGTCGGGCTGAATTCCCAGGTCGCCGCCGACCAGTTCTGGCTCTTCATCGGCTCGCGGCGGCTGTAGTGCCACTCCCAGCGCGCCTGCTCGCCATCGATCCGCGGCGTGTCGCTGCCCTGCACGCCGCGCGTGTACAGGTGCATCTGCAGGCGCCGCGGCGCCACCAGGGTCACCGTGGCGTCGTCGTACTGGGAGAACACGCTGAAGGTCTCCCAGAGGCTGAAGTAGCCAGGGAAGTACGGCACGTTCTGGGTGCGCCGCACCCGGTACACCAGGCGCGCGCCGGGCATCAGGTTGGGAAACACCACCACCTTGACCTTGCGGTCGGCGTACATCGCCGCCGCCGCGCTGGAATAGCTCTCCTGGGTGTAGATCTTGTCGGCCGGCACGTCGTGGCGCAGCCCGTCCGGGGTCAGCGTGTAGGCGGACAGCACCTCCAGCGTCTCCAGCTTCTCGCTGTAGCTCAGGCGCACCTGGCTGAACTGGTCGACGCCGGCCTTGGTCTTGAGCAGCAGCTCGACCTCGTCGGTCTCCACGCTGGTGGCGTCCTCGCGCACCTCGTGGTCGGCGCGGTAGCGCACGTAGCTGTAGTTGTTGCTGACCACCGGTGCGGCCGCGGCCTGCTGGTCGGTGTCGCGCTCCGCGGTCGGCGCCGGTTGCGCCGTGGCGAGGCCGGCCAGCGCCAGCAGCGCCGAGCCGAACAACCATCCCACCGCGCGCAGTGGCGCCGGTCCACGCAGGCGCCGGCCATGGCCGGCGGAGGGCGCGGTGCGGCTCACTTCGGCGGCGGCGGCGCCAGCACGCTGCGGTCGCCGTTGTGTTCGGGCGGGCTGACCACGCCGGCGGCTTCCATTGCCTCGATCAGCCGCGCGGCACGGTTGTAGCCGATCTTCAGCCGCCGCTGCACGCCGGAAATCGAGGCGCGGCGGGTCTCGGTGACGATGCGCAGGGCCTCGTCGTACAGCGGGTCGGACTCGTCGCCGCCACCGCCGCCGGCTTCGGGCAGGCCGGTGGCGCCGATCACGGTGCCGTCGCCCATGGTCTGCACCTCGTCGAGCACGCCCTCGATGTAGTCGGCCGGGCCGCTGGCCTTGAGGTGCTCCACCACGCGGTGCACTTCTTCGTCGCTGACGAAGGCGCCGTGCACGCGGTCCGGCATCGCCGTGCCCGGCGGCAGGTACAGCATGTCGCCGTGGCCCAGCAGGGTCTCGGCGCCGGACTGGTCGAGGATGGTGCGCGAGTCGATCTTGGAACTGACCTGGAAGGCGATGCGGGTCGGGATGTTGGCCTTGATCAGGCCGGTGATCACGTCCACCGAGGGGCGCTGGGTGGCCAGGATCAGGTGGATGCCGGCGGCACGAGCCTTCTGCGCCAGGCGCGCGATCAGTTCTTCGACCTTCTTGCCGACGATCATCATCATGTCGGCGAATTCGTCGATGAAGATGACGATGAACGGCAGCGTGTCCAGCGGCCGCGGCGCCTCGGCCAGGTCCGGGTTGGGCTTGAACAGCGGGTCCATCAGCGGCTGCCCGGCGTCCTGCGCGTCCTTGACCTTCTTGTTGAAGCCGGCCAGGTTGCGCACGCCGACCGCGCTCATCAGCTTGTAGCGGCGCTCCATCTCCGCCACACACCAGCGCAGGCCGTTGGCGGCCTCCTTCATGTCGGTGACCACCGGCGCCAGCAGATGCGGGATGCCCTGGTAGACGCTCAGTTCGAGCATCTTCGGGTCGATCATCAGCATCCGCAGGTCCTTGGCCGAGGCCTTGTACAGCAGGCTCAGCACCATCGCGTTGACCGCCACCGACTTGCCCGAGCCGGTGGTACCGGCGACCAGCAGGTGCGGCATGCGCGCCAGGTCGGCCACGGTCGGACGCCCGGCGATGTCCTTGCCCAGGGCCAGGGTCAGCGGGCTGGCCGACTTGTCGTATTCCTTGGAGCGCAGCAGCTCGCTGAGATAGATCATCTCGCGGCTGACGTTGGGGATCTCCAGGCCGATCACCGACTTGCCCGGGATCACGTCGACCACGCGCACCGACTTCACCGACAGGCCGCGGGCGATGTCCTTGTCCAGCGAGCTGATCTGGCTGACCTTGATGCCCGGCGCCGGCTCGATCTCGAAGCGGGTGATGACCGGACCGGGATAGGCGCCGACCACCTGCGCCTCGATGCGGAAGTCCTTGAGCTTGAACTCGATCTGCCGCGACAGGGTTTCCAGGGTCTCCTCGGAATAGCCCTTGGCCTGCGGCTTGGGGTCGTCCAGCAGCGCCAGCGGCGGCACCCCGGACGGGTCGCTGCCGGTGCCGTGGAACAGCGGGATCTGCTGCTCGCGCTTGGCGCGCTCGCTCTTCTCCACCACCGGCGCCGGCGGCGGCTCGATCTTGACCGGCTCGCGCTTGGCGCGCTGCACCGCGTCGACCTTGCGCACTTCCTCGCGTTCCTCGCGCATGGCGCGGGTCTGCTGCCATTCGTTGGCCTGCTGGGTGCCGCGTCGGGCCAGCGCCGGCAGGGTCATCACCGCCTTGCCGATGCGCTCCATCACCGCAAACCAGGACAGCCCGGTGGCCAGGGTCACCGACACCAGCAGCAGCACCAGCACGAACAGGTTGGCGCCGAGCGCGCCGAAGCCGGCGCCCAGCGAATTGCCGACCAGCTTGCCGAGGATGCCGCCGGCGCCGGCCACGTCGCCGGCGAACAGGCGCAGGTGCAGCAGCCCGGTGGCGGCGATCAGGAATCCGACGATGCCGACCAGGCGCAGCGCCGGGCCGAGGTCGGCCTCGCCGTCGCCGTCCTGGTCCATGCCGAACAGCGCGATCCAGGAGATCGCGCCGATCACCACCGGCAGCAGGAAGGCCACGTAGCCGAACAGTTGCAGCAGCACGTCGGCGATCCAGGCGCCGAACTTGCCGCCCATGTTGTGCACCGGCGCGACCACGCTGCCGGTGTGCGACCAGCCCGGATCGGTGGCCGAATACGTGGCCAGGCTGGCCAGCAGGTACAGCAACAGCGGCGCGATCGCGATCAGCGCCAGATCGCGCCACAGCTTCTGCCGGCGTGGGTTGGGCGCGGCGCCCTGCTTGCGTGCCGCCGCATTGGCGCCCTGGGATTTGCCGCGTTCCGGAACCTGCTTCGCCACGCTATGACCAGACCTTAGAAATGCATCGTTAGTGATTGATAATAAACGACTCGCCCTTGCATTTCAGCAGGCGCTACCTGAATCGTCCGGTCTCGCGCCGCTGTGCCGCGGCGGTGCCTGCTGGCAGCATGCACTGGCGTGCCGCGGAGGCCGTCGGTCGCGGCGGGCCGCAGCGTTTCCGCCACGCGGCTTGATTCGTTCCAGGCCGGCCGCCACTCTATGCGCCTTCGCCGGACCCCGCGCAATGCCGCGTTTCCGCCGCCATTTCACCCTGTTCGCGAGTATACATGAGCCCCTCTGCCGCCAATTCCGCCAAGCATTCGCGCCTGCTGATCCTGGGTTCCGGCCCGGCCGGCTGGACCGCCGCGGTCTACGCCGCGCGCGCCAACCTCAAGCCCGTGGTGATCACCGGCCTGCAGCAGGGCGGCCAGCTGATGACCACCACCGAGGTCGACAACTGGCCCGGCGACCCGCACGGCCTGATGGGCCCGGACCTGATGGCGCGCATGCAGGCGCATGCCGAGCGCTTCGAGACCGAGGTGATCTTCGACCACATCCACACCGCCGACCTGTCGCAGCGCCCGTTCCGGCTCAGCGGCGACAGCGGCGACTACACCTGCGACGCGCTGATCATCGCCACCGGCGCCACCGCCAAGTACCTGGGCATTCCCTCGGAAGAGGCGTTCAAGGGCCGCGGCGTGTCCGCCTGCGCCACCTGCGACGGCTTCTTCTACAAGGACCAGGACGTGGTCGTGGTCGGCGGCGGCAACACCGCCGTGGAAGAGGCGCTGTACCTGTCCAACATCGCCCGCAAGGTCTACCTGGTGCACCGCCGCGACACCTTGCGCGCGGAGAAGATCATGCAGGACAAGCTGTTCGCCAAGGTCGCCGCCGGCAAGATCGAGACCGTCTGGCATCACCAGGTGGACGAAGTGCTGGGCAACGAGGCCGGCGTCACCGGCGTGCGGGTCAAGTCGGTGCAGGACGGCAGCACCCGCGACCTGGAGGCACACGGCTTCTTCGTCGCCATCGGCCATCACCCGAACACCCAGCTGTTCGATGGCCAGTTGGCCATGCACAACGGCTACCTGGAGATCCGCTCCGGCCTGGGCGGCGCGGCCACCGAGACCTCGGTGCCGGGCGTGTTCGCCGCCGGCGACGTGGCCGACCAGCACTACCGCCAGGCGATCACCTCGGCCGGCTTCGGCTGCATGGCCGCGCTGGACGCCGAGCGCTATCTGGACAAGGGTGCCTGAGTCCGCGCACGTTCTGAGCTGCCGACCCCGCGCCGGCAGTTGCCGCGCGCCGGCAAGCGCGCGCGCCGAGGCAACCGGCGGTCGGGTCGCCGTTCTGCTGCGGCGGCCGGGGCGATGAGCCGGATCCGCTGGCTGCGCCGGCTCGACACCGTCGCCGCCGCCGACTGGGACGCGCTGCACGACGGCCGCAATCCGTTCGTCGCCCACGCCTTCCTGGCCGGCCTGGAGCAGCACGGCTGCCTGCGCCCGGACTGGGGTTGGAGCCCGCTGCATCTCAGCCTCTGGGACGGCGAGACGCTGGTCGCGGCCGCGCCCGGGTACCTGAAAAGCAACTCGCACGGCGAATTCGTGTTCGACCACGCCTGGGCGCATGCCTACGCGCGCTACGGCCAGGACTACTTCCCCAAGTGGCTGTGCGCGGTGCCCTACTCGCCGGTGACCGGGCCGCGGCTGCTGGCGCGCGACCCGGCCGCCCGACAGGAGTTGCTGGCGGCCATGCAGGCGCTCGCCGAAAGCACCGGCCTGTCCTCGACCCACGTCAACTTCCACCGCGCCGAGGAGGACGCCGCGTTCGGCGCCGATTGGCTGGAGCGCAACGACGTGCAGTACCAGTGGCACAACGAGGCCGGCTGGGCTGGCTTCGACGACTACCTGGGCGCGATGGACCACAAGCACCGCAAGAACATCCGCCAGGAGCGGGCCAAGGTGCAGCGCGCCGGCGTCGGCTTCCGCGTACTGCACGGCGACGAGGCCAGCGCTGCCGACCTGGAGGCGATGTACGGGTTCTACCTGCGCACCTTCGACGACTACGGCAATTCGCCGGCGCTGACCCTGGACTTCTTCGCGCATCTTGCGCGAACGATGCCGCGCAACCTGCTGATCTTCCTGGCCATGCATGAAGGTGTGCCGGTCGCCGGCGCGTTCTGCCTGCGCGGCGGCGACACCTTGTACGGCCGCTACTGGGGCGGCGAGCCCCTGCCCGGCCTGCACTTCGAGACCTGCTACTACCAGGGCATCGACTATTGCCTGCGCGAGGGCCTGACCCGCTTCGAGCCGGGTGCGCAGGGCCAGCACAAGATCGCCCGCGGCTTCCTGCCGCGGCTGGTGCGCAGCCGTCACTGGATTGCCGACCCCGGCTTCCGCGTGCCCCTGGCCGAGTGGTGCGCGCAGGAGCGTGCCGAGGTCCGCCAGCACGCGGCGGCGCTGCAGCGCCATTCGCCGTTCCGCCACGACGCCTGAGGCATCGGCTAGGCTTCCGGCGATGCGTCGTCTCCCTGCCCTGCTCGCGGCCGATCCCGCCGCCCCGTTCCCGCCGCCGTCCAGCGCCCTGCGCGAACCGGACGGCCTGCTCGCGGTCGGCGGCGACCTGTCGCCGACCCGGCTGCTCGCGGCCTATGCGCAGGGCATCTTCCCCTGGTATTCCGATGGCGAGCCGATCCTGTGGTGGAGCCCGGACCCGCGCACCGTGTTCCGCAGCGACGGGGTGCGCCTGTCCTCGCGCTTCCGCCGCAGCCTGCGGCGCTCGCCGTGGACGGTGCGCGCCGATACCGCCTTCGCCCAGGTCATCGACGCCTGCGCGCAACTCCCGCGCCGCGGCCAGGACGGCACCTGGATCACCGCACCGATGCGCGCGGCCTACCTGGCCCTGCACCAGGCCGGCCACGCGCATTCGGTGGAGGTGTTCGACGGCAGCGATCTGGTCGGCGGCATCTATGGGGTGGCGCGCGGGCACATGTTCTTCGGCGAGAGCATGTTCAGCGCCCGCAGCGGCGGCTCCAAGGTGGCGCTGGCGGCGCTGGCGCGGCGCCTGCACGGCTGGGGCTGGCCGCTGATCGACGCGCAGGTGGAGAACGCCCACCTGCTCAGCCTCGGCGCCGAGCGCTGGCCGCGTGCCCGCTTCCTGGAGGCCATCGCCCCGTTGGCGGCGGCGCCCGCCGAGACCGGGCCGTGGACGTCGCGATTCGGGTCGCTGGCGGCGCTGGAACTGGCCCAGGGCTGAGCGGGATTAACGCAAACTTTGCATGGCGCGGCCCAGGCGAGTAAAATCCTCGCTCTTCAGGCCTTTGGCCGTTCCGAATCGCACAGGATTACATGTCGAAAGACGACTCCATCGAATTCGAAGGCACCGTCAGCGAGACGTTGCCCAATACCACGTTCCGGGTCAAGCTGGAAAACGGGCACGAAATCATCGCCCACATCTCCGGCCGCATGCGCAAGAACTACATCCGCATCCTGACCGGCGACCGGGTGAAGGTCGAAATGACCCCGTACGACCTGACCAAGGGTCGCATCACCTACCGCATGAAGTAATCCGCCACGGGCGGACATGAAGAAGGCGGCCAATGGCCGCCTTTCGCGTCTGCAACGATGGAACGACGGTGACCTCGCCAGGCGGCTGCAGCCTCTGCAGCCGCCTTTCGTCGTGCCTGCCCGGCCTCAGTCCACCGTCGCCGGCAGCAGGCGCTCCGGCTCGGCCTGGGTCTCCACCACCAGCTCGCCGTCGCGCACGTCGATGGTGACGCGGCCGCCGTTGACCAGCTTGCCGAACAGCAACTCGTCGGCCAGCGGGCGCTTGACCTTGTCCTGGATCACCCGCGCCATCGGCCGCGCGCCCATCAGCGGGTCGAAGCCGTGCTGGGCCAGCCAGTCGCGGGCGGTCGGAGTCGCCGACAGCGACACGTGCTTCTCCTGCAGCAACATCTCCAGCTCGATCACGAACTTGTCGACCACGCGCAGGATGTGGCTGAAGGCCAGCGGCTGGAACTGCACCACCGCGTCCAGGCGGTTGCGGAACTCCGGGGTGAAGCTGCGGCGGATGATCTCCATCGCATCGGTGGAGTGGTCCTGCTGGGTGAAGCCGATCGAGCGCCGCGAGGCCTGGGTGGCGCCGGCATTGGTGGTCATCACCAGGATCACGTTCTTGAAGTTCGCCTCGCGTCCGTTGGTATCGGTGAGCACGCCGCGGTCCATGACCTGCAACAGGATGTTGAAGATGTCCGGATGCGCCTTCTCCACCTCGTCCAGCAGCAGCACGCAGTGCGGGGTCTTGACGATCTTCTCGGTCAGCAGGCCGCCCTGGTCGAAGCCGACGTAGCCCGGAGGCGCGCCGATCAGGCGGCTGATCGAATGCGGCTCCATGTATTCGGACATGTCGAAGCGCACCAGTTCGATGCCCAACTGCAGCGCCAGCTGCTTGGTGACCTCGGTCTTGCCCACGCCGGTGGGGCCGGCGAACAGGAAGTTGCCGATCGGCTTCTCCGGATTGGCCAGGCCCGAGCGCGCCAGCTTGATCGACGAGGACAGCGTCTCGATCGCCGGATCCTGGCCGAAGATCACCATCTTCAGGTTGCGCTCCAGGTGCTGCAGCACGTCCTTGTCGGTGGCGCTGACCTGCTTGGCCGGGATCCGCGCCATCTTGGCGACGATGGTCTCGATCTCCTCGATGTCGATCAGTTCCTTGCGCTGACCTTCCGGCAACAGCCGCTGGCGCGCACCGGCCTCGTCGATCACGTCGATCGCCTTGTCCGGCAGCAGCCGGTCGCCGATGTGCTTGACCGACAGGTCCACCGCCGCCTGCAGCGCGTCGTCGGCATAGGTCACGCCGTGGTGCGCCTCGTACTTGGGCTTGAGACCCTGCAGGATCTCGAAGGTCTCGCCCACGGTCGGCTCGACGATGTCGATCTTCTGGAAGCGCCGCGCCAGGGCGCGGTCCTTCTCGAAGATGCCGCGATATTCCTGGAACGTGGTCGAACCGATGCAGCGCAACTCGCCCGAGGACAGCGCCGGCTTGATCAGGTTGGACGCGTCCATGGTGCCGCCGGAGGCGGAGCCGGCGCCGATGATGGTGTGGATTTCGTCGATGAACAGCACCGCGTTGGGCACCTTCTTCAGCGAGGTCAGCACGCCCTTCAGGCGCTTCTCGAAGTCGCCGCGGTACTTGGTGCCGGCGACCAGTGCGCCCAGGTCGAGCGAGAAGATCACCGCATCGGCCAGCACCTGGGGCACGCTGCCCTCGACGATGCGCTTGGCCAGGCCCTCGGCGATGGCGGTCTTGCCGACGCCGGCCTCGCCCACGTACAGCGGGTTGTTCTTGCGGCGGCGGCACAGCACCTGGATGGTGCGCTCGATCTCGTCGCCGCGGCCCACCAGCGGGTCGATGCGGCCGTTGCGGGCCTGCTCGTTCAGGTTGGTGGCGTATTCGGCCAGGGCGTCGCCCTTCGGCTCGCCCTCGCCCGCCTCGCCCTTGGGCTCGCCGTCGGCCGGGGCCGCGTGTTCGCCGTCCTCGCCCATCTTGGCGATGCCGTGGGACAGGTAGTTGACGATGTCCAGGCGGGTGATGTCCTGCTGGTTCAGGAAATACACCGCGTGCGAGTCCTTCTCGCCGAAGATCGCCACCAGCACGTTCGCGCCGCTGACCTCCTTCTTGCCCGAGGACTGCACGTGGTAGACCGCCCGCTGCAGCACCCGCTGGAAGCCCAGGGTGGGCTGGGTGTCGCGGCCGTCGTCGTCGGCCAGGCGCGCCACCGAGGCTTCGATGGCCTGTTCCAGGTCGCTGCGCAGGCGGTCGACATCGGCGCCGCAGGCCTTGAGCACGGCCTGGGCGGAGGGATTGTCGAGCAGCGCCAACAGCAGGTGTTCCACCGTCATGAACTCATGACGGGCTTCCCGGGCGCGCTTGTAGCACTGGCCGATGGTCTGCTCGAGATCTTTGCTGAACATGGTGCACTCCGACGTCTGTTGCCAACGATATGTGGCTTGAGCTGCGAGATTTCCACAACCCTATCGGATCAGTGTGTTCAGACCGCGTTAGTCCGGGCAGACCGGGAGCCGACGCCTCCCACTATCAGGCTTTTTCCATCGTGCACAACAGGGGGTGCTGGTTCATCCGCGAGAACTCGTTCACCTGAGCCACCTTGGATTCAGCCACCTCGCGGGTATACACCCCGCAGACGCCGCGGCCGCGGGTATGTACGTGCAGCATTACCTGGGTGGCGCGCTCCAGGTCCAGGGAGAAGAACTGCTGCAGGACGGTCACCACGAAGTCCATCGGGGTGTAGTCATCGTTCAGCAGCAGCACCTGATACATCGGCGGTCGGGCGATTTCCGGCTTGCCGGTCTCCACCATGACGCCATGATCGTGCTCGGGGGAATTCTTGCGGGGCATCTGCCCATTATATACGGGGGGCCGCCTGCCCGGATTGGACGATCGCCGGCCCTGCCCGCACAATTCCCCTCCTTTCGATGGCGCTTCGCATGCATTCGACGATGTTCCCCAAGCTTCCGCTGTTCGCCGCGCTGCTCGCCGCCGCCATGCCGGCGGCCGCCACGCCGCCGGATGCGGCGCTGGGCAAGCGCCTGCAGGCGCTGGGCTACGACGCGCAGGCCGACGAGGACGGCGACTACCAGGTGCTGTTCGGCCTGCGCGAGAACGGCGGCGAGCGCAAGCAGCTCACCTACGTGCGCTCGCCGGTGGAGACCTTCGGTAGCTACCGCATCCGCGAGGTGTGGTCGCCGGCCTACCAGGCGCAGGGCGACAGCCTGCCCGCCAAGGTCGCCAACCGGCTGTTGGAGGACGCGCAGTCCGACATCCTCGGCGGCTGGGTGCGCCAGGGCGGCACCGCGGTGTTCGTGGTCAAGATCCCCGCCGATGCCGACGATGCGGCGCTGCGCGAGGCGCTGGAGGCGGCCGCACGCGGCGCCGACGCGATGGACGCCGAACTCAACGGCGGCAAGGACCTGTTCTGATGACGGCGACCGCCGAACCCTGGCAGCCGGATGTGACCGTGGCCACGGTGGTGGTGCGCGACGGGCGCCTGCTGCAGGTCGAGGAAGCGATCGCCGGTGCGCTGGTGCTGAACCAGCCGGCCGGCCACCTTGAGCCGGACGAGAGCCTGATCGACGCCGCGGTGCGCGAGACGCTGGAGGAAACCGGCTGGCAGGTGCAGCCGACCGCCTTCATCGGCGCCTACCAGTGGAAGGCCGACAACGGCCGCCACTACCTGCGCTTCGCCTTTGCCGCCGACCCGGTCGCGCACGATCCGCAGCGGCCGCTGGACACCGGCATCGTGCGGGCGCTGTGGATGACCCCGGCCGAGCTGGAGGCCGCCGCGCCGCGCTGGCGCAGCCCGCTGGTGTGGCAGGTGGTGGCCGACTACCTGGCCGGGCGCCGCTACCCGCTGGACCTGTTGCGGCAGGTGGCATGAGCGGCGCTGCGGTCATGGTCGGGGTCTCCGGCGGCGTGGATTCGTCGGTGGCGGCCTGGCAACTGGTCCAGCAGGGCGCGGCGGTGTCCGGCCTGTTCATGCAGAACTGGGCCGACGACGGCAGCGGCGACTGCCGCGCCGACGACGACCGCCGCGATGCGGTGGCGGTGTGCGGCCGGCTCGGCATCCCGTTCCATTTTCGTGATTTTTCGCAGGAGTACTGGCAAGGGGTGTTCGCGCACTTCCTGGCCGAGTACGCCGTCGGGCGCACGCCCAACCCGGACGTGCTGTGCAACCGCGAGGTCAAGTTCAAGCATTTCCTGGACGCTGCGCGCGAGCTCGGCGCCGAGCGCATCGCCACCGGCCACTATGCGCGGGTGGACAGCGTCGGTGGCCGCTGGCGGCTGCTGCGCGGGCTGGACCGCAACAAGGACCAGAGCTACTTCCTGCACCAGCTTGGCCAGGCGCAACTGGCCGCGACCCTGTTCCCGGTCGGCGAGCTGCCCAAGGAGCAGGTGCGCCGCATCGCCCGCGAGGCCGGCCTGCCGACCCACGCCAAGAAGGACTCCACCGGCATCTGCTTCATCGGCGAACGGGATTTCCGCGAATTCCTGGGCCGGTACCTGCCGGCGCGGCGCGGCGAGATCCGCGACCCGCACGAGCAGGTCGTGGCCGAGCATCCGGGGGTGTTCTACTTCACCCTGGGCCAGCGCGAGGGCCTGAACATCGGCGGGGTGCGCGGCCGCGCCGCGGCGCCGTGGTACGTGGTCGGCAAGGACGTCGCCCGCAACGTGCTGTACGTCGACCAGGACCGCGACAGCCCCTACCTGATGGCCAACCGGCTGCAGTCCGAGACCGCCCACTGGATCGCCGGCGCGCCGCCGGCACGGCGCTTCGACTGCACCGCACAGACCCGCTACCGCCAGGCCGACGAACCGTGCACGGTCGAGGTCGGCGACGACGGCACCCTGTCGGTCCGCTTCGCACGCCCGCAGCGCGCCGTCACCCCCGGCCAATCGCTGGTGCTGTACCAGAGCGAGGAATGCCTGGGCGGCGCCGTGATCGCCACCACCGATGCCCCGCTGGAGCGCCGCCTGGCGCAGCAGGCCCCCGCCGTACACGAGGACACCATTCGATGACCGATTCCATGGACGCGCGCATGCTGGCGCTGGCGGGCGTGGCCCAGGCCCTGCAGCAGGTGCGGCGCATCGCCGAGACCGGCCAGTCGGAGGCGTCGCTGGTGCGCACCCTGCTCGACAGCGTGTTCCGCATCGATGCGCCCAGCCCCGAAGCGGTCTACGGCCGCCGTGCCGACCTGGCGCCGGGCCTGCGCCTGCTGCACAACTACTTCCGCAACCAGGGCCAGGACGAGGTGCTGCCGCGGCTGGCGCTGGCGGTGATCCAGCTGGAGCGGCGCTTCGCCGGCGATGCCGAGACCGACGCCAAGGTCGACGCCGGCCTCGCCCGGATCGCACCGCTGGTGGAGCGCCATGGCGACAGCACCCACCCGGAGGTGATCGCGGCGCTGGGCCAGCTCTATGCCGACACCATCAGCCACCTGCGCCCGCGGGTGATGGTGCAAGGCAACCCGCATTACCTGGGCCAGGCGGGAGTGGTGGCGGAGATCCGTGCGCTGCTGCTGGCGGCGGTGCGCTCGGCGGTGCTGTGGCGGCAGATGGGCGGCAGCCTGTGGGACTTCCTGCTGGCCAAGCGGCGCATGCGCGAGACCGTGGACCGCGCGCTGCGCTGAGCCCGTTGGGGCGCCGTCGCGAAGTCGGCAGTGCACCGCCCGCGGCCGTTCTGCGACGTCGATCGTACGAATGTCGGCAGGTTTCGATGATCCGCTCACTGCGTTGCTAAAGACCCGGGGGGGACGGCCGATACAGCAATCGTGAATCTGCCGAGAACTTCCATGTACTCACGCCTCCTGATCCGTCTGGCCGCCCCGCTCGCCCTGACGCTGCTGTTCCCCATCGCCGCCGGTTTCGATTGGCCGGCCCCGGTCCGTTGGGCCATCCTCACCACGATGACGCTGAGCTGGCTCGGTTTCGCCGGCTGGACCGCGTACAGCCAGACCCGGCGCTCGCCGGAGCAGGCCAAGGTCATGCGCGAGCAGGACCACCTGCTGACCGAGCTGCGCAGCTTCGTCGGCAACGAGATCGAGGGCTCCCGCTCCGAGATCGAACGTGCCCGCGAACTGATCCGCCAGGCGGTCAGCGGCCTGGGCGGCAGCTTCGAGGCGATGAACCGCAAGTCGCGGCAGCAAAGCGTGGCGCTGGCCCGCATCGTCGACCGCGCCGGCGAAGACGGCGGTGCCGGCGTGGACGTGGCCCGCTTCGCCCAGCATGCCAGCCAGCGCATGGAGCAGCTGGTGGAGGCGCTGGAGCAGGTCAGCGGCCAGAGCAGCACCACGGTGCACTACATCGACGACATGTCCCAGCACCTGGACGGCATCTTCGCCCTGCTGGAGGACGTCAAGTCGATCGCCGACCAGACCAACCTGCTGGCGCTGAACGCGGCGATCGAAGCGGCGCGCGCCGGTGAGGCGGGCCGCGGCTTCGCGGTGGTGGCCGACGAGGTGCGCAACCTCTCCGAGCGCTCGACCACCTTCAACGAGCAGATCCGCAAGCTGGCGCACAGCTCCAAGGACGCCATCGCCAAGGTCCGCGAGACGGTCTCGAACATGGCCTCGCGCGACATGGACCGCTCCCGCGAGGCGCGGGCCGAAGCCGCGGCGATGCTGGACAACGTGGCCGCGATCAACCACTCGCTGGGCGACGGCATGCGCGAGATCTCCGAGTGCGGCCGCGCCATCGACAGCAGCGTCGCCGAAGCGGTGCGCGCCCTGCAGTTCGAGGACATCGCGACCCAGGCCCTGGGCGGCGTGCACACCCACCTGGACCGCCTGACCGCGATCAACCGCGAGGCCGTGGCGCTGCAGGAACTGCTGCACCGCAATGGCGGCGTGTTCGATCACGAACTGATCGACGCCCTGCAGCGGGTCGGCAACCGTCTGCGCGACATGCGCACCGAGTGGGAGCGTCCGCCGCACAAGCCGGTGGCGCAGCAGAGCATGGGCGCCGGCACGGTCGAGCTGTTCTAAAGCCCGCCTTGTCGTCCTCCGTGCCATGAACCGACGAGTCCCCGGCCCCTGCCGGGGCTTGTCGTCTCTGCCCTTCCCGTCCGGCCCCGTCGATGTCGATGCCTCTCCAGTCCCTGTCCCGAGTTGCGGCCATGTCCTGCGATGAAAGCAGCAGCGCCCACGCGCCCTCGTCCGAGCCGGTGGCGGACACTGGCCTCCGGCCGGTGGCCGCGCCGCGCCAACCCGGCCACGCACTGCGGCGGCTGGAGACGCTGGCCCAGGCCGAACTGCGGCAGTTGCTGATCGCGCGCGCCCCGGCACCACAGGACGCGCGCATCGCCGACCCGATCTGGGCCGGCCTGGCCTGGGACATGGGCCTGAACGGCAGCGCGGTGGCGGCCGCCGGCACGCCGGCGCCGCCGGTGCACTTTCCGCTCTACGACGGCGACTGAGCGGGATCGCGGCGGCCGCGCCGGTACCGAGCGAAGCTTGCTGTGGCGGTGGGTTCAGGGCACCGCCAGAGAGGGACCCGGTAGAGCGTGACCCGGCCTCATCTCCCTCGATTTCGTTTGGTGCAGGAGGCCGATCAATCAATGCACACTTCGCGGCCGCAGGAGCGGCTTCAGCCGCGACAGGCGGTATCGGGAACGCCACGTCGCGGCTGAAGCCGCTCCTACGCGGGCACGACGGAACTTGCCGACCGTGGCAAAGGCCGCGATGCGCGGCGCTTTTCAAACGCGACAAGCGAGCGGCACGTGCCCCTGCCGGCCGCATGCAGTCGGGACTGAAGTCCCTCCCACACCTTGCGATCAGATCCCGGCATCGGTGATGCGAGAGCGGATTCGGTGGCGAGATGCGATACATCGACCAGCACGCCATTACGCATCGCAAAAACCAGCAAGCACGGCACCCAGCGCGCCTCTGAGCCATTCCGCGATCAGGAGCGTCCGATCGCTGCAAAGCATCACGGTGGGAGCGACTTCAGTCGCGACGCATGACGCCGTCCAGTGACATTGATGTTCCTGCAGTCGGGACTGAAGTCCCTCCCACACCTTTTGGCAGATCTCGGCATCGATGCGAAGATGCATTCGGTGGCGAGATGCGATACATCGACCAGCACGCCACTACGCATCGCAAAAACCAGCAAGCACGGCACCCAGCGCGCCGCTGAGCCATTCCGCGATCAGGAGCGTCCGATCGCTGCAAAGCATCACGGTGGGAGCGACTTCAGTCGCGACGCATGACGCCGTCCGGTGACTTGATGTTCCTGCCGTCGGGACTGAAGTCCCTCGCACAAGCTCCTTTGCGTGTGGCGACAGCACGCTCTAACGCCGCTCCCTCCGTCGCAGCCCCGGCTGCCGCGGGAATGCCCGGTCGCGGCTGCCACAGCTCCTGCTATGTTCGGCCTCGGGTCGCGGCTGACGCCGCTCCTACGCAACGCCTACACCGCCTCCCGGTCAGCTCGGATTTTCCAGCGAGAACAGATCCGCCTGCTTGTCGTAGGCGAAGTACTCGGCGTAGCGCGCCCAACTGGTGACCGCCTGCACCGTCTCCGCCGCATAGCTCTCGGACATGTGGTCTTCCAACTCGTCGCGGAAACGGCGTGCCGGCGCGTGATGCGCCGGACGTTCGTCGAGCACGCGGCGGATGTGCGCCGCCAGCGGCACGTAGGTGGCCAGGTGCTGGGCGAACAGTTGCTTGCGCGCGTCGGTGCCCAGTTCGGCGAAGCGCTGCCCGGCCGGGGTCAGTTGCAGGTCGCCCTGCTCGAACACGGCGAAGCGCAGCAGTTGCAGGGTCTCGGCGATCGGGAACAGTTCGTCCACTTCCAGCTGCAGCCCGGCCGCCAGCGGCGGCAGGTCGGCACGGCCATGGTACGGCTCGGCCGCCACCGCTTCGATCAGGCCGGCCAGCAGGTTGCTCGAGACGCGCGGCAACACCATGGCGATGCCGCTGCCCGGGAACACGCCTTCGCGGGTCTGCGGCCGCTGCGGGCTGGCGGTCATGCGTGCATAGATGTCGTCCACCAACGCACGGAACGCCGGCGCCAGGCGGTTGCGCGGCTGCGGCAGGGTCACCTCGATCTCGCCGATCACCCGCCCCGGATTGGCGCCGAAGATGACGATGCGGTCGCACATCAGCACCGCTTCCTCGATGTTGTGGGTGACCATCAGGATCGATTCGATCGGCATGCGCCCTTCCGACCACAGGTCCAGCAGGTCGGTGCGCAGGGTCTCGGCGGTCAGCACGTCCAGCGCGGAGAACGGCTCGTCCATCAGCAGCAGCTTCGGCCGCACCACCAGCGCCCGCGCCAGGCCCACGCGCTGGCGCATGCCGCCGGACAGTTCCTTCGGGTAGGCGCCTTCGTAACCGTCCAGGCCGATCAGGTCGATCGCCGCCAGGGCGCGCCGGCGGCGCTCGTCGGCAGCCACCCCGCGCGCCTCCAGGCCCACTTCCACGTTCTGCAGCACGGTCAGCCACGGGAACAGGGCGAAGCTCTGGAACACCATGGCGATGTCGTCGGCCACCTGGCCCGGCGCGGCGTCGCGGAAGGCGATGCTGCCCGCGCTGGGCTGCAGCAGCCCGGCGATGGCGCGCAGCAGGGTCGACTTGCCCGAGCCGGAACGGCCGAGCAGGCCCACGATCTGCCCCGAGTGCAGGGTCAGGTCGACATCCTCCAGCACCACCAGCGGCGTCGCCCCGCCCTTGTCGTAGCTCTTGCGCACGCCCTGCACGCGGACCAGCGGGGCGCGTTCGGGCACGCTTGCGGAATAGCTCATGGTCGGTCTCCAGGAATCAGTCGAAACGCAGGCGGCGTTCGGCGAAGACGTACAGGCGTCGCCAGACCGCGCGGTTGAAGAGGGTCACGAACAGCGACATCACCGCCACGCCGAGCAACACCCGCGGGCCATCGCCGGCGGCCGTGGCACGGGCGATGTAGGCGCCGAGGCCGTAGGCCTGCACCTGGGTGTGGCCCCAGCTGGCCAGTTCGGCGACGATGCTGGCGTTCCAGGAACCGCCGGAGGCGGTCAGCGCGCCGGTGATGTAGTACGGGAAGATGCCGGGCAGGATCACCCGCCGCCACCAGGTCCACGAGCGCAGGTGGTAGATGGTGGCGGCCTCGCGCAGGTCGGTGGGGAACGCGCTGGCGCCGGCGATCACGTTGAACAGGATGTACCACTGGGTGCCGAGGATCATCAGCGGCGACAGCCAGATGTTGGGATCGGCGCCGGTGCTGACGATGGCCAGCACCGCGAACGGGAACAGCACGTTGGCCGGGAACGCGGCCAGGAACTGCGCCAGCGGCTGCACCCGCTGCGCCACCTTCGGGCGCAGCCCGATCCACACCCCGATCGGCACCCACACCACGCTGGCCAGGGCGATCAGCACCACCACGCGCAACAGCGTGGCCAGACCGCCGCCGAAGGCCTCGGCGAGGTCGTGCAGGCCCAGGTGGCGACGGCCATAGTCGTAGGCGAACCAGGCCGCGGCCGCGCCGGCCAGCGCCAGCGCCGCGCTCCACAACCGATCGCCCCACATGCCACTGCGGCCGGGTTCGCGCGTCGTCGCCACGGGCTTCGGCCGGTGCCGTGGCGCCCAGCGCACCAGCATGGCGCGCTGCCAGACCCAGGCCAGCGGCGCGACCAGCCGCTTGGCCAGGCGCGTGCGCCGCAACAAGTCGTACAGCCACGACTGCGGCTTGTCCTGCGAGGCGGTGAGTTCGGCGCGGAACTTGTCCGACCAGGCCACGATCGGGCGGAACAGCAGCTGGTCGTACAGCGCGATCAGCACCGCCATCGCCACCACCGCCCAGCCGACCGCGGCGAAGTTGCGCTGGGCGATCGCCAGCGCCAGGTACGAGCCGATGCCGGGCAGTTCCAGGGTGTGGTCGCCGACGCTGATCGCCTCGGAGGCGACCACGAAGAACCAGCCGCCGGACATCGACATCATCATGTTCCAGATCAGCGAGGGCGTCGCGTACGGCGCCTCCAGCCGCCAGAAGCGTTGCCAGGCGCTGAGGCCGAAACCGCGCGACACCTCGTCCAGGTCGCGCGGCACGTTGCGCAGCGACTGGTAGAACGAGAACGCCATGTTCCAGGCCTGGCTGGTGAAGATGGCGAAGATCGAGGCCAGTTCGGCGCCGATCTGGCGGCCGGGGAACAGGCCCAGGAAGAAGGTCACGGTGAAGGTGAGGAAGCCCAGCACCGGCACCGACTGCAGGATGTCCAGTGCCGGCACGATCACCCGCTCGGCGCGCCGGCTCTTGGCGGCCAGGGTCGCCACCACGAAGGTGAACACCAGCGAGGCGGCCATCGCCGCGAACATGCGCAAGGTGGTGCGCAGGCCGTACTCGGGCAACTGCCACAGATCCAGCGACACCGCGGCGGTGCCGGCTGGCGGCAGCGGCGCACGCATGTCCGATGCGCCGTGCAGCAGCAGCGCGCCCAGGCCCAGCAGCAGCGCGAACACCGCAAGATCGTGCAGGTTGGGCAGCACGCCGGGACGTGCGGCGAGCTGTCCGGGCGCGGAGCGGTCGCGGGCGAATGGCAGCATGGGAAGATCCGGCAGGAGCGGCAGGCGGCGCCGCAGATAAAAGGACGCTGGCGCGGGTCGCGACGCGGACCGCCCAGTGTGACCGGGGAAGATGTACGCCGTGCGTCAACCGCTGCCGGCCGCGCGGGCATGCACCGACGGGATGGCGCACCCACGTCGTCGCCGCGCCACGCAAGCGCACAGCGGCGAACGAATCAGGGACGGTGGCGATGGCAGGCGCATGGGCGGCTCCGACGATGGGAACGCCAGGGGCTACGCTCGGAGTCCTCGCGGATCGCGCTTGCGCATTCTCGGAATCAAGGCCAGCGGCGAGAGGCTGGCGAACGATCCCGTCCTGAGCGGACGGGACCCATCTGGGACGACCCAGACCGTGGCGGTCCTGTCAGCTCTGTCGCTGCAGCGTCGGTCTAGGATGACTGTCCAAGGAAGGTGGCCTCTGGCCGGGAAACGATGGGCGCGCGCAGTATAGCCAGCTGCTGCGGCGCCGCAAGTCCGCGCGGCGCACGCGGCGCCGCGCGTTCACTGCGCAGCCAGCACCAGCCGCGGATGGGTCGCCGGCGCCACCTGGTTGCGCGCGCGCAACCAGGCCGCCAGCTCGCGCGGCGGCAACGGCCGCGAGTGCAGATAACCCTGGATCTCGTCGCAGCCCTGCTCGCGCAACAAGGCCTCTTCCTGCACCGTCTCCACACCCTCGGCCACCACCTGCATGCCCAGCGCGTGGCCGAGTTGCACGATCGCCTGGGTGACCTTGGCGGTGCCGCTGTCGTGCAGCATGTCCTGCACGAAGCTGCGGTCGATCTTCAGCCGCTGCACCGGGAAGCGGTTGAGGTAATGCAGGTTGGAGAAGCCGGTACCGAAATCGTCCACCGCCAGCAGCACGCCTTCCTGCTCGAACAGCTCGAAGCAGCGGCGCAGCGACTCGCTGTCGCGGATCAGCGCCGACTCGGTCAGCTCCAGTTCCAGCCGCTTCGGCGACCAGCCATTGCGCTGGCACAGTTCGATCACCCGCTCGGCAAAGCCGCGGTCGCGTAACTGCATTGCCGAGACGTTCACCGAGACGCGGTCGAAGCTCAGCCCCGCCGCATCCCAGGCCGCGGCCTGGCGGCAGGCCTCGCCGATCACCCAATCGCCCAGGCGCACGATCTCGCCGCATTCCTCGGCGATCGGGATGAACTCGGCCGGGTTGCAGTGGCCGTGGCCGGGGCGATGCCAGCGCAGCAGCGCTTCCACCGCCGGCGCCCGCTCGCCCGCCGCATGCACCAGCGGCTGGTACACCAGCGAGAACTCCTCGCGGTCCAGGGCACCGTGCAGGGCGTGCTCGATCTCCAGGCGCCGCTGCGCGCGCAGCAGCACGTCCTGGCTGTAGTAGTGGCAGGTGTTGCGCCCGGATTCCTTGGCCGCGTACATCGCCGCGTCGGCCGCGCGCAGCAGGCCATCGAAGTCCTGGCGGCCGTCCTCCATCAGCGCGATGCCAATGCTGGCGCCGATCTTGATCACGTTCTCGCCGCTGTGCAGCGGCTCGGCCAGCGCCGCGATCAGCTTGCGCGCCACGTGTCCGGCGTCGCCGGGCTCGGCCAGGTCGCGCAGCACCACCACGAACTCGTCGCCGCTGAAGCGGCCGAACAGGTCGCTGGTGCGCAGTTGCTGGTGCATGCGGGTGGCCGCCAGCTTCAGCAAGGCGTCGCCGGTGGCGTGGCCGAAGGAATCGTTGATGCTCTTGAAGCCGTCCAGGTCGACGAACAGCATCGCCAGCGTGGTGCCGCGCTCCACCGCATCGTGCATCGCCTTCTCGGCCTGCTCGCGCAGCAGTTGCCGGTTCGGCAGGCCGGTCAGCAGGTCGTAGTGGGCCAGCAACTCGATGCGCTCGCTGGCCTCGCGCTCGCGGGTGATGTCGCGGAACAGCACCACGAAGCGCGGCGGCAGGCCGTCGCGCTCGTCCAGTTCGATCAACACCTGCACCCAGATGCGCTGCCCGGACGGGCGGTGGAAGCACAGGTCCAACTGCTCCGGCAGGCCGCCCTCGGCGATACGCACCAGCGCCGACTCGAACGCATCGCGCGAGTCCTGTGTGTACAGCGCCAGCGCGTGGTCCAGGTCGATGGCCTCCTTGCGCAGGCCATGGATGCGGTAGCACTCCTCGGTCCATTGCATGCGCCGGGTGCCGACCTCGATCTCGCAGCCGCCGATCTTGCCCAGCGCCGAAACGCGGTTGAGCAGTTCGGTGCGCCAGCGGATCAGCGCGTCGGTCTGGAGCTGCTCGGTGATGTTCTGCACCTGGCCGAGCACGCGCTGGATGCGGCCATCGGCCTCCACCTGCGGCTGCGCCCACACCCGCAGGTGCAGCGGCGACTCGCTGCCACGCACCAGCTCGACCTCGAAATTGGCCGGCTTGGCCTCGCGCGCCATGCGCCGCCAGATCGAGACCAGCTGCGCCCGCGAATCGCGGCTGAGCAGGCGCAGCCAGCCACGGCTGCTCGGCGCCCGTTGTTCGTCCAGGCCGGTGACGCGCAGGAACTCGCGCGAGCACCACACCCGGTCGCCCAGCGGGTCCCAGGACCAGCTGCCCATGCGGGTCATGCGCTGCGCCTCCCGCAGCAGGGTCTGCTGGTCGCGCAGGCGCTGCTCGAGCAGCTTCTGCTCGTGGATGTCGGTGTGCGTGCCGATCATGCGCAGCGGGCTGCCGTCGGCGGTGCGCGCGACGATGCGGCCACGGTCCAGGATCCAGTGCCACTGCCCGTCCTGCCGGCGCAGGCGGAACTCGCACATGTAGGTTTCGGTGCGGCCCTCGAAATGCGTGCGGATCGCCTGGCGCAGGCGCTCCTGGTCGTCGCCGTGGACCAGCGGCAGCAGCGCGTTCAGGCCGTCGGCCGGGGCGTCGCCGGCATAGCCGAGCATGCGTTTCCAGCGCTCGGAGCGGAAAATGGTGTCGCTGGGGATGTCCCAGTCCCACAGGCCGTGCTCGGCGCTGTCCAGGGCGATCTCCCAGCGGGTGGCGCCGTCGCTGCCGACCGGTTCGGGCACGCTGAGGGTGTAGGCCAGCAGGCCGCCGCTGTCGTCGCGGACCGCGCGCAGCCAGCCGTCCAGGCGTCGCCCGGCGGTGCCCGGCAGCGCGCAGGCCAGCATGGTCTCGCCGCCGAGCAGGCGCTCGCGGGCCGCACGCAACAGCTCGGCGTACGCCTCCACGGTGCGCGGCAACTCCAGTGCCTGCGCTGCCCGGTTCGCCGCCAGCGGCCTGCCATCGGCGTCCAGCAGGACGAGCGCCGAGGTGAGCGGGTGCTGCAGCAAGCTTGCGATGACGCCTTGATCCACGCCGAGATACTCCGTTTCGCCGCCCTGAAGGCCAGCGGTCGAAGGTGATAACGGCACCCGGTGGCATTAATTGAGCGCCCGCGCTGCCCGGCGATGGGCCGCGGCGGCCATCAGCGGCTAAGATGTCCGCCGGACACGGACCACCGCAGCAGGCTGCCGGGGCATGCAACCACAACGCGACAGTTCCCTGCCCATCCAGGCGACCTCCGGCATGCGCCTGGCGCAACGCCTGGATCGCGGCATCTGGCGCGCGGTGCTGCTGTACGTCCTGCTGGGACTGGCGCTGTCGATCGGCAGCGACCTGGTTCTGGCGCATTTCGTAGACGATCCCGGCACGTTGATCGCCTTGCAATTGGTCAACGACGCCCTGTTCCTGGCGTTGACCGCGGTCGCCCTGTATTACCTGCTGCGCCCGCTGGTGCGCGCCGCGGTGCAGGCGCACACCCGGCTGGCGCTGTCCGAGGCCGGCTACCGGCAAATGTTCCATGCTAATCCCAGCCCGATGCTGGTCTACGACCTGGAAACCCTGCGCATCCTCGACGTGAACCCCGCCGCGGTCGCCTTCTTCGGCTGGTCGCACGACGAATTCGTCGGACTGGAACTATCCCGGCTGTGGCCGCCCAGCGTCAGCGCCCGCCTGGCCGAGGTGATCGAGACGATCCGGCAGACCCCGTCCAAGACCTGCGTGGTGGCCGAGCCGTTGCGCCTGCGCGACGACAGCCAATGCATGGCCGAGGCGCGCAGCACCAGCCTGGACTACCACGGCCGGCAGGCGCGGCTGGTGGTGATCAGCGACCGCAGCGCCGAGTACGACGCGCAGCGCCGCCGCGACCAGGCCCTGCGGCATCTGCAGGAGGCGCAGTCGATCGCGCGGCTGGGCTCCTGGCAGCTCGACCGGGCCAGCGGCCTGGGCAGCTATTCCGAGCAGGTCTACCGGATGCTCGGCCGGCGCGTCCCGGACCAGCCGCGCCAGCACCGCCTGGAAGAGCTGCTGGTACCGCCCGACGTGCCGTCGCAGGCGCGCATCCAGCGGGTGATCGAGGACCTGTGCGGCAGCGCGCCGCTGCAACTGGACATGCTGCTGCCGGTGCTGGCCGCCGACGGCCAGGCGCGCATGCTGCACCTGCGCGCCGAATCGGTCGCCGACGACGCGGGCGGCGCCAGCGTGCACGGCACCCTGCAGGACGTGACCGAGCACGAGCGCTCGCGGCGCCTGCTGCACGAGCGCGAGGAGCAGTTCCGCGAGTTGGTGCGGGTGCTGCCTGACGGTGTGGCGATCCTGCACCAGGAACACGTGCTGTACGCCAACGCCGCCTGCGCCGGGCAGTTCGGCTTCGAGGGCGAGAACCTGCTCGGCGAGCCGCTGCAGGGCCTGGTCGACAGCGCCGACCTGGCGTTGGTGCGGCAGCGGATGGGCGCGGCCGGCGCCAAGGGCGAGCGCGGCGCCACCGCGCGCATGTGCCGCCGCGACGGTTCGCTGTTCCACGCCGGGCTGTCGTTCGGCAACGTCCGCTACAGCGGGCGCGACTGCAAGCTGCTGATCGTGCGCGACCTCAGCGAACCGGAACGCATGCGCGATGCGCTGGCGCAGAGCAACCGCGAACTGCAGGCGATGGCGCGGCGCTTGTTCTCGCTGCAGGAAGACGAGCGCCGCGCGATCTCGCGCGACCTGCACGACGACATCGGCCAGGCGATCACCGCGATGAAGCTGTCCGCGCATGCGGCGCTGGACGAGACCGACGCCGAGCGCCGCCGCGAGGACCTGAGCGAGATCGTGAATCTGGCCGACAGCAGCATCACCAAGCTGCGCAACCTCTCCACCCTGCTGCGGCCGCCGCAACTGGACGCGCTCGGCCTGGAAGCGGCGCTGCGCTGGCAGGCCGGCATGCTGTTCCGCGCCTCGCCGGTGCGCCTGCAACTGGACATCGCGCCCCTGCCCGAGCGGCCCAGCGGCGAGGTCGAACAGGCCTGTTTCCGCATCGCCCAGGAGAGCCTGACCAACGTGCTGCGCCATGCCAGCGCCGGCGAGGTGCGGATGACCCTGGGCGACGAGGAACGCCAGCGCCTGCGCCTGGAAGTGGTCGACGATGGCGACGGCTTCGATCCGGCCGGGCCGCGCGGCCTGGGCCTGATCGTGATGCGCGAGCGCGCGCAGAGCGCCGGCGGTACCCTGCAGATCGACACCGCGCCCGGCGCCGGCACCCGGGTGACGCTGTGCCTGCCCTACACCACCGCGGCACCGCCGTCGCCCCCGCCTGGAGCCTGAGCCGATGTGGAATCCCGCCAGCGCCGTACCCGTGGACGACGAATTGCCGTCGCGCCTGGGTGCGGGTCACCCCGCCCTGACCGGCATGATCGCCGAGGCCTTGGCCGGCGGGCCGGGGGTGATGCTGCTGCACATCGACATCGACCACTTCGCCTCGATCAACGAGAACATGAGTCCGGAGGTCGGCGACCAGGCGCTGGCGCTGCTCGCGCACCGGCTGCAGGCGCACCTGCGCGGCCGCGGCCTGCTGTGGCGCCACGGCAGCGACGAATTGGTGATGGCGGTGCCGCGCACCGCCGACGTGCCGCCGCCGGAAGCCTTCGCCGAGGAGATCCGGCAACAGATCGAGCTGCCGCTGTCGGTGCTGCCGTACACCCTGTTCATGACCGGCAAGATCGGCGTGAGCCTGTGCCCCGAGCATTCCACGCGGCTGTCGACCCTGCTCGACTTCGCCGAGGACGCGGTCTACCAGGCCGCGCGCGAAGGCGGCAACCTGGTGCGCCTGTACGCCGCCGACGGCCCGCCGAGCGCGCACAGCGAGAGCATCATCTCGCGGCAGATCGTCGACGCCATTCCCAACGGCGAACTGCGCCTGCGCTACCAGCCGATGGTCAGCGCCCGCGACGGCCGCGTGGTCGGCATGGAATCGCTGCTGCGCTGGCAGTCGCCGACCCTGGGCATCCTGGTGCCGGAGCGCTTCATGCGCACCGCCGAGCGCCTGGGCGTGATCGTGCAGATCGGCACCTGGGTGATGGAAGGCGCGCTGCGCCAGGCGCGGCTATGGCGCGACCAGGGCTTCGACGACTTCACCATCGCGGTCAACGTCTCCACCCTGCAGCTGCTGCGCCCGACCTTCTTCAACGAAGTGATGTCGGCGCTGCAGGTGGCCGGGGTGCCGCCGCAGATGGTGGTGCTGGAGATCAACGAGAGCGCGCTGACCAACAACGTCAACTTCGTCCACGAGACCCTGGCCAACCTGTGCCGCGAAGGCATCAGCCTGAGCCTGGACAACTTCGGCACCGGCGATTCCAGCCTCAGCGCGCTGGTGCGCTACCCGGTGGACAAGCTCAAGATCGACCGCAGCTTCATCAAGAGCGCGCCGGCCGGCAACCGCGAGGCGGCGATCGCGCGCGCGATCATCGCCATGGGCCACCAACTGGGCATGGTGGTGATCGCCAACGGCGTCGAATCGCAGGCGCAACTGGGCTTCCTGCGCCGCAACGACTGCGACATCTTCCAGGGCTACCTGTTCGGCGAACCGATGTCGGCCGAAGCCGCCGGCATGGCCCTGCGCCGGCGCTACCTGCGCCCGGAATCGTTCACCGAGACGCGCCCGGACCGCACCCTGCTGCTGCTCGACGACGAGGAGAACGTGCTGCGCTCACTGGTGCGCCTGTTCCGCCGCGACGGCTACCGCATCCTCGCCGCCGGCAACGTCCGCGACGCCTTCGACCTGCTCGCCACCAACGACGTGCAGGTGATCCTGTCCGACCAGCGCATGTCCGACATGAGCGGCACCGAGTTCCTGGGCCGGGTGAAGATGCTCTACCCCGACACCATCCGCCTGGTCCTGTCCGGCTACACCGACCTGGCCACCGTTACCGACGCGATCAACCGCGGCGCGATCTACCGCTTCCTGACCAAGCCCTGGAACGACGACGAACTCCGCGAACACATCCGCCAGGCCTTCCGCACGCACGACGAACAGCGCCGGGATGCGGGGCCCTGAGAAGCCGGGATTGGGCATTGGGGATTAGGGATTAGGGATTGGCAAAAGCGGCTTGGCGTCTTCTGCTCCCATCCGTGCATGAACATGAAACGCCGACACCGCGCCTTTACGAATCCCCAATCCCCAATCCCGAATTCCCGCCCTATTTCGGCTGTCTCACCGGAATCACGATCCGGAACGTGGAGCCTTCGCCGACGGTGCTGCTGACGTCGATGCGGCCGTGGTGCTTGTTGATGATGCCGTAGGAAATCGACAGGCCCAGGCCGGTGCCGCTGCCGACCGGCTTGGTGGTGAAGAACGGGTCGAAGATGCGCTGCAGCAGGTCCGCCGGAATGCCGGCGCCGGAGTCCTTGAACTCGATCCACACCTCCTCGCCGTCCTGGCCGGTGCTGACCACGATGGTGCCGCGCTCGCCGATCGCCTGGCCGGCGTTGAGCAGCAGGTTCATGTACACCTGGTTGAGCTCGGACGGCAGGCACTCCACCAGCGGCAGGTTGCCGTAGTGGCGCTCCAGGGTGACCTTGTACTTGAGCTCGTTCCAGATGATGTTGATCGTGGATTCCAGGCCCGAGTGCAGGTCCACCAGCTTCCACGATTCCTCACGGCCGGAATACGAGAAGTCCTTGAGGTCGCGGACGATGCGGGTGACCCGCTCGATGCCTTCGCGCGACTCGGCCATCAGTTGCGGCAGGTCGCGGCTGATGAAGTCGATGTCGAAGCGGTTGCGGATGTCGTCGATCTCCGGGATCAGCGCCTTCGGGTCGGGCGCGCGCAGGGCGCGCTCGTAGGCCTCGATCAGGGTGAACAGGCTGCGCAGGTATTCCTGCAGGCTGCCCAGGTTGGAGTGGACGTAGCCGATCGGGTTGTTGATCTCGTGGGCGACGCCGGCGGCGAGCTGGCCGATCGAGGCCATCTTCTCCGACTGCAGCAGTTTTTCCTGGGCGCCGTTGAGGCGCAGATAGGCCTGACGCAGTTCGGCGTGGCGCTGCTGCAGTTCCTGTTCGTAGTCCTGCTGGCCTTCGATGCCCTGGATCAGCATCAGGTAATGGCCGCCGCTCGCGTCGGCATGGAAGTACAGATGCGCCAGCACCACGTGCTGCTCGGTCGGCAGGCTGCCGCTCCAGCGGCCGCTGCTGCGCGCCTGCGACAACGCATCGCTGGGCAGCCACTGCGCCAGGTGCGCAGCCAGGCCGCCGGCGTCGGCGCCGGAAAGATGGCGGCGCGCGGCGCTGTTGGCCAGCAGCAGCTGGCCGTCGGCGCGGAACAGCACCACGCCTTCGTACAACAGTTCGCTCAGGGCGAGCAGTTGCTCGCGCGCAGGCAGGACAAGCGGTTCGGTGGGATTGATTTCGGCGAAATTCACGACAAGCCGCGGGCGATCGATGGATGCCCAATATACGCCGTTGCCGCCGGCGGATGCGCGCCCCGCACAGGGACGCGCTGCGGCTTACGCGATCGCCAGGGGACGCTGGGCGAGCGGCGTGCTGGACTGGCCGTTGGCGTCGTAGGACGACGCGCTCTCGCTGCGGCCGAGGTGGCGCAGCGCCCAATTGACCTCGCGCCTGCGCCGCGACAGCAGCGCGCCGTTGGCGCGGTTGGCGTCGGCCAGTTCGCGCAGGCGCAGTCCGGCCTCGGCGCCGGCGGGCACGTCGGCCTCCAGTGCGCGCAGGGCCGCCAGCTTGGCGCTGGTCGCCTGCATGAGGCCTTCCACGTTGTGATCCAACAACGCCTGGCGCTCGCCGGCGAGCGCGTCGCTGAGCTGCTGCAGGGGGTTGGTCACGGACGTGTTCATGCGCCGAGTTGCCGATCCATGTCGATCATGCGGCTGGCGATCGCGTCGGGGTTGATCTTGTAGCTGCCGTTCTGCAGCGCCGAGCGCACCGCGTCGACGCGGCTGCTGTCCACCGCCGGAGCGGCCGACAGTTGGCGTTGCAGGGTCTGCAGGCCGGAGGCTTCGCCGGTCAGGCGCAGGCTGTCGGTTGCAGCGGCCGCACCGACCGCACGGTCCTTGCCTTCCTCGGACGCGCCGGAGGCGGCCTTGGTCGAGACGGACGACGTGCGAAGGGTGGCCGGGCTCGGCAAACTCCCTTCAATTTTCTGGGTCATGACGGACATCCTGTTACGGGTTCGGTGTAAGTAACGGCACAGCGTCGGAGAACTTTAGCCGGGATCTCATCGCGTCACTAAAACGTCGCCGTTTTGTGACACAGTTCCCTGAACGATGCGTTTGGACGACAGGTTTTCGACGGTCACCCGCTCGTTTTCGCCCGCATCGCCCAGTGCGCGCCCGGACATGCGCACTTCCAGGCCGCCGCTGCGGGCCACCAGCGCCACATTGTCGCCGCGCCGGACCAGCCGCGGTGCGACCAGATCGGTGGCGGACAACAAGGTGCCGGCCGGCAGGGTGCGCCGTACCACCTTGCCGATCGCCGCCTCCGGCTCGGTCATCGCGGCGCCGACGATGCGCGCCGCGTCGCGCTTCTCGGGGACGATATCGGCCGCGCCGATGGTTTCTCCAGCGGACAGGCCGCGCGCCAGCACCAGGACGTGCTGCATGCGCCGCACCTTGACCGGCACGAACAGGCGCCAGCCGGTGTCGCGCGGGCAACTCACTTCCACGGTCGTGGTGCCGGTCGGCTGGGCCTGCAGCGGCACCGGGCACAGCGGCACCCGCACCGACGGGTCCAGGGTCGCCTCGGCATCGGCGTCGGCACCGGCCAGGGACAGCGCCGCAGCGCGGATCGAGTCCACCGACTGGAAGTCCGTGGCCCAGGCCGGCGTGGCCGCCAGCAGGACCAGCAATAGGATCGGGCGCATCGCCGTCTCTCTCGGAAAGGTCGCCGACACGATGCAAAGACCGTGCCGGAAACCGCATGGTCGATCTGCGCGCTGCCCTCAAGTTCCGCCGCGACAGCGCCGATATGAACGCCATGAGTCACGACCTTCTCAACCGAATCGACCAGCGCACCCGCTTGGCGGGCCACAACCGGCTTGCCCTGCTGTTGTTCCGGCTGGGTGGTCGCCAGCTTTTTGGCGTGAACGTCTTCAAGGTGCAGGAAGTGCTGCGCCGGCCGGAGCTGTTCCAGGTGCCGGGGCTGCCGCTGCAGTTCTCCGGCGTCGCCGACGTGCGTGGGCGCTCGGTCCCGGTGCTCGACCTGGGCCTGGCCATCGGCCACCCGGAGCGCGAGCCGAACGCGGACACCGCGCCAGGCTATCTGGTGGTGACCGAGTTCAACCGCTCGGTGCAGGGCTTCCTGGTCAGCGGCGTGGAGCGCATCGTCAACATCGCGGTGGAAGACATCCATCCGCCGCCGGAACTGGGCGCCGAATCCAGCTACCTGACCGCTGTTACCCGCTTCCAGGGCGAACTGATCCAGGTGATCGACGTGGAAAGCGTGCTGGCCGACATCGCCCAGACCCGGGTCGAGGCCAACCTGGACCCGTCGCTGGCGCTCACCGGCCCGCAGTTGCAGGTGCTGGTGGTCGACGACTCGCGCGTGGCGCGGCAGCAGATCCGCAGCGTGCTGGACCAGCTCGGGGTCGCGGCGACCCTGCTCTCCGACGGCCGCCAGGCCTTGGACCATCTCTTGCAGATCCACGCCGCGGGCGAGAATCCGGCCGAGCGCTACGCCATGGTGATCTCGGACATCGAGATGCCGGCGATGGACGGCTATACGCTGACGACGGAAATCCGCCGCCATGCCGGCCTGTCCGGCCTGTACGTGCTGTTGCACACCTCGCTGTCGGGCGTGTTCAACAATGCGATGGTCGAGCGCGTGGGCGCCAACGCCTTCGTGGCCAAGTACAGCCCCAACGAGCTGGCCGAGTACGTGCTGGCGCGGCTGCGGGTCGTGGCCGCGGCCGCGCAGGCGGCCGCCTGACCCGGGCGCCGCGCCTGCCGCGCGGCCTGCCTGACCTTCTATATAGCGCGCGCGGGCGCTCCCCGCCTCCCGCGGCAACCCCCTGATCTCACGGGCCTTGCGCCCGACTTTGGCACGCGCCTTGCCTGTGGTTTCGGCAACGAACCGCGGGATCGTGCCATGTCCAATCCGATCACAGCCTACTTCGGCGTCCACGGCGACGCCCTGCCGCTGCGCGAGCAGCGCATGAAGCTGATCGCCAGCAACCTCAGCAACGTCGACACGCCCGGGTACAAGGCCCAGGACCTGGATTTCGACGCGGCGATGCGCGCCGCGCAGGGACAGCGCGAGGGTACCCAACTCGCGGTCCACGACAGCCGCCACATCGCGGTCGGCGGCGATGGCCTGAACCCGTTCCAGGTCACCCGCGTCGCCAGCCAGCCCAGCCTGGACGGCAACACCGTGGACCCGGATGCCGAACGCGCCGCCTACGGCCGCGCCGCGCTGGAGTACCGCGCCTCGCTGAGCTTCCTCGAATCCAAGGTGCGCAGCATGCTCACCGCGATCACAGGCCAATAAGCCATGAGCAACCTGCCGATCTTCGACGTCGCCGGCTCCGCGCTGCAGGCGCAGTCGGTGCGCATGAGCACCATCGCCAGCAACCTGTCCAACGCCGATTCGGTGGCCGGTTCGGCGGAGGCGGCCTACAAGCCGATCGAGCCGATCTTCCAGGCGGTGCGCAATCCGCACGACAGCAGCCTGACCTCGGTCAACGTCAAGCAAATCGCCACGACCAACGCACCGCCGATCAAGCGCTACGAACCCGGCCATCCGCTCGCCGACGCCGACGGCTACATCTATTCGCCCGATGTGGACCCGGTCTCGCAGATGGTCAACCTGATCTCCGCCTCGCGCAATTACCAGGCCGGCGTGGAGGTCCTCAACACCGCCAAGGAACTGGCGCTGGCTACCTTGACCATGGGCCGCTGATCGCCCTCCCTCCGCCGCGTCACGTTCCAGGACCGCTTCCATGACCAGCGTCACCTCCACCGACACTACCTATTCCAGCCTGGGCCTGAGCGCCTCGGGCAACACCAGCACGACCAAGAACAAGGCGCTGCAGCAGGCCGACTTCCTGAAGCTGATGACCGAGCAGCTGCAGCACCAGGATCCGCTCAAGCCGATGGACAACAGCCAGATGGTCGCGCAGATGGCGCAGCTGTCCACCGTGCAAGGCATCGGCGACCTCAACAAGACCGTGACCGCGCTGTCCTCGTCGATGAGCACCGACCAGGTGCTGCGCGGCGCCAACCTGATCGGGCACAAGGTGCTGGTACCGTCGGCGACGCTGCCGCTGGGTGCCGAGGGCAGCACCGGCGGCCTGGTCGCGGCCAAGGCCGCGGGCGTGGTCGACGTCACCGTCAGCGACGCCAACGGCCAGCCGATCAAGAAGATCAGCCTGACCGCCGACAAGGCCGGCCAGCTCGATTTCGCCTGGGACGGCACCGACGCCAGCGGCAAGCGCATGCCGGCCGGCAGCTACAGCATCACCGCTGGGCAGACCGATGCCCAGGGCAACCAGCTGTCCCTGTCCACCTACGTCCAGGCGCCGGTCGAGAGCGCCATCATCGGATCGGACGGCATCTATCTCGACCTGACCGGGCTCGGCACCACGCCGCTGACCAACGTTCTCCGCGTCAGCTAACGCCACGCCGACCATCCACAGGAGTCCACCATGGGTTTCAATACATCGCTGTCCGGCCTCAGGGCGGCCAATACCGACCTCAACGTCACCGCCAACAACATCGCCAACGCCAACACCACCGGCTTCAAGGGCTCGCGTGCCGAGTTCGCCGACCAGTTCACGCTCAACGGCTACGGCCTGGCGCGCAACGCAGTGGGTTCGGGCGTGCGCGTCAGCAACGTCGCCCAGCAGTTCTCGCAGGGCACCATCGATCCGACCGGGCGCAGCCTGGACCTGGCCATTTCCGGTTCCGGCTTCTTCACCCTGTCCAACAACGGCGCCCGCGTGTACTCGCGCGCCGGCAACTTCCAGACCGACGCCAACGGCTATGTGGTCAATCCGCAGGGCGCGCGGCTGCAGGTGTTCCCGCCGGCAAGCAACGGCAACGGCTTCGCGGCCGGCACCCTGACCGACCTGCAGCTGCTGACCACCGACAGCCCGCCCAAGCAGTCCAGCACGGTCAACCTGACCTTCACCCTGCCCGGCAACACCCAGCCGCCGACGGTGGCCACGTTCGATCCGAACGACGCCAACAGCTACAACAACTCCAGCGGCGGCACCACAGTCTACGATTCGCTGGGCGTGGCCCACGTGCAGACCTCGTACTTCGTCAAGACTTCCACGCCCAACCAATGGACCGTCTACAACTACGTGGACGGCGTGGCCGCCGGCGGCGCCAGCACGCTGCAGTTCTCCAGCAGCGGCGCGCTGGTCAGCCCGGCCGACGGCAAGATCGCGCTGGGTTCCTTCACCCCCGCCACCGGTGCCGGCACCCTGTCGCTGACCCTGAACATGTTCGGGTCGACCCAGTACGGCGAGGCCTTCGCCCTGCGCGGCGCGACCCAGGACGGCTACGCCAGCGGCAAGCTCAACTCGATCAGCATCGACGAGAAAGGCATCGTCTACGCGCGCTACTCCAACAACGCGGACAAGGCGCTGGGCCAGATCGCGGTGACCAACTTCGTCAACCCGCAGGGCCTGAGTTCGCTCGGCGACAACGCCTGGGCGGAAAGCTCGGCCTCGGGCATCGCCCGCACCGGCTCGCCGGCGACCTCGGACTTCGGCAGCGTGCAGTCCGGCGCACTGGAATCCTCGACCGTCGACCTGACCGAGCAGCTGGTCAACATGATCGTGGCCCAGCGTAACTTCCAGGCCAACTCCCAGGTGATCTCGACCCAGGATCAGGTCACGCAGACGATCATCAATATGCGTTAAGGCTGGGATTGGTGATTCGGGATTGGTGATTCGTCACCGCTGGCGCCCTGCCGAACGGGCGTCAGCTTGAGCCACCATTTCCGATCGTCTGCGGCACTGCCGCTTCTTCGAATCCCGAATCCCGTCTCTCCAATCACGGTTCACACCCATGGACAAAGCCCTCTACGTCGCCATGACCGGCGCCCGCGCTTCGCTGCAGGCGCAGGCCACCGTGTCGCACAATCTGGCCAACGTCGAGACCTCCGGGTTCAAGGCGGCGCTGGCCAACACCGAGGCGTATCGGATTCTCGGCGCCGGTTATCCGTCGCGCATCGATGCGCTGCACATCGACCAGGGGTTCAACCGCGATGTCGGCGCGCAGCACCAGACCGGCAATCCGCTGGATCTGTCGCTGGACGCCGACCGCTGGCTGGCGGTGCAGTCCGCCGACGGCAAGGAGGCGTACACGCGCGGCGGCGAATTGGCGCTGACCCCGAACGGCCAGCTGGTGACCGCCAGCGGCCATGCGGTGCTCGACGACCAGGGCAATCCAGTGTCGATCCCGCCGCATCAGTCGCTGGAAATCGGCAACGACGGCACGGTGTCGATCGTGCCGCTGGGCGAAGCCCCCACCGCGATGAGCACCGTCGCCACCCTGAAGGTGGTGCAGGCGCCGGCGGACCAGCTCACCCGCCGTCCCGACGGCCTGATGCGCAACGTCAGCGACGATCCGGCCAAGGCCTTCGCGCCGGCGACCGGCAATTCGCTGCGCACCGGCGTGCTCGAGGGCAGCAACGTCGATGCCGCCGGCGCGCTGGTGCAGATGATCCAGTTGCAGCGCCAGTTCGAAATGCAGGTGAAGGTCATCAAGAACGGCGACGAGAACGCGCAGTCGGCCAACACCCTGCTGCGTCTGAACGGCTAAGGCGCGCCGCGGCGCCTGCAGGCGCCGGTTTGGCACGGCACATGCATCAGTCCCTGCGCCCCCGGCGCGTCGTGCCGGAGCCACCATCAGAGGAATTCGGGTCATGAATCAGGCTTTGTGGGTCGCCAAGACCGGACTGGATGCGCAGCAGACGCGCATGTCGGTCGTCTCCAACAACCTGGCCAACACCAATACCACCGGTTTCAAGCGCGACCGCGCCAACTTCGAGGACCTGCTGTACCAACAGCTGCGGCAGCCCGGCGGCGCCAGCTCCTCGCAGACGCAGCTGCCCTCGGGCCTGCAGGTGGGTACCGGCGTGCGCGTGGTCGCCACTGCCAAGGATTTCGAGCAGGGCAGCCAGCAGCAGACCGACCGCGCCCTGGACGTGATGGTCAACGGCCGCGGCTTCTTCGAAGTGCAGATGCCGGACGGCACCTCGGCCTACACCCGCGACGGCAGCTTCCAGATCGATGCGCAGGGCCAATTGGTCACCAACAGCGGCTACCCGATCCAGCCGGGCATCCAGATCCCGGAAGGCGCGCAGTCGGTGACCATCGGCTCCGACGGCACGGTGAGCGTGCAGGTCGCCGGCACCGCCGCCGCGCTGCAGGTCGGCTCGCTGACCCTCACCGACTTCATCAATCCCTCCGGCCTGCAGGCCCAGGGCCAGAACCTGTACGTGGAAACCGCCGCCTCCGGCCCGGCCACCAACGGTACGCCCGGCCTCAACGGCCTGGGCAAGATCGCGCAGGGCGCCCTGGAAGGCAGCAACGTCAATGTGGTGGAAGAGCTGGTGAGCATGATCGAGACCCAGCGCGCCTACGAGATGAACGCCAAGGCCATCTCCACCACCGACTCCATGCTCGGCTATCTGAACAACAACGTCTGATCCCCTCGCCTCCGGAATCCGCCATGTCGCGCCTGTCCTCTCTCTCCTTCTCCGCCGCGCTGCTGCTGCCGGTGCTGCTCGGCGGTTGCGCCGGCCTGGGCGTCGCCGCCGGCGACGTGCGCCCGTACGCGCCGATGGCGCCGATCACGCCGGTGATGGCGCCGCAGGCGCAACCCACCGCCGGTGCGATCTACGCCGCCGGCCCCGGCCTGCAGCTGTATTCGGACCGCCGTGCCCGCGACGTCGGCGACCTGCTGACCATCACCCTGGTCGAAAGCACCAATGCCAGCAGCACCGCCAACACTAGCATCAGCAAGAAGGATGCGGTGACCATGGCCACGCCGACCCTGCTCGGCGCGCCGCTGACCGTCAACGGCACCAACATCCTCAACAATTCCACCAGCGGCGATCGCAGCTTCGCCGGCAAGGGCAACACCGCGCAGAGCAACACCATGCAGGGCAGCATCACCGTGACCGTGATGCAGCGCCTGCCCAACGGCAACCTGGTGATCCAGGGCCAGAAGAACCTGCGGCTGAACCAAGGCGACGAACTGGTGCAGGTGCAGGGCGTGGTCCGCGCCGCCGACATCGCCCCGGACAACACCATCCCCTCCAGCAAGGTGGCCGAAGCGCGCATCGCCTACGGCGGCCGCGGCGCGGTCGCGCAGTCCAACGCGATGGGCTGGCTGAGCCGCTTCTTCAACTCGCGCATCTCGCCGTACTGAGGCCCGCCATGAATCTCCTGTCCCTGCCCTGCCGCCTGCTCGCCGCCGTCGCCCTGTGCGCGGGCCTGGCCGCGCCGGCCGCGGCCGAACGCATCAAGGACCTGGCCCAGGTCGGCGGCGTGCGCAACAACGCGCTGGTCGGCTATGGCCTGGTGGTCGGCCTGGACGGCAGCGGCGACCGCACCAGCCAGGCGCCCTTCACCGTGCAGAGCCTGAAGAACATGCTCGGCGAGCTGGGCGTCAACGTGCCGGCCAACGTCAACCCGCAGTTGAAGAACGTCGCCGCGGTGGCGATCAGCGCGCAGCTGCCGGCGTTCGCCAAGCCGGGCCAGACCATCGACATCACCGTCTCCTCGATCGGCAACGCCATCTCGCTGCGCGGCGGCACGCTGCTGATGGCGCCGCTGAAGGGCGCCGACGGCCAGGTCTATGCGGTCGCCCAAGGCAACCTGGTGGTCGGCGGCTTCGGCGCGCAGGGCAAGGACGGTTCGCGGATCTCGGTGAACGTGCCCAGCGTCGGCCTGATCCCCAACGGCGCGACGGTGGAACGTGCGCTGCCGGACGTGTTCGGCAACACCGGCGAGATCACCCTGAACCTGCATCAGCCCGATTTCACCACCGTCTCGCGCATGGTCTCGGCGCTGGAAAGCACCTTCGGCCCCGGCAGCGCGCACGCGGTGGACGGTTCCACCGTGGCGGTGCGTTCGCCCACCGACCAGAGCGCGCGCATCGGCCTGCTGGCACGCATCGAGAACGTCGAGCTGTCGCCGGGCGCGGCACCGGCCAAGGTCGTGGTCAATGCCCGCACCGGCACGGTGGTGATCGGCTCGCAGGTCCGGGTCAGCCCGGCGGCGATCTCGCACGGCTCGCTGACGGTGACCATCAGCGAAGGCACCCAGGTCAGCCAGCCGAATGCCCTGAGCGGCGGCCAGACCGTGGCCACGCCCAAGTCCACCATCACCGCCACCAACGAAGGCAGCCGCATGTTCAAGTTCGAGGGCGGCACCTCGCTGGATCAGATCGTACGGGCGGTCAACGAGGTCGGCGCCGCACCTGGCGACCTGATCGCGATTCTGGAAGCGCTCAAGCAGGCCGGTGCCCTGAGCGCGGAGCTGGAGGTGATCTGATATGCGTATCTCGGCCGCTCCCTTCGACCTGCACGCCTCTACCCAGAACGATCCGGCCAAGATCGACAAGGTCTCGCGCCAGCTCGAAGGGCAGTTCGCCAACATGCTGGTCAAGAGCATGCGCCAGGCCAGCTTCGGCAATTCGCTGTTCCCGGGCGAGAACCAGACCTTCCGCGACATGTACGACCAGCAGTTGGCCAAGGGCCTGACCGACGGCAAGGGGCTGGGACTGGCGGCGATGATCGCCAAGCAGCTCGGCGGCGGGCAGCCGGCGGCGACCGGCACCCCGAACACCGCGCTGGATGCGGCCAAGGCGGCCAAGGCCTATTCGCTGGTGTCCGGCCAGTCCGGCAATGGCCCGATGCCGCTGCAGGGCGAGGCCGCGCTCGCCGCCGGTGCCGCAGCCGGCGCCGGCGTCGGCCCGTGGAGCGGCGCCGATGCGGCTGCCTCGCCGCAGCAGCAAGTGCTGGACATGATCGCCGGCCGCGAGAGCAGCGCCATGCATCAGGCCATCGGCAGCAGCCCGGCCGACGGCAGCGCCGGCCTGTCCTGGGCCGGCGCCGACGACCGCTGGTCGAACGTGCAGGCGGCCGCCGACAGCGGCAACGCCATCGATCCCAGCGCCGCCGCGGCCGCCAATGCCGCCGCGGCCAGCCTCGGCGAGCGCACCCCGGAAGGCTTCGTCGCCAAGATCTGGAACCATGCGCAGAAGGCCGCGCAGGAACTGGGCGTGGACGCCCGCGCCCTGGTCGCGCAGGCCGCGCTGGAAACCGGCTGGGGCCGCCGCGGCATCTCCCGCGGCGACGGCGCCAGTTCCAACAACCTGTTCGGGATCAAGGCCACCGGCTGGGACGGCGATCGCGTGACCACCGGCACCCACGAGTACGTGGACGGGGTCAAGCAGTCGCAGACCGCCGATTTCCGGGCCTATTCCTCGCCGGCGGAAAGCTTCGCCGACTACGTGCGCCTGCTGAAGACCAATCCGCGCTACCAGCAGGCGCTGAAGGCCGGTACCGACATCCGCGGCTTCGCCCAGGGCCTGCAGCGCGCCGGCTACGCCACCGACCCGGCCTACGCGGCCAAGATCGCCGCCATCGCCGGCGGCCCGACCATCGGCCGCGCGGTCGCCGCGATCGGCAGCGCCGCCGCCGGCGGCATCGAGCGCGTGCTGGCCAGCACCGTCGATTCGTCCGGCCTCGTGCGCCGCTGAGGTAGCCGCCCATGTCCATCCTCTCTACCGGTACCGGTGCCCTGCTCGCCTTCCAGCGGGCCCTGTCGACGGTCAGCCACAACGTTGCCAACATCAACACAGACGGCTACAGCCGGCAGCGGACGACGTTCGCGACCACGGTCCCCAGCCAGTACGGTAGCGAGTTCATCGGCAACGGCACCCAGATCACCGACGTTTCCCGCGTCGCCGACCAGTTGGCGATCTCGCGCCTGTTCGACAGCACTGGCGAAGTCGCGCGGCTGAAGCAGCTGTCCAGCCTGTCCAGCCGCGTCGACGGGCTGTTCTCAGACAAGGCCACCAGCATCGCCGGGCAGTGGTCGAACTTCTTCGATGCCACCAGCGGCCTGTCCTCCAACGCTTCGGCCAGCGCCAACCGGCAGAACCTGCTGGACGCCGGCAATTCGCTGGTGACCCGCTTCAAGCAGCTCAACGGCCAGCTCGATTCGCTCGGCAGCGAGGTCAACAACGGCCTGCTGGCCGGCACCGCCGAAGCCAACCGCCTGGCCACCGAGATCGCCAAGCTCAACGGCCAGATCGGCTCCAACGCCAATGCCGCCGCGCCGGACCTGCTCGATCGCCGCGACCAGATGATCAGCCAGCTCATCGGCTACACCGGCGGCAGCGTCATCCAGCAGGATGGCGGGATGATGAACGTCTACACCTCCGGCGGCCAGGCGATGGTGGTCGGGACCAACGCCTCGACGCTGGTCGCCAGTCCCGATCCCTACCAGCCGGAGCGGCTGCAGATCGCGGTGAAGACCCAGGGCGGCACGACTCCGCTGAGCGAAAAGGCGCTGGGCGGGCAGATCGGCGGCTTCCTGGAGTTCCGCAGCACCGTCCTGGACCCGACCAAGGCCGAGCTCGGCCGTATCGCCACCGGGCTGGCCAGCAGCTACAACCAGCAGCACCACGCCGGCATGGACCTGTACGGGCAGATGGGCGGCGATTTCTTCAACCTGCCGCCGCCGAGCGTGGACGGCAACAGCGCCAACACCGGCACGGCCGCGTTCACCGCCAGCGTCAGCGACCTGAGCAAGCTCGACGGGCAGAACCTGCTGCTGACCTACAACGGCACGAGCTGGAACGCCAGCCGCGCCGACACCGGCGCCAGCATCCCGATGACCGGGTCCGGCACCAGCGCCGATCCGTTCGTGGTCAACGGCGTGACCCTGCAGGTATCCGGCACCGCCGCCAGCGGCGACAAGTTCCTGCTGCAGCCCACCGCCAACGCCATCAGCAAGCTGTCCGTGGCCATCACCGACCCCTCGCGCATCGCCGCGGCCACGCCGATCCAGGCCAGCGCCACGCTGAGCAACCTGGGGACCGGCAAGGTCAGCAACGTCTCCGCGACCGACGCCAGCAACGCCAATCTGCTGACGCCGGCGAACATCGCCTTCATCGATTCCACCCATTACTCGATCAACGGCGGCGCACCGCAGACCTACACCGCCGGCCAGACCATCAGCGCCAACGGCTGGAGCCTGACCATGGACGGCGTCCCGTCCGCCGGCGACAGCTTCGCGGTGGGCCCGACCGGGGTCGGCTCGAGCAACAACGGCAACGCGCTGCTGCTGTCCAACCTGGACGATTCCAAGGCCTTCAACGGCGGCACCATCACCCTCAACGGCGCGGTGGCCGGCCTGACCACCACGATCGGCTCGTCGGCGCGCCAGGCCAAGTACGCGGCCGATGCGCAGGACGTGATCCAGAGCAGCGCCCAGGACGCGCGCGACTCGCTGTCCGGCGTCAACCTCGACGAGGAAGCGGCGGACATGCTGCGGCTGCAGCAGGCTTACCAGGCGGCCTCGCGCCTGATCTCCACCGCCGACACCCTGTTCCAGTCCATCCTGAGCGCGGTCCGATGAGCAATCGCATCTCCAGCGGCATGATCTTCAATCAGTCGCTCAACACCATGCTCGGCAAGCAGGCGACGATCTCGCACCTGCAGCAGCAGCTCTCCACCGGCCAGCGCATTGTCAGCGCCGCCGACGACCCGGTCGCCGCCGGCACCGCGGTCAGCCTGGATCGCACGGTAGCGGCGCTGGCGCGCTTCGGCGACAACGCCACGAATGTGCAGAACCGCCTCAACCTGCAGGAAAACGCGTTGTCGCAGGCTGGCGACCTGATGGCCCGGGTCAAGGATCTGACGGTCGAAGCCAATAGTTCGGCGCTGGCCACCCCCGACCGCAAGGCCATCGCCGCGGAACTGAAGACCCTGCACGACAGCCTGCTGAGCCTGTCCAACAGCACCGACGGCTCCGGCCGCTACCTGTTCGGCGGCACCGCCGACGACGCCGCGCCGTTCGCCGTGGTCTCCGGCAACGTGGTCTACAGCGGCAACCAGACCCAGCGCAGCGTGGAGATCGCGCCGGATACCAAGGTCTCCGACGCCCTGCCCGGCAGCGAGATCTTCATGCGCGTGCCCACCGGCGACGGCACCGTGGACGCGCACGCGGCCGCCGGCAACACCGGCACCGGCCTGTTGCTGGATTTCAGCCGCGACGGCTCCGGCAGCGCCTGGAACGGCGGCAGCTACAACGTCGTGTTCACCGCCGCCACCACCTACGAGGTACGCGACAGCAGCGGCACCGTGGTCAACACCGGCACGTATACCGCCGGCGAGAGCATTGGCCTGCCCGGGCTGAAGATGCGCGTGGACGGCGCCCCCGCCGCCGGCGACAGCTTCCAGATCGGCCCATCGACCACCAAGGACGTGTTCTCCACGATCAGCAACCTGGTCAACCTGCTCAACACCGATCCCATCACCCCCACCGCCAAGGCCGCGCTGCAGAACGGCCTGCAATCGTCGATGCGCGACATCACCCAGGCCTCATCGAAGATGATCGACGCGCGCGCCGCCGGCGGCGCCCAACTGGCGGCGATCGACAACGCCACCGACCTGCGCGAGGCCAACAACGTCACCCTGAAGACCACCCTGTCCTCGCTGCGCGACCTCGACTACGCCCAGGCGATTTCCCAGTACCAGCTGGAACAGTCGGCGCTGAAAGCGGCACAAACCATCTTTACCCAGATGCAGAAGATGTCGCTGTTCGACCGGCTCTGATCATCATGCGATAAACCCGATATACCAAAAGGCCCGGAGCGCGGCGACGCCTCCGGGCCTTTCGCGTTATACAAAAGATCGCCATCGCTGCTGGATAAGTAGACAACGCGCATGCAGCCCTAAAGTTTGCCGGAATGCGGCCGAGAAAGGCTCTCCGCGGTGTTCCAGATGTTTGGCGCATCGCCGGAACGGCAAATTTTCTGCAGTGAATCGCTAAAGGTTGCGAGCCTGTCGCCGTTACTTATATCACCAGCCGCACTGGCCAATTGATGGCCCCCTGCGGAGACTCCAGGCACCAACCGGTCGCCGGACAAATCGCTAAGAGGAGATATCAAAATGGCACAGGTCATCAATACCAACGTAATGTCGCTGAACGCTCAGCGCAACCTCAACACCACCAGCACCAGCCTGGCGACGACGATCCAGCGTCTGTCCTCCGGCCTGCGCATCAACAGCGCCAAGGACGACGCCGCCGGTCTGGCGATCTCCGAGCGCTTCACCACCCAGATCCGTGGTCTGGACGTGGCCTCGCGCAACGCCAACGACGGCATCTCGCTGGCGCAGACCGCCGAAGGCGCGATGGTCGAAATCGGCAACAACCTGCAGCGTATCCGCGAGCTGTCGGTGCAGTCGGCCAACGCCACCAACTCCACCACCGACCGTGGTGCGCTGAACTCGGAAGTCAAGCAGCTGACCGCGGAAATCGACCGCGTCTCCAAGCAGACCAACTTCAACGGCACCAAGCTGCTGGACGGCTCGTTCTCCGGCGCGCTGTTCCAGGTCGGCGCCGACGCCGGCCAGACCATCGGCATCAACAGCATCGTCAACGCCAGCGCCTCGGCCCTGGGCAAGGCCGGCTTCGCCGCCACCCAGACCGGCTCGGCTGCCCTGGCCTCCGGCACCGCGACCGCCAGCGGCAGCTTCTCCGGCATGGTCATCAACGGCGTCAGCATCGCCTCGGTCGCCGTGGCCAACGGCGACGCCGGTGCCGACGTGGCCAAGAAGATCGCCTCGGCGATCAACGACCAGCTGGCCCAGACCGGCGTGTACGCCTCGATCGACCCGACCAGCAGCGCGCTGAAGCTGGAATCGGTGAAGGGCGGCCAGGACTTCTCGTTCACCGCAGGCTCGGCCACCGGTGCCACCGGCATCACCTTCAGCAACGCCGGCATCGCCGCCAGCGCCACCGCCAACGCCGGTACCACCAATTACCTGCAGGACCTGGACATCTCCACCTTCCAGGGCGCGCAGAAGGCGCTGAGCATCGTCGACAACGCGCTGACCGCGGTGAACTCCTCGCGCGCCGACATGGGTGCGATCCAGAACCGCTTCACCTCCACCATCGCCAACCTGAGCTCCACCTCGGAGAACCTGTCGGCCTCGCGCAGCCGCATCCGCGACACCGACTACGCCAAGGAAACCGCCGAGCTGACCCGTACGCAGATCCTGCAGCAGGCCGGCACCGCGATGCTGGCCCAGGCCAAGCAGGCGCCGCAGAGCGTGCTGAGCCTGCTCCAGGGCTAAGCGCCGCAAGCCGCAGCGTGACACCGGCCCCTCCGCAAGGAGGGGCCTTTTTTATTGCTTCTTCCAGCACCGGGCGCGCATGTTGAAGGCGGCGGCGTCTCCGCCCTCCACCGCTATTCAACGTGTCGGTGCAGCCACACTCGCCGCCGCTCTCCAGGTCGCGTGTTCGGCCTTCGGTCCGGTTGCAGCGGCAGGACTGGCTCGACCTGCGTGGCCCGGTAGTACGCCGCTTGGCACAGCGCGGATGATCTGCGACCTGTTCCGGTCGTGGGCAAGAAGCATTGCCGGGAGACCGTCGAGCCAGCCTTTCTTCAAGCTCCTCCCCCACCTTGCAGCGGATGTGAACGATCGACCTAAAGTTTGTCCGAGCGCGGCCGAAACAAGCTTTTCGCCGCATTCCGGACCCGTTGCAAATCAGCGAATTGCTGTGTTTTTTCGCAGCGAATCGCTAAAGGTTGCGCACCGAGTGCCGTTACTTATACCAGCAGCGGCACTGGCCAATTGATGGCCCCCTGCGGAGGCTCCAGGCACCAACGGGTTGCCGGACAAATCGCTTAGAGGAGATGTCAAAATGGCACAGGTAATCAATACCAACGTAATGTCGCTGAACGCTCAGCGCAACCTCAACACCACCAGCGCCAGCCTGGCGACGACGATCCAGCGTCTGTCCTCCGGCCTGCGCATCAACAGCGCCAAGGACGACGCCGCCGGCCTGGCGATCTCCGAGCGCTTCACCACCCAGATCCGTGGTCTGGACGTGGCCTCGCGCAACGCCAACGACGGCATCTCGCTGGCGCAGACCGCCGAAGGCGCGATGGTCGAAATCGGCAACAACCTGCAGCGTATCCGCGAGCTGTCGGTGCAGTCGGCCAACGCCACCAACTCCACCACCGACCGTGGTGCGCTGAACTCGGAAGTCAAGCAGCTGACCGCGGAAATCGACCGCGTCTCCAAGCAGACCAACTTCAACGGCACCAAGCTGCTGGACGGCTCGTTCTCCGGCGCGCTGTTCCAGGTCGGCGCCGACGCCGGCCAGACCATCGGCATCAACAGCATCGTCAACGCCAGCGCCTCGGCCCTGGGCAAGGCCGGCTTCGCCGCCACCCAGACCGGCTCGGCTGCCCTGGCCTCCGGCACCGCGACCGCCAGCGGCAGCTTCTCCGGCATGGTCATCAACGGCGTCAGCATCGCCTCGGTCGCCGTGGCCAACGGCGACGCCGGTGCCGACGTGGCCAAGAAGATCGCCTCGGCGATCAACGACCAGCTGGCCCAGACCGGCGTGTACGCCTCGATCGATCCGACCAGCAGCGCGCTGAAGCTGGAATCGGTGAAGGGCGGCCAGGACTTCTCGTTCACCGCAGGCTCGGCCACCGGCGCCACCGGCATCACCTTCAGCAACGCCGGCATCGCCGCCAGCGCCACCGCCAACGCCGGTACCACCAACTACCTGCAGGACCTGGACATCTCCACCTTCCAGGGCGCGCAGAAGGCGCTGAGCATCGTCGACAACGCGCTGACCGCGGTGAACTCCTCGCGTGCCGACATGGGTGCGATCCAGAACCGCTTCACCTCCACCATCGCCAACCTGAGCTCCACCTCGGAAAACCTGTCGGCCTCGCGCAGCCGCATCCGCGACACCGACTACGCCAAGGAAACCGCCGAGCTGACCCGCACGCAGATCCTGCAGCAGGCCGGCACCGCGATGCTGGCCCAGGCCAAGCAGGCGCCGCAGAGCGTGCTGAGCCTGCTCCAGGGCTAAGCGTCGCAAGCCGCAGCGTGACACCGGGCCCCTCCGCAAGGAGGGGCCTTTTTTTTGACGCCAGGGACTCGGCACAGGATTTGCATTGCAACGGGAAGCCGTCACGACGCGCAGGCGGCGCTCAAGAAGCTCCTCCGCGCGCCGATACTCCCCTCAGCCGCTGGCGCATCGCGCGCCGGCCACCTCAAGGAACGCGATCATGTCCACCACTGGAATCGGCTCAGGCCTGGACATCCCGACCTTCGTCGCCAAACTGGTGTCGAAGGAACGCCAGCCGCAGGAAGACCGGATCAACCGCGACGGCACCGCCTCCACCGCGCAGCTGTCGTCCTTGAGTACGATCAAGAGCGCGCTGTCCAACCTGCAGACGGCGATGAACACCCTCTCCGACAGCGCCGACAAGGGCGCCTACAAGGCGAACATCGACGACGGCGCGGGCTATACCGCCACGGTCACCTCCAGCGCCAATGCCGGCAAGTACGGCATCGAGGTGGTGAAACTGGCGCAGT
The DNA here is from genome assembly GCF_014206815.1 of Xanthomonas sp. F10. GTDB lineage: Bacteria > Pseudomonadota > Gammaproteobacteria > Xanthomonadales > Xanthomonadaceae > Xanthomonas_A > Xanthomonas_A indica. Next base: position 1,254,052 of record NZ_JACHNP010000001.1, read on the forward strand.
CGCAGAAGCTGACCTCGTCGGCCTACGCCAGCGGCGCCGTGGTCGGCGGCGGCACCCTGACGATCGCCTACGGCAGCACTACGCTCAATGTCAACGTCGATGCTGGCAGCAAACTCAGCGACGTGGCCGCCTTCATCAACAAGGCCGCCAACGGCGCCGGCGTGACCGCCAGCGTGGTCACTGCCGACGATGGCGACCACCTGGTGCTCAACGCGGTCAACTCCGGCACCAAGGGCGCGCTGACCATCACCACCTCCGGCGGCGACGGCGGCCTGGCCAATCTCACCTACCCGCCCGGCAACAACGGCGGCCTGACCCAGACCATCGCCGCCGACGACGCGGTGGTGAAGGTGGACGGCTTCCAGCGTACGTCCAGCAGCAACACCATCGCCGACATCGTCCCCGGGGTCGCGATCAATCTGACCAAGGCGGTTGCCGGCACCACCTACAATCTCAATATCACCAGCGACAACAGCCCGCTGAAAGCGAACCTGACCGCGCTGGTCAGCGCCTACAACTCGGCCAACAGCGTCCTGAAGTCCTCCAGCGCCTACGACGCCACCAACAAGAAGGCCTCGCCGATGACCGGCGATGCGATGGTGCGCGGCCTGCAGCAGTCGCTGCGGCGGCTGGTCAGCGACAACGTCAGCGGGCTGATGGCGCTGGGCGTCACCATCGACAAAGACGGTGTGATGAGCCTGGACAGCAGCAAGTTCGATACCGCCGTGGCCGCCGATCCCTCGGCGGCCAAGACCATGCTCGGCAGCGCCGGCACCTTCGGCACCGGGATGAGCACGCTGCTGAAGAGCAACCTGGACACCACCAATGGCACGCTGACCCAGCGGACCGACGCGCTCAACAAGCACATTTCCGATCTGACCGACCAGCTCAACGATCTGGACGCGCGCATGCAGACGCTGAGCGACCAGTACACCGCGCGCTTCACGGCGATGGAAACCCTGGTCACACAGATGCAGGGCGTGAGCGACAGTCTGACCAAGCAATTCAGCTGACGCACGCACGGCCGCGGCTCAAGTCGAAGCGCGTCGCGGCCGATATGAAGAGTATCGACAGTCATTGTGGATCTGCGGCAACAACCGCCCGGCGCCGCCGCCAACCGGCATAGCGCCAGGCCCCGCCAGTCCACCCGAGGAGTTTTCCATGTACGGTTCCAGCCGCCAGTACGCTGAGCAATATCGCAAGATGGGCATTTCCACCAGCGTCACGGATGCCGATCCGCACAAGCTGGTCGCCATGCTGTTCGCCGGTGCCTGCCAGCGCATCCGCCAGGCCCAGGCCTGCCTCGCGCAGGGCGACCAGGCGCGCAAGGGCAAGGCGATCGGCGAGGCCTGCGCCATCGTCGGCCATCTCAACGGCTCGCTCGACCACGAGGCCGGCGGCGAGATCGCCGGCAACCTGTCGGCGCTCTACGACTACGTGATGCACCGGCTCACCGAAGCCAACCTGCACAACGACGACGCCGCGCTGACCGAAGCGCTGGAACTGCTCAGCGAAATCGACGCGGCCTGGGCCGCCATTCCCGCGCAGCAGCGCGAACTGGCCACGGCGAACGCATCGTGAGCATCCAGCTCGCCGACCTGCACAACGACCTGCACGAACTGCGCGAGATCCTGCGCGGCGACGACTATGCCCTGGCCCAGGCGATGGTCACCGACCATGCGCGGCGCCTGCAGGCGTATCTGCAGCAGGACGACGCGGACCGCTCGCGCGAGGCGCTCAAGCCGCTGCTCGCCCTGCAGCAGGCGGTGACCGCGCAGATGCGTATGGAGCGTGACCATGCGGCGGCCTGGCTGCGCAGCAGCCGCCAGTCCAGCCACGCCGCGCGGCTCTATTCGCAGGCCGGACTGCTGGGATGAACGTGGGCCAGGACAGCGCGGCGCAGCATCCGGCCGACGCCGAGCTGTTCCACGACACGCTCAGTTGCGAACTGGCGCTGCCGGCGGATTTCCGCCTGGGCAATGGCGCCGGCCGCCTCGCCGCCGGCGAAGCGCTGCTGCGCAGCCTGGCGCAGATCGAGGATCTGCGCGGCGAGGACGGCAGCGACGAGCGCAGCGACGCCAATGCGCAGACGCAGCGGATGGAGGCCAAGCTCGACCTGATGCTGGTCCTGCTGGGTCGGCTGGCCCGCCAGCACGAGGATGCCCTGCCGTTGCGGCCGCTGTGCTGGTCGCGGCGCGGCGTGCGGCTGGAACTGGGCGCGCGCTCCGGCGCCGGCGCCGGCGCCGCCGGCCTGCTGCGCCTGCAGCCCTCGGACTGGCTGCCGGACCATCTGGAACTGCCGGTGCGGGTGCTGGCCGAGGCCACCACCGCCGGGGTCGTGCAACTTTGGCTACGGTTCGAGACACAGCCGCCCGGCCTGGAAGAGGCTCTGGAACGCCACCTGTTCCGGCTGCACCGCCGGCAGATCGCCGACAGCCGGCGGGCGCGCTGAGCCGGCTCCCGCCGCGCCGAGGTTGGCGGCGGCGAGCGGCTCGGCTAAGGTGCGGATCTGAATAGAAGGACCTCACCGTGCGAGTCATCATCGTCGACGATCACACCCTGGTACGCGCCGGCCTGAGCCGGCTGCTGCAGACGTTTGCGGACGTCGACGTGGTCGCCGAGGCCAGCAACGCGCAGCAAGCGGTGGATTTGGCCACCCTGCACCGCCCCGACCTGGTCCTGATGGACCTGTCCCTGCCGGGACGCAGCGGCCTGGACGCGCTCACCGACGTGCTGCACAGCTCGCCCAAGACCCGGGTGGTGATGATGTCGATGCACGACGATCCGGTGCACGTGCGCGATGCGCTGGACCGCGGCGCCACCGGCTTCGTGGTCAAGGACGCCGCTCCGCTGGAGCTGGAACTGGCGCTGCGTGCGGCCAGCGCCAACCAGGTGTTCCTGAGCCCGCAGATCTCCTCCAAGATGATCGCGCCGATGCTCGGCCGCGAGCGCCCGGTGGGCATTGCCGCCCTGTCGCCGCGACAGCGCGAGATCCTGCGCCAGATCGGCCGCGGCCAGAGCAACAAGGAAATCGCCTCGGACCTGGGCATCAGCGTCAAGACAGTGGAGACGCACCGCGCGCGGATGATGGAATCGCTGGGCTGCCGCCGCGCCAACGATCTGGTCCTGCTGGCCGCACGCCACCAGGGCGAGTTGAGCTGAATTGGGGACGGCATCCCGACACGGAACATTGGCATGGCGCTTGCCTTAATCGGTCAGCAGGCGGCGCCGATCCATCCGATGCCCGCCGGATAAGGCATTGCGCCGTCGACTGTCCGGCGTCCACGACCCGTACGTCGGGAAATTCCTGACAGCCTGTCAGGAATTTGACTACCCTACTCAGGAACCCCCCGATTCTGTTACCGTCGGGCGACAAGCAGTATGCGTTCCACGGGCGCCAGCGTATTGGCGCCGAACCGAGGGAGTCCGCATGAAGCCGACCGTTTCCGCCCAACTGGGCCAGCAACTGCATCTGACCCCGCAACTGCTGCAGTCGATCCGGCTGCTGCAACTCGACGGCATGCAACTGGAACTGGAAATCCGCCGCGCGCTGGAAACCAATCCGCTGCTCGAACTGGAAGAGCCCGAGGGCGTGATCGAGCCGGTGGTCAAGCACGAGGACGCGGCGCTGGAAACCGCGGCGTTCGACGAACTGCCCGAATCCTCGATGTGGGACATCCCGGCCGCGGGCTGGAACGACGGCGAAGACGATCGCATGCAACGCATCGCCGCCGGCGAGTCCACCGACCCGCACCTGCGCGTGCTGCAGCGGCTGGCCCTGGAACTGCCGGCACTGGAACTGGAAGCGGCCGCGTTCTGGCTGGAACACTGCGACGATGCCGGCTACCTGGACGGCCCGCTCGACACCTTGCAGCAGTTGGCCAGCGCACGCCTGGGCCTGCCGCTGGCGCAGGCCGAAGCGGTGCGCCAGCGCCTGCTGCACGGCGACCCGGCCGGCCTGGCCGCCTGCGACCTGCGCGAATGCCTACAGGCGCAGTTGAGCGACCTGCCCGGCCGCGTGCCGGGCCGCCACCTGGCCGCGCGCATCCTCGAGGGCGATCTCAATCTGCTCGCCAGCCACGATTACGCGCTGCTCGGGCGCCAGCTCGATGCCGAGACCGACGACGTGCGCGAGGCGGTGCGGCTGATCCTGTCGCTGCAGCCGCGGCCCGGCGACAGCCTGCAGCCGCAGGACGCCGGCCATGTACTGCCGGACGTGGTCGCCTGGCATGCCGACGGCACCTGGCGGGTGGCGCTCAACCCGGCCACCACCCACCGCGTCACCGTCAACCCGATGCACGAGCGCGCCCTGGCCGAGGCCGGCGACGCCGCGCAGCCGCTGCGCGAGATGCTGCAGGAAGCGCGCTGGCTGACCCGCGGCCTGTCGATGCGTTACGAGACCCTGCTGCGCACCACCCGCGCCATCGTCGAGCGCCAGTCGGCGTTCCTAGTCAAGGGCGAGGAAGCGATGGCGCCGCTGACCCTGAAAGAGGTGGCCGAGGCCATCGGCATGCACGAGTCGACCATCTCGCGGATCACCACCGGCAAGTACCTGCAGACCCCGCGCGGCACGTTCGAACTGAAGCACTTCTTCGCCGTGCGCCTGGAAGGCGCCGCGGTGTCCGGGCAGGCGGTGCGCGCCATGGTCCGGCGCCTGATCGAATCCGAGCCGGCCGGGCGGCCGCTGGCCGACGAGGCCATCGCCGGACTGCTGTCGCGACAGGGCGTGAACGTGGCAAGGCGCACAGTCGCCAAGTATCGTGAACAATTGGACATCGCTCCCGCACGCGAACGCCGCCGCGGCAGCAAACCGCTGCTGGCCCGTGTGGGCTAAGGAAAAACGACGCATATGAACAAATTGTCCGTGCTTCTGGTCGACGACCACGAAGGTTTCATCAACGCCGCCATGCGCCACTTCCGCAAGCTCGACTGGATGGAAGTGATCGGCAGCGCCGCCAATGGCCTGGAAGCCATCGAGCGGTCCGAGTCGTTGCGCCCGCAGGTGGTGCTGATGGACCTGGCCATGCCCGAGATGGGCGGCCTGCAGGCCACGCGCCTGATCAAGACCCAGGACCAGGCGCCGTACATCGTGATCGCCAGCCATTTCGACGACGCCGAGCACCGCGAGCACGCCATGCGCGCCGGCGCCGACAACTTCGTCAGCAAGCTGTCCTATATCCAGGAAGTGATGCCGATCCTGGAGGGGCTTCGGACCGAAGGAGTACCGGCATGAGTGAATCGCGGATCCTGGTGATCGACGACGACGCGGTGCGCGCCGAGCGGACCGTGAGCCTGCTCGAATTCATGGACCTCAACCCGCGCTGGGTCACCGACGTCGCCGACGTGCAGCCCGGCCGGCACCGGCAGACCGAATGGATGGCGATCCTGGTCGGCGGGCTCGACGACCAGGAGCAGGCCGATGCCTTCTTCGGCTGGGTGGCGCGCAGTTCGCTGCCGCCGCCGGTGCTGCTGCTCAATGACGACGCGCAGGCGTTCGCCCAGCGCCACGGCCTGCACGAAGCCAACGTGTGGCAGCTGGAAGCGCCGCTGCGCCACGCGCAACTGGAAACCCTGCTGCGCCGCGCAAGCCTCAAGCGGCTGGACGCCGAGCACCAGGCCGGTGCCGCGCAGGACAACGGCCCGACCGGTACCAGCGCGGCGGTGACCCGCCTGCGCCGCCTGATCGACCAGGTCGCCGCGTTCGATACCACCGTGCTGGTGCTGGGCGAGTCCGGCACCGGCAAGGAAGTGGTGGCGCGGGCGATCCACCAGCAGTCGCCGCGCCGCGACGGCCCGTTCGTGGCGATCAACTGCGGCGCGATCCCGCCGGATCTGCTGGAAAGCGAGCTGTTCGGCCACGAGAAGGGCTCGTTCACCGGCGCGATGAGCGCGCGCAAGGGCCGTTTCGAGATGGCCGAGGGCGGCACCCTGCTGCTCGACGAGATCGGCGACATGAGCCTGCCGATGCAGGTCAAGCTGTTGCGCGTGCTGCAGGAGCGCAGCTTCGAGCGGGTCGGCGGCAACGTCACCATCCGCTGCAACGTGCGGGTGATCGCCGCCACCCACCGCAACCTGGAAGAGCGCATCGCCGGCAACCAGTTCCGCGAGGACCTGTTCTACCGGCTCAACGTGTTCCCGATCGAGATGCCGGCGCTGCGCGAACGCAGCGACGACCTGCCGGCGCTGGTGCACACCATAGCCGCGCAGCTGGCGCGGACCGGGCGCGGCGAAGTGCGCTTCTCCGAAGAGGCCTTGCAGGCGCTGCGCAGCTACGAGTGGCCGGGCAACGTGCGCGAGCTGACCAACCTGGTCGAACGCCTGGCCGTGCTGCATCCCGGCGGCCTGGTGCGGGTGCAGGACCTGCCGGCGCGCTACCGCGGCGACTTCGCCTCGTCCATCGACGTATCGGCGCCGCCGGCGCCGATCGCGGCCGATCCGCGGCGGGTGCCCAACGTGGTCGACCTGCACGCCGGTGGCAAGCCGGCCAGCGCGGATGCCGATGCGCCGACGGCGGCTGCGGCGACGCTGCCGGAAAGCGGCCTGGACCTGCGTGGGCACATGGCCAACATCGAGCTGGCGCTGATCAACGAGGCGCTGGAGCGCACCCAGGGCGTGGTCGCGCATGCAGCGCAATTGCTGGGCCTGCGGCGCACCACCCTGGTCGAGAAGCTGCGCAAGTACGGTATCGACCGCGACCAGACCGAACTGGCCAGCTGAGTCGGCGCACGGCGCCGGGTGCGGCCGCACCCGGCGCGCCCGCCTGGCCGCGGGCTCTTTTCCCTTCCTTCCCGGCTCTCCCCATCCACGCGCGCGAGCGCGCGCAGGCGGCGTGCGTGCGCGATGGCCACGCGGCGTTCGCCGGTCCCGGTCGGCCACGCCGACAGTGGACAGCGGGTTTGGCATGTGGCTTGCTTCACGTTTCCACAGCACCGGGCGGCGTGTTCCGCACCGGGGACTTCCACCCGTCGCCAGGCAGGTCCCATGTCCATCCCCGTCACCAGTCCGCTGCTGCCGCCCCTGGAGGCGTTCGTCCCGTACCTGGAGCAGATCTGGCGCAGCCGCATCCTGACCAACGGCGGCGACATGCACCGGGCGCTGGAGAAGGCCCTGGCCGAGTACCTGGGGGTGAACCACCTGGCGCTGCTGACCAACGGCACCCTGGCACTGCTGACTGCGCTGCAGGCGCTGCGCATCACCGGCGAGGTCATCACTACGCCGTATTCGTTCGTCGCCACCGCGCATTCGCTGTTGTGGCGCGGCATCAAGCCGGTGTTCGTGGACATCGATCCGCAGACCATGAACCTGGATCCGCTGAAGATCGAAGCAGCGATCACCCCGCACACCACCGCGATCATGCCGGTGCACTGCTATGGCACGCCCTGCGACACCACCGCGATCGAACGCATCGCCGACACCTACAACCTCAAGGTGATCTACGACGCCGCGCATGCTTTCGGGGTCAAGGACGAGGGCGGCTCGATCCTGCGCCACGGCGACCTCAGCGTGCTCAGCTTCCACGCCACCAAGGTGTTCAACACCTTCGAGGGCGGCGCCATCGTCTGCCCGGACGCCAAGACCTACCAGCGCATCAGCCGGCTGAAGAACTTCGGTTTCGTCGACGAGACTACCGTGGTGGCGACCGGCATCAACGGCAAGATGAGCGAGATCAACGCCGCCTTCGGGCTGCTGCAACTGCAGCACATCGACGACGCGCTGACGCAGCGCGGCGCGATCGACGCACAATACCGGCAGCGTCTGGCGCAGGTGCCGGGGATCCGCTGCCTGGCGCCGCGGGAACCGGCGCTGTCCAACTACGCCTCGTTCCCGATCCTGGTCGAGGATGACTTCCCGCTGGCGCGCGACGACCTGCACCGGCTGCTGCGCAGCCACGACATCCTGGTGCGCCGCTATTTCTACCCGCTGATCAGCGATTTTCCGATGTACCGCGGCCTGCCCTCCTCGGCGCCGGCCGGCCTGCCGGTGGCGCGGCAGATGGCCGAACGCGTGCTGTGCCTGCCGATCTTTCCCGGACTGGCGGCCGAGCAGGTGGATGCCATCGTCGACCTGATCGCCGCGGCGGGCGGCGTCATGCCCGCGTCCGATTCCCGTTGCACCCTCGTCCCTCCCTCCTTCGCCCAACCCGTGGAACCCGCAGCATGAGCCAAGAGACGTTTATCGAGAATTTCCTGTCCGCGACCGACTTCCAGAATCCGGTCGAGGTGAACATGGACACGGTGTTGCGCGACCTGCCCGAGTGGGATTCGCTGGCCGCGCTGGGCGTGATCGTGATGTTCGACTCGGAGTACGGCAAGACCATCACCGGCGAGCATCTGGCCGCCGTGGTCACCCTGGGCGACCTCTACAAGCTGACCGAGGCGTAGCATGCCGACCTCCACGCTGCACAACGTACGCTTCGCCGGCATGGCGACCTGCGTACCCAAGCGCGTTGTCTCCAATCTGACCGATTGCCGGCCGCAGATCCGCTCCGAGCGCGAGCGGCTGGTGCGCAACATCGGCATCGAGACCCGACGCATGGCCGCGGAATGGCAGTGCTTTTCCGACCTGGCCTTCGACGCGGCGCAGGTGCTGCTGGAGCGCCTGCAATGGCAGCGCGAGGAGGTCGATGCGCTGATCGTGGTCACCCAGTCGCCGGATTATCCGATCCCGGCCACCGCCATCATCCTGCAGGACCGCCTGGGCCTGTCGCATGCCACCGTGGCCTTCGACGTCAACCTGGGCTGCTCGGCCTATCCGTTCGGCATCAATCTGCTTGGTTCCATGATCGCCGCCGGCGGGGTCAAGAAGGGTTTGCTGCTGGTCGGTGACCGCAGTGCCAACCTGGAGGACCCGATCTTTTCCGACTCCGGCACCGCTACCGCGCTGGAATTCAGTGCCGATGCGGCGCCGATGCATTTTGACCTCAACAGCGACGGCAGCGGCTACCGCGCGATCATCCTGCCGGTGGGCGGCCATCGCGAACCGGTCGGGGTGCAGCACCTGATCCCGTACCGGGCCGACGAGCACGACCGTTGGCACCGCGGCGTGGACCTGCAACTGGACGGCGTGGCAGTGCTGAGCTTCTCCACCCAGCGGGTACCGCCGGCGGTGCAGAAGCTGCTCGACTACAGCGGCGTGTCCAAGGACGAGATCGATTACTTCGTGTTCCACCAGGCCAACCGGATGATCAACGAGACCATCCGCAAGAAGCTCGGCCTGCCCCCGGAAAAGGTGCCCTCCACCCTGCACGATTTCGGCAACACCAGCGGCGCCTCGCTGCCGGTGACCATGACCGCGCGGATCAACAAGGAGCTGGAAGAAGGTCGCAAGCGCGTGCTGCTGTGCGGCTTCGGCATCGGCCTGTCCTGGGGCACCTGCCTGGTCGATATCGACGGCGCGGTGTTCCCCGACCTGATCGAGTCCTGACGATGGCGCCTGCCGCACCCACCGACGCCTTCGGGCTGCAGGGCAAGACCATCCTGGTGACCGGTGCTTCCTCGGGCATCGGCGCCGCTGTCGCGACGCTGTGCGCGCGCCTTGGCGCCACCCTGGTGCTCAACGGACGCGATCGCGCGCGGCTGCAGGCGGTCGCCGACGCGCTGCACGGCGCCGGGCATCGGACCATCGATGGCGACCTGACCGAACCGGCCACCCGCACGCGCCTGCTGGAAGCCGCGGAGCACTACCACGGGCTGGCGTCGTGCGCCGGGATCGCGACCCTGGTGCCGTTCCACATGGCCGCCGAACAGCACCTGCAACAGATGCTGGCGGTGAACTATCTGGCGCCGGTCGCACTTACTCAACAGTTGCTGGCCAAACGTCGCCTGGCCTCGGGTGCCTCGCTGGTCTACGTGTCCGCCCTGACCGCACGGGCAGCGCCGCAGGCCAGCGCCGGCTATGCCGGATCCAAGGCCGCGCTGGAGGCCGCGGTACGCACGCTGGCGCTGGAACAGGCCAAACGTGGCATCCGCGCCAACTGCATCGCGCCTGGCTATGTGCATACGCCAATGCTCGACGCCCTCGGCGCCACGGCGAAAATGGAAAACAAGATCAGCCTGACGCCGCTCGGGCGCATCGATGCCGACGATATCGCCAAGGGCACGGTCTATCTGTTGTCCGCCGCCAGCCGCTGGATCACCCGCAGCACCCTGACCATCGATGGCGGCCTCTCACTGCCTATGCGCCTATGAACATGGAAACCCCGATGTCCCTGTTGGACGAACCCTCCGCGCTGCTGCGTGGGTTGTATGGACTGGACGGCAAGGCCGTGCTGGTGACCGGCGCCTCGAAGGGGATCGGCGAGGCGGTCGCGAAGACCTGCGCCGGCGCGGGTGCGCAACTGATCGTGGCTGGACGCGATCAGGCACGTCTGCAGGCCGTGCTGGACGCCTTGCCTGGCAACGGCCATCGCCTGTTCGCCGGCGACCTGAGCGAGGCAGCCACCGTGCAACGGCTCGCCGCCGAGTGCGGCCCGCTCGATGGCGTCGTGCACAGCGCCGGCATCCGTGGCCTGTCGCCGATGAAGCTGGTCAGCGAACCGTTTCTCAACGAAGTGATGGCGATCAACTACATCGCGCCGACGATGCTCACCCGGCATCTGCTGGCGCGGCAGTCGCTGCGCCCCGGCAGTTCGATCGTGTTCCTGTCTTCCATCGCCGCGCTCACCGGCACCGTCGGCGTGGGCCCCTATGCCGGCTCCAAGGCTGCCTTGATCGGCACCTTGCGCCCGCTGGCACTGGAATTGGTGCGGCGTAACATCCGCGCCAACGCCCTGTGCCCGAGTCTGGTCGAAACGCCGCTGACCAGCGAGGACAAGGCCTGGCTCGAGGAGAACCGCGCGCGTTATCCGCTGGGCATCGGCACGCCCCAGGACGTCGCCCTGGCATGCCTGTATTTCCTGTCGCAGGCGAGCAGCAAGGTGACCGGCCAGGCCTTCAGCATGGATGGCGGCGTGGAGTACGTATGACCGTGCCGCAACATGTCCTGATCGTCGGCGCCGGCGGCTTCGGCCGCGGCGTGGCGGCGATGGCATGCGCCGACGATCCGGACTATGGCCAGGCCTGGGACATCAAGGGCTTCCTGGACAGCCGCAGCGCATTGGCGCCCGGCTTGCGCTGGCCGCTGCTCGGCGACCCGGACACCTACCAGCCGGCGCCCGGCGACCTGTTCGTCTGTGCGCTGGGCGATCCGGCCGCGCGCCGCCGCTACAGCCAGCCGCTGCTGGAACGCGGGGCCGACTTCATGGTGCTGCGCCCTCGCCTGCGCGAAGCCTCGGAGACGCCGATCGGGCGCGGCAGCCTGTTCGAGGTCGGTGTGTCGATCGGCGCAGACAGCCGCATCGGCGAGTTCGTCACCATCCTCGCCACCACCATCATCGGCCACGATGTGGTGATCGGCGATTACGTGCAGATCGGCAACTTCGTGTTCGTCGGCGGCGGCGCGCGCATCGGCCACGACGTGGTCATCCACCCCCACGCCACCGTGCTGCCCGGCATCGCGATCGGCGACGGCGCGGTGATCGGTGCCGGCAGCGTGGTGGTCAAGGACGTCCCGCCCAACGTCACCGTCGCCGGGAATCCGGCGCGGACCATCTTCAGCCGTTGACTCCACACTCAGGACGCCGTTCCGCATGACCCGCCACGCCCTCGATGCCGAGCACTACGTCAGCCCGCACAGCCTGCGCCTGGAACAGCAGCGGCTGTTCGGCACGCTGTGGATCTTCGTCGGCTTCGCCTCCATGGTGCGCGAGCGCAACCAGTTCTTCGCGCGCCAGGTGGCCGGGGTGCCGGTGCTGGTGCAGCGCACCGAGGCCGGCATCCGCGCCTTCCTCAACCAGTGCCCGCACCGGCAGTCGGCGATCCAGATCGAATCGCACGGCAAGCGCCCGCTGGTGTGCCCGTACCACGCCTGGTCCTTCGGCGCCGAGGGCGAACTGCGCGGGCTGCCCAATTCCGGCCTGTACCAGTTCACCGCCGAAGAGAAGGCCGGCATCTGCCTGACCAAACTGCATGTGCAGCAGGTCGGCGAACTGTTGTTCGTGAACATGGCCGCGCAGCCGCTGCCGCTGGAGGAACAGTTCGCGCCGGCGTTCCTAGAGACGTTGCGCATGGCGGCATCGCACGTGGATTCGCAGCTGATCTACAGCTGCCACCGGGTGCGCTACAACTGGAAGCTCAACATGGAGAACGTGAAGGATTACAACCATGTCCCGTTCATCCATCCCAAGACCTTCAATCCGCTGATGACCGCGGCGCCCAAGCCGTCGGCGCATATCGAGCGGCCGGCGGACGTACCCTCGGTAGTGGAGCAACTGCTGCAGGAGGCCGAGTGCCCTCCGCTGCATGCGCTGAGCTTTCCGGCCAAGGCCGAGATCGCGGCACAGGACCAGTGGTACCGGCCGCTGTGCGAGCGCTACGGCGAGGACTCGGCGTTCTACAACTGGTTCCTGTATCCGAACGTGAACTTCTACAGCGTGCGTGGCGACTCCTTCGTGCTGCAACAGTACGATCCGGTCTCGCCGCACGAGACCGACTACCACCTGTGGGTGGCGACTGCGCGGCGCAGGAACGAACGCACCGATTTCACCGCCCTGCTGAGCACGCTGATGCGCATCGAGCACCAGGTGATCGCCGAGGATACGGCGGTGCTGGAACGCCTGCAGGCGGGGCTGGGCGCGCATTCGCGTCCCTTCATGCACGGCGACTACGAGACCGAACTGGTGCGCCAGCACCTGTGGTACCGCGCCAACGTGCTGGAGCAACCGGCATGAACACGCTGGTGTTGATCGGCCAGGGCCACGCGCTGGAGCAGGCGCAGCGCACCGCGCAGGCCTGCGGCCTGGCGCACGTCGGCATCGTCCTGGACGCGCAGGACCGCTACAACTTCGACCTGGGCGCCCTGCGTGCCAGCCATGTGCCTGCCACGACCGACGTGTTCGTCGCCATGGACGAACGCGCGGTCAACCAGTCGCGGCACAAGCTGCTCGCCGACGTGCGCCTGGCCGGCTACGGCAGCATCGACCTGGTCTGGCCGCAGGCGCATGTCGACGCCGGCGTGCGCCTGCTCGGCAACGTGCATGTCGGCCCGGGCTGCAACCTGGCGGCCGGCAGCAGCATCGGCGCCGGCAGCTGGCTGGAACGCCAGGTGATCGTCGAACAGGACGTACGCGTCGGCGCCTGCGTCACCCTCCACGCCGGCGTGCACCTGGGCCGCGGCACCCAGATCGGCCAGGGCAGCACACTGGGGGGCGGCAGCATGACCCGCAGCGGCGCCAGAATCGGCAGACACTGCGAATGGCTGCTGCCCGGCACGCTGCCGGACGTATTGCAGGACCGTTGTTTCTACGATGCCCTGATGCCTGGCGGCGCCCGCATCCTGCGTTGATGCCACTGCCGCGCAACGCGCGCGGCAGCCGCAAGGATCGGATCTCGTGCTGCACCGCACCAGCGGCGTGGCAGCGTTCTGTCTTCCGATTCAGCGTAGAGGAGCTCTCTGCACCCGAAGGCGCAAGCCTGGGATGCATGCACGGTGCACGCATCGCGCGCTCCGCTAGGATCAGGCACCTGCATTGATCGCCGCGCGGCCTGACCGCGCTACCGAGCGGCGCGCAGACCACCCCTGTTTTTCCAGTACCCGCGCGCCTGCGAGGCGTGCCCTTTCGAGTGGACCCATGACCGACCCTCTGGCCGCGCTTCAGCGCGAAGCGGACCTGATCGATGCTTGCATGCGCGCCGGTGGCGCGATGTTCCTCGCCCCCAGTTCCTACCTGGGGAACGTCTTCGCCGCCGCTGCGGCCGCTGCACTACGCGCCAGGGCTCCCGGCATCCAGATCGTCGCAGTGGACGACGTGCTGGATGCGCAAGGCACGCCGGTCGCCGGTTTCGATACCGTACTGCCGACGGCGGCCCTGCGGCGCGATTCGCAACTGACGAAGCTCCCGGCAATCAATTGCGGCTATTCGATCCCGACCTGGCTGCACTTTGCGCAGTTGGTGCAACAGGTCGGCGGCCGCCATGTCGATCTGCCGGAGTTGATGTACGCGCTGGACATGACCCTGATCTACCAGACCGGACCGACGACCCGCGCGCAGACACTGGCACATGCCCAGCGGTTCGACGCCGTGCGCGCTCGCCTCGCCGATGCCCTGAGCGTAGGCACGCTCGATGCGGTGTTGCAGATGGCGCTGAATGGCGATCGACAGCCCTTGCTGGAGGTGCTGTGTCCGGGCGAACAGGAATACTTCTCCGTGTTCTCCGGCAACCCGCATCCGATCCGGATCGGCGCGGACGAGCACTATGTGGACATCGGCGCCTACGACGGCGATACCGTGCGCAAGTTCCGCATCGCCGCCCGCAACCGCTATGCGGCCATCCATGCATTCGAACCGGACCCGGCCAACTATGCCGCCCTGCAGCAGGGATTGGCGGAGGATGGCGGCCGCACCACGCTGTACAACGCGGCGGTCGCCGACAGCGCCGGCACCCTGGCATTCGATGCACAGGGCACCATGGGCAGCCGTCTCGACGGCAGCGGCGCGGCGCGTGTGGACTGCCTGCGCCTGGACGACGCTGTCGAGCGTGCCACCTTGCTGAAGATGGACGTGGAAGGGGCCGAGCCGCTGGTACTTCGCGGCGCCACCGAGCTGATCCGGCGCTGCCGCCCGCGCTTGGCCGTCACCTGCTATCACCACGCGCTCGACCTGCTGGACATCGTCGCCGAACTGGACCGGATCCTGCCTGGCGCCAGGCTGCGCCTGCGCAAGTACTCGCTGTACTTCTACGACACCGTGCTCTACGTGGAATGGGATTGATCGCGGAACGTTCCGCCGTGTCGCGCTTCTTGGGGCCAGCACCCATGCCGCGATAGGCATGCCAGGCCGGCCGTCCCGCCGCACATGGGCATGGTGACCGGTCCGGTGCATCTCTCGCCGCCGCACTGCGATCTGCCGGCCGATCTGCTGCCGAGCCCACGGCATCGCCGCGGCAGTTTCCGCGACGCCCGGCATGGTTGTTGCATCAGCGATGGATCGGGCGCAGTGTGCGCCCCGCTCCTCTTCCGACACGGTCCATCGTTCATGCCCCACCCGCCCCTGGTCAGCGTGGTCATGCCGGCCTACAAGCTACGCTACTTCGAGCAGGCGCTCGACAGCGTACTGGCCCAGACCTATCCGGCGCTGGAACTGGTCATCTGCGACGACAACCCCACCGAGGCGATCGCCGAGGTGGTGGAACGCCGCGCCGCCACGGCCCCGTTCCCGATCCGCTACCACCGCAATCCGGAGCGCTACGGCGAACTCGGCAGCACCGCGCGCGGCATCGCCCTCGCCCAGGGCGAGTACGTCAAGTTCCTGCACGACGACGATGTGCTGGCGCCGGACTGCGTGGCCGCGCTGGTCGCGGCGATGCAGAGCGCGCCGGACGTGCTGCTGGCCTCCTCGCGGCGGCAGCGCATCGACAGCCATGGCGCGCCGCTGGAGGACATCCCCGCGACCGCCTTCCCGTTCGCCGGCGACGTGCTGCTGGACGGGCCGGAACTGCTGTCGTTCCTGGCCGACCACACCATCAACTTCGTCGGCGAGCCCAGTTGCGTGCTGTGCCGGCGCAGCGACCTGCTGGAGATCGGCGACGAACTGATGACGCTGGCCGGCAAGGTGATCAACTGGGTCGGCGACCTGGCGCTGTACGCCAAGCTGCTGCACCGCGGCCACCTGGCGCTGCTGGCGAAGCCGCTGACCCGGTTCCGGGTGTCGGAAGAGCAATACAGCCAGGCCGGCCGCGACCAGCCCGGCATCGGCGACCAGGGCCATGCCAATTTCCGCCAGGGCGTGCGTGCGATGGGTTGGTACCGCGGCGATGGCGATGTCCGCCAGGTCACGGTGACGCCGTTGGGCGGCGGGCCGGGCGTGCCGGTGGACCTGCTGCAGGCGATCCAGGACGCCTACGCGCGCGTCTGCGTGCAAGCTACCCTGCGCGACTGGCAGGCGCGGCGGACGGTGACGCCGGCGCAACGCGACCTGCTCGATGCGCGTCTTGCCGCGCTGGGCGGCGCCCCGCGGCTGGCCGTGCTGGTCGACGCGCGCGGCGCCGACCGCGCCGCGCTGGCGGCGACCCTGGACAGCCTGCTGCTGGACGGCGCGCCGTTCGCGCAGGTGCAGGCGCTGGTGCTGGGCGATGCGCCCCTCGCCGCGTGGCCGGACCCGCGAGTCCGGGGCCTGCCGCCGCTGACGCCCGAGGCCGATGCGGCGGCCTTGCATGCCGCCCTGGACGCCGCGCCGTCTAGCGACTGGTGCCTGCGCGTGGCCGCCGGCAGCCGTTTCTGCAAAGGCGGCCTGCTGCGGCTGCTGCTGGAACTGGCGCAGCAGCCGCAATGCAACGCGCTGTACGCGGACGAGTGGCTGGCCGTGGACGCAGACACCCTGGCGCCACTGCTGCGGCCCGATCCGGACCTGGACCTGCTGCTGGGCAATC
This sequence comes from Xanthomonas sp. F10, assembly GCF_014206815.1. Classification (GTDB taxonomy): domain Bacteria; phylum Pseudomonadota; class Gammaproteobacteria; order Xanthomonadales; family Xanthomonadaceae; genus Xanthomonas_A; species Xanthomonas_A indica. Next base: position 1,270,515 of record NZ_JACHNP010000001.1, read on the forward strand.
CGCTGGCCACCGCCGGCCACTGGGTATTCCGCCGCACCGCGGTGCAGGCGTTGGGCGGCTTCGATCCGGCCTACGACGGCGCCAGCGAGCTCGATCTGATCCTGCGCCTGTTCCTGCGTGACGGTGGCGACGGCATCGCCCACCTGCCCGAGCCGCTGCTGGTCGCCGCGCCGGCCAGCGCCGAGGGCGGCAGCCAGGCGCGCCAGCGTGCGATCGCGGCGCACCTGCAGGCCCGCGGCTATCCGCAGGCCACGGTCGAGCCGCTGCACGGCGGCCTGTTCCGCATCGACTACGGCCACCCCGGGCAGCCGCCGGTCTCGATCGTGCTGCTGGCACAGAACAACCTGCCGGCGCTGCAGCGCGCGGTGGTCAGCCTGCTCGAGCAGACCGCCTACCCGGCCTACGAACTGCTGCTGGTGGACAACGCCAGCCAGGCGCCGGAGATCACCGCGTGGATGCAGGCGGTGGCCGAACTGGGCAACGGCCGCATCCGCGTGTTCGCACTGGAACAGCGGGTCTCCCCGGCCGAGGCGCACAACCTTGCCGCCACCCAGGCGCAGGGCGAATACCTGTTGTTCCTGGACGCCGACAGCGCCGCGGTGCAGGACGGCTGGCTGCACGCGCTGATGAACCACGCGCAGCGGCCGGAGGTCGGCATCGTCGGCGCCAAGGGTGTGTCCGCCGATGGCCGCATCACCCATGCCGGCCTGCTGCCAGGCCTGCTGGCCGGCGCCGGCCACGCCTTCGCCGGCGAAGCGATGGCGCAGCCGGGCTACATGGGCCGGCTGCAGGTGGCGCACCGCTACAGCGCGGTGTCGGCACAGTGCCTGCTGGTGCGGCGGGCGCTGTTCGAGCATCTGTCCGGATTCGACGCGGCCGGCTTCGCCGACGGCGGCGCCGACGTGGACCTGTGCCTGCGTGCCGCGGCGGCCGGCGCCTGGACCGTGTGGACGCCGCAGGCGCTGCTGCTGCAGCCGGCCGCGGCCACGCGCAGCGAGGCGGCCGAAGACGCCCTGCTGCAGCGCTGGCTGCCGGCGCTGGCGCAGGATCCGGCGTATTCGCCCAGCCTGGGCCTGGACCAGCCCGGCGGCTTCCAGCTGACCGAGTCCGAGTTCTCCTGGCAGCCGCTGTCGTGGAAGCCGCTGCCCAGGGTCCTGGCGCATCCTGGCGACACCTTCGGCAGCGGCCAGTACCGGGTGATCCAGCCGTTCCAGGCGCTGGCCGCGACCGCGCAGATCGACGGCCTGTACTACGCGCGCCTGCTCGACCCGGTGGAGCTGCAGCGCATCGGCGCCGACGTGGTGGTGCTGCAACGCCGGGTCGGCGATGCGGAACTGGCGCGGATGGAGCGCATGCGCCGTTTCGGCAATGCCTTCATGGTCTACGAACTGGACGATTACCTGCCCAATCTGCCGCTCAAGAGCGCGCACCGCGAGCAGATGCCCAAGGACGTGCTGCGTTCGCTGCGGCGCGCCGCCACGCTGGTGGACCGGATCACCGTCTCCACCCCGGACCTGGCCGAGGCGCTGGCCGGCCTGCACGGCGACATCCGCGTGGTGCGCAACCGGCTGGAACCGCAGCTGTGGGGTGCGCTGCCGGCACCGGCGGCGTCCGCCGCGACCAAGCCGCGGGTGGGCTGGGCCGGCGGGCTCAGCCACACCGGCGACCTGGAGCTGATCGCCGACGTGGTGCAGGCGCTGGCCGGCGAGGTGCACTGGGTGTTCATGGGCCTGTGCCCGGCGCGGCTGCGCCGGTATGTGCATGAGGTGCACGACGGCGTGGACTTCGCCCGCTATCCGCAGGCGCTGGCCGCGCTGGGGCTGGACCTGGCGCTGGCACCGCTGGAAGACAACCTGTTCAACCGCTGCAAGAGCAACCTGCGCCTGCTCGAGTACGGCGCCTGCGGCTATCCGGTGGTGGCCAGCGACCTGCCGCCCTACCGCGACGGCGCGCTGCCGGTCACCCTGGTCAAGAACCGCTTCCGCGACTGGGTGAACGCGATCCGCGCGCACCTGGCCGACGCCGACGCACGGGCCGCGGCCGGCACCGCCCTGCGCACAGCGGTGCAGCGCGACTGGCTGCTGCAGGGCGACAACCTGGAGGAGTGGCGCGCGGCCTGGCTGCCGGACTGACCCAGCCGCTCCGCAACCCAAGAGCGCCGCGCGGCTTTGACGTCAACCGTGACGCCGCGCACAGCGTCAACCCGCCGACACCTCGCCGCACCGCAGCCCGTGCCGGCCACGCTGCCGGCGCCGGGAACCCGTCGCCGCCGCCTGGCCTTCCCGCCCGCACCGTGTTGGTGAGCCGCGCAGCAGGTGAATGCGGTTTCGGCACACCGCTTGCATTGCATACGGGCAAGCCGTCTCCCGGCAGGGATTTCACCGTATGAGCGACTCCATCAGCTCCATTCTTTCGCAGATCCGCAGCTACCAGGGCCAGGTCGGCCAGGCGGCGCAGACGCGGGTGGGCGATGTCGGCCGCAGCAATGCGATCGAAGGCCTGACCGGCAACCAGGGCGTGCAGGGTCCGAGCTTCACCGAGACCCTGCGCAACGCGATCGGCGGCGTGAACGAAGCCCAGCAGAAGTCCGGCGACCTCGCCAAGGCCTTCGAACTGGGCGACCCCAGCGCGGATCTGGCCAAGGTGATGCTGGCCGCGCAACAGTCCCAGGTGGCGTTTCGCGCTACCGTGGAAGTCCGCAACCGACTCGTCCAGGCGTACCAGGACGTGATGAACATGCCGCTGTAAGGGTAGAAGACGATGGCGCTTGCGATCAGCAAAGAGACGTTCAGCAGCGAAAAGGCAGGTGCCTGGTTCGACCGCCTGCAGAGCCTGCAGATCACCCGTCGCATCGGCCTGATGGCGATGATCGCGGTGGCCGTGGCGGCCGGCCTGTTCGTGTTCTTCTGGTCGCAGAAGCCGGCCTACACCCCGCTGTACACCGGCCTGGACGAGAAAGGCACGGCCGAGGCCACCGACCTGCTGCGCACCGCACAGATCCCGTTCAAGCTCGACCCGGCCACCGGCGCAATCACCGTGCCGGAGGACAAGCTGTACGACGCGCGGCTGAAGCTGGCCGGCTCCGGCCTGACCGACAACGGCAACATGGGCTTCGAGGTGATGGAGAAGGATCCCGGCTTCGGGGTCAGCCAGTTCGTGGAGAACGCGCGCTACCAGCACGCCCTGGAAACCGAACTGGCGCGCACCATCTCCAGCCTGCGCCCGGTGCGCGAGGCGCGGGTGCACCTGGCCATCCCCAAGCCGAGCGCGTTCACCCGTCAGCGCGAGGCCGCCAGCGCCTCGGTGGTGCTGGAACTGCGCGGCGGCACCACCCTGGAACGCAACCAGGTCGATGCGATCGTCAACATGGTCGCCTCCAGCATCCCCGACCTGTCGCCGGACCGCGTCACCGTGGTCGACCAGAGCGGGCGCATGCTGACCATCGCCGACCCCAACAGCGACGCCGCGCTCAATGCCGCCCAGTTCGACCAGGTGCGGCGCCAGGAAAGCGCCTACAACCAGCGCATCCGCGAACTGCTGGAGCCGATGACCGGCCCGGGCCGGGTCAATCCGGAAGTGAACGTGGACATGGACTTCTCGGTGGTCGAGGAAGCGCGCGAGCTGTACAACGGCGACCCGCCGAAGCTGCGCAGCGAGCAGGTCAGCGACAGCAGCACCAGCACCGGCGGCCCGCAGGGCGCGCCCGGCGCGACCAGCAACTCGCCGGGCAGCGCGCCGGGCCAGCCGGGCGCGACCGGCGCCCCGCCCGCCCCGGGCACGGCCGGCACCCAGCAGACCGCCGCCGCGACGCCGACCGAGAGCTCCAAGAGCGCCACCCGCAACTACGAGCTGGACCGCACCCTGCAGCACACCCGGCAGCCGGCCGGCCGCATCAAGCGCGTGTCGGTGGCGGTGCTGGTGGACCACGTGATGCGTCCGGGCGCCAAGGGCAAGATGACCGAGCAGGCGCTCAGCGCCGCCGAGCTGACCCGCATCGAAGGCCTGGTCAAGCAGGCGGTGGGCTTCAACGCCGAACGCGGCGACACCGTCTCGGTGATGAACGCCCCGTTCGTCCGCCAGGCCCCGGAAGCGGACGACAAGCCAGGTTGGTGGGAAGATCCGCGGGTGATGAACGGCGCGCGCCTGTTGCTGGGTGCGGCGGTGGTGCTGGCGCTGCTGTTCGGCGTGCTGCGCCCGGCGCTGCGCCAGATCGCCGGCCCGGCGCCGGCCGCGGCCGTGGGCCACGACCGCGACGGCGACGAGCCGCGCGACGCCAAGCTGTCGATGCTCGACGACGACAACCCGCTGCTGCCGTCGCTGGGCGAGGACACCGCCAGCCTCAGCGGCGGCACCGGCGGCAACCCCGCCATCGCCCTGCCCGACGCGTACGAAGAACGGTTGCGCCAGGCCCGCGAAGCGGTCAAACAGGATTCCAAGCGCGTGGCGCAGGTCGTGAAGGGATGGGTCGCCAGTGAAGCCTGATGCGAACGCAATGAATGGCACCCAGCGTGCCGCCGTGCTGCTGCTGTCGCTCGGCGAGGCCGACGCGGCCGAGGTGCTCAAGCACATGGATCCCAAGGAGGTGCAGAAGATCGGCATCGCCATGGCGACGCTGAGCGGCATCTCGCGCGACCAGGTCGAGAAGGTCATGGAGGAGTTCAACGCCGAGCTGGGCAGCAAGACCTCGCTGGGCGTGGGCGCCGACGACTACATCCGCAACGTGCTGGTGCAGGCGCTGGGCGCCGACAAGGCCGGCAGCCTGATCGACCGCATCCTGCTCGGCCGCAACACCACCGGCCTGGACACCCTGAAGTGGATGGATCCGCGCTCCATCGCCGACCTGGTGCGCAACGAGCATCCGCAGATCATCGCCATCGTGATGGCGCACCTGGACAGCGACCAGGCCGCCGAGGCGCTGAAGCTGCTGCCCGAGCGCACCCGCGCCGACGTGCTGATGCGCATCGCCACCCTCGACGGCATCCCGCCGCACGCGCTCAACGAGCTCAACGAGATCATGGAGCGGCAGTTCTCCGGCAACCAGAACCTGAAGTCGTCCAACGTCGGCGGGGTCAAGGTCGCGGCCAATATCCTCAACTTCCTGGACGGCGGTGCCGACCAGGGCGTGCTCTCGGCGATCAGCAAGATCGACGCCGACCTGGGCAGCCGCATCCAGGACCTGATGTTCGTGTTCGACAACCTGGTGGAGCTGGACGACCGCGCCCTGCAGACCATGCTGCGCGAAGTCAGCGGCGACCGCCTCGGCCTGGCCCTGCGCGGCGCCGACATCAAGGTGCGCGACAAGATCACCAAGAACATGTCCCAGCGCGCCGCCGAGATCCTGCTCGAAGACATGGAAGCGCGCGGTCCGGTGCGCCTGTCCGACGTGGAAGCGGCGCAGAAGGAAATCCTGGCGATCGTGCGGCGCCTGGCCGATGAAGGCGTGATCGCCCTGGGCGGCAGCGGTGCGGAGGCCATGGTATGAACGGCAACGTGGTGCGCTGGCTGGCGCCGGAACTCGATGCCCCGCCCCCGCCGGCGGCGCAGCCGTACGAGGAGGCCCTGCCGGACGAGCCGGTGCTGCGTCCGCCGAGCCTGGAGGAGATCCAGGCGATCGAGGCCGCGGCCCAGCACGAAGGCTTCGAGCGCGGCCACGCCGAGGGCCTGGCCCAGGGCCAGGCCGAGATCCGCCGCCTGACCGCGCAGATCGAAGGCATCCTGGACAATTTCTCGCGGCCGCTGGCGCGGCTGGAGAACGAAGTGGTCGGCGCGCTCGGCGAACTGGCCGTGCGCATCGCCGGCAGCCTGGTCGGCCGCGCCTACCAGGCCGACCCGGTGCTGCTGTCGGAGCTGGTCGCCGAGGCGCTGGACGCGGTCGGCGGCGCGCGCCGCGACGTCGAGGTGCGCCTGCACCCGGACGACATCGCCGCGCTGACCCCGCTGCTGACGATGATGGACCAGGGCATCCGGCTGGTGCCGGACCTGAGCCTGAGCCGCGGCGACCTGCGCGTGCACGCCGAATCGGTGCGCATCGACGGCACCCTCGAAGCGCGCCTGCGCGCGGCCCTGGAAACGGTGATGCGCAAGTCCGGAGCCGGCCTGTGAGCGCCCTGTCCGGCACCCATCCCGGCGACTGGCTGGATGCGCGCAACCTGCGCCTGGCCGGCCGCCTGGGCCGGCTCGACCTGGACGCGGCCGCCGGCCGCGGGCTGATCCGCGAAGGCATCCTGCGCCGCGCGGTCGGCCTGACCCTGGAAGCGGTCGGCTGCGAGGCGCCGATGGGCGCCACCTGCAAGGTCGAGGTCGATGGCGGCTGGGTCGATGCCGAAGTGGTCGGCTTCTCCGGCGACCGCACCTCGCTGATGCCAAGCGCCGAAACCCACGGCCTGCTGCCCAACGCACGGGTGGTGCCGCTGCACCGCCGCGGCGGCGTGGAAGTGGGCGAAGGCCTGCTCGGCCGGGTCATCGATTCGGACGGCGTGCCGCTGGACGGCAAGGGCCCGATCCGTGCCGAAGGCTCGGTGGGCATGGCCGGCGTGTCGATCAACCCGCTGGCGCGCGAACCGATCACCACCCCGCTGGACGTGGGCGTGCGCGCGATCAACGCGCTGCTGCCGATCGGCCGCGGCCAGCGCGTGGGCCTGTTCGCCGGCTCCGGCGTCGGCAAGTCGACCCTGCTGGGCATGATGACCCGCTACACGGCCGCCGATGTGATCGTGGTCGGGCTGATCGGCGAACGCGGCCGCGAAGTGCGCGATTTCGTCGAGACCACCCTGGGCGAGGAAGGCCTGCGCCGCGCGGTGGTCGTCGCCGCCCCGGCCGACCGCCCGCCGCTGGCGCGCCTGCACGGCGCCTACCGTGCCACCGCCATCGCCGAGTGGTTCCGCGACCAGGGCCTGAACGTGCTGCTGCTGATGGACTCGCTGACCCGCTTCGCGCAGGCCCAGCGCGAGATCGGCCTGTCGGTGGGCGAGCCGCCGACCACCCGCGGCTATCCGCCGTCGGTGTTCGCCAAGCTGCCGGCGCTGGTCGAACGCGCCGGCAACGGCGCCAAGGGCCGCGGCTCGATCACCGCCTTCTACACCGTGCTCACCGAAGGCGACGACCCGCAGGACCCGATCGCCGATGCCGCCCGCGCCATCCTCGACGGCCACATCCTGCTGTCGCGGCGCGTCGCCGACAGCGGCCTGTACCCGGCGATCGACGTCGAATCCTCGGTCAGCCGCGTGGTCCAGGACATCGCCGACGAGCCGTGGCGCCTGCGCATCCGTTCGCTGAAGCGGCTGGTGGCCGCGTACTCGGCCAACCGCGACCTGATCACCATCGGCGCCTACCAGCGCGGCAACGATCCGGCCGTGGACGAAGCGCTGGAGCGCTGGCCGGAGATCATGGAATTCCTCGGACAGGACGTCGCCAAAGCCGCAGATCTGCCCCACAGCCAGGCCGCCCTGAAGCGGCTGGTCGACCGCGAGAACTAAGCCATGATGCAATCGCAACGTCTCGATCCCCTGCTCCGCCGCGCCCAGCAGCACGAAGACGAGGTCGCCCGCGATCTCGCCGAGCGCCAGCGCGCCCTGGCCACCCACGAGTCGCGGCTGGAGGAATTGCGCCGTTACGCCGAGGAGTACGCCAACAGCCAGATGGCCGCGACCAGCCTGGCACAGCTGGCCAACCGCCGCGCCTTCCTGGACCGGCTGGAGAGCGCGGTGCAGCAGCAATGCCAGACCGTGGACCGCAACCGCGAGAAGGTGGAGATGGAGCGCAGCCGGCTGCTGCTGGCCAGCCGCGACAAGCAGGTGCTGGAACAGCTGGCGGCCAGCTACCGCGCGCAGGAACGCAAGGTCGACGACCGCCGCAGCCAGCGCGAGATGGACGACCTCGGCGCGCGCCGCGCGCGCCTGGCCGCCACCGCCGACGAACACGAGAACGGAGACGGACGATGAACAACGCGCTTTCCGCGCTGGGCGGCAGCGGCCGCGCCAGCCAGATCGGCGGCGGCAACGACAGCCAGGGTGCGGACCGCACCGGCGGCAGGGACAAGGACTTCGCCAAGCTGCTCGGCGGCGGCGGCTCGGCGCGCACCACCGCGCCCAAGCCGGCGGCCCGCGAGACGGCCAAGCCGGCGCAGGGCGCGGACAAGGACCAGGCGGACAAGCGTCCGGCTGCCGCCGACGACGCCGCCAGCGACCCCGCGCGCACCGCGCAGGCCGGCGACAAGGTCGCCCAGGACACCGAGAAGAGCAGCACCGAGACCAAGGCCTCGGGCAAGGACAAGGGCAAGGCCGAGGACAAGCGCGACGACGCCAAGCCCGACGAGAGCGCCTGGCCGCCGGCCGGGCTGGCCGGGATCGGCCTGGGCCTGTTGCCCGCGATCGGCGCGGCGGTGCTGCCGGCGGCCACGGCGACCCCGCTGGGCGCGGCGGCCGGGCTGGCCGTCGGCGTTGCCGGTGCCGTGGCCAGCGGCGCGGCCGCCCTGCTCGGCGGCAGCGATGCCCTGCCGCAGGCCGCCGCCGGCGCCACCGATCCGAACGCGGCCACGGCCGGCACCGCCGGGACCGCCCCGGCGTCCGCCGCCGGCGGCTTCGGCGCGATGCTGCTGGCGCAGGCCGGCGCGGGCGACAAGGCCGGCGGCGCCGAGACCGCGGCTCCGCTGGCCGCACTGGCCGCCATCGCCGCGGCGGCCGGCGGCAAGAGCGGCGACGGCGGTGATGCCGCACCCGCCGCCGATCCCAGCGCGATCGCGCCGACCGCGGCGGCGACCCCGCTGCACGCCGCGACGCGGCTGGCCGATCCGCAGCCGTTCAGCGGCTCGCCGACGCCGACGCCGAACCTGCACGGCAACCAGTTCGACGAGGAACTGGGCGCGCGCATCAGCTGGCTGGCCGACCAGAAGATCGGCCACGCCCACATCAAGCTCAATCCGGCCGAGCTGGGCCCGGTCGAGGTGCGCCTGCACATGACCGGCGACCAGGTCAACGCCAGCTTCAGCAGCAACCAGGCCGATGTGCGCCAGGCCCTGGAGAACAGCTTGCCGCGCCTGCGCGACATGCTCGGCCAGCACGGCTTCCAGCTCGGCCAGGCCGACGTCGGCCAGCAGCAGCCGCAGCAGCAGCAGGCCAATGCGCAGGGCACGCCGCAGGGCGGCAGCCGCAGCGGCGGCGAGCTCGCCGACGACCTCTCCGGCAGCGTCGGGATTCCGGCGATGGTGCTGCGCCAGCGCGGCCTGCTCGACGCCTACGCCTGATCCTGACGGCGCTGCCGCCACCCCGGACGGCATGATGTCCGCCCTTGGGAACCGCTTCCAGCCCCGACGCGCCGCTTGCGAAACGCGTCGGGGCTGACACCGTCCCTGCCCCGATCCCTTCTCCCGCAACGGTCTCGGCCATCGCCCGCGGCACGCGCGGCGGCACCGTCAAACACCCGGCGCGCCAAGCGCCCGGTTTCGGCACGGCGATTGCATCCTCAGGGGCAGACCCCCCCTCAGGAGCCCGTACTGTGTCAGCCGCCGACAAATCCAAGAAAGACGCCAAGGACGCCCCGGAAGGCGGCAAGTCGAAGAAGATGCTGATCATCGTCGTCGCGGCCGTGCTGGTCCTGGGCGGCGGCGGCGCCGGCGCGTTCTTCTTCCTGAAGAAGCCCGAAGGTGGCGGCCACGCCAAGGCCGAGGAGAAGACCGCCGAGATCCCCAAGCCGGCGCAGTACTTCGCGATGGACCCGGCGTTCGTGGTCAACCTCAATGGCGGCGCCGAAGACGGCCCGCACTACCTGCAGCTGGAAGTGCAGCTGATGACCCGCGACCCGGAAGAGTTGAAGCTGATCACCGAGAACGCCCCGGCGATCCGCGCCAACCTGCTGATGCTGTTCTCGCAGGTGCAGGCGACCGACATCGCCAACATCGACGGGCGCAAGAAGCTGCAGGCCGAGGCGCTGGCCACCGCGCAGAAGCTGATGACCGCCGAGACCGGCAAGAAGTGCGTGGAAGAACTGCTGTTCACCAGCTTCGTCACCCAGTAAGGCGCTGCCGCGATGACCGACCTGCTCTCCCAAGACGAGATCGATGCGCTATTGCATGGCGTCGACGCCGGCGTGGTGGACACCGAGCCGGCGCCGGCCGAGCCGGGCGAAGCGCGCAACTACGACTTCTCCAGCCAGGACCGGATCATCCGTGGGCGCATGCCGACCCTGGAGATGGTCAACGAGCGCTTCGCGCGCCTGTGGCGGATCGGCCTGTTCAACCTGATCCGGCGCTCGGCCGACCTGTCGGTGCGCGGCATCGACCTGATCAAGTTCAACGATTACATGCACTCGCTGTACGTGCCGAGCAACCTGAACCTGATCAAGTTCAAGCCGCTGCGCGGCACCGGCCTGATCGTGTTCGAGCCGACCCTGGTGTTCACCGTGGTCGACAACTTCTTCGGCGGCGACGGCCGCTATCCCACCCGCATCGAGGGCCGCGAGTTCACCCCGACCGAGATGCGGGTCATCCAGCTGATGCTCAAGCAGACCTTCGCCGACTTGGCCGAAGCCTGGGCGCCGGTGATGGAAGTGGAGTTCGAGTACCTCAATTCCGAGGTCAACCCGCACTTCGCCAACATCGTCACCCCGCGCGAGTACGTGGTGGTCAGCCGCTTCCACGTGGAGCTGGAAGGCGGCGGCGGCGAGATCCACGTGACCCTGCCGTATTCGATGCTGGAGCCGATCCGCGAACTGCTCGACGCCGGCATCCAGAGCGACCGCGTGGACCGCGACGAGAGCTGGAACATCATGCTGCGCGAGCAGCTGTTCGGCTCGGAGGTCACCATTTCCAGCGTGCTGGCGCAGAAGCAGATGAGCCTGCGCGAGCTGACCCGGCTGAAGATCGGCGACGTGCTGCCGATCGACCTGCCCAAGCAGGTGCCGCTGTGCGTGGAGAACATCCCGGTGTTCACCGGCGAGTTCGGCATTTCGCACGGCCAGAACGCGGTGAAGATCACCGCCACCCATCCCCCCGGCGCGCTGCGCCGCCGCCCCGCTCTTCAGGAAGACCTGCCATGACCCAGACCGATCCCACCCAGCCGGCGCCGGCCCAGTTCGACAGCCTGCAGCCGGACGCCATGGCCGAGTCCAACGACCTGAACCTGGACGTGATCCTGGACGTGCCGGTGACGCTGTCGCTGGAGGTGGGCCGCAGCCGCATCCCGATCCGCAACCTGCTGCAGCTGAACCAGGGCTCGGTGGTGGAACTGGAGCGCGGTGCCGGCGAGCCGCTGGACGTGTACGTCAACGGCACCCTGATCGCGCATGGCGAGGTGGTGACCATCAACGACCGCTTCGGCGTGCGCCTGACCGACGTGGTCAGCCCCAGCGAGCGCATCCGGAGACTGCGGTGAACCTGCTGCTGGCCGTCGCCGCGCAGACCGCAACGCAGACCGCCAAGCACGGCGCGAGCGTCGGCAACGCGGCGCCGTCGGCGCCCAGCCTGCTCGGCGCGGTGTTCGCGCTGCTGCTGGTGCTGGGGCTGATCCTGGCCATGGCCTGGGTGCTCAAGCGCTTGCCCGGCAGCGGCTTCCGCCCGGCCCAGGGCCTGCGCGTGGTCGCCAGCCTGGCGGTCGGCGCCAAGGAGCGGGTGGTGGTGGTCGAGGTCAACGGCGAACAGCTGCTGCTGGGGGTCTCGCCCGGCGGGGTACGCACCTTGCATCAGTTGCCCGAGCCGCTGCCGCAGGCGCCCGCGCCGACCCTGCCCTCGATCAAGCAGTTCAAGCAGCTTCCCGATTTCGCCCAGCTTCTGGCGCAGAAGCTGCGCAAGGACAAATGACCATGCCGTTTTTCTGGAACCGCAACGCCCGCCGCCTGCGCCTGCTGCTGATCCTGCTGACGCTGAGCCTGCTGCCCGCCTTCGCCTGGGCGCAGGCCAACACGGCGCCGGCCGCGACCCCGACCGCGCAGAACCCGCAGAACGCCGCGCCCACCCTGCCCTCGCTGCCCGAGGTCAACGTCGGCAAGATCGGCGCGCAGCCGGTGAGCCTGCCGCTGCAGACCCTGCTGCTGATGACGGCGATCACCCTGCTGCCGTCGATGCTGCTGGTGCTGACCGCCTTCACCCGCATCACCATCGTGCTGGGCCTGCTGCGGCAGGCACTGGGGACCGGCCAGACCCCGTCCAACCAGGTGCTGATGGGCCTGGCGCTGTTCCTGACCGCGCTGGTGATGATGCCGGTGTGGGAAAAGGCCTGGGGCCAGGGCATGAGCCCTTATCTCAACGGCCAGATCGATTTCCAGACGGCGTGGACGCTGACCACGCAGCCGCTGCGCGCCTTCATGCTGGCGCAGGTGCGCGAGACCGACCTGATGACCTTCGCCGGCATGGCCGGCAACGGCACCTACAGCAGTCCGGACGCGGTGCCGTTCCAGGTGCTGGTGGCCTCGTTCGTCACCAGCGAGCTGAAGACGGCGTTCGAGATCGGCTTTCTGATCTTCATTCCGTTCGTGATCATCGATCTGGTGGTGGCCAGCGTGCTGATGTCGATGGGCATGATGATGATGTCGCCGATGCTGATCTCGGCGCCGTTCAAGATCCTGTTGTTCGTGCTGGTCGATGGCTGGGTGCTGACGGTCGGCACGTTGGCCGCCAGTTTCAACGGGGTCTGAGGCGATGAGTCCGGAACTGGCGTTGACGGAGTTGCGCGGTGGGCTGATCACGGTGTTGTGGGTGGCCGGGCCGTTGTTGCTGGCGATGTTGGCGGTGGGTGTGGTGATCGGTGTGTTCCAGGCGGCCACGCAGCTGAATGAGCCGACGATTGCGTTCATCGCGAAGGTGGTGGCGTTGACGGCGATGTTGTTTGCGACGGGGAGTATGTTGCTGGCGCATCTGGTGGAGTACACGACGATGCTGTTTCAGCGTATTCCGCATTTGATTGGGTAGCGGGGATGGCTGCTCTTCGCGTCCTGCTTGTTGCTGGGAAACCTTTCCCTGTTGAAGAGCAAAGGCTTTCGCCTGGCGGCGAGTCACTTTTCTTTGCTTGTGCAAAGAAAAGTAACCAAAAGAAAGCACACCCCGCCGCAGCGCCCGCTACGCGGGTCCGCTCCGCTGACGGGATTTTCGGACGGGGCATCCTGCCCCGGCCGAAAACGGCGCACGTCCTTGTGCGCCGCCCCCCTGCGGGGGGTTTTGCCCGCCAGCTCCGCCGCTGCGGAGGGGACCCGGTGGATCAAGAGCGAAACAACAGCAACCGCAACCGCAAAAGCGGCAGCTGCGGCTATCGCGGCTTTGGCTTTGGCGTCGTTGCCGGTCGTGCGGTGTCCGTGGTTGGTCGGAGGTTGGCCGGAGTGCCGTTGGTAACCGGGTGTTGGCTTCGAGCTGGCGCTGCGGGTCGTTCTTTTGTTGCGGTTTCCGGGGTCTTAGGCTGATGGATGCCGCCACGCAAATGGTCGTCGATGGGTCGCGGGCGTTCGCGATGATCGGGGCGGTGCTGTGGACGATGCTGCGGATCGGCGCGATGTTCACGGTGATGCCGTTGGTGGGAACCAAGGCGGTGCCGGGACGGGTGCGGGTGATCCTGTCGGGGACGCTGGCCATCGCGCTGGCGCCAATGCTGCCGCCGGTGCCGGACTGGGATGGGTTCAATGCGGCGGTGGTGCTGAGCGTGGCGCGGGAGCTGGCGGTGGGGGCCAGCATGGGCTTCATGCTGCGGTTGATCTTCGAGGCCGGGGCGATGGCCGGGGAACTGGTCTCGCAGAGTACCGGCCTGGGCTTCGCGCAGATGGCCGATCCGCTGCGCGGGGTCAATTCCGGGGTGCTCGGCCAGTGGTTCTACCTGGCCTTCGGGCTGATGTTCTTCACCGCCAACGGGCATCTGGCGGTGGTCTCGCTGCTGGTGGACAGCTACAAGGCGCTGCCGATCGGCACCGCGCTGCCCGATGCGCAGGCGATGGCCTCGGTGGCGCCGAACTTCTTCATGAGCATGATGCGCGGTGCGGTCACGCTGGCGCTGCCGGTGATGGTGGCGATGATGGCGGTGAACCTGGCCTTCGGTGCGCTGGCCAAGGCGGCGCCGTCGCTGAATCCGATCCAGCTCGGCCTGCCGGTGGCGGTGGTGCTGGGCCTGGCGCTGCTGGCGCTGCTGGTCGGCGAGATGGGGCCGCCGGTGCAGCGCCTGTTCGACAGCGCCTTCGACGCGGCGCGCGCGCTCACCGCCTAGGGCGTGTCGTCCATCCCCGAGCATGTCGCGCCGGGGAATGGATGACACGCCCTGGCACTCAAGCTGCGCCGGGACCCGGCCGATACCGGCAGAAGGCGAGCAGTGTGACGTCAGGATGAGCGGCGGCAAGGCCGGCTGTCCTTACACTGCCGATCGCCGCCGTCCGCCCTTCCTCCTCCGCCCGCGCACGCCATGCTCCACCACCCGCCAGCGCTCGCTCGTGCCTGCCATCGCCGTGTCCCGCGGCGGCACAGCGGCGGCTGAGCGTCGCATGGGGACGTTCCTGGGCCGATGCCGGCGCTGGCCGCTGTGGCTGCTGCTGGCGGCGCTGACCTGCAGCGGGGCCACGCAGGCGCAGGTGATCCCGTTGCGGCACTACGCGCAGGACCAAGGCCTGCTCGGCCTGGCCGGTACCTGCCTGTTGCAGCGTCGCGACGGCAGCCTGCTCGTGTGCAGCGAAAGCGGCCTGTACGCCTTCAACGGCGATCAGTTCCAGCAGCTGCCGCTGCAGGGCCGCGGCGGCCACTACATCTCCGATGCGGCCGAGGATGCCGCGCAACGCCTGTGGCTGGCCACCTTCGATGCGATCTACGTCGGCGACGGCACCCCGTCGCGCTGGATCCCGCTGCAGCACGACAGCCCGCCGTCGCATCGCCAGCTGAATCGCCCGCGCCTGGCCACGCCCGCCTGGGGCACGGTGGTGCTCGACGACCACCGGATCCTGCGCGCGGTACGCAAGGCCGACGGAACGGGATGGGAGCTGCGGCCCCTGTTCGATGCGGCGACGCTGGCACGGCAACCGGAACTGGCCGATATCCACGATCTGTTCGTGGCCGGCGACACGTTGTGGCTGGGCTGCGCCAAGGCCTTGTGCCGGGTCGAGGCCGATGGCCGCGCGACCCGCTACGACCAGGCCCAGGGCCTGCCGCCCGAGTTATGGCGCAACGCGGTCCGCGACCGCGACGGCACCCTGTGGGTCGTCGGCGGCAGCAAGGTGATGCGGCTGCCGGCCGGCGCGGCGCGCTTCCAGGAACAGACGCCTCCCGGAATGGACGGCCCTGCCCTGGTGACGTGGCGCACGCCGATCCTGCTCGACCCGCAGGGCCGCGTGCTGATGCGCACCAACCAGGGCCTGGCGCGCTGGGAGCAGGACCACTGGCGCAGCTTCGACCGCCGCCACGGCCTGCCCGAGGGCAACATCGTGGCCATGCGCTTCGACCAGGCCGGCGACCTGTGGCTGAGCATGGACGGCGAAGGTGTGTTGCGCTGGAACGGCTATGGCTGGATCGAGAACTGGGACGTGTCGCAGGGCATCGGCCGGGCGCCGACCTGGAGCATCCAGCGCACCGGACAAGGCGAGTTGCTGGCCGGCAACGAGGGCGGCGTCGACCGGCTGCGCGCGGACGGCCGCTTCCAGCGCTGGCCCAGCGACGACGGCACGCAGATGATCGGGCTGCAACGCGGCGCGGAAGGGACGCTGTGGAGCATCGGCTCGGTCGGCGTGCTGCGCCACTACGACGCGCAGGGCCGGCTGCTGCGCGCCTACCCGCCGCTGGACGGCATCGCCAAACAGCTGTTCGTGGACGCACGCGGTCGGGCGTGGATCCTCACCAATCGCGGCATCTACCTGCTGGCGCAGGCCGACGCCGATGCGTTGCCGCAAAAGGTACAGGCGCTGCCGGACGGCGAGTACTCGGACATCCAGCAGCGCCGCGACGGCAGCGTGCTGGTGGTAGGCATGGCCGGCGTCTTCCGCCTGCGCGGCGAGACCTGGACCCCGCTGCGCCTGGTGCTGGAAGGGGCGCCGGCGCACGCGGTGCTCAGCAAGCTGCTGGTACTGGACGATGGCCAGGCCTGGGCCAGCCTGTACGGTCCGGGTGCCTGGCAGGGCCGGCTCGACGGCGACACCCTGCACCTGCAGCCGGCCGACGCGCAATTGCGCGACCTGCAGATCTACAGCCTGCGCCATACCCGCAACGGCTGGATCTGGATCTGCCACAACCAGGGCGTGGACGTGTACGACGGACGCGCCTGGTCGCGGCTGACCCAGGCGCAGGGCCTGCTCTGGAACGACATGTCCGAATCGGCCTTCCTGGAGGACCACGACGGCTCGGTGTGGCTCGGCAGCAGCCGCGGCGTCACCCACCTGCAGGATCCGTCGCGGCTGTTCCCGGCGCGGGCGCCGCGGCTGGCGCTGCAGGATTTCAGCCGCGGCGGCGTCGCCATCGGCGCGGGCGCGCGCCTGCCCTGGAGCGAAGATCCCTTGCACATCGCGGTCGGTTCGCCGGATCTGTACGACGAACGCAGCCGCATCAGCTTCCGCTATCGCTTCGAGGGCGCCCACACCCGCTGGCTGCACACGCCCAACTTCGAGTTCGAGCAACCGCCGTTGGCGCCGGGCCACTACGTGCTGGAGATCCAGTTGCTCGACGCCTACCGGCGCAGCGCCTCGGCACCGCTGCGGGTGGCGTTCTCGGTGGCGCCGGTGTGGTGGCGCAGCCAGCCGATGCTGGCGCTTTACCTGCTGCTCGGCGGCGGCCTGGTGGTGGCGCTGCTGCATTGGCGCGAACGCCGCCTGCACCAGCGCCAGCGCGAGCTGGCCGATCTGGTGGCGCGGCGCACCGAGGAACTGGAGCACGACAAGCGCGAACTGGAGATGGCCCGCGCCGCGCTGGCGGTGAAGGCCTCGCACGACGCCCTCACCGGCCTGCTCAACCGCGCCGGCATCCTCGACGCGCTGGCCGCGCAGATGCGCCGCAGCGAGGCCGAACACACCCCGCTGGCCGTGGCGATGATCGACCTGGACCATTTCAAGCGGATCAACGACGAGCATGGCCACCTGGTCGGCGATGCGGTGCTGATCGAGGTGGCGCGGCGCCTGGGCGCCAACCTGCGCGACGCCGACCTGGTCGGCCGCTACGGCGGCGAGGAATTGCTGGCGGTGCTCCCCGGCTTGCCGCCGAGTTGCGGCGAACGGCTGCAGGCCCTGCGGGCCACCATCGCCGGGCAGCCGCTGCGCATCGGCGAGCGGCAACTGGCCATCACCGCCTCGATCGGCGTGGCCTGGTACCGGCCGGGCGAATCCCTGCAGCAGTTGCTGGCGCGCGCCGATGCGGCGCTGTACCAGGCCAAGCGCCTGGGCCGCGACCGGGTGGAACTGCAGCCGGCCTAGCCGGGGCCTGAAGGCGCGCCGCGGCAGCATCAACGAGCTCGGCCATGGACCGGCACGGTCCTTGCAGTGCGCAGGGTCGATCCTGGCCGAGCGCATCCCCCGATGTCCGAGAGCGAAGAAGGCGCAGAGCGCACAGAACAACCAACAGACAAACGCCTGCGCGAAGCCCGCGAACAGGGCAACATCCCGCATTCGCGGGAACTGGCGACGGCGGCGGTGTTCAGCGCCGGCGTCTTCGCCCTGATGGGCCTGTCCACCTCCATGACCGCCGGTGCGGTGGCCTGGCTGAAGCAGGCGCTGCGCCCGGACCTGTCGATGCGCGCACATCCGGAGGCCATGTTCGGCCATTTCGGCGAGCTGCTGCTGAGCCTGCTCTGGGTGGTGCTGCCGCTGGTCGGCATCTGCTTCGCCGCCAGCTTCGCCGCGCCGGTGCTGATGGGCACCCTGCGCTTCTCCGGCCAGGCGCTGATCCCCAAGTTCGACCGGCTCAACCCGATGGCCGGGCTGAGTCGCATGTACGGCGCCGAGACCATCGCCGAGCTGCTGAAATCGATCCTGCGCATGGGCTTCGTCGGCGGCGCGGCGTTGCTGTGCCTGTGGGGCAGCGTCGACTTCCTGCGCGGGCTGCTGCTGCAGCCGCTGGAGCAGGCCATCGGCCACGGCCTGGGGTTCACCCTGCGGCTGCTGCTGTACACCGCCGGCGCGCTGGCGCTGCTGGCCGCGATCGACGCGCCCTATCAGAAGTGGAATTACATCCGCAAATTGAAGATGACCCGGGAGGAAGTGCGCCGGGAAATGAAGGAAAGCGACGGCAGCCCCGAGGTCAAGGGCCGCATCCGCCAGATGCAGATGCAGATGTCGCAGCGGCGAATGATGGAAGCGGTGCCCAAGGCCGATGTGGTGGTGGTCAACCCCACCCACTACGCGGTGGCGCTGAAGTACGAGAGCGGGCGCATGCGCGCGCCGACCGTGGTCGCCAAGGGCGTGGACGAGATCGCCTTCCGCATCCGCGAGGTCGGCGAGCAGCACCGCGTGGCCGTGATCTCGGCCCCGCCTTTGGCACGCGCCTTGTATAGGGAAGGCGAACTCGGCAAGGAAATTCCCGTGAGACTGTATTCCGCGGTGGCGCAGGTCCTCTCGTACGTCTACCAGCTGCGCGCCTGGCGCAGCGGTCCGATGCCGCCATTGCCGCCGCTGGAAGTCGATGAATTCGCCCCGGGGAGCCAGCCATGAGTCAGCCCGCCGCGCAGATGAACACGCGCAAAGTCATGGACATGATCAAGCACGGGCTCGGCGCCCCGGTGATCGTGTTGCTGATGCTGGCGATGGTGGTGGTGCCGCTGGCCGCCCCGGTGCTGGACGCCCTGTTCACCTTCAACATCGCCATCTCGCTGATGGTGCTGCTGGCGGTGGTGTACGTGAAGCGGCCGCTGGAGTTCAGCATCTTCCCGATCGTGCTGCTGATGACCACGATGCTGCGCCTGGCGCTGAACGTGGCCTCCACCCGCGTGATCCTGATCAATGGCCAGGACGGCCATGGCGCCGCCGGCAAGGTGATCGAGGCCTTCGGCGAATTCGTGATCGGCGGCAACTATGCGGTCGGCATCGTGGTGTTCGCGATCCTGACCATCATCAACTTCGTGGTCATCACCAAGGGCGCCGGGCGCGTGTCGGAAGTGACCGCGCGCTTCATCCTCGACGCCATGCCCGGCAAGCAGATGGCGATCGACGCCGACCTCAACGCCGGCCTGCTGACCCGCGAGGAAGCCAAGGCCCGCCGCGAGGAGGTGCGCGAGGAAGCGGACTTCTACGGCTCGATGGACGGCGCCAGCAAGTTCATCCGCGGCGACGCCATCGCCGGCATCCTGATCCTGTTCATCAACCTGATCGGCGGCATGGCGGTCGGCGTGCTGCAGCATGGCATGCCGGTGGGACAGGCGGCCTCCACCTATACCCTGCTGTCGATCGGCGATGGCCTGGTCGCGCAGCTGCCGGCGCTGCTGGTGTCCTCGGCGGTGGCGATGCTGGTCACCCGCGCCTCGCGTTCGCAGGACATGGGCGCCTCGATGATGGGCCAGGTGTTCGGCCAGCATAAGGCGCTGGCGGTGGCCGCGGCGATCCTGGGCCTGGTCGGCCTGATCCCCGGCATGCCCAATGTCGCTTTCTTGACGCTGGCGCTGATCCTGGGCCTGCTGGCCTGGAAGATGTGGAAGCGCAGCCTGCTGCCGCCGCCGGCCGCCGCCGAGGCGGCGCCGCAGGCCGCCGCTGCGGCCCAGGCCAATGCCGAACTGGGCTGGGACGAACTGCGCCCGATCGACCCGCTGGGCCTGGAGGTCGGCTACCGGCTGATCCCGCTGGTGGACAAGGCCCAGGGCGGCGAACTGATGGCACGCATCAAGGGCGTGCGCCGCAAGCTGACCCAGGACATCGGCTTCCTGGTGCCGCCGGTGCACATCCGCGACAACCTGGAACTGCCGGCCAACGCCTACCGCCTGCTGGTGCACGGGGTGCCGGTGGCCACCGCCGACATCCACCCGGACCGCGAACTGGCGCTGGACCCGGGCGGCGCGCTCGGCAAGATCGACGGCATTCCCGGCAAGGACCCGGCGTTCGGCCTGGATGCGATCTGGATCCAGCCGCACCTGCGCGCCCAGGCCGAGACCATGGGCTACACCGTGGTCGACCCGGCCACGGTGATCGCCACCCACCTCTCGCACCTGATCCGCGAGCACGCCCCGGAACTGCTCGGCCATGAGGAAGTGCAGCAGTTGCTGGCGACCCTGGCCAAGAGCGCGCCCAAGCTGGTCGAGGACCTCACCCCCAAGGCGCTGCCGCTGTCGGTGGTGGTGCGGGTGCTGCAGAACCTGCTGATCGAGAAGATCCCGGTGCGGCAGCTGCGCAAGATCGTCGAGGCCTTGGTCGAGCACGCCCCGCAGAGTCAGGAACCCGGCGCGCTCACCGCCGCCGTGCGCAACGCCCTGGGCCGTTTCATCGTCCAGGAGATCGCCGGCATGGCCCCGGAACTGCCTGTGTTCACCCTGGCCCCGCAATTGGAACGTGTCTTGCAGGACTCTACCCAGGGCAACGGCGCGGCGCTGGAACCCGGACTGGCCGAACGCTTGCACCAAAGTCTGGCGGACTGCGTGAGCAAGCAGGAGGCGCGCAACGAACCGGCGGTGGTGCTGGTGCCGGCGCAGGTCCGCGCCGCCCTCGCCCGCCTGGTCCGCCACAGCGTCCCCGCGCTGTCGGTCCTGTCCTACAGCGAAGTGCCGGAGGACAAGCGGCTGAAGCTGGTGGGCACGATCAGTTGAGATGACGGGAATCGGGAATAGGGAATGGGGAATCGCACCCTTGCCCCGGCAGCGGAGAGAGCAATGAACACGATCACGAAAAACCAGACACGACACCGCGGCCCGCCACGTACCGGCACCGATCACGCATCCATTCCCAATTCCCCATTCACCATTCCCGGCTCCCACCCATGAAGATCAAACGCTTTGTCGCCCCCGACATGCGCACCGCCTTCCGGATGGTGCGCGACGAGCACGGCCCGGATGCGGTGATCCTGTCCAACCGGCGTACCGACGAGGGCATCGAGATCGTCGCCGCCAGCAATTACGACGAGGCCCTGGTGCAGCGGGCGCTGGATGCGGTGCGCCCGGACGAGGCGCCGCGCGCTGCCGCCGCGGCGCAGACACCGGCCGCTCCCGCCCCGCGCGCCGCGCGTGGCGAGAGCGCCGCGGCCAACCCGGCGATGGCGATGATGGCCGCGATCAGCGAACGCCGCGGCGGTGCCGCGCCGGCCGCCCCGGCTGCGCCCGCGGCCCGGCCGCTGACCCAGCCGGCGGCGCTGGCCGCCTCGGCCATGCCCGCCGCGGCGGCCCCGGCCGCCGCAGCGGCCAAGGCCGCGGCCCCGGCACGCGCCGACTTCAGCATCCCCGAGGACGTGTTCCGCAACGCCCCGATCAGCGTGCCGATGCCCAGCCCGTTCGCCGCCACCCCGGCGCCGGCCGTCGACGCCGCGCCGGCCTGGCGCGACGACGTCGCCGCGGTGGCACTGACGCCGGTGGCGAGCCCGGCCCCGGCCGCGTCCAGCGTGGCCAAGCCGGACGCGCCAGCCACTGCCGGAATCCCGGCGGCCGCGACGCTGGCGGCAGTGCCGACCTTCCCCGCCCCGCAGAACGACGAACAATTGACGCAGCTGCGCGACGAACTGGCGCTGATGCGGCAGATGATCGAGCGCGAGATGAACCGCCTCACCGACGAGCGCCTGCGTGGCTCGCCGGTCCGTGCCCAGGCGCTGGAGCTGATGGACGACTACGGCTTCGACAGCGGCATCACCCGCGACGTGGTCATGCAGATCCCCGCCGACCTGGAGCTGCACCGCGGCCGCGGGCTGATGCTGGGCCTGCTCTCCAAGCGCCTGCCGATCGCCCCGCTGGACCCGCTCGAGGAAGGCGGCGTGATCGCCCTGATCGGCCCGACCGGCGCCGGCAAGACCACCACCATCGCCAAGCTGGCCTCGCGCTTCCTGGAGCGCCACGCCGCCCGCGACGTGGCCCTGGTCACCACCGACACCGTCCGCGTCGGCGGCCGCGAACAGCTGCACAGCTACGGCCGCCAGCTCGGCATCGCCGTGCACGAGGCCGACAGCGACGCCGCGCTGCAGCAGCTGCTGGAGCGCCTGGCCGACTACAAGCTGGTGCTGATCGACACCGCCGGCATGGGCCAGCGCGACCGCGCCCTGGCCGCCCAGTTGCACTGGCTGCGCGCCTCGCGCGTGGTCCGATCCTTGCTGGTCCTCCCTGCCAACGCCCATTTCTCCGACCTGGACGAGGTGGTGCGCCGGTTTGCCGGCGCCGACCCACAGGGGGTCATCATGACCAAGTTGGACGAGACCGGGCGGTTCGGCAGTGCCTTGTCGGTGGTCGTGGACCACCGCCTCCCCATCACCTGGGTGACCGATGGACAGCGTGTGCCGGACGACCTGCACCGCGCCAACGCCGCCAGCCTGGTATTGCGCCTTGAAGATTTGCGGCGCGCTGCCGATAAGCCCTGTACTCCGGAGCAGACCCATGCCGTCGCGTGACTACGTCAATCTGACCAATGCCTTCCCCCTGTCGGCGACGCGCAGCGAACCGCTGGGTCCGGTGCGCACCATCGCCGTGACCGGCGGCAAGGGCGGCGTGGGCAAGACCAACATCTCCGTCAACCTGTCCATGGCGCTGGCCGACATGGGCAAGCGCACCCTGCTGCTGGACGCCGACCTCGGCCTGGCCAACGTCGACGTGCTGCTGGGGCTGACCCCCAAGTTCACCGTGGCCGACCTGGTCGCCGGGCGCTGCACCCTGGAAGAGGTGCTGATCGACATGCCCAATGGGCTGATGGTGGTGCCCGCCGCCTCCGGCCGCCGCTACATGGCCGAGCTGCCGCCGGCCCAGCACGTGGGCCTGGTCAACGTGTTCTCCGAGCTGCAGCGCGAGCTGGACGTGATGATCGTCGACACCGCCGCCGGCATCACCGACAGCGTGCTGACCTTCTGCCAGGCCGCGCAGGACGCGGTGGTGGTGGTCTGCGACGAGCCGGCCTCGATCACCGACGCCTACGCCCTGATCAAGGTCCTCTCGCGCGAGCGCGGCGTGGACCGGGTGCAGATCGTCGCCAACATGGTCCGCGACCTCAACGAGGGCCGCCTGCTGTACGACAAGCTCAGCCGGGTCTGCGAGAAGTTCCTCGGCGACGTGTCGCTGAACTACCTGGGCTGCGTGCCGCAGGACGACTGGCTGCGCCTGTCGGTGCAGCGCCAGCAGCCGGTGGTCAAGGCCTACCCGTCCAGCCCGTCGGCGCAGGCGATCTCCGAGATCGCCCGGCGCACCGCGCGCTGGCAGGCGCCGACCGCCCCACGCGGCAACGTCGAGTTCTTCGTCGAACGCATCATCCAGCGCGGGGTGGCCGCATGAACGCCGCCGCCCACTACCGCGCCGTCCAGCGCAACAGCGCCAACGACTACATCGCCCAGCACTCGGACCTGGTCCGGCGCATCGCCCACCACCTGGCGGCGCGGCTGCCGGCCAGCGTGGAGATCGACGACCTGATCCAGGCCGGCATGATCGGCCTGATCGAGGCCTCGCGCAGCTACGACGCCGACCAGGGCGCCTCGTTCGAGACCTACGCCTCGATCCGCATCCGCGGCGCGATGATCGATGAGATCCGCCGCGGCGACTGGGTACCGCGCTCGGTGCACCGCCGCGCCCGCGATGCCGCCTCGGCGATCCGCAAGATCGAGCAGAGCACCGGCCGCGCCGCCGCCGCCAACGAAGTGGCCGCGGCGATGGACATGCCGCTTCCCGAATACCTGCGTTTGATGGAAGATGCCGCCCGCGGCCAGGTGCTGAGCCTGGAGTCGCGCATCGAGGACCATGGCGAGCTGGATACCATCGCCAAGGGCGGACCCAATCCGCAGCAGATGCTCGAGCGCAGCGAATTCGGCCGCGAGCTGGGCAAGGCCATCGCGCAATTGCCCGAACGCGAGCAGTTGGTGCTGTCGCTGTACTACGAGCAGGAATTGAACCTCAAGGAAATCGGCGCGGTGCTCGGGGTCAGCGAGTCGCGCGTGTGTCAGATCCATGGCCAGGCCACGGTACGGTTGCGCGGACGCCTGAAGGCGTTCGAGGTCGCCGATGCCGGCCTGGAAGACGAAGAATAGGAACCCTTAGGAGTCAGTGGTGAACAAGAACATGCGGATTTTGATCGTGGACGATTTCTCGACGATGCGACGCATCGTCAAGAATCTGCTCGGCGATCTGGGCTTCACCAACACCGCCGAGGCCGAAGACGGCAACAGCGCCCTGGCCGCGCTGCGCTCGGCACCGTTCGAGTTCGTGGTCACCGACTGGAACATGCCGGGCATGACCGGCATCGATCTGCTGCGCAACATCCGCGCCGACGACAAGCTCAAGCACCTGCCGGTGCTGATGGTCACCGCCGAGGCCAAGCGCGAGCAGATCATCGAGGCCGCGCAGTGCGGCGTGAACGGCTACATCATCAAGCCGTTCACCGCGCAGACGCTGCAGGAGAAGCTGGGCAAGATCTTCGAACGCCTGGGAGCGACCGCCTAAATGGAAGCCACCGCCGAACGTACCGCCCTGATCGAACGCCTGCAAGGCGCGCTGGACGCGCTGGAGAACGGCGACGAGGCCGGCTGGCGCAGGGAGATCGACACCCTCGCCGCCTGGCGCACGCGGCCGATGATGCAGGGCCTGAGCCGGCTCGCGCGCGATCTGGGCCAGGCGCTCGGCGAACTGCCGGTGGTGCCCAGCGAGGCCGGCGAGCTGGATGACGCCTGCTCGCGCCTGGACCACGTGGTGGAGATGACCGAACAGGCCAGCCACCGTACCCTGGACCTGGCCGAGGAATGCCGCGCGCTGGCCAACCAGCTGGCCGCCGGCGGCCTCAACGGCGACCAGAGCGAGATCCTCGACAAGATCCGCCACAACCTCACCGAAATGGCCCTGGCGCAGAGCTTCCAGGACCTGACCGGACAGATCATCCGCCGCGTCGCCGGCATCGTGCGCCGCGTGCACGAAGGCTTCGGCGCGCTGGGTCTGCCGCCGAAGGAAGAACGCAAGGCCGACGGCAGCCTGGCCGGCCCGGCCCTGCCCGGCCTGGACCGCCACGGCGTGTCGCAGAACGACGCCGACGACCTGCTCTCGGGCCTGGGACTGTAACGCTATGAGCGCCGTACCCGACGACATCGCTGCCGACTTCATCATCGAGGCCCAGGAGATCCTGGACCGGCTCGGCGAGCAGTTGGTGTCGCTGGAGCAGGCGCCCGAGGACAGCGGCCAGCTCAACGCCGTGTTCCGCGGTTTCCACACGCTCAAGGGCGGCGCCGGCTTCCTGGCGATCAACGCCATGGTCGAGCTGTGCCACGCCGCGGAGGAAACCCTGGGCATGGCCCGCGCCGGCCAGGCCACCCTGCAGGCGCGGCACTTCGACGCCGCGCAGCAGTCGCTGGACTACCTGCAGTCGATGCTCGATGCCTTCGGCAGCGGCCAGGAACCGCCACGCGCGCCGGCGGAACTGATCGCGCAGTTCGATGCGCATGGCGACGCCGCCCCGGCCGCAGAGCCAGCGAAGAGCGCCACGCCGGCGCCCGCGCCCCAGGCGGCCGCCGCCGGCGATGCGGACCTGATCAGCGACGACGAATTCGAGGCGCTGCTGGACCAGTTGCACGGCGATGCGCCACCGGCGGCCACGCCGCAGGCGCTGCAGCCGGCGCCGCGCGCGCCCAACCCCGCGCCCAAGGCCGCGGCCGCCCCGGCCAAGGCCGCCGAGCCCGAACATACCGTGCGCGTGGACACCAAGCGCCTGGACGCGATCGTCAACCTGATCGGCGAGCTGGTGCTCTCGCGCAACCGGCTCAAGACCCTGCGCGTGCGCCTGCGCGACGAGGAACTGGACCGCGCGGTCAGCAGCCTGGACATCGCCACCGCGCGCCTGCAGTCGGCGGTGATGCGCACGCGCATGCAGCCGGTCGGCAAGGTGTTCTCGCGCTTCCCCAAGGTGGCGCGCGACGTCGCCCGCTCCCTCAACAAGGAAGTGGAACTGGAACTGATCGGCGCCGACACCGAACTGGACCGCAACCTGGTCGAAGCGCTGGCCGATCCGCTGGTGCACCTGGTGCGCAATGCCATCGACCACGGCATCGAGGCGCCGGCGCTGCGCGAGGCCACCGGCAAGCCGCGCGGCGGCCACGTGCGCCTGTCGGCGCAGCAGGAAGGCGACTACGTCAGCATTGAGGTGCAGGACGACGGCGCCGGCATCGACCCGGAACGGCTGCGCGCCAAGGCACGCGAGAAGGGCCTGATCGACCCCGAGGCCGCCGCCCGCCTGAGCACCGAGGAATGCCTGCACCTGGTGTTCCTGCCCGGCTTCTCGACCAAGTCCGAAGTCACCGACATCTCCGGCCGCGGCGTCGGCATGGACGTGGTGCAGTCGCGCATCCGCGAACTCAGCGGGCAGATCCAGATCCAGTCGGAACTGGGCCGCGGCAGCCGCTTCCTGATCCGCGTGCCGCTGACCCTGGCGATCCTGCCGACCCTGCTGGTGCAGGCCGGCGACACCGTCTACGCGCTGCCGCTGGCGCGCGTGGTCGAAGTGCTGCACGCGCCACGCCGCTCGCTGGGCTGGTTCGACGGCCGCGCCGTGCTCGACCGGCAGTCGCACACCCTGCCGCTGGTGGACCTGCGCCAGTGGCTCAACATCGACGCCCCGCAACTGCCGCTGCTCACCGTGGTGGTGCTGCAGGCCGGCGAATCGCGCATGGGCCTGGTGGTGGACCAGGTCCGCGGCCGCGAGGAAGTGGTGATCAAGCCGCTGCCGCGCTCCCTGCGCGGCCTGCCCGGCTACGCCGGCGCCACCTTGATCGGCGACGGCCGCCTGGCGTTGATCCTGGATGTCGATGGCTTGAAGGCCTGAGGGGCTGGGATTGGGGATTCGGGAGTGGGGATTCGCAACGGCGACTTCCCTGGCGCCTCGTTTTCTCTGATTCCGCCGTAGGAGCGGCTTCAGCCGCGACGCGGTGAGGCTGGGATTGGCGATAGCACGCGCAGCGCAGTGCCAATTGCCGAGACGATCCGAACGATTGTGTTTAGGCAACGCGCCAAGGTCCGCGCGTCGCGGCTGAAGCCGCTCCTACGCCACACCGACCAACCCTCCGCCCTCGCGCTCTTGCCAATCCCAAATCCCGATTCCCGAATCCCGCCCCCATCAAGTCCCCTGGCCCCTGGCCGATACCCCCTGCATGGACAAGCTCAGTCTCATCGGCCTGCTGTTGGCGATTCTGTCGCTCATCGGCGGCAGCATCCTCAAGGGCGCCGGCATTTCGGCGCTGTGGTCGCCGGCTGCGTTCGTGATCGTGATCGTCGGCACCGTCGCCGCGATCCTGGTGCACACCCCGCCCTCCGTGTTCCGCCGTGCGTTCCAGATCGCCAAGTGGATCCTGTGGCCGCCGCCGAGCGATCGCCAGGCGCTGCTCAAGCAGATCGTGGAATGGAGCAACATCGCGCGTCGCCAGGGCCTGCTCGGCCTGGAGAACCAGGTGCCGCAGCAGCAGGATCCGTTCGTGCGTAAGGGCCTGCAGATGCTGGTGGACGGCGTGGAGCCGGAAGCCATCCGGCACATGCTGGAGATCGACCTGGAAGGCCAGGAACATTGCGACCTGGCCGCGGCCAAGGTGTTCGAGGGCATGGGCATCTATGCGCCGACCCTGGGCATCATCGGCGCGGTGCTGGGCCTGATCGCGGTGATGAAGAACCTGGCCGACCCGAGCAAGCTCGGCCACGGCATCGCCGCCGCCTTCACCGCCACCATCTACGGCATCGCCTCGGCCAACCTGCTGTTCCTGCCGATGGCCGCCAAGCTCAAGAGCGTGATCAAGCACAGCTGCGGCGAGCGCGAAATGATCATCGAAGGGTTGATCGCCATCGCCCAGGGCGAGAACCCGCGCAACATCGAATCGAAACTGGCCGGATTCTTGCATTGAGTTCCGAATGGCCCGCAAGCATTCCCACGACGAGCACGCCAACCACGAGGCATGGGCGATCCCCTATGCCGACCTGATGACGTTGCTGCTCGCCTTCTTCGTGGTGATGTACGCGCTGTCCACGATCAACGAAGCCAAGTACCGGGTGATGGCCGACGCGATGAGCGCGGCGTTCGGCGGCACCCCGAAGACGTTGCGCCCGGTGCAGGTCGGCGACCAGGCGCTGCAGGGCCAGGGCGGCGAACGGCCGACCCCGATCAAGTCCAGCCCGGCACTGACCCTGCCCGATCCCAACCGCCTGCCCTCCGGCAACGCGCAGCGCGGCGACGACCTGCGCGACGCGCAACAGCTGCGCCGCGCGCAGCGCCAGCTCGACAGCATCGCCGACCGCCTCGGCGCCGCGCTGGCGCCGCTGATCCAGAAGAAGCTGATCACCGTGCGCCGCGCCGGGCTGTGGATCGAAGTGGAGATCAACAGCGACATCCTGTTCGGCTCCGGCTCGGCCGCTCTCGACCAGAGCGCACGCGCCACCCTGTCGGAACTGGCGCAGGTGCTGGCCGGCGTGCCCAACGGCGTGCGCGTGGAGGGCTACACCGACAACACCCCGATCGCCACCGCGCAGTTCCCGTCCAACTGGGAACTGTCGGCGGCACGCGCGGCCAGCGTGGTCCACCTGTTCGCCGACCAGGGCCTGCAGCCCTCGCGGCTGTCGATGATCGGCTACGGCCAGTTCCGCCCGCGTGCCAGCAACGACACGCCGGCCGGCCGCAACGCCAACCGCCGCGTGGTGCTGGTGATCCTGGCCGATTCCGGCGACAGCACCGATGCGACGCCGTCGGCCTCCGACCGCTTGAGCGCCGGCGCTGCGCCGGCCACCCCGACACCCCCCGCCGCGGCGGCCGCCGGCAGCGCCGGCGGTCCCCGCGCTGTACCTGCCATTGAAGGAGTCAACTGATGCGCATCTGGGCGATCGCCAACCAGAAAGGTGGCGTGGGCAAGACCACCACCACGCTGGCCATGGGCCGTGGGCTGGCCATGCTCGGGCACCGCGTGCTGATGCTCGATCTCGATCCGCACGCCTCGCTGACCCGGGCCTTCGACGTGCCGCAGGAACCGCAGCCGCCAGGCGTGCTCGACCTGTTCGCGTCCCCGCCGGGCGAGCTCGCTGCACTGGCCCGCGACACCGCGGTCGAGCGCCTGAGCTTCGTCTGCGGGCAGACCGCGCTGGCCACGCTGGAACGGCGCAGCGCCAACCAGCCCGGCCTGGGCCTGGCCCTGCAGCAGGCCATGGCCCGCCACGCCGGCCAGCACGACTACATCCTGCTCGACTGCCCGCCGACCCTGGGCCTGCTGATGATCAACGCGCTGGCCGCAGCCGACCGCGTGATCATCCCGACCCAGGCCGAACCGCTGGCCCTGCACGGCCTGGCCAGCATGGTCCGCACCGTGGACATGGTCGAGCGCTCGCGGCGCCGGCCCCTGCCCGCCTCGATCCTGCCGACCCTGTTCGACAAGCGCACCCGTGCCGGCAACGAGACCCTGCGGCAGATGCAGGACAGCTACGGCGAGCGGGTGTGGGAAGACGCCATCCCGGTCGACACCAAGATCTGCAACGTCAAGGCGCTGACCGTGGCCGGCGTGCCCGGCGACTACCCCGGCCGCGGCCTGGCCGCCTACCGCCGCGCGCTGGAATGGCTGCTGGCCAGCGATGCGACACCGATGGAGCAAGCCGCATGAGCACCCCCGGCATCATCGACGATTATCTGGAAGGCCTGCTCCACGACGTGATCGCCGAAGAGCAGAAGACGCCGCCGAGCCCCGCGCCGGTCGCGGTCGCCGACGTGGAAGCGGAAGCCGAGGAGACGGTGCCGGCTCCGGCTGCTGCAGCCGCGGCCGGTCCCACGCCCGAGCAGATCGCTGCCGCGGTCCTGGCCGAGGCCGACTCCGATCCGGCCCTGGCCGGCATCATGTCGCAAGAGGCACTCGCCCCCGCTCCGGCAGGCCCGACACCCGAACAGATCGCCGCCGCGGTCCTGGCCGAAGCCGACTCCGATCCGGCCCTGGCCGGCATCATGTCGCAGCAGGCGCTGGCGCCTGCCCCGGCCGGCCCGACGCCCGAACAGATCGCTGCCGCGGTCCTGGCCGAAGCCGATGCCGATCCGGCCCTGGCCGGCATCATGTCGCAGCAAGCGCTGGCGCCCGCCCCGGCCGGCCCGACGCCCGAACAGATCGCCGCCGCGGTCCTGGCCGAAGCCGATTCCGATCCGGCCCTGGCCGGCATCATGTCGCAGCAAGCGCTGGCGCCTGCTCCGACTGGTCCGACGCCCGAACAGATCGCCGCCGCGGTCCTGGCCGAAGCCGACTCGGATCCGGCCCTGGCCGGCATCATGTCGCAGCAGGCCCCCACCGCCACGCTCACGCCGGCCGAACAGGCCGAGCGCCAGGCCGACCTGGACGTGGTCGCGGCGATGGAGCAGCAGCGTGCCGCCGTGCCACGCGATCTGGCTGCCGAAGACGATGCCGCCGCCGCGCGTGCAGTCCAGCGCCCGCCGATGGCGGTACCGCCGGAACGCCGCGCCGAAGCCAGCCGCGCACAGGCGAGCGGCGCCAAGTTGCCGCCGAATCTGCAGGCCTTCATGGCCCCGAGCGTGCCGCATGGCTCGGCGATCGCGCCCGAGCGCCTGGCCGAGCGCCGCACCCGCTGGCTGCGCCTGCGCTGCGGCGAGCAGGCCTACGCGCTGGAACTGCTGAAGGTACAGGAGGTGGTGCTGCCGGTGCCGCTGCTGGCGCTACGCGGCACGCCGCCGGCCATGCTCGGCATCATGAACCTGCGTGGCCAGGTGGTGCCGGTGCTCGACCTGGGCGTGCACCTGGGCGCGGCGCCGATCGAGATGGACATGCTGACCCGGGTGGTGGTGCTGGAAGAGAACGGCGAGACCCTGGGCCTGCGCGTGTCGGCGGTGGAAGACGTGGCCAGCCTCAGCGACCAGCAGATCGAGCCGCCGGACAACGCCCGCATCTGCCGCATTTCCAACCATCTGTTCCGTGGCGTGGCGCGGCTGGCGCAGCAGCCGATGATCCTGCTCGACGCAGAGCAGCTGCTGCACTGACCCGTGCGGCGGGCGGGCAACTGGGAACGGTGCCGCACTTTCCAACCCGCCGCTAAAGCTTTTCAGGCCACGGCCGTTATCTGCCATAGAACCATTGGTGCGGAGTAATGATGAGCACAGTCCCTCTTGGCGAGGATCTCGGCATCGAGACCAGCGCCGACCTGAAACAACGCCTGACCGCGTTTCTTGCGTCGGACGACGTGCTGCGGCTGGACGCCGGCGAAGTGCGCCGCATCCATACCGCATCCGTACAGGTGCTGTGCGCATTCGTCGATGCCCGTCGCAAGGACGGCAAGCGCACCGAATTCGAGGCCTGCAACGCCACCTTTCGCGACGCGGCACGCCTGCTAGGGGTCAGCGAATCGCTGGGCCTTCCTGCAACCCCTGACAATCTGAAATCTGTGGAGAACGCGGCATGAGCGCACGTATCTTGGTTGTGGACGATTCGGCGTCGATGCGCCAGATGGTCTCCTTCGCCCTCACCTCGGCCGGCTTTGCCGTCGAAGAAGCAGAAGACGGCGCGGTCGCGCTGGGCCGCGCCAAGGGCCAGCGCTTCAACGCGGTGGTCACCGACGTCAACATGCCGAACATGGACGGCATCACCCTGATCCGCGAGCTGCGGCAGCTGCCGGACTACAAGTTCACCCCGATGCTGATGCTGACCACCGAGTCGGCGGCGGAGAAGAAGTCCGAGGGCAAGGCGGCCGGTGCCACCGGCTGGCTGGTCAAGCCGTTCAATCCAGAACAGCTGATCGCCACCGTCCAGAAAGTCCTGGGCTGATCCTCCCCTCCTTTTCCGGACTCCCGCCCCATGAGCATGGACCTGCAGCGTTTCCACGCCACCTTCTTCGAGGAAAGCCGCGAAGGACTGGATGCGATGGAAGCCGGATTGCTGTCGCTGGAAGAAGGCAATCGCGATCCCGAGACCATCAACTCGGTGTTCCGCGCCGCGCACTCGATCAAGGGCGGCGCCGCCACCTTCGGCTTCGAAGCGATGGCCGGCCTCACCCACGTGCTGGAGACGCTGCTCGACGAGCTGCGCGCCGGCAAGCGCGAAGTCGAAGCGCACGCCATCGACGCCATCCTCGGCTCGGTGGACGTGCTGCGTGCCCTGCTGCGCGAAGCCGAACACGGCGTCCCGGCCGATCCGGCCGCGGTCAAGGCTGTGCACGAACGCCTGCAGCACGCGTTGAACGGCGGCCCCGCCGCGCCGGCCGCCGCCACCCCGGCGGCGAACCAGCCGGCCGAGCCGGAAGCCTGGCAGATCGGCTTCACCCCGGCGCCATCGCTGTTCATGAGCGGCAACGACCCGCTGCGCATCATCCGCGAACTCGAACACCTCGGCCCGCTGCAGGTCGCCTGCCGCAGCACGCGCCTGCCCGGCTTCGCCGACCTCGATCCGCTCGAGGCCTACCTGGCCTGGGATCTGGGCCTGGTCGGCAAGATCCCGCGCAGCGCGATCGAAGACACCTTTGCCTGGGTCATCGACGATTGCGAACTGGACATCCGTCCGGTGCCGCCGCCGAGCCTGGCCACCGCGCCGGCACCGGTGCTGACCGCGCCGCCAACCGCCGCCACCGCCGCGCCGGCCGCCGCCGTGGCCGCGAATGCGCCGGCCGGCAATGCCGCCGCCGCGCACGAAGCGGAAAGCTCGATCCGCGTCAGCGTCGACAAGGTCGACGCGCTGATCAATCTGGTCGGCGAACTGGTCATCACCCAGGCCATGCTCAAGCAGGTCTCCACCGGCCTGGACCAGGCCGTGGCCGAGCGCCTGTTCGCCGGTCTGGACCTGCTGGAACGCAACACCCGCGACCTGCAGGAAGCGGTGATCGGCGTGCGCATGCTGCCGGTGGACGCGGTGTTCCGCCGCTTCCCGCGCCTGGTCCGCGACCTGTCCACCCGCCTCGGCAAGCAGGTGCGCCTGCGCACGATTGGTGAGGGCACCGAGCTGGACAAGGGCCTGATCGAAAAGATCGCCGATCCGCTGGTGCACTTGGTGCGCAACTCGATCGACCACGGCCTGGAACTGCCGGAGGCGCGCCGCGCCGCCGGCAAGGACGAGACCGGCACCATCACCCTGGCCGCTTCGCACCAGGGCGGCCACATCGTCATCGAAGTCAGCGACGACGGCGCCGGCCTCAACCGCAACCGCATCCTGGCCAAGGCCGCCGAGCGCGGCATCGCGGTGCCGGACAACCCGAGCGATGCGCAGGTCTGGGACCTGATCTTCGCCCCGGGCTTCTCCACTGCCGATGCGGTCACCGACCTGTCCGGCCGTGGCGTCGGCATGGACGTGGTCCGCCGCAACATCCAGGGCCTGGGTGGCGAAGTGCAGCTGGAAAGCGAATCCGGCCGCGGCACCCGCGTGCTGATCCGCCTGCCGCTGACTCTGGCGATCCTCGACGGCATGACCGTGGCGGTCGCCGGCGAGACCCTGATCCTGCCGCTGGCCTACGTCATCGAGGCGCTGCAGCCCAAGGCCGACGACATCCGCACCATGGCCGGCGAAGGCCGCGTGCTGCGGGTCCGCGGCGAATACCTGCCGATCCTCTCGCTCAGCGACTCCTACGGTTTCGGCCGCATCGAGCAGAGCGAGGAACCGCTGGTGGTGGTGGTCGAAGCCGACGGGCAGAAGCTGGCACTGGAAGTGGATGAGCTGATCGGCCAGCAGCAGGTGGTGGTCAAGAACATCGAGAACAACTACCGGCGCATCAGCGGCATCTCCGGTGCCACCATCCTCGGCGACGGCCGCGTCGCCCTGATCGTGGACATCGGCGGTCTGGTCCGCTCGCTGCGGGTACAGCAGGCCGCCTGACCGCCCGCCCTCCCGCGTCACGCAACACAGAGCCCCGGCAGCGATGCCGGGGCTTTTGCGTTGGGCGCGCATCGCCGGCCGACGCGCCCAGGCATGCCTGTCCTGTCCGTGGCATGCGCGCAATGCCTACATGGGCACCATCGCAATCCGACCCTAAAGAATTCAGCCGCGCTGTCGATACCAGGATGAGCGCACAGTTTTTGTCTACATAGGTGCGTGCCGGCATGGCCTGGGAAGGTTCGCCGGCGCTTCAGAGGGATCGACCTGCATCCACTGCAGATCGCTGAAGTGGAAATGCAACGGGGAAGAATGCAGCCCTGACGACTGTTTTTTGCGCATGCCTTTGGCCATGCGCGTGTTCGACTTGCAGTTTCTTGTCACAACGTTCGTCGGTGTCCACCACTCCCCGGGTCCCCGCGCATGCACTGCGCGTCGTTCCTTCATTCGTTCACGGGGGCCACCATGCATGCGATCTCGCGACATCAAGGACGCATTCACCGAGACGACCTATGGATGCCATCGGCGATTCCAGGTGCAGCTCGGGCATGGCAACGCCATGGCCACCGTCGCGATCTCGGCGCTTTCGTACGTCCTGCCTGCCACGTCGCCAGTCATCACGCCATGTGACTGCCGCCGCAGCCGGCGCAAGCCGTCCGCGCCTTCCCGAGTAAGCCGTCGACGCCGCGTCCCTATGCGCCGGCCTGCCTTTTTGTCTCCTGGAGAGTGAAATGATCCGTTTTCTGCAACGCTACAACGTCGGTGTCCGCCTGTCGGCGGCCTTCGGCCTGCTGATTCTTCTTTCGGTAGTCCTGGTGATCATCGGGCTGTCCGGCATGGCCGAGGCGCGCAAGCACCTGGACATGATCGTGCTGGACCGCATGGCGAAGATCGAATTCAGCAACCAGATGCTCGACGCCAATGCCTCCGTCCTGGTCGCGCTGAGCACCTACACCACCTCCACCGATCCGGCGATCCGCGAGCAGGCGCTGGAGACGTTCACCAAGCAGCGCGAGCGCTACGCCGCCGCGCGCAGCAAGATGGAGACGCTGTCCAGCACTCCCGCCGGTCGCGCCATTCGCGCCGAGATGGATGCCAAGCGCGCCGCCGCCAAGACCGTCAACGATGCCATCGTCGCGCTGGGCGAGAAGGGCGATACCGTCCAGGCGGTGGAGATGCTGAATCGCGAGGCGCTGCCGGCGACCCTGGCGTGGCAGAGCAAGATCCGCGATTTCGCCGACCGGCAGAAATCGCAGGCCGCCGCGGGCTACCAGGCCGCGCTGGATGCGATGCAGCGCGGCCGCATGCTGTTGATCGGCGGCACCGTGCTGGCGCTGGCGCTCAGCGTGCTGCTGGCCCTGACCATCACCCAGAGCCTGACCGCACCGCTGCGCCAGGCCACACGTACCGCCGAAGCCATCGCCAACGGCGACATGGACAATGCCGTGCGCACCGAGGCTCGCGACGAAACCGGCCGCCTGTTGAATGCCATGGGCCGCATGCAGCAGCAATTGCAGGCGGTGCTCGCCGCACAGGCGGAGATGGCCAAGCGCCACGACGCCGGCCAGATCAGCTACCGCATGGACGAGAGCGCCTTCCCCGGCGACTACGGACGCATGGTCCACGACAGCAATGCCCTGGCCGCCGCGCACATCGCCGTGACCGAGCGCCTGGCGCAGATCATGGGCCGTTACGCCATCGGCGACCTGTCCGAGGACATGGATCGGCTGCCCGGCGAGAAAGCCCGGCTCACCGAAACGATGGACACGGTCAAGCACAACCTGACCGCGATGAACACCGAGATCAAGCACCTGGCCGGCGCCGCCGCAGCCGGTGACTTCAGCGTGCGTGGCGACGCCGTGCGCTTCCAGTACGACTTCCGCCTGATGGTCGACAGCCTGAATCAACTGATGGCCACCGCCGACGGCAACCTGCAGGCGCTGTCGTCCTTGCTGCGCGCCATCGCCGCCGGCGACCTGACCGCGCGCATGCATGGCGACTTCCAGGGCGTGTTCGCGACCATGCGCGACGACGCCAACGCCACCACCGAGCAGTTGGCCGCCATCGTCGCGCGCATCCAGACCGCGGCGGTCAGCATCAATGCCGCGGCCAGCGAGATCGCCACCGGCAACGACGACCTGTCGCGCCGCACCGAGCAGCAGGCGGCCAGCCTGGAAGAGACCGCCGCCTCGATGGAGGAGCTGACCTCCACCGTGAAGCAGAACGCTGAACATGCGCGCCAGGCCAACCAGCTCTCCGCCGGCGCGGCGTCCGTGGCCTCGCAAGGCGGCGCAGTGGTCGGCCAGGTCGTCGAGACCATGAGCGGCATCGAAGCGTCCTCGCGCAAGATCGCCGACATCATCTCGGTGATCGATGGCATCGCGTTCCAGACCAACATCCTGGCGCTCAACGCCGCGGTGGAAGCGGCGCGTGCCGGCGAACAAGGCCGTGGTTTCGCCGTGGTCGCCAGCGAAGTACGCGTCCTCGCGCAGCGTTCGGCCAGCGCCGCCAAGGAGATCAAGGACCTGATCGACGACTCGGTCGGCCGCGTCGCCGAAGGTTCGGTGCTTGTCGACCAGGCCGGCAAGACCATGCAGGAGATCGTGACCTCGGTGCAGCGCGTCACCGACATCATGGGCGAGATCGCCGCGGCCTCGCAGGAGCAGTCGGCCGGCATCGAGCAGGTCAACCAGACCGTCACCCAGATGGACGAGACCACCCAGCAGAACGCCGCGCTGGTCGAGGAAGCCACCGCCGCGGCGCGTGCGATGGAGGATCAGGCCGGCCAGCTGAGCCAGGCCGTGGCCCTGTTCAAGATCGACCAGCAGGCGCCAGCAATGACCCGCCACGTGTCCCCCCAGAAGCCGGTGGTCGTTGCCAGTGCCGGCGCACAGCGGCCGGTCAGGGCGCCTGCCCCGCGCACGGCCGCTCCCCGGCCAGCGGCCACGGACAACGCCGCCGTTGCGGCCGGCGCTGCCGATTGGCAGGAGTTCTGATCGCACACGACCGACGCGTCCAGACACCTGCGTGACAGCGAGCCCGGGAGCACCAGTTCCCGGGCTTTTTTTGCCGTGCGCGCTCTGCCGAGGGGGAATTGGCGCCGCCTGCGAACCTTGAAACGAGACCCGTATCCCTGCTTGCGTTAAGCAATCGTGAAAACGAGCTAAATACGTGCCGGGGACGCTTAAAGAACCCAGGCGCCGTGCCGATACGGGAGTTGCGCACACAAATTGTCTACAAATTTGAACAAAATTTGCAGCAATGCCACTAAAGCAAGGTAGCACCAATCGGGGGAGCTTATTTCAATCAGTAAAATCTATTGATTTTAATAAACCTATCAATTTGATGATTTTGATTCACAGCCGAAATAGATAAGGCAGCGCCCAACGCCTCCGGCAAGGGGTACGCCATCCCCAATGCTTCACCCATCAGGACGACTACAACGATGACGCTCAAGAATCTCAGTCTTTCCGCCAGGCTCGCGCTCAGTTTTGCCGTCATCGTGTTGATCACGGTGATCATCGGCTCGATCAGCCTGAGCAGCCTGTCCTCGCTCAACATGGCTGCCGATATGAACGACCACACCTACAAGGTGCTGGCCACCGGCGACAAGATGGGGATCGACGCCTTGAACGTCGAAACCGGCGCACGCGGCTATATGCTCTCGGGCGAGAAGCAACACTTGCAGCCCTTCATCAATGGCCAGGCGAATTTCGACAAGGACTTCGCCGAGGCCAAGCAGCTGACCGCAGACAATCCACGGCAGCAGGCTCGCCTGGAGAAGCTGCACGCCGCATTCGACGATCTGGTCGGCGTGGAGAAGCAGGTGACCGCGCTGCGCGAGCAGTCCAACGATCCGGCGGCACTTGCCTCTGTATTCCGTGAAGCGCGCGACCGCAAGGCGATGCAATCGATCCGCAGCCTGCTCACTGAGTTCCACAACGAGGAAGCCGGACTGCTGGCCAAGCGCAACGAAACCCTGACAACTGTGCGTGCGCAGAACAAGTGGGCCGTGCTGCTGGGCAATCTGCTGGTGATTCTCGCCGCGATCGGCATGGCGATCCTGATCCGCCGACAGTTGCTCAAGCGCCTCGGCACCGCGATCGGCGTGGCCGACGCCATCGCCCGCGGCAAGCTCGACAACGCGATCGACCTGCGCAGCAAGGACGAGGCCGGTGTGCTGTTGCTGAGCATGGACAAGATGCAGAGCCAGTTGCAGGCGGTGCTCGCCGCGCAGGCCGACATGGCCAAGCGCCACGACGGTGGCCAGATGAGCTTCCGCATGGACGAAACCGCGTTCCCCGGCGACTACGGGCGCATGGTCCGCGACAGCAACGCCCTGTCCGCCGCGCACATCGCCGTGACCGAGCGCCTGGCGCAGATCATGGGCCGCTACGCCATCGGCGACCTGTCCGACGACATGGACCGCCTGCCCGGCGAAAAGGCCGTGCTGACCGAGACCATGGACACGGTCAAGCGCAACCTGACCGCCATGAACAGCGAGATCAAGCACCTAGCCGGCGCCGCGGCGGCCGGCGACTTCAGCGTGCGCGGCGACACCGAACGCTTCCAGTACGACTTCCGCTTGATGGTCGACAGCCTCAACCAACTGATGGCCACCGCCGACGGCAACCTGCAGGCCCTGTCCGCCCTGCTGCAGTCCATCTCCGCCGGCGACCTGACCGCGCGCATGCACGGCCAGTTCCAAGGCGTGTTCGCCACCATGCGCGACGACGCCAATGCCACCGCCGAGCAACTGGCGGCGATCGTCGCGCGTATCCAGACCGCCGCGGTCAGCATCAACGGCGCCGCCAGCGAGATTGCCGCCGGCAACGACGACCTGTCGCGTCGCACCGAGCAGCAGGCCGCCAGCCTGGAAGAAACCGCCGCGTCGATGGAGGAACTGACCTCCACCGTGAAGCAGAACGCCGAGCACGCGCGCCAGGCCAACCAGCTCGCCACCGGTGCGGCGGCGGTCGCCTCGCAGGGCGGTGTGGTGGTCGGCCAGGTAGTCGAGACCATGAGCGGGATCGAGGCGTCGTCGAAGAAGATCGCCGACATCATCAGCGTCATCGACGGGATCGCCTTCCAGACCAACATCCTGGCGCTCAACGCCGCGGTCGAAGCGGCCCGTGCGGGTGAACAGGGCCGCGGCTTCGCCGTGGTCGCCAGCGAGGTGCGCACGCTGGCGCAGCGTTCGGCCAATGCCGCCAAGGAGATCAAGGGCCTGATCGACGACTCGGTCGGCCGCGTCGCGCAGGGCTCGGCGCTGGTCGACCAGGCCGGCAAGACCATGCAGGAGATCGTCGCTTCGGTGCAGCGTGTCACCGACATCATGGGCGAGATCTCGTCCGCCTCGCAGGAGCAGTCCGCCGGCATCGAGCAGGTCAACCAGACCGTCACCCAGATGGACGAGACCACCCAGCAGAACGCCGCCTTGGTGGAAGAAGCCACCGCCGCGGCGCGCTCGATGGAAGAACAGGCCGGTCAGCTGAGCCAGGCCGTGGCCGTGTTCAAGATCGATGCGAGCAGCAGCCACGCCGGTCAGTCGGCGGCCGCGCGCGCGCCGAGCGCACCAGTCCGCGCGGTCGCCCGGCCGGCCGCCAAGCCGGTGGTCAAGCCCGCCGCGCGCCCGGCGCGGCCGGCGGCCCGGCCGGTCGCGGCCGGCGACGACAGCTGGCAGGAGTTCTAAGCGCGCCTTAGTGTCACGCGTTGGCACCAATGGCCCCGGGAGCGATCCGCTCCCGGGGCTTTTTTGTTGGGGCCACACATCTTTATTGCGGCCATGCGTCGCCGCCGCGCCGGCGACACAGTGCGTCGTTCGCGCGCCCCCTCGCCGATCGCGGGATGCATAAGGGTCCACCGCGCGGCCGGAGCCCGCAGCGCCATCTACATGGAGGCGGCCCGCACGGCGCGACGGTCCACAAGCACCGACTACATTTCTGGGACGCTGTGCCGATAACCGGCCTATCGCGCATGCTCCCTGCCTGGCTTGTCTGAACGCAAGACGCTTTCCGAGGCGATGACGCGCGCGATCTCTCCATTCCTCTCATCGAGACGACCGCGATGCCCACGACGTCCGCCACACGCCCGAGCAGTGTCGCCACCCGCCTGATGCTGGGCGTGGCCGCGATCGCCCTGCTGTGCTTCGGCATTACCGCCGCCATCATCTACGCGCGCAGCAGTTCCGCCCTGCTCGCCTCCGCCAAGGTCGGCATGACCGACACCGCCCGCCTGGAATCGGAGCGCATCGGCAACACCATCGGCGCATCCGCCGTCTCCAATCAGGCGCTGGCCAATGCCCTGCTCGCCCAGCGCGGCCAGGACAAGGCGCGCGACCTGTTCAGCGACAGCCTGCGCCGCGAGCTGCAGCAGCACCCCGACTGGACCGGCATGGGCACGCTGTGGGAACCGCAGGCGCTGGACGGCAAGGATGCGGACTACGCCAACAGCGCAGGCCACGACGCCAGCGGCCGTTACATGGTGTACTGGTCCTGGCAGAACGGAAAACTTGTGCGCGATCCGCTACGCGACTACGAGGTGGCCGGCGCTGGCGACTGGTATCTGAATCCGCGCAAGCTGCTGCGGCCGACCGTGGCCGAACCCTACGATTACGAGATTGCCGGACAGAAGGTGCTGATGACCACGGTCAGCACGCCGATCCTGGAAGACGGCAAGTTCCTGGGCGTGGTCACCACCGATTTCGGCCTGGCCGCGCTGCAGCAGCGCGTCGCCAAGCTGCGTCCGCTCGGTGCCGGCCGCGTGCGCCTGTTGTCGCCCGGCGGTGCCATCATCGCCGACCGCGATCCCGCACTGGTCGGCAAGAAGCTGCAGGATCCGGCCACCCGCGCCTTGCTGGCCGAGATCGCCCAGGGCAAGACCGTCAGCCGCGACACGGTCGATCCGCAGACCGGCGCCACTGACGTGGAAGTGTATGTGCCACTGCAGATCGGCCAGGCCCAGGAGCGTTTCGCGCTGGGCGTGGCGGTGCCGAAGGCGGTGCTGATGGCGCAGGCGCGCAACCTGTTGTGGACCATCGCGGCGGTCGGCCTGTGCGCCGCGCTGCTGCTCAGCGGCGGCCTCTATCTGCTGCTGCGGCGGCTGGTGGTCAAGCCCTTGGCCAGCGCGGTGGAGGTGTCCAGCGCGGTCGCCGCCGGCCGCCTGGACAGCCGCATCCAGTATGCGCGCAACGACGAACTCGGCCAGTTGCTGGGATCGCTGCAGCGCATGCAGCAGCAGTTGCGCGCGGTGCTCGACGCGCAGAAGGCGATGGCCGAGCGCCACGATGCCGGCCAGATCAGCTATCGCATGGACGAGAGCGCCTTCCCCGGCGACTACGGGCGCATGGTCCGCGACAGCAATGCCCTGGCGGCGGCGCATATCGCGGTGACCGAACGCCTGGCGCAGATCATGGGGCGCTATGCCATCGGCGACCTGTTCGAGGACATGGACCGCCTGCCCGGCGAAAAGGCGGTGCTCACCGAGACGATGGACACGGTCAAGCGCAACCTGACCGCGATGAACAGCGAGATCAAGCATCTGGCCGGCGCCGCCGCGGCTGGCGATTTCAGCGTGCGCGGTGACGCAGAACGCTTCCAACACGACTTCCGCTTGATGGTCGAGAGTCTCAACCAGCTGATGGCCACCGCCGACGGCAACCTGCAGGCGCTGTCCACGCTGCTGAAGGCCATCGCCGCCGGCGACCTGACCGCGCGCATGCATGGCGACTTCCAGGGCGTGTTCGCGACCATGCGCGACGACGCCAATACCACCGCCGAACAGCTGGCGGCCATCGTCGCGCGCATCCAGACCGCCGCGATCAGCATCAACGGCGCCGCGGCCGAGATCGCCGCCGGCAACGACGACCTGTCGCGCCGCACCGAACAACAGGCCGCCAGCCTGGAAGAAACAGCGGCCTCGATGGAAGAGCTGACCTCCACCGTGAAGCAAAACGCCGAGCACGCGCGCCAGGCCAACCAGTTGGCCGCCGGCGCGGCCTCGGTGGCCTCGCAAGGCGGCGCACTGGCCAGCCAGGTCTCGGACAAGATGAACGGTATCGAGGCCTCGTCGCGCAAGATCGCCGACATCATCTCG
The DNA here is from genome assembly GCF_014206815.1 of Xanthomonas sp. F10. GTDB lineage: Bacteria > Pseudomonadota > Gammaproteobacteria > Xanthomonadales > Xanthomonadaceae > Xanthomonas_A > Xanthomonas_A indica. The sequence continues at coordinate 1,312,423 of NZ_JACHNP010000001.1, forward strand.
GTGATCGACGGCATCGCCTTCCAGACCAACATCCTGGCGCTCAATGCCGCAGTGGAAGCCGCACGTGCCGGCGAACAGGGCCGCGGTTTCGCCGTGGTCGCAAGCGAGGTACGCACCCTCGCCCAGCGTTCGTCGAACGCGGCCAAGGAGATCAAGACCTTGATCGACGATTCGGTCGAGCGCGTCGCCGAGGGCGCGACGCTGGTCGAGCAGGCCGGCACCACCATGCAGGAGATCGTCGCTTCGGTGCAGCGCGTCACCGACATCATGGGCGAGATCTCCGCCGCCTCGCAGGAGCAGTCGGCCGGCATCGAGCAGGTCAACCAGACCATCACTCAGATGGACGAGGCCACCCAGCAGAACGCGGCACTGGTCGAGGAAGCCACCGCCGCCGCGCGGTCGATGGAGGACCAGGCCGGCCAGCTCAACCAGGCGGTGGCGCTGTTCAAGCTCGAGACCGCCGCCGCCGTGGCGATCGCCGCCCCGGCGCCGGCGCGCCGTCCCGTGCCGCCCGCTCCCGCGGCAAAGGCGACACCGCCTCGGCGACCGGCTGCGGCCCCGTTGAAGACGGCCCCGCGCGCGACCACGGCGCCGGACGACGGGCAGTGGCAGGAGTTCTGACCCGCGCCTGATCCCCACCACCGCGAGCGCCCTGCGCGCTGCGCGGTCGGCCGCCTGGCGCCGTGGCGGACGCGGAGCGCCTAGCACGTCACGTTCGTAAAGAAACCGCATTCAGGGTCGATATAGAAAGCGGAACTGCCGTGCCAGGGGCCGCACTACGTGCCCCGGCGCCGGCCGCACTGCGCGCGGCCCCACGGTTCCGACCGAACTGCCAATGGGAGCCGCACATGAAGCTACGCGTTATCGCCAGTTGTCTGACCTTGTGCGGCCTCGCCGGCCTGGCGCACGCCGAGGCCGAGCCGATCGCCACCGATCGCCCCGACTTCGTCGAATCCAGCCTCACCGTCGGCGACCGCCGCCTGCAGGTGGAAACCAGCGTGGCCTGGGAACGCGACGGCGATGTCGATGGCTACGCCACGCCGACCCTGTTCCGCTACGGCATCGGACCGGCCTGGGAACTGCGCGTGGAGACCGATGGCTGGCAGACCGTCGACGTCCCGGTTGGCGACGACGTCTCCGGCTTCTCCGACATTTCGCTCGGGCTCAAGCATCACCTGGCCAGCGAGATCGGCGGCGCCTCGCTGGCCTGGCTGTTGCACGTGGACCTGCCCAGCGGCGCACGCAACGTGCGCGGCAGCGGCGCCCGTCCCTCGTTCCGCCTGGTCGCCGAATGGGAGCTCAGCGACAGCGTTTCGCTGGGGATGATGCCCGGCGTGATCCGCGACGAAGGCGACGGCGGGCATCGCTACACCGCCGGCATCTTCGGCGTGGTGCTGGGCAAGGCCTGGACCGAACGCAGCCGCTCGTTCGTGGAGCTGGCCCTGCCGCAGATCGCGCATGCCGACGACGGCGGCACCATCGCCCTGCTCGACGTCGGCTCGGCCTGGCTGCTCAGCCAGGACGTGCAACTGGACGTGGTGTACAGCCGCGGCCTCAACGACCGTTCGCCGGACCACGCGCTCGGCGCGGGCCTGTCCTTCCGTTTCTGATCGGGCCACACCGATGAAAATCATGCATATGCTCGGCGTCCTGGTGCTGGTGGCGGTGCTCGCCCTGCTCGCGCTCGGCGGGGTCGGCTACACCGCGCAGCAAGGCCTGCTGCGCTCGGTCGCGGCCCAGGTCACGTCCTCGGACGCGCTGCGCAACCACATGCAGGCCGACATGATGCACGATGCCTTGCGCGGCGACGTCACCGCCGCGTTGCTGGCAGCGGCGCGGCAGGATGCGGACGGGGTTAAGGCCGCGCGCGCCTCCCTGGGCGAACACGCCGGCGAGTTCCGCAAGGCGCTGGACGACAACCAGAAGCTGCCGCTGGACGGCGCCTTGCGCGCGCAACTGGATGCCGCCGGGCCCGCACTGCAGCGCTACATCGCCGCCGCCGACAAGGTGGTGACGCTGGCCGAAACCCACGGCGACAGCAGCGCCGCCTATGCGGATTTCACCGCGCAGTTCGCGCGGCTGGAGACCGAGATGGATACGATCAGCGACCGCATCCTGGCGCTGAACGAGCAGAGCCGCAAAGCCGCCGAACAGCAGAGCCAGCGCGCCACCTGGCAGCAGGCCGGCGCGGTGCTGGTCGCCGTACTGTGCCTGGCCGCCGCCGCGGCCTGGATCCTGCGTTCAGTCGCGCAATTGCTCGGCGGCGAGCCGCGGGTGGCGATGGACGCAGCCCAGCATATCGCCGAAGGCCGCCTGGACCAGCCCATCCCGGTGGCGGCCAGGCACGGTCGCAGCCTGATGGCCGCGCTGGCGCGCATGCAGCGCGAACTGCGCGAGCGCATCGAACGCGAGCGCAGCGTCGCCGCCGAGAACTTGCGCATCCGCACCGCCCTGGACAACGCGTCCACCGGTATGTACATCGCCGATCCCGACCTGACCATCATCTACGCCAATACCGCATTGCAGACCCTGCTGCAGACCCACGCCGAGGACATCCGCGCCTGCGCGCCCGCATTCGACCGTTCCGCGCCGTTGCTGGGCCAGTCGGTGACGCTGCTGGAAGTCGGCAATGCGCAGGACGCGGAGATCTACCAGCGGCTGGACCGGCAGGGTGCGGCGCAGCGCGAGGTGCGCTATCGCGAGGTCTGCATCGCGCAGGAGATTTCCGCCATCCGCAACGCCGAGGGCGCGCACCTGGGCTTCGTCTGCGAATGGCGCGACCGCACCGCCGAGACGCGGGTGGAGGCGGAAGTGGCCGCAGTGGTGCGCAGCGCCGCCGCCGGCGATCTGTCGCAGCGCATCGACCGCACCGGCAAGCAGGGCTTCTTCCTGATGCTGGCGCAGCAACTCAACGGCCTGCTCGACGCCAACGCGATCAGCATCGCCGAAGTCTCGCGGCTGCTCAGCGCGCTGGCCGACGGCGACCTCGGTGCGCGCATGCACGGCGACTTCCACGGCATCTTCGCCACCATGCGCGACGACGCCAACGGCACCGCCCAGCGCCTGGCCGACATCGTCGGCCGCATCCAGCGCGCCGCCGGCGACATCCACAGCGCCGCCACCGAAATCGCCCAGGGCAACAGCGATCTGTCGCAACGCACCGAGCAGCAGGCCGCCAGCCTGGAAGAGACCGCCGCCTCGATGGAGGAGTTGACCGCCACGGTCAAGCAGAACGCCGAGCATGCGCGCCAGGCCAACCAGCTTGCCGCCGGCGCCGCCGCGGTGGCCTCGCAGGGCGGCGCCGTGGTCGGCCAGGTGGTCGACACCATGAGCGGCATCGAGACCGCATCGAAGAAGATCGCCGACATCATCAGCGTCATCGACGGCATCGCCTTCCAGACCAATATCCTGGCCTTGAACGCCGCGGTGGAAGCGGCGCGCGCCGGCGAACAGGGCCGCGGCTTCGCGGTGGTCGCCAACGAGGTGCGCGTGCTGGCGCAACGCTCGGCCAACGCCGCCAAGGAGATCAAGGGCTTGATCGACGACTCGGTCGAGCGGGTCGCCACCGGCGCGGAGCTGGTGCAGCGTGCCGGCCAGACCATGCAGGAGATCGTCGCCTCGGTGGGCCGGGTCACCGACATCATGGGCGAGATTTCCGCGGCCTCGCAGGAGCAGTCCGCCGGCATCGAGCAGGTCAACCGCACCGTCACCCAGATGGACGAGAGCACCCAGCAGAACGCCGCGCTGGTCGAGGAAGCCACCGCCGCGGCACGGTCGATGGAGGACCAGGCCGCGCAGTTGAGCGATGCAGTGGCGGTGTTCCGGGTGGAACAGCAGGCCGTGCGCAGCGCCGCCCCTGCACCCAGCGCCGTTGCCGCGACCGCGCCCAACCATGCCCCCGCAACGATCGCCGCCGCGCACGCGCCGCAGGCCAATGCCCAGGCCATCGCCGACGCGATCGGCACGCAGTGGCAGCCGCTCACCGCGTAGGGAAATGAATTAGACAGCGTCGGGAATTGTCTTACGACCAACGACCCATCGAGTAATCCGCCGTCACGCCGATATCACATTCGAGCGACGGCGTTGCAGAGTCGAACAGCAAAGGCACTTGGTTTTCTTGCTTCTTTTCTGACCGCCACGCCCCGCCGCTCCACGCGCACACGCGCTGCTGGAGCCCGTCTGGACGCAGTAGGCCCTGGATGCTCCAGGAACATCGTCAACGAAGAGGTCGACCAATGAACTCCTTCCTGCAACGCTACAACGTCGGCCGCCGTCTCGGCGGCGCCTTCGGCCTGCTGATCCTGCTGTCCTGCGCCCTGGTCGCCATCGGCCTGCTGTCCATGGCACGCACGCGCACCGAGCTGGACAACATCGTCAAGGTGAACGTCGAAAAGAGCCGGATCAGCAACGGCATGCTCGACGCCAACTCCAGCATCCTGATCGCGCTCGGCACGCTGGCGATGGAGACGCGCGAAGAACTCAACGATCAGGCGTTGGCGGAAATCAAGGCCAAGCGCCAGCGCTATACCGACCTGCGCAACGAACTGGAGGCATTCCCGCCCGCCAACGCCTATGCGGTGAAGCTGCGTGCCGACATCGATGCCGCCCGCACCGCCGCGCGCGCCATGAACGATGAAGTGATTGCGCTCGCCACCGCACACCGCAACGCCGAGGCGCAGACGGTTCTGAGCGAGCGCTCGCGCCCAGCCACCCTGGCTTGGCAGGCCAAGATCCGCGAGAACGTCACCCTGCAGGAAGCGCAGATGAAGCTCGCCCACGTCAAGGCGACGCAAGCGATGGTCACCGGCCGCAACCTGCTGATCGCCGGTGGGGTGGCGGTCCTGCTGCTCAGCGCCCTGCTGTCGTGGACGATCACCCGCAGCCTGACCGTCCCGCTGAGCCGTGCCACCCGCGCCGCGGAGGCCATCGCCGGCGGGCGCCTGGACAACGACGTCGCCACCGACGCACACGACGAACCCGGCCGCCTGCTGCTGGCCATGGATGCCATGCAACGCCAGTTGCAGCGCTTCTCCGGCGAAACTGCGTTGATGATCGAACTGCATGCCGACAAGGACATCAGTCACCGCATGCCGCAGGATTTCCCGGGCGTGTACGGCGAGCTCAGCAAGGGCATCAACACCATGATGTTCGAGCACCTGGACGCCATCGTCGACGCCATCGGCGTCCTCAACGAATACGCCAACGGCGACCTGCGCCGCGACGCGCGCCGCCTGCCCGGCAGCCGTGCGGTGCTGCACGAATCGATGGACGCGGCCAAGGCCAGCCTGCTGGCGATCAACACCGAGATCAAGCGCCTGGCCGCGGCCGCCGCGGCCGGCGACTTCAGCGCCCGCGGCGACGCCGCGCACTTCCAGCACGACTTCCGCCTGATGGTGCAGGACCTCAACGCGATGATGGAAGTGAGCGACCACAACCTCGGCAAGCTGTCGGCGCTGTTGCAGTCGATCGCCGCCGGCGACCTGACCGCACGCATGGAAGGCGAGTTCCAAGGTGTGTTCGCCACCATGCGCGACGATGCCAACGCCACCGCCGATCAATTGACCGGCATTGTCGGCCGCATCCAGACCGCGGCGGTCAGCATCAGTGCCGCCGCCACCGAGATCGCCGCCGGCAACGACGACCTGTCGCGCCGCACCGAACAGCAGGCCGCGAGCCTGGAAGAGACCGCCGCATCGATGGAAGAACTGACCTCCACCGTCAAGCAGAACGCCGAGCACGCGCGCCAGGCCAACCAGTTGGCGGTGGGCGCGGCCTCGGTCGCCTCGCAAGGCGGCAGCGTGGTCGGCCAGGTGGTCGCGACCATGAGCGGCATCGAGGCGGCATCGAAGAAGATCGCCGACATCATCAGCGTCATCGACGGCATCGCCTTCCAGACCAACATCCTGGCCTTGAACGCCGCGGTGGAAGCGGCCCGCGCCGGCGACCAGGGCCGCGGCTTCGCCGTCGTCGCCAGCGAAGTGCGTACGCTGGCCCAGCGTTCGGCCGGTGCCGCCAAGGAGATCAAGGGCCTGATCGACGATTCGGTCACGCGCGTGGCCGAAGGCTCGGTCCTGGTCGACCAGGCCGGCCGCACCATGAGCGAGATCGTGGCTTCGGTACAGCGCGTCACCGACATCATGGGCGAGATCTCGGCGGCCTCGCAGGAGCAATCCGCCGGCATCGAGCAGGTCAACCAGACCGTGGTGCAGATGGACGAGACCACCCAGCAGAACGCGGCGCTGGTGGAAGAAGCCACCGCAGCGGCACGTTCGATGGAGGAGCAGGCCGGTCAGCTCACCAGCACGGTGGCCTTGTTCAAGATCGACAGCATCGGCGGCACAGCCGCTGGCGTACATCCAGCGCCGGTGCCGTCCGTTGCGGCCAGCGCGCCGCGGGTCGCCAAGGTGGCGGCGCGTCCACAGCGGCAGACCGTCAAGCGCGCCGCGGTTGCGGTCGGCGGCGACTGGCAGGAGTTCTGAGTCGCACGGTCGCCATGCCGCGGGCATGGCGACCGGATTCCGTGCAGGCAGTGCACCATGCGCACATGCACATGCCGGCGATACGCAAGGTATACGCCGGTGCATTACCCGCCAGCGCATGTCGGAACAACGTCGGATTCTGCCCTCTCCGAACGACGCGAGTCGGAAGGCAGACAGCTTCCTAACCGGCTGCCAACAACTCGGTGAGAAATGCTCAACTTCTCACCGACACGTCGATATTGAGGGTGCGACAAGGCATCACCAGGTCGCGTCGCAACCGCTGATTGCCAGCGTTACGACCCGGCTCCCTCTGTCCCCCAAAAGGTCGGCTATGAACGCACTTCTGCAACGCTACAACGTCGGTCGGCGCCTGGGCATGGCGTTCGGCATCCTCATCCTGCTGTCCGGCCTGCTGGTCGCCATGGGTTTGCTGACCATGGCCAGGGCGCATCGCGAGCTGGACAGCATCGTCAACAGGAACATGGAAAAGGTGCGGCTCTCCAACGAGATGCTCGACGCCAATACCAACGTGCAGATCGGGTTGCTGGCCATCACCATCGTCGATGGGGATGCGGCCAACCAGAAGATGATCAACATCGTGCAGAGCAACCGTGCGCGCTACAAGGCCGCGCACGATGCATTGTCGGCGATGCCCACCAGCCCGGTCGAGCGCCAGGCCATGGACACCATCGAGGCCTCGCGCGCGCGCTCGATGCAACTGAACGATCAGGTGCTCGCGCTGGGCGAAAAGGACCAGAATACGCAGGCGCAGGCGCTGTTGCTCGGCGATGCGGCGGTGGCGATGGACAAGCAGCAGGCCGCGATCCGCGCCAATGCCGATCTGCAGCGGCGCCTGAGCAAGGAGGCCTATGCGGTCTCCTCGGCGGCGATGGCGCGTGGCCGCATCGTCCTGATCTCCGGCGGTCTCGCCGTCCTGTTGGTCAGCGGCCTGCTGGGCTGGACCATCACCCGCAGCCTGACCGGGCCGCTGGGCCGCGCCACCCGCGCCGCCGAAGCCATCGCCGACGGGCGCCTGGACAACGACGTGAGTACCACCGCGCGCGACGAACCCGGCCGCCTGCTGATCGCGATGGGCCGCATGCAGACCCAGTTGCAGCGGTTCTCCAGCGAAACCGCCTTGATGATCGAACTGCATGCGGACAAGGACATGAGCCACCGCATGCCGCAGGACTTCCCCGGCGTGTACGGCGACTTGAGCAAGGGCATCAACACCATGATGTTCGAGCACCTGGACGCCATCGTCGACGCCATCGGCGTCCTCAACGAATATGCCAATGGCGACCTGCGCCGCGACGCCCGCCGCCTGCCCGGCAGCCGCGCGGTGCTGCACGAATCGATGGACGCGGCCAAGGCCAGCCTGCTGGCGATCAATACCGAGATCAAGCGCCTGGCGGCGGCGGCCGCGGCCGGCGACTTCAGCGCCCGCGGCGATGCGGCGCACTTCCAGCACGACTTCCGGCTGATGGTGCAGGACCTCAACGCGATGATGGAGGTCAGCGATCGCAATCTCGGCAAGCTGTCGGCGCTGTTGCAGTCGATCGCCGCCGGCGACCTGACCGCCCGCATGGACGGCGAGTTCCACGGCGTGTTCGCCACCATGCGCGACGACGCCAATGCCACCGCCGACCAGTTGACCGACATCGTCGGCCGCATCCAGACCGCTGCGGTGAGCATCAATGCCGCCGCCAGCGAGATCGCCACCGGCAACGACGACCTGTCGCGCCGCACCGAGCAACAGGCCGCCAGCCTGGAAGAAACGGCGGCGTCGATGGAAGAGCTGACTTCCACCGTCAAGCAGAACGCCGAGCATGCGCGCCAGGCCAATCAACTGGCGGTGGGTGCGGCCTCGGTGGCGTCGCAGGGTGGCAGCGTGGTCGGCCAGGTGGTCGAGACGATGAGCGGCATCGAAGCCTCGTCGAAGAGGATCGCCGACATCATCTCGGTCATCGACGGCATCGCCTTCCAGACCAATATCCTGGCGCTCAACGCCGCGGTCGAAGCCGCGCGCGCCGGCGAGCAAGGCCGTGGTTTCGCCGTGGTCGCCAGCGAAGTGCGCACGCTGGCGCAGCGTTCGGCCAACGCTGCCAAGGAGATCAAGGGCCTGATCGACGACTCGGTCGGCCGTGTCGCCACCGGCTCGGCCCTGGTCGACCAGGCCGGCAGGACCATGGCCGAGATCGTGGCCTCGGTGCAGCGCGTCACCGACATCATGGGCGAGATCTCGTCCGCCTCGCAGGAGCAATCCGCCGGCATCGAGCAGGTCAACCAGACCGTCACCCAGATGGACGAGACCACCCAGCAAAACGCGGCCCTGGTGGAAGAAGCCACGGCCGCCGCACGGTCGATGGAAGAACAGGCCGTGCAACTGAGCGATGCGGTCGCGCTGTTCAAGATCGACAATGTCGCCACGATCGCGCGGCCGGCGCCGGCCCGCAGCGCGCCGCCCGCACGGATGGCCAAGCCGGCCATCACAACCGTGGCGAAGGCCAGCGCCGGCCCGCAAGCGCCAACCGCGCGGCGTGCGGCCGCGGCCGCGGCAAGTAATGGCGACACGTGGCAGGAGTTCTAAGCCCACGGTGGCCGGCCGCCCGGCAACCGACGCCGCGAGGATGCATCTGGCAGCCGGTCGACACTGCGATCGGCTGCCGTCCCGCCATGTCCCGAGGCTCGCGCAAATGCCGCCCCGAGCCGGACCGGCTGTGACCACAGCCGCATCCGTCTGACATTCATTTCAATCGCGTCTCTGACATCACCGCGATCCCACGCTGACACACATGCAGCCCCCGCGACCCACGGTCGTAGTCATCGGCGGCGCGATGCCTCGCTCGCATCCGCCCGATCACACAGCAGCCAACGCTGCACTCCGATGTCCGCCAGGCCACACTGACAACGCCCCTGCCCGGCATACATGACGCCTGCGGGCCAAGGCGCGCGAAAAAGCGCACGCATGCTGCATCCGAGCCACGCCTTGCGGCGTATCTCCCGCCTGATGCGTCCCTCTGCCTCGGCCAACCATCAGGGGCGGCGACTTAACCCGGTCATCATGACAGGTTCAACATTTGTCTACGGCGGCCGCTAAAGATCTGCCCGACCCGGTCGAGCGCTGCCGATTCCACCGCATGCGCGCGCCTGGACAGGCGACGCTCGGCGGCCATCCGGTTGCACCCTGCATTCCCATGGCGCGGATCCCAGTGGATCGCCCGCCTTCTTTCGCTCTTCCTCTGAGACCCGCGCAATGACGTCGCATCCCGCGAACCACGCCGCTCCGCCCGCCTCCGAACGCCGCTCCCGTTTACGGGTCTGGCACGACCTTCCCATCGCGCGCAAGCTCAGCCTGATCGGGGTCCTGGCCTTGATCGGGCTGGCCATCCCGCTGCTGCTGTACACGCGCACGCTCAGCGACGGCGTGGAGGTCAGCCGCGCCGAACTGCGCAGCTACGCGCCGCTGCGCGACATGCTGGTCCTGCTCGGGGCGCTGCAGGAAGAACAAGTGGGCAACGCCGCAGACGCGGCGAAGGCGCGCGACACCGCGGACCGGGCGCTGCACGAACTGCAGCGGACCGTCCCGGCCCTGCCCGGCTTCGAGCGCAGCACGGCGGCCCTGGCGCAGTTGCAGCAGACCTTGCAGACCAAGCGCAGCGACGTCGTCGCGGTCGCAGACCAGGCCGACGACGCGCTGGACGCGCTGCGCGACGACAGCCAACTGGTCTATACACCCTACGTGGAAAGCTACCACCTGGTGGTCAGCAGCCTGATCTACGCCCCGGTCACCAGCGAGACGCTGACCCGCCTGGATGCGATGCGCGATCCGTCCCAGGCCGGCGCCGACACGCCGGCGCTACGTGCGCAGATCGCCGAACTCACGCGCGATCAGGCCCGCCTGCAGCATGAACTGAAGAAGGCCCTGGGCCTGCTGGAGCAGCCGGATCCGGCCCTGTCGCGCGCCGTCGCCACCGAAACGGACGTCGCCGCGCGCGCCCTGCCGCAGTTGGCGCAAGCCCTGGACAGCGGCAGCGCCGATGCCGGCCAGCACTGGAACGCGGCCCTGCATGGTTGGGACGAGGCGTTGCACGGCCTCAGCGCCACCGCATTGCAGGCGCTGCAGCGCCAGTCGCAACGGCACCTGGACGCATCGCTGCAGGCGATGTGGACCGCCGTTGCCGGGCTCGGCCTGCTGACCCTGCTGATCGCGGCGGTGTGCGTGCATACCCTGATCATCCTGACCCGCAACGTGCGCCGTGCCGCGGGCGTCGCCGCCGACATCGCCGAGGGCCGCCTGGATGCACGCATCGTGGTCCCCAGCCGCGACGAAAGCGGACGGCTGCTGGCCGACATGCACCGCATGCAGCAACAACTGCGCGAGGTGCTGGCCGCACAGACCGAGATGGCACGCCGCCACGACCTAGGTCAGACCAGCTACCGCATGGACGAAAGCGCCTTCCCCGGCGACTACGGCCGCATGGTCCGCGACAGCAACGCGCTGGCCGCCGCACACATCGCGGTGACCGAGCGTTTGGCGCAGATCATGGGCCGCTATGCGATCGGCGACCTGTCCGAGGATATGGAGCGCCTGCCCGGCGAGAAGGCCCGCCTGACCGCGACGATGGACACGGTCAAGCACAACCTGACCGCGATGAACACCGAGATCAAGCACCTGGCCGGGGCCGCCGCGGCCGGCGACTTCAGCGTGCGTGGCGACGCCGAACGCTTCCAATACGACTTCCGCCTGATGGTCGACAGCCTCAACCAGCTGATGGCCACGTCCGACGGCAATCTGCAGGCGCTGTCGTCGTTGTTGCGCGCCATCGCCGCCGGCGATCTGACCGCGCGCATGCATGGCCAGTTCCAGGGCGTGTTCGCGACCATGCGCGACGACGCCAACGCCACCACCGGGCAACTGGCCGCCATCGTGTCGCGGATCCAGACCGCCGCCGGCAGCATCAATGGTGCCGCGGCCGAGATCGCCACCGGCAACGACGACCTGTCGCGGCGCACCGAGCAACAAGCGGCCAGCCTGGAAGAGACGGCGGCCTCGATGGAGGAACTGACCTCCACCGTGAAACAGAACGCCGAACGCGCGCGCCAGGCCAACCAGTTGGCCGCGGGCGCCGCCTCGGTGGCTGCGCAGGGCGGCGTGCTGGCCAGCCAGGTCTCGGACAAGATGAGCGGCATCGAGGCCGCGTCACGCAAGATCGCCGACATCATCTCGGTGATCGACGGCATCGCCTTCCAGACCAATATCCTGGCCTTGAACGCCGCGGTGGAAGCCGCGCGCGCCGGCGAACAGGGCCGCGGCTTCGCCGTGGTCGCCACCGAAGTGCGGACGCTGGCGCAGCGCTCGGCCAACGCGGCCAAGGAGATCAAGACCCTGATCGACGATTCGGTCGAGCAGGTCGCCGAGGGCGCGGCCCTAGTCGAACAGGCTGGCAGCACCATGCGAGAGATCGTGACCTCGGTGCAGCACGTCACCGACATCATGGGCGAAATCGCCGTCGCCTCGCAGGAACAATCGTCCGGCATCGAGCAGGTCAACCGCACCGTCACCCAGATGGACGAGAGCACCCAGCAGAACGCCGCGCTGGTGGAGGAAGCCACCGCCGCCGCACGCGCGATGGAGGAACAGGCCGGACAGTTGCGCCAGGCCGTGGCGGTGTTCAGGGTGGAGGCCGCGGCATCGACGCGCGCGCCGGCGGTGCTGTCCGCGCACAGGTCGGCGCACGCGTTCGCCTGAGCCGGCACGCGCAGTCGCGCGGGCGCCGTCCTGCCAGCCATCCAACCGGCTCGACGGCGCCACGCCTCGTGCGACGGCAACCCGGAAGACCGATCGGCCGCGGCGCCCTCCGCGGCCGATGGCGTTTCCGGGCCGGCGGGACAGCGCTTGCCGCAAATCGGGAAGTGACATCGTTACCATAGTGTGAAATGTGATGAACACCACCTTAAGGAACCATAGGCGCTGTCGATAACGTGAACAGCCGGTAAGTGCCGGCGCCGTCCTGGCCGGTCCTCCATGCAGATGCGCACCCTCGATGCCGACCGCCCGCGGCGTTTTTTGCGATTGCCGCTGGGCCTGGTGCTGCTGGCGATGTGGAGCGTCTGGGCCGTCGTGCACCTGGTCGCGTCCGCCACCCCGCCATCGGCGGCCAGCGCCGAGGGCATCCGGGCGCGCCTGCTGGCCTTCGCGCCGGCCGCCGCCAACGCCGGCCAGCCCGTCGCGTTCCGCCTGCGCGTGGCCGGCTGCGCGTGCGTCGCACCGGCAACGGCGCCCCTGCCAGGCATTCTCAGCGTCGACCTGCGCGACCGCGCGGCACCGCCGACCCTGCCCTATGCGCTCATCGTCTTCGATGCGCAGGCCCGTCTGGTCTATGCCGGCCCGGCACAACTGGCCGGATGCGGCACGTCCATCGCCGCGGCTGCACTGATCCCACGCTTGCTCGTCACCGGCGGTGCATCGCCGCTGATCTCACCCGCCACGTGCGGATGCCCCAACGACTCCAAGGAATCCCTCGCATGAGCGCGTCGCCTCACCCAGGCAGTCTTCTCATCGGCCACGAGCGCTATGTCTATCTGCAGAGGCTGGCGGCACAGGCCGACCGGTTGTTCGTGGCGGTCGCGGTCCTGGCCACCCTGGCCAGCCTCGCCGCCGCCTGGCATCAGGGCGCGTGGACGTTGTGGTTGACGGTCAGCCTGCCGACGCTGGCGGTCATCGCCCTGCAGGTGAAACTGTACCCGGGCAGCCTGCTGAGCCGCTGCACCGTGGCACTGGGCCTGATGGTGCTGGCGGCCGCGCTGATCCAGCAGGCCGGCGGCATGATCGAGGTGCACTTCGGGGTCATCCTGCTGATCGCCCTGCTGCTGTACTACCGCGACTGGCGTCCGATCGTGGCCGCCGCCGCGGCGATCGCCGTGCACCACGTGCTGTTCTTCTGGCTGCAGCATCGCGGCCTGCCGGTGCGCGTGTTCACCGCCGATGCCGGGCTCGGCATCCTGGCGATCCACGCGCTGTACGTGGCGGTGGAAGCGGCGATCCTGGTGCCAATGGCGGTGCAGATGCGCCGACAACTGCTGGACGTGGGCCACGATCCGCACGACCTGGCGCAGGCCGCACGCGCCATCGCCCAGCAGCAACCGCTGCCGGAGGCGATCCGTGCGCTGACCCTGCCGGAAGGCTCCATCGCCCACACCCTGGTCGCGGCCAATGCGCAACTGCTGCACGGCCGCGAGCAGGACAGCGAGGCCCAGCGCGAAAACCAGCGCATCCGCAGCGCGCTGGACGACGTCACCACCAACGTGATGATCGCCGACGCCGAGCGCCGCATCGTCTACGTCAACCGGCCGCTGCTGCAGATGCTCAGCGACGTGCAGGACGACCTGCGCCGCGACCTGCCGCAGTTCGACGCCAGCGCGCTGCTGGGCAAGACCATCGACGTGTTCCATCGCCATCCCGAACACCAGGCGCGCATGCTCGCCGAGTTGAAGGGCACCCACCGTGCGCAGATCCGCGTCGGCGGCCATACCATGCGCCTGATCGTCAATCCGGTCACCGACGCCGCTGGCCACCGCCTGGGCTTCGTGGTGGAGTGGGCCGACCGGACCGACGAAGTGGCGGTGGAAGAAGAGATCGCCGGCATCGTGCGCGGCGCGGTGGCCGGCGACCTCGGCGGGCGCATCCGCCTGGACGGCAAGCACGGCTTCCTGCTGCAACTGGGCGAACAGATCAACGCCATGCTCGCCGCCAGCGCCTCCGGCCTGGGCCACATCCAGCAGATGCTGCGCGCGCTCGCCGAGGGCGACCTGTCGCGGCGCATCGATGCCGACCTGCAGGGCGTGTACGCCAACATGAAGGACGACGCCAACGCCACCGCCGAGCAGTTGTCGGCGATCGTGCGGCAGATCCAGGGCGCCTCCGATGCGATCAACACCGCGGCCGGCGAGATCGCCGCCGGCAACGACGACCTGTCGCGGCGCACCGAGCAGCAGGCCGCCAGCCTGGAGGAAACCGCCGCTTCGATGGAAGAGCTGACCTCCACGGTCAAGCAGAATGCCGAGCATGCGCACCAGGCCAACCAGTTGGCGGTCGGCGCCGCGGCGGTCGCCTCGCAGGGCGGCAGCGTGGTCGGCCAGGTGGTCACCACCATGAGCGGCATCGAGGCCTCCTCGAAGAAGATCGCCGACATCATCTCGGTGATCGACGGCATCGCCTTCCAGACCAACATCCTGGCGCTCAACGCCGCGGTGGAAGCGGCGCGTGCCGGCGACCAGGGCCGCGGTTTCGCCGTGGTCGCCAGCGAGGTACGCACCCTCGCCCAGCGTTCGTCGAACGCGGCCAAGGAGATCAAGACCCTGATCGACGATTCGGTCGGCCGCGTCGCCCAAGGCTCGGCCCTGGTCGATCAGGCCGGCGGCACCATGCGCGAGATCGTGGCCTCGGTGCAGCGCGTGACCGACATCATGCGCGACATCGCCGCCGCCTCGCAGGAGCAATCGGCCGGCATCGAGCAGGTCAACCAGACCATCGCGCAGATGGACGAGGCCACCCAGCAGAATGCCGCCCTGGTCGAGGAAGCCAGCGCCAGTGCCCGCTCGATGGAACAGGAGGCAGGCGCACTGGCACGCGCCGTGGCATCCTTCACCCTGGAGCAGCGCCCGCGGCTGAGCGCCGTCGCCACTGACGGCAACGCGCAGCCGGGCTACAAAAACGCGGCGCTCAGCCGATAGCATGCGTGGGGCGATCCGACGCGGTGCCGCCCCACCCACCTCCCGTACCCACTGTCCACCATGGCCGAAGGCACTCCCAGCGACTCTCCCGTCCCGTCTTCGCCGCAAGAAGAGGTGGAGGACGACCGCTTCCTGCTGACCAAGCCGCGACAGATCCGCCAGTTGCTGCAGTCGCTGATCCAGCAGCGCTCGCAGGTCAGTGCGCACGTGGGCGGCCGCGATCAGGCCTTCTCCACCGCGCTGCTGGAGCTGGATGAGGACAGCGTGCTGCTGGACCTGAGCGTCAACGAAGCCTCCAATCGCGCCGCCGAGCAGGCCGAGTACCTGCTGTGCTTCGCGCAACTGGACAAGGTGCGGGTGCGTTTCCGCATCGAGCGCCCCCAGCGCACCGATCGCAACGGCCAGTCCGGCTTCCTCGCCGCGTTGCCGGAATCGCTGTACTACCTGCAGCGGCGCGAGCATTTCCGCCTGGAGACCCCGGTCACCGAATCGCCGCTGTGCGTGCTGCGTTTCGAGGACGACGCCGGCCAGGTCGAACTGAAGCTGCGCGTGGTGGACATCAGCGGCGGCGGCCTGGCGGTGGCGCTGGTGCAGGGCCAACCCATGCCGCAGCTGCAGCAGAGCTGCCCGAACTGCATCCTGCAGCTGCCCGATGCCGATGCCATCCGGCTGACCCTGCAGGTCTGCAACATGTATGTCTCCAAGCTCGCCAACGGCCAGGACACCCTGCGGGTAGGCATGCGCTTCCTGGACCTGCCGCGCGGCGCCGACGCGGCGATCCAGCGCTACGTGTTCCGCATCGAGCGCCGGCGCAGCGCCCGCAAGAGCGGCGTGCTTTCCTGAACGCCGGCAACCGTCGGCCGCCCGGGGTCTAAAGTTCGGCGGCGCCGCGCCGATCTAGCATCAGAGTCGCGCTTCCCCACCCACGCCATCATCCGCAATCCCGTGCGCACCAGGAGCACACGATGAACGACAAGACCACCTCCACCTCCGGCGCCACCGGCGGCGAATTCCTCAGCTTCACCCTCGGCGAAGAACACTACGGCGTGGATATCCTCAAGGTGCAGGAAATCCGCGGCTACGACTCGGTCACCCGAGTCCCGGACGCCCCCGAGTACATCAAGGGCGTGATCAACCTTCGCGGCACCATCGTGCCGGTGATCGACCTGCGCCTGAAGCTGCGCCTGAAGGAGGCGCGCTACGACGCCTTCACCGTGATGATCGTGCTCAACGTCGAGAACCGCGTGGTCGGCATCGTCGTGGACAGCGTCTCCGACGTGATCCCGCTGAACGAAGAGCAGATCCGCCCGACCCCCGAGTTCGGCGCCGCGGTCGACACCCGCTTCATCTCCGGGATCGGCACCCAGGACGACAAGATGTTGATTCTGCTGGACATCGAGACCCTGCTGGACAGCGCCGAGTTCGGCCAGCAGCACGCCCACGTCGACGAAGCCGCCTGACGGACGACGGCTCGCCCGGCTGTAGACGAACCCGCCTCACGGCGGGTTTTTTTATTTGAAATGCGAACTGTTTATCAGTTGTGAGAATCAAGTTAACCGTTTTCATGCCGATAGCTGAAGGGTGGCTGGCCATCACACAGCCCTCACTTCATCCCCCGTCCTCAAGGAGTCTTGTCATGAAACCGAGCTTTCCCATGCTGTTGGTCCTGTTGCTCGCCGCCAGCCCCAGCACCTTCGCCCAGTCCCAGCAGATGATCCCGCCGGAGATGGCCACCCGTTTCGTCGGCAAGGACGGCATGGTCTGCGGCAAGGTCGAGAAAGCCAAGTACGCGCAGAATTCCGAAGGCGAGCCGACCTTCCTGTACATGGGCGGCATGTTCCCGCGCCACACCTTCTCCGCCCGCATCGCCGGCGCCGACCGCAGCAAGTTCGGCTTCGCGCCGGAGACCCTGGAAGGCAAGGACGTGTGCGTGATCGGCAAGATCGAGCGCGACAGCTCGCGCGCCGAGATCCAGGTCAGCGCGCCGTCCAGCCTGAAGCTGGCCACCATCAAGTAAGCCTCCGCGCCGCCGCGCTGGACCCGTGCACCCACGGTCCGGCGTGGCGGCGTTTGCCGTTCTTGCCCCTTGTCGCCCCCTCCGAATTACGGGAAACGCGCTCATGCAGTGGATAAAAGATCTCAAGGTGATGCCCAAACTGATGCTGGCGTTCGGCGTCGTGCTGGCGTTGATGCTCATCCAGGGCGTGGCCGCCTATCGCGGTCTGAACTCGCTCAATGGCGTGACCAGTAATGTGTCGTCGCAGGTGGTGCCGAGCGTGCGCACCGGCGGCGAGATGCGCGGCATCCTGGGCGAGTACCGCAACGCGGCCTACCAGAGCCTGATCCGCAGCAGCGATGCGCTGAAGAAGGAATCGGCGGCGCGCGCGATCGCGCTGAAGAAGCAGATGGACAAGATCCTGGCCGACTATCCGCCCAAGATCGGCAGCGCGCAGGAAAAGACGATCTACCAGCGACTGGTCGCCGACTGGAAGAAGGCCAGCGCCTCCTATCAGTCCGTCAACGAAATGCTGCAGCTGGACCTGCACGACGACGCCATCGACACCTTCACCGGCGAGACCCGCACCCTGCACAACAAGGTGGTGGACGACGTCGTCGCCCTGATCGCCGAGAACGACCGCCAGGCCAAGGTCGCGGCCGACGCCGCCAGCGGCACCTACGGCAAGGCCTCGGCGACCCTGCTGGTCTGCCTGTTGATCGGCCTGGGCGCGGCGATCGGCATGGCCTTCCTGTTCGGGCGGATGCTGGCCAACAGCGTGCGCGACGCGGTCAAGGTGGCCAGCGACGTCGCCGGCGGCAAGCTCGACGGGCATATCGACGCCAACGGCAAGGACGAATTCGGCGAGCTGATGCAGGCGCTCAAGCGCATGCAGCAGGACCTGCGCGGGCGCATCGAGCGCGACGCCGCGGTCGCGTCCGAGAACCTGCGCATCCGTACCGCGCTGGACAACTCCTCGATCGGCATGTTCATCGTCGACCTGGACTACAACATCGTCTACGCCAACCCCTCGATGCAGGGCCTCACCGACAAGTACGCCGAGCAGATCCATTCGGTCGCGCCGGCCTTCGATTCCAGCCTGCCGCTGGTCGGCTCGCCGGTGACGGTGCTGGAGTACGGCAACCAGCACGATCCCAAGACCCTGGCGGAGCTGGAGAAGAAGGGCGTGATGGACCGCGAGATGGCCTATGCCGACGCGCGCATCGCCCAGACCATCACCGCCATCCGCGACCAGCACGGCGCCCATATCGGCTTCGTGTGCGAATCGCGCGACCGCACCCTGGAAGCCCAGGTCGAGCAGGAAGTGGCCAAGATCGTGCGCGCGGCCGCCGCCGGCGACCTCAGCGGGCGCGTCGGCCTCGACGGCAAGCACGGCTTCTTCCTGCAGCTGGCACAGCAGCTCAACGGCCTGCTGCAGGCCAACGGCGACAGCATCGGCGAAGTGTCCAAGTTGCTGACCGCGCTGTCGCAGGGCGACCTCACCGCGCGCATGCACGGCGAGTTCCAGGGCGTGTTCGCGACCATGCGCGACGACGCCAACGCCACCGCCGAGCAACTGGCGGCCATCGTCGGCCGTATCCAGCAGGCGGCGAACGCGATCAACGCCGCGGCCGGCGAGATCGCCGCCGGCAACGACGACCTGTCGCGCCGCACCGAACAGCAGGCCGCCAACCTGGAAGAAACCGCAGCCTCGATGGAGGAACTGACCTCCACCGTGAAGCAGAACGCCGAACATGCGCGCCAGGCCAACCAGCTCGCCGCCGGCGCCGCTTCGGTCGCCTCGCAGGGCGGCGATGTGGTCGGCCGCGTGGTCGAGACCATGACCGGCATCGAGGCCTCCTCGAAGAAGATCGGCGACATCATCAGCGTCATCGACGGCATTGCGTTCCAGACCAACATCCTGGCGCTCAACGCCGCCGTCGAAGCGGCGCGCGCCGGCGAACAGGGCCGCGGCTTCGCGGTCGTGGCCAGCGAAGTGCGCACCCTGGCGCAGCGCTCGGCCAACGCCGCCAAGGAGATCAAGGGCCTGATCGACGCCTCGGTGGGCCAGGTGGCCAACGGCTCGACCCTGGTCCGCCAGGCCGGCCAGACCATGACCGAGATCGTGGCCTCGGTGCAGCGCGTCACCGACATCATGGGCGAGATCGCCGCCGCCTCGCAGGAGCAGTCGGCCGGCATCGAGCAGGTCAACCAGACCGTCACCCAGATGGACGAGACCACCCAGCAGAACGCCGCACTGGTGGAAGAAGCCACCGCCGCCGCCCGCTCGATGGAAGAGCAGGCCGGCCAGCTGATCGAGTCCGTGTCGATCTTCCGCGTCGAGCAGTCGGCCCAGTCCGCGGTGGTGCATGCACCGCAGGCCGTGGCCGCGCCGAAGCCGGCACCGGTGGCGAAGAAGCCGACGGCCGTCGCCTCCGCCAAGCCGGCGGCGGTGCGCGCCCGCAAGGTCGAACCCGCGCTGGCCGATTCCGACTGGCAGGAGTTCTGAGCCCGGCCCGGCCTGTCGCTACACCCTCTCCCCGGCCTTCGCGCCGGGGATTTTTTTGATGGCGACGCCGGCGCGCGGATTGTCTACGAATCGGTCGCGCCGCGCGCTCAATTTCATCGTTGCCGGGGCCGTTAAATCCCTGGGAACCTTCCAAGGAACTGGTCGATGTCGTCTCGCTCGTTGCTCACCCGCCTCTCGGATCTGCCGCTGCGCCGCAAGTTCCTGTGGCAGACCGTCTTGCTGGGCGCCGGTATCGTCCTGCTGGCGGTGATCGCCGCGCGGATGCAGTACCTGGACATCCGCAACACGCGCGAGCAGGCGCTGAAGAGCCAGATCGAGCTGGCGCTGGGCGTGGTCCGTGCCTATGCGGCGGAAGTGGACAAGGGCAGCATGCCGCTGGACGAGGCGCAGCGCACCGCCCTGCGCACCCTGGAGTCGATGCGCGCCCGCGACGGCGTGGATTACTTCTACGTGCACGACATGCATCCGACCATGCTGATGCACCCCACCCGCAAGGACCTGATCGGCAAGGACATCGGCCAGGTGCTCAGCGCCGACGGCAAGCCGATCTTCCGCGATTTCGTGAAGGCGGCCGAGGCCGGCGGCGGCTATGTCGACTACCTGTGGCCCAAGCCCGGCAACACCACGCCGGTGGAGAAGGTCTCCTACAACGCCCCTTTCGCGCCCTGGCATTGGGTCATCGGCACCGGCGTCTACATGGACGATGTGCAGGCGCAGGCGCTGATCTTCACCGGGGTCATGACCCTGGCGGGCGGCATCCTGGTGCTGCTCACCTTCGGCATCAACTGGCTGATCGGCAGTTCCGTGCTGCGTCCGGTGTCGCGCAGCCTGGACGCGATCCGCGCCGTGTCGCGCGGGGATCTCAACGTGCGCATCGACAACCCCGGCCGCGACGAGGCCGGCGAGATGCTGCGCGCCACCGGCGAGATGATCCGGATGCTGGAGCGCTTCTCCAGCGAGACCGCGCAGATGGCGGTGCTGCACGCCGACAAGGACATGTCCCACCGCATGCCGGAGGATTTCCCCGGCGTGTACGGCGAACTGGCCACCAGCATCAACCGCATGATGTTCGAGCACCTGGATGCCATCGTCGATGCCATCGCCGTGCTCAACGAATACGCCAACGGCGACCTGCATCGCGACGCGCGCCGCCTGCCCGGCAGCCGCGCGGTGCTGCACGAATCGATGGACGCGGCCAAGGCCAGCCTGCTGGCGATCAATACCGAGATCAAGCGCCTGGCCGCCGCCGCCGCCGCCGGCGACTTCAGCGTGCGCGGCGACGCCGAGCGCTTCCAGCACGACTTCCGGCTGATGGTGCAGGACCTCAATGCGATGATGGAGGTCAGCGACCGCAACCTGGGCAAGCTGTCGACGCTGCTGCAGGCCATCGCCGCCGGCGACCTGAGCGCGCGCATGCACGGCGACTTCCACGGCGTGTTCGCGCGGATGCGCGAGGACGCCAATACCACCGCCGACCAGCTCGCCGACATCGTCGGCCGCATCCAGACCGCGGCACGCAGCATCCACGGTGCCACCACCGAACTGGCCGCCGGCAACGAGGACCTGTCGCGCCGCACCGAACAGCAGGCGGCCAACCTGGAAGAGACCGCCGCCTCGATGGAGGAACTGACCTCCACCGTGAAGCAGAACGCCGAGCACGCGCGCCAGGCCAACCAGTTGGCCGCCGGCGCCGCCTCGGTGGCCTCGCAGGGCGGCGACGTGGTCGGCCGGGTGGTCGAGACCATGAGCGGCATCGAGGCCTCCTCGAAGAAGATCGCCGACATCATCAGCGTCATCGATGGCATCGCCTTCCAGACCAACATCCTGGCCTTGAACGCGGCGGTGGAAGCCGCCCGCGCCGGCGAACAGGGCCGTGGCTTCGCGGTGGTCGCCACCGAAGTGCGGACCCTGGCGCAGCGCTCGGCCAACGCCGCCAAGGAGATCAAGACGCTGATCGACGACTCGGTCGGCCGCGTCAGCGAAGGCTCGGTCCTGGTCGACCAGGCCGGCCGCACCATGCAGGAGATCGTGGCCTCGGTGCAGCGGGTGACCGGCATCATCGGCGAGATCGCCGCGGCCTCGCAGGAGCAGTCGATGGGCATCGAGCAGGTCAGCCGCACCGTGGCGCAGATGGACCAGGCGATCCAGCAGAACGTCGCCGTGGTCGAGGAGGCCAGCGCCTCGGCGCGGGCACTGGAAGACCAGGGCCGCCGGCTCGGCGAGGCCGCGGCGGTGTTCCGGCTGGACGCGGTGTCGGCCCAAGCGGACAGCGCTGCGGCGCGCACGCCTGCCGCAGCGGCGCGGAGCGCGGCGCGGCCGGCGCCGCTGCGGCTGGTACGCGCGCCGGCCCCCGCCATCGAGACCGATTGAGCGGCCGTACCGGTGCGATAGGAACAATCAGGCATCGCGCCGCAACTTGCGCCACGTCACGGTTCAAGCAATCGCCGCGCGAGTCGATATCAGGATCACGCTTCGTGATCCGCGCATGACACCGCCGGGTCACGACGCGACCGTTCAGGGAGCACGTGATGCCTTGCCGTCCACATCCACCATCGTCCAGTCTCCTGCCGCCGCGCCGCGTCGACGCGTGCACGCAGGTCCTGTCCATGGTTTGGCGCCAGCCATCCAGGCACTGGATCCGCGCGCGCATGGCACGCGACGGCCTCGACCGGCGCCGCGCCTGCGCGCCGCCCTCGCCTCGCCCCACCTCCGCCAGCTGACGCCGCGGCCGCCCTCTCCCCCGCTTTCCACCCCGTTACCGCACATGGAATGCCCATGAACGTGCTCCCGCACCTGAAAATCCGCGACAAGCTGATCTGCGCCTTCGCCCTGACCACCCTGCTGACGCTGGTGCTGGGCGCGTTCACCTATTCCCGCACCAACCTGTCGATCTCCGAACTCCAGCACATCGAGCGGGACTGGGTGCCGGCGACCCGGGCCCTGTCCGAGGTGCGCGCGCAACTGGGCGAGTTCCGCACCTACGAACTGGCGCAACTGGCGCGCGCCAACGATCCGAAAGCCCAGGCCGACTATTTCAAGCGCATGCAGAAGGTGCGCAACGAGGTGGCCAAGCACCAGCAGGTCATCGCGGCGATGATGCGCGACCCCAAGCAGGTGCAGATGTACGCCGGTGTCCAGGAAACGCTGACGGCCTATCTGCAGGCCAATACCGAGATGGGCGCCGCCTTGCGCGCCGGCGACGTGGCGGCGGCGCAGAGCATCTCCGATAACCGCTCGCGGGCGCTGCGCCGCACCTTGTTCGAGCGCATCGTGGCGTTGACCGAGTACAACGTCGGCGAACTGAACCGGGAGATGGAGCTCGCCCATCGCCAGATGGCCAATACCAAGACGCTGATCCTGGCACTGCTCGCGCTGGCCGTGCTGTTCGCCGGCGTCACAGCCTGGCTGATCGCGCGCGGCATGGCCCGCCAGCTGCACGCGGCCAAGCGCCTGTCGCAGGCGGTGGCCCGCGGCGAACTGGAGGGCGCCACCTATCCGCACGGCAAGGACGAAATCGGCGAACTGATGGACGACATGCTGGTCATGCGCTCGCGCATCCATGCGGTGATCCGCGCGCAGGACGAGATGGCGCAGCAGCACGCGCGCGGCACCATCAGCTATCGCATGGACGAGACCGCCTTCCCCGGCGAGTACGGGCAGATGGTCAAGGGCACCAACGAGCTGGTCGCCTCGCACATCGCGGTGAAGATGCGCCTGCTGCAGATCATCCACCGCTATGCCATCGGCGACCTGTCCGAGGACATGGACCGCCTGCCCGGCGAAAAGGCCGTGCTCACCGAAACCATGGACATGGCCAAGCAGAACCTGACCGCGATGAGCGACCAGATCAAGCAGCTGGCGGAGGCGGCCGCGGCCGGCGCGTTCGGCACGCGCGGCGATCCGGACCGCTTCCAGTTCGGCTTCCGTGCGATGGTGCAGGACCTCAACGCGATGATGGCGGTCAGCGACCGCAACCTGGGCGAGCTGTCGACGCTGCTGCAGTCCATCGCCGCCGGCGACCTCACCGCGCGCATGCACGGCGAGTACCACGGCGTGTTCGGGCGCATGCGCGACGACGCCAATGCCACCGCCGCGCAACTGGCGGCCATCGTCGGCCGCATCCAGGCCGCCGCCGCCAACATCAATGTCGCCTCGACCGAGATCGCCGCCGGCAACCACGACCTGTCGCGCCGCACCGAGCAGCAAGCGGCCAGCCTGGAGCGCACCGCCGCGTCGATGGAGGAACTGACCTCCACCGTGAAGCAGAACGCCGAGCATGCGCGCCAGGCCAACCAGCTCGCCGCCGGCGCGGCCGCGGTCGCCTCGCAGGGCGGCGAGGTGGTCGGCCAGGTGGTGACCACCATGAACGGCATCGAGGCCTCGTCGAAGAAGATCGCCGACATCATCGGCGTGATCGACGGCATTGCCTTCCAGACCAACATCCTGGCGCTGAACGCGGCGGTGGAAGCCGCGCGCGCTGGCGACCAGGGCCGCGGCTTCGCCGTGGTCGCCAGCGAAGTGCGCACTCTCGCCCAGCGCTCGGCCAGTGCCGCCAAGGAGATCAAGACGCTGATCGACGAGTCGGTCGGCCGCGTCGCCGAAGGCTCGGCGCTGGTGGACCAGGCCGGCCGCACCATGAGCGAGATCGTGACCTCGGTGCGCCGCGTCACCGACATCATGGGCGAGATCGCCGCGGCCTCGCAGGAGCAGTCCGCCGGCATCGAACAGGTCAACCAGACCGTGGTGCAGATGGACGAGAGCACCCAGCAGAACGCCGCGCTGGTCGAGGAAGCCACCGCCGCGGCGCGCTCGATGGAGGACCAGGCCGGGCAGCTCGGCGCGGCCATCGCCGCGTTCAAGCTGGACACCTACCAGGGCGCAGCCGCCAACGCGCCGCTCGCGCACGCAGGTCCTGCCCCGGCCCGGACCAGGACCCGGCCGGCGCCACGCCCGCGCCCCGTCGCCGCAGTCGCCGCCAGCGAGGCGCAGTGGCAGGAGTTCTGAGCAGCGACGCCACCGCCGGCGGCCATTCCTGACCGCCGGCTGTCAATTTCGTCCATTCCCGGCCGATAACCCGGTTGACCGACCATCGCTGTGCACCATGGCCATCCAGACTCCCGCTTCGCCCTCCTCCGGTTCCGACAATCGCGACTTCGACTTCAGCGACCGCGATTTCAAGCGGGTCTGCGACCTCATCTACCAGAAGGCCGGCATCGCCCTGGCCCCGGCCAAGCGCGACATGGTCTATGGCCGCCTGTCGCGGCGCCTGCGCGTGCTCGGCCTGCGCTCGTTCCGCGACTACCTGGACTGGCTGGAGCGCGACGGCGGCGACGAATGGGAGGCGTTCACCAACGCGCTGACCACCAACCTGACCTCGTTCTTCCGCGAACCTCACCATTTCGAGCGGCTGCGCGAGGAACTGCAGAAGCATTCCGGGGCGGCGCCGCTGAAGATCTGGTCCTGCGCCTCGTCCACCGGCGAGGAACCCTACTCGCTGGCGATCACCGCCTGCGAGGCGTTCGGCACGATGACCCCGCCGGTGCGGATCCTGGCCACCGACGTCGACACCCAGGTGCTGGCCACCGCCTCGCGCGGCGTGTACGCGCTGGAGCGCGTCGCCAGCCTGGACCCGGCGCTGAAGCGTAAGTACTTCCAGCGCGGCAGCGGCGCCAACGAGGGCCAGTGCCGGGTGCTGCCGGCACTGCGCGACCTGCTCGAGTTCCGCCAGCTCAACCTGCTGGAGCCGCGCTACGACGTCGCCGGGCCCTACCTGGCGCTGTTCTGCCGCAACGTGATGATCTATTTCGACAAGCCCACCCAGCGCGGCATCCTGTCGCGGCTGATCCCGCACCTGGACGACGACGGCATGCTCTACACCGGCCATTCGGAAAACTATCTGCATGCCGCCGACCTGATCCAGCCCTGCGGCCGCACGCTGTACCGCCGGGCGCAAAAGGATCGCGCATGAGCCCCGCCGCCATGGCTGTAGACCAGGTGATGCGCTATCACGATACGCGCTTCCAGACGACGGCCGCCAAGCTGCTGCCCACCCAATACCTGGTGGTGGACGACGACACCGCGCTGACCACCATCCTGGGTTCGTGCGTGGCCGCCTGCATCCGCGACCCGCTGCTGAAGATCGGCGGCATGAACCACTTCATGCTGCCAGATGGCCAGAGCGGCGACGGCGCGCCGGCGCGCTACGGCAGCTATGCGATGGAAGTGCTGATCAACGACCTGCTCAAGCGCGGCGCCGCCCGCAACCGCCTGGAAGCCAAGGTGTTCGGCGGCGGCAATGTGCTCAAGGGCTTCACCAACAACCCGGTGGGCACGCGCAACGCCGACTTCGTCCTGAACTATCTCAAGGCCGAGCAGATCCCGGTGGTGGCCGAGGATCTGCGCGGCATCCATCCGCGCAAGATCTGGTTCTTCCCCGGCACCGGCCGCGTGGTCGTGCAGCGCCTGCCGCACGCGCACGAGGAGGCCGAGATCGCCGCGGCCGAGTCGGCGGTGCGCGCCCGTCTGGCCAAAGCCCCTGTCACCGGCGCCGTGGAGTTGTTCGAATGAGCCTGGAAGCCCCTTGCCGTGTCCTGATCGTCGACGACTCCGCGGTCGTGCGGCAGATCCTCACCGAGATCCTGTCCGGCGCGCCCGGCGTGGAGGTGGTCGGCTCGGCCGCCGACCCGCTGCTGGCGCGCGAGAAGATCAAGCGCCTGAATCCGGACGTCATCACCCTGGACGTGGAAATGCCGCGCATGGACGGCCTGGCGTTCCTGGAAAACCTGATGCGACTGCGGCCCACGCCGGTGGTGATGATCTCCTCGCTCACCGAGCGCGGCGCCGACACCACCCTGCAGGCGCTGTCGCTGGGCGCGGTCGACTTCGTCTCCAAGCCCAAGCTCGACGTGGCCCGCGGGCTGGAGGAATACGCCGAAGAGATCATCGCCAAGGTCAAGAACGCGGCCAAGGCCAAGGTCCGCGCCCTGGACCGGCCGGCCACGCCGAAGCCGGCCGGCGCCACCGCCACGCCCGCCGCGGTGTCGTCGCTGAAGTTCCGCACCACCGACCGGCTGATCGCGATCGGCGCCTCCGCCGGCGGCACCGAGGCGCTGCGCGTGGTCCTGGAAGGCATGCCGGCCGACGCCCCGGCGGTGGTGATGACCCAGCACCTGCCGGCCGGCTTCAGCACCGCCTTCGCCGAGCGCCTCAACCGGCACTCGGCGATGGCCGTGCGCGAGGCCACCGAAGGCGAAGCGATCCTGCCCGGCCATGCCTACCTGCCGCCCGGCGGCAAGCACCTGCAGGTGATCCGCGACGGCGCCCGCTGGCGCTGCAAGATCGACGACGGCCCGCCGGTCAACCGGCACAAGCCAGCGGTCGACGTGCTGTTCCAGTCGGTGGCGCGCAACGCCGGTGCCAACGCCATCGGCGCGATCCTCACCGGCATGGGCGACGACGGCGCACGCGGCCTGCTGGAAATGTTGCAGGCCGGCGCCAGCACCCTGGTCCAGGACGAGGCCACCAGCGTGGTCTGGGGCATGCCCGGCACCGCCTTCCGCCTGGGCGCGGCGCAGGAAGTGCTGCCGCTGGACAAGATCGCCGAGCGCCTGATCGCGCTGTCCGCGCAGGCCCGCTGACGCATGCCGGGCCGCCGCGTCACCACGTCGAGCGTGCCCAGCGATCCCAGCGTGGAGACGGCACGGGCGGCCGCGGCCTGTTCCGAACTCGATCTGCTGCACTGCCTGCACTACGCCCCGCAAGGGGTGCTGGTGATCGATGCGAAGGCGCGCGTGGTCGCCTTCAACCACACCGCCGAAGCGTTGTGGAACCGCCCGCGCGCGCAGGTGCTGGGCTATCCGCTCGGCGAGCTGGTCGACGCCGAGGTGCGCGACGACTTCCTCGCCAGTTGCCTGCACGAGGACGGCAGCGGCAGCTACGAACTGCTGTTGCGCGACGCCGATGGCGCCGCGCGCTGGCTGGCGGTGAGCGCGGCCCGGGTGCCGCAGAACACCAGCCAGCTGCAGGTGCTGTTCGTGCGCGACGTCAGCGCCGAGCGCGCCCGCGATGCCAGGATGCGGCTGCTGTCGCTCGCGCTGGACTCCAGCGACAACGCGATCGTCGTCTGCGATCCGGAATTGAACATTCTCTACGTCAACGCCGGCTTCAGCCAGGTGTTCGGCTACGCCGAGCGCGACGTGCTGGGACACCTGCCCAGCAACGTGCTGACCGGCCCCGGCACCGACCTGCAGACGGTGCAGCACACCCGCGAACGTGTGCGCGCCGGCTTCGGCCACCAGACCGACATCCTGGCGTACCGCAAGGACGGCACCCCGCTGTGGGCCACCCTGGTGGCCACCCCCATCGCCGGCGAGGACGGCAGCCAACAGCACTACATCCTCTCGTTCACCGACATCACCCAGAGCAAGATGCACGAGGTGCTGCACAAGAACGTGCTGGATGCGCTGGTCCGCGAACAGCCGCTGGTCGAGGTCGCCACGCTGATCTGCAAGGAGGTCGAGCGCATCGCGCCGGAACTGATGGCCGCGATCGTCAGCGTCGACGGCAGCGGCTGCCTGCAGCCCCTGGCGGCACCGAGCATGCCGGCGCGGTTCGGCGAGACCATGACCAGCATGCGCGCGGGACCGCGCTCCGGCGCCCTCGCCACCTCGATCTGGCGCAGCAAGCAGGTGCTGGTGCTCGACCCGCGCACCGACCCGCTGTTCGCCGACTACTTGGGGCTGGTGCAGCATGTGCAGTTGGGCACCTGCGTGGCCACCCCGATCAAGTCCAGCAGCGGCCGCGTCCTCGGCAGCTTCGCGCTGTGCTACCGGCAGGTGCGCGAGCCGCTGCCCTGGCACCTGGGCCTGATCGAACTCTGCGTGCATCTGTGCGCGCTGGCGCTGGAACGCGAGCAGACCAGGGCACGCGTCCACCAACTCGCCTTCTACGATTCGCTCACCGGCTTGCCCAACCGGGTGATGTTCAGCGCCCGCGCCGAGCAGGCCCTGGCCGCGGCCGAGCACCAGGCTGCGCCGGTGGCGATCCTGTTCGTGGACATCGATCGCTTCAAGCGTGTCAACGAAACCCAGGGCCATGCCGCCGGCGACGGCCTGCTGCGCGACATCGCCCGGCGCATCGGCGACACGCTGGGCATGACCGACCTGGTCGGTCGCCAGGCCGGCGACGAATTCGTGTTGATGCTGCCGAACTGCAGCGTCGCGCAGGCCGCCGGCGTCGCCGAGCGCCTGATGCTGGCGCTGGCCGAGCCGCTGGTGGTCGGCCAGGTGACCCTGCACCCCAGCGCCAGCATCGGCGTGGCGATGTTCCCCGACGACGGCCGCGACATCGAGACCCTGCTGCGCCATGCCGACCTGGCCATGTTCCGGGCCAAGCGCGAGGGCGGCGACAGCGTGCGCTACTTCAGTTCCGACATGAACCGCATGGCGCAGGAACGCGTGGCGATGGAGACCGCGCTGCGCGACGCCCTGCATCGCGACAAGCTGCAACTGCACTACCAGCCGCAACTGGACAGCCAGGCGCCGCATGCGCTGTACGGCGTGGAAGCGCTGCTGCGCTGGGAGCATCCCAACCTCGGCGCGATCTCGCCGGCGCGGTTCGTGCCGATGGCCGAGGAATGCGGCCTGATCGACGAGCTCGGACATTGGGTCCTGCGCGAGGCCTGCCGGCAGATGGCCGACTGGCGCCTGCGCGGCATCCCGGTGCCGCGCGTGGCGGTGAACCTGTCGGCCAACAATTTCGCCGATCCGCAGCTGCCGGCGCGGGTCGAGGGCCTGCTCGCCGCCGCCGGCCTGCAGCCGGCCGACCTGGCCCTGGAGATGACCGAGAGCGTCATGCTCTCCAACACCAGCGCGGTGCTGGCCAACCTGCGCCAGCTGCAGGCCGGCGGCGTGCTGCTGTCGCTGGACGATTTCGGCACCGGCTATTCCAGCCTCAGCCATCTGCACCAGTTGCCGGTCAACGAACTGAAGCTGGACATGAGCTTCGTCAGCGACCTGGAGCACTGCCAGACCTCGCGCGCCCTGACCACCTCGGTGCTGCGCATCGGCGAAACCCTGGGCCTGCACACCGTCGCCGAGGGCGTGGAGACCGAAGCGCAACGCGCGTTCCTGGCACGGCTGGGCTGCCGCGTGCTGCAGGGCTTCCTGTTCGCACCGGCGCTCACACCGGCGGCGCTGGAGCACTGGCTGCAGGGGCGTGCGTCCGCACAGCCGACGTCAGCGCAGACGTAAGCGCACGCGAACGCGGCACGTCCGCCGCGCCGCGAAACGCCAGCCACACCCACAAAAAAGCCCAGCAACGCCGGGCTTTTCGTTGCGACTGTGCCGCACAGGCGGCACGTCGCGTCAGCACATCGCCGGGGCGATCAGGCGGCGACCGTGGCGGCCACGTCCTGGTAGTCCTGGATCTGATCGAAGTTCATGTAGCGATAGATCTGCTCGCCACTGGTCTTGATCACGCCCACGTCGGCCATGTACTCGTCCTTGGTCGGGATCCGGCCCAGGCGCGAGCAGATCGCCGCCAGTTCCGCCGAGCCCAGGTACACGTTGGTGTTGCGGCCCAGGCGGTTGGGGAAGTTGCGGGTGGAGGTCGAGAACACCGTGGCGCCCTCGCGCGCCTGCGCCTGGTTGCCCATGCACAGCGAGCAGCCCGGCATTTCCATGCGCGCACCGGCGGCGCCGAAGGTGCCGTAGTGGCCTTCCTTGGTCAGCTCCGAGGCGTCCATCTTGGTCGGCGGCGCGACCCACAGGCGGGTCGGGATGTCGCGCTTGCCTTCCAGCAGCTTGGCCGCGGCACGGAAGTGGCCGATGTTGGTCATGCACGAGCCGATGAACACTTCGTCGATCGCCGCGCCGGCCACGTCGGACAGGGTCTTCACGTCGTCCGGGTCGTTCGGGCAGGCCACGATCGGCTCGTGGATGTCGGCCAGGTCGATCTCGATCACCGCCGCGTATTCGGCATCGGCATCGGGCTCGAGCAGCTGCGGGTCGGCCAGCCACTCCTCCATCTTCTTGATCCGCCGCGCCAGCGAACGCGCGTCGGCATAGCCTTCGGCGATCATCCACTTCAGCAGGGTGATGTTGCTGGTCAGGTACTCGACGATCGGCTCCTTGTTCAGGCGCACCGTGCAACCGGCGGCCGACCGCTCGGCGGAGGCGTCGGACAGTTCGAACGCCTGCTCCACCTTCAGCTCCGGCAGGCCTTCGATTTCCAGGATGCGGCCGGAGAAGATGTTCTTCTTGCCCTGCTTGGCCACGGTCAACAGGCCCTGCTTGATCGCGTACAGCGGAATCGCGTTGACCAGATCGCGCAGGGTCACGCCCGGCTGCATCTGCCCCTTGAAGCGCACCAGCACGCTCTCGGGCATGTCCAGCGGCATGACGCCGGTGGCGGCGGCGAAGGCCACCAGGCCGGAGCCGGCCGGGAACGAGATGCCGATCGGGAAGCGGGTGTGCGAGTCGCCGCCGGTGCCGACGGTGTCGGGCAGCAGCATGCGGTTGAGCCAGCTGTGGATCACGCCGTCGCCCGGACGCAGCGACACGCCGCCGCGGGTGGAGATGAACTCCGGCAGGGTGTGGTGGGTCTTGACGTCGACCGGCTTGGGATACGCCGCGGTGTGGCAGAACGACTGCATCACCAGGTCGGCGGAGAAGCCCAGGCAGGCCAGGTCCTTCAGCTCGTCGCGGGTCATCGGGCCGGTGGTGTCCTGCGAGCCGACCGAGGTCATCTTCGGTTCGCAGTAGGTGCCCGGGCGCATGCCCTGGCCTTCCGGCAGCCCGCAGGCGCGGCCGACCATCTTCTGCGCCAGCGAGAAGCCCTTGCCGGTGTCCGGCGGGTTCATCGGCAGGCGGAACAGGTCCGAGGCCGGCAGGCCCAGGAACTCGCGCGCCTTGGCGGTGAGGCCGCGGCCGACGATCAGCGGGATGCGGCCGCCGGCGCGCACTTCGTCGAACAGCACGTCGGACTTCATCGCGAACTCGGCGATCACCTGCCCGTTCTTCAGCGCCTTGCCCTCGTACGGACGCAGCTCGACCACATCGCCGTGCTCCATCTGCGACACGTCCAGCTCGATCGGCAGCGCGCCGGCGTCTTCCATGGTGTTGTAGAAGATCGGCGCGATCTTCGAACCCAGGCACACGCCGCCGAAGCGCTTGTTGGGAATGTAGGGGATGTCCTCGCCGGTCCACCACAGCACCGAGTTGGTCGCCGACTTGCGCGAGGAACCGGTGCCGACCACGTCGCCGACGTAGGCGACCAGGTGGCCCTTGGCCTTGAGGTCGGCGATGGCCTGGATCGGGCCGCGCTTGCCGTCCTCTTCCGGTTCGAACGGCGCGCCGTCGCGCTTGTTCTTGAGCATCGCCAGCGCGTGCAGCGGGATGTCCGGGCGGGTGGTGGCATCCGGGGCCGGCGACAGGTCGTCGGTGTTGGTCTCGCCCGGCACCTTGAACACGGTGATGGTCAGGCTCTGCGGCACTTCCGGCTTGCTGGTGAACCACTCGGCCTCGGCCCAGCTCTGCAGCACGGCCTTGGCGTGCGCGTTGCCGGCCTCGGCCTTTTCCTGCACGTCGTGGAAGGCGTCGAAGATCAGCAGCGTGTGCTTGAGGCCTTCGGCGGCGACCGCGCCCAGCTCCGGGTTGTCCAGCAGTTCGACCAGCGGATGGATGTTGTAGCCGCCGAGCATGGTGCCCAGCAGTTCGGTGGCGCGGGTGGGCGAGATCAGCGGGGTCTTCTCGCTGCCGAAGGCGACCGCGGCCAGGTACGACGCCTTGACCTTGGCGGCGTCGTCGACGCCGGCCGGCACGCGGTGGCTCAGCAGTTCGACCAGGAACTGCTCTTCGCCGGCCGGCGGATTCTTCAGCAGTTCGATGACCTGCGCGGTCTGCTGCGCGCTCAGCGGTAGCGGCGGGATTCCGAGCGCGGCGCGCTCTGCAACGTGGTGGCGGTAGGCTTCCAACATGCGGGTTCTCCGGGAAAAAACGGTGGGAATGAGCGGTAGCGGTTGCGCGGCGTCAGCCGGCAGGCTTGGGGACGATGATCTTCAAGCCCTTGAAGTAATCGCGGAAAAAACGGTCGTCGCGGGTGATCAGGCCATCGCATTGCAGCAGCGCATGCGCACCGATCAGGAAATCGGCCACCACCCGCTCGCGCTTGCCGCCGCGGGCGCGGAAGCGGCGCTGCATCTCGCCGGCGCGCAGGGCCGACTTGGCCTCCAGCGCGCTGAAGCGGATGCTCATGTCCTCCAGCACCGACAACGCCTCGGCGCCGTCGCGCAACGCGCTGCACACTTCGGCCAGGACGATGTCGCAGACCACCACCGGACCGGTGCTCAGGCACTGGCGCAGGCAGGCTTCGGCGGCGTCGGCCTGCGGGCCGTCGGCCAGCAGATCCACCAGCACGGACGAGTCGATGGCGATCATGCGCCGGCGTCGGGTTCGGGTTCGAACGGATCGCCCGGGGCGCGGCCGCGGATCGCACGCATCGCTTCGTCGGTGCTGGCGAAGCCGTCGAGCTTGAAGCGGCCGCGGGCGCGCGAGATGGCATCGTCCACGCTCTTGCGCAGGATGATCCGGCCGCCGTCCAGTTCCACTTTCAGGATGGTGCCCTTGCTCAGGCCGAGCGCATCGCGGACGGCCTTGGGAAGAGTGATCTGACCGCGTTCGGCGACAGTGGCTTCCATCGGTGTAGGCCCGGTTCGGTATGCACGGATTATACATACTTCGGCCGTCATACCGCCAGCGACGGACACACCGCGGCACAGCGCCCGGTCAGGTAGTGGGGCGCTATGCCGCCACAGGCAACGACCTCGCGGCATCCCCGGCAGCCGCCGCACGCCCGCGCGCGAATGCCGTGCCGGTGACCGCCGCGAACGCAGCGCCGCCCCGCCCTCTTTCAGCGGCTCAGAACGCCACCTGCAGCCGGGTGTTGAAAGTCGTGCCCTGGTCCCTGCCCTGCACCGTGCCGCTGCGGTTGTCGGTCTGCCAGCGGATCACGTCGAGCATCAGCCGGCTGACGTCGTTGAGGTACCAATTGGTCCCGAGCGTCCAGGCCTGGCCACGGCCGCCGCTCGGCAGTTCGGCGTAGTCCACGTCCTCGTAGCGCAGCTTCAGTTCCCAGGCGCCGGCGCCGCCGGCGGTGACCGGGGCGGCGACCTTGACCCGGCCCCAGGTGCCGGTCTTGCCGGCATACGCTGGCAGCGCGCCGGACAGGAACCAGCCGGCCGACACCGCCCAGGCCTGGTGATCCAGATCGTAGCCGCCGGCCGCGTCGCGCCCGCGCAGATTGCGCGTGCCCCACTCGCCGCTGGCCCAGGCCGGGCCGAAGACGCCGGCCAGTTCCGCGCCGTAGCCGTCGCTGCGCTGCGCACCCAGCAGTGTTCCCGGCGCGATCCGGACCTGGTCGTTGAAATGCCCGGCGATCGCCGAACTGCGCAGCACGCCGCTGGCGCCGGCGGCGATCTCCTCGTGGAAGGCCCAGGCGCCCAGGTGCACGGTCGCGGCCTTGCCGGCCAGCGGATTCCAGTGCGCGCGCGCCGCCCAGGTCAGGCTGTCGTTGTCGTCGCCGGCGTTGTTGAGGTCGTTGCCCGCCACCGACAGGCTGGCGTGCCAGCCGCGCCCGTAGACGCGCTCGGTCAGGCCGACGCCGAACAGGCCGCGCTGCGGCAGGATCAGCGTGCCGACCACGTTGCGGTCCTGGAACGGGGTGTTGGACGTGCTGCTGGCGCCATCGATGCCGCGATCGTTCAGGCGATTGCCCACGCTCAACTCCGCCGGCAGGCCGAACAGGCGATGGTCGACGCTGGCGTACACCGATTTCCAGGCCACCGCGTTGTCGGCAAAGTCGCCCTCCACCACCCAGCCGAGCTGGCCGTAGCGGCCTTCGGCGCCGAGTCGGACCGAGCGGATCTCGGTGCCGGACAGGTTGCGCTGGCTGGCAGCGGAACCGTCGGTGCTGGAGGCATCGACGAACAGGCGGCCGCGCGGACGGAACACCACGTTGCCGTCGGCGCTGGCGAACTCCGGGGCGCCCTTCGACCAAGACACCTTCGGCGCCTTGGCCTGGGCCGATTCGAGCGCGGCGACGCGGCCTTCCAGCGCCGGCGCGGTGGCGACGGACGCCGTGGTGGCGGGCGCCGGACTCGGCGCGGCGGGGGCCTGCAGCGCGTCGAGCCGCGCCTGCAGTTGCTGGATCTGCAGCGCCTGCTGCCGCACCAGCGCGGTCAGTTCGACCTGGCTCAATGTGGCCGGCGCGGCCGGCACGGTTTGCGCAGCGGCCTCGTTGGCGCCGCCGAGCAGCAGGCCGAGCGCGAGCGTCAGCGCTGCGCGGGGCAGCACGGGATGGGGATGCATGGATGGGTCTCTCCGGCCAGCCGGGCGCCTGGCCTGGCGCTGGCCCGTTGCGATGGTGCGGGGGGATGCGATGCGCGCGACAGGCGCGCCACCGGCTTGGCCGGCGGCGCGCGGCCGCGGTCAGCTGGTGGCCTGGTTCTGCGCGTTGGGACGCCAGGTGATCAGGCGGTTCTCGATCACGTCCAGCAGCGCATCGATGAGGAGCACGAAGGCGGCCAGGATGATGATGCCGGCGAACACGCCCACGGCATTGAAGTTGCCCTCGGCCTGCGCGATCAGGTAGCCCAGGCCGGCGGAGGCGCCGAGATATTCGCCGATGATCGCGCCGACCACGGCAAAGCCCACCGAGGTGCGCAACGACGACAGGATCCAGCTCGCCGCCGCCGGGAAGTACACGTGGCGCAGCAGGTCGCGGCGGTTGGCGCCGAGGATGCGCGCATTGGCCAGCACCACCGGATTGACCTCGCGCACGCCCTGCATGGCGTTGAAGAACGTGGTGAAGAACACCAGGGTCACCGCCAGCGCCACCTTCGACCACAGGCCCAGGCCCAGCCACAGCACGAAGATCGGCGCCAGCACCACGCGCGGGATTGCGTTGAAGCCCTTGATGAAGGGGTCCAGGATCCGCGCCGAGCGCCGGCTCAGGCCCAGCCAGACGCCGCCGGCCACGCCCAGCGCGGTGCCGATGACGTAGCCGAGCGCGGTTTCGGTCAGGGTGATGTAGAC
Source organism: Xanthomonas sp. F10 (assembly GCF_014206815.1). Classification (GTDB taxonomy): domain Bacteria; phylum Pseudomonadota; class Gammaproteobacteria; order Xanthomonadales; family Xanthomonadaceae; genus Xanthomonas_A; species Xanthomonas_A indica. The sequence goes on from NZ_JACHNP010000001.1 coordinate 1,348,255, forward strand.
GTGCTGGTAGAAGCCGGTATCGGACAGCCAGGTCCAGGCCTGCTGCACGATCGCGGTCGGCGCCGGGAAGAAGAACGGGTCGATCAGGCCGAGGGCGATGCCGCCCTCCCAGCCGCCGAACACGGCCACGACCAGCGCGAGCTGGATGAGTTTGTCAGTCTTGGCGTGCATAGCTCTTCTCCACTTCGCCGCGCAGGCAGGCCCAGATGTCGCGGTACAGGTCGGTGAAACGCGCGTCGAGCTTGATCTCGGCGACGTTGCGCGGACGCGGCAGGTCCACGTCGAAACTGCGCACCACGCGGCTGGCGGGGCCGGAGGACAGCACCACCACGCGGTCGCCCAGCGCGATCGCCTCCTCCAGGTCGTGGGTGATCAGGATCACCGAGCGGCGCTGCTCCTGCCACAGCCGCAGCAGTTCGTTCTGCATGAGGTGGCGGGTGTGGATGTCCAGCGCCGAGAACGGCTCGTCCATCAGGATCACCTTCGGCTCGACGATCAGCGCCTGCGCCATCTGCACGCGCTTGCGCTGGCCGCCGGAGAGCTGGTGCGGGTAGCGGTGTTCGAACCCGGCCAGGCCGACCTTGGCCAGCCAGGCATTGGCGCGCTGCCTGCGCTCGGCCTCGGCCACGCCGCGGAAGCGCAGGCCCAGCTCCACGTTCTGGAAGGCGGTCTTCCACGGCAGCAGCGCATCCTGCTGGAACAGGTAGCCCACCGCTTCCTGTACGCCGGCGACCGGGCGGCCATCGATGACGACCTGGCCGGCGGACGGCGACAGCAGCCCCGCCACCGAGTTGAGGATGGTGCTCTTGCCGCAACCGGTGGGACCGACGATGGCCAGGAACTCGCCATCGGCGACCTGGATGTCCACGTCGCGCACGGCGGTGAAATCGCCGAAGGACATGGTGACGTTGTTGATCGCGACCATCGTCTGCGCGGGATCGAGGTGCGGCGCGCCGTTGAGGCGCTGCACGGTAGCGTTGCGTGCCATGGTTCCTCCGCTCACGGTTGGGCCGCCTTCCCCGCACCGCTGGCGCGGTCGACGAAGGCGTTGGTGTAGGTCTTGGACAGATCGATGTCCGCGCGCGCCACGTCCTTGTTGAACTCGCGCAGCACGGTCAACGGCGTTTCCAGGTCGGCGGCGACGAAGCGCCCGTCGCGGGTGAAGATGGCGCGGGCGTTCTCCACCGCCCGCGCATAGGTAGCGCGGTCGCCGGAGACATAGGCATCGGGCAAGGCCGCGACGATCTCCTCGGCGGAGTGGTCGGCGATGAAGCGCAGCGCCATCTGCTCGGCACGCACGATCTTCTCCGCATCCTGCGGCCGCTGCTCCAGGAAGCTGCGGTTGGCGTACATCACCGAGGTCGGGTACAGCCCGCCGTAGACCTGGCGCGCACCGGCATCGCTGCGCGCATCGATCAGGATCCTGCCGATCTTGCGCTCGCTGATCAGGGTCGCCGCCGGATCGTAGTTGACCAGCAGGTCGATCTTGCCCTGCTCCAGCGCCGCCACTGCGGTCGCGCCGGAGCCGACGCCGATCAAGGACACCGCACGCTCGGCGATGCCGTTGCGCGAGAGGTAATGGCGCACGAAGAAATCGGACGATGAGCCCGGCGCGGTGATGCCGACCTTCAGTCCCTTGATGGTCTGCGGCCTGGCCGGATCGAAGGCGGTGTCGTTGCGCCCGGCCAGCACCAGCCCGGAATTGCGCGAGAGCAGCACGAAGGCGACCACGTCCTTGCGCTTGGACTGCATCTGGATGGTGTGGTCGTAGAAACCCACCGCCACGTCGGTGGAGTTGGCCACCAAGGCCTGCAGCACCTTGGAGCCGCCCTGGGCGAAGTTCTCGGTCTTGACCTTGACCCCGACCTGGTCGAAATAGCCATTGGCGTCGGCGATGAAGAACGGCAGGTTGTTGAGATTGTAGGACCCGACGCTGATGCGCACGGGCGTGGCGTCGGCGCTCGCCGCATCGCCGCCGCCCTTGCCGCAGGCGGTGAGGAGCAGCAGGCCGGCCGCGGCGAGCGCCGCGGTGAAGAACGTTCTGGACAACATCGATCCCTCCCAGGATTGAAGCGTGTGCGTTGTCGGTCGCGACGCCGTGCGTGCATGCAGGCGCCGGGCCGGTTCAGGTCATGTCAGGCCGCGGAGATCCATTGGCGGGCCTCGGTGGACATGGGCGAGGTCGCGAAGACCCGCCCTTCGAACAGCCGGCGGGCGGTGCGCACCACGCTGGCGACGATCGGCGCATCGGCCGCGGTGCGGCTCAATCCCACCTCCAGGGCGCCGCTCGGATGTTCAAGGACGACGTGGCGCGGCAGCGCCGCATCGCCGACGAAGACGTTGGCCAGGGTGCCCGGCGTGGCCGCCGCGGTGGCGATGCCGACCGCGCCGGTGATGGCCAGCGCGGTGTGGCACTGCTGCGGCATGAAATAGCGCACCTGCAGGTCCCCGCCATGCTGCGGTGCCGACAGCAGCACCGGCTTGGGAATCACCTTGCTGCCGGGATCGGCGATGCCCATGCGTGCGCCGGCCTGGACCCGCAGCCCCTCCAGCCGCGCCAGCAGCGCGGCATCGGCATTCAGCTCGGCAGGCGAGGCATCGCCGCGCACGCCGAGATCGGTGGCGCGCAGCAACATCATCGGCATGGCGCAATCCACCAGACTGGTCACGACACCGTCGATGGTGTCCTGCGCCTGCCCGCTCGGCAACAGCTTGCCGGTGCGTGCGCCGGCCGCGTCCAGGAACGACAGCCAGATCGGCGCCGCCGCGCCGGGCGCCCCGGCGATGCGCGTCTCGCCGCGGTACACCACCCGGCCGTGCGGGGTTTCCATCGTGGCCACGATCAGCTTGCCGGTATTGACGTTGTGGATGCGCACCTGGGTGCGCGGATGCTGCGCCTGCACCAGCCCGCGCTCGATCGCGTACGGCGCCACCGCCGCCAGCATGTTGCCGCAGTTGGGCGAGGTGTCCACCACCTGCTGGTCGACCCGCACCTGCGCGAACAGATAGTCCACGTCGGCGTCGGCGCGGCTGGAACGGTCGACGATGGCGACCTTGCTGGTCAGCGCGTTGCCGCCGCCGATGCCGTCGATCTGCAGCGGATGACCGGCGCCCATCACCTCCAGCAACAGGCGGTCGCGGCGGGCGGGATCGGCCGGCAGGTCCGGCGCGAAGAAGAACGGCCCCTTGGAGGTGCCGCCGCGCATGAGCACGCAGGGAATGCCGAGCAGATCGTTGGACATGGTGTAGATTGATGCGCCATTAAGATGAATGTCTTCGTCTGATTCGATACTGGCATGACCCCAATTGATCTGTGAATTGCTAACTTTTGGATGATTGATTACCCATGAGCATCAATTGCGAAATCCTCGACCTGCGCGCGTTCCTGCTCGTGGCCGAGACGCGCAGCTTCCATCGCGCCGCCGAGGCGCTGCACATGTCGCAGCCGGCGCTGAGCCGGCGCATCCAGAAGCTGGAACAGGCGGTCGGGTCGCCGCTGCTGGAACGCACCACCCGCAGCGTGGCCACCACCGCCATCGGCGAGAACCTGCTGCCGCTGGTGCGGCGCATGATCGAGGAGTTCGACGGCTCGCTGTTCTCGGTGCGCGGCCACGACGATGCGCGCGGCGCCACCGTCACCATCGCCTGCCTGCCGACCGCCGCGTTCTACTTCCTGCCCAGCGTGATGGCACGCTTCCGCGAGGCGCATCCGCATGTGCGCTTCCGCATCCTCGACATTCCCGCCACCGAGGGCCTGCAGGCGGTGGAACGCGGCGAGGTCGAGTTCGGCATCAACTTCATGGGCGCCAACGATCCCAACCTGGATTTCGACGTGCTCGCCGAAGATCCCTTCGTGCTGGCCTGCCGCCGCGACCATCCATTGGCGAAGAAACGCCGGATCGAATGGGCCGACCTCGCCCAGCACCAGTTGATCACCGTGCACCGCACCAGCGGCAACCGCACCCTGCTCGACGGCGCGCTGGCGCGCGAGAACCTGAAGCTGAGCTGGCACTACGAAGTGACCCACCTGTCCACCTCGCTGGGCATGGTCGAAGCCGGCATCGGCGTGTCGGTGCTGCCGAAAATGGCCACGCCCGACGGCGAGCATCCGATCCTGGTGACCCGGCCGATCGGCAACCCCGTGGTCTCGCGCACCATCGGCATCGTGCGCCGGCGCAGCGCGCTGCTCTCGCCCAGCGCCGAGCGTTTCCTGCAGATGCTGATGAGCCGCTGGCGCGGCAAGCCGTGACACGAGCGCTACATCTGAACGTGTAAGCTTCCGCCCGACGCCTTGGGCCGCCGCGCCTTCCGGCCGCGCCGCAACGCGGCGCAACGCCGGCAACGCAACGTCCCGGCACTCGCAAGCAGGCTCGCGAAAGCGCGCCAATGCAAGCCATCCGCAATCAGGAGTTCCCCGCATGAACGACTCGTTCTCCACCCGCAGCCAGCTGCACGTCGGCGGCAAGACCTACGGTTACTTCAGCCTGCCCAAGCTCGGCGAGCGCTTCGACATCTCGCGCCTGCCCTACTCGCTGAAGATCCTGCTGGAGAATCTGCTGCGCCACGAGGACGGCGGCGCGACCGTCGGCAAGGAGCACATCGAAGCGGTGGCGCAATGGCAGCCGACCGCCGAGCCGGACACCGAGATCGCGTTCATGCCGGCGCGCGTGGTGCTGCAGGACTTCACCGGCGTTCCGTGCGTGGTCGACCTGGCGGCGATGCGCGACGCGGTGGTCAAGCTCGGCGGACGCCCGGAGCAGATCAATCCGCTGATCCCCTCGGAACTGGTGATCGACCACTCGGTGCAGGTGGACGTGTTCGGCAAGCCCGACGCGCTGGATCTCAACGGCAAGATCGAATTCCAGCGCAACAAGGAACGCTACGGTTTCCTGCGCTGGGGCCAGAAGGCCTTCGACAACTTCAAGGTGGTGCCGCCGAACACCGGCATCGTGCACCAGGTCAACCTGGAGCACCTGGCGCGGGTGGTGATGACCGGCGAACGCGACGGCGAGGCGCTGGCCTACCCCGACACCGTGTTCGGCACCGACAGCCACACCACCATGATCAACGGCATCGGCGTGCTCGGCTGGGGCGTGGGCGGCATCGAGGCCGAAGCGGCGATGCTCGGCCAGCCCTCGTCGATGCTGATCCCGCAGGTGGTGGGCTTCAAGCTCACCGGCAAGCTGCCCGAAGGGGCCACCGCCACCGACCTGGTGCTGACGGTGACGCAGATGCTGCGCAAGCACGGGGTGGTCGGCAAGTTCGTCGAGTTCTTCGGCGACGGCCTGCAGCACCTGCCGCTGGCCGACCGCGCCACCATCGGCAACATGGCGCCGGAGTACGGCGCCACCTGCGGCATCTTCCCGATCGACGCCGAATCGCTGACCTACCTGCGCCTGTCCGGCCGCAGCGAAGAGCAGATCGCGCTGGTCGAGGCCTACGCCAAGGCGCAGGGCCTGTGGCACGACGCCGACAGCGCGCATGCCAGCTACAGCGCGACGCTGGAACTGGACATGGGCGACGTCAAGCCGTCGCTGGCAGGCCCCAAGCGCCCGCAGGACCGGGTGCTGCTGGAAGACATGCAGCGCAACTTCCGCGACAGCCTGGTGCCGTTCGCCGACGCGCGCGCCAAGCGCCGCAGCGACGCCACGCAGGAAGACCGGCTCAAGAACGAAGGCGGCGGCGGCACCGCGGTCGGCGCCCAGGCGGCGCACGCGCAGGACGCCGAGGCCAGCGGCGCCGGCTGGCGCCTGCGCGACGGCGCGGTGGTGATCGCGGCGATCACCTCCTGCACCAACACCTCCAACCCGGCGGTCATGCTCGGCGCCGGCCTGCTCGCGCGCAACGCCGTGGCCAAGGGCCTGAAGGCGCAACCCTGGGTCAAGACCTCGCTCGGGCCGGGCTCGCTGGTGGTCACCGACTACCTGAAGAAGGCCGGGGTGATGGGCGACCTGGAACAACTCGGTTTCTACGTGGTCGGCTACGGCTGCACCACCTGCATCGGCAACTCCGGCCCGCTGCCGGAGGACGTGTCCGCGGCGATCGCGCAGGACGACCTGGTGGTGGCCTCGGTGCTGTCGGGCAACCGCAACTTCGAAGGCCGCGTGCATCCGGAAGTGAAGATGAACTACCTGGCGTCGCCGCCGCTGGTGGTCGCCTACGCCATCGCCGGCACCACCGACATCGACCTGACCCGCGACCCTCTGGGCACCGGCAGCGACGGCCAACCCGTGTACCTGCGCGACATCTGGCCGAGCAACAAGGAGATCGGCGACACCATCGCCGCCACGGTCGGCCCGGAAATGTTCAAGCAGAACTACGCCGACGTGTTCAAGGGCGACAGCCGCTGGAACACCATCGCCTCGCCCGACGGCGAGCTGTACGCCTGGGACGGCGCCTCCACCTACATCAAGAACCCGCCCTACTTCGAGGGCATGACCATGCAGGTCGGCCGCATCGAGGACGTGCATGGCGCGCGCGTGCTGGGCCTGTTCGGCGATTCGATCACCACCGACCACATCTCCCCGGCCGGCAACATCAAGAAGGACTCGCCGGCGGGCCGCTTCCTGCAGGAACGCGGCGTGCAACCGGCCGACTTCAACAGCTACGGCAGCCGCCGCGGCAATGACGACGTCATGGTCCGCGGCACCTTCGCCAACATCCGCATCAAGAACCTGATGTTCGGCGGCGAGGAAGGCGGCAACACCCTGTACTACCCGCCCGGCGGCGGCCAGCCGGAAAAGCTCGCGATCTACGACGCGGCGATGAAGTACAAGGCCGATGGCGTGCCGCTGGTGGTGATCGGCGGCAAGGAATACGGCACCGGCTCCTCGCGCGACTGGGCGGCCAAGGGCACCAACCTGCTCGGGGTCAAGGCGGTGATCGCCGAGAGCTTCGAGCGCATCCACCGCTCCAACCTGGTCGGCATGGGCGTGCTGCCGCTGCAGTTTCTCGACGGCCAGAACGCGCAGAGCCTGGGCCTGGACGGCTCGGAGGTGTTCGAGATCACCGGCCTGCAGGACGGCGCCAGCAAGCGTGCCAAGGTCGTCGCGACCAAGGCCGACGGCGGTACGCAGTCCTTCGAGGTGGCGGTGATGCTGCTGACGCCGAAGGAAGTGGAGTACTTCCGCCATGGCGGCCTGCTGCAGTACGTGCTGCGGCAGTTGGCTGCGCGCTGACCGACCCTGCGGTTTCCGGCAGCGGAAGCCCGGCCCCCGCGCCAGCGCGGGGGCGCTGCGCCGGCACGCGAACCCATGGTTCGCAAGCGTGCCGGCTCGCCCACCACGGCGGCCTGCTGCAGTACGTGCTCCGGCAGTTGGCTGCGCGCTGACCGACCCCGCGGTTTCCGGCAGCGGAAGCCCGGCCCCGCGCCAGCGTGGGGGCGCTGCGCCGGCGCGCGAACCCATGGTTCGCAAGCGTGCCGGCTCGCCCACCACGGCGGCCTGCTGCGGTAAGTGCTCCGGACGTTTGGCAGCACAGCCCAGCTCGCTTGTCGGTTTCCGGCGGCGAAAGCGCGACCCTAGTGGCGGCTATTGCACTGCGCAGCACAGCGGGCAGCGAAATGGCCATGTCCAGTTACTCATCCGTAGCCACGACCTCCGTTGCTGTTGCTGTTGCGTTTGCTCCTGCTCTTCCGGGTTCCCTTCCGAAGCGGCGGCCAGCCCGGGGAAAAACCCCGAAGGGGCGGCGCACATGGACGTGCGCCGTCCGCGGCAGGGGCAGGATGCCCCTTCCGCGGATCCCCGGGCTGGACGCGGGCCCGGAGGGCGCAGCGCGTAGGGCGCGTAGGCAGGGTGTGCTTGACCAGCCTTCGGCTGTGGTAAAGCGCTTCTTTTGGTTACTTTTCTTTGCACAAGCAAAGAAAAGTGACTCGCCGCCAGGCGAAAGCTTTGCGTTGCAATTCCACGGTGCCAGCACTTATCGGAGCGTTCCAAACGCTCAGCCTGCAGCCTGCCACCACCAGAAACCAACGACTCCCCGCCACCACCACCCCGCCCCTGTTCGCCTTTACCCTACGGAACGGTATGCTCCCATTACGGGATTCCGGCGGATACTGTCCGCTGCGCGCCCATCAATACATTTCCTGGAGGGGGAATATGAGTCTGGATCGTCCGTGGTTGCAGAGTTATCCGGCCGGCGTTGGCGCCGACATCAACGTCGACGAGTACCGCTCCGTCGCCGCGGTTTTCGAAAGCTCCGTGGCCAAGTTCGGAGACCGCCCCGCCTACTGCAACTTCGGCAAGACCCTGACCTACCGCGAGGCCGGCGAACTGGCCCGGCAATTCGCCGGCTACCTGCTCGGCGAACTGCAACTCAAGAAGGGCGACCGCGTCGCCCTGATGATGCCCAACTGCCTGCAATACCCCATCGCCACCTTCGGCGTGCTGCTGGCCGGCATGACCGTGGTCAACGTCAATCCGCTCTACACCCCGCGCGAACTGCGCCACCAACTGATCGACTCCGGCGCCAGCGCGCTGGTGGTGATCGACAACTTCGGCACCACCGTGCAGGAAGTGCTGGCCGACACGCCCGTCAAGCAGGTCATCACCACCGGCCTGGGTGACATGCTCGGCTTCCCCAAGGGCCCCTTGGTCAACTTCGTCCTGAAGTACGTCAAGAAGCTGGTGCCGGACTACGACATTCCCAATGCGATCCGCTTCCGTGACGCGCTGACCCTCGGCCGCCTGCACACGCTGCCGCCGATCGACATCGCACCGGACGACATCGCCTTCCTGCAATACACCGGCGGCACCACCGGCGTGGCCAAGGGCGCCATGCTGACCCACCGCAACCTGGTCGCCAACATGCTGCAGGCCGGCGCCTGGATCGCGGCAACCGGCAAGCTGGAGGAAGGCAAGGAAGTCATCATCACCGCGCTGCCGCTGTACCACATCTTCGCACTGACCGCGAACGGGCTGGTCTTCATGAAGCTCGGCGGACTCAACCACCTGATCAGCAATCCGCGCGACATGCCGGGCTTCGTCAAGGAACTGCAGAAGACCCGCTTCACCGCCTTCACCGGCGTCAATACCTTGTTCAACGGCCTGCTCAACACGCCGGGCTTCGACAAGGTGGACTTCTCCTCGCTGAAGTTCACCCTCGGCGGCGGCATGGCGGTGCAACGTGCGGTGGCCGAGCGCTGGAAGCAGGTCACCGGCGTCACCCTGGTCGAGGCCTACGGCCTCACCGAAACCTCGCCGGCGGCCTGCATCAACCCGCTGACCCTGACCGAATACAACGGCGCGATCGGCCTGCCGATCCCCTCCACCGACGCCTGCGTGAAGGATGACCAGGGGCAGATCCTGGCGCATGGCGAGGTCGGCGAGCTGTGCATCCGCGGGCCGCAGGTGATGAAGGGCTACTGGCGCCGGCCGGAAGAAACCGCCAGCGCCATCGATGCCGACGGCTGGCTGCACACCGGCGACATGGCGCGGATGGATCCGCAGGGCTTCTTCTATATCGTCGACCGCAAGAAGGACATGATCCTGGTGTCCGGCTTCAACGTGTATCCGAACGAAGTCGAGGACGTCATCGCGATGATGCCGGGCGTGCTCGAAGTGGCCGCGGTCGGCGTGCCCGACGAGAAATCCGGCGAAGTGGTCAAGGTGGTCATCGTCAAGAAGGACCCCAACCTCACCGCCGAGGACGTCAAGGCCCACGCCCGCGCCAACCTCACCGGCTACAAGCATCCGCGCATCGTCGAGTTCCGCAAGGAGCTGCCCAAGACCAACGTCGGCAAGATCCTGCGGCGCGAGCTGCGCGACGCGCCGCCGCCGCAATAAGCAGGTCCGACGGGCGCCCACGCGGCGCCCGCGCAAGCGCTGGCGGGCCGAATTCCGGCCGCGGCACCCGGGTGTAGCATCCGCCGGGTGGAAACGCATTCGCCCGCTGCGCCACGCCATCTCCGCGGGCGTCTTTCCGAGAGCCCGCCATGAGCATGACCGACACGCTGCCCTGTACCCGCGCCTATTCCAGCATCCGTATCGATGCGGACGACGACGACGATAGCCACTGGTTGTACATGCATGCAGGCAACGCCGCGACACAACGGCCCTGCTTCCATCCCACGTTGATGCGCGAGATGCACAGCTATCTCGCGTCCCTCAGCCAGCCCCGCACCCTGGCGTCGGCGCGGCTGGGCAGCCTGGTGCTGGCGTCCGATGGCAGTGCGTTCAACCTCGGCGGTGATCTGGAACTGTTCGGCCACTACATCCGCCGCCGCGATCGCGCCGGGCTGATGGCCTACGCGACAAGCTGCATCGATGGCGTACACCGTTTCCACGAGGGACTTGGCGGCAGTTTCCGCACCATCGCCCTGCTGCAAGGCGATGCGCTCGGCGGCGGCCTGGAAATGGCGCTGTCGTGCCACCTGATCGTGGCCGAAGAGGATGTCGGCATGGGCCTGCCGGAAATCATGTTCGGCCTGTTCCCCGGCATGGGCGCGTATTCGTTCCTCAGCCGCCGCATCGCACCGCATGCCGCGGAAAAGCTCATCCTGGGAGGTCACGTTTTCAGCAGCCAGGAGATGCATGCCATGGGCATCGTCGACGTGCTGGTGCCCAAGGGCCAGGGCAAGGACGCGGTGCGCGACCTGATCCAGCAGCAGCGGCGCGCGCCGCTGGCGCATCTGGCGATGAATGCGATGCGCAAGGTGGTGCAGCCTGTGCGCCGCGAAGAATTGCTCGCGGTGACGGAAATCTGGGTGGACGCCGCGCTGGCTCTGGGCGAAAAGTCGCTGCGGACGATGGATCGGCTGGTGCGTGCACAGCTCCGACGCGCCCAGGCGGGCGTCTTTGCCGCCTGAGCCCTGGCGTTGCTCTCGGCAATGGGGGATGACCCGGCTCAGCGCCGGGCATCCTCAGCGCAGTTCGCCGTCCTGCACGGCGCTCTGCCGTGCACGCAGATCCAGGGCCTCGCGGCCTTCGGTCAGGCTGGCGTTGAGCGCCATCAGCCGTGCCCGCCACTCGCTGCGCACCTGCCATTCCGGCATCTGCATCAATTCGCCGCCAAGGCTGGCGAGCCGTACCAGGCCGAGATTGCTGGCGACGCCCTTGATCGCATGCGCGTGTTCGCGCAGGCGTTCCCAGTGCTCGGCTTCACCGGCGATCTGCATGCCACCGAGGCAGCCTTCGGCATCGTTGAGGCACTGCGAGATGAATTCGCGTTCGAACCCGTCGCCCATGCCGAGCCCGGCGAGTTCGTCCAGGACCGACGCATCCAGCACCCCTTCGCTCGACACCGCAATCTGCCGCACGCCGGTCTCGCTGCCCGCACGCAGGCGCCCCTCCATGGCGATATCGGAAAGCGTGTCCAGCAACCGGTTGGCCACCACCGGCTTGGCCAGGAAGGTGCGGGCGCCGGCCTGCTCGCAGCGCTGGATCGACTCGGGGGTCACATCGGCGCTGAGCACCACGACGGGCGTGCGTGGCCCGCCGGCCTGCATCACCCGCAACTGCCGCAGCATGTCCAGGCCGCTCATGCCGGGCATGTGCAGGTCGACGATCACCGCATCGAACTCGCTCTCGGCCAGCGCATCCAGCACCGCCTCCGCGCCGTCGACGCAGATGGCGCGATGGCCGGCCTTCTGCAGCATACGCTGCAGCACCATGCGGTTGGCGGCGTGGTCGTCGGCGACCAGGATGCGCATGCCACGCACCCGCGCACGGTGGCGCAGGAACGGGTCGGAGAACGCGATGACGTTGCCGTTGGTGTCGAACTCCTCGGCCGCCGTCGGCACGCTCGCCGCCGGCGCGCCGATCTCCGCCGATGCCGGTACCGCCGCTGCGACGAATGGCAGTTCGAACCAGAAGTGGCTGCCGCGCGGGGCATTCTCCTGATAACCGATGCTGCCCCCCATTGCCTCGACCAGGCCCTTGGCGATCGTGGTGCCCAGGCCGCTGCCTTCGTAGCGGCGCGCCAGGCCGACGTCGGCCTGTTCGAACGCCTCGAACAGGCGCGGCCGCATGTCCGGCGTCACCCCGATCCCGGTATCGACGATGTCGAAACTCAGGCGCTTCGGCTGCCCCTGCTCGTTCTTGTGCAGGCGCACCCGGATATCGACCCGGCCGGTCTCGGTGAACTTGATGGCGTTACCGGCCAGGTTCAGCAGCACCTGGCGCAGATGACCCGGATCGCCGGACAGATAGTCCGGCACGTCGGGAGCGACATCCACCTGGTAGTCCAGGCGCTTGGCCCGCGCCTGCGGCTGCAGGATCAGGCTGATTCCTTCCAGGGTTTCGCGCAGCGAGAAATCGCGCTTGTCGAGCCGCAGCTTGCCGGCCTCGATCGCGGAAATGTCCAGCACTTCCTCCACCAGCGACAGCAGGCTGCGCGCGGAGGCCTGGATGGTGTTGACGCACTCGCGCTGCTCGGCGTCCAGCCGCGTCGTCGCCAGCACCTCGGTCATGCCCGACAGGCCGTTCAACGGGGTACGGAACTCATGGCTCATGTTGGCCAGGAAGCGGCTCTTGGCCTCGCTGGCGCGGCGCGCCTCGGCGGTCGTCGAGGTCAATTGCCGCAGCAGCCCGGACAGATACAGCGGGATGGCGGCCAGGCCGACCAGCAGGCCGATGCCCAGCCCACGATTGGCGATCCAGTAGTCGCTGGTCATCAGCGTGATGCTGAAACTGGCCACCGCCATGGCCACGGCCAGGTACAGGTAGCGGTTGCCGTAGCGCAGGCCGTTGCCGATGGTGACCCACATGATGACGACGTAGATGCAGGCCATCGGTTCGCCGATCGCGCTCATCGCCATCGACATGAGCCCGTAGTCGGCCACCATGCCGATGATCCGGCGCATGTCCGAGCGCTGCGGCCGGCCCAAGATCCAGGTCATCAAGGCCAGGGCCACCGCCTGCGAGATCAGGGTCAGGCCGATGACGTAGGCGCGCTGCCGCGGGGCGATGTCCCAGGTGTGCGAGAACGACAGTTCGTACGCCAGGATCAGCGCGACCATGCAGATGCGGACGAAGGCCTGGCCGTGCTCGGTATCCTTGCGCTCCGCGAACCGTTGCCGCACCCAGCTGATCGCCGAGATCATGTCAGACTCCTGGTCGCGCCGAGGCGGTGGAGAATTTCTCGCAGATCACCTGCAGTTGCTCGCGGCCGCGGAACAGCGCGTCCACGCAACGCGGGTCGAACAGGCGGCCGCGCTGGGCGTAAAGGTAGGCCAGCGTCGCGTCCATGGTCCAGGCCTCCTTGTAGGGACGCGGCGAGATCAGCGCGTCGAACACGTCGGCGACCGCCACGATGCGCGCCTCCAGCGGAATCGCCTCGCCGATCAGGCCGTCCGGGTAGCCACTGCCGTCGTAGCGCTCATGGTGGCGCAGGGCGATCAGCGCACCGACCTGGATGAAACGGTTCTGGCTGCCGCTGAGCAGTTCGTAGCCGATGCGCGGGTGCATGCGCATCACCGCCATCTCGTCCTCGTTGAGCTTGCCCGGCTTGAGCAGCACCGCGTCGGGGATGGCGATCTTGCCCATGTCGTGCAGGCTCGCGGCCATCTCGATGACCCGCACCTCGTCCTCGGACAGGCCCAGTTGCTCGGCGATCAGGCCGGCCACGTGCGCCATCCGTTCCAGGTAGGCGCTGGTGCCGACGTCGCGGTACTCGATGGCCCGGGCCAGCCGCGACAGGGTCTCGCGCTCGCGTTCCTCGACCTCGCGCATGCTGGCCAGCAGGCGCTGCTCCAGCGACATCGCGCGCTGCTTGATGTTCTCGCTCTGCAGCCGCAGCTGCAGCAGGTTGTGGCAGCGCGCGCGCAGTTCGCGCGGGCGGATCGGCTTGACCAGGAAGTCGATCACCCCCGCCTCCAGGGCGGCCTGGCGGATCGGCTCGTCGCCGACCACGGTGATCAGGATGATCGGGATGTCGCGGTGCTTGGGCAGACGGCGCAGGCGCCGCGCGAACTCCAGCCCGTCCATGCCCGGCATGCGGTAGTCGAGCAGCAGCAGATCGACCTTGCCGGCTTCGCACCAGGCCAGCGCGGCCTGCGAATCGCCGAAATCGCGCACGGTCAGTTCCGGGGCGATGTCCTCGATGACATGCCGCAGCATCGTGCGCGCGGAGGTCTGATCGTCGACGATGACGATGTTCAAACGATTGTCGTTTCCGTCCGCCCATTGGAGACGGTCCCCGTTCGAGGACGCGCCGGAGAGGCTCATGCTGGCATCATGCATCTGCAATCCTCCGCCCGTCGCATCTGCGCGGGCTGCTGAGACGACAACGGGAACGCGCCGGTGCCCAATCACGCCGACCCGTCCACCTCACTTCCTTTTGCGTGCAACGCCTGCTGCAAGAACCGCGCCACCTGGTCCGGGGCTAGGTTAAGCCTCCGGACGCATGTACGGAAACAGCAGCACGTCACGGATCGAACTGCTGCCGGTAAGCAACATTACCAGCCGGTCGATGCCGATGCCCAGGCCGCCGGTCGGCGGCAGCCCCACCTCCAGCGCCCGGATGTAGTCGGCGTCGAAGTGCATGGCCTCGTCGTCGCCCCCGTCCTTGGCCGCCACCTGGGCCTGGAACCGCGCCGCTTGGTCTTCCGGGTCGTTGAGCTCGGAGAAGCCGTTGGCGATTTCCTTGCCGTTGATGAACAGTTCGAAGCGGTCGGTGTAGCCCGGCTCGGTGTCGCTGGAGCGGGCCAGCGGCGATACCTCGACCGGGTGGTCGGTGATGAAGGTGGGCTGGATCAGGGTGTGCTCGACCGTGGCCTCGAAGATCTCCAGCAGCAGCTTGCCCCAGCCGTAGGACGGTTTGGTGCGGATCTTCAGCCGCTCGCAGTGGCGCAGCAGCGCCTCGCGGTCGGTGCAGTCGGCAGCGCTGATCTCCGGGTTGTGGTGGCGCACCGCCTCGTCCATCCGCCAGCGGCGGAACGCCGGCGCCAGGTCGATGTCGGCGCCGTCCCAGTGCACCTGGGTGGTGCCCAGCACCTCGCGGGCGACATCGCGGATGATGTTTTCGGTCAGGTCCATCACCTCGTGGTACGTGGCATACGCCTCGTACAGCTCCATCATGGTGAATTCCGGATTGTGCCGGGTGCTGACGCCTTCGTTGCGGAAATTGCGGTTGATTTCGTAGACCCGTTCCAGGCCGCCGACCACCAGGCGCTTCAGGTACAGCTCCGGGGCCACCCGCAGGTACAGGTCCAGGTCCAGGGCGTTGTGGTGGGTGGTGAACGGCTTGGCCGTGGCGCCGCCGGGGATGTAGTGCATCATCGGCGTCTCCACTTCCAGGAAGCGGCGCGCGTCCAGCCAGGCGCGCATGGCGCGGATGATCTTGGAGCGCTTGACGAACACCTCGCGCGCCTCCGGCGACACGATCAGGTCCACGTAGCGCTGGCGGTAGCGCTGCTCCACGTCCGACAGGCCGTGCCACTTGTCCGGCAGCGGCCGCAGCGCCTTGGTCAGCAGCCGCAGGCCGGTGGCCTTGACCGACAGCTCGCCGGTCTTGGTGCGGGTCAGCCCGCCCTCCACGCCGATGATGTCGCCGATGTCCCAGCCCTTGAAGGCGTCGTAGGCCTCGCCCAGCGCGTTGGCCTGCAGGAACAGCTGGATGCGCCCGGACTCGTCCTGCAGCTGCACGAAGCTGGCCTTGCCCATCACCCGCTTGGCCAGCAGGCGCCCAGCCAGGCGCAGGCTGCGGCCCTGCGCCTCCAGCGCCTCGGCGGTCCAGCGCTCGGTGTCGGCGAACTCGGCCTGCAGATCGCCGGCGAAGTCGCTGCGGCGGAAATCGTTCGGATAGGCCACGCCCTGCGCGCGCAGCGCGGCGAGTTTGGCGCGCCGTTCGGCGATGAGGCTGTTCTCGTCGACGGGAAGGGACGGCGCGGGGGTCTGCTCGGTCATGGGATGGGGGATGCGTGAGGAAGGGAAAGAATGCACCAGCCGACGGGGCCGTGTGCCGTCGCACGGCCTCCGTCGCCAGGACGGAGGCCGCCGGTTCAGGCGTCGCTGCGTTTCGCGCCGGCTTCCAGGCCGGACTTGAGGCTGGCCTCGACGAACTCGTCCAGGTCGCCGTCGAGCACCTTCTGGGTGTCCGAGCGCTCCACGCCGGTGCGCAGGTCCTTGATCCGGCTCTGGTCGAGCACATAGTTGCGGATCTGGCTGCCCCAGCCGATGTCGGACTTGGTCGCCTCGACCGCGTCGCGTTCGGCATTGCGCTTCTGGATCTCCAGCTCATAGAGCTTGGCGGCCAGCATCTTCATCGCGTTGTCGCGGTTCTGGTGCTGGCTGCGCCCGGTCTGGCAGGCCACCACGATGCCGGTGGGCACGTGGGTGATGCGCACCGCCGACTCGGTCTTGTTGACGTGCTGGCCGCCGGCGCCGGAGGAGCGGTACACGTCGGTCTTCAGGTCGGCCGGATTGATGTCGATGTCGATGTTGTCGTCCACTTCCGGCGACACGAACACCGAGGTGAAGCTGGTGTGGCGGCGGTTGTCCGAGTCGAACGGCGACTTGCGCACCAGCCGGTGCACGCCGGTTTCGGTCTTCAGCCAGCCATAGGCGAAATCGCCTTCCACGCGCAGCGTGGCGGACTTGATCCCGGCCACTTCGCCGCCGGAGACTTCCATCAGCTCGGTCTTCCAGCCGCGCGACTCGCACCAGCGCAGGTACATGCGCAGCAGGATCTCGGCCCAGTCCTGGGCCTCGGTGCCGCCGGCGCCGGCCTGGATGTCGACGAAGGCGTTGCTGGCGTCCATCTGCCCGGAGAACATGCGCTGGAATTCCAGCTTCTCCACCTGCGCCTGGAAGCGGTCGACGTCGGCCAGTACCGCCTGCGCGGTGGCTTCGTCGTTCTCGCTCTCGGCCAGTTCCAGGAATTCCAGCGATTCGTTCAGGCCATCGAGCACGCTGGCGATGCCGCCGACGGTCTTCTCCAGGCTGGCGCGTTCGCGGCCCAGGCCCTGGGCGCGCTCGGGGTCGTTCCAGACGTCGGGGCTTTCCAGCTCCCGGGTGACTTCCTCTAGACGCTCTTTCTTGGCGTCGTAGTCAAAGAAACCCCCGTAGCGACAGCACCCGATCGGACAGATCGGCGATGCGGTGGCGAATCGGATTGAGTTCGATCATTGCGGCTTTTTCCGGCAGACAAGAGCGCGATTCTAGCAATTCCGGCCGCTGCGCCACAGCGCTACTCGACCGGGGCGACCTCGCCCTCCCCGGCCGCCACCCGCAGCGCGGCGCGATAGCGGCGGCTGCACGGCACCTGGCTGCCGTCGCGCAGGTGCACGCGCGCCTCGCCCGCCTCCAGCGGCTCGATCGAGACCACGCTGGCCAGGTTGACGATGTAGCTGCGGTGGATGCGCACGAACCGCGCCGGGTCCAGCCGCGCCTCGATCGCGGCCATGGTGCTGCGCAGCGGGTAATCGTGGCCGCGCACGCGCAGGTTGACGTAGTTGCCGGCGGCCTGCAGCCATTCGATGTCGGCGGCGGCGACCAGGAAGTCGCGGCCCAGCTTGCGCACCAGGAAGCGCTCCGGCCGCTCCAGCGAGCCCACCGGCGGGCCGGCGTCGGGCGCGCCCAGCAGTGCCGCCTCGCCTTGCCAGCGCCGCAGCAGGAACCGGTACATCTCCACGCACAGCGCGATCGAGGCCAGGCTGCGCACGTCCTTGAGGTATTCGTAGGCCAGCCCCTGCGGCCACGGGCCGAAGTCGTAGTGCTGGCCCTGCAGGTGGTAGACCAGGCTGCGCAGGACGACCATTCCCACCACGTGCAGCACCGACAGCGCCACGCTGCCCAGCAGGTAGCCCGGCAGCCGGCGCCGCCAGGTCTCCCAGTGCAGCGGGTAGCGCCGGGTCAGCAGTACCACCAGCGGCACGATCAGCAGGAACATCAGTTGGCTGGACCATTCCCAGACCACCGGCTCCCACGCGGCGAAGTGCAGCCCGGTGTTGCGGATGTCGATCAGCACCGTGACGCTGTTGGCGATGGCGTTGATCAGGGTGAGCACGACCCAGAAGCCGATCTCGAAGCTGCGGCGCCAGGGCTGGAAACGGGAATAGGCGCTGGCGCCGGAGGGGTCGGACATCGCGGCAGTGTAGCGCGCCGCCATTCGTCGCCGGCGCGGCATGGCGGATCGGTGCACGACCAGCAGCCCCTCTCCCGCCGGGAGAGAGGTTGGGGTGAGGGTACGGCGCGAAGCACTGATGGTTTGGCTATGCGAGGCTGCGCCCGTACCCTCATCCGCCCCTTCGGGGCACCTTCTCCCGATGGGAGAAGGGACAGCGTTAGCCCCTCTCCCGACGGGAGAGGGGTTGGGGTGGGGTACGGCGCGAAGCGCTGATGGTTTGGCTATGCGAGGCTGCGCCCGTACCCTCATCAGCCCCTTCGGGGCCCCTTCTCCCGATGGGAGAAGGGACAGCGCTAGCCCCTCTCCCACCGGGAGAGGGGTTGGGGTGAGGGTACGGCGCGAAGCGCTGGTAGATTGGCTATGCGAGGCTGCGCCCGTACCCTCATCCGCCCCTTCGGAGCACCTTCTCCCGATGGGAGAAGGAACAGCCTGGCCCCTCTCCCATCGGGAGAGGGGTTGGGGTGAGGGTGCGGCGCCACGTGCGCCGGCAGACACCCAGCGACTCAGCCACCCAGCGACTGGCAGTGCTCCACCACCAACTGCACCGCACTGCCCCCGCGGTAGTCATCCGCAACAAGGCGATAGGCGATATGCACGCGACGACCGGGTTCGCGGCCGTGCCAGCCGTTGAAGTGGATCGCGTTCAAGGGCTCGGCGCGGCCGGGGCAGCGCAGGCTGAGCTTGAGGTGGCGTTCCTTCAGCACGCGCCACTGCACTACCTCGAATTCGCCGTCGAACAGCGGCTCCGGAAAGCCCTGCCCCCACGGCCCGCCCTGGCGCAACGCCTCGGCATGGCGATGGTCGAGTTCGTGCGGATCCAGCGCACCGTCGCTGAGCAACTCGGCCTGCAGCAGTTCCGCGTCCAGGCTGGCCAGCGCGTGCGCACGGAACACCTGCTCGAACTCGGCCAGCGCGTCCTGGGGCAAGCTCAGGCCCGCGGCCATGGCATGGCCGCCGAACTTCTCCATCAGCCCCGGCCGCTGCGCCTCCACCGCCGCCATCGCATCGCGGATGTGGAACCCGGGAATCGAACGCGCCGAGCCGCGCAACTGGGTGCTGCCCGGCTCGGCCGGGGCGAAGGCGATCACCGGCCGGTGCAGGCGATCCTTCATCTTCGAGGCGACCAGGCCGATCACGCCGGGATGCCATTGCGCATCGAACAGGCACACCGCCACCGGCGGCTGCTCGGGCGCGGCCAGCAGCGCCTGCGCCACCACCGCTTCGGCCTCGTCGGTCATCTGCTGCTGCACGGCGCGGCGCTCGGCGTTGATCTCTTCCAGGGTCGCGGCGATCGCACGCGCCTGCTGTGGGTCTTCGCACAGCAACAACTCGATGCCCAGGGCCATGTCCTCGAGGCGGCCGGCGGCGTTGAGCCGCGGCGCCAGCGCGAAGCCGATGTCGCTGGCGCTGAGCCGTGCCGGATCGCGACCGCTGGCTTCGATCAAGGCGCGCAGGCCGAGGCAGCCCTCGCCACGCTGTAGCCGGCGCAGACCGGCCGACACCAGCGCACGGTTGTTTGGGTCCAGCGGCACCAGGTCGGCGACGGTGCCGACCGCGACCAGGTCCAGCAACACGCCCAGGTCCGGCGGCGCCGCCGCGAACGCGCCGTGCGCGCGCAGGTGCCGGCGCAACGCCAGCAGCACGTAGAAGATCACGCCGACGCCGGCCAGCATCTTGCTCGGGAACGCGTCGCCGGCCAGGTTCGGATCGACGATGGCATCGGCCGGCGGCAAGGCCGGACCCGGCAGGTGGTGGTCGGTGACCAGTACCTGCCAGCCCAGCGCCTTGGCCGCGGCGACGCCAGCATGGCAGGCGATGCCGTGGTCCACCGTGACCAGCAGGTCCGGCTGCAACGGCGCCAGTTCCGCCACCAGCGCCGGCGACAGGCCATAGCCATGGACCATGCGGTTGGGCACCGCGTGCAGCACCCGCGCAGCGCCGAGCAGGCGCAGCCCGCGCACCGCCACCGCGCAGGCCGTGGCGCCGTCGCAATCGAAATCGCCGACCACCAGGATGCGCTTGCGCGCCGCGATCGCCTCGACCAGCAGCGCCACCGCGGCGTCGATGCCGCTCAGCGCATCGGGCGGCAGCAGTTGCGCCAGTCTAGGCTGCGCCAGACCGCTGTCGTGGGCGCCGCGCGCGGCATAGATGCGCCGCAACAGCGGCAAGGTGGCCTCGTGCCACGGGCCGGCCGCGGCCGCCGCGGGCCGCCGCACGATGCGCGCGATGGCGCTCATGCGTCCAGGCGCGACAACGGCCGCCGCCACAGGCGCCAGCGTTGCGACGGGGCGATGCGGAAACAGGTGCCGTCCTCGAAATCCAGCTGCAGTTGCTGCAGTTCGCCATCGCGCAGCGCCTGCAGCAGGGGCTGCACCACCTCGCCGACGAACTGCTCGGGCGCGCGCAGCTGGCGCAGATCGACTAGCGCATCAACCCGCGGCGCCTGCGCGTCGGCGACACCGGCGGCCTGGGCCAGCGCACGCAACAGCGGATCGCGGCTGCGCACCTGCGCATGCGCGGTGGCGACCGACGCCGGCAGCCGGCCACCGCCCCAGAACCACAGCGAATTGATCGCCGGCTGGCCGCGGGCGACGCGCTCGCGGTTCCACGGATGCTGGTGCAGCACGATCTGCGCCTCGGTCAGCAACGCACGCCAGCGGCGCGCGTCCTCGCCCTGCGGCAGGTGATCGAACAGGTCCGCACCGAGCACCTGCGCCGGCGCCGTGAACACCGGCAGCACGCTGTCGGCCGGCAGGCGCAGGTACCAACGGGTCGGATCGGGCGCATCCAGGGTCAGCCCGCTCTCGGCGAACAAGGCCTGCACCGCCGGCAGCAGCGCGTCCAGGTCCACCGCGTCGAGCGGCAGCATGTCGCCATGCGCCATCAGCCGCGCGCCCTGCATGTCCGGCACCACGTAGGCTGGATCGGCGCGCAGCCACAGGCCGTCGCCGGCATCGCCGGCGTCCAGTTGCCGGGTCAGCGCCGCGGCCGGCAGCGGTTGCTCCGCCAGCGCGAAATGGCGGCGCAACTGCGCCTCGCCACCCGGCGCGGCCTGCGTGCGGTCGGCGCGGCCGAACGCGCGCGCCACCTCGCCGGCCAGCACGGCGCCGGCCAGGCGGACCCGCTCCGGCAACAGCAAGGTGGCGACCGCCATCGGATCAGCCGACGTAGGCGACGCTGACGATCTCGTACTCGCGGCGTCCGGCCGGGGCGTCGATGCTGACGCTGTCGCCTTCCATCTTGCCGATCAGCGCACGCGCCAACGGCGAGGAAATCGCGATCAGGCCCTGCTTGATGTCCGCCTCCAGGTCGCCGACCAACTGGTAACGCTTCTCCTCGTCGGTCTCCACGTCGGCCAGGGTCACGGTGGCGCCGAACACCACCTTGCTGCCGACCGCCAGCTTGCTGACGTCGATGACCTCGGCGTGCGACAGCTCGCTCTCCAGCTGCTTGATGCGGCCTTCGATGAAGCCCTGCTGCTCGCGCGCGGCGTGGTACTCGGCGTTTTCCTTGAGATCGCCGTGCGCACGCGCCTCGGCGATCGCGGTGATGACCTCGGGACGCTTGACCGACTTCAGGTGATCCAGTTCCTCGCGCAACCGCTGCGCGCCTTGCATGGTGATCGGGGCTCTCACGCTTCCAGCTCCTTGTGCAGTTCCTGCAGCGCCCAGACCGGACCGGTGCCGCGGAATTCCAGTGAATGCACCAGCGCACGCGCGCCGGCGACCGTGGTCGAATAGGTGACGCGATGCTGCAGGGCTTCGCGACGGATCGAGAACGAGTCGGAGATCGCCGCCCGGCCCTCGGTGGTGTTGACGATATACACGATTTCGCCGTTCTTGATCAGATCGACGATGTGCGGGCGGCCCTCGGCGACCTTGTTGACCTGCTCGCACTGCAGGCCGTGCTGCTGCAACCAGGCGCAGGTGCCGCGGGTGGCGACGAGGGTGTAGCCGCGCTCGACCAGCGCCTGCGCCACCGGCAGCACGCGCTGCTTGTCCGGATCGCGCACCGACACGAAGGCCTTGCCCAGCGGCGGCGCCTTGATGCCGCCGGCTTCCTGCGCACGCGCGAACGCCGCGCCGAAGCTGCGGCCCACGCCCATCACCTCACCGGTGGAACGCATCTCCGGGCCGAGGATCGGATCGACGCCCTGGAACTTGGCGAACGGGAAGATCGCCTCCTTCACCGAGTAGTAGTCGGGCACGATTTCCTTCAGCGCGCCCTGCTCGGCCAGGGTCTTGCCGGCCATGCAGCGCGCAGCGATCTTGGCCAGCGGCACGCCGATCGCCTTGGACACGAACGGCACGGTGCGCGAGGCGCGCGGGTTCACTTCCAGCAGGTAGACGATGTCGTCGCCGGCATCGTTGACCTGCACCGCGAACTGGGTGTTCATCAGCCCGACCACGTTCAGCGCCTTGGCCAGTTCGACCACCTGGCGGCGCAGCTCGGTCTGGGTGGCCGGCGACAGCGAGTACGGCGGCAGCGAACAGGACGAATCGCCCGAGTGCACGCCGGCTTCCTCGATGTGCTCCATGACGCCGCCGATCAGCACCTGGCCGCTGTGGTCGGCGATGATGTCCACGTCCACTTCCACCGCGTTGTCGAGGAAGCGGTCCAGCAGCACCGGCGAATCGTTGGAGACCTTGACCGCGTCGCGCACGTAGCGCGCCAGGTCGGATTCGCCGTAGACGATCTCCATGGCGCGGCCGCCGAGCACGTAGCTCGGACGCACCACCAGCGGGTAGCCGATCTCGCGCGCCAGCACCAGCGCCTCATCGGCGTTGCGGGCGATGCGGTTCGGCGGCTGCTTCAGGCCGAGCGTGTCGACCAGCTGCTGGAAGCGCTCGCGGTCCTCGGCCAGGTCGATCGAGTCCGGCGAGGTGCCGATCACCGGCACGCCGTTGGCTTCCAGCGCGCGCGCCAGCTTCAGCGGGGTCTGCCCGCCGTACTGCACGATCACGCCCTTGGGCTGCTCCAGCTCGACGATCTCCAGCACGTCTTCCAGGGTCAGCGGTTCGAAGTACAGGCGATCGGAGGTGTCGTAGTCGGTGGACACGGTCTCCGGATTGCAGTTGACCATGATGGTCTCGTAGCCGTCCTCGCGCAGCGCCAGCGCCGCGTGCACGCAGCAGTAGTCGAACTCGATGCCCTGGCCGATGCGGTTGGGACCGCCGCCGAGGATCATGATCTTGTCGCGGTCGCTCGGCGCGGCCTCGCACTCGTCCTCGTAGGTCGAGTACAGGTAGGCGGTGCTGGTGGCGAATTCGGCCGCGCACGAGTCCACCCGCTTGTACACCGGGCGCACCTTGTGCGCGCGGCGCAGCGCGCGCACCGCCGCTTCGTTGGTGCCGCACAGCTCGGCCAGGCGCGCATCGGAGAACCCGGCGCGCTTGAGCGTACGCAGGCGCGCGGCGTCGAGCGCGCCGAGGCCGTCGGCGGCCACCTGCGCTTCCTGCGCGATCAGGTCTTCCATCTGGTCGAGGAACCAGGGATCGATGAACGACAGCGCGTGGACCTGCTCCACGCTCATGCCGGCGCGGAACGCATCGGCGACGTAGAACAGCCGCTCCGGGCCGGGCGCCTTCAGCTCGCGCTTGAGCGTGGCCAGGTCGTCTTCGCTGCTCAGGTCCAGGCCGGTCGGGTCCAGGCCGATCTTGCCGGTCTCCAGGCCGCGCAGCGCCTTCTGCAGCGACTCGGAGAAGGTGCGGCCCATCGCCATCACCTCGCCCACCGACTTCATCTGCGTGGTCAGGCGCGCGTCGGCCTGCGGGAACTTCTCGAAGGCGAAGCGCGGGATCTTGGTGACCACATAGTCGATCGACGGCTCGAACGAGGCCGGAGTCAGCCCGCCGGTGATCTCGTTCTTCAGCTCGTCCAGGGTGTAGCCGACCGCCAGCTTGGCCGCGACCTTGGCGATCGGGAAGCCGGTGGCCTTGGAGGCCAGCGCCGAGGAGCGCGACACGCGCGGGTTCATCTCGATCACCACCACGCGCCCGGTCTGCGCATTGATGCCGAACTGCACGTTGGAGCCGCCGGTATCCACGCCGATCTTGCGCAGCACCGCGATCGAGGCATCGCGCAGGCGCTGGTATTCCTTGTCGGTGAGAGTCTGCGCCGGGGCCACGGTGATCGAGTCGCCTGTGTGCACGCCCATCGGGTCCAGGTTCTCGATCGAGCAGACGATGATGCAGTTGTCCGCGGTGTCGCGGACCACTTCCATCTCGAACTCCTTCCAGCCCAGCACCGACTCCTCGACCAGCACTTCGCTGGTCGGCGACAGTTCCAGGCCGCGGCCGACGATCTCGATCAGCTCTTCGCGGTTGTAGGCGATGCCGCCGCCGCTGCCGCCGAGGGTGAAGCTGGGGCGGATGATGGTCGGATAACCGACCGTGGCCTGGATCTCCAGCGCCTCCTCCAGCGTGTGCGCCACCGCCGCCTTCGGGCACTCCAGGCCGATCTCGCCCATCGCCACGCGGAACAGCTCGCGGTCCTCGGCCATGCGGATGGCCTCGCGCTTGGCGCCGATCAGCTCGACGCCGTACTTCTCCAGCACGCCGTGGTCGGCCAGGTCCAGCGCGCAGTTCAGCGCGGTCTGCCCGCCCATGGTCGGCAGCAGCGCGTCGGGCTTTTCCTTGGCGATGATCTTCTCGACCGTCTGCCAGTTGATCGGCTCGATGTAAACGGCGTCGGCCATGTTCGGGTCGGTCATGATCGTGGCCGGGTTGCTGTTGACCAGCACCACGCGGTAGCCCTCGTCGCGCAGCGCCTTGCACGCCTGCGCGCCGGAGTAGTCGAACTCGCAGGCCTGGCCGATGACGATCGGGCCGGCGCCGATGATGAGGATGGTTTGGAGGTCGGTGCGACGTGGCATGGTTCAGTAATCCTCGACGTTCTCGGAAATGCGGGACCCGGGACCCGGGGCCCGGGACCCGGATTCAAGCCGACGCTGCAATGATTGTTGCAATCTGGAAAGCATTTGGCTGACGCGCTCGCAAAGCTGCAGCACAACGCTAAGTTCTTGGTGTTCACCCATTCCAAGCCGCTCGACCAGCAACAACTGCGTCTGTAGTTCCGCGCACGATCCCGTCGCGATCGCCACAAAACGCGCGTAGTCTCGTGTAGCGCCGCGTGCATTGCCTTCAGCGATGTTTGAAGGAATCGATACGGCAGAACGCTGCAGCTGCGAAGTCAATCCGTAACGCTCGACGTGCGGCAATGACGCCGTGAACGAATAGACTGCTTCGGCGAGCTGCATGGACAGTTGCCAAACTTCGAGATCCCGGAAATGGGAGACCGCCATTACGCGGCCTTTTCCGATCCCCGGGTCCCGGGTCCCGGGTCCCGCATCAGCGACACGAACTGATCGAACAGCGGCGCCACGTCGCGCGGACCCGGCGAGGCTTCAGGATGGCCCTGGAAGCTGAAGGCCGGCGCGTCGGTGAGCGCGATGCCCTGGTTGCTGCCGTCGAACAGCGAGCGATGGGTGACGCGCACGTTGGCGGGCAAGGTCGCCTCGTCCACCGCGAAGCCGTGGTTTTGCGAGGTGATCATCACCCGGCCGCTGTCCAGGTCCTGCACCGGGTGGTTGGCGCCGTGGTGGCCGTGGCCCATCTTCAGGGTCTGCGCGCCGGCGGCCAGCGCCAGCAACTGGTGGCCCAGGCAGATGCCGAAGGTCGGGACCTTGCGCGCCAGCAGTTCCTTGATCGCGGCGATCGCGTAGTCGCAGGGCGCCGGGTCGCCGGGACCGTTGGACAGGAACACCCCGTGCGGGTTCATCGCCAGCACTTCGGCAACCGGCGTCTGCGCCGGCACCACGGTCACCTCGCAGCCGCGCTCGGCGAGCATGCGCAGGATGTTGAGCTTGACCCCGTAGTCGTAGGCGACGACCTTGAACCTGGGTTCGGCCTGCACGAACGCGTTGCTGTCCAGGTCGAGCTGGCCGTCGCGCCAGGGATAGGCCTTGTCGGTGGACACCACCTTGGCCAGGTCCATGCCCTTCAGCCCCGGGAACGTGCGCGCCGCTTCCAGCGCGGTGTCCACGTTGACCTCGCCGGCCATCAGCGCGCCGTTCTGCGAGCCCTTCTCGCGCAGGATGCGGGTCAGCTTGCGGGTGTCGATGCCGGCGATCGCGACCACGCCGCGCTGGATCAGCCAGTCCGGCAGCGCCACCTGGTTGCGCCAGTTGCTGGGGCGGCGCGGCACGTCGCGCACGATCAGGCCGGCCGACCAGACCTGGGCGGCCTCGTCGTCCTGGTCGGTGCAGCCGGTGTTGCCGATATGCGGGTAGGTCAGCGTGACCAGTTGGCGGGCGTAGGAGGGATCGGTGAGGATCTCCTGGTAGCCGGTCATGGCGGTGTTGAACACCACTTCGCCGACGGACAGGCCGGCAGCGCCTACGGATTCGCCCTCGAACACGGTGCCGTCTTCAAGGACAAGGATTGCGGGTTGAGTCACGGGGTTCGCCTTGGGGAGAGAGGAACCCTGCCCCACCAACTTGCAGGCTGCAAGAAACCGCGAACTCGGCGCTTCTCCGGGTCCGTGGCGATGGGTAACAGGCGAGCGAGAATTGTACCGGCGCGGGGCGGTCCGCGCCAGCCGTTTGGGTGAAGCGCCTGTTCAGCCGAGCAGGTCGCGCAGCCGGTAGGCCCCGGGCGCACGCCCCGGCAGGCGCGCGGCGGCATGCAGCGCGCCGCGGGCGAAGATGTCGCGGTTGCTGGCGCGGTGCACCAGCTCGACCCGCTCGCCGAGTCCGGCGAACTGCACCAGATGCTCGCCAACGATGTCGCCGGCGCGCAGGCTGGCGTAGCGCGGGGTGGCGCCGCCCTGGGCAGCCGCGTCGCCAAGCGTCAGCGCGGTGCCGGAGGGTGCGTCCTGCTTGTGCACGTGGTGGGATTCGACGATGTCGCAGTCCCAGCCCGGCAGCGCCGCGGCGGCGCGCTCGACCAGGTCGTGCAGCACCGCCACGCCCAGGCTGAAGTTCGATGCCCAGATCAACGGAATGCGCTCGGCCGCGGCGGCCAGCGCCTGCCGCTGCGCGTCTTCCAGCCCGGTGGTGCCGGACACCAGCGCCGCACCGCGCGCCGAGCACAATGCCAGCACCGGATCGAAGCCCTGCGGCAGGCTGAAATCGATCGCCACGTCGAAGGCCGGCACCCCGCCCAACTCGGCCGCGGCGAAGTACGGCACGCCGTCGATCACCCGCTGCGCCGGCGCGCGGCGGACCACCGCGGCCACCACCTGCAGCGCCGGGTCCTGCGCGGCCAGCCGCAACAACGCCTGGCCCATCCGGCCGGACGCACCATGGATCAACACACGCAACGGAGAAGTCGTCATCGGCACAAGGCTAGCGGTTTGCGGGCGGGCGCGACAGAGGGCACGTGCACCAGAGACGCAAGCACCCGACGCGCCGCCTCGGACGTGGCGATGCTTCACTCGTCGGCCTGAAGCCCCTCCCACAAGGGCATGGCGGCACCGGAAGCGACGAAAAAGCCGCCAGGCGAGGCACTTTGCACCTGGCCCCTGGCACCTGCCGAGAGACATCGCAGCCGATTGGACACCCCTGTGGGAGGGGCTTCAGCCCCGACGCTGGACCGCCCGATCTCGCGCGGTGCCAGCTGCCATTACGCGACCGACGCTACATCTGCATCGCCTTGCTCGGAGCATGTCCGGTACGAACGATCCCTGCTTCGGATACAACGCGGCCGCGTTCGTCGCGGCTGACGCCGCTCCTACAGACCATCAACGGCGTCGCTTGCCGGGAAGTGTGTGGGAGGGGCTTCAGCCCCGACGCGGTGCCACCCAATCACGCCACACGACGACAGACACAGGAACGGTGGCGCCTTGCTGCCCTACTCCGGCGCCTACCCCAGCAAGCGCTTGTCCCAATCCTCCACCGCGCGCTGCGCCAGGCGCCGCTCGAACAAGGTGCGCCAGTTCGGCACCAGCGGCAGCGCCAGCACGTCCTGCAGTTGCGCCGGGTCGATCTCGCGGCGGTACAGCAGCCCGACCAGGCGTGCCAGCGACCACTGCGGATGCGGCCGCTCCAGCAGCGCCAGCCTGTCGCCGGCGGCGACTTCGCCGGGCTGCAGCACGCGGTAATACCAGCCGGTGCGGCCGCTGTCCTGCACGCGCCGCGCCAGCGCGGCCACGCCGAAGCGGTCGGACAACTTCCAGCACGGCTGTCGCGACTGCGACACCTCGACCACGGCCGTGCCCAGGCGCAGCCGGTCGCCCAGGCACAGGTCGGCTTCGGTCACGCCGCAACTGCTGAGGTTTTCGCCGAACGCGCCCGGCGCGTCCAGCAAGGCATGCGCGCCCAGTTCCTCGCGCCAGGCCGGGTAATGGTCGCGCGGATAATGGTGCAAGGCCTTGTCGGGGCCGCCATGCACGCGGCGGTCGCCCTGCTCGTCCAGTTCCAGCCCCTCCAGCCCGATACGCAGGCGCCCGGCCTGCGGCCGCTTGTCGATCGCGCTGCGGCTGCCCGGGCGGGTGAACGCCTGGGCGCGGCCGACCAGGACCGCATCGATGGTCCACGCTGCCACGGCGGAACCGGAGGGTGTCATGGACGGCACGACACCGAACTCAGGCCGTCGCGCGCAGGTGCGCGGCGACCTCGTCCTGCAACAGCGCGCCGAGGATGCGCACACCCATTTCGATGCGTTCGGCCGGCACGGTCACGAACGAGAGCCGCATGGTATTGCGCTGCGGCGCGACCGCGAAGAACGGCGCACCCGGCACGAACGCCACATTGCGCTCGATCGCCTTGCTCAGCAGCGCGCCGCCGTCCATGCCCGCCGGCAACTCGACCCAGATGAACATGCCGCCGGCCGGGCGATTCCAGCGCACCTGCGCGGGGAAATACTTGGCCAGGGCGGCGAGCATCTGCTCGCAGCGGCTGGCGTACAGCGCACGGATGCCGGGGATGTGCGCATCCAGGAAGCCGTCCTGCACCGCCTCGTACACGATGCGCTGGCTGAACGACGGCGTGTGCAGGTCGGCCGCCTGCTTGGCCTGCACCAGCTTGGCGTGCACCGCTTCCGGCGCGACCAGGTAGCCCAGGCGCAGGCCCGGGGCGAACACCTTGGAGAACGAGCCCATGTAGATGGCGCCGTCCGGGTTCATCGACAGCAGGCTCGGCAGCGTGTCGCCGCTGTAGCACAGCTCGCCGTAGGGATCGTCCTCGACGATCGGCACGCCGGCTTCGGCCGCACGCGCCACCAGCGCCTGGCGCCGGTGCAGCGGCAGGCGCCGCCCGGTCGGGTTCTGGAAGTTCGGCAGCACGTACATGAAGCGCGCGCCGGCCAGTTGCGCATCGTCCAGCGCATCCACCACCACGCCGTCGTCGTCCGACTGCATTGCCGCGAACGCCGGCTGGAACAGCGAGAACGCCTGCAGCGCGCCGAGATAGCTGGGCGTTTCCACCAGCACCTTGCTGCCTTCGTCGATGAACACCTTGCCGAGCAGGTCCAGGCCCTGCTGCGATCCGGTGGTGATCAGCACCTGGCTGGGGCGGATGCTGGCGCCGTCGCGGCTCAACCGCGCCGCCACCCATTCGCGCAGCAACAGATAGCCCTCGGTCGGGCCGTACTGCAGCGCGGCCTGCGGCGCATCGCGCAACACCTTGTCGCAGGCCTCGCGCATGCGCGCGACCGGGAAGGTATCCGGCG
Source organism: Xanthomonas sp. F10 (assembly GCF_014206815.1). Lineage (GTDB taxonomy): Bacteria > Pseudomonadota > Gammaproteobacteria > Xanthomonadales > Xanthomonadaceae > Xanthomonas_A > Xanthomonas_A indica. Next base: position 1,377,987 of record NZ_JACHNP010000001.1, read on the forward strand.
ACGGCAGACCGCCTGCGAAGGAGATCACTTCAGGGCGTTCGGTGACCTTGAGGATTTCGCGGATCGCCGAACTGGTCAGCGCCTGCGCACGGCGGGAGAACGGGAATGGATTGGTCATCGGCATAGGATAGACGCCGCCCTCGCCGCGCGCATGTGCGGCGCACAAGCAGGCGCGGGCCGGCAACGCGTGGCGCGGCTCAGTGCCGCCGCGGCGGCGTCGGCCCGCAGCTGTCGCAGCCGCCGCAGGCGCCAGCGCCGGCGCTGGCCGGCGGTGCGATGCGCCGCCCCAGCGCCTGCAGCCAGGCCGCCCGGCCCGGCTTGAGCAGGCGTAGTGCGAGTGCGCCGCGCAGCTTGCGCGCGGTGCCCGGGAATTGCTTCTTCAGTACCACCCAGGCGCTGACCAGTACCGCCAGCGCGATCACCAGGTACTGCAGCAGCAGCGAGGCGTTCATCTCAGCCGGCTCCCAGCGCCACCGCGACTTGGTAGGTGACCAGCGAGGCCAGATACGCCAGCGCGAACAGGTAGAACGCGGCGAAGCTCATCTGCTTCCACGAATTGGTCTCGCGCTTGATCGTGGCCAGGGTGGAAATGCACATCGGCGCGTAGATGTACCAGACCAGCAGCGACAGCGCGGTGGCCAGCGACCAGCCATCGTGGATCAGCGGCGACAACGCCTGCGCGGCGGCATCGTCGTCGGCCGCCGACAGCGCGTACACCGTCGCCAGCGACGACACCGCCACCTCGCGTGCGGCCAGGCCGGGGATCAGCGCGATGCAGATCTGCCAGTTGAAGCCCAGCGGCGAGAACACCGTGGTCATGGCGTGGCCGATACGGCCGGCGAAGCTGTAGTCGATGGCCGGCAGGGTGGCATCGGCCGGCGGCGCCGGGAACGACAGCAGGAACCACAGCAGGATGGTCAACGCCAGGATGATGCCGCCGACGCGCTTGAGGAAGATCGCCGCGCGCTCCCACAGGCCCAGCGCCAGATCGCGCAGGTGCGGCACGCGGTAGGACGGCAGCTCCAGCAGCAGCGGATGCTCGCCCTTGTCGCGGCGCCATTTCTTCATCGTCCACGACACCAGCAGCGCACTGGCGATGGCGGCGAAGTACAGGCCGAACAGCACCAGTCCCTGTTGGTTGAACACGCCCCACACCTGCCGCTGCGGGATGAACGCGCCGATCAGCAGCGCGTACACCGGCAGGCGCGCCGAACAGGTCATCAGCGGCGCCACCAGGATGGTCGCCAGGCGGTCGCGCGGGTCCTGGATGCTGCGGGTGGACATGATCCCGGGCACGGCGCAGGCAAAGCTGGACAACAGCGGGATGAACGAGCGCCCGGACAGGCCGGCCGCGGCCATCATGCGGTCGAGCAGGAACGCCGCGCGCGGCAGGTACCCGGATTCCTCCAGCGCCAGGATGAAGGCGAACAGGATCAGGATCTGCGGCAGGAACACCACTACCCCGCCGAGGCCGGCGATGATGCCGTCCACCAGCAGGCTGTTCAGCGGCCCCTCCGGCAGCGTTCCGCCAACCCAGGCACCCAGCGCCTTGGTGCCGCCATCGATCAGGTCCATCAGCGGCGCGGCCCAGGCGTAGACCGCCTGGAAGATCAGGAACATCACCACGGCCAGGGTCAGCAGGCCGGCCACCGGGTGCAGCAACCAGCGGTCCAGCGCGTCGTCGATGCGCGAGGTACGGGTCGGCATCGACACCGCCGCGGCGAGAATCGCGCGCACCTGCTGGTGGTAGTCGCCCTGCCCCTCGGCCGGCGCCACCGCCGGCGGCAGTGCCGGCGCCAGCGTGTCCAGCCGCTCGACCAGGGCGCGCGCGCCGTTGCGGCGCACCGCCACGGTCTCGATCACCGGCACGCCCAGCGCCTGCTCCAGCGCCTGGCGGTCGATCTGGATGCCGCGGCGCTGCGCCGCATCCACCATGTTCAGGGCCACCAGCATCGGCTTGCCCAGTTCGCGCAACTCCAGCGCGAAGCGTAGGTGCAGGCGCAGGTTGGTGGCGTCGACCACGCACACCAGCACGTCCGGCGCCGGCTCGCCCGGGTAAAAGCCACGGCACAGGTCGCGGGTGATCGCCTCGTCCAGGCTGGCCGGCTGCAAGCTGTAGGCGCCCGGCAGATCCAGCACCGCGAACTCGCGCCCGGACGGCGCGCGGAAGCGGCCCTCCTTGCGCTCCACGGTGACGCCGGCGTAGTTGGCGACCTTCTGCTTGCTGCCGGTCAACTGGTTGAACAGCGCGGTCTTGCCGCAGTTCGGGTTGCCGACCAGGGCCAGCCGCAGCGGCACGGCGACCGCGCTCACGTGCGCACCTCGTCCAGCGTACTGACCTGCACCCGCGCCGCCTCGCTGCGGCGCAGCGCGAAGCGCGTATAGCCCACCTGCACCAGCAGCGGTTCGCCGCCGATCGGCCCGCTGGCCAGCATCTGCACCTGCTCGCCGGCGACGAAGCCCAGCTCGCGCAGACGCCGCGCGATGGCGTCGTTGGGCTGGCGGTCGTGCACGGATTCCACCAGGGCGCTGCTGCGCAACGGCATATCGGACAACGTCACAGCACGTTCCGTCGATAAGAATGGTTATCAATTGTAGCATCGCCGCGGCGCGTCATGGCGGCGCCGGCACGGCCGGCTATCATTCCGTATGGCTGCCGTTTTCCCTGCGTACGAGCGTGTTCGATGAGCGATGTCCTGTTGTTGCAACGATCCGGCAAGGTCCTGACGCTGCAGTTGAACCGACCCGAGGTGCGCAACGCCTTCGACGCCGCGCTGATCGCGCAGCTCAGCGACGCCCTGCTGCAGATCGGCACCGATCCGCAGGTGCAGGTGCTGGTCCTGGCCGGCGCCGGCGCGGCGTTCTCGGCCGGGGCCGACCTGCAGTGGATGCGCTCGATGGCCGGCGCCAGCGAGCAGGAAAACCTGGACGACGCGCTGGCCCTGGCGCGGCTGATGCGCCTGCTCGACGAACTGCCCAAGCCCACCGTGGCACGGGTGCAGGGCGCCGCGTTCGGCGGCGCGGTCGGCCTGGTCGCCTGCTGCGACATCGCCGTGGCTGCCACCGATGCGCGCTTCGCGCTCAGCGAAAGCCGGCTGGGCCTGCTGCCGGCGGTGATCTCGCCGTACGTGATCGCGGCGATCGGCGCGCGCCAGGCGCGGCGCTGGTTCGCCAGCGCGGAAACCTTCGACGCCGCCACCGCGGCGCAGATCGGCCTGGTCCACCAGGCGGTGGCGCCGGAGGCGCTGGACGCGGCGGTGCAGCGCCAGGTCGCCCTGCTCGGCCAGGCCGGGCCGCTGGCCGCTGCCGGCGCCAAGGCGCTGGTGCGGCGGGTTGCCGCCGGCGGCGAGCGCGATGTGCTGGACCAGGCCAACGCCGCGCTGATCGCGCAGCTGCGGGTCTCGGCCGAGGGCCAGGAAGGACTGAATGCGTTCCTGGAAAAACGCGAACCGGCCTGGAGGGCCAGCCCATGAACCCGATCGATCATCTCGGCCTGCGCTGCAGCGACCTCGACCGCAGCCTGGCCTTCTACCGCGCCGCCCTGGCCGCGCTGGACCTGGACGTGGTGATGCAGGTGAGCGCCGAAGAGAGCGGCGGCCAGCGCCACGTCGGCTTCGGCCGCGATGGCAAGCCCAGCTTCTGGATCGCCGACGGCGGCCGCGACGCTGGCGACCACGGCGTGCACGTGGCCTTCGTCGTCGCCAGCCGCGCGCAGGTGGATGCCTTCCATCAGGCCGGCCTGGCCGCCGGCGGCCGCGACCACGGCGCACCGAGCCTGCGTCCGCACTACCACCCCGACTATTACGGCGCGTTCCTGCTGGATCCGGACGGCCACAACATCGAAGCGGTCTGTCACCACCCCGCAACGGCCTGATCCGCGCGGCCATGTCGCGCCGGTGTAGATGACGACGGCCGTGCGTGCCGCTGCTTCACGATCTCTTCCTATCAGGAATTCCCATGACCCTCGTCGCTTCCCGTTTCGTGTGCAGTGCCCGGCCAACGGCACAGGAATCTCGGCGATGAGCGACCGCGTGCGCATCGTCGAGGTCGGCCCGCGCGACGGCCTGCAGAACGAGAAGGCCTGGGTCGCCACCGCCGACAAGATCGAGCTGATCGCGCGGCTGGGGCGCACCGGCCTGCGCAGCATCGAGGCGACCAGCTTCGTCAGCCCGAAATGGGTGCCGCAGCTGGCCGATGCGGCCGAGGTCTACGCCGGCATCGCGCAGGTGCCGGGCGTGGACTACCCGGTGCTGGTGCCGAACCTGCAGGGCTACGAACGCGCCGCCGCGGTCGGCGTACGCGAGGTAGCGGTGTTCACCGCCGCCTCGGAGGCCTTCAACCGCACCAATACCAATGCCGGCATCGACGAATCGCTGGCGCGCTTCGCCCCGGTGCTGGAGCGCGCGGCCGCGGACGGGGTCAAGGTGCGCGGCTACGTCTCCACCGTGCTCGGCTGCCCCTACCAAGGCGAGGTTCCCCTGGCCGACGTGGTGCGGGTGGCGCAGCGGCTGCACGCGATGGGCTGCTACGAGATTTCGCTGGGCGACACCATCGGTGTGGGCACGCCCGGCAAGGCGCGGGCGATGCTGCGCGCGGTCGCCACGGCGGTGCCGATGGCGGCGCTGGCGGTGCATTTCCACGATACCTACGGCCAGGCCCTGGCCAACATCGCCGCCTGCCTGGAAGAAGGCGTGCGCGTGGTCGATGCCGCGGTGTCCGGCGCCGGCGGCTGCCCGTACGCCAAGGGCGCCAGCGGCAACGTAGCCAGCGAGGACGTGGTCTACCTGCTGCACGGCAATGGCGTGGAAACCGGCATCGACCTGCCGGCGCTGGCCGCGACCGGGCGCTGGCTGGCGCAGAAACTCGGCCGCCCGACCGGCAGCAAGGTCGGCCAGGCGCTGGGCGCCGAGGGCTGAGCCGCAACAGGTCCGCGGCGGCAGGCACGCACGCCGTGGCCCGTCGCCGATCTCGCCGCGATGGGGCGGCACCCTCTAAACTGGGCGTTTTCCTGGGAGGGAACATCCATGCAGCTTGCCGATCTGAAAGCGGTGGTCACCGGCGGCGTGTCCGGCCTCGGCCTGGCGGTGGCGCAACGCATCGTCGCCGAAGGCGGCAAGGTGGCGCTGTTCGATCTGAACGACGACAAGGGCGCGGCTGCGGTCGCCGACCTGGGCGCGGACCGGGCCCACTACCTGCGCACCGACGTGAGCGACGAGGGCCAGGTGGCCGCCCAGCTCGGCGCGGCGCGTGATTTTCTCGGCGGCCTCAACGCCGCGGTCAACTGCGCGGGCATCCTTGGCGCCGGCCGCGTGCTCGGCAAGGAAGCGCCGATGCCGCTGGCCACCTTCCAGGGCACGGTGATGGTCAACCTGGTCGGCAGCTTCAACGTCGCCAAGGCCGCTGCCGACCTGATGCAGCACAACGCCCCGGGCGAGGACGGCGAGCGCGGCGCCATCGTCAACACCGCCAGCGTGGCCGCCTACGAAGGCCAGATCGGCCAGGCCGCCTACGCCGCGTCCAAGGGTGGCGTTGTGGCGATGACCCTGCCGATGGCGCGCGAACTGGCGCGCTTCGGCATCCGCGTCAACACCATCGCCCCGGGCATCTTCTGGACCCCGATGGTCGACGGCATGCCCGAGGCCGTGCAGCAGTCGCTGGCCGCGGCGATCCCGTATCCTTCGCGTCTCGGCCGCCCGGACGAATTCGCCGACACGGTGATGTTCCTGCTGCGCAACCGCTACCTCAACGGCGAGACCATTCGCCTGGACGGCGCGGTGCGGTTGGCGCCGAAGTAGCCGGGATTGGGGATTCGGCATTGGGGATTCGCAAACGCTCCCCGTTCCTCGTCCCTGCCCGGCGCTTTCCAATCCCTAATCCCTAATCCCCAATCCCCAATCCCCAATCCCCAATCTCGGCCCCACACCCATGAAAGCCAACGAAATCAAGAAAGGCAACGTCGTCGAGTACAACAACGGCGTGTACCAGATCCGCGACATCGAGCGCAGTTCGCCGCAGGGCCGCGGCGGCAATGTGCGTTTCCGCTTCGTGATGTACAGCGTGCCGGGCGGCAACAAGCTCGATGCCAGCTTCGACGGCGACGACGACCTGCGCGAGGTCGAGCTGATGCGCCGCCAGGCCACCTTCTCCTACAAGGACGGCGAGGCCTTCGTGTTCCTCGACGACGAGGACTACACCCCCTACACCCTGGACGCCGACGCGATCGGCACCGACGCCGGCTACATCACCGACGGCCTCAGCGGCATCTACGTGCAGGTCATCGACGACCAGCCGGTGGCGATCCAGTTGCCGCAGAGCGTGACCCTGGAAGTGATCGAGACCCCGCCGGAACTCAAGGGCGGCACCGCCACCAAGCGGCCGAAGCCGGCCAAGCTCAACACCGGCATCGAGATCATGGTGCCGGAGTACATCGGCAACGGCGAGCGCGTGCTGGTCAACACCACCACCGGCGAATTCGCCGGCCGCGCCGACTGAACCTATGCGCGGGCGCCGTGGCGATCACGCCTCCCGCGCCGGGCACGCGCCACGGCGCACCTGTCTCGCCCTGCTGCTGGCGGTACCGGCGCTGGCGCTCGCCGCACCGGTGACGCCGGCCGCGGCGAGCGTGGCCAAGCCCGCCTGCACCATTCCGGACGCGGTCGATCCCGAGCACCACGCCGGCTTCTGCGCGATGCCCGCGCCGATCCGTGACTTCGTCGCGCGCCAGGATACCTGCAACCATTTCGCCGGCGAAGAACCGTACGACGCGGCGCGGCGGCGCGAGCTGGAAAAGGCGATGGCCACGTACTGCGACGGCAATGAGCAGACCTGGGCGAAGCTGCGCGCGCAGTACCGCCAGGATCCAGCACGCGATGCCTGGCTGCGCCACTACGGCGAGGATGCCGGTCTCGAACTGCCGTGATGGTGGCTTGCGGACAGGCAAGGTGGCGCCCTTGCTGGCATTGACGTCAGCCTGAAGGTGGTCGCCATCGGCCGCCCCCCCCCGCTTCGCTCGTCGCGGCTGAAGCCGCTCCTACAAAGACGAGCGGAGGGGACGCCGCTTTTTTGTGGGAGGGACTTCAGTCCCGACGACTGGAACTATCGACCTCCTTTCATGACGAAAAGGCTGCGCCTGCAACCAGCCGATGCAGCGGAGGCAACGCCGGCGACGTCGTAGGAGCGGCTTCAGCCGCGACCGCGACGCCGTCAACCGCACGCGCGATACCCTCTGCCTTACAGTCTTACGTACGAAGCCCGCCTGCCGCACTACGGCTGCCCGCCACCCTCCCGCAACACCGAGGGCGACCGCAACTGCAGCCCGCCCCCCTCGCGATTGAGCGTGCGCAGGCGTTCGCCCAACGTCGCCAGGTTGGCATCGATCTGCACCAGGTCCGCCTGCAGCGGCGCCGGCAGCAACCCACGCAGGCGCGTCTGCAGCGCGGCACCGTCGTCATGCAGCGCCGCGATCCGCGCCTGTCCCTGGACCTGCAGCCAAGCGCGCTCCTGCGCCTGCGGCAGGCCGTACCCCGGTTGCCCCTGCAGCAGGCTCGCCGGCTGGCTCAGCAGCCCTTGCTCGGCCAGGACGGCGCGCACGGCGCTGGCCGCATCGCGGGTGTCGGCGCCCGTATCACCCCCACCCGCAGCGGCCGCCGCGGACGGCAGCGGCTTGCCCAGATAACGCCGCTTCAGCGCATCGCGACCGCGCTGTTCGGCACGGCGGCGGGCGGCATTTTCCAACACAAGCAAGGCGGCACTGGCGCGCAGGTCGCCACGCTGCAGCCACGGCGCGCGTTGCGCGGCGGGCAGGTCCAGCCATGCGCCGGCATTGCGGGCCGGCAGCGCCAAGGAACCGCGCGCCACCGCGAACATCTCTGCAAAATGCGCGCTCGCCGCCGGGAAGAAGTAGCCATTGCGCACCGCCGCATCGGCATCCTCGAACACCGAGGCATCGGCGATGCCGGCCCGCAGCAGGCGCCGACGCAGCCCGGTCGGGCTGATCCCGGACAGGCGAGCGGCCGCCAGCCGCGGCACGCCGTCGTGCAGCAAGGCGTAGGTCTCCACCGCGCAGTTGTTGCTGAGGAAGTAGTAGCGGCCGTCGTAGCTCCAGTGCAGTTGCGCGGCACGCTCGAGCAGCGCGACGATCTCCTCGCGCGAGAGCCGCAGCGGCAGCGACTGCAAGCCGCGCAGTTGCACCTGGGTGTAATCGTCCACCACCTGGCGCAGCGGCAGCACGAACAGCCGCGACGGGTAGGAGCCGGTAAGCCCACGCAGGCTGGAGATCTGCACGTCGTCGACGAAGGCGCGGAACGACAGCACCCGGTGCTCGGCCAGGTCCAGCCGGCACTGCGGCCCCAGCGGATGGCCTGGCGCACAGATCACCAGGCGCAGCATGCTGTGGCCCCAGTGGCTCATCGGCTGCGCGTTGCCTTCGGCCAGCAGGTAGTCCACCGCGTAGACCCGTGCCGGGTCCACCTGCAACAACGCGGCCGCGTCGGCCAGCGGATCCTGCACGAAGACCTGGCCCGGTGCGCACGCAGGCGCCGGGGGCGTCCACGCCAGGCGTGCGGCGAAGTAGCGGGCCAGCGCCGGCCGCCGGCAGGCGTAGTCCGGGTCGAGCAGGAAGTGCTCGAGATTCACCGCCACGAACTCGGCCGGCGACTGCAATTCGTAGCGGTCCGGGCTGCGCTCGGTGAAGCGGTTCTGGCCGCGGCGCAGGCCCAGGCGCATCGGACTGACCTGCCAGCCGGCCAGATCCAGCAGGCGCGGATCGGACGACAACCGCCCCGCCGCGGCGCGGTCGTAGAAATGCGCCAGTTCGTGCAGCACCGCCGCCAGCGCCGGCCGCCGCGCCGGATCGGTGTCGCCCGCCGCCGCCATCCAGTCGCGCAGCAGGCGCTTGTTCAACAGCAGGCGCCGCGCCTGCGCGCGACCGTGCACCTGTGCGGGGAGATCGTCGCTCCATTGCAGCGGCAGCCCTGCCGGCAGCGCCGCGGCCCAGGCCGACGGCAGCCGCGCCTGGGCCGCGGCCAGCACGGCCTGGCTGGCGGTGCGTTCGGCTGGGCTCAGCCCGCGCTCGTCGACGACCAGCGGCGCGGCCGCGGCGTGCACCGCACCGGCTAGCACCAGCACCAGCACCGCCAGCCACCGCGCGCAGAGGCGCCGTGGCCGGCGCGCGCTCACAGCGCCAGGATCGCCTGCGCCAGTTCCAGGTCGCTGGCCTGCTGCGCCTGCGGGTTGCGCTCGCGCAGCACGCGCAGCGCCGCTTCCAGTTGCGCGCCGCGGATGCGCCCGGCGCTGGCGACGAAGCCGGCCGCGTCGTCGCGCGCCTGCAGCACCACCTTGTCGTTGTTGGAACTGCTGTCCGAGGACGCCGAGCTGCCGGCCGAACCGGCCGAGGCCGAACCGGCGGAGGTGCCGGCGAAGCTGGACGCCTGCGCAAACGCGGGCAGGATCAGGGCGAACAGCAGGGCGCAGCGCGCAGTCACTCGGGTCATCGCAATCGTTCCAGACAGGCTCATGAAAAGGGGGACGGCCGGCGCCGCGCCGCATAGCCTAGCGGTCCGCCGCGCGCAGCGCCTGAACGGGTCGCGCGGCAGCGGCGCAGCTGGGCTCAGGGATCGAACAGCTTGCCCGGATTGAGCAACCCGGAAGGATCGAACACGCGCTTGACCGCGCGCATCAGCGCGATCTCCTCGGCGCTGCGGGTGCTCTCCAGGTAGGGCTTCTTGACCAGGCCGATGCCGTGCTCGGCGGAGATGCTGCCGCCGTGCTCGGCCAGCACCTGCGCCAGCAGCTTGGTGACCTGCTCGCAGGCGGCGATGAACTCGGCCGGCGCGGTGGCGTCGGGCTTGAGCACGTTGATGTGCAGGTTGCCGTCGCCGATATGGCCGAACCACACCACCTCGAACTGCGGATAGGCCTCGCCGAGCAGCGCCTGGGTGCGCGCCAGGAACGCCGGCATCGCCGAGATCCGCACCGACACGTCGTTCTTGTACGGCGTGTAGCGCGCCACCGCCTCGGTGATGCCTTCGCGCAGGCGCCACAACTGCGCGGCCTGCGCCTCGCTCTGGCTGATCACCCCGTCCAGCACCCAGCCCTGCTCCATGCAGGCCTCGAACGCGGCCAGCGCCGCCGCCTCCTGCACCTCGTTGCCGCTGGCGTATTCGGTGACCACGTAGTACGGATAGACGGTGTCGAACGGCGCCTGCGCGCCATGCGCGAGCACGTGCTGCAGTGCGCGGTCGGTGAAGAACTCGAACGCCTCCAGCTGCAGGCGGCTGCGGAACGCGGCGAACACCTGCATCAGCACCTCGAACGAGGGCAGCGCCAGCAGCATCACGTTGCTCGGTGGCGGCGGGTCGGTGAGCCGCAGGGTGGCCTCGACCACGATGCCCAGGGTGCCTTCGGAGCCGATCAGCAACTGGCGGAAGTCGTAGCCGCTGGAGTTCTTGATCAGGCCGCGGTTGAGCTCGAGCAGCTCGCCGCTGCCGGTGACCACCTTCAGCCCGGCGATCCACTCGCGGGTGTTGCCGTAGCGGATCACGCGGATGCCACCGGCGTTGGTGGCGATGTTGCCGCCGATCGAGCACGACCCACGCGCGGCGAAGTCCACCGGGTACAGCAGGCCGTGCTCGCGCGCGGCGTTGTGCACCGCTTCCAGCGGCATGCCGGCCTGCACGGTCAGCGTGCGGTCGACCGGATCGAAGGCCAGCGCCTTGTTCATCCGCTCCAGGCTCAGCACCAGCTCGCCGTGCGCGGCCACGGCGCCGCCGGACAGGCCGGTGCGACCGCCGGAGGGCACCACCGCCACCGCGTGGGCGTTGGCCCAGCGCAGCACCGCCTGCACCTCCTCCACCGTCGCCGGCAGCGCGATCGCCAGCGGCGCCGGGGTCCAGCGCCGGGTCCAGTCGCGGCCGTAGTGCTCCAGGTCGGCAGGATCGGTCTTCAGGCGCAGGCCGGGAACGGCGAGGGCCAGGGCATCCAGGCGCGGATCGGTCATGGGCGGAGAGGCATCGGCGAAGGCAAGCATTCAAGCGTGCCAGCGTTGCGCAACGGCGTCCAGTTCGTTACCAGCAGGTCGCCGCTTTGAGAATCCCCAATCCCCATTCCCGAATCCCACGCCGGCCGCCCTCAATCGATGCACCTGAAACCGTCCACCGGCGTTGCATCCACGGTCTCCCGGCATCCTATTGCGGCGCACCAAAGCGCGGAGCCATCTGGCATAGTGACCGGCCCGTTGGCCATCGCTCCCTCGCCGCAATGTCGCCCAAGAAGACCTCGTTTCCGAAGCAGGATATCCGCGTGCTGCTGCTCGAAGGCATCAGCCAGACCGCCGTCGACGTGTTCCGCGCGGCCGGCTACTCGCAGATCGAGCTGCACGCCAAGTCGTTGCCGGAAGACGAGCTCAAGCAGCGCATCGCCGAGGCGCACATCGTCGGCATCCGCTCGCGCACCCAACTCAGCGCCGAGGTGCTGGCCCATGCCAAGCGCCTGATCGCGGTCGGCTGCTTCTGCATCGGCACCAATCAGGTCGACCTGGACGCGGCCGAACTGGCCGGCATCCCGGTGTTCAATGCGCCCTACTCCAATACCCGCAGCGTCGCCGAGCTGGTGATCGCCGAGGCCATCCTGCTGTTGCGTGGCATTCCGCAGAAGAATGCCGAGTGCCACCGCGGCGGCTGGTCCAAGTCGGCCGCCGGCAGCCACGAGACCCGCGGCAAGGTGCTGGGCATCGTCGGCTACGGCCACATCGGCACCCAGGTCGGCGTGCTGGCCGAGTCGCTGGGCATGCAGGTGATCTTCCACGACATCGAGACCAAGCTGTCGCTGGGCAACGCCCGCACCGCCACCGACCTGGACGACCTGCTGGCGCGCTCGGATGTGGTCACCCTGCACGTGCCGGAAACCGCGGCCACCCGCGACATGATCGGCGCGGCGCAACTGGCGCAGATGAAGCCGGGCGCACACCTGATCAACGCCTCGCGCGGCACCGTGATCGACATCGACGCGCTGGACGCGGCGCTGCGCAGCGGCCACATCGGCGGCGCCGCGGTGGACGTGTTCCCGATCGAGCCCAAGGGCAACGGCGACCTGTTTGAATCGCCGCTGGCCGCGCACGACAACGTGATCCTGACCCCGCACGTCGGCGGCAGCACGCTGGAGGCGCAGGACAACATCGGCGTGGAAGTGGCGGCCAAGCTGGTGCGCTACAGCGACAACGGCAGCACCCTGTCGGCGGTGAACTTCCCCGAGGTGACCCTGCCCGAGCACGCCGAGAGCCTGCGCCTGCTGCATATCCACCGCAACGTGCCGGGCGTACTGTCGCAGATCAACGAACTGTTCTCGCGCCACAACGTCAACATCGACGGCCAGTTCCTGCGCACCGACCCCAAGGTCGGCTACGTGGTGATCGACGTCGACGCCAGCGAGGAACTGGCGGCGGTGCTGAAGGACGAACTGGCGCAGGTGGCCGGGACGTTGCGGACGCGCATTCTTTACTAGCGGGGATTGGGGATTGGGGATTCGTGGGTGCGCTGCGCGCCCGTATCCTCACCCCAACCCCTCTCCCAGGGGGAGAGGGGCTCTGCTTCTCCCTTCTCCCGCCGGGAGAAGGTGCCCCGAAGGGGCGGATGAGGGTACGGGCGCAGCCTCGTGCAGCCAAAACACCGCCCGCGCTGCGCGCCCAACCCTCACCCCAACCCCTCTCCCGGGGGGAGAGGGGCTTGTCGTTGCAGCCACTTGCGCGCCATGCGCTGTAGCGACGGATCCAGGCCTGCTTCGTTCAGCAGTTCGGCGATCGGGCGCCAGGCCAGGGCCAGCGACTCGGCGCTGACCGCGAAGGTCTCGTCGGCGCCGGCACGGACCACGTAGCGTGCGTCGTAATGCCAGTGCCCAGGCACGTCGCCCCGCTCCGGAATCCAGTGCCGGTCCAGATCGAAAATCGCGCCATCCTCCAGCACCAGGCCAGGCAGGCCCGACTCCTCCTCGGCCTCTTTCAACGCCACCCGCGCCAGATCGCGGTCGCCGTCGGCGTGCCCGCCCAGTTGCAGCCAGCGCTGCAGCTTGCGGTGATGGGTCAGCAAGGTGCGCAGACCGTCGGCGCTGACCAGCCAGGCCGAGCCGGTGAAATGGCCCTCCAGGCGTGCGCGCACGAACGGATCGGCGGCATCGTCCAGCAAGGCCAGGAACTGCGCGGCGACCTCGGCCTGATCCGGGCAGTGCCGGGCATGGGCCTGCAACTGCTGGCGTAGGGACGGCTCCGGCATCGGCGTTCTCGCGTTCGGGGGCGGCCATTATCGCCGTCCACGGTGCGGCGCGGCTTGTGGCGGCCGGCCGGCTTTGGCATGGTACGACGCTTGCGTCGCCCGCTGTGGGCCCGGCGCTTCGCCATTGCCGGGGCCGCTTGCCCCGTACCGCCACCTGGGGATGCACCGAATGCTCAAGTCTCTGCTGAGGGTCAAGCCGATCGAACCCGCCGGTCACGTCGACGCCGGCGAACCGTTCGAAGGCAGTCTGGAGGGCGAAGCCACCCTCAAACGCACCCTCACCGCCAGACACCTGATCCTGCTCGGCATCGGTGCGGTGATCGGCGCCGGCATCTTCGTGCTCACCGGCCAGGCCGCGGCCAATCATGCCGGCCCCGCGGTGATGCTGTCGTTCGTGTTCGCCGGCCTGGCCTGCGCCTTCGCCGGGCTGTGCTACGCCGAGTTCGCGGCGATGCTGCCGGTCTCCGGCAGCGCCTACTCGTATTCCTACGCCACGCTCGGCGAAGGCGTGGCCTGGTTCATCGGCTGGTGCCTGGTGCTGGAGTACCTGTTCGCCGGCTCCAGCGTCGCGGTCGGCTGGTCGGCCTACCTGATCAGCTTCGTCACCGGCACCCTCGGCCTGCCTTTCCCCGCGGAACTGGCCAGTGCGCCGCTGACCTGGACCGGTCACGCGTTCGTGGCCTCGGGCAACATCGTCAACCTGCCGGCGGTGCTGATCGTGGCCGCGGTCAGCACGCTGTGCTACATCGGCGTCACCCAGTCGGCCTTCGTCAACGCCATCGTGGTGGCGATCAAGGTGCTGGTGATCTGCCTGTTCGTCGGCGTCGGCATCTTCTACATCAACCCGGACAACTGGCATCCGTTCATCCCGGAAAACACCGGCCCGGGCGAGTTCGGCTGGAGCGGCATCTTCCGCGCCGCCTCCATCGTGTTCTTCTCCTACATCGGCTTCGATGCGGTCTCCACCTCGGCCGGCGAGACCAAGGACCCGCAGAAGAACATGCCGATCGGCATCCTGGTGTCGCTGGCCATCTGCACCATCATCTACATCATCGTCTGCGCGGTGCTGACCGGCCTGCTGCCCTACACCCAACTCGGTACCGCCAAGCCGGTGGCCACCGCGTTGGAGCACTACCCGCACCTGGCCTGGCTGAAGACCTTCGTCGAGATCGGCGCCATCGCCGGCCTGTCCTCGGTGGTGCTGGTGATGCTGATGGCGCAGCCGCGCATCTTCTACACCATGTCGCGCGACGGCCTGCTGCCGAAGCTGTTCGGCAAGGTGCACCGCCGCTTCCACACCCCCTACGTCGGCACCGTGGTGGTCGGCGTGCTGGCGGCGCTGCTGGCCGGGCTGATCCCGCTGGACGTGCTCGGCGAACTGGTGTCGATGGGCACCCTGCTCGCCTTCGCCACGGTCTGCGTCGGCGTGATGGTGCTGCGCTTCACCCGTCCCGATCTGCCGCGTCCGTTCCGGGTGCCGCTGTTCTGGGCGGTGTGCCCGCTGGGCGCGCTGTTCTGCGTGGGCCTGTTCTTCCAGGCGTTCCAGGAGCATTGGAAGGTGTTCGTCGGCTGGACCCTGATCGGCCTGTGCATCTACTTCTTCTACGGCATCCGCAACAGCCGCCTGGCCGCCAAGGCCTGATCCGCTCCCCCGAAGACCGGCGCCCGCGCCGGTCTTCGCGTTCATCCCCTCTTCCTCGCGCGCCGCGCCCGGCTGGAACCGCTCCATGCTCAAACAACTCTTGGCCACCAAACACCCCCACGCCAGCCACGAGGACGCCGGCGGGCTGGGCCTGCAACGCGCGCTCGGCCCCTGGGGCCTGACCGCGCTGGGCATCGGCGCGGTGATCGGCGGCGGCATCTTCGTCATCACCGGCCAGGCCGCGGCCAACCACGCCGGGCCGGCGATCATGCTCTCGTTCGTGCTGGCCGCGGTGTGCTGCGCGTTCTGCGCGTTGGCCTACGCCGAGTTCGCGGCGATGGTGCCGGTCTCCGGCAGCGCCTACACCTACACCTACGCCACCTTCGGCGAGCTGGCGGCCTGGTTCATCGGCTGGATGCTGGTGCTCGAGTACGGCGTATCGGCCTCGGCGGTGGCGGTCAGCTGGACCGGCTATTTCCTCAGCCTGCTCGACCACTTCGACATCCACCTGCCCGCGGCCCTGGTCAACGCGCCGCTGGACGGCAAGCTGCAGCCCACCGGCGCGATCGCCAACCTGCCCGCGGCCGGCATCGTGCTGCTGCTCACCTGGCTGTGCTACGTCGGCATCCGCAAGTCCTCGGCGATGAACATGGCGATGGTGGTGCTGAAGAGCGGCCTGATCGTGCTGGTCATCGCCGCCGGCTGGAAGTACGTCGACCCGGCCAACTGGCATCCGTTCATCCCCGCCAACGAGGGCCCGGGCAAGTACGGCCTGGACGGCGTGCTGCGCGGCGCGGCGATGGTGTTCTTCGCCTACATCGGCTTCGAGGCGGTGTCGGTGGCGGCGCAGGAATCGCACCGGCCGCAGCGCGACCTGCCGATCGGCATGATCCTGTCGCTGGTGATCTGCACCGTGCTGTACGTGGCCATGGCCGCGGTGATGACCGGGCTGCTGCCGTACACGCAACTGGGCACCGACGAGCCGGTGGTGACCGCGGTGGCGGCGCATCCGCAACTGGCCTGGCTGCGCGTGGTGGTGGAGATCGGCGCGCTGATCGGCCTGTCCTCGGTGGTGCTGGTGATGATCATCGGCCAGCCGCGCATCTTCATGATCATCGCCCGCGACGGCCTGCTGCCGCCGGTGTTCACCAAGATCCACCCGACCTACCGCACCCCGCACGTCAACACGGTGATCACCGGCATCGGCATCGCCCTGCTGGCGGCGCTGTTCCCGCTGGACGTGCTCGGCGAACTGACCTCGATGGGCACCCTGATCGCCTTCGCCGCGGTCTGCGCCGGCGTGCTGATCCTGCGCCGCACCCAGCCGGACCTGCCGCGCCCGTTCCGCATCCCGTTCGCCTGGCCGATCTGCATCGCCGGCGTGCTCAGCTGCCTGGCGCTGCTGTCGAAAATGACCGCACACAACTGGATGCTGATGGTCGGCTGGACGGTGATCGGCCTGGCGATCTACTTCGGCTACGGCTACCGCCACAGCCGCCTGCGCGGCAGCCAAGGCTGAGCCTTAGAGCCCCTCTCCCTCCGGGAGAGGGGTTGGGGTGAGGGTACGGAGCGCACAGCGCTGCGCAGATTTGGCAATGCGAGGCTTCGCCCGTACCCTCATCCGCCCCTGCGGGACACCTTCTCCCGACGGGAGAAGGAAAAGCGCTAGCCCCGCTCCCTCCGGGAGAGGGGTTGGGGTGAGGGTACGGCGCGAGGAGATGCGGGTGCGTGCTGTCATCCCAATCCAGCCAGCAAGCCCTACACTACGCGCATGAACGCACTGCCCTACGATTCCGAGCGCCTGCGCACGCTGGCGCACCTGCTGATCGACAACATCCGTGAGCTGTCGCAGGCCGGCTGGACGCCCGCCACCAGCAGCAACTTCTCGCACCGTCTGGACGATCGCCACGCCGCGATCACCGTCTCGGGCCGCGACAAGGGCCGGCTGGTGGAGGACGACATCATGGTGGTGGACTTCGACGGCCAGGCCGTCGGCCGGCCGCTGCGCCCGTCCGCCGAGACCCTGCTGCACACCCAGCTGTACCGGCGCTTCCCGGAGATCGGCTGCATTCTGCACACGCATTCGCCGGTGCAGACCATCGCCTCGCGGCTGTACGCGGCGCAGGGCCATATCCGCCTGGAAGGCTACGAGCTGCTGAAGGCGCTGCACGGCAACCAGACCCACGAGACCGCGGTGGACCTGCCGGTGTTCGCCAACACCCAGGACATGACCGTGCTGGCGGCGCAGGTCGACGCCCTGCTCGACCGCACGCCGCTGTGGGGCTACCTGATCGACGGCCACGGCCTGTACGCCTGGGGCCGCGACATGGCCGAGGCGCGCCGCCATCTGGAGGCCTTCGAGTTCCTGCTGCACTGCGAGCTGGAGCTGCGCAAGCTGCGCGCCGCCGGCTGATCCGCCGCGGCGCGACAGCGTTCCAGCGCCGCAACGGCCGCCGGCCACGCACCTGCTACCCTTTTCGTCCCCCTGCCGCTTTCGCCCACCGCCATGAGCCGACTCCGCATCTTCGCCGACACCACTCCCGACGCGCCGCTGTTCGACAGCCGCGATGGCGACGCGATCGCCGCCGAACTGCGCAAGATCGGCGTCACCTTCGAGCGCTGGCAGGCCAACCAGCCGATCGAGGCCGGCGCGTCGCCGGAGGCGGTCATGGCCGCCTACAAGACCGACATCGACCGCCTGGTCGCCGCCAACGGCTTCAAGACCGTGGACGTGGTCAGCATCGCGCCGGACAACCCGCAGCGCGAGGAAATGCGCAAGAAGTTCCTCGACGAGCACTTCCACAAGGAAGACGAGGTGCGCTTCTTCGTTGCCGGCTCCGGCCTGTTCACCCTGCACGTGGACGGCAAGGTCTACGAGATCGAGTGCGTGCAGAACGACCTGATCGCCGTGCCCGACGGCACCCACCACTGGTTCGACATGGGGCCGGAGCCACGCTTCGTGGCGATCCGCTTTTTCACCGAGCCGGATGGCTGGGTCGGCCACTTCACCGGCACCGACATCGCCCAGCGCTTCCCGCGCTACGAGGCGAAGCTGCGCGGCGAGGCGCACTGAGCGATGGCCGATCCGCGCGTCGTGCTCACCGACATCGAAGGCACCACCAGCAGCATCTCCTTCGTCAAGGACGTGCTGTTCCCCTACGCGCGCCGCGCCCTGCCCGGCTTCGTGCGCGAGCACGGCCAGCAGCCGCAGGTACGGCAGTGGCTGGACGCGGTCGCCAGCGAATGCGGCGGCATCTGCACCGATGCGGTGATCGTGGAGACCCTGCAGGGCTGGATCGACCAGGACCGCAAGCACACTGCGCTGAAGGCGCTGCAGGGCATGATCTGGGAAGCCGGCTACCGCGATGCCGACTTCACCGCGCACATCTATCCCGATGCCGCGCCGGCGCTGCGCCGCTGGCACGCCGACGGCCGTGCGCTGTACGTGTACTCGTCCGGCTCGGTGCCGGCGCAGAAGCTGTTCTTCGGCCACAGCGACGCCGGCGACCTGCGCGGGCTGTTCTCGGGCTGGTTCGATACCGAGATCGGCGGCAAGCGCGAGCAACCCAGCTACGCACGCATCGCCGAGGCGATCGGGGTGGCGCCGGCGCAGATCGTGTTCCTGTCCGACGTGGTCGCCGAACTGGACGCGGCGCGCAACGCCGGCCTGGACACGGCGCTGATCGACCGCCGCGAGGATTACCCGCAACCGCGCCAGGGCGAGGCCTGCAACGGCCACCGCCGCGCGGAGAGCTTCGCCGACCTGGGCTTCTGAGCCCGCATGCGCAGGCCCGTCGCTGCCTCGATCGCCGCGCTGGCGGCGTTGCGGTGCCCGCTCGCCGTGTTGCGCGGCCGGCTGCTGCCGGCCGCGCTGCTGGCGCTGGCGCTGCCGGCCTGCCATTCCGATGCCGGCGCGATGCCGGCCGGCGCGGCCGACACCGCGCAGGACGAGGCGGCGCAGGATCCGGTCGACCAGGCGCAGCTGCGCCAGGCACTGGGCGCGCTGCGGCCGCAGCGTCCGGGCGTCGCCGACCTGTACGTGGTCGGCTTCGCCGGCGACGCCAGCGAGGACGTGTTCCGCAACGAAGTGCTGTACCTGCGGCAGTTGTTCGCGCAGCGCTTCGGCGCCGCCGGGCGTATCGCCACCCTGATCAACCACGGCGACAATCTCGGCACGCACGCCTACGCGCCACAGGCCTCCTACGACAACCTGGCCGATACCCTGGACCGCATCGGCAAACTGATGGACAAGCGCGAGGACGCGCTGCTGCTGTTCCTGACCAGCCACGGCACCGAGCAGCACGAGCTGTATCTGCAGTTCGGCCCCGGCGAGGATGCCGAGTACGACACCATCACCCCGCAGGAGCTGCGCCGCCTGCTCGACGACGCCGGCATCCGCAACCGCATCATCGTGATTTCGGCCTGCTACTCCGGTGGCTTCGTGCCGGCACTGAAGACCGCCGACACGCTGGTCATCACCGCCGCGCGCCGCGATCGCCCTTCGTTCGGCTGCGGCAACACCGCCAGCGCCACCTATTTCGGCCGCGCCTGGCTGATCGACGCACTGGCGCGCACCACCGACATGGTCGAAAGCTATCGCCTGGCCAGCGCCGAGATCAGCGCACGCGAACAGGCCGAGGGCGAAGCGCCGTCGTATCCGCAACTGTACGTCGGTGCACGCATCGGCACATGGCTGCAGCACTGGCGCGCGCAGTTGCCGAATGCCGTCGCGCCGCCCTATCCGTATCCCGAACCCGATGCGGACGACGCGACGGACGCGGCCGATGGCGAGCAGACCGACGAACACGGTGCAACAGCCGCCCCCGCCGCGCCGACGCCAGCGCACGCCTCGGCACCGCCCGCGGCGACCACGCCCGCACGCTGACGCCACCGCGCGGGACGCAGGGGCGCCTGCAGGCGACGGTCCGTGCGGATACCTCGCGTTTGCCGGCCGGCGCGGGTCTCGGCGCGCCAGCCCTCACTGGTCCAGCGCGCCGAAAAGATGAGAGTGATTCGCGTTCGATCGCGACGCGCACGGGATCGCTAGAATCCCTCCCGCAGCAAGCCAGCCCGTGTTCGCCAGCCAGCTGCGCTCCGATCCAACCGCCCGCCAGCCTCCGCTCGCCAGCCAGGATCGCTTCGCTTCGTCGGCCTCCTTCGTGGAGGTTTTTTTGTTTCTGGGGTTGGCCGTGGCACGAGCGCGCTGGCCGTGGCTTGGCCGTGCGCGCCCCACATCACGCTCGTCGCGGCTGAAGCCGCTCCTACAGGGGCGTCGCGATGGCGGCAGGTGGGCTGCGACACCCCCAGAACGCACCGCCGGCGAGAGATTTCCGTTGTGCCCAACGCGGGCGACACCGGCTGGCATCGTCGCTTCGCTCGTCGCGGCTGAAGCCGCTCCTACAGCAGGCAAAGCTTCCGAAATGTTGATCGGCGCACTGTGGGAGGGACTTTAGTCCCGACGCCTGGAACACATGGCCGCCTAAAACCCTGTCGCGGCAGTCACGATGATCGAGCACGCAGCATCGCTGCGCGCTTGTCTGCCGATCACGGCCTACAGCCGCCATCCCATCACGGGCTGGCGTCCTGCAAGCGGTAGCTGCCGCTGGCACGCTGCTCGCCGCGCCAGCGGTCGAACGCGCGGACGTCGATGCGGTGCGCGCCCACGCTCAGGTCGGTCGGCAAGGCGCCGCGCCACAGGTGTTGCGAAGGAATCGCTTCGGGCGAGCGGTCGTAGCCGCGCAGCGCATCGGCGGCATCGTCGCGCACATTCTCGGCGAGCAGCGCAGGATCGGGCTGTTCGACGCGTTGCATCGGCTTCCAGGCGCCGTCGTCCACGCGGTACTCGACGCGGCTGTCGTTCTCGCCCATGTACACGTTCGCGTACACGCCCCAGGCCGGATAGGCACCGCGGCGCAACACCTTCGGCGCATGCAGGCCGATCTGGGTGTCGTCGGCGGCACGCGCGGCGTGGTAGGCCAACGCATAGCCGCCATCGCGGCGCACGGTCAGCAGCGCATAGCCGTTCGGGGTGCCATCGGCCATGGTCGCGGCGGGGATGCCGTCGGCATCCTTGACCCCGGACCAGAACGCGCCGCAGGCCGCGCCGACGTTGTACTCGTGCAGCGGCTGCGCACCGTGCCAGCCCTCGTCCGCACCGTGGTAGTAGTGACGCTGGGTATGACTGTGGCCGCTGAGCACCAGCACGTGCGGGAAGTCCTTCAGCAGCGCGAACAGCCGCGCGCGATCGGCATGCCGGAAGGTCTCCTTGCCGGGTGCGGCATCGAACAGCGGGATGTGCATCCCCAGCACCACCAGTCGGTCCTTGGGCACGCTGGCCAGGTAGGCCTGCAGGAAGGCGAACTGGTCCGCGCGCAGGCCGCCGATGTACTTGGGCTGTTGCGTCGGCTGGTAGACCACGTCGTCCAGGAACACGAAGCTGGCGCCGCCCTCTTCCACCGCGTAGGTGTCGGGGCCGTAGACCGCGCGCCAGCTCGACAGCGAATCGACATCGTCGCTCGCGTCGAAGTTGAGGTCGTGGTTGCCGGGCACGTGGAACCACGGCACCCCGAGCTTGGCGGTTTCCGCATTCAGCGCCGGATACAGCGACAGGTCGTCGCTGACCACGTCGCCCAGGGTGGTGCCGATGCGCGCATGGGTCTTGCCGCGCAAGGGTGCGACGATGTCGCGGGCGTAGTAGCCGACGTCGGTCATCGACGCAGTCTGGGTATCGGCGAACACCAGCACCTCGGTGCTGTCGGCCTTGGGCTGCGCGCGCAACGCGAAATCCCAGTGATCGGTGGCGCCGCTGGTCGGGGCAATGCCCGGGTACTTGAGCGTGGGCGAGCCGGCGGGCGCGTAGTGCCGCCAGTAGTCAGGCAGGCCGTTGCCGGCACTGACGAAGCTGTAACCGTCCGGCTTGATTACGAACACGGTGCGGCCGGGCTCCACTTCCAAGCGGTAGCGGCCCTGCGCGTCGGTGCGGACGATGTGCACCCCGTCGGACACCTGCACGCCGGCGATGCCGGTATCGCCCGGGCCGCGGCCCGGGGCGTTGTCGCGTTCCTGGTAGACGCTGCCGCTGATCGTGGCGGTCTGCGCCACGGCGGGGGCGGCGGCAGCCAACAGGCAGGCGAGGACGACGGGACGCAGCATGCGGAACATCCGGGGAAGCCGAGGGCCCCCGATTGTAGCCAGCTAGGCCGACGCGGCGATGACTGCGCCGGACCGGCTCAGCGGTGCCGCGCTTCCAGCACCGCCACCGCGTCGGCCAGGCCCAGGCCGCGCGCGCGCAGCAGCACGGTCAGGTGATAGAGCAGATCGGCGGATTCGCCGAGCAGCTCGTCGTCGCCCTGGGCGACGCCGGCCAGCGCGGTCTCCACGCCCTCCTCGCCCACCTTCTGCGCGATGCGCCGCGTGCCTTTCTCGAACAGCTGCGTGGTGTAGCTGCTCGCCGGCCGCTCGCGTTCGCGCTGCGCGACCAGGCGATCCAGCGCGCCCAGGAACTGGCCCGGCGCCTGCGGGAAGCAGCTGTCGCGGCCGAGGTGGCAGGTCGGCCCGCGCGGATGCGCCAGCACCAGCAAAGTGTCGCGATCGCAATCGGTGTCGATCGCGACCACGTCCAGGACATGGCCGGAACTCTCGCCCTTGGTCCACAGCCGCTGCTTGCTGCGGCTGTAGAAGGTGACCTGGCCGCTGCGGCGCGTGGCCGCCAGCGCCTCCTGGTTCATGTAGCCCAGCATCAGCACGCGCAGCGTGGCGGCGTCCTGTACCACCACCGGCAACAGGCCGTCGCCCTTGCCCCAGTCCAGCGCCGCGTCGGCGACGTCCGCCTCGTGGGAGTGTTCATGCGCCATCGCGCACCTCGATCTGTCGTTGGCGCAGGAAGCGCTTGAGTTCGGGAATGGGAATGGCGCCGCTGTGGAAGACGCTGGCGGCCAGCGCGCCGTCCACGTCGGCACGCTCGAACACATCGGCGAAGTGCTGCATCTCGCCGGCGCCGCCGGAGGCCACCAGCGGCACCTTGCACAGGGCGCGCACGGCGTGCAGTTGGGCGATGTCGTAGCCGCGGCGCACGCCGTCGCTGTCCATGCAGTTGAGCACGATCTCGCCGGCGCCCAGGCGCTGCGCCTCCACCACCCAGTCCAGGGTGCGCACGCGCAGCGCCTGGGTCTTGCTGGGATCGCCGGTGAAGCGGCGCACGCGCCACTGGCCGTCGTCCTCGCGGATCGAATCGATGCCGACCACCACACACTGCACGCCGAAGGCCTCGGCCAGCTCGGCGATCAGCGCCGGCCGCTCCAGCGCCGGCGAGTTGATCGAGATCTTGTCGGCGCCGGCGTGCAGCACCGCGCGCGCGGTGGCGACGTCGCGGATGCCGCCGGCCACGCAGAACGGGATGTCCAGCAACCGCGCCACTTTCTCGACCCAGGCGTAGTCCACCGAGCGCCCTTCCGGGCTGGCGCCGATGTCGTAGAACACCAGTTCGTCGGCGCCCTGGTCGCGGTAGCGCAGCGCCAGCTCGGCGATGTCGCCCATGTCCACGTGGTCGCGGAACTTGACGCCCTTGACCACGCGCCCCTCGCGCACGTCCAGGCACGGGATGATGCGTCGGCTCAGCATGCCAGCGCCTCGTCCAGCCGCAGCCGCCCTTCCAGCAGCGCCTTGCCGAGCACCGCGCCGGCACAGCCGGCCTCGCGCGCACCGCGCACGTCGGCGGCGTCGCGGATGCCGCCGGAGGCCTGCACCGCCAGCGTCGGCGCGAGCTGGCGCAGGTGCGCATACAGCGCCAGGTTCGGCCCGGACAGCATGCCGTCGCGGGCGATGTCGGTGCACAGCAGATGGACCAGCCCGGCCGCGGCGTATTCGCTGGCCAGCGCATCCAGGCTCAGCGACGAGGTCTCGGTCCAGCCGTGCACCGGCAGACGCCAGACGCCGTGCGTATCCTGGCGGCTGTCCAGCGCCACGGTGATGCGCTCGGGGCCGAACTCGCGCAGCCACTCCAGTACCGACTCGCGGTCGCGCACCGCCAGCGAGCCGATCACCACGCGGCTGGCGCCGGCATCGAGCAGGCGCTGCACGTCCGCGCGCGAGCGCACGCCGCCGCCGGTCTGCACCTGCAGCCCGGTCTCGCTGCGGATCCGCTGCAGCAGCGGCGCCAGGGTGTAGCCGCCGGCGCGGGCCGCATCCAGGTCGACCAGGTGCATCCACTGCGCACCGGCCTCGGCGAAGGCCTGGGCCCGGCGCAGCGGATCGTCGCCGTAGTGGGTCTCGCGGGCGTAGTCGCCCTGCGCCAGCCGCACCACGCGGCCTTCGCGGATGTCCAGCGCGGGATAGACGACGAAGCTCATGGGAAATCGGTCTCGAGGAAGTTGCGCAGGATGCGCGCGCCGGTGTCGGCCGAGCGCTCGGGATGGAATTGCGCGCCGCAGCGGCGGCCGTGCTGCACCACCGCGGTGAACAGGCCGCCATGGTCGCAGGCGGCGACGGTGTCGGCGGTGACCGGCGCGGCATAACCATGCACGAAGTAGGCGCTGGCGCCGTCGGGGACGCCTGCCAGCAGCGACGACGGCCGCAGCGGCAGCAGCCGGTTCCAGCCCATGTGCGGCACGCGGATGCCCAGCGCCGGCGGCATGCGCCGGACCACCCCGGTCAGCAGGCCCAGGCAGCCGACATCGCCCTCCTCCGAGCGCTCGAACAGCAACTGCATGCCCAGGCAGATGCCGATCAGCGGCACCTGTAGCGCGCGCAATGGCTCGATCAGACCTTGCTCGCGTAGCCGCGCCATCGCGTGCGGCGCGGCGCCGACACCTGGCAAGATCACCCGGTCCGCGCCTTGCAGTCCGGCGGCGTCGCGCACCAGCCGGGCTTCCACGCCGAGGCGTTCGAGCGCGTAGCGCACCGAACCGAGGTTGGCGCCGCCGGCATCGATCAGGGCGACATCGCTCATCGCACGCTCCCTGCGACACCCGCACGCATCACAGCACCCCCTTGGTCGAGGGCAGCGCCGCACCCTCGCGGCGCAGCGCTTGGCGCAGGGCGCGGGCCAGCGCCTTGAAGCAGGCCTCGACCTTGTGGTGGTCGTTGTCGCCGCGCACGCTCAGGTGCAGGTTCAGCCCGGCGGCATCGCACAGCGAGCGGAAGAAGTGCGGCACCAGCTCGGTGGGCATGTCGCCGACCCGCTCGCGCTTGAACTCGCCTTCGAACACGAAGTACGGGCGCCCGCTGAAGTCCAGCGCGGCACTGGCCAGGGTCTCGTCCATCGGAAGGGTGAAGCCGTAGCGGCCGATGCCGCGCTTGTCGCCCAGTGCCTGGCGCAGCGCCTGGCCCAGCGCCAGGCCGGTGTCCTCGATGGTGTGGTGTTCGTCGATGTGCAGGTCGCCCTCGGCACGCACGTCCAGCGCGAAGCCGCCGTGCTTGCCGATCTGCTCGAGCATGTGGTCGAAGAACGGCAGGCCGGTGGCGCAGTGCGGGTCGCGCGCCAGGTCCAGGTCGAGTTCCACCGCGATGCGGGTTTCCTTGGTGTCGCGCTGCACCCGCGCACGCCGCGGTGCATCGGCCAGCTCGTGAGCGATGCCGGCCCAGTCCCATTCGCCGCCGAATTGCGCGGTGCGCAACTGGAAGCCGCGGATGCGCAGGTTCTCGGCGAACTGGATGTCGGTGACACGGTCGCCGACCATCGCCGAGCGCGCCCAGTCGATGCTGCGGTCCTGCAGGTACGGCAGCATCAGGCCGATGCCGGGCTTGCGCGTGGGCGCATTGTCGGCCGGCCAGCTGCGGTCGACCAGCACCTCGCGGAACACGATGCCCTGGCTGGCGAAGATCTGCAGCATCAGGTCGTTGGGGCCGTCGAAGGCGGCCTGCGGATAGGCCTCGCTGCCGAGGCCGTCCTGATTGGTGACGATGACGAACTGGTAGCCGGCGTCGCGCAGTTTGAGCATGGCCGGGATCACGCCCTGCACGAAGCGCAGCTTCTCGTAGGCGTCGATCTGGAAATCGGCCGGCTCCTCGATCAGGGTGCCGTCGCGGTCCACGAACAGGATCGGGGTCATGCCGCCGCCCTCCACGCCTGCAGCGCGCCGAGCACGCGCTGGTTCTGCGCCGGCGTCCCCAGGGTGATGCGCAGCGCATCGCCCAGCCCCGGCGCGGCGCGCTGGTCGCGCACCACCACCCCGGCTGCCAGCAGCGCCTGGAACGCGCCCTCGGCGTCGTCGAAGCGCAGCAGCAGGAAATTGCCCTGCGACGGATACACCTGGCGCACGCCCGGCAGCGCGGCCAGCGCCGCCTGCATGCGCGTGCGCTCCGCGCGCACCTCCTGCACCCGCGCCGCGGTCTGCCGCAACGGTTCGGGCTGCAGCGCGGCCAGCGCCAGTTGCGTGCACGGCGCCGGGATCGGATACGGCGCCTGGCAGCGCCGCAGCACCGCGATCAGCGCCGGGTCGGCAATCACGCAACCGATCCGTGCCGCCGCCAGCGCGTGCGCCTTGGACAGCGTGCGCAGCACCGCCAGATTGGCGTGCCGCGCCAGCAAGGTCGTGGCCGAGGCTTCGTCGGAAAACTCGCCATAGGCTTCGTCGACCACCAGCACCGCACGGCCCTGCAGGCGCTCGGCGGCGCGCTCGATGTCGGCCAGCGCGATCGCCGCGCCGCCGGGGTTGCCCGGCGAACACAGGAACACCAGCTTGGCCATCTGGCTCAGCGCGGCGTCCACCACCGCGTCCACGTCGGTGAGCAGGCCGTCGGTCGTATCGCGCAGCGGCACCTCGACCACGCGCGCATTCTGCAGCCGCGCGCACACCGCGTACATGCCGAACACCGGCGGGGTGATGACGATGGCGTCGCGGCCCGGCTCGCACAGGGCACGCAGCAGCAGATCGATCGCCTCGTCGCTGCCGCGGCCGAGCAGCAGTTGCTCCGGAGTGCAGGCGTACAGCGCGGCCAGGGCGGCGCGCAGCCCCGGCGGTTGCGGATCCGGATAGCGGCGATTGCCGGCCTCGCCGTCGGCGGCGTTGGCCCAGGCCGATTCGTTGGCGTTGAGCCAGACCTCGCCCTGCAGCGCGCTGCTGCGCGCGGACGAATACCCGGCGAAGTCGCGCAGGTCCGGGCGGACCAGCGCCAGCACCGCGCGTGCGTCGGAGGCCGCGCTCATGCCGCCTTCTCCATGCGCAGCGCCACCGCGTTGGCGTGCGCATCCAGGCCCTCGGCGCGCGCCATCAGCACCGCACAGCCGCCGATCGCAGCGATGCCGTCGGCGCTGGCGCTCTGCACGCTGACGAAATTCTGGAAGCTGGCCACGCTCACGCCGCTGTAGGCACGCGCGGCGCCGCTGGTCGGCAGCACATGGTTGGTGCCGCTGCAGTAGTCGCCCAGCGCTTCGGGGGTGTAGTCGCCGAGGAACACCGAGCCGGCGGCCTCGACGCGGGGCAGCCAATCGCGCGGGGCACGCAATGCCAGGATCAGGTGTTCCGGCGCATAGCGGTTGCTGATCGCAAAGGCATCGTCCAGCGTGTCGACGCGGATCAGCCGCGACGCGGCCAACGCCTGCCGGGCGATCGCCGCGCGCGGCAGCGTCGCCAGCTGCCGCTCCAGTTCGTTCTCCACCGCCTCGATCAATGCGGCGCTGTCGGACAGCAGCAACACCTGCGAATCCGGGCCGTGCTCGGCCTGCGACAGCAGATCGGCAGCGACGAAGGCGGCATCGGCGCCGGCATCGGCGATCACCAGCACCTCGGACGGACCGGCCGGCATGTCGATCGCCGCCGCGCCGGCCTGCGCCACCTGTTGCTTGGCCTCGGTGACGTAGCTGTTGCCGGGGCCGAACAGCTTGTCGCAGGACGGCACGCTGTCGGTGCCATAGCCCATCGCCGCGATCGCCTGGGCGCCGCCGAGCTTGAACACCCGGTCCACCCCGCACAGGGCCGCCGCGACCAGCACCGCCGGATCGGCCGAGCCGTCGGCACGCGGCGGCGTGCACAGCACCACCTCGCGGCAGCCGGCCAGCGCCGCCGGCACGCACAGCATCAGCGCGGTGGACGGCAGCGGTGCGCTGCCGGCCGGCACGTACAGGCCGACCCGGCCGATCGGTCGCACCACGCGCTCGCAGACCACGCCCGGCGCGGTCTCGACCGCGTACGGCTGCGCCATGCCGGCGCGGTGGAACGTGTCGATCCGCGCCGCCGCGTCGGCCATCGCCGCGCGCAGCGGCGCCGGCACCGCGGCCTCGGCGGCGGCGAACTCCTCGGCGCTCACTTCGAAGGTGTCCAGCACCACGCCGTCGAAGCGTGCGGTGAGTTCGCGCAGCGCGCTGTCGCCGCGGCTGCGCACCGCATCCAGCACCTGCGCCACGGCGCTGCGGGTCTGGTCGGCGACGCGCTGCACCGGCCGGGTCAGCGCCTGGGTGCGCTCCTGCGCGTCGAGCGCGCTCCACTCCAATCGATTCATGCCAGCGACCGCTCCACCGTCAAGACCATCAACCCCTGCGCGCCTGCGCGCTCCAGTTCCTCCATGCGCTGCCAGGTGATCGCCCCATGGCACATGGTCTGCAATTGCAGCGGGCCGTCGGCGTCGCCGGGCAGTTGCACCAGCGGTTCGGCATCGGGCAGCAGCCGCGCCAGGTCGGCGACCCGCTCGCGCGCGGCGCGGAACATCAGCAGCTTGCTGTCGCGCAGCTTGAGCACGCCGTCGAGCCGGCGCAGCAGCATCGCCGCCAGGCCGGCGCGGGCGTCGGCCGGTTCGCGGACCGGGCCGGCCAGCACCGCCTCGCTCTCCAGCAGCGTCTCCACCGGCTTGAGCTGGTTGGCGGCCAGGGTGGCGCCGCTGGAGACCAGATCGCAGATCAGGTCGGCGGTGCCCAGGCGCGGCGCGATCTCCACCGAACCGGACAGCTCCACCACCTGCGCAGCGATGCCGCGCGCGTCCAGCCAGTCGGCCAGCACCGCCGGGTAGCTGGTGGCGATCCGCAGCCCCTGCACTTGTTGCGGGCCACTCCACTCCCAGCTCTCCGGCACCGCCAGCATCAGCCGGCACTGGCCGAAGTTCAGCCCGCGCAGGGCGCGATACGCCTCCGGCAGGCCATTGCGGCGGCGCTCGCCGGCCTGCTCGTCGAGTTCGTTGCGGCCGACGATGCCGAAGTCGCACACGCCATCGGCAATCAGGCCGGGGATATCGTCGTCGCGCACCAGCAGCAGGTCCACCGGCAACGATTCGCCGTAGCAGAACAGCTTGTCGCGGCTCTCGCGCCAGCTCAGCCCGCAGGCGGCCAGCACCGCACGGGCCGGCTCGGCCAGGCGGCCACTCTTCTGGATCGCGATACGCAGCCGGTCGCGGGCCGGTGCTGCCAGGGAAGCACTCATCAGGACATCTCAGTGGGAATCGGAGGGGCGCGCCGTCTGCCGGCGCAGCGCCGCGGCATAGCCGCCGGCGCCGTATTCCAGGGTCCGTGCGACACGGCCGATGGTGGTGACGCTGACCTGGGTCAGGTCGTGGATCTCGCGATACGGCACGCCCTTGAGCAGCAGCGGCACCACCCGCCAGCGGTCCGCCATCGCCTCCAGTTCGGCCGGCGTGCACAGGTCCTGCAGGAACGCCGCCACTTCCTGCGGCTTGCCGAGCTGGGCCAGGGTGCGCGCCAACGCCTTGAACGAGGCGTCGCTGGCACGGTCTTCTGCAGGGGCGGGGCGTTGTTTCATTGCGCTAATGTAATAGCACGCTATTACAAGGTCAAGTTTGCGCGAGTGGCGCGGTTCAGCCGTTCGGCGCTGCTGCCTGCCGCCCTGCCCCAGGCGCCCCTCTCTCGCACGCGCTGCGGAAGATGGCGCCTTCGGTCTGTGGAAGGCCGGCGCGGCGACCATTAGGATCGGCACGACCACCCCGCTGGAGCACCGCATGCGCCACACCTGGCTTGTCGGTCTTGCCCTATGCCTGGCGACGCATGCACTGGCGCAGCCGCCGCCTCCGACAGCACCCGCCCACGTGATTGCCAGCGATACCGAGGTCGCCGCGCAAGGGCTGCCGATCCGCTCCAGCGCCCAGCTCGAGACCTACCTGCGCGCCCACGCCGGCCAGCGCACGCCGCTGGACGCACTCACCCCCGGCGCCCGCGAACGCTTCCTCGATGGCCTGGTCTTCGGGCGCAACGGCCTGGGTGGATTCGACACGCAGGATCTGCCGCAACTCACCCGCGCGCAGGGCCGCGCCCTGCTGGCCCTGTTCGGAGTGGAACGCTACGCCGAGACCTTGCCGCACTGGGCGACGCAGCCGCGCGCCAGCGCTCCAGCCGCCCGGATCGGCGACCTGGAGCGCCGCTACAACCGCTACAACCGGGCGCTGCACGGCCTGGGCCGCACTGGGCGCGATCCATGGCCCGCATTGCGCAGCGCGCTGCCCGAAGCCTTCGACCGCAGCGCCACCGCGCCGTTGGACGATGCCGCACTGGAACTGCTGTACCGGGCGCTGGTCGCCACCTACGCGCTGCGCCCCAACCCCGCGGGACTCGACGCCCAGTTGCAGGTGCTGGCGCAGTTGCGGCGCCGCGGCCAGGCCAGTGCGGCGCAGGTGGACGCCGCCGGTCATGCGCTGCTGCTGGCGCATCGCGTGGAGGACGCACGGCGCGTGCTGGCCGATGGCGGCAGCGCCGAGTGGCCACACTGGCTGCGCGTCGACGACCGCCTGGGCTCCGGCACGCACGGACCAACGCTGTGGTCGCTGGACGCCGACGGCCGCACCCTGCACCGGCAGCGGATCGATCTGCGGCCAACCCAGATCCTGGTCACCGCCGGCTGCCATTTCGCCGCCGACGCCGCACGCGCCATCACCGCCGATCCCGAACTGGGGCCGGCGTTCCGCCGCCATGCGCGGTGGCTGGCGCTGCCGCCCGGCAGCGAGGACATGGATGCGCTGCGCGCCTGGAACCGCGCGCAACCGCAGACACCGCTGCACCCGCTCTACGACGTGGCGGAATGGCCGCTGCTGCCACGCGAATGGCGCATGCCGACGTTCTTCCTGGTGCGCGACGGCAAGGTCGTCGCGCAGTTGCAGGGCTGGCCGGCGGACGCTGCCGCGCAGCGGCGTGCGCTGAAGGCGATGCTGCAGGGTGCGGGCCTGCTGTAGCCCGCGCCCGGGGATCAGCCACGGCCGGGTTTACCGGCCATGCTGGTCGCGGCTGAAGCCGCTCCTACGAGAATCTTGCAGAGCGCGGCGGCCGTCGCCGGCCGTCGCCACCAGACTCAGGCCATCACCTTGGCCTGCTCCAGTTCCACCTGCAGCGTGCTGGCCAGCTCGTCGCGGGCGACCTCGAACTGCTGCTCGCGCAGCAGGTCCTTGACCGCGACCACGCCACGCGCCAGTTCGTCGTCGCCGGCCAGCACCACGAAGCGGATGCCGGCGCGGGCCGCGTACTGGAACTGCTTGCCGATCTTCTTCGGCTCCATCTGCACTTCGGTGTTGATGCCGCCGGCGCGCAGCCGCCGCGCGATGTCCAGCGCGTCGTCGAGCTTGGCCTCGTCCATCAGCGCCACCATCGCCTGCACGCTGCTGGTGGCGATGCCGTCGATCAGCCCGGCCTCGCGCAATTGCCAGAACAGCCGGGTCAGGCCGATGGAGATGCCCACGCCGGGCAGCTTGGACTTGCTGTAGTGGCTGGCCAGGTCTTCGTAGCGGCCGCCCGAGCAGATCGAGCCGATCTGCGGGTAGTCGGTCAGCAGGGTCTCGTAGACGGTGCCGGTGTAGTAGTCCAGGCCGCGGGCGATGGAGAAATTCAGGCAGTACGCGCTCTCCGGCACGCCCAGCGCCTTGACCAGGGCCAGCACCTCGCGCAGTTCGGCCACGCCCTCGCGCAGGATCGCGCTGGACGCGGCATCGGCCTCCAGCGCCTGCAGCCGCGCCAGCGCATCGGCATGGCCGCTGGAGCGCACCGCGACGAAGTCGAGGATGCGCTGCACCTGCTCGGCGGGAATGCCGAAGCCCTCGCCGGCCAGCGTCTCGCGCACGTAGTCGGCGCCGCGCTTGTCCAGCTTGTCGACCTCGCGCAGCACCGCGAGCTGGCGCTCGCCTTCGGCCACGCCCAGGCTCTCGAAGAAGCCGCGCATCAGCTTGCGGTTGTTCAACTGCACGGCGAAATCGCCGATGCCCAGCTCGGCGAACACCGCGTGGATCACCGCCAGCACCTCGGCATCGTAGCGGATGCTCAGCGCGTCCTTGCCGATCACGTCGATG
Organism: Xanthomonas sp. F10; assembly: GCF_014206815.1. Classification (GTDB taxonomy): domain Bacteria; phylum Pseudomonadota; class Gammaproteobacteria; order Xanthomonadales; family Xanthomonadaceae; genus Xanthomonas_A; species Xanthomonas_A indica. The sequence continues at coordinate 1,410,099 of NZ_JACHNP010000001.1, forward strand.
TCGCACTGGTAGAACTCGCGGAAGCGGCCACGCTGGGCACGCTCGCCGCGGTACACGCGCTGCATCTGGTAGCGGCGGAACGGGAAGCTCAGCTCGTGCTCGTGCTCGGCCACGTAGCGGGCCAGCGGCACGGTCAGGTCGAAGCGCAGGGCCAGTTCCGGCAGCCCGCCCTCGCCGCCCTCGGCCGCGGCATTGGCCAGCGCGCCGGTGGACTGCACGAAATACACCTGGCGCTCGGTCTCGCCGCCGGACTTGGTCAACAGCACGTCGGACAACTCGAACACCGGCGTCTCCACCGGCAGGAACCCGAACCGCTCGTAATTGCGGCGGATGACGTCCAGCATGCGCTGGAACGCGATCTGCTCGCGCGGCAGCAATTCCATGATGCCGGGCGGCGTACGGGGCTTGATCACGTGCGGAACTCCTGCGATTCGGGGGCGAGCGGGACGCCAATTCTAGCCGCACCGGCCACGCCCGGCCGCATCGGCGTATCATTCGCGGGTGCCGAAGCCGCTGCCATGCCCATGAACAGGCCTCCTTCCGGATTCGCCCTGCCCTACGCCGAACCGGCCGCCCCGCGCGCGCCGCGCGGCAACGAATGCCTGCACTGCGCGGTCCGCCACCTGGCGATCTGCTCGGCGCTGGCCTGCGACGAGGTGCAGGCGCTGGAACGGGTCACCACCTCGCTGACCTATCCCGCCGGCGCCACCCTGGCGCGCACCGGCGAGGCGCGGCAGGCGGTCTATACCGTCACCGCCGGCGCGCTGCGCCTGGTCCGCACCCTCGCCGACGGGCGCCGCCAGGTGGCCGGTTTCGTCCTGCCCGGCGACTACGTCGGCCTGAGCGAATCGGCCAGGCATCGCCACGACATCGAAGCCATCGCCGACAGCCGGGTGTGCCGGGTGTCGGTGGCACAGATGCAGCAGTTGCGCGCCCAGTTCCCGCAGTTGGAGCGCAAGCTGCTGCAGCGCGCCTGCCTGGAACTGGACGCGGCGCAGGACGCGGCGCTGGCGCTGGCGCGGCTGCAACCGGCCGAGAAGCTGGCCGACTTCCTGCTCAAGCTGGCCGCCCGTGCGGCGCGCCAGGGCGATGCCGGCAACAAGGTGGTGCTGCCGATGGGCCGCGGCGACATCGCCGACCATCTCGGCCTGACCATGGAGACGGTCAGCCGCACCTTCACCAAGCTGCGCCAGCAGGGCCTGATCGCGCTGCCGCAACTGCACGTGGTCGAGATCCGCGACTTTGCCGCGCTGCACCGGCTGGCGTCGGACGAAGACTGAGCGGGTCGCGGCGGCGATTTTTTCGCCATGCTGCCGCACGCGCCGACGCCGCGCGGCGCCCAGCCACTTATCCACAGGATTCCAGAACAACGCTCCACACCGGATGTGGACAACCTCGCCGCGCCGGCCGAGGCGGCGGACGCCAGGTGCCGGCGCGGCAACCGCCTTGCCAGCTCTGAACGCTTCAGCCAGTCATCGCGGCGGCGATGCCCAGGGAGCATAGACTGCGTGCGCAACACACCTGCGGCGCCGCCGCGGTGCCGGTGGGGGGACCACTCGGAGGGCCAACATGGCCGTCGCCATCGAGATGCAACACGCCTCGCGCGCCTGCGTGATGCTGGACCGCGAACGCGAACTGGAGTTCTGGAAGGCGCAGTTCGCGCACAGCAGCTTCCATCAGCCCGGGTACGTCTTCCACGACTACGAGCCGGCGCTGAAGCTGGCCTACGACGCCTACCTCAAGTACCACGGCCAGCGCGTGGAGGACGTGGTCGCGCAGCTGCGCGACGTGTTCCTGCGCGACCACCCGCGCTCGCGCCTGGACTGGCTGCAGGTGCGCGGCATCGTCCTGGCCGCCTGGCAGCGGCTGCAGCCGTCCGACTGAGCCACCCCGTGCGCAGGCGCGGCCCCCTGCGCACCGCTCAGCCGGCGAGCAGCCGCGCGCGCAAGGCCGCGTCGTCCGGCGCGATCGGCTCGGCCTGTGCCGGCCGCTGCAGCAACGCCGCCAAGGCCGGCGGCACCGGCACCGGCTGCCCGATCAGCGGCTCCACCACCCCTTCGAACTTGGCCGGATGCGCGGTGGCCGCCACCGCCCAGTCGCCGGCGTCGGCCTCGGCGCCTTCGGCGCGCAGTTGCTGCAGTACGTGCAGCGCGGTGGCGGTATGCGGGCAGTGCACCTCGCCGTAGCGACGGAAACGCTCGCCGATGGTCTGGCGGATCTGCGCATCGTCCACCGAGTAGGCCTGGAACTGGGTGCGCAGCGTGGCATCGTCGCCCTGGTACAGCCAGCGCAGACGCTCGACGTTGCTCGGCGCGCCGACGTCCATCGCATTGGCCAGGGTCGCCACGCTGGGCTGCGGCGCATAGTCGGCGCCGGCGAAGAAGTCGGGCAGCACGCGGTTGGCATTGGTCGCCAGCACGATCCGGCCCAACGGCACGCCCAAGGCGCGCGCCAGGATCGCGGCCAGCGCATTGCCCAGATTGCCGGTGGGCACCACCAGGTTCAGCGGCTGCGCATGCGCGGCATGGTGCTGCAGCGCTGCGTGCGCGTAGTAGCTCATCTGCGGCAGCAAGCGCCCCAGGCTGATGCTGTTGGCCGAACTCAACGGCGCCTGCGCCTGCAGATCGGCATCGTTCAGCGCGTGCTTGACCAGCGCCTGGCAATCGTCGAAGGAGCCGGCCACACGCAAGGCGTGGATGTTGTCGCCGAAGCAGCCGAGTTGGTGCGCCTGCCGCGGCGACACGCGCCCGTCCGGATACAGCACCACCACGCGCAGCCCGGGCTGGCGATGGAACGCGGCCGCGACCGCGGCGCCGGTGTCGCCGGAGGTGGCGACGAGGATGGTCAGCGGCGTCGCCGCGCCACGCCGCAGCCGGGTCAGGCAGGCGGCCAGGAAGCGCGCGCCGAAGTCCTTGAACGCGGCGGTCGGCCCATGGAACAGCTCCAGCGCATGGTCGCCGGGGGTAGCCAGCGGCTGCAGCGGCGCGGCGAAGTCGAAGGCCTCGGCGCAGATGGCCGGCAGTTCCGGGGCCAGGGCGTCGCCTTCGAAGAACGGCGCCAGCAGCTCCGCGGCAGTCTCGGCGAGGCTGGCACCGGCGCGCAGGTCGCGCGCGGCGGGCATGCGCTCGGGCACGTACAGGCCGCCATCGGGGGCGAGCCCGGCGGCGATGGCCTGGCTGAGCGAGACGGGGGGTGCGGCGTTACGGGTGGAAATGAAGTTCATGGGGGTTCCGGTGGCAGGGAAATTCGGTCGCACTGGCATTCTTGGATTTGGCTCTAGCTGTTGCTGTTGCTGTTGCTGTTGCTCTAGCTGTTGCTGTCGCTTTGGCTGTTGCGCTTCTGCTTCACCCGGGGGCCCCTCGGCGCGGCAGCCACGGCGGGCGAATACCCGAAGGGCGACGCGCAGGATGCGCGTCGTTTTTCGCCGGCACATGGATGTGCCGTCGAAAAATGCCCGTCGTGGCTGCGGACCCGGAGCGCGCAGCGCGGAGGGCGCGCTGCGGGGTGTGCTTGACCAGCCTTCGGCTGTGGTAAAGCGCTTCTTTTGGTTACTTTTCTTTGCACAAGCAAAGAAAAGTGACCCGCGTTAGCGGAAGCTGTTGCTTTGATGCTCTGCGTAACAGCGGCTTCAGGCGCGACATAGACCGACAGGCGGAGCATCTGTCGCGGCTGAAGCCGCTCCTACAAGTTCCGCTCGTCCGACACGCAAAAATCAAGCAACAGCAACAGCTTTCGCCTTGCGGCGAGTTACTTTTCTTTGCTCGCGCAAAGAAAAGTAACCAAAAGAAACGCTTTACCACAGCCGAAGGCTGGTCAAGCGCGCCCTGCCTCGCGCCCTCCGCGCTGCGCGCTCCGGGTCCGCGTCCAGCACGGGGATCCGCGGAAGGGGCATCCTGCCCCTGCCGCGGACGGCGTACATCCATGTACGCCGCCCTTCGGGTGTTTCCCCGCACTGGCCGCCGCTTCGGAAGGGACCCTGTACGGCAACAGCAACAACAAAAGCAAGAACCAGAGCAACAACAACAGCTACTGCGACAGCAAAAGCAAATTCGAAATCGGCAACAGCAACAACAACGGCAGTGGCAGTAGCGGAAGCGGAAGCAACAAAGGCATCGACGTGGCGGGCCAACACGCCGCTACAACAACGTCGCTCCCGGACACTGCAACGGCGAGACCCAGTGCTGGCTGCCGAAGCCGGCATCGGCAAAGGCCGCCTGCACCGCCGGTGCCGCGGCCTCGGCCTCGGCGCGGGTGGCGAACCAGGCGAAGACGCTCGGGCCGGCGCCGGAAATGCCCGCGCCCATCGCCCCCGCCGCCAGCGCCGCCGCCTTGGCCGCGTCGAAACCGACGATCAGCGGCGCGCGGCGCGGCTCGATCAACACGTCGTGCAAGCCGGCGCGCACCAGCGCCTCGTCGCCGGCATGGCAACCCGCCAGCACCAACGCCAGATTCGCGCTCTGCGCCACGAACTCGCCGAGCCGGTAATCCCCGGCCAGCGCTGCGCGCGCGTGGCGCGTCTCCAGCGTCGCGTCCGGGTGCACCAGCAGGCTGTGCCAGCCGCTCGGCACCGGCACCGGCACCAGCCGCTCCAGCGTCGACAGCACCAGCCCGCCCAGCAGCATCGGGCCGAGGTTGTCGCCATGGCGGCTGCCACTGGCCACTGCCTCGCCATCCAACGCATAGCGATACAGCTGATCGCGCGACAGCGGCGCGGCGAGCAAGGCGTTGGCCGCCACCAGCGCGGCCACGCACGAGGCGGCCGAGCCGCCCATGCCGGAGCTGAGCGGGATGCCCTTGTCGATCTCCAGTTCGAAGCCGAACGGCAGCGCCAAGGCCTCGCGCAGCGACATCAGGGCGGCGCCGGCGGTGTTGCGCGCCGCCTCCACCGGCAACGTCACCGTGGTGCCGCGGATCGCGGCGATGCGCACCTCGGGGGCGTGGATGCGGCGCACCGTCACTGTGTCGCCCACGCCTTCCACCGCATAGCCCAGCAGGTCGAAGCCCACCGCCACGTTGGCCACCGAGGCCGGCGCGAACGCGCGGGCCTGCGTCGGCAGCGCAGTGGTGCCGACGGCACCGGGCGCCAGCGTCTGCATCCGGCTCACAGGCGCGCGCCCTCGCCCGCCGCCACCCGCAGCAGGTCCGCGAACACGCCGGCGGCGGTCACTTCCGGGCCGGCGCCCGGCCCCTGCACCACCAGCGGATTGTTGCAGTAGCGGCGGGTGGTGAACTGCACCACGTTGTCGGTCAGGCGCAGGTTGGCGAAGGCATGGTCGGCCGGCAGTTCCACCAGGCCGACGCTGGGCGCATGGCCCGGCGCCAGCCGCGCCACGTAGCGCAGCACGCAGCCGCGCCCCTTGGCCGCCTGCAGGCGCTGCGCGAACGCGGCATCGACTTCGTGCAGGCGCGCCATGAAATCGTCCACGCTGGCCTGGCGCAGGGCTTCCGGCACCAGACTCTCCACCGCCACGTCTTCCAGGCTCAGCTCGTGCCCGGCCTCGCGCGCCAGGATCACCAGCTTGCGCGCCACGTCGGTGCCGGACAGGTCGTCGCGCGGGTCCGGTTCGGTGTAGCCCATGCCGCGCGCCTCGGCCACCAGGTGCGAGAACGGCACGCTGCCGTCGTACTTGTTGAACAGCCAGGCCAGGGTGCCGGAGAAGATGCCTTCGATCGCGGTGACAGCGTCGCCGGTATCGACCAGGTCGCGCAAGGTGGTGATCACCGGCAGGCCGGCGCCGACCGTGGCCTCGTAGCGGAAACGCGCGCCGCTGGCGGCGGCCGCGGCGCGGATGGCATGGAAGCGCGGCAGCGGCCCGGCGCCGGCCTGTTTGTTCGGGGTCACCACGTGGATGCCGGCGGCCAGCCAGCCGGCATAGCGGTCGGCAACGTCGGCGCTGCCGCTGCAGTCGATGATCACCGCATGCGGCAGATGTGCCGACAGCAGGTGCGCGGTGAACGCGTCCAGATCGGTCGGCTGCGGGCCGGCGGCCAGCGCCTGCCGCCAGTCGCCGGCGAAGGCGCGCGGCTCCAGCCGCATCGTGCTGCGCGAGGCGACCGCGCGCAGGCGCAGGTCGAGGTTGGCCTTGGCCAGCAGGTGCGGCTGCGCTGCGCGCAACTGGTCCAGCAGCGCGGCACCGACGTTGCCTGGGCCGATCACGCCGACCGAGAAGGTCTGCGGCGACAGCCAGAAACCGGCATGCGCGGCGCGCAGCGCCTTGGTCGCATGGGCGCTGTCGATGGCCACGGAGATGTTGCGCTCGGACGAGCCCTGCGCGATCGCCAGGATGTTGACCTGGGCGCGGCCCAGCGACTCGAACAGGCGCGCGGCCACGCCAGGCTGCCCGGTCATGCCATCGCCGACCGCGGCCAGCACGCTGATGCCGGTGGTCAGTTGCACGCGCTGCACCTGACCGACGACCAATTCGTGCGCGAACGCGGAAAGCACCGCGTCACGCGCGCGCTCGGCCTCGTTCTGCCGCACCACGCAGCAGATGGAATGTTCGGACGAGCCCTGCGAGATCATCACCACCGACACCCGCGCGTTGCGCAATGCGGCGAACACCCGCTCGGCAGTACCGGGCACGCCGATCAGACCGGTGCCTTCGAGGTTGAGCACAGCCAGGTCCGGGCTCAGGGTCAGCCCCTTGATCGGGCCACTGGTGGCGCTGCTGGCGGTGATGCGGGTGCCCGGATGCTCGGGCTGGAAGGTGTTGCGGATGATGATCGGCAGGCCGCGCTCGATCGCCGGCGACATGGTCTGCGGGTGCACCACCTTGGCGCCGAAATACGCCAGTTCGCAGGCTTCGTCGTAGCTGAGCGTCTCCAGTTGCACCGCTTCGGGCACCACCCGCGGATCGGCCGACAGCACACCGTCGACGTCGGTCCAGATGTGCAGCTCGGCGGCGTCGAACAGCGCGGCGAAGATCGCGCCGGAGTAGTCGCTGCCGTTGCGGCCGAGCGTGGTGATGCGGCCGGCGCGGTCGCGGGCGACGAAGCCGGTGACCACGATGCGCCGCTGCGGATGCTGCGCGCGCCACTGCGCCAGGCGCTGCGCGCTGACCTCCCAGTCCACGTCCACGCCCAGCTCGCCGCGATCGACCACCAGCACCTCGCGCGCGTCCAGCACCGCGCAGTCCTCGCCCAGCGCCCGCAGGTGGTCACCCAGCAGTTGCGCCGAGTACACCTCGCCCAGGCCCTGCACGCGGTCCAGCACTTCCCGCGGCAACTCGCCGATCACCGCCAGCGCAGCGAGGATCTCGGCCAGGTGCTCGAAGCGCGCGTCCAGCCATTCCACCGTGGCGCCGGCGTGCTCGCCCAGCAACGCGACCGCGGCGGCGCGATGGCGCGCGCGGGTCTCGTGCCAGCGTTCGCGCCAGTCCCCATGGCCGCGCGCGGCCAGTTCGGCCAGGCCGATCAAGGCGTCGGTGACGCCCTTCATCGCCGAGACGACGGTGACCTGGAGACGCTCCGGGCGCGCCAACAACAGCTGCGCGACATGGCGATAGCGTTCGGCATCGGCCACCGAGGTGCCGCCGAACTTGTGCACGACGGTGGCGGCGGCGAGCGCGGGATCGACGGCGGAATCAGGCGGAGCGGCGACAGCGGGAGCGGCGGCGGGGGACGACATGGGAGACCTCGGAGTGGAGGCCCCGCTCGCATCAGGCCGAGGGATTCCCCCGCATCCTGATCCGGGTGCGGGGCCGTGGTGTTCGACGATCAGGCGAAGACGACGGGCCGCACCGGGCGAATGGTGAGGGTGGTAATACCGGTGGTAATGCCCGCAGCGACCGCGGCCGCGTGCCGGAGCGAGCGCGGAAGCGAGATGGCGATGAGGGCGAGGACCAGAGGCATGGACGCAAGAGGACATCATGCGCCGGGGCGCTGTCAAGCACCGCGTGTGCAAGCGCAGCATCGGCCGGTCGACCGAGCAAGACGGTTGCAAAAGTGACTATCTCGAAAAGCCGCAAACCCCGGCGTTGCACCGGATCGGGCTGCTTCCTCCGCACCGGGGACACACCAGGCACGGCCCATGTCGGAGCACGCCGCACACAAGCGCGCGGCGCCCGTGGCGCCGCGCGCTTGCGCATTTTCTTACTGCTGCTTCTGATCCGCCGGCGGCGTCTGCGTCGGCTGCTGCGGATCCGGGTTGGCCGGGTCCTGCGGCGTGGTGGGCGACGTGCCGTCCTGCCCCTGCATCGTGCCTTGGCCGGCATCGGTGCCGGTGGTGCCGGTGGTGCCGGTCGCGGTGCCGCTGGCGTCGCCGCTGGTGCTGCCCGCCGGGGCCGTGCCGCCTGCCGGGGCGGTGCTGCCGCCTGCCGGGCTGCCGTCGGCCGCGGCCGGCGGGTTGGCCGCATTCGGGTCGTTGGCCGGGTGATCGCCATCGCGCTTACACGCGGCCAGCGCGGCCAGCATCGAACCAACCAGGACCATCTTCATCGCTGTTTTCATCTGTGACTCCTGCTTCGCATAGGGGTGGAAATCGCCGCGTGCATGCCGGCAAACCGGCAATGGCGCCAAGACGACCAGGACCGCCGATGCGCGGCGGCGATCGCCCCGCCGCACTCGTGCGGACGGGACGCTTGTAGCGGACGCGGCGGATGGGACTCCGTCATCGTCGTCGCCGCTGCGACAACCCGGGATCGCGAGGCGAGCCCTCGGGACGCCGCAGTGGCGGACGTACGCAGCCTACGCAGGGCCATGCTCAGGCCGCGTCGGCGCAAGGTGTAGAGGGCGTTATTGCAGACCGGCGCGACAACGCGCGATTCAGCGTCGTAGAATCTCCGGCAGGCCAATGGCCCCGTAGCTCAGCTGGATAGAGCGGTCCCCTCCTAAGGGACAGGTCGTGCGTTCGAATCGCGCCGGGGTCACCATTTCGTTTATGCCGGCGGCCGCGACGTCGCGCCCTCAGCCCCTTACTCGCCCATGCAAGCCGTGCAGCCCCGCGTGGCGGCATGCCTGCGCGTTTTTTGCGCTGGCCGGGCTTCCAGGCCAGCGACGGCGGCCGGCTGCGTGCGGTCTGCTAAAATTGTCGGCTGCGCGTCCCGCGTCCCCCGCCTGCGGTCGCCTTCCCTGTCGCAACGAACCCAGGAGATTCCATGTCCGCTGACCTGCTCAAGGCGCTCGGCCTCGCCGCCACCAACTCCGGCACCTACCTCGGCAACGGCGAGTGGTCCAGCGCCACCGGCGCCGGCGTGCTGCAGCCGCTCAACCCGTCGAGCAACGCCATCATCGCCGAGGTCCAGGCCACCACCGAGCAGGACTACGAGACGGTGATCGCCCGCGCCCAGGCCGCGTTCAAGGTGTGGCGCACCACCCCGGCACCGCGCCGCGGCGAGGCAGTGCGGCTGTGCGGCGAGGCGCTGCGCAAGCACAAGGACGCGCTGGGCTCGCTGGTCGCGCTGGAGATGGGCAAGAGCAAGCCGGAAGGCGACGGCGAAGTGCAGGAGATGATCGACATCGCCGATTTCGCGGTCGGCCAGAGCCGCATGCTGTACGGCTACACCCTGCACTCGGAGCGTCCGGGCCACCGCATGTACGAGCAGTACCAACCGCTGGGCCTGGTCGGCATCATCAGCGCGTTCAACTTCCCGGTCGCGGTGTGGAGCTGGAACGCGTTCCTGGCGGCGATCTGCGGCGACATCTGCATCTGGAAGCCGTCCAACAAGACCCCGCTGACCGCGATCGCGTCGATGAAGATCTGCAACGAGGCGCTGCGCGACGCCGGCTTCCCGGACATCTTCTTCCTGATCAACGATGCCGGCGTGGCCCTGTCCGAGCGCCTGGTCGAGGACACCCGCATCCCGCTGATCAGCTTCACCGGCTCCACCCAGGTCGGCCGCGTCGTCGCCGAGAAGTGCGCGCGCCGCCTGGGCCGCTGCCTGCTGGAGCTGGGCGGCAACAACGCCATCATCCTCGACGAGAGCGCCGACCTGAAGCTGGCCGTGCCCGGCATCGTGTTCGGCGCGGTCGGCACCGCCGGCCAGCGCTGCACCACCACGCGCCGGCTGATCGTGCACGAATCGATCTACGACACCGTGCTGGCGACCCTGGTCAAGGCCTACAAGCAGGTCGAAGGCAAGATCGGCGACCCCACCGACCCGGCCAACCTGATGGGCCCGCTGAACAGCCGCGGCGCGGTCGAGCAGTTCCTGGATTCCATCGCCAAGGCCAAGGCCGCCGGCGGCACCGTCGAGACCGGCGGCACCGCGCTGGACCGTCCGGGCAACTTCGTGTTGCCGGCCATCGTCACCGGCCTGAAGAACAGCGATGAAGTGGTGCAGCACGAGACCTTCGCGCCGATCCTGTATGTGATGAAGTACAGCACCCTGGACGAGGCCATCGACATGCAGAACGGCGTGCCGCAGGGCCTGTCCTCGTCGATCTTCACCCAGAACCTGAAGGCGGCGGAGAAGTTCCTGTCCGCGGCCGGCAGCGACTGCGGCATCGCCAACGTCAACATCGGCACCTCCGGCGCCGAGATCGGCGGCGCCTTCGGCGGCGAGAAGGACACCGGCGGCGGCCGCGAATCCGGCTCGGACGCGTGGAAGGTGTACATGCGCCGGCAGACCAACACGATCAACTACTCCGATTCGCTGCCGCTGGCGCAGGGCATCAAGTTCGATCTGTGATGCGGTAAGTCCGGCGGCCGCGCGCTGCGGCCGCCGATCCCTTCCTTCTTGCAAGGAGCGACAGCGATGAGTCAGGTGCGCGAAACCAATTCCCTCGCCGTGGTCAGCCTGGTCGCCGGCATCCTCGGCTGGACCCTGATGCCGGTGCTGGGCAGCCTCGGCGCGATCGTCACCGGGCATCTGGCGCGCGCGGAGATCCGCCGCCAGCCGCAGCGCTTCCAGGGCGACGGCCTGGCGGTGGGTGGGCTGATCCTGGGTTGGGCCGCGGTGGTGCTGGCCGTGCTAGCGGTGCTGGCCTTCGTGCTGTTCTTCGGCGGGCTGGCGTGGTTCGCCAGCACCCAGTCGTGAGCCGGGACGCCGCCGCGCCGCGCGAGCGCTTCAGCGACCGCGTCGCCGATTACGTGCGCTATCGCCCCAGCTATCCGCCGGCCCTGCTCGACTGGGTGCACGGCGAACTGGGCGTGGCCGGCGACGCGCTGGTCGCCGACATCGGTGCCGGCACCGGGATCTCCACCCGCCTGTTCCTGCAGGCCGGGCACCCGACCCTGGCGGTGGAGCCGAACGCGGCGATGCGCGCGGCCGCCGAGCAATTGCTGCAGGACCAGCCGGGCTTCCGCGCCATCGATGGCAGCGCCGAAGCCACCACCCTGGCCGACGCCAGCGTCGACCTGATCAGCGCCGCGCAGGCCTTCCACTGGTTCGACCTGGAGGCGGTGCGCCGCGAATGGGCGCGGGTGTTGCGCCCCGGCGGCCTGGCGCTGGTCTACTGGAACTCGCGCCTGCTCGACGCCACCGCGTTCCTGGAAGGCTACGAGCAACTGCTGCTGGAGTACGGTACCGACTACAGCGCGGTGGCCGAGCGCTACCACGACGATGCCACCATGCAGCGCTGGTTCGGCACCGGCCTGCGCGGCACCGCGCAGTTTCCCAACGAACAGCGCATGGACTTCGAGGCGCTGCGCGGACGCCTGCTGTCGTCCTCCTACGCGCCGCTGCCCGGCCACCCGCGCCACGCGCCGATGCTGGAGGCGCTGCGCACGCTGTTCGACCGGCACCAGCGCGACGGCGTCGTCGCGTTCCATTACCGCACCCGCGCCTTCGCCGGGACGCTGAACTGAGCCACACGCCATGTATTCCCTCGCCCGACCGTTCCTGTTCGCCTTCGATGCCGAGCGCGCCCACGCCCTGGGCCTGCGCGCGATCGAACTGGCCTACCGCACCGGCACCAACCCGCTGCTGGCGCGCACGATCGCGCCGATGCCCACGCGTGCCTTCGGCCTGGACTTCCCCAATCCGGTCGGACTGGCCGCGGGCCTGGACAAGAACGGCGAACACATCGATGCGCTGCTGGCGCTGGGCTTCGGTTTCGTCGAGATCGGCACGGTCACCCCGCGCGCGCAGGCCGGCAATCCGCTGCCGCGCATGTTCCGCCTGCCGCGGCAGCAGGCGGTGATCAACCGCATGGGCTTCAACAACCTGGGCGTGGACGCGCTGGTGCGCAACGTCGAGCGCGCGCGGCGCCGGCGCGGCCTGCTCGGCATCAACATCGGCAAGAACAAGGACACGCCGAACGAAGACGCCGCGTCCGATTACCTGCACTGCCTGGAGAAGGTCTATGCGCTGGCCGACTACGTCACCGTCAACATCTCCTCGCCCAACACCGCCGGCCTGCGCGAACTGCAGGAAGAACAGGCGCTGCGGCAGCTGATCGCGCGCCTGCGCGAGGCGCAGGAAGCGCTGGCCGCGCGCCACCGCAAGCGCGTGCCGATGCTGGTCAAGGTGGCGCCGGATCTGAGCGACAGCGACATCGACGCGGCGGCGCGGGTGCTGTCGGACCTGCAGGTGGACGGCGTGATCGCCACCAATACCACGGTTGCCCGCCCCGGCCTGGAGCACGAGCCATTGGGCGCGGAAAGCGGCGGCCTGTCCGGCGCACCGCTGCTGGGCCAGTCCACCCTGGTGCTGCGCCGGCTGCGCGCGCGCCTGCCCGAACACATCCCGCTGATCGGCGTCGGCGGCATCCTGTCCGGGGCCGACGCGGTGGCGAAGATGGCCGCCGGCGCGGCGCTGGTGCAGTGCTACAGCGGGCTGGTGTTCCGCGGGCCGGAACTGATCGGCGAGTGCGTGGAGGCGATGCGCCGGCGCCGCGAAGCGCCCAGCCGCGGGGACGTGGTCGTCCCATGAGCACGACGGCCTGGTCGCTCACCGCGCAGGCGCCGCTGCAGGCGCTCAACACCTTCCACGTCGCCGCGCAGGCGCCGTGGCTGCTGCAGATCTTCGCGCCCGAGGCGCTGCCCGAGGCGCTGCTGGCGCCGGAACTGGCCGGCGCTGCGCTGCTGCCGCTGGGCAGCGGCAGCAACATGCTGTTCGCCGGCGATGCGCCCGGGGTGGTGTTGTGCTTCGCCAACCGCAGCATCGACACCCTGGAGCACCGCGCCGACTACGCCATCGTCCGTGCCGGCGCCGGCGTGGGCTGGCACGAACTGGTGATGTGGTCGCTGGCGCAGGGCCTGTCCGGCCTGGAGAACCTGGCGCTGATCCCGGGCACGGTCGGCGCCGCACCGATCCAGAACATCGGCGCCTATGGCGCGCAGATGGGCGAGTTCGTGCACGTGGTCGAAGCCTACGACCGTGCCGATGCGCGCTTCGTGCGGCTGGACGCGGCCGCCTGCGAGTTCGGCTACCGCGACAGCCTGTTCAAGCGCCAGCCCGACCGCTACCTGATCGCCGCGGTGGAGTTCAACCTGCCGCGGTTGCACGCGCTGCGCCTGGACTACGCCGGCATCGGCGAGGAACTGCAGGCGATGGGCATCGCCACGCCCGGCGCGCCGGACGTGGCCCAGGCGGTGATCAACATCCGCCGGCGCAAACTGCCCGACCCGGACGTGCTCGGCAACGCCGGCAGCTTCTTCAAGAACCCGTTGCTGCCGCTGGAACAGGCATTGGCATTGCAGCACGAGTTCCCGGCATTGCCGGTATTCCCGGGCGAGGACGACAGCCAGCGCAAGCTGTCGGCAGCCTGGCTGATCGAGGCCTGCGGCTGGAAGGGCTACCGCGACGGCGACGCCGGCGTGTCCGCCGCGCATGCGCTGGTGCTGGTCAACCATGGCCAGGCTAGCGGCGCCGAGCTGCTCGACCTGGCGCGGCGCATCACCGCCTCGGTGCGCGAGCGCTTCGGCGTCATCCTGGAGCCGGAACCGCGCATCGTCGGCGCGCAGTGGTAAGCGCGCCCACGCCGCTGCGCGCGGCGCTGCTGATGCTGGCCAGTACGATGGCCTTCGGGCTGATGGTGGTGGCGATCCGGCTGGCCTCGGCACACCTGTCCACGCTGCAGATCGCCTTCTTCCGCAACCTGTTCGGCCTGCTGTTCCTGCTGCCGATGCTGCTGCGCCCGGGCCGGCCGCTGCCGCGCACCGCGCAACTGCCGCGCTACCTGCTGCGCACCGCGATCGGCCTGGTGTCGATGCTGGCCGGGTTCTGGGCGATCGGCCACCTGCCGCTGTCGCAGGCGATCGCCCTGTCCTACTCCACCCCGCTGTTCGCGACCCTGGCCGCGGCCCTGTGGCTGGGCGAGACGGTGCGCCTGCGGCGCTGGCTGGCGGTGCTGTGCGGCTTCGCCGGGGTGCTGCTGATCGTGCGCCCCGGCGTCGCCGCGTTCAGTCCCGGCACGCTGGTGGCGGTGCTGGCCGCGGTGATGAGCGCGCTGGTCGCGATCCAGATCAAGCAACTGGCGCGGGTGGACGACGCCAACACGGTGGTGTTCTACACCTATGCGTTCTGGGTACCGATGTCGTTGCTGCCGGCGCTGTTCGTGTGGCGCTGGCCGCAGGGCATCGACTGGCTGTGGCTGCTGGCAACCGGCCTGTTCGGCACGCTCGGCCAGTTGCTGTGGACGCACGCGCTGCGGCTCGGCGAGGTCTCCGCGCTGACCCCGATCAGCTTCACCCAACTGCCGCTGGTGGCGCTGTTCGGCTGGTGGCTGTTCGACGAGACCCCGGACGGCGGCACCGTGCTGGGCGCGCTGGTGATCCTGAGCGCCAACGCCTATATCGCCCACCGCGAGGCCGTGCTGGCACGGCGTGCAGTGCGCGCCGGCGCCGGCACCCCGCCGACGCTGGACGCCTGAGCACCGCGCATGACGCCGCGCCACGCTCCGGCGTCGTGGCAGTCGCCGGCACGGCCGCCGCGCGCGGTCGCTGCACGCGGCCGATGCCGCTACCATCCTCGCGCACGCGCAACCACGGCAGGCGACGCACGATGAAGACCATCGGCATGATCGGCGGCATGAGCTGGGAATCCACCCTGCCCTACTACCGGCACATCAACGAGACGGTCCGCGCACACCTGGGCGGGCTGCACTCGGCCAGGATCCTGCTGCACAGCGTGGACTTCCACGAGATCGCGCAGTACCAGCGCGACGGCGACTGGGATGCGGCCGGCGCCGCCCTGGCGGCGTCGGCGCGCGCGCTGCAGGCCGGCGGCGCCGATTTCCTGGTGCTGTGCACCAACACCATGCACTGCGTCGCCAACGCGATCGCCGCCGCGGTCCCGCTGCCGCTGCTGCATATCGCCGACGCCACCGCCGATGCGCTGCAGGCCGCCGGCATCGCCCGCGTCGGCCTGCTCGGCACCCGCTTCACCATGGAACAGGCGTTCTACCGCGAACGGCTGCAGCGGCGCGGCTTCGAGGTGCTGATCCCGGACGCGCCGGCGCGCGAGGACGTGCACCGCATCATCTACGAAGAGCTGTGCCAGGGCCTGGTGCTTGCGCCGTCGCGGCTGCGCTACCAGGAGGTGATCGCGGCGCTGCAGGCGCAGGGCGCGGAGGCGGTGATCCTGGGCTGTACCGAGATTTCCCTGCTGATCGGCCCCACCGACGCGGCGATGCCGCTGTTCGACACGACCGCACTGCATGCGCGCGCCGCCGCGCTGCACAGCCTGGCCTAGCGATGCGCAATCAGCCCCCTGCCCTTGTCCCGCACCGCGATGTCGACGCTGCGCGCGCGTGGGCGCCGTTCCGGCGCGGCGCCCTGCTGGTCCTGGCCCTGCTGCTGTGGCCGGCGCTCGGCCGCTGCGCCGTCGCCATTCCGCCGTACACGCCGAACGTGGTCGATCCCGCCGGCACCCTCAGCGCGGACGACACCCAGCGGATCAACGCGGCACTGCAGCGCCTGCGCGAGCGCCAGCACATCTGGGGCGCGGTCTACATCGTGCCGTCGCTGCAGGACGAGCCGATCGAGCGCCTGGCCGAACGCGCCTTCCGCACCTGGCAGCTTGGCCAGAAAGGGACGGACAACGGCCTGTTGCTGGTGCTGGCGATGCAGGACCGGCGTTCGCGCTTCGAAGTGGGCTACGGGCTGGAAGGCGTGCTGCCCGACGTGGTCGCCCGGCACGCGCTGGACGACTACCTGGCGCCGCGCCTGCGTCAGGGCGACACCGCCGACGCGATCGTCGCCGCGTTCGACTTCATGGGCCGCGCCGCCACGCAGGATCCCGAGGCCGTCGCCGAACTGGCGCAACCGGCCGACGACGGCATGCACTGGCGGCGCGGCGCCATCGCCTGGGCGGGCCTGCTGGTGCTGATCTGGCTGCTGCTGCCGCTGCGCAGTGCCTGGACCGGCGTCCTGCGCAGGCGTCTGCTGCGACGGCACCCGCGCCTGTCGGCCCAGCCCGAGGAACTGGTCCAGGACACCGCAGGTGGCGGTTTCTGGGCGTGGTTCATTCGCCTGTTCCTCAGCGCCAACCCCGGCATCTTCGTGATACTGCTGTCGGCCAGGTCGATGACGATGACGGTGATCTTCCTGGCGCTGGAACTGCTGATCCTGGTACTGACCCTGGTCATCGCCGCGCAGCGCTATCGCTCGCCGCAGCGCTACAGCCGCTTCCTGCGGGCGCTCACGCGGCGGCGCAATGCACTGATCCGCAAGGGCCATATCGCCGAGACCGCGCCCGGGGTGTTCGCCTACACCGCCAGCTACTACGCCCATCAGGCCGCCAGGGAACGCGCCGCGGCCGAGTCCGCAGGATCGTCCTCGTCCTCCTCCTCGTCCTCCAGCAGTAGCTCGTCCTCCGGCGGCGGCAGCTCCGGTGGCGGCGGCGCGAGTTCGAGCTGGTAGGCGGCGGGCGGCGCGTTAGCGCCCCGCATCCTCAGGCGACCGGCGACACGACTGGCGCCGGGGATCAGTCGGCGGATCCGGCGTTGGCGATCATGCGCTCGAGCAAGCCGAGCAGCAGTTGCTGCTCCTCCGGCTGCAGGCCGGCGCAGACCTGCTGGTCGACGCCGCGCAAGGCCTCGCGGCCAGGTTCCAGCAGCGCGAGTGCCTGGTCGGTCAGGGAGATCGCCGCGCTGCGCTTGTCCGCGGCCGCGCGTTCGCGCTTGATCAGTCCGTCGCGCTCCATGCGCGCGAGCAACTGCGCCATGCTCGGCTGTTCGACGCCGGCCATTCGGGCCAGTTCGCCCTGCGTGCGCTGCTCGCCGTGCTTCAACGCCACCAGCACCGGGAGCTGCGCCGCAGTGATGCCGGCCAGGCGCAGCCGCTCGTCGCTCAGCTTGAGCAGCAGGCGCGCCAGGCGACCGACCACCAACGTCGGCATGGCATGCGGCGTCCACTCGGCAGGCGCGTCAGGCATTGCATAGGATCCTATGTATCTATAAGGTGGCGTCCATGCGCAGCCCCACTCCAACCCGCTCAACCCAACCCAGCGTCGCGATCGTCGGTGGCGGCCCCGCCGGACTCACGGCTGCGGCCATCTTAAACCGCCATCGTTGGGCGGTCTCGGTGTTCGAAGGCGACGCCTCGCTGGAGGCGCGCGACCAAGGCGGCACGCTCGACCTGCACCCGGAAGATGGCCAGTTGGCCCTGCACAAGGCCGGGCTGCTGGAGCGGTTCAAGGCGATTGCGCGCTACGAGGACCAGGAACAGCGATCGTTGGACCACGCCACCGGTGCCGTCCTGCGCGAGGAAGTGCCGCTTCCGGGAACCGGCGATCGCCCGGAGATCGACCGCCTCGTGTTGCGCCGACTCCTGCTGGAAGCGACCGATGGCACCGCCATCCGCTGGGACAGCAAGGTGACCGACGTGATCGGCAACCGCACCGGGGGCTACCGCTTGCAGTTGCAAGACGGCCTCACGCCCGCCTTCGACATCGTGATCGGCGCAGACGGCGCCTGGTCGCGCGTGCGCAGCGCAGTGACCCCGGTGGTCCCGGCGTACACCGGCGTGACCTTCGTCGAACTGTGGCTGTCCGAGGTGGATACCCGGCATCCGCAAAGCGCCGCGCTGGTCGGGCACGGCACGATGTTCGCGCTGCACGGCCCCACCGGCATCATCGCGCAACGCAACGGCGGCGGGACGATTCGCGTCTATGCCGCCTTCCGCACCGGCCCCGAACACGGCGATTGGCCGGACACCGCCTTGCAGGGCATCGACAAGCCCGCCCTGCTGGCGCGCTTCGATGGCTGGTCGGCGACGTTGCGGCGACTGATCGCCGATGCGGACCGCATCGCCGCCATGCGCCCGATCGTGGCCTTGCCGCCGGGACTGCGCTGGCCGCACCGCAGCGGGTTGGCGCTGGTCGGCGATGCGGCGCATGTCATGCCGCCGCTGGGGGTCGGCGTCAACCTGGCCATGCTCGACGCCGCCGAGCTCGCCGAAGCCCTGGTCGGCGCCGCGGACTGGCGCGACGCGATGCAACGCTGGGAAGTGGCGATGCTCGACCGTGCCGCCGGGTTCGCCTCGCTGTGCCGCGACGGGTTTGCCGAGATGTTCCCCGACGCAGCGCCCCCGGGCGCGTGAGTGCCACGCCTTGCGGCTGCTTGGCGCGCGCGCCAAGCGACGCGCAGCCCGCGGTGTCCGGCGGTGCGACGCCATGGGTCACAGCGCCGCGATCGCGCTGCCGCGCGTCAGCTCGCCAGCCGCCGTGCGCGCCAGCGCGGGCGGCGCTCGCCGCGGAACAGCAGCAGGTACAGCCCCACCACCCACACCAGCGCCGCGCTCCAGCCGCCGAGGATGTCCGAGGGGTAATGCACGCCCAGGTACACCCGCGACACCCCGACCAGC
The DNA here is from genome assembly GCF_014206815.1 of Xanthomonas sp. F10. GTDB lineage: Bacteria > Pseudomonadota > Gammaproteobacteria > Xanthomonadales > Xanthomonadaceae > Xanthomonas_A > Xanthomonas_A indica. The sequence goes on from NZ_JACHNP010000001.1 coordinate 1,428,787, forward strand.
AGGGTGAAGCTGCCGGCCAGCCACAGCACCGGCCAGCGCCAGCGGGTGCGCCAGCTCAGCGCGATCAGCACCGCCGCCAGGGTCATCGAGCCCATCGCGTGGCCGCTGGGGAAACTGAAGGTGTGGTGCTCCGGCGCGATCGACTCCCACAGGCTGGGCCGGTCGCGCTGGAAGAACTGCTTGGCGCCCATGTTCAGCAGCGCCGAACCGATGAAGGACAGCGCCGCGAACAGCGCCTCGCGCCAACGGCGCAGGCCCAGCAGTACCAGCACGATCAGCGTGTCCAGCGGGATCACGCCGTACTGGTAGCCGGCATCGGTGACCACGGTGAAGAACCGGTCCCAGCCGGGGCTGGTCAGGCCGCGCATGCTCCACAACAGCGGCTCGTCGAAGTAGAGGTCTTCCAGCGCATGCACTTCGTCGGCCAGGGCCACGAACACGCCCAACGGCAGCAGCACCCCGGCGAACAGCAGGATCACGCGCCAGGCATTGCGCCGCAGCCAGCGGCGCAGTCCGGCCGCCTCGGCGGCGGACTCACCCGGTGCGGCGGACATAGGTGCGTTCGACGTAGTCGTCGATCAGCGCGACGAACTCGTGGGCGATGTTCTCGCCGCGCAGGGTCACTTTCTTCTCGCCGTCGATGAACACCGGCGCGGCCGGCGCCTCGCCGGTGCCGGGCAGCGAGATGCCGATGTTGGCGTGGCGCGACTCGCCCGGCCCGTTGACCACGCAGCCCATCACCGCCAGGGTCATGCTTTCGGCGCCGGGATGGGTCACCTTCCACTCCGGCATCTTCGCGCGGACGTGATTCTGCACCACCTTGGCCAACTCCTGGAAGAACTCGGAGGTGGTGCGGCCGCAGCCCGGGCAGGCGGTGACCAGCGGGGTGAAGGCGCGCTGGCCGGTGGTCTGCAGCAGTTCCTGGGCGACGATCACTTCCTGCGTGCGCGACTGCCCCGGCTCCGGGGTCAGCGAGATGCGGATGGTGTCGCCGATGCCTTCCTGCAGCAGCACCGCCAGCGCCGCGCTGGAGGCGACGATGCCCTTGCTGCCGATGCCGGCCTCGGTCAGGCCCAGGTGCAGGGCGAAGTCCGAGCGCTGCGCCAGGTCGCGGTACACCGCGATCAGCTCCTGCACGCCGCTGACCTTGCAGCTGAGCACGATGCGGTCGCGGCCCAGGCCCAGTTCCACCGCACGCTCGGCCGAATCCAGCGCCGAGCGGATCAGCGCCTCGCGCAGCACCCGGCCGGCATCCCACGGCACCTCGCGCCGCGAGTTCTCGTCCATCAGCTGCGCGGCCAGTGCCTGGTCCAGCGAGCCCCAGTTGGCGCCGATGCGCACCGGCTTGTCGTACTTCAGCGCGAATTCGATCAGCTGCGCGAACTGGGTGTCCTTCTTCTTGCCGAAGCCGACGTTGCCGGGATTGATCCGGTACTTGGCCAGCGCCTCGGCGCAAGCGGGCTCGGCGGCCAGCAGCTGGTGGCCGTTGTAGTGGAAGTCGCCGATCAGCGGCACCTCGATGCCCATCATCCGCAGCTTGTCGACGATGCGCGGGATCGCCGCGGCCGACTCGGGATTGTTGACCGTCAGGCGCACCAGTTCCGAGCCGGCGCGCCACAGGTCGGCCACCTGCTTGACCGAGGAGGCGACGTCGGCGGTGTCGGTATTGGTCATCGACTGCACCACCACCGGCTTGCCGCCGCCCATGGTGACGCCGCCGATGCGGACCGGCTGGGTGAGACGGCGCGCCCAGGGCGCGGCGTCGGCGGGAGGCGTGGGGCGGCTGACGGCGTCGTACATGCGCCCATTTTAGCCTGCGCGGCGCATCCTGCCGCACGCGCCGGCACCGGCGATTCAGCGAGGCGGCGCCGCTGCGACGGTTTGTCGCAGGCAGGCCCCGGGCCCAGCGCATACGATGCGCAGCATGGATTCCACCGATGCCTCCTTCCTGCGCACCCTGTGCAGCCTGCGCTGGCTGGCCACCGCCGGCCAGGCCGCGACGATCCTGGTGGCGACCTGGCCGCTGCAGTTGCCGCTGCCGCAGGCGCCGCTGTGGGCCGGCGTGGCGGTGCTGGCGCTGTTCAACCTGTACGCGCAACTGCGCCTGCGCCATGCCGACTCGGCCGCACCCGCCACCGCCTTCGGCCATATCCTGGTCGACGTGACCGTGCTGACCTGGATGGTCGGCTGGAGCGGCGGCATCGGCAACGCCTTCGGCTCGCTGTTCCTGGTGCTGATCGCGCTGGCGGTGCTGGCCCTGCCGCTGCGCTGGGCGCTGGCGGTCGCGCTGGCCTGCGTGGCCGGCTACGCGGTCAGCGCGCTGTTCGGCCTGCCGCTGCCGCACGGCCCCTACCAGGCGCTGGACCTGCAGCGCTGGGGAATGGCGGCCAATTTCCTGCTGTCCACGGTGGTGGTGCTGGTGTTCTCCACCCGCCTGGCGATCGCCATGCGCGAACGCGAGCGCGAGCTGGCGCTGCTGCGCGAGCGCTTCACCCGCAACGAGGGCATCGTCGCCCTGGCCACCCATGCCGCGTCGGTGGCGCACGAACTGAACACGCCGCTGGCGACGATGACCCTGCTCACCGACGACATCGCCGAACAGAGCGACCAGCCGGAACTGCGCGAGGACCTGGACACCCTGCGCGAACTGCTGGTGCAGTGCCGCGAGCGGGTGCTGGCGCTGGCCGCGCCGGCGCAGCGCGCAGGCGGGCAGACCGTGTCACTGGCGCAGGTGCTGCACCAGTGGCAGTTGGTGCGGCCCACCGTGCGCCTGCGCCGCAACGACGACGCGCCGCTGCAACTGCGCATGGAAAGCGCCATCGGCCACCTGCTGCAGGTGCTGCTGAACAACGCCGCCGACGCCGGCGAACGCGCCGGCCACCCGCAGGTGGACCTGAACGTGCGCGTCACTGGCAGCGAACTGGTCGGCGAAGTGCGCGACTACGGCGGCGGCTTCGACGCCAACCAGGTCGGCCTGCCGGCCACCCTGTTCCGCAGCGGCAAGCCCGAGAGCATGGGCGTGGGCCTGGCGCTGTCGCATGCGACCATCGAACGCCTGCGCGGCGAGCTGTGGACCGAGCCGGCGCCGGACCACGGCGCCCGGGTCGGCTTCCGCCTGCCGCTGCTCGCCCTGGAGACCTCCGCATGAACACCGACACCCCGCTGGGCCTGCTGGTCGACGACGATCCGCTGTACCTGCGCACCCTGCAGCGCACCCTCGCCCGCCGCGGCCTGGACACGCGTACCGCCGACAGCGCCGCCGCCGCGCTGGCGCTGGCCGCCGAAACGCCGCCGGACTATGCGCTGATCGACCTCAAGCTCGGCGACGAATCCGGCCTGGCGCTGATCCAGCCGCTGCGCGCGATCCGCGCCGACATGCGCATCCTGCTGGTCACCGGCTACGCCAGCATCGCCACCGCGGTGGAGGCGATCAAGCTCGGTGCCGACGACTACCTGCCCAAGCCGGCCACCGTGCCGATGATCCTGCGCGCGATCGGCCTGGAGGCCGAGGAGGAGGAAGACGAGGACGGCAGCGACGTGCCGGACGCGATGACTCCGCTCAGCCGCCTGCAGTGGGAACACATCCAGCAGGCCATGCACGAGACCGGCGGCAACGTCTCCGCGGCCGCGCGCCTGCTCGGCATGCACCGCCGGTCGCTGCAACGCAAGCTGGCCAAGCGCCCCAGCCCGCAGCGCGACCCGCCGCGCTGAGCCGCGCGGCGCGGCCTGAACCGCGCCCGGGCCTGGCGCTCAAGTCCCCCGGCGCCGGGCCGCTAACTCGGTATGTTGAAATCTCCGCCCGCCTTGCTGGACGAGCCGCAACGGCTCAGCGCCCTGCACCAGCTCTGCCTGCTGGATACCCCGGCCGACCAGGTCTTCGACCTGGTCACGCAGCTGGCGTCCCGCTACCTGCGGGTGCCGATCGCGCTGGTCTCGCTGATCGACGAAAAGCGCCAGTGGTTCAAGTCCCGGGTCGGCCTGGAGGCGGCACAGACACCGCGCAGCCAGGCGTTCTGCGCCTACGCGATCCACAGCCCGGAGCTGATGGTGGTGCCCGATGCGCGCCAGGATCCGCGCTTTCGCGACAACCCGCTGGTCACCGGCCCGCCGTTCATCCGTTTCTACGCCGGCGCACCGTTGCTGATGGCCGACGGTGCCAGCCTCGGCACGCTGTGCGTGATCGACAGCGAGCCGCGCCACGAGTTCGACGAGGTCGCGCGCCGCACCCTGCAGGACCTGCGCGACCTGTTGATGGTGCGCATCGACACGTTGCGCAACAGCGGCTTCGTCGACGCCCTGACCGGCCTACCCAACCGCAGCCGCTTCAACGACGACCTGACCATGTGGCTGTCGCTGCAGAGCGCGGACCAGCACGACACCGCGGTGGCGATCGACGTGTGCGGCATCGAGTACTTCCGCGACATGGTCAAGGCGCTGGGCTGGGAGTACGCCGAGGGCTATCTGCTGGCCGCGCGCGATCGCCTGCGCCAGGCGCTGAACGGCCTGCCGCTGTACCGCATCGACACCACCACCTTCGTGTTCATCATGGAAGGCAGCGACACAGCGCATCTGGAGTACTGGTGCGAGCACGTCTGCGACGCCTTCGCCGCGGCGATCGACCACCAGGGCATCCCGCATGCGGCCAGCCCCTCGCTGGGCGCGGTGCGCCTGGACGGGGCGCTCAGCGCCAACCATACGGTGCGCTCGCTGACCACCGCGGTAGACATGGCGCGCCAGCGCGGGCAGCGCTGGAGCCTGTACGAGCGCAATCACGACGCCAACCAGCGCAATGCCTTCCGCATCCTGGCCGCCTTGCCCGAGGCGTTGGAGGCGCAGGGCCAGCTGAGCCTGCACTACCAGCCGCGGGTGAGCCTGCGCAGCGGCGAATGCGTGGGCGTGGAGGCGCTGCTGCGCTGGCAGCATCCGTTGCTGGGCGCGGTGGCGCCGAACGACTTCATCCCGCTGGCGGAAAAGACCGCGCTGATGAGCCGGATCACCGCCTGGGTGCTGCGCACCGGCATCGCCCAGGCGGCGCAGTGGCAACAGCGCGGCTATCGCTTCAGCGTCTCGCTGAACGTGTCGGCGGTGGACCTGGAGCAGGTCGATTTCATCCTCCGGCTGCAGGCGCTGCTGCAACAGCATGCGCTGGCCCCGGGGGCGCTGGAGATCGAATTCACCGAGAGCGCGATGATCCGCGATCCGCAGCGGGTGGCCGAACAGCTGCAGCAGATCAGCGCGCTCGGGGTGAAGATCGCCATCGACGACTTCGGCACCGGCTACAGCAATCTCGGCTATCTGAAGAACATCCCGGCCAGCGCGCTGAAGATCGACCAGTCGTTCATCCGTGCCCTGCCCGACAGCCGCAGCGACGGCATGCTGGTGCCGTCGATGATCCATCTCGGCCACGATTTCGGCCAGCAGGTGGTGGCCGAGGGCATCGAGAGCGAAACCGTGTACCGGATGCTGCGCGACTGGGGCTGCGACGAAGGCCAGGGCTACTGGATCGCGCGGCCGATGACGGCCGAGGCGCTGGACGCCTGGCTGGCCGAGCCGTGGCAGGGCGACGACGCCTGAGCGCACCGCGCCACGGCCCGCCCGTGGCTCACCAGAACACCGCGTAGAGCGCCACCAGGATCGCGATCACCGCGGCGGCGCCGAGCTTGAAACCGAGCGTGGTGCCGTAGCGCACGTCGTCGGTGCGGATCAGGTCGCGCGCCGGCGCCTGCGGGGTCAGCAGCGACACCACCACCGCCGCAACGAGCGACAGCACGAACACCAGGCCGATGCGGTCCATGAACGGCAGTTCCGGCCACAGCTTCTTCAGCGCGAACGACAGCAGCACCGAGCCGATCGCCGCGGTCAGCGCGCCGGCCTCGTTGGCGCGCTTCCAGAACAGGCCGAGCATGAAGATCACCACCACGCCCGGGGTGAAGAAGCCGGTGAACTCCTGGATGAACTGGAAGCCCTGGTCGAAATTGCCCAGCAGCGGCCGCGCGGTGAGGATGCCGATCAGCACCGAGGTCACCGCGGCCACGCGGCCGACCCGCACCAACTGCGGCTGGTCGGCCTGCGGACGGAACTTGGCGTAGAAGTCCAGGGTGAAGATGGTCGCCACCGAATTGATCTTGGACGCCAGCGAGGCCACGATCGCCGCCACCAGCGCGGCGAACACCAGGCCGAGGATGCCGCTGGGCAGCAGCTGCATCATGGTCGGGTAGGCCTGGTCGGGTTTGGCCAGGTCCGGCGCCAGCACCACCGCGGCGATGCCCGGCACCACCACCACCACCGGCATCAGCAGCTTCAGGAAGGCAGCGAACACCATGCCCTTCTGCGCCTCGCCGATGTTCTTGGCCGCCAGCGCGCGCTGGATGATGTACTGGTTGAAGCCCCAGTAGCTGATGTTCATCACCCACAGGCCGCCGAGCAGCACGCTCAGGCCCGGCAGATCCTTGTAGAACGGGTTGTCCCTGGACAGGATCATGTGGAAGTGCTCGGGGTGCGCGTTCCACAGGTGGCGGAAGCCGGCGAGCACGCCGGCGCCGTCGCCGATCCGCGACAGGGTCAGCCCGGCGACCAGCAGGCCGCCCAGCACCAGCAGGGTGACCTGGACGATGTCGGTCAGCGCCACCGCCTTCAGCCCGCCGTACAGCTGGTAGACCAGCGCGAACACGCCGATCAGCGCCAGCGCCAGGGTCTGGTCCATGCCGGTGACCTGGCTCACCGCGATCGAGCCCAGCCACAGGATCGAGGTCAGGTTGACGAACACGTACAGCAGCAGCCAGAACACCGCCATCAGCGTGCGGATCCACTTGCCGTAGCGCTGTTCCAGGAACTGCGGCATGGTGTAGATGCCGTTGCGCAGGAAGATCGGCAGGAAGAACTTGCCGACGATCAGCAGGGTCAGCGCCGCCATCCACTCGTAGGAGGCGATCGCCAGGCCGATCGCATAGCCGGAGCCGGCCATGCCGATGATCTGCTCGGCGGAGATGTTCGCCGCGATCAGCGACGCGCCGATCGCCCACCACGGCAGGGTCTTGCTGGCCAGGAAGTAATCCTCCGCGCTCTTGCGGTGCCCCGCCTTCTCCCGCGAAACCCATTGCGCGAGCAGGAAGATGCCCGCCAGGTAGACCACCACGATCGCCACATCCAACGTCGCCAACCCCACTGCCTTCTCCTACGGGCCGCAGCCCTGTCGCACCGTTGTCCATGACGCCGCCCGCGTGGGCGGCGCCGCTCGTTCGATAAACCCGTTCGCCGCCTGCGCCGCCGCTCAGTGCAGCGGGCAGTCGACCACGCTCTGCGCCTCGTTGCTGCTGCCCAGCGCGATCCGCGACAGCGCCAGGTCCAGTGCGCCGTCGCTCTCGATCTCCGGCAGACGCTCCAGCCGGGTCAGGTCAGCGCCGCCCGCCGCGAAGCACTTCAACGGTACGCCCAGCGTGCGCCACTCGCCCTTGGGCAGCGCGGCCAAGGCCTTGCCCAGGTCCACGCGCGCGCCGCAGTCGTGGCCGCAGGCCACGCCGATGCGCGCGGCTGCGCTGGGTGCCGCGTCCACCTTCAACGTCAGGATCAGTTGCACGTCGCCATTGCTCTCGCGCGAGACGTCCAGCGGCTTGGGCAACACCAGCGCCAACCCGGACTTGCCGCTGCCGGACCAGACGAAGCGCCGCGCATCCTCCTGCGCCTTATAGTCGATAGCGGTGACCTTCAGCGATCCGTCGGCCAGCGCCGCCGGAAAGGTCGCCGCCGGCAGGTTGGTCTGGGCGCCGCCGAACAGGATCAGGTTGATGCCGGTCGCCGGCTTGCCGCGGTCCAGGTACACCCCGCCCACCGCCTGCGCGCCGGACACGCCCGACACCTCGGACAGGCGGCTCAGATCGCCCTTGTCTTCATAGGTGAGGCCATAGCCGAAGGCGAACTGCGGGTTGTAGTTCTTCTGCCCGACGTTGTTGGCGAACTGCACCGCGGTGCGCGGCCAGGAGAAGCTCAGCTTGCCGTGGAAGTCGTACTGCACGCTGCCGTCGGGCTTGCGCAGCAGCACGTCGGCGATGCCGCCGCCTTCCGAGCCGGGCAACCAGGCCGCGACGAAGGCGTCGGCGGCATTGATCTCGCGGTTCACCCACAGCGGCCGCCCGCTCAGGAACACCGCCACCACCGGGATGCCTTGCGCCTTCAGCGACTTGATCAGGTCCAGATCGCTGTCGTCGCCGGGCTTGTACAGCAGCGTGGCGACGTCGCCCTGGAATTCGGCGTAGGGATGTTCGCCGAACACCACCACCGCCACGTCCGGCTTGGTCGCGAACTTGCCGTCCACCGCCAATTCGGCGCTGCCGCCGGCGGCGCTGACCTGTTGCTGCAGGCCTTCCCAGATGGTGGTGCCGTTGGGGTAGTCGGCGCGCTTGGTGCCGGTGCCCTGCCAGTTGAGGGTCCAGCCGCCGGCCTGCTTGCCCATGTCGTTGGCGCCGTCGCCGGCCACCAGCAGCTTGATCTGCGGCTTCAGCGGCAGCAGCTGCCCCTGATTCTTCAGCAGCACCAGCGATTCGCGCACCGCCTGCCGCGCCACCGCGCGGTGTTCGGGCGCGCCCAGCAATGCGAACTTGCCGCCCAGCGGACGCTGCGACGGCTTGCCGGCCTCGAACAGGCCCAGGCGCAGCTTCACCCGCAGGATCCGCCGTACCGCATCGTCCAGCCGCGCCATCGGGATCTGGCCCGACTTCACCGCCTTCAGCGCGTTCTCGTACACGCCCTTCCAGCTGTCCGGCGCCATCAGCATGTCGACGCCGGCGTTGAACGCGGCCGGGCAGTCGTCCTTGCGGCAGCCCGGGACCTGGGCATGGCCGTTCCAGTCGCCGACCACGAAGCCGCCGAAGTGCATCTGCCCCTTCAGCACGTCGGTCAGCATGACCGTGTTGCCGTGCATCTTGACCCCGTTGACGCTGTTGAACGAGGCCATCACCGTCTGCGCCCCCGCGGCGATCGCCGGCGGATAGCCGGCGCCGTGGATGTCGCGCAGCTGCTGTTCGCTGATGCGGGTATCGCCCTGGTCCTTGCCGTCGGTGGTGCCGCCGTCGCCGAGGAAGTGCTTGACCGAGGAGATCACATGCGACCCGTCCAGGAAACCCGGCGTGCCGGGCACGCCCTGCAGCCCCTCGACCACCTTGCCGGCGTAGCTGGCCACCACCTCGGGCGACTCCGAATAGCCTTCGTAAGTGCGGCCCCAGCGGTCGTCCTGCGGCACCGCCACGGTCGGGGCGAAGGTCCACTCCATGCCGGTGGTGCGGGTCTCGGCGGCGGTGATCTCGCCGATCTTGCGCATCAGTTCCGGGTCGCGGGTCGCGCCCAGGCCGATGTTGTGCGGGAATAGCGTAGCGCCGACGATGTTGCTCTGCCCGTGCACCGCGTCGATGCCGAAGATGATCGGGATCGCCGGGCCGGCGCCGTCGGTCTGCATCGACGCCGCGTAGTAGGCATCGGCCAGCGCCAGCCACTGCGCCGGGCTGGCGTCGTACTTGCCGCCGGGATCGGAATTGCCGCCGGCCAGCACCGAGCCGATGTGGTACTTGCGCACGTCCTCCGGGGTCATGCTGCCGATGTCGCCCTGCACGGTCTGCCCGACCTTCTGCTCCACCGACATCTGCGCCATCAGCTTGGTGATGCGCGCCTCCAGCGCCGGATCCTCCTTCAGCGGCCAGGCCGGCGACGGCCAACGATCCGGGTGGATCGGCGGCGGCGCAGCGGCCGCCACGGCGGGGACCGAACGGCCCGGGACCGCCGCGACCAGGGCCAGCAGGCCCAGCGCAGCGGCCGCGGCCAGCGCAGTGCGAAGCGGCGCGGTCGCGCCAGAAGGCTGTGTATGCAAGAGACTCCCTCCGAGGAACGGCGAACGCATGCCATGTCGCGGCCGGACCGCCCACGCCGAAGTGCGGCCGGCGCCTACGCTTCCCGAATCGCCCCAAGCCTGTCAACCGCGATGCGAGGTATGCCCCAATGCCAGCGGGATATCGGTTGACGCTATAGCGATGGAATACCGGCTTGGCTTGTGCGGGGGCCACATCCGGGTCGTTGCCGGCGCTCGCCGGCGCCACCCGCCGCGACGACGTTTGCTGCGCCGCAATATTGACCGCAGCGCGCACTGCGCAAGGCGCAGCTGCATTCGACGCGGCCGCCGCCGGCCGCACGCGCTCGCAGGTTTCAAACGCATGTCACCAAGCGCGCCTAGGTTGGACCGCGCCGGCACCGAGGGGGAGTGACCGGTATCCCGCCCGTTCTGGAGAGTCCCCCGATGTCGCACCTCCCCGATTCCGGTCGCCGCCGCGCCCTGCGCCTGCTGGCCGGCACCTCGCTGCTGCCGCTGGGCAGTCTTTCCGCCGCCGCGTTGGCGAGCGACCCTGCGGCCGCGCGTCTGCCGCCCCAGCCCCCGCCGCGGCCAAGCCGCCCGCCGCGATCGCGCGTGCGCGCGGTCAGCTTCGACGGCATGGCGGCGCCGTCGCTGGCCGAGCCGGCGGCGATGGCCACCACCAGCGTGCGCTCGCATGTCGAGGTGACCCTGCACGACGGCAGCCGACAGCGTTACGCCCTGGCCTACCGCCCGTTCTTCATGACCGGCGACCAGGTGCCCGACGGCGCCGGCGGCACCGTGCTGGCCGGCGGCTACTACGACATCCACAACCGGCCGATCCTGGATCGCTCGGTCCCGGGCAGCGAACGGCCGTTCTTCTCCGATTGTCCCGATGGCTCGTCGCTGCTGGCCCTGCCGCATGCGCACGTCCCTGGCGTGCGCGGCAACACGGTGTTCGCGGTGGTGCAGTTCGAGTACACCACGCGCGATCTCGCCGGCAACGGCACCTACCGCCAGCTGCCGGCGCCGATCGCGGTGCTGACCCTGGACCAGGACCCGCGCAGCGGCCACCTGCGCCTGGTCAAGTACCACAACGTCGACACCTCGGCGGTGCACGGCCTGTGGACCACCTGCGGCGCCAGCCTCTCGCCCTGGAACACGCACCTGTCCAGCGAGGAATACGAACCCGATGCCGCCAGCATCGCCGGCAACACCCAGTTCCAGCGCTTCAGCGAACACCTCTACGGCGACGCCACGCGCGCCAATCCTTATCACTACGGGCACCTGCCGGAAGTGACCGTGCACGCCGACGGCAGCGGCAGCATCCGCAAGCACTACTGCCTGGGCCGCATCTCGCACGAACTGGTGCAGGTGATGCCGGACCGGCGCACCGTGCTGATGGGCGACGACGCCAGCAACGGCGGCCTGTTCCTGTTCGTCGCCGATCGCGACTGCGACCTGTCCAGCGGCACCCTGTACGTGGCGAAGTGGCGGCAACGCTCGGCCAGCGGTCCCGGCGCGGCCACGCTGGACTGGATCCGCCTGGGCAGCGCCAGCAGCGACGAGATCGAGGCGATGGCCGACGTGCTGCGCATCGGCGACATCATGGACGTGGCCACGCGCGATCCGGGCGGCCCCGGCTACACCCGCATTCCCTACAGCGGCGGCTTCAACTGGATACGGCTGCGACCGGGCATGGAACAGGCCGCCGCCTTTCTTGAAACCCATCGCTACGCCGCGCTGGTCGGCGGCAGCCTGGGCTTCACCAAGATGGAGGGCACCACCGTCGACACCCGCGACCGCATCGCCTACTCGGCGATGTCCTACATCCAGGGCAGCATGCTCGACGGCTCCGGCGACATCCGCGTGGAAGGCCCGACCGCCGGCGCGATCTATGCGCTGCCGCTACGCGGCGGCCAGCGCGACCATCTCGGCCAGCCGATCCGCAGCGAGTGGGTGCCGGTGTCGATGAGCGCGCCGCCCGCGCTGGTGGGGCGCGACTTGCCCGCGGCCGACGCGTTGGGCAATCTGGCCGACCCGGAGCGCATCGCCAATCCGGACAACATCAAGTTCTCCGAACGCCTGCGCACGCTGTTCATCGGCGAGGACAGCGCCATGCACGTTAACAACTTCCTGTGGGCCTACAACGTCGATACCGGCAAGCTGTCGCGCCTGCTGTCGGTGCCTGCCGGCGCCGAATCCACCGGCCTGCACGCGGTCGACGAGATCCATGGCTGGACCTACGTGATGAGCAACTTCCAGCATCCCGGCGACTGGGAAAGCCCGCTGCACGACAAGGTCAAGGCGCAGCTGGATCCGCTGATCCGCGCCAACTACAAGGATCGCTACGGCGCCGCGGTGGGCTACCTCACCGGCGACCCGGTCGGGTTGCGCCTGGACGATGCGCGCCTGGACGACGCATAGGACGCCGCACGGCGTCCAAGAGATTGCGCGAGCCGATCGCGCGAGCCGCCTTGGCTCGCGCGACCGGGTACGTTCTCGCTCAGCCCTGCAAGTGCGCCAACACCGCGCGGGTGACCGGGTCGGCGACCTCGGTGGACTCGCCCTGCAGCGCCGGCAGCAACTGGCTGGCCAGTTGCTTGCCCAGTTCGACGCCGAACTGGTCGAAGGCGTTGATGCCCCAGACCACCGACTGCACGTACACGCTGTGCTCGTACATCGCGATCAGCGCGCCCAGCGCCTGCGGGGTCAGCGCGTCGAGCAGGATCAGGGTGCTGGGGCGGCCGCCCGGATAGTCGCGGGCCGGATCGTCGCTGCCCTGCCCGTTCGCCAGCGCCTCGGTCTGCGCCAGCAGATTGGCCAGCAGCGCCTGGTGGTTGACGGTGTACGGATCGTCGTTGCGGATGCAGCCGATGAAATCGGCCGGCACGATGCTGGTGCCCTGGTGCAGCGCCTGGAAGAAGCTGTGCTGCACGTCGGTGCCGGCGCCGCCCCACCACACCGGCACGGTGTCGGCCTCGACCGGGCTGCCGTCCAGGCGCACGCGCTTGCCCAGGCTTTCCATCACCAGTTGCTGCAGGTAGGCCGGCAGCAGCGCCAGGCGCTGGTCGTAGGTCATCACCGCCTGCGTGGCGTAGCCCAGCAGGTTGCGGTTCCACAGCGTGGTCAGGCCATGCAGCACGGCCACGTTGCGCTCCAGCGGCGCGGTCAGGGCGTGTTCGTCGAACTGCGCGGCGCCTTCAAGCAACTGTTCGAACGCGTCGGCGCCGATCGCCAGCGCGATCGGGAAGCCCACCGCCGACCACAGCGAGTAGCGGCCGCCGACCCAGTCCCACATCGGCAGCACGCGGCCGGCGGCGATGTCGAAAGCCTTGGCGGCGCGCTCGGGGTTGGCGCTGACCGCGTACAGGCGCTCGCTGCCGCCCAGCCAGTCGCGCAGGATCTGGCCGTTGAGCAGGGTTTCCTGGGTGCCGAAGGTCTTGGAGATCAGCACGCCGGCGGTGCGCGCCGGATCCAGCGTGGCCAGGGTGCGCTGCATCGCCGCGCCGTCCACGTTGGAGACGAAATGCACGCGGAAACGCGCGCCGGCGACCGGACGCAGCGCGTCGGCGACCAGGCGCGGGCCGAGATCGGAGCCGCCGATGCCGACGCTGACGATGTCGGTGACCTCGGTCTGCGCCAGGGCGTCGATCAGCGCGCGCATGCGCTGCTGCACCTCGCGGGCGCTGGCGTGGGCCTGGCTGGCCACCGGCGCGCCGGTGAGGTCGCCGCGCAGCGCGGTATGCAGCGCGGCGCGGCCTTCGGTGACGTTGACCGTTTCGCCGCGGAACAGGCGCTGGAAGGCGCCGGCCAGGTCGTGCTCGGCGGCCAGCGCCAGCAGCGCGTCGAGCGCGGCGCGGTCGTACTTCTGCCGCGCGAAATTGAAGTACAGCGGTCCGACCTGCAGCGCCAACGTCTCGGCACGGCCGGGTTCGGCCGCCAGCAGGTCGGGAAGGCGCGCCCCGCGCAAGCGCTGGGCGTGGGAATGCAGTGCGTCGAAACCGGTGGACTGTGTCATGCGGCCTGCTTTGGGATGCTGTGGTTGGTGTGGGTGATCTTGTTGTTGCCGTCCACGTAGACCAGGGTCGGCTGGAAGCGCGCGGCTTCCTCTTCGCTCATGCCGGCGAAGGCGGCGATGATGATCAGGTCGCCGACCTGCACGTGGCGCGCGGCGCCGCCGTTGAGCGAGATGATGCCGCTGCCCTCGTCGGCGCGGATCGCATAGGTGCTGAACCGCGCGCCGTTGGTCACGTCCCAGATGTGCACCTGCTCGAACTCGCGGATGCCGGTCGCCTCAAGCAGCAGCCCGTCGATGGCGATCGAGCCTTCGTAGTTCAGCTCGGAATGGGTGACGGTGGCGCGGTGGATCTTGGTCTTCAACAGGCTCAGTTGCATGGGGCGGGACTGCGGTCAGGAAAGACGCGCAGTTTAGCAGCCGAGGGTTAGGTGGCGGTGGTGAGGGGCGGCCTCAGACCGTCGTAGGAGCGGCTTCAGCCGCGACAGGCGGTCGCGGGAAAGCCCGGTCGCGGCTGAAGCCGCTCCTACGACGACGGCGACCGCGGCCGCTTGCTCAGAATTCCAGGTTGTCGATCAGCCGGGTGCGGCCCAGGCGCGCGGCGATCAGCGCCACGCGCGGGCCGGTACCGTCGTCCTGCGGCTCGCTCAGGTCGGGCGCACGCAGCACGCTGTAGTCGACCTCGAAGCCGGCCGCCTGCAACTGCGCGGTCGCGTCCGCCTCCACCTGCGCGCGCGGGCGCCCGGCCAGGTGACCGTCGCGCATCGCCCGCAGGGTGCGGTGGATCTGCGCCGCGCGCGGCCGCTCCTCGGCCGACAGGTACTGGTTGCGCGAGCTCATCGCCAGGCCGTCGGCCTCGCGCACGATGCTGCCGCCCAGGATCTCGATCGGGAACGCCAGGTCGGCGACCATCTGCCGGATCACCGCCAGTTGCTGGTAGTCCTTCTTGCCGAACGCGGCCAGGTCCGGCTGCACCTGGTTGAACAGGCGTGCGACCACGGTGCAGACGCCGTCGAAATGGCCGGGTCGGCAGGCACCCTCCAGCACTTCGCTGACGCCGGGCGTGTGCATGCGCAGCGCCAGTTCCACGCCCAGCGGGTACATGCTCTCCACCGTCGGCAGCCACAGCACGTCGCAGCCGGCGCCTTCCAGGCCGCTGGTGTCGGCTTCCGGGGTGCGCGGGTAGCGGGTGAAATCCTCGTTCGGGCCGAACTGGGTCGGGTTGACGAACACGCTGGAGACCACGCGGTCGGCGTATTGCCGCGCCAGCATCACCAGCGAGAAATGCCCGGCATGCAGGTTGCCCATGGTCGGCACGAAGGCCACGCGCAGGCCCTGCCGCTTCCAGCCGGTGACGACGGCGCGCAGTCGCGCCAGGTCGGTGACGGTCTCGATCATTTGGCGTAGGCGTGTTCGGCGTCGGGGAAGGTGCCGGCGCGTACTGCGTCGGCGTAGGCGCGCGCGGCGCCGGCGATGGAACCGCCCTCGGCCAGGAAATCCTTGACGAAGCGCGGGCGGCGGTGGCCGCTGTCCAGGCCGAGGAAATCGTGCATCACCAGCACCTGGCCGTCGCACTCGGGGCCGGCACCGATGCCGATGGTGGGGATGTCGATCTCGGCGGTGATCCGCGCGGCCAGCGGCGACGGCACGCATTCCAGCACCAGCAGCGCGGCGCCGGCCGCGGCGACCGCCTTGGCGTCGGCGAGCAACCTGGCCGCGGCGGCTTCTTCGCGGCCCTGGATCTTGTAGCCGCCGAAGGTCAGCACCGACTGCGGGGTCAGGCCCAGGTGCGAGCACACCGGGATGTCGCGCTCGCTGAGGAAGCGGATCACCTCCAGCTTGTGGCCGGCCCCCTCCAGCTTGACCATCTCCGCCCCGGCCTGCAGCAGCCGGGTCGACGCGTCCAGCGCGCGCTCGGGGGTGGCATCGGACTGGAACGGCAGGTCGGCCACCAGCAGCGCCCGCTGCAGCACCCGCGCCACCGCGGCGGTGTGATAAGCGATGTCGTCCACGGTCACCGGCAGGGTCGAGTCGTGACCCTGCACCACCATGCCCAGCGAGTCGCCGATCAGGATCAGGTCCACGCCGTTGGCGTCGAAGGTCCGCGCGAAGCCGGCGTCGTACGCGGTCAGCATCACCAGCTTCTGCTGGCGGCGCTTGGCCTCGGCCAGGGCGGGGACGGTCCAGGGCTTGCTGTCGGCGTGGCTGCTCATAAGCTCATGTGCTGCGGTAATGAGCCGAGCATTATCTACCGATTGGCGCGATCCCGCCGGTTTCGATGCGGTCGCGGGCGTCACGCACCGTTCCATGCCCCGGAATGACCGCCTCCGCGGCGATCTCGGCGAGCGGCAGAAGGACGAAGGCACGCTCGTGCAGGAACGGATGCGGCACCTGCAGCCCGGGCAGGTCGATCACCGCCTGCGCGTACAGCAGCAGGTCTAGGTCCAGGGTGCGCGGACCCCAGCGTTCGCCGGGCAGGCGCTGGCGGCCGTGGCGCGCCTCCAAGTCCAGCAGCGCCTGCAGCAGGTCCGGCGCCGGCAGCGTGGTGGTCAGCAGCGCCGCGGCGTTGATGAAGTCCGGCTGGTCCTCGCGGCCCCAGGCCGGGCTGCGGTACAGCTGCGAGGCGCGCAGCAGGCGGGTCTGCGGCAGGGTGTCGAGCGCGGCCAGGGCCGCGCGCAGGGTCGCCGCGGCGTCGCCGAGGTTGCCGCCCAGGCCGATGCAGGCCTGGACCGGCGTCTCCACCACGGTGCTCACTCGACGGGCGCGGTGGCGTCCGGGCGGCGGCGCCGGCGCCGGCGGCGCTTGGGGGTCTCTTCGCTGTCGGCCGGCGGCGCGAACGCCAGCTCGTCGCCGGCGTAGTCCACCTCCGGGTCGAAGCCGCGCGGCGGCGGCGCGTAGCCGGGCTGTTGCTGCAACTCGCGCCAGTAGGCAATGTCGGCCGCATGCTCGTCCGAGGCCGACTGGCGCACGAT
This sequence comes from Xanthomonas sp. F10, assembly GCF_014206815.1. Classification (GTDB taxonomy): domain Bacteria; phylum Pseudomonadota; class Gammaproteobacteria; order Xanthomonadales; family Xanthomonadaceae; genus Xanthomonas_A; species Xanthomonas_A indica. The sequence goes on from NZ_JACHNP010000001.1 coordinate 1,445,609, forward strand.
CAGGAAATCGAACGCAGCACGGAAGCGCGGATGCGACAGCGTGCGCATCACCCGCTTGCGCTGGCGCGAGGTGAAGCGCGACTGCAGCAGCCAGATCTCCTGCATCGGCAGCGAGAAGCGCCGCGGCAGCGCGACGGTGCTCAGCTGGTGCAGGGTCACCCGGTCGGCGGCGCGGCGTTGCGCCTCCTCCATCTGCATGCCCTGCTTCTGCAGGGTCATCAGCGCGCGGCAGTAGGCCGGCCACAGCAGCAGCGCGAACAGGAACGCCGGCGACACCGGCTCGTCGTTGGCGACGCGGTTGTCGGTGTTGCGCAGGCCCTCGATCAGCATCCGCCGCAGCGCGCCGCTGCGGTTGGAGCGCAGCGCCGCCGCGCTCTCGGGGAACAGCGCGGCCAGCAGGCCGTGCCGCTCCAGGCCCTCGAAGCTGGCCACGCCGTGGCCGGACAGGAACAGCTTGAGCACTTCCTCGAACAGCCGCGCCGGCGCGGCCTCGGCCAGCAGCCCGGCCAGGCGCGGGATCGGCTCGGCGGTGCCGGCCTCGATCTCGAAATCGAGCTTGGCCGCCAGGCGCACCGCACGCAGCATGCGCACCGGGTCCTCGCGGTAGCGCTGCTCGGGGTCGCCGATCAGCTTCATCAGCCGCGCCTGCACGTCCTCGAAGCCGCCGACGTAGTCGCGCACCGAGAAGTCCTCGATGGCGTAATACAAGGCGTTGCAGGTGAAGTCGCGGCGCACCGCATCGTCCTCGATGCTGCCGTAGACGTTGTCGCGGACCAGGCGGCCGTTGTCCACCTCGCGGTCGCCGCTGCCGTCGTCGACGTTGGCGCGGAAGGTGGCGACCTCGATGATCTCGCGGCCGTAGACCACGTGCGCCAGGCGGAAGCGGCGGCCGATCAGGCGGCAGTTGCGGAACAGCTGCTTGACCTGCTCGGGCGTGGCGTCGGTGGCGACGTCGAAGTCCTTGGGCTGGACCTGGACCAGCAGGTCGCGGACCGCGCCGCCGACCAGGTACGCGCCGAAGCCGGCCTCGCGCAGCCGGTACAGCACGCGCAGGGCATTGGGGCTGATGTCCTTGCGCGAGATGGGGTGCTGATCGCGCGGGATCGCGCGCAGGGTGAATGGCGATGGAACTGGCGGATTGATGATGGCGCTTCCGTATCGGGTTGCGGGATTGCCGAAGGGCGGCGAGACCCATATACTAGCGCGCTGCAATCGACGCGACCAACGCTCCCTTCGTCTAGTGGTTAGGACGTGGCCCTCTCAAGGCTAAAACAGGGGTTCGAGTCCCCTAGGGAGCGCCATCCTCGCCTCGCCTGCAGCGCGACACAGCAAAAACCCCGCCTTGGCGGGGTTTTTTGCGTTTCGGGGAACCGCAGCATGGCAGGACGGGGCGCAGGCGCCGGCCATCCTGGACCCGGCGCATCGCGGGTTGGCCCATCCCCGGCAAACGGCCGCGGTCGCCACGCCGCCCGGATGATCGCGGCCAGCCAGGCCGTCGCCACGGGCCGCGCGGCCCGGTGGACGGCAAGCAGACGCCTGGCGCCGGATCTCAGCGAACGGCCTCGGCCAACGCCCCCGCCGCCGATGCGGTCTCCGCCACCGCATCGTGCGCATGCAGGCTCTCCAGATGCCGCACCTGCACCTGCACCTCGGCGTAGTGCGCGCCCAGCGCCTGCTGCAGGCGCCGCGCGGCGTCCTCCACGTACATCAGGTTCTCGCCGTTGCGGCGCGCGAACGCCTGTTCGTCGGCGCGGCGCACCGCCGCCTGCACCGGCGTGGCCAGGGCCTGCTCGGCGAGCGCGATCACGCCCTCGGCATCGAAACGCACCGCGCGCGCCGACAGGCCGACCCGGACCGAGGCCACGCTGCGCTGGCTATGCGGGGTGGCATGGCTGCCGTGCCGGAGCAGCCAGTCCGCGACCGCCTCGCGCGGCACCGAGGCCTGGTCCACATGCTGCTGCACGAAAGCCTCGCTGAGCAGTTGCCGCGCCAGCGCCGCCGAACAGGGACACGTCGAGGAGTACAGCAACTCCACGCCCAGCCCCAGGCGGACCACGCCGCCGCGCAGCTCGGCGTCGATCCGCAGCGGATACGCCCGCCAGCCGGCCAGCCCCGGACTGCGCAGCGCCGGGCTGCGACGCAGCAGGTCCAGGCGCAACGACACCCGCGCCGCGGTCGAGGCGCAGTCGGCATGGCTGTGCACCATCGCCCGCAGCAACTGCGACAGCCGCGACGGCGACAGCGGCTGCTGCGCGCTCTCGTCGAGGAGGCGGTACAGCCGCGACATATGAATGCCCTTGACCTGCGCCGACGGCAGGTCGACGGCGAGCGCGGCCTGCGCCGGCACGGGTGCCGCAGGCGCGCCCTCGCCCACCTCCAGACAGATCGGCACCGCGATGCCGTCCATGCCCACCCAGTTCAGGGGTGCGGCGATCTGCGAAGGTTCGTCGGCAGCGACATCGGGCAAGGGCGAGGAGATCTGCAGGTTCATCGGATCGACTGGAGCGGCAAGGGAGCGAGGGACGGCAAGCAAGCCGGAGTGACAATTGTTATAAAGTAACACAACAAGCGCACGCCGACGGGACCATCGATCGCACACCTCAGCCGTTGGGAGTGCCCGGCACCATGGCCGGGAGGACATCAATGAACGTCTATGGGCTGCGCGGACCTGCTCGCAAGGATTCGCCCGGACCCTCATCCGCCCCTACGGGGCACCTTCTCCCGGCGGGAGAAGGGAGAGGCCAAAAGCCCCTCTCCCACCGGGAGAGGGGTTGGGGTGAGGGTACGGCACCCGCAGCGCCGCCACCGATCCGGCAATGCCTTCAGCCGCTCGCTGCAGACACCTCGATCCGGACACGGCATGCACGCCGCGTGCGCGTGCGTATCGGCCTTAGCCCTGCATCTGTTCCAGTTCCTTGCCCTTGGTCTCGTACACGTAGCGCAGCACGAAGAACACCGACAGGAACGCGGCCACGGTGTAGATGCCGTAGGCACCGGCCAGGCCGATGCTGCCGAGCAGGACCGGGAAGGTCACGGTGATGGCGAAGTTGGACATCCACTGCGCCGCACCGGCCACGGCCAGGCCGGAACCGCGGATCTGGTTGGGGAACATCTCGCCCAGCATCACCCACATCACCGGGCCCCAGGACATGTTGAAGAAGACCACGTAGACGTTGGCGGCGATCAGCGCCAGCCGGCCCATGCCCGGCGACAGCGCCAGCTTGCCCGCCGCATCCAGCGAGGCGCTGGCGAAGGCGATGGTGACCAGCGCCAGCGACACCGCCATGCCGGCCGAGCCGATCCACAGCAGCGGCTTGCGACCGATCCGGTCGATCAGCACCACGGTGACCAGGCAGGCGCCGATGCTCAGCGCGCCGGACAGCACGTTGATCAACAGCGCATCGCTCTCGGAGAAACCCACCGCCTGCCACAGCACCGCGCCGTAGTAGAACACCACGTTGATGCCGACCAGTTGCTGGAAGGTGGCCAGGCCGATGCCGATCCACACGATCGGGCGGACCTTGCCGGTGACCTTGCTGACCAGGTCGGACAGGCGCGGCTTGTGCTGGTCGGCCGACAGCGACCCGGAGATCTCGGTCAGCTTGGTCTGCGCGGCGCCGGCCCCGTACAGCCGAGTCAGCACCGCCAGCGCCTGCTCGCGGCGGCCCTTCACCACCAGAAAGCGCGGGCTCTCCGGGATCGCCAGCAACAGCAGCAGGAATGCCGTGGACGGCAGCGCCTGCATCCAGAACATCCAGCGCCAGGCCGGCTGGCCCAGCCACAGCGCCTCGGTGGACGCGCCAGCGGCCTTGGCCAGCAGGTAGTTGCTGAGGAAGGCGCAGAACAGGCCGCCGATGATGGCGATCTGCTGCACCGTGGCCAGGCGCCCGCGGTAGCGCGCCGAGGCGACCTCGGCGATGTAGGCCGGCGACATCACGCTGGCCGCGCCCACCGCGAAGCCGCCCATCATCCGCGCCAGCACGAACACCGCCGAGTTGTGCGCCGCGCCGGCGCCCAGCGCCGACAGCAGGAACAGCGCCGCCGAGACGATCAGCACCGTGCGCCGGCCCCAGCGGTCGGCCAGCGAGCCGGCCAGGAACGCGCCGACCGCACAGCCCAGCAGCATCGACGCGACCTCGAAGCCGGTGCCGGCGGAACTGGACTGGAAGGCCTCCTTGAGGCCATCGACGGTGCCGTTGATGACGCCGCTGTCGAAGCCGAACAGGAAGCCGCCGATGGTGGCGACGCAGCTGATCAGGATGATGAGGCGGGTGTTCTCGCCGGCGTCGGCGTGGCGATCGATCGGAACACTGGACATGGATTCACCTGGTGGCGTGCAAGAGGGAGACGGCCGGCGCGCGGAGCGGCGTGCGCAGCGACGGCACCGGGCCGCCGCCGCGCACCCGGTTCAGCGCAGCAGGTACTGGTTGATCAGGTTCTCGTAGGCTTCCTGGCGGCCGCTGCGCTGGGTCGGCTCGCCGGCCTGCGCGGCATGCGCCACCAGGTCGGCCAGCGTACTGTTGCCGGCGGCGAAGGCCGCACCGGCGCCGCCGTCGAAGCTGGCGTAGCGCTCGCGGCGCCACTGCTCCAGCGGCGAGGCGGTCAGCAGCGCATGGGCGACTTCCAGGCCGCGCGCGAACGCGTCCATGCCGCCGATGTGGGCGATGAACAGGTCCTGCGGATCGGACGACTCGCGGCGCACCTTGGCGTCGAAGTTGAGCCCGCCCGGGGCCAGCCCGCCCTGCCGCAGCACCACCAGCATCGCGCCTACGGTGTCGTACAGGTCGACCGGGAACTGGTCGGTGTCCCAGCCGTTCTGCGGATTGCCGCGGTTGGCGTCGATGCTGCCGAGCAGGCCGGCGTCGCTGGCCACCTGCAGGTCGTGCTCGAAACTGTGCCCGGACAGCGTGGCGTGGTTGGCCTCGATGTTGAGCTTGAAGTCCTGGTCCAGGCCGTACTGGCGCAGGAAGCCGACCACGGTGGCACTGTCGAAGTCGTACTGGTGCTTCATCGGCTCCATCGGCTTGGGCTCGATCAGGAAGTTGCCCTTGAAGCCGATGCTGCGCCCATAGTCGCGGGCCAGGGTCAGGAACCGCGCCAGGTGCTCCTGTTCGCGCCGCATCTGCGTGTTGTGCAGGCAGGCGTAGCCTTCGCGGCCGCCCCAGAACACGTAGTTCTCGCCGCCCAGTTCGACGGTCGCCTCCAGCGCGGCCTTGACCTGCACCGCCGCACGCGCGACCACGTCGAAGTCCGGGTTGGTCGCCGCGCCGTTCATGTAGCGCGGGTGTGAGAACAGGTTCGCGGTGCCCCACAGCAGCTTGACCCCGGTGTCGGCCTGGCGCTGCCTGGCGATGCCGACCATGTGCGTGAGGTTCTTTTCGTACTGGCCGATGTCCTCGGCGTCCGGCGCCAGGTCCACGTCGTGGAAACAGTAGTACGGCACGCCGAGCTTGGTGAAGAACTCGAACGCCGCATCGGCCTTGGCCTCGGCGCGGCCCAGCGCATCGCTGCCGGCGTCCCAGGGATAGGCGCGGGTGCCCGGGCCGAACGGATCGGCGCCGTTGCCGCAGAAGCTGTGCCAGTAGGCCACGGCGAAGCGCAGGTGCTCGGCCATGGTCTTGTCGCCGATGCGCTTGCCGGCGTCGTAGACCTTGAACGCCAGCGGATTGTCCGAGGCCTTGCCCTCGAACGGAATGCGGCCGATGCCCGGGAAGTACGCCTTGGCGCCGGTGTAGACGGAAGTGCTCATCACGAAGTCCTGGTGCGTTGCGGGGGAAAGGAAATCACGCGGCGTACAGCGGGCCGATGGCCTGCAGATGCCGCTGGAACGTCTGGTAGTGCGCCTGGTACTGCGCGCCGCGCTGCGCATCCGGCTGCGCGGAGCGCGCCGCATCGTCCTGCTGGTGCCGCAGCACCACCTCGGCCAGGCTGGCGCGCTCGCCCTGCGCCCAGCCGTCGGCCCACAGCGCCTGCAGCGCGGCGCCGAACGCCGCACCTTCGGCCTGTGCCGGCACCTGCACCGGCAACCCGAACAGGTCGGCGATGAGCTGGCGCCAGCCGGCGCTGTTGCTGCCGCCGCCGGTGAGGGATATGGCATCGAAGCGCAGGCCGGCGTCGACGAAGGCATCGAAGCCGTTGCGCAGGCTGTAGCTGGCGCCCTCCATCGCCGCGCGATAGAAATGCGCCGGCGTGCTGTTGTGCAGGTCCATGCCGGTCAGGCAACCGCGCGCGGCCGGCAGGTTCGGGGTGCGTTCGCCGTTGAAGAACGGCAGCAGCACCAGTCCGTCTGCACCGGGCTCGGTGGCGGCGAGCAATGCCTCGCCCTGCCCGGTCTTGATGCCGAACAGACGCGCGATGGTCTCGGTGGCCACTGTGCAGTTCATCGTGCAGATCAGCGGCAACCAGCCGCCGCTGGAGGAACAGAACGCGGCCCAGCGCGCGTCGGGGTCCACCACCGGGCGCTCGGCGTAGGCGAACAGCGTGCCGGAGGTGCCCAGGCTCATGCTCAGGCGCCCCGGCACCACGTTGCCGGTGCCGATCGCCGCCATCATGTTGTCGCCGCCGCCGGTGGCCACGCGCACCTCGCGCGGCAGGCCCAGCGTCTGCGCCGCGGCGGCGGACAGGGCGAAGCTGGTCTCGGTCGGCACCAGCGGCGGCAGCGCCGCGGCCAGGTCGCGCTGCGGATCGATCGCCTGCAGCAGCGGCGCCGACCACTGGCGGGTGCGCACGTCCAGCCAACCGCTGCCGGAGGCATCGCCGACCTCGGCGTAGCGCTCGCCGGTGAGCCAGAAATTGACGTAGTCGTGCGGCAGCAGCACCGCGGTCATCGCGGCATAGGCATCGGGGCGATGCTTGCGCGTCCACGGCAGCTTGGAGGCGGTGTAGCCGGCCAGGATCGGGTTGCCGGCCAGTTCCACGCAGCGCTGCGCGCCGCCGACCGCGTCCATGATCTCCTCGCACTCGCGCTGCGTGCTGGTGTCGCACCACAGCTTCACCGGCGCGGTGACGTGGCCCTGCGCGTCCAGCGGCACGAAGCCGTGCTGCTGCCCGGACACCGCGATCGCACGCACCTGCGCCCGCTGCGCGGCGCTCAACGCGGCGAAGCAGGCAACGATGCCGTCGATCCACCACTGCGCCTCTTGCTCGCGGGTGCCGTCGTCGCGGCTGATCAGTTCCAGCGCATGGCCGTGGGTGGCCACCACCTGCCGAGTGTCGGCATCGTAGGCGAGCAGCTTGACGCTCTGCGTGCCCACGTCCAGACCGATGTACAGACTCATTGCCCTACTCGCCACATCGTGCACACACCCAGTTCCATCGTCGCTCCAGGAGAAAGGCCGGCGTGCGGGGACCACCCGCCATGACGCCGAGTGTAGTGCGCACTGCATGCATCACGTAGCGGTGCATGATGACGGCGTGCGTCGCGCCAGGCCAGGCCGTGCCATCGTGCGCCGCATGTGTGAGGTGCGCGCGGTGCGTCATAGGTCATCCCGCACGCGTTGCAGTCGCAATACGGACTTCGGATGGGGCTGTCCGCCATGCACGCACAGGTTGTGGAGGTCGCAGCGGATGCGTCGATGCGCATCCACATGCCCCCGTTTTGATGCACCGCATCAAGCACACGCGCAAGCCGTGCGCAGTTGCGCCGGATTCCATTCGCTTCATCCCTTCTCCCACGGGACGATGACCGCTTTTCGGGGAAAGGTACCCCGCCGGGACGGACGAGGGTGCGGCGTAGCCCGCGTCCTGTGACGACCTGCGCTGATGTCGGCACGAGGGCTGCGCTCCGTACCCTCACCCCAACCCCTCTCCCGGGGGGGAGAGGGGCTGAAGCGCGCCGCGGCTGTGTCTTTGCCGCCGTCATGATCGTGCCTGCGCCAGCGAACTCGCCTCCCTTCACCCATCGGGACCATGGCTCCCTTTTCGGGGGAAGGTGCCCCGAGGGCGGATGAAGGTACGAGCATAGCGCGCATATTTCGCTGCATCGCGCCCCAGTCGGCACGCCATGACCGACAGCATGGCGCAACCAACGCTGGCACCATTTCGCACGCCATCCCAGGCTCATCCACCCCGCGCCGCGGCGGCATGGCGGCTGCCCTTGCGTGGCACCTCCAGGGGCTGGCCGCGGTACTCCACGCTGGCGTCCGCCGCCGGTTCCAGCGCGCCGGCATCCGCGCGCGGGCCGTCGACGAAGCGCACGTGGATGCTGCGCCGGTCCTGCATGCCGGGCCAGCGGCCTTCGCGCGCACCGATGCGCAACACGCCCCGCGCCTGGTCCCACTGCAGCGGGATACGGCTGAACTCGCCCTTCTCGTAGCCGTAGCCGGTGCCGTCGTCTTCGTAGAGCGAGAAGCGGCCGTCGGCGCCGGTGTAGACCACCACGGTCAGCGGCGCATCCGGGATCTGGTCGACGTACTGCTGCACGCGGGTCATCGGCACGATGGCGCCGGCGCGCACGAACAGCGGCATGCGCTGCAGCGGCGCGGCGGCGTCGATGGTCTGGCCGCCGGCGTGGCGCGCGCCGCTGTTGAAGTCGATCCAGTCGGTACCCGCCGGCAGGTACACCTTGCGCGAGGTCGCGCCGAAGCGGATCACCGGTGCGACCAGGAACGCCGGCCCGAACAGATACTCGTCGTCGATGTCCGCGACCTTGGGGTCGTGCGGGAAGTCCATCGGCAGGCCGCGCATCATCACCCCGTCGCGGTGATAGGTGTCGCCGGCGAGCGTGTAGATGTAGGGCAGCAGCGCATAGCGCAGACGGCTGTAGTAGGCCATGCTGGCGTAGTACGGCGTGCCTTCCGGCGCGATGTTCCAGATCTCGCGGTACGGGAACTGGCCATGCGAGCGGAACAGCGGCACGAAGGCGCCGAACTGGAACCAGCGCGTATTGAGTTCGCGCCACTCCGGCAGGTGCGCCGGGTCCTGGGTTTCGTAGCGCTTCTCCACGGCGAAGCCGCCGATGTCGAAGGTCCAGTTCGGCAGGCCCGACATCGACAGGTTGACGCCGGCGGAGATCTGCTCGCGCATGTCCTCCCAGCGCGAGGCGATGTCGCCGCTCCACACCGCTACCGCGTTGCGCTGGACGCCGGCGTAGCCCTTGCGCGACAGGATGAACACGCGCTTGCCATCGGCGGCGCGATCGCCGGCATAGACGCCGTGGGTATGCGGCAACGGATAGGCGTTGAAGAACTCGGTGGACGGCCCCAGCGCGGTCGGCGTGGTGCGCGCCTTGCGCTCGGCGATGTCCAGGTTGGAATGCACGTCGGGCTCGTCGGCATCCAGCCACCAGGCATCGATGCCCTTGCGGTTGAGTTTTTCGTCGATCTGCCGCCAATAGATCGCCTGCGCGTCGGCCGCGTACGGATCGTAGAACGCGTTGGTGTAGCCCTTGCCGATCCAGTCCAGCTCGCCCACTTCGACATTGCGCCGATAGATATGTCCCGCCGCGTCCAGTTCCTTGTAGTGGTCCGTGCTCGGGTAGAACTTCGGCCAGACCGAGATCATCAGTTGCGCGTGGTTGGCGTGCACTGCCTTGACCATGCCGTCCGGATCGGGGAAACGGCTGCGATCGAAATCATGCGAGCCCCAGGCGTCCTCCGGCCAGTACGACCAGTCGAGCACGATGTTGTCGATCGGCAACTGGCGCCGGCGGTATTCGGCCAGCGCGCCGAGCAGTTCATCCTGGGTCTTGTAGCGCTCGCGGCTCTGCCAGAACCCATAGGCCCACTTCGGCAGCAACACCGCCTTGCCGGTCAGTTGCCGGTAGCCGGCGATGACCTGGTCGGCGTTGTCGCCGGCGACGACGTAGTAGTCGATCATCTGCCCCGCTTCGGACCACAGCGACAGGTTGCCGGCCTCGGCCGCCGGCAGCGGATCGCGATGCAGCAGCGCGATGTAGCTGGGATCGATCAGGTCCCACTCGACCTTCAGGGTATGCCGCTGGCCAGGCTGCAGTTGCAGCGCGAACTCGTGGTGCCAGGGGTTCCAGTTCTGCCGCCAGCGGTCGACGAGCAGCTTGCCGTCGACCCACAGCCTGGCGTATTCGCTGGCATACAGCGAGAAGGTATGCGTCCCGCCGCGCTCGGCCTCGATCTGGCCTTCCCAGCGCACCTGGATGCGGCGCTTGTCGCCGGGCTTGGCGGCGGCGGGAAACCTCGCCAGGTCCTTGATGTACTGATAGTCGATGTCGGGCTCGCGGCGCTCCAGCACCGGCTTGCCGTCGATCGCGTAGCGCGCGGTGAGCGCGCCCGGCTTGCCTTGCGCGTCGTACAGGCGCAGCGACGCCGGCAGCGGCTGCAGCCCGCGCGGATCGCCGAAGCGGGTGATCGCGTTGTTGTCCCAGAGGATGCCGTAGTTGCGGCTGGACACCAGGTACGGCACCGCCATGTCGAGATTGCTCTGCAGCAGCTCGATGTCGTGGCCCTTCTGGTTCATCCAGCCCTGCTGGTGCTGCCCGAACCCGTAGAAGGCCTCGTCGGGCGGCGAGACGAAACGCTGGCGCACGCTCAGGTAGTGGCGCCCTTCGACCTGCAGCGGCGCGAAGCTGCGCCCGCCCGCCACTTCCGCCAGCAGCGGCGTGCCGTGCGCATCGGCGAAGCCGACGTGGCCGTCGACGGTGGACACCTGCGCGGTCAGCCTGGCGGTCCTGAGCTGGACCGTCTCACCGTGTTGCTCGAGCGCGAAGCCGGTGTCGCCCTGCACCGGCACCCGCATCAGGCTGGGCGTGCGCTGGAACGTACCGGCCGGATCGGCGCTGACGCGGACGATGCCGCGGTCGATCACCTGCAGGCGCACCGGCGCCGCGCCCTTGGCGCTGGGCCGCACGGTGACGCCATCGGCATCGCGGGTCACCTGCTGCGCGGGAGCGGACGCGGCGACAAGCGAGAGCGACAGCAGCAACAGGCCTCGCAACGAGGGCGGCAGGGGGCGGTTCGCGTTGTGCATGTTCACTCCATTGGATCGTCACGCAGCGCGGCACCACAGGCGCCGCCGCGTCGTCAGTAGGTCGCCAGGGTGACGCGCAGCAACTGCGGCACGTCGGAGAAGTTGAGGCCGTAGTCGGTCTGGTCGCCGTTCCAGTTGCGCCGGAACTGCCAGTGCTCGCCGTCGTAGACGCCCTCCTCGACCCGGTCGTAGAGCATGTTGGCGGTCGCTGCGCTGGCCGGGTGCAGGGTCACCCGTGCGTGCTGGGCGGTGATCAGGAAGGTGTCCGGGCCGAGTTCGGCAATCAATGCCGCGCCGATCGGTGCGGCATTGCCCGGCGGCGTGCCCTGGAACCAGAACTGCGGCACGCCATAGGTGATGGTGGCACTCCAGCGCGCGTTGAGCGGCAATTCCTGCACCGCCTGGCCCGGCGCCTCGGCGGTGCCGTGCAGTTTGCCCGCGGCCGCGGCGCGGGCGAACACGCGCATGCCCATGCCCACCGCACGGTAGCCCAGCGCGAACGGCGCCAGCGCCTGCGCGTCCACGCGCCTGGCGCCGAGCGGATAGTTGGAGTAGCCGCTGTAGTCGATGCCGAAGGTCGACCAGCCGATGCCGTCATGGCCCAGCGCCGGATACAGGTAGCGCGCGTATTCGGGCCGGTTGCCGGTCTCGGCCACGAACAACGCGTTGTCCGTCCGCGCATAGCGCTGCAGCACCGTGGTGTACAGCGGGTACTCGGGCATGTAGATGTCCGGTGCCAGCAGGTCGATGTGCGGCGCCGCCGCCTTCCATACGTCCAGCACGTTGTCGGTGGGGCCGCCGCTGGCGTACTGCCCGGGCTGGCCGGGATTGAACGGACCGCGCAAGGCCGCGTTGACGTAGATCGGCAAGGGATAGGCCGCCTTGCCGGCCTCGGCGATGCGGTCGATGAAGCGCGCGATGTGCCAGGCGTGGAAGATCTCGTCGGCATCGGCGCCGAACACCTGCGCCCAGTTGCCCGGCGGCTTGCCGAGCCGCTGCAGCAGCACCGGCGGCACCGGGCCGTCGAACTCGCGCTGCGCCATCGGCGAGAAGTCGCGCGCACTGCCGTAGGTGCCCGGCTCGTTCTCGGCCTGCACCATGATCACGGTGCGCTGCGGATCGGCCTGGCGCAGATGCCGCATGAAGGCAACGAAGGCAGTGCGGTCGGCCTCCAACGTGGCCGGCGCCAGCGGCGACAGCGAACCCAGGCGTCGCCCGTCGCGCGTGACCACCCGCGGGAAGCGCGCATCGTCGGTCTTGACCCAGTGCGGTGCGTAGTTGGGGCCGTTGTTCTTCCAGGTGCCGAACCACAGCAGCACCAGCCGCACCCGCTGCGCGCGCGCCTGCGCCAGCAGCGTGTCGACGAAGGAGAAATCGAAGCGGCCCTCTTCCGGTTCCACCTGCTCCCAGGCGATCGGCACCTGCACGGTGTTCGGCCCCAGCGCGCGGATCGCCGGCCACACCTGCGCCAGCGCCGCCGGATAATTGCTGGAGTTGTTGACTTGCGCGCCGAGGATCAGGAACGGCGCGCCATCGACCAACAGCGCGTGGCGGCCGTCGCTGCTCACCAGGCGCGGGATCGGTGCCTGCGCCTGCGCCGATGGCGCGGCGTTGGCGGCAGCAGCGCGTGCATGGGCCGGCGGCGCATCCGGCGCGGCCTGGCAGGCGGCCAACAGCAGCGACAGCAGCACCGGCAGCAAGCATCGACGGCGGGCGGTGCGCGACTGCGGCCCGGTGTCTCCCATGCGGCGCGTGCCCTGCCTCACCAGCTGTCGGTGCGGAACGGGCCCACCGGCAACTGCTCGCGGTTGACCAGGTTGGCGTCCTCGGGGTTCTCGCTCCAGGCGTAGCGCAGCGCCTGCGGCTGCGGCACCTCGGCGCTGCGGACCACCACCTGGTCGCCCTCGATGCGCGCCTGCGCCGGATGGAAACGACGATCGGCACCGGCCAGGGCGAAACCGCGCACCGCGTTGCCGCCGCCGCGCACCGCCAGCACGCTGCCCATCATGTCGAACATCACCCGTGCCTGGCCGTCGGCAAATGTGGCGCGGGCGAACACCGGCGCGCTGTAGACCAGGGTTTCGCCGTAGGCCACGTGCCGCGCGACCAGCGCCAGGCGATGCCCCACGTCCTGCTTGTTGGTGGGATGGATGTTGTCCGGCATGCCGATGTCGATGGTCACCGCCTGCCCGGTCGCCGGCAGCGCCAGCGTCCTGGTCTGCGATTCGCGCAGCTGCGCCCACGGGCTCAGGTCGCCCTGGTCGTTGCCGGCCTTCCAGTTGGCCAGCTGCACCCACAGGAACGGCAGTTGCGGCTGTCCACGCTCCTGCCGCCAGCGGCCGATCAGCGACGCGAACTGCTCACGGTAGCGCAGCGCACCGTACGGGTAGGCGTTGCTCTCGCCCTGGTACCAGATCACGCCCTTGACCGGGAACGGCTGCAAGGGATGGATCATCGCGTTGTACAGCAGCGTCGGGATCTGGTTCTTGTCGTCGTTGGCAGCCAGCGTGACCTTGCCCGGACGGAACTGCCAGTCGCCGGCGAGCGAGTGCGGCCGGCCACCGTCGGGCTGCACGAAGAACGCCGCCGCGTCGCCGGGAATGCCGCCGAAGCCGCCGGTATCCAGGATCCGGATCGCGATGTGGTTGACCCCGGCGCGCAATGCCGCCGGTGGTACGCGATAACGGCGCGGCTCGGTGTAGCGCCCTTCGGTGTGGCCAACCTCGACGCCGTTGACGTAGGTGGTGTCGGCATCGTCGGCCGGCCCAATGCCCACGACCGCACCGGCTTTGGCCTCGGCCGCGCTGAGGGTGAAGGTGGTGCGATACCAGGCCACGCCGTCCATGCCGACATAGCCGTGCTGCTCCCACAGCCCCGGCAGCGGCTGGCGGTCCCAGTCGCGGTCGTCCAGGTCGGCGGCCGCCCAGCCTGCATCCGCATCCGCTGTGGCCGGCTGCGGCCAGCGCGCCAGGCGCCGCTTGGTCTCGCCCAAGTCTTTTGCGTCCTTGACCTGCATCTGCGCGATGCGCGTGCGCACCTGCGCCACGTCCACGCCGGGCGAGGCCGCGTCCATCCACGCCTCGATCGCGCTGCCGCCCCAGGTGCTGTCGATGATGCCGATCGGCACTCCGGTGCGCTGGCGCAGGTCGCGCGCGAAGAAGTACGCCACCGCCGAGAACGCACCCGCGGTGCTCGGCGTCGCCGCGACCCAGTGGCCCCCGGGCAAACGCGGCTGCGGTTGCGCCGCCCAGGCCTTGGGCACCTTGAAGTTGCGCAGCTGCGGATCGGTCGCCGCCGCCACCTCGCGTGCGCCGTCGCGCGCCTGCGCCAGCGGCCACTCCATGTTGGACTGGCCACTGGCCAGCCACACGTCGCCGATCAGCACGTCGCCGATGCGGCGCTGGCCGCCGTCGCCCTGCACTTCCAGCACGTACGGACCGCCGGCCGCATGCGCCGGCAACTGCAACTGCCAGCGGCCATCGGCGCCCGCGACCGCACTGGCGCTGGCGCCATCCAGGCGCGCCTGGATGCGCGCGCCGGGCGTGGCCCAGCCCCACACCGGGATCGGCGCATCGCGCTGCAGCACGGCACCGTCGTCGAACAGCAACGGCAGTTGCAGCGCGGCCGCGGCCGGCCATGACGCGGTCGCCAGGGCCAGCAGGGCCAGGCGGCGGACGGTGGAAAACAATGGGGCGGCCATGAGCGGATCCTGCATCGGGGGAAAGCCCGGCCGCGGCCCCCCGCCTCGCCGCAGGCGGACCGCGTGCCGGATGCGGCGCGGCGCCTACCAGTTGGCGCGCAGCACCAGCGAGTAACGGCGATCGTTGACGAACCAACTGCGCGTGTACAGGCGGCTGTCGACCTCGCCGTCGCTGTACGAGGTCGGCCCCATCAGCACCTTGGTCACCGAATTGGTGAGGTTGTTGGCCTGGATGCCCAACTGCAGGTGCGGGGTGAAGCGGTAGAACACCGAGCCGTCGAGCTGGCCGTAGTCGTCCGACCAGGTCGGCAGCTTGGTCGCCACGTCGCTGGCGGTGAGCAGGTAGCGCGAGCGCCAGTTGTAGGCCAGGCGCACCGACAACGGCCCCTTCTCGTAGATGCCGGCCAGGTTGTAGCTGCGCCGCGACAGGCCTTCCAGCGGCAGCGCCACGCCGGTCACGGTGGTCTTGGTGTACGGATCGGTGGCGGTGTTCACGCCGCCGCTGCTGTCGACGAAGGTGAAGTTGGCGTTGACGCCGAAACCGCTCATCCAGCCCGGCAGCGAATCGAAGAACTGGGTGTAGCCGTACTCGAAGCCGCGGATGCGGCCCTTGTCCATGTTGTACGGGCGCGTCACCAGGAAGTCCTGGCCGCCGTAGTTCTCGGTGACGGTCTGGTTGGAGAAGTAATCCTTGACGCTCTTGTAGAACAGCGTCAGGTACATCATGTCGCTGCTGTCGAAGTACCACTCCAGCGCGGCGTCGTACTGGTCGGCCTTCATCGGCTTGAGGTTGGGGTTGCCGGCGGTGCCGGTCCATTCCTTCGGGGTTCCGTCGTCGTTGAAGGTCGCGGTCAGCAGCAGGTAGGGCTGCAACTGGGTGTAGTCCGGTCGCGCCATCGCCTTGGAGGCGGCCAGGCGCAACTGCAGCGCATCGGAGAACTTGAAACGCAGGTTCAGGCTTGGCAGCACGTCGGTGTAGCGGCCGCGCGCGTTGTTGGGGAAGTACTGACCGTCGTACTGCGCCTTCAGCGCCTCCGAGGCCGCGGTGGCGGAGAGGTCCGGATACTGGCCGTAGCCGGCCGCCTCGGTCTTGGTCTGCACCACGCGCACGCCGATGTTGCCGTCCACCGGCACGCCCAGCGCCGCGTCGTTGCCGAAGTACATCACCATGTACGCGGCCTGGGTCCGCTCGAACTGGCGGTTGGTGTCCTGCAACTGGTGTTGGTCCGGCGCCCAGCCGGAGCCGCGCAGCGCCACGATCTGCTCGATCAGCGCCGACGTGCCGGCGTAGTCCTTGACCGCGCTGTTGCGCGGAAAGACCAGTTGGGTCGGCACGTTCACCTTGCCGCGGAACAGGTTCGAGTAGGTGTATAGCGACGACGAGGCGGTCATGAAACTGGCCAGGTCGGCCAGGCCGGTGCTGGTCCCGGGGACGGTGGCCCAGTTGTCGCTGATCACGCCCCAGTTGTAGCCGGAATTCTTGTTGGTCTGGGTGCGGTCGGTGGCGCGGATGCCGGCGCGGAAGGTACGCAGCCACGGGTTGTCGTCGTAGCTGTATTCCAGGTCGAAGCGCGTGGCCAGTTCGCGGCCGCGGTTCTTCGCCAGGTGGTCCATCGCCGCGCTCCAGAAGTAATTGGAGGGGTTGGCGGTGTAGCCGGGGTCGGCCAGGGTCACCGCCGGGTAGCGGCCGCCCAGGTCCACGTTCAGGCCCGGCAGGTAGATCGAACTGAACAAGGTGAAATCCAGCACGTCGCTCTGCGAGCGCACCAGTTGCATGTCGCCGCGCACGGTCAGCCGGTCGGTCAGGCGATGGCTGAAGCCGCCGGACAGGTCGGACGTGGTGGCGCTCTGCTGGGCGTAGCGGTTGTCGGTGTAGAAGCGCACGCCATCGTTGCCGGTGACGTTGCCGCGCCAGGAGGTGGACACCGGCGAGCCGCTGACGAAGCGGCCTTCGCTGTCGTAGGTGAAGGTGGTGCCCGGTGCCGGCACGATGGCATTGGTGTCGTCGTTGAAGAACGCGGCGCGGTCGCGCCAGTTCATGTCGTAGGACGAGCGCAGGTATTGCACGTACACGTCGGTGGCGTCGCTGGGGCGCCACTGGAATGCCGCCGCCACGCCCTTGCGCTTGCGCTCGAAATCCATCTGCCGCCAGTTCACCCCGCCCGGCACGTAGACCTTGTCGAAGGTGGTGCCGGCCAGCAGCGCCGGATCGGTGCGGCGCACGAACGGCTCGACCTGGATGCCGTCGCTGCGCGTGGCCAGTTCCGAGTGCGCCACGTCGAGCATGAGGCCCATCTCGCCGCCGCCGGTGTTCCAGCGATCGCTGAACAGGAACGAGCCGGACGGCTTGTAGGTCTTGCTCATGTCGCCGTAGTTGACGTCCGCGGTGGCGCCGATCACCCGCCCCGGCTGGTCGAACGGCATGCGCGTGCGCAGGTTGACCGTGCCGCCGAGGCCGCCTTCGATGATCTCGGCCGACGGGTTCTTGTACACGTCCACGCCGGCCATCAGTTCGGCCG
This sequence comes from Xanthomonas sp. F10, assembly GCF_014206815.1. GTDB lineage: Bacteria > Pseudomonadota > Gammaproteobacteria > Xanthomonadales > Xanthomonadaceae > Xanthomonas_A > Xanthomonas_A indica. The sequence goes on from NZ_JACHNP010000001.1 coordinate 1,462,769, forward strand.
GCACGTCCTCGAAACTGAGTCCGCGCCCGCTGGCGGCGCTGAAGCTGTCGCGGCCGTTGAGTTCGCCGCGCACCTGGGTCATGCCGCGGATCATCACCCCGCTGCCTTCGGCCGAGAAGTGGTCCGGATCGTTGCGCGCCATGAAGTGATCGATGGTCACGCCGCTGACCCGCTGCAGGGTCTCGGTGACGCTGCGGTCCGGCAGCGCGCCGATGTCCTCGGCGCTGACCGAATCGACGATCTGCTCGGCATCGTGCTTGATCGACTGCGACTTGATCAGGCTGCCGCGCACGCCCTTGACCTCGACCGCGTCGAGCTGGGTCACCGAGCCAGGTGTCTGCGCCTTGGCGGCGCGCTCCGCGTCCTGCGCCAGCGCCTGCGCGCTGAGCAGCAGGCCGATGCTGAGTGCCATGATGGAACGCGGCAAAACGCGGGTACGGCGTGACGCTGCGGTCGGCCAGGCCGGACCACGGGGATGCTGCGAGGCCATGCTGTTTCCCTCCCAGGAGACATGCACACAGACACGGGCGACGGTCGCCACGGGCGCCGTCCTGCGAGTTGTGACGGCATCGGTCTCGGCCGCTGCCGTATCGGATGGCGCCGCTGCACGGATCGGCAGGTCGCTCGCTATCGCGATCGGCCGAGACTAGGGAATGACAATCGCGTGAAGCAAATGAAGATTTCACGCACACCTATGCGATTCCCGACTAGCGGGATGCGCACCACGGCATGTCTACGAAATCGTCCGATTGTGTCAGGAAAGTGCCTGCGACGGCGCCGTTCAGAGGCCTGCCGCCCGCTCGGGGTACAGCCGCTTGGCGGCGTTGCGCAATGCCAGCAACACCCGTTCGGCACCGGGCGGCAACAGATAGTCGCGACGGCGCACGATGCCGAACGATTCCATGCGCACGCCCAGCGCGATCGGCAACACCGTCAGCAGCTTGGCCTGCACGTACGGCGCCACCGCCTCGGCCGGGAGCGCGGCCAGCAAGTCGCTGCCGCGCAGCAGGCTGGTCATCACCGGCAACGACGAGGTCTCGATGACATTCTGCGGCGCCGGCACCGCGTGCTCCAGGAACATCGCGTCCAGCCGCGCACGCAGCACGCTGTCGGCCGGCGGCAGCACCCAGCCGTAGCGCGCCAGGTCGGCATGGCGCAGGTCGGCGCGGGTGGACAGCGGGTGCCCGGCGCGGGCGATCACCGAATGCGGCTCGTCGGCCAGCGGCTCGAACTCCAGCGCCTCGGCGCCGTAGGGGCCGAGGATGCGGCCGATCACGATGTCGAGCTGGCCGTCGAGCAGTTTGGCCACCAGCGGCCGGCTGTAGTCCATCTCCACCCGCACCAGGATGCCGGGGAACTCGCGCTTGACCTCGGCGATCGCCTGCGGCACCAGGTTTGTGCCCGGATTGACCACGGTACCGATCGAGACCTGCCCCATGCGCCCTTCGCACAGCGCCGCGATCTCTTCCTGGGCGCGGCCGATCTCCGACATCGCCGCGCGCGCGCGGCGGATCAGCACCTGCCCGTACCAGGTCGGCTCGACCCCGCGCGCGTGGCGCTCGAACAGCTTCACCCCCAGCAGGTCCTCCATTTCCGCCAGCAGCTTGGACGCCGCCGGCTGGGTCATGCTGGCCGCCTCGGCCGCGCGCAACACCGAGCGGTGCTCGTGCAACTGCAGCAGCAGCAACAGGTGCCGGGTCTTCAGGCGCGCGGCGTTGAACCAGGGATTGGCGGAGGCATTCATCGTGGGCAGGCATCCTGAGGGCGGCGCCGCGTATTCGGCAGCGGAATAGAATATGCCTAAAATTTCATTTGCAGAGCATAGCTCACGCGCGCAGGCTACTGCCCATCGCGCCCCCTGCTGGCGTCGCCGCCGCCGCCCCTGCTCGCGCAGGCAGGCCGATTCAGCCGGGTCCGCGCCAGCGCCGATGCAGCGGGCGCGGACCGCGGCCTTGCCGCCCGGCCCCACCGCGGCACCGCGCTGACCGCGCGCCTTCTTCACCGCCGCTTCCGTCAGGTACCCCGATGTCCGCCGCCTCCCCGTTCCGACTCCCGCTGATCGCGATCCTGCGCGGCCTCACCCCGGAGGACGCGCTGGCGCACGTCGGGGCGCTGGCCGATGCCGGCTACGACGCGATCGAGATCCCGCTCAATTCGCCGCGCTGGGCCGACAGCATCGGTCCGGCCGCACAGGCATTCGGGCAGCGCTGCTGGATCGGCGGCGGCACCGTGCTGCAGATCGGCGACGTCGACGCCCTGGCCGATCTCGGCGCGCGCTTCATCGTCACCCCCAACACGCGCCCGCCGGTGATCCGCCATGCGGTGGCGCGCGGCCTGCAGGTGGTGGCCGGCTTCGCCACCGCCACCGAGGCGTTCGACGCGCTGGACGCCGGCGCGCAGATGCTCAAGCTGTTCCCCGCCGCCACCTACGGCCCCGGCCACGTGCGCGCCCTGCGCGCAGTGCTGCCGGCGCAGGTGCCGCTGTTCGTGGTCGGCGGCATCAACACCGAGACCCTGCACGACTACCTGGGCGCCGGCGCGGTCGGCGCCGGCATCGGTGGCGAGCTGTACCGCCCCGGCCAGCCGCTGACACAGACCCAGGCGCACGCTGCCGCCTTCCGCCACGCCTATCTGGACCGCGCATGAAGATCGTCCGTCTCACCACCTATCACGCCGCGCCGCGCTGGCTGTTCCTGAAGGTCGAGACCGACGAGGGCATCACCGGCTGGGGCGAGCCGGTCATCGAAGGCCGCGCGCGCAGCGTCGAGGCCGCGGTGCGCGAACTCGGCGAGAGCCTGATCGGCAAGGATCCGGCGCGGATCAACGACATCTGGCAGATGCTCTACCGCGGCGGCTTCTACCGCGGCGGCCCGATCCTGATGAGCGCCATCGCCGGCATCGACCAGGCGCTGTGGGACATCAAGGGCAAGGCGCTGGGCGTGCCGGTGTACGAACTGCTCGGCGGGCGCGTGCGCGACCGCATGAAGACCTACCGCTGGGTCGGCGGCGACCGCCCCGCGGCGACCATCGCGCAGATCCAGGGCTACCGCGACCTCGGCTTCGACACCTTCAAGTTCAACGGCACCGAGGAAATGAAGCTGATCGATGGCCCGCGCGCGGTGGATGCGGCGGTGGCCAAGGTCGCGCAGATCCGCGAGGCGTTCGGCACCGCCATCGACTTCGGCATCGACTTCCACGGCCGCGTCGCCGCGCCGATGGCGCGCGTGCTGCTGCGCGAGCTGGAGCCGTTCAAGCCCCTGTTCGTCGAGGAGCCGGTGCTGCCCGAGCAGGCCGAGTACTACCCGCGGCTGGCCGCGTCCACGCCGATCCCGCTGGCCGCCGGCGAGCGCATGTTCTCGCGCTTCGATTTCAAGCCGGTGCTGCAGGCCGGCGGCCTGTCGCTGCTGCAGCCGGACCTCTCGCACGCCGGCGGCATCACCGAATGCCTGAAGATCGCCAGCATGGCCGAGGCCTACGAGGTCGGCCTGGCGCCGCATTGCCCGCTCGGCCCAGTGGCGCTGGCCGCCTGCCTGCAGGTGGACTTCGTCTCGCACAACGCGGTGCTGCAGGAACAGAGCATCGGCATCCACTACAACGAAGGCGCCGACCTGCTCGACTACGTGCTCAACAAGGACGACTTCGCCTGCGACAATGGCGGCAGCATCGCCGCCCTTCCCAAACCGGGCCTGGGCGTGGAAATCGACGAGGAGCGCCTGCGCCATGCCAACGCCAACCCGCCCGACTGGCACAACCCCATCTGGCGTCACGCCGACGGCAGCATCGCCGAGTGGTGAGCCGATGAACGTTTCCGCCACACCCCGCCACACCGCCACCCTGGCGGTGGACAGCCGCTGCGAGCATGGCGAAGGCATGCTGTGGTGCGAGCGCCGCGGCGTGCTGTTCTGGGTCGACATCAGCGGCCGCCGCCTGTGGCGCCACGATCTCGCCAGCACCGTCAGCCGTCATTGGGACCTGCCCGACCGCCCCGGGTGCCTGGGCCTGTTCGACGACGGCCGCCTGCTGCTGGCGCTAGCCAAGGGCGTGTACGCGGCCGATCCGGATGCCGCCGCCGAGGCCGACAGCGCGCTGCCGCTGCAGCACCTGGCGGACGTGGAACCGGAGCGCGACGACACCCGCAGCAACGACGGCCGCGCCGACCGCCACGGCAACTTCGTGTTCGGCACCATGAGCGAGCGCGCGGACCAGGCGCCGGTCGGCAGCTTCTACCAATGGTCGGCGCGCCACGGGCTGCGCCGCCTGCCGTTGCCGGGCGTGGCCATTCCCAACGCGATCTGCTTCAGCGCCGACGGCCGCACCCTGTACTACTGCGATTCGGTGCAGCCGCGCATCCTGTGCTGCGACTACGACCCGGACAACGCGCACACCGCCAACAGCCGCGTGTTCGCCGAACTGGATCACCCCGGTGCCGAGCCGGACGGCGCCATCGTCGACGCCGAAGGCCACCTGTGGAACGCGCAGTGGCGCGCCTGGCGCGTGGTGCGCTATCGCCCCGACGGCAGCGTCGAGCGCAGCGTCGCCCTGCCGGTCAAGCATCCCACCTGCCCCACCCTCGGCGGCGCCGACGGCGGCACCCTGTATTTGAGCACCTCGCGGCAGGACCACAGCGAGGACGAACTGGCCCGCACGCCGCAGGCCGGCGGCGTGTTCGTGGCCGCGGTCGGCATCGCCGGCCTGCCCGAAGGACGCATCGCCAGCGCATGATCGTCGTCGATTGGGGCACCAGCAGCCTGCGCGGCTATCGGCTCGACGCCGACGGCGGCATCCGCGACCAGCGCCGCAGCGACCAGGGCATCGCCGCCTGCCAGGGCCGCTTCGCCGAGACCCTGGCCGCCTTGATCGACGGCTGGGACGGCGACGTCGTCCTGTGCGGGATGATCGGCAGCCGCAACGGCTGGATCGAACTGCCGTACGCGCCCTGCCCGGCCGACGCTGCCGCGCTGGCCGCGGCAATGCAGCCGCTGCAGGATCCGGCCCTGCCCGGCCGCACGCTGTGGTTCGTGCCCGGCGTGGCCAGCGACGCCGACGCCGTGCCGGACGTGATGCGCGGCGAGGAGACCCAGTTGATCGGCCTGCTCGCGTTGCTCGCGCAGGAACCGCCGACGGCCGAGGTCCACCACGTCTGCCTGCCCGGCACCCACAGCAAGTGGGTGACCCTGCAGAATGGGCGCATCGCCTCGGTGGCGACGATGATGACCGGCGAACTGTACGCACTGCTGCGCACGCACAGCCTGCTGGCGCGGCTGATGGACGCCGACGACGGCGCTTTCGACGCAGCCGCGTTCGATGCCGGCGTGCAGCGCAGCGGCGACCCCGGCGGCTTGCTGCACCATCTGTTCGGCGTGCGCAGCCTGGGCCTGTTCGAGCGCCTGAGCGGTGCCGCGGCACCGTCCTATCTGTCCGGCCTGCTGATCGGCCACGAGTTGCGCGCGCGCGCCTTGCCTCTGGTGGTGCACCTGGTCGGCGGCAGCGGCCTGCTGGCGCGCTATGCGCATGCGCTGGCCGCACTCGGCAGCCGCGTGCGCACCCACCCGGAGGATCTGGCCGCGCGCGGCCTGTATCGGCTGGCGCAGCAGCACGGCGGCCTGACCGGCTGAGCGCGCGCATCGCCCGGCTCCTGCCAGGCTGCCCCGCACACACGGCGGCGCGCGCCGCTTTGCATTAGAATTACCGGGTTAATCGCCGGATCCCGCCATGCCTTTCGTCGTCACCGAAAACTGCATCAAGTGCAAATACACCGACTGCGTGGAAGTGTGCCCCGTGGATTGTTTCCACGCCGGGCCGAACTTCCTGGTGATCGATCCGGACGAATGCATCGACTGCACCCTGTGCGAGCCGGAGTGCCCCGCCAACGCCATCTATCCCGAAGACGACGTGCCGGCCGGCCAGGAAGGCTTCGTCGCGCTCAACGCGGAACTGGCCAAGGCCTGGCCGGTGCTGACCACGCGCCAGGAACCGCTGCCCGACGCCGCCGAGTGGGACGGCAAGCCGAACAAGCTGCCGCTGCTGCAGAAGTAACCTACTCACATCGTGGTACGCGAATCCTGCGTTCGCGGCTGCATGATGGTTGGCTCCCAGGGTTCTTCTCGTTCGTCTCGTAAATCTCAAGCAACAGCAAAGGCTTTCGCCTTGCGGCGAGTTACTTTTCTTTGCTTGTGCAAAGAAAAGTAACCAAAAGAAAGCACACCCTGCCTACGCGCCCTCCGCGCTGCGCGCTCCGGGTCCGCGTCCATCCCGGGGATCCGCGGAAGGGGCATCCTGCCCCTGCCGCGGACGGCGCACATCCATGTGCGCCGCCCTTCGGGTGTTTCCCCGCGATGGCCGCCGCTGCGGAAGGGGTCTCGGTAAGTCAAAAGCCGAAGCAACATCAGTAGCAAAGGCCGAACAATTACGACTGCAGCACACCCCCGCCTCATACAATGTCCTCCAGCGAATACGCTGCGCGTCGGCGGGCTACGTCGCCTATCGATCATCGAGGACACGCAACGACGCTAACTTCCTTAGCAGCGGCACGCGCCGTTCGCGCGGCGAACGGCAGTTACAGGGACTTGCGATACGCTGACTGGGTGCACTGTGGGAGGGACTTCAGTCCCGACGCATTGAGGTTGGAGATCTAGCGGGCGCCGCGTGCCTCGGTTGCTTGGCCGTTGGCTCCTACGGAAAACGAAACGGGCGCCCAAGGCGCCCGTTTCGCATGCGAACCGCATGGCAGCCCGGCGCATGCGCCGGACCCGTACCGGATCAATGACCCAGCTTGGCCTTCAGCGCCGCGATCAGCTTGACCGGCGCTTCGCCGGTGGCCGGCAGGCCGCGCGGATCCACCGCCGAAACGTACACGCCGGCATCCACCGCCACCACGCGGATCAGGAAGTTGCTGCCTTCGTAGGCCACGTCGTAGGAGCCGAGCAACTGCGCGCGGCTGGCGATGGTCACGCCGGGAATGGCACCCAGCGCGTCGCCGACCTGGCCGAACACCTGGTCGCGCGCGCCCGGCACCACGAAGCCGCTGTTCGATGCCGCCGGCGCCTGCCCGGCCGGCGCCGCAGGACGCTGCGCCGAGGCCAGCGCCGGCACCTTCATCGCCGCCGAGGTATCGGGCGTGGTCAGATCCGGCGGCACTTCCAGCGGGCGCATCTCGGGCGCCAGCGCGTAGTCGCCGCGCGGCTTGCCCTTGTGGAACCAGCTGCAACCGCTGGTGGCCGCGACCATGGTGGTCGCCAGCACGGCGGCCGACAGCACGCGGACGTAGGGAACGGAAGCACGCATCAATCAATCTCCTGGGGTCAGGCCGCGAGCGTTTCGCGGCTGGATAGGTCTTCCAACGCGGCAGCGTCGGCGGCAAGTCGGTCGGCCGTGGCGTGGTGCGCCGCGGACAGCGGCAGCAGCGGCAGCCGCAGCCCCTGGCCGATCCCGGCACGCTGCAGCAGCGCCTTGACCGGGATCGGGTTGGATTCGATGCCGCAGAACGCATGGAACGGCTGCAGCCGCGCGTCCCAGGCCTGCGCCGGCTCGGCCTGGCGTGCGCGCGCCAGGTCGCACAGGCGCCGGTAGGCGCGCGGCAAGGCATTGGAGGCGACCGAGATCAGCCCGTCGAAGCCGGCCAGCATCGCCTGCGCGGCGCTGCCGTCGTCGCCGCTGAGCACGGCGAAGCGGTCGCTGCGCAGGGCCGCCAGCGCGGCGACGCGCTGCGGATCGCTCACGGCCTCCTTGATGCCGACGATGTTCGGGTGCTGCGCCAGTTGCGCCACGGTCTCCGGCAGCAGGTCGCAGCCGGTGCGGCCGGGCACGTTGTACAACACCACCGGCAGGCCGCCCTGCTCGGCGACCTGGGTGTAGTGCGCGATCAAGCCGGCCTGGGTCGGGCGCACGTACGGCGGGGTCACCACCAGCGCGTACTGCGCGCCACCGGCAGCGGCGCGCTGGGTCAGCGTCACGGTCTTGGCGGTACCGGACAGGCCGGTGCCGGCCAGCACCGGCACGCGCCCGCCGATCAGCTGCACCGCTTCGCGCAGGATGCGGTCGTATTCCTCATCCAGCAGCGTGGCGGCCTCGCCGGTCGATCCCGCCACCACCAGCCCCTGCACGCCGCCGTCGAGCTGGCGTTTGAGCAGCCGCTGCCAGGCGTCGAGGTCGAGGTCGCCATTGCCCTGAAAGGGCGTGGCCAGGGCGGTGATGATGCCGGAGAGGGACAAGATGCCGGGTGCTCGCTGGGAGATGAGGGCCGCGCAGGTTGCGCGGACGGATCGGCCCCGCACGCGGGGCAGGGTCGCCCCGCATGTTACTTGCGGCCCGAAAGCGCGGGCAAGTATGCTGCACACCATGCCGGGCGACCGCCCGGATGCCGTTCAGCCTTACGCAATGCCGGAAGCCCCTTTGACCGACACCACGCCCCGGCCCGCGCCGACCGAAAACCACCTCCTGATCAACGCCTACACGACGCATCCGGAGTCGCCCTTGTTGCCGGTGACGCGTCGCATCGCCGACAGCGGCTGCAATCTCGTCGATGCACGCCTGGCCACGGTCGGCCGCGACGTGTCGGTGACTGCGCTGGCGACCGGCTCGTGGGATTCGGTGGCCAAGCTCGAAGCCATGCTCACCCGCCTCGACCGCGAGGAAGGCATGAAGCTGGTGTGGTACCGCACCGGCGCCAAGCAGGCGCAGTCGAACCTGCTGCCATACATCGTCGAAGTCATCGCCGCCGACAAACCGGGCATCCTGTTCCAGTTGGCCGACTTCTTCGACCGCCAGGGCATCACCATCGAGAACCTGCAGAGCACGCGCTACCGCGCCATGCAGACCGGCGCGGAGATGTTCTCGGCGCAGGTGACGATCGGGGTGCCCGCGAACATGCACATCGCCGCCCTGCGCGACGACTTCCTCGAGTTCTGCGATCACCTCAACCTGGACGCGATCATGGACCCGATGAAGTTCTGAGTGCACCGCGCTGGACACCGACGCAATCGAACGCAGATGATGGCGATGCACGCGGAGGAGACCCCATGAAGGACGGCGACACCCTGGACCGCAGCACGCTGGCCTTGCCGCTGGCGCTGTCCGGCGGCGCCAGCGCCACGCTCGGCGACTACGCCGGCCGCTGGCTGGTGCTGTATTTCTACCCGAAGGACAGCACGCCCGGCTGCACCACCGAGGGCATCGAGTTCAACGCGCTGCTGCCGCAGTTCGAACAGGCCAACGCCACCGTGCTCGGCGTGTCGCGCGACTCGGTGAAGTCGCACGACAACTTCTGCGCCAAGCAGGGCTTCCGCTTCCCGCTGATCAGCGACGCCGACGAAGCGCTGTGCCGCGCCTTCGACGTGATCAAGGAAAAGAACATGTACGGCCGCCAGGTGCTGGGCATCGAGCGCAGTACCTTCCTGATCTCGCCGACCGGCCAACTGCTGCGCAGCTGGCGCAAGGTCAAGGTTCCCGGCCACGCCCAGGCCGTGCTCGACGCGCTGCAGGCCGCCGCCAAGCAGTGACCACTGCCGTTTCCCGCACCCCGCATCGCCCTGCCCCGCAGGCAGCGATGGCTCGTCCCTGCTCCTCTTTCAGGAATCCATGATGACCCGAGGCAAGCGCATCTACGTGCTGGATACCAACGTGCTGATGCACGATCCGACCGCGCTGTTCAAGTTCGAGGAACACGACGTGTTCCTGCCGATGCAGGTGATCGAGGAACTGGACAATGCCAAGAAGGGCATGTCCGAAGTCAGCCGCAACGCGCGCCAGGTCAGCCGTTTTCTCAACGAGCTGATCGAGGGCGCCGGCGCCGAGCAGATCGAATCCGGCATTCCGCTCAGCCACCCGCAGGGCATCCAGCTCAAGAGCACCGGCAGCATCGGCCGGCTGTACTTCCAGGTGCGCCCGGTCGAGCCGGGGCGCAGTTTCGGCACCGTGGCGCCGGACAACAAGATCCTGGCCGCGGTGCTGGCGCTGCGCGAGGAGCACCCGGACATCCCGGTGATCCTGGTCTCCAAGGACATCAACCTGCGGATCAAGGCCGCGATCAGCGGCCTGGTCGCCGAGGACTACGAGAACGACCGCGCGCTCGACGATTTCAGCCTGCTCTACACCGGCGCGATCGAACTGCCCGAGGATTTCTGGCAGAAGCACAACCAGGACCTGCGCAGCTGGAGCGACAAGGGCCGCACCTGCTACGAGATCGCCCTGGCCGCCGACGAGGACTGGCACCCGAACCAGTACCTGTACCTGCCCGGCGAGGACGAAGTGGAACTGCGCGTGGTCAAGGTCAATGCCGAGCGCAAGGCCACGCTGGCGCTGGTCGACGACTTCCGCAGCGGCCAGCACGCGGTGTGGGGCATCGCCGCGCGCAACCGCGAGCAGAACTTCGCGCTCAACGCGCTGATGGATCCGGAAATCGACTTCGTCACCCTGCTCGGCACCGCCGGCACCGGCAAGACCCTGCTGGCGCTGGCCGCGGGCCTGGCGCAGACCATGGACCAGCAGCGCTACCGCGAGATCATCATGACCCGCGCCACGGTCAGCGTCGGCGAGGACATCGGCTTCCTGCCCGGCACCGAGGAAGAGAAGATGACGCCGTGGATGGGCGCGCTCACCGACAACCTGGAAGTGCTCACCCACACCCAGGAAGGCGGCACCTGGGGCCGCCAGGCCACCAACGACCTGCTCGCCAGCCGCATCAAGATCCGCTCGATGAACTTCATGCGCGGGCGCACCTTCCTGTCGCGCTACCTGATCCTGGACGAAGCGCAGAACCTGACCCCGAAGCAGATGAAGACGCTGATCACCCGTGCCGGCCCCGGCACCAAGATCGTGTGCCTGGGCAACGTCGAACAGATCGACACCCCGTACCTGACCGAGACCACCTCCGGCCTGACCTACGCGGTGGACCGCTTCAAGGCCTGGCCGCACAGCGCGCACATCACCCTGCGTCGCGGCGAGCGTTCGCGCCTGGCCGACTACGCCTCGGAGGTCCTGTGAACGCGGCCGCCGGCATGCGCCTGGCCGGCGCGGCGCTGGCCATGGCCCTGCTCGGCGCCTGCGCCACCGCGCGCGGGCCGGCCACGGTACCGACCGCGGTCAAGGCCGGGCAGTCGTGGATCGTCACCCGCAACAGCACCGCCGCGCAGGTGCTGGACACCTGCTCGCGCGACAGCCCGGCGCGCCAGGATGGCGCAGTCACCGGCTACTGGATCCCGACCCCGGAACAGATCGCGCAGATGGAGGCGCACCTGGCGCAACTGCAGCCGCACATCGCCGACCCCACCGCGTCCGATCGCCAGTACGTCGGCATCCTGTACCGCGGCAAGCAAGCGATCTACATCAATGCCTTCGCGCCGGACGACACCAGCGAGCGCGATCCCACGGTCGATGCGGTTCGCGCCTGCGGCGGCGGCAGCCGCTTCTGGGGCGCGGTCTACGATCCGGCCAGCGCCGGCTTCTCCGAGATCGCGGTCAACGGCGCACGCTGAGATGGCCGCGGGCAGGCGCCAGTGGCGGCGCACTGGCGCCGCCGCACACCGCGGCCGCCGCGCCGCGGCTGCACGGCGCGCGGCATGAACCTGGAACTGCCGCGCTGGGCCTGGGCGTTCGCCGGCGCACTCGCCGCCGTCGCCGGCATGGTCAACGTGGTCGGCTATCTCGGCTTCGAGCACCAGGCGGTCACCCACCTCACCGGCACCACCACCCTGCTCGGCGCGGCGCTGGCCGACGGCGACGCGCGCGCGATCGCACAGCTGGTCGGCGTGGTCCTGGCCTTCCTCGGCGGCTCGATGCTGGGCGGCTTCATCGTGCAGGACAGCCGCCTGCGCCTGGGCCGCCGCTACGGCGTGGCGCTGGCGCTGGAGGCGCTGTTGCTGCTGGCGGCGATGCAGGCGTTCAAGCAGCAGCAACTCGCCGGCGCCGTGCTCGCCGCGATCGCCTGCGGCCTGCAGAACGCCACCACCACCATCTACAGCGGCGCGGTGGTGCGCACCACCCACCTGACCGGCATGTTCACCGACCTGGGCATCGGCATCGGCCAGGCGCTGCGCGGCCTGCCGCTGCCGCGCCGGCGCATCCGCCTGAGCCTGCTGATCATCGGCGGCTTCCTGTGCGGCGGTGTGCTCGGCGCCTGGGCCTACCGACAGGTCGGCTTCGACGCACTGCTCGGCCCCGCCCTGCTGACCGGCACGGTCGGCATCCTGTACGCGCTGCAGGCGCACTACCGCAGCCGCGAGCGCTGAAGGCGCTGCGGAGTGCATAAGCCGCGCCAGCCCTGCACAATCGGCGCATGAGCGAACCCACCGTCGTCTCCGCGCTGAGCATCGCCGGCACCGATTCCGGCGGCGGCGCCGGCATCCAGGCCGATCTCAAGACCTTCGCCGCGCACCGCGTGCACGGGCTGGCGGCGGCCGCCGCGCTGACCGCGCAGCACACCCGCGGCGTCACCGCGGTGCACGTGCCGCCGCTATCGTTCCTGCGCGTGCAGATCGACGCCTGCTTCGCCGACTTCGACATCGCCGCGGTCAAGCTCGGCATGCTCGCCAACGCCGAGGTGATCCACCTGGTCGCCGATGCACTGGAGGAGTACCGCCCGCCGTGGGTGGTGCTGGACCCGGTGATGGTGGCCACCAGCGGCGCCAAGCTGTTGCAGGACGACGCCCTGGACGCGCTGCGCAGCCGTCTGTTGCCGCTGGCCACGCTGGTGACGCCGAACGTGCCGGAAGCGCAGTTGCTGCTCGGCCGCCCGATCGACAACGCCGACGACGCCGAGCACGCCACCGCCGCGCTGCTCGCGGCCGGCGCGCAGGCGGTGTTGTTGAAGGGCGGCCACCTGCAGGAAGGCCAGCGGGTGATCGACCGCTACGACGACGGCGTCAGCCGCAGCGAGTTCAGCCATGCACGGCTGGCGCTGGAGGCACACGGCACCGGCTGCACCCTGGCCGCGGCGATCGCCGCACAACTGTGCCAGGGCCTGGCCCTGCCGGCCGCCTGCGAAGCGGCGATCGACTACGTGGCGCGCGCGCTGCACGGCAGCTACCGCCCCGGCCGCGGCGATGTGGCGGTGCTGGATCACTTCGGCGCGGCGCGCGGCCCATGAGCGCCGTACCCATCGGCTCGCCAATCGCCGAACACGCCCTGCCCGTCGCCGCGGCCGACGGCCATCGCTGGACCTTGCTGGCGCGCGTGCCCGACGCGCCGCGGCAGGCGCTGCTGTGGCTGCCGGCGCTGGGCGTGGCCGCGCGTCACTACCTGCCGTTTGCCGACGTGTTGGCCGCGCACGGTGTCGCGGTGTTCCTGCACGAATGGCGCGGCAACGGCAGCAGCACACTGCGGCCGTCGCGGCAATGCGACTGGGGCTATCGCACGCTGCTGCAACTGGACCTGCCCGCCAGCCAGGCGGCGATCGCCGGAGCCGGCATCACGACGCCGCTGCTCGTCGGCGGCCATAGCCTGGGCGGACAGCTCGCCTGTTGCTACGCCGGCCTGCAGCCGCAGGCCTTCGCCGCGTTGTGGCTGGTCGCCAGCGGCACGCCTTACTGGCGTCGTTTCCCCGCGCCGCGCGGCTATCTGCTGCCGCTGGCATACCGCCTGCTGCCGTGGCTGGCGCAGCGGCAAGGCGTGCTGCACGGCCGCCGTCTCGGCTTCGGCGGCACCGAAGCGCGCAGCCTGATCGCCGACTGGGCGCGCGTGGGCCGAAGCGGCAGCTACGCCGCGGCCGGCCTGGCGGCCGACCTGGACGCGCACCTGGCGCACCTGACGCTGCCGCTGCGCGGCGTGGTGCTGCAGGACGACTGGCTGGCGCCGGAATCCTCGCTGCGCGGCCTGCTGGACAAGCTGGCCACGCCGACAGCGCAGATCCGCTGCCTGGACGCCGCGCAGCTGGGCACGGCCGCCGACCATTTCGCCTGGATGAAGCGCCCCGCGGCGGTGGCCGTGGCGCTGCTGGCCGAGCGTCCGTGAAATTTTTCGCAAAGAGCATTGACGGGCCAGATCGGCTCCCGCATAATTCCGCTCCTGACGACGCGCCCGTAGCTCAGTTGGATAGAGTACCTGGCTACGAACCAGGCGGTCGGGAGTTCGAATCTCTCCGGGCGCACCAGTCAGATAAAAAACGACAAGCCACCGCTTGTCGTTTTTTTTTGCCCTGTCGCGGCGCCGCGATCGCATCGGGACAGGCTGCGGCAGCGCATTCGCTCGCGGTTGGTCATGCCGACGACACGCAGGTGTAGACGAATCGCCGCAACTCGTGAATAATCCCGCGCCTGACAACGCGCCCGTAGCTCAGTTGGATAGAGTACCTGGCTACGAACCAGGCGGTCGGGAGTTCGAATCTCTCCGGGCGCACCAGTCAGATCAAAAACGACAAGCCAGCGCTTGTCGTTTTTTTTGTCTGCGCTTCGGCGATTTGCACGCCGCGCGCAGGGACCGGTGACGCACCCATACCGTGGCGTTGCGCCGATCACGGCACCCGTCTCGCACACGGGCGTCCGCACCACCGACGCGCACTCCAGAACGCGACGCAGCTTGCACACCGCCTCGCGCTCGCCTGCGCGAACGCCGAGGCCGCCGACCGACTCAGGCGATGGTGTCCACCACGCCACCGTCGACGCGCAGCGCCGCACCGGTGGTGGCGGATGCCTGCGGCGAGGCGACGTAGACGCAGAGATTGGCGACCTCCTCCACGGTGGCGGCGCGGCGGATGATCGAGCTGGCACGATGCGCCTTCACGAAATCGGCGGCGACCTCTTCCAGCGGCTTGCCGGACTGCTCCACCTGCTCGGCCAGCATGGCCGCGACGCCCTCGGTCAGCGTCGGCCCCGGCAGGATGGCATTCACGGTGACGCCGGTACCGGCCATGCGCTTGGCCAATCCGCGCGCCAGGGCGAGATCGGCCGTCTTGGTGACCCCGTAGTGGATCATTTCGACCGGGATATTGAGTCCGGACTCCGAGGAGACGAACAGCACGCGTCCCCAGCCCTTGTCCGCCATCCGCGGCAGGTACGCGCGCGACAGGCGCACGCCGGACATCACGTTCACCGCCAGAAATCGCTCCCACTCCGCGTCGGGCGTGTCGAAGAAATCCTGCATCCCGAAGATGCCGGCGTTGTTGACCAGGATATCGACCGCAGGAAGCGCCGCGACGATCGCATCGCAGCCGGCTGCGGTCGCCACGTCGCCCGCCACGGCGCGTACGCTGGCAGCGGGGACATCGCGCTTGAGTGCGGCAACCGCCGCCTGGGTGCGGGCCTCGTCGCGGCCGTTCAGCGCCACTTCGGCGCCCGCCGCGGCCAGCCCCTTGGCGATCCCGAAGCCGATGCCGGCGGTGGAACCGGTGACGAGGGCGGTTTTCCCGGATAGATCGATCTTCATGGCTGTCTCCATGCATGAGGGTGAGGGTGAGGATCCGCTGCGACGCCCTTGCGGGATCGCCACCGACACGGGCTTGCCGCGCCGGTGTTGCCGTCGCCGGATCATGGACGCATCCGCGGGCGAGCAAGTGAACGCACCCTGGTCGCCACGCCAGCTCGGCCACGCCAGCGGGATGCGGCGACGCAGGCGGAAGGATCGAGCGTATCAGGGCATGACGGGCGCCCCTGCCCACCTCGCCCACGCCTGCAGACGAGCCACGCGCCGGCATCGACGGGCATGCATGCGCCTGCGCCTCGTGATGTCACTGGAACGCATGACGCTCGCGCTGCGGCGACTCACGCCGCGATCGTGTTGCTTTTCGGCGGTGGCGCCACTGCAGCAGCGGGGCCCAGCGCAACCAGCGGATGACCCGCCGCACGCCACGCCTCCAGGCCACCGCGCAGCGGCAGCACATCCTCGAAGTCGTGCTGGCGCAGGCGCTTGGCCAGCACCGCGGCCGAGACCTCGTTCGGGCAGGCGCAGTAGATGACGATCGTGCGATCGCGCGGCAAGCGCGCGACCAGTGCCTCGACCTGACGCTCGTCCACTTCCAGTGCGCCGGGGATGGCGTACGGCTCCAGCGTGCGGTAGCCCGGGGCGCGAATGTCCAGCAGCAGCGGCGGGGTCTCGCTCTGCAGCAGCGCATGCAGCGCGTCGACGTCGATGCGCAGGGTCTCCATCGCCTTGCGCAGCGTATGCCGGCGCCAGGCGCGGTAACCGATGTACAGCGCCAGCAGGCCGACCAGCAGCAGCGCCGCGCGCCTGCCGAGCAGGCTCAGCCAGTCCAGCAAGTCCTGCACCTGGTCGGCGAAGCACAGACCCAGCAACAAGCCGCCACCGGCCCACAGCGCCGCGCCCAGCGCGTCGTAGCGCAGGAAGGCTGCAGGACGCACGCGCATGGCGCCGGCCATCGGCACCGACACCATCGACAGGCCTGGCACGAACTTGGCCACCGCCAGCACGCGCACGCCCCAGCGCGAGTAGAAGCGCTCGGTGCGCTTCATGCAGGTGTCGCGCGACAGCGACAGCCGGCACAACGACTGCAGCGTGCGGTTGCCGTAGCGACGGCCGGCGCCGAACCACAGCAGGTCGCCGAGCAGGCTGGCCACGATCGACACCGACAAGGCGCCCAGCAATGCGCTCCACATCGCCGCCCCATCGAGCAGCGCATAGGTCGCGCCGACCAGGATCAGCGTGGGCAGCGCCGGCACCGGCAGGCCCAGCGACAAGGCCAGGACGTTGACGAAGACCAGCCCGAGTCCGTAGCGCGCGATCAGGTCCTGCATGGCATGGCGGGCGGAGAGAAGAGGATGCCGCGCATTATCCTCCCGGCATCCGCGGCGCGCATGGGCGCGACGGCATCACCGGCGGAACAGACCCATCCATCGCCACCCTGCAGGACGCGTTGCCGGTGCCCCGACGTGCATCACCCGCCCTCGTCCAGCCGCGCCGCCATCTGCGCCAGCCACGCCGAGAACACGCCCGGCGCGCGCATGCGCGCGCGCCACCAGGCCAGCGCCGCGCCCTCCTCGCCGCTGCGCCAGGCCAACTGGAACACCTCGTCCGGCTTCGGCTCCTCCACGGCCTTGCGCACCAGCGCGCCCCGCGCCAGCGCCGCGCGCGCATAGGGCTCGGGCAGAAAGCCGAAGCCGAGCCCGGCCAGCTGCAACCGGTACTTGCTGCGCATGTCCGGTACGGTCAGTGCGTCCTGGCCGAACAGCAGACCCACCGTGCGCGGCAGCAGCCGCCGCGCCGAATCCGCCACCGCGATCGCGCGATGCGCACTCAACTGACTGCGGCTGAGCGGTTCCGGCGCCTGCGCCAGCGGGTGCCCGGGCGCGACCGCGAACACGAACGGCAGCGTGCCGAGCGGCTCGGCCACGTAGCCGCCGCCGCTCGGGCCTTCGCCGGCCGCCCCGACCAGCAGATCCACCCGGCGGTCCAGCAGCGCCTCCCAGGTGCCGGACAACGATTCCTGCACCACCCGCAAGCGGGTGCGGTCAGCGACCGCGTAGAACGCCGCCATGTCCTGCGCCAGGCACTCCGGCGCGAACACCGCATCCAGGCCCAGCGCGAACTCGGTCTCCCAGCCAGAGGCGACGCGGCGCACGCGCAGCTCCAGGTCGCCGGCCGCGCGCAGCAGATGGCGGCCTTCGCGCAGCAGTTCGGCGCCTGCGGCAGTCGGCACCGCCTTCGGCCCCAGGCGCTCGAACAGTTGCACGCCCAGGTCCTCCTCCAGCTTGGCGACCGTGTAGGAGATGGTCGACGGCACCTTGTGCAAGGCCTTGCCGGCGGCCGAGAACGAGCCGCGACGGTCGATGGCGTCGAGGATCTGCAGGGCATCGAGGCTGAGCTTGAGCATTCGAATTTTTCGATGATGGATACCAAATCTATCCGTTTTTCAAACCCAGCGACAGCGCGGATACTTGTTCCCAAGCCGAAGCGCTAGCGAAATCAAAGCAAACAGCGCTTTCGATCCACTTGCACATCAATGTCACCAAGGAGCCTCCCATGCTGCAGATCCGCCCCGCCAACACCCGTGGCCGCGCCGAACACGGCTGGCTGTCCTCGCGCCACACCTTCTCCTTCGGTCACTACCACGACCCGCGCTACATGGGCTTCGGGCCGCTGCGGGTGATCAACGAAGACCGCGTGCAGCCCGGCGAGGGCTTCGGCACCCACGCCCATCGCGACATGGAGATCCTGTCCTACGTGGTCGACGGCGCGCTGGAGCACAAGGACAGCATGGGCAACGGCTCGGTGCTGCGCTACGGCGACGTGCAGCGCATGAGCGCCGGCTCCGGGGTCACCCACAGCGAGTTCAACCATTCGGCCAGTGAGCCGGTGCACTTCCTGCAGATCTGGGTGATGCCCGAGCGCGCCGGAATCGAGCCGGGCTACGAGGAGAAGCACTTCGCCCCGGACAGCAAGCGTGGCCAGTTGCGGCTGATCGCGGCCCCGCAGGGCGAGGAAGGTGCGGTGCGCATCCATCAGGACGCGCGCATCTACGCCTCGATCCTCGACGGCGACGCGCACCTGGACTATCCGCTGGCGGCCGGGCGCGGCGCCTATGTGCAGGTGGTGCGCGGCACCCTGACCGTCAATGGCCAGACCCTGCAGGCCGGCGACGCCCTCCAGGCGGTCGACGAGGCCAGCCTGCAGTTCGCCGACGCGCAGGACAGCGAGTTCCTGCTGTTCGATCTGCCGCGCTGAGCGCTGCAGCCCAGGTCGTGCCCGGGGCCATGGACCGGGCCACGACCGCGACCGCGCGCAATCGGACCGCGCAGCGGCGCCACGGCGTCGCTGCGCCTCGCCCCCCCGGCGTGCTCACGCCACCCTCGGCACCCCGTAACGCGTCCTGCACGGCCTCCGCGGCAATGCTTCCGCTCTCCCTCCCCTATTGCCGGTATGCCGGCCGAGAGCCTGCCGATGCGCCACCCCACCAGCGCCGCCTATGCCACCCCCTCGCGTATCCGCGAAGGGCGTCCCTTTCCGCGCGGCGCCGTGTTTGACGGACAGGGCACCAACTTCGCCCTGTTTTCGGCGCACGCCACCCGCGTGGAGCTGTGCCTGTTCGACGAGGCCGGAACCGAGACGCGCCTGGACCTGCCCGAATACACCAACGAAATCTGGCATGGCTACCTGCCCGACGTGAAGCCCGGTCAGCGCTACGGCTATCGCGTGCATGGCCCCTACGCCCCCAGCGAAGGCCACCGCTTCAATCCCAACAAGCTGCTGCTCGATCCCTATGCCCGCGAACTCGAGGGCGACCTGATCTGGGCCGACGAACTGTACGGCTACACCGTCGGCCACCCGGACGGCGACCTGAGCTTCGACGAGCGCGACAGCGCCCCGTTCATGCCCAAGTGCGTGGTGGTCGAGGACACCTACGATTGGGAAGACGACCAGCGCCTGCTGACGCCGTGGAACCAGACCCTGGTCTACGAGACCCACGTGCGCGGCTACACCATGCGCCACCCTCAGGTGCCGGACGAGTTGCGCGGCACCTGCGCCGGGCTGGCGCAGGAACCGGTGCTGCGCTACATCAAGGAACTGGGCGTCAGCGCCGTGGAGTTGCTGCCGGTCCATGCCTACCTCGACGACCAGCACCTGCTCGACAAGGACCTGCGCAACTACTGGGGCTACAACACCCTCGGCTTCTTCGCGATCAAGTCGCGCTACCTCGCCAGCGGCCACCGCGACGAGTTCCGCGACATGGTCAAGGCCATGCACCGCCAGGGCCTGGAGGTGATCCTGGACGTGGTCTACAACCACACCGCCGAGGGCAGCGAACTGGGCCCCACCCTGTCCTTCCGTGGCATCGACAACGCCAGCTACTACCGCCTGGCCGAGGACAAGCGCTACTACATCAACGACACCGGCACCGGCAACACGCTCAACCTGAGCAACTCGCGGGTGATCCAGTTCGTCAACGATTCGCTGCGCTACTGGGCCGGCGAAATGCACGTGGACGGCTTCCGCTTCGACCTGGCCACCATCCTCGGCCGTGAGCCCACCGGCTTCGACCAGCGCGGCGGCTTCCTCGACGCCTGCAACCAGGATCCACTGCTGTCGCAGGTCAAGCTGATCGCCGAACCCTGGGACTGCGGCCCCGGCGGCTACCAGGTCGGCCACTTCCCGCCGGGCTGGTCGGAGTGGAACGACAAGTTCCGCGACAACGCCCGCGCGTTCTGGAAGGGCGACGACGGCAAGCTCGCCGAATTCGCCACCCGCTTCACCGGCTCGGCCGACCTGTTCGACCGGCGCGGGCGGCGCCCGTGGGCCTCGGTGAACTTCATCACCGCGCACGACGGGTTCACCCTGCACGACCTGGTCAGCTACAACGGCAAGCACAACGACGCCAACGGCGAGGACAATCGCGACGGCTCCGATCACGACAGCTCCTGCAATTACGGCGTAGAGGGTGAGACCGACGACGCCGGCATCCTGCAACTGCGCGAGCGGCAGATGAAGAACCTGCTGGCGACGCTGCTGCTGTCGCAAGGCACGCCGATGCTGCTGGCCGGCGACGAACGCGCGCAGACCCAGGGCGGCAACAACAACACCTATTGCCAGGACAACGAGATCACCTGGATCGACTGGGAACGCGACCCGAGCGAGGGTCGCCTGACCGCGTTCGTGAAAGCGCTGACCGCGCTGCGCCGGCGCTACCCGATCCTCACCCGCGGGCGCTTCCTCAACGGCCAGTACAACGAGGAAGCAGGCGTACGCGATCTCACCTGGCTCAATCCCGGCGGCACCGAGATGGACGAGGCGCACTGGACCGACGCCGGCGCGCGTTCGGTCGGCCTGCTGCTGGAAGGCAAGGCGCAGACCTCCGGCGTCAAGGAGCTGGCCAACGACCACACCTTGCTGATCGTCATCAATGCCTACCACGAGGGAGTGAGCTTCGTGCTGCCCTCCTCGGAAGAGGAAACGCATTGGAAGCTGGTGCTGTCCACCGACGACGCGCTGCAGGTCGACAGCATGCCGGCCGGTGCCAGCGAGTTCCTGGCTCCGCCGCGCAGCGTCAGCGTGTTCGAGTGTCAGGCGCCTGCGCCGGCGTGATCCCACGCCGCGTTGCGCACTGACAGCTTTTCGCCCTTCGCCGCCAGCATGCGATGCTGGCGGCGAGCGTGTCTGTGCACATGACCGACAGCACGGCAGCACGGCTGACGCCTCGCCGCGTAGACCTCAGTGTCAGCTGCGCTGTCGACGGGCGCAGCATGGACTGCATGCGCAGGTCCGCTCTATGCGTGCGCGCGACTGCCAATGTGAATCGTTGCCTGGTCTTGCCCACGACTCGTCTCGCGGAGCGCAATGCAGTCATCCCGCCTCGCGAGAATTGCGGCGGTGCGTGGTAGCGCCGCGCTCGAACCCGGTCACTTGCGTGCCGAACCCGCCACATCCGGCAAGCGCCAGCCGCGTCTGATTCGAAAGACGCCTCGCACCGAAACCACGATGCAGCACCCGCTGCTGACGGCGAAGAACTGCTGAAAGAGCGCGCTCGGTTTTCAGCATCTCTCTGCACGGCACGGATGCCGGCGCTGCCACGCCGCTGCGCCAGTGACACGACATCGCGTCGCGCTACCACAGCGCCGCCGCAGTGCAGGTGCAATTGGCCCGCATGGCCTTTGGCACAGTGCTGGAGGACGTAAGCTCGTTACGCTGAGCGCCCACCCGCTTCCCCATCCGGCATGCGCGACTCGACTCAACACAGCACCTTCCCGCCAGCTAACGGCATCGCCGTCATGCGCCACCCGTTGCTGCGCATCGCGCTGAGCGCCGCAATTCTCGCGCTGGCGTCCTACCCATGGCTGCCGTTTCCCTGGCGGATGCCGGTGGTCGGCCTGCTCGGTCTCGCCCTGGTGTGGCTCGAGACGCGCTCGCCCGCGGCCTGCGGTGTCGCGCGCCCTCGCCTGCTGTCCGTGATCGGCTGGACGGCCCTGCTGGTGCTGCTGACCGTCGGCTTCATCACGCCGGTGCTGCAACCGCTGATCGATGCCATCACCGGGCACAAGACCGACTACAGCGCCTACGGCGCACTCAAGGGCAACGTCCAGGCCACGACCCACTTGATCGGCGCGGCATGGCTGAGCGCGGCACTCGGCGAAGAACTGGTGTTCCGCGCCTTCCTCATGCACCAGCTCGATGCCCTGTTCGGGCGGCTGCGCGGCGGCCGCTGGATCGCCGCACTGGCCGGCGGCGTGGTGTTCGGCCTGATGCACGCCGCGCAAGGCGCCTCCGGCATCCTGCTGACAGGCGTGGTCGGCATGATGTTCGGGTATGCCTATCTGCGTTCCCGGCGCAACCTGTGGGCGATGATCCTCGCGCACGGCCTGATCGACACCTGGGGCGTGACCACCCTGTATCTCGGCTGGTACTGACGCAGCGCAGGCGCAGACGCAGGCCGCCGATCGGCCTGCCGATGCTGACGAACGGCTCCGCTCGTAGCTGGAGGACGGAAGATCGCGCCGCTATCCCTGTGCCCTCCGGCGCAAGACCCTAAGCACTCCCGTACGAGGAATGCGCCATGACGCGTTTGATGAATAGCACAGGCGTCAGCGCGCAACCCGTCCGCCGCCTAAATGGCGCGCGCGCATCGGCTCGATTTTCACTCGGGCGCTACCGGCCGGCGCTCAGTTTGGCTGATGCCCACTTGAGGGCATCCCTACTGCGGAGTCAACGATGGACAAGAATCGCACCGAAGGCGCCAAGAACCAGATCAAGGGCACCGTCAAGGAAGTCGCCGGCAAGGTGACCGGCAACAAGATGAAGGAAGTCGAAGGCAAGATGCAGAAGAACGCCGGCAAGGTACAGAGCGAAGTCGGCAAGGCGCGCGACCACGCGCGTGGCTGAGTTCCAGGCCTTGGTGCTCCCCTGCCGTGCATGGCTGGGGAGCTTCTGCTAGCGGCGTCAGCTTGCCGACTCTCTGGTTTGCCGATTTGCTCTGCGCATTGGACTCTCTGGATTTGCTCAGGCCTCTAGGGCAATTGGCGAATCGACCGACGTATCGAACATTGCCGCCATGCAATCAGCTATGCCGTCACACCAGTCGGTCGGCGACGCGCATGGCGAGCAAACACCAGGACACCGGCTTCCAAGCTGGTGGATCGCGTCCACAACGACCTGGTGCACTGCGCACTCAACTAGGTCCGCAAGCAGCCCAACTGCACCACCAATCGAGTTCGCACGAAGATCGTCACGGCGACAGTTCGCGCCGGAACTGCATGCTGCACGCCCGTCCACGCGCAGCGGCGTCACTCCAGGTGCAGACGTACGCCGCAGTGCCACACGCAGTGGCGTCCCATGACATCACTCAGGAGTCGCCGCTGACGTGGGAGCAACTGCGAGACGTGGCAGTGCTCGCGATCGCCTCCACGATGGACGACACCATGTCATCCGCCGCGCGTTGCCTGGCCTGAGCCGGCAACCCGATAATGTTCGGCAGCTTGTCCGAACACAAATCTACCGATGATGCTCCTCGCCTCAATCAAACAATCGATCGCCATCACCGCCTCACCCAGAGGCGCAACACGTTTGCTCTTTTTACTACTTACTGCCACCCAGGCTGGCATGACTGCGGCGGCAGCAACGGGTGCAGCACCCGCCGAAATAACGGCCAATGATTTCACCGTGGAAATCAACAGCCATCCTTTCTCCCTCGGTGAAAACTGGAGCGATCAGGTCAGGAAGCAGGCGGGCAGCCAGATCAGCGAAAGCTTCGTGGGAGATGTGCCGGCCGGGGACACCAGCTACAAGTACTACCAGCACCGATATGCCGGCTTTGAAATCTACACTGCGAACTTATTCTGGCAGATAGAGCAGCGCGACATTGACAGCTACATGATTGCGCAGATCACCATCAGTGCGCCCGCGGTCAAAACAGCCAGGGGTGTCACGGTAGGCGACACGCAGAGTGTGCTGATCGGCAAGTATGGCCCAGGCACGGCAGATGACAGAGACGATCAGCACTGGCGGTATTATGAAGCCGGCAACAAACGCATCTCTTTTCAGCTTGAACATGGAAACATCAGCCACATCATGATGACCCTCGACCCGGGCAGCTGAAAGCAAGCGCATGTGATGCGGCACGCAGGATCACATCAATACCCGCTGCCAATGCCACCGAACCGGCTTTTTTTCGCCACGCTTGCAACACCTACTCAGACGCAGCGACGATTCGCCGCCCAAGCGACGCCTCCAAGACGCGTCACTGCCGTCCATCTCGTCGAAGGTGACGTGAGCGACCCAACCTTGATGCGACTCCACTGCGCACGATCACGGCAAGCCCGCTGAAGTACGCAAATGCGCGGCCGGCGGCGCAACAGGGACGTTGAGACTTGAACCAGCCAGGCGGGCGCGGTCGCATGTCGCGCCGGTGCTGCGCGTTATGGCCTTGCAGCCGAAATGCACTCGCCGCTCGGCCGGAACGCGCAACGAGTGGAGCAGACGCCACCCTCGCCACGGTCGAAGGAGTGCGCCACACCAATGAAAGCTCCAGGCGAGCCTCCAGGGCGACCAAGGAGCACACGCGCAGAAGGCGCTCGCTTGCCGCGAGCGCCATCCGGCTTCGGCCTGGCTACAAGCCCCTCGACCCGAGAACGTACCGCTGCACGGTGAGGCGTCTTCCCAAGAGAAGCCCCGATACGGCCATTCTCCAACCGCCCTTGGCGTTGGTTATGCCTTGCGAGCGAGATGCAGGAAGTACCCCGCCCCCACCAATGCGAGCAGCCCGAAGATGATCCCGTTTTTGCCGTTTTCGCGCCGCGCTTGCAGCGCTTGGTCCGGCGTCACAACCACGCGATCGCCCAGCCGCAATCCCCACACTTCGCGCTCGCCGTCTTCTTCGGAAAAGGTGACGCGCACCGGTGCTCCTGCCCTGATCTCATTCCACAGAGGATCGATACCTGGAAGGATGCTGGAATACTTGAATTCGTCACCCGCGGGTGCCACGGTAAAGTTGACGCTTTGCAACCTTGACTTGCTATGCGATGCGTGGACCGAGCCCACCGTCCCACTCGACTCGAGCAGCCTGTCCGGCACAGCCGATGGTCGGCTCAAGAAGGTGACCACGCTGGCAACTGTCATGCCAAAGCAGAGCACCGCGATGATGATGAAACGAATCTTGTGTGATTGCATCCGGATACCAGAGTAGGAAAGAAACGCCGCCAGTCTGCGGCGTGCACATTCTTAGGAGAGCGGCCGCATTGGTCAATGCGAAGTTGCCTGCTCGATCGCACACGGCCGTCTTCATCGCGTGCCTGCCGAAGGTGCGCTGTCATCAGGCCTAGCTGGAACGACCGAATGAACTTCATGCAAGCAGCACCATGGAAACTCAGTGCAACACGCGCTCTCTTTTCGCGAGGAGATGGCCATGGGCCGCAACGGTGAGTCCACGCATGCTCTTGCTGACCCGAGATGAGCGTTCGTCGTTACTCACCTAGTCAATCAAGAGAAAGCCCATGAGGATTGCCGCGCGCAGTGATAGGCCATCACGCGCTTGCGGTCGAACACGCTCTGTTCTGGCAAAGTCTTGCAGCATGTCCAGGTATCGATGGCACTGAACTGCTGTCACTGGAACATCTGCAGAAAAAGTCGAGCGCTTGTGCGCCACGCATAGAGCAGCACATGCGTGTGATGGAGCGCGATCCACCGCGTCGCGCCGTTCTTCAACTGCGCGAGATATCCGGGCCGAAGATGCGCTAGATCGGACCACAGTTGAGCACATGCTGCAGGGGCTCCTTACCCACTGCTTTTGCGCTGCCAGCCCAGGACGCGTGCAGAGAAGCCGCCTCGCAGGTAGTGGTGCGCTTTGCATGCCTTCAATGCGCTTCGTGCACGCGAGAGCCCGGCACCGATGCAGGCAGGAACATGCCTCCGCGCCGTCTGGCGCAAGAACCAATGCGAGAAGTCTTTCCATGCAAGCTCGTTCGGCAACACGATCTGCTTGCCCTCATGCCAGTTGACGACGTACAGCGCTGTACCGCCCTGAGCCCGCGAGTCTTATGGACGATTGTCATGGCGGGCGCCGGTCTCGGATGTTGACCAGCATCTATCGCGATGGCGGAGGTCACGCCGACCAGAGGGCCCTCGCCGATGGGCATGATGACCTTGCACGAGGGAAGCGAGGCGAACGCTAGACGAAGGCACGGGAAGCGGCACGATTGCCGCGTCGCCAGTTGCCGAAGCAGCGACCGAGCCTTGGTCTCGCCTCTCCACCGGCCCGCACAGGCTCTGCTGGTGGCTACACGCACTTGAGGTCCGCACGCGATGCCACGCCCTTCCGCCACCGCAACGATTCCTTCGCCGCCCCATGCGGCTTGTCCTGATACGGATGCGCCGTAACGGCTTGAGCGTGGGCACAGCAGACGACAAGCGGCAGCGCATGGTCGAGTGCAGCACGATCGCAGGTCGCACGGTACTGACTGCGCTGCCGCTCTCGCGTTCAAAGCGCACCTGCAGCTCAGCAGGAGCGCGCAAACAAGCGCAGTAGCGACGGTCTCGCCGCACGTCAGGGAGTGCGCGGCTCGCATGGAAGTGTCCAAGCGAGTGTCCAAGGTCGGGAAAAAGAAAAACGCCCACAAATCGTCGATTTGCGGGCGTTTCCTTGACACTGGCGGAGTGAGAGGGATTCGAACCCTCGATAGAGCTTTTGACCCTATACTCCCTTAGCAGGGGAGCCCCTTCAGCCACTCGGGCATCACTCCGGATTTATGCGCTGCGGATATTCCGCGACCGGGCGCGAAGAATACCGGGTTGTGGGGGCTCAGGTAAACCCTTTTGACGCATCAATCGGCAGATTGATCGCCGTGACCGCCGCCGTGCGAGTTCGGCTCGTCGCCGCGCTGGATGCGCTGGTAGATCTCTTCGCGATGCACCGCCACGTCCTTCGGCGCGGTGATGCCGATGCGCACTTGATTGCCCTTGACCCCAAGCACCGTCACGGTGACCGAATCGCCGATCATCAAGGTTTCGCCTACCCGGCGAGTCAGGATCAACATTGTTTGAATTCTCCAGGGAACCGGTGGGTCTCACCGGCACGGCGCCCGCGCTGCGGCACGCCCCATAATGAAAGGGAAAAGAGGGGTGATGTTACGGGAAGCCGCGCCTTGCCAGCAAGGCACGCGGCTCGGGTGTTCAGGGGAGATGTTGCTTGACCCAGGCCGGGACGCCGGCGAGCGCAGGGGCAAGGGCGGGCCCGTCCTCGCCACCACCCTGGGCGAGGTCCGGGCGGCCGCCGCCCTTGCCCGAGATCTGACCGGCGATGTGGCTCAACAGTTCCCCGGCCTTGACCCGCCCCATTGGGCTGCCGTTCACGCCTGCGACCAGGGCGACCTTGCCCTCGCTGGCGCCGGCCAACACGATCACGCTGTCGCCCAACTGCTGCTTCAGGCGGTCCATGGCCTCGCGCAGGGCCTTGGCGTCGAAGCCTTCCAGCCGCACCGCCAGCACCTTCACGCCGGCAACGTCGACCGCCGAACCGGCCAGGTCGGCGGTGGCACCGGACGCCAGCTTGGCCTTCAGCGCCTCCAGTTCGCGCTCCATGCGCTTGTAGCGGTCGCCGAGCTGGCGGATCTTGTCGACCACGTCGTGGCTGTTGCCGCCGACCAAGTCGGCCGCCTCGCGCAGCCGGGCCTCCTCGGCCGCCACGTAGTCCAGCGCGCCCTGCCCGGTCACCGCCTCGATGCGGCGCACGCCAGCGGAGACGCCGCCTTCGCTGGTGATCTTGAACAGGCCGATGTCGCCGGTCCGCCCGACATGCGTGCCGCCGCACAGTTCGGTGGAGTAGTCGCCCATCTTGAGCACGCGCACGCGCTCGCCGTATTTCTCGCCGAACAGCGCCATGGCGCCGAAATCCAGCGCCTCCTGCATGCCCATCTGATGCACTTCGGCGGCGTTGTTGGCCCGGACCTGCTGATTGACCTTGCGCTCGATCAGCGCCAGTTCCTCGGCCCCGATCGGCTGGAAATGCGAGAAGTCGAAACGCAGGCGATCCGGCGCCACCAGCGACCCCTTCTGCTGGACATGGGTGCCCAGCACTTCGCGCAGTGCGGCATGCAGCAGGTGCGTCGCGGAGTGGTTGAGGATGGTGGCGCCGCGGCGCTCGGCATCGACCTGGCCGGCCAGGACATCGCCGATCTTCAGGCTGCCTTCTTCCAGCGTGCCGACATGGCCATGGAACTGGCCGGCGAATTTCTGCGTGTCGGTGACCGTCAGGCGGGTGCCGGCGGCGGCCAGTGTGCCGAGATCGCCGACCTGGCCGCCGGATTCGGCATAGAAAGGCGTTCTGTCGGTCAGCACGATGACTGCGTCGCCGGCCTGGACCGACTGCACCGGGCGACCGTCCTTGAGCAGGGCGACCACGCGCAGGCCGTCGGCCTGCAGGCTGTCGTAACCCAGGAACACGGTCGGGGCCAGGGTCGCCACCAGGTCCGCCGGCAGCTGCACGCCACCGCCGAACTTGCCGGCTTCGCGCGCCCGCCGGCGCTGCTCGTCCATTGCCGTCTCGAAGCCCTGCTCGTCCACGCGCAGGTCGCGCTCGCGGGCGATGTCCTGCGTCAGGTCCAGCGGGAAGCCGTAGGTGTCGTACAGGCGGAAGGCATCTTCGCCGGCGATCACCCCGCCCTGCGCCTTGGCGGCGACGTCTTCGAAGATCTTCATGCCGGCATCGAGGGTTTCGGCGAAGCGCTCCTCCTCGGCCTGCAGGGCGCGCAGCACGGTGTCCTGGGCCGCAGTCAGCTCCGGATAGGCCTCGCCCATCAGTTCCACCAGGGTCGGCACCAGCTTGCTGAAGAACGGCTGGCGCACGCCGAGCATCCAGCCATGGCGCAGGGCGCGGCGGATGATCCGGCGCAGCACGTAGCCGCGGCCTTCGTTGGACGGCAATACGCCGTCGACGATCAGGAACGCGCAGGCACGGATATGGTCGGCGATCACACGCAGCGACTTGTTCTCCAGGTCGGCGGTGCCGGTCAGCTCGGAGGCCTTGCGGATCAGCGTCTGGAACAGGTCGATCTCGTAGTTGGTGTGCACGTGCTGCAGGATCGCCGCCAGGCGCTCCAGGCCCATGCCGGTATCGACGCAGGGCGCCGGCAGCGGCACAAGGGTGCCGTCGGGCTGGCGGTCGAACTGCATGAACACCAGGTTCCAGATCTCGATGAAGCGATCGCCGTCTTCGTCCGGCGAGCCCGGAGGACCGCCGGCGATGTGCGCGCCGTGGTCGTAGAAGATCTCGGTGCACGGGCCGCAGGGACCGGTGTCGGCCATCTGCCAAAAGTTGTCCGAGGCGTACGGCGCGCCCTTGTTGTCGCCGATGCGCACGATGCGCTCGGCGGGTACGCCGATCATGTCGCGCCACAAGGCATAGGCCTCGTCGTCGGTGTGATAGACGGTGACCAGCAGGCGCT
The DNA here is from genome assembly GCF_014206815.1 of Xanthomonas sp. F10. Lineage (GTDB taxonomy): Bacteria > Pseudomonadota > Gammaproteobacteria > Xanthomonadales > Xanthomonadaceae > Xanthomonas_A > Xanthomonas_A indica. The sequence continues at coordinate 1,492,072 of NZ_JACHNP010000001.1, forward strand.
CGGCCGGCAGCTTCCAGACCTGGGTCAGCAGTTCCCAGGCCCAGGCGATGGCGTCCTTCTTGAAGTAGTCGCCGAACGACCAGTTGCCGAGCATTTCGAAGAAGGTGTGGTGGCGCGCGGTGTAGCCGACCGAATCGAGGTCGTTGTGCTTGCCACCGGCGCGCAGGCAGCGCTGCACGTCCGCCGCGCGCACGTAGCTGCGCTTCTCGGCGCCCAGGAACACGTCCTTGAACTGCACCATGCCGGAATTGGTGAACAGCAGCGTCGGGTCGTTGCCGGGCACCAGCGGCGCGGACGGCACGATGGTATGGCCCTTCCCCTTGAAGAAGTCGAGGAAGTCGCTGCGGATCTGGGAGGTGGAGAATTTGGCGGGTGCGTTCATGGGCTGGCTATAGACGAGCGGACGGGCTTCCGGCAACTCCCTCCTAGATGAGGGCGCCACGGAAACCGGACAAGACAACTCGCCAAGGGTAGCAGGCCCGGCCCGCTCAGTCCTCCGTAGCGTCGCGGACCGCGGCGCGGATGCTGTCGCCATCGAAGCCACGCCGTGCCAGCAGATCGGCGGCCTTGCGCCGCTGCGGCAAGTCCATCGCCCCGGCAGCGCCGAAACGGCGCCGCACCAGATCGCGGGCGTTTTCGGTCCAGTCGCCTTCGAAAGCGCCCATCGCGGTGGCGATGGCCTCGCTGTCCAGGCCGTGGGTACCGAGCTCGGCACGGATATGCAGAGGGCCGTAGCCGGACCCGGCGCGACTGCGCACCAGCAGTTCGGCGAAGCGGCCATCGTCCTGCCAGCCCTCGCCGCTCAGGCGCTCCACCGCCTCGGCGGCGGCCTCGGCCTCCACGCCGCGCGCGCGCAGCTTGCGGGTCAGTTCCTTGCGCGAATGCTCGCGCCGCACCAGCAGGCCCAGCGCTTTCTGCAGCGGCGTCTGCTCAGCTTGCCGGCGACGCCGGCGTGGTTCCTGCGCGTGTTCGTCGCTCATGCGCCAGCCACCCTACTCTGAAAAATGCGCCGTCCCTGGCGCGCGCCCTCCTGGCTTGCTCAAGACTGCCGAGGGAGACGAGCGGCACTGACTCCACCGCTCCCCCGGCAGAAAACCGTTACGCGTCGTCGTCTTCCGCCTCGGCCTCGCTCGGCGCGATCTCCGTGGGCTGGAACTTCTCGCGCAGCTCGCTTTCCAGCTTGGCCGCGACCTGCGGGTTGTCGCGCAGGTAACCACGGGCGTTGTCCTTGCCCTGGCCGATGCGCTCGCTGCCGTAGCTGTACCAGGCACCGGCCTTCTCGACCAGCTTTGCTTCCACGCCCATGTCGATCAACTCGCCCTCGCGGCTGATGCCTTCGCCGTAGAGGATTTCGGTGATGACCTGCTTGAACGGAGGCGCCAGCTTGTTCTTGACGACCTTGATCTTGGTCTGGTTACCGATGATCTCGTCGCCCTTCTTGATCGCGCCGATGCGGCGGATGTCCAGGCGCACCGAGGCATAGAACTTCAGCGCGTTGCCGCCGGTGGTGGTTTCCGGGCTCTGGCCCGGCATCATCACGCCGATCTTCATGCGCAACTGGTTGATGAAGATCACCAGGGTGTTGGAGCGCTTGATGTTGCCGGTGAGCTTGCGCAGCGCCTGGCTCATCAGGCGCGCCTGCAGACCCGGCAACTGGTCGCCCATCTCGCCTTCGATTTCGGCCTTCGGGGTCAGCGCGGCGACCGAGTCGACCACCACGATGTCCACCGAGCCCGAGCGCACCAGCATGTCGGCGATTTCCAGCGCCTGCTCGCCGGTATCCGGCTGCGACAGCAACAGCTCGTCGACGTTGACGCCCAGCTTGGCGGCGTAGATCGGGTCCAGCGCGTGCTCGGCGTCGATGAACGCGGCGGTGCCGCCGTTCTTCTGGCACTGGGCGATGGCCTGCAGGGTCAGGGTGGTCTTGCCCGAGGATTCCGGACCGTAGATCTCGACCACGCGGCCCTTCGGCAGGCCGCCGATGCCCAGCGCGATGTCCAGCATCAGCGAGCCGGTCGGGATCACTTCCACCGCTTCGATGACGCGATCGCCCATCCGCATCACCGAGCCCTTGCCAAACTGCTTCTCGATCTGGCTCAGGGCGGCAGCGAGCGCGCGCTTCTTGTTCTCGTCCATTGTGGTGTCCTTGGAAGGTGAGGAGGATTTGCGGAGTGAGGTCAATGTAAGGGCCTGGTATCGCACGGACTGAGACAGTGCGTGGCGAGATGAAAATAATTCGTCCGCACCGGGCTGCGGCAGCGGCGAATGGCGATATCTGGGGTCGGAAAAGTCCGGCCGGCGCTGTAGTGCATGCCCTGTTCCACGCGCGGCATCAGCGATTGGGGCGCAGCAGGCCGCAGTACAGGCCTTCGATGGCGAACTCCTGATCCGGCAGCACCTCGATCGGCGCGTAGTCCGGGTTCCGCGGCAACAGGCGGATGCGGTCCTTGCCGATCTTCAGCAGCTTGACCGTGATCTCCTCATCGATGCGTGCCACCACGATCTGCCCGGAGCGGGCATCGCGGGTGCGGTGCACGCCGATCAGGTCGCCGTCGAAGATGCCTTCGTCGCGCATGGAGTCGCCCTGCACCTTCAGCAGATAGTCCGGCGCCGGCGAGAAGAACACCCGGTCCAGCACCACGAAATCGTCCGAGCCGATGTCCGCGCCGATCGGCAGGCCGGCGGCGACGCGCCCGAGCACCGGCAGGCGCAGCACGTCGGCGCTGTCCACCTGTGCCGCCGGCGGCGGGGTCGCCGCCCCGCCGAGCAGGCGGATGCCGCGCGCCTGTCCGGGCACGCGGCGGATCGCGCCGGCCTGTTCCAGCGCTTCCAGGTGGTACTGGGCCGCGCGCACGCCTTTGAAGCCGAAGGCACGGGCGATCTCGGTCTGCGACGGCGGCACGCCATCGTGTTCGATGCGCTCGGCGATCAGGTCGAGGATCGCCTGCTGGGTTTCGGTCAGGTCCATGGTTAGTAGTAATACTACTAAATCGACTGGCGAGCAACTGGCGCGTGGAACCGGAGTGCCGGTGCGCAGCGTTGCCGGCGGCTTGGGCAGGTCCGCACGGCAGCCTGCCGTCGCTGACAGGCGCCTCGCGGCCTCTGCTTCGCGCGTCCTTCCAGGCGGCTCTGCATCTCGTCATAGCGCTGTGGGCAGAGCGATTTGGCCACATCGCGCCGGGGCTGAAGCCCCTCCCACAGTGGGAGTAAGTGTGCGCTGGCTCTCGTGGACGCGGCGCGGTGCCCGACCCACAGCCTCGACGCCTTGCGGCGGAGCGTGCTCGACGGTGTATGCCGCGCTCAGCGCCCGCTGCGCCAGATCGAGAACAGGATCCACACGCCCGACAGCGCCGCGCCGATGAAGCCGCAGACGCCGATCGCCAGCAGCCAGCGGCTGGAAATGCCGCCGACGCTGTTCATCACGATCGACGAGCCGATGATCAGTGCGGCGGTGACGATGCCCATGGTCAGGCGGTTGGCGGCGCGGTTGACCTGGTCGCCGAAGCCTTTCAGCGAACCGGTCTCCACGTTCAACTGCAGGCGCCCGCGGCGCGCCGCCTGCAGCAGCCGGCGCGTGTCGCGCGGCAGGTCGCCGAGCAGTTCCAGCGCGCCCAGTACGGTGCGCCGGCCGCGCCGGGCCATCGCCCGCGGCGCGAACCGCTGCAGCATCACCCGCTCCAGGTACGGGGCGGCGGCGCCGGCCATGTCGAAGTCCGGATCGAGCTGGCGCCCCACCCCTTCCAGGGTCAGGAAGGTCTTGATCATCAGCGCCAGGTCGGCCGGCAGCGCCAGCGCGTGCTGGCGCAGCAACGCGGTGACGTCGCCGAGCATGGCGCCCGCCCGCAGGTCCTTCAGCGGCACGCCGCGGTACTGGTCGACGAACGCGGCGATCTCCAACTGCAGGCGCGCCTCGTCGACCTCGACCTCGCCGTCGGTCCACTCCAGCAGGATGTCGGCCACCGCTTCGGCGTCCTGGGTGACCAGCCCGTGCAGCAGTTGCACCACCTGGTAGCGGCGCTGCTCGGAAATGCGCCCGACCATGCCGAAGTCGATCACCGCGATGCGCTCGCCGGGCAGGTAGAAGATGTTGCCCGGATGCGGATCGGCGTGGAAACAGCCGTCCTCCAGCACCATCTTCAGCACGATGTCGGCACCGGTGCGCGCCAGCCGGCGCCGGTCCAGGCCGGCGGCTTCGACCCCGGCCAGGTCGCGGCCTCCGATGCCGGCGACGAAGTCCTGCACGTTCAGCGTCTCGCAGGTCCACTGCCAATGCACCCGCGGGATCACGATCTCGTCGTGTCCCTGGAAGTTGGCGGCGATGCGCTCGGCGTTGCGGCATTCGCCGGCGAAATCCAGCTCGCGGCGCAGCGACAGGGTGAACTGGTGCACCACCGCGGCCGGGTGGTAGCGTTTCAGGTCCGGCGCGCGCGCCTCGACGATCTCGGCCAGCCGCGCCAGCAGTCGCAGGTCGGCCTCGATCACCTCGCGGATGCCGGGGCGACGCACCTTGATCACCACCGCGGTGCCGTCGTGTAGCCAGGCGCGATGGGTCTGCGCCAGCGAGGCGGCGGCCAGCGGGGTTTCCTCGACCTCGGCGAAGATCGCCGTCGGCGCCTCGCCGAGCGCCTCGATCAATTGCGGCAGGATCTGCGGATAGTCCAGCGCCGGCGCCGCGTTCTGCAATTCGCCGAGTTCGTCGATCCACTCCGGCGGCAGCAGGTCCACGCGCGTGGCCAGCACCTGGCCCAGCTTGACGAAGGTCGGGCCGAGATCCTGCAGGGCGCGCCGCACCCGCTGCGGCGCCGACATGCGCAGCATCTCCTCGGCGTTGTGCCAGTGCAGCAGGCGCCCGGCGCGTTCCAGCACGTCGGCCATGCCAATGCGCCGGACCACGTCGCCGAACCCGTAGCGGATCAGCACCGAGGCGATTTCCTGCAGACGCCCCAAGTCGCGGACGGTGCTCAGCGCCTCCCACATCGCGCTCATCCTCGGGGAAGGCGCGCGGCCATGATCACAGCAACGCGTCCAGGCCGTGCAGGGCCGCGGCCACGGTCTGCCGGCGCACCGCATCGCGGTCGCCCGGGAAATGGAACAACTGCGCGCTGGCGTAGCCGCCGCGGCGCTTCCAGCCCAGCCACACGCTGCCGACCGGCTTGTCGGCCGAACCGCCACCGGGGCCGGCGATGCCGGTGACCGCCACCGCGACGCTGGCGCCGGAATTGACCAGCGCCCCGGACACCATCTCGATCACCGTCTCGCGGCTGACCGCGCCGTGATGCTCCAGCGTCTGCGGACGCACGCCCAGCAGCGCCTGCTTGGCCTCGTAGCTGTAGGCGACGATGCCGCAGTCGAACCACGCCGAGGACCCGGCGACGTCGGTCATCACCTTGGCGATCCAGCCGCCGCTGCAGCTTTCGGCGGTGACCAGGCGCTCGCGCGCGGTGCGCAAGCGGTCGCTGAGCGCGGTGGCCTGTTGCAACAACTCCGAATCGGTGGGAAGCGTCATGGCACAGCTCGGGAAACCAGTGCGCTTTGTAGCCCAATTCGCCGTGGCTGTCGCGCCTGTGCGCGCCGGCGGACGGCTGGGCGTCAGCCGACGCGGCGCAGGTGTAGCTGCCACGCCGGCCGTCACTCGCTCGATCGCGGCGGCCCGACGCACCGTGCACCGCTAGCGCTGCTGCCACTCCTCCTGCTCGCGCGGCGGCAGCAGCGCGCGGATCGGCGCGCCGTCGGCCGCGGCGGCCAGGCGCTCGGCCTCGGTGATCGGGATGTCCACCTGCAGCAGCCAACCGTCCTCGTCGGCCAGCTCGCTGCGGATCACCTGCAACTGGTGCAGTTGCGAGCGCAGGCGTCCGGCGCTGGGCGGCAGGCGCAGGCTGCCCTGCACGTGGCGCAGGCCCAGGCGCTGGCCGAGCACGTGCTGCAGCAGGTCCAGGCCGCGGCCGTCGCGTGCGGAGATCCACACCCGCTCGCGCCGCGCCGTGTCCGGCACGCCGTCCTGCGCATCGTGGCGCACCTCGGCGCCGTCGATACGGTCGATCTTGTTGAACACCAGCAACTGCGGCAGTTCGCCGGCGCCGACCGCGTGCAGCACCTCGTCGACCTGGGCGATGCGCTCCTCGCGCAACGGGTCGGCGGCATCGACCAGGTGCAGCAGCAGATCGGCCTCGCGGGCCTCGGACAATGTCGAGCGGAACGCCGCGACCAGTTCGTGCGGCAGGTTGCGCACGAAGCCGACGGTGTCGGCCAGCATCGCGTTGCCGCCAGGCAATGCGATGCGCCGCACGGTCGGGTCCAGGGTCGCGAACAACTGGTCGGCAGCGTAGGCCTCGGCGCCGGTCAGGGCGTTGAACAGCGTGGACTTGCCGGCGTTGGTATAGCCCACCACCGCGATCCGCGGCAGTTCGCTGCGCACCCGCGCACGGCGCATCTGGGTGTGCTGCACCTCGACCTTCTCCAGCCGCTTCTGCAACTGCTCCACCCGCTTCTGCAGCAGGCGGCGGTCGGTCTCCAGCTGGGTTTCGCCGGGCCCGCGCAGGCCGATCGAACCGCCGCGCTGGCGCTCCAGGTGGGTCCAGCCGCGCACCAGCCGCGTGGCCATGTGCCGCAACTGGGCCAGCTCGACCTGCAGCTTGCCTTCGTGGCTGCGCGCGCGCTGGGCGAAGATGTCCAGGATCAGCCCGGTGCGGTCGATCACCCGCCGCTCCAGGTACTTTTCCAGATTGCGCTCCTGCCCGGGACTGAGCGCGTGGTTGACCAGGACCAGGTCGGCGCCGCTGGCGTCGGCGGCGGCCTTGACCTCCTCCAGCTTGCCGCTGCCGATCAGCGTCGCCGGACTCGGCTTGTCGATACGCGCGGTCACGGTGGCGGCGATGCTGGCGCCGGCCGAGCGCGCCAGGTCGGCGAACTCTTCCAGCACATCGTCTTCCAACGGACCGCCCGCGTAGGGCTGGATCAGCAGTGCGTGTTCGCCGCGGCGGGACCGATCAAACACCCGCGGCTCCGCTCTTTACCACCGAACTACTCGACTTCGTCATCACCCGCACTGCCACCTTCGTTCTGCTGCACATAACCGCCGCCCGGTCCCACGCGCACGTTGCGCGCCGGCACCACGGTGGAAATGGCGTGTTTGTAGACCATCTGGCTGACGGTATTGCGCAGCAGGACCACGAACTGATCGAACGACTCGATCGTGCCCTGCAGCTTGATGCCGTTGACCAGATACACCGAGACAGGCACCCGTTCGCGACGCAACGCGTTGAGGAAAGGATCCTGCAAGGATTGCCCCTTGGACATGCTTCACTCCCAAATTATTGTTTTTATTATCCGGGACGGCACTGCAGCTCCCCTGCCGTGGTCCGGAACGTCGATGTTACACAACCGCGGGCGCCAGCACAGCGCGACCGGCCGCCGGATCAGCCGAGGAAGGCGTCCACGGCCGCCCGCAGGCGCCCGGCGTCACACGCCGGGTCGAACCAGCGTGCGTCCTGCTCGCCGCGCAGCCAGGTGAACTGGCGCTTGGCCAGTTGCCGGGTGGCGGCGATGGCGCGGGCACGGAAGTCCGCCGCGTCGCCGACACCGTCCAGGTATTCCCAGGCCTGGCGATACCCGACCGCGCGCACCGCCGGCAGCGCCAGCGGCTGCGCGACCGCCTGCATCCCGGGCAGCGCGCGCAGGGCGCGCACTTCCTCCAGGAAGCCCTGCTCCAGCATCGCGTCGAAGCGGGCTTCGATGCGCCCGTGCAGCACCGCGCGCTCGGCCGGCGCCAGCACCAGCTTCAGCACCCGCAGCGGCAACCGCGGCGGCCCCGGATCCGCCTGCCAGGCGCTGATCGGCCGCCCGCTGAGCCGGTGCACCTCCAGCGCACGCTGGATGCGCTGGGCGTCGCCGGGGCGGATGCGCTGCGCGGCCAGCGGATCGACCCGCTGCAGCTCCGCGTGCAGCGCCGCCCAGCCTTCGGCCTGCGCACGCGCGGCCAGCGCCGCACGCAGCTGCGGGTCGGCCGCCGGCATCGGCGCCAGCCCCTCCAGCAGCGCCTGGAAGTACAGGCCGGTGCCGCCGGCCAGGATCGGCAGGCGGCCGCGGGCGACGATCGCCTCCAGCGCGGCGCGCGCGTCGGCGGCAAACTCGGCCGCCGAATAGGGCTGCCAGGGATCGCGCAGGTCCAGCAGATGGTGCGGCACCCGCGCGCGCTCGGCCGCATCGGGCTTGGCCGCGCCGATGTCCAGGCCGCGGTAGACCAGCGCCGAATCGACGCTGACGATCTCGCCGCCGTAGCGTTCGGCCAGGGCGATCGCCGCGGCGGTCTTGCCCGAGGCGGTCGGGCCCATCAGCGCGATCGCGCGCGGGCGCCGGTCGGCCGCCATCAGTCCTCGTCCGGCCAGCGGATCGCCGCTGCGGCGGACGAGCCGGTGGCGCGTGGCAACGGCACCGCCTGCAGCGCCTGCCAGACCTTCAGCGCGTCGACGGTGGCGGCGACGTCGTGCACACGCAGCAGCGTGGCACCGCGTTGCGCGGCCAGCAGGTGCGCGGCGACCGAGCCGGCCACCCGCTGCTCCGGCGCCTCGCGCCCGGTCAGCTCGCCGATGCTGCGCTTGCGCGACAGCCCGGCCAGCACCGGCACGCCCAACTCGACCAGCCGCGCCAACTGCGCCAGCAACTGCAGGTTGTCGGCGGTGCTCTTGCCGAAGCCGAAGCCCGGATCGACCAGGATGCGCCGCTTGTCGATCCCGGCCATCTCCGCGGCGAAGATGCGCTCGGCCAGGAACCGGTGCACCTCGCCGACCACGTCGTCGTAGCCGGGCGCGCTGCCGGCGGCGTAGGCATCGGCGGGCATGTGCATCAGCACCACCGGCACCCCCAGTTCCGCGGCGGCATCCAGCGCGCCGGGCTGGCGTAGGGCCTGCACGTCGTTGATCATGCCGGCGCCGGCGGCGACCGCGGCGCGCATCACCTCCGGCTTGAAGGTGTCCACGCTCAGCGGCAGCGCGGTCTGCGCGGCCAGCCGCTCGATCACCGGGATCACCCGCCGCAGTTCCTCTTCCACCGGCACCGGGGTCGCGCCTGGGCGGGTCGACTCGCCGCCGATGTCCAGCAGGTCGGCGCCCTCCGCGGCCAGGCGCAGGCCATGCGCCACCGCCGCGTCCACGCTGGCGTGCGCGCCGCCGTCGGAAAACGAGTCCGGGGTGACGTTGACGATGCCCATCACCCGCGGGCGATCGAGCAACAGCCGGTGGGCGCCGCACTGCAGGCTGGGCGAGGTGTCGAACATCGGCAGATCTCCTGAAGGATGGCCGCCGCCTGCGGCGAGCACGGCGCCGGCGCTGGCCGCAACGTGGGTTCGCGGCTGCGGCGCGCGCCGCGCATGGCAGCGGGTCGTGAATCAAGCCGCCATTGTCGCGCACCCTCGAGCGGACGACGAGCCGGCGGCATCGGCAGCGGCCAGCGACAAAAAAGCCAGGGATCGCTCCCTGGCTTTTCGGTACTTGCAGGTTCGCCGCGCTTAGACCTGTTCGGCGGGCCCGGCGATCGGCGGCAGTGGCCGCGAATTGCCCTTGTCGTTGCCGCCGTCCTTGCCGGACCTGTTCCAGCCCATCGGCGGCGGCGGGTCGCGGCCTTCCATGATCGCGTCGATCTGCGGCGCGTCGATGGTTTCGTACTGCAGCAGCAACTGCGACATGGTGTGCAGCTTGTCCAGATTCTCGGTGAGGATCTGGGTGGTCTTGGCATACGCCTTGTCGAGGATCGACCGCACCACTTCGTCGATGCGCCGCGCGGTGTCGTCGGAGACGCTCTTGTGCTGGGTCACCGAACGGCCCAGGAACACCTCGTCGTCCTCCTCGCCGTAGGCGATCGGGCCGAGCTCGTCGGACAGGCCCCACTTGGTGACCATGTTGCGCGCCATCTTGGTCGCCCGCTCGATGTCGTTGGACGCGCCGGTGGTGACCTTGTCGGTGCCGAAGATCAGTTCCTCGGCGACGCGGCCGCCATACAGCGAGCACAGTTGCGATTCGATCGCCACGCGGTTCATCGAGTACTTGTCGCCCTCGGGCAGGTACATGGTCACGCCCAGCGCGCGGCCGCGCGGGATGATCGTGACCTTGTAAACCGGGTCGTGCTCGGGCACCAGGCGGCCGACGATGGCGTGGCCGGCCTCGTGATAGGCGGTCAGCGTCTTCTCGTCCTCGCTCATCGCCATCGAGCGGCGCTCGGCGCCCATCAGGATCTTGTCGCGGGCGCGATCGAAGTGATCCATGCGCACTTCCTTGACCGACTCGCGCGCGGCGAACAGGGCCGCCTCGTTGCACAGGTTGGCCAGGTCGGCGCCGGAGAAACCCGGAGTACCGCGGGCGATCACCATCGGCTCGATGTCGTCGGCCAGCGGCAGCTTGCGCATGTGCACCTTGAGGATCTGCTCGCGACCGCGCACGTCCGGCAGGCCGACCACGACCTGGCGGTCGAAACGGCCCGGGCGCAGCAGCGCCGGATCCAGCACGTCCGGACGGTTGGTCGCGGCGATCACGATCACGCCCTCGCCGCCCTCGAAGCCGTCCATCTCCACCAGCAACTGGTTGAGGGTCTGTTCGCGCTCGTCGTGACCGCCGCCCAGGCCGGCGCCGCGGTGACGGCCCACCGCATCGATTTCGTCGATGAAGATGATGCACGGCGCGTGCTTCTTGGCCTGCTCGAACATGTCGCGCACGCGGCTGGCACCGACGCCCACGAACATTTCCACGAAGTCCGAACCGGAGATGCTGAAGAACGGCACCTTGGCCTCGCCGGCGATGGCCTTGGCCAGCAGGGTCTTGCCGGTACCCGGCGGGCCGACCATCAACACGCCGCGCGGAATCTTGCCGCCGAGCTTGGTGAACTTGGTCGGGTCGCGCAGGAAATCGACGAGTTCGCCGACCTCTTCCTTGGCCTCGTCGCAGCCGGCGACATCGGCGAAGGTGATCTTGATCTGGTCCTCACCCTGCAGCTTGGCCCGCGACTTGCCGAAGGACATCGCGCCCTTGGCGCCGCCGCCACCGCCCTGCATCTGGCGCATGATGAACAGCCAGAAGCCGATGATCAGGATGACCGGCAGGAAGTTCAGCACCAGCGACCAGAAGCTCGGGCCGTTGTCCGGCTTCTGCCGGGTGATGTCCACGTTCTTGCTGTACAGCACGTCGATCAGCTTGTCGTCGCTCGGGCCATAGACCATGCCCTCGCTGTTGTCGGCGCGCTTGAAGCGGATCGCGTTGACCGAAAGGTTGGTGGCGTCGGTGAAATCGACCGACTTCACCCGCCCGGCATCCACGTCCTTCAGGAACTGGGAGTAGGTCACGTTGTCGACGCCCGCGCCGCCGGCGAGACGCGGCGAGAAGCTATTGAACACCACCATCAGCACGACGGCGACGACTACCCACAACAGCAGATTCTTGGTCAAGTCGTTCATCCTCATTGGCTCCGGTGTCCCTTCAACTCTGTCTCGATGCGTGGCATTGCGGGTTCAGCCTTGCGTTCAGCTTACTTGATCTGGGCGCGCTTGCCCTGTCCGAGGGCGTAGACCTCCGGCGAGCGCTTGCGCGACGCGGCCGGCTTGCGGATGGTCACCTTTTCATAGCGGCGGCGCATGTCGCGAATGTAGTCGTCGAACCCCACGCCCTGGAACAGCTTGATCAGGAACGCGCCATTCGGCTTCAGGTGGCTGTCGGCGAATGCCATCGCCAATTCCGCCAGATGCATCATCCGCGGCTGGTCGACCGCATCCATTCCGCTCTTATTGGGGGCCATATCCGACAGCACAAGGTCCACCGGGGTATCACCCAGCATGGCCTCGAATTGCGATAGCACCGCCTCCTCCCTGAAGTCACCGTGAAGGAACTCCACGCCGGCCAGCGGCGGCATCTCCAGGATGTCCAGGGCCAGGACCCGGCCGCGGTCGCCCATCGATTTGCGCACCTGCTGCGACCAGCCGCCCGGGGCGGCGCCGAGATCGACCACCACCATGTCCGGCTTCAGCAGCCTGTCGCGCTGCAGCAACTCCTCCAGCTTGTAGGCCGCGCGCGAGCGCATGCCTTCGGCCTGGGCCTTCTTCACGAAGGGATCGGCGAAATGTTCGCGGAGCCAGCGTTGGCTGCTTTTGCTGCGGGTGGCCATGGACGCACGGTCGGGAGGGGCGGCCATGATACCCTGATCGCCCTTGCCAACCCTGCTCCCACCTGCATGTCGATCAGCCTGACATCGGCCCAGAACCGCTTCCTGCGCGGCCTGGCCCACGACCTCAAACCCCTGCTGCAGATCGGCGGCAAGGGCGTCACCCCGGCCTTCCTGGCCGAACTGGACGAGGTGCTGGAGCGCCACGAACTGGTCAAGGTGAAGGTCGGCGGCGACGACCGCGAGGCCCGCGACGCCGCCATCGGCAGCCTGGTGGAACAGTCGCACAGCGTGCTGGTGCAGCGGATCGGCCATACCGCGATCCTGTATCGCCCGGCCAAGGAAGACCGGCAGATCGTGCTGCCGCGCGCCTGAGCGCGCCTTCGGTGACCCCATGCAACTGACCCAGGACCTGCCCGACTACGCCTACGCCCTGCGCATGGCCGACGGCCGCCAGGCCAAGGTGAACGACCGGCTGCTGACCCGCAGCTTCATCCTCGCCCCGGACACCCTGGTCGAGGACTGGCAGGCGCCGCTGGCCGGCGACCTGCAGCCGCAACATCTGCAGCCGCTGCTCGCACTCAACCCTGCCCTGGTGATCCTCGGCACCGGCGAACGCCAGGTGTTTCCCGCTGCGGCGGTGATGGCGCTGTTCCTGACCCGCGGCATCGGCATCGAAGTGATGAGCAACGCGGCCGCGGCGCGCACCTACAACGTGCTGGCCGCCGAAGGCCGGCGCGTGGCGGTGGGGTTCCTGCTCGAAGGCTGAGCCCAGCGTCTCTGCGGACCGTTGCACGCCCTCCACAGACATTCACTCCCGTGGGAGCGGCTTCAGCCGCGACCTGTGACGTTCGCTAGAACCCCGGTCGCGGCTGAAGCCGCTCCTACGAAAGCCGGAGATGAAGACCGGCTACACGCTGCGCCAGGGCGGCAGCCCATTGGTCGCGCCGGCGTTACTCCCGCGGCAGATAAAGCAGCGGGTCGACCGGCTTGCCGTTGTAGCGGGTGAGCCGGCGGCGCTTGCAGCCCACCTTGCAGCCCACTGGGCCGCGCCGTTGGCGAACGCCCGGCGCGCTGCGCCGGGCCGGGGATCCGTCCGCTTGAGGATGCGACCGGTTACTTCGGCGGAAGATACAGCAGCGGGTCGACCGGCTTGCCGTTGTAGCGGATCTCGAAGTGCAGCATGTCGCGCGCCGCGCCGCTGTGGCCCATCTCGGCGATCTGCTGGCCGGCCTTGACGTTCTGGCCTTCGTTGACCAGGCGCTTGCGGTTGTGGCCGTAGGCCGACAGCCACTGTTCGTTGTGCTTGACGATGATCAGTTCGCCATAGCCCACCAGGCCGGCGCCGGAATACACCACCACGCCATCGGCGGCGGCCCGCACCGCTTCGCCGTTGCTGCCGGCGATGTCCACGCCCTGCTTGGTGGTTTCGCCGCTGACGAAGCGGCTGACCACCACGCCATCGGCCGGCCAGCGCCAGGAGAACCCGCTGCTGACCGGTGTCGGCGCCGCGGCGACCGGCGGCCGCGCCGCCGCTGCCGTGCCGGCAGCCGGCGGTACTACCGCGGTGCCGCTGCCGGGCCGCGCGGCACCCGCGCCGCCGGGCGGATACAGCCGCAGCGATTGCCCCGGGTAGATCGTGTACGGCGGCTGCAGGCCGTTCCAGCCCGCCAGGTCCTGCGGGGTGATGTTGTTGGCACGGGCGATCGCATACAGCGTGTCGCCGCGGCGCACGGTGGCGCTGACCCCGGGCTTGGGCACGGACACCCGCGGCGCCGAGGCGGCGCTGCCGCGTACGGGCGCACCGCCGGGGGTGCGGACCACCGTGGCGCTGCTGCAGGCGCCGAGCGCCACCGCCACCAGCACACCCAGGCCGCAACGCAGGCCGTTCCGCACCACCCGATCGACGCTCATCCGAACTTGGCTCTCCATATGACCCACACCACCAGCAGCGCCAGGATCGCCGAGGCGACCCAGCCGAGCGGCTCGATCCAGCGGCGCAACGCGGCTTCCGCGCGCGGCCCGCCGAGGCGAATCGCTCCGGCCACCAGGTACACGCGCTTGCCGCGCCCGACCAGCATGCTCGCCAGGAACGGTAGCAGCGGCACCCCGACGATGCCTGAGGCCCAGGTGAATATCTTCAGCGGGATCGGCGTGAACCCGGCCAGCACCAACAGCCAGAACGCGCGCCACGGCGACTCGGCGATGACCTGGCGCAGGTGGCTGACCTGCGCGTCGATCTTCTGCGTCCAGCCCAGCCATTCGATCAGCGGCTGCACCGCGGCGAAGGCGAAATGCCCGAGCAGGTAGCCGATCATCGCGCCGGCCAGCGAGCCGAGCAGGCTCAGCGTGGCGAACCACAGCGCGCGCCGCGGCTGCGCCAGCGACATCGGCGCCAGCATCACCTCCGGCGGCACCGGGAACACGATGGCCTCGGCAAAACTGAGCCCGGTCAGCAGCGCCGGCGCGCGGCGGTGCCGCGACCAACTGATGGCGCGTTCGTACAACGGCCCAAAAATCTTCATCCAGTGCGGCTCCGGGAGGTCAATCCAGCATGCCCGACAGCAACGGGACGAAGGTCACCGGCGCCAGGACGTCTTGTTCGATCTGGCCGTCGGCAGCGCGGCGCAGGCGGATCAGCGATTGCGCGGACGGGCCGCCGACCGGCGCCACCAGGCACCCGCCCGGCGCCAGTTGCTCGATCAGGGCATCGACCAGCGCCGGCGCCGCGGCGGTGACCACGATCGCATCGAAGGGACCGTGCTCGGGCCAGCCGATGCGGCCGTCGTCGTGCTTGCTGCGCACGTTCATGCCGAGCTGGCGGAAGCGCTTGCGCGCCTGCCGCAGCAGGTCGCCGATGCGCTCGACGGTGTGCACCTCCAGGCCCAGTGCGGCCAGGATCGCCGCCTGGTAGCCGGAGCCGGTGCCGACTTCCAGCACCTTCTTCGGCGCCGCTTCCAGCACCGTCTCGGTCATGCGCGCCACCACCCACGGTTGCGAGATGGTCTGGCCGTGGCCGATCGGCAGCGCGGTGTCCTCGTAGGCGCGCGAGGCCAGTGCCTCGTCGATGAACAGGTGCCGCGGCACGGTGCGTACCGCGTTGAGCACGCTCTCGTCGCGGATGCCGGCTTCGCGCAGGCGCTCGACCAGGCGGTCGCGCACGCGCTGCGAGGTCATGCCGATGCCGATCGCTTCCGGCTGCAGGCGCAACCGCGGGGTCATGCCGGGCGGTCCAGCGCGGCGGTCAGGCCGCCGACCCAGCTGGCGACCTTTTCCAGCGCCTGGTAGCGGGTCAGGTCGACCTGGATCGGGGTGATCGAGATGAAGCCGGTGCGCACCGCGTGGAAGTCGGTGCCGGGGCCGGCGTCCTGTTCGCGCCCGGCCGGGCCGATCCAGTACACGGTGCCGCCGCGCGGGTCGGTCTGCGGCAGGCAGGGTTCGGAGCGGTGGCGGTTGCCGAGCCGGGTGACCTCGAAGCCCTTGATCTCCTGCCACGGCAGGTCGGGCACGTTGACGTTGAGGATGGTGTCGGCCGGCAGCGGATCGGCCTTGAGCCGCGCCACGATCTCCACCGCCGCGCGCGCGGCGGTCTGGAAATGCTTGGGTTCGTGGTTGTGGGTGACCAGCGACACCGCTACTGCAGGCAGGCCGAGGAAGCGGCCTTCCATCGCCGCCGAAACGGTGCCGGAATAGATCACGTCATCGCCGAGGTTGGCGGAATTGTTGATGCCGGAGACCACGATGTCCGGGTCGAACTCCAGCATGCCGGTGAGCGCCAGATGCACGCAGTCGGTCGGCGTGCCGGCGACGCTGCAGGTGTAATGGTCGATGCGCTTGAGCCGGATCGGCAGATCCAGGGTCAGCGAATTGCTGGCGCCGGACCGGTCGCGGTCGGGTGCGACCACCGTCACTTCGTGGCCGGCGCCGCGCAACTGCTCGGCCAGCATGCGAATGCCGGGGGCGTCGACGCCGTCGTCGTTGCTCACTAATACGCGCATGGTGCTCCTCGAAAACCGGTGCATGATACCGGATGCGTCCGGCCAGGTCGCTGACGGCGCGCCGACGATCGCGATGGCGGCCTTTGCGCGGGACGCTGCACGGGCAACACGGCACTGCTTCTACGCTGGGCACCGAAAACGCCGCGCCCCGCGGCGAAGGCACTGCCGGCGCTACCGCACTCACCTCAAACCGCGCAGCACGCTCTAAGCTGTGCGCATGGCGCATTCCGACGACGAAGACCCCGCCGCGCTGTTCCGCGCGGCCATCGGCAAGGTGGCCCCGCTCAATGCGACGCCGCCGGCCAATGCCAAGCCACGCCCCAAGCCGCGCGCACGCATGGCCGAACGCGACGAGGCAGAGGCGCAGGGCGAGTTCCAGCAATTGCTGCGACAGAGCGCGCCACTGGAAGCTGGCGATGTCGCCAGCTACCGCCGCGAGCATTTGCCGGCGCGGGTGTTCCAGCGCCTGCGCAAGGGCCAGTTCTCGGCCCAGGACGAACTGGACCTGCACGGCGCCACCGCCGCGCAGGCCGAGGCGCTGCTGCGGCAGTTCCTGGCCGAAGCGCACGCGCACGAGTTCGGCTGCGTGCGGATCGTGCACGGCAAGGGCCTGCAATCCGGCGGCGCGCCCCTGCTGAAGAACCTGGTGGACCGCCTGCTGCGCCAGCGCAACGACGTGCTGGCCTTCCATTCGGCGCCGACCGCGCAGGGCGGCACCGGCGCGATGCTGGTGCTGCTGGCGCGGCGCTGAGCGGGGCCGCCGTTACGACGACGCAACAGGCGTGGCGTCGGATTCCCGATCGGCATCGGCGACGTCGCCGAGTTCGTGCAGCAGCGCGGTGGCGTAGCTGCCCGGCGGCAGAGCGAACCGCAGTTCCAGCGCATCGCCCTGCCCGTCCAACCAGCGCCACTGCAGGTCCGCCACGCGCAGGCGGGTCGCCCGCCGCTCCTGCTTCAGTCCCTCGCGCTCCAGGCCGTCGCGCAGGCGCAGCGCCACCGCCTCGTCCAGCGCCGCCAGCTCCAGCGCACGCGCCGCCTCGGCGCTGCGCAGTTCACCGGCACCCCACAGCGGCGCGGACGGATGGATGTCGAACCGCTGCAGGCGCTCGGCCAGCGCCTCCGACCACGGCTCCGGACCGAACACGCTGCGGCTGCCGTCGAGCATCCAGACTTCGCCGTCCAGCGCACTGTCCCAGTTGCCGGCGGCCACGCGTGCGGCCAGCACCCGGTTGAACAGCTCCGAACGGGCGGCCGACAGCAGCAGCGAGCGCTGCTCGCGGCGCACCCGGCGGCCGCCGAACATCGACAGCGCGGCACCGACGTTGCCGCCATCGCGGCCGAAGCGCTGCTCACCGAACCAGTTGGGAATCCCGCGCGCGGCGATCTGCGCCAGCCGCGCCTCGATCGCCGTGCGCTCACCGCGCACCTCGCGCAGCACCAGCACGAAGCCGTTGCCGGCCAGCGCGCCGCGCGGCAGCTTGCGGTTGTGCCAGTGCGACTCCAGCACCTGCAGGTCCGCGTCCTGCAGGCTGTCCAGGGGCGGCGCCACGCGCTTGGGCAGATGCACCGAAAAGCGTTGGGTGGTCACCGCATGGCGGTCCTTCATGCCGGCATAGCCGATCGCCAGCTCCGCCACGCCGGCCCACTGCGCCAGGCGGCGCGCGGCGAAGGCGGTGTTCATGCCGCGCTTGCGCACCGTCAGCAACAGATGCTCGCCCTCGCCGCTGGGCGCGAACGCGGGCAGCTCGTCGACCTGGAAATCCTCGGCGCTGCTGCGCATGCGCGCCTGCAGCGGCGCGGCACCGAACGCGCGCGGCAGCTCGCTCACAGTGCCACCAGCAAGGCCACCGCCTGCGCGGCGATGCCTTCGCCGCGGCCGGTGAAGCCCAGCTTTTCGCTGGTGGTGGCCTTGACGCTGATGCAGTCCAGTTCGACCTGCAGCAGCGACGCCAGGCGTTCGCGCATCGCCTGCGCGTGCGGGCCGACCTTGGGCCGTTCGCAGATCACGGTGACATCGGCATTGCCCAGGCGCCAGCCGCGCGCATGCAGCAGGCCCACGCAGTGATCGAGGAACTGCGCGCTGTCGGCGCCCTTCCAGCGCGGATCCGATGGCGGGAAATGCTGGCCGATGTCGCCCAGCGCCAACGCGCCGAGCAAGGCGTCGCACAGCGCGTGGATCACCACGTCGCCATCGCTGTGGGCAAGCACGCCGCGCTCGTGCGCCACGCGCACGCCGCCGAGCATGATGTGGTCGCCCTCGCCGAAGGCGTGGACGTCATAGCCCTGACCGATGCGGAAAGAAAGAGGAGCAGAGGTACCGTGTGACATGGGAATCCTGTTCGTGAGAAGCGTCGACGCCACCTGGCGGTCAGACGCCGGGGTGCAACGTGCGCATGTAGACCGGCAGGGCCGCGGACGCCGGCATCGCGTCGTCGTCCACGTCCGCTGCCCCCCACTGCGGATTGAACCAGTCGGTCTGGACGATGCGCGCAACGAGCGCCGGCAACGACGTCTGCTGGATCGGCACGCCAAACGGCAGGCGGCCGTGCGCCGCCGACACCAGGCTGAAGCGCAACTGCCGCGCCTGCCCGTCGTGCCAGCAATAGAAGATCATCGAAGGCGCACCCTGGGCGCGCAGCGTGGCCTGCCGATCGTCGGCGACCGCCTCCACACACCGCACCACGCTCGCGACGTCGACGCCCGCGGCCTGATCCTCGCGCGGCGAGAACGCCCACAGGTTGGCCTGGGCCTCGTGCTGGATGGCGTCGCCATCGACCACGATCGCAGCGGCCGCGGCCTGCTGCAGCCAGGCGTGCGCCACCGAGTCCTCGAACCGCATCAGCCGCTCTGCCGCTGGAACAGTTCGAACTCGAAGCGCGCCAGGTCGGCCGGCGTGGTGACCTTGAAATTGTCTTCGGCACCCTCGACCAGCAGCGGCCGCAGCCCCAGCAACTCCATCGCCATGGCGTCGTCGGTGACCTCCACGCCGGCCGCGGCGGCCTGCTCCAGCGCGCGGCTGAGCTGCATGCGCCGGAACAACTGTGGGGTCAGCGCGCGCCACAGGCGCTCGCGCGGCTCGGTGCCGTCGATGCCGCCGTCGTCGCCGGCGCGCTTGAGCGTGTCGCGCACCGGCGCGGCCAGGATCGCGCCGACCGGATCGCCGCGCCCCGCTTCCAGCAGCCGGTCCAGATCGGCCAGCGCCAGGTTCGGGCGCGCCGCATCGTGCACCAGCACGAAATCGTCCACCTTCACCGACTCGGGCAAGGCGTGCAGCGCGGCCAGCACCGAGCCGGCGCGGCTGCCGGCGCCCAGGCAGGTCAGCACCGGCTTGCCGGCCAGTTCGGTCCAGCCCGGCCACTGCGCATCGTTCACGCCCAGCGCGACCATCGCCCCAGCCACCGCCGGATGCGCCAGCAGCGCTTCCAGCGCATGCGCCAGCAATGGGCGCCCGCCCGCCTGCAGATACTGCTTGGGGGTGGCGCCGCCGAAACGGGTGCCGCGGCCGGCCGCCGGGACCACGGCCCAGACCGTGGCCATCAGGGTTGCTCGCCCGGCGCTGGCGTGACAGGCGCAGGCTGCGCAGCCGCGGCCGTGCCGGCCGGGGTCGACACCGGCGCATTCTCGACCACGCGGTAGAACTTTTCGCCCGGCTTGATCATGCCCAGTTCGCTCCGCGCGCGCTCCTCGATCGCCGCCTCGCCGTCCTTGAGATCCTTGACCTCGGCGGCGAGCGCGGCGTTGCGTTGCTGCAGTCCTTCGTTGTCGCGCTTCTGGTGCTCGACCTGGCTTTCGAGCACCAGCACCTCGCCGGAATTCCCCGGACCGAGCCAGAAGCGGTACTGCAGCCACGCCAGCAATCCCGCCAGCACCAGCAGCAGCCAGCGCCAGTTGCGCACGGCTTATCGCTTGAGCGAGACGAAGGCGCCGCGCCCGGCATAGCGCGCGGCGCTGCCCAGCGCTTCTTCGATGCGCAGCAGCTGGTTGTACTTGGCCACGCGATCGCTGCGGCACAGCGAACCGGTCTTGATCTGGGTGGCGGTGGTGGCCACGGCGATGTCGGCGATGGTGGTGTCCTCGGTCTCGCCGGAACGGTGCGACACGATGGCCGCGTAGCCGGCCTTGTCGGCCATGGCGATGGCTTCCAGGGTCTCGGTCAGGGTGCCGATCTGGTTGACCTTGATCAGGATCGCGTTGGCGGTGCCGGACTCGATGCCCTGCTTGAAGATCTTCGGGTTGGTCACGAACAGGTCGTCGCCGACCAGTTGCACCTTGCTGCCGATGCGGTCGGTGAGCAGCTTCCAGCCGGCCCAGTCGTCCTCGGCCAGGCCGTCCTCGATGCTGACAATCGGGTACTGCGCGGCCCAATCGGCGAGGAAGTCGACGAACTGCTCGCTGGTCAGGCGCTTGCCCTCGCCCACCAGGTGGTACTTGCCGTTGTCGTAGAACTCGCTGGAGGCCACGTCCAGGCCCAGCAGCACGTCTTCGCCGGCGGTGTAGCCGGCCTTGCCGATCGCTTCCAGGATCGTGTCCAGCGCTTCCACGTTGCTGCGGAAATCCGGCGCGAAGCCGCCTTCGTCGCCGACCGCGGTGGACAGGCCGTGGCCCTTAAGCACCGACTTCAGCGCGTGGAAGATCTCGGTGCCGGCGCGCAGCGCCTCGGAGAACGAGGCGGCGCCGACCGGCAGCACCATGAATTCCTGGAAATCGACGTTGTTGTCGGCATGCGCGCCGCCGTTGATGATGTTCATCATCGGCACCGGCAGCGCCAGGTTGGCGGTGTTGCCACCGGACAGCGACTGCCACAGCGGCTGCTTGCGCGAGGCGGCAATGGCATGCGCGTTGGCCAGCGAGACGCCGAGCAGCGCATTGGCGCCGAGGCGGCCCTTGTTCTCGGTGCCGTCCAGGTCGATCAGGCGGCGATCCAGGCCCTGCTGGTCGGCGGCGTCGAAGCCCTTCAGCGCGCTGGCGATGGTGGTGTTGACGTTCTCCACCGCCTTGCGCACGCCCTTGCCCAGGTAGCGGGTCTTGTCGCCGTCGCGCAGCTCGACCGCTTCCTTGGTGCCGGTGGACGCGCCCGAGGGCACCGCGGCACGACCGAACGAACCGTCCTCCAGGATGACATCGGCTTCCAGCGTGGGATTGCCGCGGCTGTCGAGGATTTCACGGGCGTGGATGCTGCGGATCGTACTCATGGGCGGGCCGGTTACCTGTAGGAAGAGGGGGCGGAAACGAATGCCGGCTGATTATCCCCGGCTGCCCGTTCCTTGCCAAATGCCGCCTCAACCAAGGCGCACCGCGCCGAGCGGGATCGCGCCGAGGAACAGCAGGATCAGGACCAGCATCGCCAGCAGCAGGCCGGCGCCGACGCCGGCCAGGACGCGGCCACGCCGCAGGACCAAGCCCAGCGCGGCGGCGATCAGCGTGCCCAGCGCGGCGACCGCCAGCACCAGCAGGCCGCCCACGATCCAGGGCTGCATGGCCAGGATGCCGTGGTCGCCGTCGCCGGGCGGACCCATCGCCCGGATAAAGGCGAACAGCACCACGCCCAACGCCGCCCAGGCCAGCAGCGACAGCAGCAGCGCGCACAGACCCCACGAGAAACGGACCCGGGTGCGTGCGCTCATCGCCCGCGTCCCACAGCCCCAGGCAAGGACCCGGCAGGACGCGTCCCGCCAGCGTGGGACGGACGCCGCGGCGGCAGCCACGGCCTCACGCGAAGCGCGAGAACCCGTGCTTCTTGGTGACCGCGTCCAGTTCCATCAGCGTTTCCAGCAACGCTTCCATCTGGTCCAGCGGCCAGGCGTTGGGGCCGTCGGACAGCGCCTTGGACGGATCCGGGTGGGTCTCGGCGAACACGCCGGCCACGCCCACGGCGACCGCCGCGCGCGCGAGGACCGGCACGAACTCGCGCTGGCCACCGGAACTGCCGCCCTGCCCGCCCGGCAACTGCACCGAATGGGTGGCGTCGAACACCACCGGGCAGCCGGTCTCGCGCATCACGCTCAGCGAGCGCATGTCGCTGACCAGGTTGTTGTAGCCGAAGCTGGCGCCGCGCTCGCAGACCATGATCTGCTCGTTGCCGGTGGACTTGGCCTTGTCCACCACCGGCTTCATGTCCCACGGCGACAGGAACTGGCCCTTCTTGATGTTGACCGGCTTCCCGGCGGCGCACACGTTCTTGATGAAATCGGTCTGCCGCACCAGGAATGCCGGGGTCTGCAGCACGTCCACCACCGCCGCCACTTCGTGCATGGGCGTGTACTCGTGCACGTCGGTCAGCACCGGCACGCCGATCTGCGTCTTCACCGCCTCCAGCACCTTCAAGCCTTCTTCCAGGCCGGGGCCGCGGAAGCTGGTGCCGGAAGTGCGGTTGGCCTTGTCGAAGCTGGACTTGAAGATGAAGTTGATGCCCAGCCGGCCGGTGATCTCCTTGAGCCTGCCGGCGACGTCGAGCTGCAGCTGCATCGACTCGATCACGCACGGGCCGGCGATGAGGAACAGCGGCTGGTCCAGGCCGACCTCGAATCCACAGAGCTTCATGTCTTCAATTCCTATGTTTGAGCAAATGCACCATGCCGCCAAGCAGCAGAAGCGGCGTGCCAGTGAGAAAAAGTACGGACGCGGCGCGACGGGCGGCGACCACGGTCACGACGATGTAATAGCCGTCGCCGAGTCGGGGCCGCGCCAACACACCGCCCAACGGCACATACCGCACCAGCACTGCGAGCCAGAACGCCGCCGCGGCCAGCGCCACCAGCAACAGCCCTAGCACGAGCAAGCGCTCGCAGCCAGCGCTGAGCCACGTTGTCGGCGCGGGCATTACGCCCGCGCTTCCTTCAGCAGCTTGCCGCCGGCCTTCTTCTCGCGCGCAGCGCGGACGAAGCCGATGAACAGCGGGTGGCCGTCGCGCGGCGTGGACAGGAATTCCGGGTGCGCCTGGCAAGCCAGGAACCACGGGTGCGTCTCGCGCGGCAGTTCCACCATCTCCACCAGCGTGTCGTCCATCGACTTGGCGGAAATCACCAGGCCGGCGTCCTCCAACTGGGTGCGGTAGCGATTGTTGAACTCGTAGCGGTGGCGATGGCGCTCGGCCACCACGTCCTTGCCGTACAGCTCGCGCGCCAGCGTGCCCGGCTTGAGCCGCTGCTCCTGCAGGCCCAGGCGCATGGTGCCGCCGAGATCGGACTTCTCGTCACGCTTCTCGACATCGCCGCTGGCGGTGCGCCACTCGGTGATCAGGCCGATCACCGGATACGGCGACTGCCGGTCGTTCTCGGTGCTGTTGGCCGCATCCAGGCCGGCGACATGCCGCGCATAGTCGACCACCGCGGCCTGCATGCCGTAGCAGATGCCGAAGTACGGCACGCCGTGCTGGCGCGCATAGCGCGAAGTCAGCACCTTGCCTTCGAAGCCGCGGTCGCCGAAGCCGCCAGGCACCAGGATGCCGTCCACGTCGGCCAGCGCCGCCATGTCGCTGCCTTCCAGGTCCTGCGCTTCCAGCCACTTCAGGTTGACCTTGGTGCGCTGGCGCAGGCCGCCGTGCTTGAGCGCCTCGCCGACCGACTTGTAGGCGTCCTGATGGTCCACGTACTTGCCGACCACGGCGATGGTGACCTCGTCGAGCGGGTGCTTGATCGCGTCGACCACCGCCTCCCATTCCGACAGGTTGGCCGCGCCGACCTTGTCGCGCAGCTTGAACTGCTCGATGACGATCTCGTCCAGGCCCTGCCGGTGCAGCTCCAGCGGCATGCCGTAGAGCACGTCGATGTCGGCGGCGCTGATCACCGCGCGCTCGGAGACGTTGGTGAACAGCGCGATCTTGCGCCGCTCCGAATCCGGGATCGCCTGTTCCGAGCGGCACAGCAGCACGTCCGGCTGGATGCCGATCGAGCGCAGTTCCTTGACCGAATGCTGGGTCGGCTTGGTCTTCAGTTCGCCGGCGGCGGCGATGTACGGCACCAGGGTCAGGTGCATGAACATGGCCTTCTCGGCGCCGCGTTCGGTGCGCACCTGGCGGATCGCTTCCAGGAACGGCAGCGACTCGATATCGCCGACGGTGCCGCCGATCTCGACCAGCGCCACGTCGTAGCCGGCGGTGGCTTCATCCACGCAGCGGCGGATCTCGTCGGTGATGTGCGGAATCACCTGCACGGTGGCGCCGAGGTAGTCGCCGCGGCGCTCCTTGCGGATCACGTTCTCGTAGATGCGCCCGGTGGTGACCGAATTCTTGCGCGACAGCCGCGTGCGCACGAAGCGCTCGTAGTGGCCCAGGTCCAGGTCGGTCTCGGCGCCGTCGTCGGTGACGTACACCTCGCCATGCTGGAACGGGCTCATCGTGCCCGGGTCGACGTTGATGTAGGGGTCCAGCTTCATCATCGTGACCGACAGGCCACGTGCTTCGAGAATGGACGCAAGCGAAGCGGCCGCGATGCCCTTGCCAAGCGAGGACACTACGCCGCCGGTAACGAAGATCAGGGGGGTCATGGCTCAAAGGCCTCCCGGAAAGCCATAGTTTAACGGGTGAAGCGGATTTGCCCAAGCGCTTTCGCGAACAGCCGCCCCACAAAAAAGCGACGCCCCGGGCGACCGGGGCGTCGTGTGCAGGAAACCGTGCGCAGGCTCAGGGCTTGCGCGCTTCCTCTTCCTCTTCCTTCTTCGGCGCGGCCGCATCCTTGCCGGCCTTGTGCTCGGCAGCGGCGGCGGCGCGGCGCTTGGCCTTGGCGTCGGCCTCGGCCTTTTCCTTGGCGACCTGCGCCTCGTAGGCGGCGGCACCGGAGGCGGCCGGATCGGCGCTCTGCGCCTGGGCCATCGCGACCGGCACGGCCACCGCGGCGGCGACCAGGGCGGCCAGGGTCAACAGCTTGCGAACGTTCATGGCAGACTCCTTTGGGACGTGCGACGAAGATGTGGGCGACGTCGCGGTTTTTCCAGGGCCAGCGTAGCGCAGAGCCCCCGCACCCGCCCTGAACACCGGCGACGTGCAAAAAACCGCCGCAGACCGCACACTTCCGGATCTGCTTCGCGCCACCTGCTGAGACGCATGAATACCCGCTACAACGCCGCCGACATCGAAGTTCTCTCTGGCCTGGACCCGGTCAAGCGCCGGCCCGGCATGTACACCGACACCGCACGCCCCAACCACCTGGCGCAGGAAGTCATCGACAACGCCGTGGACGAGGCACTGGCCGGCCACGCCCGGCACATCGAGGTGACGCTGTACAAGGACGGCAGTTGCGAGGTGTCCGACGATGGCCGCGGCATGCCGGTGGACATCCACCCGGAAGAGAAGATCTCCGGCGTCGAACTGATCCTGACCCGGCTGCACGCCGGCGGCAAGTTCAGCGACCGCAACTACACCTTCAGCGGCGGCCTGCACGGCGTCGGCGTCAGCGTGGTCAATGCGCTGTCCACCCGGGTGGAGCTGTTCATCAAGCGCGAAGGCAACGAATACCGCATGGCCTTCGCCGATGGCCACGCCGCCTCCAAGCTGGAGATCGTCGGCAGCGTCGGCAAGAAGAACACCGGCACGCGCCTGCGCTTCTGGCCGGATCCGAAGTATTTCGACACGCCGAAGTTCGCGGTGCGCGCGCTGCGCCACCTGCTGCGCGCCAAGGCCGTGCTGTGCCCCGGGCTGACCGTCAAGCTGCACGACGAGGCCACCGGCGAACAGGACACCTGGTACTTCGAGGACGGCCTGCGCGACTACCTGCGCGGCGAATTGGCCGAGCGCGAGCTGCTGCCGGCCGAGCTGTTCGTCGGCAGCCTGAAGAAGGACCGCGAGATCGTCGACTGGGCGGTAGCCTGGGTGGTGGAAGGCGAACTGGTGCAGGAGAGCTACGTCAACCTGATTCCGACCGCGCAGCACGGCACCCACGTCAACGGCCTGCGCAGCGGCCTCACCGACGCGCTGCGCGAGTTCTGCGATTTCCGCAACCTGCTGCCGCGCGGCGTGAAGCTGGCGCCGGAAGACGTGTGGGACCGCGTGGCGTTCGTGCTGTCGCTGAAGATGACCGACCCGCAGTTCAGCGGCCAGACCAAGGAACGCCTGTCCTCGCGCCAGGCCGCCGGCTTCATCGAGGGCGCCGCGCACGATGCCTTCAGCCTGTGGTTGAACCAGAACGTGGAGACCGGCACGCGCATCGCGCAGATCGCCATCGACCGCGCCAGCGCGCGGCTGAAGACCGAGAAGCAGATCGTGCGCAAGAAGGTCACCCAGGGTCCGGCGCTGCCGGGCAAGCTGGCCGACTGCATCAGCCAGGACCTGTCGCGCACCGAACTGTTCCTGGTCGAGGGCGACTCGGCCGGCGGCAGCGCCAAGCAGGCCCGCGACAAGGATTTCCAGGCGATCCTGCCGCTGCGCGGCAAGATCCTCAACACCTGGGAAGTGGCCTCCGGCAGCGTGCTGGCCTCCGAGGAAGTGCACAACCTGGCGATCGCGATCGGCTGCGACCCGGGCAAGGAAGAGATCGACGGCCTGCGCTACGGCAAGGTGGTGATCCTGGCCGACGCCGACTCCGACGGCCTGCACATCGCCACCCTGCTGACCGCGCTGTTCCTGCGCCACTTCCCTGCCCTGGTGCGCGCCGGCCACGTGTTCGTGGCGATGCCGCCGCTGTTCCGCGTGGACGTGGGCAAGCAGGTGTTCTACGCGCTGGACGAGGAAGAGAAGCGCTCGCTGCTGGACAAGATCCAGCGCGAGAAGATCAAGGGCCAGGTCAGCGTGACCCGCTTCAAGGGCCTGGGCGAGATGAATCCGCAGCAGCTGCGCGAATCCACCATCCACCCGGACACCCGGCGCCTGGTGCAGCTGACCGTGGACGACGGCGACCAGACCCGCTCGTTGATGGACATGCTGCTGGCCAAGAAGCGCGCCGGCGACCGCAAGCAGTGGCTGGAGACCAAGGGCGACCTGGCGTCGCTGGAGGTCTGAGGCGGCCGCAGCTCGATTGCTTGCTGCCGTCGTAGGAGCGGCTTCAGCCGCGATCCGGTGCTCGGAAAGCCCCGTCGCGGCTGAAGCCGCTCCTACGATGAAAGACGACGACATGGCGGGCTTATGCACCGACTTGCTCGTTCGTCACGCTGGCTATCCGGCAATGGATTGCCGCCCAGGCAATCAACCGTGTGCAGGCGCCGCCGCGACCAGGCCGGTGCAGTCGTGATCCTGTAGCTCCTCCGCACCGACGCCGTCGCCGGGACGTGCCGTGGCCGCCAGCAGCACGAAGCCAGGGCGGCCATCGACATCCGCGCCGACCACCGCCAGGGTCTGTTGCGCCATGCCCTGCTGCGGCGGCAACGCGCGCGCCAGCAACGTCAACGGATTCGCATCAAGCGCCTCGCCCTCCACGCGCATGGCCCGATAGGCGTGGCCGTGCAGCGGTTGCGGCAACGGCGCCCAGGCCGGCCCGATCGACGCCTGCATCGCCTGCAGCTGATCGCGCACCTGCGGCGCTAGGCAATCGATGTGGATGTGCAACTGGTCCTGCGAGCGCGCCGAGGGCGGATTGATCGTCAGGCTGGCCAGATCGCGCGGCAGCGGCCTGCCCAGTGCAGTCGCGACCCGGCTGCGCGCCTGCCAGGCCAGGCCCAGCCAGTTCGGCGCACCGGCGGCACGCGCGCGCGGATCCTCGATGCCGCTGACCGGCACCGTCGGGATCAGCAGGTACT
This sequence comes from Xanthomonas sp. F10, assembly GCF_014206815.1. Taxonomy (GTDB): domain Bacteria; phylum Pseudomonadota; class Gammaproteobacteria; order Xanthomonadales; family Xanthomonadaceae; genus Xanthomonas_A; species Xanthomonas_A indica. The sequence continues at coordinate 1,519,872 of NZ_JACHNP010000001.1, forward strand.
GGTAGGCGCCGCGCAGGTCCTTCATCAGCGCGTAGCGCTGGCCGGGCTCGGCATGGACTTCGCTGCACGGCGCCGGATCGGCGCCGGCCCGTGCCTGCGGCAGGCAGCGGGTGCTCAGCAGCCGCCACAGGCGCTGCCGATCGTGGGCATGCGGATCGTGTGCGGCCGGCGAGTCGGACACGGGCCGCGGCGCGCCGATGCAGCCGGCCAGCTGCGTCGCCAGCAACAGGCACAGCGGCAGGCGGAAACGAAAGACGGGCATGCGCAGCGGACCGGACACGGGACGAACCGGCGATTGTAGCCAGCGCCGATGAACCGGCATGCCGCGGCGGCGCCGCCAGCGACCATGGCTTTGTGCACATCCGCCACGCCGACGCCGCGGCCTAGCATGCCGGCTCCCTCCCTGCGAGCGACTGCCCGTGCCGACCTTCCCCTCCGTCCTGCTGGCCGTGCTGCTGGCCGCGACGCCGATGACCGCGGCGCTGGCCGCCGATGCCGATGCGGCGAATGCCGACAAGCCCGACAAGGCTGCCGCCGAACCGGCGCCGCTGCCGGCCGACGCGCAGACCAGCCAGTCCATCCAGCTCGACGGTCGCACGCTGCGCTACACGGTCAAGGTCGGCACGCTGCCGGTGAAGGACAAGCAGGGCAAGGTCGTCGCCGACGTGGTCTATACCGCCTACACCATGGACGGCAAGGACCGCCCGGTGACCTTCGCGCTCAACGGCGGCCCCGGCGCGGCCTCGGTGTATCTCAACCTGGGCGCGATCGGGCCGAAGGTGGTGGCGTTCGGCAGCGAGGGCGACAGCGCCTCGGCGCCGGCGCACCTGCGCGACAACCCCGGCACCTGGCTGGATTTCACCGACCTGGTGTTCATCGACCCGGTCGGTACCGGCTTCAGCCGCTCGCGGGTGCCCGACGAGCAGGCCAAGAAGCAGTTCTACAACCCGCAGGCGGACGTCGAGTACCTCTCGCGCACCATCTACGACTGGCTGCTGAAGAACCAGCGCCTGCAATCGCGCAAATACCTGGTCGGCGAAAGCTACGGCGGCTTCCGCGGCCCGCGCATCACCCACTACCTGCAGACCAAGCTCGGCGTGGCGATGAACGGCGTGGTCCTGGTCTCGCCGTATCTGAACCCGACGCTGGACGACAACGGCGACGTCTCGCCGCTGCCGTGGATGCTGACCCTGCCGTCGATCGCCGCCGCGCACCTGGAGCGCGAGGGCAAGCTGACCCCGGAGGCGATGCGCCAGGTGATCGACTACACCCGCGGCGATTACGTCACGGCGCTGCTGCGCGGGCGTTCCGACCCGGCCGGCACCACCCGCATGATCCAGCAGGTGACCGCGATGACCGGCCTTGACCCGGCCTTCGTGCGCCGCGCCGGCGGCCGCCTGGAGACCCAGGCCTATCTGCGCGAGGTGTTCCGCGACAAGGGCGAACTGGGCAGCCGCTACGACTCCAACGTCACCGCCTTCGACCCGTTCCCCAACGCCCCCGAGCAGCGCGCCAACGACCCGCTGCTGGACAGCATCATCGCCCCCACCACCACCGCGATGGTCGATTTCGTGACCCGCGTGGTCGGCTGGAAAATCGACGCCCGCTACGAGGCGCTGAACTACGACGTGAACCGGCTGTGGGACTGGGACGACGAGCTGCGCAAGGGCTCGGTGACGCAACTGCGCCAGTCGGTGGCGATCGACCCGAAGCTGCGCGTGCTGATCGTGCACGGCTGGAACGACCTGTCGTGCCCGTTCATGGGCTCGGTGCTGACCGTGGACCAGATGCCGGTGATGGGCAACGACCCGACCCGCGTGCAGGTCAAGAACTATCCCGGCGGCCACATGTTCTACAACCGCGCCGACAGCCAGCGCGCGCTGCGCCAGGACGTTTTGGCGATGTATCGGGCGAACTAGCGGGGATTGGGCATTCGGGATTGGGGATTCGCTAAGGCGGGTTCCCGGCGCCGACAGCGGAGATTGGGGAGTTGGGATTGGGGATTCGGAAAAGCCGCATTTCGGCGGCGTGAGCCAGTCCGCATGATTCGGGCAGAGCTCGCTGCAGAGCGGCGAGCGGATATCAGGCTAGCCGGGAATCCGCCTTAGCGAATCCCCATCCCAACTCCCCAATCCCCGCCCCACTCACACCCACCCGGCCAGCGCGAATCCCCGAAAAATCAGGTACGCCACGCCGGCGGCGGCGGGGATGGTCAGGATCCAGGCCCAGACGATGCGTTCGATGACGCCGAAGCGCAGCGAGCGCGGGTTCTTGGCAAAGCCCACGCCCATGATCGCGGTGGAGATGCTGTGGGTGGTGGAGACCGGCATGCCGAAGTGCGCGGCCAGGGTCAGGATCGTGGCCGAGCTGGTCTCCGCGGCGAAGCCGTGGATCGGATGCAGCTTGACCATCTTGTGGCCCAGGGTCTTGATGATCTTCCAGCCGCCGGAGGCGGTGCCGGCGGCCATCACCACCGCGCAGGTCAGCACGATCCAGGTGGCGATGCCCTGCCCCTGATGGGCGTCGGGGTGCAGGAACGCCAGCCACGACGGCAGCTCGTCCAGGGCGCCGGTGCTCTGTGCGCCGATCAGGGTCATGGCGATGATGCCCATGGTCTTCTGCGCATCGTTGTGGCCGTGCGCGTAACCCATGTACGCGGCCGAGGCGATCTGCGCCTTGCCGAAGAAGGCGTTGACCCAGCGCGGCCGCGCCAGCCGCCCGAGCGGACCGCCCAGCTTGGCCAGGCCGGCGATCGCCGCCCACAGCAGCAGCATCACCGCGATGCCGAGCAGGAAACCGGCGATCGGCGAGGTGACCATCGGCACGAACACCTTCCACAGCAGGCCCTTGTTCTTGGCCCAGTCGCCGACGTTCTGCGACCAGATCAGCGCGCCCCAGTTGTTGTGCGCGGCGGCCAGGCCGGCGCCGCACAGGCCGCCGATCAGCGCATGCGAGGACGAGGACGGCAGGCCCTTCCACCAGGTGATCAGGTTCCACACGATGCCGCCGAGCAGCGCGCACAGCACCACCTGCGGGGTCACCGCGACCACGTCGGTGTTGAGCAGGCCCGAGGCGATGGTCATCGCCACGGCGGTGCCGGTCAGCGCGCCGACCAGGTTCATCGCCGCGGCCAGCATCACCGCCCAGCCGGGACTGAGCACCTTGGTGGCGACCACGGTGGCGATCGAGTTGGCGGTGTCGTGGAAGCCGTTGATGAACTCGAACACCAGCGCCGCCAGGATCACGATCAGGACCAGGGTCAGCATTGGCGCGCCTCCGCGCACGAACCAGCGGCGGCCGGCGCGCACAGGGCGCCGCGGCCGCGCAGGCAGCAACTCCGCAGCGCGTCCATCAGGAGTTCTTCAGCACGATCTGGTAAACCACCACGCCGGCCTCGCGGCAGCGGTCGATGGCCTTCTCCAGGATTTCGAAGAACTCCTTGAGCAGGAACATCTGCAGGTTGTCCAGGCGCCCGGAGTAGATGTCGCGGTACAGCTCCAGCATCAGCCGGTCGGCCTCGTTCTCCAGCGAACGCAGCTTGTCGTTGAGCGCACTCATCCGGTCCAGGTTCATGTTGCGCAGATCGTGGACCATCTCCACCACCACCGCCGCGGCCTGCTCGAGCATCGCCGCGCGCGGGGCGAAGTCGATGTGCTCCAGGTGCTGGATCGCCAGCGAGTAGCGGTCGGCGAACTTCTCCACCTGCTTGGGGATCTTGTACAGCGCCGAGCCCAGCGCCTCGATGTCCTCGCGCTCGATCGGGGTCATGAAGCTGTCCACCAGCGCCTGGCCGATCTTGTCGGACGCGGCGCGCTCGCGCAGGCGCGCCAGCTTGAAGCCGTCCAGCGCCGGCTGCCGGTCGGACTCGCGCATCATCGCGTGCAGGGCCTTGGTGCTGTCGTAGGCGGCCTGCGCCGCCTCGTCGAGCAGGGTGTAGAACTGCTTGCCGGAACCGAAGATGGTCTGCAACGAAAACATGCAACGCGCTTCCCGCCGTCGCGGGAAGGACGGCACTGGGGCGGAATTATGACTGTTTGCTGACACCTGCGGGTAGTCGCGGCGGCCAGGCATGCCCCTGACGGCGTCGCGGCGGCGTGGACGCGGCCCCCACCCGGGTTTGCTACCATCGCAGCCGCGCCCTCCGCGGGCGCACCCTATGGACGACCACCCCAGCCCCCCTCCCCCGCGCCGCAACGGCGCCCATGTCCCCGCTTTCCTTGGCGCCAAGGAGCGCGCGCATGCTTGAACTGTTGATCGTGGCAGCCCTGGTGCTGCTGAACGGTTTCTTCGCGATGTCCGAGATGTCGCTGATGACCTCGCGCAAGAGCCGCCTGAAGCAGATGGCGCAGACCAGCACGCGCGCGGCCAAGGCGCTGGCGCTGGCCGAGAACCCCGAGCACTTCCTGTCCACCGTGCAGATCGGCATCACCGCGATCGGCATCCTGACCGGCGTGTTCGGCGGCGAGGCCATCGGCGTGGCGATCGCGGCCAAGCTGCAGGCGCTGTTCCCGGCGCTGTCCGCCAACTTCACCCTGTTCGGCGATCCGCAGCCGTGGTCGGCGCTGATCGGCAAGACCCTGGCGATCGTGCTGATCACCTTCCTGACGCTGATCTTCGGCGAACTGGTGCCCAAGCGCCTGGCGCTGACCCGCTCGGAGGCCATCGCCGGCTTCGTCGCGATGCCGATGGGCTGGCTGGCCTGGATCGCCGCGCCGTTCGTGTGGGTGCTGTCGCGCTCGACCCGGCTGGTGCTGCGCCTGCTCGGCCTGGGCAAGGAGGAGTCGGCCTCGGTGTCCGAAGAGGAGATCCGCATGCTGGTGGCCGAGAGCCACGAGGCCGGCGTGATCGACGCGCACGAGCGCGACATGATGAACAGGGTCATGCGCCTGGGCGACCGCACCGCCGACAGCCTGATGACCCCGCGCAACCGCATCGCCTGGCTCGACGCCAACGCCGAGCCGCAGCGCAACCTGCAGGTGATGCGCGAGCACGAGTTCTCGCGCTACCCGGTGTATCGCGGCAGCGACCAGGACATCGCCGGCGTGCTGGAGGTGAAATCGCTGGTCACGCGCATGGACGGCGACGCCACCCAATTGTTCCAGAGCCTGCGCGACACCCTGTTCGTGTCCGAATCCACGCACGCGATGAAGCTGCTGGAGATCTTCCGCGAGGAGCAGCAGTCGATGGCGCTGGTGGTGGACGAGTACGGCGAGATCCAGGGCCTGGTGACGATCAGCGACCTGATGGGCGCGGTGGTCGGGCGCCTGCAGTCGGCCGACAACGCCGACGAGGACGCGCTGGTGGTGACCCGCGCCGACGGCTCGCTGCTGATCGACGGCTCGCTGGCGATCGAGGATCTGCGCGAACTGCTCGGCGGCGCCGAACTGCCCAGCGCCGAGGAAGGCGACTACAACACCCTGGCCGGGCTGTGCATCTACTACTTCGGGCGCATCCCGCATGCGGGAGAGTTCTTCGACTGGGCCGGCTGGCGCATCGAGATCGTCGACCTGGACGGCGCGCGCGTGGACAAGCTGCTGCTGCGCAAGCTGCAGGACGAGAACAGCGATGACATCACCGGGTGACGCACCCGGCGGCGAGCCCCGCGACCACGGCTACAGCGCCGAGGGCATCCGCACCCTGCTCGACACCTTCGTCCTCGGCGATCCGGACGAACACCTGCGGCTGCGGCTGATCCTCGCCGACCTGCAGCAGAGCGCGTTCGGCGTGTTCCTGTTCGTGGCGATCCTGCCGGCGTTCCTGCCGGTGCCGGGCCTGGCCGGCGGCATCAGCGGGCCGCTGGTGACGCTGATCGGCGTGCAGATGCTGATCGGCCTGCGCAAGCCATGGCTGCCGCGCTTCATCGGCGAGCGCGGGCCGCGCCGCCGCACCATGCAGCGCTTCGTCGGCCGTATCGCGCCGTGGCTACGGCGCCTGGACCGGCTGCTCAAGCCGCGCCTGCCGGCGCTGGTCGACACGCTGCCGGCGCGCGCCTTCAGCGGCCTGTTGCTGATCGTGCTGGGGATCCTGCTGTCGCTGCCGATCCCGTTCACCAACTACGCCTTCGGCGCGATGCTGCTGCTGTTCGCGTTGGCGCTGCTGGAACGCGACGGCGGGCTGATGCTGCTGTCGTGGCTGGGCAGCATCGCCGTGGCGCTGAGCCTGGGATTGGCCTCGGACCAGGTGGTCGACCTGGGCCGGGAATGGATGCAGAAGCTGCGTTGATCCCGCGGCCGCAGCGGCGCTGCGCCGCTGGCCTGGCTCACTTCACCAGAGACAGTTCCACATCGCCGGCGAAGACGTTGCGCCTGTACGACGGGCGCGGCGCTACGCTCTGCGCGGCGCGTTCGCTCGCCTGGCTGCGCGCGCGCTCGAAATACTTGCTCATCTGTTGCAAGGCCGCTTCCAGTCCACATTCGTGCGCCGGCGCCATCGGATGTTGTGCGTTCATTGCCGATCCCCTGTTTGCGTCGTTGTACGGCCATCTCCTGGGGCCGAACGCCACGCTGATGCGCGGCGCGACACGATCACATACCGGGGAAAATCAAGGCGTCGTGAAAGCAGCACATGCTGTGATGCGCATCAACGCAGATGCGGCGTTACTCGCTCGAGTGCGTCTGCGCTCGTAGACACGCGCGCAGAGCTGTGCATCAGGCCGCGGCAGCCACCTGCGTCCACGCTTCTGCCGCCAGTTGGAACGAGCGCAAGCGCGCGGCGTGATCGTGGATGTTCGCGGTCAGCAGCAACTCGTCCGGCCGGTGCCGCGCGACGAAGTCGGCCAGGCCCTGCGCGACCGTGCCGGGATCGCCGAGCACCGTACAGGCCAGCGCCCGCTCCACCCCCAGCTTCTCGTGCGGCGCCCAGAACGCTTCGATGTCGTCGATCGGCGGCGGAATCAGCCCGGGGCGGCCGCGGCGCAGGTTGACGAAGCTCTGCTGCTGGGTGGTGAACAGCCGCCGCGCCTCGGCCGTGGAGGCGGCGGCCACCACGTTCAGGGCCAGCACCGCATACGGCGCCTGCAGCCGCGCCGACGCGCGGAAGTCGCGGCGATACACCGCCAGCGCCTCGTCCATCGCATCCGGCGCGAAATGCGAGGCGAAGGCGAACGGCAGCCCCATCGCCGCGGCCAGGCGCGCACTGAACAGGCTCGAGCCGAGCAGCCACACCGGCACCTCGATGCCCGCACCCGGCACGGCGCGTACCAGTTGCCCGTCCACCGCCGGCTCGAAGTAGCGCAGCAGTTCGGCCACGTCGTGCGGGAACTGGTCGGCGCTGTCGAAATAACGACGCAAGGCGCGCGCGGTGGCCTGGTCGGTCCCGGGCGCACGGCCCAGGCCCAGGTCGATGCGTCCGGGATACAGCGAGGCCAGGGTGCCGAACTGTTCGGCCACCTGCAGCGGCGCATGGTTGGGCAGCATGATGCCGCCGGCACCGACGCGGATACGCTTGGTGCCGCCGGCCACATGCCCGATCAGCACCACGGTGGCGGCGCTGGCGATGCCGGGCATGTTGTGGTGCTCGGCCAGCCAGTAGCGGTGGTAGCCCCAGCGTTCGGCATGCTGGGCCAGGTCCAGCATGTTGGCGAAGGCGCCGGCAGCGTCGCTGCCTTCGCAGACCGGGGCGAGGTCGAGGATGGAGATCGGCATCATGTGAGGCGGGTTCCTGCAGGCGATGCGATCGAATTGGGGGCACCGGTCGCCGATTGCAGTGGCTGCGGCCGGAACGCTGATTTGCGCTGGGTGTAGTGGGTGGATGTGGGCGGGACGCTTGGCTGGCTGCCGTACCCTCACCCCAACCCCTCTCCCGGGGGGAGAGGGGCTTTGGCCTCTCCCTTCTCCCACCAAGAAGGTGCCCCGAAGGGCGGATGAGGGTGCGGCCGAAGCTTCGCGCAACCAGATCCCTGCAGACGCTGCGCGCTCCGTTCCCTCACCCCAACCCCTCTCCCGAGGGGAGAGGGGCTTTGACTGCCTGCGCCGCCGCGCTACCACGCGGGTTGCACGGCACGCCGGCTACGCTGGCGAACCCGCCCTCGCCTGGTCACCTCCATGTCGCTGATTCCGCCGCCCGCCCCCGTTCCCGCCCTGCCCTTGCGCGACCGTGTGGTGCTGGTCACCGGCGGCGCGCAAGGCATCGGCCGCGGTGTGGTGCAGGCGGTGCTGGGCGCCGGCGGCCGGGTCGCCTTCTGCGATCTCGACGCCGATGCGGGGCGTGCCTGCGTGGCCGAACTGGACGCCGGCGAGCGCCTGCTGTTCCGCCGCGTCGACGTGGCCGCCGAGGCCAGCGTGCGCCGCTTCGTCGATACCGCCTTGGCCCGCTTCGGCCACATCGACGGCCTGGTCAACAACGCCGGCATCGCCGATCCGCATACCGGACCGCTGGAGCGGCTGTCGCTGCGCGAATGGAACCGACGGCTCGGGGCAAGCCTGGGCGGCGCATTCCTGTGCAGCAAGCACGCCCTGCCGGCGCTGCGCGACAGCCGCGACGGGGGCGCCATCGTCAACATCGCCTCCACCCGCGCGCAACAGTCCGAACCGGATACCGAGGCCTATGCCGCGTCCAAGGGCGGGCTGGTGGCCTTCACCCATGCGCTGGCGATCAGCGCCGGTCCGGCGGTGCGGGTCAATTGCATCAGCCCCGGCTGGATCGCCACCGATGCCTGGCGCATGCCGAACGCGCGACGCGCTCCCAAACTGTCGCGGCAGGACCATGCGCAGCACCCCGCCGGGCGGGTCGGCACGCCGCCGGACATCGGCGCATTGGCGGTCTATCTGCTGTCGGCACAGGCCGGCTTCATCACCGGCCAGGACTTCGTGGTCGATGGCGGGATGACGCGCAAGATGCAGTACGCCTGACGGCGTGGGGATTGGGGAGTCGGGATTGGGGATTCGTTAAAGCGGGTGTTGCCTCACCTGACGGGCCACGTGCATAGCTGGCAGCAACCCGCCTTTGCCAATCCCCAAGCCCGACTCCCCAATCCCGCGGCGATCAGCCACCAACCAGCGGCCGCAACTGCGGATCCAGCGCCACGCGTTCGTCGAAGACGAAGCAGCGGCCGTCGTAGCCGTCGCCGCCCACCTCCTCGAAGTAGCCGAGGATGCCGCCGTCCAGTTGCAGCACGTTGTCCATGCCATCGGCGCGCATCCACAGCGCCGCCTTTTCGCAGCGGATGCCGCCGGTGCAGAAGCTGACCACGGTGGCGTCGGCCAGCGCCGCACGATGCGGGGCCAGCGCCTCCGGCAGGTCGGTGAACTTGACGATCGGCAGGGTCAGCGCGCCGGCGAAGGTGCCATGGACCACTTCCTGCGCATTGCGCGTGTCCAGCAACACCACGCGCCGGCCGGCGTCGTCGTGGCCCTGGCGCAGCCAGCGCTGCAGCGTGGCCGGCGCCACCGCCGGCGCGCGCGCCGCCCCAAGCGGTGAGGCGGCGTCGCGGCGGAAGCTGATGATCTCCGGCTTGACCTTGACCTTCAGCCGCGCGAACGGCTGCTGTGCGCTGGCGCTGGTCTTGATGCGCAGATCGGCGAAGCGCGGATCGCTGCGCAACTGCGCGTAGAAGCCGTCGATCGCCGCCGGCGCGCCGGCCAGGAACAGGTTGATGCCCTCGCCCGCCACCAGGATGGTGCCGCGCAGATCGCCGTCCTGCGCCCAGGCGTGCAGCTGCGCGGCGAGCGCGTCGGGGTCGGCGATGGCGACGAAGTGGTAGGCGGCGGTATTGGCGATCATCGGCGCATTTTAGAGCCTGCGGCGCGCGACCGCTGCAGGACACGCTGCTCCCCACGCACCGGCGACGCGCGCCAAGGCTGGGGCCCGCAGCGCCAGCGCCGTCGCTAGCCGCGCAGCAGCAGGAACGGCAGCAGCACCAGCGAGGCCACCAGCAGCATGCCCAGCAAGGTCGCCAGCACGAACAGCGGGCGCTGCCGCAGCAGGCTGGCGAAGGTCTCGGCGCTGCCGTCGCGCAGCGCCGCGGCGCGCTCGGCACGGGCACGTTGGCCACGTTCGGTCTGGTACTCGGCCAGCAGCGCCTTGGCTCGCGCCTGCTCGGCGTCCTCGCGCAGCCAGATCCCGCCGGCGGAGATGCCGAAGGTGCCGGCGCGGGTTTCGTAGTAGCCGATGCCGGCGGCGTCGAGCAGCGCGCAGACCTCGGCGCGCTCGTCGTCGGGCACGTGGCGCAGATTGAGCAGCAGTTTGGCCATGCGCCGATGATAGCCGCTGCGGCGATGCGCTACCCTTGCACGCCCTGCCCGCCGTGGACGTCCCGCATGCGCCGAATCCTGCTGCTGTTGAGCCTGTCGTTGCCGGCGTGGCTGCTGAGCGGCTGCACGCCGCCGGGTCCGCCGCCCGGCGGCAGCATCGCCGCGTTCCAGGCCACCGACGAGCGCGTCGGCGATGGCGCCGAGGCCCGGCCCGGCAGTCGCGTCACCGTGCACTACACCGGTTGGCTGTACGACGAGCATGCCAAGGACAAGCGCGGCGAGAAATTCGATGCCTCCGCCGACCACGGCCAGCCCTTCAGCTTCGTGCTCGGTGCCGGCCAGGTGATCCGTGGCTGGGACGACGGCGTGGCCGGCATGCGCGTAGGCGGCAAGCGCCTGCTGATGCTGCCGTCGGATTACGGCTACGGCGCCAGCGGCGCCGGCGGGGTGATCCCGCCGGGCGCCTCGCTGGTGTTCGAGGTCGAACTGCTCGATGTCCAGCCGCGTTGAGCCGCGCCCGCACATGTCCGCTGCCAAACACGCCGCGCCGGTGCGCGGCCGACTCGCCATCGTCGGCGGCGGCCCGGCCGGGCTGATCGCCGCCGAGACCGCGCGCGCCGCCGGCGCCGAGGTCGATGTCTACGAGGCCAAGGGTTCGGTCGGACGCAAGTTCCTGATCGCCGGCAAGGGCGGCCTCAACCTGACCCACTCCGATCCGTTCGCCCGTTTCGTCGCGCGCTATCGCGAGCGCGCCACGGCGGTCGGCGACTGGCTGGCCGACTTCGATGCCGATGCGCTACGCGCCTGGGCGCAGGCGCAGGGCGTGGAGACCTACGTCGGCAGCTCCGGACGGGTGTTCCCGCTGGACCGCAAGGCGGCGCCGCTGCTGCGCGGCTGGGTGCGGCGGTTGAAGGACGCCGGCGTGCGCTTCCACGTGCAGCAGCGCTGGCTGGGTTGGGACGCGGACGGCGCGCTGCGCTTTGCCGGCGCCGACGGCGAGCAGCGGGTGCAGGCCGATGCCTGCGTGCTCGCGCTGGGCGGCGGCAGTTGGCCGCAGCTCGGCTCCGACGGCGCCTGGCAGGACACCCTGCGCGCGCGCGGCGTGGAGGTGGCGCCGCTGCAGCCGGCCAACTGCGGCTTCGACGTGGACTGGAGCGCGCATTTCCGCGAACGCCATGCCGGCGCGCCGCTGAAGCCGGTGGTCGCACACTGGCACGATGCGCAGGGCCAGGCGCAGTCGCTGCAGGGCGAATGCGTGGTCGGCGAGCACGGCATCGAAGGCAGCCTGATCTATGCGCTGGCCGCGGACCTGCGCGAGGCCATCGCCGCGCACGGCCCGGCCACGCTGTGGCTGGACCTAGTGCCCGGCCGCGACCTGCCGCGGCTGCAGGCCGAGCTGGGCAAGCCGCGCGGCGGCCGCAGCTTCGGCGAGCACCTGCGCCGCCAGGCCGGCATCGACGGGGTCAAGGCGGCGCTGCTGTTCGAGATCCTCGGCAAGCAGGCCGGCCAGGATCCGGCGCTGGCCGCGGCCACGCTCAAGCGCCTGCCGCTGACCCTGCAGCGCCCGCGCCCGCTGGCCGAGGCGATCAGCAGCGCCGGCGGCGTGCGCCTGGAGGCACTGGATGCGCAACTGATGCTGCGCGCGCTGCCGGGCACCTTCTGCGCCGGCGAAATGCTCGACTGGGAAGCGCCGACCGGCGGCTACCTGCTCACGGCGTGCTTCGCCAGCGGCGTGCGCGCCGGGCGCGGCGCGGTGGCCTGGCTGCAGCGCCAAGCTGCGCACTGACCGCCGCTGCGCCGCGGCGCGGGTGCTCAGAGCACCGCGATCTGCACCCGCGCCTGCGGGTCGCGCTTGGCCACGTACATGGCCTCGTCGGCGCGCTGGGTGAGCAGCACCGGGTCGAAGCCCGGTCCCGTCTGCACGGCGATGCCGATGCTCGGTTGCAGCGGCAGATGCCGGCCGCTGACCACGCAGCCTTCCGCACACGCCTCCATGATCCGCGCGGCGGCGGCCAGCACTTCGTGCCGGGCGTCGGCCAGCCCTTCCAGCAGGACCACGAACTCGTCGCCGCCCAGCCGGGCGATGCTGTCCTGCCCGCGCAGGCAGCGCTGCAGCAGCCGCGCGAAGTGCACCAGCAGCGCATCGCCGACGTGATGGCCGAAGCGGTCGTTGACGCTCTTGAAGTCGTTCAGATCCAGGAACATCACCGCCACCTGGCCCTGGCTGCGGCGCTCGTTCATGCGCCGCCGCAGCGTCTGGTTCCAGGCCATCCGGTTCGGCAGTCCGGTCAGCTCGTCGCGCAGTGCACGCTCTTCCAGCAACCGTGCCAGCCGGGTCTGCCCGGTGATGTCGCTGATCATCAGGTGCAGGCCGACCCGCTGCGGTGCCAACGCCACATCCGGGATCAGGCTGAAGTGCATGATCCGCAGGGCGTCGGTGGCATCGCACAGTTCGGCGTCGAACTGCGCCGGGACGCCCTGCAGCGCTGCCGGCAGATGCGGTTGCAGCAAGGCCTGCTGCTGTGGATCCAGCACCTCGTGCAGGCGGCGGCCGATGATGCGCTCCGGCGCCAGCCCGAACCACGCCGCATACGGCCGGTTGACAAACTGGTAGCGCAGGTCGTGGTCGAGGTAGGCGATCAGCGCCGGCGCGTTGTCGGCGATGGTGCGCAGTTGCGCCTCGCTGTCGCGCAGGCGGTGCTCGGCCAGGTGCTGCTCGGTGATGTCCTGGATGTGGGTGACGAAGTGCAGCGGACGCTGCTGTTCGTCGCGCACCAGTGACACCGCCAGGCGCGCACGCACGGTATGGCCGTCGCGGTGGTGATAGCGCTTTTCGCTGTGGTAGTCGCTGCGGTGGCCGTCGATCAACGCGGCCACCTGTTCCATGTCTTCGGCGAGGTCCTCGGGATGGGTCAGATCCTGGAAGCGCAGCTCCAGCAGCTCCGCGCGGCTGTAGCCGAGCATCGCGCACAAGGCGTCGTTGACGTCCAGCCAACGCCCTTCCAGCGACACCAGCGCCATGCCGTGCGCGGCCACCGAGAACGCGCCGGAGAAGCGCTGCCCGGCCAGCAGCGCCGCGTGCGACGCCGCACGCTCGACACTGACGTCGCGCATCACGCAGACCGCGCCCAGGCTGCGCCCATCGCCGCCTTCCAGCCGTTCCGCATTGCACAGGACGCTGCGCGGCGCTTGCCCCTTGGCGGCGATCATGATCTCCGCATCGCGCACCGACTCGCCGCGCCAGGCACGGACCAGCGGCACCTCCTCGCTGGTCAGCAGGCGTTTGCCGCTGGCGTCGAACAGGTCGAAGTACTGCGGCCACTGCTCGGGCGGCAAGGCGCGCGGATCGGCGCCATGCCACTGCCGTGCCACCTGGTTGAACTCGCCCAGGGTGCCGTCGGCCAGACACGACACCACGCCGTCGGGCATGGTTTCCAACAGCAGGCCCAGGGTCTTGGCCTGGTCGTGGGCGATGCGCGCGTCGCGGCGCGCTTCCAGTTGCGCGGTGACCTGCCTGGCCAGCCGCCGCAGGCCCTCGCGCTGGCGCGCGTCCAGCTGCCGCGGACGGGTGTCGATCACGCACAGGGTGCCGTAGCTGTGGCCCTGGTCGCCGACCAATGGCATGCCGGCGTAGAAGCGCAGGTGCGGCGCACCGCACACCAACGGGTTGCGGGCGAAGCGCGGGTCCAGCGTGGTGTCCGGCACCTCCAGCAACTGCGGCGACAGCAAGGCATAAGTGCAGAACGCGATCTCGCGTGGATAGCCGGTGGTGCCGCTGGGCAGGCCGCAACTGGCCTTGAGCCATTGCCTGCGTTCGTCGATCAGCGAGATCAGCGCGATCGGCACCTCGCACAGCTGGCTGGTCAGCCAGATCAGGTCGTCGAAGGCCGGTTCCTGCGCAGTGTCGAGCATGCCCAGTTCGGCCAGCGCGCGCAGGCGGCCCGCTTCATCGGCGGGCAGCGGCACGGAAGCGACGTCGGGGACCGAGGGTGGATTCATGCGCTGCACGCTGAGGAGGTAGCGGCACGATAGCGGGCGGCGGTGATGATGGCGAGCACGCCGCGAAATGCTGCAGTGCAAAAAGCACGCTACGGCCGGCTGCGACGCCGCCATGGCTGCCGGCGGCGAACCGTAGAGCGTACCGCGCCTGCCAGCCCGACGCCGCACCGACGGCGTCGATCACCCGGTCGCGGCGGTCTTCTCCATGAACACGCAAGCGAGGACGATGCCGCTCGGGTGCGGATAGCCGCCCTCGCGCACCACCGCGTAGCCCTGCGCACGGTAGAACGCCACCGCATTGAGCGCCGCCGCCACCTGGATGCGCGGGCAGGCGGCCAGGCGCTGCTCCAGCGCCTGCAGCAGGCGCCGGCCGAGGCCGCTGCCGCGCAGCGTCGGGTCGACGAACAGGCCGTCGATCTCGGCACCGGCCAGGTCGACGACGCCGAACCCGAGCACGCGACCGTCGGCGTCCTCGGCGACGATCGCGCCGCCCTCGGCGACCAGCGCGCAGTACGAGGCCGGCGCCGGCGCCGCCGACCAGCGCGCGATCACCTCCGGCGGATAATGGCTGCTGCAGACCTCGCGGACACAGCGGGTGCGCAACGCCCAGAGCGTCGGGATGTCCTCGGGCAGACCCGGCCGCAACCGCGTCGGCAGCGCCGCGCCGCTCATTCCGATTTGCTGTCGCGTAGGCGCCGGATCCGCTCCGGCGGCTGGAACGAATCGCTGCGCGCGTCGCCCCAGTAGTCGTGGAAGACCGCATGGTCGGGCACCGTGCGCAGCAGTTCGCCCGGCTCCAGGTAGCGGTACAGCGAGGCCAGCGAGCGGATCTCCACCTGCGAGATGCGGCGCAGGATGTGCTCCGGCCCCAGTTGCGAGGGATGCGCCAGCCCGGCGGCGCTGAGCAGTTCGCGCAGCGCCTTGAGCGTGTTGGCGTGGTAATGCGCGACCCGGGTGGCCTTGTCGGTAGGATCCAGGTGTTGCCAGCGGCGTCGGTCCTGGGTGGCGATGCCGGTCGGGCAGCGGTCGCTGTGGCAGCTCAGCGACTGGATGCAGCCCAGCGCGAACATGAAGCCGCGCCCGGCATTGCACCAGTCCGCGCCCAGCGCCAGGGTGCGCGCGATGTCGAAGGCGCTGGTGATCTTGCCGGCGGCGCCGAGCTTGATCCGCTCGCGGATGTCCAGCCCGACCAGGGTGTTGTGCACCAGCAGCAGGGCCTCGTGCATCGGCACGCCGACGTGGTCGATGAATTCCGCCGGCGCCGCGCCGGTGCCGCCCTCGGCGCCGTCGACGACGATGAAATCCGGGTACAGGCCACTTTCCTGCATCGCCTTGGCGATGGCGAACCACTCCCAGGGGTGGCCGATCGCCAGCTTGAAGCCAGTGGGCTTGCCGCCGGACAGCTCGCGCAGCCGGGCTACGAACTGCAGCAGTTCCAGCGGCGTGGAGAACGCCGAATGCCGCGACGGCGACACGCAGTCGCGGCCCATGGCGACGCCGCGGGTGGCGGCGATCTCGGCGCTGACCTTGGCTGCCGGCAGCACCCCGCCGTGGCCCGGCTTTGCGCCCTGCGAGAGCTTGATCTCGATCATCTTGACCTGCTCCAGCGTCGCATTGGCGACGAAGCGCTGCGGGTCGAAGCGCCCGTCCTCGTCGCGGCAGCCGAAGTAGCCCGAACCGATCTCCCACACCAGGTCGCCGCCGCATTCGCGGTGGTAGGGCGAGATCGAGCCCTCGCCGGTGTCGTGATAGAAGCCGCCCTGGCGCGCGCCGGCGTTGAGCGCGCGGATGGCGTTGGCCGACAGCGCGCCGAAGCTCATCGCCGAGATGTTGAACACGCTGGCCGCGTACGGCTGCGCGCAGTCCGCGCCGATGGTGATGCGGAAGTCGTGGTCGGCGATCTCGCTGGTGGCCAGCGAGTGGTTGATCCATTCGTAGTCCGGCGCATAGGTGCTGCGCTGGGTACCGAACGGCACCACGTCCATCACGTTCTTGGCGCGCTGGTAGACCAGGGCGCGCTGCTGCCGCGAGAACGGCGCCTCCTCGATGTCGCTCTGCAGGAAGTACTGGCGCATCTCCGGGCCGACCGATTCCAGGCCGTAGCGGAAATGCGCCAGGATCGGATAGTTGCGGCGCAGGGTGCTGCGGGTCTGCAGCAGGTCCACGGTGCCCAGCACCGCCAGCACGGCGAAGGCGGCCACGCCCCAGCCCCACAGCGGCCAGATCGCGCACAGGGCAATGGACAGCGCCAGCAGCAGGCAACTGGCGATATAGGCTAGGTAACGGTGCATCGCGTTCCTCGCAGGAGTCGGAAGCCGGCGAGTGTAGAGGGTGTCGCGGGTCGGGCGCGGCGGTGGCGGCGCGGTCCGCTCCGCCCGGGTACAGCTTGCCGGTGCCGCCACCCGCGTTGCGCCGGCGGCGCGGGAGCGCGGACGGCGCTCGGCGGCATGCTAGAGGCGGTCGTCCACCGCCGCGCGCGGCCACACCGACTTGACGTCGTAGACCACCAGGTCGGGT
Organism: Xanthomonas sp. F10; assembly: GCF_014206815.1. Lineage (GTDB taxonomy): Bacteria > Pseudomonadota > Gammaproteobacteria > Xanthomonadales > Xanthomonadaceae > Xanthomonas_A > Xanthomonas_A indica. The sequence goes on from NZ_JACHNP010000001.1 coordinate 1,536,578, forward strand.
TTGCCGAGCGCCCGGATCTGGGCGGCATCCAGGTCGCGGTAGGCCGCGTGCGCCACCGCCAGCACCACCGCGTCGTAGCGGCCGGGCACCGGGTCGGGCAACAGGGCGACGCCGTGCGCCTGCGCCGCCTGCGGATCGGCCCAGGGATCGCAGGCGTCGACGCGGGCGCCGGCCGCGGCCAGCGCCTGCACCAGTTCCAGCGCGCGGCTGTTGCGCAGGTCCGGGCAGTTCTCCTTGAAGGTGACGCCGAGCACCAGCACCGACGCATCGGCCATCGCCACGCCCTTGCCGGCCAGCAGCGCCTGCACCCGCGCGGCGACGTGCGCGCCGACCCGGTTGTTGACCTGGCGCGCGGTGTGGATCAGGTCCGGGTGGTAGCCGACGCTCTCGGACTTGTGCAGCAGGTAGTAAGGATCCACGCCGATGCAGTGGCCGCCGACCAGGCCCGGCCGGAACGGCAGGAAGTTCCACTTGGTGCCGGCCGCGTCCAGCACGTCCTGGGTGTCGATGCCGAGCCGGTCGAAGATCAGCGCCAGTTCGTTGACCAGGGCGATGTTGACGTCGCGCTGGATGTTCTCCACCACCTTGGCCGCCTCGGCCACGCGGATCGACGGCGCGCGCCAGGTGCCGGCGGCGATGATGCCGGCATACAGGGCGTCCACCGCCTCGGCGGCGGCCGGGTTCGACCCGGAGGTGATCTTGCGGATGTCGGCCAGGCGCCGCTGGCGGTCGCCGGGATTGACCCGCTCCGGGCTGTAGCCGCAGTGGAAGTCGATGTCGCAGCGCAATCCCGAGCCCTGCTCCAGCAACGGCACGCACACCTCTTCGGTGGTGCCCGGATAGACGGTGGACTCGTAGATCACCAGGTCGCCGCGCTTGAGCACGCCGGCCAGCAGTTCGCTGGCCTGGCGCAGCGGCTGCAGGTCGGGCTGTTCCTGCGCATCGATCGGGGTCGGCACGGTGACGATATACACGTTGCGGTCGCGCAGTTCCGCCGCGTCGTTGCTGTAGCGCAGGTGCACGCCGGCGCGCAATTCCTCGGCCTCCAGTTCCAGGGTCTGGTCGTGCCCGGCGCGCAATTGCGCCACGCGCTGCGCATCGATGTCGTAGCCGAGCGTGTCGTGGCGGGCACCGAAGGCCACCGCCAGCGGCAGGCCGACGTAGCCGAGGCCAATCACGGCGATGCGCGGCGGCGCGGAATCGAACACGGGGGCAACGGGCATGCCAGTCCTTCGCGGGCACCGGCAGCGGCGGCCGTCGGCGCATGGTGGTGGATGGGGATGTCCGCGCGTGCGGACCTCGCCCATGGTAAGCCGCGCCACCGGCACGGACCAAGCCGATCTGCGACATGCCCGACGCGTCGCGCGCGGTGCGTCTTCACACGCGCTGGCGCCCGCCTTCACAACGCCGTACGTGAAAGTCGGCGCGCTACATCACGCTTTGCCGCCTGGCACGTGCGACTTTTGTCACGCACACCACGCCAGCACCACCTGACCTTTACGCATCAGGGCCTAGGGTGATGGAGCGGTTGCTGCCAGGGGGGCACCAGCCGCCTCTCTCTTCCCTCTTACTCAAGGAGAACTCGCGTGAGTCACGCTCCGAGCCTGCTCGTGGATGTCGAAGCCGAATTGGCGCATTGGAAAGCGCTGCACGCGGCGGGCAAACTGGGGTCGCAATCGTTCAGCGAGCATGCGCGTCTGATCAAGATGGCCTGCGACGTGTTCCTGCAGTTGCCACGCGAATCCAACGACGTGCGCCTGCAGCGCCTGCGTCAGCGCTACGACGCCGAGCACCCCTGGCCGCGCATCGCCTGGAGCGATGCCGAAACCCTGGTCGTCGCCTGCTGGGCACGCCTCGACGGATCCGAGCAGCGCGACCGCAGCCCCGATCCGGCGCACACCCCCGCCTGATCCACGAGGTCCGCCATGTCCCCGCCCGCCAACCGCGACAACGCCCACGATCCGCAGCAACGCAGCCAGACGCCCGACAAGATCCACAACGACGACGCGCAATGGACCGATCGCGATCAACCCGATAGCGACCCCAAACGCGACCACGCCGATCCGGAACACGACTATCCGCGCCCGGACGGCAGCGAGTAACTAATAAGAAGCAAGCCACTCCCGCTGCGGCAGACCCTCGTCCCCGCAGCGGCAACCTCCCGCTACCCTACCGACCAGACGTGCGGCGTCAGCGCAGGCTCGAGCCGCGCACGATGCAGCGGCCGCTGAGCACCACCTTGCGGGTCGGCTGCGTCGGCGCGTTCATCCGCTCCAGCAGCAACGACATGGCGGTGCGGCCCATCTCTTCCACCGGCTGTTCGATCACGGTGATGCCGGGTTCGACCAGATCGGTCCAGCTTTCGTTATCGAAACCGGCCAGGGCCAGGTCCTGCGGAATGCGCAGGCCGGCGCCGCGCGCGGCCTTCATCGCGCCCATCAACAACAGGCTGTTGCTGGCCACCAGCGCATCCGGCCGCGGCGTCTGCGTCAGCCAGGCCTGGACTTCGGCGATCGCCGCCTCCGCGCTCGGTGCCACCTCGCGGTAGTCCGGGGCCAGGCCATGCCCGCGCATCGCCTCCAGATAGCCGTCGCGGCGCTCGGCAGCGGTGCTGCTGGTCTTGCCGAACAGGCCGCCGATGCGGCGCACGCCACGGCCGACCAGATGGTCGACCAGCGCGGCCATCGCCGCCGCGTTGTCGAGCACCACGCTGTCGTGGGTGCCGCCCTTGCCGGCGCGGTCCAGCAGCACCACCGGATGATCGAACGTCAATTTGCCCAGTTGGCCCTGGGTGGTGCGGGTGGGGGCGAAGATCAGACCGCTGACCCGCTCTTCCTGCATCAGTTGCAGATACAGCGCCTCGCGCTGCGGATCCTCGTCGGTGTTGCACAGGATCACACGCATGCCGGCGCGGTAGGCCACGTCCTCGACCGCGCGGATGGCCGCGGTGAAGAACGGATTGCGGATGTCGGCGACGATCAGGCCCACCACCCCGGAACGCTGCGAGCGTAGCCGCCGCGCCATCAGGTTGGGGCGGTAGCCGGTCTCGCGCACCGCCGCTTCCACCCGTGCCCGTACCTCTTCGCTGACCGGGCCGTGGCCCAGCGCGCGCGACACCGTCGAGGTCGAGACACCGGCGACCCGGGCCACGTCATGGATGCTGACGCTCACTGGCAACGTTCCCGCATCATTTTCATTTCCACTCCCTGTCGCCTAGCGTGAGGAGATAGTAGCACCGGGCTTTTCCGAAGGATTTGTGCACTGCACATTGACGATTGACTGGGAACGTTCCCACACTGCGCCCACTCGCCGCCCACCCTCAAGGAACCTGCGTGTCCCAGACGCCCTCCTCCCCCCTGGTTTCCAGCGATCTGGTCCGGATCGATGTCCAGGCCCGCGACAAGGCCGACGCGATCGCCCAGGCGGCGCAGTTGCTGGTCGCCGCCGGCTGCGTGCCGCCGGCCTACGAGGCCAGCATGCTGCGCCGCGAAGCGCTGGCCAACACCTTCCTGGGCCACGGCGTGGCGATCCCGCACTGCACCGGCGAAGACCGCCACCTGGTGCGCCGCGACGGCATCGCGGTGCTGCAGCTCCGCGACGGCGTGGAGTGGAACCCGGGCCAGACCACGCGCCTGGTGGTCGCCATCGCCGCCCAGTCCGACACCCATATCGCCCTGTTGCGGCGGCTGACCCGGTTGATCCAGGACCCGCCGCGGCTGGAGGCGCTGTTCGCCAGCGACGATCCGCAGGCGATCGTCGCCGCGCTGAGCGAGGACGCGGCCCCCACCGCGCCCGCCGCCCCGGCCAGCGACCTGGCCGAACGCTTCGACTGGACCGTGCGCTACCCCACCGGCCTGCACGCGCGTCCGGCCACGCGCTGGGTGGAAACCGCGCGCGGGTTCGCCGCCCGCATCCAAGTGCGTGCCGGCGACCAGGTCGGCGACGCCAAGAACCTGGTGTCGCTGCTGCAGCTGGGCCTGCATGCCGGCGACACGGTGACCATTTCCGCAGAAGGCCAGGACGCCGCGGCGGCGCTGGCGCGGCTGCGCAGCGTGATCGACGGCCTGACCGCCCAGGAACAGGCCGACGCCGAGGCGGCGGCGCAGCGCCGCGCCGCGCCGGTCGCCGGCTGGACCCCGCCGCAGGCGCAGCCGGCCATCGTCGGCATCGGCGCCAGCCCCGGGCTGGCGATCGGCGTGGTGCACAAACTGGCCGGCCACGCCGTCGCGGTGGCGGACACGCCGGTGCCGCTGAGCGACGGCGGCGCCCTGCTGCACGACGCCCTGCAGCGCACCCGCGCGCAGTTGCAGGCCATCGAGGAGGACACCCGGCGCCGGCTCGGCGCTGGCGACGCGGCGATCTTCCGCGCCCAGGCCGAACTGCTCAACGACACCGACCTGATCACCCTGGCCTGCCAGCTGATGGTCGAGGGCCACGGCGTCGCCTGGTCCTGGCAGCAGTCGGTGGAGCGCCTGGCCAACAAGCTCTCGGCGCTGGGAAATGCAGTGCTGGCCGGGCGCGCCAGCGACCTGCGCGACGTCGGCCGCCGGGTGCTGGCGCAACTGGATCCGAGCCTGGCCGGCGGCAGCCTGGAGCAGCTGCCGGCCGCGCCGTGCATCCTGCTCGCCCACGACCTGTCGCCGTCGGATACCGCCAACCTCGACACCGGTCGCGTGCTCGGCCTGGCCACCGCCGTGGGCGGCCCGACCTCGCACACCGCGATCCTCTCGCGCACCCTCGGGCTGCCGGCGCTGGTCGCCGGCGGCGCCGACCTGCTGGACCTGGAGAATGGCGCCACCGTCATCGTCGACGGCAGCAGCGGCCGCCTGTACCTGGCGCCGTCTGAGGCCGACCTGGCCTCGGCCCGCGCCTACATCGACGAACAGCAGCAGCTGCGTGCGCGCGAGGCCGAGCAGCGCAACCAGCCGGCGCAGACCGAGGATGGCCATCGCCTGGAGATCGGCGCCAACGTCAACCTGCCCGAGCAGGTCGCCGCGGCGCTGGCGCAGGGCGCCGAGAGCGTGGGTCTGATGCGCACCGAATTCCTGTTCCTGGAGCGCGGCAGCACCCCCAGCGAGGACGAGCAATACGCCACCTACACCGCGATGGCGCAGGCGCTGGACGGCCGCGCGCTGATCGTGCGCGCGCTGGACATCGGCGGCGACAAGCAGGTCGCGCACCTGAACCTGCCGCGCGAGGACAACCCGTTCCTGGGCGTGCGCGGCGCGCGCCTGCTGCTGCGCCGCGCCGACCTGCTGCAACCGCAGCTGCGCGCGCTGTACCGCGCGGCCAAGGACGGCGCGCGCCTGGCGATCATGTTCCCGATGATCACGTCGGCCGCGGAGTTGCTGACGCTGCGCGCCGAATGCGAGTGCCTGCGCGCGGAGCTGCAGGCACCGGAGGTGCCGCTGGGCATCATGATCGAAGTGCCGGCGGCGGCGATCCAGGCCGATGCACTGGCCAAGCACGCGGACTTCTTCTCGATCGGCACCAACGACCTGACCCAGTACACCCTGGCCATCGACCGCCAGAACCCGGACCTGGCCGCCGAGGCCGACAGCCTGCACCCGGCGGTGCTGCGCCTGATCCGCACCACCGTCGAGGGCGCGGCGCGCCACGGCCGCTGGGTCGGCGTGTGCGGCGGCCTGGCCGGCGATGCATTCGGCGCGGCGCTGCTGGCCGGGCTGGGCGTGCACGAACTGTCGATGACGCCCAACGACATCCCCGCGGTGAAGGCGCGCCTGCGCGGCAGCCGCCTGGACGCGCTGCAGGCGCTGGCGCAGCGCGCCCTGGACTGCGAAAGCGCGGCCGAGGTGCGGGCGCTCGACGGCGGAGCCGGCGCATGAGCGTCGATGCCGTCACCGTGACGCTGAATCCGGCGATCGACCTGACCGTGGCGATCGACCGGCTGCAACCGGGCCAGGTGCACCGCGCACGCAGCGCCCACGCCATCGCCGGCGGCAAGGGCATCAACGTCGCCGCCTGCCTGGCCGATGCCGGCCTGCGCTGCGCCGCGCTCGGCGTGCTCGGCGCCGGCAATGCGCCGGTGTTCGAGACCCTGTTCGCCGAACGCGGCATCGACGACCGCTGCCTGCGCGTGCCCGGCGACACCCGCAGCAACCTCAAGCTGGTGGCCGCCGACAGCGGCGCCACCACCGACATCAACCTGCCCGGCCTGGCCCTGGACCAGGCGCAGCTCGACACCATCGGCGCGCGCCTGGCCGAACTGCTGCGCCCCGGCCTGCCGGTGGTGCTCAGCGGCAGCCTGCCCGCCGGCCTGGCTGAGGACACCTGGCGGCAACTGCAGGCGCAGGCCGCCGCCGCCGGCGCGCGGGTGCTGCTGGACACCAGCGGTGCGCCGCTGCACGCCGCACTGGACGCGCCGCGCCCGCAACTGCCGTTCGCGATCAAGCCCAACCGCCACGAACTGGAGGAATGGGCCGGTACGCCGCTGACCGCCACCGCCGACCTGCTCGGCGCCGCGCGCGCGTTGCTGGCGCGCGGCATCGGCCTGGTCGCCGTGTCGCTGGGTACCGACGGTGCGCTGTTCGTGCGCGGCGAGCAGGCGCTGCTGGCGCAGCCGCCGCAACTGACTGGCGGCAGCAGCGTCGGCGCCGGCGATGCGATGGTCGCCGGCCTGGTCGCGGCCTTGCGCGCCGACGCCGACCTGGCGACCTGCGCGCGCCAGGCCACCGCCTTCGCCGTGGCCACGCTGGGCAGCGGCGTCGCCCGCCGCCTGCCGCGCGAGCGCCTGCCGGCGCTGGCCGCCGCGGTCCGCCTGGAGACCCTGGCATGACTTCCGCCGCGTCGCTGCTGTGCGCCGCGCCCCCTTGCGCTCATCGGGAGCCCGCATGAATCCGATCCTCGTGGTGATCGCCGCTGGCGATCGCAGTACCGAAGCCGTCCTCGCCGCCGAGGCGCTGCGCCATGCCGCCACGGCGCGGGGCGCGGTGCTGCAGGCCGAGGTGCGCACGCCGCAGGGCGTGATCGCGCCGTTGGACCTGGCCGCGGCAACCGCCGCCGCGCCGCTGCTGCTGGTCGGCGACGGCGACGCCGATGCCGCCCGCTTCGCCGGCCGCCGCGTGCAGCGCAGCAGCCTGGACGCGGTGCTGGCCGATGCCGACGCGGTGCTGGCGCCGCTGCTGGCGGGCGCCGCGGCGACCACGGCCGCCGTTGCAGACGCGGGCGGCAGCGCCGAGGGCGCCGGCAAGCGCATCGTCGCCATCACCTCCTGCCCCACCGGCATCGCCCACACCTTCATGGCCGCCGAAGGCCTGCAGCAGGCGGCCAAGGCGCTGGGCCACCAGATCCGGGTGGAGACCCAGGGCTCGGTCGGCGCCCAGGACGCGCTCAGCGCCGAGGAGATCGCCGCCGCCGACCTGGTGCTGATCGCCGCCGACCGCGAGGTCGACCTGGGCCGCTTCGGCGGCAAGCGCCTGTTCAAGAGCGGCACCAAGCCGGCGATCAACGACGGCCCGGCGCTGATCCGCAAGGCCCTGGCCGAGGCCAGCGTGCATGCGGCCGGCAACGGCGCCAGTGCGCCGACCAAGGCGCAGGGCGGCCGCTCCGCCGGCCCGTACAAGCATCTGATGACCGGCGTGTCGTTCATGCTGCCGTTCGTCACCGCCGGCGGCCTGCTGATCGCGCTGGCGTTCGCGCTCGGCGGCATCTACGCCTTCGACGACGCGCACAAGGGCACCCTGGCCTGGTCGCTGTTCCAGATCGGTGCCAAGGCCGGCTTCACCCTGATGGTGCCCGCCCTGGCCGGCTACATCGCCTACTCCATCGCCGACCGCCCCGGCATCGCCCCGGGCATGATCGGCGGCATGGTCGCGGCCAACCTCGGCGCCGGCTTCATCGGCGGCATCCTGGCCGGCTTCATCGCCGGCTACGGCGTGGCCGCGCTGAACCGCGCGATCAAGCTGCCGCGCACCCTGGAGGGCCTGAAGCCGGTGCTGATCCTGCCGGTGCTGGGCACCTTGCTGGTCGGCCTGGCCATGCTCTATGTGGTCGGCCAGCCGGTGGCCGAACTGCTGGCCTGGCTCACCGAGTGGTTGCGCGGCATGCAGGGCAGCAGCGCGGTGCTGCTAGGCCTGCTGCTGGGGGCGATGATGGCCTTCGACATGGGCGGGCCGGTCAACAAGGCCGCCTACGCCTTCTCCACCGGCCTGATCGCCAGCCAGGTGTACACGCCGATGGCCGCGGCGATGGTCGCCGGCATGACCCCGCCGCTGGGCATCGCCCTGGCCACCTGGGTGTTCCGCAGCCGCTTCACCCAGGAGGAGCGCGGCAGCAGCGCCGCCACCGGCGTGCTCGGCCTGGCCTTCGTCACCGAAGGCGCCATCCCGTACGCCGCGCGCGACCCGCTGCGCACCATCCCCGCGCTGATGCTCGGCTCGGCGCTGGCCGGCGCGATCTCGATGGCCGCCGGCGCCGAACTGAAGGTGCCGCACGGCGGCGTGTTCGTGCTGCCGATCCCCAATGCGGTCAGCCACCTGGGGATGTACCTGGTGGCGCTGCTCGCCGGCACCGTGGTCACCGCGGTGGCGCTGCGGGTGCTGAAGAAGCCGGTCGTCGCCTGATCCCGTCCATGTGCCGGCGCGTCGCCATGCGATGCCCCTCCCCCCGTCGCCGCTGGCGGCGCGCCGGCCTTTTCCTGCTGAGGAGTTCCGCCATGTCCCGTTCCCTCGTCTCGCACCTGCCCGTGGCCACCCTGGCGCTGGCCCTCGCCGCGCCGCTGGCCCATGCCCAGGACGCCAGCGATGCGTTCACGCCCAAGCTCGCCTACACCGGCGAAGGCGCGGTCTCGCTGGATGGCGGCAAGCACCAGGGCAGCGCCTACGCCGGCCAGCTGATGTTCGGCACCGACGTGGACCTGCAACGGCTGATGGGCTGGAACGGCGCGACGCTGAAGGTCTATGGCATCAACCGCCACGGCACCAACCTGGCCAACGGCAACATCGGCAACAGCACCTCGGTGCAGGAAATCTACGGTGGCCAGGGCACCCGCCTGGCCAATTTCACCATCGACCAGAAGCTGTTCAACGACCGCCTGGAACTGGAGGCCGGCCGCAGCGTGGCCAACATCCACTTCCTGGGCTCGGACCTGTGCAACTACTTCCAGGGCAACTCGGCCTGCGGCAACCCCACCTTCGTGTTCCGCACCAGCAACTTCACCTACTGGCCGGTGTCGAGCTGGGCCGCGCACGCCAAGGCCTGGGTGACCCCGAACGTCTACGTCCACGTCGGCGCCTACGAGGTCAACCCGATCCAGGCCGAACGCGGCCAGCACGGCCTGAACTGGAGCACCAACGACCGCACCGGGGTGATCGTGCCCTACGCGATCGGCTACACCACCCAGGCCAGCGGCGCGCGCCTGCCGGCGATGTACGAGATCGGCGGCTGGCAGGACAACTCCGATTACCGCGATCCGCTCAACGACCGCAACGGCAACCCGGCGCGGCTGAGCGGGCTGGACTACGCCAATCGCAACGGCCGCTCCGGCGCGTTCGTGCGCTTCGAGCAGCAGGTCACCCGCCCCGACCCGGACAGCAACCGTGGCCTGGTGCTGTTCGGCTCGGCGCTCAAGGGCACCTCCGGGCAGTTGATCGAAGACCACTTCCTGGAACTGGGCCTGGTCCAGCGCGGCACCTTCGCCAGCCGCCCGCAGGACAACATCGCCTTCGTCGTCACCCAGCAGCACTACAGCGACGACGCCCTGGAAGACCTGCGCCTGGCGCGCGCGGCGGCCGGCGGCAGCGGCACCCCGCACCGCTCCCAGACCATGATGGAACTGAGCTACGGCATCCAGGTGACCCCGCAGCTGCGCATCGCCCCGAACCTGCACTACATCGTGCACCCGGACCAGTTCAACGAGCCGGCGCGCACCCGCGACCTGCCCAATGCCCTGGTGGCGGGGTTGCGGCTGGACTGGGCGCTCTGAGGGGCCGGGATTTGGGATTCGGGATTGGGGATTCGCAAAGGCCGCGGATTGCGGCCTGAGGGGTCGCGTGCAGGCGTGGCGCGCGGTGTGGCGCTGACGGCATGGTACAGACCGGGCCTGCCGTGCGTGATGCCGACATGATTCCTGCTCGATAGCAGCACGTTGAACGCACGAGGCCCCGGCATGCCGGGGCCTCGTGCGTTTTCTTCCCTCTGATTCCGATCGCAGTGGCGCTGCGCCGATCCTTCGGCGTCTGCGGGAGCGAAACGTGGCCGGCGAATCGAGATCCGTTCGATTCCGTGCGAGCCGCCTCCCTGGCGCGGGAGCGGTGACGTTGCCGACACATGCATGATGCCGCCGCCCCGGGGGCGTGAGGATCGGCGGATGCCGTGGCCGGCTATAGGATTTTTCCTACCCTGTAGGGTCAGGACCGGGAGCGCGCGAACGATGTCATGGATGACAATCGTCATCACCGCATCGCAGAATCTGGATGCAGTCTCCACCGAAGCTACATCGACGTATGTGAACGTACTGACTTCGCGGCCGCCGATTACGACGGTTTTCCCACATCCCCGTTGCAAGCATTCGCGTCATGCGCATCCTGGTTGCCGAAGACGATACGTCCATTGCCGTTGCATTGCGCGACTCGCTCGCCGAGTGCGGGCACGTGGTGGACCATGTCAGCGACGGTGCCGCCGCCGAACGCGCGCTCGGTAGCGAAAGCTATCAGTTACTGGTCCTGGACCTGGGCCTGCCACGCCGCGACGGGCTGCAGGTACTGCAGCGCCTGCGCGCCCGCCGCGACGAGATCCCGGTGCTGGTGGTGACCGCGCGCGACGCGGTGGAAGACCGTATCCGCGCGCTCGACCAGGGCGCCGACGACTACCTGATCAAGCCCTTCGAACTGTCCGAGTTCCTCGCCCGCACCCGCGCGCTCCTGCGCCGCAGCAGCAGCGGCGGGGTGCCGGAACTGGTGCTGGGGCAACTGCGCATCAACCTGGCCGGGCGCCGGGTGTGGCTGCAGGACCAGCCGCTGGACCTGACCGCACGCGAGTTCGCGCTGCTGGAGACCCTGTTGCTGCGCAGCGGGCGCGTGGTCAGCCGCAGCCAGCTGACCGAGGCGCTGTGCGACTGGCAACACGAAATCACCGACAACGGCCTGGACATCTCCATGCACCGCCTGCGGCGCAAGCTGCATGGCGCCGGCGTCGGCATCCGCACCATCCGCGGCCTGGGCTACCTGCTGGAGGAGTCGCGCGCCGCCTCACCGGCCGCCGACCACGCACAGATCCCGCAGTGAGCGCGACCACCGCCGCGCACGCGCCGGCCTACCGCCATCCCAGCCTGCGCCAGCGACTGCTGGCGTTCCTGCTGATTCCGACCGTGCTGCTGATGCTGGTGGTGTCGGCGCTGTTCTACCTGCTGATGCTCAAGTACACCAATCACGTCCACGACATGGACCTGAAGGAGGACACCCAGGGCCTGGCCAACGCGGTCAACGACCCCGGCGAGCGCATGCCGCTGACCCTGCAGGCGCGGCAACTGCTGGAGTACAGCAGCGATGGCCGGGTGTTCTTCAAGCTGGACAGCCGTCGCCACGGGGTGATCAGCGGCAGCACCCAGCCGATTCCGATGCACCCGGATCCGGCCGAGGTCGGCCGGGTGATGCTGTACGACGACCGCATGGACAACGGCGTGCCGGTGCGCGTGGCCAGCCTGTTGCTGCCCTCGGCGCTGGAGCCGGGCGACTGGCTCACCGTGTCGGTGGCCGAGACCCTGGACGACCGCCATCGCCGCGCCCGCGAGATCCTGGTGCTGATGCTGCCGACCGAACTGCTGCTCACCTGTTCCCTGCTGGTGCTGGTCTGGCACGGCGTGCGGGTCGGCCTGCGCATGCTGGAGCCGGCGGTGCGCCGGCTCGACGACAGCCAGCGCGACCTCAGCCCGGTGTCCGGGCCGGACATCCCGGTGGAGATCCTGCCGCTGACCCAGGCCATCGACGGCCTGCTTGGCCGCCTCAAGCACATGATGGCGCTGCAGGAACGCTTCCTCGCCGACGCCGCACACCAACTGCGCACGCCGCTGGCCGGGCTGAGCATGCACGTGCAGCGCGCCCAGGCCAGCCAGCGCCCGGGAGACAGCGCACAGGCGCTGCAACACATCCGCCAGCTGACCGACCGCGCCACCCGCACCTCCACCCAGTTGCTGGCGCTGACCCGCACCCAGGCGCCGCGCGAGAGCATCCGCCCACTGCTGCCGCTGGACCTGGCGCAATGGCTGCCGCAGGCCCTGGCCGAGCGCATCCCCGACGCGCTGCACGCCGGGGTGGACCTGGGCTACGACGGCGGCGATGACGACACGCCCGCCTGGGTGGCCGCCGATGCCTATGCGCTGCGCGAACTGCTCGACAACCTGCTGGACAACGCCTTCCGCCATGCCGCCGGGCGCGTGGTCACGGTCAGCCTGCGGCGCGAGCCGCAGTCCGTGCGCCTGGCGGTGGACGACGCCGGCAGCGGCATCGACGAGGCCCTGCTGCCGCGCCTGGGCGAGCGCTTCTTCCGTGCCCCGGACGCGCCCGAAGGCGGCACCGGCCTGGGCCTGGCGATCGTCGCCAACATCGCCGCCCGCCACCACGCCACGCTGCGCTACCGGCGCTCGGCGCTGGGTGGCTTGCGTGCGGAGCTGGACCTGCCGGCCGACGCGGAGCCGCAGGCATGAACCGGATCCGCTTTCGCCCGGCCAGCGTGCTGGGGCTGGCCGCCGCGCTCGCGCTGACGGGCTGCGCCAGCCAGCCCATCCCCGACCTGCGCCAGCCGTCGCTGCCCGCACAGTGGAGCAGCGCGACGCCGCAGGCGGCCGCGACGCGCCCGCCGGGCAGCGCCTGGTGGCAGGATTTCCACGATCCGCAGCTCGACGCGCTGGTCGCGCAGGCGCTGCGGGACGATCTCGAGGTCGGCCAGGCGCTGGCACGGCTGCGCGCGGCGCGGCGGCTGGACGCGGTCGCCGACGCCACCCTGCGGCCGCAACTGCGCGCGCGCACCGAGGACCCGATCGACCCGGACGCCAGCGCCTCGTTCCTGGTCGTGGGTGTGGATTCGGAGTGGGAGCTGCCGCTGTTCGGCCGCGGCGAAGCCACCAACCGCGTGGCCCGCGGCGACCTGCAGAGCGCCCAGGCCAACCTGGCGCAGGTGCGCGCGGCGACGATCTCCGACGTGGCGCACAACTGGATCGACCTGCGCCACGCGCAGCAGGCCGAACGCCTGCTGCAGGACATCGCCAGCGCACGCCAGCGCCAGGCCAGCCTGCAACAGACCCTGGTCGACCTGCATCTGGCCGCGCCGGCCACCGCCGCACAGGCGCAGGCCGCGGCGCTGCAGGCGCAGGGCGCGGTGAACGAGCCGCGCGATGCCGCCGCCGCCGCGGCGCGGCGCCTGGCGGTGCTGCTGGGCCGCGACACGCCCGACCCGGCATGGAGCGCGGCCGCGGCCACCACCGCGCCGGGACAACTGCAGATCGCCGCGGTCGACAGCGTGCCGGCCGACCTGCTGCGGCGACGCCCGGACATCGCGGCGCACGAGGCCGAGGTGATCAGCGCCGCCGGCGCGCTGGGCATCGCCCGCGCCGACCGCTACGGCAGCATCGGCCTGGGCGGCGCGATCCGCTGGTCGACCAGCCTGCTGAGCCACCGCCGCACCGCCACCCACGGCATCGCCTCGTTCGGCCCGGTGATCGACATCCCGCTGTTCGACTGGGGCATCCGCCAGGCCAGGGCCAAGGCGCGCGGCGACCTGCTGGAAGCGGCCACCCTGGCCTACCGGCAGACCGTGCTGGACGCGGTCAACGAGGTCGAGACTGCGCTGACCACGCTGGAGCAGCAGCGGCGCAACACCGAGACCCAGCAGCAGGTGCTGCAGGCGCAGCAGCAGGTCGCCGAGGCGGCGCAACAGCGCCGGCGGCTGGGCCTGGGCAGCGATCTGGACGTGGCCACGCAGCAGGCCGCGCGCGACCAGGCGGCGCTAGAACTGCTGGAAGCGCAGCGCCAGCGCGACCTGGCCTACGTCGCCCTGCACACCGCGCTGGGCAGCGCCACCGCGCCGATCCCCGGCGCCGGTCACGGCAGCGACCGCAAAGGCGCGCAGCCCTGATGGTCGCGCTGGCCCGCCAGACCCTGCGCTACGAGTGGCGCCGCTTCCTGCCGGTGGTGGTGTCGGTGGGCTTCGCCAGCCTGTTGCTGCTGCTGCAGACCGCACTGGTGCTGGGCATCTTCGGCAGCGCCAGCGTCTATGTCTCGGGCTCCGACGCCGACCTGTGGCTGGGCTATCCCGGCACGCAGAGCGTGGACCAGGGCCGCGCCATCGATCCGGACGCGGCCGCGCCGCTGCACCTCGACCCGCGGGTGGCGCAGATCGAGCCGTTCATCTGGTTCGACGGCGACTGGCGCGGCCCCGGCGACACCGGCGCGGTATCTGTCTACATCTCCGGCATCGACACCCGCGACGGCGGGCTGATGTTCTCGCGCCTGCTCAGCCCCGCCCTGCGCGCGGCGCTGCGCGAACCGGACACCGTGGTGGTGGACCGCGCGGAACTGGACAAGCTCGGCGTCGGCGTCGGCAGCAGCGCGCGCATCAACGGCCACCGCGTGCGGGTGATCGGGGTCGGCCGCGGCCTGCGCGCGCTGGGCGGCGTCAACGTACTGGCCTCGCTGGACACCGCGCGCGCGCTCAACAGCGACACCGCGCATCCGGACTGGCCGACGTACATGGTGGCCAGGCTGCGCCCCGGCGCCGACCCGCAGGCGGTGGCGCAGGCGATCGACGGCGCAATCACGCGGCCACGCGTGGAAGCCTGGAGCGCCGACGATTTCGCCCGGCGCAGCATCCTGTTCTGGATGTTCGACACCGGCGCCGGCTCCGGCGTGCTGTTCCTCGGCGGCATCGTGCTGCTGGTCGGCGTGGCCATCACCAGCCAGACCCTGCTCGGCACGGTGCTCGGCGCCGCGCGCGAGTACGCCACGCTCAACGCGCTGGGCGTGAGCATGCGCAACCTGCGCTGGGTGGTGCTGGAACAGGCGGCCTGGGTCGGGGCGCTGGGCCTGATCGGCGCCAGCGCGCTGGGCGCGGCGCTGGTCGCGCTGGCCCGCGCGCACGACGTGCCGGTGGCGTTCAATGCCAGCGGCTGGGGCCTGTGCGTGTGCGCGGTGATGCTGCTGACCGTGGTCTCGGCCCTGGCCGCGCTGCGCGGGCTGCGCCGCGCCGATCCGGCGTTGCTGCTGCGATGAGCCGCATCGTCGCCCCCGCCGCGCTGCACCCGGCCGCCGCCACGCTCAGCGGCAGCGGCCTGTGCAAGAGCTTCGTCTCCGGCAGCCTGCGCACGCCGGTGCTGCGCGACGTGGAACTGCAGGTGTGGCCGGGCGAACTGACCCTGATCTCCGGCCCGTCCGGCTGCGGCAAGAGCACCCTGCTGTCGATCCTCAGCGGCCTGCAGCGCGCCGACGCCGGCCAGGTGCTGGCGCTGGGCGAGGCGCTGGGCACGCTCGGCGCCACCGCACTGGAGCAGTTCCGCCTGCGCCATACCGGCTTCATCTTCCAGGGCTTCAACCTGTTCCCGGCGCTGTGCGCGCTGGACCAGGTGCGGCTGCCGCTGCAGTACATGGGCCTTGCCCCCGCCGAGGTGCGCAGCCGCGCCGAAGAGGCGCTGGCCGAGGTCGGCATCGCCCACCGCCAGCACCTGCGCCCAGCCGAGCTGTCCGGCGGCGAGAAGCAGCGCGTGGCGATCGCCCGCGCGCTGGCCAAGCACCCGGCGCTGCTGTTCGCCGACGAACCGACCAGCGCGCTGGATGCCGGCAACGGCCAGATCGTGATCGACCTGCTGCACCGCATCGCGCGCCGCCACAACACCATGGTGCTGTGCGTGAGCCACGACCCGCGCCTGATCCGCCACGCCGACCGCGTGCTGTCGATGGAGGACGGCCGCATCCTCGACGACCGCCGCGTGAACGCGCCGCCCTCGCCCCTGCCCTCACGGAATCCCGCACCATGAAAGCGTTCGCCGCCGCGCCCCTGCTGAGCCTGCTGCTGGCCGCATGCGCGCCATCGGACCGCACGCCGGCCCCGGCGCCGGCCGCCGCCCCCGCCGCCTACCTGGCGGTGGCGCGCGGCCGCATCGACGTGGAGGGCGGCGTGCTCAAGCTCGGCCTGCCGGTCGCCGCGACCCTGCGCGAGGTGCCGGTGCACGAGGGCGACGCGGTGCAGAAAGGCGCCTTGCTGGTCGCCGGCGACGACCGCGCCGCCGCGGTCGACCTGGACATCGCCCGCACCCGCGCGCAGGCCGCGGCCACCCACCTGAAACAACTGCAGCAGCGCCTGCAAAGCGCCCAGCAGAAGCAACGGCGGCTGGCCGAGGCCGCGCGCCTGGGCGCCAGCGACGGCCAGAGCGCCGACGACGCCAGCGACGCGGTGCAGAGCCTGGTCGACGCGCTGGACACCGCACGCAGCGATGCGGCCCTGGCCGACGCGCAGGTGCGCGCGGCCGAGCTGCAGCGCGCGCAGTACCGGCTGCAGGCGCCGGTCGCCGGGCGCGTGCTGCAGCTGTCGGCCGCGGTCGGCGCACGCAGCGAGGCCAACGCGCCACTGCTGACCCTGCTGCCGGACGCCCCGCGCCTGGTCCGCGCCGAATTGAACGAAAGCTATGCCGGCAGCGTCACTCCGGGCATGGCCGCCGAGGTCATCAGCGACGACGGCCGCCAGACCGTGCTCGGCCAGGCGGTGGTGCGCTGGCTGGCGCCGGCCTACGGCCCCACCCAACTGCACGACGACGCCACGCCCGCCGGCAACGATCGCAGCGTGGCCTGCGTCCTGGCCTTCACCCAGCCCTCGACCCTGCGCATTGGCCAGCGCGTGCTGGTACGCTTCCGCAATCCGGCCGCGGCCAAGCACTGACCCCTTCGCCGCGGCGGCGGCGAAAGGCTGCTGAAACGCGCAGCGGCCACCCTGCACGGATTGCCGAGACTGCGCAGCCGCGCCCATTCCAATGATCGAATCTGCCGAGTTCCACTTCGAAGGCGGCCGCAACGGCGTGCTGCTGATCCACGGCCTGACCGGCACGCCCAGCGAGATGCGCCTGCTCGGCAAGAGCCTGAACCGCGAAGGCTTCAGCGTCCACGGCGTGCAGCTGGCCGGCCACTGCGGCGACGAGGACGACCTGCTGGCCACCAGTTGGCGCGACTGGTACGCCAGCGTCGAGGCCGCCGCCGCGCGGATGCGCCCGCAGGTCGACCGGCTGTTCGTGGCCGGGCTGTCGATGGGCGCGCTGCTTGCGTTGCGCCTGGCCCAGGAGCGGCCGCAGTGGGTGGACGGCGTCGGCGTGCTCGGCGCCACCTTCCGCTACGACGGCTGGAACATCCCCAAGCGCGCGCGGCTGGCGTTCCTGCTGCCGTGGTTCAAGCGCCTGGGCATCGGCAAGCGCCGCATGTTCCTGGAAGAACCGCCGTACGGCCTGCGCGACGAGCGCATCCGCGCCCAGGTCAGCAGCGCCATGCTCGGCGGCGACAGCAGCGCCGCCGGCCTGCCCGGCAATCCGTGGCACGCGCTGGCCGAGATGTACCTGCTCTCGCGCGACGTGCGCCGCAACCTGCCCAAGGTGGTCGCGCCGTGCCTGGTCGCGCACGCGGCAGAGGACGACATCGCCGACCTGCGCAACGCGCGGCTGGTGATCGCCAACGTCTCCGGGCCGACCGAACTGCTGCTGCTGCACGACAGCTACCACATGATCACCCTGGACCGCGAACGGCGCGTGCTCGGCGCGCGCCTGGCGCAGTTCTTCGCGGCGCTCACCGCCCCGCAGCAGGCCGCCGCCTGATGGCGATGACCGGCTCGGTGGTGGCGATCTGGCTGGCGACGGTGGCGCTCGACACCGCCGGCCAGTTGGCCTTCAAGTACGTCGCCAGCCACCCGCAGGGCACCGGCATGGCGCGCTGGCAGCACATGGCGCGGCAGCCGCAGCTGTGGTTCGGCGTGGCCTGCTACGTGTTCGAATTCCTCGCCTGGACCGCGTTCCTGTCGCTGGTGCCGCTGGGCCGCGGCGTGCTGCTGGGCTCGATCAACATCGTGGCGATCATGCTGGCCGGGCGCTGGCTGTTCGGCGAACGCCTCGGGCGCATGCAGGTGGCCGGCATCTGTCTGGTCAGCGCCGGCGTGGCCGTGGTGGGGCTGGGCTCATGAGCCGGCCGCCGCTGCATCGCTACGCGGTCGGCTTCGCCCTGCTGCTGAGCTTCGACACCCTGGCCCAGATCGGCTTCAAGCTGGCCGGCACCCACGCGTTTCCGCCGCAGGCCGAACTGGCCTGGGTGCTGCGCCTGCTGGGCAGCCCGTGGCTGTACGCCGCGCTGCTGGGCTACGTCGGTGCGTTCTTCACCTGGATGAAGCTGCTCGAGCACGCGCCGATCGGCCCGGCCTTCGCCGCCTCGCACCTGGAGGTGGTCAGCGTGATGCTGCTGTCGGCCTGGTGGTTCAACGAACACATCGGCCTGTTGCAGGCGCTGGGCGCGGCGCTGATCGTCGCCGGCATCGTCTGCCTGGCGATCGGCGAACGCGCGGATCCCGCCGATGCGCATTGAGGTGCCGCCGACCGCGGGCCTGCCGCTGCAGTGGCGCGACCTGTGGCCAGGCCGCCCGCGCACGCGGCTGGCCACTGCGCTCGGCCTGCCGCAGGCGCTGCTGACCTGCTCCGGCACCGCCGCGCTGATCGTGGCGCTGCGCACCCTGACCGCGGCCAGCCGGCGCCGGCAGGTGCTGGTGTCGGCCTACACCTGCCCGCTGGTGGCGCTGGCAGTGGCGCACTGCGGCCTGCAGTTGGTGTTGTGCGATCTGCTGCCCGGCTCGCTGGAACTGGACCCGGCGCAGTTGGCGCAACGCTGCGGCAGCGACACCCTGGCGATCATCGCCACCCACCTCGGCGGGCGCCTGACCGACCTGGCGCCGCTGCGCCGCGCCGCCGAAGGCTGCGGCGCGTTGCTGATCGAGGACGCGGCGCAGGCGCTGGGCGGCGTGCACCCCGACGGCCGCCCGGCCGGCCTGGGCGGCGACATCGGCTTCTGCAGCCTGGCCGCCGGCAAGGGCTTGACCCTCTACGAAGGCGGGCTACTGATGTCGCGGCATGCGCCGCTGCAGCGCAGCCTCGCCGACACCGCCGCACGCCTGGGCCAGCGCGACTGGCGCTGGGAACTGCGCCGCAGCCTGGAACTGCTCGGCTACGCCGCGCTGTACCGGCCGCAGCCGCTGCGCTGGGCGTACGGCGCACCGGTACGCCGCGCACTGCGTCGCGGCGACCGCGTGGGCGCGGCCGGCGACCGCTTCGGGACGGCCATCGCCCAGCATGCCGTCGGCGCCTGGCGCGAAGGCGTCGGCGTGCGCGCCAGCGCGCGCTGGCCGGCGTTCCTGGCGCAGATCCGTGAGCAGGGTCGGCGCCGCAGCGCACGCCTGGCCGGCATTCCCGGCCTGACCGTGATCGCCGATACCCCCGGCGCCCAGGGCAGCTGGCCGATCCTGATGGTGCTGCTGCCCGAGGCGGCCGCGCGCGAATCGGTGCTGGCCGCACTGTGGCCGCGCGGGCTCGGCGTGGCGGTGCCGTTCGTGCATGCCCTGCCCGATTACGATTACCTGGACGGCATCGTCGAGCGCACGCCGATGCCCAACGCCCGCGACTTCGCCGCACGCTGCCTGAGCATCAGCAACAGCCCCTGGCTGGACGAGGCGCGCTTCGAGACCATCGTGGCCACGCTGCAGGCGGCCTGCGCCGGCACGGTCGGACCGGCGCCGCTGGATGTCGATCTGGTGCATGCCGCTGCGCCGAGCGCTTGATCGAGCGACGGGCGGCTTCGCCAGCGTCGCGATGACAATGCGCCGCTCGTGACGACGGGAAGCATCCTGTAGGAGCGGCTTCAGCCGCGAGGGCATTACCGGTAACGCCTCTCGCGGCTGAAGCCGCTCCTACACACCGACAAGGCCGCGCTAGCCGACGCTGGACGCGTCCAACGCCGCCAGCAACCGCAGGTTCAATGTATGCTGCTGCGCCTGCCACGCCGACAGATCCGCCGGCGACGGCTCGGGCTGCGCGTCCAGCGCCGCCAGCTTGCGCTTCCACCATTGCGGGTAATGGGCCAGCGAGACTTCGCCGGTGATGTCGCTGCCGCACACCTGGCCGCGCAGCGCGTCGATCGCCTGCAGCAACTGCGGCACGCGCAGCTGGCCCTGGTCCCAGTTGGTACGCACGTCCTG
The DNA here is from genome assembly GCF_014206815.1 of Xanthomonas sp. F10. GTDB lineage: Bacteria > Pseudomonadota > Gammaproteobacteria > Xanthomonadales > Xanthomonadaceae > Xanthomonas_A > Xanthomonas_A indica. The sequence goes on from NZ_JACHNP010000001.1 coordinate 1,556,795, forward strand.
TGGATCCAGCACGTCCTTGTCCAGCGACAGATAGGTCGGCATCGGCGTGCGCCGCAGGTGTTCGACGAAGGCGTCGCTCAGTTCGCTTACGCTGGCGAAGCCGCGCACCGCCTGGCCCAGCCCCAGCCATCGCGCCCAGCCCACGTCCACGCCACTGCACCAGTAACGCAGCTTGCCGCGGTACAGCGGCAGCAGATGGTTCTCCCAGGCATGGCCAGGGCCGACGTCGCTGGAAGTGATGCCGGCCACCTCGACCTGCGCCACCTGCGGCAGCGCGGCGATGCGCCGCACCCACGAGCCGCAGTGCACCCCGAACGGGAAGCGCATGTTGTCCGGATGGTTGTCGAACACCACCACGCGCAACGGCGCCTGCGCGCGCTGCGCCAGGCGCACGATCAGCGGCAGGCTCAGGTGATGGAAATCGCCGCTGCCCAGCAGCACGGTGCCGTACTGCGCCGGCAGCGCCTGCTCCAGCGCCGCGCCGAAGCGGCGCAGCCGCGCCATCGAGCAGGCGAAGCGCAGGCCGTCGCACCAATCGCGCATCGGCAAGCGCACGGCAGCGGGCACCGCGCCCAGCGAATCATCGAGATCGAGCAGGACCGGAGTGCGCATCTCAGTCCTCCTCGGCGGCATCGGCCGCCGGCCCGACGTCGTCGGATTCGAACAGCGGCCGCAACCGCCGCAGCAGCGCGCGCAGCAGCGGATTGCGCAGGTACACCGCATGCCAGGTGTAGGTGAAGCTGGCGCCGAGTTGGGCCTTCACTTCCGGGTCCGTCCAGCCGGCGACATAGGCCGTCAGGCCGTGGCGGCAGGCATAGTCGAGGTTCTCGATCCAGCTCAACGCGTACAGGTTGTGCTCGCGCGCGTCCGGGTAATGCAGGCCGATGTACTTGTCCAGCAGCCGGCCCTGGTGCACGTAGCAAAGGTTCCAGCCGATGATGCGGCCCTGGTGCCGGTACACGAACACCTGCCCGCCGGACTCGGCGTCGGTCAGCAGCGCGTCGAAGAACGGCTGGGTGAGCAGGTCGAAATGGATCTCGCTCTGCGCATACACCTCCTGGTACAGCGCATAGCAGTGCGCGCGCAGCGCCGGGTCGGCGAAGGCCGGGCCGGTCGGCAGCACCTCGATCTCCAGATCGGCGCGCGAGCGCAGCTTGCGGCGGATGTTGCGCCGGCGCCCGCGCGAAAGTCGCGCCAGGTACTCGTCGGTGGAGGCGAAGTCGATCGGCACCCAGGCCAGCGCCTGCCCGCGCAGCAGCACATAGCCATTGCGCTCGCAGGCGTCCAGGAACGTCTGCGCCCAGGAGTTGTCGGCGTCATCCAGCAGCGGCGAATGCTGCGCCACGTCCTTGACGATCAGCAGCGCGCGTTGCCGCCCCAGTTGCGCGCGCCATTGCCGCGGCAACTGCGCCGGGTCGGCCGCGCGCGGCAGCCAGGCGTATTCGCTGACGGTGCTGCCGACGAAGCTGGTGCGCGGCCGCAGCAGGCGCTGCCACAGCCGCTGCAGCGGCAACCGCGCCACCTTCGCGCGCAGCGCCGGTTCGGCGGTGGTGAGCAGGTCGAAATCGGCCTCGAAGGCCGGCACCCCGTGCTCCAGGGGCTGGATCAGGAAACCGGCCGGCGGGTGCTGCAGGAACTGCCGCTGCAAGGCCTGCGGCTCGAGTTGGTTGACGAAAGGCATCTGCAAGATTGATCGTCTAGCGTGGAGAATGGATGCTGCGGCCCAGGCCGCAGCGTGCGATCCACCGGCGGCGGGCGCCGCACGGTGGCCCTTCATTTCGCGGAGCACTGCCATGACCCCGTCCATCGAGTCGCAAATCCACAGCATCGTCGCCAAGCATGGCGAGATCGACCCGGCGCGCCTGACCCCCGATGCCAAGCTGCAGGACCTGGGCGTGGATTCGCTCGAGGCCATCGAAATCCTGTTCGACATCGAGGAACACTTCGACATCACCTTCCCGCAGCGCGACCCGAACCTGGACGACGGTTCGCTCGGCAAGCTGGTGCAGGCGGTCGAGGACGCGCTGGCGGCCAAGGCGGCCAGCGCGGCGCAACCGGCGCACTGACCCGCCATGGGCGCCTCTCCGCACGCGCGGCGCGTCGTCATCACCGGCATGGGCGCGGTCAGCGCGCTCGGCCTCGGCGCCGCGGCGCTGTGGAGCGCGATGCGCGAGGGCCGCAGCGGCATCGCCGCCCTGCCCTCGCCCGATCCGCTCAGCACCCTGAAGATGCGCCTGGCCGCGACCCTGCCCGGGTTCGCGCCCGACGCCACGCAGACCGGCGGCATCGCCCCCGGCCAGCTCGATCGCATGACCCAGATGGCGTTGGTCGCCGCCCAGGAAGCGATCGTCCAGGCCGGCCTGCCGCGCGACGATGCCGCGCTCGGCGCGCGCTGCGCGGTGGTGGTCGGTACCGGCGTCGGCGCCGAACTCAGCCGCGACGAGCAATCGCGCCGGCTGTACCGCGACCAGGCCGAACGCCTGCATCCGCTGACCATCGTGCGCAGCATGGCCAACGCCCCGGCCAGCCAGATCAGCATCGCCTTCGGCCTGCGCGGCCCGGCCTTCGCCGTGTCCAGCGCCTGCGCCTCGGCCAACCACGCCTTCGCCCAGGCCGTGCTGATGATCCGTCACGGCCTGGCCGACGTGGCCATCGCCGGCGGCAGCGAAGCCTGCCTGAGCCTGCCGCTGATCCGTGCCTGGGAAGCGATGCGCGTGGTCAGCGACGACACCTGCCGGCCGTTCTGCGCGCAGCGCAGCGGCTTGGTGCTGGGTGAAGGCGCCGGGATGTTCGTGCTGGAAAGCGCCGAACACGCCGCTGCCCGCGGCGCACGGCCGCTGGCGGAACTGGCGGGATTCGGCATGAGTTCCGATGCCGGCGACATCGTCGCGCCCAGCGTCGACGGCGCCGCCACAGCGATGCGCCTGGCGCTGCAGGATGCCGGCCTGGCGCCGGAACAGATCGACTACATCAACGCCCATGGCACCGGCACGCAGGCCAACGACCGCTGCGAGACGCAGGCGCTGCGCCAGGTATTCGGCGCGCATGCCGAGACGCTGGCGGTGAGTTCGACCAAGGCGGTGCACGGCCACGCGCTCGGCGCGGCCGGCGCGCTGGAACTGGTGGCGGCGCTCGGCGCGCTGCGCGAGCAGGAGGTCCCGCCCACGGCCAACTTCCTCGATGCCGATCCGCAATGCGATCTGGACTACGTGCCCAACCAGGCGCGCGCCCGCCATGTGCAGGCGGTGCTGAGCAATTCCTTCGCCTTCGGCGGACTCAATGCGGTGATCGCGCTGCGCGCGGCGGGCTGAAGCGCCCGCCGCCGCGGCGAACGGCGGGAGGCAACGCGAACCGCGCGCGTCGTCTCCCGCCCGGCTCATGCGACCTGCTTGGCGCGGGTCAGCAACTGGTCCAGCAAGGACAGGCCCAGGTCGATCTCTTCGTGGCTGATGTGCAGCGACGGCGCCAGCGTGATCACGTTCTTGTAGTAGCCGCCCACGTCCAGGATCAGGCCGATGCGCTTGCCGTTGTGGCGCAGCTCGCCTTCCAGGCCCATGTCGACCATGGTGTCGAGCAGCTTGCGGTTCGGCGTGAAGCCGTCCGCCTGGCAGATTTCCGCACGCAGGGCCAGGCCCAGGCCGTCGACGTCGCCGATTTCCGGGTGACGCTTCTGCAGGTCGCGCAGGCCGTCCAGGAAGTGCGCGCCCTTGGCCATGACCATGGACTCGTAGTCGGTCTCGGCCAGCATGCGCATGGTCTCCAGGCCGACCGCGGTGCCCAGCGGGTTGGAGGCGAAGGTGGAATGGGTCGAACCCGGCGGGAACACGGTCGGGTTGATCAGCTCCTCGCGCGCCCAGATGCCGGCCAGCGGATTGAGGCCGTTGGTCAGCGCCTTGCCGAACACCAGCACATCCGGGGTCACGCCGAAATGCTCGATCGCCCACAGCTTGCCGGTGCGGAAGAAGCCCATCTGGATTTCGTCGACCACCAGCAGGATGCCGTACTTGTCCAGCACCCGCTTCAGGCCGGTGAAGAAGTTCGGCGGCGGGATCACGTAGCCGCCGGTGCCCTGGATCGGCTCGACGTAGAACGCCGCGTACTCGCACTGCCCGGCCTTGGGATCCCACACGCCGTTGTACTCGGTCTCGAACAGGCGCTCGAACTTGGCCACGCACTGCTCGCCGTACTCTTCCTTGGACATGCCCTTGGGGCCGCGGAAGTGATACGGGAATTCGATGAACTGGGCGCGGTCGAAATGGCCGAAGCGGCGGCGGTAGCGGTACGACGAGGTGATCGCCGAGGCACCGAGGGTCCGGCCGTGGTAGCCGCCCTCGAAGGCGAACACCAGGCTCTTGCCGGCGCTGGCGTTGCGCACCAGCTTCAGCGAGTCTTCCACCGACTGCGCGCCGCCGACGTTGAAGTGCACGCGGCCCTTGCGGCCCCACTTGCGCTCGGCGTCGACCGCGATGGTCTTGGCCAGCTCGATCTTGGTCGGGTGCAGGTACTGGCTGGCGACCTGCGGCAGGGTCTCGATCTGGCGGGTCAGCGCCTGGTTCAGGCGCGGATTGGCGTAACCGAAGTTGACCGCCGAGTACCACATCTGCAGGTCCAGGTACGGCACTTCTTCGGTGTCGTACAGGTAGCTGCCGTCGCAACGGCCGAAGATGCGCGGCGGCTCGCTGTAGTGCACGGTGTCGCCGTAGGAGCAGTACTGGGATTCGTCGGCCAGCATCTGCGCATCGCTGAGCGCGCGCTGGTGGTCGGCACCGGTGCGCAGCAGCGCCTCCGGATCGGGCGCGGCATCGCCATGCAGCGGTGCGAGCGAGGAAAGCGAAACATTCCGGTTCATCGGGATCAGGCTCGTTGGGTGACGGGAAGCGGGAAGGACACGGCGGCCGTGGCCGGCACGGCCAGGTCGGGCAGCAGGGCGATGGCGTCGTCGAAACCGGTGATCGCGCAGTGGGCGATCCCGTTGGCGCGGCAATGGCGCAGCAGACCGTCCTTGGCGAACACCAGGTCGGCCTTGCCGGCCAGGCAGAAATCGGAGCGGCCGTCGCCGATCAGCAAGGTGGCGCGCTCGGGCGGCTGTTGCGCCATGACCGCGCACTTGCAGGTGCCGCTGGGGCAGTCCGGCCGCGCATGCGGCGAGGCCATGCGCCATTCGCCGGCGTCGGTGCGCAGCAGGCGGTTGGCGATGATCGGCAGATGGTGCAGGCCGTGGCGGGCCAGGATCCGGGCGATACCGTAGTCCAGGCCGTCGCTGACGATGCTCAGCGGGATGCCCAGGCGCTCGGCCTGCGCGACGAAGCGCACGAAGGCCGGGTCGATCCGCACCGCATCCAGCACCCGGTGCAGCGCATCGACGTCGCCGTCGAGCAGCGCGACCTGCTTGCTCATGCACTCGCGGGCGCCGATCCGACCGGCGACCCAGTCGTCCTCCAGCGCCTGCCAACCGGGGCGCCCGAGGTGCTCGAGCAGGCTGTCGGTCACGTCCTGCAGGGACACGGTACCGTCAAAATCGCAAAGGATGTTCCATTGGGCGCGCAAGGTGGCTCTCCGGCTGATGGGGCAGAGCCTAGGCACGCTGTCTTTCGCACTCCTTTCGGCGAGGCGAAAGAAAGCGGAGCGTTCACATTGGGCGTGGTAGGCCGGCGGGACAGCCCCCCTACGCTTTAATCCGGGATGCCCAGCACAGAGACCTCGCCGGCCGAGCGGACAGGCGTGTGCGCTTGCAAGATGCAGAGAGCGCGTCGGCGAAGGTGAGCCAGTCACCGTCCTGGAGCCAGCCAACGCATGTGGCCACCTGTTGCCGGGCGAATGACGCTGCGTGTTCGACGGTCGAAACGCGCTGGATCGTGAGCGGATCCAGGCAGGCGTGTCGTTACACGACAAACCATCCGGTCGGGTACTGCTCCACCATGAACTCCACAAACGCCTTGACCTTCGGGCTTTGCAGGCGACGCGACGTATGCATCACCCAGAGCTGGGTGTCCTTGCCGGCGACGCCCCAGGACACGAGCTCCCCAGTGTCCAACTGGGTTCCGATGATCGACTGCGGCAACAGGGCGACCCCCGCACCCGCCACGACGGCATCGCGGATCGACAGCAGCGAAGACAGCGTGAGCACTGGCTGCGGCTCATAAGCGACCTCCCCCTCTACGGACCAGACGTCTCCTTCGCGATGGGTCCGCATGACGACCGCAGGAACAGGAGCGGGCCCGCCAGAATGCGCTGCAGGAATCCGTAGCGACGGGGCCGCTGCGAGGATCAGCCTGTCTTTGGCGAAGCACCTGCCGACTAGGCCCCCTTCCTCTCTTGGGTTGACACGGATGGCGACGTCGAAATGCTCCTCGACCAGATCGGCCAACCGGTCTTCCGCAACGACCTCGATCTGAACGTCCGGATGTAGGGCCCTGAACCGCGCAGCCAGCCGACCGAGCGCGACCTGCGAGAACAGCTGCGGTGCGGCGACGCGAAGACGTCCACGCGGCCCGGTCAAGCCTTCCCGCGCCGTCATGACCGCCTCGACGATCTCACGCATCGGGCCAACGGTCTGGGACAGCAACAGCGTTCCGGTCTCCGTGAGTACCAGGCTTCGGCCCCCTCGTTCAAGGAGGCGAACCCCCAGGGCATTTTCGAAGTCGGCGAGCCGTCGCGAGAGGGTGGCCTTCGAGCGGCCGCTGGCGCGGCTGGCTTTGCCAAAGCCGCCGTGAGTCGCCACGAGCTGGAAATCCTGGAGGGCGTCGAGATCCATATTCGTCCCATATATGAGACGAGCAGTCTATGTTTTTCCGCCTGTGATTCGCAAATGAAACGACCTACAGTTCATTCGCACCCACCAACCCACCCATCAAGGAGTACTCGCTATGACCATCCTCGTCACTGGCGCAACTGGCCGCGTCGCCGCCACGTCGTCGCACACCTCTCCCAGCGTGGCGCAAGCGTCCGCGTTCTGAGCCGCGACCCTTCCAAAGCCGCATTCGGCACCGATGTCGACGTGGTCAAAGGCGATCTGCTGGACATCGACTCCCTGCGCCACGCGTTCTCCGGGGTCAAGACGCTCTTCCTCCTGAACGCGGTGACCGGCGATGAGTTCACCCAAGCGATCATCACCCTCAACGTTGCGCGAGAGATGGGCGTCGACCGGGTCGTCTATCTGTCGGTGTTCGATGCCGACCGCGCGGTGAACGTGCCGCACTTTGCGGTGAAGTACGGCGCCGAACGGATGCTGGAAGCGCTGGACTTCAGTGCCACGATCCTGCGGCCGACCTACTTCATCGACAACGAGGTCATGATCAAAGACGTCGTGAAGAACTACAACGTCTACCCCATGCCCATCGGCTCCAAGGGCGTGGCCATGGTCGACGCTCGCGACATCGCCGAAGTCGCCGCGATCGAGCTGATTCGCCGTGATCAGGCGCCCGGCAAGCTCCCGATCGAGACGATCAACATCGTCGGCCCCGACACCCTGACCGGCGCGGACGCGGCTGCCATCTGGAGCGAAGCGCTCGGCCGCCCGATCGCCTATGGCGGCGATGATCCGAGCGGCTTCGAAGCGAACATGGCCAGTTTCATGCCGACGTGGATGGCCTACGAAATGCGGGTCATGGCCGAGCGCTACGTCAGCGATGGCATGCTGCCCAACGCGGGCGACCGCGAGCGGCTGGTCGAACTGCTTGGGCGTCCCCTGCACTCCTATCGCGGCTTCGTCGCTGCGCTTGCCGGTTGACGCCCTCGCACGGCTCGGAGGCTGGAGTTCCAGACGTGGAACTCCAGAACCTCGTCCTGATCAGGCATCGTCACAGCAGAGGCCAGCAGCAAGTAGAACGCGGCAAGTGCACGCCCCAACGTTTCTGGTCCTGGAGTCACCGGATCGGTCGGGCCTTCGTTGAATGCGGTCACCCGGCCCAGCGGGTCGTCGTCCAGTTCGACCACGGGGCGAGATTGCCCGGTGCGGTCGGCGCGCCCAGGTCGCCGACCGGGTCGGAGGCAAAGCCCACCGCAACCCATCGCGGCGGACCCAGCCAGAGCGCACGATTTTGCGCGTAGACCGTGAGCGGGTGTGGACTTTTCCGAAGTCCCGATGCGCCCCTGCTCGCGCGGGAGCGGATCACGCGCAGACGTGATGCGCCATCGTCAGGAAGGCTGGGCGCGCTGAGCGGCCGCGTCCCAGACCTGCATGACCTCGGTCACCGCGCTGTCCAGGGCGGCCGACGTCAGGCCATCCCGGGCCAGGGTGGACAAGCCCACCAGAAAGCTCCCGAACACCATCGCCAGCGCGCGCACGTCGGTACCGGCCGGCAACTCGCCCGACTCCACCGCGCGCGCGACGCATGCGGCGATGCCCTCGCGCGTGCGAGCGCGCGCCTTGGCCAGCATTTTTTGCACGTGGGCATGCTCGGGCGAACAGACGGCAGCCGACAACACCATCAGGCAGCCCCTGGGGTGGCCGCGTTCGCTTTGCATCTTGGCCGAGCGGCGCAAGGTCAGTTCGATGGCCTGGCGTGCCGGAACGCTCGGGTCCCACAAGCTTTCCTCCACGCGCCCGTGCGTGGCCAGGTAGTGCGCCACGACCTCCTTGAACAGCGCCTCCTTGGAGCCGAACGCCGCATAGAAGCTGGGGGCCGTGATGCCGCCGCCCATGCCGGCCTTGAGCTGGGCCAGCGAGGTGGATTCGTAGCCATGCTCCCAGAAGATGTGCATGGCCTGATGGATGGCCTCGTCACGGTCGAAGCTGCGGGGGCGGCCCATTTGCGCCATGGTGAACTCCTCTGGGGACGAGATAAATACTAGTCGATATAAAAGTCGTTGACGAGCGGCGCAGCGCATCGCTACATTTGTATCGATCGATATGTAACTAAACCACCTCACGCGGCGCTGGGTCGACCGGCCGCCTGTCCCTTCTCCCCCAACCTCCCAGGGAAGTGATGCGATGACTGACATTATCTTGCCGCCACGCAAGGGGGCGGCACGCCCCGCCGATGCCGGACGACTGCCGATCGCGGCGCTGCTGGCCCTGGCCATGACCGGCTTCATCTGCATCGTGACCGAGACCCTGCCCGCGGGCCTGTTGCCGCAGATCGGTGAAGGGTTGGGCGTGTCCCCATCGCTCGCGGGGCAGATGGTCACCGCCTATGCCCTGGGATCGCTGCTGGCCGCCATTCCCCTGACCATCGCCACCCGCGGCTGGCGGCGGCGCAACGTGCTGCTGCTGACCATCGTGGGGTTCCTGGCCTTCAACTCCGTCACCGCGCTGTCTTCCAATTACTGGTTGACGTTGGCGGCGCGCTTCTTCGCCGGCACGGCGGCAGGATTGGCCTGGAGCCTGCTGGCAGGCTACGCGCGCAGGATGGTCCAGCCGCACCAGCAAGGGCGTGCCATGGCCCTCGCCATGGTGGGAACACCCATCGAGCTCTCGCTGGGGGTGCCACTGGGCACCTAGCTCGGGGCCCTCGCCGGTTGGCGCACGGCATTCGGCATCATGTCGCTGCTGACGCTGGCGCTGATCGTCTGGGTGCAGGTGAAGGTGCCCGACTATCCGGGCCAGTCGGGCCGCGACCCGATGCCGCTGCGCCGTGTCTTCACCACGCCCGGCGTGCGCCCGGTGCTGGGCGTGGTGATCGCCTGGATGCTGGCCCACAACATCCTCTATACCTACGTGGCACCGTTCGTGGCGCCCGCAGGCTTGGCCGCCAAGGTGGACAGGGTCCTGCTGCTGTTCGGGCTCGCTGCGCTGGTGAGCATCTGGATCGCCGGTCGCTGGGTCGATCGCCGTCTGCGCGCGGGTGTGCTGATCAGCCTTGCAGCATTCGCCCTGACGGCGCTGGCGCTCGGGCTATGGATGGCGTCGCCCCTGGTCGTCTACGTGGGCGTGGCCATCTGGGGGTTGACGTTCGGTGGTGCCGCCACGTTCCTGCAAACGGCCCTGGCCGATACCGCGGGCGATGGCGCCGATGTCGCCCTGTCGATGAACGTGGTGGCCTGGAACGGCGCGATCGCTGGCGGCGGCCTGTTGGGTGGCGTTCTTCTGGATACCCAGGGCGTCGCTTCCCTCCCCTGGGCGGTCCTGGCGTTGCTTTGTGTCGGCTGGCTACTGGCCTGGTCGGCTCGCGCGCGGGGATTTCCTTCCGGTCCTCGGTCGTCCAACGTGGCGGTGGCGGGGCATTGAGACGCCCTTTGGTTGAAACGGCTGGCGTGTGCTTCGGTCAGTCCGTGGACGCTGGCACCTGCTGTGGGGCTGCTACACCCCCTGCCCGATGGTGCCCGGAGCCGGAATCGAACCGGCATGGGGTCGCCCCCGGCGGATTTTAAGTCCGATGCGTCTACCAGTTTCGCCATCCGGGCCTGGTGCCGCGTAGCGTGCCTGATCGGGCGGCGCTTGTGAACCGTGGGCGATGCCGATCCTTATGCTTTCCGAATCGGGGCACGGCACGCGGAGACCGGCACGTCCGGACGACACCACCGCAAAGTCCCCAGCAATGCCGCACGGCGGCACTGGGGACACCAACGGCACAGGACGCGCGGCACTCAGATCGCGCGCGAATAGCGCGCCGGCTGGTCCGGCTGGCGCAGGTAGCGGTCGAAGCACATGGCGATCAGGCGCAGCAGCGGGCGGCCGCGAGCGGTGGCCTGGACCACGCCGTCGCGGTCGTCGGCCAGGCCGTCCGCGCAGAGCGGCGCCAGCGCGCGCAGTTCCTCGCGGAAATAACTGGCGAAGTCGATGCCGTGGCGCTGCGCCAGTGCCGCCACGTCCACCCGCCCCTGGCACATCAGCTGCTGGATCAGCTCGGCGCGCAGGGCGTCGTCCGCGCTGAGCTGCAGGCCGCGCAGCACCGGGCTGTCGCCGGCGTCCACCGCCGCTTCCCAGGCCGGCAGCTCGCGCTGGTTCTGGCTGTAGCTGGCGCCGATGCGGCTGATCGCGCTGACGCCCAGGCCCAGCAGGTCGGTCTCGGCGTGGGTGGTGTAGCCCATGAAGTTGCGGTGCAGGCTGCCTTGCCGCTGTGCGCGCGCCAGGTCTTCCTGCGGCAGCGCGAAGTGGTCCATGCCGATGTACTGGTAACCGGCCGCCGACAGCCTGCGCACTGCCAAGCCGAGCAATGCCAGCTTCTGTTCGGCGTCCGGCAGGTCGGCGTCGGCGATGCGCCGCTGCGCCTTGAACAGCTGCGGCATGTGCGCGTAGCCGTAGACCGCCAGGCGGTCCGGGCGCGCGGCGATCACCGTGTCCAGGGTTTGCTCGAACCCGGCCAGGGTCTGCCGCGGCAGGCCGTAGATCAGGTCGACGTTGACCGAGCGCATGCCGTGCACGCGGCAGGCACGCAGGATGTCCAGGGTCTCGTGCACGCCCTGGCGGCGGTTGATCGCCTGCTGCACCAGCGGGTCGAAATCCTGGATGCCGAGGCTGGCGCGGTTGAAGCCCAGCTCGGCCAGTGCGGCGATGTCCTGCGGCGTCACCGTGCGCGGGTCCAGCTCGATGGACATCTCGCGGTCCGGCGCTTGGCTGAAGCGGAACAGGCCGCGCAGTCCCTGCACCAGCTCGCCCAGCAACTCGGGAGCGAGGAAGTTGGGGGTGCCGCCGCCCAGGTGCAGTTGCACCACCTCGCGCTCGCCCTCGAGACACGCCGCCATCATCGCCGCCTCGCGCAGCAGCCGCTGCACGTAGGCGCGGCCGCGCTCTGGGTCGCGGGTGATCACCCGGTGGCAGCCGCAGTAGAAGCAGGGACTGCGGCAGAACGGCACGTGCACGTACAGCGACAGCGGCCGCCGCGGATCGCTGGCCTGGACCGCGGCGAACAACTGCGCCGGGCCGAAGCCGGTCTGGAAATGCGGCGCGGTCGGGTACGAGGTGTAGCGCGGGCCGGGACGGTCGTAGCGGCGCAGCAGGTCGGCGTCGAAGGTCCAGGCGGCGGAGGGATCGGGCGCGGTAAGGATGTCCATGGATCCAGCATGCGCGACGCCCGGCGCGGCCGCCTTGACCTGGATCAATCCGCGCACGCGGCCGGCAGCGGCGACACCGGCTCGAACGGACGCCAGCTCATCTGGTGGCGGCGCCAGAAGGTCTCGGCGATGCGCTGGGCGATGTCGTCGGCCAGCAGGCGCATCGGCTGATTGGTCAGCTCGGCGGTGGTGGCGCGGAACAGGCCCAGCCAGCGCTGGAACAGCAGTGCGCTGAGTTCGCGCATGGCCATGTGCCGGGGCATCGGCGCACCGTGGAAGCGGCGGGTTCCGCGCAGCATCGCCGACCAGAAATCGCACAACTGCTGCTCGTGCGCGTCCCAGTCCTCGATGTGCGCGGCGAACACCGTCGACAGATCGGCGTCGGCGCGGACGCGGCGGTAGAACGCCTCGACCAGGGCCCGCACCTCGGCCTCGCTGCACAGCTCCGGCCCAGGCAAGGGCATCCCCACGATCTCGTCCTGCATGCTGGCTCCGCGTCGCTCGACGCCCACCAGTCTCCACGCCGCCACTGCGACGGCCTTGATCAGGATCAATGTCGGGCCGGCCTTCGCTGCCTAGTCTGCAGCTGCGGCATGCGCCGACGCCGGTGTCGACGGGGGATCGGCGGCCAGGCGGCTGGCAGGCGCGGCGACGTGTGGCGCCGCTGCCTTGGCGCATGCCGCACCCTCCTTTCGCGATGGAATCCACCGTCATGGCTTCTCCCGACGATCCGCTGCTCGACCCGCTCGATCCCGGCACGCCGCGCCCGCTGGTGCAGCGGCTGGGGGTGATCCTGTGGCCGAGCTTCCTGGTCGCCGGGGCCATGAGCGTGCTGTTCTTCGCCCTGGTCGATCCGCTGGCGCTGCGCGACATCACCTTCCCCGGCCGCCAGCTGAGCCGCGAACTGGGCTATACGGTGGGGTTCTTCATGTTCTGGCTGGCGACGCTGGCCTCGAGCCTGCTGACCGGCTTCCTGTTGCGTCCGGCGCCGCACGGCGACGACGCCGCGCCGCTGTCCTGAGCGGGCTGCGCATGCCCCGCCCCATTCCATTGCGCCTGGTCACCCCGCCCGCCCACGCGGCCTGTCCGGCGCCGCCGCATCGCTACACGCAGCTGCGCCGCAGTGCGCTGTGGCTGCTGTTCGCCGGGTTCTACCTGCTGCCATGGCTGCGCTGGCAGGGCCGCCAGGCGCTGCTGCTGGATCTGCCGGCGCGGCGCTTCGACGTGTTCGGCTGGACCCTGTGGCCGCACGACGTCGGCTGGCTGCTGCTGGCCCTGGGCGTCGCCGCCGCGGCCCTGGCGGTGTTCACCACCCTGGCCGGGCGCCTGTGGTGCGGCTTCGCCTGTCCGCAGACGGTGTGGAGCCATGCCTTCGCCTGGATCGAACGCCGCTTCGCCGACTGGCCGCCCGCAGCGCGGCACCTGGTGTGGGCGACCGTGGCGCTGTGGACCGGGGTCAGCTTCGTCGGCTACTTCGTGCCGATCGCCGACCTGGTCGCGCGCCTGCATCCGTTCGCCTGGAGCGGCTGGGAGACGTTCTGGGTGCTGTTCTACGCGCTGGCCACCTGGGGCAATGCCGGCTTCCTGCGCAGCCAGGCCTGCCGCTACCTGTGCCCGTACGCGCGCCTGCAACCGCTGCTGTGCGACCGCGACACGCCACTGATCGGCTACGACGCGATGCGCGGCGAACCGCGTGGCGTCCGCGACGGCGGCCACGGCAGCATCGCCCAGCGCGGGCGGCGCCTGCTCGACCCGGTCACCGCCCGCGACTACGCCTTGCGCGCCAGCATCGCCCAGCTCGCCGGCCAGGGCGGCAGCCGCGGCGAGGCGCTGGCCGCGTATGCCGGCACCCTGCCCAAGTTCAGCGCCGAGCAACTCGGCGACTGCGTGGCCTGCGACGCCTGCGTGCAGGCCTGCCCGGCCGGCATCGATCCGCGCAACGGCGCGCACTATGCATGCACTGCATGCGGCGCCTGCGTCGACGCCTGCGACCGCAGCATGGATCGCCACGGGTTCGCCCGCGGCCTGCTGCGCCGGGCCGGCGCCAATGCCATCGACCGCCAGCCGCGGCGCTGGTGGCGGCGGCCGCGCTTGCTGGGCGGTACCGCGACCTTGCTGGTGGCGTTGCTGGCGTGGTGGTGGCTGGCGGCGTGAGCCGGGCCGCGGCGACGGTGGCGACTCCTTGGGCGCGGCGGAACCGCCTGCCGCCCGCCTGGGCCAGCAAGGGACATTTTTTTGCAACGAAGGGCTAGCGCAGCCCCCGGCAGGCGTGTAGAATGCGCGGCTCCCAAGCGGGAATAGCTCAGTTGGTAGAGCGCAACCTTGCCAAGGTTGAGGTCGCGAGTTCGAGTCTCGTTTCCCGCTCCAAATTGCGTCACTTGCCTCCTGCGATGCGAGTGAGCCACTGAAAAAAGGAGCTTCGGCTCCTTTTTTCGTTTCCGCGATCCGCGGATTCGGCAGCAGCGCTGCCCGGATCAGCGCCGCTCCGGCAATCCGCCGCGGAGCGAACCCTCACTTCAGCGGATTCTCCGGCTCCTTGCCCCGCAACGCCTTGTCTTGCCGGCAGGTCGTCAAGGGCTGCACTGTGGCGGACACGATCGTGGTCACCTCCCGGGCGTCGTCACGTGTGCGCACCTTCAGACAGGCGCAGCCATAGCCGGCACTGCCGGTCCCGGTCGCCACCCAGCGCGCGCGGGGAAACGTCGGCCACGTGCCGTCGGCCTGATGTCCGCCCTGCTGGCCGACCGTCCATTCGCCGTCCCTGTCCACGAGCGTGGCGTTGCCTGGCGAGGGATTGTCGAACCAGCCGCAACGTGTCACGGTCTCCGCCGGCGGCGCGGCCTGCGCGACAGCGCACAGGCTGAGCGCGGCGACCACAGCCGCACCGCACATGCTTGCGAAACGCACAACCGGCTGCGATGGCGTCATGACATCAGGATCGCATGGCGAGGCCGGCATCATCGCAAAGTGGCGTTCGCCGGCGTCGCCGAGAGACCGCGACAGGCGTCGGAGCACCGCGCCGGCGCCGCGCATCAGCGCCCCTGCTCCTGGTAATCGGTCAGGTAGTGCTCCGGGTTACTCTGCGCCGACAGGTCCGCGTCGTAGCGCACCCAAGACGGCTTCGGCGTACCCGGCAGGTACAGTTCGCCGGCAGCGTCGCTGACGATCAGCAGCACGTAGGGGCGCCCGTCCAGTTGCACGGTATAGCGGGTGTCCTTGTCGGTGGCGCGGGTGCTGGCGAGCAGGATCTTGCCATCGAGGGCGCTGTCCGCATCGATGACCTGGATCAACGCCTGCTGGCGCTCGCGCGGCCCGTAGCGCAGCGTGGACACCTTGACGCCATCGGCCGAGGCGTAGGCCTTGACCTGCTTGGCCACCTCCGGCCGCGCCGGCTCCGCATGCGCGGCAACCGTGGCGCCGGCGAGCGGCAGGGCGCACAGCAGAAGGGCGAAAGTGTGGTGACGCAAACGGGACAGCAGGTGCATTGGCCGGGTCCTTGGTGGGAAACTAGAGGGATGAGCGGGCCGATCGCCTCGGCCCGTGCTGGAATAGACGAAGCAGACCGCCGCTTCCCCCATGGCAGCGGCTCAAGGAGAAGCGCGTGACAGGACGCACCCTGCTTTGCCGCTGCGGCGGTTGCCTGGCATTACCGACGCCGCCTCGTGCAGCGACGCGCCGGCCCCGTCGTCTGCGCCGCGCCGGCCGTGCGCGGCGCGCCTGCAGGGAACGACGCGATGCGCAATGAACTGGACCGCTGGTTCGCCCAGCACATCCTCATTCACGAGTCGGCGCTGGTCGCCTACCTGATGCGGTGCTGGCCGCATCCGCAGGAAATCCACGATCTGCGCCAGGAGGTCTACACCCGGGTCTACGAAGCGGCGCGGCGCGCCTTGCCGGACACGCCGCAGGCCTTCCTGTTTGCCACCGCGCGCAACCTGATGGCCGACCGGGTGCGGCGCAGCCGCATCGTCTCCATCGAGGCGGTGGGGAATCCGGACGACTTGAACGTCTTGATAGAAGAACGCTCGCCGGAACGCTGGCTCGGCGGCCGCCAGGTGCTGGCGCGGCTGGCCCACGCGCTGGACCGGCTGCCGGACCGCTGCCGCGAGGTGCTCTGGCTGCGCCGGGTGGAGGAACTTTCGCAGAAGGAGGTGGCGGTGCGCCTGGGGATCAGCGAGAAGACCGTCGAAAAACACATGGCCAAGGGCGTGCGCCTGCTCGCCGATCATTTCCATGGCGCGGTGGTGACCGCCGCGCCGATGCCCGTGGTGGTGCAGGAACCGCAAGATGGAAAGCTGGGCGATTGAAGCGCTGGCCGCGCAGTGTCTGACGCGGCGCGAGAGCGGCAACTGGAGCGAGGCGGATCAGGCCGAACTCGACGCATGGCTGGAGGCGTCCACCGCGCACCGGGTGGCGTTCCTGCGCCTGGACGTGGCCTGGAACGAAGCTGCGCGCCTGCGCGCGCTGGGCGCCGGCATTCCCGCCGGGCAACCGGCGCCGCGCGGCTTGAGCACCGGTCTGGCGGTGACGGCGGGGCCGTCGATCCCGCCGCCGCTGCAGGTGCCGACCGTCGCGCGCTCGGCCCGCACGCACCGGCGCGCCGTGCCCCGCCGCCGTGGCTGGCTGCTGGCCGCGCTCGGCACCGCGGCCAGCGTTGCCGTTGCCGCCGGCCTGTACCTGGGGCTGGCGCCCGCGGCACCGACGGCCCAGGCCTACCGCACCGAGATCGGCGAACTGCGCACCGTCGCCCTCGCCGATGGCTCGCAGGCGACGCTGAGCAGCGACAGCCTGCTCGAGGCCAGCATCGGGCCGCAGGCGCGCCGGGTGGTGCTGCAGCGAGGCGAGGCGTTCTTCGCGGTGCGCAAGGATCCGGCGCGGCCGTTCGTGGTGCAGAGCGGCACACGCCGCGTGGTCGCGGTCGGCACCCGCTTCGACGTGCGCCAGGACCGCGACGCGCTGCGCGTGGTGGTGACCGAGGGCCTGGTGCGCATGGAGGATCCCGGCGTCGCGGACCGAACCCAGGCCGTGCTGCTGCCGGCCGGCAGCATCGCCACGGCCGGCGCGCAGGGCACACGCGTTCATCGTGCCAGCATCGCCGAGGCGGAGCGGCAACTGGACTGGCGCCAGGGCTACCTGAGTTTCGACGACGTGACGCTGCCGCAGGCGGTGGCCGAGATCAACCGCTTCAACCGGCGGCCGCTGGTGCTGGCCGATCCGGCGCTGCAGGCGCTGCGGATCAGCGGCAGCATCCGCTGGAACGATCTGGAGGGCTTCGCGCGACTGCTGGAACGCGAGTATCCGGTGCGCATGGAATCGCATGCGGAAGCGGTGATCCTGCACAGGCGTTAGCCGTCGCGGCCGCGTCATGCCGCGGCGCGCGCCCTTCCCCGTTCCGTCGCGCCACCAGGAGATGCATATGTCGCAGCGGTCGATCCAGCGGAGACGGACGTGGGGCGTGCTGCTCGCCACGGCCGCCGGCTCGGCGATCGCGCAGCCGGGCGGCTTCGACATCCCGGCCGGGCCATTGGCACCGGCGCTGAACACGCTGGCGCGGCAGGCGGGCCTGCAACTGCTGTATCGGCCCGATCTGGTCCGCGACCTGTCCACCCCCGGCGTGCACGACATCGCCGATCCGCTGCGGGCGCTGGACGCACTGCTGCAGGGCACCGGCCTGCAGGCGCAGCGCGAGGGCAGCGACATCGTGCTGCGACGCCAGGCCGCGGTCGTTGCCCCGGCGGTTGCAGCGGCGCCCGCGAAGACGCCGCCCGTCGCTGCGGCGCCGGCGCAACTGGCCACCCTGCACGTCACCGGCTCGCGGATCCCGCGCGCACAACTGGAAGGGCCGGCGCCGGTGACAGTGATCGACGCCGAGCAGATCCGCGCCAATGGCTTCCGCCGCCTGCCGGACGTGCTGCGCGCGCTGACCCAGAACGGTGGCGAGACCCAGAGCCAGCAATCGGCCAGCGGCGCCGACTACACGCCCGGTGCCGAACAGGTGAGCCTGCGCGGACTGGGGCCGAACCATACCCTGGTGCTGATCAACGGCCGCCGCGTGGCCGACTTCCCGCTGCCGTACAACGGCCGCAGCAACTTCGTCGACGTGGCCAGCATGCCGCTGGCCATGGTCGAGCGCATCGAGGTGCTGAGCGGCAGCGCCTCGGCGATCTACGGCTCCGACGCGATCGCCGGGGTGATCAACATCCTGCTCAAGCGCGACGCCGACGGCACCACGCTGGACGCGCGCGTCGGCCAGAGCAGCCGCGGCGATGCGCGCACGCTGCAGGCCAGCCTCACGCACGGTTTTACCGGCCAGGCGCTGTCCGGCCTGGTCAGCATCGAGGCGAATCTGCAGCAGCCGCTGTGGGCCTACCAACGCGACCGCCAGGATTCCAGCAGCGACGCCCCCACCGCGCGCGCGGCCGCGCCGCGGCGTGCGTTCCTGCGCACCGATGCCGACGACCGCTACCTCGACCCGGGCGCCGCGGCCTGCGCAGGGCTGGCGTCGCTCAACGGGCACGACACCGGCTACAGCGCGCGCGACGGCGCCGGTGCCGGCGGCCTGCCCGGCTACTACTGCGGCAGTCCGCACGCCATCGCCTACGGCACCGTGCTGCACCGTCGGCGCAGCCTCGATGCCTATGCCACGCTGCACCGCACGATGGGCACGCGTGCCGAGTGGTTCGCCGACGTGCAGGTGGGCCTGCAGGACATCGCCCTGATGCGCGGCGTCCAGACCTGGGCCTACATGCGCCCGGACGGCAACGAGGAAGGCTATTTCTACAATCGGCATACCGCGCAGGTGGAGTACTGGTACCGGCAGTTCGCGCCGGAGGAAATGGGCGGCCTGGCGGTCGGCATGGTCCACAACCGGCAGCAGCGCCTCAGCATAGCCACCGGCGTCGAGGGCGAGCTCGGCACCGGCGGTTGGTCGTACGAGGCGGTGCTGAGCCACGCCCAGGCGCGCCTGCGCACCACCTGGCCGCAGATCGTCGCCGCGCGCGCCAATGCCTGGTTCCTCGGCGAGCAGGTCGGCGTGGACCCGCGCTCGGGCTATCCGAGCTTCGACGCCGATCCGGCGCGGCTGTACACCGCCCTGACGCCCGCCGAGTACGCCGCGATCGCCGCGCGCACCACCTACCGCCCGCAAACGCGGGTCGATGCGGCCACACTGACGCTGCGCCAGCCTGCGCTGTTCGGCCTGCGCGGCGGCGATGCCGGCCTCGCGCTCACTGCCGAAGTCGGTGAGCAGGCCTACGCCCTGCACCCCGATCCGCTGGCGACCCGGTCCTACTACTACAGCTGGCGCGATGCCGACGGCGCCGGCCAACGCCGGCGCTGGGCGTTGGCCGCGGAACTGCGCCTGCCGCTGCTGGAACCGCTGACCGTGGACAGCGCGGTGCGCTACGACCGCTACGCCTATGCCGGCCGGCAGATCGGCCGCTTCACCTGGAGCACCGGCCTGGAGTGGCGGCCCAGCGACCGCCTGCTGCTGCGCGCCTCGCAGGGCCTGGGGTTCCGCGCACCCGACCTGCACTACCTGTACGCCGGCGAGGGCATCGACGAAAGCCAGGGCACCGACTACGTCCGTTGCGCCCGCGAAGATGCCGCCGTGGCCGCAGCCGATTGCCGCTTCGACAACGAGCCGCTGCTGCGCCGGCGCGCCGGCAATCTGGAGCTGAAACCGGAAACCAGCCGCGCCTGGACCGCCGGACTGGTCTGGTCGCCGCTGCAGGGGCTGGACCTGAGCGTGGATTACTTCGCCATCGATCTGCGCGACCAGGTCGAGGATCTGTCCGCCGACCGCGCACTGCGCGACGAAGCCGACTGCCGCCTCGGCCGCCGCCCGCTCGCCTCGCCCGCCTGCCAGCAGAGCGTCTCGCGGGTCGTCCGCACCGCAGACGGACGGCTCTACGCCGTGGCCTTGGGTCCGATGAATCTGGCCCGCACCACCACCAGCGGCGTCGATGCGCTGCTGCATGGGCAACGCGAAACCCGCTTCGGCACGTTCGACGCATCGCTCGCCTACACCTGGGTCCGCGAATACCGCACCCAGCTCTACGCCGGCGAACCGATGCAGGACGCATTCGCGGTGAACAGCCGGGTCGACATGCCGCGCACCAAGGCCAGCGCCAGCCTGACCTGGTCGCGCCAGGCCTGGTCGGCGACCCTGCATGCGCAGCGGCTGGGGCGCCTGCCCAGCTGGGCCTCCTCCACCGGCACCTACGACCCGAGCAGCGGGCTGCCGGCATGGATCGGCGCCAGCTACCGCGTCAATGCCAGCGTGGAATGCCAGCTGGATGCGCGCAGCACGCTGTCCCTGGGCGCCACCAATCTGTTCGACGCGATGCCGCCGCGCGACCGCAGCGCCGTCGTGTACCCGTTCTACGACCTGTCCTGGTTCGATACCGTCGGCCGCCAGCTGTTCATGCAGTACAACCGACGCTTCGGGGCGGCGGCGCCCTAGGGCGTGTCGCCCAGGTACGGTACGCGCAGTCCGTCTCGCGCCCGATCGGCTCCGAGCACGGTAGGGAAAGCCGCCACTGGCTCGTCTATCTACCGCAACGTCCCCCGCGGGAGACGCTGCCGCGCGCTGGTGCCGGTTCCCGCACCGCCCTGTTCCGGAGCACCCGCTGCATGCAGACCCTGATCCAACGCGGCATGGCCGCCCTTCACCAGGACGACTTCGCCGGCCTGTACACGCTGTGGTCCGGCACGAGCGCGCTCGATCATCTGCAGGAGGCCGACCTTGCGCTGCTGATGCAGCGCTGCGACGCACGGATCCAGGCCGCGCCGGGCGACGCCGGACCGTGGTGGGTGAAGTGCCTGATCTACCTGGACCGCAGCGCGCACTTCAACAGCAACCGCGAGCAGGCGCTGCGCACTGTCGCCGACTGGGCCGGGCGCGCGATCGGCCTGGCGCCGGACAAGGCCGAGGCGCACCGGTTGCTCGGCAGCGCGCACTACTGGCTGGACGAACACGCCGCCGCGATCGGCGCCTACCGCAATGCGCAGGCGCTGCAACCGCAGGTGGACCTGCAGGTCCGCCTGTTCGAGATGGAATCGCTGCCGGCCGGGCAGTCGCCGCAACTGCTGCAACTGGACTTCCGCGACGGCAACGCCTGCCACTACTACGGTGCCGGTGTGTCCATCGGCAAATGGAAGCGCGCGGGGCTGGATCCGGCCGACGCCGGCTACGTCGACGCCGTGCAGTTCGCGCTCTACGAACACTGCACCACGCTGTTCCGGCAGGGCCTGGAACTGGGCGACGCGGCCACCTGCAACACCGACACCCACACCTTCGCGATGTGCTGCAACAACCTCGGCATCCTGTACATGGACCGCGGCCTGTACGCGCAGGCGCGGGCCATCCTCGAGGAGGGCCTGCGCCACAGCCAGTTCCAGTTCCTGTACCAGAACCTGCGCGAGGCCTATCGTCATCAGGGCATGCGCGCCGAGGCGGCGGACCTGGCGCTGACCCTGATGATGGACTACGAACTGGACACGCCGCTGTTCCTGGATTGCGCGCAGGCGGCCTGCAGCCATCTCAACCGCGTCGGCCGCCATGCCGACGTGCTGGAGATCGCCGAGGCGGCGCAGGAAGCGTTCGAGGCGCTGCCCGACGATGCCCAGGCCGATCCGGAACTGCTGCGGATGTACGCGCTGGTGCAGGCGCACCACCGGCTCACCGCGGCGCGGGCGCTGGGCCGGCTGCAGCCGCAGCAGGTCGACACCGCCCTGTCGCGGGCGGCGGCGGAGGCGAATCCGCACGACCTGGACACGCTGTTCGTGCACGCCAGCGCGCTCGGCGAGGCGCGCGAATATCCGGCCGCGGTCGACGCCTACACCACGCTGATCGCCCAGGCCGCACAGCAGCAGGACGCGCAGGCGCTCAAGCGCGCGCGGCACGGGCGCGGCTACCTGCTGCTGTACTATCTGCCGGACGCCAAGGCCGCGCTGCAGGACTTCCTCGCCGTGCAGCGCGACGGCACGGACGACTTCTACACGCACTATTACCAGGCCAACTGCCATTACGTGCTCAAGGACTACCGCAGCGCATTGCCGGCCTGCGACGCGGCACGCGCCCTGCTCGACGACGCGATGTTGCAGGCGGACCCCGGCTCGGCGGCGCAGCTGTACATGATGGAGGCCAATTGCCACATGAACCTCGGCGCCTACCCCGCATCGCTCGCCGCCTTCGAGCGCTCGCTGGCATTGCACGAGCGTGCGGACGTGCGCGAGAGCTACGAGCTGGCCCGGCAACTGGCGGCCAAGCCGAAGAAGCGCCTGTTCGGGCTGTTCTCATGATGGCCAGCGCATGAGCCGCGCTGCGCACATTGCCTGCCCGACGGTGCCGTTGCCGCACCGCGGCCGCGTGCGGCCGTGCGTGGCCTGACCCGGCCGTCGTGTCGCTGTGCCGCGCGCTCCTCGGGCTGAGTCTGCTGCTTGGCGGCTGCGCGGCATCGGCACCGGCGCCACTGGAACAACAGGTCTACGTCTGGCAACGGCAATGGAGCGGCGCGCATGCGATGGCGCTGGCCCAGACCCGCGCGGACTTCGCGGCGCTGCGCGTGCTGGCGTTGCAGGCGCATCCGCGCGCCGGCTGGGGCCGCGCCGCGGTGGATCTGCGGCAGCTCGCCGCCGATGGCCGCCCGGTGATCGCCGTGGTGCGGCTGGACGGGCAGTTGCCGGCACTGGACGCGACGCGCATCGACACCGAGATACTGCAGGTGGTGCGCCGCTGGCGCACCGCCGGCGTGGCGCTGCGCGGGGTGGAGATCGACCACGATTGCGCCACCGCACGCCTGCCCGCCTATGCGGCACTGCTGCGGCAACTGCGCGGCGCGTTGCCGGCCGAGCTGACGCTGAGCATCACCGCCCTGCCCGCCTGGCTGGAGAGCCCGGCGCTGACGCCGCTGCTGCGCACGGTCGACAGTTCGGTGCTGCAGGTGCATGCGGTCAATGCGCCCGCCACCGGCCTGTTCGATCCGGTGCAGGCGCGGCGCTGGGCCGACCGCTACGCCCAGCGCAGCGCCACGCCATTCTGGCTGGCCCTGCCGGCCTACGGCGTGGCGCTGGTCGACAGCGCCGATGCCAACGTTGCCCCGCTGGTCGAGAGTGAAGCGCCGCTGGCGGCACGCGGCACACGCCACGAACTGCGGGTGTCGCCGCAGCAGCTCGTCGCGTTCGTCGCTGCGCTGCGCGACCGCCGTCCGCCGCACCTGGCCGGGCTGGTCTGGTTCCGCCTGCCGCTGCCGGGCGACCGCCGCGCCTGGCCGCTGGCGACGCTGCAGGCCGTGGTGCACGGGCGCCCCTTGCAAGCGGCGGTGCAGGTCCAGGCCAGCGGCACCGGCCCGGTCTACGATCTGACCTTGACCAACCATGGCAACACCGTGGCCGCGCCGCCGCAGCACGTGGTCCTGCACGGCAGCGCCTGCGAAGCCGGCGACGCGCTCGGCGATTACCGCCTGCAATTGCCGGCACAGGCGCCCCGTTTCGACCGCACCACCACATCCCCGCCCCTGGCCGCCGGAGAACGCCGCGCGCTCGGCTGGGTCCGCTGCCGCACCCTGCACCCAGGTGCCATCGATGTCCTGCCGTGATTCCCGACCCGCGGCCGCGCTCGCCGCCGCGCTGACGCTATCCCTGCTGCCGCTGGGCGGCGCCCGCGCCTGCGGCCCGGATTTCCCGTACCGCCTGCTCGACGACCGCGCCGGCGCCCTGGCGCAGTTGCCGGACGGCAGCTTCGCCCGCGAGGTGCAGCGCCTGGGTGCGCCGATCGACGGCCTCGGACGCGCCAGCGCAGCGACCTTGCCGCGCTACTGGGACGCCGGCGCGCAATTCCCGCAGCAGCGCAGCGACGTCGAACGCACGCAACTGAGCGCTGCGCAGTTCGCCCGGATCGAACAGCTCCGCGCGCTGGACGATGCGCGCCGAGTGGAGCGCGAAGGTGCCGACCTGCCGCCGGAACTGCGCCTGTACACCGCCGGCGCGGTGGCGTTCGCGCAGGGCCAGTATCCTTCGGCGGCGGACTACTTCCGCCAGGTGCTGGCGCTGCCCGAAGCGCAGCGCCGCGCGCGCAGCACCTGGGCCGCCTACTCGCTGGGGCGCAGCCTGGCGCTGGGCGCCGAGCGCGCGCTGCCTGGCGATGCCGCCGCGCAGCGGCAGGCGGACCGAGAGCAGGCGCAGCAGGCCTTCCAGCAGACTCGGACGTTGCGCCTGGCCGGGTTCGACGATCCGCTGGAGCTGGGCATCGCCAGCCTCGGCGAGGAGGCGCGCCTGCTGCTGGCCGCCGGCGACTGGAACGGCGCGATCGGCCTGTATGCAGTGCAGGCCGCGCAGGGCTCGGCCACCGGCATGAGCTCGCTGCAGCAGGTGGCCGCCGATCTCGCCCGCCGCAGCGATGCGGCACTGGCACCGCTGCTGCGACAGCAGGCGGTGCGCCGGCTGCTGATCGCCAAGCTGCTCAGCGACACCACCGCCTTCGATCCCGAGACCGGCAGCGCGCTGTCCTCGGCACGCTTCCTGCGCCTGCTGCAGGACGTGCAACGCGATCCGGTGGAAGACGCCGACCGGCTGGCGGCACTGGCCTACCGCCAGGGCGATTATCCCGGCACCGCGCGCCTGCTCGCGCATGCCGGCGACAGTGGCCTGGCGTGGTGGCTGCGCGCCAAGATGGCGCTGCGCGACGGCGACGCCGCGCGCGCGGCACAGGCCTACGCGCAAGCATCGCGGCGCTTCCCGCCGAACGAGGACTGGGGCACACGCCGTGCCGCCGGCTGGAGCAACGAGACGGTCAAACCGCAGTGCCGCATCGACGGCGAAGCGGCGATCCTGGCATTGCAACGCGGCAGCTACGTGGAGGCGTTCGCGCAGCTGTACCGCAGCGGCGACCTCTACTGGGAAGACGCCGCCGCGGTCGCCGAGCGCGTGCTCACCGTGCAGGAACTGCAGGATTACGTGGATCGCCACGTCCCCGCCGCACCGCCGGCCGCCGCGGACGCGACAACGAATGACTGGGAACGGACGCCGCCGCTGAAACTGCGCGAACTGCTGGCGCGCCGGCTGATGCGCACGGGCCATTACGACGACGCGCTGCCCTATTTCGCCCAGCCCGAGTTGCGCGAGGCGGCACGCCGCTATCGCGATGCGCGGCGGCAGGCGGCCTCGGCCTGGACCGGCATCGGCCGCGCCGAGGGCCACTACCAGGCCGCGCTGATCGCACGCCGCCACGGCATGGAATTGCTGGGCTACGAGCTGGGGCCGGACAACCGGGTCTATGCCGGCAACTATGCCGACACCACACCGCACGCGCGGTTGCGCCCCGGCGGCCTGGTCGCCGCCGCCGAAGCGCAGCGCTGGGACGCCACCGCCGCGCAACCCTACCGCCGTTACCACTACCGCTGGATCGCCGCCGCCCTGGCCGATCGCGCCGCGGACGACCTGCCGGCACGCAGCCAGGCCTACGCCGCGGTGCTGTGCCAGGCCACCGACTGGCTGATCACCCTTGACCCGGCACAGGCACGCCGTTCCTACCAGCGCTACGTCGCGCACGGCGCACTCAATCCGGTGCCCGGCAAGGCCTATGTGTTCGGCGTGGGCGCCTGCGAGACACCGGATTTCGACGGCGCGCGGCGGCGCCTGTGGAGCGATCGCGGCCAGGCCTTGCGCCAGTTCGTGCACGCGCACCGACTCGCCCTGGGCGCGACCGGGCTGGCGCTGCTGACCGCGGCGGGCTGGCTGCTGCGCCGGCGCATGCGACGCAAGGCGCGCACCGCCACAGCGTCGCCACCGCAGGACTGATCCATGGCGCGGGGCCGGACGCGGTCCGGCACGTGACCGCCCTCGCCTGCATCAACCGCGAAACCGTCAGGCGCGCTGCGCCGCTCTGACCAATCCCCAATCCCGACTCCCCAATCCCCAAGGTAGGGATCGCCGCCGCTCGCTCGTCTCTTCAACAGGACTTTCCTCTTTCGGGCTGGAATCGCGTCGGCATACGCGGCACCGCCCGCTCCGCCGTCCTGGACGACCGTTCTCCCGATGCAGCACCGCACCACGCGCGACAAGGACGTCACCGCCCGCGGCATGCGCCGCGCGGTGCGCGTGTGCCTGCGTGCATCGTGTGCGCACGCGGGGTGGAGACTGCGCTCAGTTCCAGCAAGACCAGGCCAGGCAGACCAACGCCATCGCGCCCAGGCAGCACCCACGCACCCAACGGCGACGGCTGAGCAACGCGTGCACGCCCTGCAGCAGCACCAGCGCGACCAGCACGCACAGGCCGACCAGGCGCCCATTGCCGCTGTCCTGGAAACCGGCCGAGGACAGCGACGGATCGCTGCCGTCCACCCACGCGTACGGGCTGCCGGAGACGGCGTACAGCAGCAACATGCCCAGCACGTAGACGCTCCAGGACAGCACCTGCGCGGCGATCGCCACGGCCTTGCGCGGGCGTGCCATCGAGCGGCCTCACTCGCACACGAACAGGATGCCGGCGGTCGCATCGGCGCTGCTCGGGCGCACCGGCGTCGCCTCGCAGCGCGCGACATCGCCGACACGCCGGGAGACCTGCACCCGGCCGTCCGGCCCGTATCCGCACACCAGATAGAGGCCATGCGGATCGGGCGCATCGAAGCGCCAGATCGACACGCCCGCATCGCCGGGTCGGCGGGTGTCCTCGTTGCTCGGCACCAGCGCGGCCATCTCGCGCGGCGGCCCGGAATAGACGCCGCTGGAGAACAGCCGCAGCGGCGGCGCGGCGGCGAGATCGACGCGGGCCCCCGCCGGCAGGTCCGGGCTCTGCAACGGCGCATCGGCGACGCGCAGGCGCGCGGGGCAATGCAGCGTCTCCCTGGCCGCGGCAGGCGCCACGAACAGGGTGGCGATGAGCAGCGGCAGCGCGCGGCGCGCCGTGGCGGACATTTCCTGCAACTCCATCGCGTGCTCCTTGTCGACTGCCGCATCGAGACCGGCCGACACCGCGTCCCGGCCTTCCACTCCCGGGGGCGTCCCTCGCAAACACCGCAGGCCGCCTCGCCGGAACGCGCCTACGGTGCCCGCGCCGCCGACAAAGGTCAACGCGGCACCGCCGCACACGGCCGGCGCCCTGGCGCGCACTAGCGCGCGATCACCCATCCCCCGCCCCATCCACCTGCAGAAGAGAACCACGATGCACAGCACCACCCACGATTACAGCCAGTACAGCCCCAAATGGCAGTTCCGCTTCCACTTCTACGACACCTACGGCGAGCCCAAGTCGGCGCGCTTCAAGGACGCGATGAAAGCGCTACCGTTCAAGGAGAAGCTGCGCCTCAACATGAACTGGTTCGCCTTCTTCTTCGGCTTCATCTACCTGTTCGTCATCGGGCTGTGGCGCAAGGCGCTGATGCTGCTCGCCATCTCGCTGTGCTGCGGGATCGCGTTGACCTTCCTTCCGGACGCGGCCAGCCGGGCCTTCGGCATCGCCTATTCGATCCTGGTCGGCATGACCGCCAACTACGCCTACTATCTGGACAAGGTGAAGGGCAGCACCAGCTGGAACCCGTTCGAAGGCATCCGCTGGTAACCGCTCCCTCGCGCAACGCCTTGCATGCGCACCGGTCCGCCGCCGCAGTGGCGGCGGACAACCCCATCCCCTCGCCACCCAGGCCCGCGCCCAGGCAGCCCTTCCCTCCGCCTGTGCGCCTCGTTGGTCGCGCGCAGGCTCCGCAAAGGAGTCGCCTGATGTCGCCCACTTTCTACCGCCCGGCGTTCGCGCGCCGCACCCGCCGCGTCGCACCGCTGGCCGCCGCCATCGCCGTCCTCGCCACGGCCGGCTCACCCGCTGCCGGCGCGCAAACCGACGCCACCACCCTGCCCGCGGTGCGGGTCAGCGAGCGCAGCGATCCCGGCAAGCGCAGCCGCGCCGCCACCAAGACCGACACCAGCCTGCTGGAAACGCCGCAGTCGCTGTCGGTGATCGACGATGCGCGCATGCAGGCCCAGGGCGCGCAGACCCTCAAGGACGCGCTGAGCTACACGCCCGGGGTGATCCCCACCCGCTACGGCACCGACTCGCGCTACGACTGGATCTCGCTGCGCGGCTTCGACGCCTATGCGCCCGGCTTCTACCTGGACGGCATGCCGCTGCGCAATAACGGCAACTGGGGCATCTGGCCGATCGAGCGCTACGGCGCCGAACGCATCGAGGTGCTGCGCGGCCCGGCCTCGGTGCTGTACGGGCAGAGTGGCCCGGGCGGGCTGGTCAACGCGGTCAGCAAGCGCCCCACCGCCGAGCCGCTGCACGAACTGCAAGTGCAGCTCGGCGATCATCGGCGCCGGCAACTTGCGGGCGACCTGTCCGGGCCGCTAAGCGAGGACGGCACCGTCCTGTACCGCCTCACCGCCTTGGCGCGCGAGGCCGAGCTGCCGGCCGGCGGCATGCGCGACGACCGCCGCTTCCTGGCCCCGGCGCTGACCTGGGCGCCCAGCGAGACCACCCGCCTCACCCTGCTCTCGCAACTCGGCCGCACCCGCGCCGGCGTCTACCTGCGCATGCGGCCGGCGGTGGGATCGCTGGTGCCGACGGCGATCGGCACCTATCTGCCCAGCCGCCTGTTCGAAAGCGACCCGGCCTACAACCGTTTCGACCTGGACACGGCGATGTTCGCCACGCTGTTCGAACACCGCATCAACGAGGTGCTGCGCCTGCGCCAGAACGCGCGCTACGGCCGCCTGAAGGTGGACTACCGCAGCGTGCAGGGACGCGGCTTCGTCATCGACGACCCCGCCGATCCGCTGGACCCGGCCAACTTCGCCCGGCTGCGCCGCACCGCCTCGGACAGCAAGGAAACGGTGCACGCGCTGAACCTGGACAACCAGCTCGAGCTGCGCCTGCACGCTGGCGCCGTGCAGCACACGCTGCTGTTCGGCCTGGACTATCAACGCACGCGCATCGACCAGGTCAGCCACAGCGGCGGCACCACCACGCCGCTGGACATCCGCCATCCGGTCTACGGCGATCCGGTGCAACTGCCCGCCCCCTGGTACGACGGCATCGCCACGGTGAGCCAGACCGGCCTGTACGTGCAGGACCAGGTGCGCTGGCGCGAGCGCTGGCTGCTCACCATCGGCGCCCGCTACGACCGGGCCGACAGCACGCTGGACAGCCGCCTGGACGGCAGCCGCAGCGACATCGTCGAACGCAAGGCCAGCAAGCGCGCCGGCCTGACCTACGTGGCCACGAACGGCTGGGCGCCGTACCTGAGCTACAGCGAGTCCTTCGTGCCGACCGCCACGCGCGACCCGCTGAGCGGCCGCGCGTTCCGCCCGGAAAGCGGGCGCCAGTACGAAGCCGGCCTGCGTTTCCAGCCCGATGGCGGCACGCAGACGTACAGCGCCGCCGTGTTCGACCTGCGCCGGCGCAACTACCTGACCTACGACCCGGATTTCCTCCCGCGCCAGACCGGCGAGACACTGGTGCGCGGCCTGGAACTGGAGGCGGCGCTGCGGCCGCTGCCGCGGTTGCAGTTGATCGGCTCTTACAGCTACACGCCGACGGTGCACGTCACCGCCAGCAGCAACCCGCGCGAACTGGGCAAGCCACTGTCGGCGGTCTCGCGCCATGCCGCCGCACTGTGGGGCGACTACCGCTTCGACAACGGCATCCGGCTCGGCCTGGGCGCCCGCTACACCGGCGCCAACCGCGGCGACCTGGATGCCGCCCGCGCCGAGGTACCGGCATTCACCCTGTTCGACGCGCTGCTCGGCTACGACCGTGACCGCTGGAGCCTGGCCGTGAACGTGCGCAATCTTGCCGACAAGACCTACCTCAGCAATTGCGACGCCTACGACAACTGTTATTACGGTGAGCAGCGTCGGGTGACGGCCACGGCCACGTATCGCTGGTGAGGGTGCGGGTGCGATGGCGACACATGCCTATCGCGCCCGCGCCCTCAGCAAGGCGATGCGCAGGCTGCATCTCGACGAGATGCGGCGGGGGACGCTCACTCACCCGCTTTGGTTGCCTTGAAGCCGGCATGCCCACAGGCAGCGTCGTAGGCGTAGTCGCCGGCGGCGAGCAGGTGGCGCCCGCTGTTGATGTGCGCCGGCGGCGTCTTCAGCGGTCCGCGCCACTGCACGCTGTCCGGCGTCGCCGCCTTGCCGTCGCCGACCGCGAAGCCGTAGCCGAACACCGGCTGCCCCTTGGCGTCGACGACGTCGAGCCGCAGTTGGGTAGCATCCGGCACCACCCGCGTGGGGTGGCCGGCGATCTCCACGGTCTGTTGCAGGCTGCTGGGCGTGGCGGGCGGTACCATCGGGTTGAGCATCATGTAGGACACGCCGGTGTCGGGCAGCAGCTTGCCGCAGACGCGGTAGTCGCTGCCGCTACCGGGGAAGCTGGCGCAGGCGGTGGGCGCCTGCCAGTCGCTCGGTGCGGTGGCGGTGGCCGCACCGCGCTGCAGCGGCACCAGAGCGAAACCGCTCAGCGCCTGCTTGCTGACGCCCAGGGTGATGCCCTTGGCGCTGACGATGTAACCGGGGCTCATGCGCTGCGCACGCATCTGCACCAGATTGAGAAACGGATTGCGCGCGGCATCCACGCCGCGGTCGTAGCCCACGCCCATCATGCCGAAGTGCGGGGAGATGGTGCTGCAGTTGCGCAGCACCTGGGTGCTGCTGCTCAGCGCGGGGCTGCCGTCATAGCCGGCGCAGGTGGCCGGCACCTGCGCCAGCGGCTTGGGTCGCTGGGCCACGCTGGCGACATCGCAGGTGCACTGCGCGGCGAGCACGGTGATGCGGTCCACGCGCGCGGCGGCGGTCTTGCCGTCGGCGGAAACGCCGAGTTGCATCGGGACGTCCACGTACTTGCCGGGGTGATACTTGCTGTCGCTCGAATAGAAGATGTAGCCAGGCGTCTTGGAGGCGTCCCAGGCGCTGCGCAGCGCGTCGCTCAACGGCACCACCACGCCGGTGGAGCCGGTATCCACCTCCAGCACCTGGCTGCCGCTGCTGCGGCCATCGGCATCGCTGCCGAGTTGCACCCGCACCTGGTAAGCGAACGTCGGCGTGGCCTTGGAGGCCAGCGGCAGGTTCACGGTCTGCGTCTGCAGCGCGCAGGTCTGCGCGGCGGCGGTGGCGCTCGCGGCCAGGCACAGTGCGGCCCCGCTCCAGCGTGTCCATCGGTTCATGGCGATGTCTCGTTTGGGTGTGGCGCCATGCTAGAGCGCGGCAGCACACCGATCGTGCGCGGCGACGCGCCTCGTAGCGCTTGTCTACCGCCGCCGGCATGGCGCTGTGGTCGGCATTCCAGTCGGGCGGCGACGCCATGCGCATGTGGTGGTGTCCTCGGCGCGGTCTCGGTCACCCCTGCGCACGCGCAGCGCAGGGTTGCCAAGCCGGGGAGCTTGGTACACAATGCAGTCCGTTGTGCGCCGGGATGATTCAAAAACATCTTTTGAATCAATGCGTTGAACGAGAGCCGCAAGGCATCGTCCAGTTCCCGCCGCAAGGGCCCCGGCAGCGGGGCTTTGTTTTTGTCGGACGCCACTGGCGTTGCGGCAAGACGTCAGTCCACCGGCCTGGTGGCAGAGTGGTTATGCAGCGGACTGCAAATCCGCGTACGCCGGTTCAATTCCGACCCAGGCCTCCATCTTGTTTCAACGCGTTGGGCCGCTTGTTGCGGCCCTTTTGCATGATGCACCGTGCTGCCAGCGCCGAACTCGCGCTGGCTCCATGATCGCGGCGCGGTGCTGCATGCTTTCACTTCGCGTGCGCAGCAACGCCCACACGGCATTTAGGTCGGTCTACGTAGCGTCGCGGCATCACCCGAGCTGCCGATCGCGATGACGCCACCCGCTGCGCCTGCCGAATCCGCGCCTGCACCGCGGCGCAATCTGTTCCGTCTGCTCGGGTCCGGCGTGGTCACCGGCGCGGCCGACGACGATCCCTCCGCCATCGGCACCTACGCCAGCGCCGGCGCGCGCTATGGCTTCGCGTTCCTGTGGATCGCGCCGGTGCTGCTGCCGATGATGTACCTGGTGGTGTATCTGTCGGCCAAGCTCGGGCGCGTGTCCGGCAAGGGCCTGTTCGCGATCATCCGCGACCGCTACCCGCGCTGGGTGCTGTACCCGGCGGTGGCCGGCGCCTTCGTCGGCAATGTGATCGAGGCGGCCGCCAATCTCGGCGGCATCGGCGCCGCGCTGAACCTGCTTATCCCGCTGCCGGTGCCGGCGATCGTGGTGATTGCAGCGGTGACGATCTTCGCCCTGCAAGTCTTCGGCTCCTACCGCCTGCTGAAACGGATCTTCCGCTGGCTGGCGCTGGCGCTGTTCGCCTACGTCGCCGCCGCCCTGATGGCCCGACCCGACCTGCGCCAGGTGCTGCGCGGCACCTTCGTGCCGCATGCCGAGTTCAGCCGCGAGTACCTGTCGATGATCGTCGCCTGCATCGGCACCTCGTTGTCGGCCTATATCTTCACCTGGCAGTCCAATCAGGAGGTGGAAGAGCAGATCGCCAAGGGCCACCGCAGCCTTGCCGCACGCCAGGGCGCCAGCCGCGGCGAACTGCGTCATACCCGCCGCGACGTCATGGTCGGCATGCTGTTCTCCAACATCATCCTCTACTTCATCATCCTCTCCACCGCCGCCACCCTGCACCGCTCC
The DNA here is from genome assembly GCF_014206815.1 of Xanthomonas sp. F10. Taxonomy (GTDB): domain Bacteria; phylum Pseudomonadota; class Gammaproteobacteria; order Xanthomonadales; family Xanthomonadaceae; genus Xanthomonas_A; species Xanthomonas_A indica. The sequence continues at coordinate 1,589,365 of NZ_JACHNP010000001.1, forward strand.
GGCCAGACCGAGATCGCGACGGCGGCGCAGGCGGCCGCCGCGTTGGAACCGCTGGCAGGCCCCGCCGCCAAGTGGCTGTTCGCGCTGGGCGTGGTCGGCGTGGGCTTCCTGGCGGTGCCGGTGATGACCACGGGCGCGGCCTACGACCTGGTGCAGGGCATCGGCCGCGAGGGCAGCCTGCACGCGCGGCCGCGCGAGGCCAAGCTGTTCTACGCCACCATCGCGCTGGTCACGGCCATCGCCGTGGGGCTGAACTTCCTTGGCGTCAATCCGATGAAGGCGCTGGTGCTGTCGGGCATCGTGCAGGGCATGTCGGTGCCGCCGTTGCTGTTGTTGATGATGCTGATGAGCAACGACCGCACGCTGATGCGCGGCCGCGTCAACAGCCGCATCACCAACGCGCTCGGCTGGATCACGGTGGTGGTGACCTTTGCCGCCAGCGGCTGCCTGCTGGTCACGCTGTTGCTGTAGGCACGCAAAAGCTGCGCGACTGAAAAACTTTCGCCAGCGCGCTACGCGTGTCGCGCCGCGCCGGTGCACCACAGCGCACCGGGGGAAGAAGAAGATGCTGGCACGCATTCTGCGTTCCAAAGGCATCCGCTTTCGACGCCTCGCCGATGATCCTCAGCTTTCTGCAACACCGCCTGCCCGCCTGGCCGCTGCAAGATCCGGTCACCGCCGGACGCACCAGCGAGATCACGGCAGGCCAGCAGGCGCAGATCCTGGTGCTGTGGGGCGGCGAAGTGCGCAACGAGCGGGCGCTGTTCGGCCGCCGCGATGCGCCGGACGGGCCATTGATCACCAGCGAACGGCGCGACCGCACCTGGCCCGCCGCGCAGGCCGCGGTCTGGGAAACACAGCGCTGCCTGGTGCCGATCGCCGGCTTCAGTGTCGCAGGCGACGCCGCGCATGGCGCATGGATCTGCGACACGTCCGGTGCCCTGTTCGCGGCCGGCCTGCGCAGCAGCATGCAGACCCGGGACGGCTTCCATCTGTCGTGCTTTTCGCTGCTCACCGAGGTGCCAGCGACGCCGGAACTGCCGAACGAAATGCCATTGTTGATCGGTGCCGACGACGTGATCGAGTGGCTGTACCTCGACGGCGCCGAGGCCCTGCGGCGCCTGCAGCACGTGCCGGCGCAACGCTTCGTCTCCGTCGCTGCGCTGTTACGCGGCCCGCTACCGCACGAGCGCCCGCACTGAGTGCCACCACCGCACCGGCGCGGTGCAATGTGCCAAAGAACGCGAGTCGAACGCGGCATGCCGCACACATTGCACGCGCAAGCGCGCGGGACGCCGCGGCGCTTGACGACATTGCTGAAGCACCCTGGATCTGCTTCAGCATGATGAGGACACTTCTTAGCCTGTTTTCGCCTTGCGCTCACACACGCAGAGGACGATGGAATGACCTGATCCGCAGAGTGCAATCCGCATGACAAAACCCCTGCTGGCGATCGTGGAGGGCAATACCGCGTTGTCGGACCACGTGTCCACCTTCTCCCTGCGCCGCGGCCTGGCGTTGACCCGACTGCCCTCGATCGCGCACGCCCGGCATTGGTTGCAACAACAACGCATCGATCTACTGCTGCTCGATGGCGATGCCGAGCGCGTGGCGGCAATGGAGCTGATCAACAGCATGGCCGGCCGCGCCGATGCGCGCATCGTGCTGCTGGCCACCGAGGCGCAGATGCCGAAGTGGCGCGGCTTGGCCGGCGACAGCGTCGAATTGCTGCAGGCCTCCCTGCCGTGGCCGCAGATCGATGCCGAACTTGAGCAGGTCCTGCACCGGCTGCCACCACGGCGCGGCAAGGCCCGCTTCGGCCTGGTCGGCGAGTGCGCGGCGATCGCGCGCGTGCAGTCCGACATCGCCCGCGTCGCACCGCTGGACATCTCGGTGTTGATTGCCGGCGAAACCGGCACCGGCAAGGAACTGCTGGCCAAGGCGATCCACGATGCCAGCGGCCGCAGCGGGCGCCTGGTGGCGGTGAATTGCGGCGCGATTCCGCCGGAACTGCTCGCCAGCCAGCTGTTCGGTCACGAGCGCGGCAGCTTCACCGGCGCCAACCAGCGCCATGCCGGCTATTTCGAACAGGCGCAGGGCGGCACCCTGTTCCTGGACGAGATCGGCGAGATGGCGCCGGAACTGCAGGTGTACCTGCTGCGCTGTCTGGAAACCGGTGCGATCACCCGGGTCGGCAGCGATGCGGAGGTCAAGCTGGACGTGCGCATCGTCGCCGCCACCCACCGCGACCTGCTCGGCAGCGCCAGCACCCTGCGCCGCGACCTGTACTACCGGCTGTCGCACTACGTCATCGAACTGCCGCCGCTGCGCGAGCGCGGCGACGACGTGCACCTGATCGCCGATGCGTTGCTCGACACGCTCAACCGGCGTTACGGCACGCGCAAGCAGTTCGACGCCTTCTCGCGCACGGTGCTGGCCCAGCATCGTTGGCCGGGCAATGTGCGCGAACTGTCCAGTGCGGTGGCACGCAGCTACTACCGTGCCGATGGCGATGCGGTGACGGTCGAGCCCCTGCTGCAGGGCGAGGCGGCGTCGCCGGCGCGCGAGACGCATGGCCAGTACGCAACGACGGGCGACGAGGTAACCTTCCGCGTGGGCACGCCGCTGAAGCAGATCGAGCAGGAGATGTTGGCGCGCACCCTGCACGTCAACGGCGGCGACAAGTCCGCGGCCGCGCGCAGCCTGGGCATCAGCGTGCGCATGATCTACAACCTGATGTCGCGCAGCGATCGCGATTTCCGCTGAATCGCCGGCGCACCGCGGCAAGGCGGCCGCATCCAGAACGCCAGCGCCTCGCGGCTGAAGCCGCCCCTACAGCACGCTGCCCGACGTCAACCCGGCAGGCACTACGGAAGACCGCAGGCCGCGCGCAACTCGTCCTCGATCGGCGCCACCTGCCCCGGCGGCCGCGATTGCGGCCGGCACAGGTAGGTTTCCTCGGCGATGCGCGCGTCCACCGCAAATCCGGCACTGCGCAGCATGGCCTCCACGCCGGCGTGGTTCGGTGCCCACCAGTTGGTCGGGTCGTCCGCCAGGCGGTGCTCGATGAAGGCCATCTTCGGCCAGCCCGGTTCGCACATGAGGCCGCGATCGAGCAAGCCGATGTCGCGCGGTGCCGGATACACCGCCTCGCCCGGCATGGTCATGGTCTGCAGCACCAGGACGCGGCGGCACAGGCGCCGCACGATGTCCAGCGCCAACAGCGGATGCCGCAGGTGGTACAGCACACCCATCAGCCACACCAGGTCGTACTGCTCGGCTTCGCGCGCCAGATCGTACAGCTGCATCTGCCGGAACCGCACGCGCCGCTCCAGACCGAACTGTTGCGCCGCCCAACGCGCCTGCCGCAGGTAGTGCGGATTCATGTCGATCGCCACCACCTCGGCGCCGCGCCTGGCCAGCTCGAAGCTGTAGAAGCCGGCGTTGCAGCCGATGTCCAGCACCCGCCAGCCCTGCAGATCGGCCGGGATATGTGCGGCCATCTGCCGCCACTTGCAGGCCGGGAAGTCGCCGTACGGATGCGCCGGCAAGGTCTGGCGGCCATCTGGCAGGTGCAGGTTGTGGAACCACGGCCCCAGCGCCTGGATCGGGTCGGCGGGATCGGCGGACGGAACGGCGGAGTGCATGGACAAACCCTCCCGGGAAACGTGGCGTCCCGCGCTTCAGCGGTTGACCAACTTGAAGAAGCGGCTCTGGCTGCCATCGCTGGTCTTCTCCTGGTACAGGAAGGCCAGTTCCTCTTCTTCGAACTTGTCGAAGAAGTCGTCCCAGCTGATCTCCTCCAGCGCCGCATCGTCGCGGAACAGGATGCGCAGCACGCCGGCGTCCTCATCGGCTTCGGTGCCGCGCACGCTGGCCGGGCGGCCGCCGCGGGCCTCGGCCCAGCGGCGGATTTCATCGTGATCGGTGGTGGTCCTGGCGTCATGCGAGGGCATGGGGAGCGCTCCTGGCGGGGGTGGACGTGGTGGCCGCATCGGCGACGCGGTCGAGGGCATCGTGCAGGGTCTGCGCGCGATGCGCGGCGGTGTGTTCGGCGAGCACGCGGCGGCGCCCTGCCTCGCCGATCGCCAGGCGCTGCGCCTCGGGCAGGTCGCGGATCCAGCCCAGCACCTCGGACGTGCGCCGCGCGATCAGGATGTCCTTGCCGGGCGCGAACAGCGTCTCCAGCCCGTCCCATGCATCGGAAATGATCGGGGTGGCGCAGGCCGCCGCTTCGAACAGGCGCACGCTCGGCGACCAGCCCGCCAGCACCATGTCGGCGCGGGTCAGATTGAGGGTGAAGCGCTGTTGGTTGTAGAAGGCGCCGTGCTGCGCCGGCGGCAGGTGCTCGCAGCGTTGCACGTTGTCCGGCCAGACCAGATGCGGCGGATACAGGGGGCCGGCGACCACGAAACGGCCCTGCGGCCAAGCCATCGCCGGCTGCAGCAACAGCCGCTCCAGCGGCGGCTGTCGGTCGTCGCTGTAGGTGCCCATGTAGCCCAGGTCGTAGCGGTGCGCCTGCGGCTGCGGTCGGTATTGCTCCGGGTCGAACGCGCAGTACAGCGGCACGGCGCGCGGCGCGCCGTAGACGCGTTCCAACCGTTGCAGGGTCGGGCCGCCGGTGAAGGACAGATACAGGTCGTAGTGCGGAATCAGCGCCGGCGACAGATAGGCGCAGTCGCCGCGCTGCAGCGCCGCCAGGGTCACCGGCGTGTCGATGTCGTAGAAGCCGACCACGCCGCGCGCGGTCTGCTGTACCCACGCGCCCACCGCGATGCCGTCGGGCACGTAGGAGCCCACGATCACCAAATCCGCCGCGGCGATCGCCGCGGCGTGCCGATCCTGCAGTTCCTCGAGGCTGGCATACAGCACCGGCGCGCACGGCAACTGCGCCGGCGGATCCTGGTGCTCGGCGTACCACGGCACGTCGCGCTCCAGGAACACCACGCGGTCGCCACGCGCCTGCAGCGCGGCGATCAGTCCGCGGTAGGTGGTGGCGTGGCCGTTGCCCCACGACGAGCGCAGGCTCAGGCCGAGGATGACGATGTCGCGCGCGGCCATCACGCCGCCTCCCGCTGGCGCGCATCCAGCAGGGCTTCCACCTCGCGCGCGCGGTGCGTGTAGGTGTGATCGCGCAGCAGGCGCTGCCGCGCCCGCGCGCCGATCGCCTGCGCCTGCGCGGCATCGATGCGTTGCAGGTAGTGCGCCACCTGCTCGCTGTCGTGCGCGACCAGCACCTCGCGCTGCGGTTCGAGGAACGCCTCGATGCCTTCCCAGGCATCGACGATCAGGCAGGCGCCGGCGCCGGCCGCCTCGAACACCCGGGTCGGCGGCGACCAGCCGAAGCGCGCCATGCTGTCGCGGTTGACGTTGAGCACCATCCGCACGCTGCAGTTGAAGGCATTGTGGTCGCGCGTGGACACGTGGCCAAGCGTGCGCACGTTGTCCGGCAGCGTATCGTCCCAGCCGCTACCGCCGAGCAGGAAGCGCGCCTGCGGCAGGCGCCGCGCCGGCTCGAGGAAGAACTGCCGCACCCGTGCTTCGCGGTCCGGCAGCCGATTGCCGAGAAAGCCCAGATCGGCGGCGAACCCCGCCTGCGCCGGCGCCGGGTGGTGGCTCAGCGGATCCAGCGCGTTGTAGATCGGCACGCACTCGGCTGCGCCCAATGCACGATACGCCGCCACCACGCGCGGCCCGCCGCCGTAGGTCAGCACCAGGTCGTAGCGCGGGATCTGCGCGCGGAACGGATCCTCGGCATCGGCCTGCACGCGCTCCAGCGTGGCCGGTGCGTCCACGTCCCAGAACAGCACCTGGGTGCGCGAGGAGCGCAGTCCCAACACCTCGCGCTCCAGGAATGCATCGAACACGCCGACGCCGCTGGCCTTGACCACCACGTCGGCGGCGCGTGCCTGCTCCAGTGCGCGCGCCGCGTCGGCTTCGGCCGCCCCGGGATAGACGGTGACCTGGGCCCAGTCCGGATCGTCGATGTCGCGGTGCTGCTGGCGCCCGAACGCATCGGGTTCGAAGAAGTGGATGCGGTGGCCACGCTGCGCCAGCGCGTGCAGCAGGCCGCGGTAGTAGGTGGCGGCGCCGTTCCAGTACGAGGACACCAGGCTGGAACCGAAGAAGGCGATGTGCAACGGGCTAGGCATGACGGAGGCTCCGTTCGTCGGGAAGCGTGGCGCGCGGGCTGGGCGCGTCGAGTTCGGCGAGCACCGCCAGCAGTTCGTCGACGCGGTGCGCACAGCTGTGGCGGGTGCGGATGGTATGCAGGCCATGCATGCGCAGCGCCGCAGCCAGTTCGGCGTCGTGCAGCACGTCGTGCAGGTGGCGCTGCATCTGCGCGCCGTCGCGCGCCACCAGGTAATCGCGCCCGGGCGTAAACAACTGCTCGACGTCGTCCCACGGCGCACACACCAGCGGGATGCCACAGGCCAGCGCCTCGAACACGCGGATCGTGGGGATGCCGGGCAGCGCGCGCACATACGGCCGTCGCGGCACGTGCACGGTGACCCGGAAATGCGCGAACGCCTGCGGCGCGCGATGGTTGGGCAGCCAGCCGGCGTAGTCGATGCCGGCCTCGGCCAGCGCCTGCAAGGCCTGTGGCGGATAGCGCACGCCGTGGATGCGGGCGCGCAGGCGCAGCCGCCGTACCGGCTGGATCAGGAACGCGTCCAGTTCCTGCGCGCGCTCGTCGTCGCCCCAGTTGCCGATCCATAGCAGGTCGCCCTGCTGCGCCTGCCCGAGCTGCGGCTGGAACACGCGCAGATCCGCCGCCTCGTGCCAGGTCCACACGCGCCGGCTCCAGCCATGGCGCAGATACTGCTGGCGCACCGCTTCGCCGAAGGCGAGCACGCCGTCGTAGTCGGACAGATCGAACCGCGCCATCTCGTCGGGGGCGCTGACCGAACGGTGGTGGGTGTCGTGGAACAGCACGCGGCACCCGGCAGGCGCCTCGCGGCCGATCCGCGCGATCAGCGCGGGCGCGTTCCATTCGTGCACCAGCACCACGTCGGCGCCGTCCAGCACCTGCGCCAGATCCAGCGTGGCCAGGTCGTAGCGCGTGCTGCGCAGCTGCGGAAAGGCATCGGCGAAGGCCTGCAACGGCGCCTCGCCCTCCTCCGCCTGCAGTTGCGCACGGCTCCAGCTGTCGTGCGGCTCGTACACCGCCAGCGCATGCCCGCGCGCCTGCAGTTCGGCGACGATGCCACGCAGGAAATGCGCGTTGCCGTGGTTCCAGTCCGACACCAGCGAGTGATAGAACAGCACGAATTTCATGCACCGACTCCGATCGAGGAAAGCATGGGGACCGGCGGGCCGGCCCGTCCGGCCGCGCGGGGCGTGCCGCGATGCGCGATCAGCGCCCGATAACGCTGGCGGTAGGCCGCGGCCATGGCGGTGGCGGTGTAGCGCCGCGCCTGCGCAACCGCGCGCCGGGCCATGCGCTGCCGCAGCAGCGGATCGCCGATCAGGCGCTGCAACTGCGCCGTCAGCGCCCGTGCGTCGTCCGGCGCGACGTACAGCGCCGCATCGCCCCAGACCTCGCGCAGGCTGGGGATGTCGCCCAGCACCAGGGCGCAGCCGGCCTGCGCCGCTTCCAGCGCCGACAGCCCGAACGGCTCGTAGCGCGCCGGCAGCGCATACACGCTGGCGCGGGCCATCCAGCGGCGCAGACGCGACGGCGGCAGCTGGCCCAGCAGCAACGCCGGCGCGATCGGCGCGGTGCCGCCGTCCGGATGCGCCGCTTGCCCGGCGATGCGCAGCGCCCAGGGCAGCTGCGGCGCCACCGCGGCCAGCGTGCGCAGATTCTTCGCCTCGTCCCACAGCCGCCCTGCCGCCAGCACCAGGGGCCGCTTGGCGCTGGCCGGCACCGGCCGCGACAGCGGCGCGGCGCCATTGGCGATCACGCTGCACGGCACGTCCAGCGGATACTGCGCGCGCAACGCCGCCAGCATCGCCTGGGTCGGCGCGACCACGTGATCGGCCGCCGCCAGACCCGCGGCGACCGTGGCGCGGTAGTGATCCCACTCGGGCGGCAGCGCCTCGCCGCGCACCGCCTGCCACCAGGAGCCGACGCAGGAATGCGCGGTCATCAGCACCGGCGCAGGCCACGCCAGGGCGCCGTGCGCATAGTCGTTCAGATGCACCACATCCGGGCGCACCTGCGCCGCCAGCGCCTGCAGCCAGCGCCCGGCCGAGGACACATCGGCCCAGGGATCGTCCATCCACAGCAGCCGGTAGCCGCTGGCATGCAGGCGCAGCCCCTGGATCGCCGCGGCCTCGCGCCACTGCGCCGGCGTCGGGGTCGCGCCCATCGTCGCCAGTTCCACGCGGTCGCCCTGCGCGGTCAGCACGCGGCACAGGCTCAGCGCGTACTGCCACACGCCGCCGACGGTGTCGGCGGTCATCAGGATCCGCAGCGGACGCTCAGCGTCCATAGAGCGCATCCACCGTGCGAGCGACCTCGAGCAGGTGCAGCGCCGCCGGGTCGAAGCCGGGGTCGGCGCCCAGGCGCTCGGCCCAGTCCAGCAAGGCGCGGCCGCCCCAGGCGTCCGGTGGCGAGGCCAGGCGCTCGCAGCGTGTGCCGTCGAAGCGGTCCACGGTGAAGTCGAAGAACGAGCCGTCGACATTGCGCAGCGCCGCGCCGCCACCGGTGCCGTACACATGCGCCTGGATCACCGCATCGCAGCCGGCCGGCAGGCGCCAGGAACAGGCCATGCGCACGCTGGCGCCGTTGTCCATGCGCCACTGCGCGCTGGCGTAGTCCTCCACCTGCTGCACCGGCCGGGTCAGTTGCCGGCCTTGCGCGTACAGCGCCGCCTGCAGCTCGTGATGGCCGCCGCTGCCGGTCAGCCACATCGCCAGATCCAGCAGATGGATGCCCAGGTCCATCACGCAACCGCCGCCGGAACGGGCGATGTCGTAGAACCAGTCCTTGTCCGGGCCGTAGGCGTTGTGGAACAGCAGGTCGATCGCGAACACCTCGCCCAGTGCGCCCTGCGCGATCTGCTCGCGCAGCGTCGCCATGCCCTTGGCGAAGCGGTAGCTGAAATCCACCGCGAGCAGGCGGTCGTGGCGTTGCGCCAGCGCCAGCACCTGCTCGGCTTCGGCGGCGGTGCGGGTCAGCGGCTTCTGGCAGAACACCGCCAGGCCGCGCTGCAGGGCCGCGGCGGCCTGCGCGGCGTGCGCGCCACTGGGCGTGGCGATGACCACGCCGTCCAGGTCCTCGCGCGCCAGCAGCGCCTCCAGGTCAGGCAGCAGGTCGGCGGCCGGTGCGTCCTGGCGTGCGTCGAGCAGTGCCGTCGCGCTGGCATCGGCGATCGCCACCACCTGGCCCAGTCCGCTGTCGGCCAGGGCGCGCATGCGCGCACGGCCGATCCAGCCGACGCCGAGGAACCCCAGCCGCGGCGCACGCCAACGCGATTGCGCCCACGCGTTCATGCCAGCACCACGCCTTTGAGGAAGCCCTCGGGGCGCGCCTCCATGTCCGCGAACGCCTGCGGCAGCCGATCCAGCGGATAGCGGTGGGTCAACAGCGGAAACGGATCCAGGCGCCCGTCGGCGACCGCGTCCACCGCCTCCTGCAGACCACGTCGCGCCACCCGCGGATCGCGCTCGTGCGCGTTGACCACGTCCAGGCCGCGCCAGTTCCACTGCTGCATGTCGACCTGGCGCGGGCCGTCCTGGTGGTAGCCGGCGATGACCAGGCGCCCGCCTTCACTGCACAGCGCGCTGGCGATGTCGAGGGTGACCTGCTCGCCTGCGGCCTCGATCACCCGCAGGCAGCCGCTGCCGCCGGTGAGTTCGTGCACCGCGCCGATCGCCGCGTACCGATCCTCGGTGGCCAGCGTGGCGCTGGCGCCGCACTGGCGCGCGATCTGCAGCGCGTACTCACGCCGCGACAGCGCGATCACCTGCGCGCCGAGCCCGGTGGCCAACTGGATCAGCAACGCACCGATGAAGCCGACGCCGACCACTGCGACGGTATGGCCCGGCTGGATGTCGCTGCGGCGCAGGATGTTCATCGCGCAGGCCAGCGGCTCGCCGGGCAGATCGCGGCCGGACAGCGACGGCGGCAAGCGCACCAGCGCGTCGGGTTCGGCCAGGTCGTACTCGGCATAGGCGCGGCCGGACAGCAGCACGACGCGGTCGCCCGGCGCCCATTCGCGGACGTCGGCGCCGACCGCGTCGACCTCGCCCCAGCCTTCGTGGCCCGGCGCACCGGGCTCGAACGGATAGGCGAACCATGGCCGGCCGGCCCATACCGGCAGATTGGACGCACACACGCCGCAGCCATGCAGGCGCACCCGCACCTGCTGCGGCGCGGGTTCGGGGCGTGGCTGGCGCTGGGCGACGATGCGGCCCGGGCCTTCGAAGACGGCGGCATGCATGCTGTTCATGCGGCGTGGATCCTCCGTTGCGGTGGGGAAACAGGTGCGGCGCGCTCGGCCTGCGTGTGCAGCCAGCGGTGCAGCCGCGTGATGCCGGCATCGGCGCCGACGCGAGGCGACCAGCCGGTGGCCGCGGCGAAGGCGCGGGTGTCGGAGACGTAGTAGCGCTGGTCGCCGACCCGCGGCGCGGCATGCGCCAGTTCCAGGCGATGGCCGACCAGGACCTCGATCCGCCGCAGCACCTCGCGCAGGCTGGCGGCATTGGCCGGCCCGCCGCCCATGTTGAACGCCCGCCCGGACAGCCGCGGCATCTGCGCCTGGCACTGCAGGAACGCCTCCACCAGGTCGTCGACGAACAGCAGGTCGCGGACCTGGCGGCCATCGCCGTACACGGTGATCGGCTGCTGCTGCAACGCGCGGATCAGGAAGTGCGCGACCCAGCCCTGGTCCTCGTTGCCGCACTGGTGCGGGCCATAGATGCAGCTCATCCGCAGCACCACCGCCTGCAGGCCGAAGCTGCGCGCATAATCCAGCACATACTGGTCGGCACCGCCCTTGGAGCAGCCGTAGGGGCTGTGGAAATCCAGCGCGCGGCGCTCGTCGATGCCGCGCGCGCGCAGCAGCGGATCGCTGGGCTGGTAGCGCTGCGCGTCGGCTTCCAGCGGCACGTCGTCGAGCGCGCCATACACCTTGTTGGTGGAAGTGAACAGCAGCGGCGGCGGCCGCCGCGCGCAGCGGATCGCATCGAGCACGTTGAAGGTGCCGCGCAGGTTGACCTCGAAGTCGTGCGACGGATCCTCCAGGCTGGAGGTCACCGCCACCTGCGCGGCCAGGTGGAACACCTGCGCCGCCTGCGCCACCGCATCGCCGAGCAGGTGCCGGTCGCGCACGTCGCCCACCTCCACGTGCAGGCGTTCGGCGGGATAGTGGCGACGCAGCCATTGCAGGTTGTGCTCCACGCCGGGCCGCGACAGGTTGTCGTAGACGATGACGCGGCGCCCGCTGTCGAGCAGGCGCGCGGCCAGGTTGGTGCCGATAAAACCGGCGCCACCGGTGATCAGCACTGCATCGGCGCGCGGACGCGACAGCGCACGCACCGGCGCGCGGCTAGTTGCGCTGGGCGCTGTGGCGAGCGGCTCCTGGGCGACCTCCGGGCGCGGCGCGCGCGACAGGTTGGCGCCGTGCTCGTGGTGCAGCGACGCCAATGCCTCGATACCGTCGTAGCCCTGCTCGGCCCACAGCCGGTACAGCAGTTTGGCGCGGCCGCGCTCGTCGCGCAGGCCGAAGTGATAATGGCGCTCGTCCTCGTGGAAACCGTCCTGGTGGCTGATGCTGCCGTGCAGGTCGCGCGCGGCGTACCAGTACAGCCGCTCCACCGGCGCATCCAGCGTCTCGCGCAACTGCCGCACCTGCTCGATCTCGTCGTGGCGCCAGGTCGAGTAACCGGTCTCGCTGAGCCAGACCTGCGGCTGCAACCCGTGCGCGGCGAGCACCGCGCGCACCTCGCCGAGGACGTCCGCCCAGGGCCGGCGACGGAAATCCCAGGTGCCGGGGAACCCATGCACGCCGATCGCATCGATATGCGCCAGCGCGCCGCGCCGCGCCATCAGCGCCAGCCAGTTGGGATCGGTCGGGCACATGCCGCCCAGCAGGGTCTTCTTGCCCAACCGGTGCGCCCAGTGCGCGGCCTGGCCGATCATCTCGGCGAAGCGCTGCCAGTCGTGGTCCAGGTGCCAGTCCCAGTCGTTGAGGTTGTTCGGCTCGTTCCACAGCTCGATCCACTCGAAGCCGTCGCCGAAGCGCCCCACCACCTGGTCGATGAAATCGGCGAAGGCCTTGCTGTCGCGCGGCGGCGACGCGGTGCGCGGCTCCAGCCCCAGCGATGGCGGGGTGTAGCAGAAGCACGGCAGCACCTCGCAGTGCGCGCTGAGCAGCGGCATCAGCCAGGCATACCAGCGCTCGCCCTCGGCGGTGTGCCAGTCGGCCCAGGAAAACTGGGTGCGCAGCCGGCGCACGCCGAGCTCGCGCATGTCCCGCAACAGCGCATGCACGGCGTCCTCGTCGCCGATCCGCAACCATTCGATCAGGCCGATCTCGGCCAGCCGTTCGCGTGCCTGCGCGCTCATCCCTGCAACCCCCGCCGTGCCAGCTCGGCATTGGCCGCTTCGATGCCGTCGGCGGCGGTCTGCTCGCGCAGCCACGTCACCAGCTCGCCCAGCCCCTGCTGCAACTCCACCTGCGGCGTATAGCCGATGCGGTCGCGGGCCAGGGAGATGTCGGCGAAGCAGTGCCGGATGTCGCCCACCCGGTAGTTGCCGGACACCTGCGGCGGCAGGTCGTCGATGCCCATGGCCGCGGCGATGCGCTGCGCCACCTCGTTGATGCTGATCGCCTGGCCGCTACCGATGTTCAACGCCAGGCCCGCGGCGGAGTCGCTTTCGTAGGCCAGGCGGCAGGCACGGGCGACGTCGCTGACATGCACGAAATCGCGGCGTTGCGCGCCGTCCTCGAAGATCACCGGCGGTTTGCGGTTGAGCAGCCGCGCCGCGAAGATCGCCAGCACCCCGGTGTAGGGATTGGACAGCGCCTGGCGCGTGCCGTAGATGTTGAAGAAGCGCAACGCGGTGGTCGGGATCGCATAGGCCTGGCCGACGATCAGGCACAGGCGCTCCTGGTCCAGCTTGGACAGCGCGTATACCGACGAGGGTTCCGCCGGCTTGCCCTCGTCGGTCGGCACCGGCTGCAGCGGGCGCCCGTCCACGCTCGGCTCCCACTGCGCACGGCGCAGCTGCGCCAGCGGCCGTTCGCGCACCGGCACGCGTGTGCCGTCGGCATCGACGTAGGCGCCTTCGCCGTACACGCTCATGCTCGACGCCACCACCAGCCGCTGCACCGGCCGCTCCACCAAGGCTTCCAGCAGCACCGCGGTGCCGAGGTTGTTGGTGTGGGTGTAGTGGGCGATCTGGTACATGCTCTGGCCCACGCCGACCGCGGCGGCGAGATGGAACACGCCGTCCACGTCCTGCAGCGCATCGCGCACCGTCGCCGGATCGCAGACGTCGCCGACGATCAGCTCCACCTGCGCGGACAGGTAATCGGGCCGCGTGGGATTGGCGCCGTGCACCTGCGCGCACAGGTTGTCGAGCACCCGCACCCGGTAGCCCTGCGCCAGCAACTCGTCGGCCAGGTGCGAGCCGACGAAGCCGGCGCCGCCGGTGATCAGCACGCGCTTGCCGGCGTGCGGACGGCCCGTGCCGCCCCTGAGTTCATGCACAGTCACGTTGCACCTCCAGTTCCGGGATGTCGTGCAGATGCGCCTGGAACCAGGCGATGGTGCGGCGCAGGCCGTCGTCCAGCGCCACCCGTGGCTCCCAGCCGAGTTCGCGCCGCGCCAGGCCGATGTCCGGGCAGCGCCGGGTCGGGTCGTCCTTGGGCATCGGCCGGCGCACGATGCGCGAGGACGAGCCGGTCAGCGCCAGGATCCGCTGCGCCAGCTCGGCCACGGTGATCTCGTGCGGATTGCCGAGGTTGACCGGGCCGGTGAAGCCACGCGGGCCGCGCATCAATTGCACGATGCCCTCGACCAGATCGGAGACGTAGCAGAACGACCGGGTCTGGCTGCCGTCGCCGTACAAGGTCAGCGGCTGCTCGCGCAACGCCTGCACGATCAGGTTGGAGACCACCCGTCCGTCGTCGTTGCGCATGCGCGGGCCGTAGGTATTGAAGATGCGGCCGACCTTGATGTCGGTGGCGTACAGCCGGTGGTAATCGAAGAACGCCGCTTCGGCGCAGCGCTTGCCCTCGTCGTAACAGGCGCGCGGCCCGATCGGGCTGACCGCACCGCGATAGTCCTCGCGTTGCGGATGCACCTCCGGCTCGCCGTAGACCTCGCTGGTGGAGGCCTGGAAGATGGTCGCGCCGTTGCTGCGCGCCACCTCCAACAGGTTGATCGCGCCTTCCAGGCAGGTCTGCAAGGTATGCAGCGGACGCGCCTGGTAATGCACCGGCGAAGCGCAGCAGGCCAGGTTGAACACCCAGTCGACCTTGGCTTGGTACGGCTGCACCACGTCGTGGGCCACGAAACGGAAGCGCGGCTGTCCCAGCAGATGCGCGAGATTGTCCAGCGAGCCGGTCAGCAGGTTGTCCAGCACGGTGACGTCGTAGCCGTCCTCGAGCAGGCGCTCGCACAGATGCGCACCAACGAAGCCGGCGCCGCCGGCGACCAGCGCGCGCGGTGGCGCTTGGGTGGTAGGGGAAGCAATTGCGCCATCCATCATCGACTCCTCGCAGAGGCCGGGCGTCATCGCCTGGCGTGGGAGAGGTCAGCGCAAATGGCGTGCCAAGTGCGCGCGGTACGGGCCGCGCGCATGCCGATGCGGCGTCCTGTCAGGGTTTGGGCGCGAATCGTGTCTGCCGCGGCGCACGCACCTTGGCTGCACTCGTGTGGAGGGCGTGCACGCCGCCGTCAGCGGCCCGTGAAACGACGACGCCGCGTTGCAGCGACCGAGGAAAAATTTGCCAATGCCGCGACGCCGCGCCAGACAACGCGCAAACATGCGAGCCAACGGCGCGACCGTCGGCGCCGACATCGCGCCGCATCGCCGACGCGTCAGCGCTCGCTGCGCCATGCGCCGTTGGGTGCACGAGCGCCGCGCGGCACGCCATCGGTCATCGTCGGGAACGCGATCGCGTGCGCGGATCGCAGGCCTCGGCGTCGCGGCGCCCGAACGCCGGGCACAAAAAAAGAGGCTTGCGCCTCTTGGTTTGATCGGCCCTGCCGCGACGGCAGCACCGAGACTCTGGAGCGGGAAACGAGACTCGAACTCGCGACCTCAACCTTGGCAAGGTTGCGCTCTACCAACTGAGCTATTCCCGCTTGAGGCCGCGAATTCTACCGGGACCACGCAGGCTGTCAACCATTGCCTTCGATTTTTTTCGCGTTCTTTTCCGCCATGGCCGCGCGCTCGTCGTCGCGCAGGCTCGGCCAGGCCGCATGCAGGTACTGGATGCCCGACCACAGCGTCAGGATCGCCGCGATCGCCAGGGTCCAGTCGCCCACGTGGAAGATGAACAGGCCCATCCACACGCTCTCCGGCGGCGAGCCGTCGGGCATCACCGAATACAGCAGGCACAGCAGCGCCACCATCTGCGCGGTGGTCTTGATCTTGCCGATCATCGCCACACGCACCTTGGCGCGCTGGCCGATCTCGGCCATCCATTCGCGCAGCGCCGACACGGCGATCTCGCGGCCGACGATCACCGCCGCCCAGAACGCCATCCACGGCGTCGGATGGCCCTGCACGATCAGGAACAGCGCCACCGCCACCATCAGCTTGTCGGCCACCGGATCCAGGAACGCGCCGAATGCGGAGTACTGGTGGTAGCGCCGCGCCACCCAACCGTCCAGCCAGTCGGTGAACGCGGCCAGGCCGAAGATCGCCGCCGAGGCGAAGTTGGTCCAGGTGTACGGCAGATAGAACACCAGGACCAGCACGGGGATCATCACGATCCGCAGCAGCGTGAGCCAGGTGGGGATGGTCAACTTCATTGCGCTGCTCTACTCGCCTGCCGGATCGGGTACCGGCAGCCCGTGCAGGTTAGCGTAGATTCGTGCGGCCAGTGCGTCATTGATCCCTTCCACCCGCGCGATCTCGGCCTCGCCGGCGGCCTTGAGCCCGGCCAGTCCGCCGAAATGCTTGAGCAGGCTGGCGCGGCGCCGCGGGCCGATGCCGGGGATGTCCTCCAGCTTGCTGGTCATGCGCGCCTTCTGGCGGCGCCCGCGGTGGCCGGTGATGGCGAAACGGTGCGCCTCGTCGCGCACCTGCTGGATGAACTGCAGTGCCGGCGACGCCGCGCCCGGCCGCAGTTCGCGCCCGTCCGGCATCACCAGGGTCTCGTGGCCGGCGCGGCGCTCGGCGCCCTTGGCCACGCCGATCAGCAGCACCCCGTCCACGCCCAGGTCGGCGAGCGCACCCGTGGCCTGCGCCAACTGGCCGGCGCCACCGTCGATCAGCAGCACGTCCGGCAGCACCACGTCGCCCTTGCCCTCGCCTTCGGCGGCGCGACGGAAGCGGCGCTCGATCGCCTGGCGCATCGCCGCGTAATCGTCGCCCGGTTCGATGCCGCTGATGTTGTAGCGCCGGTACTGGCTGCGCACCGGGCCGCTGGCGTCGAACACCACGCACGAGGCCACCGTGGCCTCGCCCATGGTGTGGCTGATGTCGAAGCATTCCACCCGCTTGACCGGCTCGGCCAGGCCGAGCATCTCGCGCAGCGCCTCGCTGCGCGCATGCTGGGCGTTGCGGCTGGTCAGTTCGGTGACCAGGGTGGCCTGGGCGTTGCGGCTGGCCAGCTCCAGGTAGCCGGCGCGCTCGCCGCGCACGTTCCACTTCAACTGCACCTTGCGCTCGGCGGCCGAACTCAGCGCCGCCTCGATCAGCTCGGCGTCGGGGATCTCGCGGTCCAGCAGCACCTCGCGCGGCGGTGCGTGCTCGACGTAGTACTGCGACACGAACGCGCCCAGCACTTCGGCGGCGCTGTCCTCGCCGTTGGTCTTCGGGAAGAACGCGCGGGTACCGAGGTTGCGGCCGTCGCGGAACGCCAGCAGCAGCACGCAGGCATTGGCGCCCTGGGTGGCGCAGGCCAGTACGTCCAGGTCGGCGGCGCGGCCGTCCACGTATTGCCGGCTCTGCATGCTGCGCAGCGAGCCGAGCAGGTCGCGCAGGCGCGCGGCGCGCTCGAACTCCAGGCGTTCGCTGGCGGCCTGCATGGCCTGCACCAGTTCCTCGCCGAGCTGATCGCTGCGCCCTTCCAGGAACAGCGTGGAGCGGCGCACCGCCTCGGCGTACTCGTCGGCCGCCACCAGCGCCACGCACGGCGCGCTGCAGCGGCCGATCTGGTACTGCAGGCACGGCCGCGAACGGTTGCGGAACACGCTGTCCTCGCAGCTGCGCAGCTTGAACAGCTTGTGCATCAGGTTCAGCGTCTCGCGCACCGCGGTGACACCGGGATACGGGCCGAAGTAGCGCCCGGGCACCGCACGCGGGCCGCGATGCAGGGTGATCCGCGGCCATTCCTCGCGGGTCAGCAGCACGTACGGATAGCTCTTGTCGTCGCGCAACGACACGTTGTAGCGCGGCGACAGCGACTTGATCAGCTGGTTTTCCAGCAGCAGCGCCTCGCCCTCGCTGCGGGTGACGGTGACGTCCATGCGCGCCACCTGCGCCAGCATGGCCATGGTCCGCGCGTTCTTCGGCGAACCGCTGAAGTAGCTGGAGACGCGCTTGCGCAGCGCGCCGGCCTTGCCGACGTAGAGCAAGGTGTCGTCCGCGGCGTACATGCGGTAGACGCCGGGCGCGGTACTGAGATTGGCGGCAAAGGCCTTGCCGTCGAACGGCGGCGCTGCAGGAGTACTCATTCGCCGATCGCGACGTCGCGCAGTTCGCCGCTGGCGATGTCGTAGCGCAGCACCGCATGCGCGTCGGTCTCGGCGATCCACACCGTGCCGGCGCCCACCGCCAGCCCACCCGGGCCGTGCAGGCGCCGCGGCAAGGCCGCGGTGGACAGTTCGCCGCCGCCCAGGCGCAGGCTGCGCAGGCTGCCGTTGCCGCTGTCGGCGATCCACAGCAGCGGCGCGTCCGGGCTCAGCGCGATCGCCTGCGGGAACTGCAGGCGGGCGCGGCTGCGCGGCCCGTCCTCGTCGCCGAAATCCCACGGCCCCTGGCCGCCGAGCAGGGTCTGCACCAGGTCGCCGCGCAACTGCATCGAGCGCACCGCCGAGCCCAGCGCATCGCACACGTACAGCACCTGCTGCACCGCGGCCAGGCTGCACGGCTGCGCGAAGGCGGCCAGGTGGCCGCTGCCGTCGCGCAACTCCAGCGCGCCTGCGCCGGCCCGCCAGCGCAGGCTGCGGCTGCCCAGGTCGTAGCTCCAGATGCGGTTGTCACCGGCCATCGCCAGGTGCACCTGGTTGTCGGCGATCACCACGTCCTGCGGGTGGTTCAACGGCGCCAGCAGCGGTTGTTCCACCGGTCCTTCCACCGGCTCGCCGGCGCGGCCGTTGCCGCACAGGGTGTCGACCTGGCCAGTGAGCAGGTTGATTCGGCGCAGCGCATGGTTGCCGGTGTCGGCCACGTACAGCACGCCGCGCTCCAGGGCCAGCCCGCGCGGGCGGTGGAACGCCGCCTCGCCGATCGCGCCATCGATGAAGTCGGCGGTGCCGATGCCGAACTGGCGCAGCACGCGTCCGCTGGTGCTGCACTCGAGGATGCGGTGGTGGCCGCTGTCGGCGACGTACAGGCGGTCCTCGGCCAGCGCCAGGCCGGTCGGGAAGCGCAGCGGCAGGCGCGGCTCCGGGCGGGTCTCGCGGGCGTCGCGCAGGTCCTCGTCCAGCGGCAACGGCTGCCCGGCGCACAGCGCGTGCAGCGCCTTGTCCAGTTCCGCGCCGCCGATCCCGACCAGGCGCTCGCGCTCGACACCGCCGGCGTCGATCAGCACCAGGGTCGGCCAGGCCTGGATGCCGAAGCGCTGCCAGGCGGCCCAATCGGCATCGAGCAGGATCGGCGCGGACACGCCCTGGCTGCGCAGCAGCTTCAGCGCGCGCTGCGGCTCGCGCTCGCTGTCGAAGCGCGGCACCTGCACCACGATCACCTGCAGCCGTCCGGGATTGCGCGCCTGCCACTGGCCGAGTTCGGCCAAGCGCTGCGCGCACCACACCGAGGCGGCATTGACGAAGGCCAGCACCAGCGCCCTGCCCTGCAGATCGCGCAGGCGGATCGGCTCGGCGTTGAGCCAGGCGCCGGACGCGGGAAGTTCCAGGGCGGCGATGGAATTCATCGGCCGATTATGCCGGAGCCGAGGTCGACGGACAGTCGTGCCACGCTGCCGGCGGCCGCTTCGTCTACCAGTTGCCAGACCTGCTCGAACTGCGCGCTGCCGCCGGTGTACGGATCCGGGATCTCGCTCCGGCCTTGCACGCCGGCCCACGGCAGCCACAGCGCCACGCGCTCGCGCGCCGACGCCGGTGCGCGCTGCAGCACGTCGCGCAGGTTGGCCGCATCGGCGCACAGCAGCCAGTCGAATTCGGCAAAGTCGCGGTCGCGCAGTTGCCGCGCGCGCAGGCCGGCGATGTCCACGTCGTGGGCGGCGGCGCAGGCCACCGCGCGCCGGTCCGGCGGCTCGCCGCGATGCCAGTCGCCGGTGCCCGCCGAGTCGACCTGGACCAGCCCGGCCAGCGGCGAGCGCTGCAGGTGGTGGCGCAGCGCGCCCTCGGCCATCGGCGACCGGCAGATGTTGCCCAGGCACACCAGCAGCAGCTTCATGCCTGGCCGCCCTGCAGATAGGCCTCGGCGCGCGCCAGGTCCTCGGGCGTGTCCACGCCCGGCGGGAACGGCGCCGGCGACAGCGCCACCGCGATACGGAAGCCGGCTTCCAGCACCCGCAACTGTTCCAGCGACTCGATCCGCTCCAACTGCCCCGGCGGCATCGCCGCAAACCGGCGCAGGAAGCCGGCGCGATAGGCATAGATGCCGATATGCCGCAGCCACGGGCCGGGCAGCGGCAGCTGCGCCTGCGAGGCGGCGAAGGCGTCGCGGTGCCAGGGGATCGGCGCGCGGCTGAAGTACAGCGCATCGCCGTCGGCGCGGCGCACCAGCTTGACCACGTTGGGATCGAACAGGTGATCGGCCGCGTCCACCGGCGTGCCCAGGGTCGCCATCTCGGCGCCGCTGTCGGCCAGGGTCCGGGCCACCGCCACGATACCGGCGACCGGCGCGAACGGCTCGTCGCCCTGCAGGTTGACCACCAGGGTCGCGTCGTCCCAGCCGGCGATGTCGGCGCATTCGGCCAGGCGATCGGTGCCGGACGCGTGGTCGGTGGAGGTATGGGCCACGTGCACGCCGCCCAGGTCGGCCACCGCGGCGGCGATGCGCGCATCGTCGGCGGCCACCCACACCTGCTTGGCACCGGCGGCGAGCGCACGCCGGGCCACGTGGCGGATCAGCGGCTCGCCGCCGAGCGCACGCAAGGGCTTGCCCGGCAGCCGCGAGGCGGCATAACGGGCCGGGATGGCGACGACGAAGGACGGGACGGCGGCACTCATGCCGCCACCGCGCCGGCGGCGGGAACGTCGATGGCGGCGGCAGGCAGGTGCGGGAGCGGGGCGAATCCGGCCATGAATTGATCTTTCTCCGTCAATTATTGAGAATAGTTCGCATTCGCCATTTGACGACCGAACTGCCCCGGCACATGTGCCGCTGCGACAGCCTCTTGCGCGACGGCGTTGCCTCCCGCCCATTCTATAGACCCCACCGATGAACCTCCCTGCCCCCTCCTTCCGATCCGCTGCGCAGCTCCCTTCCGCCATCACGCGCCGCGCACTATGCCTGGCCATCGCCGCACTGCTTCTGCCAGCCGCGGCCAGCGCCGCCGAGGCCAGCATTGGCGCGGCCGATGCCCTGGCGACCGGCGACCGGCAACCCACCGAGTTGGAGAAACTGGATGTGGTCGCGCAGCGCAGCGACGGCTATACCCCGCCATCCAGCGCCACCGGCACCGGCCTGGTATTGAGCCCCCTGCAGACGCCGCAGTCAGTGAGCACGATCAGCCGCGAGCAGATGGACGATTTCGGCCTGGACAACGCCAACGCGGTACTGGCCCTGGCCACCGGCGTCAACGTGGAGAAGATCGAGACCGACCGCACCTACTACACCGCGCGCGGCTTCGACATCATCAATTTCCAGGTCGATGGACTGGGCCTGCCGTTCACCAACGGCGGCGCCGAGGGCGACCTGGACACGGCGATGTACGAGCGCGTGGAGGTGCTGCGCGGGGCCAACGGCCTGCTGTCCTCGACCGGCAACCCGTCGGCGACGATCAACTTCGTGCGCAAGCGCCCGACCCAGGACATGCAGGGAAGCGTCGGCGTCACCGCCGGCAGTTGGGACATGCGGCGGGTGGACGCAGACCTGTCGGGCAAGCTCAACCACAGCGGCAGCGTGCGCGGGCGCATCGTTGCCGCCGGCCAGGACGGCGACAGCTACCTGGACCGCTACTCGCTGAAGAAGCGCAGCGTCTACGGCATCGTCGAGGCCGACCTGAGCGACAGCACCCTGCTCAGCGTGGGCGCCAGCTACCAGAAGAACGAACCCCACGGCGGCATGTGGGGCGCCCTGCCCCTGTACTACAGCGACGGCAGCGCCACCCACTATGCACGCTCGACCAGCACCTCGGCCGATTGGTCGTACTGGAACAGCACCGACAAGCGCGCATTCGTGGAACTGCAGCAGGCGCTGGGTGGCGGCTGGCAGCTCAAGGCCGCGCTGAACTACCGCAAGCTGGAGTCGGCCGGCAACCTGTTCTACGCCTACGGCACGCCCGAGCGCGCCACCGGGCTGGGGCTGTACTCCTATCCTTCGCGCTACGTCAGCCACGAAACCCAGAAGTACGCCGACCTCTACGCCACTGGCCCGTTCGTGCTGGGTGGACGCGAGCACGAACTGGTGGCCGGGGTGAAGTGGGCCGGCATCGACGTCTCGCAGGTCTCCACCTACCCCGATTCCAGCGACACCAGCGCCTGGTTCGCCCTGCCCAGCCTGGAGAACTGGAGCGGCGACATCGCCCTGCCGGCGTTCACCACCGCGCCGACCGGCGCCGCGTTCGACATGATCCGCCGCAGCGCCTACGCCACTGCGCGCTGGAACCTGAGCGATGCGCTGAAGCTGATCACCGGCGTCAACCACACCCGGATCGAGAGCAGCGGCCAGAACTACGGCGTGCAGCACGTCTACGACGCCAGCAAGACCACCCCGTTCGTCGGCGCGGTGTACACCTTCGATCCGAACTACGCGCTGTACGCCAGCTATGCGGAGATCTTCAATCCGCAGACCGAACTGGACCGCAACCTGCGGGTGCTGGACCCGATCACCGGCAGCAACGCCGAACTCGGCATCAAGGGCCAGTGGCTGCAGCAGCGGGTCAATGCCTCGTTCGCCATTTTCCGCGCCAAGCAGGACAACACCGCCGAAGCCGATGCCTACGTCGGCACGCTGCAGACCTACAAGCCGGTGGACGCCACCTCCACCGGCTACGAGTTCGACATCGCCGGCCGGCTCGGCGAACACTGGCAACTCAATGCCGGCTACACCCAGCTGAGCCTCAAGGACGACGCCGGCAACAATGTGCGCACCTACGTGCCGCGCCGCACCTTCAAGCTCGCCAGCACCTATACCGTGCCGCAGTGGGAAGCGCTGAAGCTGGGCGCGACGCTGACCTGGCAAAGCGACATCTCCCGCGACCAGCAGGCCGTGGACACCAGCGGCAATGAAATTTTCACCCGACAGGACAGCTACGCGCTGCTCGGGCTGATGGCGCACTACGACTTCACCCCGCAGTTCAGCGCCACGCTCAACGTCTACAACGTCACCGACCGCAAGTACATCAACAGCCTGTACTGGGCGCAGGGCTACTACGGCGCCCCGCGCAACACCGCGCTGTCGCTGACCTACCGGTTCTAGCGCAGGCCGCTGGCGGAACGCGTCGCGCCGGGCCCCTGACGCGACGCGTGGTGCCGTCGCTGGTAATTGCGAAACGTGCGACGGCCGCTGGCGGAAGCGCGGTACGCGCGGACATCGGAACGCGCCGTCGGCGCGGCGCGACAGGTCGCGCGCCGCGCGCCGCTGCGTGCCGCGAGGACGCCGCTCATCACGGCGGAGAGTGTCTCGTAGGAGCGGCTTCAGCCGCGACGGGCCTTACCGGTAACGCCCCATCGCGGCTGAAGCCGCTCCTACGGCAGACGCTGGATCCGGCGCGACTGCGGCGGAAACAGCCGATGCGCGGCGCCGCTAGTCGCCCGACTCGTCCGCGCGGCCGCGCAGCTTGTCCAGCCGGTCCAGCAGGCCGATCCAGAACGCCGCCGGCAGTTCGGCGACCAGCGGCACGCTGAAGCACCAATCGTTGACGAAGGCGGCGCATTTGACCGCGTCCTTCTCGGTCATCAGCACCGGCAACTCGCTGCCGAAGGCCAAGTCCGCGGCGCGGTACTGGTGGTGGTCGGGAAAGGCGTGCGGGACCACGCCGATGCCGTGCGCTCGCAGCATGTCGAAGAAGCGCTGCGGGTGGGCGATGCCGGCGACGGCATGCACGCGCTGGCCGGCGAAGCTGCGCAGCGGCCGCGCACGGCCGCCGCGCAACGGCTGCGCGCTGTCGATGCGCAGGCGCATCGCCCATTCGCCGAAGCCGGCGTCGAGCGCGCCGCTGTCGCTGGCCTGGCCCAGGTTGATGACCCGGAAATCGCATTCGTTGCCGCGCGCCACCGGCTCGCGCAGCGGCCCGGCCGGCAGCAGGCGGCCGTTGCCGTAGCGGCGCTGGCCGTCCACCACCTCGATCTCGATGTCGCGCTGCAGACGGTAGTGCTGCAGGCCATCGTCGCAGACCACGATGTCGCAGCCGGCCTGCAGCAGCGCGCGCGCCGCGGCCACGCGGTCGCGGTCCACCCGCACCGGCACGCCGGTCTTGCGCGCGATCAGCACCGGCTCGTCGCCGCCCTGCTCGGCCGACGTGCCCGGCTCGATCCAGCGCGGTTCCTGCGGCTGGCTGCGGCCGTAGCCGCGGCTGGCCACGCCCGGGCTCCAGCCGGCGTCGCGCAGGCGCTGCACCAGGGCGATGGTCAGCGGCGTCTTGCCGGTGCCGCCCGCGGTGAGATTGCCCACCACCACCACCGGCGCGGCGATGCTGTGGCGCTTGCGCCAGCCGCGCCGGTACAGCGCACGGCGCAGCGCGATCGCCGCTGCGTACAGCGGGGTCAGCACGCGCGCGTGCAGCGGCGGCGCGCCCGTGCCGTACCAGTAGGCGGGGGTGTGTGGCCCGCGCTCGCTCATCCGAACTGCCTTTCGCGGAACTGCATGCTGTGCAGGTGCGCATACACCCCGCCCAGCGCCAGCAGCTCGTGGTGGGTGCCGCGCTCGACGATGCGGCCATGGTCCATCACCAGCACCTGGTCGGCGTGTTCGATGGTCGACAGGCGGTGGGCGATGACCAGCGTGGTGCGGTCGGGCATCAGCCGGTGCAGGGCGTCCTGCACCAGCCGTTCGGATTCGTTGTCCAACGCCGCGGTGGCCTCGTCGAGGATCAGGATCGGCGCGTCCTTGAGCATCGCGCGGGCGATCGCCAGGCGCTGGCGCTGACCGCCGGACAGGCGCCCGCCCTTGGCCCCGACCTGCGCCTGCACGCCCTCGGGCAGGTGCTCGACGAACTCCATCGCGTTGGCGTCGGCGATCGCCTGCTGCAGTTGCGCCGGGCCCGCCTCGCGCATCTCGCCATAGGCGACGTTCTCGGCGATGCTGCCGTCGAACAGCATCACCTGCTGGCCGACCAGGGCGATCTGCCGGCGCAGATCCTCCAGGCGGTACTCCTGCAGCGGATGGCCATCGAGCAGGATCAGCCCGGATTGCGGATCGTAGAAACGCGGGATCAGCTTGACCAGGCTGGACTTGCCGCTGCCGGAGCGGCCGACGATGGCGGTGACGGTGCCGGGTTCGGCGACGAAACTGACCTCGGCCAGCGCCGGCCGCGCCTGCCCCGGATAGGCGGCGGTGACCTCGCGGAACTCGATCCGGCCCTGCGCGCGCTCGATGCGGCGGCTGCCGCTGTCCTGTTCCTCCGGCGCGTCCAGCACCACGAACAGCCGCTGCGCCGAGGCGACGCCCCGCTGCAGCATGTTCTGCACGTTGGTGAGGTTCTTCAGCGCCGGGATGATCGCCATCATCGCGGTCATCAGCGAGACGAACTCGCCGGCGGTCAGGCGCCCGGCCAGGGCCTCGTGGCCGGCGATCAGCAGCAGTGCGGCCAGGCCGATCGCGCCCAGCAACTGCACCGCGGCCGAGGAGATGCCGCGGGTGGATTCGACCTTCATCGCCAGATGCAGGTTGGTGTCGGCCAGGTGCTGGTAGCGCTCCATCTCGCTGGCGCGCGCGCCGTAGACCTTGACCTCCTGGTTGCCGGACAGCGCCTGCTCGGCGGCCTGCATCAGTTCGGCGTTGCTCTCCTGGATGCGGTGGCTGACCCGGCGGTAGCGCTTGGCCACGCGGTCCATCACCCAGGCCAGCGGCGGCGCCACCAGCAGGATGGTGACGGTCACGGTCCAGCTGTACCACAGCATCACCGCCAGCGCGCCGACGATCTGCAGGGTCTGCTGCACCATCACCTTCATCGCGTCGACCGCGGCCTGCGCCACCTGCTCGCTGTCCGAGCCCAGCCGCACCAGCATCGAGGCCACCGGCTCGGCGTCGAAGCGGCTGCCCGGCAGGCGCAGGTACTTGTCCAGCACGTTGACCCGGAAATCGCGGGAGATGCTCCGCGCCGCGCGCCCCATCGACATGTCGGTGACGTAGCCGGCGATGCCGCGCAGCACGAACAGGCCGACGATCTGCAACGGCAGCCACATCGCCACCTCGCGATTGCGCGCGATGAAGGTCTCGTCGGTGATGGGCTTCATCAGCGCCAGGAAGCCGGAGCCGGCCAGCGCCTCCAGCAGCGCGCCGACCGCGGCGATCAGCAGCAGTCCGCGATAGCCGCCGGCATAGGACAACAGGCGGCGATAGGTCCGCCAGGGGGAATCCTGGACGGGCACGTCGGTAGGTACATTCACTTGGAGCTTCCGTCCCTGTTGACTTCGGGAGCAGTGGCGATGGCGATGCGGCGGAACCCGAGCTGGCCCAGCGCGTCCTGGGCGGTGACCACCGCCTGGTACGGCGTGCGCGCGTCGGCGCGCAGCAGTACCGGCTGCTCGCGGTCGTCGCCGGCGACCTGGGCGATGCTGCGCTTGACCGACTCCACGTCGGTGCGCAGCACTTCCTGGTCGTTGATGAAGTAATGCCCGTCGGCGTTGATCAGCACGCTCAGCGCACGCGCCGGCGGCGGCGCGTTGCGGTCGCTGGCATTGGGCAGCTGCAGTTGCAGCGTGGAACGGGCATCGAAGGTGGTGGTCACGACGAAGAAGATGATCAGCACCAGGATGACGTCGATCAAGGGCACCAGGTCGATATGCGGCTCGTCCTGGCCACGGTCGTCGCGGATCCGCACCGGCTCAGCCCTTGGCCGCCGCGGCGTTCGGCGCGGCGCCACGCGCCGGCGCGACCGGCGCCGCGGCACGGCCGTGGCCGTCCAGCGCGTCGGTCAGTGCGGTGGCTTCCTGCTCCATCTCGATCACGTAGCCGGCGATGCGGCCCTTGAAATGGCGATGGAAGATCAGCGCCGGTACCGCGATGATCATGCCGGTGGCGGTGCACACCAGCGCCTTGCCGATGCCGCCGGCGAGCTGGTTCACATCGCCCAGGCCATGGTCGAGGATGCCGAGGAACATCTGGATCATGCCGACCACGGTGCCGAGCAGGCCCAGCAGCGGCCCGGCCGAGGCGATCGTGCCCAACGCATTCAGGTAACGCTCCATGCGATGCACGACGTGCCGGCCGGTGTCCTCGATGCGCTCGCGCACGATCTCGCGCGGGCGGTTGCGCACGTCCAGGCCGGCGGCCAGCAGCGCGCCCAGCGGCGAATTGCGCCGCAGCGATTCGATGTGGGTGGGATCGAGCTTGCCGCGCGTGGCCCAGTTGCGCACTTCCTGGCCCAGTCCCGGCGGCAAGACCTCGCTACGGCGCAGGCTCCAGAACCGCTCCAGGACGATCGCCAGCGCGACCACGCCCAACAGCAGCAACGGCACCATCGGCCAGCCACCGGCCTTGACCAGTTCCCACACGTCGCAATCCTCCGGCACGCTCGGCCGTTCGTTCACTGGCCGATAGGATAGCAGCCGCCCGCGCCCGCTCCGCCGCATCCCACAGCCGCGCCCGCCAGGGCCGTCGCTCGCGCAGTTGCAGGCCGGCGCGCCCCAGCCACACGCGCAGCGCCCCGCCCTGCGGGGTACCGACGACTTCGGCCCCCGCCGCCTGCCAACGCGCCACCACGCCCGGATGCGGATGGCCGAAGCGATTGCCGTAGGCCGCCGAGACCAGCACCAGCCGCGCGCCGGTGGCGGCGACGAAGGCCGGCTGCGAGGAATGCGCGCTGCCATGATGCGGCGCCACCACCACGTCGGCGCGCAGCGCCTGCGGCGCCTCGCGCAGCAGCTTGCGCTCGACCACGTCGCCGATGTCGCCGGCCAGCAACAGCGCACCGTGCGCGGTCTCCACGCGCAGGACGCAACTGGACTCGTTGCGCAGATAGGGAAAGTGCGGCGTCGGATGCAGGAACCGGAAACGCACTCCATCCCACTCCCAGGCCTCGCCGGCCACGCAGGCCCGGCCCACCGGCAACGGCGCGCCGGCCGGCGCCTGGACCAGGCCGATCGGCAACGCCGCGCGCACCGCGGCCAGGCCGCCGGCGTGGTCGTTGTCGCCATGACTGATCACCGCGCGATCCAGCCGCGCCACGCCGAGCGCGTGCAGCGCCGGCACCACCACGCGCTCGCCGGCGTCATAGCCGTCCTCGACCGCCGGCCCAGTGTCGTACAGCACCTGGTGATGCGCGGTGCGCACCAGCAAGGACAGCCCCTGCCCCACGTCGAACATCACCAGATCGACCTCGCCCTGTCGCGGCCGCTCCAGCGGCGGCCACAGCAACGGCAGCCACAACAGCGCCGCCAGCGGCTTGCCCGGCACGGCGCGCGGCAGCAGCAGCCAGAACGCGCCCAGCAGGGCCAGCGGCAGCGCCCAGCCGCGCGCCTCCGGCAGCCAGTGCAACGCGAAGCGGCTTTCGCCCAGGGCGACGAACCACGGCCAGATCAGGTCGAAACAGGCGGCGGCCAGCCGCCACAGCCAGATGCCCGCGCCGGCATGCAGTGCCTCCAGCGCGGTGCCGAGCAGGGCCAGCGGCACCACCACCAGGCTCCACCACGGGATCGCCAGCAGATTGGCCAGCGGCCCGACCAGCGACGCCTGCCCGAACAGCATCGTGCTCACCGGCAGCAGGCCGACCGTGGCCACGCCCTGCGCGGTCAGGAAGCTGCGCAGCGTCTCGCGCCAGCCGCGACCGGCCTCGGGCATGCACCAGGCCAGCCAGGCGACACCGAGGAAGCTCAGCCAGAAGCCGGCCGAGAGCACCGCCAGCGGGTCGCAGAGCAGCATGGCGATCGCCGCCAGCGCCAACGCGTCGACCACCCGCACCGGCCGCCGCCACAGCCGCGCCGCGACCACCACCGCGATCATCAGGGCGGTGCGCACGGTCGGCAGGGCCATGCCCGACACCAGGGTGTAGCCGCCGGCGCCAAGCAGCGCCAGCGCGGCCGCGGCCTGGCGGCGCGGCCAATGGCGGCCCAGTTGCGGCCACAGCCGCCACAGGCCGCCGCCGAGCAAGGCGAAGGCGCCGGCCACCAGCCCGACGTGAAATCCGGAAATGGCGATGAGATGGGTCAGGCCGGCGGCACGCAGGATGCGCCAGTCGCGATCGTCCAGTCGCCGCGTATCGCCCAGCGCCAGTGCCTGCACGAAGCGCGCCGAGGCCTGCGGCACGGCCACGGCGATGCGCGCAGACATGTCCGCACGCCAGGCGTCAATGCCCTGCCCCGGCGCCAGTGGCGCTGCCGCATGCGGCGCCACCACGTAGCCGCTGGCGCTGATCCGCTGCGCCAGCGCATAGGCTTCGGCGTCGAAGCCGCCGGGATTGCTCAAGCCGCGCGGCGCGCGCAGGCGCACCTGCAGCTGCCAGCGCGCGCCGGCGCGCAGGGCGCTGCGCGGTCCGGCCTGATGCGTGCCGAAGTCGTCGTACCACGCCAGTTGCAGCAAACGCCCGCGCAACGGCACCGGCTGCGCCGCATCGGTATCCACGCGGAACAGGAAGCGGGTGCGCCGGGTCTCCGCCTGCGGCAGTTCCACCACCTGGCCACGGACGGTGACCACGCGCTTTTCCCAGTCAGCCGGCAACTGCCGCGCCAGCACCACGCCGGCGACCAGCGCCAGCCAGCCGGCGCCGATCGCGAACGCCCCCAGCCAGCGCCAGCGCGGCGCCGCCACGTACAGCGCCGCGCCGGCGAGCAGGATCGCCAGGGCCAGCGGCCAGGGCGGCAGGCGCGGCAACCACAGCGCGGCCAGCACGCCGGCGGCGAGGCTGGCGGCGACCGCAGCACCCAACGGCGCCAAGGCCGGCCAGATCGAGGCGCCAGCGCCAGTGTCAACGTCACCGGCGTCTCGGCGCGGCACGGCCTCTGCAGATCGGTGCATCTACTTGCCCTCCTTGGCATCGGCGAATTGCAACAGCAACACACGTCCGCGCCGACATACGCATCGCACTGCCATCGCGTTCGCCACGTCAGCGTCGCATCGCGGCTCGACGCGGGCCATCGGTCTACGCCGGGCGACTGCGTCAGAATTTGCCTAAGGCCCGGGCGCGCGCCGCGTCACAGTCCCGGCGAAGTTCGCCGCAGCTTCATCGGCGGGCGCCTATGGTGCGGTGCCCAACGTCGTAAGGAGCGCGCGCATGCGCAAGGGCATCGCACTGATCGTCGGAGTCACCGGCATCTCCGGCTACAACCTCGCCAACGTGCTGGTCGCCGACGGCTGGACGGTCTACGGGCTGGCACGCCGCCCGGTGCCGCAGGAAGGCGTGATCCCGGTGGCGGCCGATCTGCTCGACCGCGAGGCCACCGTGGCCGCACTGCGCGGGCTGCCGATCACCCACGTGTTCTTCTGCACCTGGACCCGACGCGACACCGAGAAGGAGAACGTCGCCGCCAACGGCGCGATGTTGCGGCATCTGTGCGAAGGCCTGGACGGTGCAGCGCTGCAGCACATGGCGCTGGTCACCGGCACCAAGCATTACCTCGGCTCGTTCGAGCACTACGGCAGCGGCAAGGCGGAGACGCCGTTCCGCGAGAGCGAGCCGCGGCAACCGGGCGAGAATTTCTACTACACGCTGGAAGACCTGCTGTTCGACGCCGCCGCGCGCCACGGCTTCGGCTGGAGCGTGCATCGCTCGCACACCATGATCGGCCAGGCCAACGGCAGCAACGCGATGAACATGGGCGTGACCCTGGCGGTGTATGCGACGCTGTGCAAGCACACCGGGCAGCCGTTCGTGTTCCCCGGTTCGCGCGCGCAGTGGGACAGCCTCACCGACCTCACCGACGCCGGCCTGCTCGGCCGCCAGCTGGCCTGGGCCGCGACCAATCCGGCCGCGCGCAACCAGGCCTTCAACACGGTCAACGGCGACGTGTTCCGCTGGCGCTGGATGTGGGGCGAGATCGCCGCGTTCTTCGGCCTGCCGCCGGCGCCCTATCCGGAGGCGCCGATGCCGCTGCAAGCGCGTCTGCAGGACACCGCGCCGGCCCTGTGGCGCGAGATCGCCGAGCGCAATGGGCTGGTACAGGCGGACGTGAACCAGCTCGCGTCATGGTGGCACACCGATGCCGACCTCGGCCGCGAGATCGAATGCGTCAACGACATGACCAAGAGCCGCGACCTGGGCTTCCTCGGCTACTACGACAGCCGCGCCTCGTTCCTGGAACTGTTCACGCGGCTGCGCGCGCAGCGGGTGATTCCCTGAGGCGCGCGGCTGGCTGAGGAGTCACCTCGGCAGCGGGAACGCGGCAATCCGAAGGGTTGCCGCCCTACGGCGCATGCGATGCGCTGCAGGACGGCCGCCGCTACAGGGACATCCGCGGCATTGCTGCGGCGACGTGTTTGCAGGGCTGCTGTGCGAGGGTTTCGGTGCCGACAGCAACGAGGGCCGGCGACGTGCCGACTCCGTTCGTCGCGGCTGAAGCCGCTCCTACGTGGGATGCACGTGTAGGAGCGGCTTCAGCCGCGACAGGCTCTACCGATGACGCACCGTCGCGACCGCAGCCGCTCCTATGAGGCAATGGTGTGTCTCGCCACATGGGGCGAAAGAAAGCGGTTAGATGTGCCTCGGAGTCACGCCCAGAAACGTACCGCAACGGCCAGGTTCGCGGCAGGGAGAGGTGGTTGCGGATCGCGCACTGAAGCGTCGCGTTCTCCGACTTGGCTCGTCGCGGCTGAAGCCGCTCCTACGGGGCGCTTGCGACCGAGGTGCTTCCGCCTGTCCGAGGCTCTTCGGCGTCGGCAGATGCAGTGAAGCCACTGCGGCTCGCTGCCTCGTTCGTCGCCCTGGCGTCGCTCCACCGCGCGGCGAAGCGGCGATGTGCACTGTGGGAGCGACCTCAGTCCCGACGCGCACTGCATCGGGTCGCAGGACACCGCTCTTGTCGTGACCGAGGGCGCCGTACAGCAAGCCAGGCTGTCACGCCCGGCCCCGCATGCAACAGGCTTCAGCGGCTCGCGACCTCAGGCCGCGAACCTGCCCGAGAACGTGCAAGGCGGCGGCACATGCGGCCGCCACCGCGCTCGCTCAAACGTCCGCAGGCGCCAGTTCGCGCAGCTTGCCCTGGTGCAGTTCCAGCACGCGGTCCAGCTTGCGCGCCAGGCTGCGGTCGTGGGTGACCAGGACCAGGCTGGTGCCCTGCGCGCGGTTGAGTTCGAGCATCAGCGCGAACACGTTGGCCGCGGTCTTGTCGTCGAGGTTGCCGGTCGGCTCGTCGCCGAGCACGC
The DNA here is from genome assembly GCF_014206815.1 of Xanthomonas sp. F10. Lineage (GTDB taxonomy): Bacteria > Pseudomonadota > Gammaproteobacteria > Xanthomonadales > Xanthomonadaceae > Xanthomonas_A > Xanthomonas_A indica. Next base: position 1,621,307 of record NZ_JACHNP010000001.1, read on the forward strand.
AGGCGGGGCGATTGACCAGGGCACGCGCCACCGCGGCACGCTGGCGTTCGCCGCCGGACAGTTCGCCCGGCTTGTGCTCCAGGCGATGGCCCAGCCCCACCGATTCCAGCAGCGCGCGTGCGCGCGCGTCGGCATCGGGCATCGCCGCGCCGCCCAGCAGCACCGGCATCATCACGTTTTCCAGCGCGGTGAACTCGGGCAGCAGGTGATGGAACTGGTACACGAAGCCCAGCGAGCGGTTGCGCAACTGTCCGCGCGCCGCGTCGGTCAGCGCCGACATGCGCTGCCCCGCCACGTAGACCTCGCCGGAGGTCGGCACGTCGAGGCCGCCGAGCAGGTGCAGCAAGGTGCTCTTGCCGGCACCGGACGCGCCGACGATGGCCACGGTCTCGCCGGCGGCCACGCTCAGCTCCAGCCCATCGAACACCGGCGTGCGCATCTTGCCTTCGGCGTAGGTCTTGGCCAGGCCTTCGGCGCGGATCGCCGCGTCCGCTTGTGGCTTCTGCATTCCCGACTCCCGATTCCCCATTCCCGATTCCCGGCCCTCATTCATAGCGCAGCGCCTCCGCCGGCTGCGTGCGCGCCGCGCGCCAGGCCGGGTACAGCGTGGCCAGGAAGCTCATCAGCAGCGCCACGATGGTGATCACCATGACGTCGTGCGGCTGCATGTCGGTGGGCAGGCCGGTGATGTAGTAGACGTCCTCGGGCAGCAGCTTGATGTTGAACACCGCCTCGATGGCGGCCAAGATCCGCTCCAGGTTGAGCGTCAGCACGATGCCGCCGATCACGCCGGCGACGGTGCCGATCACGCCGATCAGCGTGCCCTGCACCATGAACACCTGCATCACCCCGCCCGGGCTCAGCCCAAGGGTGCGCAGGATGGCGATGTCGGCCTGCTTGTCGGTCACCAGCATCACCTGCGAGGACACCAGGTTGAACGCGCCCATCGCGATGATCAGGGACAGCAGGATGCCCATCACCGTCTTTTCCATCTTCAGCGACTGGTACAGGTTGGCGTTCTCGCGGGTCCAGTCGCTGACCATGTACGGGCCGTGCAGGTTCAGCGCCAGGTCGCGCGCCACGTTCCAGGCCTGGTCCATGTCGTATAGCTTCAGGCGCACGCCGGTGACGCCGTCGCCCATGCGCAGCACCCGCTGCAGGTCCGGCATGCTGGTCACCGCCAGGCCGCGGTCGATCTCGTTGTAGCCGGCCTCGAAGATGCCGCTGACGGTGAAGCGCTTGTAGCGCGGCACCATGCCCATCGGGCTGGCCTGCGGCTCGCCGAGCATCACCACGACCTTGTCGCCGACGCCCACGCCCAGCCACAGCGCCAGTTCCTGGCCGAGCAGGATGTTGTACGAACCCGGGGTCAGGCTGTCGACCGAGCCCTGCTTCATCTTCTGCGCCAGCACCGAGACCTTGGCCTCTTCCTTGGGCAGGATGCCGCGGACGATCGCCGGCTGGTTGCGCTGGCCGGTCAGCAGCGCCTCTTCCTCGACGTAGGGCGCGGCGCCGGCGACGCGCTTGTCGCGCATGGCCACGTCCACCGCGTGCTGCCAGTCCTCCATCGGCGCGCCCTGCGCGCTGACCGTGGCGTGCGCCGCCATCTGCAGCAGGCGGTCGCGGATCTCCTTCTGGAAGCCGCTCATCACCGCCAGGGTGGTGATCAGCACGGTCACGCCCAGGGCGATGCCGAGGATCGAGGCCATGGAGATGAAGGAGATGAAATTATTGCGGCGCTTGGCGCGCAGATAGCGCAGGCCGATGGCCACGGGTAAGGGTTTGAACATGCGCAGCCACCATCCAGGGAGCGCTATGGTGCCATTTGCGGCGGCGCAGACGAAGCGGCATGGGCGGCAGCGGCCAGACGCAGTTCACGTCGTGCCGCCGGTGGCAGCGTGTCCGGCCACCACGCCAGGCGCTGGGTGCGCCCCTGCGCATCGCGCCAGCGCACGAACGCCAGCGGCCCGCGCCAGGCAACCTGCAGGTCGTTCACCGCCGCGCCGTCGACGCTGGGCGCACCGGCGCCGGCAGGAAGCACCAACGTGCGCGGCGCCCGCCCGGCCTCGCGGCGCAGCAGCCACGCCGCGTACAGCAGCGCCAGCAAGGCGGCCGGCCAGGCCAGGTGTGGCGGCAGGTCGGAACCGAGCAGCGACAGCGGCGCCAGCGCGCCGAGCAGGGTCAGCGCGGCCAGCAGCCAGCGCGAGGGGCGCCAGTCAAGCCGGCATGGCGCGGATGGAGGCGATGAGATCGGCGGCGCGTGCATCGGGACAGGCCTCGTAGCCCATGAACCAGCGCCACAACTTATCGTCCTCGCAATCGAGCAGGTATAGGAAAACCCCGCGCTCGTCTTCGGAAGCCTGCGCCCAGCGCCGGTCCAGGTAGCGGCCGAACAGCTGGTCCAGTTCGCGCATGCCGCGCCGGCAGCGCCAGCGCAGCTTCTTCAGTTCGGTGGTCTCGTCCATCGCATGCGCCCTTGCCTGGGGGCGGCGCCGCACGGCAGCCGCCGAAAACGAACGCGGCACCGAACCCGAAAGCCGGTGCCGCGCGGTCGGCGGGCAGGCCCGCCGCTTGGAACGTGCGCCGCTGCGATCAGGCGCGGCGCGCCATCATCAGCTTCTTGATCTCGGCGATGGCCAGCGCCGGGTTCAGCCCCTTCGGGCAGGTCCGCGCGCAGTTCATGATGGTGTGGCAGCGGTACAGCTTGAACGGATCTTCCAGATCATCCAGACGCGCACCGGTGTCCTCGTCGCGCGAGTCGATGATCCAGCGGTAGGCCTGCAGCAGGATCGCCGGACCCAGGTAACGCTCGCCGTTCCACCAGTAGCTCGGGCAGCTGGTCGAACAGCATGCGCACAGGATGCATTCGTACAGGCCATCGAGCTTCTTGCGGTCTTCCGGCGACTGCAGCCGCTCGCGATCCGGCGGCGGCGGGGTCTGGGTGCGGATCCACGGCTTGATCGAGGCGTACTGCGCGTAGAAATGGGTCAGGTCCGGCACCAGATCCTTGACCACACTCATGTGCGGCAGCGGGTAGATCGGCACTTCCTTCTTGCCGCAGTCGGCGATCGCCTTGGTGCAGGCCAGCGTATTGGTGCCGTCGATGTTCATCGCGCACGACCCGCAGATGCCCTCGCGGCACGAGCGGCGGAAGGTCAGGGTCGGGTCGATCTCGTTCTTGATCTTGATCAGCGCGTCCAACACCATCGGGCCGCACGCGTCCAGATCCACCTCGTAGGTGTCGGTCCGCGGGTTGCTGTCGTCGTCCGGATTCCACCGGTAGACCTTGAAGGTCCGCACATTCTTCGCGCCCTTGGCGGGAAAGTGCTTGCCCTTGCCGATCTTGGAATTCTTGGGGAGGGTGAACTCTGCCATGGCTTTAAAATCCGGGAATGGGGATTAGGGAGTGGGGAGGCGTTGAGAGCAGGAAGCGACGTGTTTCGAATCCCGAATCACCAATCCCCAATCCCGGCTTTGGTCAGTAAACGCGCGGCTTCGGCGGCACCACGTCCACGTCCTTGCTGAGCGTGTACATGTGCACCGGGCGGTAGTCGAAGCTGCACTGGCCCTTGTCGTCGACGGTGACCAGCGTGTGCTTCTGCCAGTTGACGTCGTCGCGGTCGGGGAAATCCTCGTGGGCGTGCGCGCCGCGGCTTTCCTTGCGCTGTTCGGCCGAGTTGATCGTCGCCACTGCGTTGAGCAGCAGGTTGTTCAGCTCGTAGGTCTCGATCAGGTCGGAATTCCACACCAGCGAGCGGTCGGAGACCTTGACGTCCTCGAAGCTGGCGAAGATGTCGGCCATCTTGTCCACGCCTTCCTTCAGCGTCTTGCTGGTGCGGAACACCGCCGCGTCGGACTGCATGGTGCGCTGCATCTTGTCGCGAATCACCGAGGTCGGGGTGCTGCCGTTGGCGTTGCGCAGCTTGTCCAGCAGGCCCAGCGCCTTGTCGCAGGCGTCGCCCGGCAGGCCCTTGTGCGGCGCGCCGGTCTTGATCGTCTCGGCGCAGCGGTTGGCCACCGCACGGCCGAACACCACCAGGTCGAGCAGCGAGTTGGAGCCCAGGCGGTTGGCGCCGTGCACCGACACGCAGGCGGCCTCGCCGATGGCGTACAGGCCCGGCACCACCGCATCGGGGTTGTCGCCGTCCTTGCGCACCACTTCGCCGTGGTAGTTGGTGGGGATGCCGCCCATGTTGTAGTGCACGGTCGGGATCACCGGGATCGGCTGCTTGTGCACGTCGACGCCGGCGAAGATGCGCGCGCTCTCGGCGATGCCGGGCAGCTTGTCGTCGATCACGCCCGGGCCGAGGTGGGTCAGGTCGAGCAGGATGTGGTCCTTGTGCTCGCCGACGCCGCGGCCTTCGCGGATCTCGATGGTCATCGAACGGGACACCACGTCGCGCGAGGCCAGATCCTTGTAGTGCGGGGCGTAGCGCTCCATGAAGCGCTCGCCGCTGCTGTTGCGCAGGATGCCGCCTTCGCCGCGCACGCCTTCGGTGATCAGGCAGCCGGCGCCGTAGATGCCGGTCGGGTGGAACTGCACGAACTCCATGTCCTGCATCGGCAGGCCGGCGCGCATCACCAGGCCGCCGCCGTCGCCGGTGCAGGTGTGCGCCGAGGTGGCGCTGAAGTAGGCGCGGCCGTAGCCGCCGGTGGCCAGCACCACGCCGTGGGCGCGGAACAGGTGCAGCGAGCCTTCGGCCATGTCCAGGGCGAGCACGCCGCGGCAGGCGCCTTCCTCGTCGAAGATCAGGTCGAGCGCGAAATACTCGATCATGAAGCGCGCGTTGTGCGCCAGCGACTGCTGGTACAGCGTGTGCAGCATGGCGTGGCCGGTGCGGTCGGCGGCGGCGCAGGTGCGCTGCGCCGACGGGCCTTCGCCGTACTTGGTGGTCATGCCGCCGAACGGACGCTGGTAGATCTTGCCGTCCTCGGTGCGGCTGAACGGCACGCCGTAGTGCTCCAGCTCGATGATCGCCGGGATCGCCTCGCGGCACATGTACTCGATGGCGTCCTGGTCGCCCAGCCAGTCCGACCCCTTGATGGTGTCGTAGAAGTGGTAGCGCCAGTCGTCCTCGCCCATGTTGCCGAGCGCGGCGGAGATGCCGCCCTGCGCGGCCACGGTGTGCGAACGGGTCGGGAAGACCTTGGTCAGGCAGACCGTCTGCAGGCCCTTCTGGGCCAGGCCGAAGGTCGCGCGCAGGCCGGCGCCGCCGGCGCCGACCACGACCATGTCGTACTTGTGTTCGGTGATCTTGTAAGCGGACATCGAAATGTGGTTCCTAGAGGGGGCGCCGATGGATCAGGCGATGCCCAGCGCGATGCGCGCCACGGCGAAGATGCTGACGATGGCGCCGAGCACGGCGACGAAGCGCACGATGGTCTGCGCGGCCAGGGCCAGCAGCGAGGTGTGCACGTAGTCTTCCAGCACCACCTGCATGCCGAGCTGGGCATGCCAGAACGCGGCGATCAGGAAGCCGACCAGCAGGATCGCGTTCCACGGCTTGGCCACGGCCTCGGTGGCGGCGACATAGTCCGAGCCGAGCAGGCTCAGCACGAAGATCAGGAACCAGATCGACAGCGGCACCAGCGCGGTGGCGGTCAGGCGCTGCACCACGAAATGCTCGGTGCCGGTCTTGGCCGCGCCCAGGCCGCGGACGTTCTTCAACGGAGTGCGATAGCGGCTCATGCGGTGGCTCCCAGCAGCACGTAGGCCCACACGGCGGCGGTCAGCACGAAGCTGAGCACGACCGACAGCCAGCCGATGGTGACGAAGGCGCGGACGGCGTAGCCCTGGCCGAAATCCTGCAGGATGTGGCGCAGGCCGCCGAACAGATGGAAGGCGAAGCACCAGGTCCAGCCGAACAGGAACACCTGGCCATACCAGGCGCCGGCGATGTCGCGGAAGAGATTCCAGGAGGCGGGGCCGAGCATCAGGGCCAACAGGCCGGCGGCGATGATCAGGGCACCGATCGACAGCACGATGCCGGTGGCCCGATTCAGGATCGAGGTCACCATCTGGATCTGCCAGCGATAGACCTGCAGATGCGGGGAAAGAGGACGTTCGCGCGTAGCCATTCGCTGGGCTCGTTGTCTCGGCTGGGCGGCGTGCTTAAGGCCGCGTTGGCTCAAAGCTGCTCAAAAATCGATGCAGCGTCCGTTTTTCTCCCAGTCGCCGTAGCGCGTCGGCTCGAGGCCGCCGCGCCCGCCGATCTCCCGCGGCGCAGGCTCGGTCTGCGGAGGGGTCTCCTCGGCGGGCCGCTGCGTTTCGGGATCGGACTCGGGTGTGGGGGTTGGTTGGCCTATCATGCGGGTCTCACAACTCGTCAATTTTAGTCCTCCCCTCTCGTGCCTGACAACCTGAATCTCGATTCCGGCGGTTTTTCCGCTTTGCCACACCTGCAATACGTCGCCTTGCGCGGTCCGGATGCAGTGGCCTTCGCCCATGCGCAGTTCGCCAACGACGTGCAGGCGCTGGCCGCGGGCCAATGGCAGTGGAACGCCTGGCTCACCGCCAAGGGCCGGGTGATCGCGGTGTTCGCACTGCTGCGCCAGGCCGACGACGCCTTGCTGATGCTGCTGCCCGACGGCGGCGCCGAGGACGTGGCGGCAGCACTGGGCCGCTTCGTGTTCCGGCGCAAGCTGCGCATCACCGTCGAGGACACGCTGTTAGCTTTGGGTCGCCTGAGCCTACCGGAGCAGGCCCGGGGCGCGACGTCGGCGCGCGATGAGGCCGGCGTGATCGAACTGGACATGGGCGGCGACGGCCTGCCGCGTACGCTGCACTTGGTGCCCGCGCCAGCGTCGGATATGCCGGCCGCCGACCCGGCAGTGGTGGAGGCCTGGCGCGCGGCCGACCTGCGCCTGGGCCTGGTGCGGCTGGCGCCGAGCCAGCGCGAACAGTGGACGCCGCAGCAACTGGGCCTGGACCGGCTGCATGCCTTCAGCGTCAAGAAAGGCTGCTACCCCGGCCAGGAAATCGTCGCCCGCACCCACTTCCTGGGCAAGGCCAAGCGCGCCGTGCAGTTGCTGGAAACAGAGGCCGCGGTCGCGATCGACGCGGCGGTGCTGCGCGACGGCCAGCCGTTCGGCAGCGTGGTCAGCGTCGCCGGCACCCTGGCACTGGCGGTGCTGCCGCTGGACGAGACGCCACCGGCGGGACTGGACGTCGACGGCCATCCCGCACGTTGGCAGCCCCTGATCGACGGCCTGGCGCGCTGAGCGCGCGCCGTAACGCAGCTTTTGCTTACGGCTGTTGCGAATCCCCAATCCCCAATCCCGGATCCCGCGCCTCCAGGCGCACCCCACTCTCGGCATCGAAGAAGTGCAGCGCGTCGCCGCGCACCGCCACCCGCAGGCGCTCGCCCAGGCCCGGCAGCGCGCGCGGCGCCACCCGCATCACCAGCGGCTGCGCGCCGTGGCTGAGATTGACGAAGATTTCGTTGCCGACCGGCTCGATCACCTCGATGGTCGCCTCGAAGCCGCCCTGCGCGTCGTCGCTGGGCTGCAGGTGTTCCGGCCGCACGCCGACCGCCAGTTCGCGGCCCAGCCACTGCGGCGCCAGCTGCGCGCCCGGCAGCGGCACCCGGCCGCCGTCCTGCAATTGCAACTGCAAGCCGCCCTCGTCGACCAGCCGCCCGCGCAGCACGTTCATCGCCGGGCTGCCGAGGAAGCCGGCCACGAACAGGTTGGCCGGGCGGTCGTACAGCGCCATCGGCGTGTCGATCTGCTGGATCACCCCGTCCTTGAGCACGACGATGCGCTGGCCCAGGGTCATCGCCTCGACCTGGTCGTGGGTGACGTAGATCATGGTGGTGCCGAGCTTGCGGTGCAGCTGCGCGATCTCGGTGCGCACCGAATGGCGCAGCTTGGCGTCCAGGTTGGACAGCGGCTCGTCGAGCAGGAACACCGCCGGCTCGCGCACCAGCGCGCGGCCCAGCGCCACGCGCTGGCGTTGGCCGCCGGACATGGCGCGCGGCAGCTTGTCCAGCATCGGGGTCAGGCCCAGGGTGTCGGCGGCGGCGGCCACGCGCTGGCGGATGACCTCCTTGCTCTCGCCGCGCAGCTTGAGTCCGAACGCCAGGTTCTCGGCCACGGTCATGTGCGGGTACAGCGCATAGCTCTGGAACACCATGGCGATGTCGCGGTCCTTCGGCGCGACCTCGTTGACCACACGCTCGCCGATGCGCAGCTCGCCGCCGCTGATCTCCTCCAGGCCGGCGATCATCCGCAGCAGCGTGGACTTGCCGCAGCCCGAAGGCCCGACCAGCACCATCAGTTCGCCGTCGGCCACTTCGAAGCTGGCCCCGTGCACGGCGACCTGGCCGTTGTCGTAGACCTTGCGGATGTTGTCCAGTTGTACTTTCGCCATGTATCCGGTTTCCGGCAGTGAGGAACGGGCTGCCGCCGGTCCCTCCCGAAGGCAGTGCATACGAATGCGGGTCGCATCGTGCCAGCGCGCAGGCAACAATGGATCGCGATGCGGTATTCTGCCATGTAACCGTTTTCACGGGGCAACATCGAGCCTGGGAGGGCACGCAATGCGATCCGCCGCCAGCCGCCGATCCGGCGCGCCGTCGTTATCCGGCCTGCAGCATGAGGCATTGGAGAGGTATGCTCAGAGGTCTGGCAGTCGTATTCATCTCCTGGATCGTGCGTCCCCGCCTGGCGGCCATCCCGCGTCACGCCTTCGCCCGAACCGGCCGGATACAGGCCGTTCCCGCCGTTCGCTTTCCCACGCCACGTCACTTCTAGCCCCCAGGTGATCGACACCATGTCACCCGAAACCGAAACCCGGTCGATGCACGATACCTTCCTGTTGTTCGGCGCCACCGGCGATCTGGCCCAGCGCTACCTGTTCCCCTCGCTGCTGCGCATGCTCGACGACGGCTTCCTGCCGGAAGACTTCCGCATCCGCGCGCTGGCGCTGTCGCCGCACGATACCGCCAAGTTCCACGAACTCCTCAAGCCGCGCCTGCAGGCGGCGATGCCGCAGATCGGCGAATCGATCGTGCAGGCGCTGCTGGCGCGCATCGACTACCGCTCGGTGGACCTGCGCGACGCCGAATCGGTGGCCGCGGCGGTGCGCGACCTGACCGCGCGCCGCTGCGTGAGCTACCTGGCGATCCCGCCGGGGCTGTACATCAGCACCTGCCAAGGCCTGGCCCTGGGCGGGGCGCTGGCCGCGCCGCACCGGCTGATGCTGGAGAAGCCGATCGGCCACGATTCGGACAGCGCCCGCGAGATCGTGCAGGCGATCGGCGCGCTGATCGACGAGGACCGCGTGTTCCGCCTGGACCACTACCTGGGCAAGGCCGCGGTGCAGAACCTGATCGCGCTGCGCTTCGGCAACACGTTGCTGGAGGCGGTGTGGAACCGCAACTACATCGAGTCGGTGGACATCCTGGTCGCCGAGAGCGAGGGCGTGGACGGCCGCGATGCCTACTACGCGCGTTCCGGCGCGCTGCGCGACATGGTGCAGAGCCATATCCTGCAGCTGCTGTGCCTGGTGGCGATGGAGCCGCCGGCGTCGCTGGAAGCCGACCGCATCCGCGACGAGAAGGTCAAGGTGCTGCGCGCGCTGCGGCCGCTGAGCGCGGAGCATGCCGCCCGCGACAGCGTGCGCGGGCGCTACACCGCCGGCACCATCAACGGCCAGCCGGCGCAGGCCTACCAGCCGCCGGAAGGCAGCGACGTGGAAACCTTCGCCGCGGTCACCGCCTACATCGACAACTGGCGCTGGGCCGGGGTGCCGTTCCGGCTGTGCACCGGCAAGCGCCTGGCCGAGCGCTCCACCCGCGTGGTGGTCACGCTCAAGCCGGTCACCCACTGGCTGTTCGAGCGCCCGGCCGCGCAGCAGGTGGCGCCGAACCGGCTGACCTTCCAGCTGCAGCCGCAGGAGAACATCGAACTGGGGCTGATGAGCAGCCTGGCCGGCCCGGAATGGGGCGCGCTGGAACTGCAGCCGCTGGAACTGGAACTGTCGGTGCCCACCGGCCTGCACCGGCGCATCGCCTACGAGCGGCTGATGCTCGACGCGCTCAACGGCAACCACGCGCTGTTCGTGCGCGACGACGAGGTGCGCGCCGCCTGGGCCTGGATCGACAGCGTCAGCGCCGCCTGGGCGCAGGCGCAACTGCCGCTGCTGCCCTACCCGGCCGGTAGCTGGGGGCCGGAGGAAGCGCAGGCCTACGTGTCCTGCGACCAGTCCGGCGCCGCGCCGCGGGTCGCTTCGTGAGCGCGCCGCAGCGCCCGGTGCTGGTGGCCGACATCGGCGGCACCAATGCCCGTTTCGCCCTCGCCGATCTCGACGCCTCGGTGCCGCTGCTCGACGACAGCACCCAGACCTACTCGGTGGTGGAGTTCCCGTCGCTGGGCGACGCCGCCCGGCATTACCTGGAACAGACCGGGGTGGACGCGCGCAGCGGCACCTTCGCGGTCGCCGGCCGCGTCGACGGCGACGAGGCGCGCATCACCAACCATCCGTGGGTGATCTCGCGGGCGCGCACCCGCGCCATGCTCGGCTTCGACGAACTGCACCTGATCAACGACTTCGCCGCGCAGGCGATGGCGATCAGCCTGCTGCGGCCGCAGGACGTGGTCCAGGTCGGCGGCGCCAGCTGGACGCCGGCGCCGGTCGAAGTGCCGCGCAACTACGGCGTGATCGGCCCCGGCACCGGCCTGGGCGTGGGCGGCCTGCTGATGCGCGGCGGGCGCTGCTTTCCGCTGGAGACCGAGGGCGGCCACGTCAGCTTCCCGCCGGGCACGCCGGAGGAGATCCGCATCCTGGAATTGCTGTCGCAGCAGTTCGGCCGCGTCTCCAACGAGCGCCTGATCTGCGGCCCGGGCCTGGTCAATATCCACCGCGCGCTCAGCGAGATCGCCGGCGACGATCCGGGCCCGCTGCAGCCGGAAGACATCACCGCGCGCGCCGCGCAGGGCGATTACCGGGCGATGCGCACGGTGGACGTGTTCTGCGCCGTGTTCGGTGCCATCGCCGGCGACCTGGTGCTGATGCAGGGCGCCTGGGACGGCGTGTTCCTGACCGGCGGGCTGGTGCCGAAGATGCTCGACGCGATCCAGCATTCCGGGTTCCGCCAGCGTTTCGAGCACAAGGGCCGGTTTTCGTCGATCATGGCGCGGGTGCCGTCGCTGGCGGTGATCCACCCCCGTCCCGGCCTGCTCGGCGCCGCCGCCTACGCGGTGGACACCGCGCGGCAATCCCCAGGAGCCATTGCATGAGCCCCACGCTGTCCGACCGCATCACGCTGATCCGCTACGACGATCCGGACGAATGGATCGACGCGGCGGCGGCCGAGATCGGCACCGCGCTGCGCGAGGAGATCCAGCGCCGCGGCGGCGCGCGCCTGCTGCTGTCCGGCGGCACCACCCCGGCGCCGGTGTACCAGGCGCTGGCCGAGCTGCCGCTGGACTGGTCGAAGCTGGAAGTCGGGCTGGTCGACGAGCGCTGGCTGTCGCCGCAGGACAGCGACAGCAACGCCTACCTGATCCGGCACAGCCTGCTGGACCGCGCCGAGGAGGCGCGCTTCGAGCCGCTGGTGCGGGTCGGCAAGCCGCTGCAGGACTGCGTGCACGCCGCCAACCTGCATGCGCGGCACGCCCCGGCCGCGTGCATGGCGGTGCTGGGCATGGGCGGCGACGGCCACACCGCCTCGCTGTTCCCCGGCGCCACCGACCTGAACAAGGCCCTGGCCAATCCCCTGCCCTACGCCGCGCTCGACGCCACCGGCTGCCCCGGCGCCAACACCTGGCCGCTGCGCATCACCCTGACCCCGGCCGGCCTGGCGCCGATCGGCCAGCGCATGCTGCTGTTGCGCGGCACGCAGAAGCTGGAGGTGCTGGAGCGTGCGCTGGCCGGCACCGATCCGCACGAGTATCCGATCCGCGTCGCCTTCGATACGCCGGGTGCGCGCTTGCGCGTGCATTGGTGCGAGTGAGGCCGGGACCCGGAACCCGGGACCCGTAACAGCCGCACCGCCGCCTTTGCCTTTCCCGGGTCCCCGGTCCCGAGCCCCGGGTCCCGCCCCCACCCTTCATAGCCACTTCCGCCAATGAGCCTGCATCCGACCCTCCACGCGATCACCGAACGCATCCGCCAGCGCAGTGCGCCGTCGCGGCGCGCCTACCTGGCCGGCATCGACGCCGCGCTGCGCGACGGTCCGTTTCGCAGCCGCCTGAGCTGCGGCAACCTCGCCCACGGCTTCGCCGCCTGCGGCCCCACCGACAAGAGCCGGCTGGAAGGCGGGATCACCCCCAACCTGGGCATCATCACCGCCTACAACGACATGCTCTCGGCACACCAGCCGTTCGAGCATTACCCTGAAATCATCCGCAGCACCGCGCGCGCGCTCGGCGCCACCGCGCAGGTGGCCGGCGGCGTGCCGGCGATGTGCGACGGCGTGACCCAGGGCCGTCCCGGCATGGAGCTGTCGCTGTTCTCGCGCGACGTGATCGCCCAGGCCACCGCGATCGGCCTCAGCCACGACATGTTCGACACCAGCCTGTACCTGGGCGTGTGCGACAAGATCGTGCCCGGCCTGCTGATCGGTGCGCTGGCCTTCGGCCACCTGCCGGCGGTGTTCGTGCCGGCCGGGCCGATGACCCCGGGCATCCCCAACAAGCAGAAGGCCGAGGTGCGCGAGCGCTACGCCGCCGGCCAGGCCAGCCGCGAGGAACTGCTGGCCGCCGAATCGGCGTCCTACCACGCTCCCGGTACCTGCACCTTCTACGGCACCGCCAATTCCAACCAAGTGCTGCTGGAAGCGATGGGCGTGCAGTTGCCCGGCGCCTCCTTCGTCAACCCCGGCACCCCGCTGCGCGAGGCGCTGACCCAGCAGGCGACCGAGCGCGCGCTGCGCATCACCGCGCTGGGCAGCGACTTCCGCCCGCTGGGCCGGTTGATAGACGAGCGCGCCATCGTCAACGCCGTGGTCGCGCTGATGGCCACCGGCGGCTCCACCAACCACACCATCCACTGGCTGGCGGTGGCGCGCGCGGCCGGCATCGTGCTGACCTGGGACGACCTGGACGCGCTGTCGCAGCTGGTGCCGCTGCTGGCGCGGGTGTATCCGAACGGCGAGGCCGACGTGAACCACTTCGCCGCCGCCGGCGGCATCGGCTTCGTGTTCCGCGAGCTGATGGACGCCGGGCTGATGCACGACGACCTGGCCACCATCGTGCCCGGCGGCATGCGCGCCTACGGCGACGAGCCGTGCCTGCAGGACGGCAAGCTGGCCTACGTGCCGAGCCCGGCCAAGAGCGCCGACGAAGCGGTGGTGCGCCCGGCGTCCAACCCGTTCGAGGCACAGGGTGGCCTGCGCCTGCTGCGCGGCAACCTGGGCCGCTCGCTGATCAAGCTGTCGGCGGTGAAGCCGCAGTTCCGCACCATCGAAGCCCCGGCCGTGGTCATCGACGCGCCGCAGGCGCTGAACAAGCTGCACGCCGCCGGCGCACTGCCGCACGACTTCGTGGTGGTGCTGCGCTACCAGGGCCCGCAGGCCAACGGCATGCCGGAACTGCATTCGCTGGCGCCGTTGCTGGGCCTGCTGCAGAACCAGGGCCGGCGCGTGGCGCTGGTCACCGACGGACGCCTGTCCGGCGCGTCCGGCAAGTTCCCCGCGGCCATCCACGTGACCCCGGAAGCGGCGCGCGGCGGCCCCATCGCCCGCGTGCGCGAGGGCGACGTCGTGTGCCTGGACGGCGAGGCCGGCACCCTGGAAGTGCTGGTGGACGCCGCCGAGTGGGCGGCGCGGCCGCTGGCGCCGAACACCGCGCCGGCCGCACACGACCTGGGCCGCAACCTGTTCGGGCTCAACCGCCGCATGGTCGGCCCGGCCGACCAGGGCGCGCTGTCGATCTCCTGCGGCCCGCCGGCCGCCGACGGCGACCTGTGGAACTACGACGCCGAGTACGACCTGGGCCGCGATGCCGAGGCCGCCGCCGCGCCGCACGAATCCAAGGACGCCTGAGCCGCGGCGCCGCCGCCTGCCCCACCCTGCCCTGGCCGGTCGCGGCCAGGGCCTCCCCCTCGCAACCGAGACCGTCATGACCATCGCCGAACACCAGACCAAGGCCGAGCAGCTGCTGCGCGCGGCCGGCATCCTGCCCGTCGTCACCGTTCACACCCTGGAGGAGGCGCGCCGCGTCTCGGCCGCGCTGCTCGAAGGCGGCCTGCCGGCGATCGAACTGACCCTGCGCACGCCGGTAGCGATGGAAGCGCTGGCGATGCTCAAGCGCGAACTGCCGGACATCGTGATCGGCGCCGGCACCGTGCTCAACGCCACCCAGCTGCAGCAGTCGATCGACGCCGGCGCCGACTTCATCGTCACCCCCGGCACCACCCCGACCCTGGCCGACGCCCTGGCGCAGGCGCCGCTGCCGGTGGTGCCGGGCGCGGCCACCCCGAGCGAGCTGCTGGCGCTGATGGAACGCGGCTTCCGCGTGTGCAAGCTGTTCCCCGCCTCCGCCGTCGGCGGCCTGGCGATGCTCAAGGGCCTGGCCGGCCCCCTGGCCGAGCTCAAGCTGTGCCCCACCGGCGGCATCGGCGAAAGCACTGCCGCCGAGTACCTGGCGCAGCCCAACGTGGTCTGCATCGGCGGCTCGTGGATGGTGCCAAAGGACTGGCTGGCCGACGGCGCCTGGGACAAGGTGCGGGAGAGCTCGGCGAAGGCGGCCGCGATCGCGGCCGGGACCCGGGGCCCGGGACCCGGGACCCGGTAAAGCTGGAAAGCCGGGACTCGTGTCCCGGGGCAGTAAAGCAAAAAAAGCGCCGGCATGCCGGCGCTTTTTTTCAGAGCCAACCAGGCTTCACCGCTTTAGCTCCGCTCTTGCCCTTCCGGGTCCCCGGTCCCGGGTCCCGGCTTCACCTCACCGCACCTCAATCTGCACATCCGCCGGCAACGCGTGAATGCGCAGTTCGCCGTGTTCCCACTGCGCCGCTTCGCCGTTGACCAGCGTGCGGCCCGGTTCGCCCGGGTACGGCCACGGCAGCACCAGGCCGCCGCTGGGCATGCGCAGGCCGTCGGGGATGTTCAGCAACAGCCGGTTCTTCTGTCGCCGCAGCTGGTAGCTCAGCGGTCCCTGCGGGGTGCGCAACTGTTCGATCGCCACGCCCTTGCCGTCGAACCAGTCGGCCGGGATGCCGGCGGCCAGCACCAGGCTGTCGTCGACGTCGCGGGCGTAGGCGAACATGTCCAGCACCGAGCGCACGAAGTCCGAGGCGACCCAGGCATGCGGCAGGTCGCCCAGGAAGAACGGCTTGCGCGGCGTGCGCGAGACCACCTCGGCCCACTGGTTCCAGGGCTGCAGCGCGCGGTCCTTGAAGAAGAACGCGGTCGCCTCCCAGGCGCGCTCGCGCCAGCCCAGGCGCACGAACGCGGACACGTTGCGCCACTCGTAGGGGGTGTAGTCCTTCCACTCGCGGGTGCCGTCGCGGCGGCCGACGAATTCGCTCCAGTAGCGCTCGAAGGTGTTGTCGAGCAGCGCCTGCGGCAGCCGGCCCTGCTCGCCGCCCGGCGCCAGCGCGATGGTGGTCGAGGTCGGATCGAAGTCGCCCAGCTCCGCCGAACCCGGCAGGAAGTTGATGTGGTGCTGCTGGGTGGCCGCGTCCAGCGAGGCGTACAGGTCCTGGCGGAACTGGTCGCGCGAGGCGGCGAAACGCGCGGCGTCGTCGATGCGGCCCAGCTCGGCGGCGATGCTCACCGCGTCCTTGTAGCCGCGCAGCGCCCAGAAGTTGTCCCAGTACGAGTGCATCGGCTTGGCCGAGTAGCCCTCGTGGCTGATCGACACCGGCATCATCCCGTAGAAGGCCGCATTGCGCGCGCGGTTCTCGTCGGTGCGCTCGCTCAGCCGCAACTGCTCCATGTAGTCGTAGGCGCCGAGCACGTGCGGCCACATCTGCTCGAGGAAGGCGCGGTCGCCGGTGTAGCGGTAGTAGTCGGCGACGCTGTAGATCAGCTCGCCGTGGCTGTCGTTTTCCGGCACCGGGTCGCTGCCGCGATCGTCCACGCAGCACGGCACCATGCCGTTGGCGAACTGGTACGGCGCGTACCACGCCACGTACTCGCGGACCACGTCGGCGCGGCCCAGCCGCAGCAGGCCTTCGGAGATCATCGCGCCGTCGCGGATCCAGCTGCGCGAGTACGAGCGCGTGCCCGGCTGCAGGCGCGGCCCGATGCGCGAGATCAACATGTGCGCCAGCGCGGTGCGCAGCGTATCGGCGACCGCCTTGCCCTGCGCCGGCACATGCAACTGCACGCGGTCCAGCTTCTCGTGCCACTGCGCGGCGACCTGCTGCTGCGCGCGTGCGGCATCGAAGCCCGCCGGCAGCGCGGCGTTGCCGGTCTGCGGGATCACCAGCGCAACCTCGCGCACCTCGCCCGGGGCCAGGCGTCCGCGGTACAGCAAGGCGCCGGACGCCAGCCCGTCCGGATCCTGCGCCTGCTGCGGCAGGCCGCCGGCATCGGCGCCGAGCCGTTCGATGTCCATGCCGGCGTCGAACGCGCTGGCATAGGCGGCATCGGGCTTCTGCACGGCGAACACCCGCGGCTGGCCGTTGACCTGCACCTGCGTGCCGGCGAAGGCGAGCGAGCGGATCGGGCTGACCCCGCCGACGGTGTTGAGGAACTGGCTGGGCGGATTGACCTGGAACGGGCGCACCGCCAGCGCCAGGGTGTAATCGTGCGGCTGCTTGCTGGGGTTGCTGAGCCGGTAGCGCGCCACCAGTTGCGCCTGCTCCGGCTCGCCCTGCACGAAGGCGGTGACGCGCAGCGCGGCGTTGTCGTGGGTCCAGTCCACGCTGGGAATCGGCAGATAGTCGTCCTGCAGGCTCTGCGCGGCCTTGACGTCGGCCCAGCTCAGGCGCTTGCCGTCCAGCAGCAGGAACGGTTCGATGCTGAAGCCGCCCTTGCCCACCTCGATCGCGCCATCCTCGCCGACCAGGCCCTGTTCGCGGCCGCCGTCCAGGCCGATGATGGTCCAGTACGGTTGCTCGCCGCTGAAGCCGCGCGGGAACCAGCCGCGGGTGGACTGCGCCGCCACCGACTTGATGAAGTCGTTCTGGGTCGCGGCGAAGGCCAGCGGCTGCAGTGCGATGTCGGCGATGCCGTAGCGGAAGCTGGGGCCATCCTGCAGGTCGAAGCGCACGTAGCGCGCCTCGGTGTCCGGCAGCGCCAGCCAGTCGGTGCCGCCGTTGCCGGCGGTCACCGCGCGCAGTTCGCGCCAGCTGCGCCCGTCGGCCGAGCCCTGCACGGTATAACGCGAGGCGTACACGCCCGGCGCCCACTGCACCTTGGCGCCGCCGAACTCGCGCACCTTGCCCAGGTCCAGCATGATCGTCTGGGTCTTGGCGTTGCCGCTGTACCAGACCGTGTCCGGCTTGCCGTCGGCAATGCGCTGCTGCAGCGCTGGCGCAGTATCGGCGCTGACCTTGACCGTCAGCGGCGAAGTGTCCTGCGGCGGCAACGGGGTCAGGGTCAGTTGGTCGAAGCACACCGTGCCGGCGCCGCCGACCTGGTTGTAGATGGTGAACTCGATCTGCGCGCTGCGGGTCAGTTCCTTCTCCGGGCTCGGGCCCCAGGCCTTGTCGATCTGCCGCTTCTTGAAGGTGACCGTGCTCCACTGCGTGGTGAATGCGTAGCGCGGCCGGTTGACCCACCACACGTTGTCGCCGCTGGCGTCGACCAGCTTGAACTGCAGGTCGTTGCTCGGCGAATCGCCGCGCAGCTGGAACGCGAACTCATAGTTGTCCGGATAGTCGATCGGCACGTTGCGGCGGATCCCGGCATAGCCGGAGACGCCGTTGAAGTCGTAGTCCAGGCACAGCGCCTTGGCGCGGCCGCCGCTGGGCGCCTGCACCAGCCGGGTCGAGGCGGTGACCTGGTTGGAGACGACGATCTGCCATTTGTCCAGATCGTTGAAGCTGTCCAGCGCCACCGTGGAGGTCGGCGGCGCGGCGACGGCATGGGCGGCCGCCAGTCCCAGCATCGCCAGCATCGCACGTGCGCACGTCATCGCCATCCCGTCCCTCATCGCCTTCCCCGTTGCTGTCGTCGTGTCTGCTTCTGTCGGAGGGGCATCGGCCCCGATGGAGTATCCGGTCCTGCTGTCGCGGCTGACGCCGCTGCGACAGGCGCGCGCCCGAGACCGCGCGCGCGGCGTGGTTTGGGCTTACGGCGCCCGATGATACGCATCCATGCTGCCGTCCATGGCGTGACAGTCCCACGCCAGAACGTCCGGCCCGGCCATCCATGGCCGGGCGTTCGGCAACGCGCGAGCCAGTGGCTCGCAAGCGCGTCGCCGCACTCGCCTCGTTCCCATGCCATCCCTGGCGCAACTGATCGGCTCCGGACGACCCGGCCCGGCCATCCGTGGCCGGGCGTTCGGCGCAACGCGCGCCAGTGGCGCGCAAGCGTTGCGCCTCACCCCTTCACGCTGCCGAGCAGCAGGCCCTGGATGTAGTAGCGCTGCAGGGCCAGGAACAGGGCCAGCACCGGGATCACCGTGACCACCGCGCCGGCCATCATCATCTCCACGTCCATGATGTGCTCGCGCGACAGCGCCGCCAGCGCCACCGGCAGGGTGTAGTGCTCCTGGTCGGTCAGCACGATCAGCGGCCACATGAAGTCGTTCCACGCCGCCATGAAGGTGAAGATGGTCAGCGTCACCAGCACCGGCTTGAGCATTGGCAGCACGATCTGGAAGAAGATCCGCAGCTCGCCGGCGCCGTCGATGCGGGCGGCCTCCAGCAGCTCGTCCGGGATCGAACGCGCGTACTGGCGCACCAGGAAGATGCCGAACACCGTCGCCAGCGCCGGCACGACTACCCCGCCGAAGCTGTTGACCAGGTGCAGCTGCTTCATCAGCAGGAACAGCGGCAGCATCGCCACCTGCGCCGGGATCACCAGCGCCGCCAGCAGGATCTGGAAGATCCGCTCCTTGCCGACGAAGCGCAGCTTGGCGAAGGCATAGCCGGCCATGGTGTTGATCAGCAGCGAGCCGAAGGTGATCGCGCACGACACCAGCAGGCTGTTGGCGAAATTGCGCGCCATGCCGGTGCGCGAGAACAGCTCGCCGTAGTTGGCCAGGGTGGCGCCGGTGGGCAGCATCGGCGGCGGGAAGCGACTGGCCTGCCCGGCCGGCATGAACGACACCGACACCATCCACAACAGCGGCGCCAGGCTGATCACGGCGAGCAGCAGCAGCCCGCCGTTGACCAGCAGCGTGTTCCAGCGCGAGGCGCCGATCTCCCGGCTCATACCAGGTCCCTCTTGCGGCCGAAGCGCAGCATCACCGTCGTCACTCCCAGGATGATCAGGAACAGCAGGAACGCCACCGCCGAGGCGCGGCCGAGGTTCCACCACTTGAAGCCTTCCTCGAACATGTAATACAGCACGCTCACCGTGCTCTGCAGGGGGTCGCCACGGGTCATCACGTAGGGTTCGGCGAACAGCTGGAAGTAGCCGGACACGGTAATCACCCCGACCACCAGCAGCACCGGCCCCAGCATCGGCAGGGTGATGTGCAGGAACTGCCGCCACTTGGAGGCGCCGTCGATGCGCGCGGCCTCGTACAGGTCCTGCGGGATGGCCTGCAGGCCGGCGAGGAAGATCACCATGTTGTAGCCGAAGTTCTTCCACACCGCGAACAGCATGATGGTCGGCATCGCCCAGTGCGGGTCGCCGAGCCAGTCGATCGGGCCGATGCCCAGGTGCGCCAGGCCGTAGTTGACCAGGCCGTAGCTGGTGTGGAACAGGTAGCGCCAGATCACCGCCACCGCCACCAGCGTGGTCACCACCGGCGCGAACAGCGCGGTGCGGAACAGCGCCTTGAAGCGTGCCACCGGTGCGTTCAGCAGCAGCGCCGCGCCCAGCGAGGCGCCGATGGACAGCGGCACGCCGACGATCACGAAATACGTGGTGTTCCACAGCGACTTCCAGAACATCGGCGTCTGCAGCAACTCGATGTAGTTGCCGAAGCCGACGAAGCGCAGGTTGTGGCGGTCGGCCAGCGCATACAGGTCGAAGTCGGTGACGCTCAGCGCCAGCGCCGACAGCACCGGCAGGCCGAAGAACACGCCGATCACGATCAGCGCCGGGCCGGCGAACAGCCAGCCGATCAGGGAACCGCGCTTCATGGCGTGGCTCCCGCGGCCGGCGCCGCCGTGGCCTCGCGGTGCTGCTGATGGATCCAGCGGCGTTTCTCCAGGATCTCGTCGACCCGCTTGTCCAGTTCCCGCATTGCCTTCTCCTGCGGCTCACCGCCGCGCACCACCCGCTCGGTGGCCAGCCGCATCTCCTGCACGATGCGCTCCCACTCCAACACCTTCGGTGCCGGCTTGACCCGCTCCAGCTGATCGCGGAACGCATGCGCCAGCGGATCGTCGGCCAGCGACGGATACGCCCAGGTGCTGCGCCGCGGCGGCATGTCGCCGATCAGCGCGTGGAAGCGCGCCTGGATCTGCGGCCGCGACAGGAACTCGATCAGCTTCCAGGCCGCGTCCTTGTGCTCGGACTTGCGGAAGATCACCAGGCTGGTGCCGCCGGCGATGCCGGCGCCGGGGCCGTCCGGACCGGGCAGCGGCATGGTGCCCCACTGGTCCTTCAACGCCGGCGGCTGCACCTTGCGGAACTCGCGGATGTTCCACGGGCCGGAGATGTAGAAGGCGTAGAAGCCGTTGAAGAACTCGTCCCAGACGTTGGAGATCTGCGTCTCCGACATCTTCGGCGCCCAGCCCTGGTCGAACATGTTGGCGTAGAACGCCAGCGCCTTGCGGAAACCGGGGCTTTCGAAGTTGCCGTAGTTGTTGTGGTCGCGCAGCAGCGGATCGGGCAGTTGCAGGCCCAGCGACAGCTGCTGCTCGAACTCGTTGAGCGGCATCAGGATGGCGTAGCGCTTCGGGCCCACGTGCTTCTTCACCGCCGCCATCGCCTGCTCCCACTCGGCCCAGGTCTGCGGCAGCTTGGTCACCCCGGCGTCGCGCAGCATGTCCTTGCGGTAGAACAGCAGGCGCGTGTCCACGTACCAGGGGATGCCATAGAGCTGGCCGTCGATGACGCTGGTGTCCCAGATGCCGGGGAAGTAGTCCTTCGGGTCGACCACCTTGGAGCGGTCGACGTAGGGCTGCAGTGGCTGCAGCGTGCCCAGCTCGGCGAATTCCGGAATCCAGGTGTTGCCCAACTGGCACACGTCCGGCAGGCCGTCGGCCGCGAACGCGGTCAGCAGCTTCTCGTGCGCGGCGGTCCAGGGGATGTTCTGGATGTCCACGTGGATGCCGGGATTTTCCTTCTCGAACTCCGGGATCAGCTCGGCCACCACCTCGGCCTCGCGGCCCATCGCCCAGAACCGCACCACCTCGCCCTGCGGCGCGCGTGCGCAGCCGCACACCGCCAATACAACCAGACCCAGCGAAACCCAACGACCGATCATGCGTGCTGTGCTCATTCCGGTTGCTGCGGCTGGCGCTGTGGAGGGGTGGACTGCGCCTCGGCGGCGGCGGCGCGCGACTCGGCGATGCCCAGCGCACGCGCATTGGCCGCCTGCTCGTCCTTCTTGGGCAGCGGCTGGGCCTCGCCCTCCGGGGTCAGCCAGCCGCCGGTGAAGCCGGCGCGCTCCAGGCCGGTGCGGATGTACTTGTTCTTCTTCATCACGTTCCAGACGAACTCATTGCGGTAATTGGCGATCATGGTGACGATCGCGCCCTGGTCGATGCCGATGTAGTCGCTGGCCACCCAGCCGCGGTTGGGGATCATGCGGCCGGTCTTGAGCGGGATATCGTAATTGAAGCTGGGATTGAACGAATCCAGGAAGCCGTAGCTCGAATACAGGAAGTCGCCGAAGCGCTTGTGCATTTCCTGGGTCGCCGGAATCACCACCTCAGGTGCGAACACGATCGAGGACACCGCCGCGGTCGGCGCGATGGTGCCGTCGTCGAACGCCTCGAACAGGCCGGCGCCGCGGGTGCGGTAGTGGAAGAACTGGCGCTGCTCGCCGCGGTACTCCTGGGTGGTGTTCTGCGGACCGTCGCTGGCGGTCAGGCCCCACACGTTCTCGCCGTACTCCTTCCACTTCATCGGGTTGTCGATGGCGTACTCGCGCTGCGCCAGGGTGGCGCGGCGGCTGTTGAGGAAATAGTCGATGCCATGCTCGCGCATGTACTGGTCCTGGATGTCGCGGAAATCGATCCAGACGTGGTTGTACTGGTGCGCGAACAGCGGGCCGAACGCCAGGTATTCCTGGCCGTAGTACACGCCCCAGTCCTTGTTGTAGGTGCGGGTCCACTCCTGCCACGCGTCCGGTTCCACCGGATGGGTCGGCGAGCCCAGCGCCAGCAGGTACACCATCATGCCTTCGTTGTAGCCCATCCAGTCGTGCTGGATGAAGCCGCGCTCGGGATACCAGCCCATCGAGATCAGCGGCTTGCGCTGCTGCATCCACGGCCAGTCCACGCGCCGGTACAGCGTGTCGGCGATCTGGCGGATCTCCTTCTCGTCGGCCGTGTCGCCTTCGTAGTAGGACTGGGCGAACAGCACACCCATCATCAGCAGCGCGGTGTCCACGCTCGACAGTTCCACCCACTGGTCGTAGCGCAGCCCTTTTTGCATGTCCAGGAAGTGGTAGTAGAAGCCCTTGTAGCCGGCGCGCCCGGTGCGCTGCGGGCCGACCGGCACGTCGCGCAGGAAGCGCAGCGTGGTCAGGGTGCGTTGCACGGCCTGCTCACGGCTGATCCAGCCGTTCTCGTAGCCGATGGGATAGACGGTGAGCGCGAAGCCGACCGACGCGATCGACGCGAACGGCCGCGACGGATAGCGGTCCACCGCCATGCCGTTCTGCTCGTTGGTGGTGTCCCAGAAGAACTGGAAGGTGCGGCGTTCGATGTCCTCGAACAGGGGCGGCAGCTCCGGCTTCAGCAGTTTCGGCGGCAGTTCGGCCTCGACCAGGATGACCTTGACCGGCTTCTTCTCCACCGCCTTCGGCTCCTCGGTCTTCTTGCAGGCCGTCAGCAGCACCCCTGCTGCCATCAGCATCAACGAAAACCTGATGAAACTGCGCTGCTTCTTCATCGTGCCCCCCGTGAAATCGTTTACACGCACGCAAAAAATACCCCACTTCCGCATCGCCGCGGCCCCCGTGCGAGGGAGCCGCGGCGACCTTGCTTACCAGTTCAAGCCAAACGACAGCTTGAACGTCCGCATCGGCGAGGCGAGCACGCCGTTCGGCGTGCCGAACGCCGTGTTCAGGTCGGCATAGGTGCCGGTATCGGTGCTGTAGTCCGCGTAGTTGGTCCAGTTGAACAGGTTGATGACATCGGCGCGGACGTTGAACTTGATGCCCGAGCCGGTATCCCATTCCTTGTTCGCCGCCAGGCTGAATTCCTTGTAGCCCAGCGTCGCATCCGGCTTGTACTGGATGATATAGCACTGGTCGTTGCCCGCCAGGCAGTTGGTGCCGTAGCGCGGGGTCTGGCTGGCCAGCGACAGCTTGGCCGACAGGGTGATGTCGTACGGCAGGTCGTAGATGCCGGTGACCACCAGGCGGTTCTTCGGGATGCCGCCGGCCTCACGCCAGCCGTAGCCGGCCATCGACGGCTGGTCCAGCGCGTAGTGCTCGCCGTACTGACGGTTCTCCTTGGCATCGGAGAAGGTATAGGCCACGGTCAGGCCCCAGCCGGACTCCTTGTCGTAGGGCTTGTCCAGCTTCAGCGCCAGTTGGTTGTTGCGCGTCTTCAGGCCGTTGGTGCCGAGCACGATCGCGCTGTAGCCATTGGGCGAGTCGGTGGGCACGCCGGAGGTGGTGCCGGGCAGGAAGAACGAGCCGTCGGCACGACGGTTGCCGCGCAGGAACACGAAGCCGTCCTCGCTGACGATGCGGCTCAGGGTCACGTCCGTGTACCAGTCGTTGCCCCAGAAATGCACCATGTTGCGCATGCCCAGGCTGAACTGGTCGGAGTACGGCACCTTGATGTTGTTGTCGATCAGGTACACCTCGCGGCCACCGCCGGTGCCGGCGGTGGTGGAGGCGGCCAGCCCGTTCAGGCCGGCCTGGGTCGCATAGCTCGGATCCCATGCCACGCACGGCTGGCCGAGGCACGGCGTGTTGGCGCTGTTGAAGTAGTAGCTGTAGGAGCGGAAGTTGTTGTTCAGCTGCTCCAGCGCCAGGTAGTCGAACAGGTTGCGGTCGTAGGCACGGCCGGCACCGCCGTAGATCACGTGCGCCTGGTCGCCGAACAGGTCGTAGGAGAAGCCCAGACGCGGCTGCCAGGCATCCTTGAATGCCTTGCGGTTGTTGCCGGTGCTGATGTAGTTGGCGATGTCGTAGTTGGCGTTGTCCAGGTTGCGCCAGTTCAGCAGCGCGCTGGCGACGTCGGCCGGGGTGACGAAGTCGAGGAACGAGGGGGTCTTCTCGTAGTCGTAGCGCACGCCCAGGTTCAGGGTCAGGTGCTCGTTGACCTCCCAGTCGTCCTGCAGGTAGATGCCGTACTGCTTGTTCTGCGACTGCACCGAACCGCCGTCGCCGGTGTCGCCGAAGCGCACCCGGTACGGCGTGCCGACATCGCTGAGGATGTTGTAGTAGTACTGCGGATTGGCCGGATTGATCTGGGTCGAATCGAGCTGGATGTCCTTGTACTTCAGACCCATCTTGATGGTGTGGCTGCCGTGCCAGTCGAGGCTGTTGAGGGTCAGGTCGTCCTGCAGGGTCCAGCCCTTCTGGCCCTTGTTCTGGAAGCTGCTGCCGGCGCCGGCGCTGAGGATGGTGGTCTCGTTGCCGGCCTGCGGCACGTAGGACAGCACGTAGCCGCTGCCGTCGGTGAGCGGGGTCTGGGTCCAGAACGCGCTCTCGTAGCTCAGGTTCAGGTCGTTGAGGAAGGTCTCGCCGCTGTACTGCCAGCGCAGGTTGGCGCGCTTTTCCTTCTGCCCGTTGGTGCTGCCGTGCTGGTAGGTGGTGGTTTCGCCGATGTCCGACAGCTCGTCTTCCTTGCGGTACTTGCCGGTCAGCTCGAACAGGTTGTTGTCGCCCAGGGTCCAGTCGATCTTGCCGAAATACAGGTCTTCCTTGAACGGCGTGCTGTAGGTGGCAACCAGCGGCTGCAGCTGCGCCGGCAACTGGTCGACGCGGTCGGCGTAGATGCCGCCGGGGATCACCGTGTTGGGCGTGGTGTATTCCTTGGCCTCGTAGGCCACGAAGAAGTGCGCGCGGTCCTTGAGGATCGGGCCGCTGAAGGTGGCGCCGTACTGGGTCTCGGAGAAGTCGTCGCGCTGGCCGGCCTTGCGCTCCAGCGGGCTTTCGGCGCGCCAGTCGTCGTTGGTCGTATCCCAGAAGAAGCTGCCGTGGAAATCGTTGGTGCCGGACTTGGTCGAGGCCACGATCGCCGCACTGCTGACCTGGTCGAACTCGGCCTTGTAGTTGGAGGTGATGACCTTGTACTCGCCGATCGCCGATTGCGGGAACGGATTGCCGCGGCTGGAATCCTGGCCGCTGACGCCGCCGGTCAGCACGTAGTTCTTCTGGCTGATGCCGTCGATGTAGACGTTGGTGCCGTTGGCCGAGGTCGCGCCGGAGCGCACCGTGGTGTTGCCCTTGGCGTCGCGCTGGAACTGCACGCTCGGCACGCTGTCGGCCAGTTCGAGGAAGTTGCGCGTGGCCTGCGGCAGCTTCTCGATCTGTACGTTGGAGATGTAGGTGGCGTTCTCCGAGGTGCGGGTTTCCACCAGCACCGGCGGCGCCTGCACCTGCACCGCGTCGAGCGTGGTCGCGCCCTGCCCGTTGGCAGTGGCCGCTTCGCCGCCCACGCCCAGGTCCAGGGTGGCGGTCTGGCCGACCTGCACGGTGACGTTCTGCGAGGTGGTCTTGCCGTCGGCGGTGACGTCGATGCGGTAGGAACCCGGCGGCAGGCCGCCGACCGAGTAGGTGCCGTTGCTGGTCTGCACGCTGCGGCTCAGACCGGTGGCGAGGTTGGTGGCGGTGACCTGCGCGGACGCGGCCGGCGCCGAATCGACCTTGACCTGGCCACGAATGGTGGCGCCGGTGCTTTGCGCGAATGCCGGCGCGGCGCCCAGCAGCAGGCAACTGGCGAGGGCGCAGCTCAACAGCTTGCGCGTGGGCCGGGCGGAGTGCGGGGTGTGTTGCATGTGGGGTTTTCCCTCCAGGAAGACGTGAAGCTCGTTATGGGTGGTGCGTGGTGCTTCGATCAAACGAAGTGGAACAAGCGATGCGGCGCGAAACACCGCGTCGCATCAGGAACGGGCCGTGCTGGAATCGCGCACGACCAACGTAGGAACCAGGGTCTGTCGCCGTCCATCGTCCGCGTCGGGACGATCGATCAGTTGCAGTAGGCGATGCATCGCCTGCTCACCAAGCCCGGCGATGCTGACGCGCATGGTGGTGAGAGACGGGTGAACGAAACGCGCCAGCGGAATGTCGTCGAAGCCGGCCAACGCGATGTCGTTGGGCACGCGCACGCCGTTCTGGGTGAAGGCGTAGAGGCAGCCGAGCGCGGTCATGTCGTTGGCGGCGAACACCGCATCGGGCAGCGTGCCAGCCTGCAGCATCGCCTGCCCAGCGCGATACCCGGAGGCTTCGTCGAAGTCGCCCGGGAACTCCTGGCCGTGCGCGTCGCCGGGATGACGCGCGATGGCGTCGCGAAAACCGCGCAGGCGTTCGCGCGCGTCGAAGTTCAGTTCCGGGCCACCGATGAAGGCGATGCGGCAATGCCCCATCGCCAGCAGGTGCTCGGTCATCGCCACCGCACCGGCATGGTCGTCGATGCTCAGTACCGGGTACTCGGTGCCCGGCAGGTGGGTGTTGATCAGCACCGTCGGCAGCGCCTGCGGCAGGTTGTCGGTGAGGAAGCCCGGGCGCTCGGCATACGGCGACAGCACCAGCAGACCGTCGACGCGACCGCGCATCGCGCGCAGCGCCCGTCCCTGCTCTTCCGGGTCGCCGTGGTAGCTGGACACCAGCAGGTGCTGGCGGCGCGCGCGGGCGGCGCCGTCGATGCCGCGGATCAATTCGGAGAAGAACTCGCCGTACAGGTCGGGCAGCACCACCCCCAGGGTCTGGGTGCGGCGGCTGCTGAGGCTGCGCGCCGCCGCGTGCGGGCTGTAGCGCAGGCGCTCGGCCACTTCCAGGACCAGGGTCCGGACTGGCGCGGCCACGTTCTCGTGGCCGTTGAGCGCACGCGACACGGTGGCCACGGAAACCCGGGCCTCGCGTGCAACGTCTTTGATGGTGACCGCGCTCTTCGCCATCGTGCCGCCCTCCGCGGCAGAGACCTTGAGAAACTGGCGCGGACTGTAATCGTTTTCAGCGCGAGGCAGAAGCCCTTTGTTATTTTTCCAATAAAACTCTTATTTTTCAGTTACTTGAATAATGCGACACCAGTCGAAATCGTGCCGCAATGCAACATAATCCAGGTGCAGATTCCGCTTTTCCGCGGGATCCACACTCCTGTTTGGACCTGCTTTGGACCTGCGGCACCCCTTCGCCGCAGCGCGTCAGCGGGCGGCGCCCGGCACCTCGGCGCGGATCGACAGCGCATGGATGTCGGTTTGCATCATCTCGCCCAGCGCCGCGTAGACCGCGCGGTGCCGGGCCAACGGCGCCATCCCGGCGAAGGCCGCACTGACGACCCTTACATTGAAATGTCCACGGCCATCGCGCGCGCCGGCATGGCCGGCATGGCGATGGCTGTCGTCCTCCACCTCCAGCGCCTGCGGCGCGAACGCCGCCTCCAGCGCAGCGCGGATCCGCGCCACCCGCTCGGCGCCGACCTGGCTCATGGCAGCACCTTGCGGAACGGCCGCACCTCGACCCGCGCGTAGACCCCGGCCTCGACATACGGGTCGGCCTCGGCCCAGGCCTGCGCCTCGGCCAGCGAGTCGAACGCGGCCACCACCAGGCTGCCGCTGAAGCCGGCCGGGCCCGGATCCTCGGCGTCGATCGCCGGGCACGGCCCGGCCAGCAGCAGCCGTCCGGCCTCCTGCAGCTGGGTCAGCCGCTGCAGATGCGCCGGTCGCGCCACCGCCCGCCGCGGCAGCGCATCGGCCACGTCATACCCCTCGATCACGTACCACATCGCGTATCCGCCCTCGTTCCATCGTCAGAGACGCGCCATTGTAGGACCTGCCCCGGTGCGGCGGCGCTGGACACCGACCCCGCCGGCGCATTACCCTTGGTTCCATTGCACGCGGCCGGATGCAGCGGCCCGTCGGTGATCGGCGACCCCAAGCCCCTTCCGACGACCGATTCGCTGCCTGACACCGCCCGCGCAGACGTCCTCCTCTGCAGTTCCCGCCGCCACGACACGCGTGGCGTGCGTCGTGTGTCTTGTTGAAGTACCGAGCGCGTTGCGGGGACGACGTGCCATTGAACCGCAGCACTGCCGGCAAGGAGCCGCGCCGGGTCGCGCCTGCCCGGCCCTTCGCTACCGCAACACCGATGTCCAACCGATGACCTCCGAACTCGCGCTCGACGCGAACCCGCCAACCCAGACGAGCCCGCCACAGCAGCAGGAAATGCCGCTGGCGGTCGTGCATGGGCAGCCGGTGCTGCAGATCCCGCAGGATCTGTACATCCCGCCGGACGCGCTGGAAGTGATCCTGGACGCGTTCGAAGGCCCGCTGGACCTGCTGCTGTACCTGATCCGCCGGCAGAACCTGGACATCCTGGACATCCCCGTCGCCGAGATCACCCGGCAATACGTGGACTACATCAACGTGATGCAGGAGCTGCGCTTCGAACTGGCGGCCGAGTACCTGGTGATGGCCGCGATCCTGGCCGAGATCAAGTCGCGGATGCTGCTGCCGCGGCCGCCGGCCGAAGACGGCGAGGAAGTGGACCCGCGCGCCGAACTGGTCCGCCGCTTGCAGGAGTACGAACGCTTCAAGCAGGCGGCCGAGGACATCGACGCGCTGCCGCGACAGGACCGCGACACCACCCCGGCGCACGCCCACGTGCCGGACCGCGCCGCGGTCAAGCTGCCGCCGCCGGTGGAGTTGAAGGAAATGCTGCTGGCGCTGTACGACGTGCTCAAGCGCGCCGAACTGTTCAGCGGCCACGCGATCAAGCGCGAGGCGCTGAGCGTGCGCCAGCGCATGGGCGACGTGCTGGGCCGTCTGGACGACGGCAAGTTCCACCGTTTCGAATCGCTGTTCAGTGCCGAGGAAGGCAAGCTCGGCGTGCTGGTCACCTTCCTGGCGCTGCTGGAACTGGCCAAGGAGCAGTT
This sequence comes from Xanthomonas sp. F10, assembly GCF_014206815.1. Lineage (GTDB taxonomy): Bacteria > Pseudomonadota > Gammaproteobacteria > Xanthomonadales > Xanthomonadaceae > Xanthomonas_A > Xanthomonas_A indica. The sequence goes on from NZ_JACHNP010000001.1 coordinate 1,650,546, forward strand.
GCTGGACATCGTCCAGGAGCCGCTGGCGCACGTCCCCGCCGAGGCCACCGAGCGGCCGCCGATGCCACCGATCTACGTCAAGTCGCTGGCGCTGGGCAACACCAACGCGCCGCTGCAGTTCAACAGCGAGTTCGACGACAGCGACGCCGCCGACGCCACCACCTGAGTCCCCGAGAACCCGCCCCCGCATGGATCAAGCGCTGATCAACCGCATCGTCGAGGCCGCCCTGCTCGCCGCCAACCAGCCGTTGCCGCTGGCGCAGTTGCACGGCCTGTTCCCGGAGGAGGAGCCCGCGCCGCCGGGCAGCATCGAGCGCGCGCTGGAACTGCTGCGCGAGGCCTGCGAGGGCCGCGGCGTGGAGCTGGTCGAAGTGGCCTCCGGGTTCCGCTACCAGGTGCGCAGCGACGTGCATGCCTGGGTGGCGCGGCTGTGGACCGAGCGCAAGACCCGCTACACCCGCGCCACGCTGGAGACCCTGGCGCTGATCGCCTACCGGCAGCCGATCACCCGCGGCGAGATCGAGCAGGTGCGCGGCGTGGCGGTCAGCAGCAACATCATCCAGGCGCTGGAAGAGCGCGAGTGGATCCGCGTGGTCGGGCACCGCGACGTGCCGGGCAAGCCGGCGCTGTTCGGCACCACCAAGACCTTCCTGGACTATTTCGGGCTCAAGCGCCTGGACGAACTGCCGCCGCTGTCCGAACTCAAGGACATCGGCGAGCTGGAACCGCAGCTGCCGCTGGACCGCGACGCGCTGCCGGTCGGCGACATGGCCCAGGCCGGCGCCGCGCCGGGCGAGGACGCCGGCCAGGGCGACCAGGGCACCCAGGGCGACACCACGGCGCAGGCCGCGGCCGCCAACGAATCCGCCGCGCCTGCCGCGACGGCGCAGGCAGACGCGGCCGTGGCCGCAGACGCCACGGACACCGACACCAGCGACACCGCAGTACCCCACACCCCCGCGACCGACGACGCCGACGCGCCGACGGCCACGGATTCCACGACCGCCCCGACGGGCGAACCCGAAGCCGCGCCGGGAGAGCGCGCGGCGGATGCGAACGAAGCCGAAGACAACGCCGTCGCGACGACGACCGTGGCTGTTGACGATGCCGATTCCGAACCACAGGCCGACGCGCAACGCGCCGGCCGGAGCCAAGTAAATGAGTGACACCTCCCGCAAGCTGTCGTTGAACAAGCTCTCGCTCAAGCGCGACGCCGCTGCCGCCGAGCAGCCGAAACTGGAAGAACGCCTGCACAAGGTCCTGGCCCAGGCCGGGCTGGGGTCGCGCCGGGCGCTGGAACAGCGCATCGCCGACGGCCTGGTCAAGGTCAATGGCGAGGTCGCGCAGACCGGCATGTCGATCCGCAGCGGCGACAAGATCGAGCTGGACGGCCGCAGCTTCGTCGCCAGCGCACTGACCGAGCCCTCGCGCGTGCTGATCTACAACAAGCCCGAAGGCGAAGTGACCACGCGCGAAGATCCCGAAGGCCGCCCGACCATCTTCGAGGCGCTGCCGGCGCTGAAGGGCGCGCGCTGGATCGCGATCGGCCGCCTGGACATCAACACCACCGGCCTGCTGCTGCTCACCACCGACGGCGAGCTGGCCAACGCGATGATGCACCCCTCCTACGAAATTGAGCGCGAGTACGTGGTGCGCGTGCGCGCCCCGGAAGGCGAAGAGACCGTGCCCGACAGCATGATCGAGCGGCTCTCGCGCGGCGTGCTGCTGGAGGACGGCGGCGCCAAGTTCGACGAGATCGAACGCATCGGCGGCACCGACTCGCACGACTGGTTCCGGGTGGTGGTCAAGGAAGGCCGCAACCGCGAAGTGCGGCGCCTGTGGGAATCGCAGGGCTGCCAGGTCAGCCGGCTCAAGCGCACCCGCTATGGCAAGATCGCGCTGCCGCGCGAACTGCTGCGCGGGCACTCGATGGAGCTGGCGCAGGACAAGGTCGAGGCGCTGCGCGCCGAACTGAAGCTGGAGGAAGGCACCCCGTCGGCGCTGACCCTGCAGCCGGTGATCGGCCAGCGCAAGGCCGCCAAGGCCACCGTGCAGGTCGGCCGCGGCGGCAACGCCTACGTCAACGGCCACAACACCGCCGACGAAGGCCGCGAGCTGCGCCGCTTCGACACCTTCCGCGAGGACCGCGGCCGCGGCCGCGGCGGCAAGAAGCCGCACGGCGGCCTGACCGTCAGCGGCGAAATGGCCGCCAAGCAATCGCAGAAGCCGTTCAAGCAGCGCACGCCGAAGGGCCCCAAGCCGCTGCCGGACGGCAACCCGGCGGCGTTCCGCACCTGGTACGTGCCGGACGGCGTCAGCACCGGTCCGACCGGCCACCGCAACGCCGGTCCCGGCGGCCGCGGCGGCCAGGGTCAGGGCCAGGGGCGTCCTTATGCCAATGCCAAGCCGCGTCCGGCCGGCGCCGGTGCGGGCGCTGGCGGCCAGGGTCGCGGCCAGGGCCAGCAGCGCAAGGCGCATCCCTACGGGCATCCGGGCAACGCGCCGAGCTTCCCGTCCGATCACGCCACCCCCGGCTTCAACCCCTACGGCGCCGCGCCACGCGCCGCGCGCCCGGCCGGCGGCCAGAAGCGCGGCCCGGGTCCGGGCGGGCGCCCCGGCGGCGGCAACCGCCCGGCCGGTGGGCGTCCGGGCGGCGGCGGCCGTCCTGGTGGCGGCGGCAACCGTGGCGGCAACCGCGGCGGCTGAGTGACGGCGCCGACGCGGCCTGCGTCGGCCAGCCCGCTCCCGACAAGGGCGTCTGCGCAAGCGGCGCCCTTTTTCGTGGGCGCTACCGCTAGCCGGAATGGAGCGCGCCGCTGGACGCCAGCGTCCGCGCCATGGACGCGAGACGGTCCGCATCGCGGCCGCCTGCTCGCTCACGCATCGACAGGATCGTTCTTGCAGTCCGCAAACCCCGCGGAGACCTGCCTGGCGGTCCAGTTGCCATGGGAAGATTTCGAGACCAGCAACGCCGAGGTCGCGTTGTAGCTGGGGGCGCGTGTCTCGCCGGGCCTGGCCAATCCCGTGTCATGGAAGCACAAGCGCACGGACGTGGCGTCGGCCGACAGCACCTCGAAGCGCATCATCCAGCCCTTGTCAGTCTGGAGCAGACGCGCACCATCGGCGGTTTTCGTGACATCCACGAAACCATAGTCCGCGAACGTCGTCTTCCCCGGCAGGCGGCGCGGGCCGACCGAATTGGGGAACGAGGTCAGGTCCAGATGCTGGATGACCGCGTCCGCGATGCCCGCCTGCGGCGGCGCGGCCGGGGACGAAGCGCTGACCCCAAGCGCGACAAAGCCAACCAGCATTCCGGGGTTCATGCGGACGATCTCGCGTGCAGAGGCAGGATCGGATGATAGGCGCCGGGAAAGCCGGCATTCAATGGTGAGGGCCGTGACGGCTGCAGCCGAAGCGGCCCCGATGGCATCCCCGCCATTGCATGACATCCGTGTGGCGATACCAGGGCGCCCGACCATTGCGCCGTTCGCCCTGCGCGAACGAAGCCGATATCCTGGCGCATCTGGCGGCCGCCGCGGGTGGCCGCCCCTCACCGACCAGGAATCCCGATGACACGGAAGATGAAGATCGCCCTGCCGCTGCTGATCGCCGGCGTGCTGAGCCTCGGCGCCTGCCAGAAGGCGCAGCAGAAGGCCCAGGAAGAGATCGCCGCGGCGCAGAACCCCTACCCCAAGGATTCGCCGCTGCACGCGCCGTTCGATCGCATGTTGCGCAAGCTGGCCAGCGATCCGCGCTATGTGGCGCTGCTCAAGCAGAGCGGTCCGCAGGCGCAGCAGGCCGGCTTCCAGCTGGCGCAGAACGGCATCGCGCGGCTGGATCACGCCACGCTGGAACAGCGCCTGGAGATCCTGTCCCAGGTGAGCGAAAAGGTCGATGTGCCGCAGTGCGCGGTGCTGGCCCGCGGCGGCAATCCCAACGATGCGCAGGCGCTGAGCGCGGCGATGCTGTCGGGGCTGGAAAAGCTGCCGCAGGCGCAGATCGACCGCTGGTTCGATGCCTCCCTGAAGGCCACCGACGCGGAGTTGAACAAGACCCCGCCGCAGACGGTGGCGCCGGCGCAGATCCAGGCGGCGATGAGCACCCTGGTCAAATCGCTGCCTGCCGATCAGCAGCAACGTCTGATGCGGGTGTTGCCGCAGATCACCAAGGCCAGCGACGAGGATGCCTGCTGGACGGCGCGCACCCTGTACCGCCAGGCGCTGGCCACCCCGGAGCCGGTGCGCGGCCAGTTGGCCTGGGTGTTCGCGCAGCAGTAAGCGCGCCGTAAGCGCGACGCGCGTCCTCGTGCGGGGGCGCGTCGCCGGGTCGCATTGCACGCCAGACACGTGGTCGGCTTACGGTTGGCAACCACAAAAAACCCTTGACGCAAAAAAGAATCCAGGCGCACTGCGCCTGGATTCGATCAGTTCTCTTTGTGTCCGCCTGGCTGCGACACGACTGCAGCCAGCGCGCGGCGCCTTACTTGCGGCGCTCGATCACGAAGTTGCCGACGTTGACGCCCAGATCGACGCCTTCGCCGGTGCCGGCCAGGGCAAGCGAGATGTCACCCTTGGTGACGACCTGCGCGGTGCTGGACTTCACCACGCCGGCATGGGCTTCGGCGGCGGCATAGGTGCCGAACAGATCGTTGAGGCTGTAGGCGCCGCTGAAGGTGCCGCGGCCGCCGACGATCTTCGACTTGCCGACGGTCAGGCCACCGCCCTTGCTGCTGATCTTGACCGGAATCACCGCGCCGTCGTTGCAGGTGATGGTGCCGGTGCCCTTGGCGGTCTTGTAGAACACCGACCAGCCCGACAGGTTGAAGGACAGCTTGCAATCGATGTTGCCGGCGGCCTGGGCCTGCGGCGCCAGGGCGGCCGCGCCCAGCAATGCGAGCAGGGAAAGCGACTTGATCATGGGGGCATTCCGGTGAGTGGACCAAGCGCGAGCGTAGCAATGGGATTGTCGCGGCCGCGACAAGGTTGCCGGGGCGCGGCGCATGCGTTCAGCAGGCATTTCCACTCGCGGCAGGCAGGACCGGTTCCGGCCCGGCCGGAGTACATGCAGGACCCGACGCCGACGCCGACGCCGACGCCAAGCATCTCCAAAAACGCGTTTTCTGCGCCTCGGCCGGGTTGCCTCGTTGTTTTGTTGGGTCAACCGTCATGCAGCCGCGACACGCGAAGCGGCGTGCTTTCCGATGGCGCAATGCGTCGGGACTGAAGTTCCTCCCACAATGAACCCGCCAAACTTGCCGCAGCATGGTGCGGGCCGGGCTATTGCCGCGTTTTCGAAATCAGTCGCGACAGGCGTTGCAGGGAGAGCCCGTCGCGGCTGAAGCCGCTCCTACAAGGAGGGCCTTCAGGGATAGCAAAGGTGAGCTCTCCGGCGTCACTGGAGCCGCAGGCTAATCGTCCAGGCTGAAAGCGTCGGCATCGAGCATGGCCGGGAAACGCGCGCGGTGCGCGGCCAGCGCGGCGGCGGAGATGGTGGTGGTGGCCACCTGCTCGCGCTCGCGGATTTCCAGTTGCGGCTGGCCGAGGAAATCGATCACCGCGCTGTCGCCGGCATAGTGCAGGTCGTTGCCGTCCACGCCGACGCGGTTGACCGCGGCCACGAAGCACAGGTTCTCGATCGCACGCGCGCGCAGCAGCGTACGCCAGGCGTAAGCCCGCGCCGACGGCCAGTTGGCGACGAACAATTGCAGATCGAAATCCAGCTGGCCAGGGCGCTCGACGTCGTAGCGGTTGCGGCAGAACACCGGGAAGCGCAGGTCGTAGCAGACCTGCGGATTGATCCGCCAGCCCTTCCACTCCACGCACAGGCGTGCGTGCCCGGCGGCGTAGCGCAGGTGTTCGTTGCCGTAGCGGAACAGATGGCGCTTGTCGTAATGCTGCAACGTGCCATCGGGCGTGGCCCACAGCAGGCGGTTGAACACCTTGGCCTGGTCATCGGCGCCGGGCACGCGCAACTGAACGCTACCGGTCACCGCGGCCCCCAGCCGCGCCGCCTGCTCGCGGATCCAGGCCACGGTCGGCCCGTCCATGTCCTCGGCCTGCGCCAGCGCATCGTTGGAGAAACCGCTGGTGAAGGTCTCCGGCAGGACCACCACATCGGTGATGCCGGCCAGCGGCGCCAGCAGTTCGGCGTAATGCGCGCGGTTGCCGGCGGGGTCGTGCCAGCGGGTATCGCCCTGGACCAATGAGATCCTCAGATCCTGTGCTACCTGTGTCATCCCCAACGTACTCCGATGCAGATCGTGCCGACCAGGCACAGCAGGCCCAGTGTAGGCGTTACCCATGGCAGGTGGCGCACCAGTCGGTTGGCCAGCGTGCCCCGCTCCTGCGGCGTCAGCAGCGCAAGGTAGCGATCCACATAGGCCTGGCGCCGGAACGGCACCACCCAGAAATCCATCCCGACACGCTGACCGCGATCAGCCAATCCAGTCAGCACATGCCCGTAGAACAGCGCGCCATCGACCACCGCACAGACCGCCGCCAGCCCAAACGTCACGCCGAAATAGATGCCTGTCACCGACATGTTCCACCCCGCCCCAGGAACCCGCTTCTACGAATCACGAATCCCCATTCCCGAATCCCGGCGGCTCCGCGCGCTACAGCGCGCGAAGTCGTTCGATCGCCGCATCCAGCGTCGCCTCGTTCTTGGCGAAGCACAGCCGCGCCAGGCGCTGGGCGGGCGGCGGGTCCTGGTAGAACGGCGACAGCGGGATCGCCGCCACGCCCTTCTCGACGGTCAGCCACTTCACGAACTCGGTGTCGGGCAGGTCGCTGACCGCCGAATAGTCCACCAGCTGGAAGTAGCCGCCGGGCACCGGCAGCGGCTTCAATCGGGTGCCCAGCAGCTGCTCGCGGAAACGGTCGCGCTTGGCCTGGTAGAACGCGCCGAGCTGCTCGTCGTGCTCGGGCTGCTCGCGGATCATTGCGGCGAAGGCGTGCTGGGCCGGGCCGAAGCTGGTGAAGGTGTTGTACTGGTGGACCTTGCGGAACTCGGCGCTAAGTGCCGGCGGCGCGATCGCGTAGCCGATCTTCCAACCGGTGCAGTGATAGGTCTTGCCGAAGCTGGAGACGACGAAGGCGCGCTCGCGCAGTTCCGGCCAGCGCAGCACCGACTCGTGGCGGCGGCCGTCGAACACGATGTGCTCGTAGACCTCGTCGGAGACCAGGAAGATGTCATTGCCGCGCAGCAGCTCGGCCACCGCCTGCAGGTCGTCGGCGCCGAACATCGCCCCGGACGGGTTGTGCGGGCTGTTGAGCATCAGCACGCGGGTGCGCGGGGTGATCGCCGCGCGCACGCGCTCCCAGTCCACGGCGAAGCTCTGCGGGTCCAGCGGCACGTGCACCGCCCGCGCGCCGGCCAGGTCGATCGCCGGCTCGTAGCTGTCGTAGGCCGGATCCAGCACGATCACTTCCTCGCCCGGGCGCACCACGGCGTGGATGGCGTTGAACAGCGCCTCGGTGGCGCCACTAGTGACGGTGACCTCGGTGTCGGCATCGACCTGGGCGCCGTAGCAGCGCAGCGCCTTCTCGGCGATCGCCTGGCGCAGCGCCGGCACGCCGGTCATCGGCGGGTACTGGTTGTGGCCGTCGCGCATGGCCTGGTCCAGCGCCTCGATCAGCCGCAGCGGCACCGGGAAGTCGGGAAAACCCTGGCCCAGGTTGACCGCGCCATGCTCGGCGGCCAGTTGCGACATCACGGTGAAGATGGTGGTGCCCACCTTGGGCAGCTTGGTCTGCGGATGCATGCGGGGGATCTGCGGGCAGCGGGAAAACGCCGAGTGTACGCAAAGCCGCTTGCCGGCGATGCGCCATGCCCCGCCGCTCGCCTGCAACAGCGCACGCGCATCGCCGCGTGTGGCCGCCGCCGGCATCCGCCGGACGCCCGCATGCCGATACAATGCGCGCCTTCCCTTGCCGCCCACCGCCGCGCCATCCGCCGCGGCCTTCGCCGATGACCGATCCGCTGTACACCCCGCCGCCGCTGCTGGCCGCGCACGGGCTCACGTTCGCCCGCGACGACGCGGCGGTGTTCGGTCCGCTGGATTTCCACCTGGATGCCGGCGAGGCGTTGCTGGTGCAGGGCGACAACGGCGCCGGCAAGACCACCCTGCTGCGGGTGCTGGTCGGCCTGCTGCGCGCCGAGGCCGGGCGCATCGAGATCGACGGCCATCCGGTGCGGCGCGGCGACCGCGCCCGCTTCATGGCCTACCTGGGCCACCTGGGCGCGCTGAAGGCCGACCTGAGCACCCTGGAGAACCTGCACTACCTGTGCGGCCTGCAGGGGCGCCGGGCCAAGCAGATGCCCGGCAGCGCGCTGGCCATCGTCGGCCTGGCCGGCTACGAGGACACCCTGGTGCGGCAGTTGTCGGCCGGGCAGAAGAAGCGCCTGGCGCTGGCGCGGATGTGGCTGTCGCCGGCGCCGCTGTGGCTGCTCGACGAGCCCTACGCCAACCTCGACCTGGACGGTATCACCCTGGTCAACCGCATGATCGCCGCACACCTGCGCAGCGGCGGCGCGGCCCTGGTCACCACCCATGGCGCCTATGCCGCGCCGCCGGTGCGCACCCGCATGCTGACCTTGAGCGGAGTCACCGCATGAGCCTGGCCACGCCGGTTCCTTCCCTCTGGCAGGCCACCCGTGCGCTGCTGGTGCGCGACCTGCGGCTGCTGTGGCGGCGCCGCGGCGACGCGTTGCAGCCGGCGCTGTTCGCCCTGCTGATCGTGGCCCTGTTCGCGCTGGCGCTGGGCAACCAGCCGCGCCTGCTCGGCGAGGTGGCCGGTGCCGCGCTGTGGCTGGCGGTGCTGCTGGCCGGCCTGCTGGCGCTGGACAGCCTGTTCCGCAGCGATGCCGAGGACGGTTCGCTGGAGCAATGGCTGCTGGCGCCGGTGCCGCTGGCCTGGCTGGTGCTGGTAAGAGTGCTGCTGCACTGGGTCACCACCGCCTTGCCGCTGATCGTGGCCGCGCCGCTGCTCGGCGAATTGCTGCACCTGCCGCATGACCGCATGCCGGTGCTGCTGGCATCGTTGGCGCTGGGGACCCCGCTGCTGAGCCTGCTCGGTGCGGTGGTCGCGGCGCTGACGGTGGGCATGAAGCGCGCCGGCATCCTGGTCGCGCTGTTGGCCTTGCCGCTGTACGTGCCGGTGCTGGTGTTCGGCGCCGGCAGCGTGGCGGCGGCAGCGCAAGGCCTGGACCCGGCCGGCGGCCTGCTGTTGCTGGCCGCGGGCCTGGTGGCGGGCCTGGTGCTGGCACCGCTGGCGGCGGCCGCGGCGATCCGCATCTCGCTGAGCTGAGCCGTTGGCGCAGCGGCTCCCGTCGCACCCTGCAAGCACAGTACTCCATCGCCGTTCCGTCGTTGTCGCATCGAAGCCCGCCTCTCGCCAGCTAGAATCGTCCGCATGGCCTCTCTCGTCCGCTGGTTCCACCAACTCGGTTCGCCGCCGACCTTCGATCGCTTCGCGGCGCGCTGGACCCCGTGGTGCTACCTGGCGGCGCTGCTGCTGGCCGGCGTGGGCATCTGGCAGGCGCTGTTCGTGGTGCCGGCCGACCGCCTGCAGAGTGACGCCTTCCGCATCCTCTACATCCACGTGCCCAGCGCCTGGATGAGCCTGTTCGTGTTCGGCCTGATGGCCGTGTATGCGGCCATCGCCCAGGTCTGGCGGATCAAGCTGTGCGAGATCCTGGCGATGGCCTGCGCGCCGATCGGCGCCGCCTTCACCCTCATCACCCTGCTGACCGGCAGCATCTGGGGCAAGCCGATGTGGGGCGCCTGGTGGGACTGGGACCCGCGCCTGACCACCGAACTGATCCTGCTGTTCCTGTACATCGGCGTGATGGGCCTGTACCTGGCCATCGAGGACCGGCGCACCGCGGCGCGCGCGGCCGGGTTGCTGGCCATCGTCGGCGTGGTGCTGCTGCCGGTGATCCGCTATTCGGTGGTGTGGTGGAACTCGCTGCACCAGGGCCAGACCATCCGCCTGTTCGGCCAGTCCAGCATGGACCCGAGCATGCTGCCGCCGCTGTGGTTGATGGTGGCCGCGACCAAGTTCTGGTTCGCCGGCTCGCTGCTGGCGCGCGCACGCGCCGACAACCTGCGCCGCGAGGCGGGCAAGGACTGGGTGACGCAGCTGGCGGAGGCGCGCGGATGAACTACCTGCCGTATGTGGCCGGGGCCTATGCGGTGTTCGCCGGGGTGCTGCTGGCCGATTTCGTGCTGGCGCGGCTGCAGGTGCGCAACGCCTTGCGCGCGGCGCGGCTGCGCGCGCAGCGCAAGCGCCAGGCCAAGGCCGAACCAGCGCCGCCGCTGGAGTTGAGCCGATGAACCCGCAGCGCAAGCGCCGCCTGCTGTGGCTGATGCTGCTGGTGCTGGCCGCCGGCCTCACCACCACGCTGGTGGCGATGGCGCTGCAGCGCAATACCGCGTACCTGTACACCCCGGCCGAGGTGCTGTCCGGCAAGACCGGCGCGCACGCGCGTTTCCGCCTCGGCGGCATGGTCGAGAAAGGCTCGTTCCAGCGTGCGCCCGGCGCGCTGCAGTCGCACTTCCGCGTCACCGACGGCGACGCGCAACTGACCGTGCGCTACGACCGCATCCTGCCCGACCTGTTCCGCGAGGGCCAGGCGGTGGTGGCCACCGGCAGCATGCACGACGGCGTGTTCGTCGCCGAGGACGTGTTGGCCAAGCACGACGAGACCTACATGCCGAAGGAACTGGCGGACAAGATGGGGGAAGCGCACGGGAAGCATCGGGTGGGGGGCATGCAGTGATGCGATCGCATCTGGACCCGGGACCCGGGACCCGGGACCCGGGAAAGCGGTTGCACGGCGTCTGCAATTTGTCGGCGCGTCCATGCATCGGAACTGGCATCGTTCGTTTCTGCTTTGTCCGGAGACCGCTCCGCTCCGCGCTTAACCTAAAGACCTCGCATCTGCGCTCTTCCGGGCCCCGGGCCCCGGGTGCCGGGTCCCGGCCACACCATGCTTCCTGAGCTCGGCCAACTCCTGCTCATCCTGGCGCTGCTCACCGCGACGCTGCAGGCGGCGCTGCCGCTGGCCGGTGCGCAGCGCGGCGATGCACGCTGGATGGGCGTGGCGCGGCCGGCGGCGTTCGCGCAACTGGCGCTGGTCGCCGGCGCCTTCGCGATCCTCACGCATGCCTTCGTGACCCAGGATTTCTCGGTGGCCTACGTGGCCGAGAACTCCAACTCCTTGCTGCCGCTGGTGTACCGCTACTCCGCGGTGTGGGGCGCGCACGAGGGCTCGCTGCTGCTGTGGACGCTGATCCTGGCGCTGTGGACCGGCGCGGTGGCGCTGTACTCGCGGCGCCTGCCGGCCCCGGTGGTGGCGCGGGTGATCGGCACCCTGGCGATGGTCAGCGTGGGCTTCCTGGCGTTCCTGCTGTTCACTTCCAACCCGTTCGCGCGGCTGCTGCCGGCGCCGCTGGAAGGGCGCGATCTCAATCCGCTGCTGCAGGATCCCGGCCTGGTGATCCATCCGCCGCTGCTGTACGCCGGCTACGTCGGCTTCGCGGTGCCGTTCGCGTTCGCGGTGGCGGCGTTGCTGGACGGCCAGGTGGACGCGCGCTGGCTGCGCTGGACGCGGCCATGGACCAACGTGGCCTGGGGCTTTCTGACCATCGGCATCGCCCTCGGCAGCTGGTGGGCGTACTACGAACTGGGCTGGGGCGGCTGGTGGTTCTGGGACCCGGTGGAGAACGCCAGCTTCATGCCGTGGCTGGCCGGTGCGGCGCTGCTGCATTCGCAGGCGGTCACCGAGAAGCGCGGCAGCTTCGGCGCCTGGACCCTGCTGCTGGCGATCGCCGCGTTCTCGCTGTCGCTGCTGGGCACCTTCCTGGTCCGCTCGGGCGTGCTGACCAGCGTGCACTCCTTCGCCGCCGATCCTGCCCGCGGCCTGTTCATCCTGGTGTTCCTGAGCCTGCTGTGCGGCGGCGCACTGCTGCTGTACGCGCTGCGCGGCGGCCGCGTGGCGGCTGCGGCCGACGAGGCGCGGCAGCGCTTCGCCCCGGCCTCCCGCGAGACCCTGCTGCTGGCCAACAACCTGCTGCTGACCTGCGCCTGCGCCATGGTGCTGCTGGGCACGCTGTATCCGCTGCTGGCCGATGCGCTGGACCTGGGCAAGCTGTCGGTGGGGCCGCCCTATTTCGGCACCTTGTTCATCGTGCTGATGGCGCCGCTGGTCGCGCTGTTGCCGTTCGGGCCGCTGACCCGCTGGCAGCGCGAACAGGCATCGCGGCCGCTGGCCCTGCTGGCGCCCTGGGCCGGCTTGGCCCTGATGGCCGGCGCGATCGGTTTCTTCCTGGCACCGCAGGGCGCGTGGAAGACCGCCGCCGGCGTCGCCGCCGCCACCTGGGTGCTGCTGGGCACCGCGCGTTTCGTGTGGAGCCGGCGCCAGCTAAAGGGCAGCCGCTTCACCGCCGAAATGCTGGGCATGACCCTGGCCCACACCGGCATCGCGGTGTTCCTGGCCGGCGCGCTGCTGGTCGAGGCGCTGGAGCAGCAGCGCGAGGTGGCGCTGGCGCCCGGGCAGCACCTTGACCTGGGCCGCTACCGTTTCGAGCTGCAGGGCCTGGACCAGCGCAAGGGCCCCAACTACGTGGCCGAACGCGCACACGTGCAGGTGCTGCGCGACGATCGCCCGCTGGCGCTGCTGCACCCGGAAAAGCGCCTGTACGCCAGCGGCGGCCAGAACATGACCGAGGCCGGCATCCACCCCGGCCTGTTCGGCGACGTCTACGTCGCCCTCGGCGAGCCGCTGGGCGGCAATGCCTGGGCGATGCGCGTGCACGTCAAACCTTTCGTGCGCTGGATCTGGCTTGGCGCGGCGCTGATGGCGCTGGGCGGTTTCGTCACCGCCGCCGACCGGCGCTTCCGTCGTTCTCCGGAGACCCCCTGATGTCCGCTCCCGCTCCACGTCGCCTGCCGCTGCCCGCCATCCTGCTGGGCGCCCTGTTCTTCCTCGGCCTGCTGGCGTTGATGGTGTATGCGGTGCAGCGCTCCGGCAGTGCCGACCGCGACGCGCTGCCGTCGGCGCTGATCGGCAAGCCGGCACCGGCGTTCGAACTGCCGCTGCTGCACGATGCCTCGATCCGCGTGCGCAGCAGCGAATTGCTCGGCGCGCCGTACGTGCTCAACGTGTGGGGCAGCTGGTGCCCGGCCTGCCGCGAGGAACACCCGGTGCTGACCCGCTTCGCGCTGAGCAAGCGCGTGCGGGTGATCGGCTACGACTGGAAGGACAACCGCGAGGACGCGCTGCGCTGGCTGGAACAGCTCGGCAATCCGTTCCTGGCGGTGCTGTTCGATCCCGAGGGGCGCACCGCGATCGACTGGGGAGTGGCCGCGGCGCCGGAGACCTTCCTGGTCGATGCGCGCGGCGTGGTGCGCTGGAAGCATGCCGGCCCGCTGACCGACCAGATCATCCGCGACGACCTGCTGCCGGCCTTGCAGCAAGCCGAGCGCGACGCCCCGCCGACGCGGGCGCAGGGCAAGGCCACGCCATGAGCCGCGGCCGGCGCGCGCTGCGGCTGGGCTTGCTGGCGCTGCTGGCGTGGTCCACGCTGGCCGGCGCCGAGCCGGTGTCCGATCCGACGCCGCTGGCCTACCGCTCCACCGCCGAGGAAGCGCGCTTCCATGCGCTGACCGCGGAATTGCGTTGCGTGCAATGCCAGAACCAGTCGCTGGCCGACTCGCACGCGCAGATCGCCATGGACCTGCGCCGCGAAGTGCTGGAGCTCATGCACCAAGGCAAGTCGGATGCGCAGATCAAGCAGTTCCTGGTCGATCGCTACGGCGAGTTCGTGCTGTACCGGCCGCAGCTGGAAGCACGGACCTGGCTGCTGTGGTTCGGCCCCTTGCTGCTGCTGGCCGGCGGCGCCGTGCTGCTGATCCGGATGGTGCGGCGGCGCGCACCGGCGGCCACCGCGCTGCCGCTGCAGGACGAACAGGAATGGTGAGGCGATGCTGAGTTGGGGCATGTCGGCCGCGGCGGTGGCGCTGGCGGCGCTGGTGTTCGCGGTGGTGTTGTGGCCGCTGCGCAGCCGTGGCCGCAACGGCGCGCTGCTGGCGGTCGCGGTGCTGGCGCTGGGCGTGGCCACGGCGGCGCTGTACGCCCTGGTCGGCACCCCGCGCGCCCTGCAGGCGCAGAACCGCGAGGCGCCACGCACGCTGGAGGACGGGGTCAAGCAACTGCAGGCAGCGCTGGCCAAGGATCCGAATCGCGCAGACGGCTGGGCCTTGCTCGGCCGCAGCCAGTTGTCGCTAGGGCACAACGCCGAGGCCGCGGCCGCGTTCGCGCGTGCGGTGCGCCTGGCGCCGGAGCAGGCGCCGCTGCTGATCGAAGCCGCCGAGGCGCGTGCGTTGGCCAACCCGCAACGGCAATTCGACGAGCAGGCGCTGGCCTGGCTGCAGCATGCCCTGCAACTGGCGCCAGGCAGCGAACGCGGCGCCTGGTTCCTGGGCATCGCCCAGCGCCAACGCGGCCAGGACGCCGCCGCGGCCGCCACCTGGGAAGCCCTGTTGCCGCGCGTGGACGCGGCCACCGCCGCGGCGCTGCGGCCGCAGATCGACGCCGCCCGTCTGGCGGCTGGCCTACCCGCCCTGCCCGCTGCGGCGGCCACCACGGCGCAGGATGCAAAGGCACCGGCGAGCACCGGCCTGACCGTGGCGGTGTCGCTGGATCCGGCGTTCGCCGCCCGTGTGCGCCTGCGCGGCGACGCCAGCGTGTTCGTGATCGCGCGCGTCCCGGGCGGTCCACCAATGCCGGTGGCGGTGCAGAAGCATCCGCTGCAGGCCCTGCCGTTGCGGGTGACGCTGAGCGACGCGGACAGCCCGATGCCCACGCAGAAACTCTCGCAACTGCAGCAGGTGCAGGTGGTCGCCCGACTGTCGACCAGCGGCAATGCGATGCGCCAGGAGGGCGATTTGGAGTCGGCACCGGTGACGGTGAGCCTGCCGGCGACTGGGCCGGTGGAATTGGTGATCGGGAAGCCGTAGCGAACGCATGCGTGCAGGAGCGACCGTGCCTGATCGGGAACGCCCGGTCGCAACTAGGCAAGACGCCAGCAAGAATGCGAAACGTCGGTGTAGGAGCGGCTTCAGCCGCGACGCGCTTTACCAGGAGGCTTGTCGCGGCTGAAGCCGCTCCTACGCGGCAACAGCATGTCGGACTGGATCGCTGCGGGAAGCGAATGACCAGACGGGCAGTAGATTCGTCCCTGCGTCACTAACGGACGCCATTGCGGCCCGACACGCGCCATCTCGCACCACGCATACGCCGGATGCGCGATGGCGCAGCTAGAATCGACGCATGACCGAATTCATCCCGCCCGGCAGCCGCTTCCTCGCCCTGCCCTCGCCGTTCCCGATGAAGCGTGGCGGCCAATTGCACGGCGCGCGGGTCGCCTACGAGACCTGGGGCACGCTGTCGGCCGCACGCGACAACGCGATCCTGATCGTCACCGGACTCTCGCCCGATGCACATGCCGCCGCGAATGCCGACGATCCCACGCCCGGCTGGTGGGAAGGCATGCTCGGCCCGGGCAAGCCGATCGACACGCAGCGCTGGTTCGTGATCTGCGTGAACTCGCTGGGCAGTTGCAAGGGCTCGACCGGTCCCGCCTCGCCGCACCCGGACGATGGCCAGCCGTATCGCCTGCGCTTCCCGGAGCTGTCGATCGAGGACGGCGCCGATGCCGCCGCGCAGGTGGTGCACGCGCTGGGCATCGCGCAGTTGGCCTGCGTGATCGGCAACTCGATGGGCGGCATGACCGCCCTGGCGCTGCTGCACCGGCATCCCGGCCTGGCGCGCAGCCACATCAACATTTCCGGCAGCGCGCAGGCGCTGCCGTTCTCGATCGCGATCCGCTCGCTGCAGCGCGAGGCGATCCGGCTGGATCCGAACTGGAACGGCGGCGACTACGACGAAGCCACCTATCCCGAGTCCGGCATGCGCATGGCACGCAAGCTTGGCGTGATCACCTACCGTTCGGCGCTGGAATGGGACGGCCGCTTCGGCCGCGTGCGGCTGGATTCGGACCAGACCGACGACGATCCGTTCGGCCTGGAGTTCCAGGTCGAGAGCTACCTGGAAGGCCACGCCCGGCGCTTCGTGCGCCGCTTCGACCCGAACTGCTATCTTTACCTCAGCCGCTCGATGGACTGGTTCGACCTGGCCGAGCCTGCCGGCGGCGACGTGCTCGCCGGCATCGCCACGATCCGCATCGAACGTGCCCTGGCGATCGGCGCCAACACCGACATCCTGTTCCCGGTGCAGCAGCAGCAACAGATCGCCGACGGCCTGCGCGCCGGCGGCGCACAGGCGCAGTTCCTGGGACTGGATTCACCGCAGGGCCACGATGCCTTCCTGGTCGATTTCGCGCGGTTCGGGCCGGCGGTGCGGGCGTTTCTGGACGCGCTGTAGCGGCTGCGCGCAATTGCACGTCCGCCATGTCGCGAGGGTGATGATGCACTTCGCTCGTTGTGGCTGATCCCACGCAAGGCAACACGCTCCGCTCCTGCAAGCGCAATGGTGCGAAAAGCCAGGGGGCGTGCATCCCTGATTCCATCTCAGACCTCGGCCTGAAAGGCACCAGATGGCGCTGTAGGAGCGGCTTCAGCCGCGACCGGCGTTCCCGGTCAGGTCGGGTCGCGGCTGAAGCCGCTCCTACAGAGCGCTGCGCAGTAGCGCTAGGCCTCGACCTGCAGCCGCCCCTCCTGCAACCGATAGCGCACATGCACCACGCCCTCGGGCAGCACGTCGTGGCTGATCAGCAGCAGGCTGCGCTGGCCCAGCGCCTGCGCCAGGTCGCGCAGCAGCGCCTGTGCGGTGTCCACATCCAGGCCTTCGGTGGGTTCGTCCAGCACCAGCAGCGGTGCTTCGCGCAGCAGCGCACGGGCCAGGGCCAGGCGCCGGGCCTGGCCGGCGGACATGGTGGCGCCGTTTTCGCCGAGCCAGGCATCGAGGCCACCGACTTCGTGCAGCCAGGCATCCAGCCGCACGTCGGCCAGCACCTGCTGCAGGCGCGCATCGTCGGCCACGGGATCGCCCAGGCGCAGGTTGTCGCGCACGCTGCCGGCGAACACCGGTGCGCCCTGCGGCAGCCAGGCGATGCGGCGATGCCACTGCGCCTCGGCCACCTCGCGCAGGTCCAGGCCGGCGTAGCGGACGCTGCCCTGTTGCGGATCCCACAAACGCAGCAGCAACGCCGACAGGGTGGTCTTGCCGCTGCCGCTGTCGCCGGAGAGGGCGATGCGCTCGCCCGGCGCGATGCGTAGTGTCACACCGTCGAGCACGCGCCGGGTCTCGCCCGGCCAGGCGAACGCCACGTCGTCGAACTGCACCTCGCCACTGGCTGGCAGCGCCTGCGGGTGCGCCGGGTTGGCGACCGGCGGCGCCTGCCCGGCGATCGCCTGCAAACGCCGCGCGGCGACCCGGCCGGACTGCAGCGCCTGCCAGGCCAGGCCGGCGCCGGCCCAGACCTCGAGTAGGGCCACGGTCAGGAACACCAGGCCGGCGGCCTGTTCGGCGCCGATCGCATCGGCGCGCGCCGCCCCCAGCGCCACCCACAGCATCGCCAGCAGGCCCGCCGCGGCGCACAGCGCATGCAAGGCGTTGCCGCCGATCAGCCGCTGGCGTTGGCGCCGGTCCTCGGCGCGCAGCGCCTGCGCGCTGGCGTCCACGCGCGCGATCCAGGCGGCCTGCGCCTCGAGCGCGGCCAGGTCGGCGGCGCCCTCCAGGCCTTCGTAGGCCAGCGTGCGCAAGGCTTCGCGCTGCTGCGCGCGTGCGCGTTCGCGGGCCTCGCCGCCACGTGCCACCACCCAGGGCACGCCGAGTCCGATCGCCAACGCCAGCGCGGTCAGCACCAGCGCCGCCGGCCAGTGGATCGCCGCCGCCGCGGCGATGCCGATCGCGCCGACCCCGAGCAGTGCCGCCAGCGGCGCCAGTGCGCGCACCACCAGGCCGTCGACCTCGCCGATGTCCGACATCAGCCGTGCCAGCAGTTCGCCGGTGCGGCTGGCGCCGAGCCGTGCCGGTGCCAGCGGCAGCGCGCGACGGAAGAACCACACGCGCAGGTCGCGGGCGATGCGCAAGGTGGCATCGTGCCCGACCAGCTTTTCGCCGTAGCGCGAGGCGATGCGGGCGAAGGTCAGTGCGCGGATGCCGGCCGATGGCGAAAAGAAATTGAAGCCGCTGCCCATGCCGACCGCACCGGCCAGCGCCGCGGCGGTGAGGAAGCCGCCGGACAGGCCGAGCAACCCGACCCCGGCCAGCATCGTGCACAGCACCAGCAGCGCGGTCAGCAGCAGCCGGCCGAGATGGCGGCCGAACACGCCGCGCAGGGTGTCGCGCTTGGTGCGGCTCATGGCCGCGCCCCCTGCCCCGCGGCGGACCCGTCGCGCGCCGGCAGCCGCAGCACGGCATCGGCCCACCGCATCGCCGCCTCGCTGTGGGTGGCGACGATCACGCTGCGGCCGCGGGCGAAGGCCGCCAGCGTGCGCAGCAGCGCCGCCTCGGTGTCCGCATCCAGGAACGCGGTCGGCTCGTCCAGCAACAGCAGTTCCGGATCGCGCAGCAGCAACCGCGCCAGGCCGATGCGCCGTGCCTCGCCGCCGGACAGGCCGAAGCCGCGCTCGCCGATCGGCGTGTCCAACCCCTGCGGCAGACGCGCGGCGAAGCGCAGCACCTGCGCCGCTTCGGCGGCGGCATGCAACCGCGCTTCGCTGGCCTGTGGATCGGCCAGGCGCAGATTGTCGGCAATGCTGCCGTGGAACAGATACGGGCGCTGCCCCGCGTAGCCGATGCGCAGTCCCGCGCGCATCTGCAAGGTGCCCGCGCGCGGCGGCAGCCACCCGGCCAGCGCTTCCAGCAGCGTGCTCTTGCCGCTGCCGCTGGGGCCGACCAGGGCCAGGCGCTGGCCGACATCCAGGTCGAAATCCAGGCCCTGCAGCGCATCGCAGCGCGCGCCCACTGGCCGCAGGCGCAGCGCGCGCGCCTGCACAAGCGGTGCGGCACGCGATGCGCTTGTGGCCGGTGCGGCGACGGGTGCGGCATCGACAGCGGTAGCGGTAGCGGCGTCGTTTGGCACTGCTGCACCCTCAGTGCGCGCTGCCGGCGCATCCGTGGCCGGCGGCAGCCCCTCCAGCAGACGCTCCACCTCCGCCGCCGCCGCCAGCGCATTGGCGCGGTCGTGGTAATGCGCGGCCAGGCGCCGCAGCGGCGCATAGAACTCCGGTGCCAGCAGCAGGCAGAACACGCCGGTGCCCAGGGTCGGCACGCTGGCGTGCAGGGCGATCATGCCGAGGTAGCTCAGGCCCAGGTAGAGCGCGACGATCGCCACGCTGACCGAGGCGAAGAACTCCAGGACGGTGGAGGACAGGAACGCGATGCGCAGCACTTTCAGGGTGCGCTCGCGCACGTCCTCGGCAGCCTCCGCGATCCCGCGCAGTTCGTCGTCGCCACGTCCGTACAGGCGCAACAGGCCCAGACCCTTGAGCCGGTCGGCGAAGTGCCCGCCCATCCGCGCCAGTTCGCGCAGTTGGCGGCGGCCGGCGGCCTCGGCGCCCCACCCCACCAGCATCATGAAGATCGGCACCAGTGGCGCGGTGAACAGCAGGATCAGGCCCACCACCCAGTCGCTCCACGCCACCGCCAGCACGATCAGCAGCGGCACCACGCTCACTTCCCAGCGCGCAGGCCGGTAGCCGGCGTAGTAGCCGTCCAGCGCATCGCCATGCGCCAGCAGCAGTTCGCCGAGTTCGCCGTTGCGCTGTCCGCGCAGCCACAGCGGCCCGCGCTGCAGCAGCTGCCGGTACACGCGGCGACGCAGCTCGAGTTTGGCCGCATCGGCGACATCGCCGGCGGCGCGCTGCGCGGCGGCGCCAAGCCCGGCGCGCAGCACCAACATCAGCGCCAGCAGGCCGAAGGCCGGCAGTGCCTGCGCCAGGTCGCGGCGCTCGACCAGCAGCGCCTGCACCAGCCAGGCGATGGCGCCGGACTGCACGATCAGCAGCGCGCCGGACACGCTGATGGCCGCCGCGGCCAGGCGCTGGCGGCCGCGCGCCGCCGCGGCCAGGGCATCCAGCCAACGCATGCGCTGCTGCCGCTGTTGCGGCGCGTCGGCGGGCAGTGCGGCGGACGGCTCGGCGAAATCGGTCAAAACGGGCTCGGCGCGGCGAACGAAGCCGCCAGTTTAGCGGGGAAGGCGGTTCCGGGCTGGAACCGCCGTGGCCGCCACGATGCCGCGCACCCCCATTGCACACATTGATCTGGATCAAGGTCGAACGCGCCGGGGCGGCGGAAGATCGCCTCCAATCTCCCGCCACTCGGCCACCCAGATGCACATTTTCCACGAGGTAGCACAGCCATGATCGACACCACTGTCGTAGAGCTGTCGCGGCTGCAGTTCGCCATGACCGCCATGTACCACTTCCTGTTCGTCCCGCTCACCCTGGGCTTGTCCTTCATGATCGCGATCATGGAGAGCGTGTACGTCATGACCCGCAAGGACGTGTGGCGGCGCATGACCCTGTTCTGGGGCGTGCTGTTCGGCATCAACTTCGCGATGGGCGTGGCCACCGGCATCGTGATGGAGTTCCAGTTCGGCATGAACTGGTCCTACTACAGCCACTACGTCGGCGACATCTTCGGCGCGCCCTTGGCGATCGAAGGGCTGATGGCGTTCTTCCTGGAGGCGACCTTCATCGGCCTGTTCTTCTTCGGCTGGAGCAAGCTCACGCCGGTCAAGCACCTGATGGTGACCTGGCTGATGGCGCTGGGCACCAACCTGTCGGCGGTGTGGATCCTGATCGCCAACGGCTGGATGCAGAATCCGACCGGCGCGGTGTTCAACCCGGACACCATGCGCATGGAAGTGGTCGACTTCATGGCGGTGGTGTTCAACCCGGTGGCGCAGGCCAAGTTCGTGCATACGGTCAGCGCCGGCTATGTGACCGGCGCGGTGTTCGTGATGTCGATCAGCGCGCTGTACCTGCTGCGCGGCAAGCACCGCGACATCGCCCGGCGCTCGTTCGCGGTGGCCGCCGCGTTCGGCATGGCGTCCTCGCTGTCGGTGGTGGTGCTGGGCGACGAGAGCGGCTACGCCGCCAACGAACACCAGAAGATGAAGCTGGCCGCGATCGAAGCGATGTGGGAAACCGAGCAAGCGCCGGCCGACTTCACCGCCTTCGGCATCCCCAACCAGGCCACCGGCAAGAACGACTACGCGATCAAGGTGCCGTACCTGATGGGCCTGATCGCCACGCGCTCGTTGAACACGCCGGTGCCGGGCATCCTGGAGCTGGTCAAGCGCGCCGAGCACCGCGTGCGCGGCGGGCAGATCGCCTACGGCGCGCTGCAGCGGCTCAAGGCCAACCGTAACGATGCCGAGGCGCGGGCGGTGTTCGATCGCCACTGGCAGGACCTGGGGCACGGCCTGCTGCTCAAGCGCTACCGCGAGGACATCCTCAACGCCACCCCGGAGGAGATCGCCAAGGCCGCGCTGGACACGGTGCCGCGCGTGCTGCCGCTGTTCTGGACGTTCCGGGTGATGGCCGGCCTGGGCTTCTACCTGATCGCCTTCTTCGCCGCCGCGCTGTGGTTCTCGTGCAAGCACAATTTCGAGGACAAGCGCTGGTTCCTGAAGCTGGCGCTGTGGACCCTGCCGGCGCCGTGGATCGCGATCGAGTGCGGCTGGTTCGTGGCCGAGTACGGCCGCCAGCCGTGGGCGGTGGAAGGCGTGCTGCCGACCTTCTATGCCGCCTCCGGCCTGGCCCTGCACGACATCCTGATCACCCTCGCCGGCTTCGTGGCGATCTACACCACGCTGCTGATCATCGAGATCAAGCTGATGCTCAAGGCGATCCGCAAGGGGCCGGACGCGCTGCCCGCCCTGCTGCAACCCGCCCCGCGCCCCGTTCCCCCGATCGCCGCACCTGCGGCCGCCGGCCACCTCTGACCCCGGCAGGAGACACACCATGGACTTCATTGCATTGGACTACACCACGCTGCGCGTGATCTGGTGGCTGCTGCTGGGCATCCTGCTGATCGGCTTCGCGGTGATGGACGGATTCGACCTGGGCGTCGGCGCGCTGCTGCCGTTCGTGGCCAAGACCGACGCCGAACGCCGGCTGGTGGTGAACACCATCGGCCCGGTCTGGGAGGGCAACCAGGTCTGGCTGGTGCTCGGCGGCGGCGCGATCTTCGCCGCCTGGCCGCCGCTGTACGCGGTCAGCTTCTCCGGCTTCTACCTGGCGATGTTCGTGATCCTGTTCGCGCTGATCCTGCGGCCGGTCGGGTTCAAATTCCGCGGCAAGCTGCCCGGCCAGCGCTGGCGCAACGGCTGGGACTGGGCGCTGTTCCTCGGCGGCTTCATCCCGGCGCTGATCATGGGCGTGGCGGTGGGCAACGTGCTGCTGGGCGTGCCGTTCCACTTCGACGACACCCTGCGGGTGTTCTACACCGGCAGCTTCTTCGGCCTGCTCATGCCGTTCGCCCTGCTCGCCGGCCTGCTCAGCGTGAGCATGCTGGTGGCGCACGGCGCGGCGATGCTGGTGCTGAAGACCGACGGCCCGGTGGCCGAGCGCGCGGCGCGCTACGGCAGCGTCGCCGCCCTGGCGGCCTGCGCGCTGTTCGCCGGGGCCGGGGTGTGGGTGGCCACCGGCCTGCCTGGCTACGCGGTCACCTCGCAGGTGGTCACCGACGGCGCCACCAACCCGCTGCTGAAGACCGCCGTGCTCGGCGAGGTCGGCGGCTGGATGCACAACTACCAGAGCATGCCGCTGACCGCGCTGGCCCCGGCCGCGGGCCTGCTCGGCCTGTTGCTCAGCGCGGTACTGCTGCGCAAGCGTCGCGGGGGCCTGGCGTTCATCGCCTCCGGCGCGGCCATCGCCGGCATCATCCTCACCGTGGGCTTTGCGATCTTCCCGTTCCTGTTGCCCTCCTCCAGCCAGCCGGGCTCCAGCCTGACCGTGTGGGACGCCTCCAGCAGCCACCTGACCCTGTGGATCATGCTGCTGGCCACCGTGGTGTTCCTGCCGATCATCCTCGGCTACACCACCTGGGTGTACCGCGTGCTGAAGGGCAAGGTCACCGCCGCCTCCCTGGACGACAACCCCAACGCGTACTGACGCACCCGCAAGGAGAAACGATCATGTGGTACTTCGCCTGGATTCTCGGTGTCGGCCTGGCCTCCACCGCCGCCATCCTCAACGGCATGTGGTTCGAGGCGCGCGAGCGCAACGCGGCGGATGCCGCCGCCGACACCACCGGCGCGACGGACTGAAATTTTTTTGCAAAGGCGCTTGCCGAATGCGGAAGACCTCCGTATCATGTGCGGCTCCTTCGGGGTGTAGCTCAGTCTGGTAGAGCGCTACGTTCGGGACGTAGAGGTCGCAGGTTCGAATCCTGTCTCCCCGACCAGTTTCAAGGTCACAAGAAGCCTGGAAAACCACCGTTTTCCGGGTTTTTTTGTGCCCGCAATCCGGCACTGGCCGCGCATCGCGGCAACCGGCTGTCCGCGCCCGCCTGCCCCGATCCTCTCGCGGCAGCCGGGCCTTGACGCCGGAGCCTGGCGTCTCGCCACAATGGCGACGGGGGAACCGGCGCATTCATCACGCCCTGCGTCTTCGGCGACGCCACGCGCCGGAAGCGAGGCGGCGGGCATGTCCGTTTCGACGCTAACGACTCAGACAAACGGACACGACACCATGAAACTGCAAGCGACGCTCTGCCTCTCACTGATCGCGCTCTACTGCGCACCCGCAGCCGCGGTAACCGAAACCGACAAGCTGGTGGACCGCCTCGGCGTACAGGGCGTACAGGGCGGCACGACTGCCTACTTCAGCGTCAAGGATGCGCTCTCCACCACCTGCAAGTTCGACATCGTCTACTTCAACATCGGCGACGAGTTCGGCAAGGCCGCCTATGCGAGCCTGCTTGCCGCGCAGACCTCGGGCAAGAAGCTCTCGCGCTTCGAGTATTGGCAATCCGCTCCAGGCGAAACCTGCACCCTCTCGCTGGTCGAATCGCGCAGCTGAGCGGTGCGGACTGCGGTTGCTCCTCAGCGCAACCGCGCCTTCAACAACGGCCGCAGCAGGTAGTTCAGCACGCTGCGCTTGCCGGTGAGGATATCGACCTCGGCAACCATGCCGGGAATGATCGGCAGCGTGTCGCCGTCGCGACGCAACTGGCTGCCGTCGGTGCGGATCAGCACCTGGTAGAACGACTCCTTGCCGTGCGCGGTCTGCTCCTCGATGGTGTCGGCGCTGATCTGCTCGACGGTGCCGTTCAACTCGCCGTAGATGGTGTAGTCGTAGGCGGTGATCTTGACCCGGGCCTGCATGCCCGGCACCAGGAACGCCACGTCGCGTGGCTTGATCCGCGCCTCCACCAGCAACCGCTCCTCCACCGGGATGATCTCCATGATCGGCTCGCCCGGCGGGATCACCCCGCCGCGGGTATTGATCAGCACCGTGTTCACCCGTCCGCGCACCGGCGACAGGATCTCGGTGCGGCGCAGCTGGTCGTGGCGCTGTTGCACGATCGGCTCCAGCGCGCTGAGATCGGCCTTGCGCTTGGCCAACTCGGTGTAGGCCTCCTGGAAATAGCTGTTGCGCAGCTCGCCGAGACGCCCGCGCAGGGTGGCGATGTCCTGGCTGAGCTTGAGCGCCTCGACCTGGCTGACCGCCCCCTTGGCCACCAGCGGGCGCACGATGTTCAACTGGTCCTGGGCCAGGGCGATCTGGTGCTGGATCGCCTGGGTGCCTTCGGCCAGCTTGCTGCGCCGCGACTCGAACAGGTCGCGCTCGGACCGCAGCAGGGCGCTCTCGCCGGCGATCTGCGCCGGGAAGGCGATGCTGGTCTTGCCCAGCACTTCCGCCTCCAGCCGCGCGATCGCCGCATGCAGCACCTGCGCCTGGTTGACCGATTCCTGGTAGTTGGTCAGGAAGTGGGTGCGCTCCAGCCGCACCAGCGGCTGCCCCGGCTTGACCAGTTCGCCCTCCTGCACCAGCAACCGATCGAGGATGCCGCCCTCCAGGCTCTGGATCTTCTGGATGCGGCTGTACGGCACCACCCGGCCGTCGCCGCGGGTGACTTCGTCCAGCTCGGCCCAGGCCGCCCAGCCCAGGAACAGCGCCACCGTCGCCAGCACCGTCCACAGCAGCGGCCGGTACCAGGGATGCGTGGATGCCAGCAGCGGGTCGCCCAGCCGCCGCCGCACCGCCACCGCCGCGCGCTCAGCCATGGCTGCCCGCCAATGCCGTCGCCGGCACCTGCACCCGGTTGCCCTGCAGCACCTGCTCCACCGGCCCGTCCACCACCACCCGCCCCTGCCGCAGCACCACGGCGCGTTGCGCCAGCTCCAGCATGCTGCGCTTGTGCGTGCTGACGATCAGCGTGCGCGTGCCCAGCCAGCGCTGCAGGTAGGCGATGAACACGTGTTCGCTGTGCTGATCAAAGGCCGCGGTGGGCTCGTCGAGCAGCACCACGCTGGGGTCCTGCAGCAACAGCCGCGCCAGTCCCAGCGCCTGCCGCTGCCCGCCGGACAGGCTGGCATTGCCCTGGATCGGCAGGTCCAGCCCGAACGGATGCGCGCGCACGAACGTGCCCAACCCGACCCCGTCCAGCGCCGCATACAGTTCCTCGTCGCCGAGCGCGGACCCGTGCAGGTTGAGGTTGTCGCGCAGGCTGCCATGGAACAGCGCCACGTCCTGCGGCAGGTAGCCGATGTTGCGCATGCGGTCGGCCGGGTCGATCTGCGCGATCGCCACGTCGTCCAGCAACAGCCGCCCCGCGTGCGGATCCAGCAGGCCGGCCAGCACCCGCAGCAGCGTGGACTTGCCGGCGCCGTTGCCGCCCAGCAGCGCCACGCGCTCGCCGGCGCCGATGCGCAGCGCCTGCACGTCCAGCACCGGCGGCTGCTCGCCGTAGCGCAGGCTCACCGCCTCCAGGCGGTAGTCGCCGCGCACGCGCAGCTTGTGCACGAAGCGCTTGCCCGGCGGCCGCTCCTGTTCGGCCCCCAGCAACTGGTCCAGCCCCTCCATGGCCACGCGTGTGTGCTGCCAGCGCCCCAGCACCGCCGCGGCCTGCCCCAGCGGCGCGATGGCGCGCGAGGCCAGCAGCGAACAGGCCACCAGCGCACCCACGCTCATCTCGCCCTGCTGGATGCGGTAGACGCCGAACACCACCACCCCGACGTAGGCCAGTTGCTGCACCACCGATGCGGCATAGCTGAGCGCGGTGGTCAGCGCGTACGTCCGCATCGCCGAGGCGGACAGCTGCGCGGTCAGCGCTTCCCACAGTCCCTGGCAGCGGCCTTCGCCGCGTGCGGCCTTGATCGACTCCAGATGCTCGAATGCCTCCAGCAGCAGGCCGTTCTTCATCGCCCCCTCGCGCAGGTTCTGCCGCGACAGCTCGCCGAGCAGGCGCTGCGCCAGCAGCCCGGGCAGCACCATCAGCACGCAGGCGACCAGCGGCACCCAGACCACGTGGCCGCCGATCAGGGCGATGATCCCCAGGAAGATCGCCACGAACGGCAGGTCGCTGATCAGCGCCGCGCTGGAACTGGTGAAGAACTCGCGCACCGATTCGAACTCACGCACCTGGGTGCTGAACGCGCCCATCGACGCCGGCTTGGCGGCCATGCGCATGGCCAGCACGCGCGAGAACAGCAGCGTGGACAATTGCAGGTCCAGGCGCTTGCCCAGCACCGCCAGCAACTGCCCGCGCAGGGTGCGCAGCACGCCTTCCATCACGATCGCCAGGACCACGCCGCTGGCCAGGATCCACAGCGTGTCGAAGGCCGCGTTGGGCACCACGCGGTCGTAGACCTGCATGGCGAACAGCGCGGTGGCGATGGCCAGCAGGTTGGCGACCATCGCCGCCAGCGCCACTTCCGCATAGGAGCGCCACAGCTTCTTCAGCGGCCCGTAGAACCAATGCTCCGACGCGCTGCCGGCGTACCCGCCGATGCGCCCGTCGTCGCGGAAGCGCGGTTTGGCGAAGACCGCCGACCCGCTGTACAGCGCCTCCAGTTCCGCCACCGGCACCGCCTGCTCGCCACCGCCGGCATGCGGCAGCAGCAGCCGTGCCTGTCCCGCCTCGACCGCCTCCAGCAGCACCGTGCGCCCATCGTGCAACAGCAGCAGCGCCGGCAGCAGGTAGCGGTCCATGCCGTCCAGCGGATACGCCAGCACCTCGGCCGTGAGCTCGGCACGGCGCAGCGCGCGCGGCACCAGGTGCAGCGGCAGGCGTCCCTGCACCAGGGCGATGCCGTCCACCAGTTCGGCATCGCTCAACGGCCGTCCCAGGCGCTGGCACAACAGCAGCAGGCCTTCGCGCAGTCCGTCCGCGGCGCCGGCCCGCGGCGTCGCCACGGATGCTTCGATCCCCCCTTCACCCTGCATGCTTCGTCTCCTGGAACAGCGCGTGCAATGCGCCGATCTGTGCCGCCGCGCGGTAGCGCAGGCGCTTGCGTTCGATCCGCAGGCTGATCAATTGCCGCTCGGCTTCCAGGCGTTCGCGCTGCACGTTCAGCAGCTCGATCACCTCGCGCCGGCCCACGCTCAACTGCTCGCGGTACAACTCGGCCACTTCCACCGCCTGCTGCGCCTGCCGCAGCAGCGCCTGCTCGCGCCCGCGCAAGGCCTCGCCGCTGTCGGCGAGGGTCTGTACGGTGCGCCGCACCTCGCGGCGCATCGCCTCCAGGTTCCACTGCGCCGCTTCCAGGCGCTGGCGCGCGGCCTGCGGGCGCAGGAACGTGGACATGCCCTGGAACACGTCCATGCTCAGCCGCAGCGAAATGGTCGAATCGTTCTGCAGGCGGCCGCCGACGTCGCGACGCAGCGCGGCGGCCTCCAGATTGAGTTGCGGCTTCATCGCCGCGCGCGCTTCGCGTACTTCGGCCTCGGCCGCGCGTACCTGTTCGCCGGCCTTGCGCAGCAGCGGCGAGGCGTCCACCGCCTGCGCCAGCAACGGCGGCGCCAATTGCGGCAATTCCAGCGTCTCCGGTTCGACCAGATCCTCGGCCTCGGCCCCGACCAGCAGCAGGAACTGGTTGCGCAACTCCTGCAGCGCACCCTGCTCGGTCGCCAACTGGTCCTGGCCGCGGGCCAGTTCCAGCCGCGTACGCTCCAGTTCGCTGCGATCGGCATAGCCGCCGCTGCGCGCCTCGCTGAGGTCGGCGATCACCTGCAGGCGTTGCAGATGCGCTTGCACCGCCTGCAGCCGCTGCTGCGCCGCCAACACGTCCAGATACACCTCCACGATCTGCAGCGCAGCGTCGTCGGCGGCCACCTCCACCGCCGCGTCCTGCCCGCGCTGCTGCGCGCGTGCATTCGCCACCCGGCTCGACACGCGCCCCCAGTCGTACAGCATCTGCGAGAGATTGACGTCGTAGACCATCTCGCCCGGGTCCAGCGCCTTGGGCCCGGCGGCGACCGACAACGCCGGGTAGTAGCCGCTGCGGGCGATGCGCACGTCGGTGGCGGCGCGCGCCGCGTCCGCCATCGCCGCGCGCAACTGCGGCTCGATCGCCAAGCCGCGCTGCACGGCCTGCGTCAGCGACATCGCGCAGGCGCACGCCGGCAGCGCCAACCACAGCCCGACGGCCAGCGCCGGGCCGGACCGGCGCGTGCGCCGGTCCCCATCCCCCTTCCTCGCCATCAGGCCGTCACCACCGCGAGCGTGTTGTCCTCCACCAGCAAGGTCGCGGTGCCGAAGCTGTAGACGTGATAGGTGATGCCGTCGATCGCCTGGGTGGTGCCGCTGTCCACCGCGCCGATCACGTTGAGCACATCCGCCCCGTCGCCGGTGATCTGCAGGGTGTCGTTGCTGTCGGTGATCGCCAGCACTTCCGACGCGGTCAAGGTCAGCGTGCTGCCGGAATCGCCCTTGCCCAGGTCCAAGCGCTCGATGTTGCTCAGGGTGCCGATGCCCGCGGCGTTGTAGTCCAGATCGATGCCGTTGGCGAACAGCAGCGTGTCGAAGCCGGCGCCACCGTCGATGCTGACGAACGTGTTGCCGGTGATCTGGATGGTGTCGTCGCCGTTGCCGGCCAACACCTGATCGCCGCTGCCGACGTTGAAGATCAGGTCGCTGCCGTCGCCGGCGAGGATGCGTTCGCTGCTGCCGTCGGCACCGGACAGGATGTCGATGCCGCCGGTGCCATTCACGCTGATCGTGCCGATGCCCAGGCTGGCGCCGTTGTTGGCCAGGGTGATGCCGTAGCGGGCGCTGTCGTTGCCCTGCGTATCGGTGCCCACCACTTCGAACGACACCTGGGTTCCCAGGTTGAGCAGGCCCGAGGCGGTGAGCCCGAGTTGGTTCAGCACGCTGGAGCTGAGCAGGTTCAGGGCGAAGTCGCCGCTGGCATCGGCCTGGATCGGCGTGAGTTCGACATTGAGCGTGGGCGTGATGACCCGGATCGCCAGGCTCGCGTTCGGCTCGGCCTGCCCGCTGAAGCCGAACGTCGCCGGCAGCAGCGCGAAGTTCACGCCGAAGTCGCCGAGCGTCAGCGGCTGCGCGATGTTGGTGCCCACGCCCAGCGAGACGACCGGGCTGGGATTGCCGGCCGGGTCGGCACCGACCACCGAGACCTGCGCGTTCAACAGCTGCGCCCAGCTCAGGTCGATGTCCAGGCCGGTCAGCAGGTCCAGCGAGGCCAGGCCGCTGTTGTCGGCGGCGAGCGTGGCGGTGGCCTGCACGCCGCCGACGTTGACGTTGACCGTCAGCGCCAGGCCCGGCTCGCCGGAAATCGTCAGCAGGCTGCCGACCAGCGACAGCACCGGCGTCGCCGGCGCGACCGTGTCGATGGTGAAGCCGACCGAGGACGACAGCGGGCCGCCGTTGAGGTCGACCGTGACCGTCGCCGCCCCTTGCGGCAATGCCGCGCCGCCGCTCGGCGGCAGCACCGATACCAGCACGTTGCCGGCGCTCAGGTCGGCGCTGGTCAGGGTGTGGCTGACGTCGACCTCGTAGCCGTTCTGACCGGCGAAGTGCACGGTGACCACCTGCCCGACCAGCATGTTCGGCCGCAGCTGCACCGCCACCTGGATGCCGTTGCCGATCTCCGCAGCGTTGATCCAGGTATCGCCCGCCTCCGCCACGCTGAGCAGTGGCGGCGACAGGTCCGGCGCAGTGAGCAGCGCCGGCGCGCTGACGTTGCCGGCGGCGTCGACCGCCACCACCGACAGCGCCTGACCGATCACCAGCGGTGGCGACAGCGGCAGGCTGAAGCTGCCGTTGCCATCCACCTGGATCAGCAGCGGATTGGCGGTATCGCCGTTCACCACCACGCGCAGTTGCGCATTGGCCTCGGCGGTGCCGCTGAGCAGGCTGCCATCCAGGCTGATCGACACCACCGGCGCCGCTGGCGCCAGCGCATCGATGGTCAGCGTCGCCGGCGGGCTGGCATTGCCGGCCGCGTCGGTGGCGATGGCGCTGATCACCGTGCCGTTCGGCAATGCAGCCCCCGGCGTCACACTCCAGTTGCCGGACGCGTCGGCCGTGGCCTGACCGACCATCGTACCGTTGCCGTCGGTGACGGTAATGGTGGCACCGGCTTCGGCGCTGCCGACGATGGCCACGCCATTGCTCGCCTGCAGGATCGGGGCGGCGGGCGCCACTGCATCCACGATCAACGTCGCCGGCGCACTGGCGTTGCCCGCGACATCGGTGGCGATGGCGGTCACCACCGTGCCGTTCGGCAATGCGGTGCCCGGCGTCACGCTCCAATTGCCGGACGCGTCGGCGGTGACCTGGCCGATGAGCGTGCCGTTGCCATCGGTGACGGTGATCGTCGCCCCCGCTTCCGCGCTGCCGACGATGGCGACGCCATTGCTCGCCTGCAGGATCGGCGCCGCCGGCGCCAGCGCATCCACGGTCAACGTTGCCGGTGCACTGGCGTTGCCGGCCGCATCGGTGGCGATGACGGTCACCACGGTGCCGTTCGGCAACGCCGCGCCCGGCGTCACACTCCAGTTGCCGGACGCGTCGGCCGTAGCCTGGCCGATCAGCGTGCCGTTGCCGTCGGTCACGGTGATCGTCGCGCCGGCTTCGGCGGTGCCGACGATCGCCAGGCCATTGCTGACCTGCAGGATCGGGGCGGCCGGGGCCACGGCATCGATGGTCAGCGTCGCCGGCGGGCTGGCATTGCCGGCCGCGTCGGTGGCGATGGCGCTGATCACGGTGCCGTCGGGCAAGGCGGCCCCCGGGGTCACGCTCCAGTTGCCGGACGCATCGGCGGTGGCCTGCCCGATCAGCGTGCCGTTGCCGTCGGTGACGGTGATCGTCGCACCCGCTTCCGCGCTGCCGACGATGACCAGGCCATTGCTCGCCTGCAGGATCGGGGCGGCCGGCGCCAGTGCATCCACGGTCAACGTCGCCGGCGCACTGACATTGCCGGCCGCATCGGTCGCGATGGCGGTCACCACGGTGCCGTTCGGCAATGCGACGCCCGGCGTCACGCTCCAGTTGCCGGCCGCATCGGCGGCGACCTGGCCGATCAGCGTGCCGTTGCCGTCGGTCACGGTGACCGTCGCACCCGCTTCCGCGGTGCCGACGATGGCGATGCCATTGCTCGCCTGCAGGATCGGCGCCGCCGGCGCCAGCGCATCCACGATCAACGTTGCCGGTGCACTGGCATTGCCGGCCGCATCGGTGGCGATGGCCGTCACCACGGTGCCGTCGGGCAACGCCGTCCCCGGCGTGACGCTCCAGTTGCCGGAGGCATCGGCGGTGGCCTGCCCGATCAGCGTGCCGTTGCCGTCGGTCACGGTGACCGTCGCGCCGGCTTCGGCGGTGCCGACGATCGCCAGGCCATTGCTGACCTGCAGGATCGGGGCGGCCGGGGCTACGGCATCGACGATCAGTGTCGCCGGCGCACTGGCGTTGCCAGCGGCATCGGTGGCGACGGCCGTCACCACGGTGCCGTCGGGCAACGTCGCCCCCGGCGTGACGCTCCAGTTACCGGACGCATCGGCGGTGGTCTGGCCGATCAGCGTGCCGTTACCATCGGTGACGGTGACCGTCGCGCCGGCTTCGGCGGTGCCGACGATCGCACTGCCGTTGCTCGGCTGCAGCACCGGGGCGGCCGGCGCCACGGCATCCACCGTGGTCGTCGCCGGCGCGCTGGCGTTGCCGGCCGCGTCGGTGGCGATGGCGCTCAGCACGGTGCCGTCGGGCAATGCCGCCCCCGGGGTGATGCTCCAGTTGCCGGAGGCATCGGCCGTGGCCTGGCCGATCAGCGTGCCGTTGCCGTCGGTCACGGTGACCGTCGCGCCGGCTTCGGCCGACCCGACGATCGTCAGGCCGTTGCTCGGCTGCAGGATCGGCGCCGATGGTGCCGTCGTATCTACGGTGGTCGTACCCGGCGCGCTGACGTTGCCGGTCGCATCGGTGGCCACGGCGTTGATCACCGTGCCATCGGGCAGCGGGGCTCCGGGGGTCACGCTCCAGTTGCCGGACGCATCGGCCGTGGTCTGGCCGATCAGCGTGCCGTTGCCGTCGGTGACGGTGACCGTCGCCCCGGCTTCGGCGGTGCCGACGATCGCGGTACCGTTGCTCGGCTGCAGCACCGGGGCGGCCGGCGCCACGGCATCGACGGTCAGCGTGGCCGGCGCGCTGGCGTTGCCCGCCGCGTCGGTGACCACGGCGTTGACCACTGTGCCGTCGGGCAGCGCCGTGCCGGGCGTGATGCTCCAGTTGCCGGACGCATCGGCGGTGACCTGGCCGATTAGCGTGCCGTTGCCGTCGGTGACGGTGACCGTCGCCCCGGCTTCGGCGGTGCCGACGATCGCACTGCCGTTGCTCGGCTGCAGCACCGGCGTCGCCGGCGCCACGGCATCCACCGTGGTCGTCGCCGGCGCGCTGGCATTGCCGGCTGCGTCGGTGGCGATGGCGCTCAGCACGGTGCCGTCGGGCAATGCCGCCCCCGGGGTGATGCTCCAGTTGCCGGAGGCATCGGCCGTGGCCTGGCCGATCAGCGTGCCGTTGCCGTCGGTCACGGTGACCGTCGCGCCGGCTTCGGCCGACCCGACGATCGTCAGGCCGTTGCTCGGCTGCAGGATCGGCGCCGACGGTGCCGTCGTATCTACGGTGGTCGTGCCCGGCGCGCTGACGTTGCCGGTCGCATCGGTGGCCACGGCGTTGATCACCGTGCCATCGGGCAGCGGGGCTCCCGGGGTCACGCTCCAGTTGCCGGACGCATCGGCGGTGGTCTGGCCGATCAGCGTGCCGTTGCCATCGGTGACGGTGACCGTCGCCCCGGCTTCGGCGGTGCCGACGATCGCGGTACCGTTGCTCGGCTGCAGCACCGGGGCGGCCGGCGCCACGGCATCGACGGTCAGCGTGGCCGGCGCGCTGGCGTTGCCCGCCGCGTCGGTGACCACGGCGTTGACCACTGTGCCGTCGGGCAGCGGGGCTCCCGGGGTCACGCTCCAGTTGCCGGACGCATCGGCGGTGGTCTGGCCGATCAGCGTGCCGTTGCCGTCGGTCACGGTGACCGTCGCGCCGGCTTCGGCGGTGCCGACGATCGCACTGCCGTTGCTCGGCTGCAGCACCGGGGCGGCCGGCGCCACGGCATCCACCGTGGTCGTCGCCGGCGCGCTGGCGTTGCCGGCCGCGTCGGTGGCGATGGCGCTCAACACGGTGCCGTCGGGCAACGGGGTAGCCGGGGTCAGGCTCCAGGTGCCGGAGGCATCGGCGGTCGCCTGGCCGATCAACGTGCCGTTGGCGTCGGTGACGGTGACCGTCGCGCCGGCCTCGGCGCTCCCGGCGACGACGCTGCCGTTGCTCGGTTGCAGCACCGGCGCCGCCGGCGCCACCGCATCCACGGTGGTGGTCGCCGGCGGACTGACCGTGCCTGCGGCATTGCTGGCGACGGCGGTGATCACCGTGCCGTCCGGCAGCGGCGTGGCCGGGGTGAAGCTCCAGTTGCCCGCGGCATCGACGACGGCCTGGCCGATCGGCGCGCCATTGCCGTCGCTCAGCGTGATGGTGGCGCCCGCTTCGGAGGTGCCGGCGATCACGCTGCCGTTGGTCGCCTGGATGATCGGTGCCGCCAGCAGATCCGGCGCCTGCACGCTGGTCGGGGGGCTGTTGTTGCCGGCCGGATCAGTCACCACCACGGTCAGCGTCTGGCCGTCGGTCAGCGGCGGCTGCAACGGCAGGCTGAAGCTGCCGTCGCCGCCCACCACGA
This sequence comes from Xanthomonas sp. F10, assembly GCF_014206815.1. GTDB lineage: Bacteria > Pseudomonadota > Gammaproteobacteria > Xanthomonadales > Xanthomonadaceae > Xanthomonas_A > Xanthomonas_A indica. The sequence continues at coordinate 1,684,768 of NZ_JACHNP010000001.1, forward strand.
CGGTGAAGTCGGGAACGCCGTCGCCATTCGCATCGACGCCCACCGTCGCGCCCGCCTCGGCGGTGCCGGTCAAGGTACCGCCATCGGCCGAGACCTGCAGATTCCCGGCCGCCGCCGGCGGCGTAGTGTCGGGCGCATTGACGCTGGCGCCGGGGCCGGTGTTGCCGGCCGTATCGGTCACCACCACGGTCACGGTCTCGCCGTTGGTCAGCGGCGGCTGCAACGGCACGCTGAAACTGCCGTCGCTGCCGACCACGGCGGTCACGTCCGGCACGCCATCGCCATTGGTGTCCACACCCACCGTTGCACCCGCCTCCGCGGTACCGGTGAGGCTGCTGCCATCCGCCGCGACCTGCAGGTTGGCGGCCGCAGCAGGCGGGGTGACGTCCGGTGCCTGCACCATCGCCGGCGGGCTGGAGGCCCCATCCGGGCTGGTGACCACCACGGCCACCATCTGGCCACCGACCACCGGCGCCGGCAGCGTCACGGTGAAGCTGCCGTCGGTGCCGACCACGACCACCGTGTCCACCTGTCCGTCGCCATCGGCATCGACGCCGACCGAGTGGCCGGGAGGCGCGTTGCCGCTGATCTGGGTGCCGTCCGGGGAGATCTGCAGATTGGTCGCCACGGCTGGTGCCGACGGCTGCGGTTGCGGCTGGGGCTGTGGCTGCACGATCTCGTTGCGGTCGTCCTCGCTGCCCATGCTGGCCAGCGCGCCCGCGCCGAGTGCGACGCCGCCCGCCATCAGCCAGGGCGCAGCCAGCCCACCGGCCGCGCCGCCCGCGCCGGCCACGCCGGCCGCGGTCAAGGATTCGAACCCGGCATCGCCGCCCACCGGCGCATAGCTGGCCAGCAACACGGCCCCTTCGCCGCCGGCGAACTGCACCGCCAGCAGATCCTGCTCCTGCGTCAGGAACAACGCGCTCGGCTCGGACGCAGGGTCGAAGAAGTGAACGATGCGGACCGTCTCGCCGTTCTTCATCCGCACCAGAAGATCGTCGCCTTCGCGGCTGTAGGCGGCGACCCTGTCGGGCGACACATCCAGTACCACCTGGCTGGCCTGGGTCAGTCGCACCACGCCGTCGGCCGGCAGCGGGACGGCGTGGGCGCGGGCGATGTCGGCACCGTGCGGGACAACCTTGACCTGGATACTCATGGCGAACACTCCTATCGCGAAATGGGACGGCAGCGTGCGAGCGCAAGCCAAAGGTGTTGGGCGGTCGGCGCGACAGCACGCCGTGCCGGCCGCTGCGCAGGCAAGACCTCACCTGCGCGGCCCGATTGGTCCACGACAAGCATTGGGATTGACGATCAGGCGACGCGGAAGGCGACGAACGCGCTACCGCGGCACGTCTACGGGCAGAACGCGCCTAGCGTCGACAGCGTGGGGATGCCCGATCGGGCGGGCGGCGGCAGCGGAACGCGAGGCACGGCGAACGGGACACACCGGCGGTATCGATAGACATCACGGACCCTCCTTCCTTGAGTCGCTCACAGTTCGAAAGCGGTGCAGCAAACACGCGTGCAGACGCAGTGCGCTTAGCTCCCCCCGGGCCGCCCCGACGGAACCGCCAATGGTGCCGGCCCGCCTTTCACTACTGAAGCGATCACGCAAATATGGATGCTGGCAACAGCGCCGACGTCGTATGCAATGCACCTCCGTCTGCACGCGGCGATCTTTGCCAACGACGCCACGCGATGGCAATAAAGCGTCACTCACCGTTTCTGAAAATGTGTTGAGCACCAACAAAAGATGACGGTTTTTTCACCATGTCATCTACCTAATTTAAGGCGTGTTTGCGCAAGACCGCGCGGCGGTGCGCGGCGTGGACGACAATGACGACGCGCGCCGGTGCGCTCTGCAAGCGATTGCAAACATGTCGAAGCAGCGCCGTACCTGTGCGTACGCAAACCATGCATACACGCGCACCGTGGGCACACACGCTGGAGCGCAGCTGCGCACCATGGAGCGATCGCGCGCGATGGCGTGGTCAAGCGACGACCAGGCCGGATCTGTACGCCAGCGCATGGCGGGACGCGCAGCCTGGAAGGCATGGCGCAGTCGTGCGGAAGCAGCCGGTTTTTAGCGCTTTTTTGCAGACAATGTCTGCTGCCACGTTCGTATCCCGCGGCAAGACTGCGCGACCAGCACCGATACGGCCACGGGCAACTCGGGTTGCATAGCGCGTAGCGACCTCCCTTGTTGATGCCTTGGCGCTCGGCGAGATCGGTGATGCCGGCGATGACCCATCGCCCTTTGTCGAACAGATGACCAGACATGCGATGAGGTCGCGCCGGCGACACCATGGCAGTGACATCCATGCACCTGGCTTCCATCGTCGGCATGATCCCTTCGTCGCTGGCGAAGGCGACCGGGCTGGTGGCGGAGAACCTGCTGTGGCTCTTCCGCAGCACCGTCTTCGATCCGATGGAGACGATCGCACTCGACGCGCTCGCGCCGAGCAGCCGCATCATGATCTCGGCTCTCCCAGTCCGACCGACAATGACCAGCACGCCCGCGTCGTGCAGACGCTCCTCGCCGGCGCCAGCGGACCGATCGCTGCGGATGGACGCGAAAGCAGTGCGAAGGGGTGCATCGCCTGTTCGCGCCCGGCAGCCAACTCCTGCAGTTCGCGGGGTCGGCCATCGTCGACACCCTGAACACGCGCTTCGCTGCCATCCCGACGATCGCCCGCCGTTTCGGCCACGGCCAGGCGCCACCGGGCGCGCGCGCATTGCTGCGAGGACCTGCACGCGTCCGCACCGCCAGTGACCCATGCATCGCGCCCCGAGCCAGGCGGCGGCGCCGGCAGCGCCGCCATCTGGCCATCAACATCCCCGCCGCGACGGCGCAGGCGGCAACCGCCGCGCGTTCAGTCCACCGGCAATGCGATGTAGCTCGCCTGCTGCGGCGTATGCCAGATCCGCTGCGTCGCCTTCTGGTAATCGCCCGGCTTGGCGAAGTAGATGTTCGGCACGTAGGTCTGCGGGTTGCGGTCGTACAGCGGGAACAGCGTGGACTGCACCTGCACCATGATCCGGTGGCCGCGCTCGAAGGTGTGGTTGGCGGTGGGCAGGCCGAAGCGGTAGGCCAGCGGCTGGTTCGGGGTCAGCGGCGCCGGATGCTCGAAGCTCTCGCGGTAGCGGCCGCGGAAGATCGCCAGCGACACCGGCAGCTCGTAGCCGCCCAGCTTCGGCTCGGAGGCCATCTGGTCCGGATAGACGTCGATCAGCTTCACCACCCAGTCGCTGTCGCTGCCGCTGGTGGACGCCTGCAGGTGCACTTCCGGCGCGCCGGCGATGCGCAGCGGCGCCTGCAGCGGCTCGCTGACGAAGGTCAGCACGTCCGGGCGGCCGTCGACGAAGCGCTGGTCGTGCACCAGCCAGGTGGTCCACATGTCGCGGTCACCGAACACCACCGGGCGCGGCACGAACGGCACCGGCTTGGCCGGGTCGGACACGTACTCGGTGTACTCGCCCTGCCCGGCCTTGGGCGCCTCGAACGAGACGCGGCCGCCAGCCTGCAGGTACAGCGGCTTGCTCTGCGCCGGGCAGCCCTGCGCGCAACTCAGCGGCCAGCGCTGCAGGCGGTCCCAGTGGTTGGCACCGGTGTCGTAGATCAGCACCGGCGGCGTGTCGGCCTTGGGCGCACCATCGACCAGGTACTGGTCGAAGAACGGCTTGAGCACGTCGCGACGGAACTGCAGCGCGGTGTCGCCGTCGAACTGCAGCGCGCCCAGCGAGGCGCCCTCGTAGTTGACCTGGCTATGCCGCCACGGCCCCATCACCAGGTAGTTCTTGTCGTTGCCGGTGTCGCGCGGCTCCATCGCCTCGTAGCTGTGGATCGCGCCCCACATGTCTTCCTGGTCCCACAGCCCCTGCAACCACATCGTCGGCACCTTCAGCGGGGTACGCGCCATCACCCTGTCCAGCGCCTGCTCCTGCCAGAACGCATCGTAGGCCGGGTGCTCGGTGAGTTTTCGCCACCACGGCAACTGCTCCAGCCCGGCGGCCTTGGCGTAGTCGCCGGCCGAGCCGGCGCGCAGGAAGTTGCTGTAGTCGTCGTAGCCCTGGCGCGGGATGCCCTCGCCCTTGCCGCGCCGGGTCGTCTGCCCGGTGAAGTAATCCAGGTTGACCTGGCGGAAGGCGCCGTAGTTGAGCCAGTCGTCGCCCATCCAGCCATCGATCATCGGGCTTTCCGGCGCGGCCACCTTCAGCGCCGGATGCGGATCGGCCAGCGCCATCACCACGGTGAAGCCCTCGTAGGACGAGCCGATCATGCCGACCTTGCCGTTGGATTCGGGCACGTGCTTGACCAGCCAGTCGATGGTGTCCCAGGCATCGGTGGCGTGGTCCACCTTGGTCGGATTGAGCGGCCCGCGCAGCGGCCGGGTCACCACGTAGTCGCCCTCGGAACCGTACTTGCCGCGGATGTCCTGGAACACGCGGATATAGCCGCCATCGACGAACACCTCGTCGCCCTGCGGCAGCAGATCGCGCATGTGCGGCGAGGCCAGCCGGCTGGCGCGGCCGCTAGCGTCGTAGGGCGTGCGCGTCAGCAGGATCGGCGCGCCGTGCGCGCCCTTGGGCAGCACGATCACCGTGTGCAGCTTGACCCCGTCGCGCATCGGGATCATCACCTCGCGCTTGATGTAGTCGTTGGCCGCGGTCGGCGCGACGAACGGCTTGCCGGTGATGTCCGGGGTCATCGGCGCGGTCTGGGCGAACGCGGTGCCGGTGGTGGCGAAGGCGACGGCAGCGGCGAGCAGGCAGGGAGCGAGGCGGCGCATGGGCGTTGGATCCCGAAAGGAGGCGAACCGGCGACGCTAGGCGACGGCGCCTCGCTCGGCAAGTGACAAAGGCTGGGCCGTCGGTCGCGCCTGGCCGCCGCCACGCCATGCAGGGGCGCCGCGCTTGAGTCCAGGTCGCTCAGCCCAGACCGACGCCCGGCCCCATCGCCGCCACGAACAGGACGCTGGCCACGTGGCTGGTCGCCACGTGACCACACCCCATGTCAGTGCCGGACCTGCCCTTCGCCGCGCACCACGAAGCGCTCCACGGTCAGCGCTTCCAGGCCCATCGGGCCGTAGGCGTGTAGGCGCGTGGTGGAAATGCCGATCTCCGCGCCCAGGCCGAGTTCGCCGCCGTCGGAGAAGCGCGAGGAAGCGTTGACCATCACCACCGCCGCGCGCAGCGCCTGCACGAAAGCCTCGGCGTTGGCGGGATCGCCGGTCGCGATCACCTCGGTATGGTCCGAGCCGTAGCGGCGGATGTGCGCGATCGCCGCGTCCAGGTCCGGCACCACCGCCACCGCCAGGATCAGGTCCAGGTATTCGGCGGCGTAGTCGTCGTCGCTGGCGGGGTCGATCTCCGGCAGCAGGGCGCGGGTGGCGGCATCGCCGCGCAGGGCGACGCCGTGCTCGCGCAGCGCCTGCGCCGCCAGCGGCAGGAAGCGCGCGGCCACGTCGGCGTGCACCAGCAGCGTCTCCAGGGAATTGCAGGCGGCCGGCCGCGTGGTCTTGCCGTCGAGGAGCAGCTTCACCGCCAGGTCCAGATCCGCCGAGGCATCGACGAACAGATGGCACACGCCCTTGTAGTGCTTGATCACCGGCACCCGTGCATGTTCGGCGACGAAGCGGATCAGGCCCTCGCCGCCGCGCGGGATCGCCAGGTCGACGATGTCGTGGAGCTGCAGCAGCTCCAGCATGGTCTCGCGGCGCAGATCCTCCACCAGGGTCAGCGCGGCCTCGCCGATGCCGGCCTCGCGCAGCGCCCGGCGCAACGCCGCGGCGATGGCGGTGTTGGAGTGGATCGCTTCGGAACCGCCACGCAGGATCACCCCGTTGCCGGCCTTGATGCACAGCGCCGCGGCGTCGGCGGTAACGTTGGGGCGCGCCTCGTAGATCATCGCCACCACGCCCAGCGGCACGCGGATCTTCTGCACGCGGATGCCGTTGGGGCGCACGTCGTCGCGGGTGACCTGCCCCACCGGATCGGGCAAGCCCGCCACCTCGCGCAGCGCCGCGGCGATGCCGTCCAGGCGCTTGCGGTCCAGCGCCAGCCGATCGAGCATCGCGCTGCCGACGTCCTTGGCCCGGGCCGCGGCCAGATCGCGCGCATTGGCGGCGAGGATGGCCTCCGCATCCGCCTCCAGCGCCGCCGCCATCGCCTCTAGGAGTTCCTGTTTGGCCGACGACGACAACTGCGCCAGCGCTTGCGCGGCATCGCGGCAGTGCAGGGCCTGGGTGCGGATGGAGGTCATTGGGGAAGTTCCAAAGTAGTTGGTGGTTTTGGGGGCGGGACCCGGGACCCGGGACCCGCAAGGCTGGGCGGCTGCCGAGTGCCGCCAAGCCAACACATCGCAAAAGCACGGCCAGCGCGACGGCAACACCCCGCCGCTAGGTCGTCGTTCCGGGCCCCGGGTCCCGGGCCCCGGGTCCCGGCTTCTCCAGCACCACCAGATCGTCCCGATGAATCACGTTCTCGCCGTAGTTGTAGCCCAGGATCGCCTCGATGTCGCGCGAGTGGCGGCCGGCGATGCGGCGGATGTCCACCGCCGCGTACTGGCTAACCCCGCGCGCCAGGCAGCGCTCGCCGGCGGCGTCGCGCAGGCGCACCTCGACCATGTCGCCGCGGCGGAACTCGCCCACGGCGCCGGCGACGCCGCCCGGCAGCAGCGAGGCGCCCTTGTCGAGCAGCGCGGCCGCAGCGCCGGCATCGACCAGGATCGCCCCGGGCTCGACCGGCACATGGCGCAGCCAGTACTTGCGCGCGGCGATGCGGGTGCGCGCGGCATGGATGCGGGTGCCGCGCAGGCGGTCCTGGGCCAGACCGCGCACCACCTCGGCGCTGCGGCCGTTGAACAGATAGGTCTCGATGCCGGCGGCGCCGGCCTTGGCCGCGGCCTCCAGCTTGGTGCGCATACCGCCGGTGCCCACGCCGCTGCCGCTGCCGCCGGCCATCGCCAGCACCGCCGCGCTCAGTTCCTGCACCTCGTGCAGCGGCTGCGCCTGCGGGTCACGGCGCGGGTCGGCGGTGTACAGGCCGTCGATATCGGTGGCGATGAACAGCGCATCGGCATCGACCAGAGCGGCGACGATCGCGGCCAGGTTGTCGTTGTCGCCGAGCTTGAGTTCGTCCACCGAGACGGTGTCGTTCTCGTTGACCACCGGCAGCGCGCCCAGCCGCAACAGTTCGCCCAGGGTGGCGCGCGCGTTGAGATAGCGGCGGCGGTTGCGCAGGTCGTCGTGGGTCAGCAGCACCTGCGCCACCGGCCGCTCGAAGAAGCGCTGCCACAGCGCGATCAGCTGCGCCTGGCCGAGCGCGGCCAGCGCCTGCCGCGCGGCCAGTGCCGCGCCGGCCTCGGCGGCCTTGGGCACGATGGCGCGCCCGGCGGCGACCGCGCCGGAGGACACGATCACCAGTTCGCGCCCGGCCGCCAGGTTGGCCGAGACGAACTGCGCCAGGCCCAGCGCGAAGCGTGGCGTGAGCCCGCCGCCGTCGGCGGCCAGCAGGCTGCTGCCGACCTTGAGCACCGCACGCCGCCACGGCGGCAGCGCTTGCTCGACGAAGGACGATGGGGTCTGCGAGGTCATGGGATCAGCGCGTGTTCCATTCGTGCACGGTGAGGTCGGAGCAGCCCTGGATCGCCAGCGGATCGGCGGCGACGATCGCCTGCGCCTGCGCCAGGTCGTCCACGCCTTGCAGCAGGTAGGCGCCGCCGCTGCGGTCGCTGAAGCCGCCGGTCAGCGCCAGCAGGCCGCGTGCGCGCAGGTCGTCGAGGAAGGCCAGGTGCGGGGCGACCACGCTCTCGTCGAAGTTGGGGTTGCGCATCGCCAGGACCAGGTAGTACTTCATCGTACGGTCTTCCTTCTGCAATCGGTTTGAATGTTCGGCGTCACAGCGAATCCTGTCTGTGGGAGGGGCTTCAGCCCCGACGCGTTAGCGCTGGGGCGTCGGGGCTGAAGCCCCTCCCACAGGATCAAGGCGCGGGACCGAAGCCTCTCCCACGCATCAGCCGCCCAGCGCCTGCCAACGCGCCTGCAGCGCGTCCAGGCGCAGATCCGCCGCCGCCCCTGGCGAGACCCGCGCGGCCAGGCTGCCTTCCGGCGTGCGCCCCTGCCCCGCGCTGTCGGCCGACGCGGCGGCGGCCTGGTAGGCCTCGCGGAACGGCACGCCGGCCACCGCGGCTTCCACCGCCACGTCGGTGGCGTACATGCCCGAATCGATCGCCGCGCGCAGCTTGTCCTCGCGCCACTCCAGGTTGGCCAGCAGCGCCGGCAGCAGTTCCAGCGCGGCCAGGCCGCGGCCGAAGCCGTGGAAGATCGCGCCCTTGCTGCTCTGCAGGTCGCGGTGATAGCCCGACGGCAGCGACAGCAACTGCTCGATCTCGGTGCGCGCGGCAGCCACGCTGGCGTGGGTGGCGCGCATCAGCTCGATCACGTCGGGGTTGCGCTTGTTAGGCATGATCGAGCTGCCGGTGGTGTACTGCGCCGGCAGCGCGACGAAGCCGAACTCGCCGCTGGTGAACAGCGACAGGTCCCAGGCCAGGCGGCGCAGGTCCAGGGTAGCGCTGCCCAGCGCTTCCAGCGCGGCCATCTCGAACTTGCCGCGCGACAGTTGCGCGTAGATCGGGCTGACCTGCAGGCGCGCGAAGCCCAGCGCGGCGGTGGTGTGGGCGCGGTCCAGCGGCAGGTTGACGCCGTAGCCGGCGGCGGTGCCCAGCGGATTGCAGTCGACCAGGCGCAGGGTGTCGCGGGCGCGCACGGCATCGTCGATGAAGGCCTCGGCCCAGCCCGCCCACCACATGCCGGCCGAGGACACCACGGCGCGCTGGATGTGGGTGTAGCCGGGCACCGGCAGGTCGCGCTCGGCCTGGGCGCGGTCCAGCGCCACCTTGGCGATCTCGGCGCTCAGTTGCGCCAGGCGCGCCAGCTTGTCCTTCAGCCACAGCCGGGTGGCGACCAGGATCTGGTCGTTGCGGCTGCGCCCGGTGTGGATCTTGCGCCCGGCATCGCCCAGGCGCTCGGTCAGCCGCGCCTCGATCGCCGAGTGGCCGTCCTCGAAGCGCGCATCCAGCACGAACGCGCCGCTGCGGAAATCCTCGGCCAGCACCGCCAGCTCGCGCTGCAGCCCGGCCAGTTCGTCCGCGGACAGGATGCCGATGCGCTGCAGGCCTTCGGCGTGCGCGCCGCTGGCGGCGATGTCGTGCAGGAAGAACTCGCGGTCCAGGAGCACGTCGTCGCCGGCCAGGAACGCCTGGATCTGCGTGTCGACGGCGACGCCGGGTTTCTGCCAGAGCAGATTAGTCATTAGGGGTCCTTTTTTTGCGGGACCCGGGACTCGGGACCCGGGACCTGGAAGAGCAAAAGCATTGGCTCTTGCTTCTTCGGGTCCCGGGCCCCGGGTCCCGGGTCCCGATGAATTCACACGGGAATCGACGTCAGTTCGTCCACGCCCAGCGCCAGGTTGAGGTTCTGCATCGCCTGCGTCGCCGCGCCCTTGAGCAGGTTGTCCAGCGTCGCCACCAGCACCAGGCGTTTGTTGCCCGGGGCCAGGGTGAAGCCGCCGAGCTGCACGCCGTGGCGGCCGGCGATGCGGCTGACCCACGGCGCCTCGTCGATCACCTCGATCAGCGGCTCATCCGCATAGCGGGCGCGATACAGCTGCTGCACCGCCTCCCGCTTCAGCGGCTGCTGCAGCCACAGGTTCACAGTCATGGTGATGCCGCGGAAATGCGGCGCCACATGCGGCATGAATTCCACCGGCACGCCGAGCTGCGCGGACACCTCGCGCTCGTGCATGTGGTCGGTCAGCGCGTACGGCATCAGGTTGTCGTGCAGCAGCGCGGGGTTGTTCTTGTCCGACGGCGTGGTGCCGGCGCCGGAATAGCCGGACACGCCGAAGCACTGCGGCGGCCCGGCGAGCTGCTCGCGCAGCGGCGCGATCGCCAGCTGCATCGCGGTGGCGTAGCAGCCAGGATTGCTGATGCGGCGCTGCCCGGCATAGCGCGCGCGGGTCAGTTCCGGCAGGCCGTAGTACCAGGCCGGGTCGAAGCGGTAGTCGGCGGACAGGTCGACCACTATCGGATCGGCCGCACCGGCGGCGACCGCCGCGTCCAGCGCCGCCACGTAGGGCGCGGCCTTGCCGTTGGGCAGCGCCAGCACCACCACGTCGGCGCGCTTGGCCGCCACCGCCTCGGGATCGAGGTTCTCGTAGCGCAGTTCGCCCTGGTAGGCGTCGTGGTGCGCATCGACGCGCTGCCCGTCCAGCTCGCGCGAGGACAGGAACGCCAGGCGCAACTGCGGATGCGCGGCGATCAGGCGGATCAGTTCTGCGCCGGTGTGGCCGCGGGCGCCGACGATGCCGATGGAATAAACGGGAATGCTCATGCGTGCGAATCCAGGCGGAACTGCAGGTGGCGTTTCACCCCGGCCCATTCCGTATCGATGATGGAGAAGATGACGGTGTCGCGCGGCGTGCCGTCGGCGTGGCGCTTGTGGTTGCGCAGCACGCCGTCCTGCTTGGCCCCCAGCCGTGCGATCGCGGTGCGCGAGGCGTGGTTGAACCAACTGGTCTCGAACACCACGCTGAGGCAGCCGAGCGTGTCGAAGGCATGCCCGAGCAGCAGCAGCTTGGCCTCGGTGTTCAGGCCGCTGCGCTGCACCCGCGGCGCATACCAGGTGTAGCCGATCGACAGCGTCGGCACCTGCGGATCCAGGCCGTAGAAGCGCGTGCTGCCGACGATCTCGCCCTGCGCATCGCGCACCACGAACGGCAGCACCCGGCCCAGCGCCTGCACCTCCAGCGCGGCGGCGACATAGGCGTCCACCCGCTCCGGCGCCGGCACGTTGGTGTACCACAGCGCCTCCAGGCCGCTGCCGCGTACGGCGTTGCGCAGGCCCTCGGCGTGCGCCGCCTGCAACGGCTCCAGGCTGACGTGGCGGCCGCGCAGCGTCGGCACCTGGCGCCAGGCGTCGGGAAGCTCGGGATCGATGCTGGACATGGGGTCGGTCCTAGGCGAAAAGTCGCTCAACCCTGCAGGGTCGGCGTGCGCGTGGCGCAATGCGCCACGCAGTGCTGGATCTGCTCGAAGGTCTCCAGGCCGTACCAGAACACCTTCCACTTCTCCTGCTTGAAGCAGCCGTCGGACTCGGCGTAGTAGAAAATGTTGACCTGGTTGTTGTGACGCGAGCGCCAGAACAGCTGCGGCGTCTCCTCGCGCATCACGTTCCACACCGCCCGCCCCAGGCCCTCGCCCTGCGCGTCGTCGAGCACGGCGAACTTGTCCAGGTAGGTGTAGCCGCCCTCGTCGGTCAGGATCACCGCGGTGCGGTAGTTCTCGCTGACGTAGGCGCGCAGCAGCCTGGTGGTGTCGAAGTAGTCCGGCACCAGGGTGCGGCCGAAACTGGATTCGATCAGGGTCTTCAGCCGCGGCAGGTCCAGCTCGCTCCACGCCGTGGCGCGCAGCACCTTCTCGCCGCGCCGCACCAGGGTGCCCGAACCCTTGTGGGTGAACAGTTCCTTGGCCAGGTCGGCCGGGCGCGTGATCGACACCGACGACTCCAGCGGCAGCCGGTCCAGCAGATCCTTGATCTGCTCGATCTTCACCTTCATGCCGCCATGGATCCACGGCTGCGCGATCAGGTGGTCGTACTCGGTGGACAGGTTGATCGAATCGATCACCGTGCCGCGCTCGTCGAGCAGGCCGCCGGTGCCGGTGAGGAAGATGATCTTGTACGGCTGCAGCTCCTGCACCAGTTCGTTGGCGGCGAAATCGGCATTGATGTTGAGGATCTGCCCGCTGGGGGTTTCGCCCAGGCTGGTGATCACCGGGATCGAGCCGGCCTGCAGGCTGGCCTCGATCGGCGCCAGGTTCACCGCGGTGACCTCGCCGACCAGCCCGTAGGTGTCGCGGTCCAGGTACTGCGCCTCGAACACCCCACCGGTGATCGAGGTGGCGCGCGCGCCGTTCTGCTGCAGCGCCTCGACCAGCTTGAGGTTGGAGGCCTGGAACACCCGGCGCACGATCGCCAGCGCTTCCGGCGAGGTCACCCGCAGGCCGTTGACGGTCTGCTTCTCGATGCCGGCGGCGGACAGCTCCGCATCCAGTTGCGGGCCGGCACCGTGCAGCACGATCGGGGTCAAGCCCACTTCCTGCAGGAACGACAGCGAGGAGGTCAGCGCTTCCAGGTCGTCGCGCAGCACCGCGCCGCCGACCTTGACCACGGCGAAGCGCTTGGCGTCCAGTTGCGAGAAGCGCTTGAGGTACTGGCTGATCTCCTTCGCGCTGGCCATGCTCGAGAGCAGGCGCACGATGGTCTGGCGGGTTTGGCGGTTGGCGTGCATGGCGTGGGGCGGTGTCCGAAGGAATCCAGGGTGGACGCGATCGCGGGATCGGTCCGGGCGACGTGGGAAGGCGCGCGGCTCAGCGCGCGCCGTTGATGATGCGGTGCACCGAGACGGCGTAGCGCTGCAGTTGCTCCAGCGTCACGAACTCATCGGCAGTGTGCGCCTGGGCGATGTCGCCCGGGCCATAGACCAGCGCGGTGTAGCCGCCGGCGGAGAACAGCGAGGCCTCGGTCCAGAAGTCCACCGCGTTGCCGATCGGCAACTCCAGCGCATCGGCGACATCGCGCGCGGCCAGGCGCTTGTCTTCGGCGCGGGCGACGTCGCCGGAGGGCAGACTCGGCCCGCGGAAGGTCTCCTCGAAGTGCGCCGCGGCCGGCTCGGCGAAGCCGGCGAAGGTCGCCAGCAGCGCGTCCACGTCCATCGACGGCAGCGGGCGGAAGCCGAAGCGCAGCTCCGCCGCCGGCGCGATCATGTTGGCCTTGATCCCGCCTTCGACCCGGCCGATGTTGAAGCGCAGCCCGGTCAGCCCGCCGAAGCGCGCATGCGCAAGCGACTCCACGTGGTCCAGCGCACGGCCGCCCCAGCGCATCGCCTGGTGCAGCGCACTGGCCGCGGCGTCCTGCTTGCCCGAGGCGTGGCCGGCGCGGCCGGCGAAGCGCATCAGCACCGAACTGATGCCGCGGTGCGCCAGCACCGCCTCGCTCATGGTCGGCTCGGCCACCAGCACCGCCTCGTAGGCGATATCGCGGGCCAGGAACGCGGCGATGCAGCGCGGGTCGTTGGCTTCCTCGTCGCTGGAGAACAGGAACGCGGCATCGCCGTCGCCGGCATTGGCCGCGGCCAGCAGCGCCGCCGCCGCGCCCTTGATGTCGCACACGCCCAGGCCGACCACGCGGTCGTCCAGGCGCCGCATCACGTGCGGATCAGCGCTCCAGTGCGGCGAATCCGGCACCGTGTCCAGGTGCACGTTGAACAGGTACTTCGGCGTGCCGCGCACCGCATACAGGCTGACCGCGCCGGCGCCGTGGTCGATCACCTCCACGGTGAAGCCGGGCAGTTGCGCGCGGATGTAGTCGAAGATGCCATCGGTCCCGATCGCCCGCGGCGGATTGCGGGTGTCGAAGGACACCAGTTCTTTCAGGTGGGTCAGGGTGGATTCGAGCAGGTCTGTCATGGCGGATCGGATCAGGCGGCCGTCGCCGCGGCCTGGTAGATGTCGGGACGCAGCACTTCCATCAGCGTCTGCGGCCGCGCCGGCGCGGCGAAGCCGTACTGCGCATACAGCGCATGCGCATCGGAGGTGGCGAGCATGAAGCGACGCAGGCCTTGCAGCTGCGGGTGGGCCATCACCGCCACCAGCTGCTTGGCGTAGCCGCGGCCGCGGTAGGCGTCGAGCACGAACACGTCGGCGAGATAGCCGAACGTCGCCCCGTCGGTGATCGCCCGCGCGAACGCCACCTGCCCCACGCCATCGAGATAGCCGCCGAAGCACAGCGAGCCGGCGATCGCCCGCTGCACCGTGTCCAGCGGGATGCCCAGGCTCCAATAGGCCTGCTCGCTGAGGAAGCGATGGATCAACGGCAGATCCAGTTCCTGCTTGTCGGTGCTGATGCGCAGTGCGTGCATGGGTTCCATCGCAGTGGCCCCCTTCTCCCACTGGGAGAAGGTGCCCCCGAAGGGGGCGGATGAGGGGCGCCTCGCGACACTTCGAGAAGCGCCCAGGCCGAACGCGTCGCCACGCGCCCGGATGGCGAACGATGGGAGCAAATGCTGCAGCAGTTCCCCATGGCTGGCGCGTGGCGACGCGTTCGTCATGTCGGTTCCGAAGGCTTCCTGCGGCGCCCCCAACCCCTCTCCCAAAGGGAGGGGGGCTCTAAGCGTCAGCGGTTGACCTGCGCGTACAGCGTCGAGCTCATCCCGAACAGCTTGATGAAGCCCTCGGCCTCGGCCACGCCCCAGTCCGCCGACTGCGCGTAGGTGGCGCCCTTGGCGTTGAGCAGGTGCGGCGACTTCACCGCCACCGCGTCGACGCGGCCGCCGCGGGTCTCCAGCGTCACTTCGCCGTTGACCATCGCCTGCGACGACTTCAGGAAGGCTTCCAGGTCAGTCTTCAGCGGATCGTGGTAGAAGCCTTCGTAGACCAGCTCCACCCACTTGCGCGCCACGTCCGGCTTGAAACGGTTCTGCTGCTTGGTCAGCACCGCGTCCTCCAGCGCGCGGTGCGCGGCCAGCAGCGCCACCAGGCCCGGCGCCTCGAACACGATGCGGCCCTTCAGGCCGATCACGGTGTCGCCGGTGTACACGCCACGGCCCACGCCGTACGGCGCGAACAGCTTGTTGAGCTTGGCCAGGATCTGTTCGCCCGGCAGCGCCTTGCCGTCGAGCTCGACCGCCTCGCCCTGCACGAACTTCAGCTTCACCGTCAGCGGCTCGGTCGGCCACGCGCTGCGCGGCGCGCACCAGCCGCGGGCGCCCTCGCCCGGCGCTTCCCAGCGGTCGATCTCGCCGCCGGACATGGTCAGGCCGAGCAGGTTCTCGTTGATGGTGTAGGCCTGCTGCTTGGCGCGCACACCGAAGCCGCGCTCTTCCAGGTACTTCTGCTCGTAGGCGCGGGTCTGGGTGTGTTCCTTCTGGATCTCGCGGATCGGCGCGACGATCTCGTAGTCGCCCAGCGCCTTGACCGCCAGGTCGAAGCGCACCTGGTCGTTGCCCATGCCGGTGCAGCCGTGCGCGATGGTCTTGGTGCCCAGTTCCTCGGCGCGCTTGAGCGCGGCATCGACGATCAGGTAGCGGTCGGACACCAGCAGCGGATACTGGCCCTGGTAGCCCTCGCCGGCCCACACGAACGGCTTGACGAAGCCGGCCCAGATCGCCGGGCCGCCATCGACGGTGACGTGGCTGGCCGCGCCCAGTTCCGCCGCGCGCTTCTCGATGAAGTCGCGCTCCTCGGCATCCACGCCGCCGGTATCGGCGAACACCGTGTGCACGGCATAGCCCTTGGCCTGCAGGTAGGGAATGCAGAAGCTGGTGTCGAGGCCGCCGGAGAAGGCGAGGACGATGTCCTTGAGGCCGGGAGTGGGGAGTGGGGAATCGGGAATGGTAGAAGCGGTGCTCATGGTTGTTTCCTTATCACGCGTAAAAGTGGGGGCTAACGCTGTTGCTGTACCGATTCTCTATTCCCGATTCCCGATTCCCGCTTGCGAAGCAAGCGCCGCCATGATCGCCTTCTGCACATGCAGGCGGTTCTCGGCCTCGTCGATGGCGATGCAGTTGGGCGAATCCATCACCGCGTCGGTGGCCTTGACGTTGCGGCGCAGCGGCAGGCAGTGCGAGAACACACCGTTGTTGGTCAGCGCCATCTTGCGTTCGTCGACGATGAAGTGTTGGTACTGGTCGCGAATCGGCTTCTCCGGGCCCCAGTTGCCGAAGAACGGCAGCGCGCCCCAGCTCTTGGCGTAGACCACGTCGGCGCTGGCGTAGGCGCTGTCGATGTCGTAGCTGACGGTCAGCGAGCCGCCGCTCTCTTCCACGTTCTGCGCGGCCCAGCCCATGTAGCGCTCGTCGAGCACGTAGTCCGGGGTCGGGCACAGCAGGGTCACGTCCATCCCCAGGCGGGTGGCGATGGTCAGTGCAGAATTGGCCACCGCGGTGTTCAGCGGCTTGGGATGGTAGGTCCAGGTCAGCACGTACTTCTTGCCGCGCAGGTCGCGGGTGCCGAAGTGCTCCTGCAGCGCCAGCGCGTGCGCCAGCTCCTGGCACGGGTGGGTGATGGTCTCCATGTTGATCACCGGCACCGGCGAGTACTTGGCGAAGCTCTTCAGCACCAGGTCCTCGCGGTCCTTGGCCCAGTCGACGAACTTCGGGAACGCGCGCACGCCGATCAGGTCGACGTAGCGGCCCAGCACCCTCGCCACTTCGGCGATGTGCTCTTCGGTGTCGCCGTCCATCACCGTGCCCAGGTCGAACTCGATCGGCCACGCGTCCTTGCCCGGCTGCAGCACCACCGCGTGGCCGCCCAACTGGAACGCGCCCAGCTCGAAGCTGGTGCGGGTGCGCATGGACGGGTTGAAGAACACCAGCGCGATCGACTTGCCCTTCAGCTCGCTGCCGAGACGGTTGCGCTTGAACAGCGCCGCCTGGGTCAGCAGCGCGTCCAGTTCGGCGCGGCTCCAGTCCTGGGTGTTCAAGAAGTGCTTCAGAGACATCGATCGATCCTTTGCAGCGGTGGGGACGCGGGACGCGCGGGAGGTTCTACAGCCTGGTTCTTTACGGGTGAAACTTTTCCGGGCGATGAAAACGAAAAAACCCAGCCTCGGGCTGGGTTTTCAGAACGAACGGCACGACGCTCCGGTTACCCAGCGAGAATGTGGGATTCCGGTCGACGCGCGCGCGACGTCATGCCCGAGGCCATGCGTGCGGCGCTGAGATCGTGCTGGGGCAGGTTCGCTTTCATCGGCGCGCATCCTCGCACGCGCACGCCACAGGCGCAAGCGCACGCGGCGCTCAGCGTGGCGGCACCACCACCGCATCGGGCACGTACGGCGCCACCGAGACGCGGATGCGCAGCCGGTTGCCCGGATCTTCCGGCAGCCGCGAGCGGTACTTGGTGCCCTTGTAGACATAGTCCACGTCGTAGGCGATGGGCCGACGGAACTCGCGGCCGACCTCGACCATCCGGCAATTGCGTCCGCCCGCCGGCGCCGTGGTCGGCGTGGCCGCCGGGGCCGGCTCCTCGTGGCGGCGGCTGAAGATGTCCTTCACCGAATCCATCAGCCGGTTGAAGCGGCTGTCGTCCTCGGCCGGTTTGGGCGCCGGGGCCGCCGGGGCCGGCGCGGGGGGCCGGATCGCATTGCTGCTCGGTCCGGGTGGCGCGCAGGGTCTGGTAGACCGGCTCCACGTTCAGCACCTGGGCGTAATCCAGCTTGACGTTCTCGATCACCACCACCCGGTTGCGCGCCTCGGAGTCCTGCGCCCAGGCCGGCGCGACGGCGCAGGCAAGGATGCCGACCAGCGGCAACAACAGGTTCGGACGCATCGGCAGCAGGCTTCGCAAGGGCAGACCAGTGAGTGTAGGCATGCCGCCTTGCGTCGGGCTGAACGCGAGCCGACAACCGCGCCCACCTGGCCAGAACGCGTCCCGCATCCCGGGCACCCGCGTCGGATCCGCCAGGCGCACGGCCCTCGCGTGGCGCAGCGCCCGACCGGCCGTCGGTCAAACCGTGCGGCCTGCGTGCCAGCCCACCCCGACGGACATGAGTGAGGCGCCCGTGGCGGCGGCGTCGCTCCGGCATGAAGACACGGCCTCCTCCTCGCGCGTTCTCGCCGACAGGCACGCGCAACGGCGGCGCGGCGCGCTCGGGCATGGATGGCCCGTCCTGGGGCGGCTGCCGGTAGAATCGGGCGGTTTCCCCACCGCCGATGCCGATGAGCCTGCGCCTGCACAACAACCTGACCCGCCGGGTCGACGCCTTCGAACCGCTCGATCCGGTGGCCGGCCCGACGCTCTACGTCTGCGGCCCCACCGTCTACAACTACGCGCACATCGGCAACGCCCGCGGCCCGGTGGTGTTCGACGTGCTGGCGGCGCTGCTGCGGCGCCGCTACGGCAAGCTGCGCTACGCCCGCAACATCACCGACGTGGACGACAAGATCAACGCCGCCGCGCAGGCGCAGGGCGTGCCGATCTCGGCCATCACCGACCGCTTCGCCGCCATCTACCGCCAGGACATGGCCGCGCTGGGCGTGACCCCGCCCGATATCGAGCCGGCGGCCACCGCGCACATCCCGCACATCGTGGCGATGATCGAGCGGCTGATCGCCAGCGGCCACGCCTACGCCGCCGAGGGCCACGTGCTGTTCGCGGTGGCCAGCTTCGCCGACTACGGCAAGCTGTCGCGGCGCGACCCGGAGGAGATGCTGGCCGGCGCCCGCGTCGAGGTGGCCCCGTACAAGCGCGACCCGGGCGACTTCGTGTTGTGGAAGCCCTCCAGCGACGACCTCCCCGGCTGGGATTCGCCGTGGGGCCGCGGCCGCCCCGGCTGGCACATCGAGTGCTCGGCGATGGCCGCCGCGCACCTGGGCGAGACCATCGACATCCATGCCGGCGGCGTCGACCTGCAGTTCCCGCACCACGAGAACGAGATCGCGCAGAGCGAATGCGCCCACGGCGGCGCCCCCTTCGCCCGCGTCTGGCTGCACAACGGCATGCTGACCTTCAGCGGCGCCAAGATGAGCAAGTCGCTGGGCAACATCGAGACCGTGCACGACCTGATCGAGCGGCATCGGCCGGAGGCCCTGCGCTGCGCGCTGCTCAGCGCGCACTACCGGCAACCGCTGGACTGGTCCGACGCCCTGATCCAGGCCCAGGTCGCCCGGCTCGACGGCCTGTACGGAACGCTGCGCGATCTGCAGGGCATCGACGCCGCGCCGGTCATTCCGGCGGAGATCGAAGAAGCGCTGGACGACGACCTCAATACGCCGCTGGCGCTGTCGGTGCTGTCGAGCCTGGCGACACAGGCACGACAGGCGCTGCGCGAGCTGGCACCGGCCGGCGGCCCCGCCCCTGCCGATGCCGCGCAACGTGCCGACGCGCTGCGCCAGGCCAAGAGCCACCTGCTCGGCGCCGGCCTGGCCCTCGGCCTGTTGCAGCAGGATCCGCAGGTCTGGTTCCAGGGCGCCGGCAGCGACGACGACGCCCACATCCAGGCGCTGATCGACGCCCGCAGCGACGCCAAGAAGGCCCGCGACTTCGCCCGCGCCGACGCCATCCGCCAGGAACTGGCCGAGGCCGGCATTGTCTTGGAGGACACGCCGCAAGGCGTACGCTGGAAGCGTGGGTGAACACCACACGCGCAGTCAGAAGAAGCGAGGCTGTTCCCTTCTCCCCTCGGGAGAAGGTGCCCCGAAGGGGCGGATGAGGGTACGGGCGCCGGATGAGGGTACGGCGCGAAGCAACTCGCATGGACAGTTCGCGAGGCGACGCTCGGACCCTCACCCCAACCCCTCTCCCGGGGGAGAGGGGCTTTACATCGCTTAATTCTGGATTACTGATGACCGACACCGACTTTCCGCTCGAACCCACGCCTGCCGACGCCCAGGCCGCCATCGCCGAGGAATTCGGCTTCTTCGGCGACTGGTCCGAGCGTTACCAGTACCTGATCGACCTGGGCCGCAAGCTGCCCGTTTTCCCCGAACACTGGAAGACCGAGGAGCATCGCCTGCACGGCTGCCAGTCGATGGTGTGGATCGTGCCGGAGGGCAATGCCGAGCGCCTGGTGTTCCATGCGATCAGCGACTCGGCGATCGTCTCCGGGTTGATCTACCTGGCGCTGCGGGTCTATTCCGGGCGCAGCGCCGCGGACATCCTCGCCACCGCGCCGGACTTCGTCGCCGCCATCGGCCTGGGCAAGCACCTGTCGCCGACCCGCAGCAACGGCCTGGCCGCGCTGCTGGCCTTCATCCAGGACACTGCGCGCGCCCAGCAGGCATGAGCGCGCCGCTGCCTACCCCACCGCAGACCTTGCGCACGCTGCTGGCGCACCCCGGCTTCGCCCTGGTGCTGGCCTACCGCATCCTGGCGATGCTGTCCTACCAGATCGTCGCGGTCACGGTCGGCTGGCACATCTACGAAATCACCCGCGATCCGTTCTCGCTGGGCCTGATCGGGCTGGCCGAGATCCTGCCGTTCTTCTGCATCGCCCCGTTCGCCGGCTACCTGGTCGACCACCTGCCGCGGCGCTACCTGGGCATGCTCGCCAGCGTCGGCCTGATCGCCACCGCCGCGGTGCTGCTGGCGGTCAGCCGCGGCTGGCTGCCCGCGCACGGCGTGTGGCCGATCTACGCGGCGATCGCGCTGACCGGCGCCGCACGCGCGTTCCTGTCGCCGGTGTACAACGCGCTGTTCGCCCGCGTCCTGCCCCGCGAAGCCTTTGCGCGCGGCGCCAGCGTCGGCAGCGTCGCGTTCCAGGCCGGCATGGTGATCGGCCCGGCGCTGGGCGGACTGCTGGTCGGCTGGGGCGGCAAGAGCCTTGCCTACGGCACCGCCATCGGCGCCTCGTCCGCGGCGCTGCTGGCGCTGTGGCTGCTGCGCGTCGCCGAGCCGGTCCACGAAGGCCCGCGCGCGCCGATCTTCCGCAGCATCGCCGAAGGTGCGCAATTCGTGTTCTCCAACCAGATCATGCTCGGCGCGATGGCCCTGGACATGTTCTCGGTGCTGCTGGGCGGCGCGGTGTCGATGCTGCCGGCCTTCATCCACGACATCCTGCACTACGGTCCGGAAGGCCTGGGCATCCTGCGCGGCGCGCCGGCACTGGGTTCGATCCTGGTCGGTGTGTGGCTAGCCCGGCACCCGTTGCAGCGCAACGCCGGACGCGTGCTGCTGCTGGCGGTGGCCGGCTTCGGCCTGTGCACCATCGCGTTCGGACTGTCTCGGCACTTCTGGCTGTCGGCGGCGATCCTGCTCGCCTACGGCATGTGCGACGGCGTCTCGGTGATCGTGCGCCAGACCATCCTGCAACTGGCCACGCCGGACGCGATGCGCGGCCGCGTGTCCTCGATCAACGGCATCTTCATCGGCTCGTCGAACGAACTGGGCGCGTTCTACGACGGCGTGATGGCGCGACTGATCGGCCTGGTACCGGCGGTGGTGCTCGGCGGCTGCGTGACGCTAGGCGTGGTCGGCGTTACCAGTTGGAAAGCGCCCAAGCTGCGCAATCTGGATCTGCGCGACCTGCAGTAGGCGCGGCGGAGGGCTCGCCTGCGTCGTCCCCCGGCGGGCGCGACGACGACTCGACCTCGCCGCACCTCACGCGCAGCGCCATCGGCCTGCGCGCCATCCAATGCACGTCGGCTCCGCCGCAACGGCTGCGCTCAGTGCGCAGCCGCCACCGCATGCGCCTGCGCCTCGTCGTCGGCCCAGGCATGCGCGCAATCCGGCACGCCGGCCGGCTGGGTCAGGCCACCCTGCCCCGCCAGGAACCGGCAGGTGGCGGCGAACACCGCCGGCACCGCCCGCGAACGGATCGGCGAGGCCAGCACGTGATTGTCGGCACCCGGGAAATCCACCGCCTGGCGCAAGGCCGGCGGCGTGCCCAGCTGCTTGAACATCGCCTGCAGCGCCGCCACCGACACCGTGCGGTCCTGATGCTGCGGATCGCGGTAGTAGTAGCCGAGGAACACCGGCACATGAATCCGTGCATACGTCGCCGGCTGCATGCCGCCACGGGTCAGCGCCGCCAGCGCGCGATAGCCGTCCAGATGCGTGGCGTCGGCCCAATAGGCGCTGTCGACCGGATAGCGCAGGATCGGGTCGCCGCCGTTGTGCGTCCACGCCAGCACCTGCGCGCCCCACGGCCACAGCATCGGCTGCAGCTGATCGCCGTACTCGCGCACCAGCGGCGACCACAGCACCAGCGCCTGCACCTGGCGTGGATTCGCCGCCACCGCCTGCACCGCCAGCGCGCCGCCCATCGAATTGCCGATCACCACCACCCGATCGCCGAGCACCCGCGCCACCGCTAGCGCCTCGGCCGCGCCGGCGAGCAGGCGCCCGGCATCGACGCCGCGCAGCGCGTCGGCCGCGACCAGCCCATGCCCAGGCAGGCGCGGCAGATACAGATTGCAGCCGAAGCTGCGCGCCAGCCGCACGTGCGTGGGCGCGCCCTCGCCCTGGCTGGCGGTGAAGCCATGCAGATAGACCATGGCGCACGCGCGGCGCCCCGGATGCGCCGGATCGGCCCAGACGATCCGCGCCTGGTTGTCCGGGCGCAACCCCGGCGTGGCGCGCTCGCGCGCATCGATCCACGCCTGCAACGCCAACGGATCCTGCGGCACCGCCGGCGCCGCCACCTGCGGCAGGGCCACGCTGACCCGTGGACCCAGCGCAATGACCGCGAGCAATAACAAGGCGATCAGGATCGGCAAGCGCCAGCGACGGCGGCGCGTGCGCACGGATGACTCGGCCAGATCAGCATTGCGGTTCAAACGCGACGCTCCGCTATCGATGCAGCGCCGGACACATGATTGAAACAATTTTCACGCAATGACATGGATTTTCAGAATCGATATGGCGATATCCAACGCAACATGATGCGACATCGCCATGACAGGCGCATTTAAAGCAGTCGAAAGCCATCGCAGACACCGCATCTAGAACAATGATCAGCAGAATTCCAGGTGAATTCGCTATTGCTTGGCACCACTACCAGAGCGCACCTGTAGACAGGATAGAGCTTCAACAAACCCGGAAAGGGAAGCGAAAGAAGCTACGGAAACCATCCATCAAGATTAAGTTTCACCTTGATCTTCGAAACGCATGCGCCGAACCCGCGACTCACACATGAAAATGCATGGATTCCGCCGTATGGCACGTTCGCTTTTCCATGACGAGCGATGGACGATGGACGCGCAAGCCAGGCCTGCCTGCGAAGGCCCGATCGGCAACTCCACTCTCGACCCAGTCACGGACGTGCGTCGTCCTACGTATCGCCCCCCGCACATTGTGGCGTGGCTGCAAGCCCTCTCCCCCGCGCCGGCGCCACCAACCCGGCAGACAACCGCCTATTGGAGCTTTGCACATGAACATCGTCGGGCTACCGCGCATAGGCATGACCTTGGCATTCGCCATTGCCGTGCCAGGATCTTTGCAGGCGAAGCAAGCCTCTTCCCACACAGATGGAGAGCAAGCGATCGCGTATGTACTGAAGAACGACGTCGCCCTTTCCAGGCTATTCGAAAGCTGCCCGGCATTGAAATTCGCCCGCACCGGCGCCGACGGCAACAAGACCTTCCTGATCGAAGGTAACTGCGACATCAAGAACAACCCGGAGGAAGATGCGGACTGCCCCGCTTATTACGTCCATGCGATCGGGATGATCGACACACCGTCGCATTGGACGATCCGCCGCCTGGAACTGACATTGGCGTGCTCCAGCGAGCCAGCGAGGGGGACAGCAGGAACGCAGCGGATGTAATCGCCGCCTGGGCGCTTACGCGGCAGGTGCATGACGCGGTGGCAGATCGTGCGCTACGGGGTACGCCCCGCCGTTCATCACCGCCTACGGGCACCGGAAGGCTGGCACGGCATTAATTCACCCTGTGGCGAGGCCGGGGTTCCCCAGCCTCGCCACGCACGACTCGTCAATGGAGATGTCTCATGGCACCCCGATTTCTTTCGCTGTTCGGCCTGCTCGTGCTCGGCATGGTCTTCCCGCAGGCTCATGCCGCCGGCAGCGATGCGGCGGCCTGCACGCACGCGCTGCACCAGGCCTTTGCGAGTTCCAGCAGCGCCGCCACGCTGCCCAGCTCATGCACGCGTCTCGGCCCGGTCGCGCTCGGCATGCGCAAGCAACAGCTCCTGGCCGCGCTGGGCCAGCCGGACATCAGCCGCAGCGATGCGGCGCATCCGGACACGCTCAGCGTGGTGTATCTGTATCCGCGCGGGTTCAATGCGCAACTGGCGCAGCAACCGCAGCCGGCGACCGCTCTCCGCTACAGCCAGTTGGCGGTGCGCTTTCGCAACGACCGGATCACCAACCTGATCGCCTCCGCCAGTCCAGACGCCCCGTTACCGTTCGATCTGCTCGGCCAGCCGGCCGGCACGCACATCGACCGGGTATTGCAGGCCATCGGCGGGCAGCCGCAATGGAACGCCAGCCGCGACTATGTGCAGTTCGCCGCGATGCCGCTGGGCCTGGAGGTCGATCCGGAGACGTCGGCGATCATCGGGCTGGACCTCGCAGCCACCAAGCAGGACCTGGACAGTTTTGCCCTCCCCGGCTTGCAGATCAGCAAGGACGCGCAAAGCGGGTTGGTCAACGGCGTGCGCTAAAGGGCGCCGTCGCTCACGCCGCGATGTAGCCACCACGCGACGCGGCATTCACGCAGCGGCAGGTGGCTCGTCGCACAGGATCGGCCCACGGCCGAGCATCACGTCGATGCTGCGGGCCCGGTTTGCGGAGGCATCGCCTCCGCGGCATGCGGCATGCGGCCATAGCCGACAGGCGAACTGCCTGGACCGGCGATGAGGTGACCAAAACGCAAAGCCCCGCGCGAGCGGGGCCTTGCCTTGACACACTGAAGGCGAAGATCGCTCAGTCGCCCTGCTGCTTCTGCAGGTGCTCCCAACGCTCCTGCGCGTCGATGGTGCGCTCCGCGGTCAGGCGCGCCTCCAGGCGCTCCAGGCCGATCTCTTCGCCGGTGTCCACGCAGTAGCCGTAGTCGCCGGCGTCCAGGCGCTTGAGCGTGCTGTCGATCTTGCCGATCAGCTTGCGGTAGCGGTCGCGGGTCCGCAGTTCCAGCGAGTTCTCGGTCTCGCGGGTGGCGCGCTCGGCCTCGTCGCCGATGTCGCGGACTTCGTCACGCAGGTTCTCGATGGTCTGCTTGGATTCCTCGACCAGGTCGGCGCGCCAGGTGAGCAGGCGCTGGCGGAAGTACTCCTGCTGCAGCGGGCTCATGTACTCCTCGTCCGCCGCCGGCTTGTAGCCCTTGGGCAGGATCGGGCGGCCGGTGGCCTCGTCGGTCTTGTACTCGACCACCTTGTACTTGGCCGGCTTGGGCGGGGTGTTGGACTTGGCGGTCACGGCCACGGCGACCTTGCCGGTGGGCTTGGCGATCGGCGCCTTCGGGGTGGATTCGGACTTGGTGGGGGTCTTCGCGGAGGATTTCGAAACGGACACGGGATTCTTTTGTGGCGGGGTCGACGGCGCGGCGGACTTGGCGGCAACGGGCTTGGGGGCCGGTGCTGCGGCAGGCGCGGCGGGCTTGACCGGGACAGGCTTGGCCGCAGCCGGCTTGGGCGCCGACTTCGGTACGGAGGTGGTCACCGCGGGTGCGACGGGGGCGGTGGCCGGTTTGGATTTGGCGGGAGCGGCCGCGGCCTTGGCCACGGGCTTGGCCGCCGGCGTCTTCGCTGCCGGCTTGGCGGCGGGGGCAGGCTTGGCCGCGGCCTTGGCGGGCGCGACCGACTTGACGGGCGCCTTCTTGGCCGGGGCTTTCTTGGCGGGAGCGGACTTGGCCGGTGCAGCCGCGACCGGCTTGGCCGCCGGCTTCTTGGCCACGGCCTTGCTGGCCGATTTGGCCGGCGCGGACTTGGCCGCCGGCTTCGCGGGCACGGCTTTCTTCAGCGGTTTGCTGGCGGCGGACACCGGCGCTTTCTTGGCGACGGGCTTGGCGGGCTTCTTGGCGGCCTGGACGGCCTTCTTTGCAGGTTTTTTAGCAGCCACGAACGCTCTTCCTTGGTCTTCCCGGGGCCCGGGAAAGCGGGCCTTTATAGCCTACCCTACCCCCCGCGGCAACAACGCGGCGTATACGCCGAGCGACCCGCCTAGTCGAGCACAGTGGCATATCATGGCGGTGTGATCGCCCGCGCTCTCATCGCCTTGCTGCGCCTGTACCAGCGCTTCATCAGCACGCTGCTGGGGCCGCGCTGCCGTTTCGTGCCCAGTTGCTCGGCGTACGCGGTAACCGCCATCGCCCGTTTCGGCGCAGTGCGCGGCGGCTGGATGGCCGCCCGCCGCGTCGGCCGCTGCCACCCCTTCCATCCTGGCGGGTTCGACCCGGTGCCCGATCCCACGGCGCCGCCACCCTGCCGCTGCCAAGGAAAACACTGATGTCCGCTTCCACATTGATCGTCAACGCGCGCCTGGTCAACGAAGGCCGCGAAACCCAGGGCGACCTGCGCATCGCCGACGGCCGCATCGCCGCGATCGCCCCGCAGCTGGCCGCGCGCGACGGCGAGACCGTGGTCGACGCCGCCGGGCGCTGGCTGCTGCCCGGCATGATCGACGACCAGGTGCACTTCCGCGAACCCGGCCTGACCCACAAGGGCGACATCGCCACCGAATCGGCGGCGGCGGTGGCCGGCGGCCTGACCAGCTTCATGGACATGCCCAACACCAACCCGCCGACGCTCGACGCCGCCGCGCTGCAGGCCAAGTACGACGCCGCGCACGGCCGCGCCTGGGGCAACTACGGCTTCTACCTGGGCGCCAGCAACGACAACCTGGCCGCGATCCAGACCCTGGACCCGAAGACCGCGCCCGGCATCAAGGTGTTCATGGGCGCCTCCACCGGCAACATGCTGGTCGACAACCCGCAGACCCTGGACGCGATCTTCCGCGACGCGCCGACGCCGATCATCACCCACTGCGAAGACACCCCGACCATCGACGCGACCCTGGCCGCGTTCAAGGAAAAGTACGGCGATGCGCTGACCCCGGACATGCACCCGGACATCCGCTCGCGCGAGGCCTGCCTGAAGTCCTCGCAGCTGGCGGTGTCGCTGGCGAAGAAGCACGGCACCCGCCTGCACGTGCTGCACATCTCCACCGCCGACGAGCTGGCGCTGTTCACGCCCGGCCCGATCCAGGGCAAGCGCATCACCGCCGAGACCTGCATCCACTTCCTGCGCTTCGACCGCGCCGACTACGCCACCCTGGGCAACCTGATCAAGTGCAACCCGGCGATCAAGGACGCCAGCGACCGCGAGGCGCTGATCCGTGCGATCGCCGAGGACGTGATCGACGTGCTCGCCACCGACCACGCGCCGCACACCTGGGAAGAGAAGAGCAAGCCGTATGCGCAGGCGCCGTCCGGCCTGCCGCTGGTGCAGTACGCACTGGTCGCGGCGCTGGAACTGGTCCACGAGGGCCGGCTCAGCGTGGCCCAGGTGGTGCACAAGTTCGCGCACGCGCCGGCGCTGCTGTTCGACGTGCACGAGCGCGGCTTCCTGCGCGAGGGCTACCACGCCGACCTGGTGCTGATCGACGACACCACCTTCACCGTGCGCCGCGAGGACGTGCTGTCCAAGTGCGGCTGGTCGCCGTTCGAGGGCCGCAGCTTCCGCTCGAAGATCGCCGCGACCTGGGTCAATGGTGTGCTGGCCTGGGACGGGACCCGTCTGGTCGGCAGCCCTAACGGGCAGCGCCTGGCGTTCGACCGCTGATGCGCGGCGCCCTGGTGTCCGGCGCCGCACTGGCGCTGGTGCTGCTGACCGCACCGGTCGCCCCGGTGCTGCACGCGCAGACGCCGGCCGCGGCCGCTGCCGAGGCGCGCAGCGTATTCCCGCACAGCGCCTCGCAAGGCGCGCTGGTGATCGGCAAGGTGGCGCCGGGCAGCCGCGTGCAATACGCCGGCCGCACCCTGCGGGTCAGCGACTACGGCAGCGTGGTGTTCGGCATCGGCCGCGACGAGCGCGGCCCGCTGCGCATCGCCGTGCAGCGCCCGGACGGCGGCAGCGAAACCATCGAGATCGCGGTGACGCCGCGCGACTGGCCGCTGGAACAGGTCAACGGGGTGCCGCCGAAGACGGTGAACCCGCCGCCGGCGATCGCCGAGCGGATCAAGCGCGAACAGGCCCAGGTCACCGCCGCGCGCGACCGCGACGACCCGCGCACCGATTTCGCCGCGCCCTTCATCTGGCCGGTGCAGGGCCGCATCAGCGGCCGCTTCGGCAACGCCCGGGTCTACAACGGCCAGCCCGGCGCCGGCCATTCCGGCATGGACATCGCCGTGCCCACCGGCACCCCGGTCAAGGCCCCGGCCGCCGGCATCGTCACCTTCGCCGCCCCGGACCTGTACCTGACCGGCGGCACCGTGCTGCTGGATCACGGCTACGGCGTCAGCTCCAACTTCCTGCATCTGTCGCGGATCGACGTGAAGGTCGGCGACCGCATCGCCCAGGGCCAGGTCATCGGCGCAGTCGGCGCCACCGGGCGTGCGACCGGGCCGCATCTGCATTGGGGGATGAACTGGTTCGACGTGCGCATCGACCCATTGCTGGTGCTGGAGCGGACGAAGCAGTAGTCAAGCGCTGGTGGGTCAGGTGCGTGGCGCGCAGCGGCGCGTTCCTCATCCGGGTCACCGACACATTTGCCTGGCGCGGTTAGACGTACGCATCGATCCACTGCTGGTGCTGGAGCGGACGAAGCAGTAGTCAAGCGCTGGTGGATCAGGTGCGTGGCGCGCGGCGGCGCGTTCCTCATCCGGGTCACCGACACATTTGCCTGGCGCGGTTAGACGTGCGCATCGACCCGTTGCTGGTGCTGGAGCGGACGAAGCAGTAGTCAAGCGCTGGTGGGTCAGGTGCGTGGCGCGCGGCGGCGCGTTCCTCATCCGGGTCACCGACACATTTGCCTGGCGCGGTTAGACGTGCGCATCGATCCACTGCTGGTGCTGGAGCGGACGAAGCAGCAATAGAGCGCTGGTGCGCCACGTGCACAGGCGCGCGGCGGCGCGGTCATCAGATGAAATGGCGTACAGCAGCGCATGCATTTCGTAGGAGCGGCTTCAGCCGCGACGGGCATTCCCGGTAACGCCTGTCGCGGCGGAAGCCGCTCCTACAGATGTCCTGAAGTCGCTTCGACATTGCAACGCTGCGCGGCATCCACGTCGTGCAGCGGCTGGGACGTCGGATCTCGGTGCAGGAACGCAAGCGGCGGAGGCTAGGCGCGCCGGCGCTTGCTCGAATGGCGGCGCGCGACACGGGCGGTTTGGCGCGAAGCCGTACCCTCACCCCACCCCCTGTCCCGGAGGGAGAGGGGCTTGCTGCCGTTCCTTCTCCCGTCGGGACCACGGCCATCTTTCTGCCGTTCGGACCATGGCCCCTTTGTAGGGGAAGGTGCCCCGAACGGCGGATGAGGGGACGGGCGCAGCCTCATGCAATGCGCTGGCGCGCAGCCTTTCCGCTACGCAGGCGTGACCACCTCCAGCAGCCGCCCCAGCACCACGTGCGACGGGCTGTTGGCCAGGTCCAGCGGCATCACCAGCTTGGGATTGGGATGCGGCAAGGGCGTTCCCGGGGTCTCTTCGCCGGCTTCCCGCAGCAGCGTGCCGTTGTCGTCCACCTGGTCGGTGACCGGCGGCAGCGGCGGCAGGCCCAGCCCGGCACGGACCGCGTTGGCGCGGCTGAGCAGCTCGTCGTCGGCGACCGTGGTCAGCGCCGAGGCAGCCAGGCTGGCCGGGGCGCCCTCCACCGCTGCCAGGCGCTGCGCCACGTCGGCCAGGGCCTGCTGCCGATGCGGATGCAGCAGCTGCCACACTTCTTCCCACAGCGCCTTCCAGTCCAGCTGCGGGAACGGCATGTGGGTCGGCCCGCTCAGCACGATCTGCGGCGCCAGTCGGCCCGGCGGCGTCACGTCGCATTCGGCCAGCACGCGGTACACCACCTCGCTGCACACCATGTGCGACGGGTTGTCGCGCACCAGGTAATCCAGCGCCTCGCGCACCACGATCCGCGCCAACCAATGCTGCGGCCATTTGCCGCGAATGGCGACCAGCAGGCCGAGCGTGGCCAGGCTGTCCAGCGGGTACGGCACGCCCAGCAGCGACTGCGCCTTGGCCAGCACGCTGGCGCGGTCGGCGTCGTCCAGCGCCACGCCGGCATAGCTGAGCGGGCGGTAGGCATCGATGATCAGATAATCGGTGGTGTCGGTCAGCCGCTGCGACAGCGGATAGCGGCGCACGCCGCTGGCCGCCGCCTCGATCAGGTCGCCGTGATCGGCGACGATGGCGGCATGGCTGTAGATGCTGTCGCCGCACCAGGCGATCAGTTCGGACACCGGGCCGCAGCCCAGTTGCAGCAGGATGTCGCCGACCTGCAACTGATCGGGAGCGAACGCGGGCAAAGCGGGCTGTGCAGTCATGGCTGAGGCTCCTGGTGGGTGGCGCGGTGGGGGGTGGACACGCTGACGCGGTTGCGGCCGGCGGCCTTGCTGGCGTACAGCGCGGCATCGGCCCGCTGCAACAGCGTCGCGACGCTCTCGCCGCGCTGCCATTGCGCCACGCCGACGCTCAGCGTGCATGACAGCGCCTGGCCTTCGCGCGGCAACGGCTGCGCGGCCACGTGCTGGCGGATGTCCTCGGCCACGCGGCGCGCGGCCTCCAGGGTGGCGCCGGGCATCAGCAGCAGCATTTCGTCGCCGCCCTGGCGGCCGAGCGTGTCGGTGCTGCGCAGGCGCGCCCGCGCGCAGGCGGCGACCCAGCGCAGGCAGGCATCGCCGCTGGCGTGGCCATGGATGTCGTTGATGCGCTTGAAATGGTCGATGTCGATGTAGGCCAGCGCCAACGGCCGCTCGCTGCGCGCGGCCTCCTGCAGCGCGTCGGCCAGGCGCTGCTGCAGGGCGGCACGGGTAAGGATGCCGGTGAGCTCGTCCACCGTCGCCATGCGGCTGGCACGGTCGCGGTCGCGGCGCAGCTCCAGGATCTGCTCGGCCAGGCCGAAGGTCACCAGCAGGCAGGAGATCGCCAGGGCCAGGCTGATGCCGTGCGCCAGCACCGGCGCGGCCAGATCCAGGCGCAGCCAGCCGGTCAGCTCCAGACAGCGCAGCACGCATAGCATCCACAGCGGGGTCCACGAGGCCAGCAGCGGCCAGGCGTAGCGCTGCCCGCGCAAGGCCAGCAGCAGGCAACACGGCAGCAGCAGCGCCGCGCCGACGATCAGCCCGAGATTGCCGAGCAGGCTCAGCACTGCCGCGTCCGACAGCAGGCAGGCGATGGCGATGACCAGCAAATACAGCGCACACAGCCGCAGCACCCGGTCCAGCCGCGGCAGTTGCCGCTGCATCTCCAGTTGCCGACGCTGGAAGGTGATGATGAAGAAGCCGCCGAGCGCGGCGACGATGCGCATCGGCGTCGGCGAGGACGCGAACACGCTGGCCAGGCCGGGCACCGCGCGCGCCTCGCCGCCGAGGCCGAGCAGGTACAGCAGCACGCACATCACGTTGGCGGTGAAGTAGCCGTAGATCGACTCGCGCAGGCGCGCCCACAACGCGATCGCCAGGATCGCCAGCACCGCGGTCGAGCCGAGGATGAAGGCGCGCCAGCCGACGTAGTGCAGGTCCTCGCGCTGCACCTGCGCCAGCGGCACGATGCCCACCGGCATCGGCATCGCCGCCGGCGCATGCACCCGCAGCCAGATCGAGGCGCCGCGCGGCAGCCCCTGCGGCAAGTCGATCACCAGGGCGCGGGTGGAGTAGCGCAGGTCGGCGTCGGCGCCGTAGATCGCGCGCCGGATCGGCGCGGCGCGTCCCGGCACCCAGGCCTCGACCCGGGTCAGGTACGGCGACTGCAGCACCAGTTGCGGTTGGCCTTCGCTGCCAATCGCGCGGTCGGCGCGGATGCGCCACCAGGTGGGCTGCTTGCTGCGCTCGTACAGGGTCGCGCCATGGCCGGCATCGACAAACGCGGCATCGTGGCGCCCCGCCACCACCTCCTGCGCCGGCGGGTCGGCGGCCAGCCGTTGCAGCAACACTTCCTGCCCCAGCGCCGACCCGACCATCCCCAGGCACAGCAACAGGCAGCACCAACGGCACAGGCGCTTCAATCGACGGGTTCCAAGTGGGATGGGCGTCGAGCGTAGCGCAAGCCGCGACCACGTTCGTATCCAATTCACATCCCCATCACACGAGACGCCCGCACCGGCCTGCACGCGCAGATTCATGCCGCAGTGCCGCGGCGGGCCGGCGATCGACGGCCCGAAGGGGCAAGCAACTCCCCTGCTCTCCCGGCGATCTGCGCCGTCGCTCAACGGCGAACGTGATGGAGACGGCACAACCGGTCGCTGGCTGCGGCATCGGCCGGACGCGATAGACAAAGGCCCCTACCATCGCCGGTCCGCTGACGACGCCGACTGACGCGACCGGATGACACCGGTATCATTACGGGCGCCGCCGCGGGTCCTTATCCTTGAGCGGAGGCTTTCCATGACCGTATCGCGCTGGTTGCTGCTTTCCTCCACCCTCGTCCTGGCGGCGGGGGTCGTCACCGACGCCCCGGCGCTGACCGGGACCGCGTCGCGCCCGCAACTGACCAGCAGCGAGGCGGCCAACCAGACCGTCGCCCGCCACCTGGCCCAGGCCGGCCCGATCGGCGCGCTGGTCACCGACAACTGGGATCCGAGCGCCGGGGTCGCGCTGCTGCAGGCCGACTACGCGGTGGCGGCCGACGGCAGCACCCGCTACCGCACCGTGCAGGCCGCGGTGGACGCCGCGGTCGCCGCCGGCGGCAGCATGCGCCGCTACATCAGCGTGGCGCCGGGCACCTACACCGAACTGGTCTGCGTCCCCGCCGCGGCGCCGCCGCTCACCCTGTTCGGCCTCGGCGGCAGCCCGGCCAGCACCACGATCCGCTTCGGCAACGCCAACCCCACGCCCAAGCCCATCGGCAGCGCCACCCACCCCTGCGCCAGCAACGCCGCCAGCAGCACCGTCGGCACCTCCGACAGCGGCACCGTCACCGTACGCGCCGCGCAGTTCCAGGCGCGCAACCTGGCGATCGTCAACAGCTACGTCGAAGGCACCTACAGCGGCAGCAACCAGTCGGCGGTGGCGCTGGCGTTGCGCGGCGACAAGGCGGTGATTGAGAACGTGGTGCTGACCGGCAACCAGGACACCCTGCTGGTCAGCGCCGGCAGCGCCAACACGGTGATCCGCGCCTATTTCAAGGGCGGCACCATCGAGGGCGATACCGACTTCATCTTCGGCTCGGGCGTGGCGGTGTTCGCCGGCAGCACCATCCGCTACACCGCCGCGCGCCGTGGCGCCAACGATGGCGGCGTGATCTTCGCACCCAGCACCCGGCCGGGCAGCAGCTACGGCTTCCTCGCCGTCGGCAGCACCTTCGATGCGGTCGGCACACCAGGCAGCGGCACGGTGTGGCTGGGGCGGGCCTGGGACGAGAGCGTGGGCAGCCTGTCCAACTACGTCGGCGGCACCTCGCCCAACGGCAAGGTGGTGATCCGCGACTCGGCGCTGGGCGGCCACATCCGCAAGGACGCGCCGTGGAACGCCTCGACCATCGGCCGGCCGTACTGCAGCAGCGGCTGCAGCACCTCGGCCAATCGCTTCTACGAGTACGCCAACAGCGGCGCCGGCAGCGCGCCCTGAGGCAAGGGAGCAGCGCGGGTTGGCGGCCTCAGCCCAGCCCGGCCCACCAGGCGCGCCACAGCGTCGCCATCTGTCCCGCTGGCTTGGGCGCGGTGGCCGCCTGCTGCGCGGTGCGCGCACGCGCCAGCGCCGACAGGATGCGTCGCGGGCGCGGCCCGCGCACGCGGCGCGGCCACTGCTGCAGCAAGGCCTGCGCCCAGCGCTGGCGCTGCTGCGCTTCATCGCCGCCGCGCAGCGCCAGCGGCGCAGTGGCGGCGCCGCCCTCGGCCAGACGCTGCGCCAGCACCTGCAGCGCGACCGGCACCGCGACGCCCTCGGCCGGGGCCTCGAACAGCGCCCGCTCGACCGCAGCCACCGCCCGCGCGAACGGCTCCAGCCGCTCCAGCGCATGCGCCGTGTCGGCCGCGGCCGCGCGCGACTCCGGCAGGCTCGGCAAGGCCTCGGCCAGTTGTGTCCACGGCGCAGCGACCGGTTCCAGCACCCGGCCCAGCGGATGCCGCGAACGCTGCCCGGCCCAGCTGCGCAGTTCCTCGCCCCACCAGGCCAGCTTGGCGTCGGCCGGCAGCGGATCGCCGGCGATGTTGAGGATGTCGTCGAATTCCTGCAGCAGGGCGAACCAGGCCACGGTGCGGGCGCGCTGCGGCGCCGGCACGAAGGCCTCGGCCACGGCCCATTCCGGCCAGCGGCGGCGCCATTTGTCGAGGAAGGCATCCAGGGCGGACGAACTGCTCATGCGATCGGTGAATCCGGAGTCGGGCGCGCGCAACGACAGCGTCGCGCAACGGGAAAGTGAGCGCGTTGTCGCGCGGAACGCGCAGTTTACGTGCGTGGCCGGTGGATGCCGAGCGGTGGCGGCGTGCATGCGGCGACACAGCGATCGCGACATCAACGCGGCGGCGTCGCCAACGCGGCGACAGCGCCCGGCCTCAGGGAGCGGCTGCGCTCACCGGCCAGGCCGCAGCGTCGTACAACTCGGCCGGCGCGGCGACCATCGCATCGGCGCGCCAGGCCAGCGGGTCGTCCTCGTCCAGCCGGTAGCCCCACAGCACCGCGACCGAGGCCATGCCGGCTGCCCGCGCGGCAAGGATGTCGCGTTCGTCGTCGCCGACGTAGACCACCTCATGCGGCGCCACGCCCAAGCGCTGCGCCGCGACCTGCAGCGGCAACGGATGCGGCTTGCGCTCGGGCAGCGTGTCGCCGCCGATCAGCACCGCGCAGCGCTGCTCCCACTGCAGCTGCGGCAGAATCAACCGTGCCAGTGCCTCGGGCTTGTTGGTGACGATGCCCCATACGCTGCCCGCAGCCTCCAGCCGCTGCAGTAGCTCGGCGATGCCGTCGAACGGCTGCGAATGGCGGCCGATCAGCGCCTCGTAGTGGCGCAGGAACGCCGGAATCAACGCATCGCGCTCGGCCGCTGGCAGGTCCGGAAACGCGACCCCGAGCATCGCCCGCGAGCCCTTGGACACCACCGGCCGCAACTGCGCCAGGTCGAGCGCAGAGCGGCCATGCTCGGCCAGCACCGCATTGGCCGCGGCCAGCAGATCCGGCGCACTGTCCAGCAGCGTGCCATCCAGATCGAACAGCACCACCCGCGGGTAGCGCGTCCGGGTATCGCCCGCCGTGGACGTCACGCGCGCACGCACCCGCCGTTGCCAATCCCCAATCCCGACTCCCGAATCACGGCTTCCCCGCACATGCCAGGTAATTGACCTCGGTCCGCGAGGACAGCCGTGCGCGATTGCGCCACGGCTCGTAGGCCAGGCCGCTGACGTCGCGCAGTTGCAACTCGGCCTGGCGCAACCAGGCGGCCAGTTCCGCC
The DNA here is from genome assembly GCF_014206815.1 of Xanthomonas sp. F10. Taxonomy (GTDB): domain Bacteria; phylum Pseudomonadota; class Gammaproteobacteria; order Xanthomonadales; family Xanthomonadaceae; genus Xanthomonas_A; species Xanthomonas_A indica. Next base: position 1,719,817 of record NZ_JACHNP010000001.1, read on the forward strand.
GGCTTGATGAAATCCTGGTAGCGGTGGGTGCCGGTGGGCAGCAGCCGCGCCACGTACTCGGCACCGACGATGGCCAGGGCGAACGCGGCCGGGGTGCGGTTGAGGGTGGACAGGAACAGCTGTCCGCCCGGCTTGAGCAGGGTCGCGCAGGCGCGCACGATCGCCGCCGGATCGGGCACGTGCTCGAGCATCTCCATGCAGGTGATCGCATCGAAGCTGGCCGGCTGCGCCGCCGCCAGGTCCTCCACCGACTGCACGCGGTAATCGACCTCGACGCCGGATTCGAACTGGTGCAGGCGCGCGACCTTGATCAGTTCCGGCGACAGGTCGATGGCCGTGACCTGCGCGCCCTCCTTGGCCAGCGCCTCGCTGAGCAGGCCGCCGCCGCAGCCCACATCCAGCACCGTCGCACCGCGCAGCGGCAGACGCTCGGCGACGTAGCGCAGGCGCACCGGGTTGAGCGCGTGCAGCGGCTTCTGCGGGCCGTCGGCATCCCACCAGCGGGTGGCCAGGGCGCCGAACTTGTCCAGTTCGGCCTGATCGAAATTGGCGGAGGCGTTGGCGGCGGAAGCGGTCATGGCGGACTCTCGTTGGGGCCGCGCTCACGGCGCGGCACGGCGAACATAGGCGATCAGGCGTGGACGCTGCGGATACGTTCGCGCCACTGCCGGGCATTGGCGACCAGCGCGTCGACGTCCATGTCCACCAGCACGCGCTGGCTCAGCTTGGGCTGGCCGGCGATCCACACGTCGCTGACCTGCTGCCGGCCGGTGGCGTACACCAGCTGCGACAGCACGTTGTGCAGCGGCTGGGTCTCCAGCGCCGACAGGTCCACGCAGATCAGGTCGGCCTGCTTGCCCGGCTCGATCGAGCCGATCGTCTCGCCGAAGCCCAGCGCGCGCGCGCCGCCCAGGGTGGCCGCGCGCAGCGTGCTGGCCGCGTCCAGCGCGGTGGCGTCGTTGGCCACGGCCTTGGCCAGGATCGCCGCGGTGCGGTTCTCGCTGAACATGTCCAGATCGTTGTTGCTGGCGCAGCCGTCGGTGCCGATCGCCAGGTTCACGCCCGCACGCTGCAGCGCGCAGGCCGGGCAGAACCCGGAGGCGAGCTTGAGGTTGGATTCGGGGCAATGCACCACGCTGACCCCGCGCTCGGCGCACAGGTGGATCTCCGCATCGGTGAGCTGGGTCATGTGCACCGCGATCAGGCGGTCGTTGACCAGGCCCAGCCGGTCCAGCCGCGCCAGCGGGCGCTGCCCGTACTGCTTGAGCGAATCGGCGATTTCCTGCGCGGTCTCGTGGGTATGCAGGTGCACCGGCACCTCGAGCTGGTCGGACAGCATCCGTACCCGCTCGAAGTTGGCGTCGTTGACCGTGTACGGCGCATGCGGGGCGAAGGCGATGCCGACCAGCGGATCGTCGCGCCACTGGTCGTGCACCTCGCAGGCGCGGGCGAAGTATTCGTCGGAGGTCTTGGCCCAGGCGGTCGGGAAATCGATGATCACCGTGCCGACCCGCGCGCGGAAGCCGTGCTGCTTGTACACCGCGGCCTGCACGTCGGCGAAGAAGTAGTTCTCGTTGGCGCAGGTGGTGCCGCCGCGCAGCATCTCGGCGATGGCCAAGGCGGTGCCGTCGGCGACGAACTCCGGGCCGATCACCGCGGTCTCCACCGGCCAGATGTGCTGCTGCAGCCACACCATCAGCGGCAGGTCGTCGGCAATGCCGCGCAGCAGGGTCATCGGGTTGTGCGTGTGCGCGTTGACCAGGCCCGGCAGCAGCGCCGCGTCCGGGCGCGAGACGGTGCGTGCAGCGGCGAAGCGCGCGCGCGCCTCGGCGGTGGGCAGCACCGCCACGATCTCGCTGCCGCGCACCGCCACCGCGTGGTCTTCGAGCACCACCGCATGCGGTTCGATCGGGACTACGTAGCCGGCTTCGATCAGCAGGTCGCAGGATTCGGGAATGGAGGTCATCGCAGGGACTCTGGAAAAGGAAGGATCACGGTGCCGGTGCCGCCTGGGCCTGGCGGATGCGCCGCTGGTACACGCGCATCACCCCCCACTGCAGCAGGAAGATCGCCAGGAAGCCGACGCGGCCCAGCCAGGGCGCGACCATGCCCACGGGGATGCACAACGCAAACACCACCGGCGACACCGCCGCGCGCAGCTTCATCGCCTGCGCCTGCAGCGGCCCCAGCCGCTGCGCCAGGCCCTCCTTGCGCACCGCATAGGCATGCAGCCAGTACCCGGCCAGGCCGATCGCGGCCAGATGCGCGCAGTACACCGAGAAGGCCTCGTGGCTGCCGAAATAGTCCGAATACAGCGCGGTGGAGAACGGCAGCAGGCCAATCAGCAGCAGCTGCAGCACGTTGAGCCAGATCAGCCGGTCGTCGAACTGGCGGATGTGGCGGCACAGCTGCAGGTGCGACTTCCAGAACAGCGCGGTGACCAGGAAGCTGACCGCGAAGCCGATGAACAGCGGCAGCATCCGGTGCAGGGCGGAGAGGATGCCGCCGGCGGCCTCGACCTCGGCGTGTCCCGGCACCTTGATTTCCACCGCCAGCAAGGTGATGGCGATGGCGAAGACCGCATCGCTGAAGAACACGACCCGATCGTGCGGGTACTTGCTGTCGGCGCTGTCGGCGTGGCTGGTGGTCACGGGGTTTCCTTGGGAGCGAGGTGGTCCTTCACCGCCGCGCGGCACTCCGGCGCATGGCGCTGCCTCGCCGCCGCAGGCCAGCGCGTGCGCATGCCCGCGGCCGGCGGCGGCCGCGGGCACGCTGCCTTACTTGACGCGCGAGACGTATTCGCCCGAGCGCGTATCGACGCGGATCACTTCCTCCTGGCCGACGAACAGCGGCACGCGCACCACCGCGCCGGTCTCCAGGGTGGCCGGCTTGCCGCCGCCGCCGGAGGTATCGCCGCGCACGCCCGGGTCGGTCTCGACGATCTTCAGTTCGACGAAGTTCGGCGGGGTGACCTGGATCGGCGTACCGTTCCACAGCGTGACCACGCAATCCTCCTCGCCCTTGATCCACTTGGCGGCGTCGCCGACGCCGGCCTTGTCGGCCTGCACCTGCTCGAAGGTTTCCTGCTGCATGAAGTGCCAGTACTCGCCGTCGCTGTACAGGTACTGCATGTCGGTATCGACCACGTCGGCCGCTTCCACGCTGTCGGTCGCCTTCATGGTCATTTCGACCACGCGCCCGGACTTGATGAAGCGGTACTTGACGCGGGTGAACGCCTGGCCCTTGCCGGGCTTGACGTATTCGGTATCGGTGATGATCGCAGGCTCGCTGTTGACCAGGATCTTCATCCCGTTCTTGACGTCGTTCATGCCGTAGCTGGCCATCTGAAACTCCTCGGGTAAGGCAAACCCGCCGCGTTCGGCGGCCGGCCGGATAGAATGGAAGCTCCGCCGCAACGGCGGGCGCTCGTGTGATGACCGCCTATGATAACCGCAGCCCCCCGCCCGATGCAGCCGTCCCCGCCCCTGCCCGCCGCCGCGCCGCCGCGCTGGCAGCAGGCCTGGCGCGACGCCGTGCGCGATCCGTGCGAGCTGCTGGCCCTGCTGGACCTGGATCCGCAGGCGCTGGGCGTCTCCGAACAGGCTGCGACGCAGTTCTCGCTGCGCGTGCCGCGCAGTTTCGTCGCGCGCATGCGCCCGGGCGATCCGCACGACCCGCTGCTGCGCCAGGTGCTGCCGATCGACGACGAGCAGCGCCGGGTCGCCGGCTTCGCCCTGGATGCGGTCGGCGACACGGCGGCCAAGAAAGCCGACGGGGTGATCCACAAGTACCGTGGTCGCGCCCTGCTGGTGGCCACCGGCAGTTGCGCGGTGCACTGCCGCTACTGCTTCCGCCGGCACTTTCCCTATGCCGACGAGACCGCCGCACGCGATGGCTGGCGCACGGCGGTGGCGGCGATCGCCGCCGATCCCAGCATCGAGGAAGTGATCCTGTCCGGCGGCGATCCGCTGTCGCTGGCCACGCCGAAACTGGCCGAACTGACCGAGGCGCTGGCGACGTTGCCGCAGCTCAAGCGCCTGCGCATCCACAGCCGCCTGCCGGTGGTGCTGCCCGAACGCGTCGACGCACCCTTGCTGGCCTGGTTGCGCGCACTGCCGTGGCCGCTGGCGTTCGTGATCCACGCCAACCACGCCAACGAATTCGATGCCAGCGTCGATGCCGCGCTGGCGCGCCTGCGCGAGGCCGGCGCGCAGTTGCTCAACCAGGCGGTGCTGCTGCGCGGGGTCAACGACAGCGTGGAGGCACTGGCCGCGCTGAGCGAGCGCAGCTTCGCCGCCGGGGTGCTGCCCTACTACCTGCACCAGCTGGACCGGGTGCAGGGCGTGGCCCATTTCGAAGTGGACGACGCCACCGCGCTGGCGCTGCACCAGGCGCTGGCCGCGCGCCTATCCGGCTACCTGGTGCCGAAGCTGGTGCGCGAGATCGCCGGCGACACCGGCAAGCGCCCGCTGCTGCCCTGACCCGCGTGACGAAGGCTGCCGCCTGAGCGGCCGCCGCAGCGGCGGCGGCAGTCAGGCACCGGCCGGCGGCGCGTCCTCGTTGGCCAGCAACTGGCGGAATTCCTCCGCGCTGAGCGGGCGGCTGAGCCAGAAGCCCTGCCCCAGTTCGCAGCCGCGTTCGCGCAACAGCTCGAACTGCGCCTCCTGCTCGATGCCCTCGGCGACCACGGTGATGTCCAGCGAATGCGCCATGGCGATGATCGCGGTGGTCAGCGCCAGGTCGTCCGGATCGCGCTGCAGGTCGGCGACGAAGCTCTTGTCGATCTTGACCCCGTCCACCGGGACCTGGCGCAGGTGGCTCAGGCCGGAGAAGCCGGTGCCGAAGTCGTCCAGCCAGACCTTGACCCCGGTGCGGTGCAGCCGCGCCAGCATGCTCGCCGCCTGCAGCTCGTCGCCGATCACCGCGGTCTCGGTCAGCTCCAGGTGCAGCTGCGCCGCGGGCAAGCCGGAGTCGCGCAGGCAGTCGGCCACCAGCTCGGGCAGGTCGCCGCTGCGCAACTGCCGCGGCGAGACGTTGACCGAGACGAACAGGTCGCGGCTGCCGTCGGCCCGCCGCCACTGGGTGGCCTCGCTGCAGGCCGCGCGCAGCACCTTGGGGCCGATGCTTTCGATCAGCCCGCTCTGCTCGGCCACGTCGATGAACACCGTCGGCGAGATCGTGCCCATCGCCGGATGCTGCCAGCGCAGCAGCACTTCCACGCCGACCATGCGCCGGTCCTGGGTGCGGAAGATCGGCTGGTAGACCAGCTTGAGTTCGTCGCGTTCCCAGGCGCCACGCAGTTCGTGCTCCATGTGCACGCGCCGCTCCACCGCATAGTCCATCGCGCGGCTGTAGAAACGGTGGCAGTTCTTGCCGGCCAGCTTGGCCTGGTACATGGCGATGTCGCCGTTCTTCAGCAGCGCCGAGGCGTCCTCGGCATCGCCCGGGTAGACGGTGATGCCGATCGAGGTGCCCATGAACACCTCGCGGCCCTGGATCCGCAGCGGTTCGCGCAGTTCCTGCACCAGCCGCTGCGCCAGCGCGGTGGCGACCTTGGCCGCCTGCGCGTCCTCCACCAGGATCACGAACTCGTCGCCGCCAAAGCGCGCCAGCAGCGCATCGTCGCCGCCCAGTTGCTCCACCGCCAGCTGGATGCGCCGCGCAAACTGCAGCAGCGCTTCGTCGCCGGCCTCGTGGCCCAGGGTGTCGTTGATCCGCTTGAAATCGTCGATGTCGGCGAACAGCAGCGCCAGCCGGCGTTGCGAGGCGCGCGCCGACAGCATGCGGTGGTCCAGCGCCTCGCGGAACGCGAGCCGGTTGGTCAGCCCGGTCAACGCATCGGTATAGGCCATGTGCCGTACGTCGCGGTCGTGCCGGGCGATCGCCTCGCTCATGCGCCCGAACGCGCGCAGCAATTCGCTGACCTCGTCGTGGCGGCCACTGTCGCGGCGCTCCACCGCATAGTTGCCGGCCTCGATCTGGCGCGCCGCCGCCGCCATCCAGCGCAACGGCGCCACCAGCGTGCGCTGCACGTACACCGCCACCATCGCCGCGGTCAGGCCCAGGGCGGCCAGCAACAGCAGCAGCCAGCCGAGGTGGCGCTTGCCCAGCGCGCCCAGGCGCTGGTCCAGGTTCTGCCCGGCCTTGCGCTCGTACTCCTGCGCCCGCGCCCAGGACATGCCCACCCGCACCCCGCCCACGCGCTGGTCGCCGATCATGATCGGCATCGACACGTCGAGGAACTCCGGCGACTCCTGCGCCAGCAGGCCCTTGGCGCGGATCGCGGCGTCGGCCATCGGCCCGCGCATGCGCTGGCCGTAGCCGAGCAGGTCCTCGCTGCCGTCGTGGATCAGCCGCCCGTCGGCGTCGTAGACCAGCACATAGGCCACCGCGACGTAACCGAGCGCGCCGCGCACCTGGGCGCCGATCGCGTCCAAATCGGAGTAGTACACCGGGTTGGCCAGCGAGTCCGACAGTTGCCGCGCCAGCGACTCGCCGCGGGTGCGCATGCTGCTGTCGAACAGGTCGTGGATGGCATTGCCGCTGAGCGTGCGCACCTCGTGCTGCATCGCCGCCTGGCGCTCCAGCAGCAGGGCCAGGATCGCCATCACCAGCAGCGCAGCCACGCCCATGGCCAGCAGGAACCTGGCCTGCAACCCGAAACGCATCGTCTTCATTCCACTTCCAGCCTCACCCGCGCCACACCGGCACGCAGCGTGTCCAGGCGTTTCTGCGACGCCGGATCGATCGGGTAGAAACCGGAGGTCCCGAAGAATTGGCGCAGCGCGGCGCGTCCCTGCGGATCGTCGGCGGCGTGCAGCAAGACCTCGCGCAGGCGCGTCTCCACCTCGGTCGGCAGGTCGCTGCGGACCATTTCGATCGCACGCGGATACGGCTCGCTGCGGTAGATCACCCGGAAGTCGCGACGGAACGCCGGCGGAATGCGGCGGTCGTCGTCCCAGTCGAGATTGCTGAACGCCCCGGCATCCACCAGGTGCTTGTGCACGAAGGCGGCGATGTTGAGTTCCGAGCGCGCGAACACGTAGCCAACCGTCTCCGCCGAGGGCTGGTCCTTGGTCGAGAGCAGGATCTCAGGGTGCAGGCCGTGCTCGAACAGGGTCATCATCGGCACCATGTAGGCGCTGGTGGACAGCGCGCTCTGCAGGGCCAGCGTGCGTCCCTTCAGGTCCGCCAGGTCATGCACGGGCCCGTCGCGGCGCACGAAGAACACGGTGTGGTACTGGCGTACGCCGTTGCGCTCGGTCAGCAGCAGCGGCTTGGCGCCGCCGCGCTGCTCCAGCGCCATCGCCGTGGCGGCAGTCTCGGTGACCCAGTCGATGCGGCCACGGCGCAGGTAGCTGCTCATCTGCTGGCTGTCGCGGGCCATCAGGATCTGCCCGGAGGTGATGCCGACCTCGCGCATGCGCGGCACCACGTAGTCCAGCAGCGGCTTGAGTTGCTCGTAATGGGCCTTGGGGTTGTCGCTGATGCGCCCCAGCACCAGGACCGAGGGCCGCGCGTGCACGGACGCGGGCCAGCAGATCGCCAGCGCCAGCCACACCACGACCACCCGCCAACGCGAACTGGACAAACCACGATCCCCAAGTAGACCTTGCAAAGCCTAGCCGAAAGCGCATGCCGGTGACAGCGTCACAGAATGGCGCCTGCCGCGCGTGCGGCAGACCCAGGCGAACGCGCCGCGATGGGCGCCGTCGCGCCCTGCCCGGCCTCAGTGTCCGGCCTGTCCGGCGAGCCGCGCCATGCGCTGCGCATCGGACAGCACGCCGCGCAGCAGGCGCACTTCCTGCTCGGTCAGTTCGGTGCGCAGGAACAGCCGGCGCAGTTTGCGCATCGCCGAGTCCGGGGCGCGCCCCTTGTGGAAGTCGATGTCGTCCAGGGTCTCGGCCAACTGCCCGAACAGCCCTTCCACCTGCGCATGGCTGGCCGGCGCCTCACGGAAGCCCGGGGCCGGCGCCGGCGCCGGGGCGGCGCCGCGCAGTTGCGCCAGGCGCAGTTCGTAGGCCAGCACCTGCACCGCCGCCGCCAGATTGAGCGAGCTGAATGCCGGATCGGAGGGAATGTGCACGGCCGCGTGGCACAGTTGCAGTTCCTCGTTAGTCAGGCCGGTGCGCTCGCGTCCGAACACCAGCGCCACTTCCGCCGGCTCGGCGCCGACCGCGGTCAGCCGCTGCGCGGCATCGGCCGGCAGCAATTCCTCCAGCGACACGCGGCGGCTGCGCGCGGTGCAGCCCAGCACCAGCCGGCAATCGGCCACCGCGTCGGCCAGCGCCGGCAGCACCGGCGCCTGCTGCAGCAGGTCCTCGGCCCCGGCAGAACGCCGGTAGGCCTCGGTGTCCAGTTCGCACTCCGGCGCCACCAGCACCAGCCGCGACAGGCCCATGGTCTTCATCGCGCGCGCCGCCGCACCGATGTTGCCGGGATGCTGGGTCCCGACCAGGACGAAGCGGATACGCAGGGAATCGGTCATGGCGGCACGGCAGACGAAGCGAACGGGGGCGTAGATGGTAAACTGCGCGGCCGGCCTTGGCGCCGGACTGCTCTTTTCCTCCTCCAGACCCACCTCCGCCTTCTCGGGAGCGCTTGCCATGCAAAAACCCGCCGTCACCGTCATGGTCAAGGCCGCCCGCCTCGCCGGCAACGTCCTGTTGCGCCACATCAACCGCCTGGAAGCGCTGAACGTGGTGCAGAAGGACCGCATGGACTACGCCAGCGAAGTCGATGCCGATGCCGAGAAGGTGATCGTCAAGGAGCTGCGCCGCGCCTATCCCGATTACGGCGTGATGGGCGAGGAAAGCGGCGTGCAGGGCGGCGGCCGCTACATGTGGGTGATCGATCCGCTCGACGGCACCAGCAACTACCTGCGCGGCTTCCCGCACTACTGCGTGTCGATCGCCCTGGTCGAGAACGGCGAGCCGATCGACGCGGTGATCTTCGATCCGCTGCGCAACGAACTGTTCACCGCCAGCCGCGGCAACGGCGCCGTGCTCAACGATCGCCGCATCCGCGTCAGCGAGCGCAAGGAACTCAACGGCGCCATGGTCCACACCGGTTTCGCCCCGCGCGAGCGCAAGCGCGCCAGCCCGCAGCTGAAGTGCGTGGACGCGCTGCTGGTGCAGGCCGAGGACATCCGCCGCACCGGCTCGGCGGCGCTGGACCTGGCCTACGTCGCCTGCGGTCGCAGCGACGCCTACTTCGAAGCCGGGGTGAAGGCCTGGGACATCGCCGCCGGCGTGCTGCTGGTGCGCGAGGCCGGCGGCCGCGTCACCGACTTCAAGGGCGGCACCCTGGGCCGCATCGACGACCGCGGCCCGCCGCAGTTCCAGGTGGTCGCCGGCAACCTCAAGGTCGGCGATGCGCTGCAGAAGCTGATCGCCAACACCGGCTACGCCGGGGAGTTCGACGCGAAGTTCTGAGCGCGGGGCCGCACGGCGGCCCTAGCCACTGCCAGCGGCGCGCCAAGCCGGTGCGTTCGGCCCGCCGGCTCGGCATCTCCCCTACCGCCGGCGCAACAGATAGACCGACTGCAGATACAGCAGCAACTGCAGCGTATTGAAGCCGGCGCCGCTCAGCGCGTCGGCGACGGGCCCTTGCAGCAACTGCGGCCCGCCGATGACCAGCAGGCCCAGCACCACGGGATTGCCGCTCAACGCGAACCAGCGCGGATAGGCGCTGCGGCCGCTGGCTACGGCCAGTGCGAACGCCAGCAAGCCCAGCGCCGTGCAGGCCACCGACGGCACATAGACGATGAGCAATGCCTGACGGAATTGGCCGGCCAGCGCCAGCAACGGCGGGTGTGCCGCCGCATCGGTCAGCAGCAGCGTCTGGTACACCGCGCCGACGAAGTAGAACGCCGCATGCGCCAGCGGCGACCAGGCATAGCCGAGCAACAGCAGCACCGCCGCCGGCAACGCCCAGCGGCGCCCGGCCGGGCGCAGCCCACGCCACAGATGCCAGTTGCCGGCCAGGTACAAGGGCAGCGCGAACACCGGCAACAGCGCACCGGCGAGCAGCCGCCAGCGCGGCACACCGACCAGGCGCTCGGCCATCTCCGCATCAATCTGCGTGGCGTAGTGCTGGAACAGCAACGGGAACTGCGCCCGCGCCGCGACCTGGCCGACGACCAGCACATCGCCGGCGATCCAGGCCAGGGCGCCGAGTACGCCGGCCCAGCCCGCCCACGCCACCCAATCGCGCTCGCCGGCTGCCGCGCTCACGACTGCGCCCTTTTCGCTGCCGCGCCGGACCGGCGCAGCCACCACCAGCAGCCGACGCCGACCAGCAGCGGCGATGCCGCCAGCGCAAAGCACAGCCGGTCCAGCGCCCCTTCGGCCAGCAACATGCCGACGATGCCGCCGACCGCCGCCAGCGCCAGCACCGCCAGCAGGCACAGCGCGCGCAGACCGGTCATGGCCGGCCTGCCCGCACACCTGCCGCTCGCAGCGATCCGGTGCCTGCCGGCGTCGCCGGCGCACGCCGATGCCGGCGCCGACGGTCCCACCACAGCCAGGCGCCGTTGGCGGTGACGAACAGGGTCAGCCAGGCGCACAGGGTCCACAACAACTTCAGCGGCAGGCCGCCGTAGTCGCCGAAATGCAGCGGCTGCGCCAGCGCGATCGCCTTCAGATAGCCCGGCAGTTCCACCACCGCCGGCACCTGGCCGCTGGCCGCGTCCACCAGCACCACCCGGAACAGCCGCTGATCCAGCCCCTGCCCTGCGACCAACACCGTGTAGTGACGGTCGGTGGAAAAATCCGTCTGCGGGAAGACGATCGAGATCGCATGCCAGCCGCGCGGCATCGCCGCCAGCGCCGCCGCCTGCGCACGGTCCACATCGACCGGCGGCCGCAGCCGGTCGACCGCCGGGCCGGCATGGCGGCGCTGCAGCGCGACCAGCTCGGTGCGCTGCCACACACTCTGCGCCAGCGTGCCGAAGCCCAGCAGGAAACCGCTCAGGCCGACCGTCAGCGCCCAGCCCATCACCACCACGCCGAGCGTGTTGTGCAGATCCAGTTGCCGCAACCGCGGCCCACGCCCGCGCCGCAGCCGCCCGAACGCCACCTTCTTCACGTGCGGCCAGTACACCACCACGCCCGACAGCAACGCGATCAGCACCAGCAAGGCGACCAGCGCGCCGAGCAGTTCGCCGGGCAGCCCGAGGAACCAATGCGCATGCAGCTCCAGCAGGAAGCCGGTCAAGGTCCCGGTCTGTCGCGTCGCCGCGTCGGTCACCGGCCGTGCATCGGCCAGCCGTGTGTAGCGCATCCGGTAATGGTCGAAACCGCGTTCGTCCGCCGGCGCGGTCACCAGCAGCGCCACCCCCGGATGCGCCTGCGGATCGAGGCCGATGCTGAGCACGCGCTCGCCGGGGAACGCCGCCAGCACGCTGTCGACCGAGCGTGCCAACGGTAACCGCGGCGCGCGATCGGCGCCATGCGCCTCCGGCACCGTGCCCAGCGCCGCATCGATCTCATCATGGAAGATCAACACCGTGCCGCTCAGGCACAGGATCAGGAACGGCAGCGTCGCCACCAGGCCGCACCAGCGGTGCAGCCACAGGTTCAGCCGAAGCCAGCGCGAGGCGCCGACAGCGTCAGGAGCGCCCGCGCGACGGCGCCGCATCAGCGGAAATCCACGCGCAGACCGGCATACCAGGTGCGTGGCTCCGGCATCGTGCCGGTGTTGTAGGCCGAGTACGCGCCGGCCTTGGCATACACATAGATCATCAGCGGATCGCGATGATCGAACAGATTGTTGACGCCGGCGAACAGGTAGACGTTGCCCAGGTGGTAACCACCGCTGGCTCGCCCCAGCCAATACGGACCGATCCGCGCCAGCGGCGTGTTCTGCACGTCGGAGTAATACGCACCGCTGTGCCGAAGGTCGAGACTCAGATCCAGGCCGGACGCGCCGCGCCAACTGGCGCCGATGCCGCCGGTGACCCTCGGCGCATTGGCGAAGGCGTTGCCCCGGGTGCCCCAGCCGGCATCGTCGGTAATGCGCGTGCGCAGCAGGCCGAGGTTGGCATGCAGGTCGAAGCGCGACGTGGCCAGCCAGCGCAGCCCCACCTCGGCGCCGGCGTTGTGGGCACGTCGCGCATTGCGGATCACGAACTGGTAATAAGGCTCGGTGCTGGTCAGGAATGGCAGTTGCAGCCCGCGGTAGTCGCCGTGGAACAGATTGCCGTTCACTTGCAGCCTGCCCTCGGCCAGCTCGCCGCGCACATACAGTTCGTAGTCGCGCACATATTCCGGGGCATAGCGGTAGATCGTCGCCTGCGGGTAGCCGAGGGTCACCCCGCCACCGCCGGCGTTGTAGCCGCGCTGGGCGAGCAGGCCCACGGTCCACGCCGCACTCGGGTGCCAGGCCAGGTCGAGCTTGGGCAGGAAGGTGCGCCAGGTCTCGTCGAAATCCAGGGCGATGTAGCGCGCGGCATCGCCGCCATCGCGGCGGTGGCGTTCGCGCTCATAACGCGCGCCTACCGTCAGCTCCAGGCGCTCGCTCAGCGCCAGCGTCGCTTGCGCATAGACCGCTGCGGTATCCACGCGGTCGTGGAAACGCTCGTCGAACGGGTAGTCGATGCGCTCGTCCTGTCGCGCGCGGAACAGATACAGCCCGACCAGCCCACTGAAGACCGAATCGCCGCGCGCCAGCACCAGGTTCGGTTCCAGGGTGTACTGGGTGGCGTGCAGATCGGCGATTCCCAAGCGCGGCATCGCCTCGCGATCGACATGCAGGTCGGTTGCGGTGAACAGGCTGTGGAACGCGAGCCGTTCGCCGAGCGGCCACAGCGTGTCGGACAGCAAGGCGTTGGCGCGGGTCCGGAACACCGGCATCTGTGGCGTGCTGGCGATGCGGGAAGTGTAGGGAAAACTGGTGGTCTCCGATTGCGGCGCAATCGCGTCGGTATGTTGCAGGGTGAGCAACTGGCGCACGCCGGGAAGCGCCTTGGGCGTGTACAGCAGCTTGGCGCGGACGTCGCGCGTCTCGAAGCGCCCCGGGCGGCTGACCCTCGGGTAGCCGCTGTAGGCCAGAGCGCTGTCGTGATGCTGCACGTCGGCCGCGACGCGCAAGGCCAGTTCGTCGGCCAGCAGCGGTGCATTGAAATACAGCGCGCCCTGGTAATGCGCCAGATTGCCGGCGGAGAACAGCACTGCGCCCTCCGGCACGAAGACCGGATCGTGGGTCTTGATCGCCAGCGTACCGGCGATGGCATTGCGTCCCTGCAGCAGGCTCTGCGGACCGCGCAGCAGTTCGGTCTGCTCCACGTCCCACAGACCGCTGCTGCCGAACACGATCTCGTTGAAGCTCAGCGGCCGCCCGTCCAGGGTGATACCCAGGCGTGGACGCGAGCCAGCAAAGTAGGCATCGACGCCGACCGCCGCGCCGGAGCCGTCGATCCCGCGGATGGCCGGCGCGGCGTTGTCCTGGCCCAGATACACGACGTTGGCCGCCGCGCCGAACACGTCGCGGCTGCTGAAGAAGCCGCGCCGACGCAGTTCCTGCTCGCTCAGCACATCGGCACTGGTGGCGGTGTCGTGCTGCGCGCGCGCCTGCTTCTCGGCCGTCACCACGATGCGCGTCAGCGTGGTCGTCTCGCCGCGATCGGCCGACTGCGCGGCAGCGCCACAGCAGGCCAGGCCGGCGGCGACCGCGCAGGCGAGCGGTGCCGGGCGAAATGCGGGGAAGCACGACAGGGGACGTCGCGCGCGTGCAGCGAACAGCATGGAGGACCTCATCGGGACGGTGGACTGGCTCGCGACAAGGGACGCTGGCGACTCCCGCTAGCCTAGCGCCGAGGTGGCAGCACGCGCTTTCGCGCGGCGCAATCCTGCTTTCGCGCGACGCAATTTTTGCGCCGTGCGCTCACTGCGGCGCGGGCAGACGCCGTCTTGCCGCCATCGGCGGATGCCCGAACCGGCGCTTGTAGGCGGTGGCGAAGGCCGCCGGATTGGAAAAGCCGACACGGCGACCGATCTCGGCCGCCGCCATGTCGCCTTGCTGCAGCAGGGAGCGCGCCATCAGCAGGCGTTGCTCGCGCACGTAACCGAAGACGGTGGTGCCATGCACGTACTTGAAGTTGATCTGCAGCGTGGTCACGTTCACGCCGACCAGCCGGGCCAGGGCCAGCGTCGACGGCGGCGCGGCGATGCGTGCGTCGAGAATGGCGCGGGCCAGCATGGCCTGGTCGTAGCGGCGCTTGCCGATGCGCGGAACCTGGTGGTGCTCCTGCGTCAGCAGCGCCGCCACCTCCGCCACCAGGGCAAGCGCGCTGCTTTCGAGGAACAGGCGACCCAACGAACCGTCGTACGGACACTCGAGGATCTGCCGGGCGATGTCGAGCAGCCGCGGCGAACGCGCCAGCGTCGTGGTGCGGTAGTCGGTGTCGGCGAACGCGCACAGCGCGGCCAGATTGTCCTCGGCCAACTGCGCACCGAAGCGTTCGAAGAACGCCGGCTTGAGCATGAAGCCGGCATCGCAGCTGCGATGCGCGCGAACGACCTCCGGCCGTTCGACATGCACCTGCCCGGCATGGCCGATCAGCACCGGCCGCTCCAGGCACTTCGCGACCGCGGCATGCTGGTCGATCCGCATCTGCTCGGGCTCGCCCGCGAGCAGGATGCTGCAGCTCAACGCGGGCCCGGCGTGCAGCTGCGCTGCGCCTCCTTCGAGATGGAGGACGTCGCTGGCGGTGACGATCAGCCCGGGCTGCACCTCGTGCATCAGCAAGCGCCCGGAAAGCCACGGCGTGCGCAGCACACGCGCGGACATGTCGACCGGCGTCAGTTCCACCGCAAGGTCGGCAGCGCACCGCAGCAGGCGCTCGCCAGTGAAACGCTCCTGGATATCCCACAGTCCGGTCGCCATCGCGCGCACCCGTTGTTTCGCGTTCGCCGCAAATGATACGCAGCCGCATCGGCGGCGCAACTGCAGATGTCCATGGCTGCGTGGCGCCACGATGCGCGCAGCCGCCCCTTCGGGCGGCCGCGGCACCACACGGCTGACAACACCACGAAAAAAGGCTGCGCGTCACCTCCGCGGGGCCTGCACGACGCGACAAACGGCCGCGCGCCCGCTCACGTCGCGCTCACGCCATGCGCGCTGCGCGCTTCACTCTTGCTTGATCGGCGCTTGCGTAGAAAACGGCGACACGCGGCGCTGCGTGCAGCTGCCATGGCCTGTGCGATGCGACCGGCGAACATAGCCCTAAAGATCCAGGGAACGCGGCCGATACTGGTGCGGGCCTTTGCCCGACCCTCCCCCGCTGATCCGCGCTGCGTTGCCGTCCCTGCGGCGATGGAGCCGGTGGCGCCCGCTCTCGCATCTTTCGGAGATCTCGCGTGTCCTTCCATCATCTCACCGTCACCAAACGCCTGGCAATCGGCTTCTGCGGCGTGATCGCCATGTTATTGCTGGTCGGCATCACCAGCCTGATCGGCTTCCGCAAGTTCACCAGTGCCGCGGCGCTGGACGCGCACACCTACAAGGTCATCACCCTCGGCGACCGCATGCTGGTGAGCCTGCTCAACATCGAGAGCGGCGCGCGTGGCTTCGCCCTGACCCGCGATCCGTCCTATCTTGCGCCACTGGAACTCGGCGAACGCGAGTTCAGCGCACAGTGGCAGGAGTCCAAGCAACTGACCGCGGACAACGCGGCGCAGCAGGCGCGCCTGCAGACCCTGATGCAGGACTACACGCAGTTCATGGCGACCAAGCGCAAGGCCGTGGAGCACATGCGCAACACCCCCGCCGACAGCGACGACGCCCAGTTGGACGCGTTCCGGACCGTCGGCAAGCAGCAGATGGACGGGATGCGCGCCACGATCGGCCAGTACGAGGACGCCGAACGCGCGCTGCTGCAGGTGCGCAAGGCCGAGAGCGAGGCGCGCGCGCGGTCCGGCGAATGGACCAGCATGGGCGGCATGCTGATCGGCATCGTCGCCGCGATCCTGCTCGGCCTGCTGGTGCGCAACAGCCTGATGCGCCAGCTCGGCGGCGAGCCGGCCTACGCGGCCGACGTGGTGCGCCGCATCGCCAGTGGCGACCTGTCGCAAGAGGTGCGGGTGCGCACGCAGGCGCCGTCGCTGCTCAACGACATGCGGCAGATGCAGGAGGAACTGCGCACGGTGATCCAGGCGCAGACCGAGATGGCCCGGCAGCATGCCGCCGGCCAGATCAGCTTCCGCATGGACGAGGCGCGTTTCCCGGGCGACTACGGACGCATGGTGCGCGACACCAACGCGCTGGTCCACAGCCATATCGCGGTCAACCAGCGGGTGATCGCGCTGATGGGCGAGTACGCCGAAGGCGACCTCAGCCGCGACCTGGAACAGTTCCCCGGCGAGATGGCGATCCTGACCGAGACCATGGCCAAGGTGAAGCACAACCTCGGCGCGATCAACCACGAGATCGACCTGCTGGTGCGCGCCGCCGCGCAGGGCGACTTCTCCCGCCGCGGCGAGGCGCAACGCTTCCGCCACGCCTTCCGCGGCATGGTCGACAACCTCAACACCATGATGACCGGCACCGAGACCAACCTGGCGGCGCTGTCGCAGCTGTTGCGCGCGATCGCCGCCGGCGACCTGACCCAGACCATGCAGGGCGATTTCCACGGCGTGTTCGCGCGGATGCGTGACGACGCCAACGCCACCGTCGCGCAGCTCACCGACATGGTCGGCCGCATCCAGCAGGCCGCGGCCAGCATCGACACCGCTGCCAGCGAGATCGCCAGCGGCAACGACGACCTGTCGCGCCGCACCGAGCAGCAGGCCGCCAGCCTGGAGGAAACCGCCGCGTCGATGGAGGAACTGACCGCCACGGTGAAACAGAACGCCGAGCATGCGCGCCAGGCCAACCAGCTCGCCGCCGGCGCCGCCTCGGTGGCCTCGCAGGGCGGCACGGTGGTCGGCCAGGTGGTCACCACCATGGACGGCATCGAGGCGGCCTCCAAGAAGATCGCCGACATCATCGGCGTCATCGACGGGATCGCGTTCCAGACCAACATCCTGGCGCTGAACGCCGCCGTCGAAGCCGCGCGCGCCGGCGAACAGGGCCGCGGTTTCGCCGTGGTCGCCAGCGAAGTGCGCACCCTCGCCCAGCGCTCGGCCAGCGCGGCCAAGGAAATCAAGACGCTGATCGACGACTCGGTCGAGCGGGTGAGCGCGGGCTCGGCGCTGGTCGCCCAGGCCGGCACGACGATGCAGGACATCGTGGCCTCGGTGCAGCGCGTCACCGACATCATGGGTGAGATCGCCGCCGCCTCGCAGGAGCAGTCCGCCGGCATCGAGCAGGTCAACCACACCGTCACCCAGATGGACGAGACCACCCAGCAGAACGCCGCCCTGGTCGAGGAAGCCACCGCCGCGGCACGCGCGATGGAACAGCAGGCCGGCGACCTGGTGGAAATCGTCGGCCAGTTCCAGGTGCGCAGCGAGACCTACCCGGTGGTGGCGCACCTGGTCGCCCGCGCCACTGCCAACGTGGCCTAGAACGGACGCGCTGCGCGACACGCAGGGACGGGCCGTCATCGACGGCCCGTCTCGCGGCACAGGACGGCATGGCACCCGCCCGACGTGGCCGCAAAGCTGTAGGAGCGGCTTCAGCCGCGACGCGTTACCGGTAAGGCATCGCGGCTGAAGCCGCTCCTACGACAAAGCGGAAGTCGCCCTGCCCCAACCATAGCGCTGACAGCCGCACAAAGAAAAAGCCGCGCATCCGCGCGGCTTTTCTTGTTCGCTGGAGGAAGTTTCAGGGCCAGGAAATTCACGCTTCTACGAATTCCCACTCCCGAATCCATCCCGGCCCAATCAGGGCCGACGCGCCAGCGCCTCCACATCCTTCGACTTCGGCAGCAGATCCTGCTTGGTGACCTGGAACGGCCCGATCGACAGCAGCGGCACCGCCACGATCACCGAGGACACCACCACCACCACCGCGCCGATCATGTGGGTCAGCGCCAGGCCTTCCATCGACTCGCCGCCGTACAGGTACAGCGCCAGCGCCGACAGGAAGAACATCACCGCGGTGATCACCGTACGCGACAGGGTCTGGTTGATCGACCGGTTCAGCACCTCGATCGGCTCAACGCGCAGGCTGCGGAAGTTCTCGCGCACGCGATCGAACACCACGATGATGTCGTTGATCGCAAAGCCCATCACCGACAGCAGACCGGCCAGCACGGTGAGGTCGAACTCGCGGCCGGTGACCGACACGTAGGCGACCGTCACCAGCAGGTCGAACAGCGCGGTCAGGCTGGCCACCACCGCGAACTTCCACTCGAAGCGGAAGCCGATGTAGATCAGGAAGCCGACCAGCATGAACACCGTGGCGTAGACGCCGTTCAAGGCCAGGTCCTTGCCGACCTGCGGGCCGACGAACTCGCCCGGCTTGACCGTGGCCGGGTTCTGCGGCGTGCTCACCGCCTTGCGCACCTGCTCGGCGAGGTTCTTGGTGATGTCCTCGTTGTTGTGCTCGCCCTGCGGCTGCAGGCGGATCACCACCTCGTTGCCGCTGCCGACGTTCTGCACCTGCGCGTTGTCGAAGCCGGCCTTGGCCAGCTGCTCGCGTACCTGGTCCACGTCGACCGGCTTCTGGAAGCTGGTCTGCACCAGCGCGCCGCCGGTGAACTCCAGCGCGTAGTTGAAGCCCTTGGCGAAGATCACCGCGAACGAGGCCAGCGCCAGCACCAGCATCAGCACCAGGGTCGGGTGCCGCCAGCGCATGAAGTCGATCTTGGTGTCGTTGGGGATCAGGTGAAGCGGGAAGATTTTCATTGGAGACCGCTCTGCGTTTTTTTGGAGCCCGCGCCTGCCGGCGCGGGGTCGTGCGGAAGATGGCGTGCGCGGCTCAGATCGCCACGGACTTGAGCTTCTTGCGACGGCCGTAGATCAGCACCGCCAGCGCGCGCGACACGGTGATCGCGGTGAACATCGAGGCGAGGATGCCGATGATCATGGTCAGCGCGAAGCCCTTCAGCGGACCGGTACCGAACGCGTACAGCGCCACGCCGACAATGATGCCGGTGAGGTTGGCGTCGAGGATGGTGCCGCCGGCCTTCTCGTAGCCTGCGGCAATCGCCGACTTGGGCGGCACGCCCAGGCGCAATTCTTCGCGGATACGCTCGTTGATCAGCACGTTGGCGTCCACCGACAGGCCCACCGACAGCGCCAGGCCGGCGAAGCCGGGCAAGGTCATGGTGGCGCCGAACAGCGACATCACCGAGACCACGATCAGCAGGTTCATCAGCAGCGCGACCGAGGTGATCAGGCCGAACATGCGGTAGTACACGCTGAAGAACACCAGGGTGAACAGGAACGCGTAGACCACCGCGGTGATGCCGCGCTCCACGTTCTCCGCGCCCAGGCTGGGGCCGATCACGTATTCCTCGACGAAGTCCATCGGCGCGGCCAGCGAACCGGCACGCAGCAGCTTGGCCAGGTTCTCGGCCTCGGTCTTCTCCAGGCCGGTGGTCTGGAAGTTCTTGCCGAACACGCCGGCGATGCGGGTCGGCGCCAGCGCCTCTTCGTTGACACGCACGCTGCGCACTTCCTTGCCGTCGACCATGGTCACGGTGGGGATGCGTTCGATGTAGACCACCGACATCAGCTTGCCGGTATTGGCGCTGGTGTAGTCGAACATGCGCTGGCCGGCGGCGTTGTTGAGCGTCACCGCCACGGCCGGCATGCCGTTCTGGTCGGTGCTGACGGTGGCATTGACCATCTGGTCGCCGGACACCAGCACGCGCTTGCTCAGCAGCACCGGGGCGCCGCTGTCGCGCAGGCGGTAGACCTTGGCGTCGGGCGGGATGTTGCCGCTGCGCACCGCGTCCTCGGCATTGCCGTCGACCACGCCGCGGAACTCCAGCGTGGCGGTGGCGCCGATCATGCGCTTGGCCTCGGCGGTGTCCTGCACGCCCGGCAGCTCGACCACGATGCGGTCGTCGCCCTGGCGCTGGATGATCGGCTCGGCCACGCCCAACTGGTTGACGCGGTTGCGCAGGGTGGTCAGGTTCTGCTCGATGGCGCCGGCGGCGATCTGCTTCAGCTCGGCCTCGGGCACGGTCACGGCGATGGTCTGCCCGGACACGGCATAGCTGAGGGTCGGCTGCGCCTTGGCGATGGCCGCGCGCGCGGCGCTGGCGTCCACGCCCTCGCCCAGGCTGACCTGGATGCTGTTGTCCGGACGGCGCTCGACCGAGCGGTAGGCCAGGCGGTTGTCGCGCAGGGTGGTGCGGATGTCCTCGGCGAAGGCGTCCAGGCGCTTTTCCAGCGCCGCCTTCTGGTCCACCTGCAGGGCGAAGTGCACGCCGCCGACCAGGTCAAGACCCAGCACCATCGGCTTGCCGCCCAGCCGCGACAGCCAGTCCGGCACGGTCGAGGCCAGGTTCAGCGCCACCGTGTAGTTCTCGCCCACCTGCTGGCGCAGCACGTCGTTGGCGCGGGTCTGCGCCTGCAGGTTCGGCAGGCGCACCATCAGGCTGTCGCCTTCCTTGTCCACCCGCTTCGGGGTGATCCCGGCCGTCTTCAGGTCGGCGAGGACCCGCTCGCGCAGGGCGTCGTCGATCTTGCCGCCGCGGCTGGCGGTGATCTGGACCGACGGATCCTTCTGGTACACGTTGGGCAGCGCGTACAACGCGCTCAACGCCAGCACGATCAGGATGAGGACATACTTCCAGCGCGGAAACTCGAGCATTGCGGGACCCCGCACGACGCCACGCCGGCGTCGCGCCTAGCAGTAGGAGAAATGGATCAGGCGGACTTCAGCGTGCCCTTCGGCAGGACGTTGCCGATGGCGCCCTTCTGCACGCGGATGCGCACGTTGTCGGCCACTTCGATGGTGACGAAGTTGTCGCCGATGTCGGTGACCACGCCGGCCACGCCGCCGGAGGTGATGACCTCGTCGCCGCGGCCGAGCTTGTCCAGCATCGACTTGTGTTCCTTCTGGCGCTTCATCTGCGGCCGGATCATCACGAAATACATCACCGCGATCAGGATGATGGGCAGCAGGAACATCTGCAGGCCGCCACCGGCCGGCGCGGTGCCGCCGGCGGTCTGCGCCTGGGCGACGGGAATCAGGAAATCGAGCGGATTCATCGGGTGTGTCCTATGGTTTGGGCAGCCCGCCGCCCTGGGGGCACGGACTGCTGGTTTGCCTTGAGGCGGCAAGCAGCCGCCGATTATGCCACGATCTTCCCCCAACCCCGGGAACGGCCGCGGCGCCCCTCCCTGCTTCCTTCGCGGCCCACGGCCCCCTCCTGGGGGAAGGTGCCGCGTGGCGCGGCGAATCAGGGATGGGTGAAGCCTTGTGCGATCGACATGACACGAGGCTGCGCCCGGACCCTCACCCCAACCCCTCTCCCGGGGGGGGGGGGGACAGGGGCTTAGCCTTGCTCCGAGGGGAGCGGCGTGGCCTCGACCCCGCGCGCCGCATAGAAGGACCGCCGGAACTGGGCAAAGGTTCCCGCGGCGATCGCCGCGCGCATGTCGGCCATGAGCTTCTGGTAGTACCAGAGGTTGTGCAGGGTGCCCAGCATCGGCGCCAGCATCTCGTTGCAGCGGTCCAGGTGGCGCAGGTAGGCGCGGGTGTAGCCGCTGCCGCAGGCATGACAGCCACAGCCCGGCTCGATCGGGTCCAGGTCGCGCTCGTACTTGGCGTTGCGGATGCGCACCGTGCCGAACGAGGTGAAATAGTGGCCGTTGCGCGCGTTGCGGGTCGGCATCACGCAGTCGAACATGTCCACGCCGCGGGCCACGCCCTCGACCAGGTCCTCCGGCCGGCCCACGCCCATCAGGTAGCGCGGGCGGTCGGCCGGCAGGCGCGGATGCAGGTGCTCGAGCATGGCGTTGCGCTCGTGCTCCGGCTCGCCCACCGCCAGGCCGCCGATCGCGTAGCCGTCGAAGCCGATCGCCTGCAGGCCGTCGATCGACCGGCTGCGCAGGTCCGCATGCACCCCGCCCTGGACGATGCCGAACAGCGCCGCGTCGTTGCCCAGCGCATCGTGCGCGTCGCGCGAGCGCTGCGCCCAGCGCAGGCTCAGTTCCATCGAGCGCTGCGCCACGTCCTCGGTGGCCGGGTACGGGGTGCACTCGTCGAAGATCATCACGATGTCCGAATCGAGCACCCGCTGGATCTTCATGCTCTCCTCCGGGCCCAGGAACACCTTGGCGCCGTCGGTGGGCGAAGCGAAGGTCACGCCCTGCTCGCTGATCTTGCGCCGGTGCGCCAGCGAGAACACCTGGAAGCCGCCGGAATCGGTCAGGATCGGCCCGTCCCAGCGGGCGAAGCCGTGCAGGCCGCCGTGATCGCCGATCACGTCCAGGCCCGGGCGCAGGTACAGGTGGAAGGTGTTGCCGAGGATGATCTGCGCGCCCAGCGCCTTGATCTGCTCGGGCAGCACGCCCTTGACCGAGCCGTAGGTGCCCACCGGCATGAACGCGGGCGTCTCCACCGTTCCGCGCGGGAAGGTCAGGCGGCCGCGGCGGGCGGCACCGTCGGTGGTGTGGAGCTGGAACTGCAATCGGGACATGGTCTGGCGAATCTGGGTAAGCCCGGCATTGTCGCATTGCCGGGCCACCGGCGCCGAAACCCGTGCAGCGCTTGCGGTGACCCGCCTGGGCGCCGACCGACCGCCGGCCAGGCAGCGAACCGCGCGACGCCCTGGTTGTGCAAACCTAGTCCGCCGCGACGAAGCCGCCGGTCTGGCGCGCCCACAGCCGCGCGTACAGGCCGCCGCGGGCGACCAGCTCGGCATGGCTGCCGGTCTCGACGATGGCGCCGCGGTCCATCACCACCAGCCGGTCCATCCGCGCGATGGTCGAGAGCCGGTGGGCGATGGCAATCACCGTCTTGCCGGCCATCAGTTCGTCCAGGCTGTCCTGGATCGCCGCTTCCACTTCCGAATCCAGGGCGGAGGTGGCCTCGTCCAGGATCAGGATCGGCGCGTCCTTGAGCAGCACGCGGGCGATCGCGATGCGTTGGCGCTGGCCGCCGGACAGCTTGACCCCGCGCTCGCCGACCTGCGCGTCGTAGCCGCGCAGCCCCTCGCCGTCCTGCAACTGTTCGATGAACTCGTCGGCGCGCGCCTTGGCCACCGCGGCGCGCAGCTGCGCCTCGCTGGCATCGGGGCGGCCGTACAGCAGGTTGTCGCGAATCGAACGATGCAGCAGCGAGGTGTCCTGGGTGACCAGGCCGATCTGCTGGCGCAGGCTCTCCTGGGTGACGCCGGCGATGTCCTGCCCGTCGATCAGGATGCGTCCCTGCTCCAGGTCGTACAGCCGCAGCAGCACGTTGACCAGGGTCGACTTGCCGGCGCCGGATGGCCCGACCAGACCGATCTTCTCGCCCGCGCGCACCTGCAGGTCGAGCCCGGCGATGACCCCGCCGCGCTTGCCGTAGTGGAAGTGGATGTGCTCGAAACGCACCTCGCCGCGCTCCACGCGCAGCGGCACCGCGTCGGCGCGGTCCTGCACCTGCGCCGGCTGCGCGATCGTCTCCATGCCGTCCTGCACGGCGCCGATGTCCTCGAAGATGCCGTTGACCGTCCACATGATCCAGCCGGACATGTTGTGGATGCGGATCACCAGGCCGGTGGCCAGGGTGATCGCGCCCACGCTGATCTGGCCGCGGCTCCACAGCCACAGCGCCAGCCCGCAGGTCACCGCGATCAGGAAGCCGTTGATGATGGCGATGGCGCTGTCCATCGCCGTGGTCATGCGGGTCTGCCCGCGGTGCTTGACCGCC
The DNA here is from genome assembly GCF_014206815.1 of Xanthomonas sp. F10. Lineage (GTDB taxonomy): Bacteria > Pseudomonadota > Gammaproteobacteria > Xanthomonadales > Xanthomonadaceae > Xanthomonas_A > Xanthomonas_A indica. Next base: position 1,743,574 of record NZ_JACHNP010000001.1, read on the forward strand.
AGTTCGTCGATCGCCTCGCGCACGTAGGCCTGCTCGCGTCCGGCATGCGAGAACAGCTTGAGCGTGGCGATGTTGGTGTAGCCGTCGACGATGCGACCCATCGCCTTGGAGCGCGCGTCCGAGGCGATCCAGGCGCGGTGCTTCATGCGCGGCACGAAGTAGACCATCAGCGCCACGTAGGCCAGCACCCACACCAGCAGCGGCGCCATCAGCCAGGGATCGGCCTGCGCGAACAGGTACAGCGCGCTGCCGGTGTAGACCACGATGTACCAGAGCGCATCGACCATCTGCACCGCCGATTCGCGCAGCGAGGTGCCGGTCTGCATCACCCGGTTGGCGATGCGCCCGGCGAAGTCGTTCTGGAAGAAGCCCAGGCTCTGCCGCACCACGTAGTTGTGCATCAGCCAGCGCGCGCGGTTGCTCAGGCCCGGCACGATGGCCTGGTTCACCAGCAGGTTGTGCAGGGCCACGAACAGCGGCCGCGCCACCAGCACGATGAAGGCCATCCACAGCAACTCGCCGGCATGGCGCTGGAAGAAGTCCGGCCCCGGCTGCTCGGCGACCATGTCGACGATGCGGCCGAGGAAGTCGAACATCGCCACTTCCACCAGTGCCAGCGCCAGACCAGCCAGCAACGTGGACAGCAACAATGGCCACAGCGGACGCAGATAGTGCAGATAGAAGCGCACCACGCCACGCGGCGGCATCTGCGTCTCGATCTTCGGGAAGACCTCGATCAGGGACTCGAACCAGCGGAACATCGCCACGTCACGCAAAAAGGGGCGTCAGGGTAGCGTATCGGGCGTCACGGGCCGTGACGCTGGGATTGGGGAGTGGGGAATGGGGAATCGCAAAAGCGGCTGCCTGTGCGCATCGCTTCCCCTTGCAGGAGCGGCTTCAGCCGCGACGCGGTAGCGCCGGGAGTGGGGATTGGGGATTCGCAACAGCGGCTCCTCTATCGCCCCCCTCGTAGGAGCGGCTTCAGCCGCGACGGGCTTCACCGAGGAAGCCCGGTCGCGGCTGAAGCCGCTCCTACCACTCCCTATTCCCCATTCCCGATTCCCAGCAGTCACTCCGCCGGCGTCAGCACCAGGTCCTGGAAATCGAAGCTGAAGTCGGTCAGCGGCGAGATCGCCTCCATGCGTGCCTCGCGCACCTTGCCGTCGGCGGTCAGGGCGAACGTCAGGAAGGCGTCGGCGTTGAGCGAGCGGTCGCGCCAGCGCACGATGAAGGTGTCGTGCTGCCAGTGCTCCAGGGTGCCGACCAGTTGCGCGGTCTTGCTGAACTGCAGTTCCAGGCGCTTGCCCTGCTGGCGCACCACCACGTCGCCGTACCACGGGTCGCGGTAGGTGCCGGCATAGCCGGACAGCGGCAGCGACGGCGCGGATTTGGCGTCGCGCGCGGCCACGTGCTTGGCCCAGTCCTCGTCGGCGCTGGCGTCGGCCTTGGCCACGGCCTTGGCGTAGGCGGCGGTCCAGTCGGTCGCCGGCGCGCCCAGATAGGCGTCCAGCACCCGCAAGGTGATCGCGTTGAAGGCGGCGCCGACCTCCTGGTTGGTCAGCACGATCACGCCGAGCTTGCGCTCCGGCACCAGGGTCAGCCGCGAGACCATGCCCGGCCAGCCGCCGGTGTGCCAGACCAGCTTGGCGCCGCGGTAGTCGCTCAGGCTCCAGCCCTCGCCGTAGCCGGCGAAGTTCGGCTTGGCCGGCAGCAGTTCCGGCACGCTCGGCTCGGACACCGCGATCGGCGTGATCATCTGCCACATCTCCTGCTGGCGCTGCGCGCTGAACAATTGCCGCGCCTGGCCATCGGCCGACGGCAGGCGCCCGCCGTCGAGCTGCACCTGCATCCACTTGGCCATGTCGTGCACGTTGGCGTAGATGCCGCCGGCACCGGAATTGTTGGACCAGGTCAGCGGCGCCACGGTGCGCAGTTCGCGGAAGTCGAACTTGGCATGGCCGACCGCGGCTTCATCGCCCGGCTGCAGGTGGTCGCTGTTGATACGCGCGCCGGTCATGCCCACCGGCACGAAGATGCGCTGGCGCACGAACTCGGCGTAGCTCTGCCCGGAGACCTGCTCGATCAGCTTCTGCGCCACCGCGTACAGGATGTTGTCGTACGCGTAGCGGTCGCGGAAGCCGCCCTTCAGCGGCACGTGCGCCAGGCGCCGCACCACCTCTTCGTTGCTGTAGCTGGTGGCCGGCCAGAACAGCAGGTCGCCCGCCCCCAGGCTCAGGCCGCTGCGGTGGCTGAGCAGGTCGCGCACGCGCATCTCGCGGGTGACGTAGGCATCGGACATCTGGAACCACGGCAGGTGGTCCACCACCCGATCCTCGAGCTTGAGCTTGCCTTCGTCTGCCAGGATCGACAGCGCTGCGGAGGTGAAGGCCTTGGTATTGGAGGCGATGGCGAACAGGGTCTGCGCGTCCACCGGTTCCGGCTTGCCGAGTTCGCGCACGCCGTAGCCGCGCTCCAGCACCACCTTCCCGTCCTTGACGATGGCGATGGCGATGCCCGGCACGTCGAACTGCTTGCGCACGCGCTCCACCTGCGCATCCAGGTCCTGCAGCCCCGGCGGCAAGGCGGCCGGGGCCGGTGCGGGAGCCGCGGCGGGAACAGGCGCCTGCGCCTGCACGGTGGCGCTCATCGCCAGCAACAGGCCGCAGCCCATCGAGATGCTCTTCAACTGCGTCGCTCCTGAAGAAGGGAAACCAAAGCCGCGCGCAGCCGCACGCGTCCGGGCGAGTGTAGAGCTTGTCAGGCACTTGCTGCAGGCCCACAGGGGCGGCGAGTGCCGAGTGCGCGTGCCGCCCCGACCGGTGCCTGCGCTGACGGCCCACGTTGAAAAGCCAGGCAGCGCGACGCCACAACCGCGTCCCGCTTTTGCCGCGCAGGCGCACGCCGGCATGCCACATGCCCTCGCGCACGCCCCGAACCCCCACACAGGCATGGCCGCCACCGCCACGACACATCCAGCCCCTGCTTTCCGCGACGACACCCCGCAACGCCGCGCTGCGGCACAATCGCCGCCCGCCTACAGCCGGACACGCCCGCATGAACGACCTCTTCGACTCCGCCCCGGCCGCGCCGGACGGCATCCGCGTCGGCATCGGCGGCTGGACCTATGCGCCGTGGCGCGGCGGCATGTTCTATCCGCAGGGCCTGGTGCAGCGCCGCGAGCTGGAATACGCCAGTCGCCACGTCACCAGCATCGAGATCAACGGCACCTACTACGGCGCGCAGAAGCCGGAGACCTATGCGCGCTGGCGCGACGAGACGCCGCCGGGCTTCCTGTTCTCGGCCAAGGCGCCCAAGCGCATCACCACGCTGCGGCGGCTGGCCGGTGCCGGCACGCAGATCGAGGACTTCGTCGGCGGCATCGCCAGCCTCGGCGACCGCCTCGGCCCGCTGCTGTGGCAGTTCGAGCACGGCCATCGCCTGGACCTGGACGATCTGGCCGCATTCCTGGAGCTGCTGCCGCGCAAGGCCGGCGGACACCGGCTGCGCCACGTGCTGGAAGTGCGCGATCCGGCCTGCGTGGGCCCGGAACTGCTGCAACTGACCCGCCGGCAGGGCGTGGCCACGGTGTTCACCGATTCGCCCGAATTCCCCTCCTTCGCCGACCTGAGCACCGACTTCGTCTATGCGCGGCTGATGCGCAGCCGCGCCGACCTCGCCCATGGCTACCCGCCCAAGGAACTGCAGGCCTGGGCCGCGCACGCGCAGGCCTGGCGCCGCGGCGAGGACCCGCAGGCGCTGCCGCATGCCGATGCGACGGTGGCCAAGACCACGCCGCGCGAGGTCTTCGTCTACTTCATCAGCGCCGCCAAGGAACGCAATCCCGCCGCGGCGATCGCATTGCTGAAGATTTTGGGGTCCGCCGCCAAGGCGTGACGCATTCGGCCGCACGCAGACGACGTGCGGCACAGCGCAAGCGCGACCGGCGACGCGACGGTCGCAAGACGCCTGAACCGGGCCCCGGCTGAAGCACCCGGTGACACCCGCCGGTCGCCGCGCTGAGGTACAACAGCGCCCGTCCGGCGCCATGGCCGGGCCGCGGCCGGGCCGCGCCTCCACACGCGGAATCCATCGATGCGGATCAAGCGCACGCTCGAACGTCTTCCCGGCGGCATGATGCTGGCGCCGCTGTTGCTCGGCGCCCTCTGCCACACCGTGTGGCCGCAGGCTGGCGCCTGGTTCGGCTCGTTCACCCAGGGCCTGATAGGCGGGCTGGTGCCCATCCTGGCGGTGTGGTGCTTCTGCCTGGGCGCCTCGATCCGGCTGCGCAGTGGCGGCCGCGTGCTGCGCGCCTCCGGCGTGCTGGTGCTGACCAAGCTCGCGGTGGCGTGGATCACCGCGGTGATCGCCGCGCGCCTGCTGCCGCCGGGCGGCATCGTCGCCGGCATGTGGAGCGGCATGTCGGTGCTGGCGCTGGTCGCGGCGATGGACATGACCAATGCCGGCCTGTTCGCCGCGCTGATGCAGCAGTACGGCCGCCGCGGCGAGGCCGGCGCGATGGCGCTGATGTCGCTGGAATCCGGGCCGCTGATGACCATGTTGATCCTCGGTACCGCCGGCGTCGCCAGCTTCGAGCCGCGCCTGCTGCTGGGCGCGGTGCTGCCGCTGCTGGCCGGTTTTGCACTCGGCAATCTGGATCCGGCGCTGCGTGCCCTGTTCGCGCGGGCGGTGCCGGCGCTGATCCCGTTCTTCGCCTTCGCCCTGGGCAACACCCTGGACCTGCGCCTGGTCGCGCACGCCGGCCTGGCCGGGGTCGCGCTCGGCCTGCTGGTGATCGTGGCGACCGGGATCCCGCTGCTGCTGGCCGATCGCTGGCTGGCCGGCGGCAACGGCAGCGCCGGCCTCGCCGCGTCCAGCACCGCCGGCGCGGCGGTCGCCACGCCGGCGCTGGTGGCGGCGGTGGCGCCGCAGTTCCGCGCCACCGCACCCGCCGCGACCGCGTTGGTGGCGACGTCGGTGGTGGTGACGGCGCTGCTGGTGCCGCCACTCACCGCCGCCTATGCGCGCAGGATGGCGCGGACCGCGCCGCCGCCCGCAGCGGACGCCTGACCCGCGCGTGCCCATGGGCGACCGTTGCGCCGCGCTTTGCGCGACAATACGCCGATGCCGATGCACCCCACCACCAAAGCCCAGCTGCAAATCCATTTCTGCGTCCTGCTGTGGGGGATCACCGCGATTCTCGGCAAGCTGATCACCCTGCCCGCGCTGCCGCTGGTGTGCTGGCGGATGCTGATGGTGGTGGCCGCGCTGGCGCTGCTGCCGCGGGTATGGCGCGGACTGGCGGCGCTGACGCCGAAACTGGCGCTGGGCTATGCCATCGTCGGCGCCCTGGTCGGCCTGCACTGGCTGACCTTCTATGGCGCGATCAAGCTGGCCAACGCCTCGGTCGCGGCGACCTGCATCGCGCTGGCGCCGGTGTTCACCGCGGTGATCGAACCGTGGGTGGCCAAGCGGCCGTTCCGCCCCAGCGAACTGGCCTTCGGCCTGGCGGTGCTGCCGGGCGTGGCCCTGGTGGTCGGCGGGGTGCCGCACGGGATGCGCGCCGGCGTCGCGGTCGGGGCGGTGTCGGCGCTGCTGGTGGCGGCCTTCGGCTCGCTCAACAAGCGCCTGGTCGACCATGCCGATCCGCTGACCGTGACCGCACTGGAACTGGGCGCCGGCACCCTGACCCTGACCGCACTGGCGCCGTTGCTGCCGTTCGTGCTGCCGGCCCTGAGCGGACCGTTGCTGGTGCTGCCCAGCCTGCACGACACCGCGCTGCTGCTGGCGCTGGCGCTGCTGTGCACGCTGCTGCCGTTCGCCCTGGCCCTGGTCGCGCTGCGCCGGCTCAGCGCCTATGCGGTGCAACTGGTCACCAACCTGGAACCGGTCTACGCGATCGTATTCGCGATCGTGCTGCTGGACGAGCAACGCCAGCTCACCGGGCTGTTCTATCTCGGCGTGGCGGTGATCCTGGGCGCGGTGTTCCTGCATCCGCTGCTGACCCGCACGCGCGCGGTGCAGCACCCGGAACTGCTGGCGACCTGCGAGGCGAAGCACGTGGTGGAGTGAGCCCGGCGGCGCTCACTCCGGGATTGGGGATTGGGGATTCGGGATTGGCCCGTTTCTGTGCATGTGCGGCATGGCCGCAGGCCCAACGCGAAGGGCATCGCATGCTCCGGAAATAGCCCCTCTCCCGCCGGGAGAGGGGTTGGGGTGAGGGTACGGCGCGACGGCGTCCTGCGTCATCCGAGTTCGCGAGGTGGCGTGCCTACGCCGCCAGCGACACGCAATCGCGGCCGGCACGCTTGGCCTGGAACAGGCCGTGGTCGGCGCGCTTGAGCAGGTCTTCGGCAGTCTCGTGGCCCTGCAGCGTGGCCACGCCGATGCTGGCGGTCAGCGGTATGCCCAATTGCAGCAGGCTGGTGTCCTGGCGCAGGCGCTCGCAGGTGCGCATCGCCTGTGCCGCGTCCAGACCGGGCAACAACAACGCGAACTCGCCGCCGCCGTAGCGCGCCACCACGCTGTCCGGCGGGATGCGCGCACGCAGCATGTCGGCCAGCGCCAGCAGCACCTCGTCGCCCTTGTCGTGGCCGTGCAGGTCGTTGACGCTCTTGAAGTAATCCAGGTCCAGGATCGCCACGCTGAGCGGCGCGGTGCCCAGTTGCGCCGCCTCGGCATGGATCATCAGCGCGGTGGCGAAGGCGCGGCGGTTGAGCAGGCCGGTCAGCGGGTCGGTGCGCGCCTGCTCCAGCAGTTCGGCGTTGAGCGATTCCAGCGAGTGCTGGTACTGCAGCAACTGCTGCTCGTACCAGGCGCGTTCGCGCAGTTGCAGCGCCAGCGCATGGGTGGCGCGGCGCAGCTCGATCAGTTGCATCACCTGCCGCGACAACGCCTGCAGCGCCGCCAGCTGTTCGGGCTGGAGGGTGCGCGGCTCATTGTCGAGCACGCACACGGTGCCGACCGGCAGGCCGTCGCGGGTCAGCAGCGGTGCGCCCGCGTAGAACCGCACCCCGCCCTCGGTGACCAGGGGATTGTTCTGGAAGCGCGCATCGGCGGTGGCGTCGGCGACCATCATGACCTGCTCCGGGGTCAGGATGGTGTGCCCGCAGAACGACTCGTCGCGCGCATTGCTCAACAGGCAGACGTTGCGCTGCGCCTTCAGCCATTGCCGCTCGTCGTCCACCAGCGAGATCAGCGCCGAGGGCGTGCCGCACAGCTTGGCGGCGATGTCGACCAGATCGTCGTAGGACGCTTCCGGTTCGGTATCGAGGATCTGCAGCGCATGCAACGCCTGCAGGCGTGCGGCTTCGTTGTCGGGCTTGCGGGGCTTGATCACGGGGTACCCAGCGGCGGCGTTGGTTCGCGTTGCGCAGTATGGCCAAATCCGTGGCGGACGCCAGCCCTGGCCGGCGCGGCGGCGGCCGGCCGCGGACACTGAGACGCGGTTACCACTCCTGGCGCTGCGGCAGCAGGCCGTGCAGTTCCTGCTCGGTAAGATTGCGCCACTGGCCCGGCTTCAGCGCGCCGAGCTTGATGTTGTCGATGCGCACGCGGCGCAACTGGGTGACACGGTAGTCGAACGCCGCCGCCATCAACCGGATCTGCCGGTTGAGCCCTTGCTCCAGCACGATGCGGAAGCCGAACTTGGCGATGCGCGCGGTGCGGCACGGCAGGGTCATCTGGTCGTGCACGCGCACGCCGCGCGCCATGCCGCGCAGGAACTCGTCGGTGACCGGCTTGTTCACCGCCACCAGGTATTCCTTCTGGTGGCGGTTCTCCGCGCGCAGGATCTCGTTGACGATGTCGCCGTTGCTGGTCATCAGGATCAGCCCCTCGGACTCCTTGTCCAGGCGCCCGATCGGGAAGATGCGCTGCTCGTGGCCGACGAAGTCGACGATGTTGCCCTTGACCGCGCTCTCGGTGGTGCAGGTCACCCCGACCGGCTTGTTCAGCGCGATGTAGACGTGGCGGCGCCCGCTCCTAGCCTTGGCGCGCGCGCGCAGCGGCTGCCCATCGACCTTGACTTCGTCGCCCTCGCCCACCACCGAACCGACCCCGCCCGGCAGGCCGTTGACGGTGACGCGGCGCGCGGCGATCAGCCGATCGGCCTCGCGGCGCGAGCAAAAACCGGTCTCGGCGATGTGCTTGTTGAGGCGGACGGACATGGGGCGGGGATTCGGGAGTGGGGATTGGGGATTGGGGATTCGTCAAAGCACGTGATCGCGTACGGCGACGATAAGAGTAGTCAGGCAATGAACAGCGGCAGGCAGCAGGCGGACGTCGACCGGGCAGCGGCTCGCATGCCCGAGTCACCGCATGGAAGCGACCTGCCCGACGGCACGGGAGACATCGGGATCAGGGAACGCGACAACGAATCCCCAATCCCGACTCCCCAATCCCGGCCTTTCAGCGCTTCGGCGGCCCCTTGCGCGGCGGGCGGTCGGCGGCGAAGCGGCCGGCCGGGCGTGGGCCGGCGGCGTTGGGCTTGCCGCCGGGCTTGCCGGTGCGCGCGAACTTCGGCTTGAACGGGGCGCCGCCGGGGGCGTCGTCGTCAAGCTTGCGCATCTGCAGTTGCTGGCCGGAGACCCAGACCTTCTTCAGGTGCGTCAGCAGTTCGCGCGGCATGTCCGCCGGCAGGTCCAGGATCGAGTGGTCGTCGTGGATGTCGATACGGCCGATGTACTTGCTCTCCAGCCCGGCTTCGTTGGCGATCGCGCCGACGATGTTGGCCGGCTTGACTCCATGCTGGTGGCCGACCTCGATGCGGTAGGTCTCCATGCCCACTTCCGGGGCGCCGCGCGGCGCTTTCGGCGCCTTGTCGCGGCGCGGGGCCTCGAAGCTGCCGACGTCGCGGTGGTAGTCGAAGTCCTCGCCGCGCGCGGCCGGGGCCGGACGGGCGGCGCGCTCGCCGTCGTCGCGGCGCGGCGCACGCGGCTCGCGCTCGAACTTCGGCTCGAAGCGGGCGCGCTCCGGGCGCTCGCCGCGCTCGGGCCGCTCGCGGCGTTCGAAGCGGTCGCCCTGCGCCGGGCGCGGGCGGTCCGGGGCCAGCAGCAATGGCGTCTCGCCCTGCAGCAGGCGCGCCAGCGCCGCGGCCACTTCCACCATCGGCACGTTCTTCTCGGCCTCGAACTTCTGCAGCAGGTCGCGGTACATGTCGATGCCGCCGGCGGCGATGGTCTCGCTGATCTTCTCCATGAAGCGGCTCACGCGCTGGTCGTTGACCGCGTCCACGCTCGGCAGCTGCATTTCCTCGATCGGCTGGCGGGTGGCGCGCTCGATCGCGCGCAGCATGCCGCGCTCGCGCGGGCTGACGAACAGGATCGCCTCGCCGCTGCGCCCGGCCCGGCCGGTGCGGCCGATGCGGTGCACGTAGCTTTCGGTGTCGTAGGGAATGTCGTAGTTCAGCACGTGGCTGATCCGCTCCACGTCCAGGCCACGCGCGGCCACGTCGGTGGCGACGAGGATGTCGAGCTTGCCGTCCTTGAGCTGCTGGATCACCCGCTCGCGCTGCGCCTGCTGGATGTCGCCGTTGATCGCCGCCGCGGCCAAGCCGCGCGCCTGCAGCTTCTGCGCCAACTCGTCGGTGCCGGCCTTGGTGCGGGCGAAGATGATCATCGCATCGAACGGCTCGACCTCCAGGATCCGGGTCAGCGCGTCGAGCTTGTGCAGCCCGCTCACCGCCCAGTAGCGCTGGCGGATGTTGGCCGAGGTGGTGGTCTTGGAGGCGATGATCACCTCGGCCGGGTCGTTCAGATAGGTCTGCGCGATGCGCTTGATCGCCGGCGGCATGGTCGCCGAGAACAGCGCCACATGGCGCGAGTCCGGCAGCTTCTTCAGCACCGCCTCGACGTCGTCGATGAACCCCATGCGCAGCATTTCGTCCGCTTCGTCCAGCACCAGCGTCTTCAGCTCGGACAGGTCCAGGGTGCCGCGATCGAGATGGTCGATGACCCGTCCTGGGGTGCCCACCACCACGTGCACGCCGCGCTTGAGCGCCGACAGCTGCTGCACATAGGGCTGGCCGCCGTACACCGGCAGCACCTGGAAGCCGGGGATCGCCGCGGCGTAGCGGTGGAACGCTTCGGCCACCTGGATCGCCAGTTCGCGGGTCGGCGCCAGCACCAGCGCCTGCGGCTTGCGCTGGGCGAAATCCAGCCGCGACAGGATCGGCAGCGCGAATGCGGCGGTCTTGCCGGTGCCGGTCTGCGCCTGGCCGAGCAGATCGCGGCCGGTCAGCAGCGCCGGGATGGTGGCGGCCTGGATCGGCGACGGCGACTCGTAGCCGACGTCGGCGACCGCCTTCATCACAGCAGGGGAGAGGCCGAGATCTGCGAACAGCAGCGGCGCGGGGGTATCTTGGGACATGGGAGACTCCGGGGGCGCCGCAGAGAACCGGCAGGCGCAAAGAAGCCCCTATTGTGCGCTCTGCCGGGCCGCATGTCGAAATCAGGTGAACGGCACCGTTCAGGCGTGACCCGCTGCGCACTGCCGGCCGCGGCCGTTGCGGCCGGCCACAGGCGCGCCGACACAGCGGCCAACCGCTGCGGCCGGTCAGCGCAGACGATCGACATGGTGGGCGTTTTGCCGCGAATGACCGACAATGGGCGCCGATTTCCGAGCAGCTCCCCAATGCAGACCATCGATCTCCAGCTAGAAAGCGACTACGTGGAACTCAAGCACCTGTTGAAACTGACCGGCCTGTGCGACAGCGGCGGCGCGGCCAAGGCCGTGATCAGCGACGGCCAGGTGCGCGTGGACGGCGAGGTCGAGCTGCGCAAGGCCTGCAAGGTGCGCGCGGGCCAGGTGGTGCAGTTGGGCGACGTGCAGGTGCAGGTGCTCGGCAAGGCATGACCGGCGTCGGCGCGCGCGGCCTGCCACTTGCTGGCCGACGCTGCCGGGCAATGCGGGGCGCCGGACGATGCTGATCGAGCTCGGCGCCCGCAACATCGCGCCGTCCGCGGCACATCCGCGGCACGACGTGTACATCGTGCAGCTCGATCCGGACGCGGCGCGTCCGTTCTGCCTGGGCCAATCCATCTGCGGCGGGCATGGCGAGCGCGGCGGCTCCATCCACCTGGCGCTGGACGAACTGGAAGCCTGGCCCGGCGACTGGCGCCAGCACCTGCGCCACGCCGGCTGCGCCTGGGCCATCGCCCCGATCGAAGCGGCCCAGCGCTCCGGCGACCTGCAAACCGCCCTCGCCGCGCTTGTCGCCGGTGCGGCGCAACCGCGTTCACCCTCCTGAGGTTGCCGGACCCAGGAGGCATGCCTCCACCCCTCGCAGGAGCGGCTTCAGCCGCGACCGGGCGTTCCTGGTAAAGCGTGGTCGCGGCTGAAGCCGCTCCTGCGAGGAAGCGCACGACAGGCTCAGCCCGCGCGACAAGCACCACAGCGCATGCGCCGACGCGTCGCTCCGCTCGCCGCGGCCTGACCTCAGCGCCCCATGGCCGCCACGCGCTGGGTCAGGTGCGCGGCGATCGCGCGCTTGAACGGCGCGACCCGGTCGGCCACGCGCAACGCGGCACTGCGCAGGGCGCGCGCCGGCAGGCGGTCGTCGGTGTACAGCGCGGCGATCGCATTGGTCGCCTCGTACAGCGGGCGCGTGGCCAGGCGGTGCCCGCGCTGGTAGCCGGCCAGCAACGCGGGCGCGGCGATGTCGCCACCGCGCGCCACCGCCTCGTGCAGCGCGCGGGCCAGCCGCGCCTGGCTCTGCAGGCCGAAGTTGAAGCCGTGCGCGGTCACCGGATGCATGCCCACCGCGGCATCGCCGATCAAGGCATAGCGCTCGGCGACGAAGCGCTGCGCATACACCGCCACCAGCGGATAGGCCTGCGGCCGCACCAGCGGGGTCATCGCGCCCAGGCGGTGCTCGAAGCAGGCGCTGATCTCCGCCCCCAACGCTGCCTCGTCCATCTGCAGCAGCGCCTGCGCGCGCTCCGGCGGCAGGGTCAGCACCGCCGAGGCGGCGTTGCCGTGCAGCGGCAGCAACGCCATGGTGCGGCCGTAGCCGAACCACTCCCAGGCGGTCTGATGGTGCGGACGCGCATGGCGCACCCGGCATACCAGCATGGTGCGGCCGAAATCGCGCAGCTGCGCACCAATGCCGCTCATGCGCCGGGTGCTGGAAAAACGGCTGTCGGCCGCCACCACCAGCCGCGCAGCCACGCTGCGCCCGTCAGAAAGCTGCAGCTGCGCCTGGCGCGCGTCGCGGCGCAGCGCCTGCACCGAGACCCCGTCGAGCCACGTCAGGCCGGGCTGGTCCTGCACCGCGGCGAACGCGGCGCGGCGGATCAGGTGATTGGGCACCAGCCAGCCCAGGTCGCCACGGCTGCCCTCGCCCGCCGCGAAGGTCAGCGCGAACGGCGAGGAGCCGTTCATCACCCGCGCATCGCGCAGCGGCGCGATCGCCTGCGGGTCGATCCGTGCCCACAGGTCCAACTGCTCCAACAGCGCCCGCGAGGCATGGGTCAAGGCGATCTCGCGGCCGTCGAAGGCGGCCTCGGCCAGCGCCGCGCGCGGCTGCGGCTCGATCACCGCCAACGACAGGCCGCTGCCGGCCAGCGAGCGGGCGAAGCACAGGCCGGCAGGACCGGCCCCGACGATGGCGATATCCACTTGCATGCGGCAACTCCGTGATCGGACACCGCCAGGATACGACCGCCACGCGCCGCGTCCTTGATCTGGATCAGCGCTGCGACGATCGGTCGCAGCCTGCGAGGGTCAGAGCAAGGTCCACACCAGCTGCAGGATCGCCCACAGCGACACCACCCACACCAGGCTGCGCACGTACGGCACGCCGGCCGCGTACAGCGGCACGTAGGCCACCCGCGCCCACACATAGATCTGTGCCGACAGCGCGGTGTGCGCATCGCCCTTGCCCAGTGCCGCCACCGCCACCGCCGCGGCGGCGAAGAACGGGAAGGTCTCCAGGAAATTGCGCAGGGCGCGATCCAGGCGCCCGGCCACGCCGGCCGGCGGCGGCTGCGGCGCATCGCGTGCGCCGGCGTTCCACTTCAAGCCGCGCTGCGCGGTGACGAAGGCGGACGCGAGCAGCAATTGCGCGATCCCGAGCAGGATCGCCCAGGCCAGCATGCGGATTTCGGTGGGCATCGGAGCCTCGTCGGGAAAGGGAAGACGGCGCGCAGCATGCCGCTCAATCGGGCATGGCGACGTGATAACCGACCAGGCGCCAGGTCTTGTCCTCGTCCAGCCGCAAGGACACCAGCTCGCGCACCGGCTGCGGCGCGTTGGCGAAGCGGCTGGGGAAACTGATGTTGACGTAGGTGCCCGGCGGCACCTGCGAGCCGGCGGCGTACTGGACCCGCGCCACGCTGGCCACGCCGCGGCCGAGCAGCGCGCCCAAACGCGCCCGCGCGGCGTCGATCTCGCGCACGAACACCGCGCGCGTCACCGCCTTCTTCGCCACCGCCGAGGCGCCGTCCCACAGTTCGCCAGTGCGCCCGGCGTCGACCAACTGCGCAGCGCGCAGCCCGGCCTGGGCCATCTGCGCATCCTGCTTGGCCAGCGGCCCGGGGGCGGGGGCCGCGGCGCCGGCATGGCGCGGCGCCGGCTTCGCTGCCGCCGCGGGAGCGCCGGCGGGTGCGGCGGGGGCCGCTGGCGGGGCGGTCGCCGGCGTCGGCGTGGGTGCGGACGACGGTGCCGGGGACGCGGTTTGCGCGGAGGCGGCGCCGGCCATCAAGGCCAGCAGGACGACAGGAAAGCGGAACGGGACGGACGTGGGCAAGGACATCGCTCGGCAGCGGCGGTGGCGAGGGCCGCAGTCTACGCCGCCATGACGGACCAACGCAGTGGCGCCTACGGCGTTTCCTCGCTCGCCACCACCGCGGCCGCGGCGGCGTAGCGCTGGCGGTGCCAGGCGCGCCAGCTGGCCCACAGCGCCCAGGCGGTGGCCGCGAGTAGGCCGAACAGGCTCAGCAGCGAGCCGGTCCGCGCCAGCCAGGGCGCATGCAGACCGTTGGCGAGGTGCAGCAGCACTTCGGCGATCACGAAGCCCCCCAGCGCCAGCAACGCCGGGGGCAGATACAGCCGCAGCATCAAGCGGGTTCCGGCGGCCATGCGCGCGCTCCGGGGTGGTGATGCGGCGACGCTAGTCCCGCATCGATGCGTGCCACGTGAACGCGCGGGACGCGCCGCAGCCGCCGTTCAGGCCCCGGGCGAGGCCAGCGGCAGGGTCGCCACGTCGATCTCCGACAGCGGGCTTTCCATCGGGCAGGCCTGGTCCGGGAACCCGAAGCGCTGCTTCAGCGCCTGGCCGCAGGCGGTCAGGCTCTCCAGATCCACGTCCTTCCTGGTCTTGCACTCCTGGTCGAAGGCGACCAGGAACGCATCCTTGCGCCGCACGAAATCGTCGCCGCACTTGCGCAATTGCTTGATCCGCTCCAGATCGTCCTGCACCGCATTGGTGCCATCGAGCCCGTACTGCTTGAGTTCGTCGTTGCTGAGCAGGCGCAGGCTGCGGTTGGGCACGGTCATCATCAGATCCGCCACCGCCACCGCCACGCCGTTGCGCTCCAGGTAGTCCTTGACGTTGCCGTAGACCTCCTGCAGTTCGCGGTTGAGCTCGGCGCGCGAGGTCGCGGTGGAACTGATCCGCATCATCCGGTGGATGCCGACCTTGCCGGAGATCAGCCGGTTGTCGCCGGCGGCCAGCACGAACACGCAGGCGCTGTGGCAGACCGAGCCCTCGCGCACCCACACGGTCCAGCCGGACTCGCCGATCGCATCGCCGGCGCGAATCGCCGCCTCGACCTGGCCACCGCTGGAATCGAGGTCGAGCACGCGCTTGCCGATGCCGGTCTGTTTGGCCACCTCGGCCAGGCGTCGCACCATCTCGGCGAAGCCGGCGTTGATCTTGCCGACATAGCGCACCCGCATCAGCCCGCGCTCGCGGCACGGCGCCAGCGCCGCTTCCACCGCGGGCCGGTCCAGCCCGGCCAGCGGCTGGCCGTCGCCGGCCTCGGCGGCATAGTCGGTATCGCAGCTGATGAACGCCTCGCCGTTCTCCAGGGTCGCCTCGTCCCAGGCTTGCGGATCGCGTTTGGGGACGGCCGCGTGCGGTGGCGGTGCCGGCGGCGCGCCGATCGAGACCATGTGCTCGCCGTCGGCGGAGGGGCTGTCGGCGACGGTCCGCGGCGCCGACGCCGGCTGCTGCCCGCAGGCCAACAGGCCCAGGCAACACAACGACAACCAGCAGAGTCTGAACGTAGCGGCCAAGCAGGGATCCAGGGCGAACACGAAAACGCCAGGCGCCAGGCGCCCGTGGACACTAGTCTAGTGCGGCAGCGCGGAGCCTCCCCAACTGCGCCTAAACCGCGGGCGCCGCGGCCATGCGCGCGCGGCGGCATTGCTGTCCGAAAACGGCCAGTGCGCCGCGCCGGGGCCGACTAGACTGGCGCCATGCCCGCCCTCGCCGCCACCGACCACGCCCTCTACGACCGCGCCCGCCAGTCGCGCGATGCGCGCTTCGACGGCGTGTTCTTCACCGCCGTGCGCAGCACCGGCATCTACTGCCGGCCGGTGTGCCCGGCGCCACCGCCCAAGCGCAGCAACGTGCGCTACTACCCAAGCGCCGCGGCCGCCGCAGCGGCCGGCTACCGGCCGTGCCTGCGCTGCCGCCCCGAACTGTCGCCGGAGGCGCAGCAGCACCTGGGCGAAGAGGTCGTGCGGCGTGCGCTGGCGCTGATCGCCGAAGGCGCCCTGCAGGACGCCAGCGTCGCCGCGCTGGCCGCCGAACTGGGGATCAGCGCGCGCCAGCTGCAGCGCCTGTTCGTCGCCCAGCTCGGCGCCACCCCGGCGGCGGTGCACGCCACCCGGCGCCTGTTGCTGGCCAAGCAACTGCTGACCGAGACCGCACTGCCGATCACCCAGGTGGCGCTGGCGGCCGGCTTCAACAGCCTGCGCCGCTTCAACGCCGCCTTCCTCGACGGCTGCGGCATGCCGCCGTCGGCGATCCGCAAGCAGCGCGCCGAGAGCCCCGGCGGCGACCTGGTGCTGCGCCTGGGCTATCGGCCGCCGCTGGACTTCCCGGCGATGCTGGCGTTCCTGCGCAAACGCGCGATCCCTGGGATCGAGCGCATCGGCGAGACCAGCTACGAACGCGTGCTCGGTCCCTGCGAAGCCTCCACCCGCATCCATGTCGAAGCCGATCCGCAGCGCCACGAACTGCGCCTGCACATCGCCGCGGCCGATCCGCGCGCCATTCCCGACATCGTGCGCCGGGTGCGCCGCGTGTTCGACCTGGATGCCGACCTGCGCGCGGTGCACGCCACGCTCGGCGAGGATCCGCTGCTGGCGCGGGCCATCGCCCGGCGCCCCGGGCTGCGCGTGCCGGGCGGCTGGGACGGCTTCGAAGTGGCGGTGCGCGCGGTGCTCGGCCAGCAGGTCAGCGTGGCCGGCGCCGCAACCCTGGCCGCACGTTTGGTCGATCGCCATGGCGCCGCGCGGCCCGGCCAGCCACCGGGGCTGGATCGCGCCTTCCCGACCCCGCAGGCCTTGCGCGATGCGCCGCTGGAAGCGATCGGCCTGCCACGCTCGCGGGCGGCGACGATCCGTGCGCTGGCGCAGGCGGTGCTGGACGGCCGCCTGTCCTTCCGCGCCGGCCAGCGCCTGGACGACTTCGTCGCCCACGCCATCACCTTGCCCGGCATCGGCGCCTGGACCGCGCAGTACATCGCCCTGCGCGCGCTCGGCCAGCCCGACGCCTTCCCGGCCGGCGACCTGGTGCTGCAACGCATGCTCGGCGCAGGCGGCGCGCGCCTGAGCGAACGCGCCACCGAGGCGCGCGCGCAGGCCTGGCGGCCTTGGCGCGCCTACGCGGTGCTGCACCTGTGGCACCTGGCCAACGATCCTCCCGAGGAGACCCGCACATGACCACGTCCCCGCTGTCCTACGACCGCTTCGCCACCCCGATCGGCGAGCTGACCGTCGCCGTCGGCGCCGATGGCGTGCGCCACATCCTGTTCCCGGAGAACCGTTACGACGCCCGCGGGCGCGCCGACTGGATCCACGATCCGGCCCCGGTACGCCCCGCGCGCGAGCAACTGCTGGCCTACTTCGCCGGCGAGCGCGACCACTTCGACCTGCCGCTGGCCCCGCACGGCACCGAGTTCCAGCGGCGGGTGTGGCTGGCGCTGGCCGAAATCCCGTTCGGCGCGACCTGGAGCTACGCGCAGTTGGCGCAGCACCTCGGCCAGCCGCGTGCGGTGCGCGCGGTCGGTGCCGCCAACGGCCGCAACCCGCTGCCGATCGTGCTGCCCTGCCACCGGGTGATCGGCGCCAACGGCGCGCTCACCGGCTTCGGCGGCGGCCTGCCGACCAAGGCCGCGCTGCTGGCGCTGGAGCGGCGCGGCGGCGGCGGCGCGGCCGCCGGCACCACGGCCTCGCTGTTCGGCTGAGCGCCGCGGCACGCGGTGGACCTGCCGCCAACGCCGCGGCCTTGCCGCATCCGTCAGCCGCTGGGCGCGCGGCGGCGCTGTCTTCGCCACGTCACCGTGCGCGCTTTATGATGCGGCGATGATGTCCTCCGTCCTGCGCTCCACGCTCGTCTGCGCCACCCTGCTGCTCGGTGCCTGCGCCTCCGCCCCCTCCACGTCCCCGCACGCGACCGCCGCGGCCAGCGCCGCCGCGCCGGCGGCGCTGCCCACGCCGGTGCTGTTGATCTCGATCGACGGCCTGCGCGCGGACATGCTCGATCGCGGCATCACCCCGAACCTGAGCCGCCTGGTCCACGACGGCGTGCGCGCGCAGTGGATGACGCCCTCCTATCCATCGCTGACCTTCCCCAACCACTACACCATCGCCACCGGCCTGCGTCCGGACCATCACGGCATCGTCCACAACAGCATGCAGGACCCGCTGCTGGGCACGTTCCAGATCAGCGATCGCGCCGCGGTCGGCGATGGCCGCTGGTGGGGGGGCGAGCCGATCTGGGTCGGCGTCGAGAAGGCAGGCCTGCACGCGGCGACCTGGGCCTGGCCGGGCAGCGAGGCGGCCATCCAGGGCGTGCGCCCCAGCCGCCGCCAGGCCTTCGACGCGGACATGCCGCCGAACACGCGGGTGGATCAGGTGCTGGGCTGGCTCGACGATGCCAGCGCGCCGCGGCCGCAGCTGCTGACGCTGTACTTCGAACAGGTGGACGAAGCCGGCCACGACCACGGCCCGGAGTCGCGGGAATACGCGCAGGCCATCGCCAGCATCGATGCCGCGATCGGGCATCTGCTCGACGGCCTGGCGCAGCGTGGCGAACTGGACCGGATCAACCTGGTACTGGTCTCCGACCACGGCATGGCCGCGGTGCCGCCCAGGCAGGTGCTGGCGGTGGAAGAGATGGTGTCGCCGCAGCAGGCCACGGTGATCAGCTACGGGCAATCGGTGGGCATCGCCCCGCGCCCGGGCAAGGAGGCCGCGGCCGAGGCGCGGCTGCTCGGCGCGCACCCGCAGTACGACTGCTGGCGCAAGGGCGAGCTGCCGGCGCGCTGGCATTACGGCAGCAACCCGCGCATCCCGCCGATCGTGTGCCAGATGCACGAGGGCTGGGATGCGCTGCCGCGTGCGCGCATCGCCGAGAAGCCGCGCAGCCTGCGCGGTTCGCACGGCTACGACCCGGCGCTGCCGTCGATGCGCGCGGTCTTCGTCGCCCGCGGTCCGGCGTTCCGCCGCGGTGTCACCCTGCCGCCGATCGACAACGTCGACGTCTACCCCTTGCTGACCCGCCTGCTCGGCATCCCCGCCGCGCCCAACGACGGCGATCCGCAGGCCCTGCTGCCGGCGCTGCGCTAGGGCGGGTCACCAATCCCCGAGCATGCCGCGCCGCGATTGCGCGTGCCTGTGGCAAGGAAGAGCAAGGAAGTGGACGCCCGTCCACGCCCGAGCGATGACGCGGCCACAGGCGGGCGCAATCGCAGCCCTTCGGGTTGGGCCTGGCAGGCGCGCGGCATACTCGGGAATGGGTGACACGCCCTAAGCGCCAGGGCAACGGCGTCGGCGCGCCGACGCCCGCCCGGGGCAACGCGTGCGACAATGGCCGCATGCACTCGCCCGACTCCGCGCAACCACCGCGCCTGCGCCAACTGATCTCGCAGGAGAGCTGGAAGCAGCGCGCCGTGCTGTGGGGCGGCGCGGTGGCGGTGGCACTGGTATCCATCGTCTTCGCCAAGGCCAGCGACGCCGCCTTCCACGTGTTCCAGCGCATCACCGCGCATTCGCCGTGGTGGGCGCTGCTGCTGACCCCGAGCGTGTTCGCCCTGCTCGCCTGGCTGACCAACGGCGCGCTGCGCCCCACCCGCGGCAGCGGCATTCCGCAGGTGATCGCCGCGCTGGACCGCACCGACGACGGCTTCCGCCAGTCCAACCTGTCGCTGCGCGTGTCCGCCGGCAAGCTGATGCTGACCACCATGGCCTTGTTCGGTGGCGCCTCGATCGGCCGCGAGGGCCCGACCGTGCACGTCGGCGCCAGCCTGATGTATGTGTTCGGGCGCTGGTTCGGCTTCCGCGACGCACGCCAGGCCAGCCATTTCCTGCTGGCCGGCGGCGCCGCCGGCATCGCTGCCGCGTTCAATACGCCACTGGCCGGCGTGGTGTTCGCCATCGAGGAACTGAGCGGGCGCTTCGAGCACCACTTCTCCGGCACCCTGCTGACCGCGGTGATCGTCGGCGGCGTGATCTCGCTGGGCCTGCTCGGCGACTACACCTACTTCGGCCGGGTCGCCACCGCCGGCCTGCCGCTGGGCAAGGCGTGGCTGGCGATCCTGCTGTGCGGCGTGGTCGCCGGCCTGCTCGGCGGCGCCTTCTCGCGCATGGTGCTGGCCAGCGCCGCCGGCCGGCCGCGCTGGCTGGGCGACCTGCGCCGGCGGCAGCCGGTGCTGCTGGCCGCGCTGTGCGGCCTGGCGCTGGTGCTGCTGGGCCTGATCTTCGGCGCCGGCGCATTCGGCACCGGCTACGAGCAGGCGCGCAGCCTGGTGCAGGGGCACGCCAGCGTCGGCCACGAGTTCGGCCTGATGAAGCTGCTGGCGAACCTGGTCTCCTACGTCGCCGGCATCCCCGGCGGCCTGTTCTCGCCGGCCCTGGCGGTCGGCGCCGGACTCGGCCACAACCTGGCCGTGCTGATGCCGGGCGTGGACCCGCGCATCTTCGTGCTGCTGGGCATGTGCGCCTATCTCACCGGGGTGACCCAGGCGCCACTGACCTCGGCGGTGATCTCGCTGGAACTCACCGACAGCAGCGACATGCTGCTGCCGATCCTGGCCACGGTGCTGATCGCCCGCGGCGCCTCGGCGCTGGTGTGCCGCACGCCGATCTATCGCGGCCTGGCCGAGCTGTTGCTGGTGGCACCGCCACCGGCGTCGGCGCCGCCCGCCGAAGAGGAAGCGCCGACCTCGCTGGTCGCCGACCTGGCCGGCAGCGACCACGACGACCGCGACGACGGCCCGACCGCGCCACGCCCGCACTGATTGCCGGCGCGTCCCCGGCGCTGGCGCGATCGGCAAGCGCGCCGCCACTCCCGCTTTCGCCGCAAGGCCGCTGCCTGGCGGCGGCCGGGCAGCAAAAAACAGACATAAAAAAACGCGGCGCAAGCGCCGCGTTCTTCGTCGCAACCGGTGGCTGGCTCAGCCGGCCTTGGCGACCGTCTTCTTGGCCACGGCCTTCTTGGCCGCCGGCGCCTTGACCACCGACTTCTTCGCGACCGGCGCACCAGCGCCCACGGCCACCTTGCTCACGCTGTGCGAGCGCGCATTGCCGTAGCTGGCGTTGTAGCGCTTGCCCTTGGCGGTCTTGCGGTCACCCTTACCCATGCTCATCGACTCCTGAATGTATGTGCGAAAACCCCCGCGCGACGCACGGGGTTTGGCGAGGCCAACGCGGTCGGCGCCCTCGCGCAAGGGCGGCAAGCCTACCACGTGCGCTCAGTGGGCGCAGCTTGCGTCGTGCACGTGGCCGTGATTGAGGCGCAGGTTGAGCAGGTGGGCGAGGCCGACCAGGGTGCCGCCGAAGGTCATGATCGCCGCATGCGGCGCCACCGCGTGGTGCAGCGCCGGCACCAGCAGGCCGGCCCACAACGCCAGCAGACCGAGCACCAGCAGGCCCAGCGCCTGCCAGGCGCGGTGCCGGCGATAACCGAGCACCAGGCTGAACAGCCCCAGGCAGGTCACGAACAGCACCAGGCTGCGCTCCACGCCCTCGCCCAGCCACATCGCCAGACCCAGCGACGGCAGCACCGCCAGCGCCAGCGGCAGCACCGCGCAATGCACCGCGCACAGCAGCGAACCGGTGGCGCCGAGGCGGTCGAGCGTGGCGCGCAGATCGAACGGTGAGGACATGACGAGCGGCACGGGTTGAAAGTGTTACGGAATAATATAACATTCGGCCGCCGGCGACCAGCGCGTCCCGTGCCCCTTCCCCGACCGTCCACCGCCGCTGTGCGGTGTCGGCAGCGCGCACGTCGCCCCGACTGTCCCTCCTGATGGAATGCCCATGTCCTCTCACCGTCCCGCCCTGCTCCGCCGTTCCGCCCTGTCCCTGGCCCTGCTTGGCCTGTTGAGCCCGTCACTGGCCCTGGCCGCCGACCCCACCACGGCGACCGCCGCGGCCGACGCCACGCCGCCGGCCAGCGACAGTCGCCACGGCGCGGGCCACACGCACGACCGGCACGTGAAGGACATGGACCAGGTGGTCGTCACCGCCAGCCCGCTGCGCGATGCGGCCGGCGCGCTGAGCCAGCCGGTGGACGTGCTGGCCGGCGAGCGCCTGGACGAAAACCGCGGCGCCAGCATCGGCGAGACCGTGGCCAGCCTGCCGGGCGTGCAGAGCTCCAACTTCGGCCCCGGCGTGGGCCGGCCGATCATCCGCGGCCTCGACGGCCCGCGCGTGGCGGTGCTCAACGACGGCCTGTCCTCGCAGGACGTGTCCACGGTCAGCCAGGACCATTCGCCGGCGGTGGAGCCGTTCCTGGCCGACCAGATCGAAGTGCTGAAGGGCCCGTCGACGCTGCTGTACGGCTCCGGCGCCATCGGCGGCGTGGTCAACGTGGTCGACGGGCGCATCGCCGAGACCCCGGTCGACGGCGTGCACGGCCGTGCCGAAGCGCGCTGGGAAGGCGGCGACAAGAGCGGCAACACCGACATGTTCCGCGTCGATGCCGGCAACGGCAGCGGCCTGTCGATCCACGCCGATGGCGTGTATCGCAACCTGAAGGACTACGACACGCCGCAGGGCCCGCAGCTCAACTCGTTCGTCAAGTCCAAGGTCGGCTCGATCGGCAGCTCGCTGGCCGGCGACTGGGGCTTCGTCGGCGTGTCGATCTCGCGCTTCCGCGACAACTACGGCAACCCGGGCGAACCCGGCGACCCGGCCGCCGGCGAGCGCGGCGTGTCGCTGCAGCTGCACCAGGACCGTTTCGAGCTCAAGGGCGCGCTGAACGACCCGTGGGGCGACGGCAGCGCGCTGCGCTACAGCTTCGGCCACACCGCCTACACCCACACCGAGTTCGAAGGCGCGGAAGTGGGCACCAAGTTCGACAAGCGCGCCAACGAGGGCCGCGTGGAGGCCTCTTTCGGTTTGGGCGGCGGCTGGCAGACCGCGGTTGGCGTGCAGGGCAGCGATTCCACCTTCCAGGCGGTCGGCGAAGAAGCCTTCGTGCCGAAGACCGACACCCGCGCCCTCGGCGTGTTCGCGCTGGCGCGCAACAGCTGGGACCGCGTGCAGGCCGAGGTCGGTGCACGCGTGGACAAGACCAAGTACGAGACCGACACCGGCGTGGACCGCGACTTCACCCCGAAGAGCCTGTCGCTCAGCGGCGGCTTCCGCTTCAATGAACAGTGGCGCCTGACCGCCAACCTCGACCACGCCGAGCGCGCCCCGGCCGAGGAAGAGCTGTTCGCCAACGGCCCGCACATCGCCACCCTCGCCTACGAGATCGGCAACCCCGACCTGAAGACCGAGAAGGCCAACCAGGCCGAACTGGGCCTGATCTTCAAGAACGACTGGGTCGACGCCAAGGTGGCCGGCTACTACAACCGCTACGACGACTTCATCTACATCGTCGACACCGGCGGCCAGTGGTACCACGAGGAAGACAACGACTTCCTGCCGATCCGCCAGTGGACCCAGGCCGATGCGATCTTCCACGGCTTCGAGGGCGAAGCCACCTTCCACCTGGCCAACAACGACAGCGGCGCCTGGGACCTGCGCGTGTTCGGCGACACCGTGCGTGCGCGGCTGAAGGACGGCGGCAACCTGCCGCGCATCGCGCCGGCGCGCTACGGCGCGCAGCTGCGCTGGGACGCCAGCAACTGGCGCGCCGCGCTGGGCGCCACCCGCTACCAGAAGCAGGACAAGGTGGCGGTCAACGAGACCCCGACCGCCGGCTACACCCTGGTCGATGCGCACCTGGCCTATCACATCGACAGCGGCAGCACCGCCTGGGAAGTGTTCCTGGACGGCAACAACCTGACCAACCAGGATGCCCGCGTGCACACCTCGTTCCTCAAGGACGACGTCATGCTGCCCGGCCGCAGCGCCTCGTTCGGCGTGCGCCTGTTCTTCTGATCGGGCACGCTCGCCGCAGCGTGAGGAGGCCGCCTTCGGGCGGCCTTTTCTTTGGCTAATGCGGCGCGCTGCGCGAGAACACGTTGATCACCACCACGCCAGCGACGATCAGCGCCATGCCGACGATCGCCGGCGGATCCAGCGCCTGGCCGAACCGCCACCATGCCAGCAGCGAGATCAACACGATGCCGATGCCCGACCAGAGCGCGTAGGCCACGCCCACCGGCACGCTGCGCAGGGTCAGCGACAGCAGGTAGAAGGCGATGCCATAGCCGCACAGCGCCAGCAGCGTCGGCCACAGCCGGGTGAAGCCCTCGCTGGCCTTCAGTGCCGAGGTCGCGACCACCTCGGCGAGGATGGCCACCAGCAGGAACAACCAGTTCTTCATTGCAGGACGCTCTTGGAAATACGCGCGCGACCATAGCAAGTGCGGCGTGGCGACGATGGCGACGGCGCGTCTGCCAGAGGCATCCGCGCCACCGCACCTGCCCTGGTCGCGCGACACCGTACTGCGCAGCGCAGGCCGTGCATGGCCGTGCGATGGCGGCCTGCGTGGGCAACCTGTCACGCAAACCTGGCGCGTACCGCGCTGCACAACAGCCCGCTCGCTGGACAGGGGTACAAAGAGCGCCGCGCGTTGCCCTCTGTCTCGCGCCGTCGCGGCCGCTGCGACGTGGCCACGCGCTGCACGCGTGCGCCCGCCTGCCGGCCGACCGTTCCGGATGAAGAAAGGAGAGATTCTTCATGCAATTTGCCCCGCTCCGCCAGCTGCTGCCCCTGTCCGTCGCCGCCGCCCTGCTCGCGCCCCCCGCGCTGGCGCAGACCGCCGATGCCCCCGCTGCGCCTGTCGCACAACCCGACGCCACCACCCTGGATACCGTGGTCGTCAGCGGCACTGCGCGCTTCAGCGGCCTGCGCAAGCGCGATGCGAGCTTTTCGATCACCACCGCCACACCCGAACAGATCCAGCAGGCGGTGCCACAGAGCAGCGCCGACCTGCTGAAGATCGTGCCCGGGGTGTGGGCCGAGCCCAGCGGCGGCGGCACCGGCGCCAACATCTTCGTGCGCGGCATGCCGTCCGAAGGCGATGCGCCGTTCGTCACCTTCCAGCTCGACGGCGCACCGCTGTTCCCGCCGCCGACCCTGTCGTTCCTGGAAAACTCCACGCTGTTCCGCACCGACGACACCATCGAACGCATGGAGGTGCTGCGCGGCGGCTCCAGTCCGATCTTCTCCAACGGCCAGGCCGGCATCACCGTCAACTTCATCCAGAAGAAGGGCCAGGACGAGCCGGAAGGCAGCGTGCGCCTCACCGGCGGCAGCGACGCCCTGCGCCGCATCGACCTGTTCGACAGCGGGCCGATGGGCAATGGCTGGTACTACAGCGTCGGGGGCTTCTTCCGCGAGACCGACGGCGTGCGCGACCCGCAGTTCCCCGCCGACAAGGGCGGCCAGTTCAGCGCCACCCTGAGCAAGCGCTGGGACAGCGGCGAACTGTCGTTCTATGCGCGCCACACCGACGACAACAACGCCTTCTACACCGCGATCCCGCTGCTGTCGCGCAACAACGGCCGCGATCTGTCCAGCTTCCCCGGCCTCAATGCGCAGCGTGGCACGCTGCTGAGCGACGATTTCCGCAACGTCACCCTGCCGGTCGGCCCGAACGGCCAGACCATCCAGCGCGACCTCGGCGACGGCCGCGGCGTCAACATCGACGTGTTCGGCGGCGAGCTGAACTGGCAGCTGGGCGACTGGACCATCGCCGACCGCTTCAACGTGATGGGCGGCACCGCGCCGACCTATGCGCTGTTCACAGGCGACGCGCCGCAGCGGCTGGGCGACTTCATCGCCGGCTACGGCAGCACCGGCAGCGCGCGCTATACCAATGGCGGCGGTGCGGCCGATCCGAACCAGCAGGTGCTGGAAGCCGGCTGGTGGTCGGTGGACAAGCGCCTGAACTCCTTCACCAACGACCTGCGCCTGAGCCGCGCACTGTTCGCCGGCAACACGCTCACCGTGGGCAGCTACTACGCCAGGTATACCTCCAACGACACCTGGTACCTTGGCAACACCATGCTGCTGACCGCGCGCAACCATGCGCGGCGCATCGACGTGACGCTGGACGACGGCCGCCAGCCCACCCGCGACGGCTTCACCAGCACCGCCTTCCTGGCCCTGCGGGCGCACTACGAGGGCGAGAACGCGGCGGTGTTCGTCGCCGACGAATGGGAGCTGGACGAGCGCCTGCGCCTGGACCTGGGCGTGCGCTACGAGCGTCAGCACGTCACCGGCACCGTGCACGACACCGCCACCGTCGACCTGGACGGCAATCCGGCCACGCTGTACGACAATGCCACCTCGATCTCGCTGCCGAGCGCGCGGCGCATCGACCAGGACGACAATGCGCTGTCGTGGACCGCCGGATTGAACGTCAAGCTCGACGCGCACAACAGCGTATTCGCGCGGGTCAATTCCGGGGTCAAGTTCCCAGGCTTCGACAACCTGCGCGACGGGCAGACCAAGGTGCAGGACATCCGGCAGTACGAACTGGGATTGAAGTCGGGTGCGGCCAACTACGATCTGTACCTGACCGCGTTCTACAACACCTTCAAGAATTCGCCGTTCCAGGCCTTCCTGGCCAACGGCAGCAACTTCACCACGGTCGGCGATTCGCGCGCCTACGGCCTGGAGGTGGAAGGCGCGATCCGCCCGTTCGGCGGCTTCGAGCTGGCCGGCACGGGGGTGTGGCTGGACGCGAAATACCGCAACTACCGCGAGTACACCGGCAACCAGGTCATGCGCCAGCCCAAGCGCCAGTTCCGGCTGACGCCGAGCTACTACTGGATGCTGCCGTTCGGCGACCTGCGCGTGTTCGCCACCTACTCCTACATCGGCGAGCGCTACGCCGACCTGGCCAACAGCCAGCGCCTGCCGTCCTACGACATGCTCGACCTCGGCGCCAGCCTGCACAGCGGCGAGCACTGGGAGTTCACCGTCAGCGGCAGCAACGTGACCGACACCCTGGGCCTGACCGAAGGCAATGTGCGCGTGCAGGGCGCGGCCACCGGGGGCGTGTTCATGGGCCGCCCGATCGCCGGCCGCCAATACCAGCTGTCGGTGGCGTATCGCTGGTAGCGCCCGCACGTGGCACACGCATGTGCTGCCATCGCCACGGCGCGTGGCACGGCGTCCGCCGCGACAGGCGCGATCGATGCCTGTCGCGGCGGTGACCGCTCCTGCAGAAGCGCTCGACGCCGCGCATGTGCGCCGTTCCCGCTCGTGCGCATCCGCCTGACCGCATCACTGTCTCGACACCCTGCCTTCGCGATCTCTTCGCAATCCCTTCGCGGTACCGCCGCGATGCTGGCGCTCGGGTGCCGATGCGCGCCCCTACGTCGGCGTCGCGATGGCGGCGCCGCTACCCAGGTCGATTCGCTCCATGCTGCGCCACGGCGCGCGTGGTGGTGGTCCCCAGGCAGGAGAGACCGATGCAGCATGACCCCCGCCGTTCCGAGGCCGCGTCCGGCGCCGCCGACAGCGCGCCCGATACCCCGCTGAGCGAGGACGAGGCCGCGCTCGCACGCCGGCTCGGCATCAATGGCCTCTCGCGCCGCGAATTCATCGCCCTGCTCTCGGCCGCGGGCCTGAGCAGCGCGGGTGGGCAGATCCTCTTCAGCGAGGCCGCATTCGCCGCGCCCGTTGTCAAGGCCGCGCCGCCGCAGAATGCGCTGCCGGTGGTCCTGGAGGTCAACGGCCAGCGCCACGCGTTGCAGTTGGACCCACGGACCACCCTGCTGGACGCGCTGCGCGAACATCTGGCACTGACCGGCACCAAGAAGGGCTGCGACCACGGCCAGTGCGGCGCCTGCACGGTGATCGTCGACGGCGAGCGGCGCCTGTCCTGCCTGACCCTGGCCGCACAGGCCGAAGACACCCAGATCACCACCATCGAAGGCCTGGCCGACGGCGAACGGCTGCATCCGATGCAGGCCGCGTTCGTGCAGCACGACGGGTTCCAGTGCGGCTACTGCACGCCAGGGCAGATCTGCTCGGCCGTGGCCCTGCTGAACGAGATCAAGCGCGGCGACGCCAGCCACGTCAGCGCCGACGTCAGCCGGCCGGTCACCGACCTCAGCGACGCCGAGGTGCGCGAGCGCATGAGCGGCAACATCTGCCGCTGCGGCGCCTACCCGAAGATCGTCGCCGCCATCCAGGACGTGCACAGCGGCGGCGCGCCGCGGCCGCTGTCGTGGCGCTATGTCGACCAGTCCGAGCTGACCGCGCTGAAGATGGCCAAGGAGGTGGCGGATGACGCCGTTTAAGTACCAGCGCGCGACCTCGCCGGAGGACGCGATCCGCCGCGTCGCCGCCAACCCGAACGCGCGCTTCCTCGGCGGCGGCACCAATCTGCTCGACTTGATGAAGGAAGGGGTGACCGGTGCCGACGAGATCGTCGACCTGACCCGGCTCAAGGGCCTGGCCGAGATCGCCGAAACTGCCGACGGCGGCCTGCGCCTGGGCGCACTTGCCAACAACACGCAGACCGCCAACCATCCGCTGGTGCGCCAACGCTATCCGCTGCTGAGCCAGGCGATCCTGGCCGGGGCCACGATGCAACTGCGCAACATGGCCAGCAACGGCGGCAACCTGCTGCAGCGGACCCGCTGCGGCTACTTCTACGACACCGCCCTGCCCTGCAACAAGCGCGAACCGGGCAGTGGTTGCGGCGCGCGCGAGGGGCTCAACCGCACCCACGCGATCTTCGGCCACAGCCCGCACTGCGTGGCGGTGCATCCGTCGGACATGTGCGTGGCGCTCGCCGCGCTGGACGCGACCGTGCACGTGCGCACGCCGGCCGGCGCCCACCGCGAGATCCCGTTCGCCGAGTTCCATCTGCTGCCCGAGGCGCGCGCCGACCTGGACAACCAGTTGGCGCACGGCGAGTTGATCGAGTCGATCACCCTGCCGGCGCAGAGCTTCGCCGCGCACAGCCACTACCTGAAGGTGCGCGACCGGGCCAGCTATGCGTTCGCGCTGGTCTCGGTGGCCGCGGCGCTGACCCTGGAACCGGACGGGCGCATCCGCGAAGCGCGCATCGCCATGGGCGGGGTGGCGCACAAACCCTGGCGCGCGCGCGCCGCCGAAACCGCGCTGGTCGGGCAAGCCATCGGCGAGGCCGCCTTCGCCGCCGCCGCGCAGGCCGAGATGGCCGCAGCGCGGCCGCTGGCGCACAACGCCTACAAGATCCCGATGGGCAAGCACGCGATGATCCGCGCCCTGCACCGCGCCAGCGGCAGCGACGCCGCGTGAGCGGCCAACCGGAGAACCGGCAATGAACTACATCGGCAAGGAAATGCGCCGCGTCGACGGCTACGCCAAGGTCACGGGCAAGGCCCGTTATGCGGCGGAATTCCAGATCCCGCACCTGGTCCACGGCTACATCCTCACCAGCACCATCGCCAAGGGCCGCATCGTGCGCATCGACACCCGCGCCGCCGAGGCCGCGCCGGGCGTGATCAAGGTGCTGACCCACCTCAATGCGATCAAGCCGGTCTCCGACGCGGTCAAGAAGAAGGGCGAGGACCTGTCGTTCCGCGCCCTGCTCGACGACCGCATCCATTTCAACGCGCAGCCGATCGCGGTGGTGGTGGCCACCACCTTCGAGCAGGCGCGGCACGCATCGCGGCTGATCCAGGTGGAGTATGCCGCCGAGACCGCGCACACGGATTTCGACGCGCTGCTCGACCAGGCGCACGATCCGACCCCGGAAGACGCGCCGAAACCGCGCGGCAACCCGGCCGCGGCGTTTGCCGCCGCGCCGGTGAAGCTGGAGGCCGCGTACACGATGCCGGTCGAGCACCACAACCCGATGGAACCGCACGGCGGCATCGGCTATTGGATCGGCGACACCCTGACCGTGGTCAACAAGAGCCAGAACGTCTACCAGGACCGCGAACAGTTGGCCGGCTACTTCGGCATTCCGGTGGACAAGGTCAACGTGGTGTCGCTGTTCGTCGGCGGCGCGTTCGGCTCGTGCCTGCGCCCGAACTACTACACCTTCCTGCTCGGTGCGGTGTCCAAGGCGGTCGGGCTGCCGGTGAAAATCGTCTACACGCGGCGGCAGATGTTCAGCGGCCATGGCTATCGCCCGTACTATCGCGTGGAACTGGGCCTGGGCGCCGACACCGCCGGCACGCTGCAGGCGATCCGCTACCGGCACGTGCTCAACACCTCGCGCATCGAGGCGTTCAACGAAGCCATCTTCCGCAATGCGCGCTCGCTGTACGCCTGCCCCAACGTGGAGGATCGCTTCGAAGTGGTGGAAACCGACCTGCCGACACCGCAGGCGATGCGCGCGCCCGGCACGATCAGCCAGATGTTCGGCATCGAGTGCGCGATGGACGAACTGGCCTATGCGCTGAAGATGGATCCCTTGCAACTGCGCCTGGCCAACTACGCCGAGACCGACCCGGACAGCGGCAAGCCGTTCTCGAGCAAGGCGCTGCGCGAGTGCTACGCGCTCGCCGCCGAGACCTTCGGCTGGAGCAAGCGCTCGCATGAGCCGCGCTCCATGCGCGACGGCCGCCTGCTGGTCGGCTGGGGCATGGCCACCGGCACCTGGGCGGCCATGCAGATGCCGGCGCTGGCGCGGGTCGTGCTGAAGGCCGACGGCAGCGCACGGGTCGGCAGTGCCACCGCCGACATCGGCCCCGGCACCTATACGGTGATGACCCTGATCGCCGCCGAGTATCTGGGCATCGACGCCAAGCGCGTGCAGTTCGAACTCGGCGACACGCGCCTGCCCAAGGCGCCGGCGCAGGGTGGCTCGTGGACCACCGCCAGCGTCGGCAGCGCGATCCACGGCGCAGCGCGCGAGATCCGCGGCAAGCTGCTGGAACTGGCCAGGCAGGATGGGCAGACCGCGTTCAGTGGGCTGGACGTGGATGCGGTGGAACTGGTCGATGGCCAGCTGCGCCCGACCGGCAAGCCCGAGGCCGGCCTGGACGTCGCCAAGCTGATGCGCCAGCACGGCCTGCAGGAACTGGAGGTGGTGCACGAATCCAAGCCCTCGGCCGAGCGCAAAAAGTACGCGACCGCCGCACACGGTGCGCAGTTCATCGAGGTCAAGGTCGATCCGGATACCGGCATGGTGCAGGTGACACGGGTCATCGAGGCCACTGCCTGCGGCAAGATCATGAATCCGCTGACCTCGCACAGCCAGGAAATCGGCGGCGTGGTGATGGGCATCGGCATGGCGCTCAGCGAAGGCACCGAGATCGACCATCGCTACGGACGCATGCTCAACACCTCGCTGGCCGACTATCACGTGCCGGTCAACGCCGACGTGCACGAGATCCAGACCATGTTCGTCGAAGAGGACGACACCATCGTCAACCCGCTCGGGGTCAAGGGCATGGGCGAACTGGGCATGGTCGGCATTCCCGCGGCCATCGCCAACGCCGTGTTCCACGCCACCGGCAAGCGCATCCGCGATCTGCCGATTACGCCGGACAAGTTGATCGGCTGAGCGCGGGCGCCCCTGCGCGCCGCGCTCCAGAAACGCGCCGTGCACCCTTCTCCCTCGTAGGAGCGGCTTCAGCCGCGACAGGCATTCCCGTTAACGCCGGTCGCGGCTGAAGCCGCTCCTACAACGGGGCTTCCGGCGGCGTGAGAGGCGACCTTCAGCACGACGAGCGAAGCAGAACGTCCTTCCAACATCGACCGTCGTCTGACGGAAGCCCCTGCTCGGCTGCACCTCGCGCAGCGCAATGCAAGGCCCCGCAGGAACCACCGCAACGCCACGCCCGACCGCAACCGCTACGGATCCAGCCACCCCCGCGCCACCGCCGCCTGCACATCTTCCGGCGTATCCAGATCCAGGGCCAACGCCGGTGCGACGATGCAGCCGAGGCTGTCCGGCGCCAGGGTTGCGAACAACGCGCGCAAGCCCTGGTCGCCACCCAATGGCAGTGTGCGCCAGCGCTGCTGCGCCACCACCGCCGGCATGCCGCGCACGCCGGCGTAGGCGCTGACCGCGCAACCGGAGGCCGCCCGCGCAGCCGCCGCCAGCAGGTCGTGCAGATGCGCCGCGGCCAGTGCCGGCTGGTCGCAGCCGAGCACCAGGCTGCGGGTGATCGCGGCATCGTCGCGTACCGCCGCACGCAGGCAGTCGAGGCTGCCACCCATGCCGGTGGACCAGCCCGGATTGCGCACGCATTCCACCGGCAATCCCTCCAGCAGCGGGCGCAGCGCCTCGGCCTGCGCGCCCAGCACCACCACGCAGCGCGCCGGCGCGGTGGACAAGGCCAGCCGCACGACCTTGCGCAGCAGCGGCTCGCCGTCGCTGGTCAGCGTCTGCTTGGCGCGGCCGAGGCGGCGGCTGGCGCCGGCCGCCAGGATCAACGCCGCGTGCGCCTGCGCCATCAGCCGCCGCCCTCGGCCAGCAAGGGCCGTGCTGCCGCCAGCGCATCGCGATGCGATCGCCGCGGCCTGTCGCTCGCCTGCCCGACCGCGCTCAGCCGCGGCGGCGCCGCCCGGCTGGCCTGCAATTGCGCGGCAATGCTCAGCGCGATCGCCTCCGCGCCGTTGCCGCCCAGGCGCAGCCCAACTGGCGAATGCAGGCGCGGCAGCAACTGCGCGCATTGCGCAGAGCTCAGCAAACGGAACAGGTCCTCGCGCCGCCGCAGCGGTCCCAGCAGGCCGACGAACGGGACCGTGGTGCCGGCCAGCGCATCCAGCGCTTCGCGGTCCAGTTCGAAATGATGGTGCATCACCAGCGCCGCATCGCTGCCGGCGCAGTCGGCCACCGCGCGCGTCGGCGTGCATGCCAGGGCGCGGTCGGCCAGCGCGGCCAACCCAGACCAGCGCGGCCGCTGCTCGACCAGGGTGGTCATCCAGCCCAACTGGCGCAGCAAGGGCAGCAGCAAGGCGGTTTCCGGGCCGGCGCCGAAGACACTGACCCGTGGCGCAGGCGGCACGTACACCTCGCCGACACGCGGCGACGCGGCCGAGACCGTGCGCCACGGCAGGCACCACCGCACCGCCTGCTCGGCGACACTGGCGACGATGCCGCCGTCGGCGTCCAGCGCCAGGGTCAGGCCACCGCGGCCCTGCAGCCAGGCCTGGGCCACCCCGTCGAAACCCGGCAAGGCGTGCAACGGCAACAAGGCCAGGTGCAAGCGCCCCCGGCAACCGGCTGCCGAGCCGGACAGCAGGTCTTCGTCCTCGCGCGTGTCGATCTCCATCCACACCGGCGTACCGGCGTCGGCCGCCTCTGCGGCGCAGCGCGCGATCTCCGGCTCCAGGCAACCGCCGCTCAGCCAGCCCTGCTGCGCACCATCGGCGCCGAACAGGGCCATCGCGCCGGCATGCGCGTAGGTGGAGCCTTCGCGGGCCATCGCCACGGCCAACACCGCGGGCGCACCGCGGCGGCAGGCGTCGAGCGCATCTTGCAGACAGTGGCGGGCAGCGGACATGCGGCGGCCAGGCGAAGGGGGAATCCAGAGCCTAAGCGGCGGCTTGTGGTCGCGAGGTGACCCTCTGGCCGCTCGCAGGCGTCGCGTTCGCGGCGGCGGCGCAGGGAGATCGACGATGCGCGGCGCGGTGCCGCAGTCCGGCGCTGCGCTGCGGATGCGGCACCGCCGACCTTGCGCCACCGGCACGCCACACACTCGCGGCGGCGACGGCCCGCTACGACAGATGGAAGCGCTCGAACCGCTGCAGCGCCGCGTCGATCGTCGCCTGCAGCGCCGCCCGTCGCGGTTCCAGCCAGGTCCATTGCTGGATCAGCAGGCGGCCGGCGCGCCGGTCCATCTTCAGGTCCAGCGCGGCGACGATGCGGTCGCCGACCAATACCGGCAGCGCGAAACCGGCAGCGCGAAGTAGCCCAGCACCCGCTGCGGCGCCGGCACGTAGGCCTCGAAGCGGTGGGTATAGCCGAAGAACTGCTGCAGCCGCTTGCGCTGGATCACCAGCGGATCGAATGGCGACAGCAACAGCGCCCGGGTCGGATCCGGCGGCGGCGGCGTGCTATCCAGCACCTCCGGCTCGGCCCACAGGGCCACGCCTTCCTGGCCCTGCAGATGCACCGGGATCAGGCGCTTGCGCGCCACTTCCGCGGCGATCAACCCACGTACCGCCGGTTTGGCGGCGGTCTCGCCATAGCAGATCGACTCCACGCCGACGATGGCTTGCGCGCGCAGCGCACGCTGCAGCAGGTAACGCGCGTACTGCGCCTCGCTGACCGGACGCGGCCGCTGCCGCCAGCCGAAATGCCGCGCGGCCAGTTCGTAGGTCTTGAGCATGCCGCTGCGCTGGCTGACCACCAGGTCGCCGCTGAAGAAGCCGTACTGCAATGCGGCCCGCGATGGCTTGCGGCTGCCCCAGGGGTGGGTCTTCTCGACCAGCACGTCGTCGTCGATGTCGCGGATCGACAACGGTCCCTCGCTGCGGATCCGCCGCAGCAAGCGCGCGTAGTCCTGCGCATCCACCGTACCCCTGGCATCGGCCTGTGCACGTCGGCGCGCCATCTGCGCCATGTACATGCGGTAGTCGGCGACCGGCACGTAGGCCAAGGCATGGGTCCAGTACTCGAACAGCGACTTGTCCTGGGACTGCGCCTGCTCCAGGTCCTGCTCGCGGTACTCGGGAATGCGCGTATACAGCACATGGTGATGGCTGCGCGCGATCACGTGAATGGTGTCGATCTGTACATAGCCCAGGTGCGCAGTGGCCTGCCGCACGGCCTCGGCACCATCGCCAAACGGTGCCGGCGTGGTCAGCCGCTGGGCGTGCAGCCACAGCGCGCGCGCCCGCGTGGGCGCGAGTGGGACAGAAGCGACGGGAGTGCGCATCGAACGACCTTCCTGGTAACGCGGCAGCGCCGGCCAGGATAGCAATCCCGGATGCGCAGCGCGGGTCGCAGAGCACTCGCCGCACTCGGCCGTCGCGACCCTCGTCGCTCCGATCACCCTAGCCCACGCCGAACCCCGCGCAACATGTCACCGCCACGATTCAAGGCGGACAGGACGTACCCGCGTTGCGGTGATAGCAGGCATTTCGACCGCAACCCATCCGATCCAGTCACGCTCAAATCAAGCGCATGCCTCGCCCCGCGGGCCTGCAACGCGAGGCAATGCAGGCCAGGCTCAACCCGCGCACTTCGCGCACAGCCCGTGCACTTCCAGGGTCTGCGCCTGCGGCTGGAAGCCCAGGGCCTTGGCGCGCTGCTCCAGTTGGCTGACCACGTCGCGGTCCTCCAGCTCCACCGCGCTGTGGCAGCGGTCGCAGATCAGGAACGGCACCGAGTGCTGGGCGCTGCTCGGGTGGTGGCAGGCGACGAAGGCGTTGACCGATTCGAGCTTGTGCACGAAGCCGTTGGCCATCAGGAAGTCCAGCGCGCGGTACACGGTGGGCGGGGCGTCGGCGCCCACGCCCTTGCCCTCGCGCACCCATTCCAGCAGGTCGTAGGCCTTGACCGGGCGCCCGGCCTCGGCGATCAGCCGCAGCACGTTGGCGCGGATCGGGGTCAGGCGCAGACCGCGCTCGCGGCTGACCCGCTCCACCACCTTGACGAAGTCGGCAGCGTCGTGGACGTGGTGGTGCGGCTCGGTGCAGGCGGTCTTCTTGCTGGACATGGCGGTCTCCCGGGAATCAGCTTCCCGCTGGAATCTTGATGAGCGCGGCGTCGATGCGTTTCAAGGCCTCCTCGCGACCGGCCAGGTAGACGGTCTGCGAGATGTCCGGGCTGACCTGGGTGCCGGTGATGGCCACGCGCAGCGGCTGCGCCACCTTGCCCATGCCGATCTCTAGGGCGGCGGCGGTGTCGTGCAGCGCGGCGGCGACGCCCTCCAGGCTCCACTGCGGCAGCGCGGCCAGCAGTTCCCGGGCCTTGCCCAGCGCCAGTTCGGCGCCCGGCTTGAAGTGCTTGGCCACCGCCGCGTCGTCGTAGCTGATCAGCGGGCGGTACCAGACCTCGGCCTTCTCGGCCATTTCCTTCAGGGTCTGCACGCGCTCGCGCAGCGCCACCACCACCTCGGCCGCGGCCGGGCCGGCGGCCGGGTCGATGCCGAGCTTGCGCAACTGGAACTCCAGCTGCGGTGCGATCGTCGCCGGGTCGTCGCTCTTGAGGTAGTGCTGGTTGACCCAGCCCAGCTTGGCCATGTCCAGGCGCGCGGCCTTGGAATTGACGTCCTTCACGTCGAACAGGTCGATCAGCTCCTGGCGCCCGAACAGTTCCTGGTCGCCGTGCGACCAGCCCAGCCGCGCCAGGTAGTTGATCAGCGCGTGCGGCAGGTAGCCGGCATCCTTGTACTGCATCACGTCGGCTGCACCGGTGCGCTTGGACAGCTTGGCGCCCTGCTCGTCGAGGATCATCGGCATGTGCGCGAACTTCGGCACCGGCGCGCCCAGCGCCTGGTAGATGTTGATCTGCCGCGGGGTGTTGTTGATGTGGTCGTCGCCGCGGATCACCTCGGTGATGGCCATGTCCCAGTCGTCCACCACCACCGCGAAGTTGTAGGTGGGGTAGCCGTCGGGACGGAAGATCACCATGTCGTCCAGTTCGCTGTTGGCGATCTCGATGCGGCCCTTGATCAGGTCGTCGAACGCCACCACGCCCTCGGTGGGGTTCTTGAAGCGGATCACCCGGTTGGGATCGTCGCGATACGGCAGGTTCAGTTCGCGCGCGGCACCGTTGTAGCGCGGCTTTTCCTGCCGCGCCATCGCCGCTTCGCGCATGGCGTCCAGTTCCTCGCGGGTCTCGTAGGCGTAGTAGGCCTTGCCCTGCGCCAGCAACTGCTCGGCGACCTCGCGGTAACGGTCCAGGCGCCGGGTCTGGTAGATCGGGCCTTCGTCGTAGTCCAGGCCCAGCCACTCCATCGCCTCCAGGATCGCATCGATCGCCGCCTGGGTGCTGCGCTCGCGGTCGGTGTCCTCGATCCGCAGCACGAATTCGCCGCCGCGGTGGCGCGCCTCCAGCCAGCAGTACAGCGCGGTACGCGCGCCGCCGATGTGCAGGTAACCGGTGGGACTGGGGGCAAAACGGGTGCGGCAGGCCATGGAACGCTCGAAACGACGGGAATCGGGCGATTTTACTCTGCCGTGGCGGCGCCTGCTGGCGCCGCGGGACTCGGGAGTGGGGATTCGGGGTTGGGGCAAGCGGCTTGGTGCCGGGGCGACAGGTCCTCGCGAGCCGGGTGCGCAGTCGATTGCAGGGGACTTCCCGCTATGCGAAGGCGCTCAGCTCCGCGCGGAGCACGGCTGGCGCCAGTTGCCCGCGCCAGTCGCGGTCGTTGGCCACCTGGGCGGTGGCGCGGCTAGCCTCGAACGCGGCGAAATCCAGTTCGGCGATCGCCCAGACCTGCTCGCCGCGGGTCTGCGCGACGATGCCGTCGGCGGGGAAACCGGCGTCCATCGGCGCGTACAGCGTCGCCTCGCCGGTGTTCACGTCCAGCGCCGGGCTCCACTCGGCGACGCCGGCGGTCACCGACTGGGCCACGAAGATGCGGTTCTCCAGCGCCCGCGCCAGGCAGCCCACGCGCACGCGGGTGGCACCGGCCTCGGTGTCGGTGCAACTGGGCACCACCAGCAAGCGCGCGCCGGCCTCGTACTGGGCGCGAACCGGCAGCGGAAACTCGCTGTCGTAGCAGACCGCCACGCCGGCGCGCACGCCCTCGGCCGCGAACACCTTCAGCGCCTCGCCGCCGTCGATCAGGCCGGTGGCCTTTTCGAACCCGGTCAGTTGCAGCTTGTCCTGCCAGCCGTGGCCGCCGTCCGGGGTGAACCAGTAGGCGCGATTGCGGTAGCGGCCCTGCCCGTGGTCGAGCAGGAAACTGCCGGCGACCACGTGCAGGCGGAGGCGCCGCGCCAGGTCGGCAAACAACCTCATGTACGGCGCATGCAACGCCTGGATCGCGGCCAGCGAGGCCGGCAGCCGCGCCGACACCTCGGCGCCGAAGGTCGCGGCCAGCTCCAGCGACAGATACTCGGGCAGCACCGCCAACTGCGCGCCAGCCTGCGCGGCCTCGCCGAGCAGCGCGGCCTGCTTGTCGGCGAAGGCGGCGAAATCGGCGGGCGCGCCGATCGGATACTTGGCGACGGCGACTTTCATGCGGCAGGCTCCAGCGCGCGGGTCCAGAACTCCAGGGTGTGCGGCGTTTCGCCGCGGTCGACCTCGTTCCACGGCAGGTGCATACGCAGCGCCGGCTGCGGCTGGTAGCCGCGCTTGCGCCAGAACGCGTCGTTGCCGCGATAGTCCGGCGGCCGCCGCGGATCGCCGGGCGCCCGCTCCACCGAACAAAATGCGGTCAGGCGGAAGCGACCGAGCGCGCGCGCATGCGCCTCGCGCTCGTCGAAGAAGGCATGGCCGACGCCGCGGCCGCGGTACTGCGGCAACAACACCGATTCTCCGAAATAGAACACCTCGGCCGGGTCGATCTCGCTGCCGGCGAAGGCCGCGGCGAAGGCCTCGGCGTCGTCGGCCAGCGGCAACCCAGTGGAGGCACCGACCACCTGGCCGCTGTCGCGCGCCAGCACGAACACGCTGTCCGGCGAGGCGGCATAGGCGGACAGGTACGCGCGTTCGTAGTCCAGATCGCCGTCGTAAAGGTAGGGCCAGTCGCGGAACACCGCGATGCGCAGCTGCGCGACCGCGTCCAGGAACGGCACGATCCCGGCGCCGCGCAGGCGCTGCATGGAGAGCGGAGAGTGCATCCGTGCACTCTACCGCAAGCGTTTCCCTGGCGCTGCCTGCCTGGCGATGCCCTTGCCCATGCGTCCTTGCTGCGTCCCTGCGTGGGCGTCCTGCCCGTCCCATGACGCACGCGCTTCCTTGCCCTGCCTGCCTGCGACGCCCTGGCGTGTGCGTCCTTGCGTGGACCTCCAGCCCGTCCTGAGACGCAAGCGCCTCCTTGCGCCACCTGCCTGGTGAGGTCCTTGCGTCTGCCTCCTTGCCGCCTCCTTGCCGCCTCCCTGCGTGCGCATCCCTGCGTGCACATCCCTGTGTGCTTACCCTGCGCGTCCTATGACTACGCGTTTCCTTACGCTGCGTGGCCTGCGGCGTCCGCATGTGGCCTTGTCGCTTCCCTGCGCGGGCGTCCTACCCGTGCAGTACCCGGTGGTGGCGTCCTGCCACCGCCGGCATTCCTGTCGTCCATGGCCGATGCCATCCGATCCCCCGCCGTGGCAGCGATCGACGCGGGGGCCCTGCCTCAGCGCCACCATCGGCACAGCAGTGCCGCCTGTGCCGGCAGCACCAGCAGCCGCGCGCGCCCCTGCGTCTCCCAGGTGACGAAGCCGGGACTGGACGTACCGCCGGCGTTCTCCGCGTCCGTGTCCGCGGCCGGATCGCGGCGCACCGCGCGCCAGGGGCAGTAGCGCCACGGCGCGGTGTCGCCGGGCAGGGCCGCACGCGCCTGCACTGCGCCGCCCAGGAACGCCGCCGCGTCGCCGGCCAGGGCCGCGCGGCTGCGTTCGCTCAGGCGCAGCCACAGGGCGCCGCCGCGGTCGGCGGCGGTGACCAGCGCGGCCTGCGCACTGCGCGCCAGCGTCGCCGGCAGGTTGCCGTGATGCAGGCCATGGGTTTCGAATGCGGCAGGAAGCAGTGCCTGCAGGCGACGATGCAGATGACGGTGCGCGACCATGTCCGGTGCTCCTCGCGGCGGCTCAGCGCAGCGACGCGCCGAGCGCGTACCAGTCGATCCGGCGGGTGATCCACATGATCGCGCCGAGGATGCCGAACAGCAGCAGCGAGCCCATCAGCAGGGCGTTGTCTTCCGAGGCCAGCAGCCCGTACAGCGCGCCATACAGCACGGTGAGCATGGCGGCGAAGCCGGCCGCGCGCAGGCGGCTGCGCAGCACCCCGGACAGGTAGAAGAACTGCAGCCCGATACAGGCCGCCGCCGAGACCAGATAGGCCTGCCAGAACGGGATGTGCTCGGACAGGCTGAGCAGCAGCAGGAAGAAGATCGCCAGCGCCAGGCCGACCAGCAGGTACTGCAGCGGATGGATCGGCAGGCGCTTGATCAGCTCGAACAGGCCGAAGGCGACGAAGGTCAGCACCACGAACAGCAGGCCATACTTGCTGGCGCGCTCGGCCTGGGTGTACACATCCACCGGGTCGACCAGATCCACGCGCAACGCGTCCAGCTCCTGGCCGCCGGAGTCCGGAAGCGGCGACGACCCGCGGGTCTCCAGCGCGGACTGCACCTGCGCCTGCGCACCGGTCGCCAGCGACGACAGCGCCCAGTTCGCCTGGAACCCCTGCGCAGTGATGCGGCGCTCGTTGGGCAGGAAGCGGCCGCCGAACAGCGGATGCGGCCACGGCGAACTCAGCGCGATCTGGTTGTCGTCGCCCACCGGCACGATCGACAGCGCCTGGGTGCCGTCGAGCACGAACTCCATCTGCACGTCGTGCAGATCGGTCAACCGCCCCTGCTGCGCATCGCGCAACGCCGGCAACACGGCATGCACGCCCTTGGAGACGCCGGCCAGGCCCCTCGATCCTGGCTGCAGCGGCAGCGCGCGGCCGTCGGTGCGCAGGTTGGGCGTGCCGACCAGGCCGCGCACGTCCTGCAGGCCG
This sequence comes from Xanthomonas sp. F10, assembly GCF_014206815.1. Taxonomy (GTDB): domain Bacteria; phylum Pseudomonadota; class Gammaproteobacteria; order Xanthomonadales; family Xanthomonadaceae; genus Xanthomonas_A; species Xanthomonas_A indica. Next base: position 1,783,715 of record NZ_JACHNP010000001.1, read on the forward strand.
ATCGCCAGGTACGGCGTTCCGTAGCGACGGCCGTCGACGGCGGCGTAGTCGAGATCGTCGAATTCGGCCTTGAGCCGTGCATGCCAGCTGTACACCTGCACCTTGAACAGGCCGATATGGCGCTGCGACGGCTTCAGTTCGCCCTCCACCTGCAGCCGCCGCGGCGCCTGCAGCACGTAGCCGGTCTCGGTCTCGCGCTTGGTCACGCGCTTGCCGTCGGCGTCGAGCACCGCGACCTCACGCTCCTGGGTCCACGGGATCACCCGCACCGGGCCGAGCAGGCGCTGTTCGCCGGCCTTGCTCTGCGACACCCGCTCCACCGCCTCGTCGCGGTAGTACTGGCGGTCTTGCACGGTGCCGCGAATCATCAGCAGCGGGATCAGCAACAACAGGATCAATCCGCCGATGGTGGCGAATCGCAGGAGCAGTTTCAGGGATTTCATGGCCGCCTCGCGTCTTGAGAGGGCGCCAGGATGCTGCCGCTGCGTGGGCAGGGTTTGAGGCGAATTTGAAGTGGATGTGAAGTGGGAGGAGCCGGGATTGGGGATTGGGGAATCGGGATTGGTGGCCGGCATCCCGTCGACGCGGCGCCCCAACTGTGGGAGGGACTTCAGTCCCGACGAGGGAGCCTCGGCACCCCACTTCACGCGCTCTCGCGCGAATCGACCCGGGTCAGGCCAGCGGCAACGCCAGGCAGGCGACCGCGCCGCCGGTGTCGCGATTGCGCAGGCTGGCATCGCCGCCGTGCAGGCGCGCTACCTCGCGCACGAACGGCAGGCCGAGGCCGGAGCTGCGCTGGCCGGTGGCCGGGCGCGCCAGCGAATAGAAACGCTCGAACACCCGCTCCAGCGCGTAATCGGGAACACCCGGACCGGCGTCCTCCAGCGACACCAGCACGCGCGCATCGGCGCCGCGTTCGGCACGCAGCACGATGACCGCGCCCTCCGGCGAGAAGGCGATGGCGTTGTCGAGCAGGTTGTGCAGCGCCTGGCGCAGCAGGTAGGGATCGCCGGACACCACCAGGGCCGGGTCCAGCGCCTGCACCTCCAGCCGCAGCCCGCGCGCCTGCAGTTGCGGCGCCAGCGCTTCGGCCAGGTCGGCGCACAGCGGCGCCAGCGCCACCGGCTCGCGCCGCTGCAGCCAGCCGTGCTGCTCCACCTCGGCCAGCGCCAGCAGCTTGTCGATGGTCTCTGTGAGGCGCTGCTGCTGCTCGGCGATGTTGCGCACGAAGCGTTGCCGCTCCGGCTCCGGCAGCGGCTCCTGCAGCAGTTCCGCGGCGCCGCGGATCGCCGCCAGCGGGCTCTTCATCTCGTGCGTGAGCGACTGCACGTACTGCTCGACGTACTGCTTGCCCTCCAGCTTGCGCCGCATCGTCTCCAGCGCGCGGCCGAGATCGCCGATCTCGTCGCGGCGCGGCGGTGGCGGAGGCACCGGCGCACCAGCGCTGACCGCCTGCGCATAGCGGTTGAGCCGGCCGATCCCGCGCAGCAGGCCCCAGGTCATCAGGATCCCGATCAGCGCGGAGATGCCGATCAGCCAGGCGCCGCGCAACAGGATGCTGCGCTGGCTGGCGACGATGAACGGCTCGATGCTGCGGTTGGGCTGGGACAGGGTCAGCACGCCGATCAGCCGCCGCTGGTCGGCCGGATCGTAGACCGGCGCGGCCACATGCATCACCGTGTGGTTGGGGTCGCCGTCGGTCTCGGGGCTGGAGCGGGCGCCGTACTCGCCGCGCAGGGTGCGGTACACGTCGTTCCAGCGCGCGTTGTCGCGGCCGATGTCCTGCCCGCGCGAGTCGAACACCACGATACCCGCCGCATCGGTGATGGTGACGCGGTAGTCGACGCTGTGCTTGGGGAAACGCCAGACCATCGCGCGCGGATCACGCCGTTGCGCGGCGCCCAGGTCTTGGGCGAACCGGCCGCTGGCGATGCGCCCGTCCTGCAGATCCTGTGCGGCCATCTGCGCCAGCACGTTGGCCGCGTCCACCAGGGTCGATTCCATCGCCTGGCGCACGCCCGGCTTGACCTCGTTGACGAACACCCGCATCACGAAGAACGCGGCGACGCCGACGATCAGGAAGAAGCCGAGGAACAGTTTCAGCCCCAGCCGCACCTCAGGCCTCCAGCGCGTAGCCGAGGCCGCGGTGGGTGCGGATCGGGTCGTGGACGGCGCCGGCCGCGCGCAACTTGGCGCGCAGGGTCTTGATATGCGTGTCGACGGTGCGGTCGGCGCTGTCGGCGCTGCTGTCCCAGCCGCGGTCCATCAGTTGCGCGCGGCTGAGGATGGCGCCGGGCCGCTGCAGCAGCGCCGCCAGCAGCGCGTACTCGTAGCGGGTCAGGTCCAGCACCGCGCCCTGCCAGCGGATGCGGCGGCCGTCGCGGTCGATGGCGAAATCGCCGTGCCGCTGCCAGCCGGCGTCGGCATCGCCGACCACTACCGCCGGACGCCGCAGCCGCGCCCGCACCCGCGCGACCAGTTCGCGCGGCGAGAACGGCTTGGCCATGTAGTCGTCGGCGCCCAGTTCCAGGCCGAGCACGCGGTCGATCTCCTCGTTGCGCGCGGTCAGGAACAGCACCGGCACCTGGCTGAAGCCGCGCAGCGTGCGGCACACCTCGAAACCGCTCAGGTCCGGCAGGCCCACGTCCAGCACCACCACGTCGATGCCGCCCTCGCGCAGCTGCGCCAGGGCCTCGCGCCCGAGCTGACAGTGGCGCACCTGGTAGCCCTCGCTGCGCAGCGCGTACAGCACGGTGTCGGCAATGGCGGATTCGTCCTCGACCACGAGGACACAGGCGGCGGCAGGCGTGGACATGGCGCGCAGCATAGCCGCCACGCGGGCGCCGCGGCAGTCCATTCCGCCAGCGCCGGCATTGGCCGTCATAGGCTCAGCTGGCGGCGCGTACGCTGGCCGTGCCCGGCGGCGCCGCCAGTTCCACCCGGTTGCGGCCGCCGTGCCTGGCCCGCTGCTGGACTTCGACGACGACCTGTTGCGACAGGTCCGGCAGGCCCATGTCCAGATAGGCGTCGGCGATACCGATCAGGGTCAGCAGCGCCACCCAGCCGCCATCGCGCTGCGCATCGAGGCGGCGCAGGCCCTGCAGGGTGCGCAGCGATTGCGCGTAGCGGCCGGCGTCGCGCGCGCCGAAGGCACGCATGCGCAGGGCCGCCGCGCGCAAGCGCGGGAACCGCTGCGCGTCGGTCAGCGCCAGGATCGTGGTGGCGGGCCGCAGGTAGGCCGGGCGCTGACCGTCGTTGTACAGCGCGTAGGTCTCGCACAGCAGGTACTCCAGGCGCACCTGCACATTGGCATGCGCGACCGCGCCGCGCTCGCCGCGCCGCGCCTGCTCCACCGCTGCGGCCGGCCCCTGCGGGAAGTGCTGGCAATCGAAGGCGTCCAGGCGCGCGCGCCGCACCGGATCGTCGGCCGGCAGCCAGGCGCGCAGGCGCGCAGGCGCGCATGCGCGACACGGTAGGCCTGCTCGTCTGCGGCCATGTCCTTGCCGTGCGCGCCGACATCCTCGATCAATGCATCGAACGCCGCGGCCTGCCCCGCGCGGGGGCGGACGCCTGGTCACGGGCGGCGCGAATGCGGCGAACGGCAACGCTAGCGCCAGGACTCCAAGCAACAGGAAAAAAGGCATCGACCTGCAAACCGTGGCACTCGCCGGCCGCCCACGCGGCACCGGCACTGCGCACCCGAACGCCCCGAACGACGCCTGCGCCCGGATGCACAGGCCCATCGTCCACGCCTTCCTGCCGCATGCCCGGCAGGCGCCACGCGACCGCCAGCGATCGCTCGGCCAGTGTACCGCGGCCACGGACCGTCCCTGCCCGGCGCCGCAGCCAAGCGTGGCCGGCTGGCGTGGCGCCCCGTACACTGCGCGGATGAATTACCGCCACGCCTTCCACGCCGGCAACCATGCCGACGTCCTCAAGCACATCGTGCTGCTGGCGCTGCTCGATGCGTTCAAGCGCAAGGACAGCCCGTTCTTCGTGCTCGATACCCACGCCGGGCGCGGCCGCTACCTGTTCGCCGCCAACGAGGCACGCAAGACCGGCGAGGCGGCCGCCGGCGTGCTGCGGTTGATGGGTCAGCCAACCCTCCCCGAGGTGGTGGAGCGCTACCTGCGCGCGGTTCAGGCCGACAATCCGGTGGGGGCGCTGGTTGCCTATCCGGGCTCGCCGTTGCTGGTGGCGCAGGCGCTGCGCGCACAGGACCGGCTGGCCGCCTGCGAGCTGCAGGCCGAGGAAGCCGCCGAACTCAAGGCGCTGTTCGCCCACGACCGCCGCGTGCAGGTGCACGCCGGCGACGGCTATGCGGCGATCAAGGCATTCCTGCCGCCGAAGTCCGGGGCCAACCGGATCGGCCGCGGACTGGTGCTGATCGACCCGCCCTACGAGGCGCAGGATGCCGAGTACCCGTTGATCGTGGCCGCGCTGCGCGAGACCCTGAGCCGCTGGCCACAGGCGGTGTGTGCGGTGTGGTATCCGATCAAGCAGCGCCGCAGCCTGCAGCCGTTCTTCCGCAAGGCCGCGGCGCTGCCGGTGGCCTCGGCGCTGGTCGCCGAACTGCAGGTGCGCCCGGACGATTCGCCGCTGCGGCTCAACGGCAGCGGCATGCTGCTGCTCAATCCGCCCTGGCAATTCGAGCAGACGCTGGCGCAGGCGCTGCCGCCGCTGAAGGCGCACCTGGGCGAAGCCGGCGCCAGCACGCGCCTGGAGTGGCTCAAGCGCGAGGCGTGAGTTGTCGTCACGCGGCAGCGCGCACGCGCACGCTCAGAAGCAATCCCAGTTGTAGGCGACGCGGCTGAAATCGCCGCGCCGCAAGTCGTCCGGGTCGATGAAGAAATTGGCGACGCCGCTGTCGCCCCACATCATCTCCTCGTCGCTGTCCAACTGCAGCAGCAGGACCTGCCGATCCTGCGGCGTCCGTGGGTCTTCCTGGGTGAACTCCGGGTAGCCGCCGAGCTTGTGCCCGCCCCGGCTCAGCGCATCGAACAGCGCGTCGTCCACCGTATCCTGCGACACCGCGTGGCCGCTGGCGTACGCGGCGGCGACCTCCTCCAGCGGCTTCCCCAGCACCTGCTCGAACCGCACGTCGCTGCTGCCGATGATTTCCTCACCGGCGTCGAACCGCATCGCCCGCGGCCGCGCCGGATCGAACGGCAACGTGTCGGCGGCCGGCAACGGCACCTCGACCTGCCGCGCCGACGCCTTCGGCTGCGGCCAGTACACCACGCGGAAATTGCGTTGTTCGCTTAGCGCAGCCAGGTCGATGCGCGCGTCGCCCAGGTTGGCGCCATAGAAATCGTCGCCGCCGATGAAGAACTGCAGCATGCCCTGGCGCGGATAGCCCGGCAGGGGCGGCATCCGCGCCAGATCGATCTGCGCCAGCAGCGCCAGCGGCTGGCCATCGGCCGCGTGGGGATAAGGCTTGTCGCCGGTCCAGTAGGGGCGCCCGCCGACCTTGCTGGCCAGGCGATCGTCCTGCGCCATCGGCTGCAACTGCAGCTGCAGCACCGGCCGGCGCGTGGCCTGCAGGCGCGCCCGGTACGGCGCCAATGCCCCTGTCGCCAGTTGCTCCGCATCGGCGACAGGGGCGACAGGGGCGGCGCTGGCGGTCGTCGGCGTGGCGCTGTGCTGCATGCGCAGCAGCCAACGGCCGCCGCCCACCAGCAACAGCACCAGCAGCGCCGCCGTTCCCAGCCCGATCGCCGCCGACACGGCAACGGCATGCGATGTCTTCATCGTCGTGCATTCCCTTGGACGAAGCGCCACTTTAGCAAGGCCACCACAGCCGCACACGCGCAGGACGCTGCGTTCACGGACGCAGGTGTCGGCTAATGCGAGAATCCAGGCTTCGTCGAGGATCATACGGCCATGGCTACCCGCAACCGCATGCCTCCGTGGCATGAAACCTTCACCCTGCCCAGTGGGCGCGAACTGTTGATCCGGCCGATCCGGCCGGAGGACAGCGCGCCCCTGCAAGGCGCCTTCGGCCTGCTCGGGCCGACCGAGATCCGCGAGCGTTTCCTGCATTCCACCCAGGAACTGACCGAGGACATGGCGCAACGCCTCACCCATCCCAATCCGAAATCGGAACTGATCCTGGTCGCGGCCGAGCCGCTGCCGCCGGGCGAGGCCGTGGTCGGCGCGGTGGCGCGCGCGGCGATCATCCCGGGCACCCGCGAGGCGCAGTACGCGATCCTGGTCAGCAGCTTCGTCTCCGGCCAGGGCCTGGGCCGGCAACTGATGCGCAAGCTGGTCAAGTGGGCGCGCCGCAAGTACCTGGACCGGCTCTACGGCGACGTGCTCGAACGCAACGTGCCGATGCTGCAACTGGCCGAGTCGCTGGGCTTCCAGCGCATGCCGCATCCGGACAATCCGGACCTGGTGCGGGTGGTGCTGGAACTGGGCAACTGAAACCTCGGGCCCCGGAACCCGGGACCCGGAAAGCCAGAGCTCCGCAGGCAGCTTTAGCTCCTGCTCTTCCGGGTCCCCGGTCCCGGGTCCCGAGTCCCGACCTTGCTAAACTAGTTGGTCCATGCCGCCCCTTCCCTTCCCCGTTCCGCCGCTGCCCAAATCCGGCCAGCTCCGCGCGCACTGGCGCGCTCCCGCCTCCTCCACCGCACTGGCCTGGCACATCGCCTGCGCCGCGTCCGCGCACCGCGGGCCGTTGCTGGTGGTGGCCCGCGACAACCAGAGCGCGCATCAGCTCGAAGCCGACCTGCACAGCCTGCTCGGCGACGACGCCAGCCTGCCGGTGGTGCCGTTCCCGGATTGGGAAACCCTGCCCTATGACCAGTTCAGTCCGCACCCGGACATCGTCAGCCAGCGCCTGGCGGCGCTGCACCGGCTGCCGACGCTGACCCAGGGCATCGTGGTGGTGCCGGTACAGACGCTGATGCAGCGGGTGGCGCCGTTGCGCTACATCGTCGGCGGCAGTTTCGACCTGCGCGTGGGCCAGCGCCTGGACCTGGACGCGGAGAAGCGCCGGCTGGAAAGCGCCGGCTACCGCAACGTGCCGCAGGTGATGGACCCCGGCGATTTCGCCGTGCGCGGCGGCCTGCTCGACGTGTACCCGATGGGCACCGATGCGCCGCTGCGGATCGAACTGCTGGACGAGGACATCGATTCGATCCGCGCCTTCGACCCCGAATCGCAGCGCTCGCTGGACCATGTACAAGCGGTGCGCATGCTGCCCGGGCGCGAGGTGCCGATGGACGATGCCAGCGTGGAGCGGGTGCTCACGGCGCTGCGCGAGCGCTTCGACGTCGATACCCGGCGCAGCGCGCTGTACCAGGATCTGAAGGCCGGGCTGGCGCCGTCGGGCATCGAGTACTACCTGCCGCTGTTCTTCCAGGAGACGCGCAGCGGCGGCGCGCGCGAGGCCACCGCCACCCTGTTCGACTACCTGGGCGAGCACGTGCTGCCGCTGATCGCCCCGGGCGTGGGCGCCGCGGCCGATGCATTCTGGACGCAGACCCAGGCCCGCTACGAGCAACGCCGCCATGACGTGGAGCGTCCGCTGCTGGCGCCGGAGGAGCTGTACCAGGCGCCGGATGCGCTGCGCGAGCGCCTCAACGGGCTGCCGCGCATCGACGTGTGGGCCGCCGACCATCCGCGCATCGACGAGGCGCAGGCCTTGGGCGACCAGCCGCTGCCGCCGCTGCCGGTGGCGGCCAAGGACGCCGCGCCGGCCGCGGCGCTGAAGAGCTTCCTCGACCACTACCCGGGACGGGTGCTGATCGCCGCCGACTCACCGGGCCGCCGCGAGGCGCTGCTGGAAGTGTTGGCGGCTGCGGAACTGAAGCCGGAGGTGCTGCCGAACTTCGCCGCGTTTGTTCCTTCTCCCTCCGGGAGAAGGGGGAGCGAAGCGCCGGATGAGGGTGCGGCGCCTGCGCGGTCCTCATCCAAGAAGGCTGCTGCTTCGTCCGCGTCCTCAACCGCAGCGCAGGCAAAGCTCACTAGCGGTCGTACCCTCACCCCAACCCCTCTCTCAGAGGGAGAGGGGCTTTCTGCTGCGCGCTTCGCTATTGCGGTGGCACCGCTGGACGACGGCTTCGCGCTGGAGGCGCCGCGCATCGCGGTGCTGACCGAGCGCCAGTTGTTCCCCGAGCGCGCCAGCCAGCCGCGGCGCAGCCGGCGCGTGGGGCGCGAGCCGGAAGCGATCATCCGTGACCTGGGCGAGCTGTCCGAGGGCGCGCCGATCGTGCACGAGGACCACGGTGTCGGCCGCTACCGCGGGCTGATCGTGCTCGATGCCGGCGGCATGCCCGGCGAGTTCCTGGAAATCGAATACGCCAAGGGCGACCGGCTGTACGTGCCGGTGGCGCAATTGCACCTGATCAGCCGCTACTCCGGCGCCTCGGCCGAGACCGCGCCGCTGCATTCGCTGGGCGGCGAGCAATGGACCAAGGCCAAGCGCAAGGCCGCCGAGAAGGTGCGCGACGTGGCCGCGGAGCTGCTGGAGATCCAGGCGCGCCGCCAGGCCCGTGCCGGACTGGCGCTGCAGGTGGACCGGGCGATGTACGAGCCGTTCGCCGCCGGTTTCCCGTTCGAGGAGACGCCCGACCAGTTGGCCGCGATCGACGCCACCCTGCGCGACCTGGCCAGCAGCCAGCCGATGGACCGCGTGGTCTGCGGCGACGTCGGCTTCGGCAAGACCGAGGTCGCGGTGCGCGCGGCCTTCGCCGCCGCCAGCGCCGGCAAGCAGGTGGCGGTGCTGGTGCCGACTACGCTGCTGGCCGAACAGCACTACCGCAACTTCCGCGACCGCTTCGCCGACTATCCGCTCAAGGTCGAGGTGCTGTCGCGCTTCAAGAGCAGCAAGGAGATCAAGGCCGAACTGGAGAAGGTGGCCGCCGGCAGCATCGACGTGATCGTCGGCACCCATCGCCTGCTGCAGCCCGACGTGAAGTTCAAGGACCTGGGCATGGTCATCGTCGACGAGGAGCAGCGCTTCGGCGTGCGCCAGAAGGAAGCGCTGAAGGCGCTGCGCGCCAACGTGCACCTGCTCACGCTCACCGCCACGCCGATCCCGCGTACCTTGAACATGGCCATGGCCGGCCTGCGCGACCTGTCGATCATCGCCACCCCGCCGCCGAACCGGCTGGCGGTGCAGACCTTCGTCACCCAGTGGGACAACGCGCTGCTGCGCGAAGCCTTCCAGCGCGAACTGGCGCGCGGCGGCCAGCTGTACTTCCTGCACAACGACGTGGAGAGCATCGGCCGCATGCAGCGCGAGCTGAGCGAGCTGGTGCCGGAGGCACGAATCGGCATCGCCCACGGGCAGATGCCCGAGCGCGAGCTGGAAAAGGTGATGCTGGATTTCCAGAAGCAGCGCTTCAACGTGCTGCTGTCGACCACGATCATCGAATCGGGCATCGACATCCCCAACGCCAACACCATCGTCATCAACCGCGCCGACCGCTTCGGCCTGGCGCAGTTGCATCAATTGCGCGGCCGCGTGGGCCGCTCGCATCACCGCGCCTACGCCTATCTGCTGGTGCCTGACCGCCGCAGCATCACCCCGGATGCGCAGAAGCGGCTGGACGCCATCGCCTCGATGGACGAACTGGGCGCGGGCTTCACACTCGCCACCCACGACCTGGAAATCCGCGGCGCCGGCGAACTGCTGGGCGAGGACCAGAGCGGGCAGATGGCCGAAGTCGGCTTCAGCCTGTACACCGAACTGCTGGAACGCGCGGTGCGCAGCATCCGCCAGGGCAAGCTGCCGGATCTGGACGCCGGCGAGGAAGCGCGCGGCGCCGAAGTGGAACTGCACGTGCCGGCGCTGATCCCCGACGATTACCTGCCGGACGTGCATACCCGCCTGACCCTGTACAAGCGCATCTCCAGCGCCCGCGACAGCGACGGCCTGCGCGAACTGCAGGTGGAGATGATCGACCGCTTTGGCCTGCTGCCGGATCCGGTGAAGCACCTGTTCGCGATCGCCGAGCTGAAGCTGCAGGCCAACGCGCTGGGCATCCGCAAGCTGGAACTGGGCGAGCACGGCGGGCGCCTGGTGTTCGAAGCCAAGCCCAATGTGGATCCGATGACCATCATCCAGATGATCCAGAAGCAGCCCAAGCTGTACGCGATGGACGGCCCGGACAAGCTGAAGCTCAAACTGCCGCTGCCGGAAGCGGCCGACCGCTTCAACGCCGCGCGTGGCCTGCTGACCGCGTTGTCGCCACGCTGAGCAAAACGCGGGCGATCTGCCCGCGTCTGCTCGCATGCGACCGTGAGCTTCCGCCACACGGTCGCGGCACTCATCCCGTGCTGAAAGGCCGCCGCTACATGCGGAGGCGTAGGAGCGCGCCTGCCTCGCTGACCACGCGACGCGACGGGTCTTCACGTGAAGACCGCGGCGGCACGTGCGGTCGCGCAGCTTTTTGACGCCTTCACACCCGCCGTGTTTGGCACGGCACGTGCAACGACCTGGGAACCTACCCCGATCGGCGCGGTTGTGGGATGCGCATCCTGTCGCGGATCTGAACCACTCAGGCCGGTGTGCGGCATGCGAGACAAATGCGTCATTCACTTAAATATTTCCTGACCGCGCCGATATCGCTGGTACCGAAGCCTAAACATGCCCTTCACGGCGTGCCGCCGGCTTTCCATTCGCCCACTGCCGGAGACCCGCCATGCGCTCGACGCCCCCCGATGAACAGGACCTGCCGCTGCAGCTGAGCGTGGACGGCGACATGACCATCCGCCGTGCGGCCGAACTGAAGCCGCTGCTGCTGCCCGCGCTGGAGCATCCCGGCGGCCTGCGCCTGCAGCTGCAGGAGGTGACCGACATCGACGCCACCGGCGTGCAGCTGCTGCTGGCCACCCAGGCCGCACTGCGCGCGCTGGGGCGGCCGTTCCAGCTGGAGGGCTGCAGCACCGCGGTCGGCGATGCGCTGGACCTGCTTGGCCTCGGCGACGCGTTCGAGCGCGTCGGCAACGACACCCTTCACTAATCGGCAGCACGACATGAATCTGGCCCAATTGCTGCAGACCTTCATCGCCGAGAGCCGCGACCTGCTCGAGGACATGGAACGCAACCTGCTGGAAGCCGAGCGCGGCGAAGCCGGTCCCGACGCGGTCAACGCGATCTTCCGCGCCGCCCACACCATCAAGGGCTCCGGCGGCCTGTTCGACCTGGCGCAGCTGGTCGGCTTCACCCACGTGGTGGAGAGCGTGCTGGACCTGGTGCGCGAGCACGCGGTCGCGCTGGATTCGGAACTGATCCAACTGATGCTGGCCTGCTGCGATCACATCCGCGCGCTGGTGGAAGCGGCGGCCGGCGCCGAGGCAGACGAAGCCACGCTGGCCGCCGAGGGCGCACCGCTGCTGGCACGCCTGCAGACCTACCTGCAGCCGGCCGCTGCACCGGCCGCCACGGCGAGCGCCACCGCGACAACGCCGGCAGTACCAGCCGCGCCTGCACAGACCGGCTACTGGCGGATCTCGCTGCAGCTGTTCACCGACGCGCTGCGCTTCGGCAATTCGCCGCTGCACCTGATCCGCTGCCTGCGCAGCCTCGGCAGCCTGGAGGCGGTGCGTACCCGCCACGCGCGCGTGCCGGCGCTGCCGGACCTGGATCCGGAGGCGTGCTACCTGGGCTTCGACATCCTGCTGCGCAGCGACGCGCAACAGGCCGCGATCGAGGACATCTTCGAGTTCGTGCGCGACGACTGCGACCTGCAGGTGTTGGCGGTGGAGCCGAACGGCGATGCCGCCAACCTGGACCTGCCACTGCTGGTGGCCGAAGCCGGCAGCCAGGCCAGCGCCGACGATTTCGCCGGGTTCGAAAGCGCCGCCGCCCCGGAGGCCGCGCCCGCCGCGGCCGCACCGGCCGTGGCCAGCGCGCCGGCCGCGGCCGCGGCCGCGAGCGCCGCCGCCAGCGCCGGCACCGCCAAGGCCGCGGGCGCACGCGGCGAAGGCGGCTCGATCCGCGTCGACGCCGACAAGCTCGACCGCATGATCGACCTGGTCGGCGAGCTGATCATCGCCGTCGCCAGCACCGGCGCCAACGCGCAACGCACCGGCGACGCGCAGTTGCTGGAATCCACCTCGATCCTCGCCGGGCTGGTCGAGGAAGTGCGCGAAAGCGCGCTGCAACTGCGCATGGTCAAGATCGGCGGCACCTTCAGCCGCTTCCACCGCGTGGTCCACGACGTCGCCCGCGAACTGGGCAAGGACATCGTGCTGGTGGTCAACGGCGAGGACACCGAGCTGGACAAGTCGGTGGTGGAGAAGATCGCCGATCCGCTGACCCACCTGGTGCGCAACGCCATGGACCACGGCATCGAACCGGCCGAGGTGCGCCAGGCGCGCGGCAAGCCGGTGCGCGGCACGGTGCGGCTCAACGCCTTCCACGATTCGGGCAGCATCGTCATCCAGATCAGCGACGACGGCGGCGGCCTCAACCGCGACCGGATCCTGGCCAAGGCGCTGGAACGCGGCCTGATCGAACCCGGCCGCCTGCTCTCGGACCGCGAGGTGTTCGCGCTGATCTTCGAGCCTGGCTTCTCCACCGCCGAGAAGGTCACCAACCTGTCCGGCCGCGGCGTCGGCATGGACGTGGTCAAGCGCAACATCGCCGCGCTGCGCGGCAGCGTCGACATCAGCAGCCAGCAGGACGTCGGTACCACCATCTCGGTGCGGCTGCCGCTGACCCTGGCGATCATCAACGGATTCCAGGTCGGGGTCGGCAAGTCGGTGTTCGTGGTGCCGCTGGACGTGGTCGAGGAATGCGTGGAGTTCGCGCCGAACTACCAGAGCGAGTACATCGACCTGCGCGGCAACGTGCTGCCCTACGTGCGCCTGCGCTCGCTGTTCGCGATCGCCGGCGCGCCGCCGGCGCGCGAGAGCATCGTGGTGATCCGCCAGGGCTCGCAGCGTTTCGGCCTGGTGGTCGACACCCTGCTCGGCGAGTGGCAAACGGTGATCAAGCCGCTTTCCAAGGTGTTCGCCCAGGTCAAGGGCATCAGCGGCTCCAGCATCCTCGGCAGCGGCGGGGTCGCGCTGATCCTGGACGTGCCGTCGCTGCTCGGCCAGTTGCAACCCGGCGCCGAATCGCTGGCGGCCTGAGCCGTCGCGCCCGGTCATTCCCCCGCCGCACCCTTCATCAGGAATCCTTGTCATGTCCCAGAACCGGACGCTCCTGTTCACGCTCCCGACGGCCGCCATCGTCGCCGTCGCCTTGCCTGCCGCCGCAGGCGTCGCGGCGCTGGCGCTGCCGCTGGCCGGTGGCCTCGCCTGGACGCTGGTCGCCGTGGCGACGCTGGCCGCCGCCGCAGTGCTGGGCCGCAGCGTACGCGCGGCGCAGCAAGCGGCCGCAGCCGCGCAGCGCGAACTGGAATTGGCCCGCACCGGCCTGCAGGCACTGGCGCTGGGCGAACTGGACCGCGTGGACGTGGCGGCGGCGGGCGGCAGCGAGATCGGCCAGGCCCTGCTCGCCGCGCAGCGGCCGCTGCGGCAGCTGCAGGCCGACGTGGCGCACATGACCAGTGCGCACGCCGCCGGCGACTGCGACGTGATGCTGGACGCGGCAAGCGCCAACGGCGCCTATCGCGTCGTGGCCGGCGACATCAATCAGCTGGTCGGCGGCCATATCGGCCTGTGCAAACAGGCGATCGACTGCGTGGGCGAGTTCGGCCGCGGCAACTTCTCCGCTCCGCTGGCCGCCTTCCCGGGCAAGAAGGCCTTCATCAACGACACCATCGAGCAGGTGCGGCGCAACATGCTCGGCCTGATCGCCGAGATGCGCCGCGTCTCCGAGCAGCACGAAGCCGGCGAGATCGACGCCAGCATCGACGGCGCGCACTTCCAGGGCGACTTCCGCAGCGTGGCCGAGGGCATCAACCGCATGGTCGGAAGCCACATCGCGGTCAAGAAGCAGGCGCTGGGCGTGGTCGCCGAGTTCGGCCGCGGCAATTTCGACGCGGGCATGCCGCAGCTGCCCGGCAAGAAGGCCTTCATCAACGAGACCCTCGAGCAAGTGCGCGGCAACTTCAAGCGCCTGATCGGCGAGATCGCGCGCATGTCCGAGGAGCACGACCGGGGCGACATCGACGTGCAGATCGACTGCACGCACCTGGACGGGCAGTTCTGCGCCATCGGCAAGGCCATCAACCGCATGGTCGCCGCGCACATCGCGGTCAAGAAGCAGGCGCTGAGCGTGGTCGCCGAGTTCGGCCGCGGCAACTTCGACGCGCCGATGCCGCAGTTGCCGGGCAAGAAGGCCTTCATCAACGAGATCATCGAACAGACCCGCGGCAACCTGCGCAGCGTCGGCGACGTGATCAAGGTCATGGGCGCGATGGCCGAGGGCGACCTCAGCCGCCAGGTGCAGGGCCAGTACGAGGGCGCCTTCGCCGACATGCAGCGCTACGTCAACGCCACCATCGACAAGCTCACCAGCATCGTCACCGAGGTCAACGGCAACGCCGCCACCCTGGCCAGCGCCGCCGAGGAACTGTCGGCGACCGCGCAGTCGCTGAGCCAGGCGGCCAGCGAGCAGGCCGCCGGCGTGGAGGAGACCAGCGCCTCGCTGGAGCAGATGACCGGCTCGATCGCGCAGAACGCCGAGAACGCCAAGATCACCGACGGCATGGCCAGCAAGGCCTCGCGCGAGGCCGCCGAGAGCGGCGAGGCGGTACGCGCCACCGTCGCCGCGATGAAGGAGATCGCCCGCAAGATCGGCATCATCGACGACATCGCCTACCAGACCAACCTGCTGGCGCTGAATGCGGCGATCGAGGCCGCACGCGCCGGCGAGCACGGCAAGGGCTTCGCCGTGGTCGCCGCGGAGGTGCGCAAGCTGGCCGAGCGCAGCCAGGTGGCCGCGCACGAGATCGGCGATGTCGCCGGCACCAGCGTGACCCTGGCCGAGACCACCGGGCGCCTGCTCGGCGAGATGGAACCGTCGATCCGCCGCACCTCCGACCTGGTGCAGGAAATCACCGCCGCCTCCGAGGAGCAAAGCACGGGCGTCGGCCAGATCAACGCCGCCGTGGTTCAGCTCAGCCAGACAACACAGCAATCCGCTGCCAACGCTGAAGAATTGGCCGCCACGGCCGAAGAAGTAAGCAGCCAGGCAGAACAGTTGCAAACGCTCATGAGCTTCTTCACCACCGGCGCCACCACCTCCCCGGCACCGGCCCCACAACCGCGACGCCTGCCGATGTCGGCGCAGCGCGCCCCACGCGCCCGCAGCTTCGGTGGCCCGGCGGCCACCGCCCAGGCCGCGCGCCTGGAAGAAGCGGCGTTCGTTTCGTTCTGATCCCTCTCCGTCCCGGCCTGTCAGGCCGGGGACTTTTCACCCGCACAGGTACACCGGCATGTCCAACTCCCTTTCGCTGTCCTCCAAGCTGTGGACCGGTTCGGCCATCGCCGTCGCGCTGCCATTGGCCGCCGCCGCGTGCGGGTTCGCCCTCGGCCTGCCCGCCGGGCAGACCCTGGCGCTGAGCATCGGCGCCACGGTGATCGCTAGCGCGGTGCTGGCCTATACCGTCCACGCCATCACCCGCTCGCTGCGGATCGCCACTACCACCCTGGCCCGCTTCGCCACCGGCAATTTCGAGGTGGTGATGCCCACCATACGCAACGACCAGGCCTGCGAAGTACTGCTGGCGCTGCGCCAGGTGCAGACCGGGGTGCGCCAGATCAACGACGAGATCGTGCGCATGTCCGCGCAGCACGACGCCGGCGACATCGACGTGGTGATCGACAGCCACCGCTTCGACGGCGAGTTCAAGGTGATCGCCGAGGGCATCAACCGGATGGTCGGCGACCACATCGCCACCAAGAAGAAGGCGCTGGCCTGCGTGGCCGAGTTCGGCCGCGGCAACTTCGATGCGCCGCTGGAGACGTTCCCGGGCAAGAAGGTCTTCATCAACGAGATCATCGAGCAGGTGCGCCGCAACATGCAGGGGCTGATCGCGCAGATGCAGCACATGTCCGCGCAGCACGACGCCGGCGACATCGACGTGGTGATCGAGAGCCACCGTTTCGAAGGCGACTTCCGCAGCATGGCCGATGGCATCAACCGCATGGTCGGCGACCATATCGCCACCAAGAAGAAGGCGATGACCTGCATCGCCGAATTCGGCCGCGGCAACTTCGACGCGCCGCTGGACGCCTTCCCGGGCAAGAAGGCGTTCATCAACGACACGGTCGAACAAGTGCGTTCCAACCTGCGCGCGCTGATCCGCGACACCAGCCTGCTGGCCGACGCGGCCGCGGCCGGGCGCCTGGACGTGCGCGCCGACGGCAGCCAGCACCACGGCGACTTCCGCCGTATCGTCGATGGCGTCAACCTGACCCTGGATACGGTGATCGGCCCGCTCAACGAAGCCGGCGCCGTGCTCAAGGCGATCGAGGGCGGCGATCTGACCCGCGTGGCGGACGTGCAGTGCCAGGGCAAGCTGAAGGAACTGTGCGACAGCATCAATGCCACCGTCGCGCGGCTGGCGCAGGTGGTCGGCGAGGTCAACATCAACGCCGAAGCGCTGGCCAGCGCCTCCGAGCAGGTGAGCGCCACCGCGCAGTCGCTGAGCCAGGCGGCCAGCGAACAGGCCGCCGGCGTGGAAGAGACCAGCGCCTCGCTGGAGCAGATGACCGCGTCCATCGCGCAGAACACCGAGAACGCCAAGGTCACCGACAGCATGGCCGCCAAGGCCGCGCGCGAAGCCAACGAAGGCGGCGATGCGGTGCGCTCGACGGTGGCGGCGATGAAGCAGATCGCACAGAAGATCGGCATCATCGACGACATCGCCTACCAGACCAACCTGCTGGCGCTGAACGCGGCGATCGAGGCCGCACGCGCCGGCGAGCACGGCAAGGGCTTCGCGGTGGTGGCGGCGGAAGTGCGCAAGCTGGCCGAACGCAGCCAGGTGGCCGCGCAGGAGATCGGCCAGGTGGCCGAATCCAGCGTGGAACTGGCCGAGAACGCCGGCAAGCTGCTGGACCAGATGGTGCCGTCGATCCGCCGCACCTCCGACCTGGTGCAGGAGATCACCGCCGCCTCCGAGGAACAGACCTCCGGCGTCGGCCAGATCAACGCCGCGGTCGGCCAGCTCAACCAGACCACCCAGCAGGCCGCGGCCAACTCCGAGGAACTGGCCGCCACCGCCGAGGAAATGAGCGGCCAGGCCGAGCAGTTGCAGCAGCTGATGAGTTTCTTCCGGACCAACCAGGTCGTGGCGCCGCGGCGTCCGACCGCCGTCTCCAGTGTCCCGTCCCGCAAGGCGGCGCCTGCGCGCAAACGTGGGTTCGGGGAGGTCGGCCTGGCACTGGTGTCGGCGCCGGACGAAGCCCACTTCGACACGTTCTGATATCCACTTCCACCACACAACACCACATCACTTCCAGGGGATCACGATGTTCACGCACATGAAAATCGGCACGCGTATCGGCATCGGCTTCGGCCTGGTGTTGCTGCTGCTGCTGGGAACCGGCATCTTCGCCACGCTGCAGATGGCCCGCATCAACGGCTCCTCCACGGAGATGGCCGGGAACTGGATGCCCAGCATCCGCAACATCGAGGAGATGAGCGCGAACTTCAACAAGCTGCGCCTGCTCGAAGTGCAGCGGGTCATCGCCACCAGCCCGGCGGAGATGCAAGACTACGACGCGCGCATGGTGCAGACGCTGGACGCGTTCGAGAGCAACCGCAAGACCTACATCCCCTTGATCTCCTCGCCCGAGGAGCGCGCGCTGTACGAGGATTTCGCCAAGAAGTTCGACCGCTACAGCGAACTGCACAAGCAAGTGCTGGCGCTGGTGGCGCAGGCGAAGTCGCAGGAAGCGATGACAGTCCTGAACGGCGAGCAGCGGCAGTTGTACCGCGGCACCGCCGACGCGATCGACAAGCTGGTGGATCTGAACGTCAAGGGCGGCGTGGACGCCAGCGACCGTGGCGACGCGCTGTACGCCTCGGCGCGCACGCTGATCATCTCCACCATCGTCGTGGCGTTGCTGCTGGGCGTGGTCGTGGCGGTCTTCATCGTGCGCATCCTCGGCCGCCTGCTGGGCGGCGAGCCGGCCTACGTGGCCGAGATCGCCAACAAGGTCGCCCAGGGCGATCTGGACCTGCAGGTGGCGGTGCGCGCCAACGACACCGGTAGCGCGCTGTATGCGATGCGGACCATGGTCGAGCGGCTGAAGCTGGTCATCGACGGCCAGCGCCGCGTGGTTGCGGCGGCCAACCGCGGCGACTTCTCCGAGCGCATCGCACTGGACGGCCTGGCCGGGTTCCAGCGCGAGATGGGCCAGGGCCTGAACGAGCTGGCGGCCACCACCGGCGGCAGCATCCAGGACGTGGTGCGGGTGATGGGCGGCCTGGCCGAGGGCGACCTGACCCAGAGCATCGACAAGCACTACGACGGCGCCTACGCCGAAATGAAGAACTACATCAACGACACCATCGCGCGCCTGTCGCAGGTGGTCAGCGAGGTCAACGGCAATGCCGAATCGCTGGCCAGCGCCTCGGAAGAGGTCAGCGCCACCGCGCAGTCGCTGAGCCAGGCGGCCAGCGAGCAGGCTGCCGGCGTGGAGGAGACCAGCGCTTCGCTGGAGCAGATGACCGCGTCGATCTCGCAGAACACCGAAAACGCCAAGATCACCGACGGCATGGCCAGCAAGGCCTCCAGCCAGGCGCTGGACGGCGGCGAGTCGGTGCGTGCGACCGTGCAGGCGATGAAGCAGATCGCGCAGAAGATCGGCATCATCGACGACATCGCCTACCAGACCAACCTGCTGGCGCTGAATGCGGCGATCGAGGCCGCGCGTGCCGGCGAGCACGGCAAGGGCTTCGCGGTGGTGGCGGCGGAAGTGCGCAAGCTGGCCGAACGCAGCCAGATCGCGGCGCAGGAAATCGGCGATGTCGCCAGTTCCAGCGTCGAACTGGCCGAGAACGCCGGCAAGCTGCTGGACGAAATGGTGCCGTCGATCAAGCGCACCTCCGACCTGGTGCAGGAGATCACCGCCGCCTCCGAGGAACAGACCTCCGGCGTCGGCCAGATCAATGCCGCGGTCGGCCAGCTCAACCAGACCACCCAGCAGGCCGCGTCCAACTCCGAGGAACTGGCCGCCACGGCCGAGGAGATGAGCGCGCAGGCCGAGCAGCTGCAGCAGCTGATGAGCTTCTTCAAGGTGCAGGGCACCCCGCCGGCCAGGACCGCGGCGCGGCGTCCCGGCACCGTGCGCGGCCGCAGCGGGCACGCCGGGGCCAAGCCGATCGCGCGCGTCGCCAACGGCCAGCTGGTCCTGGCCGACTCGCTCGACGAAGCCCATTTCGAAACCTTCTGAGACATGGCCATGAACGCTCCCGCTTCGCTCTCACCCTCCGACGCCGGCGACCTGGCGACGGACCAGTTCCTGACCTTCCTGCTCGGCAAGGAAATGTTCGGTGTCGGCATCCTCGGCATCAAGGAGATCATCGAGTACCGCACGCCGACCGACGTGCCGATGATGCCGCCCGCCCTGCGCGGGGTGATCAACCTGCGCGGCGCGGTGGTGCCGGTGGTGGACCTGCAGCAGCGCTTCGGCCGCGCGCCCAGCGAGATCAGCAAGCGCACCTGCATCGTCATCATCGAGGTCGCCAGCGGCGAAGAACGCCAGGTGCTCGGCCTGCTGGTGGACGCGGTCAGCGAGGTGCTTGAGATCGCCACGGCGGACATCGCGCCGCCGCCGGCGTTCGGCACCGGCATTCGCCGCGATTTCATCCACGGCATGGGCAAGGTCGGCGAGCGGTTCGTGATCCTGCTCGCCGCCGACGCGGTGCTGGCGCCGCAGGAGTTCGCCAGCATGGCCGGCCTCGACGCCCACGTGGAAGAAGGCATCGCCGCCTGAGCGGCCTTCGCCGCGCATCGCCCCGCCCTTTCCTCGAAACGGATTTCGCATGCCCACGCCCCCCGACACCGCCGCCCTGCACCACTTCGGCACGGTCCTGGTGGTCGACGACAGTCAGGTCCAGCGCGAACATGCGCTGGCGCTGTGCCTGCGGATGGGCGCGGTGGCTGTGGAAGGCGCGGCCGACGGCCATGCCGCGCTGGCGCGGGTGACCGAGGGTTCGCCGCTGGGGCTGCTGATCGTGGATCTGGAAATGCCCGGCATGGACGGTGTGCAATTGCTCGATGCGCTTGCCCGCTGCGGCGCGCGCGTACCGATCGTGGTCGCCTCGCAGCGTGGCGCGGCCTTGATCGACTCGGTGCTGCAGGTCGGCCGCAGCAACGGCCTGCAGGTGCTGGCGGGACTGGAGAAGCCGCTGCGCGCCGCCCAGCTCGCGGCCGCGGTGCGCGCCCACGCCCCGCCGACCTCGGCGCCGCGGAACGAGGCCGAGGCCCCGGGCGAGGCGACCATGGCCGCGATGCTGCGCGAGGCGCTGCAGCGCGGCGAGATCGAGGTGGCCTATCAGCCCAAGGTCGACATGCGCAGCGGCCGGGTCGGCGGCGTGGAAGCGCTGGCACGCTGGCGCCATCCCAGCGCCGGGCCGATCGCGCCGGACCGCTTCATCGCCGTGGCCGAGCGTGAGGGTCTGATCCATGCACTCACCGCCTGCGTCGCCGACCAGGCGCTGGCGCGGCTGGCGGCGTGGAAGCAGGACGGGTTTCAGCTGACCCTGGCGCTGAATCTGTCGCCGCGCATGCTGCAGGACCCGAACCTGCTCGACGAACTGCTCGGGCTGCTGCGCAAGCATGGCCTGGCGCCATCTGACCTGGTGCTGGAGATCACCGAGAGTTCGCTGGTCTGCGGCAGCGCGCTGGGCATGCTGGCGCGGCTGCGGCTGCAGGGTTTCGGCCTGTCGCTGGACGACTACGGCACCGGTTTCTCCTCGCTGCAGCAACTCACCCGCATTCCCTTCACCGAGTTGAAGATCGACCGCATCTTCGTCCACGACGCGCACCGCAGCCGCAACCTGCGCACGGTCCTCGAATCGGCGCTGGGCATGGCCCAGCGGCTGGGCCTGCACACCGTCGCCGAGGGCATCGAAACGGTGGAGGACTGGACCCTGCTGCAGGAGCTGGGGTGCGACTTCGGCCAGGGCTACCTGCTGGCGCGCCCGCTGGGCGGCGGCGCGCTGCACGCCTGGCTGCTGGAGCACCAGCGCCTGCTGCAGGAACACGGCCCCACCGGCACCGCCAGCGCCCCCGCTTCCCCCTCCACTCACTGACCGGCCACGACCATGACCAGCCACGACACCATCACCGAGCAGGAATTCGGCCGGTTCCAGCGTTTCATCTTCGACGCGGCCGGCATCACCATCTCGCCGGCCAAGAAGGCCATGCTGTGCGGACGCCTGGGCAAGCGCCTGAAGGCGCATTCGCTGCAGACCTACACCCAGTACCTCAAGCTGCTGGAAAGCCGCGAGGGCAGCGGCGAGGTGCAGACCGCCATCGACCTGCTGACCACCAACGAAACCTACTTCTTCCGCGAGCCCAAGCACTTCGATCTGCTGCGCAGCGTCGCCGCCGCGCATACCGGCAGTGCGCCGTTCCGCTGCTGGAGCGCAGCCAGTTCCAGCGGCGAGGAAGCCTACAGCATGGCCATGGTGCTGGACGACACCCTGCAGGGCCGTCCCTACGAGGTGGTCGGCACCGACATCAGCACCCGCGTACTGGAAAAGGCGCGGACCGGCCACTATCCGCTGCTGCGCATCGAGCACATGCCGCCGGCCATGCTCAAGCGCTACTGCCTCAAGGGTCGCGGCGAGTACGAGGGCAGCCTGCTGATCGACCGCAAGATCCGCGACCACGTGCGTTTCCTGCACGCCAACCTCAACGCGGCGTTGCCCAATCTGGGCCAGTTCGACGTGGTGTTCCTGCGCAACGTGATGATCTACTTCAACGGCCAGACCAAGCGCGAAGTGGTGACGCGGGTGCTCGGCGCGCTCAAGCGCGGCGGCATCTTCTGCATCGGCCACTCCGAGAGTCTCAACGACGTCAACAGCGACGTGGTGCAGATCGCGCCGTCGGTGTACCGCAAACCATGAAGGCCGACGTGCCAGGAGGGAACCCCGCATGACCACGATCAAGGCCATGGTGATCGACGATTCGGCGGTGGTGCGCCAAGTGCTGGTCGCCGTGCTCAACGACGCGCCCGGCATCGAGGTGATCGCCGCCGCGGCCGATCCGCTGCTGGCGATGGACAAGATGCGCCAGCAATGGCCGGACGTGATCGTGCTGGACGTGGAGATGCCGAAGATGGACGGCATCACCTTCCTGCGCAAGATCATGAGCGAGCGCCCTACCCCGGTGGTGATCTGCTCCACGCTCACCGAGAAGGGCGCGCGGGTGACCATGGATGCGCTGGCCGCCGGCGCGGTGGCGGTGGTGACCAAGCCCAAGCTCGGGCTCAAGCAGTTCCTCACCGACTCGGCCGAGGAGATGATCGCCACGGTGAAGAGCGCCGCGCGCGCCAACGTCAAGCGCCTGTCGGCGCGTGCGGCACCGGCGCCGGCCGAGCCGGAGATCAAGCACACCGCCGACGTGATCCTGCCGGCGCAGGGCAATCGCCCGCTGTCGCAGACCACCGAACGGGTGGTGGCGATCGGCACCTCCACCGGCGGCACCCAGGCGCTGGAGGAAGTGCTGACCGCGCTGCCGCGGGTCAGCCCGGGCATCGTCATCGTCCAGCACATGCCGGAGAAGTTCACCGCCGCCTTCGCCGCGCGCCTGGACACGCTGTGCCAGATCTCGGTGAAGGAAGCGGCCAACAACGACCGCGTGGTGCCGGGACGCGCGCTGATCGCGCCGGGCGGCAAGCACATGCTGCTGCGTCGCAGCGGCGCGCAGTACTTCGTCGAAGTGCTGGACGGGCCGCCGGTGAACCGGCACCGGCCGTCGGTGGACGTGCTGTTCCGCTCCGCCGCACGCGCCGCCGGCGGCAACGCGCTGGGCATCATCATGACCGGCATGGGCGACGACGGCGCGGTCGGCCTGCTGGAGATGCGCCAGGCCGGCGCGCGCACCGTGGCCCAGGACGAACAGAGCAGCGTGGTGTTCGGCATGCCCAAGGAAGCGATCAAGCGCGGCGGCGCGGAGAAGATCCTGCCGCTCAACGCGATGGCGCGTGAGATCGGCCAGCAGCTGAGCTAGCAACCAACGCGGCTTTGACCGGACCGTAGGAGCGGCTTCAGCCGCGACGGCGCGTTTCCGTAAAAGCGCAGAGCTAACAACCAAAAGCCGCGTTTGCTGTAGGAGCGGCTTCAGCCGCGACGGGCTTTCCCATGGAAAGCCCGTCGCGGCTGAAGCCGCTCCTACGACGCAGGCAGGCTACGCACTGCGACCGCAGCAGCCAACCGACACCCGCGCACCCGCAAAGAAGTGCGCGGCATGCAGCACGCGCACCGCCCCCACAAGCCCCCTCAACCCGAGTTGATGTGCTCCTTGCAGTACAGGCGCCGGTAGGCGCTGGGGGTCATGCCCAGGCGCTGGCGGAACACGCGCCGGAAATAGCCGCTGTCGCTGAAGCCGGCGCGCTGCGCGACCTCGTCCACCGCGCAGGTGTTGACCAGCAGCAGCTTCTCGGCGAAGGCGATGCGCTGGCGGTGGATCGCTTCGGTCAGCGTGGTGCCGAAGCTGCGCCGGTAGATGCGGCCCAGGTAGTCCGGATTGCAGTGCAGTTGCGCGGCCAGCGACGAGGCGGTGAGCGCGGTGTGGAACCGCGTGCCGATCAGTTGCTTGGCGCGGTAGGCCAGCGCCACCCCGGCACGTTCGGAGTCGTGCGGATCCGGCCAGGCACCGGCCACGCATTGCAGCATCGACAGCACGATCGGCTCGAGCATCGGCAGCGTGCGCCGTTCCTCCTGCTCGGCCAGGAACCAGCGGAACAGGCCGACGAAACGCTCCGGATCGCGGATCGCGGTGCGTTGCGGCATCGACAGCGCCACGGCGTGGTCCGCCTGCGCCACGCCCGGTTCCAGTTCGAAATGCACCCAGTAGAACCGCAGATCGTCCGGGAACCGGCCCAGGCCGGCATGCGCGCGGCCGGGCCACAGCAGCAGCGTCTCGCCGGGGCCGACGTGGAAGTCGTTGTCCTGTTCGCGGATCGAGAGGATGCCGCGCTCGACGAAGATCAGCTCGTAGGACTGGATCACCCGTGCCGGATGCGCGCCCACCCCGCGGGAGATGAACAGGCCCCCGTTCTGGACCCGGATCGGGTAGGCGACGGCGAATTCGAGCATGTCGGAAACGTCTCCCCTTGCGCACACGACGCTGCACCGCAGCAATTCAATGAGCGCCACCGCACCTGCGCGGCCCGGCGCCCATGGTCGGAATCGTACCGGTTTTATACCGCACAGACTCTTGTCGCGCTCGCGCGGCCATGCCACTTTGCGCTGGCGCCGGACCGCGCGCGCCAGGAGCCGCCCGTTGAACGCGACCGCCATCGGCCACGCCGCCGCAGACGCCGCACCGGCCGCCGCCACGCCACGCCTGTCGCGCCTGGAGAAGTTCGGCTATGGCCTCGGCGATGCCGGCGGCACGGTGGTCACCTGCCTGATCGCCAACTTCCTCACCTTCTTCTACACCGACGTGTTCGGCCTGACCCCGGCGCTGGTCGGCACCCTGTTCACCGTGCTGCGCGTGGCCGACGCGGTGTCCGATCCGGTGATGGGCTTGATCGCCGACCGCACCCGCAGCCGCTGGGGCCGCTTCCGTGCCTGGCAACTGTGGGTCGCGCTGCCGATCGGCATCGCCTGCGTGCTGACCTTCAGCGCGCCGCAGCTGAGCGCCGGCGCGAAGATCGCCTACGCCTTCGCCAGCTATTTCCTGCTGTCGCTGTGCTACACCGCGATCAACGTGCCCTACTGCGCGCTGATCAACAGCATGACCGGCGACCACCGCGACGTGGTCTCCGCGCAATCCTGGCGCTTCGTGCTGTGCGGCATCGCCGGCTTCCTGGTGTCGGTCGGGCTGCCGTGGCTGGTGCGGGAACTGGGCAACGGCGACGCCGCGCGCGGCTACCAGCTCGGCGTGGGCGTACTGGCGGCGCTGGCGGTGGCGATGTTCCTGTGCTGCTTCTTCGCCGTGCGCGAGCGGGTGCCGGTCAGCCTGCTCGGCGGCGCCGGCATCGGCGCACACCTGCGCGGCCTGCTGCGCAACGACCAGCTGCGGCTGGTGCTGCTGATGTCGTTCCTGCTGATCAACGTGTTCAACATCCGCGGCGGCGGCTATCTGTACTTCATCACCTACGTGCTCGGCGGCAGCAGCGGCTATGCCTCGCTGTTCTTCGCGATGGTGGCGCTGGCCACGGTGCTCGGCGCGATCGTGGTCAACGCGCTGTGCCGCCGCTTCGACCCGCTGGCGCTGTACCTGCACACCAACCTGGCGCTGGCCGCGTTCGGCGTGGCGCAGTGGTGGCTGCCGACCGGACCGGCGCAGCAGACGCTGTGGCTGGGGGTGATCTTCGTGCACTGCCTGGTGCTGGGTTTCGCGCTGCCGCTGCACTTCTCGCTGATGGCCTTCGCCGACGATTACGGCGCCTGGAAGAACCGGGTGCGCTCCTCGGGCATCAACTTCGCCTTCAACCTGTTCTGCATCAAGCTGGCCTGGGCCTCGAGCGCGGTGGTGATCAGCGCGCTGTTCGTCCATGCCGGCTACCGCGCCGGCGCCGCGCAGCAGAGCCCCGCCTCGCTGCAGGCCATCACCCTGCTGGAAACCCTGATCCCCGCCGGCCTGCACCTGCTGCTGGCCGCGGTGATCCTGCGCTGCCGGCTGCGCCGGCCGCTGCTGGCGAGCATCGCCGCCGACCTCGCCGCGCGCCCGGTGCACTGACCTTCCCCACCCTTCAGGATCTGCGCTCCATGCCGCATTCGCCCGTGCCGTCCCCGGAACTCCCGCTCGCCCACCTGCGCATCGCCGACCCGTTCTGGCAGCGCTACCAGCGCCTGGTGCAGGAGGTGGTGCTGCCCTACCAGTGGGACGCGCTCAACGACAACGTCGCCGATGCCGAACCCAGCCATGCTATCGAGAACTTCCGCATCGCCGCCGGCCGCAGCGACGGCGCGTTCTACGGCATGGTGTTCCAGGACAGCGACGTGGCCAAGTGGCTGGAGGCGGTGGCGTACCTGCTGGCGCAGCATCCCGACCCGGCGCTGGAGCGCGATGCCGATGCCACCATCGAACTGATCGGCGCCGCGCAGCAGGCCGACGGCTACCTCAACACCTACTTCACGGTGAAGGCGCCGCAGGAACGCTGGAGCAACCTGGCCGAGTGCCACGAACTGTATTGCGCCGGGCACATGATCGAGGCCGGCGTGGCCTATTACCAGGCCACCGGCAAGCGCGCCCTGCTCGACATCGTGTGCCGGCTCGCCGACCACATCGATGCCGTTTTCGGCCCTGGCCCGACGCAGTTGCACGGCTACCCCGGGCATCCGGAGATCGAACTGGCGCTGATGCGCCTGTACGAGGCCACCGGCGAGGCACGCTACCTGGCGTTGGCACGTTATTTCGTCGAACAGCGCGGCACCACGCCGCACTACTACGACGAAGAGTACGCCAGGCGCGGCCGCACCTTCTTCTGGGGCGGGCACGGCCCGGCCTGGATGATCCAGGACAAGGCCTACAGTCAGGCGCACCTGCCGGTGGCGCTGCAGGACACCGCGGTCGGCCATGCGGTGCGCTTCGTGTACCTGTACGCGGGCGTGGCGCACCTGGCCCGGCACAGCGGCGACGCCACCCTGCGCGCGGCCTGCGCGCGGCTGTGGGACAACGCCACGCAGCGGCAGATGTACCTGACCGGCGCGATCGGCGCGCAGAGCTACGGCGAAGCCTTCAGCGTCGACTACGACCTGCCCAACGACACCGCGTACAACGAGAGCTGCGCCTCGATCGGGCTGATGATGTTCGCCAACCGCATGCTGCAGTTGGCGCCGGATGGCCGCTACGCCGACGTGATGGAGCGGGCGCTGTACAACACCGTGCTGGGCGGCATGGCCCTGGACGGACGCCACTTCTTCTACGTCAATCCGTTGGAAGTGCACCCGCCCACGGTGCACGGCAACCACACCTTCGACCACGTCAAGCCGGTGCGCCAGCGCTGGTTCGGCTGCGCCTGCTGCCCGCCCAACATCGCCCGCGTGCTGACCTCGCTCGGCTACTACATCTACACCCGCCGCGCCGACACCCTGTACGTGAACCTCTACGTC
This sequence comes from Xanthomonas sp. F10, assembly GCF_014206815.1. GTDB lineage: Bacteria > Pseudomonadota > Gammaproteobacteria > Xanthomonadales > Xanthomonadaceae > Xanthomonas_A > Xanthomonas_A indica. The sequence goes on from NZ_JACHNP010000001.1 coordinate 1,810,869, forward strand.
GGCAGCGATGCGCGGTTCGAGGTCGGCGGACAGACCCTGACCCTGCGCCAGCGCGGCGAGTATCCGTGGCAGGACACGATCGCCTTCGACATGGAGTGCAGCGCAGCAGTGGACGCGGCAGTGGCGCTGCGCCTGCCGGACTGGTGCCAGGCGCCGCAGCTGCGGCTCAACGGCGAGCCGGTGGCGATCGACGCGCACCGCCAGCACGGCTACTGCGTGCTGCGCCGGCGCTGGCAATCCGGCGACACCTTGCAACTGCGCCTGCCGATGCCGCCGATGCGGGTCAGCGGACACCCGCGCGTGCGTCACCTGGCCGGCAAGGTCGCGGTGCAGCGCGGACCGCTGGTGTACTGCCTGGAGCAGGCCGACAACGGCGCCGACCTGCATCAGCTGCGCCTGCCGGCCAGCGCCACGCTGCAGACCGTGCCCGGCAGTGGCGCGCTGGACGGCCAGGTGCTGCTGCAGGCCACGGGCGAACGCCTGCACGGCGATGCGGACGCCGCGGCCGCGCCGCTGTACCGCTACGATGCGCCGCCACCGGCGCGGCAGCCGCAGACCCTGACCTTCGTGCCCTACTTCGCCTGGGCCAATCGCGGCGAGGGCGAGATGCGGGTATGGGTGGACGCCAGCGACGGCTGAAGGCACCTCTGCGGGACGTAGCCTGTAGGACGCGCTGGACGTTACCGGGAACGCCCGTCGCGGCCGATCCCGCAAAAGGGGACAAGAGCCGCTCCTGCCGGACAAGCTGCATCCGGACTGCATCGTGTCGGCGCAGCGCCAAGTGCGCTTACAACGTCGCGAGGATCTCCGCGCGACGACGCGCATGCTCCGCGGCGTCGATCAGGCCCTGCGCCTTCAATTGCTCCAGCGCGCGCAGGCGCTGCTCGACCGAGGCGGTGGGCGGCAGTGGCGGCGGCGCCGCGGCCGCCGGCCGGCGCCGCTGGGCGCGGATCGCCAGCCACACCACCACAGCGATCAGCAGCGGGAAGGCGAGCACGACCAGGAGGACGAGCCAGTGCCAGATGCTGAATCCACCCATTGCGTCCTCCTGTCGGCCGCGCGCCGGGCCTGGCGCTTACTTCGCCTTGCCCTGGTTGGCCACCGCCTCGGCCGCCTTCTTCGCCGCTTCCGGATCGCCCAGGTAGCGGTAGGACTGCACCTGCAGGGTGTCGTCCAGTTCGAACAGCAGCGGGATGCCGGTGGGGATGTTGAGCTCGAGGATCTCCTCGCGCGACACGTCGTTCAGGTACTTGTACAGCGCGCGCAGCGAGTTGCCGTGGGCGGTGACCAGCACGGTCTGCCCGGCCTTGAGCTGCGGCGCGATGGCGTCGTGCCAGTACGGCAGCACGCGCTCGAGCGTGGTGGCCAGCGACTCGGTGGCCGGCAAGGCGTTGCGGTCCAGGGTGGCGTAGCGGCGGTCGTGCAGCGGATGGCCCGGATCCTCGGCGTCCATCGGCGGCGGCGGGATGTCGTAGGAGCGGCGCCAGATCTTGACCTGGTCCTCGCCGTGCTTGGCCGCGGTCTCGGCCTTGTCCAGGCCCTGCAGGCCGCCGTAGTGACGCTCGTTGAGGCGCCAGCTCTTGTGCACCGGCAGCCAATCCTGGTCCAGTTCCTTCAGCGCGCCCTGCAGGGTGTGGATGGCGCGCTTGAGCACGGAGGTATGGGCCACGTCGAACTGCAGGCCCTCCTCGCGCATCAGCCGGCCGGCGGCCACGGCTTCCTGGCGGCCCTGCTCGGTCAGGTCCACGTCGACCCAGCCGGTGAAGCGGTTATCCAGGTTCCACTGGCTCTGGCCATGGCGCAACAGTACGAGTTTGCGGGTCACTGCGACGGTCTCCGTTGGGGGATGCATGGGTGGTGCAGCCCTGGATTGTAGCTGGTGGCGGGGATTCGGGATTCGGGATTCGCAAGGGCCTGGTTCTCCAGCGAGTGAAGCGGCCAAGCGCCACCTGATCGCCAGAGCCGCGCGGGAAGCGCCTTCAACGAATCCCCAATCCCGAATCCCCAATCCCGGCCCTCCACACCCCAGCCACGACCGCAGCGCGATCATTTACGCATGGAGACTTCCAAGCACCCCGTGTTCGGCGACTGGGACGGCAGCATCGTGCAGGCGCGCGCGCTGCAGGCGACGCTGGCGCGCCAGGTCAGCCTGCAGGACGAGGTTCCCGACCCGCCGCGCTGGCTGGCCGGCTTCGACGTCGGCTTCGAGGACGACGGCCAGGTCACCCGCGCCGCCGCGGTGCTGCTCGATGCGCAGACCCTGCAGTTGCACCAGGCCGAGATCGCCCGCGTGCCCACCTCGATGGCCTACGTGCCCGGCCTGCTCAGCTTCCGCGAACTGCCGGCGCTGCTGGCCGCGCTGGGCCTGCTGCGGCAGCGCCCGGACCTGGTGTTCGTCGATGGCCAGGGCATCGCGCATCCGCGCCGGCTCGGCATCGCCGCGCACTTCGGCGTGGTCACCGGGCTGCCCAGCATCGGCGTGGCCAAGACCTTGCTGGCTGGCCGCTTCGAGGAACCCGGCGCGCAGGCCGGCGACCACAGCCCCATCGTGCACCGCGGCGAAGTGGTCGGCTGGGCGCTGCGCAGCAAATTGCGCTGCAATCCGCTGATCGTTTCGCCAGGCCACCGCGTTGCCGTGGACAGCGCGCTGCACTGGACCCAGCGCTACCTGCGCGGCTACCGCCTGCCGGAACCGACCCGGCTGGCCGACCGGCTGGCCTCGCGCCGCGGCGAGATGCCGGCGCCGGCCGCGGACACCCGATCGCTGTTCTGAACCGGGCGCTGCGGCCGGCAGCCGCGTCGCTCAGCGGTTGCTGATGTTGATGCCAGTGTCGACGATCTGGATGTACATGCCCGCCGGACGCGGACGCGCGAGGAACTGGAGATTGACGCTGGCGATGCCGCTGGCGGCGGCGCAATTGGCGGTCGACATGCCGATCGCCGTGTAGCGGACATTGGTGCGCAGGGTCGGGCCGGCGATGCGATGGCCGTTGGACACCGCATAACAGCCGGCGCCCTGTCCGCCGGTGACCAGCAAGGCCTTCGCGTCCCACAGATCGTTGATGATCTCGGTGGGCACGTTCATGTCCGGCACGCCTTGCGCCTGGGCGGAAAACCCCGCGCAGGCGATGAGGGCCAGGCCAAGGCGCGCCCAGACCGGGCGGCGACAGCGGATGTGCGATGCGACATTCTTCATGTGTGTACTCCGTCGGGGGAAGAGGGATCGATGCAGCGCCACGGGCCGTGCGCGCGTATGACCGGCCACGACGCGCGCCGATTATTCACAGGCCATTTGCCGCGTCGCAGACAAGACGCGCGCGCAATTCGCACTATGCGATTCCGGGACACCGGCATAACCGCGCGACATAGCGCGAATGCGCCGCGGATCGGCCCGCCGCGCATGAGCGCATGCGGGACAGTCCGTCTTGCCATGGCGCCGCACCGCAGCCGCCGCGCATGCGAAGCTTCGCTTCCGTTTTTGCGACTGCGAGCGCCCGCATGCCCACCCTGATCGCCCCCCGCGTCCACGATATCGGCGGCTTCGAAGTGCGCCGCGCCGTTCCCAGCGTGCAGGCGCGCAGCGTCGGCCCCTTCGTCTTCATCGATCACATGGGACCGGCGGTGTTCGAGCCGGGGCACGGCGTGGACGTGCGCCCGCATCCGCACATCGGCCTGGCCACGGTCACCTTCCTGTGGTCCGGCGAGATCGGCCACCGCGATTCGCTCGGCTCGGACCAGGTGATCCGCGCCGGCGACGTCAACTGGATGACCGCCGGGCGCGGCATCTCCCACTCCGAACGCACGCCGACCGCGCTACGCGCGCATGCGCACCCGCTGCACGGCATGCAGACCTGGGTGGCGCTGCCGAAATCGGCGGAAGAGACCGCGCCGGCGTTCTACCACCACGCCGCCGCCAGCCTGCCGCAGCAACGCCGCGACGGCGCCTGGCTGCGGGTGATCGCCGGCCGCGCCTACGGCGAGGAATCGCCGGTGAAGGTGTTCGCCGACACCCTCAACGTGGCACTGGATCTCGACGCGGACGCGGAACTCGACCTGGACGCCCGCCACGCCGAGCGCTCGCTGTACATCCTGGAAGGCGAGGCGCAACTGGATGGCGTGAACATCCCGGCGCGGCATCTGGTCCTGCCCGAGCCGGGCGCGCGCGGTCGGCTGCGCGCCAAGACCCCGCTCAAGGCGATGCTGATGGGCGGCGAACCGCTTGATGGGCCGCGCCACCTGTGGTGGAACTTCGTCTCGAGTTCGGTGGAGCGCATCGAGCAGGCCAAGCAGGACTGGCGCGAGGGCCGCTTCGGGACGATCCCGGGCGACGACCAGGAATTCATCCCGCTGCCCGAACCGGGCCGCTGAGACCCCAATCGCCGCCACAGCAGAGCGGCCCGTGCGGTCGCCATCGCTCCCTCTCCCGTCCCTCGTCCGCCGGCGCCGCATTCCATAAAGACCTGCCTGTCGGCGCAGCGAGGCGGGTGCGCCACGCCATACCGCGCGTGCGGATATTCCCGGAATCCGCATCCCAATTGTCAGCGCGGCTGCGCTGGGCTATGGTGCAGACGCGGCCGCGCACGCGTGGCCGCGCACGGGACACGCACTGCGTCGGGGATGCACTGCCGGGATCCCGCACAGGATGGGCGCTCCCGCAGACGACGCCACAGGCGTGCGTATGGATCGAACGCGTCGCATCGCGGCGTATGGGGAACATCGCGAATGAAGACATTCTTGCGCAAGGCGCTGCTCACCGCTGCGGCGGCGTTGCCCGCCGCTGCCGCCATCGCGCAGCAGGCCCAGAACTGCCCCCCGCTGCCGCCTCAGAGCACGCTGCAATGGAGCGAGCGCAGCGACAAGGGCTTCATCGTCTGCCGCGCCAGCGATGCCAGCGGACGGCAGGTGCTGGGCATGATGCTCACTGCGCGCGACCCGAAGATTCCGCTGCAGCGCACGCTGCGCGAGGAAAAGGGGGCCATCGACGGCGAGCAGGTGTATTGGTACCGGCCGGACCTCGGCGGCGCCGACCTGCCGGGCCTGGCCTCGCGCCGGATCGCGGTGGCGGAACTGAAGAAGGGTCAATTCGCGCAGGTGTGGATCGACGCCGCCGACACCCAGGAACTGCAGACCCTGCAATCGCTGGTGCAGGGCCTGGACATGCGCCAGTCGAGCCTGGCGCTGGAGCGCTGAACCCGGCAGCCCGAGAGATCACGTAGGAGCGGCGTCAGCCGCGACAGGCGTTCCCGGGAACGCCCCGTCGCGGCTGAAGCCGCTCCTACGAGCAAACAAACCCTCGCACCAGCGACAGTGCGAATTACCCCTCAGAAGCGCCCTTCCTGGAAATCCACGAAGGCCTGCATCAGTTCCTGGCGCGTGTTCATCACGAACGGCCCGTGCCGCGCCACCGGCTCGCGCAGCGGCCGGCCGGCGACCAGGATCAGCCGTGCGCCCTGCGCGCCGGCCTGCAACGGCAGCAGGTCGCCACCGCCGAGCACCGCGAGCGTCTGCGCGGGCAACATGCGCGCCGCCTCGCCCTCGCCCAGCGCCGCCTCGCCCTCGAACATATAGGCGAAGGCGTTGTGCCCGGACGGCAACTCGAACGCCCAGGACGCGCCAGCGTCCAGCGCGATGTCCAGATACAGCGGATCGGTGGCCGGCTGCGCAATCGGGCCGTGCACCTCGCCGACCTGGCCGGCGATCACCTTGACCGTCACCCCCGGCGCCGGCTGCACCACCGGGATGCGTTCGGGCGCGAACTCCTGGTAGCGCGGCGCGGTCATCTTGTCGCGCGCCGGCAGGTTCACCCACAGCTGGAAGCCGCGCATGCGCCCTTGCTCCTGCTCCGGCATCTCCGAATGCACCAGGCCGCGACCGGCGGTCATCCACTGCACGCTGCCCGGGGTCAGCAGGCCCTCGTTGCCGTGGTTGTCCTTGTGCCGCATGCGCCCGTCGAGCATGTAGGTGACAGTCTCGAAGCCGCGGTGCGGATGGCTCGGGAAACCGCCGATGTAGTCCTCGGCACGATCGGTGCCGAACTCGTCGAGCAGCAGGAACGGATCCAGCTCGGGCAGCGCCCCGCCACCGATGACGCGGGTCAGCTTGACCCCATCGCCGTCGGCGGTGGCGTGGCCGCGGATGGCGCGCAGGATGCGCGCGGGGACGACGGTGGTGGAAGCGGTCATGGGACGATCTCCTGATGAGATCCCCACCATGGGTGCCACCGCCAGCGCGGCCAACCGTGCCCGGCGCAACCCATCGTTCCATCGCCTGCAGCGGCCCCCTTCTCCCCCCCGGGAGAAGGGGCCCCGAAGGGGCGGATGAGGGTGCGGGCGCAGCCTCGTGCAGCATCCTGTGCACGGGCTCGTCCTGCGAGGGCTTCGCTCCGTACCCCCACCCCAACCCCTCTCCCGAGGGGAGAGGGGCTTGAGCATCCTGACGCCTCCTTCTCCTGTTCGAGGCCATGAACCCCCTTCTCCCCCGGGAGAAGGTGCCCCGCAGGGGCGGATAAGGGTCCGGGCGCAACCTCGTGCAGTGTCTGGGGGCACAGGCTGGTTTCGCGAGAGCTCCGCCGCACCCACCCTCACCTCACATGCCCCTCCCCCGGCAAGAGAGGGCCAGCTGTCTACGACCAAAGTACTAGCCCCGTGGCCGTCCCCACCATTGACCCCCCACGCCATCGGGGCGACCCTTGCACGCATCTCGTGGGGGAGCGTTCTGCATGAAAGGGTTTTCCAAGCTGGCCTGGGCCGCACTCGCCATCCTGGCGGCGTTCTGCCTGGGCACCATCGCCCTGCGCCGCGGCGAACACATCAATGCGCTGTGGATCGTGGTGGCCGCGGTGTCGATCTACCTGATCGCCTATCGCTTCTACAGCCTGTTCATCGCCGACAAGGTGATGCAGCTCGACCCCACCCGGGCCACGCCGGCGGTGCTCAACAACGACGGCCTGGACTACGTGCCGACCAACAAGCACGTGCTGTTCGGCCACCATTTCGCCGCCATCGCCGGCGCCGGGCCGCTGGTCGGGCCGGTGCTGGCCGCGCAGATGGGTTACCTGCCCGGCCTGCTGTGGCTGGTGGTCGGCGTGGTGGTCGCCGGTGCGGTGCAGGACTTCATGGTGCTGTTCCTGTCCAGCCGCCGCAACGGCCGCTCGCTGGGCGACCTGGTGCGCGAGGAGATGGGCCAGGTGCCTGGCACCATCGCCCTGTTCGGCGCGTTCCTGATCATGATCATCATCCTGGCGGTGCTGGCGATGGTAGTGGTCAAGGCGCTGGCGGAAAGCCCCTGGGGCATGTTCACGGTGATCGCGACCATGCCCATCGCGATCCTGATGGGCGTGTACATGCGCTACATCCGCCCCGGCAAGATCGGCGAGATCTCGGTGGTGGGGCTGATCCTGCTGCTGGCGGCGATCTGGTTCGGCGGCAAGGTCGCCGCCGATCCCACCTGGGGACCGGCCTTCACCTTCACCGGCACCCAGATCACCTGGATGCTGATCGGCTACGGCTTCGTCGCCTCGGTGCTGCCGGTGTGGCTGCTGCTGGCGCCGCGCGACTACCTGTCGACCTTCCTCAAGATCGGCACGATCATCGCCCTGGCGATCGGCATCCTGGTGGTGATGCCGGAGCTGAAGATGCCGGCGCTGACCCAATTCGCCGCCAGCGGCGACGGCCCGGTGTGGAAGGGCGGCCTGTTCCCGTTCCTGTTCATCACCATCGCCTGCGGCGCGGTGTCCGGCTTCCATGCGCTGATCTCCTCGGGCACCACGCCCAAGCTGCTCGCCAACGAGTCGCACATGCGCTACATCGGCTACGGCGGCATGCTGATGGAATCGTTCGTGGCGGTGATGGCGCTGGTGGCGGCCTCGATCATCGACCCGGGCGTGTACTTCGCGATGAACAGCCCGGCCGCGGTGATCGGCGCCGACGTCGCCTCCGCCGCGCACCACATCAGCACCACCTGGGGCTTCACCATCACCCCGGAACAGCTGACCGCCACTGCCGCGGCGATCGGCGAACCCACCATCCTGCATCGCGCCGGCGGCGCGCCGACGCTGGCGGTGGGCATCGCGCAGATCCTGCACCAGGCCATCCCCAACAGCAGCGACGCGATGATGGCCTTCTGGTACCACTTCGCGATCCTGTTCGAGGCGCTGTTCATCCTCACCGCGGTGGACGCCGGCACCCGCGCCGGCCGCTTCATGCTGCAGGACCTGCTCGGCAACTTCGTGCCGGCGCTGAAGAAGACCGAGTCGTGGACCGCCAACATCATCGGCACCGCCGGTTGTGTGGCGCTGTGGGGCTACCTGCTGTACACCGGCGTGGTCGATCCGTTCGGCGGCATCCAGACGCTGTGGCCGCTGTTCGGCATCTCCAACCAGATGCTGGCCGGCATCGCGCTGATGCTGGGCACGGTGGTGCTGTTCAAGATGAAGCGCGACCGCTACGCCTGGGTGACCGCGGTGCCCGCGGTGTGGCTGCTGATCTGCACCACCTATGCCGGCCTGATCAAGATCTTCGACGCCAACCCGTCGCAGGGTTTCCTGGCGCAGGCGCACAAGTTCCAGGACGCCATCGCCAGCGGCACCGTCACCGCACCGGCCAAGTCGGTGGCGCAGATGCAGCAGATCGTCACCAACGCCTACGTCAACACCGGCCTGACCGTGCTGTTCCTGTGCGTGGTGTTCGCGGTGCTGGTCTACGCGATTAAGACCATCCTCGTCGCCCGCCGCACCCCGCAGCGCAGCGACCGCGAGACCCCGTACGTGGCCTTGCAGCCGCACCAGATGGCGGACCTGTAATGGGCGGCGCACTGGTTCCGATCGGGCAATACCAGGCGCACCGCCGGCTGTGGCGGCGCCTGGTGCAGACCGCGCGCCTGTGCTGCGGCATCCCCGACTACGACAACTACGTGCGGCACATGCTGGAAAAGCATCCGGACCGGCAGCCGATGGACTACAAGACCTTCTTCCGCGAGCGCCAGGAGGCGCGGTATGGCGGCAAGAGCGGGTTTCGGTGTTGTTGAAAGGCCGGGATTGGGGAGTCGGGATTGGGGATTGGTGGCGGGCGCCTGAAGGCGCCTGACCATTCGACCGGATCACACGGCGGCTCTCGTTCTGAACGCGGCGATGCCCGGCAATGGCATCGCCGCGTCACTGTTGTAGGAGCGGCTTCAGCCGCGACGCATTACCGGTAACGCGTCGCGGCTGAAGCCGCTCCTACGGAGAAGCATGCGGATGCCACGCACTCGCGGGGCTACTCCCATTCCCCAATCCCGATTCCCCAATCCCGGCTCTTCAGGCCGCCGCGGCGCGCACCAACGCCGCATAGGTCTGCGGCAGCTCGCGCATGTGCTCCATCACCGCAGCCACGCCGAGCTGGCGCAGGGTCGCGGCGTGCCCGGCGGGAATGTGCGCGGCACCGGTAAAGCCGATCACGGTCATGCCCGCGGCCAGCGCGGCGCTGGCGCCGGTGGCGCTGTCCTCGATCACCAGGCAGCGTTCCGGCGCCACCTCCAGCGTGCGTGCCGCCAGCAGGTACACGTCCGGCGCGGGCTTGGGCCGCGCCACCATGTCGGCACTGAAGATGCGCTCGCCGACGCGCTCGCGCAGGCCCGCGCGCGCCACCGAGGCGACCACGCTCTCGCGCATGCTGTTGGAGGCGACCGCCAGCGGCAGCGGCAACGCCAGCAAGGCCTCGCGCACGCCATCGATCGGCTGCACTTCCGCGGCGATCAGCGCTTCGGAGCGCGTGCGGATCTCCTGGTACAGGCCCGGCGGCAGGTCCAGCGCGTACTGCCGCTGCACGCGCTGCACGATCTCCTGCGCGGTGAGGCCGAAGCTGCCGGCCAGAAACTGTTCCAGTTCGACCCGCGGCACATAGGCGCCCAGTGCGTCGAGCATGACCCGGTCGGCCAGCACTTCGCTGTCGACGAGCACGCCGTCGCAATCGCTGATCAACAGGTCGAAGGGGGTCGCCGTCATCGCGCGCTCCTGTGGGGAAACACCCATTATGCCGCTGGCCACATGTCCCTCGCCTGTGCGGCGCTTGCAGCCGCAGCAGCGCGACCGATCCTTGGATGCAGTGGCGCATGCAACGCACATGCATGCGGCACTGCCCGCACGCCCTGTACGTTCACCCTGCCCGTTCGCCGCCGCGACCACGTCGCAACGGCATCCTGTCCGGCAACCGTTGGTTTCTGGTTAAAGCAGCGATCACCCGAGACGACGCCGCCCAAGATCCGCAGACCGCGTCACAAAACTGCCGCGAAACCCCGGCGATCGGCTGCTAGCATCGGCAACGGCGCCAGGACACGCGCCGTCATCCAGGACCGCGACCAGGAAAGGAGCCTTGCATGCGTACGCCCGTCCCCGCCCTGATCGCACTCGCGACCTCGCTGTTCTTCTCGGTCAGTTGCGCCGCACAGTCCGGCGCCAAGGAGCATTCCGCCATGTCAGCCTCGCTGCAGGATCATTCGGTCGCGTTCCGCGACCCCGCACTCGCCGACATCGCCGCCGCCATCGCGCGCGGCGATGTCGCCCGCATCGCCGCCCTGGCGCCCAGCACGGACCTGTCCGCGCACGGCGACCAGCACGTCACCCTGCTCGAATGGGCCATCTGGAACGAACAGCCGCGCGCGCTGGCGGCGCTGCTCGACGCCGGTGCCGACCCGTCGCTGCCGGGCATGGATCAGGAAACCGTGGTGCACATGGCAGCCATGGCCAAGGATCCGCAGTACCTGCAGATCCTGCTGCAGCACGGCGCCCCGGTCGACCCGGTGAGCGCGCGCGCGAACTGGACGCCGCTGTTCCGCGCCGTGCAGAGCAAGCGTGATGCGCAGATCGAGATGCTGCTCAAGGCCGGCGCCGATCCGAAGCGGGTCGACGCCACCGGCAACTCGCTGCTGCACCTGGCCGCGCAGAGCAGCGCCGGCAATCCCTGGGTGCCCAAGCTGCTGCAGGCCGGGGTCGACCCGAGCCTGCGCAACGCCCAGGGCAAGACGTTCCAGGCGTACTTCTTCAACACGCCCGAGCGCCTGCTCAACGCCAGCGCGCAACAGACCCGAAACGCCGTGCGCGATTGGCTGAGCGCCCACGCCATTCCCCTGGAAGCGGCCCGCTGATGCGGTCGGTCGCCACACTCGCACGGAGCCGCGCATGAACCAGAGCGATCTTTCCCTGTCTGATCCGTCCACCGCGTTCTCCGAGTCCGTCCGCGGCCAGCAGCCGCAGGCGGTGGACCGGCAACTGCCGCCGCTGCTGCAGGACCTCTACCACACCGCGGCCGAGCGCCGCGCCGGCGGCGCCGAGACCTTCGCCGCGCTGCCCGATGGCTGGTCGCGCATGGACGACGCAGCGCTGCAGCGCGCCGGCATCGACCCGAGCCTGCAGCACGACGCCAAGAGCGGCTTCGATGCCGCGTTCTACCGCAACCCGCAGGGCAACGTGGTGCTGGGGTTCTGCGGCACCGACGAACTGAAGGACTGGAAGCACAACCTCGGCCAGGGCCTGGGCTTTTCCGACGCGCAATACGCCTCGGCGATCCAGCTCGGCAGCCAGGCCAAGCAGGCCTTCGGCGACAACCTGCTGATCTCCGGACACTCGCTGGGCGGCGGCCTGGCCGCGGCCTCGTCGATGGTCAACGACGTGCCCGCGGTGACCTTCAATGCCGCCGGCGTCAACAACAAGACCCTGGAGCGCGAAGGCCTGGACGCCGACGCCGCCAAGGCCTATGCCGCCGACGGCCTGATCCGCGGTTATCACGTCAAGAACGAGCTGCTGACCTACCTGCAGGAGGACAACCTGCTCACCCGCGGCCTGATGCCCGACGCCGCCGGCCGCCAGATCCAGCTGCCGGAACCGGATCCGCTCTCGTTCGGCCAGCGCCTGATTCCCGGCATGATGCTCAAGCATCGCCTGGACCTGCACGGCATCGACTCGGTGATGAAGGCCGAGGACCTGGCGCAGCAGCAGGGCCAGGCGCCATCCGGCACGCTGTCCACCGGCAGTCGCCTGTTCAACGACGCGGTGGTGCAGTTGGACGGGCAACGCGACCGGCTCGGCCTGCACGACGACGCGGCCTTCCTCAACACCGCCGCCAGCGTCGCCGCGCGCGCCGGCCAGGACGGCCTGCAGCGCATCGACCAGGTCCTGCCCAGCCGCGATGGCGACCGCCTGTTCGCCGTCCAGGGACAGCCGGAGAACCCGGCGCACCTGCGCAGCCAGGTACAGACCGCGGCCGCGGCCCACGAGCCGTCGCAGGCCAACGTCGGCCAGCTGCAGCAGCAGAATACGCTGCAGGCGCCGCCGCAACAGCAGGAAGAACGGCAGCGCAGCGTGGCGATGCAGTAGCCGCCAGGTGTCGCAGCGCGGCAGGCGTCCTGGGAGACGCCTGCCGACATCCACTACGACGCGCGGTATCGCGATGACGCCGCAGACGTTTCGGCAGCGGCGAACCGCGGCAGGCCTTCGCGCCGCAGGATAGACGCCGCGAGACGTTCCACTCGATGCGCCACCTTGCGACGCGTCGTGCTCCTGAGCACGACGGCCGGCATCTGGCCGCATCGAGAGCATCGCCGCCCTCGCCTGACCGCGCAGTCGATGCAATCGCCCATGTCAGCGTTGCCCGAGCGCAGGCCCGCGACGGATCTCACGCGGCTGGGCCGGGGCGTCCATCGTCAGAACGCGCTTCGTGCAGGTCGCACAGATCGCGCTCGATCTCGGCCAGGCGCCGATGCTGCGCCGAGCGCTCGAACCATGCCGGCCAGCGCAGCGATGCCGCGACCAGGACGACCGAGACCGCCAGCCCGGCCAGCAGGTTCGCCAGCACCACCGCCGGCCGCAGCGCCCACAGATCCACGCCCGCGGCGTACAGCAGCAGGCCCAGCGCCGGCACCCACATCACGCCGCCGCACGCGAACAGCACGCGATCGCTGCGCAGCCGCGCGCGGCGCGCGCGCACGATCGCCTGCTGGCTGTCGGCGATCGGACCGGCGTAGTCGATCGCGCCGATGCGCCGCAACTGCACCGCTGCGGTCGCCAGCAACGCCAGGCCGTAGCCATGCAAGGCAAGGCCGTAGGCGACCAGATGCCAAGTCCCCCAGTGCTCGGTCCAGGCCGCCCCGCCCCACAGGCTGAACAGCAGGCCGATCGCCAACTGCAGCAGTTGCGCGCCTGCCAGCAGGCGCACGCGCCGGCCGATGCCGTGCAGCCCGCGTGCGCGCTGCAGCGCATCGCGCTGCGCCGCCTGCCGTTCCATCTGCCGGCCGTAGTCGATCCAGGCCGCCTTGAGTTCATCGAGTTCCATTGCCGTCTCCTCAGTGACCGCCGGTGGTGCGGCGCAGTTGATCCTTGATGCGGCCCAGGCGGGTCGCCACGTTGCCCTCGCTCGTGCCCAGCACCTCGGCGCATTCGCGTTGGCTGCAGCCGTCCAACTGCAGCAACAACAGCGCGCGATTGACGGGCGACAGCAGGCGGATCGCCTGCTGCAGCAGCGCCACGCGCTGACGCGCCTCGATATCGACGTCCTGGGCACCCATCGCGTCCGGCACGTCCTCGGCCGCCACCTCGCGGTCGCGGTGGCGGCTGCGCCGCTGGTGCGAGATCGCCACGTTCAGCGCGACGCGGTACATCCAGGTGGAAAACGGCCGCGCCGGATCGTAGGACGGCCAGGCGCGCCACAGCGCGGCCGCGATCTCCTGGGCCAGATCCTCGCGGTCGTGGTAGCCCAGGCCATAGCTGGCGGCGATCTTGTAGACGATGCCGCGGTGCGTGCGCAGCAGGTCGGTGAAGTCGGAGGCGGCGCGGGGCGACATGGCGGTCCCGTTGGAGAGGTCGTTGAGGTGATACGCACCAGCGGGTAAAACCTCACACCGGCCGCAGTTGCCGCCGCAGCAAGCGGCGGCCGACCGTCACGCAGCCGCGGCTCAGCCGGCGCCGGCCATCGCGCGCAGCACGATGCCCACCACATAGGCCAGATAGGTGCCGGTGGCGTAGCCCATCGTGCCCAGCAGCACGCCGACCGGCGCCAGCGCCGGATGGAACGCGGCGGCTACCACCGGGGCCGAGGCCGGGCCGCCGACATTGCTCTGCGAGCCGATCGCGAAATAGAAGAACGGCACCCGCAGCAGCTTGCCCAGCGCCAGCAGCAGCAGGACGTGCACGACCAGCCAGATCAGGCCGAGCGCGAAGATCCAGGGGCGATCGAACAGCGCCAGCAGGTCCATCTGCATGCCGATGCAGGCGATCAGGAAGTACAGCAGCAGCGTGCCGATGCGCGAGGCGCCGGCGCCCTCAAGGGTGCGTGCGCGGGTGAAGCTGAGCAGCAGGCCGAAGGTGGTCGCCAGCACCACCACCCACACGAACGGCGAGCCGAGGCTGAACTGCTTGGCCCAGCTGACGTTGGCGTCGAACCACGCCGCCGCCGGCGTGGCGATCGCATGCGCCAGGCCGACCGCGCCGAAGGCGACGCCGACGATCAGCATCAGGTCGGTGAGGCTGGCCACGCGTTCGTGCTGGGCCTGGAACTGGGCGATGCGCCGCTTGAGCTCGTCGATGCCGCGGGTATCGGCGCCCGTGCGCGCGTCGATGGCCGGCGCACGCTGCGCCAGAAAGATCAGCAGCGCCATCCACACGTAGCCGACGCCGACGTCGACCACCGCGAATTGGCCGAAGGTGGTGGCATCGACCTGGAACACTTCGCGCATCGCCAGCATGTTGGCGCCACCACCGATCCAGCTGCCGGCCAGCGCCGCCATGCCGGCCCAGGTGTCGCCGGCGACGGTGACCGGGTGCAGCCACTTCATGATCTGGAACGCCGCCACCGCGCCGAGCATGATGCTGAAGGACGCGCCCAGGTACATCGCCACCAGCTTGGGCCCCAGCCGCAGGATGCCTTTGAGGTCGACGGTGAGGGTGAGCAGCACCAGCGCCGCCGGCAGCAGCACGTCGCGCGCGACCGGGTTGTAGAGCGAATTGTGCTGGCCGTCGATCAACCCGACGGTGTTGTAGATGCCCGGAATCAGGTAGCACAGCAGCAGCGCCGGCACGATGCCGTAGAAGCGCTTCCAGAATCCCGACGGCCGCGCCGCAGTCCAGAACACCGCGCCCAGCGTGGCGGCGATCAGGCCGAAGATGACGATGTCGTTGGTGATCAGGGGCGTCGAGGGCATCAGGCTGTGGGGCGGGGATTGGGGATTGGGGATTGGGGATTGGCGGCTGGCGGTGAAACAAGGATCGAAAAAAGCAGCAAATGCGCGCGAGTTCGCAAGGTGGACGCGCTGCAAGCACCCTGTTTTTGTGGAAGGGGCTTCAGCCCCGACGCTTTAGCGGTAAGGCGTCGGGGCTGAAGCTCCTCCTACAAGGGCGCTCGGATTACCGGGATCGCGGGAAAATCCCGAATCCCGAATCCCGAATCCCGAATCCCCAATCTCCAATCCCGGGACCTGGGCCATGACCCAGGATGGGGCCCGGAAACCCGAGCCCCAGGTCCCCTCACTGCCCGATATGCTGCTTCAGCCAGCCGTTGACCGTGTCGTGCCACATGAGGCTGTTCTGCGGCTTCAGCACCCAGTGGTTCTCGTCCGGGAAGTACAGGAACTTGGACTCGATGCCCTTGCGCTGCAGCGCGCCGAACGCAGCCAGGCCCTGCTCCATCGGGATGCGGAAATCCTGCTGGCCATGGATCACCAGCATCGGCACCTTCCACTTGTCCACGTGCAGGATCGGGTTGAACTTCTCGTAGCCGGCCGGGTTCTGCCACGGCGTGCCGCCGTTCTCCCACTCGCTGAACCACAGTTCCTCGGTGGCGTAGCCCATCATGCGGTTGTCGAACACGCCGTCGTGGTCGACCAGGCACTTCCACGGCTGGTTCCAGTTGCCGGCCATCCAGTACACCATGTAGCCGCCGTAGCTGGCGCCCAGCGCACAGGCCTTGTCGCCGTTGAGGAAGCCGTACTGCTTCTGCGCCGCGGCCCAGCCCTTCTGCAGGTCTTCCAGCGGGCGGTCGCCCCAGTGCTGGCTGATCGCATCGGTGAAGGCCTGACCGTAGCCGGTGGAACCGTGGAAATCGATCATCACCACCGCGTAGCCCTGCCCCGCGTAGGTCTGCGGGTTCCAGCGGTAGCTCCAGCCATTGCCGAAGCTGCCCTGCGGGCCGCCGTGGATCAGGAACGCGACCGGGTACGTCTTGCCTTCCTGGTAGTTGTACGGCTTGACCACGTAGCCGTGCACGGTGTCGTTGTTCCAGCCCTTGAACGAGAACTGCGCGTAGTCGCCGAACTTCACGTCCGGCAGCATCTCGCCGGCGCTGGGGGTGATGGCGCGCGGGTGCTGGCCGTCGGCATCGGCGACCATGATCTGGTCGCCGCTCTTGAGGCTGTTGCGGGTGAAGGCCAGGGTGTTGCCGGCCAGCACCGGCGCGCCGACGCTGCCGTCGGCCGCCACCGTGCGGACCTTGCCGCTGGCCACGTCGACCGCGAACAGCGGATGCTGGCCCATGTCGTCGGCGGTGGTATAGACGGTCTTGCCGTCGGCCGAGAGCACGATGTCGCCGGCGGAACGGTCCCACTGCGGGGCGATCTCGCGGCTCTTGCCGCTGGCCACGTCCATCGCCATCAGGCCGAAGCGGTCGGCCTCGAAGCCGGGGCGCTTCATCGCGCGGTAGAACAGCGTCTTGCCGTCGGCGGAGAACACCGGGCCGGCATCCCACGCCGGGTTGGCCGCGGTCAGGTTGAGCGGCGCGGCCTTGCCGGCGGCGTCCAGCCGGTACAGGTCGAAGTTGGTCGACCACGGCTCCTCGCGGCCGGCCACGCGCACGCTGGCGACCAGCGACTGCCCGTCCGGCGCCCAGGTGTAGTCCTCGCTGCCGCCGAACGGCTTGGAGGGGATGTCGCCGGCCAGGGTCACGCTGACCGCCGAGGCGCCGGCGACCGGCTTGGCCTTGGCGCCGGCCGGCAGCGGCGCGACGAACAGGCTGTTGCGACGGCCGTCGTTCCAGGTGTCCCAGTGGCGCACGAACAACTGGTCGAACACCACGCCGGTGGCCTTGGACTGCTTCTTGGCGTCCAGGCGCTTCTGCGTGCAGGCCAGGTCCGAGCCGCAGTCCTGGAACACGCCGGCGCTGAAGGCCACGCGGTCGCCCTGCGGGGCGATGCGGTAGCTGTCCACGTCCAGCGCGAAATCGGTGAGCTGGCGCGGCGCGCCGCCGGCCAGCGGCAACGCGTACAGCTGCTGGCGGCCGGACTTGGCGCTGAGGAAGTACACGGTCTTGCCGTCGGCCGACAGCTCCGGCGAGTTGACGTTCCAGCCGTCCGGGGTCAGCCGCTTGGGCGGCGCCGCATCGCGGGTGCGCAGGTCGCGCAGCCACAGGCTGGTGCTGGACTTCTCCAGCGCCTTGTCCATCTGCCGCTTGGCGAAGATCACCGTGCCGCCGTCGGGCGTCAGCAGCGGCGAGGACACCCGGTCCAGCGCGACCATGTCGCGGACATCGAAACCGCGGGTGGCGGCCAGCGCGGGCAGCGCGGTCAGCAGGGCCAGGGGCAGCAAGGCGTAGCGCAGGGTCATCGGGTGTCTCCGGAACACGGCAAAACGTCGATGGTAGGGGCCGTGGTGGGCGTGGCGCAAAGGACTGAAGTCATGGAGGGGCTGGGATTGGGGAATCGGGATTGGGGATTGGTAAGCGCGAGGCGCTGGCTCGGCTGGAACTACGAGGACCCGCACCGGCCGGTGACGGACGGCGGGCGGACCGCGATCCTAGGTACGCGCGACTGGAAGTGCGGTGGATCGGGATTGACCGGAGCTGGCCTCGGGCGGAGGCGCGTAGGCAAGCCCCCGCATCCGAGCGCGATTCGGTCATGCGTCTAAGCGATGCACGCGGCACCAGGCAGCTGGTGAGATCTGATGGGATCGGCACACGGAGGGACTCGGCCGCAAATGCGAAGCCCGGCGCGGGGCCGGGCTTCGGATGTTGCGTTGCGGGAGGCGGTTGCGCCGGTTACGCGCGCGGCGGGGCCGCCGCTTCGCCCTTGCGGCCGGTGCGGTACAGCAGCCAGCCGACGAAGGCCAGCAGGGCCAGGCCATACCACTGGTTGAGGTGGAACGCCTCCGGCAGCGCCAGCACGTCGGCGCGGCCCGAGGCCACGATCGGCACCGCGATGGCGATGCCCATCAGCGCCTCGCCGGTGATCAGGCCCGCTGCGAACAGGGTGCCCGGACGGTGCACGCGGTCGCGGCCCTCTTCGTCGTCGGCGCGGATCTTGTGGAAGCGCTCGACCAGATGGGTCAGCAGGCCGCCGAGGAAGATCGGCACCATCAGCTCCAGCGGCAGGTAGATGCCGATCGCCGCGGCCAGCACCGGCACGCGGAAACGCTTGCCGGTCTTCTTCAGCCACTCGTCCAGGGCGATGATCGCCGCGCCGACGCCGGCGCCGATGCCGATCATGGTCCAAGGCAGTTCGCCGCCGAACAGGCCCTTGGCCACCGCCGCCATCAGCGTGGCCTGCGGCGCCGCCAGCGCATTGGGATGCTGCGGCGTGGCCGCACCGATGCCGTAGGCCTGGGCGAGCAGGTTCAGCACCGGCGCCATGATCAGCGCACACGAGAACGCGCCGATCGCCAGCATCAGCTGCTGCTTCCACGGCGTCGCGCCGACCAGGTAGCCGGCCTTCAGATCCTGCAGGTTGTCGCCGCCGACCGCGGCGGCGCAGCAGACCACCGCACCGATCATGATCGCGGCGACCGCACCGATCGGCGAATCGCGCCCGAGCAGCAGCACCAGCACCGCCGAGGCGAACAGGATGGTGGAGATGGTGATGCCGGAGACCGGATTGTTCGACGAACCGATCAGGCCGGCCAGATAGCCGGACACCGAGACGAACAGGAAGCCGGCGACGATCATGATGATGGTCATCGGCACGCTGACGTGCCACTGGCCGACGATGGCCTGGTACAGGCCCAGCAGCGGCAGCGTGCACAGCAGCAGCGCCATCAGCATCCACTTCATCGGCAGGTCGCGGTCGGTATCGGCCACCACGCCACCGCCGGTGCTCTTGCGCGCGGCGGCGAAGCCGCTCTTGACACCCGACAGCAGCGACTTGCGCAGCGAGAACAGGGTCCACACGCCGCCGATCAGCATCGCGCCCACGCCCAGGTAGCGCACCTTGGCCGACCAGATGCCGAACGCGGCCTCAGCCGCCGGCGCATTGGCCAGGCCCTGCGCCAGCGCCGGATCGGAGCCCATGAAGAACTGCTGGTACAGCGGAATGGCCAGATGCCAGGACAGGATCGAGCCGGACAGCACCACGATGCCGACGTTGAGCCCGACGATGTAGCCCACGCCCAGCAGTGCCGGCGACAGATTGGTGCCGACGTAGCCGACCATCTTGCTGCTGCCGATGTAGGCGGCCTGGGCCCAGGTATCCGGGATCACCTTCAGGCCGCTGGCGGCGCCGAGTTTGACCAGCCCGCCGATCGCCGCCGACAGGCCGAGGATCTTCAGCCCCGGCCCGGGATTCTCGCCGGCCTTGAGCACTTCCGCGGCGGCCTTGCCCTCCGGGAACGGCAGCGGATCCTCGACGATCATCGAGCGCCGCAGCGGCACCGAGAACAGCACGCCGAGCAGGCCGCCCATGCCGGCGATGCCCAGCACCCACCAGTACTTGAAGTCCGGCCAGTAGCCCATGATCACCAGCGCCGGGATGGTGAAGATCACCCCGGCCGCGATCGAGGAACCGGCCGAGGCGCCGGTCTGCACGATGTTGTTCTCGAGGATGGTGCCGCCGCCGAGCAGGCGCAGCACCCCCATCGACACCACCGCCGCCGGAATCGCGGTGGCGATGGTCAGGCCGGCGAACAGACCGAGGTAGGCATTGGCGGCGGACAGCACCACGGCCAGCACGATCGCCAGCACCACGGCACGGAACGTGAGCTGGCGCGGCGCGGCAGCGTTGTTCATGGTTACCCCTGAAACGACAAAAACGCTTTGCACGCTAGCGTCTGGGGCGGGGCAAGTCCAGCCTAATGGCACCCAGCTTGTGGCACATGCCTGGGGGGCGGGGATTGGGGCGTTGGGATTGGGGATTCGCAAAGACAGCGGCAGTTGCTAGCCCCTCTCCCACCGGGAGAGGGGTTGGGGTGAGGGTCCGGCGGCACGCGGCGCCCCCCGCAATTGACTGCCCTGCCCGACCCTCATCCGCCCCTGCGGGGCACCTTCTCCCGATGGGAGAAGGAACAGCGAGCAGCCCCTCTCCTACCGGGAGAGGGGTTGGGGTGAGGGTATGCGCCCGCCGAACCGTCCATGCCGCGCACCGCCATTCGAGCGAGCGCCGGCGCCCCTATACTCCGCCGCTGCCTTCCTGCACCGAGAGCCGCCGTGTCCGTGTCCTCCCTGCCGCTGCGCGACGCGCGCGACGATTTCCTCGGCCATCCCAAGGGCGTCTACGTCTGCTTCTTCACCGAAATGTGGGAGCGCTTCTCGTTCTACGGCATGAAGGCCCTGCTGTTGCTGTACCTGACCAAGTACCACCTGTTCGGCGACGACGCCGGGCTCGACCTGCTCGGCGCCTACGGCGGCCTGGTGTACTGCGTGCCGGTGCTCGGCGGACTGCTCGCCGACCGTTGGCTGGGCATGCGCAAGGCGGTGGTGTTCGGCGGCCTGCTGCTGGTGCTCGGCCACATCGGCATGGCCTTCGAGGGTCACGCCGCCACCCGGATCAACGGCCAAGTGGTCCGAGATACCGCATCCCTGGGCGTGACCTACCTGTCGCTGGCGCTGATCATCATGGGCGTGGGCTTCCTCAAGCCCAACATCTCCACCATCGTCGGCAAGCTGTACCCGGCCGACGATCCGCGCCGCGACGCAGGCTTCTCGCTGTTCTACGCCGGCATCAACCTCGGCGCATTGTTTGCCTCGCTGGTGTGCGGCTTTCTCGGCGAAGCCTACGGCTGGCGCTACGGCTTCGGTGCGGCCGGCATCGGCATGCTGCTCGGCCTGGGCATGTTCCTGTGGGGCCAGAAATACCTGCACGGCCACGCCGAACCGGCGCAGCCGGCGCTACTGCGCGAGCGCGTGCTCGGCGTGCCGCGCGAATGGGCGATCTATCTCTGCGCGGTGCTGGGCGTGTTGCCGGTGGCCGCCTTGATGTGGGCCGCGGCCAACGGCGCCTTCAGCCTGGGCGGGGAAATCTCCCTGGCCCTGCTGCTGATGCTGCTGGTGCTCGGCGCGGTGCTGCTGTGGTTCGCCTGGTTCACCGGCACCCAGTGCACCGCGGTGCAGCGCCAGCAGATGATCGCGCTGATGGTGCTGATCGCGATGGCGCTGGTGTACTTCACCCTGTACGAGCAGACCTACGGCTCATGGGTCACCTTCACCGACCGGTTGATGACCAAGGACATCGTGCCGTCGCTGGTGATCCGCGGCGGCACGCCCCTGCCCTGGTCGATCGCCTCGCTGCTGCTGGCGCCGCTGGGCTTCGTGCTGGCTGCCTCGCTGTCCGACCGGCGCCCCGGCTCGTCGGCGCCGCGGTTGCTGTTCGTCGGGGTCAGCGCCCTGATGCTGCTGTTCCTGATCCGCGACTGCCTGGTGCTGCCGCAGACCGCCGGCTCCCTGACCTACCTGGGCGCCCTGTTTCTGGTGCTGCTGGCACCGCTGTTCGCGGCGCTGTGGGCATGGCTGGCGCGGCGCGGGCGCGAGCCATCCAAGCCGGCCAAGTCGGCGTTAGGGCTTCTGCTGGCCGGCCTGTCCTTCGTGCCGCTGGCACTGGCCGCGCAACAGGTCGGCGCGACCGGACAGATGGCGAGCGTGTGGTGGCTGGTGCTGGCCTATTTCGTGCTGGAGGCCGGCGAGATGTGCCTGTCGCCGGTCGGCCTGTCGGCGGTGACGCAACTGGCGGTGCCGCGCGTGGTCAGCCTGATGATGGGCACCTGGTTCCTGGCCACGGCATTCTCCGAGGCGCTGGCGGCGCTGTTCGGCAAGCTCGCCGCGATCGAGGTCCCGGACGGCCAGACTCTCAACATCGCCGACGCCGCGGCCAAGTACGCGCACCTGTTCTGGCTGCTGCTGTGGATCGGCGTGGGCTGCGGCGTACTTGCCTTCCTGGCCGCGCCGCTGCTGCGGCGGATGATGCACGGGGTCCGCTGAGCGGTTGCGTCGCCCGAGCGGCGACGCAACCGGTTCACATCGACGCGGCGCAGTTCGCATGGTCAGCGACGACAGCGGCAATAAGTGCTGCGAGTCATGCTGATCCTCAAATCCAACCACAGCCAGTGCAGCGGCGATGCATCCCACTGGAGCGGCCATGGTCAGGCACAGGCGCTCACGGTTTGGCTGACGCGCGCACCGCCTGCGTGTCGCCCAGCGACTCAGCATCCAGCAGGCGAGTGTAGAACGCGCGGCGGTGCTCCCTTCGGCCTAAACCCATGGCCACCCGCCGAAGATACAGCCTCCCGGTCGGCACACGGCATCCGTCAGCGCCGCCTTAATGCGTATAACGATGTATAGGCGCATTGTCGGCACATAAAATGCAGCCCTGCATTCGAATCACCCAACTCACTATTTTTCGCGTGAAACCCTAGAGGCCGAAAAACCTTGTCTTGCCATAGGCACGGTGCTAGCTTCTGGCTCGTCGCCGCATGACGACATATAGAAAAAGGAGCTTTGTGATGAAAATCCAAGATGGCAAGCTTGAGAAGGAAGATTCTCTCTCCAATCCTTTCGCTATCCAGCTCGACGAGCCCATGCAAACTATCGCAGCGCCCGGCGTCTGCGAGATGAAGCCTTACCTCGGCGACGATTCTCGCTGGTACTCCACCCAGCCAGGCGGCTAACGCGAAGGCAATTGGATCAAGACGTCGCGATAGAGAACGCCGCCATCAGGCGGCGTTCTTTTGTTCGAAAACGCGATCACCATACGACAGCGTCCTCAGGCAGACGAGCCTCCATGATCAAGGGCAACATCGCCTTTTCCGACCTCGAGCAACCGCCGCTGTGGCAGGCCAACACCCTGTGTCTCGGGAAAAGCCGGATCGCCCCCTACTGTCACTCTGCTGTGGAAACCGTCGTGGTCCGCACACAGGGACAATGGTTCGCCACGGTGCGCGAACGTTGCACGGATGTCGAATGGAAAAAAGACGATACGGGCATACTGGTCGATGCCGATCGATTCAACCAGCTCTACAAAGAGGCGTTACTATGGCCGCTCGACTATCTCATGATCGAAGTGGCGCAGGCCGGATGCCGATTGAAGTTGCGCGCCGGCCTGCTCGGATCGGCGCCAGTCTACTGCCGGGTCTCCGATGGCGCAGTAGAAATCTCCTACGATCTGGCCGACTTTTTTTCCCGGCCCACCACCATCGACCTGGAGATGGCCAGCCGGCGTCTCGCGCTTAGCGCAGCGTATTCCGCCAGGCAATTGTGCTCGGGCGTTCTGATGCTGACAGAACGCGCCACCCTTTTCGCCGAGCCGGGCAAGGTCCGTTACGTCTATCCCTCGCCAGCCGAAACCGTCGCGCCTTCCGATGAAGCACTGATCGACTACGGCATGGAGCGATTCGGGCAACTGTTGCATCGCGCGGTTTCGATTCGACCTGCGTCGACACAGGTGGCCGTCGAGTTGAGTGGGGGCATGGATTCGGCGACCGTCGCGTGCGCGTTGACGCGATCGCAGCACAACATCCTGAGCCTGGGAATCTTGCTCGATCAGGGACACAGTCAAACCCAGACCGAACGCCGCCGCCTGCTTGTCGAAACGCTAGGTCTTCGCGACACCGCCGTGAATATCGACGCGTTCCCGCCAACGCTCGATCTACAACCGAGCGCGCGTCGACCGGACTATCCCCTTGCCGAGTTCTACCTCGAGGCATTCGAAAGCGTGTGGGACCGTGCTCAAGCGCAGGGCAGCGATCGGCTTTTCACCGGCGTTGGCGGAGACCAGCTGTTCCCGACGTACCGGAATGAGGAACGCTCCAACGGCAGCAGTCATGGCAGTGTGGCCGCAGAAGCCAAGCGCCGCGCGGAATTGTTGTTGACGCCCCGAGCGCTCAATGCATCGCGTTCGGTCAATGGATTCGATGCTCCCGCCGGCCCCTTATCTGCATCGGTGTTGGCATCGAGCATGTGCCAGGCTCCCTACCTGCTTCGGCGAGGCCTTTGGCCGGTCAATCCCCTAAGCGATCCACATCTGGTTGCCTTTTGCCGGGGCCTGCCCCTCGAGTGCCGTCAAGATCGAGAAACGATGTGGCGCTATTTACGGGCCAACGTAGGCGACATATTTCCACGGGATTATTGCAAGGAAACGTTCGCTCACGTGCTCCCCGAGTTGATCGCACATCACGCCAGGACGATCGCCATGCAACTGAGCGAGTGCGCCCTTGCCGACCTGGGCCTGGTCGACCGAGACGCCGTACTGCAACTGCTGGACGAACTGGTGTCGACACGCGCGCGTCCGCTGACGGCGCCGTTGATCTCGTTCCTTTGGCTGGAGCGCTTCGTTCGTCAGTTTGCCTGACAACCACGTTCAGCAGGCCTCGCAGCCGCTGTCCCGGCGTGCAGATGCGGCTGCACGACGACGCAAAAGCGGCCGTCGGCAGTGATGCTGGGCGGGTTTTTCACCTCGCAAACAACCTGCGGCATGTGCTGAGCAGGGGCGCCGAGGATCGCGACTCAGCCCCGCAATGCCGACGTGCGCGCCATCCACGACAATGACGGCGGCAAGACCTCCAAGTGCCGGTTACTTGCACTGAGCTACTGCTCCACCCGCATCAGTGCGATCCGGACGCACCGGACCGCGCTGATGCCGCACTGCTGTAGCGCATAGGACCTCGGCGCGGCTTGTCAGGCGCCGATCACTTACTGCTTGGTAGGCGCCGGCGCCGCCTGCGCACCACCCAACGACTTGCTCAGGAACGCCAGCAGCCGGGTGTAGAACTCGCGTCGATGCGCCTCGGTGTAGAAGCCGTGGCCCTCGGTCGGGACGTACAGCGTCTCCACCGGCACGCCCGCCTTCTTCAGCGCGGCTTCCATCTTCTTGGAGTGCTGGATGGGCGCAGTCTGATCCTCGCCACCAGCAGCAAGAAATACAGGTACCTTGATCTTGTCGGCCAGGTTCACTGGTGAAATCGCCGCCAATTCGTTGCCCGTCCCCATCCAGTCACGCAGAAAGTTCTGGCTGGAATCGCGCAGCTGGGCATCACCCCTGACATACATCATCGGCAGGTCGTAGACGCCGACATAGCCTGCCGCGCAGCGATACAGTGTCGGCTCCTTGGCCACGCCCATCAACGACGCATAGGCGCCATAGCTGGCACCGTACATGCAGATGCGCTGCGGGTCGGCGATGCCCTGGTCGATCGCCCAGCGCGTGGCGTCGGTGAGGTCGTCCTGCATCTTGCCGCCCCACTGACCGGCGCCCGCCAACTGGAACGCACGCCCGTAGTTGCTGGAGCCGCGATAATTGACCTGCAGCACCGCGTAACCGGCGCTGGCCAGGATCTGTGCGTCCTCGTCGAACATGCCGTTATCGAAGATCCCGAACGGCCCGCCATGCGGCATCACCACCATCGGCACCTTGCCGGATTTGGCCGCCGCCGGCAGTGTCACGAAGCCGTGCAGCGCCAGACCATCCCGCGCCTGCAGCGTGATCGGCCGCACCTCCGCCAGCTTCGGCGGCTGCAGTGCGGCGCGGCGCGCGAACACGAAATCGGCCTTCTTGGCGACGGTGTCGAACAGGTAGAACTCGCCCGGATTGCGCCCGGACTGCACGTTGACGAGGTTGAGCCGGCCGTCGCGCGTACTGGAGGTGACGTACACCGCCTGTCCCGGGAAGGCCGCTTCCAGCGAACGCTGGGTCTTGGCTTCGGGCGAATTCGTATCGAAGAACACGCTGCGTGGCGTGTCGCCAAGTACCTCGATCCCGACGGGGACGCGGGAGCCATGGCGATACATGATCGCGAAAGGATCGGCTAGGGTATCGCGCGCCACTACCTTTCGCTCGCCAGTGTCTACATTCCAGGACTCGACCGCATCGCTACCTTTAGCCTGCTCGACTTGAAGGAAGGCGACACGCCCATCCTCAGAAAAGCCAATCGGCGTCTCTACGTGATGACTGACGCTTTCGTCATTGATCAGCTTCCAGTCACTGCCCTGCGCATCGCGGTAGAACAGTTTACTGGCGTTGTCCGCATCGGCGCCCCAGGCAAAACGCACTTTGCCTTGGCCATCGGAAAAAAATTTCGCCCTACGGACGCTCGGCGAACCGACCAATGCGCGCCTGCGGCCGCTGTACACATCCATGACCTCGGTGCGGCTGTAAGGATCCTTGCTCACGCTGAAGGGGCGCACACGAATGATGACATTACGATCATCGCCGGGCAGCGGCCCAACCATGTCGGCAATGACATCTTCCACCTTCTTGGTCTGAATCAGCGTACCCGGCCCGTTGCCGGTCACGCGCTGGCCCACCAACAACTCCGCCGCGCCGCCGTCGGCGTTGATCGCGAACAGTTCTCCGGTCCCCCAGGGCCGGTCCCGCTGCCCGATCTTCTGGACCATGTTGAACAGCACGCGCGTGTCGTTGACCCACACGAAATCGGAGACGTGCGTGTTCTTCTCCATCGAGAAGCTGCCGACGATCTTGTTGTCGGCACGGCGCATGATCGCCAGCGCGGTGCGATCCTCCAGGGGCACCGTCGCGGCGTAGTACTCGCCGGTGGGCGACAACTTCAGTGTTTCCACCTGCTCCTTGACCAGGTACGGCGCCAGATCCACCTGCGCCCACGCATTCCCCGCTCCCAGCAGACACAACAACGCGACTGCGTGCAGTCCCCTTTTCATTCCTTGTTCCCCTGTTCCTGTTGGCGTGACGTACGCGTGAAGTCTAATCCAAGCGCTGCCGCTGGCGCACCGGAACCCCGGGCGCCGACCTCCAGCGACGTCACGGCCGAAAGCCAAAAAGGGCGTGCAGCCTGGAGGCCGTACGCCCGTCCTCTGCCACGGAAACGGAAACGGAAGCGGGCACCGATCGAACCGATCGCCCCACATCCCGCGGTCGCCTACCCCCTCGGCGCCGCGGTCGACCCGCGCACCATCAAGCGGAAATCCAGCGTCTGCTGCAGCGGCACGTCCCCCCGCTCGATGATGGCGAGCAGCAGGTTGACCGCGCGGACCCCGATGTCGCGCATGGGCTGCCTGATGGTCGTCAGCGGGGGCGTGAGGTAACTGGACGATGCCAGGTCGTCGAAGCCGACGATGGACAGGTCGTCCGGCACGCGGATGCCCAGGTCCCGACAGGCCGCCAGGGCACCCAGTGCCATCTGGTCGCTGAAACAGAAAATCGCGGTCGGTGCGGGCGCACGGCCCAGGAGCGCCACCGCAGCCGCATGGCCGGATTCCACGGAGAAGTCGCCCGGCACGACGGTCAGGCTGCGCAGGCGGCGGTGCGCCTTGGCGCAGGCCCGGACCCCTTCCAGGCGTTGCTGATGCAGGGGATTGTCGGGCGGGCCGCCCACCACGGCGATCCGCTCGTGCCCCAGGCCATACAGGTGGTCCATCACGGCGCGCGCGGCGGCCGCGTTGTCGATGTGGACGCTGGGAATCCCCAGCGCCGGATCGAACTCGCAGCCGTTGACCACCGGCGCAGCCGCGCCCTGCTGCTTGACGATCTCGCGCGCCGTCGGCGGGAGGCGGTGTCCGAGCACGATCAGGCCGTCGGCCTCGTTGCGCCGGAGCATCTGCGCATAGCGCTCCTCGCGGTCGGGCTGGTGCTGGGTATCGCCCAGCAGGACGGCGTAGCCGACCGCCTGCGCGGCGTCTTCCGCGCCCTGCAGGATCTGCGCAAAGAACGGATTGGCGATGTCCGGGACGGTGACCAGGAGCTTGCCGCTGCGCTGGGTCTTGAGCGTCCTGGCCACCGTGTTGGGGACATAGCCCAGCGCGGCGGCGGCCTGCTCGATGCGCGCGCGCGTGGCGGGCAGGACTTTCTCCGGCCGGGAAAGCGCCCGCGACACCGTGCCGGCGGTGACGCCGACGTGCTTTGCGATGTCGTAGATGGTTGTCGCCATGAACTGAGCTCTTCTTCTTTCTGCTGTGCAGTGCACAACGGGTCTTGCGGGAGGCCCATGCTAGGATGATTCAATCGATTGCATGAGGTCGAATCACGTTGAAGACGCTCAAGGGTCCAGCGCTGTTCCTGGCACAGTTCATCGCCGACACACCTCCCTTCAATCGCTTGGACACGCTGGCCGAATGGGCCGCGGGCCTGGGCTATTCTGGCCTACAAGTGCCGACCAGCGCGCCCCACCTGTTCGATCTGGCCCAGGCCGCGGACAGCCAGGCGTACTGCGACGACCTCGCCGGCATGCTGGCCGGGCACGGCCTGCAGATCACCGAGCTGTCCACCCACCTGCAGGGGCAACTGGTCGCCGTCCACCCCGCCTACGACAGCCTGTTCGACGGATTTGCGCCGCCGGACAAGCGCGGCAACCCCGCCGCACGCCAGGCCTGGGCGGTAGAGCAACTTCAGTTGGCCGCCAAGGCCAGCCAGCGCCTGGGGCTGACGGCGCATGCCACGTTTTCCGGCGCGCTGGCCTGGCCTTACTTCTACCCCTGGCCGCAACGCCCGCCTGGCCTGGTGGAAGAAGCCTTCGCCGAACTCGGCCGGCGCTGGCGCCCCATCCTGGATGCCTTCGACGCCTGCGGCGTGGACCTGTGCTTCGAGATCCACCCGGGCGAGGACCTGCACGACGGCGCGACCTTCGAGCGCTTCCTGGACGTGGTCGATCACCATCCGCGCGCCAAGATCCTGTACGACCCCAGCCACCTGCTGCTGCAGCAGATGGACTACCTGGGTTTCATCGATCGCTACCACGCGCGCATCGGCATCTTCCACGTCAAGGACGCGGAGTACCGGGCCAGCGCGCGCAGCGGCGTCTATGGTGGTTACCAGGACTGGATCGATCGTCCGGGGCGGTTCCGGTCGCTCGGGGATGGTCAGGTCGATTTCAAGGCGATCTTCTCGAAGTTCGCGCAATACGATTTCCCGGGCTGGGCGGTGCTGGAGTGGGAGTGCTGCCTGAAGCACCCGGAAGATGGCGCACGCGAGGGTGCGGCGTTCATTCGCGACCACATCATCCGCGTGACCGAACGCGCCTTCGACGACTTCGCCGGCAGCGGCGCCGATCCGGCATCGCTGCGCCGCATGTTGGGGACCTGAGCCATTACCGCCCTGGGAGGGGACGTCATGACGCACACCATGTCGCGCTTGGGCGCGATGATGTTTCTGCAGTTCTTCATCTGGGGGGCCTGGTTCGTGACCCTGGGGACGTACCTGGTGCAAGGCCCCCTGCAGGCCAGCGCGAGCCAGGTGGCGACGGCGTTCCTCAGCCAGTCCATCGGCGCCATCGTCGCGCCGTTCCTGGTCGGCCTGATCGCCGATCGCTACTTCGCGGCGCAGCGCATCCTCGCACTCCTGCACCTGGCCGGCGCCGTGCTCCTGTGGCTGGCGTCCACGGCGACAACCTTCGGCGTGTTCTTCGCCTGCGTGATGGGCTACATGCTGCTGTTCATGCCGACGCTGGCACTGGCCAA
This sequence comes from Xanthomonas sp. F10, assembly GCF_014206815.1. Lineage (GTDB taxonomy): Bacteria > Pseudomonadota > Gammaproteobacteria > Xanthomonadales > Xanthomonadaceae > Xanthomonas_A > Xanthomonas_A indica. The sequence continues at coordinate 1,840,442 of NZ_JACHNP010000001.1, forward strand.
CAGCGTGGCGATGCGGCACATGCAATCGCCGGAAAAGCAGTTTCCACCGGTGCGGGTCGTCGGTAGCGTCGGCTGGATCGTGGCAGGCGTGTTGATCGGCTGGCTGGGCTGGGAGCAGGCGCATCGGCTCGAGCTGACGTTCCGGATGGCGGCAGTGGCGTCGCTGGCCTTGGGCCTGTATGCCTTCACCCTGCCGCACACGCCGCCCCTGGCGCGACAGCGCGATGCCGGGCTGGGGCAGATCCTGGGCCTGGACGCGCTGCGGCTGCTCAAGTCGCGCTCCTATCTGGTGTTCTTCCTGGCGTCCATCGCCATCTGCATCCCGCTGGCGTTCTACTACAACTTCACCAACCCGTACCTCAACGATCTGGGCGTGCGCGGCGCGGCCGGCCTGCAATCGCTGGGCCAGGTGTCCGAAGTCCTGCTGATGCTGGCCATGCCGTTCCTGTTCGTGCGGCTGGGAGTCAAGACGATGCTGGCGGTGGGCATGGCGGCGTGGGTGGTGCGCTACGCGATGTTCGCCTTCGGCGATGCCGGCGGCGGCTTCGCCCTGCTGGTGATCGGCATCGTGCTGCACGGCATCTGCTACGACTTCTTCTTCGTCACCGGACAGATCTACACCGATGCGCATGCCGGCCCCGCCGCGCGCAGCAGCGCGCAGGGCTTCATCACCCTGGCCACGTACGGCGTGGGCATGCTGATCGGCACGTTCCTGTCCGGCGCGGTGGTGGAGCACTACACCACCGCGACGGGCCCGGACTGGCAGCGGATCTGGCTGTTCCCGGCCGGCGTCGCGCTGGTCGTGCTGGTCGCCTTCCTGCTGCTGTTCCGCGACCGGCCCGCCGTCGCGGCCGCCCCTTCCGCGTCTTGAGGATCCCACCGATGCGCAAGCTTGGAATCGCCATCGTCGGCACCGGCATGATCGGCGCCGTGCATCGTCGTGCGGCGCTGCTGGCCGGGGCCTCAGTCCGCGGCGTCGCCGCTTCTTCCCCGCAACGCGCACGCGAGGTCGCCCAGTCGTGGGATGTCCCGCGCGCCTATCGCGATATCGAGGACGTGGTCGCCGATCCGCAGGTGCAGGTCGTGCACGTCTGCACGCCCAACCATCTGCACCGCGCCATGGCGCAGGCGGCGCTGGACGCCGGCAAGCACGTGATCTGCGAGAAGCCGCTGGCGACGACGCTGGAGGACGCCCGGGCATTGGCGGCCTTGGCCCGCTCGGCCGGACTGGTCGCCACGGTGCCCTTCGTCTACCGCTACCACCCGGTGGTCCGCGAGGCGCGCGCCCGCATCGCCCAGGGCGAACTGGGGCCGCTGCGCCTGATCCACGGCAGCTACCTGCAGGACTGGCTGCTGGACCCCGCCAGCAACAACTGGCGCGTGGACCCGGCGCTGGGCGGCGCGTCGCGCGTGTTCGCCGACATCGGCTCGCACTGGTGCGACCTGGTGGAATGGGTGAGCGGCGAGCGCTTCGCCGAGGTCAGCGCGGCGTTCGCGACCGTCATCGCCGAGCGCGGCGCCAACACCGGGCAGAGCTTCACCACGCCGGCGGCCGGCGGCGCGATGCAGGCGGTCGCGAGCGAAGACGTGGCCATGGCGATGCTCAGAACCGGCGCGGGGACGCTGGCCGCGCTGACGGTCAGCCAGGTCTCGGCGGGCCGCCGCAATCGCCTGTGGTTCGAGATCGATGGCGCCAGCGCCAGCGTCGCGTTCGACCAGGAGGACGCGGAACGGCTGTGGATCGGCCGGCCCGACCAGCGCGAGGAAGTCTTCGTGCGCGGGCCGGGTGCCGGCAGCGCCGAACAACGCCGGCTGGCGACGCTGCCAGCCGGTCACGCGCAGGGCTACGGCGATTGCTTCGAGGCGTTCGTCGCCGACACCTACCGCGCCATCGAAGGCGAGCGGCCGGACGGCCTGCCCAGCTTCGACGACGGGCTGCGCTCGGCGCTGATCGTCGATCGCGTCATCACATCGGCCAGGACACGCGGCTGGACATCCATCGATTGACTCCCGGGAGGACTTCTTGATGAACACACCGACACGCAGATCCGCAACCCTCGCATTGCTGCTCCTCGCTGCCCTGCCCGCCTTCGCCCACGACATCGCCGGTCCGCAGGCGCCCATCGCGGTGCAGATGTACACGCTGCGCAACGCCGGCTCGCTCGACCAACAGTTGAAGATCGTCCATGACGCGGGCGTGGGCGCGGTGGAAACGGTCGGCACGCAGAACATCGGCGCGGTCGAACTCAAGCAGCTGCTGGACAAGTATTCGATCAAGGCGATCTCCTCGCACGTGCAGTTGGCCGATCTACGCAAGGATCTGGACGGCGCGGTGGCCTTCAATCGGTCGATCGGCAACACGACGCTGGTGGTGCCTTACCTGGACCAGAGGGAGCGGCCCACCGATGCCGCAGGCTGGACCGCGCTGGGCAAGGAGCTGGGCCAACTCGCGAAGCGGGCACGCGCCAAGGGCATGCGCCTGGCCTACCACAACCACGACTTCGAACTGGTCGACTTCGATGGCAAGACCGGCCTGGAACTGCTGTTCGCCGCGGCCGGCCCCGATCTGCAGACCGAGCTGGACCTGGCCTGGGTCGCGCGCGCGGGCTACGACCCGGCGGTGATGCTGGGCAAGTTCAAGGGCCGCCTGTTCGCGGTCCACGCCAAGGACAATGCACCGAAAGGCCAGGCCAAAGACGAAGGGGGCTTCGCCGCCGTCGGCCAGGGCGTGCTGGACTGGAGCGCGATCCTGCCTGCCGCGGCGGCCAGCGGCGTGCAGTGGTACATCATCGAGCACGACCAACCGCGCGATCCGGCCACCGTCATCAAGACCGGAGCGGCGTACCTGCGCGACCACCTGCCCGCCGCCACGCCGCGTTAGTCCTAAAGGAGGCCTGCTTGAAAACGATCCTGACGATGGCCGTGGTGCTGCTGGGGACGACGCTTGCGGCCACGGCGCGGTCCAAGGACGACCCGACGGCCGGCGCGCAGCTCTACGCAACCCACTGCACGGCCTGCCATGGCGCGAATCGCGCGGGCGTCCCGCCCACGTTCCCCGCGCTGACCGACGTGGGCAAGCGCCTGCAGCCCGCGCAGATCAAGGAGAAGATCCGCAACGGCGGCGGGTTGATGCCGCCCTTCTCGCAGTTGTCCCAACAGGACGTGGACAACCTCGCCAGCTTCCTGGCGCACTAGGGCGTATCGCCATTCCCACGGATGCCGCATCGGTCATGGCCGGCGGCTTGACCGGACTGGCCGTCGGGTCAAGCCGAGCGGCGCCGGCCACGCGCCGGCGCTACAACTCGCGTACCCAGATATTGCGGTAGCTCACCTTGGAATCGTGCTCCTGCAGCAGGATCGGCGCGCAGGCATGCGGCGCGTACGACGGTGCGCCGATGTACTCGGTCTTGCCGGACAGCACGGTGTCGTTCTGCACCAGGACGCCGTTGTGCAGGACGGTGATGCGGGCCGGTGACGTGAGACCGCCACCCTGCGAGAAACGGGGCGCCTTCCAGATGATGTCGTACGCCTGCCACTGGCCTGGCGCACGCGAGGCATTCACCAGCGGAATGGCCTGCTTGTAGATCGCACCGGCCTGGCCGTTGGCATAGGTCGGGTTGTTGTCGCTGTCGAGCACCTGCAACTCATAGCGTTCCTGCAGGAAGATGCCACTGTTGCCGCGCTGCTGGCCTTCGAATCCGCGGGTCGCGGTGGGCGTGCGCCACTCCACGTGCAACTGGATGTCGCAGAAGCGCTGCTTGGTGCGGATGCCCTTGCTGCCCGGCACCACGGTCAGCGCGCCGTCGGCGACGGTCCAGGGTGCGCGTCCGCCCTGCTCAGACTCCCAGGCCGACAGATCCTTGCCATCGAACAGCACGATCGCATCGGAGGGCGCGCCGCCCGGGGGCGTGGCCACGATCGCAGGCACGGGCTTCCACACTTCGGTCTTGGTCGGGTCGCGTGCGGGATCGCCGTCGGCCTGCGCGAATGCAGGCGCCGCGGCCAGCAGGCAGGCGGCCATCAGCAGGGGTCTGGTCATCGTGTTTCCAGGAACGGGAGGAAGGGCCAGGCGTGGCGGTCCATCAGCTGGTTGCCCAAGCGGGCGTGCCGGGAACATAGGTGGTGTCCTCGTAGCGGCCCGGCACGGCGACGTAGCGCAGCACGTCGTTCGCGCCGACCTGGGAAGTGAAGAAGCCGAAGATGGTCAGCTGCTTGAGCATCGTGAAGGGATGCGGCATCGCGTCCGCCGCTTTGGCGGTCCCGGTGTCGGTCAAGTCGATGATGTGTTTCCTGGCTTCCGCATCCAGGGCGCGCAGCAACTCGGTGCGGGCCTGTGGGGTGAGCGACACGAAGCGACCGCCGGCACGTTTGTCGATCTCGGCCAGGCCGGCGCGGAACGCCGCCTGCTGCCGGGCGGTGTAGCAGTCGGTGACGAATTTGGCCATGAACGCGCCGGCGCCGGCGTCCTTCGCCCCCGGCGTCTTGGTCCGCGGCAGGATGGTCTCGGCGATCTCGTCCAGCGTGGCGACATCGGTGACGGAGAAGAGCGCCTTCGCCCCCGCGACCGGCGCCTGTGCCTGGACCAGCGCGGGCAGGCCCACCATGGCCGCACCCGTGGCGGCGACGATCATCTTCAGTAGTTCGCGGCGTTCCATCACAGGTTCCCCGCTTTCAGTTCGCGCACGGCATGATCGGCGGCACGTGCGGTCAGCGCCATGTAGGTCAGCGAGGGATTGACGCAGGCGCTGGAGGTCATGCAGGCGCCGTCGGTTACGTAGACGTTCGGCGCGTCCCAGACCTGGTTGTACTGGTTCAGCACGGAGTTCTTGCGGTCCCGGCCCATGCGCGCGGTGCCCATCTCGTGGATACCCTTGCCCGGCGCGTAGTCGGCATCGTGCATCTTCACGTCCTTGACGCCGGCCGCCTCCAGCATCTCGGCGGCATCGGCGGCCATGTCCTTGCGCATGGCCTTTTCGTTCTCGCGCATCGCCACGTCCATCGCCAGCACCGGCAACCCCCATTTGTCCTTGCGCTGCGGGTCCAGGCGGATCGTGTTGTCGTGGTGCGGCAGCATTTCGCCGAATCCGGTCATGCCGATGCGCCAGTCGCCCGGCACGGTCAGCGCTTCCTTCAGGTCCGCGCCGATGTTCAGTTCGGCGATCTCGCGCGACCAGCCGGTGCGGCTCGCGCCGCCCTGGTAGCCGAAGCCACGCAGGTAGCCGCGCTTGTCTCCGGCGACGTTGCGGAACCGCGGCACGTAGAAGCCGCAGGGACGCCGGCCGAAGTAGTACTTGTCGTCGTAGCCCTCGACCCGGCCAGAGGCACCGGCGCCGAAATGATGGTCCATCACGTTGTGCCCGAGCTCGCCGGACGACGACCCGAGGCCACCGTCCCAGACATCGGTGGCCGAGTTCATCAGCAACCAGGTCGAATTGAAGGAGGACGCGTTGAGGAAGATGACACTGGCCGTGTACTGGTAGGTCTGCCCGCTCTCGGCGTCGATGATCTCCACGCCGCGCGCACGCTTGCGGTCCTTGTCGTAGAGCACCTCCTTGACGATCGAGAACGGCCGCAAGGTCAGGTTGCCCGTCTTCATGGCCGCCGGCAGCGTGGCCGCCTGGGTCGAGAAGTAAGCGCCGAAAGGACAGCCCAGGATGCACTTGTTGCGATACTGGCAGTTGACGCGGCCTTGCTCGACCTTGGGCTGGGTGATGTTGGCGGTGCGCGAGTGGATCAGGTGCCTGGTGCCGCCAAAGGCCTTCTTGATCCGCGCGGCGACGTCCTTCTCGACGATGTTCAACGGGATCGGAGGCAGGAACTCGCCGTCCGGCAACACGTCCAGTCCCTCGCGCGTGCCGGCGATGCCGGCGAACTTCTCCACGTGGTCGTACCACGGTGCGATGTCGGCGTACCGGATCGGCCAATCGGTGGCGATGCCATCCTTGAGGTTCGCCTCGAAATCCAGGTCCGACAGGCGATAGCTCTGCCGTCCCCACAGCAGCGAGCGGCCGCCGACGTGATAGCCGCGGAACCAGTCGAACCGCTTGATCTCGGTGTAGGGCGATTCCTTTTCGTCGGCCCACATCCCCTGCAGGTTCTCGACCAGGCCGTAGTCGCGCATCAGCACCGGATAATCGGCCTTCATCGCCTGGGTCGGGCGGTTGCGGTGCGGGAAATCCCACGCCTCCTTCATCGCGTTGACGTAGTCCTTGACGTGCTCGATGTTGCGTCCGCGTTCCAGCATCAGGACTTTGAGTCCCTTCTCGGTCAGTTCCTTCGCCGCCCAACCGCCACTGATTCCCGAGCCAACGACGATGGCGTCGTAATGATTGTCTGCCATGGGTTCTACTTCACCTGGGTGGATATCGTTTCAGACGTCGCAGAGGCGGATCGCCTCGCGCAGCGAGCCGACGGGATCCGGTGCCGCAGGAACGAATTCCTGCGCCAGATAGCCGTCGAAACCGGTATCGCGGATCGCGCGACAGATGGCGGGATAGTGGAGCTCCTGAGCGTCCCCGATCTCGTGCCGGCCCGGAACGCCGGCGGTGTGGTAATGCTTGAAGAACGCGTGATGCTTGCCGATGGTGGCGATGATGTCGCCCTCCATGATCTGCATGTGGTAGATGTCGTACAGCAGGCCGAAATGGTCCGAGCCGATCCGCCGGCACAGCTCGACGCCCCAGGCGGAGTGGTCGCACAGGTAGTCGGGATGATCGACCTTGGAGTTCAGCAGCTCCATCACCAGCACGACGCCGCGCTTCTCGGCATGTCCGAGGATGCGCTTGAGCCCGACTTCGGCATGGGCCAGGCCTTCCTGCGGATCCATGCCATTCCGATTGCCGGAAAAACAGATGAGGTTGCGATAGCCGGCATCGGCCACCAGGTCGATGTGCCGCGTGTAGCGCTCGACGAGCTCATCGTGGAACTGACTGCCGGCGAAGCCCTTGTCCAGACCGATCTCCGCGCCGTTGCACATCGCGCTGTACACGCCATTGGCCTTCAGCGTGGGCCAGTCCGCCGGCCCAACCAGATCGATGGCGGCGAAACCGATGCCCTTCACCACCTGGCAAAGCTGTGCGACGGACAGCGGCGGAAACGTCCAGCGGGCGACGGAATGCTTCAGGTTGCCCCTGAGCGGCGTGGCCGCAGCACGCGCCGGCAGCCTACCCGCCACCCCAAGGCCAAGGCTTCCAGCTATCGCCAAGCGCAGCGCGTCTCGCCTCGTGAACCCCGAGGCCGGCGCCGGTCCGATCGAATGGATAGACATCCACCTTCCGGCCTCCCAACCGGTGTCAAACGCTGACGAATCGCCGCGATTCAATCGATTGAACCATACGGGAGGGAATGACTTTTTTGCAAGACGCGGTGCACGAAAAGCCATGCTGCAGGGCACAACGCCTGTGGCGCTGATCGCCGCGTGACGGTGATGGAGTTTGGAAGGCGCACGGAGGTGGCCAAACAGATGTGCAGCGAAAAGCTGGCTGACATGCGTGTGAACATGCACACGCAGCGAAGCATGGCGACAAGCCGGTAAAGCCGTGTTCCCACGGCACTGGACGGCATGCAAGGTGACTGGGATGACGATTGCGACCGAAAGAGCTTCAGAGCATCCCCGCCACGCTGCTACGCGCATTCATGGAACACGAGCGTGGTGCAGCGACGAGTGCCTCCTATGTGCTTCTTCGTAGGAGCGGCTTTAGCCGCGACAGACCTTCCCGGGAAAGCCGTCGCGGCTAAAGCCGCTCCTACGACGCTTGGTCCGTCCGGCCACGCCGGCCTGCCGTAAGCGACGGCATGAACCCGGCACGAGACGCCGCGCAAAGGCGGCGCGCGAAGCGACGGCGCGCGAAACCACGTTGGCGATCAACCTGATTCGGCGAAGGCGAGAACGCGGGCACTCGCCGCGTGCATGCACGCTTCGGCCCACCCGATGCCCATCGCCCATCGTTTACACCATCTCGGCGCAGAACACAGAGCCCAGGCCGGCAGAAAGGAAAAAATCTCGTGCAAAAAGAAAAACCCCGGCAAGCACACTGGCTTACCGGGGTTTGTCTGCATCGCAGAACCACTAAAAATCAGAACGGGATATCGTCGTCCGCAAAGTCGTCCATCGGCGCGGACTGCTGCGGGGCCGGCTGCTGCCGGCGCGGGGCATAGTCCTGCCCGCCACCACCGCCACCGCCGCCCATGCCGGAGCGTTCCTGGCGCGGCGGGGCCGAGCGCTGCGGACGGTCGCCACCGCCCATGCCGCCGCCACCGCCCATGCCGCCGCCACCGCCTTCGCCGCGGCCGCCGAGCATCTGCATCTCGTCGGCGACGATGTCGGTGGAGTACTTCTCCACGCCGTCCTGGCCGGTGTACTTGTCGTAGCGGATCGAGCCTTCGACGTAGACCGAGCTGCCCTTGCGCAGGTACTCGCCGGCGATCTCACCGAGCTTTCCGAAAAACACCACGCGATGCCACTCGGTGCGTTCCTGCTGGTTGCCGTCGCGGTCCTTGCGCACGCTGGTGGTCGCCAGGCTGATCCGGGTGATGGCCATGCCGGCCTGGGTGTACTTGGTGTCGGGATCGTTGCCGAGGTTGCCGACGAGGATGACTTTGTTGATGCCGCGGGCCATGAGCTGCTTCCGTCTGGGGTCTCCGCGGCCGGGAGCACGCGGAGCGGTAAAGAAGATTTCGGGGAGCAATCCTAACATCGCCGGGCTGGAGCGGCCTGCGCCAGGCGCCCGCGGGCACCCCGGAAAACGCCGCATTGGCCTGTCGGAATCCTGCCGGGGCGCCGCCCACAGGGCGCGCGGACCCAGGCGTGGCAAGCCCTCCGCCCCCTGCCCCGGCCCGCAGCGGGACGGATGTGGCCGCGCAGCCTATACTTTGCGCACGTTTCCAGTCCTGTCCGCATGAGCATCGCCGAATCCCTCAGCCCCGCCCTGGGCCTACCCCAGATCCAGATGCTCGCCGCGCCGGACATGGCCGCGGTGGACGCCCTGATCCGCCGCCGCCTGGCCTCGGACGTCGTGCTGATCAACCAGATCGCCGACCACATCGTCTCCGCCGGCGGCAAGCGCCTGCGGCCGATGCTGGTGGTGCTGGCCGGCCGCGCCTGCGGCGCCGGCGGGCCGATGCAGCACCAGTTGGCGGCGATCATCGAATTCATCCACACCTCGACCCTGCTGCACGACGACGTGGTGGACGAATCGGACCTGCGCCGCGGCCGCAGCACCGCCAACGCCCTGTGGGGCAACGCGCCCAGCGTCCTGGTCGGCGACTTCCTGTATTCGCGCAGCTTCCAGCTGATGGTGGAGCTGGACAGCATGGCGGTGATGCGCCTGCTGGCCGACACCACCAACCGCATCGCCGAGGGCGAGGTGCTGCAGCTGTTGCACGTGCACAACCCGGACACCGACGAGGCCGCCTACCTGCGCGTGATCGAGCGCAAGACCGCGGTGTTGTTCGCCGCCGGCACCCGCCTGGGCGCGCTGGCCTCCGGCGCCAGCGAGGACGTGCAGGAGCGGCTGTACGACTACGGCATGCAGCTGGGCTATGCGTTCCAGATCGCCGACGACGTGCTCGACTACACCGCCGACGCCGCCGACCTGGGCAAGAACCTGGGCGACGACCTGGCCGAGGGCAAGGCCACGCTGCCGCTGATCCACGCCATGGCGCATGCCGACGACGCGACCCGCGCACGCCTGCGCCAGATCGTCGAACAGGGCGACGCCAGCGCGATGCCGGAGGTGCTGGCCGCGATCGAGGCGAGCAGCAGCATCGACTACAGCCGCCGCCGCGCGGCCGACTACGCCACCGCCGCCGAGCGCGCCCTGGACGGCCTGCCGGAGAACGAGGCCGTGGCCGCCCTGCGCGGACTGGCGCGGTACGCGGTGTCGCGGAAGCATTGATCGCCGGCGCGCTGCGCGCGCCGGATTGGGATTGGGGAGTCGGGATTCGGGATTGGTTAAAAGCGGCTTGTCTGAGATCCGACGCACGCACCGCTGGATCACAGACCAAGTCAACGGCGCACACGCCTTAGATCTGGTTACGCAGTGGAATTGGCAAAGCGCGATGTACCGCTTTTGCCAATCCCCAATCCCGCCAAGCGCGCAGTGCGAGGCACCTCCCGACTCCCGGAGGCACCTCCCTAATCCCGCCCGAAGCGCTCCTCGAAGAAATCCTCGAGCATGCGATAGGCGCGCCTGGCCGCGCGCGGGTTGTACTGGCAGCCCGGCGGGCTGTTGGCGTCGGCTTCGGCGAAGCAGTGCACGGCGCCGCTGAAGTTGACGAACTGCCAGTCGGCGCCGGCGCGGTTCATCTCCTGCTCGAAGGCGACGATGTCGTCGCGGCTCACGCTCTTGTCGTCGGCGCCGTTGAGCACCAGCACCGGTGCCTTGGCGCTGCCCGCGGCCGCCGGGGCGGCGGTGCCCAGGCCACCGTGCAGGCTCGCCACCCCGGCCAGCGGCGCGCCGGCACGGACCAGCTCCAGCACCGTGGTGCCGCCGAAGCAGAAGCCCACCGCGCCGATCCGGGCCGGATCCAGCGGCGCCTTGCCGGCCTGCGCCTTCAGCGCCGCCACCGCCGCCAACGCCCGCGCGCGCAGCGTGGCCGGATCCTTCTTCAACGCGCCGGCGAACTGCCCGGCCTCGGTATCGTTGGCCGGTCGCTTGCCCTTGCCATAGACATCGGCCACCAGCACCACGTAGTCGTCGCCGGCCAGGCGCTTGGCCTTCTCCACCGCGGAGTCGTTGACGCCGCGCCAGTTCGGCACCATCACCAGGCCGGGGCGCTTCTCGTGCTCGGCATCGTCGTAGACCAACACGCCGCTGAAACTGTCCTTGCCGACCTGCCATTCCACCGGCTTGGCCTGCATCGCCGCCAAGGCCGGCAGCGGCAGCGCCAGGGCCAGCCCGAGCAAACCGGTCCACCGCATCATCGAACGTGTGCGCATCGCCCTTCTCCCGTGGGAACCCGCGCGGGAGTGTACGCAAGGCGCCGCCAGCGCGATGTATGCGCCGAGGCGCCGAGGTTCAGGCGATGCCCAACCCCGGAATGGCGCTGATCGCGTCCGGGTCGAAGCCGGCCAGCGCGGCGAAATGGCGGCCGCGCGCCACGTAGTCGCGGTAGGCGCCGAAGCTGGGCGCACCGGGCGACAGCAGCACCACGCCGCCCTGCTCGCCCAGTGCCGTGCGCGCCAGCGCCACTGCTTCCGCCAGGTCGGCCGCGGCATGCAGGCCGAAGCCGGCGCCGGCGGCCAGTGGCGCCAGCAGCGCATGGATGCGCGGACCGTTGGCGCCCAGGGTGACGATCTCCAGCGGCGCGCCACCGTCGCGCATGTGCGCGGCGAAGTCCTCCCAGTCCAGGCCGCGATCGTGGCCGCCGACCAGCAGCGCGATGCGCCGCCCGCGGAAGCACTCCAGCGCGGCAAGGCTGGCATGCGGCGTGGTGCTGATCGAGTCGTTCACATAGGTCACGCCGTCGCGCGTGCCCAGGGTCTGCAGCCGGTTCGGCAACGGCCGGAAGCGATCGGCCGCCGGCGCCAACGCCGCCGCGTCCAGGCCCAGCGCCTCGATCGCGGCCAGCACCGCGCACAGGTTGCCGCGGTTGTGCCGGCCCGGCAGCGGCGCCTGCGCGCTGTCGTACACCGCGGTATCGCCGCGGTAGACCACCTCGCCGCGCATGTGCCAGCCGTCCTCGCGGTTGAACCAGCGCACCTCGCTGTCGGGCAGTTGCAGGCTGGCCAGCTGCGGATCGGCGGCATTGAGCAGGGCGATGCGCGGCCGCGCGTGCGTCACCAGTTCGAGCTTGTCGGCGATGTAGCGCGCCTGGCTGCCGTGCCAATCCAGATGCTCGGGGAACAGGTTCAGCACCAGCGCCAGCTGCGGCCGCGCGCCGCTGCGGGCGACGTCGCCGGTCTGGTAGCTGGACAATTCGATCGCCCAGTACTGCGGCGGCGGCGTGGGCGCCAGTACTTCCAGCAGCGGCACGCCGATGTTGCCGACCAGGCCAGTGCGGTGGCCGCCGGCGCGCAGCAGGTGCGCCAGCAGCGCGGTGGTGGTGCTCTTGCCCTTGGTGCCGGTGACGCAGACGCTGCCGGGCACCACGCCGTCCGCGCCGGCGTGCTCGGCGAACCACAGCGCGGTGCCGCCGACGAAGCGCGTGCCACGCGCGGCGGCGGCCTGCGCCTCGGGCCGGTACGGACTGATCCCGGGCGACTTGATCACCACATCGAACGCAGCCAGGCGCTCGGCGCTGGCCTCGGTGTCCACGTGCAGGTCGGGATCGTGCAAGGCGGCGATCTCCGCCGCCTCGTCGGCCGAACAGAACACCGTCAGCGGCAGCGGACGTCGCGCTTCTCCGTTCCCGGCCCCCGATTCCCGCCCTCGCACCGCCGCATAGGCCGCACGGCCCTCGCGGCCCCAGCCCCACAACGCGACGCGCTGCGCCTCAAACTGCGAAATTCGCACGCACGCGTTCCCACAGGTCGGCCGGGATGCGGTGCTGCGCGTCCAGTTCCAGCAACGGTTCCACGCGCAGGTCGGCGGGGTCGAGCTGCGGCTGGATCTCGCGGATGAAGCGCGCCACCAGCGCGTCCTCCTTCCATTCCGCGCGCGCCGCCAGCGCGGCCATCGCCGCACGCGATTCGCGGCCTTCGCCGACGCACTCGAACGGCTTGTGGTCCTGGAACTCCAGCAGCGCATCGAAGCCGCCGGCCTGGCCGGCATCGTCGAGCAGGTTGCGGCCGAAGATGCGCACCAGCCGCGTCTTGGGCATGAACGGCGCCAGCGCCAGGAACACGAAATGGCACTTCGGGCAGACCCCGCACCAGCGGTGCGCCGGACGCTCGCCGAGGATGTGGAAATTGCGGTTGCAGCTGGAGAAATGCGCGTCGTAGTGGTCGGTCTTGGCGAACTGCCGCGCCACCGCCAGTTCCGACAGCGGGCGCAGCAGCGAGTAGTAGCGCAGGTCCGCGGCCACGTAGCGCTGCACCTGCGTGCCGAACGCCTGCTCGAAGGCCCAGCCCTTGGACCACTGGTGGTTGACCTCGCCGGTGCCGGCGATCTGGCTGCCGTAGCTGGCCGAATGTTCGTTGGAGAACACCACCTGGCCGGCGTCGTGCAGGACCGCGGCGAACACCAGGATCGCCGAATTCACCGCGGTCACCGGGATGTGCCCGTTCCACGCGCCCTGCCGGTTCAGTTCGAACAGCTCCGGCGCCAGCGTGCGACCGATGTTCAAGGTCGGCAGGCCGGTGCGCTCGGCGCAGGCGCGGATCAGCTGCGAGCCGCCGATCCAGGTCACCGTCTGCGCCACGCCGGCCGCACGCAAGGCCTCGATGCTGACCAGCGAATCCTTGCCGCCGCCGATCGCCACCAGGGCTTGGTCGCGCAGCCCCAGCGCCACCGCATCGGCCACGCCGGCCTCGGCGGCTGGGAAGCGGATGCGCCCGCGCAGGTCCAGGCCGTTGCGATAGGCGAACTCGCCCAGGCCGTGCAGGTACACGCTGTCCAGCAGCGCGGCGGTCTCGGCATCGATCGCGTAATCGTCGATGACGATGCGCGGCGGCACCGCCGCCTTGTAGTAGCTGACGCCGGCGATCAGGTGCAGCAGGCGCAGGGCGCGCTGCGCCGCCTGCGCGCGCGCCGGATCGAGCGCGAACGGCGCGCCGGGCACGGTGATGGTCTCCACCAGCTCCGGGCCGTCGTCAAACGCATAGACCAGGCGCGCCACGCCGCTGTCGGCGTCGAAGCCGCAGCGCACGAAGCGGAAGGTGGCGATCTGCTGTTTGTCGAAAGCGGTCATGGACGTCCTGCAAGCACACGGGTGTGCCGCAGGTAGCGGCGGCACAGAAGAAATTCGATCATCGAAAACGGCAAGGCGGCCCACAGCAGCGGCAGGCAGCCGAATACGAAGGCCATCAGCAGCAATTGCCCATGCTGTCCGGCCGGCACCGACGCGGCAGAGGCCGGGACGGCCACCAGCACATACAGCGCCAGCGCCGGCAGGTAGGCCAACGCGGCCAGGAGCGAGGTGCGCAGGGCCAGCGCGCCGGTGCTCGCCGCGGGCCCGCGGCGCTGCCAGCGCAGCGCCAGCCCTGCGCCGATGGCAGCGGCGGCCAGCGCCGGCAACGCCCACTTCAGGCTGTCGGTCCACGGCAGCGACGTGCCGGACTGATCCACCGCGGTGGCAGCCGCCATCGCAAACGCGCCGGCCACGGCGCTGCCCGCGACGAACTCAGTCCGTGCGCGCATCGATCGCCTCCTCGCGGGGCAACTCGCGCTGGTTGTAGGTGCTGGCCATGCTGTAGCCGTAGGCGCCGGCGTCGGCGATCAGCATCACGTCGTCGGGCGCGGTGCCCGCCGGCAGGCGCCGGCGTTTGCCGAACACGTCGCTGGATTCGCAGATCGGCCCGACCACGTCGAACACGGTCTCGGCCGGCTGCTCGAGCCGGCTCAGGTTCGCCACGTCATGCCAGGCGTCGTACAGCGCCGGACGGATCAAGGTGTTCATGCCAGCGTCCAGGCCGACCCGACGGATGCTGTCCTTCTCGATCACCTGCGTGGCCCGGGCCAGCAGCACGCCGCATTCGGCGACCAGGTAGCGGCCCGGCTCGATCGCCAGGCGGAACGCCGGATGCACGGCCTTGGCCTCGGCCAGGCCCTGCGCGAAGGTGTCCAGGTCGAACGGCTCGTCGTCGGCGCTGTACGGGATCGGCAGGCCGCCGCCGATGTCGATGACCTCGACGCTGCCGATGCGCCGCGCGAACCCGGCCAGTTCATCGCACATGCGCCGCCAATGCTGCGCCGTCTCCACGCCGCTGCCCAGGTGCGCGTGCAGGCCGACGATGCGGATATCCAGCGCGCGCGCGGCCTCGACGAACTCGTCGACGCGGGTCGCCGACAGCCCGAACTTGGAGGCCTTGCCGCCGGTGTTGACCTTCTCGTGGTGGCCGTCGCCATGGCCCAGGTCGATGCGCAGCCACAGGCTGCGGCCGCGGAACAGCTCCGGCCAGCGCTGCAGCGCCTCGACGTTGTCCACGGTCACGGTCACGCCCAGCGCGAACGCGGCTTCGTACTCGGCACGGGGCGCGAAGCTGGGGGTGAACAGCACGCGCCGCGGCGACAGCTCCGGCACGATCTCGAACACCCGGCGCAGTTCGCCGTGCGAGACGCACTCCAGGCCGAAGCCCTCCTCGACCAGCGTTTGCAGGATGGCCGGATGCGCGTTGGCCTTGATCGCGTAGTAGCGCTGGTCCACCGCCGCGATCGCCTTGAGCGCACGCGCGCGCTCGCGCAGCGTCGGCAGGTGATAGACGTAGCGCGGCGTGCCGGCCTCGGCCAGGCGCAGCAGATGCGCGCGCTCGCCCTGCCACCACGGTACCGGCCGCGGCCGCACGGTGCCGGCGATCTCGCGCCAGCGCGGACCGAACACCTCGGTCTCCTCCACCGGCATCGCGCCGCTGTCGATCAGTTCGGCGTGCAGGATCGGCAGCAGCCCGTCGGCGTCGGTTTCGTCGATGACGAAGGTCAGGTTCAGGTCGTTGGACGACTGCGAGATCATGTGCACGCGCTCCTTGCCGAACGTGGCCCACACGTCCGAGAGCTTGTGCAGCAGCGAGCGCATGCCGCGCCCGACCAGGGTGATCGCCGCGCACGGCACGATGATCTTGACCCGGCAGATCTCCGCCAGATCGGCCGACAGCGCCGCCAGCACGTCCGTGTTGACCAGGTTCTCGCTCGGGTCCAGCGACACGGTGACGTTGGTCTCGGCCGAGCCGATCAGGTCCACCGACAGCCCGTGCTTCTTGAACAGCGCGAACACGTCGGCCAGGAAGCCGACCTGCTGCCACATGCCGATGCCTTCCATCGACACCAGCACGATGCCGTTGCGGCGGCTGATCGCCTTGACCCCGGGCACGGTGCGGGCGTTGCCGTCGATGCTGGTGCCGGGCAGTTCCGGGCGCTCAGTGTCCAGGATCGCCATCGGCACGCCGCCGTCGCGGCACGGCTTGATCGAGCGCGGGTGCAGCACCTTGGCGCCGGTGGTGGCGATTTCCTGCGCCTCGTAGTAATCCAGGCGGGTCAGCAGGCGCGCATCCGGCACCTCGCGCGGATTGGCGCTGAACATGCCCGGCACGTCGGTCCAGATCTCCACCCGGCTGGCGCCGAGCAGCGCGCCGAAGTACGCCGCCGAGGTGTCCGAGCCGCCGCGGCCGAGGATGGCGGTGCCGCCGTCCTCGTGCCGTGCGATGAAGCCCTGGGTGATCAGCATGCGCGTGGGCTGGGCGACGAAGCGCGCGCGCCACTGCGGATCGGACTGCCACTGGCAGGACACCGACAGGCGCCGCGACCAGGCGCTCTGGTTCGGCTGCGGCGGCAGCGCGTCCAGCCACTGCCGCGCATCCATCCAGCCCATGTCCAGGCCATTGGCGCGCAAGTAGGCCGCGCCGAGGGTGGAGGACAGCAGTTCGCCCTGCCCCAGCACCTCGGCCTGCCAGTCCAGCGTGCGCTCGGCTGCGCGCGGATCTGCGAGCAGGCCGCGCAGCGCCGCCAGGCGTTCGCCCAGCACCGCCTCGGCGTCCAGCTCCAGTTCGGCCAGGAAATCGCGGTGGCGCTGCTCCAGCGCGGCTACGCGCTGCGCGCTGTCGGCACTGCAGTCGGCGATCGCGGTCAGCTCGTTGGTGACCCCGGACAAGGCCGACACCACCACCAGTACCCGCGCACCGGTCTCGTCCGCGCGTTTTTTCGCCAGCCTTCCAATCGTGTCCCAGCGATGACGACGCGACACCGAGGTGCCGCCGAACTTGAGGACGATCCAACGATCGGCAGGAGAGGAAGCTGACATGGAGTGGGGTGTCTGGAGTGTGGGGAAAACGCCCGAATGCTCGGGCGGAACCCCCGATTCTACTGCCAACGGCGCGCCGGTGAGCGAGCGCCGCGACCAGCGACTGGACGGCGTTTCCGCCGGTCCGGTTGGGCAATCCACTGGTCGTGGTGCTCGGCGCCGTCGACCTGGACGCACGGCGCATGCAGCGCCTGGGCCTGGCCGAACCTGCCGGAGACGGGCTGCCCACGTTCGCCTTCAGCGACATGCACGAACACCAGCTGACGGTACGCGCCTTCGTTCCCGGCGTCGGCGTCGCCGAGGACCCGATCACCGGCAGTGCCAACGCGCTGACCGCCGCCATGCTGGCCGCGCAGGGACGACTGCCGGGCCGTGGCGGGCGCTGCGTCGCCAACCAGGGACGCGAACTGGCCCGAGACGGCCGCGTCGAGCGCTTGGTGACGGGGCAGAAGTGTGGATCGGCGGCCTCGTACAAGCGGTGATCGTTTGTAAGATCGCTTGATAAGCTCCGGCCTCCCCCACCGCAGTCCGGAGTTCCCCGCCATGGCCGCACGCCGCTTCTTCCAGGTCGATGTCTTCTCCGCCCGCGCCGGCAACGGCAATCCCTTGGCCGTGGTGCTCGATGCCGATGGCCTGGACGCCGCCACGATGCAGACCATCGCGCGCTGGACGCGCCTGCCGGAAACCACCTTCGTATTCGCGCCGACGCGGCCGGACGCCAGCTACGGCCTGCGCATGTTCAGCCCGCAGAAAGAGGTACCGTTCGCCGGCCATCCCAGCGTCGGCACCGCGCACGTCGTGCTGGAAGCGGGCATCGCCACGCCACGCGACGGCGTGCTGGTCCAGGACGGCATCGCCGGCCTGCTGCCGCTCCGGGTCGACGTGGACGCTGGCGTGCGCAGCATCGCCATCCGTACCCCGCGCGCGCAGGTGGCCGAGATCGCCGATGCCGCCGATCCGCGCCTGCAGGCGGCGCTGCGCGGCTGGGCTCTGGGCGCGCTGCCGCCGGTGCGCATGGACGGCGGCCGCTGCTGGTGGCTGGTCGAAGTGGCCGACGAAGCCGCGCTGCGCGCGCTGGCACCGGACTGGGACGCGATCGCCGCCCTGGCCGAAAGCACCGCCAGCATGGGCGTGTTCGCCTACGCCCGCGCCAGCGGCCAGGCCTATGCACTGGCGGTGCGCGCTTTCGTCGGCAACGGCCGGCGGTTCGAGGACGCCGCTTCCGGCGCCGCCAATGCGGTGCTGGCGGCATGGCTGGACCACAGCGACGCCCTGCCCGGCCACGGCGGCCGCTATGTCGCCAGCCAGGGTCGCGAGGTCGGCCACGATGCGCTGCTGACGCTGCACGTGGACGCGGCCGGCGAGGTGTGGTCGGGCGGGCAGGTGCAGACGGTGATCGAAGGCCACATCGACTGGCCCTGATCGCCGTCGGCCGCCGCGCCCGTCTGCAGCTGCGGACGGGCGCGCAAAACAAAGGGCGCCTCGCGAGGAGGCGCCCTTTAAGTCAGTCAGGCGGTACGTCAGTCGGGCAGGACGTCGACGCGGACGCGGATGCGGTCGCCCGGAGGCGAGGCGGTGCGGGTGTGGTAGTAGCGGCCGCCGTATTCGTAGGTCACGTCGTAACCGTCGACGCGGTCGTAGCGTTCGGTCCGATAGGACACCGGATCGCATTCGCGGACCACGCCGCCACCGTAGCCGCCGCCATAGGCGCGGGTATTGGTGTCGTAGATCGAGCGGCCGGCCAGGCTGCCGAGCATGGTGCCGACCGCGGTACCGACGAAACGGCCATTGCCGCCGCCGACGCGGCTGCCCAGCACGGCACCGGCGATACCGCCGACCACCGAGGAGGCGGTGCGGCCGCCATCGGTGCCGCGGTAGCCGTAGTCGCTGGCGTAGCTGCCGGAGGCCGGACGGTCGTAGCAGCGCTCGGTGGTCTCGCGCGGACCATTGACCTGCACCAGGATCGGATCGGCGCGTACCACGCGCGCGTATTCGTAGGTGCCGGACGCATAACCGCGGTCGCGGTAGTCGTCGTAGCGGGTGTAACCGTAATCCTGCGCGGCGGCGGAGCCGATGACGCCGACAGCGAGCGCAGCGGTCAACAGACGGGTCGAGAGCTTGTTCATGGCGATGGTTCCAAGCGCGTGGATCGCGCGACTGCATGCTCGATCCGACGCGGTGAAACCAGACTGAATTGGGATCGCCGCGGCACGCGCATTTAGCGTTGCGACAGCTAGGCACTGCATCGGGCGCTCGTGCCAGAGAGAGAAAAAGCGCACTGCGTGCCGGACATCGTGCCGGTGGCGCTGCAGGCGCGATGTCCACAATGGCGGCCCGGCCTGCTGCCGGACCGCCTCGGGCTCAGCCGAGCTCCGCTTCCAGGCTGATCGGCACCGCACTGAGCGCCTTGGACACCGGGCAGTTCTGCTTGGCGTCGTCGGCCAGCTCGCGAAAGCGCGCAGCCTCGATGTTCGGCACCACGGCCTTGACCTTCAGGCGGATCTGCGACAGTTGCGGACCGCCTTCCATCGACAGGTCGACGTCGGCGCGCGTGTCCAGCGCGGTCGGCGGGAAGCCGGCTTCCGTCAGCTTGGCCGACAGCGCCATGGTGAAGCAGCCGGCGTGCGCGGCGGCGATCAGCTCCTCCGGGTTGGTGCCCTTCTCCTCGCCGAAGCGGCTGTTGAACGCGTAGCGGGTGTTCTCCAGCAGGCCGCTCTGCGGCGTGTGCAACCGGCCCTGGCCGGTCTTGAGATCGCCTTCCCAATGCGCGGTGGCGTGACGCGAAATGCCCATGCGAGGCTCCTGTCGGTGAGTGGAACGCGGACCATAGGCCAGGCGGCGTTATGCATGCGTGCTCCTGCGCGGCCATCGCGTTGGCCGCGCGCGCCGTGGCAAGGACCCGCGGCACCCCGCGGATTTGCCGGTTCCGGCGCCGCCCGCCGACAGAAAACTCCGCGTTCGCGGCGAATATTCGTGCTTTTTTGCTTCCGGCCTATTGGCGCGGCGTAGCACATGCCCTACATTTCGCCATGCCGACGGGGTCGGCGCGACCCAAAACCACCAAATACGGAATCAGGACATCATGGCAAAGACCGCAAAAAAGGCTGCCCCGAAGAAGGCAGTGAAGAAGGTAGCGACCAAGGCCGCCGCCAAGCCGGCCGCTCCCAAGCCGATCAAGGACGTGCTGAGCAAGTCCGCGCTCGTGGCGCACATCGCCGAGACCAGCGGCGTCATCGCCAAGGACGTGCGCGCCGTGATGGCCTCGCTGGAGCATGCCGTGGCCGGTTCGGTCAGCAAGAAGGGCGCCGGCTCGTTCACCCTGCCGGGCCTGCTGAAGATCACCGCCGTCAGCGTGCCGGCCAAGCCGAAGCGCAAGGGCATCAACCCGTTCACCAAGGAAGAGCAGTGGTTCGCCGCCAAGCCGGCCACCACCAAGCTCAAGGTGCGCCCGCTGAAGAAGCTCAAGGACGCCGCGCTCTGAGCAGCGTCGCCTGATCCAGGCAAGCACATCGACGAGACGGCTTCGGCCGTCTCGTTTTTTTTGGCCGCCTGCGCATTCGGGTTGACGGCCCGCTAAGGCTGCGGCGGCTATACCGGTGCTTCCCTTCGACAGGATCACCTGCATGAAACTACAGGGCTTTCTCGACCAACTGCTGCAATCGGCGCAGGGCGCCGCCGGCCAGGCCATGGGCAAGACCGGCACCGCCGCTCCAACCGCACCGGCGCAGCAGGCCGCCGGCGGCCTGGGCGGCCTGCTCAACGCCGACTTCGGCAAGGGAGCCCTCAGCGGCGGCGCGCTCGGCCTGCTGCTCGGCAAACACCGCACCACCCGCAAGCTGGCGACCTACGGCGGCCTGGCCGCGCTGGGGCTGATGGCCTATCGGGCCTACGGCGACTATCGCCGCCAGCAACTCGGCGCCGCCGCACCCGAACCGCAGACGCTGGACCGGCTGCCGCCGCTGGAAGTGGAACAGCACAGCCAGGCTGTGCTGCGCGCGTTGGTCGGCGCGGCCAAGGCAGACGGTCACCTGGACGAACGCGAACGCAGCCTGATCGAAGGCGAGTTCGCCCGCCTCCATGGCAACGACGCCGACGTGCAGCAGTGGCTGCATGCGGAACTGGAAAAGCCGCTGGATCCGGCCGAGGTGGCGCGCGCGTCGACCACCCCGGAGATGGCCGCGGAAATGTACCTGGCCAGCCTGCTCGCCGCCGACGCGCAGAGCTTCATGGAGCGCAGCTACCTGAACGAACTGGCACGGCAGCTCGGCATCGACGACGCCCTGAAGCAGCGCCTGCAGGAACAGGCCGCGACGCTGCACGCGGACTGAGCGCATGACCGCTGCGTCCGCGCCTTCGCCTGCGCAGCGCCTGCGCCGCGAATTGCTGCGCGCGGCGATGCTTGCCGCGCTGGCGGTGGCTGCCGCCTGGGCCTGGCGGCATCCGTGGGCGCAGCGCCTGCGCGTCGGCTGGGAGCTGGCCCGGGCGCCGGCGCCGACTGCGCTGCACATGCCGGTCGAAGGGGTAGATCCGCGCCGCGTCGCCGCCACCTTCGGCGCGCCGCGCGGGCGCGACCGCCAGCACGCCGGCGTGGACATCTTCGCCAAACGCGGCACGCCGGTGGTGGCGGCCACGCGCGGCATCGTCGTGGCCATCGCCGACCGCGGCCTCGGCGGCCGCCAGGTCTGGGTGCTCGGCCCGGCTCGGCAGCGGCACTATTACGCGCACCTGGAGACATGGGCGCCGGGGCTGCAGGTCGGCGACCTGGTGGAACCCGGCGACCCGCTTGGCGCGGTGGGCGACAGCGGCAACGCGCGCGGCACCCCACCGCATCTGCATTACGGCATCTACGCCGAGGGCGGCGCCTACGACCCGTTGCCGCTGCTGCGCGCCGGACGCTGAACGGAAGCACTGGAACAGAGCGTCGCGGGCAGCAGGCTCGTGGTGGCGCCTGGCCGCGCCTATCTTGGAGGCACACACCGCGTGCGCCACTGCCATGACCGCCTCCCAACGCTACCGCGTCACCGTCACCCCGATCCAGGACGACGGCCTGCCCTGCCAGGGCCGCTGCACCATCGAACTGGAGGCACGCTGCCGGCAGGACTGGATGCGCCTGCTGGAGGCGGCGCAGCGCCAGCCGGGATTGCGCGGCGACGAGCGCGCCGCGCTGATCGTCGGCACGCAGTTGCTGCGCAGCCTGGGCGAGCGCAGCGACGGCGAGGCGCGCGCGCTGCTGGCGCCGTTGCAGCCGGCGCTGGATGCCCTGCTCGCGCGGCTGGCGCCTGCGCCTGTCGCGTAAGGCCGCGACGCGGGGAGCGCAGCGATTCCGCTAATCGCGCATTCACCGCCCGCGGTTATGGTGAAACCCCTCTTCATTGCCAGGGCCCGCTCGATGACCTTCCGCCAGTTCACCCTGCGCGCCGCGGCGCTGCTGCTGCTCGCCACCGCCGCCCAGGTCCAGGCCGAGCCGACCATCCAGGGCCGCCAGGTCAGCGTCGGTGCCGCCGACGTGCAGCACTATCTCGACGGTAGCTTCCCGCAGACGCACAAGGCGCTCGGCGGGCTGATCAAGATGACCGTTCGCGACCCGAAGCTGAGCCTGCCGCCGGGCGATCGGCTGAAGATGCAGTTCGACCTGAGCATGGCCACCGGCGGCGGCGCGGCGACGCCACTGGGGCAGGTGCTGCTGACCAGCGCGTTGCGCTACGACCAGCAGAGCCAGAGCTTCCACCTGCAGTCCCCCACCATCGACGACTTCCGCCCGGCCGCCAACGGCGGCAAGCTCGACGCCAACACGCGCGAACTGCTCAATGCCTGGCTGGAGGACTATGCGCGCAAGGAGCCGATCTACAAGCTGGATCCGCGCCTGACCGCCATGCTCGGCGACGTGCAGATCCAGTCGGCCGGCGTGGAGAACGGCGCGCTGGTAGTGCGTTTCAATCAGGACATCAGCAAGCTGGTGCCCGCAGGCATGCTTCCCGGGCAATAACTTGCGCATGCCGGCGACGGCCGTCCGGCACACCGCGCACGCAAAAAAACGGCGGCCAAGGCCGCCGTTTCTACGTCGATCGCACTTCGGCCTACGCCACCAGCATGGCGGCGCAGGCGCACCGCCGCGGACTCAGCCCAGCGCCTTGGCCACGGCCTGCGCGAATGCCGGGATGTCGTCCGGCTTGCGGCTGGTGATCAGGTTGCCGTCCACCACCACCTCCTGGTCCTCCCAGCGTCCACCGGCATTGGACAGGTCGGTCTTCAGCGAGGGCCACGAGGTCACCTGGCGGTCGCGCACCAGCCCGCTCTCGGCCAGCAGCCACGGACCATGGCAGATCGCCGCCACCGGCTTGCCGGCACTGGCGAAGGACTGGATGAAGGCGATCGCCGTGGGCTCGGTGCGCAGGTTGTCGGGATTGATCACCCCGCCCGGCAGCACCAGCGCGTCGTAGTCGCCGGCC
This sequence comes from Xanthomonas sp. F10, assembly GCF_014206815.1. Classification (GTDB taxonomy): domain Bacteria; phylum Pseudomonadota; class Gammaproteobacteria; order Xanthomonadales; family Xanthomonadaceae; genus Xanthomonas_A; species Xanthomonas_A indica. The sequence continues at coordinate 1,863,724 of NZ_JACHNP010000001.1, forward strand.
TGGGCCTGCTGCAATCGCTTGTCCACCGGCACGCTGTCGCCCCAGTCCTTCTTGTTCCAGCCGCGGATGCTGGTGGCCTCGCCCGGCGCGATCACGTCGACCTGGGCGCCCCAGGATTCCAGCAAGCGCTTGGGCTCCTGCAGTTCCGATTGCTCGAAACCGTCGGTGGCCAGGACAGCCACCTGCTTGCCGGCAAGGGAAGGCATTGCACTCATGGGACACTCCTCGAATGGGGGAACACCCACCCTAGGAGCGCCGCGGTGGCAAGGCCGTGAACCACGCGTCGGCGCGGCGTGCACGGCTGGACGTGACGCTAGCGCTTGGGCTGCAGCATGGTGCCGGTGCAATTCCTGGCACCGCAGCGGCATTCCCAGATCTTCTTCAGCCGCGGCGTGTGCCGCTCGGCCAGGGTGATGCCGTAGTTGTAGGTGAGTTCCTCGCCGGGCTTGATGTCGCGCAGCGCCTCGATCACCACCTTGTCCTTGCGGCGGTCCTCGCCCTCGGCCTCGACGATCACTGCCTCGCAGTTCGGCGCGCAGCTGTGGTTGATCCAGCGCGCGTCGTTGCCCTCGTAGTTGGCGTCGATCACGTAGTCGTCGCTGAGGGTGAACAGGAAGGTGTGTCCGGTCTCGACGTCGCCGGCCTCGTCGCGGTCGACCTCGGCGTGGGTGCGGCGGCGGCCCTTGTACTCGATGACCCGCTCGCCTTTCTTGAGCGGCAGCACGGCGAACACGCCGTTGCCATGGATGCGGGACTTGCGGGCGGCGATCTTGCGGGGCATGCGGCGATCCGGACAGGAAAGCCTAGATTCTGGCGCACATCGCCCGCGATCCCAAGCCCGCGCGTGTCAGGCCGTCAGACGCCACCCCGGCGAGGCCGAATCGCCACGATCGAAAGAAAAGATGAACGGCCGGGTTGGACCCTGCGGAGCAAAAGAGTACAATTTCGGTCCGCATTGAAATTCGACCGTGTCGCCATGCTCCGCGTCACCAAGCTCACCGATTACGCCACCGTCGTCCTGACCGTGCTCGCCGCGCGTCCGAACGAAGTGTTGAGCGCGACCGAACTGGCCGAGCAGGCCGGGCTGGAGTCGCCCACGGTGAGCAAGCTGCTCAAGCCGTTGGCCCAGGCCGGCCTGGTCGAAGGCCTGCGCGGCGTGCGCGGCGGCTACCGGCTGGCGCGCCCGGCCGACGCCATCACCCTGATCCAGATCGTCGAGGCGATGGAAGGCCCATTGGCGATCACCGAATGCAGCCACCACGGCAGCCAGTGCAGCATCGCCCAGACCTGCGGCGTGCGCTCCAACTGGCGGCTGATCAACGACGTGGTCGCCGACGCGCTGCGCGGCGTGACCCTGGCGCAGATGCTTCACCCCCTCCTCCCCTCCGGCGATCCGAAACGGCGTCCCATCGCCGTGCGGTTCGCGACCACCTGACCTGTAGGCAGCCCGATGGCCACCGAAAACGCTGAAATCCTGGAACGGCTGGGACGTCGCTACGACGCCGGCTTCGTCACCGACATCGAATCCGATTCGTTCCTGCCCGGCCTGAACGAGGACGTCGTGCGCGCCCTGTCCGTGAAGAAGGACGAGCCGGAATGGATGACCGAATGGCGCCTGGCCGCCTACCGGCACTGGCTGAAGATGCCGATGCCGCACTGGGCCAAGCTGGACATCGCACCGATCGACTTCCAGGCGCTGAGCTACTACTCCGCGCCCAAGGGCCCGAAGTACGCCTCGCTGGACGAGGTGCCGAAGGAATTGCTGGACACCTACGACAAGCTCGGCGTGCCGCTGCACGAGCGCGCCAAGCTCGCCGGCGTGGCGGTGGACGCGGTGTTCGACTCGGTTTCGGTCGGCACCACCTTCCGCAAGGAACTGGCCGAAAAGGGCGTGATCTTCTGCTCGATGTCCGAGGCGATCAAGGAACACCCGGAGTTGGTCAGGCAGTACCTCGGCAGCGTGGTGCCGGTCGGCGACAACTTCTTCGCCGCCCTCAACTCGGCGGTGTTCTCCGACGGCAGCTTCGTGTTCATTCCCAAGGGCGTGCGCTGCCCGATGGAGCTGAGCACCTATTTCCGCATCAACGCCGGCCACACCGGCCAGTTCGAGCGCACCCTGATCGTGTGCGAGGACAAGGCCTACGTGTCCTACCTGGAAGGCTGCACCGCGCCGATGCGCGACGAGAACCAGCTGCACGCGGCGGTGGTCGAGCTGGTGGCGCTGGAAGACGCCGAGATCAAGTATTCCACCGTGCAGAACTGGTATCCGGGCGACGAGGAAGGCCGCGGCGGCATCTACAACTTCGTGACCAAGCGCGGCGAGTGCCGCGGCGCGCGCAGCAAGATCACCTGGACCCAGGTCGAGACCGGTTCGGCGATCACCTGGAAGTACCCCTCGTGCGTGCTGCTGGGCGACGACTCGGTGGGCGAATTCCACTCGGTGGCGCTGACCCATCATCGCCAGCAGGCCGACACCGGCACCAAGATGATCCACGTCGGCAAGCGCACCAAGAGCAAGATCGTCAGCAAGGGCATCAGCGCCGGTCGCGGGCAGAACACCTACCGTGGCCTGGTCAAGGTGGAACGCAGCGCCGAGGGCGCGCGCAACTACACCCAGTGCGACTCGCTGCTGATCGGCAAGCAGTGCGGCGCGCATACCTTCCCGTACATCGAGGTGCGCCACCCCACCGCGACCGTCGAGCACGAGGCCACCACCTCCAAGATCAGCGACGACCAACTGTTCTATTGCCGCGCGCGCGGCATCGACCAGGAGAACGCGGTGTCGATGATCGTCGACGGCTTCTGCAAGCAGGTGTTCCGCGAACTGCCGATGGAGTTCGCGGTGGAAGCCAAAAAGCTGCTGGAAGTGTCGCTGGAAGGCTCGGTGGGCTGACGCCTGCGAAGCCGGGAATCGGGAATGGAGAATCGGGAATCGGTTCTCTTCCCGCATCTTTCCGCTGCACCTCTACCTGCTCTTCCCTATTCCCCATTCTCGAGTCCCGATTCCCAATATCATGCTGACCATAGACAACCTCCACGCCTCCGTCGCCGGCAAGGACATCCTCAAGGGCCTGTCGCTGCAGGTGAAGCCCGGCGAAGTGCACGCCATCATGGGCCCCAACGGCGCCGGCAAGTCCACCCTGGGCAACGTGCTGGCCGGCCGCGACGGCTACACCGTGACCGACGGCAGCGTGCGCTTCGACGACGCCGACCTGCTCGAACTGGAACCGGAGGAGCGCGCCGCCGCCGGCCTGTTCCTGGCCTTCCAGTATCCGGTGGAAATCCCCGGCGTGAACAACACCTACTTCCTGCGCGCCGCGCTCAATGCGCAGCGCAAGGCGCGCGGCGAGGCCGAGCTGGATTCGATGCAGTTCCTCAAGCTGGTGCGGCAGAAGCTGGCGGTGCTGCACCTCAAGGACGAACTGCTGCATCGCGGCGTCAACGAGGGCTTCTCCGGCGGCGAGAAGAAGCGCAACGAGATCTTCCAGCTGGCGGTGCTGGAACCGAAGCTGGCGATCCTCGACGAGACCGACAGCGGCCTGGACATCGACGCGCTTAAGACCGTCGCCGAAGGCGTCAACGCGCTGCGTTCGCCGGAGCGCGCGTTCGTGGTGATCACCCACTACCAGCGCCTGCTCGACTACATCAAGCCCGACGTGGTGCATGTGCTGGCCGATGGTCGCATCGTGCAGACCGGCGGCCCCGAGCTGGCGCTGGAGCTGGAAGCGCACGGCTATGCCTGGCTGAAGGAGCGCGTGGCGCCCGAGGCGGCGGTGCAATGAGCGCCCTGCTCGACTCGCTGGCCGCCGCGTTCCACGGCGATGGCGCGCGCCGCGCGCCGCTGGAGCAGGCGCTGCGCGACGGCCTGCCCGGCGCGCGCAGCGAAGCCTGGAAGTACACCTCGCTGCGCGCGCTGGAACGGCGCAGCTTCGCGCCCGCACCGCAGACGGCACCGGCAGTGGATGCGGCACTGCTCGACGGCATCCCGGCACCGCGCCTGGTGTTCGTCAACGGCCGCGCCAGCGATACGCTGTCGGACCTGTCCGGCCTGCCGGCCGGGGTGGAGCTGCAGCGCCTGTCGACGATCCTGCAAAGCGGCGACGATGCCATGCGCTTCCTCGGCCGCCGCTTCGAGCGCAGCGACGAGGTGTTCGCCCGGCTCAACGCTGCCCTCGCCGACGAAGGCAGTGTGCTGCGGGTGGATGCCGGCGTGCGCGTGGCGCAGCCGCTGCACCTGGTGTTCGTCTCCACCGCTGCCGATTCCGATCTGGCCTGGCACCATCGCCACCTGATCGAACTGCGCCAGGACGCGACGCTGGCGCTGGTCGAGCATCACCTGCATGCCGGCGACGCCGCGCACCTGAGCAACAGCCTGGCGCACGTGCACCTGGCCGCCGGCGCGCAGCTGACCCACGCCCGCGTGCAGGACGAGGCGGCCGGCGTCACCGCGCTGCTGCGCACCGACGCGGTGCTGGCGCGCGACGCGCAGTACCGGCGCATGGACCTGGAACTGGGCGGCGCGCTCGCCCGGCACGAACTCAACGTGCGCCTGGAGGGCGACAACGCCCGGCTGGTCGCCAACGGCGTGCTGCTCGGCAATGGCCGGCGCCAGCTCGACACCCGCCTGGGCATCGAGCACATCGCCCGCGACACCGCCTGCGAACTGCTGTGGCGCGGCGTCGCCACCGGGCGCAGCCGCGTGGCCTTCCATGGCGGCATCCAGATCCGCCACGGCGCCGACGGCACCGACGCGGCGCTGTCGAACAAGAACCTGCTGCTGTCCGCCGACGCCGAGATCGATACCCAGCCGGTGCTGGTGATCGACGCCGACGAGGTCAAGGCCGCGCACGGCGCCACCGTCGGCCAGCTCGATACCAATGCATTGTTCTACCTGCGCTCGCGCGGCCTGCCGCAGGAGCGCGCGCAGCAACTGCTGACCGCCGCGTTCTGCCGCGAGCCGCTGGGCGCGCTGGAGCCGGCACTGAGCGAAGGCTTGCTGGCACGTCTGGAGCGGGCGCTCAGCGCCGCAGGCGTGGCATGAACGGGCCCGCTGCGCACACCGCCACGCCGCAGGCGCCGGACTGGGACGCGGTCCGGCGCGATTTCCCGCTGCTGATGCGGGAAGTGCACGGCAAGCCGCTGGTGTACTTCGACAACGCCAACACCGGGCAGAAGCCGCTGCAGGTGATCGCGGCAACCGACGCTTTCTACCGCCGCCACAACGCCAACGTCAGCCGCGCCGTGCACGCGCTCGGCAGCGAGGCCACCGAGGCCTACGAAGGCGCACGAACCCGGCTGGCGCGGTTTCTCAACGTGCGTGCCGACGAACTGGTGCTGTGCAGCGGCGCCACCTTCGCGCTGAACCTGGTGGCGTACTCGTGGGCACTGCCGCGGCTGCGCGCCGGCGACACCATCCTGGTGTCGCGCATGGAGCACCACGCCAACATCGTGCCCTGGCAACTCGTCGCGCAGCGCACCGGTGCCACGGTCAAGGTCGCCGAAATCACCGCCGACGGCGCGCTCGACCTGGACGCGCTGCGCGCGGCGATGACCGCCGACGTCAAGCTGCTGGCCCTGGCCCACGTCTCCAACGTGCTGGGCACGGTCAACCCGGTCCGCGAGATCTGCCGCGAGGCGCGCAAGCGCGGCATCGTCAGCGTCATCGACGGCTCGCAGGCGGCGCCGCACCGGCCGCTGGACGTGGCCGCGATCGGCTGCGACTTCTACGCCATCACCGGCCACAAGATGTGCGGCCCGACCGGCACCGGCGCGCTGTGGGCGCGGCGCGAGCACCTGCAGGCGATGCCGCCGTTCCTGGGCGGCGGCGAGATGATCAAGGAAGTCAGCTTCGACGGCACCGTGTTCAACGACCCGCCGCACAAGTTCGAGGCCGGCACCCCGAACATCGCCGGCTTCGTCGGCCTCGGTGCGGCGGTGGACTATCTGCAGGCGATCGGGCTGCAGCATGTGGAAGCGCGCGAGAGCGAACTGCTCGCACACCTCACCCAGGAACTGCAGCGGATCGACGGCCTGCGCCTGTTTGGTACCGCACCCGGCAAGGCCGCGGTGGTCTCGTTCCTGATCGAGGGCGCGCACGCCCACGACCTGGCCACCCTGCTCGACCTGGAAGGCGTGGCGGTGCGCTCCGGCCAGCACTGCGCGCACCCGCTGCTGCAGTTCTACGGCGTCGCCGCGACCTGCCGCGCCTCGCTGGCGTTCTACAACACGCACGAGGAGATCGAGCGCTTCGTGGCGGCGTTGTTGAAGGTACGCAAGCTATTGGGGTAAAGCCAGGACCCGGGACTCGGGACCCGGGACCCGAAAAATCAAAAGCGACACTTCAGGCCAGATCCGTCTCTGTACGAAATGGCAACGCTTTTGCTTTTCCGGGTCTCGGGTCCCGGGTCCCGGCTTCTCTCCGGCATAATCCCCGCATGCACACCCTCACCTTCCGCACCGCCACTGTCGACGATCTCGACGCCATCGCCGCCCTGGTCACCTCGGCCTATCGTGGCGACAGCAGCCGCGTCGGCTGGACCACCGAAGCCGACCTGCTCGACGGCAACCGCATCGACCGCGAGGTGCTGCGCGCCGACATCCTGCGCCCGCGCAGCCTGGTGCTGCTGGCCGAACGCGATGGCGCGCTGGTCGCCTGCGCGCACGTCGCCGACGAGGACGGTGCCGGCTATTTCGGCATGTTCTCGGTGCAGCCGCAGGCGCAGGGCGGCGGTCTGGGCAAGACCGTGCTGGCCGAGGCCGAGCGCATCGCCTGGCAGGAGTGGCGGTTGCCGCTGATGCGGATGTCGGTGATCGACCTGCGCGAAGAACTCATCGCCTTCTACGAGCGCCGCGGCTATCGCCGCACCGGCATCAAGAAGCCCTTTCCCTACGGCGATGCGCGCTTCGGCCTGCCCAAGCGCGAAGACCTGCGCTTCGAGGTGCTGGAAAAGCCGCTGGGCGGTGCTGCATGAGCGAGACCTGGACCTTCGTCTGCGCCGACGGCGAACTGCTGCCGGGCGAAATGAAGACGGTGTGGGACGAGGTGACCGACACGCCGATCGTGGTGTTCAACTTCGACGGCCAGTTCTATGCGCTGGAAGACCGCTGCAGCCACGAGGACTACGAGCTGTCCCCCGGCACCTTCGACCCTGCTGCCGGCAGCATCGAGTGCGTGCTGCACGGCGCCCGCTTCGACGTGCGCGACGGCCGTGCGCTGTGTGCGCCGGCTTATGGTCCGGTGCCGAAGTTTCCGGTGAAGTCCGAACACGGCGGGCTGTGGACCCGCGACGACCGCGGCTGAGCGCGCGGCGCGCGCGCCCCTATCCCAATACGGTTGTGCCGCGGCGTGTTTCGCCGGACAGCATGCGCCTGTCGCCTCATTGCTCCTGCGCGCCCACCAAACTCAAGCCCTTCAAGCACTTGGCGTCGCTAAAGATCTAGCGGCAGCGTGCCGCTATGTCTGTAGACAAATGAAGTTCTGCGTCTCAATTGTCATTGAAGTTTATTGCAAAAGAAAATTTATTTAATCGAAGGCCGCCACACACCGCTTCTGGACCGCATTCTCACGAGGAATTCCCATGACCGCCTTCCTGCAGCGTTTCAACGTCAGCCAGCGCCTTTCCGCCGCCTTCGGCATCCTGATCCTCATCTCCGGCCTCCTGGTGATTGCCGGGCTGATCACCATGACCGGCGCGCGCAAGCAGCTGGACATCATCGTGCACGGCAACGTCAAGAAGATCGAACTGTCCAGCGGCATGCTGGATGCGAACTCGGCCATCCTGATCGCACTGGGCGCGTACGCCAATCATTCGAGCGCGGACGACACCGCAAGTTCGCTGGCGCTGATCCAGCGCGAGCGCGCGCATTACGACGAGGAGCGAAAGAGGCTCTACGCAATGCCGACCACCCCGGCTGGCCAGGCCCTGCGCACGGAGATCGATCGTCTGCAGAAGATCGCGCGGCCGTTGAACAACGCCGTGATGGAAGCGGCCGCCGCGGGGGATTACCAGCGCGCGCAGACCCTGCTGCGTGAACAGTCGCGCCCTGCCACGCTGGCATGGCAGGCCAAGATCCGCGAGAACGTAGCCCTGCAGCACCGGCTTAGCGCCGAGGCTTATGACGCCGCGGTGAGCCACCTCTCACGCGGCCGGGCGATGCTGATCGGCGGAGGCATCGCGGCCGTCCTGGCCAGCAGCCTGCTGGCCTGGCTGATCACCCGTAGTCTCACCGTGCCGCTGAGCCGCGCCACCCGCGCCGCCGAGGCCATCGCCGACGGCCGCCTGGACAACGACGTGAGCACCGACGCGCGCGACGAACCCGGCCGTTTGCTGAGCGCGATGGACCGCATGCAGACCCAGCTGCAGCGTTTCTCCGGCGAGACCGCGTTGATGATCGAGCTGCATGCCGACAAGGACATCAGCCACCGCATGCCGCAGGATTTCCCCGGCGTGTACGGCGAACTGAGCAAGGGTATCAACACCATGATGTTCGAGCATCTGGATGCCATCGTCGACGCCATCGGCGTGCTCAACGAATACGCCAATGGCGACCTACGCCGCGATGCACGCCGCCTGCCCGGCAGCCGCGCGGTGCTGCACGAATCGATGGATGCGGCCAAGGCCAGCCTGCTGGCGATCAACACCGAGATCAAGCGCCTGGCCGCGGCCGCCGCCGCGGGCGATTTCAGTGCCCGCGGCGATGCTGCGCACTTCCAGCACGACTTCCGGCTGATGGTGCAGGACCTCAACGCGATGATGGAGGTCAGCGACCGCAACCTGGGCAAGCTGTCGGCGCTGCTGCAAGCCATCGCCGCCGGTGACCTGACCGCACGCATGGACGGCGAGTTCCACGGCGTGTTCGCGCGGATGCGCGACGACGCCAACGCCACCGCCGACCAGCTGACCGGCATCGTAGGCCGCATCCAGACCGCCGCGGTCAGCATCAATGCCGCGGCGACCGAGATCGCCGCCGGCAACGACGACCTGTCGCGCCGTACCGAGCAGCAGGCCGCCAGCCTGGAGGAAACCGCCGCCTCGATGGAGGAGCTGACCTCTACGGTGAAGCAGAACGCCGAGCACGCCCGCCAGGCCAATCAGTTGGCGGTGGGCGCGGCATCGGTCGCCTCGCAGGGCGGCGCGGTGGTTGGTCAGGTCGTCGAGACCATGAGCGGGATCGAGGCCTCTTCGAAGAAGATCGCCGACATCATCAGCGTCATCGACGGCATCGCGTTCCAGACCAACATCCTGGCGCTCAACGCCGCGGTGGAAGCCGCCCGTGCCGGCGAGCAGGGCCGCGGCTTCGCGGTGGTCGCCAGCGAAGTGCGCACGCTGGCGCAACGATCGGCCAACGCCGCCAAGGAGATCAAGGACCTCATCGACGACTCGGTCACCCGCGTCGCCGAGGGCTCGGCCCTGGTCGACCAGGCCGGCAAGACCATGCACGAGATCGTGTCGTCGGTGCAGCGCGTCACCGACATCATGGGCGAGATTTCCGCGGCCTCGCAGGAGCAGTCGGCCGGCATCGAGCAGGTCAACCAGACCGTCACGCAGATGGACGAGGCCACCCAGCAGAATGCGGCGCTGGTGGAGGAAGCCACGGCGGCGGCGCGCTCGATGGAAGAGCAGGCCGGCCAACTGACCCAGGTGGTGGCGCTGTTCAAGATCGACACGCGCCATGCCGCGGCCTCCGGCAGCGCGCGCAACGTGGCTGCGCAGCGTGCGCAGGCGCACACTGCCGAGGCACTCGATCCCGCGGCCTGAGCCACTCCGGCATGACCGGGATGCGTCCTCGCGGCGCATCCCGGGCCATGCGCCGGCGCCGACACCTGGCGGCGCCGGAGCCGGCTGCGGCACACTGTGCGCCTCCCCCTTGCGAGCGCGCCCATGAAGATCGTCGAAGTCCGCCACCCGCTGGTGCAACACAAGATCGGCCTGTTGCGCGACGCGGCGCTGAGCACCAAGGGCTTCCGCGAACTGGTCACCGAGCTGGGCACCCTGCTCGGCTACGAAGCCACCGCCGACCTGGAGACCGAGACCCACACCATGGACGGCTGGGCCGGCCCGACCCAGGTGCAGCGCATCGCCGGCGCCAAGATCACCCTGGTGCCGATCCTGCGCGCGGGGCTGGGCATGCTGCCTGGCGTGCTGGCGTTGATTCCCGCGGCGCGGGTCAGCGTGGTCGGCCTGCAGCGCGACGAGGAGACGCTGCAACCGGTGCCCTACTTCGAACGCCTGACCGGCCGCCTGGAGGAGCGCGACGCGCTGATCCTGGACCCGATGCTGGCCACCGGCGGCACCCTGATCGCCACCGTAGCCATGCTCAAGCGCGCTGGCGCGCGGCGGATCAAGGGCATTTTCCTGGTCGCCGCGCCGGAAGGCCTGCAGGCGCTGGAAGCGGCGCATCCGGACGTGGAGGTGTACACCGCCGCCATCGACGAGCGGCTCAACGACAAGGGCTACATCCTGCCGGGCCTGGGCGATGCCGGCGACCGCATCTTCGGCACCCGCCTGGGCTAGGGGTGTCATCAATCCCCGAGCATGCCGCGCTGCGGTTGCGCGTGCCTGTGGCAAGGAAGAACGAGGAAGTGGACGTGCGTCCACGCCCGAGCGATGGCGCAGCCACGGCCGCGCGCCTGCCAGACCCAACGCGGCATACTCGGGAATGGGTGACACGCCCTAAGCGGCGCCATCGCGCCGCCGCGGATCAGCGCTGCAGCACCTGCAGCGCGGCGCTCACGTAGACCAGCGGCGCGTTCCAGTTGATCGCCACTTCGTTGGTGGCGTAGCTGCATTCCTTGTCCAGGTACGACAGCGCCGGCAGCGTCGACACGTAGGCGTGCTTGCACGCGTCGGCGTCCTGTTGCCCCGGCTGCGGGCCGCCGACCAGCCATCCCGGCACCGGCGTGGCCACGCCGTCGGCGATGGAGATGCGATGGTGAATGTGCATCGGCGAGCGCGTGCCGATGCCGGTCACGAAGGACATGCCCAGCGGGTTGCGGCCGAGCACGTAGTCCAGTTGCGACTGCGCGGCCTGCAGGTACTCCGGCTTGTGCTGCAACTGGTAGGCCTGCAGCAACATCATCGCCTGGTTCATCGCAGTGGCGTTGCTGCCCCAATGGAAATCGGCGTCGCGCATCGTCACCCGCCAGGCCGAGCCCTGCCACACCTGCACCAGATGATCGGCCAGCCCCTCGATCTCGTCGGCGATGCGCGCCTGGTCGGCGTGCGGGGTCAGCCGCGCGCGGTGCTGCGCCAGCGACATCCAGGCCAGCCCGCCGACCTGGCGCCAGTCGGGCACGCTGGCCGGCACCTTGCGCGCCATCGCCGCGTCGTAGAACGCGTCGTCGGCGGTGGCCAGATACAACTCGGTGGCAGCCCAGGCGAATTCGTCGTCGAACTGGCTGTCGCCGTAGGTGCCGGTGTGCACGTCGTCCGGCTGCCGGTAGGCCACGTCCGGATGCGCCTGCGCCCACGCCCAGGCGCGCCGCGAGGCCTCCAGCATGCGTGTGGAGATGCCACCGAACTGGGCGTCGTACGGCGCGTAGATGCGACTGGCCTGGGCCATCACCGCGGCGAAGTCGAGCGTGGCCGCGGTGCTCTTCTGCACCACGTAGCGCGGCGCGCGCGCCTGGTCCGGCATCTGCATGCCGGCGAAGTCCAGGTTGGTCAGCTTGTGGTACACGCCGCCGTCGTGCGGATCCTGCATCGCCAGCAGCCACTGCAGGTTCCAGTCGACCTCGCGCAGGATGTCCGGCACGTCGCCGCCGCTGTTGGGAATGCCTTCGTGGTGCGTGGTGAAGTAGGTGGGGAACTGCTCGTAGGCGGCCAGCAGGGTATAGACGGTGATGCCGGAGTTGACCACGTACTTGTTGTAGTCGCCGGCGTCGTACCAGCCCTTGGGCGCGGCGATCACGGTACCGGCCGGGCGCTCCGGCGAAGCCGCCGAGGCATGCACCAGCACGTGGTCGTCGGGATGGCCGGCGGCGCGCGCGTGGCGGCCGGCGTAGATGCCGTCCAGCGCGGTACTGGCGCGGTTGTAGTAGTAGGCCTTGAGCGCAGCGCGCGACAGCGCGTTGTAGGCGTCTTCACCGATGGCGAAGCTGTCCGACGGCGGCAGGCCATCGACCTGCAGGCGATAGCGGCCGGGCGTGCGCAGCGCGGAGAAATCGGCGATGCGCACCGCCTGCTGCGCCGGCGGCCACACCGCGGCGGCGCCGAGGGTACCGCGCAGCACGACCTCGTCACTGTCGGCGCGCGTGATCGAAAAGGCATCGCCGTGGCCGTCCGGCACCACCGCCAGCTTGCTCGCCGCGGGCAGGAAACCGACCTGGTTCAGGCGGATTGGCGACGGCAGGGTGGTATCGGCACGGGAGGTGCAACCGCCCAGCAGCAGGCAGGCGAGGAACAGGCAGGACAGGGCGTGGGGCAGCTTCATGCGCCGATATTCGCCGGCATGGATGACGGCTGCAAGCGCGACGGCAGGCGCCGGCACGCCGCACGCAGTTGCGTCGCGCGGCGCTCAGGCCGCCAGCGGCCGCGCCTGCAGTGCAGCCACCTCGTGCGCGGTGACGAAGCGGCCCTTGGCATCGCGCTGCAGTTGCGCCAGCGCGCAGTCCGGATCGTGGGTGAAGAACAGGCGCACCTCGCGCGCCAGCGCGTCCTCCAGGAACGCACGCTTCTCGTCAATCAGCAGCTCCGCATTGCGGTCGTAGCCCATGGTGATCGGCACGTGCACCCAGGAGCGGCCAGGGATCAGGTCGGCGCAGAACGCCACCCCGCCGTGCGCCTGGCCGTCCTCGCCATGGCGGGGGCCGACGATCTCGGCCAGCATCAGCCCCGGCGTGTGGCCGTCGCTGAAACGGAACCGCACCGCCTCGCCGAGCGCGCGCGAATATTCGCCGTCGACCAGTTCCAGGCGGCCGCTGGCCTCGAGCAGGCCGGGCAGTTCCGGGATGAAGCTGGCGCGGTCGCGCGGATGCGGCTGCAGCGCGCGCTGCCAGTGCGCCGCACCGACCAGGAACTGCGCATTGGGGAACAGCAGTGCCGGCGCAGCGCCCTCCCGGTACGGCGCCAACAGGCCGCCGGCATGATCGAAATGCAGGTGGCTCAGCACCACCACGTCGATGTCGGTGTGGGCGAAGCCGGCATCCTGCAACGAATCCAGCAGCACGTGCCGCGCCTCCTGCACGCCGTAGCGCTCGCGCAGCGCCGGCGGGAAGAACGCGCCGATGCCGGTCTCGAACAGCACTGTCTTGCCGGCCAGCGGACTGGCCAGCAGCGCGCGGCAGGCCAGCGCGATGCGATTGCCGTCGTCGGGCGCGGCCCAGTGCTGCCACATCGCCTTGGGCGCGTTGCCGAACATGGCGCCGCCGTCGAGTTTCTGCGAGTTGCCTTGGATGGACCAGAGCTTCATGGCGGGGACTCGGGATTGGGGATTGGGGAGTCGCAAAAGCGGGCGTCAGGGCGCCGGCGCGGTCTGCAGCACTTCGGCGCTGCCGACTTCGTTGCGCGGGTCGCTGCCGCCGCTGAGTACGTTGCGGCGCTTGTCCCATTCCACCGTCTGCAGGTTGCCCCAGACGTGGCTGGACCCGTGCCCGTCCTCGGCGGTGTCGCCGGGGAGCTTGAGCGTATGCCCCATCGCCTCCAGGCCCTTGGCCGTGGCCGCGTCGAAGGTGCCGGTCTCGGCTTCGATCACGTCCGGCAGCCATTGGTGGTGGTAGCGCGGCAGCGCGGCGACCTGCTGCGCGGTGAGGCCGTCGTCGTAGCCGAGGATGCCGAGCAGCACCATGGTGATGATGCGGCTGCCGCCCGGGGTGCCGAGCACGATGGCCTTGTCCGCGTTCTCCATGAAGGTGGGCGACATCGAGCTGAGCGGGCGCTTGCCCGGCTTGGGCGCGTTGGCCGCGTAGCCCATCACGCCGAAGGCGTTGGGCGTGCCCGGACGCAGCGCGAAATCGTCCATCTCGTTGTTGAGCAGGACGCCGGTGCCCTTGGGGATCAGCCCGGAGCCGTACAGCAGGTTGACCGTCTGGGTCGCGCCGACGCGGTTGCCTTCGCCGTCGATGATGGAGAAATGCGTGGTCTCGTCGTCTTCCAGCGGGGTCGGCTGGCCCGACAACAGGTCGCTGGGCGTGGCCTTCTCCGGGTTGATCGTCGAGCGCAGGCCCACCGCGTAATCCTTGCTGAGCAGGATGCGCTGCGGCACGTGGGTGAAATCCGGATCGCCCAGGAAGAAAGTACGGTCGCGGTAGGCGCGGCGCATCGCTTCCACGGTCAGGTGCACGCGGTGCACCGGGTCCATGGTCTTGAGGTCGTAGCCCTCCAGGATCTGCAGCATGCTGGCCAGGGCGATGCCGCCGGAAGACGGTGGCGGCGCGGTGGTGATGGTCCAGCCCTTGTAGTCGAAGCGGATCGGCGTGCGCTCCTTGACCGTGTAACCGGCCAGCTCCTCCGCGGTCCAGCGCCCGCCGGCCTGCTTCACGCCGGCCAGCAGCTTCTTGGCGGTGGCGCCGCGGTAGAAGCCGTCGAAGCCCTTGTCGGCCAGCAGCTGCAGCGTGTTGGCCAGTTCCGGCTGCTTGAACACGTCGCCCACGGCGATCGGGCGGCCGTTGCGCAGGTAGACCTGGCGGGTGCCGGGATAACGCTCCATCACCTTGCGCCGCGACTGGTAGCCCTCGGCCATGCGCGCGTACACCGGGAAGCCGTCGCGGGCGATGCGGATCGCCGGCGCCAGCGACTGCCGCAGCGGCAGCCGGCCGTGCTTGGTCGCCAGTTCCACCAGCGCCGCCGGCAGCCCGGGGATGCCGGCCGACCACGGCCCGTTGATCGAGCGGTCGCGGTCCAGCTCGCCCTTGGCATCCAGGAACGCGGCCGGCGTCGCCGATTCCGGCGCGGTCTCGCGCGCGTCCAGCATCACGTCCTTGCCGGTCTTGGCGTCGTGCAGCAGGAAGAACCCGCCGCCGCCGAGGCCGGAGCTGATCGGTTCGACCACCGACAGCGTCGAGGACACCGCCACCGCGGCGTCGAAGGCATTGCCGCCCTCGCGCAGGATCTGCAGGCCGGCCTCGGTGGCCAGGCGGTGGCCGCTGGCGATGGCGGCGCCGGGCGGATGCGCGGCCGGGGCGGTAGCAGTCGCCTCGGCGACCGGCGCCTCGGCCCACGCCGACGGCGTCAGGACCAGGGCGAGCAGCAGGACACGGCGGACGAGGCTTCTCATGCGGCGGGGGGCTCCTGTGAGTACAACTCGGGGTGGTCGCGCTGCAGGCGCTGCAGCTTGGCCAGCAACTGGGCGTGGGTCTCCGGGATCGCCGGGTCCGGGTCGATGCATTCCACCGGGCACACCACCACGCACTGCGGCTCGTCGAAATGGCCGACGCATTCGGTACAGCGGGCCGGGTCGATCACGTAGATCGTCTCGCCCATGGCGATGGCCTGGTTCGGGCAGGCCGGCTCGCAGACGTCGCAGTTGACGCAGAGCTCGTTGATCTTGAGGGACATGTGGCGCAATTCGGCACTGACCGGTGCAGTTTACCGGATCGGGGCGGGACGGCCCCGCGAAGGCGGCGCCACGGCGCGGAACGCTGTATCGCCGCGGCCTCGAAGCGGCGGAGTCGACTGCCCGCGGCGTCTGACGCCGGTGTCGGCTGCGCCTGGCGAGGTCATGTCGAACATGGCTGCCTGGTCACGCCAGGCCGGGCTCTTCTCCACGATGGCGGAGAGGCATTGCTCGCGCCGTGCCGGCGCGCCATGGCGGGGCCGGCGCGCGTCGGCGCGCCGGCCCTGCGGGCTTACTTGGCTTCGACGAAGATGTAGTCGGCGCCGGTCGGCTTGACCACGGCTTCGACGCGGGCGTTGTCGGCCGGAGCGCCGATGTAGACCACGCGCACGCCCTTCATGCTGTTCGGCTCGACCTTGGCGAACGCCGCGGCGATCAGGTCGGCCATCTTGGCCGAGGCCGAGGAGCCGAACGCCAGCATGTTGCCCGGCTGGATGCCGCGGCCGATGGCGGTGGTGGCGCTTTCGACCTGGCGATCGTACTTGGCCTGGAACTCCGGATCCGATTCCGGCGGCAAGTAGTACAGGAACGGGCTGTTGGTGACGGTGCCCATGTTCTGGATCGCCACTTCCTGCAGGTACTTCTTCCAGCCGGCGTCGTCGTCCTTGGCCGGGGCGGTCAGCGCGGGCTGCGCGTCGGCGGCCGGCTTGGCGGCCTCTTCTTTCTTGCAGGCGGTGAAGCCCAGGGCCAGCGAAGCGATCAGCAACGCGCGTGCGGTGGTGTTCATGGAATGGCTCCCTCTGTGTCGTCAGTGAATGGTGGACGGCTCAGCGCTGCGCGGCGGCCTGGCGGGCCTGGACCAGCGCCTGCACCACCGACGGCGGCACGAAGCCGGAGACGTCCCCGCCCAGGCGCGCGATCTCGCGCACCAACGAGGACGAAATGAAGCTGTGTTGCTCGGCCGGGGTGAGGAACAGCGTCTCCACCTCCGGGATCAGATGCCGGTTCATGCTCGCCATCTGGAACTCGTATTCGAAATCGGACACCGCGCGCAGGCCGCGCAGCAGCACGCCGCCGCCGACCGACCGCACGAAATGCGCCAGCAGGGTATCGAAGCCCAGCACTTCCACGTTGCGGTGTCCGGCCAGCGCCTCGCGGGCCAGCGACACGCGCAGTTCCAGCGGCAGGGTCGGCCCCTTGGACGGGCTCTGCGCCACGCCCACGATCACCTGCTCGAACAGCGGCGCGGCACGGTTGACCAGATCGATATGGCCGTTGGTGATCGGATCGAAAGTGCCGGGATAGACGGCGATGCGGCTATGGGCCACGGTCATGCGTCGGGTACCGCGTGAAGGTCGCCGGGAAGTGTAGCAGCGGTGCGCCGGTACAGGGCAGCGCGCACCTCGCGGCTGCCGCCCTCGCGGTGCAGCGCCCAGGGTGCCGGCGGCGCCGGCCCCTGCCCGGCCGGCGACTCCAGATACAGCCAGGCGTCGGCCGCCAGCCTGTCCGGCAGGCGTTGCAGCACCGCGTCCCACAGCCCGGAGGCGAACGGCGGGTCGACGAAGGCGATGTCCGCCGGCGCATCTGCCCGGGCGTCGGCCAGCCAACGCAGCGCATCGCCCTGCACCACCTGCACCTGGTCCTGGGCCTGCAGCCGCGCGACGGTGGCGCGCAGTTGCGCAACCTGCCCTGGATCGC
Source organism: Xanthomonas sp. F10 (assembly GCF_014206815.1). Lineage (GTDB taxonomy): Bacteria > Pseudomonadota > Gammaproteobacteria > Xanthomonadales > Xanthomonadaceae > Xanthomonas_A > Xanthomonas_A indica. The sequence goes on from NZ_JACHNP010000001.1 coordinate 1,880,914, forward strand.
GCTCGACCAGCACCGCGCCGGCTGCGCCACGCGACACCGCCTCCAGGCCCAGTGCGCCGCTGCCGGCGAACAGGTCCAGCACCCGCGCCCCGGGCAGCACCGGCTGCAGCCAGTTGAACAGGGTCTCGCGGACCCGGTCGGAGGTCGGACGCAGGCCGGCCAGGTCCGGCACCGGCAGCCGCGTATTGCGCCAGCGCCCGCCGATGATCCGCACCTGGCCGCCACCGGGACGGCTCATCGGCGGCCTCGCAGGGGCCGGGACAGGCAGGACGGGGAACGCAGCGGCGGCATGGGCGGCGGGTGGTGGACGGCGCGGAAACGGGGTCCGGATCATAGACCAGCGCGGTGTCGCGGGTATGCGCAGCGCGGCGCTTGAAGCCGGCTGCGGCCGCCACCATGTCGGCCGGCAGAGCCGCGCCCTCCTCCGCGCGGCCGCCCATCCTTCATGGAGCACCTACCGATGAGCGTGGAAACCCAAAAAGAAACCCTGGGCTTTCAGACCGAGGTCAAGCAGCTGCTGCAGCTGATGATCCATTCGCTGTATTCCAACAAGGAGATCTTCCTGCGCGAGCTGATCTCCAATGCCTCCGATGCCGCCGACAAGCTGCGCTTCGAGGCCCTGGTCAAGCCGGAATTGCTGGACGGCGATGCGCAGTTGCGCATCCGCATCGGCTTCGACAAGGACGCCGGCACCGTCACCATCGACGACAACGGCATCGGCATGAGCCGCGAGGAGATCGTCGCGCACCTGGGCACCATCGCCAAGTCCGGCACCTCCGAGTTCCTCAAGCACCTGTCCGGCGATCAGAAGAAGGATTCGCACCTGATCGGCCAGTTCGGCGTGGGTTTCTACAGCGCCTTCATCGTCGCCGACCAGGTCGACGTGTACAGCCGCCGCGCCGGGCTGCCCGCGAGCGAGGGCGTGCACTGGTCCTCGCGCGGCGAAGGCGAGTTCGAGGTCGCCACCATCGAGAAGGCTGAGCGCGGCACCCGCATCGTGCTGCACCTGAAGGACGACGAGAAGGGCTTTGCCGACGGCTGGAAGCTGCGCGGCATCGTGCGCAAGTATTCCGACCACATCGCCCTGCCGATCGAACTGCCAAAGGAACACTACGGCGAGGACAAGGACACGCCGGAAACCCCCGAGTGGGAAACCGTCAACCGCGCCAGCGCGCTGTGGACGCGGCCGCGCAACGAGATCAAGGACGAGGAATACCAGGAGCTGTACAAGCACATCGCCCACGACCACGAGAACCCGGTGGCGTGGAGCCACAACAAGGTCGAAGGCAAGCTGGAGTACACCTCGCTGCTGTTCGTGCCCGGCCGTGCCCCGTTCGACCTGTACCAGCGCGACGCCTCGCGCGGGCTCAAGCTGTACGTGCAGCGCGTCTTCATCATGGACCAGGCCGAGCAGTTCCTGCCGCTGTACCTGCGCTTCATCAAGGGCATCGTCGATTCCAGCGACCTGCCGCTGAACGTCTCGCGCGAGATCCTGCAGTCCGGCCCGGTGATCGACTCGATGAAGTCCGCGCTGACCAAGCGCGCCCTGGACATGCTGGAGAAGCTGGCCAAGGACGACGCCGAGCGCTACCAGGGCGTGTGGAAGAACTTCGGGCAGGTGCTGAAGGAGGGCCCGGCCGAGGACTTCGGCAACCGCGAGAAGATCGCCGGCCTGCTGCGCTTCGCCTCCACCCATGGCAGCGACGGCGCGCAGACCGTGTCGCTGGCCGACTACGTGGCGCGGATGCAGGACGGCCAGGACAAGCTGTACTACCTGACCGGCGAGAGCTACGCGCAGATCAAGGACAGCCCGCACCTGGAGGTGTTCCGCAAGAAGGGCATCGAAGTGCTGCTGCTCACCGACCGCATCGACGAGTGGCTGATGAGCTACCTCACCGAGTTCGACGGCAAGTCCTTCGTCGACGTGGCGCGCGGCGACCTGGACCTGGGCAAGCTCGACAGCGAGGAAGAGAAGCAGGCCAAGGAAGAAGCCGCCAAGGCCAAGCAGGGCCTGGTCGAGCGCATCCAGAACGTGCTCAAGGACGACGTCTCCGAAGTCCGCGTCTCGCACCGCCTGACCGACTCGCCGGCGATCCTAGCCATCGGCCAGGGCGACCTGGGCCTGCAGATGCGGCAGATCCTGGAAGCCAGCGGCCAGAAGCTGCCGGAGAGCAAGCCGGTGTTCGAGTTCAACCCCGCGCACCCGCTGATCGAGAAGCTGGACGCAGAAGCCGATGGCGAGCGCTTCGGCGACCTGGCGAAGGTGCTGTTCGATCAGGCGGCGCTGGCGGCGGGCGACAGCCTGAAGGACCCGGCGGCGTATGTGCGTCGGCTCAATAAGTTGTTGTTGGAGTTGTCGGTCTAGGCCTGAGACGTGCGATTGCGAAAAGAACGAAGCCGGCATCTGCCGGCTTTGTTTTTTACACAGGCGACTCCGATTGCCCGAAGTCCAACGACCTTTTGCGGGATTCTTGTGCCGCATTGCGATTGTTGGTTCAAGGCAGAATACGGGGTAGGCACCAATTCGAGCCGGTCGGCGTGGTCACGGACGCGCCCCTTCGCACCACCCGAAAACACGCGCCCCATGGGACAAGGCGACTCTGGCGTGCGGCGCGACACGTATGCGTCGCCACACCACCTAATGCCCGCCTTACTCGACATCGCCTGCCACTTCCTCACGCTGACCAGCTTGTCACTTATCGCAGCAAATGTGCTGAATAGCAGCCACTACTGAAATTTAAACCCATGACACATTAAATAAACACATCTGCCTCAGACGCTCACCAAAGCATGCACAGAAAACACCTAACCTTAAATTCACTTAAGCTGCATATCGACCCTATTTATTGACTTCAACAAGATGCCGCAAATCAGCAGGAGACAAACACCACTGACAGCCATAGCATTCATCAAAAAAAGATCAGACCAACTCAAAAATACCACATGACCGTGTTGATTATATTCGTAGATCTTGCCAGCCGAATAATCCGCAACCCGAGGGCTCTTCGAAATGAGCACCCGAGTAATATAAGGCTCGCCAATAAAAATCATGGCCGCCCCAGCAAGAAAACTCGGAATTACGAAAAGCCTGGCCACTTTAGTATTCATTGATCACCGAACCATAAATTGCGCCAGCATGCATTGAAGCTTCCGCACTACCCGGTCAAACGAAAATCTTTTGCAAGACCCATGATGACCTTGGCGAATTATCGAATCAGCTCAGGGATGGCTGTCAAGGAAATTCTAGGCGCCCGATGAACGGCCTCTTGCTTACTCGAAACCTCAGACGTCGTTAGTCTGATCAACTACGCAATCCCTAGCGATCAGTCATTACGTTGACTCCGACGTGGTGCAGAGCATGCAAGATATCTGCGCGGCATGCGGGTAAAGCCTCCAGGTGACCTTGACGCTCCCAGGCTTCTCGCGAAGCGACTTGCAGGCGAGAATCGGCTTGTTTCCTGACCACCCTCTTCGATGAACAGCAACCCCACCATCACGCTATCCCTGGACCAGGCCACCACTCTGGTCGACCGCATCCTGTCCCATGCCGGCTTCAGCCCGGAGCATGTGCATGCCCTCACCCGCACCATCGTCGCCGGCGAGCGCGACGGCTGTGCCTCGCATGGGTTGTACCGGACGCTCGGCTGCGTGGCGACATTGCGCAACGGCAGGGTGGTGGGCGACGCCGAGCCTGTCGTGCACGACCATGCACCCGGCATCGTGCGGGTCGATGCGCGCGGCGGGTTCTCGCTGCTGGCGTTCGAGCGTGGGCTGCCGCTGTTGATCGAGAAGACCCGTGCCAATGGCCTGGCGGCACTGGCGATCAACCGTTGCGTGCACTTCTCTGCGCTGTGGCCGGAAGTCGAGCGCATCACCGAGGCCGGCCTGGTCGCGCTGATCTGCAATCCCAGCCATGCCTGGGTCACGCCGGCCGGCGGACGCACGCCGCTGCTGGGCACTAACCCGCTGGCGTTCGGCTGGCCGCGCGTGGACGCGCCGCCGTTCGTGTTCGACTTCGCCACCAGCGCGGTGGCGCGCGGCGAGATCGAGCTGCGCCGCCGCGCCGGCCAGCCGATTCCCGAAGGCTGGGGGGTGGACGCGGCAGGCGCGCCGACCACCGATCCGGCCGCGGTCGCCAACGGTGGCGCGATGCTGACCTTCGGCGGACACAAGGGTTCGGCGCTGTCGGCGATGATCGAGCTGATCGCCGGCCCCTTGATCGGCGACCTCACCAGCGCCGAATCGCTGGCCCACGACGCCGGTGCCGGCGCAGCGCCCTACCACGGCGAATTGATTTTGGCGCTGGATCCGGCGCGCTTCCTCGGCGTCGACTGCGCCGCGCACCTGGCCCGTGCGGAAGCGTTCTTTGCCGCCTACGAGGCCACCGGGGCACGCCTGCCTTCGCAACGCCGCTACCAGGCACGGGCACGCAGCCACAGCGAAGGCGTGCAGATTCCGCAGGCCCTGTATCAGGACCTGGTGGCCTTGCTCGATTGAAGGCACCTCGCCTAATGCGGGTTGCCGCAGTCGCGGGGGACATGTAGTGATGGCGTAGGAGCGGCTTCAGCCGCGACGGCATTACCGCTATCGCGTCGCGGCTGAAGCCGCTCCTACGGATGGCCTTTCATGTTCACTGGCAGGCGGCCCGATGGTGTGATGCGCCGTACCGGTTCATTACCGCCCACGTAGAACCGGGCCGGCCGTGCTTACCGCGGCGGGCTTCCCGCCCGCCACGGCACCGGCGACCCGATCGCCTACGCCACCAGGCTCCGCCTCAGAACTTCACCGTCGCCCGCGCCCAGTAGTAGCGGCCGAGCAGATCGTAGGTGGCTACGTCGGTGTTGGCGTTGGTGACGTTGTTGGCGTAGTACAGCGGCGGCTGGCGGTCGGCCAGGTTGTCCACGCCGACTTCGAAACGCGTGTTCCACGGTTTGACCTGATAGCCCACCTGCACGCTGTGGTAGACGTAGGCGCCGATGCCGCGAACCACGGCGGGCTGGTCGGCGTCGGCCGACAGGCTCTGGCGGGTGTCGGCACTGCCGATCTCGGTGCGGCCGATGTAGCGGACGCGCCACGACGCGCTCCAGTCGCCCAGGTTCCAGTTCAGCGTGCCCAGCGCGCGCCAGCGCGGGAAGTTGCCGTAGGCGTAGGTGTACTTGCCGGCGTTGTGGATGGTGACGGTGCTGGGGTCGGTGGTGTCTGGGTTGATGTCGTAGCGGATCACGTAGGTGCCGTTGAGGCCGGCGCTGAAGCTGCCCCAGGCGGTATCCGGCAGCCGGTAGGTGAGGCTGAAGTCCGCGCCGCTGGCCCACAGCTTGCCCAGGTTCACGGTGGGCTCGGCGATGTAGTTGACGGTGCCGTTGTCGTTGCGATGGATCAGCGCGCAGAACGCGCTGGCGTCGTTGGCGTAGCACTGGTTGAGCACGGTCTGCGCCGACACCTGGGTGATGGTGTCCTTGAGGTTGATCTTCCACAGGTCCGCGCTCATCGACAGGCCCTCGACCCAGCCTGGGTCGTAGACCACGCCGAAATCGTAGGACATGCCAGTCTCCGGCTTGAGCTGGTAGCCGGCCACCGCCGCGCCGGAAGCCTTGGCGCCGACCTGGTTGTCGGCCTGCTGGTAGCTACCGTCGGTGGGCACGTTGGCGCAGGCCGCGGCATGGCCGCCGGTATAGCCATTGCACGGATCGGTGACCGACGGCGAATCGCCGGCCACGCCGGCGTACAGCTCGCCGATGTTGGGCGCGCGGAACACCTGCGAGGCGGTGCCGCGCAGCAGCAGGTTCTCGATCGGGCGGTACTCCAGCGAGACCTTGCTGTTGGTCTTGCTGCCGACGGTGTCGTAGTCGGAGAAGCGGCTGCCCACGGTCAGGTTGAGCGAGTGCACGCCGGGCAGCCCGGCCAGCAAGGGGAACAGCGCTTCGGCATAGGCTTCCTTGACGCTGAAGCTGCCGCCGAGCACCGAGGCGCAGTACTCGAGCACGCCGCACATGCCGTTCTCGTCGCCGGTCCACAGCGGATCGGCCGCAGTGCTGGTGCTCTCCTTGCGATAGGAGACCCCCACTGCCAGGCTGGCGGTGCCGGCCGGCAGCGCGAACAGCTCGCCGTTGGCATTGGCCTCGAACTGCTTGACCGTGTAGACGTTGGTGACGATCGGATTGACTACCAGCGCTTCCAGCGCGGCCTTGTTGCTGGCCGCGTTGAGGTTGAACACGTCGATCGGCGTGCAGCCGGCGATCACCGCGCCGGCGCTGCCGCACTTGACCGTGCCGTCGGCCGCCAGGAACGACGGCCCCACCGCGGCATTGAAGCCGGCGTAGTCGAGGAAGCCCTGGTTGATCGACTTCTGCTTGACCTTGCCGTAGTTGAGGCTGGCATCCCACTGCCAGGAACTGTCGCCGAAACTGCCGCGCAGGCCCGGATTGATCTGGAAATTGTAGGTATTGTACTGGTATTGCCGATTGCCGAGCACGGTGGCGCGGGTGTTGAAGTTGTTGTACGAGGTGCCGGTGCTGCGGTCGGTGCCGAAGTTGACGCCGAACGGGTTGTAGTAGCTGGCCGAGGAGACCAGGAAGTTGTCGCCGTTGGCGAAGATCGGGATTGGGGCGATGATCGAGGACGAGGTGGTCTTGCTGAAATAGGTGTTGACGTAGCCTTCCAGGTGATCGTTGAAGCGGTAGCTGCCGAGCACGAAGGCGTTGGTGCGCTCCTGCGGGGTCTGCAGCAGGTTGTACGGCTGGTAGTTGTAGGAATCGGTCGAGGCGACGTAGCAGTGGTACTGGCTGGCGTTGGTCGGGCTGCTGCTGCCGCCGTTGAAGGTCACCCGCGAACAGCCGTTGCTGGCCGCCAGTGCCTTGGCCGCGGCCGAGCCGTCGTTGAAGCTGATGCTGCCGGTCGGCGTGGCCGAGGAGCCCTGCTTCACCCCGACGCCGTCGATCAGCGACAGCGCGTCCCTGGAATAGGCGCGTGCGCCGGCCGAGACCGGATCGATGTCGTGGTAGGACAGGCCGGCGACGATGCTGCCGCGCTCGCCGGTCTTGCCGGCGGTCAGCGAGAAATTGCGGCGGTTGCCGTCGCTGCGCGAGCTGGTGCCGAAATCGGCGCTGGCCTCGATGCCGTCGAAGCCTTTGCGCAGGATGAAGTTGACCACGCCGCCGATGGCGTCGGAGCCGTACACCGCCGAGGCGCCGTCGCTGAGCACTTCCACCCGTTCGATCATGGTCGCCGGGATCGCGTTGACGTCGTTGCTGGCCAGGCGCGTGCCGTTGACCAGCACCAGGGTGCGCTTGTCGCCGAGACCGCGCAGCGAGATCACCGAGGCGCCGGTGCCGCCACCGTTGTTGGTGTTGGGATTGGTGGCGTTGCCGGCGATCGACGGCAGCTCCTGCACCAGGTCACCGAGCGTGGCCTTGCCGGTGGCTTCGATCTGCGCGCGGCTGATGGTCACCACCGGGTTGGCGGTCTCGGTGTCGACGCGGCGCAGGCGCGAGCCGGTGACCACGATGCTGTCCAGGGTCTGGGGAGCGCTGTCGGCGCTCGCCTCCTGCGCCTGCGCCGTCGCTGCGCTGCCCAGCGACAAGGCGGTGGCGACCGCCAGCGCCAGCGGCGTCGCGGCATGACGGAAGGAAGGGCGTGGCGGCGAAAACGACATTGGCGAGCTCCTGGAGGATGGCGAGACGGGACAGTGGACAAACGCAGGCCGAACGACGCCGTGCCGGCGCCATGCCGACGGACGGACCTGCTGGATGGCGGCGCCTGCGCGGCGCCTGCGGTGGCATGCCTGCGCCCGGCCATGGCAGCCTGGCGCACCGCGGGGAGGCCGATGTCCTGCGCGCACGGCCGTGCGCGGCTCCCCCGCTACTGCGATGACGTCCGACGACGCCGGCGGCGCTCCGGTAGCGCGCCGGCGCCACGGCCGGTACGACGATGCGATCAGATTTTCATCACGCGGTCACACTGTGACGTGGATACACGGCCGCGTCTTGTCGCGATTCGCGGTTTCCCGTGCGGAATCATGCATGGTCGTGCGTGGCGCCGCGCTGCACGCGGCGAGCGTGCCGCGGCATGGCGCCGTGTCGCATAGTGACGATCACGACAGGCACGCGCTGCCATCGGCCGTGCGGGGCGATGCGGACGGTACCGCCACGCGGCGTCACGCCGGGATCAGCCAGCCGCCGAACAGCGGGCCGGCAGTGTCGCCGTGCTGCGGCTCGATGCGCACGGTCAGCGGCTGCGCATCGCGGGTCAGCGCCGGCGGCAACGGGTAGTCGCGGTCGACGAAATCGATCACCTGGCCGCGCTCCACCGCCACCTCCACGGCCAGCTTGCCATTGACCAGGATGTTGAAGCGACCCTTGTCGCTGCCCCAGAAGCGCAGGCGCAGCGCCAGCGGTTGCGCACTGCCGCGCATGCGGAACTCGACGAAGCCCTTGCCGCGCACGTCGCGGCACTGCTGGCGACGGTAGGCGCCACCGAAGGAGGTGTCGCTGCGCAGCTGGTGCGCCTGCTCGGAGGCCTCGTCGCCGAACTGGATCATGTCCACCGCGATCGCGCGCAGCTTGTCCTGCTCGGCCTGGCGGCGCGCCCGCCGCTGCGCCTCCTCCGCCCACTGGGCGGGGTCCATGCGCTTGAAATACAGCGCACTGCGGCGCTCGTACTGCGCGTAGAACGGCACGAAGGTCAGGCCCGGCGGCTGCGTGCTGCTGGCCTGGAAATGGCCGGGCTGCGGCAGCTCGGCAAAGCCGCGCAGCGGATCGGCCGCGGCCACCAACGCCGGGTCCGGCGCATCGTAGGGGGTGCTCACCGGCCCCAGGTCGGCCGCCAGCGCCAGCGGCCCGCGCATCACCACCACCGTGTCCGTATCGCCGGCGGCATGTTCCAGCCGCAGCGGCGTGGCCAGGTCCAGGTCGATCACGTCGCCGGCGCGCCAGTCACGCTCCAGCGTCAGATAGCCGTCGGCCAGCGCCGCGCGTGCGGGCTTGCCATTCACGCGCAAGGTGTAGCGGCCCTGGCACCAGGCCGGCACCCGCAACAGCAGGCGCCGCGGTGTGCGTGCACCAGCGCGCAGCACCTGCAGGCGCACCTTGCCGTTGTCGGGCACGCCGCTGTCCAGTTCCAGCGCCAGGTCGCGCTCGCTCCAGTCCAGCCACGAGGGGATGTAGAGATTCACGTACAGCGAGGTGTCGTCCTGCCAGTAGATGGCATCGCCGAACTGCGCATGCGCTTCCATGCCGCTGCCGACGCAGCACCAGAACGAGTCGAACTTGTCGGAGAAACCGCGCTCGCCGCCGCTGATCATCGGCGTCATGTAAGTGAACATGCCGGTGCCCGGATGCTGCGCGGCCATGGTGTGGTTGTGCAGCGTGCGCTCGTAGTAGTCGAAGTAACGCGCCTGCGGCGTCCACTGGTACAGATGCCGGGTCAGCTTGAGCATGTTGTAGCTGTTGCAATGCTCGCAGGTCTGCTCGGTCAGGAACGCGGCGATGGTATCGGGCTCCTGGAAGTACTCGCGGTCGGCATTGCCGCCGATCACGTAGCTGTAGTGCGTGGTGACCGTCTCCCAGAAGAAGCGGGCCGCCGCGGCCGCGTCGGCGTCGCCGGCGACCTCGAACTGGCGCGCCTCGCCGATGAACTTGGGCACCTGGGTATTGGCATGGATGTGCGGCAGTTCGTCGCGCCCGGCCGCGGCCGGGTCGATCACCTTTTCGTGGCGCAGGCGCTTGCCGATCGCGATCCAGCGCGCATCGCCGGTGCGTGCGCCCAACTCGATATAGGATTCGTTGAGGCCGCCGAACTCGGTGTCCAGCAGGGTCTGCATCTGTGCGTGGTCGAGCGCATCGAAGACGCCGGCGGTGTAGGCGGCCAGCGGCAGGAGCACCTCCAGCGCCTGCTTGCTGCCGCCCAGCGCATGCGCGTCGAGCAGGCCGGCGAACAGCTTGTGCTGGGTGTACAACGGCGACCAGCTGCCGTTGAGATTGAACTTGCTGCCCTTGATGATGCCGCGGCGCACGTCCTCGAACACCATCTTGCCGCTGTCGATGACGCCTTGGTCGTTCTTGCGGGTGAGCCCGCCGACGTAACCGTCCGCGTCCTTGGCCTGCGCGCGCGCCAGCTCGGCGACGATGTAGTCGATGCGCTCGCGCAGCACCGGGTCGCGGGTCTGCGCGTGCATCTTGGCCAGTGCGCTGAGATAGTGGCCCAGGGTGTGGCCGGCGATGGTGTCGCCCTCCCAGCCACCGTACACCGCGCCCTTCGGCGGCAGGCCGGCGTAGTGCAGGAAGTTGTGCAGCAGGCGGTCCGGCTCCAGTTCCAGCAGGTAGCGGCGGTTGGTCTGCAGCGACTCCAGGAACAGCGACGGTTTCAGCGTGACCTGCTGCAAGGGCAGCGCCTGCACGCGCCCGGGCGTGGACGCGGCGGCGTCCAGCGGAAAGCGCAGCATCCCGGCCGCCACCGCCAGTGCGCTCCATTGCAGGAAGCGGCGGCGCGATGGGTCCAGCGCGGCGCCGGCCGCATCGGCGGATGCGTGCACGCAGGCGGCGGCGTGCCGATGCGTCCCCTGCCCGCTCATCGCCGGACTCCCGCGCGCGAGGTGGCATGCGGAAAAGAAACGCATCGAGGCATGGACTTCTCCTGTGTGGGGTGTCGGGGCGCCGACTCCGCGGGCAATGACCGGCGGATCCGGTGTCACTGTGTCACCCGGGTGACAGCGCGTCTTGTCCCCACTGATGCCTGCAGATGCGGATTTCTGCCGAAACGCCGCATCGACCTACCGCAGGCGACCAAGCCCTGTCCGCTCACCGCAGACGAACGCGGCCGATACAACATTGGCCCGTCGGCTCATGCGCCGCCTGCACGACATGTCGCATCTGCATGCATCGGGAAAACTGCGGCAGTGTCGCAGCGCATGCACCGGCACCCGCCACGACACCGCCGGTCGGTCATTGCCGGTCGATCAGTGTGGCTTCGCCGTGACCTCTGGCACCGCCTCGGTGAGGTCGGCGCCATAGTCGGGACTGGTTACCGTGTCCGCATCCACGTATCCGTAGAACACGCCCTTGCTGGCGGACGCACCCCGCTGCTCGACGTCGCCACGCAACTGCGCGGTGCCGGACAGCGTGAATCCACCGAATGCCCCTGCCGGCTTGAACACCGTATGCACCTGGGCGCGATCCTTGACCGTCACCCCATCCTGCAACAGGCTCAATCCGCCGACCACGGCGCTGTCCTGCACCTGCCCGCCCAGGATCGTCGCGTGATCCTCGATCCGCGCATCGCCGAGCACCTTGCCCCCGAGCACCCGCGCCTGCGGGCCGATATAGGCCGTTGGCGCGACATACGCGTTCTGCGCGACCCAGCCACCGCCGTTGGGGTGGCGACTGCCGACGCGCGTCGGCGTCGGCGCACCGGGCTGCTGACCCGACGGATAGACCTTCTCCAACGTGACGCTCCACGGATAGCGGTAGACCGAGTAGTAGGACTGATCCCACTTGATCTTCTGCATCGTGCTCGGCGTGCCCATGACCACCAGATACAGGTCGCTGTCACCGCTGCGGAGCTGGAACGACAGCGCGGCATCGGCGCCATGCTGCAACGCGCTGTAGCGCGGCTTGCCGTTGGCATCGATGGCGACCAGGCCCCAGCGCCAATCCGAGTCGGGTGAGCCGATCGTCTCGGGATCGTTCGCCAGACCCGGCAAGGTGTCGACCGCCGACCGCTGCTGTACGTTGCCATGGAACTTCACCACCACCGCAGTCGCATTCTGGGCGGGAATCAGCCGGACCAGGTTGTAGCCCCAGCGCTGCGGCGCCCAGTCGAACGGCACTTGGTAGACGCCCGCCTGGCCCTGCACCGGATCCAGCTGGGTCAGGCGCAGGGCGCGATCCCGATTGGTCTCATCGGACGGGTTTTCCGGATCGAACGCGGTATTGCTGCCATATTCCCGGCGCATCACCGCGCCATGATCGCGAGCGTCCGGGTCGATGTAGTCCCAGTGCACGTTGTGCATGGCCCAGTCGCCGAACACGTCGTTGAGTTGCGACTGGCTCCAGCCCATGTTGTCGCGAATGATCGAGAACGGGTCGGCATCGGCCTGGCGGGAATCGCCGGGCTTGGGCGCCTTGGCCCACAGATCGTTGATGATCGCGTAGCCGAAGCGATCCTTGAGGTACTCCATGAACTGCCAGTTGCAGTAGCGGTCGCGGGTCGAGCCAAGATAGAGATGCGGGTAGTTCACCAACATCTCCGAGCACTGCACATCGTCGTGGAAATACTGATGGGCCATCCAGTTGGCATGCGATTCCCAGATCCAGCCGACATACGGCGAATCGCGCAAGCCGCCGGTACTGCCCTGCAACCCATGGGTCAACTCATGCGCCAGGCCCCAGTGATATCCCAACTGGTCCGGATTGATCCACATTCCCATACCGCCACTGGCGGAGGTACCGCCGTTCAGGCCGAAGCTGTCGTCCAGGTAGACGCTGACCTTGTACTTCTTCGCCGTATTGCAGTAAGGCTCGGGAAAACCGACGCGCGCCATGTAGTCGTCCCAGATCAGCTCCAGCTCCTTGGCTGCCGAGGCGACGTCGTCCTGGGAAACGGCTTGCCCGTCCTGCCAGCGGAACGCGAAGTGTTCGGTTTCGTAGCGGACGGCCGGCATGTCGGTGTCGTCGGGATTGGCGATCCATTGACCGGCGGTGCAGACGGACGCGGCATGCGCATGCTGCGCAGCCAGGGCCAAAACGGCCGACAGGCACACTGCGGACACCCTACGCACGAATCGAGAAGCAGCGATTTTCACGGCTCTACCCTCCTCTTGCCCGATGAGATTGGATGGATTGGACGATCGACGCGATCCGCCGCAACAGCAGGCAGTGCTGGATGAATCCGCCGCCCCCGACGGCGTGCCGTTAAAAACGCGGCCGGCGCAACGCCGACAACAGACGGCGCTTCAGCCATTCGCACTTCGGCAACCCGTCGCCAGCCTAATGCAGTCAGGCGCAATGCACCTTACGGTTATCCCCAAGGAATCGAGCTAATTCCGCACACATTTCGAAAATCGAACTGGCGTCACGACAGGATCATGATGCGCCCGGCAGCGGCGGCCGACGCCGGCGGCAGGTCTCGCCACTGGAAGGCGCGAAGCTCGGCGACGTTTGCTCAGTCGGCATGCGCGCCTGGCCTCAAGGCGCGTCGCAGCGTTGCGCATCCGCGGTGGTGGCCTGCGGCAGGCGCTGCGCCTGCGGCGCCAGCATCTCCCACTCCTGCACCGCCAGCGCCGCGTAACGCTCGCCGCCGCCTGCGGCATCCAGCACCGCGCGCACGCAGCGCGTGGTCACCGGATCGAAGCGCAGCGTCTGCCAGCGACCGGCGACCGGCGCGCGCGTGCTCTGCGCCAGTGGCCACCAGCGGCCATCGCGGCGGTACTCCAGCCGCCAGCGCGCCGGCGGCGCCACGCCGCTGTCCGCGCCCGGCGGATGGTCGGCCCAGAACAGGATGCGGCTGCGCTGCAGCGTCACCGGTTGCGCCCAGCTGTACTGCAGCCATTGCTGCGGCGGGTTGTGCGGTGTCCAGCTGCCCCATAGCTGCGGCGGCAAGGGATTGCGCTTGACCCACCCGTCGTTGAGCGCGGCGATCCAGTACTGGTGCGGGATGTCCGGGCCGTTGGACGCGCTGGCCTGCGCATAACGGGCGAGGTTACGCTGCGGTGGCAAAGGCGGCTGCGGTCGGCGCGTGGCCACCACCGGCAGGATCCGCGCCGGCCGCTGGGTCTCGTCCCACTGCAATCGGTCGATGGCCACGCTGCGGCGGAAATGCCCGCCGCCCTTGGCGTCGGCGGTGTGATAGACCAGGTACCACTGGCCGTTGAATTCGACGATGCCGCAGTGCGAGGTGGTCGAAGAGACCGGCGGCAGGAGTACCCCGCGGTAGGTCCACGGCCCCAGCGGCGACGGCGCGCTGCCGTAGGCGATGCAGGCGTGGTACAGCGTCGGCGTGCAGTCCGACGCCGGCCCGGCACGATTGCCGGCATAGGCCAGGTAGTAGGTGCCGTTGCGCTTGAACAGCCACGGCGCCTCGAAGTAGCCGTCCAGCGTGGTCACCGCCACCGCCTGCCCTTTCGGCGTGACCATGTCGCGTTCCAGCTCGATGCCGAACAGCTTGCCGAAGGTGCCCCAATACAGGTACACACGGCCGTCGTCGTCGACCAGCACGGTCGGGTCGATGTTCTGGATCGCGTTGGGCGCCGGCAGCGATTGCGACAGGATCGGCCCCTGCGGATGCGCGTCGCGCCACGGCCCCAATGGGCTGTCGGCCACCGCCACCCCGATCGCGAACGGATCGGCATTGCGCGAGTGCGCTTCCTGCACCGGCGCATACAGGTAGTAGCGCCGGTCCGGGCCCTGCACGATCTGCGCGCCGTAGGCATGACCGGGGGCGGCCCAGGCGAAGACCTGGTGCGGTCGCAGCAGTGCCGGATAGTAGGTCCAGCGGCCACTGCCGACGTCGTCGGTAACCAGCAGTTGCCAGCGGTCCATGACGAAGTCGTTGACCTCCGGCGGTGCTTCGTCGCGGCCGGCGATGATGTAGAGCTTGCCATCGGCGACCAGTGGTGCCGGGTCGGCTGCATAGTCGCGGCCGTCGGCCAGGATCGGGTTGCCCGGCGCCTGCACCGGCCGCGACCGCGGCGTTGTCGGCGCGGCGGCCGTGGCAACGCCGATGCAGGCGCCCCATGCCAAGAGCAGCGACGCGAACACCCTGCGCATGGGAGGGCGATTCATGGCGCCGCCTCCGCCTCGATCACCAGTTCCAGCCGCACCGGCAACTCGCCGCTGCCCTCGCGCCCCTGCGCCTGCCCGACCACGCTCAGGCGCCCTGGCTTCGCATAGGCGGCCGACGCCAGCGGCGACCAACGCACCGGCACGCGCTCGCGCGAACCGTCGTTGTACTGCACGGAGACCAGCTCCGGCAGCGCCGGCACCTGCCCTGCAGGCACGTGCAACGGCGGCGGCGCTTGCACGGTGGTGAGCTGGCCCGGTGCGGTCGCGCGGACCCAGACGCTGGCAGTCACCGGCACGCCGCCGTCGGCCAGGCCCTGCACCTGCACGCGGCCCTCGCCGGCCAGCGCCGCCACATCGACTTGCGACCAGCGCACGCCCAGCCGGCCCCAGCTGCCGTCGGCGAAGTAGCCGGCGATGCGTGCCGGCAACGTCGGCGCCTGCCCAGGCGCGATACGCACGTCCACCGCTTCGGTCGCCACCGCACGCTCGGCGAACACCTGCCATTCGTCCATGCCGACCGCGTAATGGCCTTCGCCCTGCACCGCAGTCTGCAGCACCGCGCGCAAGGCCGTGGTGACCACCGGCGCGAATGCCACGCGACTCGGCGCGCCATTACCCTGCACCGGATAACCGCCGCGCACGGCGATGTCGCGCCACTGCGTACCATCGAGGTATTGCAGCGTCCACCCGCGCGGCAACGCCACCCCGCCCTGCGGCTGGTCGTCCCAGAAGTACAGCGCCGCCGCGCTCAGCCGCTGCGCTTGCGGCCACTGATACTGCACCCACACCGAGGCGGGCTGCGCGCGCCCCCAACTGCCCCAGCGGCGGTCGGCGGCGGGCTCCTGGTCCGGCGCCGGCAGCAGTCCATCGTTGAGCGCCTGCAGGCGGTGATGGCCGGCGGTGAATTGCGCGCTCGGCGTGGCCTGGCCTTGCACCTGCAGGGCCTGCCCGGCCGGGGTCGCTGCCGCGATCACCGCCACCTCGGCGTGCCCCTGCAACGCGCCATCGTCGGCCTGCAACTGCAGGGTGTAGGCGCCGGGCGCAGTGAAGCGCACCTCGGTCGTGGCCGCCTGCGGCTGCTCGAACAGCGCCGCACCACCGGGGGGTGCCTGCAGCATGCGCCAGTGCAGGGAAAGCGTGCCGTTCGGCAGTGCGTCGTCGCCGACCCGCCCGGCCAGGCGCACCACGCCGCCGGCACTGCTGCCGTCTTCCTGCCAGGCCTCGACCTTCGGCGCCTGGTTGCCCTGCGCCGCCGGCGCCGCGGCACCGCTGGCATAGGCCTGGATCTCCTTGATCCCGGTGCGCAGCGCGCCTGCATGGGTCACTTGCACGCGCCAGCGCTGCGCGCGTAGCGGCGGGAAACGGACGCGGTTGCGGTTGCCCTGTGCGATCGGCGTATCGCGCACCTGGCCCGGCACGGTCTTCCACACGTCCTCATCAAGATACTGCAGCACGTACAGCCACGGCGGCGCATAGCCGGCACGCGTACCCGACGGAAAACCGTGCTGCTCGCCTGCGGGCGAGGAGCTGCGATAGAAGTACACGCGCAGGTCATCCAGGGTCTGCGGCCGGCCCAGATCCAGTTCCAGCCAGTCGCTGCTGCTGCTCGAACCGGCGGTGCCCCAGAACGGTTCGTTGGCGGTGCTGCCGTCGACCGCCGCAGTGGCCGGAAATCCGTCGGTCGCGTAGCTGGCGCTGACCGCCGCGCCCTGCGCCAGGTTGCGCGCGCCCGGCGGCAGCGCGGTATCGAGCCCGGCATCGGCCAACACCGCACCGATCCGCGCCGCGCCGGGAAACCGCACCTGCTGCGGCGCCTGCAGCGCCAGCCGGTGCGCGGCCAGCACCTGCATCTGCGCGGCACCGGCATTGACTGCATCCGGCAAGGCCTGCACGCGGCCGCTGGCAGGGTCGTACAGCAGGTGTGCCAGGCGGTCGACGGTGAAGGCCAGACGCCCGTCCAGGTACAGCGAATAGCCTTTCGGCGCGGCGCCGCCATAGCGGCGACCGTCGCGGTCCCAGACGATGCTCAGGTCGCGGTCGCGGTAGCGCAGCCGGTCGGCGGCGAAATGGTCCCAGCCGATGTCGATCGGATACAGCTCGATCAGGGCATCGCTGCGCGGACGCAGGCCCATCGCATCCTCGATCACGGTGAAGTTGGTGGCGCCGAGCTGGGTGTGGTGGATCCACGAACGGTAGCCGATGCGGCCGCCATCGGCGGCGCTGCCCTGCGCCCAGAACTCGTTCTGGTCCGGATAGCGGTTGTCGCCGTCGATGTAGTGCGCCCACGCGTTCCAGTACAGCAGTGTGCGGTAGCTGGACGCGTCCAGGTACGGGCTGGGGTAATCGCGCAACACGCTGCCGAGCAGGCGGAACGCCACGGTGGAATTGATCACCGAGAAATTGTTGCTGCCGCCGGCGCCGCGCGCCTGTGCATCGGCCTGGTTGGCGGTGTAGAACGGGAACAGCGGGAACTGCCGGGCGTCGGCGAACAGGCGCAGCGCGCGCACGTACTTGGGGTCGTCGTCGGCATCGCCGTGCTTGGGCATCAGGCCGACACTGAAGGGGTAGTAGTTGTTGGTCTCCTTCCAATCCACCGGCAGCTGCGGCCCGTCGGCCTGGCGCTGCTTGAGCAGGTCGCCGTGCAGGCCCATGCCGTCGGCCTTTGCGCTGTGGTCCTGCCACAGCACATCGAGCACGGCGCGGCGGATCTTCGCCGCCAGCGTCTGCATGCGCGTGGCGGTGGCGGTATCGCCGGCCACCTGCGCGGCCTGCGCGGCGGCCAGCGCATTGGCGTACACATACGCGCTCTCGCTGCGGTCCATGCGCGGGGCGCCATGGCGCTTGGCCCAGTCGAAGGACACCGCGTCGGCGTCGTTGCCGGTCATCGCCGCCCAGTCGTATTCGATCAGGCCATTGCCGTTGCGGTCGTAGGCGCGCAGCAGCGCTTCCACGTCGGCGCTGGCGTAGCGCGCCAGTTGTCCTGCGATCGCCGGTGGCCCGCCGTGCACCTGGTAGGCGCGCCAGGCGGCGGCACTGAGATATTGCGCGTAGGAGTTGGACCAGTTCTCCGGCGCACCGGGGTTGTCCACGTACTTGCCGCCGCCGGCGGTCTCGCCGGCGCCGAGCCAGGAGCCGTACGCGTACAGCGGATCGCGCAGGTACTTGAGGTCGTCGATGAACATACCGGTAGTGAGCACGATGGCGTTGTCGTAGCCGAGCACGCCTTCGATCGCCACCGGAAACTGGTAGTCGTTGCCGGGCACCGCCGCATCCAGGAAATTGAAGCGCAGCAGCCACCAGCGGTAGAACAGGGTCTTGTCGAGATTGTCCTCGGGCGTGTCCAGGTACGGCAGGTTGTCGGCCCACCAGCGGTTGTAGGCGACGACGTGGTCCCGGTAGGCCTGCTGCGGCGACTGCGCGACGAGGTGCCGGTATTCCTGGAGCGACGCCGGCAACTCGTGGGCGATCAGCCCCAGCTGTACTTTCAAGGTCGACGCCGGCCCGTGCGCCGGCACGGCCAATGGCCGCGCGATGCTCGCACCATCGACCGCGAAGCCATCGCCGGACAGGCGCGGGAACAGCGTGGTGATGGCGTTATGGGTGACGAAGGCGCCGGTCAATTCGGCACCGTCGGGATGCGTGGCCATCGGTGAGGCCGCGCGCAGGGTCAACGTGTGAGCGACGCCGTCGGCACTGGACACCGTGACCTCGGCCACCGCCACGTTCTGCTCGGTGATGAACTTGACCAATTGCAGGCGCACGCCGGCACCGGCGTAGACGCTGCTGAAATAGCTCGGCGTCTGTCGCCGCTGCGCACTGTCCTCGACCAGCGCGATCGGCACGCCATCGCGCTCCAGTTGCAGGCGGAACAGCGCGTCGTGGCCGGTCTTGTGCACATAGGCCACGTCGCCGACGAAGCCAGGCTCCTCCGGCTTGTGCGTGTACAGGTAGGCGGCGCGGCCACGGCTGAACAGCCAGTTGTTGCTGTCGCCGAAGCCGCCGCCGGTGCCCTGCCGCGCGAGGAGGCGATCGATCCAGAAATCGCGGCCGGGCGCGCTGCCTGCCCCCGCCGCCAGGTCGGCGGCGAACACCCGCTGCAACTGGCCCTGCCCCCGCCCCGGCGCGAACGCCACGCCGTTGTCCGGCAGCGGATGCGCATCGCCGGTAAAACGCGGCATCCCGATCGCGGCATTGCTGGGCTGCAGACCTTCGCCATCGCGGTCGAGCAGATCGCCGCTGGTGGCCGACGCTGAAACCGCCACCGCAAACAGCAGGCAACCTAGAAGGGCGGCGCCGCACCGCATGCGCGACGCGACGCCACCGAGTGCAGACAGGCGACTCAAAACTCGGTCCTGATCCGCGCCCAGAAATAACGCCCGAGCGTGTCGTAGGTGAACGCGTCGGTGTTGGCCGCACTGGCGTAGCCGTAGTAGCGCGGCGGCGTGCGGTCGCCTAGGTTGTTCACGCCCAGCGCCAGGGTGCTGTGCAGGCGCTCGAACTTCCGGCTCACGCTGGCATCGTGGTAGGTCACCGTGCCGACCGGAAAGTACACGCAACTGCCGTCGGCGGCGGTGTTGACGCAGAAGTCCTCGTAGGCGCTACCGACCGTGGTACGGCCGATCAGACGGGTGTTCCAGCTCGCGTGCCAGGGACCGTTGTCCCAGTCGAGCGTGAAGTTCGCGCGCCAGCGTGGCAGATTGCCGTAGCTGGATTGTTCGCCCACGTAGTTGTGCGGATCGCCGCTGAACTTGTAGCTGGACAGGTAGGTGGCATCGACGCCGACGCGGAAGCGGCCCCAGGCGGTCTCGGGCAAGGCGTACTTGATGCCGACGTCGTCGCCGCGGATGTCGACCTTGCCGCTGTTGATCGCGAACGGCACGGTCACGCTGACCAGTTGCCCGGTGGGGCCGCGCTCGATCAACGGGCAGTAGGCACTCTGACCGTCGTAGCAGTACTGCAGCACCTGATTCAGACCGACGCCGTTGATCATGTCGTCGAGAGTGACGCGCCAGCTATCCAGGTTCAGCGACAGCCCCTCGGCCCAGCCCGGGTCGTACACCGCGCCGATGTTGTAGGAACGGCCCTGCTCGGGCTTGATCGCGAAACCGGCGTTGGCCGAGCCGGTGGTGAGCACGGTGAAGGTGGAGGTGTTGACGAAACGGCCATTGGTCGGCACGTTGGCGCAGGCCGCGGGATTGCCGCCGCCGGTGTAGCCGTTGCACGGATCCGTGTAGTCGGCGACGTCGTCGACCACGCCGTTGTACGGCGAGCCGTACAGGTCGCCCAGCGCCGGCGCGCGGAACACCTGCGAGCCGGTGGCGCGGATCAGCAGGTTGTCGATCGGCCGCCATTCCAGCGCGACTTTGCTGTTGGTGGTGCTGCCCCAGTAGTCGTAGCGCGAGTAGCGCGTGCCCAGGTTGAGGTTCAGCGCCTGCGCGCCGGTCACGCCCTTGAGCAGCGGCACCAGCACTTCGGCGTAGGCCTCCTTGATGGTCTCGTCGTGGCCCTGGTTCATGATGCAGCCGTCGTTGTAGTCGCAGTTGCCTTCCGCATCGGCGGCCGCCACCGGGTTGCTGGTGCCCTGCGAGAAGCCGTTCTTGCGGAACGACAGGCCGAACGCGGCCTGCACCGGCCCGGCCGGCATCGCGAACAGGTCGCCGTTGACGCTGGCCTCGGCGAACTTCATGGTGCTCTCGTCGATCAGGTCGACCGCGCTCTGGGTGGCCTTGATGCCGGCGATGGTGGCCGGATCGTCCGGGTTGAACACGTTGATCGGGGTACAGCCGGCGATGACGTTGCCGGGCGTGCCGCACTTGATGGTGCCGTCGCTGTCGCGGAACGAGGCGCCCACCGCGTTGTTCAGCGCCGAGGTGATGGAGAAGCCGTTGCGCACCAGGGTGTCCTTGTAGTGCGCGTAGCCGGCCGCCGCGTCCCACTGCCAGCTGCTGTCGCCGAACTTGCCGCGCAGGCCGGCGACGATGTTGGTCTGGTACATCGTCGAGGTGTAGACGCGGGTGTTGGCCGGTACCGAGCGCAGCAGGTAGCGGCTGAGCTGGGCGCCGAAGGGGTTGTAGTAGTTCTGCGCGGCGTTGGGCAGTTCCAGGCCGTAGGCGGTGAGCTGCGAGGTGGTCTCGCTGCGGGTCCAGAACATGTCCAGGTAGCCCTGCACGTTCGGGGTGAAGTCGAAACTGGCGTGCGCCGAGGCGTTGGTGCGCTGCACCGGGGTGATCAGGTACTGGCCGGTGTACGCGTCGTAGCCTTCGACTGCCTGGCTGTAGGTGTGGAAATCGCCCGCGGTCACCTGGCCGGGTGCCAGGTTCGCGTTGGGGGTCAGCACGCTGCCATTGCCGAGGAAGGCGCGGGTGCCGTTGCCGCGGCGCTCCACCACGTCGCCGTTGAGATAGCTCTGCGCGGTGCGCGCATAGTCGCGGTCGCTGTCGTACAGCGCGTTCATGGAACTGCGGCTCACACCCAGGATCAGCCCGCCGCGGTCCCAGGTCTTGCCCCACTCCAGGCCGAGCGAACGGCGGTTGCCATCGCCGTGGGTGCTCAGGCCGTAGTCGGCGGTGGCGGCGAAGCCGTCGTACCTGTCCTTGAGGATGATGTTGACCACGCCGGCGATGGCGTCGGAGCCGTACACCGACGAGGCGCCGTCGGTGAGCACCTCGATGCGCTCGACCATCGCCGCCGGAATCGCGTTGACGTCCACGCCGGGCGCGGCGGCGACGCTGCTGGCAGGTCCGGCCATGCGGTGGCCGTTGACCAGCACCAGGGTGCGCTCGGGGCCGAGATTGCGCAGCGAGACCAGCGCACGGCCGTGGCTGAAGCCGGAATTGAGCGCCACGTTGGGCATGTTGCCGGCCATCGCCGGCAGCTGCTGCAGCAACTGGCCGAGCGTGTTCTGGCCGCTGTCCTCGATGCGCTGGCGGTCGATGGTGATGACCGGGCTGGCGGTCTCGGCATCGACCCGGCGCAGATGGCTGCCGGTGACGCTGACCCGTTCCAGCGTGGTCGCCTGGGTGTCCTGCGTCTGCGCATCCTGCGCCTGCACCGCTGGCGCGAGCAGGGCCAGCGCGGTGCAGATGGCCGCAGCCAGTGGACCGGGTTGCGGCGCGGCACGCCAGGAACACGGGAGCAGCGGCACAACGCGTTCGAGCAAAGACGGCATCGGAAATCTCCTGAGCGGCGGCCTGGCGATCGCTGGAGCGCCGCCCTTCCCCAGGCGACCGCCCCGTCGCCAGCGCGTGTGGCGGATACGAAAACGGACGTGTCCACGCAGGCGCCACCGGATGGGACGATCCCGACGCCGTCTGCACGGCGACGCGCACGACCCATGCGCTGCGTCCCCGGTCATGCGCAGGACTCTCCCCCTGGACAGTCACTGCACGGCCACAATGTGCGCGTAGGATGCGCGCGGCGTCTTGTCGTATTTATCGGGAAAACGTGCGGAATACCGCACTGCCCCGCCGCCTGGCGGGACGTTTCCGACTTTTTCGCCACTCAGCCGTAGACGGCCGAAATCGCCACCGTCGCCGCGCTGCCGGCCGGGACCAGCACACGCTCGTTGCGCGGCCCCGACAGCGCCGCCGGCTGCCCGTCCAGCCGCACCTCCTGCAGGCGGGTGCCGGCCGGCACGCGCAGGGTCAGCCAGGTCCGCACCGGCCGCTGCGCCGGCAGCGTCACGCTGCCGGCGATGCGCTTGCGCGCCGGATCCCCCTGCAGCGTCAGCGACACCCTGCCCCAGCGCGTCGGCGCCGCCTCGATCGCGATCGTCTCGCCGCTGCCCAGCCAGCCGCGCGGCAGCGCCCGCGCCAGGAACAGTTCCTCGCCGGCGCTGTCCTCGAACACCAGCATCCAGCGCAGCAGCAGCGGGATGGTCATCTGCGCGGGAATGCAGAACAGCGGCATGCCGCCGGTGATGCCGCTGACCTCGCCCGCCGTCCAACTGCCGCGGGTATGCACGTGGTAGCGGTGCGCGTACAGGAACAGCAGGTATTCCTCGATGCGGTCCAGGCGCAACAACTGCTGCGCGTAGCCGTAGGAGATGAAGCCGAGCAGGTCGCGCCCCTCCGGCGTCGGCGCGGTGATGTTGCCGACCACGCCGAGGCTGGTGCCGCCGTGGCCGCGCACGCAGTCGATGACCAGGTGCGCCAGGTCGTCGGGCAGCACGTCGGCCTGCAGCAGTTCGGCATAGGCGCGGTGGGGCCAGCCCTGCTCGCTGGGGTGTTCCTGCTGCAGCGACTGGCGAAAGGTGAGCTTCACTCCGGGCAGCGGGCCGATGTAGGGCGGCTTCAGATCGCGGCGGACGTTGCCGCGCAGGGTCCGCAGCAGTTGTGCGGACAGCTGCTGCGCGCGGCGCTGCCACTGCGCCGCGGCGGCCTGCCCGCCCGGCCCGGCGATGCCGCTCCACACCGCGGCCAGGTCCTGCCAGCCGCGCACCGCCAGCGCGCTGTTGGCGTAGTACGGCTTCCACCACACCTGCGGGTCGGGGAACAGGCAGGCGTCGGATTCGTTCCAGCCGTGGAGCAGGCCGTGCCCCGGCGCCGAGGCCGGCAGGCGCAGGCTGGCGTCGTGCAGTTCGGCCAGCACCTGCGCGGTGGCGGCGATCTTGTCGCGGTGCTTGCGCAGCAGTGCGGCATCGCCGGTGTAGCGCAGGTAGCGCGCCAGTAGCGACAGGGTCAGGCCGAACTGGCCGGTCTCCGGGCCGCGCATGTTGACCATGCCGTCGGCCTGCACGAAGTCGTTGAAGTAGCCGTCCAGCACCGCCGCCGCCTGGCCGAAACGGCCCCATTCCAGGTTGGCGTACAGCGAACTGGTGAAGGTGTCCTGGAAGCCGTCGTACTCGTTGCCGTAGTAGTCGCGATCCACCGCGCCGTACTTGGGATAGGTGCCGCCCGGGCGCACCACCAGTTCGCGGGCGAAGGCGAAGCGCGCCATGTCGCGCCAGCTCGGGTCCGGGGTCTGCGCCTGCACGGCATCGGCGAGTTGCGCCTGCCAGTAACCGGCGAAGGCGAGCAGGCCGCGGTAGAAGTCCTCGGCACTGCGCGGGCCGCGCCGCGGCGGGTAGTCGGGATAGCTGTAGCCGTACACCACCTTGCTGACCTTGCCGTGCTCGACCAGCGCGCTGCGGTGCCAGGTCTGCACCACGAAGCGATCTTCGGCCAGCACGTCGGCGAACAGCAGGATGTCGTAGTAGCGGCCCTCGCCGGCCGGCACCACCTTGCGCACCGCCGGCATCCAGCCGCCGAGCAGGCCTTCGCTGCGGCGCCGCACCAGCTCGTCCTTGCCCAGCTCGGGGAACGCCTGGATCGCGCGATAGCAGCGGGTGCGCCCGTCGGGGTACACCGGCATGGTGTCGGCGCATTCGCGGGTGCCGACGAATGTGGTCCACGGCAGGCGCCCGTTGTAGTCCTTGGGATCCAGTTGCGAGGCCGGCGGCGGCGCCACGTCGCGCACCTCGTCGGCGCGCGGGTCGCCATCGCGCAGCAGGCGATCGGCAAGCAGGTCGGCATCGGCCATTGCCACTTCGGCCAGGGCCATGCCGAAATACGGCGCCTGCGCCGCCGGATATACCGCTTCGGTGCGCTTGCCCAGTACCAGCGCCCCGCCCGGCCCGCGCAAGGTCAGATCGCCATCGGGCTGGCGCAGGTCTTCGTAGACCTCCCAGGTCGCACCGGCCTCGACGAAACGGCATTGCAGCGTATGCCCGGCAAGCGCGTCGGCCGCAAGCGGCCGCAGTTGCGGCGGTGCCGGCGCCCGCGCGGCACTGGCCGCTGTCGTTGCCGCAGCGGCACGCCCGGCCAGCGCTTCCACGCCGGCAACCGCGCCGGCCGCCAGGCCCTGCCGCAGGAAATCTCTCCGATCCATCTACCGTCCCCGATGCAATGCGATCGTCGCATCGTGCGCTGCGCGCGCCGCAGCGTCTTGTGCGCTGTGCCGAGGATGGATGCGGAAAACCGCATAGCCGCGTGGTCGCGGCGGTGCTGCGTCGCGGGAGCGCAGCGCGTCGGTGACGGCTTAGGCGAGCACGTCGAGCAGGCTGCCGATGCTGTCGTCGGCCGCGCGCAGCACGCGCGCATTGGCCTGGAACGCGGTGCGCTCGGTCAGGGTGCCGACCATGTCGTCGACCAGATCGCTGCCCTGCCCGTCGGCCTGCTGCACCTGGCCGACCACGCCGCCGCCGGCGGTGGCCTGATTCACCGGTACCGAACGCTGGAAACCCTCGGTGGCGAGATTGGCGATGTTGTTGGCGCGCACCTGCAACCCGGACGTCGCGGCGCGCATGCCGGACAGCGCGATCGAGGAACTGGGAGCGATGGCGGTCATGGCGGGTCGGGCGCAGGAAGACTTGCCGGGTTATCGGCGGAGTTGGCGGTGGCTTGAGGGTGGGATTGGGGAGTCGGGATTGGGGATTGGCAAGAGCGGGCGCGTCGGCGCGATGATCTGAAGCCCCTCTCCCCACGGGAGAGGGGTTGGGGTGAGGGTTCGGAGCCCCCGCGATACTCCAGAACCTGGTGCATCCCCCGCACCCTCATCCGCCCCTGCGGGGCACCTTCTCCCGAGGGGAGAAGGGAAAAACCAAAGCCCCTCTCCCCTCGGGAGAGGGGTTGGGGTGAGGGACGGAAGCCGCGCGATACCCCAGAACCTGGTGTATCTCCCGCATCCTCATCCGCCCCTGCGGGGCACCTTCTCCCGAGGGGAAAAGGGAAAAGCCAAAGCCCCTCTCCCCTCGGGAGAGGGGTTGGGGTGAGGGGACGGAGCCGCGCGATGCCCCAGAACCTGGTGCATCTCCCGCACCCTCATCCGCCCCTGCGGGGCACCTTCTCCCGAGGGGAGAAGGGAAAAGCCAAAGCCCCTCTCCCCTCGGGAGAGGGGTTGGGATGAGGGTTCGGAAGCCGCGCGATGCCCCAGAACCTGATGCATCTCCCGCACCCTCATCCGCCCCTGCGGGGCACCTTCTCCCGAGGGAAGAAGGGAAAAACCAAAGCCCCTCTCCCCTCGGGAGAGGGGTTGGGGTGAGGGGACGGAAGTCGCGCGATACCCCAGAACCTGGTGCATCCCCAGCACCCTCATCCGCCCCTGCGGGGCACCTTCTCCCGAGGGGAGAAGGGAAAAGCCAAAGCCCCTCTCCCCTCGGGAGAGGGGTTGGGGTGAGGGTACGGGCGCCGCGATGCGCCCGAAACGCCAGTGCCTACCCGTACCCTCATCCGCCCCTACGGGGCACCTTCTCCCGGAGGGAGAAGGAAAAACGCGAGCCCGAGGAACAGGAACCACCGCGCCTTTACGAATCCCCAATCCCCAATCTCAAATCCCGGCCCCACCTACAGCCTGTTCCATGCCGGCGTCGGCTCCCCCAACAGATGCCGCACGAAGAAGTCGTACTGGCGACGCTGCACGTAGTCGATGGGACCGGTGGAGCGGCCGACGGTGTGTTCGCCGCCGGGGACGGCGAGCAGGTCGAAGTCCTTGCCGGCCTTGATCAGCGCGTCCACCACTTGCGCGGTCGAGGCCGGGTCGACGTTGCTGTCCTGCTCGCCGACGATCAGCAGCAGGTCGCCACGCAGCTTGGCCGCATTGTCCACGCCGGAGGCGCGCGCATAACTGGCGTCCACCGGCCAGCCCATCCATTGCTCGTTCCAGCTGATCTTGTCCATGCGATTGTCGTAACAGCCCGCGTAGGCCACGCCCACCTTGTAGAAATCCGGATGCCGCTCCAGCGCGCCCAGCGTGCTCTGCCCGCCGGCCGACGCGCCGTAGATGCCGACACGGCCGATGTCGTAGGACGGATCCTGCGCAGCCAGTGCCTTGTGCCAGGCGATGCGGTCTGGGAAACCGGAATCGCCGAGGTTCTTCCAGGCCACGTCGTGGAAGGCCTTGGAACGGTTGGCGGTGCCCATGCCGTCGATCATCACCACGATGAAGCCCAGGTCGGCCTGCGCCTGCATGCCAATCTGCTTGTCGCCGCCGGAGTGGTAGCCGAACGGCCAGAAGGTCTTGGGCACGAAGGAATCGTGCGGGCCGGCGTAGATGTTCTCGATTACCGGGTACTTCTTGTGCGGGTCGTAGTCGCGCGGCCGCACCACCATGCCCCAGATGTCGGTCTTGCCGTCGCGGCCCTTGGCGACGAAGGTCTGCGGCGCGCGCCAGCCTGCGGCCTGCAGCTTGCGGATGTCGCCGCGCTCCACCACCTGCAGCAGGCGCCCGTCGATGGCATGCAGTTCCATCACCGGCGCCATGTCCGGACGCGAGTACACGTCCACGTAGTGACGGCCGTCGTCGGCGATGGCCACGTCGTGGTCGGCATCGGCCTGGGTCAGCCGGGTCAGGTGGCCGCCGTCGAAATCCACCGCGAACAGTTGCCGGTAGTAGGGATCCTTGCCCGCATCCATGCCGCTGGCGGTGAACCAGATGCGCCGCTGGGTGTCGTCCACGCGCAGCACGTCGCGCACGATCCACTCCCCCTTGGTGATCTGCGTCTTGATCCGGCCGCTGGCACCGTCGAACAGGTACAGGTGGCGCCAGCCGTCGCGCTCGGAGATCCACAGAATCTCCTGGCCCAGGCCATCGACATCGTGGTGGTAACTGCGGTCGGCATAGACGAAGGTCTTGGCGTCCTCGCCCACCGCCACATGCGCCTGGCCCGTGGCCGCGTCCACCGCGATCGCGCGCATGCGCTGGAAACCGCGCTGCACGTAATCGAACACGAAGCTGGCGCTGTCGCGGCGCCACTGGATCGGCGAGAGCTGGTATGGGTTGGCGAACAAGGCGTCGTCGATGGGCAGGCGCTTGGGCGACCCGCCGCGCGCCAACGCGCCGAGGTCGAACAGCACCGGGCGTTCGATGTCCACCGCATCGCCGGGCTTGGGATACAACTGGGTGCGCACCACCGGCTGGCCGCCGGCGGGCGGCGCCGCCTCCACCCGGGTGACGCGGCGCGGAAAGCCGGGCTTCACCCGGTACAGCGCCAGCCGCTGCGAATCCGGCGACCAGGCGATGGTTTCCGGATCGTAGAAATCATCGCTGCGGCCATCGTCGGCCAGGCGCAGCGTGCGCCCATCGGCCACCGCACGGAGCAGCACCGCGTTGCCCTCGACATAGGCGTCCCAGCGACCGTCCGGCGAGCGCCGCGGGGTGGCGTCGGCCGGCACGCTGAGATCGCGCACCACGCCGAAGCCGCGCGGACGCGGCTGCGGGCCGCTGTCGGCGCGCGCGCAGACGTAGGTGGTGAGCGTGCAACGCCACGGCGTCTCATCGAGCGCGAAGGCAATCGCCGCCTGCGGCTGACCGCCCTCGGCGACGTAGGCGAAACGCGTGAACGGCAGGCGCAGCGCCGGATAGGCGCTGCCGGTCGCTGCGCTCAGCCCGCGCGCCAGCCGCTGCTGGTCGAACGCCGGCTGCTTGCGCTGGCTGCCCACGTCCTCGACCACGAAGGCGAAGCCGCCCGGCACGGTCTTGCGATAGTAGAACGCGCCGTCGTCGCGCCACTGCGCCGGCCAGGTCACGTTCTCGGTCAGGCCGATCCAGGCCTCGCGCAGGCCCAGCGAGCGCTGGTAGTCGGCGACGCTGGGCGCGGCCTGTGCTGCGCTCGCGCAGCATGAAAGGGCGACGAGGAGAGAGGCGACGAACTTGTTCATGCGGTATCCGAGAGTTTCGATGGCACGTTTATTCCTCGTAGGAGCGGCTTCAGCCGCGACCAGGCTCTACCAGGAAAGCCCATCGCGCCTGCTCCCACAAACGGGGACAAGCGCCGCTCCGACGCACACATCCACAGGCAACGGGCTACTCCCCATCATCCTCTTCCAGCGCCAGTTCCTCCGGGCGCAGGCCGCTGCGCGCGCCCCAGTGATAGCAGCCCAGCGCGATCGCCGCCACGCACAGCGTGTCCCAGGGATGCGCGATCCAGCCGCTGCCACCGAAGGTGCCCAGCCGCGACACCACCAGCACCAGCGCGAAGAACACGATCAGCCACAGCACGCCGCGCACCTGCCGCGCCAACCGCGCGCGACCGGCGGCGTTGGGCAGGCGATACAGCACGTACAGCGCGAACATCGCGATCTGCAGGCCGAGCAGCCACGACAGCGTCTTCCAGGTCGACCAATACACGATCAGGCCGGCGACGATGAACGACAGCGGGCCGAGCAGCGCCATGCCGCGCAGCCGGAACGGCCGTGGCAAGTCCGGCGCGCTGCGCCGCAAGGCGGCCACGCTCACCGGCGCCACCGCATAGCTCAGCACCAGCGCCGCGGACACCACGTTGATCAGCGCCTCCCACGAGGGAAACGGCAAGGTCCAGAACACCGACAGGCCCAGGCTCAGCCACAGCGCCGGGCGCGGGATGCCGGAGGCGGCGTCCACCTTGGTCAGCACCGGCAGGAAGCCGCCGCTGCGCGCCCAGCCGTACACCACCCGCGGCGTCGCGTTCATGTAGATGTTGCCGGTGCCGCTGGGCGAGATCATCGCGTCGCAGATCACCAGCGCGGCCAGCCAGCCCATGCCCAGCGCCAGGGCGATGTCGTGGTACGGCAGCGAGAACGCCTTGTCGATGCCGCCCCAGCTATTGGCCAAATGCTGCGCAGGCACCCCGCCGAGGAAGGCGAGCTGCAGCAGCACGTAGATCACCGTCGACAGCGCCACCGACAGGATCAACGCGATCGGAATGTTACGCTGCGGATCGCGTACTTCGCTGGCCACCGACACGATCGGGGTCAACCCAAGGTAGGCGAAGATGATGCCGCCGGCGGAAATCGCCGCCTCCACTCCGGCCGCACCGAACGGCGCAAAGCCCTGTACATGCAGGTTGCGCGCATCGAAGTGCGCCATCAGCAACACGATCACCAGCACCGGCACCAGAAACTTGAACACGCTGACGATGTTGTTGGCGGTGGCGAAGGTCTTGACGCTGTAGTAGTTGAGCAGGAAGAACGCGACCAGCAAGGCAAGCTGCAGCAGCCAGCCGACGACGCTGGGATGGGTGCTGCCGGCCCGGTTGAGCCACGGGAACCACGCCGCCGCGTACTGCCGCGCCGCCTCCACCTCGATCGCGATCAGGCTGGAGAAGGCGATCAGAGTAATGAAGCCCATCAGCCAGCCCAGCAGCACGCCGTGCGAGTACTCCGGGTAGCGCACCACGCCGCCGGCGCGCGGCAGTGCCGCACCCAGTTCGCAGTACACCAGGCCCAACAGCAGCACCGCCACGCCGCCGGCGATCCACGAGACGATGCCGGCCGGCCCGGCGATCGCCGAGACGTGGCTGGCCGAGAACAACCAACCAGAGCCGAAGATCGAGCCCAACCCGATGAAGGTCAGATCGGTCAGGCTCAAGCGTTTGTGGAACTTGCCTTGTGCGGCCATGGCGTCTCCCGCTGGGTTGGTGTCACTGGCGATTCAACGATCTGCGGCGCTTCCTACCCTCACCCCAACCCCTCTCCCGGTGGGAGAGGGGCTAAAGCAACCGGCCGAAGCCAGCTCTTCCCTTCTCCCACCGGGAGAAGGTGCCCCGAAGGGGCGGATGAGGGTACAGGCACAGCCTCGTGCAGCTGAAACACCACATGCGCTTCGCGCCGACCCTCACCCCAACCCCTCTCCCGGGGGGAGAGGGGCTTGTACGTCCCTTCTCCCTCCGGGAGAAGGTGCCCCGAAGGGGCGGATGAGGGTACGGGCGAAGCCTCATGCCAGTTCCACCGCTCAAGACTGCACCACGTCCCATCACTCGCATCCCCTCGCTCGCATCTCCACCCTGCCGCATGGCCTCGAACGGCGGCGAGGACCGTTCGCCATCCCGGCGCGTCGCGACGCGTTCGTCATGGCGCCATCGGTGCGTCCGTCGCGGCGCCCCACGGCGACTTCCCACCCTCGGCAATGAACCGATCGATACGCTGCTCCAGCACCGGCAGCGGCACCGAGCCGGTCTCCAGCACCGCATCGTGGAAGGCGCGGATGTCGAACTTCTCGCCCAGCGCCTGCTCGGCCTTGCGCCGCAGCTCCAGGATCTTCAGCTCGCCCAGGTAGTACGACAGCGCCTGTCCGGGCCAGGCGATGTAGCGATCGACCTCAGTGGTCACCTCGTGCTCGCTGAGCGCGGTGTTGTCGCGCAGGAACGCCTGCGCCTGCTCGCGCGTCCAGCCGTCGTGGTGGATGCCGGTGTCGATCACCAGCCGGCACGCGCGCCACATCTGGTAGGTCAGGTAGCCGAAGCGGTCGTACGGGGTGTCGTACATCCCCATCTCCTGCCCCAGGTATTCCGAATACACCGCCCAACCCTCGCCATACGCGGAAATGAAGGTGTAGCGGCGGAAATCCGGCAGGTTGCCCTGCTCGGCCGCCAACGGCATCTGCAGCGCGTGCCCGGGCGAGGACTCGTGCAGGGTCAGCGCGGTGAGGTTGTACAGCGGCCGCGACGGCAGGTCGTAGGTGTTGACCAGATAGATGCCGGGGCCACCGCGGCCGCCGGTGTAGAACGGCGCCAGGTCCGCCGGCACCGGCTCGATCGCGAAGCGCTGCCGCGGCAGCCGGCCGATGTAGTCGCCGATCTTGCCGTCCACGCGCTTGGCGATCCACGCCGCGTCCTTGAGCAGTTCCTCCGGGGTCTTGGCGTAGAACTTTGGATCGGTGCGCAGGTAGTGCAGGAACGCCGGGAACGTCTGCTGCCCGGGCGGGGTCTTGAAGCCGCTGTCGGCGATCGCCTGGTCCATCTCCTTGCGCAGCCGCGCCACTTCCTTCAGCCCCACCTCGTGGATCTGCTGTGGGCTGAGGTCGAGCGTGGTGTATTCGCGGATCTGCGCGCGGTAGTACGCCACGCCGTCGGGCAGCGATTCGGCGGCCAGCGCCGGGCGCGCCTTGGGCAGGTATTCCTCGCGCATGAAACGCAGCAGCTTGGCGTAGGCCGGCACCACCTGCTGGGCGATCGCCGTGCGCGCCTGCGCGCGCAACTGCGCCTGCAGCGGCGCCGGGATCGTCGCCGGCATCTGCTGGAACGGGGTGTAGAACAGATTGGTCTCGCCGGTCGCCTGCGCGACCTCCGCGATCGACTGATCGCGGCCCTGCAGCGTCACCGCCGGCTGGGCGAAGCCGCGCGCCAGGCCGGCACGCATGTTGGCGATCTGCTCGTCGAAGTAGCGCGGGATGTCGGCGAGCTGCCCGAGGTAGCGCTGATAGTCCTCGCGGCTGCGCAGGGTGGCGCGCGCGGTGAAGCCCAGGTCGCTCCAGAACGCGGTGTCGCTGTTGAACGGCATTTCCCAGGCGCGGAAGTGCTGCTGGTCGAGCAGCACCTGCAGCTGCTGGCGATAGACCTGGTAGTTCACCTGGTCCTGTGCCGACAGTTGCGTCGGGTCGATCGCGTCCAGGTCGTGCAGCACCTGCTGCCAATACGCGGTGCGCTGCGCCTGGGTGGCCGGATCCACCTTGGGCAGGTGATCGGCGGCCTGGCCCTGCGCGTCTTCGTCGTCGGCGCCGGCAAACTGCTCCTGGCGCCATTTCCACTCGCGCTGGTACAGCGCCTTGAAGCGCGCACTCGCATCGCCGGCGGGAGCCGCGGCGGCCGGCGCGGAGGCCTTTGCCGGCGCAGCGCCGGCGGCGCCCTGCCAGGCCAGGGTGCAGGCAATGGCCAGGGCCAGCGCGGTGCGCAGTCGGGAACGGGAGGTCATCGTGGGGTCTCCGGAGTGGCGGGGGCGCCGGCCTGGACCTGGGCGATCCAGGCGTCGATGCGCGCGTCCAGCAGGTCCAGCGGCATCGCGCCGCCGCCGAGGACGGCATCGTGGAAGGCGCGGATGTCGAAGCGCTCGCCCAGCGCACGCCTGGCCTTCTCGCGCAGCGCCAGGATGTCCAGTTCGCCGAGCTTGTAGCCCAGCGCCTGGCCCGGCCAGACGATGTAACGGTCGGTCTCGGACTGGATGCTGGGTTCGTCGTCGGACGGATGCGCGTGGAAGAAGTCGATCATCTGCTGCCGGGTCCAGCGCTTGTGGTGCACGCCGGTATCCAGCACCAGCCGGTTGGCGCGCAGCAGTTCGCCGGCCAGGCGGCCGTAGTCGCTGTATGGATCGCGGTAGAAGCCGACTTCCTTGCCCAGCCGCTCGGCGTACAGCGCCCAGCCTTCCACGTAGGCGTTGTAACTGGACTGCTGGCGGAACGGCGGCAACGGCAGGGTCTGCGCAAGCGAGATCTGCAGATGATGGCCGGGCACGCCCTCGTGATACGCGGTGGCTTCGATGTTGACCAGGGTGCGATGCGCGTAGTCGCCGGTATTGACCATCACCAGCCCCGGCTTGCTGCCCTGCGCATCGCTCTGCCAGTACTCGGCACCGGGCGCGGTGGCGCGGAACGCGGGCATCGCGCGCACCTCCAGCGGCGTCTTCGGCAGCGTACCGAACAACGTCGGCAGCTTGGGCTGCATCTGCGCGATGTCGTCGCGGTAGCGCTGCAGGATCTGCTCGGGCGAGGTGGCGAAGAACTTGCGGTCATGGGCCACCGCCTTGCGTAGCGCCGCCAGGTCGGCATAGCCGAGTTGCTTGGCGATGGCGCCCATCTCGCCCTCGATGCGCGCGACCTCGGCCAGGCCGGTCTGGTGGATCTGCTCGGGCGACTGATCTGTGGTGGTCTGGGTGTGGATCGCAAAGCGGTAGCGGCGCTCTCCATCGGGCAGCGACCACAGGCCTTCGTGGGCGCGGCCCTGCGGCGCGTATTCGTTGGCGACGAAATCGGCCAGCTTTCGATAGGCCGGCCGCACCTGCTGGTCGATCGCCGCGATCATCGCCGCGCGCAGGCGCGGCCGCTCGGCCTCCGGCACTGCCGCCGGGAACTGCTGCAGCGGCGCCGCGAACGGGCTGTCGGCGCCGGCCGGCGCGGCGATCTCGCGCACCTGTGCGGGAATGCGCTCGAGCAGATACTTCGGCTGCACCAACCCGTCCCTGGCGCCGGCGCGCGACAGCGCCACCACCTGGTCGAGCAGCGCCGGGATCGCCTGCAGGCGCGTGATGTAGTCCTCGTAGTCCTTGACGCTGGCGAACGGAAACGCCTGCGCATAACCCGGCAACGCCACCTGGATGCCGCCGACCGGCTCCAGCGGCATCTCGTCGTTCTTCAGCGCGATCGCCTCCAGCCGGTCGCGCAACTGCCGCTGCATCATCTGCAGGCTCGACCGCTCCTGCGCCGACAGCGCCTTGGCATCGACCGCATCGAAGCGCGCCAGGAACCCGGCGGTGGCCTGGCGTTCGGCCTCCAGCGCGGCCGGCGAATAGTCGGTCCAGCGGTCGTTGTAGCGGCTGTCGCCGATGATGCTGGCGAACTCGGGATGGTGAGCGAGTTGGTATTGCCACTGCGCATCGAGCAGCGCGGCGAAGGCCTGCCCCGGCGGCACTGCGGCCTTCGCTGCTGCCGGCGCGACCGGTGCGGAGGAGGTCGGCGCTGCGGACGGCTGGCAGGCCGCCAGCAGACCCAGGGCCAGTGCGCCAACGGCAGACAACCGCATGCAGTTCATCGCGAGACTCCTTGGGATGCGCCGCAGCCGCTGCACGGCGCGGGCGCAGCCGTGCAGCGTGCCGCGGCGGCCGTCGCCCGCATCAGGCGAACGGCCGGTCGATCGCCGGCGACGGGGGCGTGAACCACTGCGCGCCGTCGACGGTGACGTAGAAATGATCCTCCAGGCGCACGCCGAACTCGCCCGGCACCACGATCATCGGCTCGTTGCTGCAGCACATGCCCGGGGCCAGCGCCAGCGCGTTGCCGCGCACCAGGTACGGCGCTTCGTGGATGCTCATGCCGCAACCGTGGCCGGTGCGGTGCGGCAGCCCCGGCAGCTGGTAGTCCGGGCCGAGCCCGGCACGCTGCAGCACCTTGCGTGCGGCCTCGTCCACCACCGCGCAGGCCACGCCCGGCCGCACCGCGGCGAACGCCGCCGCCTGCGCCTCGTGCTCCAGTTGCCAGATGCGCCGCTGCTTCTCGCTGGGCTCGCCGAAGATGTAGGTGCGGGTGATGTCGGAGTGGTAGCCCTGCACGGTGCAGCCGGTATCGATCAGCACCAGTTCGCCCGGCCGCAGCGCCTGCACGCCGGGGATGCCGTGCGGATACGCGGTGGCGTGGCCGAACTGCACGATGCAGAAGGTCGAGCCGTTGTCGGCGCCGAGCGCGCGGTGCGCCTGGTCGATGAAGCGGGTCAGTTCCGCGGTGGTGATGCCTTCGCGCATCAGTCCGGCAGCCAGCCGCTGCACGTGCAGGGTCATGTCGCAGGCCTGCTGCATCAGCGCCAGTTCCGCCGGGGACTTGCGCATGCGGCAGCCGTCGACGATGGCCGCCGCATCGCGGATCGCGATCCGCCCCAGCACCGCGGCCAGGCCGGTGTGCACCGCGAAGGCCACGCCCGGGTCCAGCGCCAGGCTCTGCGCGTCCAGTTCCAGCAAGGCCTCGGCGACCAGCGCGTGCGGATCCTCGTGTTCCTGCCACAGGCGCTTGCGCACCGGCAGGCACAGCACCGCGTCCAGCGAGCCTTCCTCGAACGCCGGGCAGATCAGCAGCGGATCGCCTTCGGCGGTGAGCAGCATCGCCACCAGGCGCTCGCTGGCGCCCCACGGCACGCCGGTGAAGTAGCGCAGCGACGCGCCGGCGCCGATCAGCAACGCGTCGGCGCCGTGCGCGCGCATCAGCGCGCGCGCATTGGCCAGGCGTTGCCGGTACTCCTGCTCCTGGATCGCGGGCGCCCGCTGCGGCCACGGCGCCAACTGTGCCTGCGCCTGCTCCAGGGTCAACCCGCCGATCTGGGCCTGCTCGCTCATGCGCTGCGCTCCACGTCGGCGGTGCTCCAGCAGCCGTCGATCAGCCGCTGCACGCCGCCGGGATTGCGATCGCGCAGCAACGGCGGCAGCAGCGCGTCGGGCATGCCGTCGTAGCTGTGCAGCGCGGCGAAGCGGCGGATCGCCGCGGGCATGCCGACGGCGGTGAAGCCCGGATGGCCGGTGCTCGGATACGGGCCGCCATGGTTCATGGCAGGGCTCACCGCCACGCCGGTCGGCATCTTGTTGCAGATCAGGCGGCCGACCCGCGGGCGCAACGCCGCGGCCAGCGCGGCGAAGTCCATGTCGTCGCTGCCGTCGGCGGCGCGATAGAGCGTGCCGGTGAGATTGCCCTCGAAGCTGCGCGCCAGGGCGGTCAACTGCCCCATGCCACCGCCGCGCACGATCAGGCTGACCGGGCCGAACGCTTCGGTCTGCAGCGCCTCGGGCTGCTGCAGGAACGCCTCGGCCGACACCTCCAGCAGGGTCGGCGCATGCCGATAGCCGGGGCCGGCATCGGCCTCGCCGCCGGCCAGCACCGTGGCACCGGCGTCGCGCAGCGTGCCCAGGCTGCGCTGCAGATGCTCCAGCACGCCGCGCGAGAACAGCAGCGCCGGCGCCGCCGCAGCAAAATGCGCGGCGGCCGCGGCGACGAAGGCATCGCCGGCCGCGCCCTCCGGCACCACCGCGATGCCCGGATTGGTGCAGAACTGGCCGCTGCCCATGGTGCAGGAGGCGAAGAACTCCTGCGCCAGCGCCGCGCCGCGCTCGGCCAGCGCGCCCGGCAGCAGGAACACCGGATTGACGCTGGACAGCTCGACATAGGCCGGCACCCCGGCACGGTCGGCGGCGGCCTTCAGCGCCAGCCCGCCGGCACGGCTGCCGGTGAAGCCGATCGCGCCCAGCCGCGGATCGCCGGCCAGTTCCAGGCCCAGCGTGCTGTCGAAGTGGTACAGCAACTGCACCGTCGCCGCCGGCAGGTCATGGGCCAGCAGCGCCTGGTGCGCGAGTTGCGCCAGACGCTGGCTGGTGGCCGGATGCGAGGGATGCGCCTTGGCGATGACCGGATTGCGCGCGACGATGGCCGAGGCGAAATCGCTGCCGGCCACCGCGTTGAACGCGAACGGGAAATTGTTCGGCCCGAACACCAGCACCGGCTTGTGCAACGGCCCCAGTTGCGCGCGCAGGCCGGCCGCGGTGTCGATCACCGGCTGCGTCCAGCTGTGGCTGCGTGCCGCCTGCGCGGCCTGGCGCAACTGCCCGCTGGCGCGCGGCAGTTCCACCTTGGCCAGGCGCGGCTCCACCGGCAGGCCGGTCTCGGCATGCGCCAGCGCCACCAGCTGCTCGACGTCGGCGTCGATCGCATCCGCGTACGCGTCCAGGAACGCAGCGATGCGTTCCGGCGCGGCCGCGGCCAGCGCATCGGCGCTCAGCGCCGCCGCGCTCAGCGCCGCTTCCAGGTCGGCGGCGCCGCTGACCGGGAACGACGGACCGAACTCGCTCCCGTCGCGCGGGTCCTCGGCGCGGAAGCTGCCGCGCTCCTCCAGCGAGGCCTGCCAGTGGCCGGCCAGCAACAGCGGTTGCATGCTCATCTCAGTGCCCGGGATGGGTGGCGATGGCGTGGTCGATGACCTTCAATGCAGCTTCGCGCTCGGCGCCTTCCAGCAACAGCCGCGGCGCGCGCACGCGCTCGCTGCCCAGGCCGACCTTCGCCTGCACCAGCTTGATCAACTGCACGAACTTGGGCACGGTGTCCAGGCGCAGCAGCGGCAGGAACCAGTCGTACAGCGCCTTGGCCGCCGGGTAGCCGCCGTCGCGGGCCAACTCGAACAGCTTCACCGACTCCTTCGGGTAGGCGTTGACCAGGCCGGCGATCCAGCCCTTGGCGCCCATGCTCAGGCCTTCGACGATCGCATCGTCCATGCCCACCAGCAGCACCAGGCGGTCGCCGAGCAGTTCGCCCAGCGCAGCGAAGCGGCGCACGTCGCCAGAGGACTCCTTCACCGCCTGCAGGTTCGGGAACTCGGCCGCCAGCTCGGCGATCTGCGCCGCGCTGAAATCGGTCTTGTAGGCGATCGGGTTGTTGTACAGGATCACCGGCAGGTCGGTGGCGCCGATCACCGCGCGCACGTGCGCGCCCATCTCGCGCCAGTCGGTGGAGTACACGTACGGCGGCAGCACCATCGCGCCGCCGCAGCCGACCTGCTTGGCCGCCTGCACCAGCCGCACCGCTTCGTCGGTGGACAGCGCGGCGATGCCCGGCACCACCGGGATGCGGCCGTCGACCGCCTGCACCAGGGTCTTGAGGATCGCCAGCTTGTCGTCGAAGCTCAGCGTGGCCGCCTCGCCCAGCGAACCCAGCGGCACGATCGCGGTGCAGCCGGCGTCGACCATGAGCTGCGCATGCTTGGCCAGGAACGCGTGGTCGATGCTGCCGTCGGCGTTGAACGGAGTGGTGATGGCCGGCAGCACGCCGTACCAGAAGGAAGCCTTGCTCATGGAAGTACACCTTGTGGAGAGTTGCGAAGGGATGCCGCGCGCGAAGGCGCGGCGCAAGCGGCGTCCGGACCCGGGTCCGGACAGGGATGGGCCAGCGCGTCCAGACGCGCCGGGAACAGCGGCGGCCGGCGGCCGTCGTCGGAGAAATCGGCGGGACGCGCGGCCAGGCCCAGTTCGGTGAGCGCGCTGCCGCAGATGCGGCCCTGGCACGCCCCCATGCCGCAGCGCGAGGCCAGCTTGGCGTCGCGCAGGTCGGCATGGCCTTGCAGCGCCGCCAGCGGCACGTCCTCGCAGCGGCACACCAGCGTGTCCGGCGCGGCCAGCGCGTGGATGCGGGGGTCCAGCGCGAACTGCCGCTGCAACAGCGCGGCGAAGGCGCGCGCGCGGCGTCGCTGCGGCTGCAGCGCCTGCGCATCTGCGTCCTGTCCGGCAGCCAGATGGCCGGCGATGGCGCCTTCCACCCGCGCGCAATCGCGCCCGCCGATGCCCAGCGCCTCGCCGGCGGCATACACACCGTCGACGCTGGTGCGCAGCTGCGCGTCCACCGCCACGCACGGATGCGCGCCGCTGCGGCCCAGGCGGCAGCCCAGCAATTGCGCCAGTTCCACGTTCGGCACCAGGCCGTAGCCCACGGACAATTGATCGCAGGCGAGACGGCGGCGGCCGCGCGGGCCGTCGAGTTCCACCTCCTGCACGCGGCCCTCGCCGTACGCGGCCAGCACCACGCTGCCGGCGTGGTAGCCGACCCCGGCCAGTTGCGTGCGCAGCGCCAGCGCCTGCAGCGCCTTGTCCGGCCAGCGCAGCGGCAACTGCGCGGCGAACGCGGCCAGCGCGCGCCACGGCGCCTGTTCGACGATGCCCAGCACCTGCGCGCCATGGCGCTGCAGCGTCGCCGCCGAGGCCAGCAGCAGCGGTCCGCTGCCGGCGACCAGCACGCGCCGCCCGGCCAGCGGCCAGCCCTGTTTGGCCAGCGCCTGCGCGCCGCCGGCGCCGGTCACCCCGGGCAGGGTCCAGCCCGGGAACGGCAACAGCAATTCGCGCGCGCCGGTGGCCAGCACCAGCGCGTCATAGCCCAGCCAGCGCGGGCCATCGGGACCGTCGGTGAGCAACCGCCGGTCCTGCGCCAGCAGCACCTGGGTCTGCGGCAGGAAGGTCACCGCACTGGCCGCCAGTTGCGCCAGCGCGCGCGCGGCCAGGCGCGGCGGCGGCTGCGCCACGTCATGGCGCCAGATCTGCCCGCCAGCACGCGCCTGCAGATCGACCAGGCCGACGCGGCGGCCATGCCCGGCCGCCGCCAGCGCCGCCGCCAGCCCGGCCGGGCCGGCGCCGATCACCAGGACCTCGTAGTGGGCGGACGGCTCAGCCATCGGTCCACACCTGCATGCCATCGCGCGCCGGGGTGATGCAGGCGCGCAACTGGCCGACGCGGTCGATGCGCACCCGGCACTCGGCGCACACGCCCATGCCGCACAGCGGCGCGCGCGGCTGGCCGCTGCGCGAGCGGCGGAAATGCGGGGCCACCTGCGCCACTGCCGCGGCCACGCTGCTGCCGTCGAGCACTTCGACGTCGCGGCCGTCGACCTGCAGGCGCAGCATCCGCGCGCTCATGCCAGCGCCCGCGCCGGCGCGTACGGCGCCGGGTCGATGGCCGCGGGCCGCTGCAGCAGTTGGTCCAGCAGCAGGCGCGCACTCCCCAGCGCGGTGGTCACGCCCAGGCCCTCGTGGCCGGCCGCGACCCACACGTCGCGCCGCTCCGGCACCGCGCCCAGATATGGGCGCCCGTCCGGCGTGGCCGGACGCAAGCCGGTCCACACCCGGATCGCCTGCAGTTGCCGCAGGCCCGGCAGGAACGCGAAGGCGCGCTCCAGCATCCGCTGCAGCATCGGCATCGACACCGTGCGGTCGGTGGCATCGAATTCGCGCGAGGAGCCGATCAGGATCTGCCCGGTCGGCCGCGGCTGCACGTTGAACGCCACGCTGCTGCCGTCGCTGCCGTGCGCGCTGTCGGCATAGCCCAGTTCCAGCAATTGATGGGCGACGAAGCCCGGATAACGGTCGGTGATCACCAACTGGCCCTTGCGCGCGCGCATCGGCAGTTCCGGCAGCAATTCCGGCAGGGCGCAGCCGGTGGCGACCAGCACCGGGCCATGCAGCGCGCTGCCGTCGTCCAGGCGCACGCCGGCATCGGCCAGCGCGGTGGCGCGGCGGCCGGCGTACAGCTGCGCGCCGGCGGCGCAGGCGCGCTCGGCCAGGTAGCGCGCCATCCGCGGCGGATACACCACCGCCTCGGCAGCCACGCGCATGCCGCCGGCCAGGCCGGGGACCAGCGCCGGCTCCAGTTGATACAGCCGCTGCGCATCGAGCGCTTCGGCGTGCACGCCGGCCGCGGCCAGGCGCTGGATCTTGGCCGGAATCCCGTCCAGTTCGCGCGCCTCGCGCGCCACCCACAGCGTGCCGCAGCGGCTGAACTCGGCCTCCGGCAGCGGCGCGAATTCTTCCCACAGGCGCAGCGAATAAGCCGACAGCGCCAGTTCCGCCGGATCGTCGTCCATCGCCACCAGGTGCCCCATCGCCGCGGCCGTGCTGCCGCCGCCGATACTGCCCGACTCGACGATCGCCACGCGCAGGCCGGCGGCCGCCGCCGCATCGGCGCAGGCCGCACCGACGATTCCGGCGCCGACGACGATCAGGTCGAAACCGCTCATGCGGCGCCGATGCCCCAGGCGAACGGATCCTGCGGATCGATCAGCAGATGCGCGCGCGCGGTGATGAAGGCCTGCCCGGTGATGCGCGGCATCACGCCGCGGGTGCCGGCCGCATAGCGGCCTTCGAACATGCTGCCGAGGATGCCCTGCTGGCGCCACACCTGGCCCGGCGCCAGCTTGCCGTCGGCGGCCAGGCACGCCAGCTTGGCGCTGGTGCCGGTGCCGCAGGGCGAACGGTCGTAGGCCAGGCCCGGGCACAGCACGAAGTTGCGTGCATCGGCGCTGGCGTCCGGCGCCGGCCCGTTGATCTCGATGTGGTCGATCTCGCCGCCGTCGGCGCCGCGGATGCCCGCCGCCTCCAGCGCCAGCCGCACCGCCTCGGTGTAGGCGGTCAGCGCGCGCTGGTGGCGCAGCTCTAGCGCGCACGGCGTCTGTTCGGTGATGAAGAACCAGTTGCCGCCCCAGGCCACGTCGCCGCGCACGCGCCCGTACTCGGGCACCTGCACTTCGACGCCGGTGGCATGGCGGTAGCTCTCGACGTTGTCGACCGAGACGCGGCCGTCGGCATGCAGCTCCACGCCGACCGTGCCCACCGGCGTCTCGATGCGGTGCGTGCCCGCGCTCAGCCGGCCCAGTTCGGCCAGCGTGCGCACCAGGCCGATGGTGCCGTGGCCGCACATGCCCAGGTAGCCGACGTTGTTGAAGAAGATCACTGCCGCACAGGCATCGGCGGCCACCGGCGGCAGCAGCAGCGCGCCGACCATGGTGTCCGAGCCGCGCGGCTCGCAGGCGATGG
Organism: Xanthomonas sp. F10; assembly: GCF_014206815.1. Taxonomy (GTDB): domain Bacteria; phylum Pseudomonadota; class Gammaproteobacteria; order Xanthomonadales; family Xanthomonadaceae; genus Xanthomonas_A; species Xanthomonas_A indica. Next base: position 1,922,447 of record NZ_JACHNP010000001.1, read on the forward strand.
CGCTGCGCCAGCGGTCGAAGCGCGTGCGGAACAGTTCGCGGCGCTCGGCCAGGGAACCGGTTCCCAGATCGGGGAAGCCGGAGACGACGACACGGGTCGGTTCGCCGGCGCTGTGCGAGTCGATGACATCGAGTGTATGCATGGCGCCATGCTCACATTCGACACCGCCGCCGGCTAGCAGCGTTTGCCTGTCGCAAATGCGGAAATTCGCACAACCCGGCGACGCCCGGCGGCGCCCGGCGGCGCCGACTTAGGCTAGCATCGGCATTCAGGGGACGCGCGGCGGCGCGCCCGCACCGCCGCCCACTCCCGCAGGTGAACGCCATGGACACTCTCATTTCGGCACTGGAACTGCAGACGCTGTTCGACGCCTTGCCGGACGTGGTGTTCTTCGTGAAGGACCGCGACGGCCGCTACACCCACGTCAACCTGACCCTGGTGCGGCGACTGGGCAAGAAGTACCGCGCCGACCTGATCGGCAAGTCCGCCGCGGACGTGTTCCCGCTGCCGCTGGGCGGCAGCTACCTGATGCAGGACCGCCGCGTGCTGTGCGGCGAGGTGATCGAGAACCAGCTGGAAGTGCACCTGTTCCCGAACCGCACCCCGGGCTGGTGCCTGACCTTCAAGCGCCCGCTGTGCGAGGGCGAGGACGTGATCGGCGTGGTCGGCATCTCCCGCGACCTGGGCCAGCCGGACAGCCGCCACTCCGCCTACGAGCGCATCAGCCGCGCCATGGAGCACATGCAGGCGCATTACGGCGACAACCTGCGCGTGCAGACCCTGGCCGACCTGGCCGAGTTGTCGGTGGCGCAACTGGAACGGCACTTCCGCCGCGTGTTCCAGCTGACCCCGCAGCAGTTGCTGACCAAGATGCGCATCGAAGCGGCAATGCGCCTGCTGCACGGCGACGACAGCATCGCCAGCATCGGCCAACTGTGCGGCTTCGCCGACCAGAGCGCCTTCGCCCGCCAGTTCAAGGCCACCGTCGGCATGACCCCGCGCGACTACCGGTCGATGAAGGGCAAGCTGTGAAAGGCCGGGATTGGGGATTCGGGATTGGGGATTCGTTTTTGGCTGAATGCGGGCGTTGAGATCGCGGCGCTACGGACACAAGAGCCCCTCTCCCTCCGGGGCGAAAGGGCACGGCTTTCGCGCCACGGGCGCGCGTGCCCTTGAGCGCCCGCGCCGCAAGCGCGGGCCGGGGCGCGGAGCGGGGGTTGGGGTGAGGGTGCGGCGGAGCCATCACGTCGAAAAACCATGGCAATTCCGCACCTGCATCCTGCGACTGTGCTTCAGCGGGAATCCTCCTGTCGCGGCTGATCCCGCAAAGGGCCAGGAACCGGGCCTAGCGCGATACACGCATACGCAGTCGCGACGCCCGAAGTCCAACCCGCCAACCATCCCAGCTCGCCCCCCGCTGCACCGGCCGCTCAGGTCGCAAGTGGTAGCATTCTTCGTTTCCGGTCCACGCGTCATCCATGGTCAGCCTATTCCGCCGCAACAAGCCCCAGGACAACGCCGGCGAGAGCCGCACGCAGCGCTACAGCATCGAGGAACTGGCCGCCGCCTTCCCGAAGCCGGCAAGTGCCGAGCCCGCTGCGCCTGCGCCTTCAGCGCCGCCTGCCGCTGAGGCTGCGCCTGCCGCCGCTCCAGCACCCGCCGCCCCCGCGGAGCCGACGCCCGCGCCGGTCGCCGAACACCCCGTGCAGGCGCCGGCCCCGGTCGCTGTGCCGCAGCCACAAGCGACGCCGCTGCCGCCCGCAGCGCCCACACCGCCACCGCAGGCCTATGTGCCGGCCCCGGCCGCCGCGCCGGCACCGAGCGTGCCGACGCCAACGCCCGCCCCGGCCGCCCCGGCGCCGTCCACCGCGTCCGTGCCCGCAACCGACGCCGACCTGGTGCGCAGCGACGCGCTGCCTGCCGCCCCGGCGGGCAAGCCCGGCTGGCGCGAGCGCCTGCGCAACAGCAGCTTCGCGCGCAGCGTCGGCAGCCTGTTCTCGCGCAATCCCAAGCTCGACGACGACCTGCTCGACGAGATCGAGACCGCGCTGATCACCGCCGACGTCGGCATTCCCGCCACCACCGCGCTGATCGAGAGCCTGCGCAAGCGCATGAAGGCGCGCGAGTTCGCCGACGCCAGGGCGCTGCAACAGGCGCTGCGCGCCGACCTGCTGGCGATCCTACAACCGGTGGCCAAGCCGCTGCAGATCGACCGCAACGCCAAGCCCTTCGTGGTGCTGACCGTCGGCGTCAACGGCGTCGGCAAGACCACCACCATCGGCAAGCTGGCCAAGCGCTTCAAGGACGAGGGCCACAGCCTGATGCTGGCCGCCGGCGACACCTTCCGCGCCGCGGCGGTGGCGCAGTTGCAGGCCTGGGGCGAACGCAACGGGGTGAGCGTGATCGCGCAGGGCCAGAACGCCGACGCCGCCTCGGTGGCGTTCGATGCGCTGCAGGCCGGCAAGGCGCGCGGCACCGAGGTGCTGATCGCCGACACTGCCGGCCGCCTGCACACCCAGACCGGGCTGATGAACGAACTGGGCAAGATCCGCCGCGTGCTCGGCAAGCTCGACCCCAGCGCCCCGCACGAAGTGCTGATGGTCATCGACGGCACCACCGGCCAGAACGCGCTGTCTCAGTTGCGCCAGTTCCACGCCGCGGTCGGCGTCACCGGCCTGGTGGTGACCAAGCTCGACGGCACCGCCAAGGGCGGCGTGGTGTTCGCCCTGGCCCGCGAGTTCGGCATCCCGATCCGCTTCGCCGGCATCGGCGAACGCCCCGAAGACCTGCGCGTGTTCGACGCCGAGGCCTTCGTCGACGCGTTGCTGCCCGACGCCCTGGGCGCGTAACGCCTAAGCCCCTCTCCTCCGGGAGAGGGGTTGGGGTGAGGGTGCGGCGGAGCTCGCCAGGCCGGCACTGGCGGTACTCCAACCGCACCAGGGTTCGCCCGCACCCTCATCCGCCCCTGCGGGGCACCTTCTCCCGGCGGGAGAAGGAACAGCAGAGCCGCTCATCCGCTCCCCTCCCGCTCCTTCTCAGGCGAGAAGGACACTGAAGCCAGCATGCGCCAACCCTCCGACACCTTCCCCGCCCGCCTGCTCGGCTGGTTCGATCGCCACGGGCGCCACGACCTGCCCTGGCAGCATCCGCGCAGTCCGTACCGGGTGTGGCTGTCGGAAATCATGCTGCAGCAGACCCAGGTGGCGGTGGTCATCCCCTACTTCCAGCGCTTCCTGCAGCACTTCCCGACCCTGCCCGACCTGGCCGCCGCCGACAACGACGCGGTCATGGCGCAATGGGCCGGGCTGGGCTACTACGCCCGCGCGCGCAACCTGCATGCCGCCGCCAAGCGCTGCGTGGAATTGCACGGCGGCGAGTTGCCACGCGATTTCCAGGCCCTGCATGCACTGCCCGGCATCGGCCGCAGCACCGCCGGCGCGATCCTCAGCCAGGCCTGGAACGACCGCTTCCCGATCCTCGACGGCAACGTCAAACGCGTGCTGACCCGCTACCACGGCATCGCCGGCTACCCCGGCCTGCCGGCAGTGGAAAAGCCGCTGTGGGCACTTGCGCATTCGCACGTGGACGTGGTGCCCGACGGACGCATGGCCGACTACACCCAGGCGCAGATGGATTTCGGCGCCACCCTGTGCACCCGCGCCAACCCGGCCTGCGTGCTGTGCCCGTTGCAGGACGACTGCATGGCGCGCCGCGACGGCCTGGTCGAGGCGCTGCCCACGCCCAAGCCGGGCAAGACCCTGCCCGAGCGCGAAGCACTGGCGCTGTTGCTGGAGAACGCCGCAGGCGAGTTGCTGCTGCAGCGACGTCCGCCGACCGGCATCTGGGCCTCGCTGTGGACCTTGCCGCAGGCCGACACCGACAGCGAGCTGCGCGCCTGGTACGCGCGCTGGATGCGCGGGCGCGACTACGAAGATGCCGAAGCGTTGCCGCCGATCGTGCACACCTTCAGCCATTACCGCCTGCATCTGCAGCCGCTGCGCCTGCGCAAGGTCGCCATGGGCGATGCGCTGGGCGACAATGACGACCTGCGCTGGGTGGCGCGCGCCGACCTGTCGACGCTGGGCCTGCCCGCACCGATCCGCAAACTGCTCGACGGCCTCTAGCGCGCACGCGCGCGGCGTCGCGCGCATCGCCAGGAATTGCCATGTCCCGCACCGTCTTCTGCCAATACCAGCAACGCGACGCCGAAGGGCTCGATTACGTGCCGTATCCCGGCGAGCTCGGCAAGCGCGTGTTCGCGCACATCGGCAAGGCCGGCTGGCAGGCGTGGCTGGCGCACCAGACCATGCTGATCAACGAGAACCGGTTGTCGCCGCGCGACCCCAAGCACCGCGCGTTCCTGGAAACCGAACTGGAGAAGTTCCTGTTCCAGGGCGGCGCCGACAAGCCCGAAGGCTACGTGGCGCCCGACCAGGCGCCCTGAGCGGCGCCGCGGCGTCACGCGCACGCACCGACGCTCAGACACCGCCAAGCGCCTGCTTTCGTCGCGCCTCACCCGATCTCGTAGGAGCGGCTTCAGCCGCGACAGGGCCTTACCGGGAACGCCCGTCGCGGCGGAAGCCGCTCCTACGCGTGCACCCTGCGGCTATCAGGCCTTGCCGCACTCCGCATTGCTGCTGCAGCCAACGCAACAGGTTCCACTCCCGCAGCCCGGGGAGCGACGGCGTGACATCACACTAGCCGCACCACCGCCCAGCCGCCGCCTCCCGAATCCCGAATCCCAAATCCCGGCACTGCATCAGCCCCCAGGCACCTGCTGCGCCCGCTCCTGCACCTTGGCCTCGCGCAGTTCCTTCTCCGAGCTGCGCAGCGCCTTGACGTCGAGCGGCCGGATGCTGTCGATGCGGCACGGCAGGCGAATCGCGCCGGGGCCGCCGCCGAGCACCAGCACGTCGTCGAACTTCGCCGAGACCTGGCTGCCGAAATGGGTGATGGCGATGCTGGGGGCGAAATCCAGGTCCTGGCAGGGGCCGGCGAATTCCAGCAGGTAGGCCTGGTTCGGACGCGTCCACACCGCCAGCGCGCTGTCGCCGAGCGCGGTCCAGCCGCTGAGCTCGTTGAAGTACTGGAAGTCGCGCACCGGTGCGCCGGCGTGGGTCCGGTACAGGGTCAGGCGCTCGTCGTCGCTGAGCCGGTTGGTGGCGCAGCCGCCCAGCACGGCCGTGGCGACGAGAGAGGACAGCAGCAGGCGTTTCATGGCAATGCTCCTGATGGTGTGGAGCGCATCATGCGCCCGCCGCCGTGCACGCGCGCGTGGAGCCGCGCGCGGCGTTCAGCGACAAGGCAGTCACGCGCCGGCAGGCGCGCACCGTCACTGCGCGGTGCCGCGCGCCGATTCGCAGAAGCGTTGCCGGTACTCCAGCGCCTTCGGCATCAGCGCCTGCAGGTTCTGGATGCGGGTGCCCGGATTGGGATGGGTGGAGGCGAACTCCGGCGGCGCCTGGCCGGCACTGCTGGCGCTCATCCGCTGCCACAGCGGCACCGCTTCGCGCGGGTCGAAACAGGCCGCGGCGGCCAGCATCAGGCCCACCTCGTCGGCCTGGGTCTCGTGGCTGCGCGCGTACGGCAGCAGATAGCCGTAGCCCATCGCCGCCATCGCCATCTGCTGCTGTTGCGGATCCAGGCCGCCGGCGGCGCCGGCCATCTGCCCGATCTGGGTCAGCTTCTGCTGGGCCATGCGCTGCGCGCCATGCCGCAGCAGCGCATGCGCGATCTCGTGGCCCATCACCACCGCCATCGCGTCGGCATTGCCGGCGACCGGGAACAGGCCGGTGTAGACCGCCATCTTGCCGCCAGGCAGGCAGAACGCGTTGGCCTGCTCGGATGGAATCACGTTGACGTCCCAGTCGAAGCTGCGCGCGTCGTGCCTTGCCTGCATGCCGTGTTCGGCAGCCAGTGCGTCCTCGACCACGTCGACCTTGGCGATCAGCCGCTGCGCGATCGCGCGCACCTGCTGCGCCTGCGGCGCCTGCGGGTCCAGCGGCCGTTCCTGCGCCAGGATCTCGCGGTAGGCCTGCAGGCCCAGCGCCTTTTCGTCCTCCACGTTCAACGAGCGGTCGATCAGCACCTGCTCGCCGGTATACGGATCCTCGCTGCGGTTGGAGAACCAGTAGTACCCGGCATAGACCGCGAAGCCGAGCAGCACCAGCCAGCGCACCCCGCCCAGCGGCCCACGGCGGCCGCCGCCCGGTTCGCCGCCCTGGCGGCCGAAGACCTCGTTCATCCCGCTCCCCTCGCTGATTGGTGACGCAATGTAGAACCGGCGCCGACCAGGCCGCGTCAAATGCCGCGCACCAGGCGGAACCCGATGCGGGCGCTGGTGCTGTCCGAATCCTGCATCAGCCGCCAGGCCGCGCGGGTCTGCTCGGGCGCATTGGCCCAGTTGCCGCCGCGCACCACCCGCGAGCGGCAGCCCGGGTTGTACCAGGCCGCGCCATCGGCCGGCGCGCGGCGGTAGCTGGCATGCCAGCAGTCGGCGACCCACTCGCTGAGGTTGCCGGCCATGTCGTGCAGGCCCCAGGCGTTGGCGGAAAAACTGGCGACCGGGGCCGGGCCCCAGAATCCGTCGGTGTAGCCGACGAAGGCGTTGCGCCAGTGCCGGCCGCTGGGCGAGACGTCGCCGCCGCCGGTGAAGTTGCCGCTGCCGCGCGGCGGCGTGCCGGCGTTGCCCCAGGGGTAGCGGCCGCGGCTGCCGGCGCGCAGGGCGTATTCGAACTCGGCCTCGCTGGGCAACCGGTAGTGCCGCCCGGTCTGCTGCGACAGCCACGCCGCATAGGCTTCGGCGTCGCGCACGCTGACGTGCATCACCGGGCTGTTCGGCGCCGCGCGCGCGCCCTGGTAATCGGACTGCCAGTCCACGCCGTTGCGGCGCACGAAGTTGCCGCTGCGCTCGTCGTAGACGGTGGAGTGGCCGCGCCGGGTGGCGCGCGGACGCGCATTGGTGGCCTCCACGAAGCGGCGGAACTCGGCCACGGTGACCTCGGTGATCGACATCGCGAAGCCGCGGTCGAAGCGCACGTAGTGCTGCGGCATCTCCGCCGGCGAGGCGCCGGGTTCGCTCTCGGCCGCGCCCATGCGGAAGCCGCCATGCGGCACCACGATCATCTGCGGGCCGCGCCCGCCGTCGCGCATGCCGTCGGTGAACACCTGGCCGGGGCGGAAACTGCCGTAGTGCGTTGCCAGGTCGATGCGTTCGCGCAGCATCGCCGCCACCGGATCGCCGGGATCGGCGATGCGCAGCACGTCGCCCAGGCGTTCGCGCGCCGACTTCAATCCGGCCGGCGTGGCCAGATCGCGCAGGCCGGCATCGCGCAAGGCGGCGATGCGCGCCACCCGCACCTGCTCCACGCGCACGCGCGCGTCGCGCACCGTGGCCGCGTCCTCGCGCACCCGCGCCGCGCGCGCCAGCCAGCTGCCGGCGGCGGCGAAATCCGAGGCCGCCGCAGCCGCCTCGGCGCGGCGGATCAGCGCGCTCTCCACCGCCGCCACGCCCTGCCGCGCGCGCGCATCGTCGGCATCCAGCAGCAGCGCCTCGCGGAAATTGGCCAGGGCGCCGTTGCCGTCCTCGCCCAGGCGGCCACCACGCAGGTCGTCCTCGCCGGCGCGGTTGTAGGCCAGCACCCGCGAGGCGGTCTCCACCCGCTGCTGCAGGCGCCGCACCCCCGGGTCCTCGGCATCCAGCCACAACGCCACCATCGCGATGCGCGCAGCCTGTTCGAGCGTGCGCTCGGAAAGATCCGGGTCGCGCAGCGCCTGCGCGCCGAGCTGCAGCAGACGCCGCCGCGCCTTGCGCAGGCCGTCCTGGGCGATGCGATCGTTGGGTGCCAGGCTGCGGATCGCCAGGTACAGCGGAATCGCCGACTGCGCGTCCTCGAACAGGCGATCCTCGGCCAGCGCGCGCGCCGCCTCGCGTCGCGCCTGCGGCAGGCCGCTGCGGGTCAAGGTCGGCAACGGCGGCTGCCAGCGCGCCACGGTCTCGGCCGCGTCCTCGCCGCCGATGGTCACGCTGGGCGCCTGCACCGGCCGGGCCGGCGGCGACCGCGCCGGCGCGGCCGCCGCGGCGCGCGCAGGCGCGGGATCGGCGGCCGGCGCCGGCGGCTGCCGCGCACAGCCGACCAGCGCCGCCGCAAGCATGCTCCAGACCATCACAACGCCGCTGCTGCGCACCTTTCCTCCGAACATGGCCCTAGGGCGACGCCGTCCCGCCCGGCGCGCCGTGCGGCCGGCGGAGCGACGTTAGGCTATTCTCGCCTGCCTGAGCAAACCCTGCAGTCAACGGAAATCACGTGCCTTATTGGATCAAGCAACCCGCCGAGCTGAGCGAACGGCTGGCGCAGCGGCCGGCCCGCATCGGCCTGGATACCGAATTCGTCCGCGAGCGGACTTACTGGCCGCAACTGGCGCTGGTGCAGATGGCGGTAGGCGACGAAATCCTGCTGATCGACCCGCTGATCCCGGGCATGCCGCAGGCGCTGGCGCCGTGGCTGAGCGACCCGGGCATCCTCAAGATCATGCACAGCGCCAGCGAAGACCTGGTCGCCTTCAAGTGCGCCTGCGGCACCCTGCCGCGGCCACTGTTCGACACCCAGATCGCCGCCGGCCTGGCCGGTCTGGGCGCCGGCATGGGCTACCAGAAGCTGGTGCTGGAAATCACTGGCGTGCACCTGGCCAAGGGCGAAACCCGCTCGGACTGGCTGCGCCGCCCGCTGTCGCCGGCGCAGCTGGAATACGCCGCCGACGACGTGCGTCATCTGTTCGCGTTGCACGACGCGCTGCAAGCGCGCTTGCAGACCCTGGAGCGCAGCGACTGGCTGCACGAGGACGGCGAACGCCTGCTCGGCACCGTCGAGCACGACGACGGCGAACGCTGGCCGCACCTGGGCATGCGCGCGGCGCAATTCATGGACCGCCCCGCGCAACTGCGCCTGCTGCGCCTGTTGCGCTGGCGCGACGCGCAGGCCCGGCACAGCGACAAGCCGCGCAGTTGGATCCTGGACAACGAACTGGCCGCCACCCTGGCGCGGTTCCCGCCGCAGGACCCGCCGGCCATGCTGGCCCTGTTCGACAAGCACCCCAAGGCGCCGCGCAAGCTCAGCGATGCGCTGTGGCAGGCGCTGACCACGCCGCTGGCCGACGAGGCCGACGCGCCGCAGGCGCTGGCCGCCAGCGACGACAACAAGGCGGCGCTGAAGCGGCTGCAGGACGCGGTGGCCGCACGCAGCGCCGAACTCGGCCTGCCCGACGGCCTGCTGGCCTCGCGCAAGCACCTGGAAGCGCTGCTGGAAAGCGCGCAATGGCCACAGCCATTGGCGGGCTGGCGCCGGCGCGAACTGGAACCGCGGCTGCAGCCGCTGCTGGCCGGCACGCGTTGAGCGGTGCGGCCGAGCCCGGCCGCGATCGCGCCATCACGTGCCACGTCGCCCGGCGCATCGGGCATAAAAAAGGCCAGGAGATCCTGGCCTTTTTTCGTCAGCTCAATACTTGAAGAGCGGGAACTTCAGATCCGGATGGCGCGCCTTCCATTCGTTGTAGGCGGCGGTGCCTTCCCAGGCGGCGAACGCCTTCGGCGTGCGGCCGCGGCCGGACCAGGTTTCGCCGGTATGCGGCAACTGGTACTTCGGCTTGACCTCGCTGCGGCCGCCGGCGGCGGACTTGCTGCTGGCCGGCTTGGACGCCGCGCTGGTCACGTAGGCGGCGATCTCGTTGCGCTGCTTGGCGCTGAAGAACTCGGCGAACTGTTCCAGCAGCGACAGCACGTTGGCATGCGCCGCATTGGTTTCGCCCTCGCGCGCCTGCCGCTCCTGCTCTTCCAGCTTGCGCATTTCTTCCTGCAGCTTGGCCTTGGCTTCGGCGATCTGTTGCAAGTTGCGAACTTCCGTCATGTGTAAAAGACCCGTCTTTAGTAAAAGGTGTGGAGCGGACGGCATTATTTCGTCCGGAACGAAATCACCGCGGGAGATTTCGGCCGCCGAGTATATCCACTCCATGCGCGCGCTGTAGACAGCATGCTGAGTGCGTTTGCGCGGGTCCCGAGCGGCCCCCGCCCCGGCGCCGCGGATGTTGCATTGCCCCCTTGGCATGCGGCCCCATGCCCAGTTACACTACGCGTCTGATGTGGGGCGGTAGCTCAGCTGGGAGAGCGTCGCGTTCGCAATGCGAAGGTCGAGGGTTCGATCCCCTTCCGCTCCACCATCTTTCCGTCTTCGACGGTGCAACAAGGCCAGACAGCCACCAGGCTCTCTGGCCTTTTTGTTGGCCGGTATTGGCTGTCTGCCGATCCTGGCGCTGACCGCGCTCGCTCACGCCGATCCTTCATGCGAGGCGCGACCGGCGATGGCGCGCCCCGGGCCCTCGGCCTTCTCACTAAAGCAAAGCGGCGGGATGCCGACGCGCTGCGCCCCCCGCCGCTTGCTCGATCAGCCGTTGTCGTCCTGCGCGGCCTGGTCCTGGCCGGAGCGCGGGCCGCGCTCGTGCGCCTCGCGCAGCTTCTGGTCTTCCAGGCCGGGCCGCTGCTTGGCGGTGTCGTCCTGGGCACGGTCCTGCTGGCCCTCGTGGATGCCCTGCTGCTTGCCGGACTGGGTGGTCTCGTCTTTTGCCATGGTCTGCACCTCGCTGGGGCGGATGCCCCTCCGCTGCCACCCTAGCGAGACCGCCGTGATGCACCGATCACGGCGTGCCGGGCGTCACGCCGCCAGCGCCGGCGCGCCGGCCTCGGCGATGTCGTCGCTGCGCAGCAGCCGCGCGCGGTCCAGCAGGATCACCAGCCGATCCTCCAGCTTGCCCATGCCTTGCAGCAGGTCGCGGCGGATATCGCTGCCGAAGGCCGGCGGCGCCTCGATCTGCTGCGGCGGCAGTTCCAGCACCTCGTTGACCGCGTCCACCAGCAGGCCGAAGGACTGCGCGCCGCCGCCCTCGTCGGTGGCGGCGGTGGCGATGACGATGCAGCTGCGCCGGGTGACCTGGCTGGGCGCGCGGCCGAGCCGCGACTGCAGGTCCACCACCGGCACCACCGCACCGCGCAGGTTGATCACCCCGCGCACGCAGGCCGGCATGGTCGGCACCGGGGTGGGCGCGCGGTACTCGATGATCTCGTGGATGCCGGCGATGTTGAGCCCGAACAGTTCGCGATCCAGCTGGAAGGTCAGGAACTGCCAGCTGCTATGCGGTGTGTCTCCGGCCGCGGTCTCGTAGCGATCGTTGTGCATGATCTTCCCCTTCAGAAGTTGACGAACTGGCCTTCGTCCGGCGCATCCGCCAGCGCGTAGGCCGGAACCTGGCGTGCCCGCGGGCGCAGGCCCTTGCCGGCGCTGCGCACGGGCCGCGTGGCCGCCGGCCTCGGCGCCACCGGTGCGGCGCGGCGTGGCGCGCCCAGTTCCTGTTCGCGGTTGAGGCGGAAGAAGCCCATCGCCTGTTGCAGCGATTCGGCCTGGGTGCTCATCTGCTCGGCGGTGGCCGCCAGTTGCTCGGAGGCCGCCGCGTTCTGCTGCGTGGCCTGGCTGAGCTGGGCCACCGCCAGGTTGATCTGGGTGACGCCGGAGGACTGCTCCTGCGAGGCCGATGCGATCTCCTGCACCAGATCCGAGGTCTTCTTGATGCTGGGCACGATGGTGCCGAGCAGGTTGCCGGCACGATCGGCCAGGCCGACGCTGCTGGCGGCGACCTCGCCGATCTCCTGCGCCGCCACCTGGCTGCGCTCGGCCAGCTTGCGCACTTCCGCCGCCACCACGGCGAAGCCCTTGCCGTGCTCGCCGGCACGCGCGGCCTCGATCGCCGCATTCAGCGCCAACAGGTTGGTCTGGTAGGCGATGTCGTCGATGATGCCGATCTTCTGTGCGATCTGCTTCATCGCGTGGGTCGAAGCCAGTACCGCTTCGCCGCCCTCCACCGCTTCCTTGGCCGCCTGCGCCGACATGCCTTCGGTGACCTTGGCGTTGTCGGTGTTCTGCGCGATGGACGCGGTCATCTGCTCCAGCGAGGCGCTGGTCTCCTCCACGCCGGAGGCCTGTTCGGTGGCGGCCTGGCTCAGCGACTGCGCGGTGGCGCTGACTTCCTCGGACGAACCGGCCAGCGACTGCGCGCTGGCGTTGACCTCGCCCACCACCTCCGCCAGCCGCTCGACCATCGCCTGCAGCGCCACCATCGCGCTGGTGCTGTCGTTGGGACGGGTCGGCACCTGCACGGTGAGATCGCCACGCGCGATCCGCGAAGCGACTTCCATCACCGTGCTCGGCTCGCCGCCGAGTTCGCTCATCAGCGAACGCGCGATCAGGAACCCGATCACCGACGCGCACAGCGCCGCGACCAGGCTGCCGACGATCAGGGTGAGGTTGGTGCGCTGCTGCAGCTGCTCGGCCTCGGCGGCGCGCACCGCCAGCAAGTCGCTCTCGGCGCGGCGCACTTCGGCCATGCGGTCGCGCATCGCATCCATGTAGGCCTTGCCCTTGGAGGCGCGTACCGAGGCGGCCAGCGCTTCCATCGTCGCCTGACCCTCGTTGACGTTCTTGCGCAGCGCGATCTGCGGATGCACCGCCTGGCTGAGCCATTGCGCCTGGGTCTGCTTCAGCGCGTTCAGGCGCTCCTGCTGCTTGGGATTGTCCGCGGTCAGTTCCTGCGCCGTGCGCAGGTGGCTGTCGAAGCTGGCGACGCCGTCGCGGTAAGGCTGCAGGAAGGCGTCCTCGCCCGTCAGCGAGAAGCCGCGCGTACCGGTCTCGATGTTGATCAGGCTGCTGAGCGCGGCATCGACTTCGGCGATCACCTTGTAGGTGTGGGTATTCCAGTAATTGGCCTGCGACAACGCGGACACGTTGAAGTAGGCCACGCCGGCCAGGGCCAGCAGGATGCACAGGACCACGGCGAAACCGCCGTAGAGTTTGGTTGCGATTTTGAGATTCTTCAGCACGGCACTCTCCCGACGATGGGGCAGTTGTGACAACGACGGCGACACGGAACTGGCGGCGCGACACGCGCCGCCGGGTAAATGGATCAGGCGTGGCCCAGCAGCGCTTCGCTGCGGTCGCGATTGCCTGCGCCTGGGCGGCGCGCGGCCGCAGATGGCGCGCGCGCCGACCAGCGCGCGCCGGCCGCACGCAGCGGCGCCGCCTCGCTTTCGTCCAGCACGTGCGTGGCGCGGCGCGTGGCGGCGGACAGCTGGAAGAAGGCCATGCTCTCCTGCAACTGCACGGCCTGCGTGCTCATCGATTCGGCGGTGGCCGCCAGCTCTTCGGAGGCGGTGGCGTTCTGCTGGGTGATCTGGCTCAGCTGCACCACCGCCGCATTGATCTGGGTGACGCCGGAGGACTGCTCCTGCGAGGCGGCGGTGATCTCCTGCACCAGGTCCGAGGTCTTCTTGATGCTGGGCACGATGGTTTCCAGCAGTTGCCCGGCGCGCTCGGCCAGTTCCACGCTGGAACCGGCGACCTCGCCGATCTCCTGCGCGGCCACCTGGCTGCGCTCGGCCAGCTTGCGCACTTCCGCCGCCACCACCGCGAAGCCCTTGCCATGCTCGCCGGCGCGCGCGGCTTCGATCGCCGCGTTCAAGGCCAGCAGGTTGGTCTGGTAGGCGATGTCGTCGATGATGCCGATCTTGTGCGCGATCTGCTTCATCGCCGCCACCGTGGCCACCACCGCCTCGCCGCCCTCCAGGGTCTCGCGGGCCGCCTGCGCGGCCATGCCGTCGGTGATCTTGGCGTTATCGGTGTTCTGCGCGATGGACGCGGTCATCTGCTCCAGCGACGCGCTGGTCTCCTCCACGCCGGCGGCCTGCTCGGTCGAGGCCTGGCTCAACGACTGCGCGGTGGCGCTGACTTCTTCCGACGCGCCAGCCAGGCTCTGCGCACTGGCATTGACCTCGCCGACCACCTGCTGCAGCTTGCCGACCATGCGCTGCATCGCCAACAGCAACTGCGCGGTCTCGTCGCGGCCGCGTACGTCGATCGACATGCTCAGGTCGCCCTCGGACAGCGCATTGGCCACGCTGACCGCCTTGCCGATCGGCCGGGTCACGCTGCGACTGATGAACACGCCCAGGCCCACGCCGAGCAGCACGCCGCCGATCACGATGGCGAGCATGGTGCGGGTGCTGCTGGCGTAGATCTCGTCGGTGGCGTCGTTGGCCTTGGACGCATTCGCTTCCTTGATCTCGCTCAGCTCGGACATCAGCGCATCCAGTTCGTCGGAGCTGCTGCGCACGCTCTTGGACAATGCGGCCAGCTGCGGATTGCCTTCCGGCAGCGGCTCGCGCATCACCGAGTCGACGAACTGGCCGCGTCGCTCCAGATAGGTCTTCCACACCTGGTCGAAGCGGGCCAGCTTGGCCAGCGTGTCCGGGTCGTCGAAGGAGGCCCTGGCCTTGTCCATGTGCTCGACCACCTTGGTGGTGTACTTGTCGAGGCTCGCGACATGCTTGGCACGGTCTTCCGCCGTGCTGGCCAACTGCAGGTTGGCGCGCGAACGGCCGGCGTTGATCAGGTTGATGTTGGCCTCTTTCAGGTGCGACAGGCCGAGCAACTCGCGTTCGTACAGCACCGTGGCGTAGTCGTTGATGCGGCCCGAGTTGCGGATGCCGACCCAGCCGATGCAGGCGCCGATCGCCGCCACGATCAGGAACGCCGCCGTCAACCTGACCCCGATTTTCATATTGCCCAACATGGTGTGTACCCCGATTTGTGTGTGTCCGCATGCGCCGGGCGATGCATCCGGCTGCGTTTCGCGGCGCCTCGCGGAGCAGTCCCGCTCGCCAGGTCGCGAGGGGAACGCTGCGCTGCAACGTCATGCGTGAGGGCTATCGGCGCAATTGAGGACGCCTTTAAATCGCGTGAAAACTGCGGAATCCCGCATAACGCAGGTGGTTTCGCGACATTCGTGAATGCGCAACGAACCTTGCGCCACGGCACTCGACACAGAAAAGAGAACACGAGGGCCGCTCGTCGCCGATGCCGCACTTGTTCTGCAATGGCAGATCCCCCCGGTTTTGCACCGAGGCCAAAGTGGGATACCAACCCCTTTAATTTGTAGACAGAATGTGAAAGCAGCGCCGATATACCGGCATCGCGATGCGCGGCCGCGGGCGGGGCGCAGCGGCTTCACACCATCGGCAGCGCCACGACCGTTCGCCGTTCCGACGCACTGCCACCGCGCAACAGCCGCTGCGCTTGCGCATGCTCCTCGGCATCCATGTCCTGCAGCGGCTCGAAGCGCTCGCCGACCCAACTCGCCATCGGCACACCATCCCGGTACAGCACGCGCGCGCCCGCCACCCGCGGCACGCGCGCGCCGGGCAACACGCCGCCGAGCAGATTGGCCGGATCGGCGGCGGCCACGCACACCCAGCTGCCGTCGCCGGGCTGGCGGCGCACCTGCCGCAGCAGGCCGATCGCCTCCGGCAGGGCGAACTGTTCGCCGGACAGGCCGTCGATGAAGCGCCCACCGCGGATCTCGCCACGCGCCTCCAGGCGCTGGTAGACCCGCAGCAGCTCGCGCCACGGCGGCAGCCACGCCGCCTCGCGCTCGAGCAGGCGCCAGCAGACTACGCCGTAGCGGCGCAGCAAGGTGCGCGCGACATGCTCGACCGCCTCGCTGCGCGCGGCCGGGTCGTCGGCCTCGGCACCGGCGCGCAGTACCGCCCAGCGCCCGGCATCCTGGATACCGCCGTACAGCGCCATGCGCGGCCGCCGCCGCGACAGCGCCGAGGGCCGCTTCGATGCCGGCACCAGCAAGGCGCGCAGGCCGGCATAGCTGTCGCAATGGACCCGGCCGGCGGCGACCAGTTCGGCCAGTGCCGCCTCCAGCTCGGTGGACAGCAGGCGCGTGGCCTCGGCGATCTCGTCGAAGAACGAGGCGCCGTGCGCCTCGAGATGGTCGGCCACCTTGCGCGCGCGCGACCCCAGCGCGCCGGCTTCCGGCGCTGGCGACAGCCGCGACCACTGTCCGGCGCTGCGCCGCGGCAGCAGCAGGATCGGCGTGCTGCGCAGCGTCGGCGCGGCGCCGCCGGCGCCGGGGCGCAATCGCGTCCACAGCGTACGCCCGGCGCTGCAGGCCTCGTCCAGCCATGCCGGGCGGTAGTCGCGCACCCGTGCCGGCAGCAGTTCCGCCTCCCACAGCGGCGCCGCCGCCTCCACGCCCTCCAGTTGCGCCAGCACCGCGCCCAGCGCCTCGGCGCCCTCCACCTGACCCTGCGCATCCAGATGCTGCCAACGGAACAGGAAGCGCGCGTAGTCGCGCGGCGCCACCGGCTCGATCTCGCGGCGCAGGCGGCCGAGGGTGTAGCGGTGGATGCGCGCCAGCAGGTGCCGCTCGCACCATTCCTCGGCAGTGGCGTCGGCGCTGAACCGCCCGCCCAGCACATAGCCGTCCTGCTGCAGCGCCAGCAACCCGGCCTGCACTTCGCGCAGCGGCAGGTGCAGCGGCGCCGCCAGCGCCTCGGCGGTGACCGGCCCCAGCCCGGCCAGGCGCCAGCGCAGCAGTTCGCGCAACGCGCTGTCGCGCTCCCAGTCGGCGACCGCGTAGCCATCGGGTACGGCGATGACCGGTTGCGCGCCGGCCTGCGGATACAGCGGCGCCACCGCCGCCAGCGCCTCGGCCGCCACCCACAACGCCGCCGCGGCGCCGTCGACGCCACGCAGGCAGGTGGCCCGCGCGTCTTCCGCCAGTTCACCCAACCACTGCCGCCACTGCGGCTGTGCAGCGACCTCGTCCGCGCTCACCGCGCCGAGCGTGAGCAGTGCCTCGTGCATCTCGTCGCGGCTGCGCGGCTGCGGCCAGGCCTCCTCGCGCACCGCGGCGATCGCCTGCGGATCCAACTGGCCGAGATCGTCGGCATTGTCCGGATCATGGTAGCGACGGCTGTGCACCGCCTGGGTCCGCCGTTCCTCCAGCGGGGCGTCGTCGAGAAAGGCATAGGGCCGCGCATCCAGCGCCTCGGCCGCCAGCGGCGACGGCGCGGTCAGTTCGCGCGCCAGTACGCGCACGTCGCCGGCCTCGAGGTGGCGCAGCAGTTGCAGCCAGCCGGCGCTGTCCATCGCCTCGTCCAGGCAGTCGCGCAGGGTCTGCGCCACCAGCGGGTGCTCGGGAATCTCGCGCTCGCCGACAAGATTCTCCGCGCACGCCACCTGGTCGGGAAACACCGTGGCCAGCAGATCCTCGGACTTCATCCGCTGCAATTGCGGCGCGACCTTGCGCCCGCCGGTGAAGCGCGGCAACGCCAGCGCGTTGGTGGCGTTCCAGCGCCAACGCACGCCGAACAGCGGCGCGTCCAGCAACGCCTGTACCAGCACGTCCAGCGCCGAGGCGGCGCGCAGGTAGCGCGCCACCTCGTCCAGGGCGAAGCTGTGCCGGGTCGACAGCGACAGCACGATCGCATCCTCGGTCGCGGCCGCCTGCAGCTCGAAATTGAAGGTGCGGCAGAAGCGCTTGCGCAGGGCCAGGCCCCAGGCACGGTTGATGCGGCTGCCGTAGACGCTGTGGATCACCAACTGGGTGCCGCCGGTGGCGTCGAAGAAACGTTCCAGCACGATGCACTGCTGGGTCGGCAAGGCGCCCAGCGCCGCATGCGCGCGGCCCAGATAGTCGACGATCTGCTGCGCGGCGGCCGCATCCAGCGCCAGCGGCCCGCACAGCCACTGCAGCGCCTGCGCCGCCCCGCCCTGCGCCAGCGCCTGCTCGACCTCCGCCCGCAGCCGTGACACGCCCAGCGACAGCGCGTCGCTGCGCCCCGGCGCTTCGCCGATCCAGAACGGGATGTTGGGCGGCGCACCGCGCGCGTCCTCCACCCGCACCCGCCCGGCTTCCACGCGCAGGATGCGGTAGCTGGCGTTGCCGAGCTGGAACACGTCGCCGCCCAGGCTTTCCACCGCGAAATCCTCGTTGACCGTGCCGATGGTCTGCGCCTGCGGCTCCAGCACCACGCTGTAGTCGCCGGTCTCGGGGATGGTGCCGCCGGAGGTGAGCGCCGCCATCCGCGCGCCGCGGCGCTGGCGTACGCGGCGATGCACCGCATCGCGATGCAGGTAGCCGGCGCGCGGCCCCAGCCGCGTGCTGAAGCCTTCGCTGAGCATGCGCAGCACCGCGTCGAACTGCGCGCGCGGCAACGCCGCATACGGCCAGGCGCCACGCACCAGCGCATACAGCGCGTCTTCGTCCCACTCCTGGCAGGCCACCTCGGCGACGAGCTGCTGGGCGAGCACGTCCAGCGGCGCATCGAGCATGCGCAGCGCATCCAGTTCGCCGCGGCGCACGCAATCCAGCATGGCCGCGCACTCGACCAGGTCGTCGCGCGACTGCGGGAACAGCCGCGCCTTCGGCGTGCCGCCCACCGCATGCCCGGAGCGGCCGGCGCGCTGCAGGAATGCGGCGATCGACCGCGGCGAACCGAGCTGGCAGACCAGGTCGACGTCGCCGATGTCCAAGCCCAGTTCCAGCGACGCGGTCGCCACCAGCACCTGCAGTTCGCCGGCCTTGAGCCGGCGCTCGGCGAGCAACCGGGTCTCGCGCGCCAGACTGCCGTGATGCGCCGCCACCGCCTGCGCGCCGAGCAGTTCGCCGAGATGCCGGGCGGTGCGCTCGGCCATGCGCCGGGTGTTGACGAACACCAGGGTGGTGCGGTGCGCGCGCACCAGTTCGGCCAGGCGCGTATACACCTGCTGCCACTGATCGGCGGACATCGTCACGCTGAGCGGCGTCGGCGGCACCTCCAGCGCCAGGTCGCGGGCGCGCACATAGCCGATGTCGACGATGGCGCAGTCCGCCTCGCCGTCGTGCACCGCCGCGCTGCCCACCAGAAAGCGCGCGACCGCATCGATCGGCTTCTGCGTCGCCGACAGGCCGATGCGCAGCGGCGGCACTTCGCACAGATGCTGCAGGCGCTGCAGCGACAGCGCCAGATGGCTGCCGCGCTTGTTCGCTGCAAGCGCATGGATCTCGTCGACGATCACCGTGCGCACATGGCGCAGCGTCTCGCGCCCGGACACCGAGCCGAGCAGCACGTACAGCGACTCCGGCGTGGTCACCAGCACGTGCGGCGGACGCCGCCGCGCCTGCGCGCGCTCGCGCTGCGGCGTATCGCCGGTGCGCACCGCGGTGCGGATCTGCACATCCGGCAGGCCCAATGCCGCCAACTCGGCGCGGATGCCCTGCAGCGGCGCCTCGAGATTGAGCTGGATATCGTTTGAAAGCGCTTTCAGTGGCGACACGTACAGCACCTGGGTGCGGTCCTGCAGGCCGCCGTCGCGCAGGCCTTCACGCACCAGCGCATCCAGCGCGGCGAGGAACGCGGTGAGGGTCTTGCCGGAGCCGGTCGGCGCGGCAACCAACGTGTGCCGTCCGGCCTGGATCGCCGGCCACGCCGCCGCCTGCGCCGGCGTGGGCGCAGCGAAACGCTGTTCGAACCAGCGTGCAACGGCGGGATGAAAGCGCGTGTGCGCCAACGACATGCGATCTCCTGTACCGCCGAGGTGCGGCGCGCAGCGATGCCACGTTTTGCGCATTGTCCACGCGACTGTCTCGCGTCATCGCCTCGCCAATGAAAATGGTGACGTTATCTAGGCAATCAAGCGCATTCGCATGCGAGTGCTGTTTTTATGGGGTTTTCCATTAAGCATTCATCGAACGACATAATGTCTACCACTCGCTCCGCAGAGCGCGGTTATGTTGTCGACGGCATCACGTATCTCGGCCTAGCGTTTGCGCAGACGCGCAAGCTTCGTTTCCGGGGACGGAATGCGGCACGGCAACACAAGCGAACACTGCTATCGCCCATCACGCGCGCGGGACGCTCCACCACCCGCGCACGCGGTTGCGGCGGCACGCGTTCGCCTCGCCTTCCGCCTCCCGTCTCTCTTCGATGTCGAACTGCCGCCGCCTCGTGGCGAGCGGCAGCGATGGCGGCGGCATCCGCCATCGGGTCCTGCATTGCCGGACTGCGCATGCGTTGCACCTCTCCATCCGCCATCGCCAAGGAGCATCACCAATGGCACAGAGCAGCCCGTATCTCTCCAGCAACGACCTGAGCCAGCGCCGCAGCAGCGACGCGCCGCAGTCGCTCGGTGTCGCGCCGAACGTGTTCGAAGGCAACGACCCGGCCGCGATCGCACGCGCGCTCAAGCAATCGGCCGACCTGCACGCACGCCGCCGCACCGGTCCGTATCGTTCGGCCATGTCGATGCTGACCTTCTACATCAATCGCGCCGGCGATCAGTTGCCGGCGCAACGCCGACAGATCCTGGAGCAGGCCAAGGACGAGTTGCGCAGCCTGTACGGCAAACCGCGCAAGGGCGACGCCGGCGACAGAGCGTAAGCGGCCACGCAGCGTGATGGAGCGATCAGTTCCGCACGCTGCCTGAGCCTGGTGCATCTCGCCCGATTGCCGTCCTCCGACGCATTGCCACATGATGCGGACATGGCCAAGGCATCCGACATCTCGGACCTCATCCAGCACGCTGCCGCCGCGACGCAAGACGACGCGGCGCTGCTGTCGCGCATCATCCTGGCGCAGGGCGAGATCGCCGCGGCCGGCGGCGATCCGCTGCAGGTGGTCGACGTGGTCACCCGCCGCGCGCAGGAGCTGACCCGCTCCAACGGCGCCGTGGTGGAGATGTGCGACGGCAAGGACATGCTGTACTGGTCGGCCAGCGGCGTCGCCGAACGCCACCTCGGCCTGCGCCTGCCCAGCAACGGCAGCCTGTCCGGCCTGTGCATGCGCAGCGGCCAGGTGTTGCGCTGCGACGATTCGGAAATCGACCCACGCGTCGACCGCGCGGCCTGCCGGCGCATCGGCCTGCGCTCGATGCTGGTGGTGCCGCTGCGCTATGGCGACCGCAGCATCGGCGTGCTCAAGGTGCTGGCGCCGCAACCCGATGCCTACAGCGCGCAGGACGTGCGCACGCTGGAACTGCTGGCGACCCTGGTCGGGGCGACGCTGGCGCTGGCGATGGACCGCGCCGCGCTGCAGACCGACATCGCGCGCCGCCAGGACGTGGAGAAACACGCGTTTCGCGAGAAGGCGGCGATCGCCACCCGCATCCGCGAAACCATCGCCGGTGGGCGCCTGCAGATCGTGACCCAGCCGGTGCTGGCGCTGGCATCGCAGCGCATCGTCGGCGTGGAAGCGCTGTCGCGCTTCCCGGCCAATCCGGCGCTGCCGCCGCTGCGCTGGTTCGACGATGCGAGCCGGGTCGGGCTGGCGCTGGAGCTGGAACTGGCTGCCGCGCGCAAGGCGCTGGACCTGCTGGCGCAGTTGCCGGCACCGGTCTACCTGGCGATCAACGTGTCCGCGCAGACCCTGCTGCATCCGCAACTGCAGGCGCTGCTACACGGCCACGACCTGTCGCGGATCGTGCTGGAGATCACCGAGCAACTGCAGGCACCGGACTATCCGCGCCTGTCCGAACACATCGGCCTGCTGCAGCGGCAGGGCCTGCGCATCGCCCTGGACGATGCCGGCACCGGCTTCGCCAGCCTGCGCCACCTGCTGCACCTGGCGCCGGACATCATCAAGCTGGACCTGACCCTGACCCGCGGCATCGACGCCGAACCGCGCCGGCAGCGGCTGGCGATGGCGATCCTGTCCTTCGCCGCGGAAACCAATGCGGACGTGGTGGTCGAAGGCATCGAGACCGAGAGCGAACTGGCGACGCTACAGGCGCTGGGCGCGCGCTACGGCCAGGGCTACCAGCTCGCCCATCCCGGGCCGCTGTCGGCGCACCTGGCGCGTTATCCGGCGATCGGCGACGGCATCGGCTGAGGACTTCCACCGCACGCGCGGCGCTGGTCCTCGGTTCGGGGTCACCCCAGGCATTCCCAATAGATCGCCATGCCGGCCTGGTCGCGGCTGAAGCCGCTCCTACGAAAGCGTACGCTACGGGCGCGACAGCCACCCTCGCCGACCCTGGGCCGCTGTCAGCGCATCTGCAGACGCTCTCCAGCGATCGCCAACGGCCTCGGCTGAGCCGCGGGTCAGGCGCTCCATCATCCTAGGGCGGCCTCAGCCGCGACGCGGCGTCACCGTTGACGCCCCGTCGCGCTGGCGCAAACGCCAGGCAAGAAAAAAGCGGGCCGAAGCCCGCTTTTCCCTGGAACGACGCTGGCAGCGCGCGGCTTATTCGGCCGACACGCCCTCGCCTTCCTCGACGGCCTTCATCGACAGGCGGATGCGGCCCTGCTTGTCGACTTCCAGCACCTTGACCTTGACCACGTCGCCTTCCTTCAGCTTGTCGCCGACCTTCTCCACGCGCTCGCTGGAGATCTGCGAGACGTGCACCAGGCCGTCCTTGCCCGGCAGGATGGTCACGAACGCGCCGAAGTCCATGATCTTGGCGACCTTGCCTTCGTAGATGCGGCCCGGCTCGACGTCCGAGGTGATCTGCTCGATGCGCGACTTGGCGGCCTGCGCCGCGATCGCGTTGACCGAGGCGATGACGATGGTGCCGTCGTCCTGGATGTCGATCTGGGTGCCGGTTTCCTTGGTGATCGCCTGGATGGTCGAACCGCCCTTGCCGATCACTTCGCGGATCTTGTCCGGGTGGATCTTGATGGTCAGCAGGCGCGGCGCGTAGTCGCTCAACTCCGCACGCGGGCTGGTCAGCGCGCTGGCCATCTCGCCGAGGATGTGCAGGCGGCCGGCCTTGGCCTGGGCCAGGGCCTGCTTCATGATTTCCTCGGTGATGCCTTCGATCTTGATGTCCATCTGCAGCGCGGACACGCCCTCGGCGGTACCGGCGACCTTGAAGTCCATGTCGCCCAGGTGATCTTCATCGCCCAGGATGTCCGACAGCACCACGAAGTCGTTGCCTTCCTTCACCAGGCCCATGGCGATACCGGCCACCGGCGCCTTCACCGGCACACCGGCGTCCATCAGCGCCAGCGAGCTGCCGCACACCGAGGCCATCGACGAGGAACCGTTGGATTCGGTGATTTCCGACACCACGCGGATGGTGTACGGGAACTCTTCCATGGTCGGCATCACCGCCAGCACGCCGCGCTTGGCGAGGCGGCCGTGGCCGATCTCGCGACGCTTGGGCGCGCCGAAGCGGCCGCACTCGCCCACCGAGTACGGGGGGAAGTTGTAGTGGAACAGGAAGTTTTCCTTGTACTCGCCGGAGACCGCGTCGATCACCTGGCCGTCGCGGGCGGTGCCCAGCGTGGTGACCACGATCGCCTGGGTCTCGCCGCGGGTGAACAGCGCCGAGCCGTGGGTGCGCGGCAGCACGCCGGCCTTCACGCTGATCGGGCGCACGGTGTCCAGCGCACGGCCGTCGATGCGCACCTTGGTGCTCAGCACCGAACCGCGCATGGTCTGGTATTCCAGCTCGCCGAATTCCTTGGCCAGGTCGGCGGCGACCCAGTTCTCGGCGGTGGCGCGCGGCGCCAGCTGCGCCAGCACGTCCTTCTTGATCGCGGCGATGGCATCGCGGCGCTGCAGCTTGTCGCGCACCTGGAAGGCGGCGGCCAGCTGATCGCCGACGGCTTCCTTCAGCGCGGCGATCATGGCCTCGTTCTTGGCCGGGGCGACCCACTCGGACGGCTTGGTGCCGGCTTCGACGGTCAGCTCGTTGATCGCGTTGATGACCTTCTGCATCTCGCGGTGGCCGAAGGTGACCGCACCCAGCATCACTTCTTCGGACAGCAGCGCGGCTTCGGACTCGACCATCAGCACGGCGTTGGCGGTACCGGCGACGACCAGCTCCAGCTGCGATTCCTTCAGATCCGACACGGTCGGGTTGAGGATGTACTCGCCGTTCTTGTAGCCGACCTTGGCGGCGCCGATCGGGCCCTTGAACGGGGTGCCGGCCAGCGACAGCGCGGCCGAGGCACCGATCAGCGCGGCGATGTCGCCGTCGATGTCCGGGTTCATCGACATCACCGTGGCGATGATCTGCACTTCGTTCTTGTAATCCTCCGGGAACAGCGGACGGATCGGACGGTCGATCAGACGCGAAATCAGCGTCTCCTTCTCGGTCGCACGGCCCTCGCGCTTGAAGAAGCCGCCGGGGATGCGGCCGCCGGCGTAGAACTTCTCCTGATAGTCGACCGTCAGCGGGAAGAAGTCCTGACCTTCGCGCGCGCTCTTGGCGGCGACGGCGGTGACCAGCAGTACGGTGTCGTCCATCTTGACGATGACGGCACCGCCGGCCTGGCGGGCGATCTCGCCGGTTTCGAGGGTGACGGTGTGCCTGCCGTACTGGAAGGTTTTGGTGATTTTTGCCACGGGGTTTCCTTGGATGATGCTGTCTGCAAATGGACCGCTGACGGCCCATGCCGCTGGCGGGTGGCCGGGAGGATCCGGCCGGTGGCGCGGAGCGATCCCCGGGCCACGGTACTACCCAAAACAAAACCGCGGCGCATCGCTGCGCCGCGGTGGGGTTCGTTGCCTCAGCGACGCAGGCCGAGCTTCTCGATCAGCGCCTTGTAACGCTCGCCATCCTTCTTCTTCAGGTAGTCGAGCAGGCTGCGGCGGCGGTTGACCATCTGCAGCAGGCCGCGGCGGCTGTGGTGGTCCTTCTTGTGGGTCTTGAAGTGGCCGGTCAGCTGCTCGATGCGGGCGGTCAGCAGGGCGACCTGCACTTCCGGCGAACCGGTGTCGGCAGCGCCGCGCTTGTTTTCTTCGATGACTTTCTGGGTGTCGATGGACATGAGGTTTTCTCTGAGATGCGGGGCCGGCAGGAACGTGCGAAGGACGCACCGCCTGGCTCGCCGATTGCGAAGGATTGCGCCGGAGCGCAGCGTGCCGGAAAGGCCGCGAAATTGTACCGGCCCTGGCCCGGAGGAACAAGGCGTTAAGACAGCGTCATGACTGAACGACAGTCAGGTGGCGGCCGATGCGCCTGCCGTTGCGGTCACGGATTGAACATGCGCTGCGGCGCCAGCAGCCCGCTGGCATCGACCTGGCCCAGGCCCAGCAGCACCCCGTCGGCGTCGAACACCGCGGCCAGGCCGGGCGCCCAGGCCGGATCGCGCAGGCGCTGGCCCATGCGGAAACGCTGCGCCGCAGCATGCTCCAGCCGCACCGGCGGGAAATCGGCCAGGCCGGCGGCCAGCGGCAGCACCAGCGCCTCCAACGCCGCCGGATCCTGCGCGGCCAGTTGCTGAAGATACTCCAGGGTCACCATCTGCGGCGTGCGGAACGGCTCCACCCACAGCCGTCGCAGCGCGGCGATGTGCGCGCCGCAGCCCAGCGCCTCGCCCAGGTCGCGGGCCAGGCTGCGGATGTAGGTGCCGGACCCGCAGGCCACATGCAGGCGCAAGCGGTCGCCGGCGTGGGCGAGCACGTCGATCGCATGCACCTCGACCTCGCGCTCCGGCGCCTCGATCGCCTCGCCGCGGCGCGCCTTGACGTACAGCGGCTCCCCGCCCTGCTTGAGCGCGGAGTAGATCGGCGCGCGCTGGCGGATGCGCCCGCGCAGCGGCGCCAGCGCCGCCTCCAGCGTCGCCGCGTCCAGCGGCGGCACCGGCCGGGTCCGCAGCACCGCGCCCTCGGCATCGTCGCTGTCGGTGGTGACCCCTAGCACCACCTCCGCCTCATAGGCCTTGGCCGACCCGAGCAACAGCCCGGCCAGCTTGGTCGCCTCGCCGAAGCACAGCGGCAGCAGCCCGGTGGCGAGCGGATCCAGGCTGCCGGTGTGGCCGCCCTTCTCGGCACGGAACAGCCGCCGCGCCGCCTGCAGCGCCGCGTTGGAACTCATGCCGATCGGCTTGTCGAGCAGCACGATGCCGTCGAGGCGACGGAAGACGATACGGGGCAGACGCGGGCCGAAGACGGGCATGGGGTGAGGGCGGGGATTCGGGATTGGAGATTCGGGATTGGCGGATCCGACCCCCAGCATGGCGCGGGCGAACGGCACGCATGGAACAGCGTGACGCCAGACGGATGAAAGAGCGCCGCGATCGCGACTGCGAAACGGGCGCTCGCATTCGGCGCCCGCACTCAAACACTGGGAGCCGACGCCGCGGCGTCGGCAGCGGACTCAGTCCTTGCGCGGCGCCGTTTCGGCGTCGTCGGCGGCATGGCCGTCGTCGTCCTGCTTCTGCTGCAGTTCCGGAATGTCGCGCAGCAGGTTGTCGATGCGCTCGCCGCGATCGACCGAATCGTCGTAGTGGAAATGCAGTTCGGGCACATGGCGCAGCTTCATCGCCCGCGCCAGTTCGCTGCGCAGCTGCGGCGCAAGCTCGCGCAGGCCCTTGACCGCCTCGACCGAACGTTCCGGCATCAGCGCGGTGACGAACACCTTGGCATGGGCCATGTCGCGGGTGACTTCGACGTCGGACACGCTGACCGACGGCAAGCCGTGATCGCGCACGGCCGCATGCACGATCGTGCCGAGGTCGCGACGGATCTGCGCGGACACGCGATCGGTACGGTGGAAGGATTTGGTCGGCATATTAGGTCCGGAATCTCTTTAATTCGGGACCCGGGACCCGGGACCCGGGACCCGGAAAAGCAAAAGCCGTTGCTCTTGCCTTTCCGGGCTCCCGGGTCCCGGGCCCCGAGTCCCGGCTTTCACAGCGTACGCTGCACTTCGATGCGCTCGAAGCACTCGATCTGGTCGCCGGCCTTGACGTCGTTGTAGGCCTTCACGCCAATACCGCACTCGGTGCCGTTGCGCACTTCGTCGACGTTCTCCTTGAAGCGACGCAGCGATTCCAGCTCGCCCTCGAACACCACGGTGTTGTCGCGCAGCACGCGGATCGGCTTGTTGCGCTTGACCACGCCCTCCACGACCATGCAGCCGGCGACGGCGCCGAACTTGGAGCTGCGGAACACGTCGCGCACCTGGGCGATACCGATGATCTCTTCGCGGATCTCCACGCCCAGCAGGCCGGACGCCACCTGCTTCACCTGGTCGATCACGTCGTAGATGATCGAGAAGTAACGCAGGTCGATGCCGTTGGTCTCGATGATGCGCCGCGCCGAGGCGTCGGCACGCACGTTGAAGCCGATCACCGTGGCCTTGGACGCCAGCGCCGAATTCGCATCGGACTCGGTGATGCCGCCCACGCCGGAGTGGATCACGTTGATGCGGATCTGCTCGTTGGACAGCGCGGTCAGCGACTGCTTCAGCGCTTCCACCGAACCCTGCACGTCGGCCTTGATCACCAGGTTCAGCGACAGCTGGCCCTCGCCCTTGCCGAGCTGCGACATGATGTCTTCCATGCGGCTGCCCGCCGTGGACACCAGGCGCGACTCACGGCGCTTGGTCTCGCGCTGCTGCGCCACGTCCTTGGCCAGGCGCTCGTCGTCGACGACCACGAAGTCGTCGCCGGCATCCGGCACGCCGGACAGGCCGAGCACCTGCACCGGGATGGACGGACCCGCGGAATCCGGCTGCTTGCCGGTCTCGTCGAACAGCGCACGCACGCGGCCGTACTGGATGCCGCACACCAGGTAGTCGCCCTTCTTCAGCGCGCCCTGCTGCACCAGCACCGTCGCCACCGGGCCGCGGCCCTTGTCCAGCGAGGACTCGATCACCACGCCGCTGGCGCGACCTTCGGCCACCGCGCGCAGTTCCAGCACTTCGGCCTGCAGCGAGATCGCGTCCAGCAGCGTGTCGATGCCCTGGCCGGTCTTGGCCGACAGCTCGACGAACTGGGTGTCGCCGCCGAACTCTTCGGCGACCACGTCCTGCGCCAGCAACTCGTTCTTGACCCGCAGCGGATCGGCGCCGGACTTGTCGATCTTGTTGACCGCCACGATCAGCGGCACGCCGGCCGCCTTGGCATGCTTGACCGCCTCGACCGTCTGCGGCATCACGCCGTCGTCGGCGGCGACCACCAGCACCACGATGTCGGTGAGCTTGGCGCCGCGGGCGCGCATCGAGGTGAACGCGGCGTGGCCCGGGGTATCCAGGAAGCTGATGACGCCGCGGTCGGTTTCGACGTGGTACGCGCCGATGTGCTGGGTGATGCCGCCGGCTTCGCCCGAGGCGACCTTGGTGCGGCGGATGTAGTCCAGCAGCGAGGTCTTGCCGTGGTCGACGTGGCCCATGATGGTGACCACCGGCGGCCGCGGCAGCTTCTCGCCCTGCGCGTCCTCGGTGTGCGCCAGCAGCGCGTCCTCGGCGTCGGCACTGCCCGCACGCACCGGCTTGTGGCCGAGCTCTTCGGTGACCAGCGCCGCGGTGTCGTGGTCGATGGTCTGGGTGATGGTGGCCATCACGCCCATCTTGAACAGCGCCTTCACCACGTCGCCGCCCTTCAGCGCGAGCTTCTGCGCCAGGTCGGCCACGGTGATGGTGTCGCCGATCGCCACTTCGCGCACCACCGGCGCGGTGGGACGCTCGAAGCCGTGCGCGCCGCCGCCGCTGCGCGACGGCTCGG
Organism: Xanthomonas sp. F10; assembly: GCF_014206815.1. Classification (GTDB taxonomy): domain Bacteria; phylum Pseudomonadota; class Gammaproteobacteria; order Xanthomonadales; family Xanthomonadaceae; genus Xanthomonas_A; species Xanthomonas_A indica. The sequence continues at coordinate 1,950,770 of NZ_JACHNP010000001.1, forward strand.
CCTGGCGACGGCCGCCGCTGTGGCTGCCGCCGCGCGGCTTGCCGCGCACGTTGGAACGGCGCGCACGGTCGGCCGCGGACAGGTGCAACTGGCCGGCGAAGCGGCTGGTGCTGTCGTCGTCCTCGACACCGGCGACCATCACGTGCGAGCCGCGGGTCTTGTGCTTGTTGTTGGCGTTGTTGCGGTCGTCGCTGCGCGGGGCCGCCGGCTTGGCCGGATGCGCCGCACCGGCCGGACGCGGCGCCACCGCCGGACGCGGTGCGCGCGGCGCAGCGGCGGCGTTGCGGTCGGCGGCAGGCGCGGCCGGCGCCGCAGCCGGCGGCGCCGACTCGGCTTCCAGCGCCGCCTGCGCGGCGCGCTGCTCGGCCTCGGCGCGCTCGCGCGCTTCCTGCTCGGCCTTGCGCTTGCGCTCGATTTCCTCGGCGCGCGCACGGTCCTGCTCGGCGAGCTTCTGCTGCTCGGCCAGGTTGCGCTGCTTGGATTCCTCCAGCTTGCGCAGGATCTCGGCCCGCTCGTCGTCCACCCGTCCGCCCGCGGACGGCGCCGCACGCTCGGCGGCCAGGTCCTCGGCCGACTTCACGTAGGTGCGCTTCTGCCGGACCTCGACGTTGACCGTGGTCTTGCTGCGCCCGGCGCTGACCGTCACTTCCTGCAGCTTGCGCCGGTTCAGGGTGATCTTCTTCGGCGCCGCCTGGGCCTCTTCCTCGACCGGCTTGTCGGTCTTGCCGTGGGTACGGCGCAGGAAGCCCAGCAGCTTCATCTTTTCGGTGCTGGTGACGACCTGGTCGGGACCGCTGAACTTCATCCCGGCGTCGGCCAGTTGAACCAGCAGTTTCTCGACCGGCGTGTTCACCAGTTCGGCCAGCTTGCGGATGGTGGTTTGCTGCGACATTCGGATCCTATGATCTGGTTGGCGCCCCCTCGCCGCGTGCGAAGGTAGCGCGGATTCTAAGCCCTGATCGGGTCAGGGCGGCATTCATCGCTGACTCATTCGCCGCGCTCCAGGCGGGCGATCTCCTCGGCGCGGGCGGCCAGGATCAGGGCCGCGGCGCGGTCCTTGTCCAGGTCCTCGATGCCGAACTCGAGGATTTCGTCGGCAGCCAGATCCGACAGGTCCTCGCTGGTGCGTACGCCATGGCCGGCCAGCGCGTAGGCGGTGGCTTCGTCCATGCCCGGCAGCGACAGCAGGTCCGCCGCCGGCACGCCGTCGTCGTCGCTCTCCTCGGCGGCCAGCGCCTCGTTGAGCAGCGCGTCGCGGGCACGGGCGCGCAGTTCCTCGACAATGTCCTCGTCGAAGCCTTCCACCGCCAGCAGCTCGCCAACCGGCACGTAGGCGATTTCCTCGACCGAGTTGAAGCCCTCGGCGACCAGGATCGCGGCGATCTCCTCGTCCACTTCCAGCTTGTCCATGAACAGCTGGCGGGCCACGGCCTGCTCGGCCTCGGACTTGGCCGCGACCTGCTCGGCGGTCATCACGTTGAGCTGCCAGCCGGTCAGGCGGCTGGCCAGGCGCACGTTCTGGCCGCCCTTGCCGATCGCCTGGGCCAGGCGGTCTTCCGCCACCGCCAGGTCCATCGAGTGCTTTTCTTCGTCGACGATGATCGACTGCACCTCGGCCGGCGCCATCGCGTTGATGACGAAGTTGGCCGGGTTGTCGTTCCACAGCACGATGTCCACGCGCTCGCCGTTGAGCTCGTTGGACACCGCCTGCACGCGCGAACCGCGCATGCCGATGCAGGCGCCGATCGGATCGGTGCGGGTGTCGTGCGCCAGCACCGCGATCTTGGCGCGGTCGCCCGGATCGCGCGCGCAGGCCTTGATCTCGACCAGGCCCTGGCCCACTTCCGGCACTTCCAGCTTGAACAGCTCGATCATGAATTCCGGCGCGGCGCGGCTGATGAACAGCTGCGGGCCGCGCGGCTCCGAACGCACTTCGGCCAGGTAGCCGCGCACGCGGTCGCCGGCGCGCAGCACATCGCGCGGAATGCCCTTGTCCTTGGGAATGAAGGCCTCGGCGTTGCCGCCCAGGTCCACGTAGATGTTGCCGCGCTCGGCGCGCTTGACCACGCCGGTGACCAGCTCGCCGACGCGATCCTTCCACGCGTCCACCACCTGCTGGCGCTCGGCCTCGCGCACGCGCTGCACGATCACCTGCTTGGCGGCCTGCGCGGCGATGCGGCCGAAGTCCGGATTCTCGATCTGCTCTTCGATGTAGTCGCCGACCTCAACGCCCTCAGCCTCGTCGACCGCGTCCATCAGGCGGATCTGCCGGTCGGGCGACTCCATCACCACGTCGTCGGCCACCACTTCCCAACGCCGGAAGGTCTCGTAGGTGCCGTCCTTGTGGTCGATGGTGACGCGCGTCAGCACGTCCTGGTCGGGGTAGCGCTTCTTCGCCGCCGACGCCAACGCGGCCTCGATCGCATCGAAGATCACTTCGCGCGGCACGCCCTTTTCGTTGGCCACCGCGTCGACTACCAGCAACAGTTCCTTGCTCATTCTTTCGCTCCGCGCGCAGCCTCGTCGGCCGCCGGTTCGTTGGATGGTTTCTTATTGGATTTTGCGTTCTTGCCGGCCGGCTTCGGCCCCTTGCCCGGCTTGGTCGGGGCCAGGCCCAGCGCCGCCCAGTCGGGCATGATCCGCGCCTTGTCGATATTGTCGAAGTCCACCGCCAGTTCGGCGCCGTCGACCTCGAAGGTAATGCGGCCGGCATCAGCGTCGGCCTGCACGATGCGCCCCTGCAGGCGCCGACGGCCCTGCTGCGGCAGCTTCAGCACCACCTTGGCCGATTCGCCCAGGTGGCGGGAAAACTGTTCAGCGCTGAACAGCGGCCGGTCCACGCCCGGCGAGGACACTTCCAGCGTGTAGTTGCCGCTGATCGGGTCTTCCACGTCCAGTTGCGCCGAGACCTCGCGGCTGACCCGCTCGCAATCGTCGATATTGACCACGCGCTCGGGCTGCTCGGCCAGCGGCACGTCGATGTACAGGCGCAGCGTGGCGCCGCCGGGGGCCGGCAGATATTCCGCGCCCAGCAGTTCCAGGCCCAACGCGTCCACGGTCGGGCCCAGCAGAGTCGCGATTTCGTTTGCCTTGTCGCTCACAGCCTGCCTTGCATCTGAAAGGGTTGAAGAGTCGGTTGCGTGCATTTTCCGGACCCCGGAAACGACAAAGGGCCCTCTGGGCCCCTTGTCCGGTAAAACTCCGGTCACGCTGGATTCCGGTTGCGACGACGGGAACATGCGTCATCACGAAGCCCAGATTTCCCTGCCGCAGACAACCGATGCGCTGGTTGCCGCTGCAGACAAATATGGTAGCGGGGGCAGGATTTGAACCTGCGACCTTCGGGTTATGAGCCCGACGAGCTGCCAGACTGCTCCACCCCGCAGCAGAAGCGGAATTATGAAGAATCAGTGCGTCGATTGCAAGCCCTGATTTTCATCTCGACGCGGTAGCGAGGCTGCCGTGCGAAGGACGCCATGATAACCGCACACGATGGAAAACGAAACAGCAATCGCATCGCCGAATGCAAAAACGCCGACGCCGCCTTGCGGCGGCGTCGGCGGAAACGACGGGAAAACCGCCCTTTCGCGATCAGGCCAGGTGCGCGAAGGCGCGCTGGCACCACGCCATCAGCGGGCTCCAGGCCAGGCCGAAGGCCAGCAGGCCCAGCGCGTTGACGCCCAGCGCCACGCCCAGCACGCGATCGTCGTTGGCCGGCAGCGGCGAGCCGACCGGCTCGTCGAAATACATCACCTTGATCACGCGCAGGTAGTAGAACGCGCCGATCACCGCGCACAGCACCGACAGTACGGCCAGGCCGGTCCACCACAGGTTCTGGTCGGGCACCGCGACCACCGCGCCCAGCACCGCCAGCTTGGCCCAGAAACCCAGGAACGGCGGCACGCCGGCCAGCGAGGCCATGATGCACAGCACCAGCAGCGCCATCCACGGGTTGCGCGCGTTCAGGCCCTTGAAGTCGTCGATGTTCTCGGCCTCGAAGCCCTTGCGCGACAGCGCGATGATCGCGCCGAACGAGGCGGTGGACATCACCGCGTAGCAGATCGCGTAGAACAGCGCCGCCGCATAGCCGCGCTCGCCGCCGCCGGCCACGCCCAGCAGCAGGAAGCCGATGTGCGAGACCGTGGAGTACGCCAGCATGCGCTTGAGGTTGCTCTGCGCCACCGCCATCAGGTTGCCGACCACCAGCGACAGGGCCGCCAGGCCGCCGATCACCCAATGCCACTGCGCCGCCAGCGGACCCACGCCCACTTCCAGCAGACGGTAGGCCATGCCGAACGCGGCCAGCTTGGAGGCCGAGCTGATGAACAGCGCGATCGGCGCCGGGGCGCCCTGGTAGACGTCCGGCAGCCACATGTGGAACGGCGCGGCGCCGAGCTTGAAGGCGACGCCGGCGATCATGAACACGGTGCCGGTGAGCAGCAGCATGTGCTCGCGGCCGTTGCCGATCGCCTCGTGGATGCCGCTCAGGCTCAGCGTGCCGGTGGCGCCATAGATCAGCGACATGCCGTACAGCAGCAGGCCGGAGGCCAGCGAACCGAGCACGATGTACTTCATCGCCGCTTCGGTGGCCATGCCGTTGTCGCGGTTGGAGGCGACCAGCGCGTAGGAGCACAGCGCCAGCAGTTCCAGGCCCAGGTACACCATCAGCAGGCTGCCGGCCGACACCAGGATCATCATGCCGACCGTGGCGAACAGCACCAGCACCGGGATCTCGCCCTGGTACAGATTGCGCTCGCGCAGGTAGCTCCAGCCGTAGATCAGGGTCAGCGCGCTGAGGCCGACGATCACCGTCTTCATCACGTCGGCGGCGGCGTCGCGCACGAACATGCCCTGGAACACCTCGCCCTGCCCGCCCACGCCGGCCAGCAGCATCGCGAACACCGCGACCAGGATCGCCACCGACACGATGTGGGTCCAGGCCTTGTTGCGCTCGCTGACGAACAGATCGAGCATCAGCAGGAAGAAGGCACCGGCGGTCAGCACCAGCTCGGGCAGCAGGGGCGGCAGGTCGACGGTGGTCAGAGGCAGCAGCGCAGGGGTGGTCATCATCAAATCTCTGGAATCAATACGCTCGACGGCCGCTTACAGCTTGCTGGTGGCGATCTGCGCCGCCAGCTTCGCGATCGAGGGCTCCATCAGGTCGGTCAACGGCTTCGGATACAGGCCCAGGGCCAGCACGCCGAGCGCGAACACGCCCAGCACCAGCGCCTCGCGGCCGTTGATGTCCTTCAGCTCGGCGACGTGCGCATTGGCGACCTCGCCGAAGAACACGCGCTTGTAAAGCCACAGGGTGTAGGCGGCGGTGATCACCAGGGTGGTCGCCGCGCCGAAGGCCAGCAGCGGGTGCTTCTGGAAGCTGGCCATGATGACCATGAACTCGCCGACGAAGCCGCTGGTGCCCGGCAGGCCCGCGTTGGCCATGAAGAACAGCATCGCGAAGGTGGCGAACCACGGCATCACGTTGACCACGCCGCCGTAGTCGGCGATGCGGCGGGTGTGCATGCGGTCGTACAGCACGCCCACGCAGGAGAACATGGCGCCGGACACGAAGCCGTGCGAGATCATCTGCACCATCGCGCCCTGCAGGCCCAGCCGCGCGGCGTCAACGCTGCCGAAGCCGACCAAACCAAAGGCGACGAAGGTGCCGAGGGTGACGAAGCCCATGTGCGCGATCGACGAGTACGCGATCAGCTTCTTCATGTCGTCCTGGACCAGGGCGACCAGGCCGACGTAGATCACCGCGATCAGCGACAGCGCGATCACCAGCCATGCCCACTCGTTGCTGGCGTCGGGCAGGATCGGCAGGTTGAAGCGCAGGAAGCCGTAGCCGCCGATCTTCAGCGCGATCGCCGCCAGGATCACCGAACCGGCGGTCGGCGCTTCCACGTGCGCGTCCGGCAGCCAGGTGTGCACCGGGAACATCGGCACCTTGACCGCGAAGGCGATCAGGAAGGCGAAGAACAACCAGGTCTGTTCCTTCGAGGTCAGCGAGAGCTGGTACAGGTCGGCGAGCTGGAAGCTGCCGCCCTTCAGGTACAGGTAGATCAACCCGACCAGCATCAGCACCGAGCCGAGGAAGGTGTACAGGAAGAACTTGACCGCGGCATAGATGCGGCGCGGGCCGCCCCAGATGCCGATGATCAGGAACATCGGGATCAGCATCGCCTCGAAGAACACGTAGAACAGCATCGCGTCGGTGGCGGAGAAGATGCCGACGGTGACGCCTTCCAGGATCAGGAACGCGGCCACGTACTGGTTGACGCGCTTGTCGATCGAGGTCCACGCGCCGATCAGCGCCAGCACCGTGACCAGGGTGGTCAGCACGATCAGCGCGACCGCGATGCCGTCGGCGCCGAGGTTGTAGCCGATGTCGTACGCCGGGATCCAGGCGTGGGTCTCGACGAACTGCAGCGCGTCGCTGGCGTAGTCGAAACCGGTGAGCAGCGGCACGCTGAGCGCGAAGGTCAGCAACGCCACCAGCAGCGACGCCCAGCGTGCCGCACGCGCGTCGCGCACGGCGAGGACCAGGGCGCCGCCGATGATCGGCAGCCAGATCAGGATGGAGAGTAGAGGCCAGTTCGACACGTGTTCTTATTCCGTACAGGTCAACGCCAGAAATGCATCAGCACGCCCAGCAGGGCAATGAGACCGACGATCATCGCGAAGGCGTAGTGATAGAGGAAACCGGATTGCGTGCGACGCAGCAGGTTGGCCGCCAGGTCGATCACGCGTGCGGTGCCGTTGACCATGACGCCGTCCACGACATGCGTATCCACCGCACGCGACACCTTGCCCAGGCGCACGCCGCCGCCGGCGAAACCGCCGATCCAGAGCTTGTCGAAACCGTACTTGTTCTCGAGGATCCACACCGGCACCGAGAAGGTCTTGCGCGCCTTCGCCGCCAGTTCCGGCTTCCACAGGTACAGGATCCAGGCCAGGGCGAAACCGGCCAGGGTCAGGAAGAACGGCGGCTGGGTCAGGCCATGCAGGGCGAACGCGACCGGGCCATGGAACTCCTCGGCCAGCGCACCGACGGTGTCGCGCGCCGGGTCGTAGAAGTCGACGATGCCGGTGAAGAAGCTGACCGCCTGGCCCTTGATCGCCGCCGCGGCATGCTGCCCCGCCCAGTCGGTGCCGAACAGCATCGGGCCGATGGTGAAGAAGCCGATCGCGATCGACGGGATCGCCAGCAGGATCAGCGGCACCGTCACCACCCACGGCGACTCGTGCGGCTCGTGAGCGCCATGGTGGCCGTGGTGGTCGTCATGCGCATGCGCGTCGTGCGCATCGTGCGCGTGGGACTGCGCCTCGGCGTCGGTGTGGGCGCTGTCGTGGTGGGCGTGCACGTCGTGCGCATGCGCATCGCGGAAACGCTCCTGGCCGTGGAAGGTCAGGAACAGCAGGCGGAAGCTGTAGAAGCTGGTGATCAGCACGCCGCCGAGCACGGCCATGTAGCCATAGTTTTCGACGCTCCAGAACGGCATCCCCTCGGCGTGATGCGCGGCCGCCTCGATGATGGTGTCCTTGGAGTAGAAGCCGGCGAAGAACGGGGTGCCCACCAGCGCCAGGGTGCCGATCACGCTGGTCCAGTAGGTGATCGGCATGTACTTGCGCAGGCCGCCCATCTTGCGCATGTCCTGCTCGTGGTGCATTCCGATGATCACCGAGCCGGCCGCCAGGAACAGCAGCGCCTTGAAGAAGGCATGGGTCATCAGGTGGAACACCGCCGCCGAGTACGCCGACACGCCCAGCGCCACGGTCATGTAGCCCAGCTGCGACAGTGTCGAGTAGGCCACCACGCGCTTGATGTCGTTCTGCACGATGCCGATCAGGCCGGTGAAGAACGCGGTGGTGGCGCCGACGACCAGCACGAAGTTCAGCGCGGTCTGCGACAGTTCGAACAGCGGCGACATGCGCGCCACCATGAAGATGCCCGCGGTGACCATGGTCGCGGCGTGGATCAGCGCCGAGATCGGCGTCGGGCCTTCCATCGAGTCCGGCAGCCACACGTGCAGCGGCACCTGCGCCGACTTGCCCATGGCGCCGATGAACAAGCAAATGCAGATGATGGTGGAGACGTTCCAGGCCTGCCCCGGGAGCAGCTGCACCTGGGCCAGGCCGCCGGCGGCCTCGTTGCCCAGCACCGCGGTGGCGTTGGCGAACACACTGGCGTAGTCCAGCGTGCCGAACCACAGCAGCACGCCGGCGATGCCGAGGATGAAGCCGAAGTCGCCGACGCGGTTGACCAGGAACGCCTTCATGTTGGCGAACACCGCGGTCGGGCGCTTGAACCAGAAGCCGATCAGCAGGTACGACACCAGGCCCACCGCTTCCCAGCCGAAGAACAGCTGCAGGAAGTTGTTGCTCATCACCAGGCTCAGCATCGAGAAGGTGAACAGCGAGATGTAGCTGAAGAAGCGCTGGTAACCCGGGTCATCGGCCATGTAGCCGATGGTGTAGATGTGCACCAGCAGCGACACGAAGGTCACCACCACCATCATCATCGCGGTCAGGCGGTCGACCATGAAGCCGACGTGGGCCGAGTAATGGCCGACCTCGAAGAAGGTGTAGAGGTTCTGGTTGAACGGCGAAGCGCCCTGCCCCACCAGCTGGTACAGGGTCCAGCACGACAGCGCGCAGCTGACCGCGACGCCGAGGATGGTGGCGAACTGCGCGCCCTTGCGGCCGACCTGACGGCCGAACAGGCCGGCGATGATGCTGCCGACCAGCGGGGCCAGCACCACCGCGATCAGCAGACTCTTGGAGAGCGTAATTTCCATCTGCAGGTCAGCCCTTCAGCGAATCGACTTCGGCCACGTTGATCGTGTGGCGGGTACGGAACAGCGTCACCAGGATCGCGAGGCCGATGGCGGCTTCGGCCGCGGCCACGGTCAGGATGAAGAACACGAACAACTGGCCGGCGGCGTCGCCGAGCTCGCGCGAGAAGGCGACGAAGTTGATGTTGACCGACAGCAGCATCAGCTCGATCGACATCAGCAGCACGATGACGTTCTTGCGGTTGAGGAAGATGCCGGCCAGGGCGATGCAGAACAGCACCGCGCCGAGCGCCAGCAGATGGCCTAGGGAGATCATGGCTGGCCCTCCTGCGATGCCGGCGGAGTGTGGAGCGTGGGCTTCTCGGCGTCCATCTTGACGATGCGCAGACGGTCGCTGGCCTTGACCCGCGACTGGTCGCCCGGGTTCTGGGTCTTGATGCCGGTGCGCTTGCGCAGGGTCAGCATCACCGCGGCGACCACCGCCACGGTCAGGATGATCGCGGCGAACTCGAACGGCAGCAGGAACTGGGTGAACAGGGTCTTGGCCAGCCAGGTGATGTTGGAGGTGTCGGCGGCCTGGGCCGCGGCGTTGTCGGCCGGGAACGGCGCCGCGCTACGCGCCTTGACCCCGATCAGGGTGACCATCTGCACCAGCATCGCCACCGCCACCACCAGGCCGACCGGCAGGTAGCGCACCCAGCCTTCGCGCAGGCGGGCGGTGTCGATGTCCAGCATCATCACCACGAACAGGAACAGCACCATGACCGCGCCGACGTAGACCAGCACCAGGGTCACGCCGAGGAACTCGGCGCCCACCAGCAGCCACACGCAAGCGATGGAGAAGAAGGTCAGGATCAGGCACAGCACCGCGTACACGGGGTTGCGCACGCTGATCACCGCGCCGGCGGCGACCGCGGCGATGGTGGCGAAGATCCAGAAAGCGATATTTACCCAATCCATTTCGGAACCTCAGCGGAAGGGAGCGTCGGCAGCGCGGCGCTCGGCGATCTCGGCCTCGAGCCGGTCTCCGATCGCCAGCAACTGCGGCTTGGTGACGATGTTCTCGCCGCGCTTCTCGAAGTGGTACTCCAGCACCTGGGTCTCCACGATCGAATCCACCGGGCAGCTTTCCTCGCAGAAGCCGCAGTAGATGCACTTGAACAGGTCGATGTCGTAGCGGGTGGTACGGCGGGTGCCGTCCTCGCGCTTGGTCGAGTCGATGGTGATCGCCAGCGCCGGGCACACCGCCTCGCACAGCTTGCAGGCGATGCAGCGCTCTTCGCCGTTGGGATACCGGCGCAGCGCGTGCAGGCCGCGGAAACGCGGCGACTGCGGGAACTTCTCCATCGGGTACAGCACGGTGTACTTGGGACGGAACGTGTACTTCAAGGTCAGCCACAGGCCGCCGAGCAGCTCGAGCAGCAGCAGGCTCTTGAAGTAATGGGTGATTTTATTCATCGCTTACACGCCCTTCTGGATCACGCCGTAGAACACCATCAATGCCGTCACCGCGATCCACACGATCGTCAGCGGGATGAACACCTTCCAGCCCAGGCGCATGATCTGGTCGTAGCGGTAGCGCGGGAAGCTGGCGCGGAACCAGATGTACGCGCTGGCGAAGAACAGCACCTTCATCAGCAGCCACGGCCAGCCGCCGGTCCAGATCCAGTTGACCCACGGCGACACGTCGGCGGTGACCCAACCCTGGATCGGGCTCAGCCAGCCGCCCAGGAAGAAGATCGAGACCAGGAAGCTGACCAGGATCATGTTGGCGTATTCGGCCAGGAAGAACAGCGCGAACGCACCGCCCGAATACTCGACCATGTGGCCGGCGACGATTTCCGACTCGCCTTCGACCACGTCGAACGGCGCGCGGTTGGTCTCGGCCACGCCGGACACCCAGTACACGATGAACAGCGGGAACAGCGGGATCAGGAACCAGTCGAAGAACCCGGAGCTGCCGGCCTGCGCCTGCACGATCGTGCTCAGGTTCAGGCTGCCGGCGGCGATCATCACGCCGACCAGGGCGAAGCCCATCGCGATCTCGTAGCTGACCACCTGCGCCGCCGAGCGCATCGCGCCGAGGAAGGCGTACTTGGAGTTGGACGCCCAGCCGGCCAGGATGATGCCGTACACGCCCAGCGAGGTCATCGCCAGCAGATACAACAGGCCGGCGTTGGCGTTGGACAGCACCAGTTTGGCGTCGAACGGCACCACCGCCCAGGCGGCGAAGGCCGGCGCCAGGGTGATCAACGGCGCGATCACGAACATCGCCTTGTGCGAGCTGCTGGGCTGGATGATTTCCTTGAACAGCAGCTTGAAGACGTCGGCGAAGGCCTGGAAGATGCCCATGCCCACGTACATCGGCCCGTGGCGCACGTGCATCCAGCCGATCAGCTTGCGCTCCCAGACCACGTAGAACGCCACCGCGATGATCACCGGCATGGCGATCACCAGGATCTTCAGCACGATCCACAGGACCACGCCGAGGGCGCCCAGGCCGAGGAACCACTGGTGCAGCGGGTCGACCACGTTCAACAGCATCTCGTTCATGCAGCCACCACCGTCACCCGACCGGCGCCCAGCGGCGCGGTCGCGCCGTGGCCCGTTTCGATCCAGGCCGCGCCCGGCGCGACCCGCTTGTCCGTCGCCAGCGGCAACGTGGCGCTACCCGCCGCGGTGCCGACCTTGACCATCTGCCCGTCGCGCAGGCCCAGCCGCGCCGCTTCGTCCGGATGCAGCGCCACGCCCGGCGCACGGTTCAGCGGATGCTGCTGCAGCGCCTGCGCGCGACGCACCACCGCATCGGTGCGGTAGATCGCCGGGCTAGCGGCCAGTTCCAGGCCCTCGTCCTGGCGTGCCGGCTGCGCCGAGCTCGCCGCGGCGACCTCGCGCGGCTGCAGGCCATCGCGCAGCCCGGCCAGGTCGATGAACGCGAAGCCCTGCAGGCCCAGCTCGCCGCCGAGCGCGCGCAGCACGCGCCAGCCCTCGCGGGCCTCGCCCGGCAGCTTGCCGCCGGCGCGGGTGCGCTGGTCGCTGCCGTTGAGGTTGGTCAGCGTCGCCTCGATTTCCGGCAGCGCGCCGATCGGCAGGATCACGTCGGCCACGTCGCGAGTGGAGGCGCAGGCGAAGTGGCTGAACGCCACCACCTTGGCACCCGCCAGCGCGCTGCGCGCGGCAGCGGCGTCGGCGAAGTCCAGCCCCGGCTCCAGGCCGTACAGCACGTAGGCGCTGCGCGGCTCGGCCAGCATCGCCGCGACGTTGCGGCCGCGCGGCAGCACGCCGTAGCGCGACAGGCCCAGCGCGTTGGCGCCCTGCGGGATGCGGCACAGCGCCGCGCCGGTGGCGGCGGCGAAGTCGCGCGCGGCCGCGCGCAGCGCCGCGGCCTGCGGATGGTTCTCGACCAGCGCGCCGACGATCAGCACCGCACGGCCGGCGCCCTGCACCGCCTCGCGCAGCGCGCCGTCGGCCAGCGCCTCGGCGAACTTCGACGGCGCCACGATCTGGCGGCCGGCCTGGTCGAAGGCCACGTCGAAATCGACCGGGTTGATCGAATACACCTTGGTCTGGCGCTGCATCCGCGCCTTGCGCAGGCGTGCATGCAGCAGCGGCAGTTCATGGCGCAGGTTGCTGCCCAGGATCACCACCACGTCGGCCTGCTCGATCTCCGCAAGCGGCAGCGCGAACGGTTCTGCCAGCGCGGCATCGGAGAAGTCGCGGTTGTACACGCGGTGATCGAGGTTGCCGCTGTCCAGGCCCTCGGCCAGGCGCGCCAGCAGCGCGCCCTCCTCGTTGGAGGTGGACGGATGCGCGAGCACGCCCAGCGCGTCGCCACGGTTGGCCTTGAGGATCTCGCCGGCGGCGGACAGTGCTTCCGCCCACGACACCTCGCGCCACTGCCCGTCGACCTTGCGCATCGGCCGCAGTGCGCGGTCCTCGGCGTACAGGCCCTGGTGCGAATAGCGATCACGGTCGGACAGCCAGCACTCGTTGACCGCCTCGTTGTCGCGCGGCACGGTGCGCAGCACTTCGCCGCGACGCACGTGCAGGAACAGATTCGAACCCATCGCGTCGTGGTAGCCCAGCGACTCGCGCGCCACCAGTTCCCAGGGGCGCGCGCGGAACTGGAACACCTTGTTGGTCAGCGCGCCGACCGGGCACACGTCGACCACGTTGCCGGACAGCTCGGTGGTCAGCGGCTTGCCGTCGTAGGTGCCGATCTGCAGGTTCTCGCCGCGGTACATGCCGCCCAGCTCGTAGGTACCGGCGATGTCCGCGGTGAAGCGCACGCAGCGGGTGCACTGGATGCAGCGGGTCATCTCGGTGGCCACCAGCGGCCCGATGTCCTCGTCCGGCACCACGCGCTTGCGCTCGTTGAAGCGGCTGACCGAGCGGCCATAGCCCAGCGACACGTCCTGCAGTTCGCACTCGCCGCCCTGATCGCAGATCGGGCAGTCCAGCGGATGGTTGATCAGCAGGAATTCCATGACGCTGCGCTGGTACTTCAGCGCCTTGTCGCTGCGGGTCTGCACCTTCATGCCGTCCATGACCGGCGTGGCGCAGGCCGGCGACGGCTTGGGCGACTTCTCGACGTCGACCAGGCACATGCGGCAGTTGGCCGCGATCGGCAGCTTCTCGTGGTAGCAGAAGCGCGGGATCGGGATGCCGGCCTTGTCGGCCGCCTGGATGATCATCGAGCCCTTCGGCACGACCAGCGACTGGCCGTCGATCTCGACGGTCACATGGCCTTCCGGCACGACCGCCGGGGTCGCGCCGGGGTTGTTGGGTTGCGCGCTCATGCGGCGGCTGCCTCCAGCTTCTTGCCGTCAACCATCGAATGACCGTTGACGATGTAGTACTCGAATTCGTCCCAGAACTGGCGCAGGAAGCCCTGGATCGGCCAGGCCGCCGCTTCGCCGAAGGCGCAGATGGTGTGGCCTTCGATCTGCCCGGCGACGGTGCGCAGCTGGTGCAGGTCTTCCATCGTGGCCTTGCCGGCGACGATGCGCTCCAGCACGCGGTGCATCCAGCCGGTGCCTTCGCGGCACGGGGTGCACTGGCCGCAGGACTCCTTGTGGAAGAACTGCGAGATGCGGCAGGCGAACTTCACGCAGCACACGCTGTCGTCGAGCACCACGATCGCGCCCGAGCCCAGGCCGGTGCCCAGCGCACGCAGGGTGTCGTAGTCCATCTGCAGGCCCGCAAGCTGCTCGGCCTTCAGCACCGGCATCGACACGCCGCCCGGGATCGCGCCCTTGAGGGTGCGGCCCGGCTTCAGCCCGCCGGCCATCTCCAGCAGTTCGTCGAAGGTGGTGCCCAGCGGCACTTCGAAGTTGCCGCCCTTCTGCACGCAGCCGGAGACCGAGAAGATCTTCGGGCCGCCGTTCTTGGTCTTGCTCAGGCCCAGGAACCATTCCGGGCCGTTGCGGATGATCGCCGGCACCGAGGCGTAGGTCTCGGTGTTGTTGATCGTCGACGGCTTGCCGTACAGGCCGAAATTGGCCGGGAACGGCGGCTTGTAGCGCGGCTGGCCCTTCTTGCCTTCCAGCGACTCCATCAGCGCGGTCTCTTCGCCGCAGATGTAGGCGCCGGCGCCCAGCGCGCCGTAGATGTCGATGTCGATGCCGCTGCCGAGGATGTCCTTGCCCAGCCAGCCATTGGCGTACGCGTCGGCCAGGGCCTGCTCGAAATGTTCGAACGGCTCGTGGTGGAACTCGCCGCGCAGGTAGTTGTAGCCCACGGTGGAGCCGGTGGCGTAGCAGGCGATGGCCATGCCCTCCACCACCGAGTGCGGGTTGTAGCGCAGGATGTCGCGGTCCTTGCAGGTGCCCGGCTCGGACTCGTCCGAGTTGCACAGGATGTACTTCTGCGGCGCGCCCTTGGGCATGAACGACCACTTCAGGCCGGTCGGAAAGCCGGCGCCGCCACGGCCGCGCAGGTTCGACTGCTTGACCATCTCGATCACCTGCTCCGGCGGGATCTTCTCTTCGAGGATCTTGCGCAGCGCGGCGTAGCCACCGGTCTTCAGGTAGCTCTCGTAGGACCACGGGGTGTCGTAGTGCAGCGTGGTGTACACCACCTGGTGCGGCTGCGGCGCGGGGCCGACCGGACCGGTGGGGGCGTGGGGATGCTGTGCCATTGCCGTTACTCCAACCCGTCCAGCAATTCGTCGACCTTGTCCTTGGTCAGGTGCTCATGGTAGTGGCCGTTGATGACCATCATCGGTGCGCCGGCGCAACCGGCCAGGCACTCTTCCTCGCGCTTGAGGTAGACGCGGCCGTCGGCGGTGGACTGGCCCAGCTTGCAGCCGAGCTTCTTCTCGGCGTGCGCGACCAGGTCTTCGGCGCCGTTGAGCCAGCAGCTGATGTTGGTGCAGAACGCGACGTTGTTGCGGCCGACCTTCTCGGTCTCGAACATCGAGTAGAAGCTGGCGACCTCGTAGGCCCACACCGGCGGCAACTCCAGGTACTTGGCCACGCCGGCGATCAGTTCGTCGGTCAGCCAGCCCTGGTTCTGTTCCTGCGCCGCGTGCAGGCCCTGCAGCACCGCCGAACGCTTGCGGTCCGGCGGGAACTTGCTCAGCCAGTGATCGATGTGCGCGCGCGTCTTGTCGCTCAGCACCACCATCGGATCGACGTCGCGCGCCGCTTCGAAATTACCTGTCGCCTTCATCGGTCGACCTCACCAAACACCAGATCATAGGTACCAATCATCGCCACCACGTCGGCCAGCATGTGGCCGCGCACGATCGCGTCCATCGACGACAGATGGGCGAAGCCCGGCGCGCGCAGGTGCACGCGGAACGGCTTGTTGGCGCCGTCGGACATCAGGTAGCAGCCGAACTCGCCCTTCGGCGCCTCGACCGCGCAATAGGTCTCGCCGGCCGGCACGCAATAGCCTTCGCTGAACAGCTTGAAGTGATGGATCAGCGCTTCCATGTCGTCCTTCATGCCTTCGCGGCTGGGCGGAGCGACCTTGAAATTGGTGACCATGACCGGGCCCGGGTTGGCCTTCAGCCACTTCACGCACTGCTTGATGATGCGGTTGGACTCGCGCATCTCGGCCACGCGCACCAGGTAACGGTCGTAGCAGTCGCCGTTGGTGCCGAGCGGGATGTCGAAATCGACGCTGTCGTACTTGGCGTACGGCTGCTTCTTGCGCAGGTCCCAGGCGATGCCCGAGCCGCGCAGCATGGGACCGGTCATGCCCCAGGCGTAGGCCTGCTCCGGGGTGACCACGCCGATGCCGACGGTGCGCTGCTTCCAGATGCGGTTGTCGGTCAGCAGGGTTTCGTATTCATCGACCCGCCCCGGGAACACGTCGGTGAAGTACTCGATGAAGTCGAGCAACGAACCTTCGCGCGCGGAATTGAGCCGCTTGAGCGCGCCGCCCTTGTGCCAGCGCGACTCCTTGTACTTGGGCATGTGATCCGGCAGATCGCGGTACACGCCGCC
This sequence comes from Xanthomonas sp. F10, assembly GCF_014206815.1. Lineage (GTDB taxonomy): Bacteria > Pseudomonadota > Gammaproteobacteria > Xanthomonadales > Xanthomonadaceae > Xanthomonas_A > Xanthomonas_A indica. The sequence continues at coordinate 1,967,022 of NZ_JACHNP010000001.1, forward strand.
CGGACGGTAGTAGGCGGCGTGCATGCGCGCACCCGACACTGCCTCGTAGACGTCCATCAGCTCTTCGCGTTCGCGGAACGCGTACAGCATCACCGCCATCGCGCCCAGGTCGAGCGCGTTGGAACCGACCCACATCAGGTGGTTCAGGATGCGGGTGATCTCGTCGAACATGGTGCGGATGTACTGCGCGCGCTCCGGCGCCTCGATCCCCATCAGGGTCTCGATCGCGCGCACGTAGGCGTGCTCGTTGCACATCATCGACACGTAGTCCAGCCGGTCCATGTACGGCACCGACTGGTTGAACGGCTTGGACTCGGCCAGCTTTTCGGTGCCGCGGTGCAGCAGGCCGATGTGCGGATCGGCACGAACCACGGTCTCGCCGTCCATCTCCAGGATCAGGCGCAACACGCCGTGCGCGGCCGGATGCTGCGGGCCGAAGTTCATCGTGTAGTTGCGGATCTCCTGCTTGGCTTCGGCAGGATTGCTGGCGAACCCGTCGTGCGCCTGGTGGTACTCGCTCACTTGGCGGACTCCTTCTGTGCTTCGCCCGCCGCGGTCTGGTAGCGCGCATCGTGGCGGATCACGCGCGGCACGCCCACGCGCGGCTCCACCGATGTCACCGGCTCGTAGATCACGCGCTTCTTCTCTTCGTCGTAGCGCACTTCGACGTTGCCGATCAGCGGGAAATCCTTGCGGAACGGATGGCCGACGAAGCCGTAGTCGGTGAGGATGCGGCGCAGGTCCGGGTGTCCGGAGAACACCACGCCGAACAGGTCGAACGCCTCGCGCTCGAACCAGTTCGCGCCCGGCCAGATGTCGGTGACCGAGGCCACCACCGGCAGGTCTTCGTTCGGCGCGTAGCAACGCACGCGCAGGCGCTGGTTGTGGCGGTAGGAGATCAGCTGCGCCAGCACCGCGTAGCGCTGCTGCGGGACCGGCATCGGCTGCACGCCGGCGGCGGTCTCGGCGCTGGGGAACTCGCCCCAGGCGAAGCGGCCCATGGCCTTGCCTTCGACGCCACGGCTGAAGCCGTGCGAGGACACGTCCGAGGTATCCCACTCGTCGCTGCCGTGGCCCAGGTAGTCCACGCCGCACAGGTCGGTCAGTTGTTCGAAGCCGAACTCGTCGCGCAGCGCCAGGCAGGTGGCGTGCCAGGCGTCGGCCGGCACTTCCAGGGTGACTTCACCGCGCGGAAGGGCCACGAAGACCTGGCTGCCGGGGAAACGGGCGCCGAGTCGGTCGCTAAAGGAAGATGCTTGCTCTGCCATGGGGGCTTGGCGTGCTCTCTGAGGAAAGAGGAATCAGCGCGCGATGGTCTGGGTTCGCCAGATCTTCTTCTGCAACTGCAGGATGCCGTAGACCAGGGCCTCGGCGGTCGGCGGGCAGCCGGGGACGTAGACGTCCACCGGCACGATGCGGTCGCAACCGCGCACCACCGAATACGAGTAATGGTAGTAGCCGCCGCCGTTGGCGCAGCTGCCCATCGAGATGACCCACTTCGGGTCCGGCATCTGGTCGTAGACCTTGCGCAGCGCCGGGGCCATCTTGTTGACCAGGGTGCCGGCGACGATCATCACGTCGGACTGGCGCGGCGACGGGCGGAACACCACGCCGTAGCGGTCCAGGTCCAGGCGCGCGGCGCCGGCGTGCATCATCTCGACCGCACAGCAGGCCAGGCCGAAGGTCATCGGCCACATCGAGCCGGTGCGCGCCCAGTTCAGCAGCGCATCGACGCTGGTGGTGACGTAACCCTTCTCCAGCAGCGGGTTCTCGCCTTCGGGACGCAGGATGTCGTCCACCCGCCCTTCCGGGATCGGGTTGGTCATCAGGCGATCCAGGGTCTGAATCACTCCCATTCCAGCGCTCCCTTCTTCCACACGTAGACAAAACCGAGGAACACCATGCCGACGAACAGGCCCATGGTGACCAGGGAGCGAGCGCCCAGGTCCATGAACACCTGCGTCCACGGCACGATGAAGATGATTTCCAGATCAAAGACGATGAACTGGATGGCGATCAGGTAGTAGCGCACGTCGAACTTCATGCGCGCGTCCTCGAAGGCCTCGAAGCCGCACTCGTAAGGCGAGAGCTTCTTCAGGTCAGGACGCCGGGGACCGAGGAACCGCCCCACCAGCATCAGCGCGACGCCGATACCGGTGGCCACGATCAGAAACAGCAGGGTCGGCAAATATTCGGCCAGCACTCGCGATTCTCTCTTGCCTGTGCCCGCGCGCGTGCCGCGCAGGCATGGGATAGACGATTCTCCGGACAAGGGCGTGACGCCCCTGCGCAGAAACCGTAGCCAAACAATGGTGCCCAAGAGGGGACTCGAACCCCTACGACCTAAGTCGCTACCACCTCAAGGTAGTGCGTCTACCAATTCCGCCACCTGGGCTTGCGTAAAACCTGCGCGGCAATCCCGCCGCGCAGCATATTGTAACCGTCTTCAGTCTTTCTGCGACGGGGCAGGCGACTTTTCTTGTGCTTTTTCCGGCGCCTGCTGGGCGGCCGGGGCGGCGGCGGGCGCCGCAGGGGCCGCCGACGGCGCCTGCGGGACCTGCAGCTCGCCGGCCGGCGCAGCCGGCGCCGGGGTGGCGGACTGCGACATCACGCCCAGATTGGCGTCGGCCGGACGCGCGCTGTGGCCGGCGTACCAGGCCATGAACAGGCTGATGGCGAAGAACACCACGGCCAGCCACTTGGTCGACTTGGACAGGAAGTTGGACGCGCCACGCGATCCGAACACGGTGCCGGACGCGCCGGCGCCGAACCCGGAACCCGCCGCCGCACCGGCGCCGCGCTGCATCAGGATCAGCGCGATCATCGCGATCGCCACCAGCACGTAGACCACATTGAGGATGACCATCAGCATTTCGAAATCCGTCCGGACAGTACGACTTGGGGGACCAACGGCCGCCATCGGCAGCCATTCGCTCAACAGGCGGCCGCCGCTCGCACGATGGCCAGGAATTCCGCGGCGACCAGCGAGGCGCCGCCCACCAGCCCGCCATCGACATCCGGCTGCGCGAACAGCTCGGCGGCGTTGTCGGGCTTGACGCTGCCGCCATACAGGATCGGCAACGAATCCGCGATTCTAGCATCGCGCGCCGCCACTTCGCCACGGATGAACGCATGCACGGCCTGCGCCTGCGCCGGGCTGGCGGTGCGGCCGGTGCCGATCGCCCAGACCGGCTCGTAGGCCACCACCGCCCGGGCAAAGCCCTCGGCGCCGACCAGGTCCAGCACCGGCGCCAGCTGCGCGGCGATGACCGCCTCGGTGCGCCCGGCCTCGCGCTGTTCCAGGGTCTCGCCCACGCACAGGATCGGGACCAGCCCGGCATGCATGGCGGCGGCGAACTTGCGCGCGACCAGCTCGCTGCTCTCCTGGTGGTACTGGCGGCGCTCCGAATGCCCGACCAGGCCGTAGTCGGCGCCCACGTCGACCAGCATCGCCGCCGACACCTCGCCGGTATAGGCGCCCTTCTCGTTGCTGCTGACGTCCTGCGCGCCGAAGCGCAGCATCCGGTCCTCGAAATTTTCGATCAGGTCGCCCAGATACGGCAGCGGCGGCAGGATCACCACCTCCACGTCGTGACCGGCCTCGTGCAACCCGGCGACGATCTCCCGCACCAGCTCGGCGGCGAAGTGGCGGGTGCCATGCAATTTCCAGTTTCCGGCTACGATCTTGCGTCGCATCGGCGCATCTCCGGCGAAAAAGTGCCGAGAGGATAGCCGATGCGCCGCCAAGGGCAGGTATCGCCGCGCCCCGCCGCCCGTCCCTTCCCCGCCGCCCGCTCCACGCGCAGAGACTGCCATGACCCAGCTTCCCGGCTACGCCCTGATCACCGGCGCCTCCAGCGGCATCGGCCGCGAGATCGCCCGCGAATACGCCCGCCGCGGCGTGCCGCTGATCCTGACCGCGCGCCGCGAGGCACAGCTGCAGGCGCTGGCCGCCGAGCTGCGGCCGCAGGTGCCGGTGGAGGTGCTGGTCGCCGACCTGGCCGACCCGGCGGCGCCGGCCGCGCTGGTGGCGGAACTGGAACGGCGCGGGCTGGCGGTGCGGATCCTGGTCAACAATGCCGGCTACGGCGTGCCCGGTCGCTACATCGCCCAGGACTGGGCGGTGCACGCGGCGTTCCTGCAGGTGATGGTCGGCGCGGTGTGCGAACTGACCTGGCGGCTGTTGCCATCGCTGCGCGCCAGCGGCCACGGCCGCATCCTCAACGTGGCCTCGTTCGCCGCCCTGGTGCCCGGCGCCGACGGCCACACCCTGTACGCGGCGGCGAAGAGCTTCATGCTGCGCTTCAGCGAATCGCTGGCCCTGGAGAACGCCGACCGCGGGGTCGGCGTGTGCGCGCTGTGCCCCGGCTTCACCTGGTCCGAGTTCCACGACGTCACCGGCACCCGCGAACAGATGAACGCCCTGCCGCGCTGGATCTGGCTGCAGACCGCGGCCGTGGCCCGCGCCGGCATCGACGGCGCCGAACGCGGCAAGGTGCGGGTGGTGCCGGGTGCGGTCTACCGCGCCCTGCTCGGCCTGACCGCGCTGTTGCCCAATGCCCTGCTGCTGCGCCTGATGGGACGCGGCTCGCATCGGATCAGGTCGGTGGAATAGCCCGCGACCTGCCGGCCCGGCGAGCGCGGTCCGGATATCGCGCCGCGCAGCGCCGGCAGCGCGCCTGCCAGACCCGACGCGGCATCCTCGGGAATGGGTGACACGCCCTAGGGCTGGTTGACGATATCGCCGTGCAGTGGCGCCAGCCTGGCCAGCAACCGGTTCTGCACGCGGCGCGGGATGCCGCGCTGGTCCATTGCCCACACCAGGTCCTCGACCAGCGCGTTGAAGTCCGCCTCGTGGATCGGCAGATGCTGGTGCGCCTGCTTCATCGGCTTGGCGGTATCGGCGCACGGCCCGTCGCTGAGGTGGCAGAACTTCTGCACCAGGCGCTGGTCCAGCATCACGATGTTGACCCGGGCGAAGTGCTGGACGATGCGCGGGTCGTCGGCGATGCGCGACAGCAGCGTCTCCACCAGCGCCTCGATGCCGGGCTGGCCACCCAGGTCGGCGTACAGCGTGCGCGGCGGCCGCGGGGCGCTGGCGCAGCCGGCCAGCAGCGCGGCCGTCGCCAGCAGGATCGGGATCAGGACGCGCATCGGCCTGGCCATGTCAGAACGCCACCTGCAGGGAGAGATAGGGCCCACGCTGGTCGCGCAGGGTGGCGACGTCGCCGAGGTCGGCCCAGGCGCCGACCACGGACACGCGCTTGTTCGGGAACCATGCCACGAACGCATCCGCCCAGGCGTCCTCGCGGGCGAACCCGAGGTTGTCCGGTTTCTGCCGGTATTCCAGGCCCAGCACCCACGACGGGTCGAGTACCACCGCGACGCTGGCCTCGGCCACCAGCCGGTAGGCATTGCCGCGATCGCCGCCGAACCCGAGCAGTCCGGTCTGGTTGGCGCGGGTGGCGCGCAGGGTGCCGTTGACCAGCAACTGGTAGCCGCCGGCCGCGTCCAGCCACAGCTTGGCGGCGCTGAGATAGACGTCGGTGCCATGGTCGGCACGCGCGCCGACCGCCAACGGCAAGCTGCCGTCGCGCAGCCGCTTGTACTGCACCCCCAGCGCCACCTGCGGCGCGGCGCCGTAGACCAGGTCGCCGCCCAGCCGCAGCTTGGCGCCGACCACATCCTGGCCGAGCGCATGCCAGGGCAGCGCCAGGCGCCGCTGCAACGTGCCCAGGTCCAGGCGCTGCCGCGCCAGCGACAGCTCCAGGCGGTTGCCCAGGGTCAGCGCCGCCCCCTGCACGTCCAGCCGGTAATCGCCGCTGTCCACATGCGTGGCGAACAGCACCACGCCGTCCTGATCGCGCGTGCCGTAGCCGGACAAGGCCGCCCACGGCACGATGCCGCCACCGCCGCTGCCTTCCACGCTGGAGGCGCCGCCGGTGGCCAGCAGCCGCCCCTGCCCGGCCCACGCCAGCCCCGGCAGCAAGGCCGCGACCGCCAGCAGCGCGCGTCGTCGAGATCGGGGTCGGGTCATCGGGGCGTCTCCTCGGTCGGGGCCGGCGTGGCCGCGCCGGCCGCCGCGCGGCGCGCGCACCAGGCCAGCAGCGCCGGCGCATCCAGCGGCGGCGCGTACAGATAGCCCTGCGCCATGTCGCAGCCGTAGCTGCGCAGCAAGGCCTCCGCGGCGGCGTGCTCGACGCCCTCGGCCACCACCTGCAAGCCCATGTGGTGGCCCAGGTCGATGGTACTGCGCACGATCACCGCGTCGTCGCTGCCCGCGGCCAATTGCAACACGAAGCTCTTGTCGATCTTCAGTTCGTGCACCGGCATGCGCTTGAGCTGCGCCAGCGACGAATAGCCGGTGCCGAAGTCGTCGATGGACAGGCGCACGCCGCAGCGGCGCAGCTGCTGCAGCATGTTCAGGGCGTGCTCTACGTCGCGCATCAGCGCGCTTTCGGTCAGTTCCAGGGTCAGCCGCGGCGCGGCCAGGCCGTGCCGCGCCAGGCAGCCGCTGACGAACGCCGGCAGGCCCGGATCGTTGAGGTCCAATGCCGACAGGTTCACCGCCAGGCCCAGATCCAGGCCCTGGCCGCGCCACTGCGCCTGCAGGCGCATCGCCTCGTCGAGCACGAACTGGGTGAGCTGCTGGATCGCGCCGGAGTGCTCGGCCAGCGCAATGAACTCGTCCGGCCCGATCGGGCCGAGCAGCGGATGCTGCCAACGCAGCAACACCTCCACGTGTTCGACCGCGCCGCGCGCCAGGCAGATCTTCGGCTGGAAGCGCAGCGACATCTCGCCGCGCGCGATCGCCTGGCGCAGGTCGCCGGTCAGGCGCAGGCGGCGCAGGTGCTGCTCGTCCTGACCGTCGCGGTACACGGATGCGCCGCCGCCGTGTTGCCGCGCCTGCTGGCGGGCGATATCGGCGCGGCGCAGCAGGGTGTCGGCATCGGCGCCATGCGCGGGAATCAGCGCGATGCCGATGCTGGCGTCGGCCAGGATCCGCGCCTGCGGCAGGCTCAACGGGTGCCGCAGTTGCGCCAGCAGTTCGGCGGCATAGGCCTCCACCGCGGCGGCATCGGTGTGCGCCAGCACCACCATGAACTCGTCGCTGCCGAGCCGTCCGACCCGGTCCGGCGCGCGCACCGCCTGTTCCAGCCGGCGCCCGGTATGGACCAGCACCTGATCGGCGAAATCGTGGCCGAAGCTGTCGTTGAGTTCCTTGAAGCGCTCCAGGTCCAGCACCAGCACCGCGGCGGTGCTGGCATCGGCCTGGCGGGCCTCGACCACGGTCTGCAGGTGTTGCAGCAGCGCCGTGCGATTGGGCAGCCCGGTCAGCGCATCGTGCCGTGCCTGATGCAGGATGTCCTGCTCGCGGCGGGCGATGCGGCGCTGCATGGCGCCGAAGCTGCTGGCCAGCTCGGTGAGTTCGGCGCCGGCGTGCAGCGGCAGCAGCGCCTGGTAGTCGCCGTGCTGGATGCGCCGCGTCGCCGCGACCAGTTGCGCGACCGGACGGCTGACCCCGCGCGCCAGGAAGATCGCCACCACCAGCGCGGCCAGCGTGGCCACGCCGGCCAGGATCAGGATGCGCAGCTTCAGCAGGCGGTACGGCGCGTCGGCGCGGTCCAGCGAGGCCTGCAGCGCGACCATGACCCGGCCGTCGTCGGCCGCCAGCCGCACCCGCAACAGGTAGCGCGCCTGCCCCAGCTGCAGCGGCTGCGCGGCCGCCGGCGCCAGCGGCGTGCGCCGCAGCTGCTGCTGGAACTGCGCGGCGCGCAGCGGATCCAGGGTCGAGGCCAGCACCTGCGGCGCGCCTTGGGTGGTGAAGAAGGTCGCGTCCAGCCCGGTGGTCCCGATGAAGTCCTGGCCGAGCTCGTCGCCGGATTCCCCGCCGATCGCGACCCAGCCGACCCGTTGCGGCGCCAGCACCTGCACCAGCGCCAGACGCATCAGGCGCCGGTCCAGCAGCACGATGCCGACCGCGCTGCCGTTGCGCTGCGCCTGCCGCAGCAGCGGCTGCACCGCACGCAGTTGCTGCGCCTGCGGCAGCGCCGACAGCCCTGCCAGGACTGGCCATCGGCCGACAGCAGCAGGGCGCTGGGCGCGCGCACGCGCGCGGCGTGGTTGCGCAGCGCCGACTGCATGGTCGGCACGTCGCCGCTGGTCACCGCGGCGCGGAAGCCGAAATCGTCGGCGAGCACCGAGGCGGCCTGCAGCAGTTGCTCGTCGCGGCGTTGGTCGATGCGCTGCCACACGCGCTCGCCCGTGCGTAGTTCGTCGTCCAGTTGTGCGGCGACGCTGCGCTGGGTCGCCACGTGCACGGCCAGGAACGTCAGCGCCTGGGCCGCCAGCACCACCAGCACCAGCAGCGCGGCGATGCGGGTGTGCAACCGCCACGGCTTCATCGCGTCGGCGCCGTCTGGCTGCGGCGGAACTTGTCCTGCAGTGCGCGAATGCGCGGATCTTCCGGAACGACCTGCGCCGGTCCGTGCGTGGCCAACTGCACCGCCTGGCGCAGCGGCGCGCGCGCCACCTGCAGCGGCTGCGCGTAGCCGGCGCCGCTCAGGCGCGGATGCCACACCCGCAGTTCGTAGGCGCCGGGCGGCACCTCCAGCCGCACCTGCGCGTCGGCGCCGGTCACCGCGAAGTACGGGGTATCCAGCACCACCACGTAGCCGACCATCCAGTCATGGATGTTGCAGCCCACCGTGACCAGACCCGCTTGCTCGAAGCGCACCGGCTTGGCGGTACTGCCCTGGTACAGCGGCAGTTCGAAGCGCTTGGCCGGCGAGAAGGAATAGACCTGGTGGCGGATCTGGTCGCTGTTGGGAAAGCGCACCCAGCTGCCGGTCTGCACCGCCAGCACCGCAGGCACGAACTGCGAGTTGACCTGATCCATCGTCGCCGTCGCCGAGGCCGGCGCGGCCGGGCGCGCCGGCGCGGTCGCTTGCAGGCTGACCACGGCATCGGCCAGCGGACCGTCGGCGTCGGCCACCAGCACCGTGACCGGGGTGGCCGCGGCCGGCAGCGCCGCCATGGCCAGCACCACTGCGAGCCAGCGGCGGCGGCCCTGCCGCCAGAACGATTCCGTCCGCCTTGTCATCGCACCCTCGCTACGGGCCCGGCTGGCAGCGCCCGGACCTCCCGGACGGCGCGTCGAGGGCGACCTGCAAGCGATATCGGCCGTGAACGGACCCGGCTTGAGGCCGACCCTGCCGCCGGGCGTCCCGGCGGCGGCACGCAGCGTTGCGGGCGCGGCTTACTTCAGCTTGATCTCGCGCAAGCGCTCTTCCAGATAGCCCTGCGCGGTGATCGGCTCGGGATAGCGGCTGGGGTTGTCGGCGCTGACGCAGGACGGCAGCACGTCGATCACGAAATCCGGGTTCGGGTGCAGGAAGAAGGGGACCGAATAGCGCGGCTGGCGCGCCTGCTCGCCCGGCGGGTTGACCACGCGGTGGGTGGTCGAGGGATACACGTGGTTGGTCAGGCGCTGCAGCATGTCGCCGATGTTGACCACGATGGTGTCGGCGTCGGAGGTGAACGGCACCCACTCGCCCTGCTTGGACTTCACTTCCAGGCCGGCGGCGCTGGCGCCGACCAGCAAGGTGATCAGGTTGATGTCCTCGTGGGCACCGGCGCGCACATTGGGGATGTCGTCGGCGGTGATCGGCGGGTAGTGGATCGGGCGCAGGATCGAGTTGCCCGAATCGGTCTTGTCGACGAAGTAGTGCTCGGGCAGGCCGATGTGCAGGGCCAGCGCCGACAGCACGCGCGCGCCGAGCTGGTCCAGCGCCTGGTACAGGCCGTAGCCGTGGGCGCGGAAGCCGGGCACTTCGCTCGGCCACAGGTTCGGCGGCATCACGGCGCGGTACGGGGAGTCGTCGGCGATCTCGCGGCCGATGTGCCAGAACTCCTTCAGGTCGAAGTGCTTGGAGTCCTTGGCGGTCTCCACACCGAAGGCGGTGTAGCCGCGCGCGCCGCCGCTGCCCGGCAGGTGGTACTTGCGCTTGGTCTCCTCGGGCAGGGCGAAGAACGCCTTGAACACGTCGTAGGCGGCGTCGATCTGCACCTGGGCGATGCCGTGGTTGCGGATGCCGGCGAAGCCCCACTCGCGGTAGGCCGCGCCCAGCTCGGCGACGAACGCCTCGCGGTCGGTGTCGAAACGGGTGATGTCGAGGGTGGGAATGCGCGCAGTCATGGCAGGAACCGTCGTCTCGTAAGAGGGAACAAACGCCGCGCTCAGCGCAGCAGGCGGTACAGCAGGTAGAACGTGATCGCCTTGGCGACGATCACGAAGAGGGCAATGGCGATCGACTCACGCCGCGTCACGGACCGCCTCGGCCAGCGCGTCCAGGGTCTGCCGCATCAGCGCGGCATCGTCGGCCTCGACCGTGACCCGCACCACCGGCTCGGTGCCGGAGGCGCGCAGGAAGGCGCGCCCGCGCCCCTGCACCGCCGCCTGCGCCGCGGCTAGCGCCGCCTTGACGGTGTCGGCCTCGAGCGGGCGCACGCCCGGTTGCAGGCGCACGTTGACCGTCTGCTGCGGCACCGTCTGCAGCCCGGCCAGCGCCTGGCGCAAGGTCTGCCGCGAGCGCTTGAGCACTTCCAGCACCTGCAACGCGCTGACGATGGCGTCGCCGGTGGTGGCGCGGTCCAGGCACAGCATGTGCCCGGAGGCCTCGCCGCCGAGCACGCCGCCGTGTTCGACCAGCGCCTGGTGCACGTAGCGGTCGCCGACCTTGGCGCGCAGGAACGGCACCTGCAGCGCGGCCAGCGCCCGCTCCAGGCCATAGTTGGTCATCAGCGTGCCGACCACCGGCCCGTGCAGGCGGCCGCTGGCCTGCCAACCGCAGGCCAGCACGTACAGCAGGCCGTCGCCGTCGACCGGGTTGCCCTGGTCGTCGGCCATCAGCACGCGGTCGCCGTCGCCGTCGAAGGCGATGCCCAGGTGCGCGCCATGCTCGCGCACGTTGGCGGCGAGGTTGTCGATGTGCATCGAGCCGACGCCGGCATTGATGTTGAGCCCGTCCGGCGCCGCACCGATCGCGATCACCTCCGCACCCAGCTCGCGGAACAGCAGTGGTGCGATGTGGTAGGTCGCGCCGTGCGCGCAGTCCAGCACCAGCTTCAGTCCGCGCAGGTCGAAGCCGCGCGGCACGCTGGCCTTGCAGAACTCGATGTAGCGGCCGATCGCCTCGCGCGCGCGCATCGCCTTGCCCAGGCGCTCGGATTCGACCGTGGCGAACGGCGCGTCCAGCGCGGCCTCGATCGCCTGCTCGGTGGCGTCGTCGAGCTTCTCGCCGTGGGCGGAAAAGAACTTGATGCCGTTGTCGTAGTGCGGGTTGTGCGAGGCGCTGATGACGATGCCGGCGTCGGCACCGAGGGTACGGGTCAGGAACGCCACCGCCGGGGTCGGCATCGGCCCGAGCAACTGCACGTTGGCGCCGGCCGCGACCAGCCCGGCCTCCAGCGCCGACTCGAACATGTAGCCGGAGATGCGCGTGTCCTTGCCGATCACCACGGTGGGCCGCGCGGTGCCGCCGGCGACCAGCACGCGGCCCAGCGCGTTGCCCAGGCGCATCACGAAATCGGCGGAAATCGCCCCCTGCCCGACCCGGCCACGGATGCCGTCAGTGCCGAAGTATTTGCGGGCGCTCATGGGGTCGGGACCCGGGACCCGGAACCCGGGACCCGGAAAAAGCTGAAAGCGCGCGCTGCGGGGGAAACACCCACGCTGTTGACGCAATACATCCGTCGCGGGAAACCACGGGACCCGGGTCCCGGGTCCCGGGTCCCGGCTTTATCCCCGGCTCCGGCCTTCACGCCACCTCCGTCTTCGCCGGGGCCGGCTGGCGCATCATCATCGCCAACAGCTCGGACAGGCGGTCGCGCAGTTCGCGGCGGTCGCAGATCTGGTCGATGGCGCCGTGCTCGAGCAGGAACTCCGAGCGCTGGAAGCCTTCCGGCAGGGTCTCGCGCACGGTCTGCTCGATCACGCGCGGGCCGGCGAAGCCGATCAACGCGTACGGCTCGGCGATGTTGATGTCGCCGAGCATGGCGAAGCTGGCCGAGACGCCGCCGGTGGTGGGATGGGTCAGCACCGACACGTACGGCAGGCCGGCCTCGCGCAGGCGGCCGAGCGCGGCCGAGGTCTTGGCCATCTGCATCAGCGAGAACAGGCCTTCCTGCATGCGCGCGCCGCCGCTGGCGGAGAAGCACACGAACGGCGCGCCGATCTTCAGCGCGGTCTCGGCGGCCAGGGCGAAACGCTCACCGACCACCGAGCCCATCGAGCCGCCCATGAAGGCGAAATCGAACGAGGCCGCGACCAGCGGCTGGCCCTTGAGCAGGCCCTGCATCGCCACCAGCGCGTCGTATTCGCCGGTGCTCTTCTGCGAGGCCTTGATGCGCTCGCCGTACTTCTTCTGGTCCTTGAACTTCAGCGCGTCGGTCGGGCCCAGGCGCGCGCCGATCTCGGTCGGCGCGGTGTCGGCGTCGAACAGCGCGGCCAGGCGCGCGCGCGCGCGGATCGCCATGTGGTGGCCGCACTTCGGGCACACCTCCAGGTTCTCTTCCAGCTCCGGCCGGTACAGCACGGCGCTGCAGTTGGGGCACTTCTCCCACAAACCTTCGGGGACGCTGCGCTTCTTGCTGGGCGTGCTGTCGGTGCGAATGCCCGAAGGCATCAATTTGCTGAGCCAACTCATGCGATGTGACGATCCATTGGGCGGCCGCGAGAGCCGCAGAGGGGCGACAGTCTAACTCGGTCCCCCGCTGGCCTGCAGACGGTGGCGCATGGGGCGGCCAGGCCGGCCGGCACCGGCGCGGCCGCTGCCAGGGCAGCTATCGGGGCTCGCCCATTGCGAGACCTGCGGCGCCGCCTCCGCCCTCCCGGGCAGCCAACCATGTTCCATCCCAACGGCCTGCGCGCGCCATCGACCGGCGAGGCGTGGGCCGCACGCACCCGCGCGCCGCGAATGCGGCATCGCCGCAAACGCGAACGCCCGCGCATGGCGGGCGTTCGGCTAGAACCAGGCGTGGCTCAGCCGGCGTCCAGCGCCTGCCGCAGCGGCACCAGGAACGCCAGGGCCGCCTCGCGCGCGGCCTGCGCGCTGGCGGCCTCGGCCAGCGCCGCCACCAGCGCGCTGCCGACCACCACGCCGTCGGCATCGACAGCCATGGCCTTGGCGCTGGCGGCGTCCTTGATGCCGAAGCCGGCCACCACCGGCACCGGGCAGCGCGCGCGCAGCTGGCGCAGGCGATCGCCGGCGGCGCGGGTATCCAGCCGGTCGGCACCGGTCACGCCGGCGAAGCTGACGTAGTACAGGTAGCCGCGCGCCGCATCGCACAACAGGGCGATGCGCGCATCGCTGGTGGTCGGCGAGGCCAGCACGATCAGGTCCAGCCCCGCGTCGGCGAAGATCGCCAGGGTCTCGGCCGATTCCTCCGGCGGCAGGTCGACCAGCAGCACGCCATCCACGCCGGCCGCCACCGCTTCTTCGGCAAAGCGCGCCGTGCCGTGGACCTCCACCGGGTTGAGGTAGCCCATCAGCACCACCGGGGTGTTGGCGTCGTCGCGACGGAACGCACTGACCGTCTCCAGCACGTAGCGCAGGCCGGCGCCACGCGCCAGCGCGCGCTCGGAACTGCGCTGGATGGTCGGGCCATCGGCCATCGGATCGGAGAACGGAACGCCCAGCTCGATCACGTCGGCGCCGGCCTCGACCAGCGCATGCATCGCCGGCACGGTCGCCTCCAGCGACGGATCGCCGGCGGTGAGGAAGGGAATCAGGGCCTTGCGGCGTTGGGAATCGAGTCGGGCAAAGGTGTCGGCGAGGCGGTTCATGTGGGACCTATGCACCCCTCTCCCGCCGGGAGAGGGTTGGGGTGAAAATAAGAGGCGAAGCGGTGCGGCATTTGGTTTACGGAGCTGCGCCCGTACCCGCATCCGGCGCTTCGCGCCACCTTCTCCCGAAGGAGAAGGAAAAAGCCGTTACAGCGTCAGCCCCTCGCGCGCGGCGATGGTGTGCACGTCCTTGTCGCCGCGGCCGGACAGGTTGCACAGCACCAGCGCGTCCTTGGGCAGTTCGCGCGCCAGCTTGATCGACTGCGCCACGGCGTGGCTGGACTCCAGCGCGGCGAGGATGCCCTCGGTATGCGCCAGCAGGTGGAACGCGGCCAGCGCCTCGTCGTCGGTGATGCCCTGGTAGACGGCGCGGCCGCTGTCGGCCAGGAACGCGTGCTCCGGCCCCACGCCCGGGTAGTCCAGGCCGGCGGACACCGAATGGGTTTCGATGATCTGCCCGTCGTCGTCGCAGATCACATAGGTGCGGTTGCCGTGCAGCACGCCGGGACGGCCGGCCGCGATCGAGGCGGCATGGCGGCCGCTGCCGATGCCGTCGCCGGCGGCCTCGGCGCCGTAGATCTTCACCGAGGCGTCGTTGAGGAAGGCATGGAACAGGCCGATGGCGTTGCTGCCGCCGCCGACGCAGGCGCTGATCGCATCCGGCAGGCGACCGTAGTCGGCCAGCATCTGCGCGCGCGCCTCGCGGCCGACGATGGCGTTGAAGTCGCGCACCATGCGCGGATACGGATCGGGGCCGGCGACGGTGCCGATGATGTAGAAGGTGTCCTGCACGTTGGTCACCCAGTCGCGCATCGCCTCGTTGAGCGCGTCCTTGAGCGTGGCCGAGCCGGAGTGCACCGGCACCACCGTGGCGCCGAGCAGCTTCATCCGGTAGACGTTGATCTTCTGCCGCTCGATGTCGGTGGCGCCCATGTACACCACGCACTCCAGGCCCAGCCGCGCGGCCACGGTGGCGCTGGCCACGCCGTGCTGGCCGGCGCCGGTCTCGGCGATGATGCGGGTCTTGCCCATGCGGCTGGCCAGCAGCGCCTGGCCGATGGTGTTGTTGATCTTGTGCGCGCCGGTGTGGTTCAGGTCCTCGCGCTTGAGCAGGATCTGCGCGCCGCCGACTTCGCGGCTGAGCCGCTCGGCGTGGTAGATCGGGCTGGGCCGGCCGACGTAGTGGGTCAGGTCCTTGTCGTAGGCGGCGATGAAGGCCGGATCCTGGCGCGCGGCGTCGTAGGCGGCGGCCAGTTCCTGCAGCGGGCCGATCAGGGTCTCGGCGACGAAACGGCCGCCGTAGCGGCCGAAATGGCCGGCGGCGTCGGGATAGGCATGGAAGTCGCTGACGGGGACAGAGGACATGGCGCAAACCGGAGGGCAACAGGACAGGCCTGCACTTTAGCGCACACGTCGGCGCACAAAAACCGATAAAGTCTGACGCAAATCGTCAGGAAAACTCACATGACAAGCCCGCGCCGCCTGCCCTCGCTCAACGCCCTGCGCGCGTTCGAGGCCGCCGCGCGGCTGCGCAGCGTCGGCGCCGCGGCGGCGGAACTGCACGTCACCCACGGCGCGGTCAGCCGCCAGGTGCGGCTGCTGGAACAGGAACTGGGGCTGCCGCTGCTGCAGCGCGACGGCCGCGGCATCCGCCCGACCGCCGCCGGCACGCGCCTGTGCGAGGCCGCCGGCACCGCTTTCGCGCAGTTGCACGAGGCGGTGGCGGAGCTGCGCCGCCCCGCGCGCCCGGCCGCGCTGGTGCTGGGCTGCCCCGGCAGCATCCTGGCCCGCTGGATGATCCCGCGGCTGCAGGCGCTGCAGCGCGACTTGCCGGCGCTGACCCTGCACCTGTCCGCGCACGAAGGCGACTTCGCCGCCGACCTGGACGGCCTGGATGCCGCCCTGCTGCTGGGCCAGGCGCCGTGGCCGGCGGACTGGCAGGTCCGCGTGCTGGCGCCGGAGCGGATCGGCCCGGTGCTCAGCCCCGCCCTGCCGCAGGCGCCGGCACTGGCCACGGCCGCGCCGGCAGCGCTGCAGGCGCTGCCGCTGCTGCACACGGTGTCGCGCCCGCAGGCGTGGCCGGCTTGGGCCGAGGCACAGGGACTGGCACCGGCGCAGTTGCGCTACGGCACCGGCTTCGAACACCTGTACTACCTGCTGGAGGCGGCGTTGGCCGGAATCGGCGTGGCGATCGCGCCACAGCCGCTGGTCGCCGACGACCTGGCCAATGGCCGCCTGCTGGCGCCGTGGGGCTTCGTCGCCACCGGCGGGCAGTGGGCGCTGTGCACGCGCCGCGAGGTGCAGGACCCGCGGGTCGGCGCGCTAGCCCAGTGGCTGACGCAGGAGCTGCAGCGCTGAGCTCGACGGACCGCAGGCGACGCCGCGACCGCCTGCCTGCCCTTCCGCCGCGACGCGCTGCCGCGCTCAGCAGTTCGTATTCAACTCGTGGCAGTCGGCGCGGCGCACTTCCTCGACGAACTTGCGCATCTTGTGGCCGTCCTTGATGCCGGGCTGGCTCTCGATGCCGCTGGACACGTCCACGCCCCACGGCAGCGTGGCGATGATCGCGTCGAACACGTTGTCGCCATTGATGCCGCCGGCGAGCAGGAACGGCCGGTGCAGGCCGGTGGGCAGCCGCGACCAGTCGAAGGTCTTGCCCGAGCCGCCGCTTTCGCCCGGGGCGTGGCTATCGAACAGGAAGCCGGCGGCGTTGGGGTACTGCAGTTGCAGGGTGCGCGCGTTGACCTCGCCGCCGCCCATCGGCACCGCCTTCAGGTACGGCAGGTTGAAGCTGCGGCAAAAGCCGTCGTCCTCGTCGCCGTGGAACTGCAGCAGGGTCGGACGCACGGTGCGCAGGACCTCGCGCACCTCGTCCTTGGGGTTGTCGCGGAACAGCGCCACCACGTCGACCATGGGCGCGGCGGCCTGGCGCATCGCCCGCGCCTCGGCCGGCGCCACTCGCCGCGGGCTGCCATGGGCGAACACGAACCCGATCGCGTCCACGCCCAACTCGCCTGCCAGGCGGATGTCGCCGGCGCGGGTCATGCCGCAGAACTTGATGCGGGTGCGATACAACGTGCGATTCATAGCGTGACCTCGTCCGGAAGCGTCCAGTGGGCGGGATAGAGGGGACCGACGAACACCAGGCCCTGCGGCGGTGCCGTCGGGCCGGCGACGCGGCGGTCGCGTCCCGCGAGCAGTTCGCCAATCCAGGACACCGGCTTTTCGCCCGTTCCCACCATGACAAGGGAACCAACGATATTGCGCACCATGTGATGAAGGAATGCATTGGCCTGGACCTGGATCTCGACCAGGTCGCCGCTGCGGCTCACGGTGATCGACTGCAGCTCGCGGCGCGCGTGCAGCGCCTGGCACTGCACGCTGCGGAAGGCGCTGAAGTCCTGCTCGCCCAGCAGTGCCTGCGCCGCCGCGTGCATGGCCTCGGCCTGCAGCGGGCGCCGCTCCCAGCTCAGGGTCTGCCGGTACAGCGCCGGGCGCACCTGGCGGTTGAGCAGGCGGTAGCGGTAGCGGCGCGCGCGCGCCGAGAAGCGCGCATGGAAGTCGTCGGCCACCGGTACGCACCAGCGCACGCACACCGAGGGCGGCAGCCGCGCGGTGGCGCCCAGCATCCAGCCGCGCGCCGGGCGCGGCGCATCGCAGTCGAAATGCACCACCTGGCATTCACCGTGGACGCCGGCATCGGTGCGGCCGGCGCAGACCACGCTCACCGGCGCGTCGGCCACCGACGACAGCGCCGTCTGCAGCGTGGCCTGCACGCTGGGGCCACCGCTCTCGCCGAGCTGCTGCCAGCCCTGGAACTCGCTGCCGTCGTACTCCACGCCTAGCGCGTAACGCATGGCGACCTCCACTGCAGTCGGACACGGGCGTCGGCCCGCTGCGTGGCCGCCTCGCGCCTGGAACAGCACAGCACGCCTGTCACTACGCAGCCGTGGCGGCTGTGCCCCGACAAGACGGGATGCGTGCACGCGCGGACGCCCGCGCTCGCCCACCGCCGACGGGCAGGGTGCCGCGCCGCCGTCCCGCTCCAGGCCGGACGGCCGCGGCGAGCGCGCCGCGCGCCGCCTGCCCGCATCAGTCCAGCCGTCCCAACAATTGCAGCGCCTCGGCGCGCGCGGCCGGGTCGCCGCTGGCCGCGACCTCGGTCAGCAAGGTACGTGCGGTCTCGTTGTCGCCCAGGTCCATGTACGCCACCGCCAGTTCCAGCCGCTCGCGGCCCACCGGCGGATACGGCGACGGCGCTTCGGCCGGTGCCGGTGCCGGTGCGGCAGGCTCCGGTGCGGCAGGCTGGTGCCAGGTCGGCTCCTGCCGGCCGGCGCCTGCGTCGCTGTCGACAGGAAGGTCGCTGCTCGGCACCGCGGACAGCGACGGCGGTTGCCGCCAGGACCTCTCGGCCGCGGACTCGACGGCCGGGGCGGCCTCCGGATGGGTGTCGGCCGGGTCGACGGAATGCAGGTCGTCGTTGCCCGCGGACAGCGGCGCATCGGCCGACGCATGGCGCATCGACTGCTGCGCCAGCACGCGCTCGAAGGCGTCGTCGTCGAGCGTGGCGTGGTGGTCGGCGTGATCGTCGGCAACGTGGTCGACGCGCTCCCACGCCGGCAGCGCCTCCTCGTCGCGGGCGGCCGCAGCCTCCTCGACCAACGGCTCGGGTTCCAGCGGCGGCAGTTCCGGCGCATCGACATCGCGGTGCGCGACCACCGGCACCGCGGCCCTGGCCGCCAGTGCCGCGTCGTCGTCGCGCGGCAACGGCGGCAGCGGCGACGGCTTGCGCCGGCGCGACAGCACCCAGGCGCCAAGGCCCAGCACCAGCAGGCTCAGCCCGCCCCACAGCCACAGCGGCCAGCCGGTATTGGCCGGCGCCGGCGCGGCCGCGGCGGCCGGCGCCGCCTGCCCGGCCTGGGCCAGGCGCTTCTGCGCCGCGGCCAGGTCGCTGTCCTTCAGCGCGATCAGTTGCTGCTGCTGGGCCTTGAGCTTTTCGAGCTGCTCCACCCGCGAGCGCAGTTCCTGGACCTCGGCATCGCGTGCCGCGAGGTCTTCGCGCGCCTGCTGCAATTGTTGGGTCGCCACCATGTCTCCTTCGTCGCCGGCACCGGTGCCGGACTTGGTTCCCGCCTCGCGGCGCGTCGCCGGCACCGCCGGCGCGATTTCCAGGCGCGCGCCGGACGCGGCCGCCGTCGCCGCGGCGGCCGGCTTGGCTGCGGCCTGCGCGGTCGCCGCGTCCTGCTGCGCCTGTGCCGGCTGCGGCACCGGCGCGCGCGCCTGGCGCCATTGCGCCGCCTGCTCGCGCACTACGGCCTCGGCCGCGGCGGCATCCAGGCTGGCCAGGTCCTCCTCGCGCGGCGTGCGCAGCACCGCGCCCTGCTTGAGCAGGTTGAGATTGCCGCGGATGAAGGCGTCCGGGTTGGCGCGCAGCAGCGCGACCATGGTCTGATCGAGCGAATGGCCGTTGCCGCGCGCGAGCTGGCCGGCGATCTGCGACAAGGTCTGCCCGGCGCGCACCGGCGCCAGCGCATCGCCTGGCGCGGCAGCAGGAGCCGGCGTCGGACGCGGCGCGGCGGCCGGCCTCGCACTCGGCGTCGCTGGCGTCGCGGCGGCCGCCGGCGCTGGGGCGGCCGTGGATGCCTCGCGGGTGATGCGGTCGGACGGCTGCGCCGCGGCCGGTGCATCGATCGCCGGCGCGTCGATCGCCGCGGCGGTGTTGGGGGCGTCGATCAGTGCCGAATACTCGCGGATCAGCCGCCCCTGGCCCCAATCGACCTCGATCAGGAAGCTCAGCGACGGCACGTCGACCGGCATGCGGCTGCTGACCTGGATCACCACGCGGCCCTTGCGGGTCTGGGTGAAGCGGAACTGCAGATCGCTGACCAGGCCCTGCGGACGCTCCAGCCCGACCCGTGCGAAGGTCGCCGGCGAGGCCAGCGCCACCCGCGCCCGCTCCAGTTCGCCCGGTTCGTTGGAGATCACCGGGATCTCGGCCAGGAACGGCTCGCCCGGCTTGGACAGCACGCGGATATCGCCCAGGCCCAATGCCAGCGCCGCCTGGCTGCAGGCCAGCAACAGCAGCGCCGCGGCCGCGCGACAGACATGGCGCAGCCCGGGCGCGGTGGACACCGCATCGCCGCTGCGGCGACGGAACAAACGTGGTTGTAGGCGCATCCCGCCCCTGCCCCTTGGAGTCATGTCGTCAATATATATGAAGCCGGGATTGGGGATTTGGGATTTGGGATTCGTTGCGGGCAGGGCACTGCAGCGGCGAGGGTGTGGTC
Organism: Xanthomonas sp. F10; assembly: GCF_014206815.1. Lineage (GTDB taxonomy): Bacteria > Pseudomonadota > Gammaproteobacteria > Xanthomonadales > Xanthomonadaceae > Xanthomonas_A > Xanthomonas_A indica. Next base: position 1,987,155 of record NZ_JACHNP010000001.1, read on the forward strand.
GCGGGTGCGCGAGCGGCTTCTCTCCCTTTTGCGGGATCAGTGACCGACGAACGCTGCAACGCCCTTGTCTTGTAGGAGCGGCTTCAGCCACGATGGCGTTCCCGGGAACGCTTCGTCGCGGCTGAAGCCGCTTCTACGGATGCGCCCGTCATCATCGCGCCCGCAGGCGTTATCGCATCTTCTTCTTGCAGCACGATACGGACCCCGGACACGACAACGGCCAGGGCATGCGCCACTGGCCGCTGCGTGATTGCCTGGAGATCCCGCGCTTCGCAGCGCCGAAACGGCGCTGCGCGGCTCTTACGAATCCCCAATCCCGACTGCCAAATCCCGGCCCCTCAGCCCTCCTGGGCCACCAGCTCGGCCAACTGCACCGCATTGAGCGCGGCGCCCTTGCGGATGTTGTCGGCCACCACCCACAGGTTGAGGCCGCGCGGGTGCGAGAAGTCCTCGCGGATGCGGCCGACGAACACCGGGTCCTTGCCGGAGGCATGGGTCACCGGGGTCGGATAGCCGCCGGCCTTGTGCTCGTCGACCACCTCCACGCCGGCGGCGTTGCGCAGCAGTTCGCGCGCCTGCTCCGGGGTGATCTTGCGCTTGGTCTCGATGTTGACCGCCTCCGAGTGGCCGAAGAACACCGGCACGCGCACCGCGGTGGGGTTCACCAGGATGCTGCTGTCCTCGAGGATCTTCTGCGTCTCCCACACCAGCTTCATCTCTTCCTTGGTGTAGCCGTTGGGCTGGAAGTCGTCGATGTGCGGGATCAGGTTGAAGGCGATCTGCGCCTGGAACTTCTGCGGCTCGATGTCCTGGAACGCCAGCAGCTGCGCGGTCTGCTTGCCCAGTTCCTCCATGCCCGAGCGGCCGGCGCCGGACACCGACTGGTAGGTGGCCACGTTGATGCGCTCGATGCTGTATTTCTTGTGGATCGGCGCCAGCACCGGCATCAGCTGCATGGTCGAGCAGTTGGGGTTGGCGACGATGCCGCGCGGACGGTTCTTCAGGGCGTGCGGGTTGACCTCCGACACCACCAGCGGCACGTCGTCGTCGTAGCGGAAGGTCGAGGAGTTGTCGATCACCACCGCGCCGGCCGCGGCGAACTTCGGCGCGTACTCCTTGGAGATGCCGCCGCCGGCGGAGAACAGCGCGATGTCCACGCCGGTCGGGTCGAAGGTGGCCAGGTCGAGCACGGTGACCTTCTGGCCGTTGAACTCGACCTGGCCGCCGGCCGAGCGCTCGGAGGCCAGCGGGTACAGCGTGGCGACGGGAAAACCGCGCTCGGCAAGGATGCTCAGCATGGTTTCGCCGACGGCACCGGTGGCGCCGACGACGGCGACGTTGAAACGACGGGTTGCATTGCTCATGGAAGGATTCGATCCGCAGGAAGAAAAAAGGGGAGGAACAGCCGCACTGCCACGTGGATTCGGGGAACCTGCCGTGCGCGCCGCGCACAGGGCCGCAGGCTCCCTATCGTTTTTTGTCCGCCATCGCCCGCGCGCCGCCGCCGGCCGCGGCGATCGCGTCCAGGTTCAGCGCATTGGGCGGACGCCCGGCGTCGGCACCGATGCCCAGCGCGGCAAGCAGGTTGTCCACCGCCAGCGCCACCATCGCGCGGCGCGTGGCCACGCTGGCGCTGCCGATGTGCGGGGTCAGCACCACGTTGCGCAGCGCCAGCAGTTCCGGACGGATCGCCGGCTCGCCTTCGAATACGTCCAGCCCGGCCGCGGCCAGGCGCCCATTGGCCAGTGCGTCGGCCAGCGCGACTTCATCGACCAGACCGCCGCGGGCGATGTTCACCAGCGTCGCGGTCGGCCGCATCCTGGCCAGGGCCGCCGCGTCGACGATGTGGTGCGACTGTGCGCTGTACGGCAGCACCAGCAGCAGGTGGTCGGCGCGCGCCAGCAGTGCGTCGAAGCCGACGTACTCGGCGCGATGTGCACGCTCCACCTCGGCCGGCAGGCGGCTGCGGTTGTGGTACAGCACGCGCATCGAGAAGCCGGCGGCGCGGCGCGCGATGGCCTGGCCGATCCGGCCCATGCCGAGGATGCCCAGCGTGCTGCCGTGGACATCGGCACCCAGCATGGTCTGGAACGACCACTGCTGCCACTGCCCCGCGCGCAGCCAGCGTTCGGCCTCGCCGATGCGCCGCGCGGCGGCCATCAGCAGGGCGAAGCCGAGATCGGCGGTGGTCTCGGTGAGCACGTCGGGGGTGTTGGTGGCGACGATGCCGGCCGCGCTGAGCGCGTCCAGGTCCAGATTGTTGTAGCCGACGCCCACGTTGGCGATGGCGCGCAACCGTGGCGCCCCGGCGATCTCGGCGGCGCCGATGCGTTCGTTGAGGGTGACCAGGGCGCCGTCCAGCGGCGCCAGCGCCTGCGCCAGGTCCTGCGGCGAATACTTGGTCACGTCCGCGGTGGTGGTCAGCGCGCAATGCGCGCCCAGCCGTGCGACGACATCGTCGAACAGCGGCTGGCTGACCCACACCCGCGGCCGCGACTCAGCCATCGCCACCGCCGGGGATGCGCGGCGTCACCGTGCCGACGTCGCCGCATTGCGCGCGGTGGCGCAGCGCCTGGTCCATCAGCACCAGCGCCATCATCGCCTCGGCGATCGGGGTGGCGCGGATGCCGACGCAGGGATCGTGGCGGCCGGTGGTGATCACGTCCACCGCCTGCCCGTCCACGTCCACCGTGGCGCCGGGCAGGCGCAGGCTGGAGGTGGGCTTGAACGCGACCGAGACGACGACCGGCTGGCCGGTGGCGATGCCGCCGAGCACGCCGCCGGCGTGGTTGGACTGGAACCCGTCGGGCGCGATCAGGTCGCGATGGTCGGTGCCCTTCTGGGTCACCGCGGCGAAGCCGTCGCCGATCTCCACGCCCTTGACCGCATTGATGCTCATCATCGCCGCGGCCAGCTCGCCGTCGAGCTTGCCGTAGACCGGCTCGCCCCAACCCGCGGGCACGCCGTCGGCGACCACGGTCACGCGCGCGCCGATCGAATCGCCGGACTTGCGCAGCGCATCCATGTATGCCTCCAGTTCCGGCACCTGCGGCGCGTGCGGCCAGAAGAACGCGTTGTCTTCCACCGCGTCCCAGGCGAAGCCCTGCGGCAGCAGCGGCCCGAGCTGGGACAGGTAGCCGCGCACGCGTACGCCGTAGCGCTGCGCCAGCCACTTCTTGGCGATCACGCCGGCGGCCACGCGCATGGTGGTCTCGCGCGCGGACGAGCGTCCGCCGCCGCGCGGATCGCGGATGCCGTACTTCTGCCAGTAGCTGTAGTCGGCATGGCCGGGGCGGAACTGCCGGGCGATGTCGGTGTAATCCTTGCTGCGCTGGTCGGTGTTGCGGATCAGCAGGCCGATCGGGGTGCCGGTGGTGCGGCCCTCGTAGACCCCGGACAGGATCTCGATGGCGTCGGCCTCGCGCCGCGCCGAGGTGTGCCGGCTCTTGCCGGTGGCGCGGCGCTGCAGGTCGTGGGCGAATTCGCTGGCGTCCAACTCCAGCCCCGGCGGGCAACCGTCGACCACGCAGCCGATCGCCGGCCCGTGCGATTCGCCGAAGGTGGTGACGGTCAGCAGCGTGCCGAAACTGTTCGCGCTCATGGCCGTGGCGTCACCGGTCCGCGGCCAGCGCGGCGATGCGCGCGTGGTGCGTCAGCAGTTCGCTGCGCTCCACCGCGAAGATGCCCATCTGCCCGACCTTGAACTCGACCCAGGCGAAATCCACTTCCGGCAGCAGCTGCGCCAGCGCGCGCTCGGACTCGCCGACCTCGCAGATCAGCAGCCCGTCCTCGCTCAGGTGCGCCGGGGCGTCGCGCAGGATCTTCAGCGCCAGGTCCAGCCCGTCGTCGCCCGCCCGCAGGCCAAGCTCCGGCTCGTGCGCGTATTCCGGCGGCAGCGCGTCGGTCTCGGCATGGGTGACGTAGGGCGGATTGGTCACGATCAGTTCGTAGCGGCGCCCGCCCAGCCCGGCGAACAGGTCGGACTTGACCAGTTCGACGTTGTCGGCCAGCAGCCGTTCCTTGTTCTCGGCGGCCAGGCTCAGCGCGTCGTCGCTGATGTCGACCGCGTCCACCTGCCAGTTCGGGTTGTAGTGGGCCATGGCGATGGCGATGCAGCCCGAGCCGGTGCACAGGTCCAGCGCGCGCTCGACCGGGCGGCCGGCCAGCCACGGCTCGAAGCCGGCCTCGATCAGTTCGGCGATCGGCGAACGCGGCACCAGGGCGCGCTCATCGCTCTTGAAGCTGAGCCCGGCGAACCAGGCCTCGCCGGTGAGGTAGGCGGCGGGGATGCGCTCGGCGATGCGGCGCTCGAACAGCGCCAGCACCTGTGCCTTCTCCGGCGTGGTGACCCGCGCGCTGCCGTAGGCCGGGCCCAGGTCGTGCGGCAGGTGGAGCGCGTGCAGCACCAGTTGCGTGGCCTCGTCCAGGGCGTTGTCGTAGCTGTGGCCGAAGCTCAGCCCGGCGGCGTTGAAACGGCTGGTGCCGTAGCGGATCAGGTCGATGATCGTGTGGAGTTCGGCGGCCGCGTCGGCAGTCATGGCAACAGGCAAGGCAATGTGGCCCCCGATTATAGAGGCCCGGCCGCTATGATGAGCGTTCGTTGCATGGGAAATCAGTATGTTCAACCGCACCTTCGGCATCGTCCTGGTGGTTGCCCTGGCCGCCGGCCTGGGGCTGCTGCTGGCCCAGAAGTACTTCGGCGGCAGCGCCGCCCCGGCCTGGCCGGAGACCCGCACGGTGCGCATGTATCCGCAGCCGCGGCCCCTGCCCGACTTCCACCTGCGCCAGACCGACGGCACGCCGCTGGTGCCGGGCGAACTCAAGGGCCACTGGACCCTGGTGTTCCTGGGCTTCACCGCCTGCCCGGACGTGTGCCCGACCACCCTGGCCGACCTGGCGCGCGCGCAGAAGCAATGGGAGACGCTGCCGGACACGCTGCGCCCGCGCGTGCTGTTCGTCTCGGTCGACCCGCAGCGCGACACCCTGCCGCGGCTGGGCGAGTACGCCCATGCCTTCCACAAGGACACCATCGCCGCCACCGCCGACGTGCCCGAGCTGGAGCGCTTCGCCACCGCGCTGGGCTTCGTGTTCCAGAAGGTGCCGGGCAAGCACTACGCCGAGAACCCGAACGACTACAGCATGGACCACTCCGCCGCGATCGCGGTGCTCGACCCGCAGGGCCGCCAGGCCGGGCTGATCCGCCCGCCGTTCGATGCCGCGGCGATCGCCGCCGACCTGCAGGCCCTGACCAAGGCCACCGCCCCATGAGCCTGACCACCCGCCTGACCTACGTGCTGCCGCACCGGCTGCTGTCCTCGCTGGCGCGGCGCCTGGCCTATTCCTCGCGCCCCGGGCTGAAGCAGTGGCTGATCGACACGGTGGTGCGCCGCTTCGGCGTGGACCTGAGCGAGGCCGCGCAACCGGATGCGCGCGCCTACCCGACCTTCAATGCCTTCTTCACCCGTGCGCTGAAGCCCGGTGCGCGCGTCGCCGACCCCGACCCGCAGGCGCTGCTGATGCCGGCCGACGGTCGCATCAGCCAGCTCGGCCGGATCGAGGACGGGCGCATCTTCCAGGCCAAGGGGCAGTCGTTCACCGCCGCCGAACTGCTCGGCGACGACGCCGCGGCGGCGCCGTTCGCCAACGGCCTCTATGCCACCGTGTACCTGTCGCCGCGCGACTACCACCGCGTGCATATGCCGTGGACCGGCACCTTGCGCGAAACCGTGCACGTGCCGGGGCGGCTGTTCAGCGTCGGCACCGACGCGGTGCGCAGCGTGCCGCGCCTGTTCGCGCGCAACGAGCGCCTGGTCTGCCATTTCGACACCGACTTCGGCCCGATGGTCTCGGTGATGGTCGGCGCGCTGCTGGTGTCCGGCGTGGAAACCGTGTGGAGCGGCGTGGAGATCCCGCGCTACGCCGACCGCATCACCCGCAAGGATTGGCGCGGCAAGGGCATCACCCTGCAGCGGTTCGAGGAAATGGCGCGCTTCAACTACGGCTCCACGGTGATCGTGCTGCTGCCGCCGGGCGTGGCCGCGTTCGATCCGGCGCTGGCGGCGGAATCGCCGGTACGGCTGGGCCAGGCGCTGGCGCGGCTGGTGCGCTGAAGCGAGAGAGGGCCACGCTGCGGCCCTTTCTCTTGAGGAGCGCCTTTGTGGGAGGGACTTCAGTCCCGACGCATGGGCGGTGGAAGGACCGCCTTTCCCTGCGATGGATGACGGCAAGCCACACGCCCGAAACTGCGCATGGCCCGCCCCTCATCCGGCGCTACGCGCCACCTTCTCCCGGGGGGAGAAGGGATTGGATCGCGCCTTGTCTCGCAACTGGTGTGCAGCGACAGCCCCACTATGGGAGGGACTTCAGTCCTGACGCATGGACGGTGGAAGGACCGCCTTTCCCTGCAATGGATGACGGTAAGCCACACGCCTGAGACTGCGCATGGCCCAACCCTCATCCGGCGCTGCGCGCCACCTTCTCCCGGGGGGAGAAGGGATTGGATTGCGCTTTTGTCTCGCAACTGGTGTCCAGCGACAGCCCCGCTATGGGAGGGACTTCAGTCCCGACGCATGGACGGTGGACGGGCCGCCTTTCCCTGCAATGGATGACGGCAAGCCACACGCCCGAGACTGCGCATGGCCCGACCCTCATCCGGCGCTGCGCGCCACCTTCTCCGCGGGCAGAAGGGATCCCTACTTCTCGCAGCCCACCAGCTTCAGCGACTGGCCCGGCTTCAACGCATAGCCCGGGGCGCGCAGGCCGTTGGCCTTGGCCAGTTCCTTCAGGTCGCAGTCGTGGCGGTCGGAAATCCGCCCCAACGTGTCGCCCTTGGCCACGCGGTAGCTGCGCACCTGCTTCTGCTTGGGCTTGGCCGGCGCGGGACGGCCGGTGGCCACCGTGGTCGGCACGCCGGCGACCGGACTGACGTCGCCCACCGCCACGTTGCCGGTGAGGTCGGCGGCCGGCGCCGGGCTGCCGCTGCGCACCGCGGCAGTGACGTCGGCGGTGATCAGCGCGCGCGCCAGGTCGGCGCGCGGGCCGCTGACGCAGTAGCGGTTGTACAGGCCGACGATCTTGGTGGTGGCGTTGATGGTCACCCCGGCCGGGATCCAGCCGTCCGGCTCGTAGCGCGGGTTAAGGTTGCGCAGCGCGCGCATGTAGCCGTCGCGGGTGCCGTCGCTGCCCAGGCAGATGGTCAGTTCGTAGATGGTGGTGGACTTGGCCAGGCGCAGCGTGGCCGGCTGCGCATTGATCTTGGGGAAGGCCACGCCGTACTGCTGCGGGTGCAGGAAGATCCACGCCGCGGCGATCACCATCGGCACGTAGTCCTTGGTCTCGGCCGGGAACTGGTTGTACACCGAGGCGTCCCAGAAGCTGCGGCCTGGCATCTGGTTGAACACGCGCGCCGCACGGCCTTCGCCGCCGTTGTAGCCGGCCAGGGCCAGTTCGACGCTGCGGTTGAGCTCGGCCATGCGCTCGTTGATGTAGACCGCGCTGGCCTCGGCGGCACTGCGGGCGTCGTAGCGGGTATCGAAGCCGGTGCCGTCCGGGCCCAGGCCGAAACGGCGCCCGGTGGCCGGCATGAACTGCATCAGTCCGGCGGCGCCCACCCGCGAATTGGCGTGCACGCGGCCGTTGGACTCCTTGGCGATGATGCCGAACAGCAACGCCTCCGGCAGGCCGCGCTTCTCCCACTCCGGCCACATGATCGCGCGCAGGTTCTGGTAGTTCTCGTAGCTGCTCATCAGCGCCGGGCGCATGTCGGTCAGCCAGCGGCGGATGCCGGCCTGCACCGCCGGGTTGTACTCCACCATCGAATCGAAGGCGTGGCGCTTGTCGTTGAGCAGGCGCGCCGCGCGCGCGGCTTCCGGCACGTCGGCGGCCAGCGGGCTGATGTGGTCGGGGTCGGCCTGCAGCGGCGCCGCGTCTTCGTCGTCGGCGGCATCGGTATCGCTGGCCTGGACCTGCGCGTCGGTCTTGGCCTTGAGCAGGCGCTTGTACGCGCCCAGGTAGGTGCCGACCTCGCAGCCACGCTGCTTGATGCAGGCCTGGATCACGTCCTCGATGTCTTCCAGCGCGGCGTCGCTTTCCTGGGTGCCCTTGGGGTCGCTGTTGCCGACCAGCACCATGGCGTCGTTGTAGCGCTTCTCGGCGGCGGCCAGGCGCTGATCGAGGACGGCAATGGCGGCCTGGTCGCGGGCGGACACGCGGGCATGGGCGGCAGGAGCGGTGCAGGTCAGCGCCACGGCAGCCGCGACGGGCCACGCGTGGGTGAAGCGAAACGGAAGGGGCATGGTGGGACGCGGCGACGGAAAGGCCGCAGGGTAGCCCCCGCCGTCGCATCGCGGCAAGGTCGCCGCGGCCCTGGCCCGACCCGCGGCGGGCCGACGTTCATGGCCGGCGCGCGTCCCGCGCTGCAACACGGGCACCGCGCGCACCGCGCCCGCGCCCCGCGATGCCGTCGCCACTCCCGTGCCGCAGCATCGAACGGCCAAACCACGCAAAGACGCCATTTCGCGCGGTGCGCCGGTGTCCGCATGGCGTCGCGGCGCGCCTGGCGCACCCGTGCGCGTTCGGCCATCCCGCAGACGCTCTAGAATCCAGGCATCTCATTGCGGACCCCGATATGGACCCGATCCTGCTAGGCAGAGGCGTGACCGACGACATCGCGGTGCTGCTGCAACCGCGCCTGGGCAACCGCCACGGCCTGGTCGCCGGCGCCACCGGCACCGGCAAGACCGTGACCCTGATGACCCTGGCCGAAGGCTTCTCGCGGATCGGCGTGCCGGTGTTCCTGGCCGATGTGAAGGGCGACGTGGCCGGCCTGGCGATGCCCGGCGACGGCAGCGAGAAGGTGCTGCAACGCGCCAGGGAGATCGGCGTGACCGACTACGCCCCGGCCGCCAACCCGGTGGTGTTCTGGGATCTGTACGGCCAGCTCGGTCATCCGGTGCGCACCACCGTCAGCGAGATGGGCCCCACCCTGCTGGCGCGCGTGCTGGAACTCAACGACACCCAGGCCGGCGTGCTCGACATCGTGTTCAAGCTGGCCGACGACCGCGGCCTGCTGCTGCTCGACCTGGACGACCTGCGCGCGCTGCTGGCGCTGGTGGTGGAAGAGCGCAAGGACATCTCCACCGAATACGGCCTGGTCAGCGCGCAGTCGGTGGCGGCGATCCAGCGCGCGCTGCTGCGCCTGGCCCAGGACGGCGGCGAAGGTTTCTTCGGCGAGCCGGCACTGGACCTGGCCGAGCTGATGCGGGTCGACCACGACGGCCGCGGCGTGATCGGCATCCTCGCCGCCGCGCAACTGGTGCTCAAGCCGCGGCTGTACTCGACCTTCCTGCTGTGGCTGCTGTCGGAACTGTTCGAGCAACTGCCGGAAGTGGGCGACCTGGACAAGCCCAAGCTGGTGTTCGTGTTCGACGAGGCGCACCTGCTGTTCGACGACGCGCCACCGGCGCTGGTGCAGCGCATCGAGCAGGTGGTGCGGCTGATCCGCTCCAAGGGCGTGGGCGTGTACTTCTGCTCGCAGTTCCCCGACGACGTGCCCGACAGCATCCTCGGCCAGCTCGGCAACCGCGTGCAGCACGCGCTGCGCGCCTACACCCCGCGCGACCAGAAGGCGGTGCGCACCGCCGCCGACACCTTCGTCGCCAATCCCAAGCTGGACGTGGCCAAGGCCATCTCCCAGCTCGGCACCGGCGAGGCGCTGGTGTCCACGTTGCAGGACAAGGGCGTGCCATCGCCGGTGCAGCAGACCCTGATCGCGCCGCCGCGCTGCCGCATGGGCGCGATCACCGAGGCCGAGCGCGCGCAGGTGCGCGCCGGCAGCCCGGTCGGCGCGCGCTACGACACGCCGGTCAACCGCGAATCGGCGGCGGAAATGCTGGCGCGCCGCGTCGAGCAGAGCGCCGACCGCAGCGCCGCGCCGCCAGCACGCACCCGCGAACAGGACGAGGCGCAGGACAGCGGCTTCGGACAGGCGGTCAAGGACGCGGTGTTCGGCACCAAGCGCCGCCAGGGCATGCTCGAGGCGATGGCCAAGCAGACCTCGCGTACCATCGGCAACCGCATCGGCCAGCAGATCGTGCGCGGCATCTTCGGCAGCATCTTCGGTGGCAAGCGCTGAGCGGAGCCGATGCCAAAGGACGCTCCAGCATGGACAGAAACGCGATGAGCGCCTCTCAATGATGTCGCGTGCGGACAAGCTGACAACGCTCCAGGGAAGCTGCCACTGCGGCTGCCTGACCGTCGCGTTCTCGACGGATCAATCGGCAGAGGACATCCGTCCGCGCGCCTGCGACTGCAGCTTCTGCCAGAAGCATGGTGCGGCATACGTTTCCGATCCCGCCGGCACGCTGCGACTGACGGCCACGCATGCCGAGGCCGTGCATCGTTATCGCCAGGGCGCAGAGGCCGCCCACTTCCAGCTGTGCCGCCAGTGCGGGGTACTGGTCGCGGTCACGTTCGAGCATCAGGGGCGGCTTTACGGTGCCGTCAATGCCGGCTGTCTGAACAAGACGCCGGCGCTGGGGGCCGCAGCGCCGGTTTCTCCGCAATGGCTGGACGCCGAAGCAAAAATGGCCCGATGGCTGCAGGCGTGGGTGCCGGACGTGCAATGGGTCATCGCTGACACCTGAGCATGCCTGCCGCACACCGTCGCCACCAGCGATCGACAGGCCCGGCCTGCAGAACGCTCGATTCGCAGGTATCCGCGGCCTTCGATCCAGGCGATGCCACGCGCAGATACAACAACCGACAACGCTACGCTAGGCCAGCAGCCCGTGCAGCTTGGCGTACTGCAGCAGCATGATGGTCTTGGCGTCGGCAATCTCGCCGGTGTCGATCATCGCCAGCGCGGCATCGAGCGCCAGCTCCAGCACCTCGATCTCCTCGCCCTCGGCGGCCACGCCGCCGCCGGCGCCGACCTTGTCGCGGTCCACGTATTCGCCCACGAAGAAATACAGCCGCTCGGTCACCGAGCCCGGACTCATGAACGCCTCGAACACCTTGCGCACGTTCTCGATCCGGTAGCCGGTCTCCTCTTCGGTTTCCTTGCGGATGCAGGTCTCCGCATCGTGGCGATCGAGCAGCCCGGCGCAGGCCTCGATCAGCATGCCGTCGGGATTGCCGTTGAGCAGGGTCGGCAAGCGGAACTGGCGGGTCAGCATCACCGTGCCCTTGGCGCGGCTGTACAGCAGGATGGTGGCGCCGTTGCCGCGGTCGTAGGCCTCGCGCGTGAGCGTCTGCCAGCGGCCGTCCTGGCGCTGAAAATCGAAGCTGACCTTGCGCAGCACGTACCAGTTGTCCGACAGCACTTCGATGTTGGTGACGCGCACGCGCGGATTGCCGGAAACGAAGGAAGGGTCCAAGCGAAGCTCCAAGGGGGAATGGGGGAATGCGCAGCGCGTGTGCACGACCATCGGCATGGCATTGCGCTGTCCACGCTCGGGCGCAGTGTAGCGAGCCGGCGCACGGCGACGGCGGCGTGGAACGCGCGTTGCGCAGTCGACCACACAATGGCTGCAGGCAACCCAAGGGCCCCACCAGAGGTTTGCCCGGCGGCCCACGATTGCGCGCGCCGCGGCCGACCCGCACAATCGTCACACTTCGTAGACAGGGGGCGTCATGGAAGACCGTCGTCGCGCGGCCGCAAGCCGCGCCCATCGCAGCACACCCGAGCCGTTCTGGGCGCGCACCCGCGCCATCGCGCTGTATCCGTTGCACGGCGGCGCACTGTACGCGCTGATCGCGCTGACCCTGTGCAGCCTGCTGGGCCTGCTGCCCGGCATCGGCTGGATCCTGAGCATCGTCACCACCCTGGCGATCTACAAGTACGCCTTCGAGATCCTGCGCCACACCGCCGACGGCTACCTGGACGCGCCGGAACGCGGCTTCGACATCGGCGACGGTGTGGTCGTGCGGCTGTTTGCGCTGATGATCGTGCTCGGCGTGGCGGTGTTCGCGGCGCTGCTGCTGACCGGGCCGGTCGGCGGCCTGCTGATGCTGCTGGCGGTGGTGCTGCTGCAGCCGGGCTTCCTGATTTCCCTGGCGATGGACGGCAGCCTGCGCCGTGCGCTGAACCCGGCGGTGTCGATCGGCTTGGCGCTGCGCATCGGCTGGCCTTACCTGGCCGCGTTCGGCCTGCTGTTCGTGATCCAGGCCAGTGCGCTGGGCGCCGCCGCCTGGCTGCAGCGCGCCCTGCCGCCGCTGGTCGCCGACCTGGCGGTCACCGTGGTGACGATCTGGGGCCTGTTCGCGGCCTTCCACCTGATGGGCTATCTGGTCTACCAGTATCACGCGGTGCTGGGCTACGAACCGGCCGCCGACGCGGCAGGTGCGTTCGCCCGCCATGACCCGGACCAGCGCGTGCTCGACGAGGCCGAGCAATTGGTGCGCGACGGCCACACCGACGACGCCTTGCAGGTGCTGCGCAGCGAAGTGCGCAGCCGCGCGGTGAGCCTGGGCGTGCACGAGCTGTACCAGCGCCTGCTGCGCGGCAGTGCGCGCCAGGAAGAACGCCGCGAGCATACCCGCCAGTACATCCACCGGCTGCTGCAGGAAAAGCAGGAACGCCGGGCGCTGGCCCTGCAGCGCGAGGCGCTGGATGCCGATCCCGACTTCGCGCCGCTGCTGCCGGAACAGGCCACACTGCTGGCCGAACGCGCGCAATTGGCCGGGCAGTTCCGGCTCGCCGCCGACGGCCTGCAGGCTGCGCTGCGTGCCTGGCCGAAAGCGCCGGAACGCAGCGCCTGGTCGTTGCAGGCCGCCTTGCTGCTGGCCGAACGCTTCGGCGAGGACGCGCGGGCCCGCGACCTGCTGGAGGACGCGCTGAACCACTGCGACGACGAGGTGCAACGCGGCAAGCTGCAGGCGGCGTTGCGCGCGGTGACGATCGCGCCGGTCTAGCGTGGGTCGTGCGCGGCGCGGGGGCACGCTGACGCGCCCCGCTTCCGCGCCCGGCAGCGCCCTCACGCGTTGGCGAGCAGGAACCGCGCCTTGTCCGCCTGCGGCAGGTCTGGATAACGCGCGACCAGCGCCTCCAGCACGCGCCGCCACTCCGTCGTGGCCTGGCGTTCGCCATGGCCCAGCGCCAGCCGGAACCAGGCCTGCGCCTGCTGCTCGCGCGACGAGACCGCATCCTGCGCCAACAGCGCCTCGGCCTCGGCCAGCAGCCCCAGCGCCATCCAGCGCGCGAACAGCGCCGCGCGCGTCGACGCATCCAGATCGCCGGCCGCGGCAAGCACTGCCGCCTGCTGCTGCGCCTCCTGCACGGACGGCGCCGCCAGGCGCAGCACGTCCAACGCGCGCAGCCGCGCCGTCGCGACCTGGCCGGCGTTGGCGGCCAGGCGATAGCGCGCCAGCGCCACATCGAAGCGCTGCGGCGCTTCGGCAGCCAGCGCGTCCAGCAGCGCGCCGGCCTGGAAGTGTTCCATCCGGCCCAGATGCGTCTGCGCGCGGTCCCAGCGGTCGTCGGCCGGCACCCCGTCATCGTCGCGCAGGAACGCCTCGCGCGTCTGCCCGGTCGCCACCAGCACGGCACCGAGCAGTGCGCCGACCACCAGCCCGCCGGCATGCGCGTCGAAGCCGATGCCTGCATCGCCGTTGAGCAGCAGGTTGTACAACTCCCAGCCCAGCCACAGCGGCAGCAGCACGATGGCCGGGGCGCGCACGTAGTCGAACAGCACCGCCGCCCAGTAGAAGAAGCGCACCGGACGACGCCCCCACACCACGCAGAACGCGCCCATCAATGCGGCAATGGCACCGGAGGCGCCGAGCCCCGCCCCGGCTTCGCCCCAACGCCACCACAGGCTCGCCGCGCTGGCACCGAACGCACCGAGCAGGTACACCGCCAGGAACCGCCAGCCGCCGATCGCGCCTTCCAGCAAGGTGCCCAGCGCCAGCAGGAACAGCATATTGCCGACCAGGTGCAGGGCGTCGGCATGCAGGAAGGCCGACGTGAGCATGCGTGCCGGCGCCCATTCGGAGCTGCGCTGCACATGGCGCAGGGTGAACACGCGCTGCAGCAGCGCGTCGTAGCGCGCGCGCAGCGGCGCCCAGGCCTGCCGGGCATCGGCGTCCGCGAATGCGCTGCCGTCGCGCATGGCCTGCACGAAGCGCACGTCGTGCAGGGTGGCGGCGCCGACGAAGGCCGGCCGCTCCGCCGCCGGCACCTGCTGCAGCCGTGCCAGCGCCTCGCGCTCGCCACTGCGCTCCAGGTAGCGCGCATAGGCCGGCGCTTCCAGCGCGCCGAGTCCGGAGTCCAGGTACACGCGCAGCGCCTGCCGCAGCGGCGCCCCGTCGTGGCGCTGCCAGCCCACATAGACCGCGACGTTGAGCAGGATCAGCAGCAGCGTGACCAATGGGAAGTTGTCCCGCGACAGCGGCTTGTGCAGCGGCAGGATCAGCATCGGGCGACGTTCGTGTGCGGGGCGGCGCCAGCTTCGGCCATCGCCTGCGGGTGCGCAAGCCGCAGGCACGCGCTAGCATCGCCACCCCGCTCCACCGCAGTCGCATCGATGAGCCGCTGGCGTCCCCCTGCCGAGAAAAGCACCGCCCTGATCACCCCGGAAGGCCATGCCCGGCTCAAGGCCGAACTGGACGAACTGTGGCGGGTGCGCCGCCCCGAGGTGGTCAAGGCACTGGCCGCGGCCGCGGCCGAGGGCGACCGTTCGGAGAACGCCGAGTACACCTACCGCAAGAAGCAACTGGGCGAGATCGACCGCCGCGTGCGCTACCTGAGCAAACGCCTGGAAGCGCTGCGCGTGGTCGCCGAGGCGCCGTCGGACCCTCAAGCGGTGTTCTTCGGCGCGCACATCGAACTGGAGGACGCCGACAGCGGCGAACTGCGCCGCTACCGCATCGTCGGCCCGGACGAGACCGACGCGGCGCGCGGCTGGATCAGCATCGATTCGCCGCTGGCGCGGGCCCTGCTGAAGAAGCGCGTCGACGACGAAGTGGAAGCGCAGCTGCCCGGCGGCCGCCACAGCTTCGTGGTGGTGGCGGTGGACTACGCCACGCCCTGAGCGCGCGGCGCCGTGGCGCCCCGCATGCGGCCGCCTGCGGCCTCAGAGCACCCGCAGGTCCAGTGGCCGCGCCGGCGCCGCGGGCGCCGGCAGCGCATCGCCGAACAGGTCGTGCTCGTCGCTGTCGGTGATCTCCACCTGCACCAGGTCGCCCGGCTTGAGCCCGAGTTCGCCGCCGTTCTGGATATGCACCAGGCCATCGATCTCCGGCGCATCGGCCTTGGAGCGCGCCACCGCGATGCCATCCTCCAGCAGGTCGACCAGGCACTCCTGCACGCTGCCGATCTTGGCTTCCAGACGCGCGGCGGAAATCGCTGCCTGCCGCTCCATGAAGCGCGCCAGCCGCTCCTGCTTGAGTTCTTCCGGCACCGGATCCGGCAGCGCATTGGCGCTGGCGCCCTCCACCGGCGAATAGGCGAACGCACCGACGCGGTCCAGCTGCGCGGCGTCCAGGAACTCCAGCAACTGCTCGAACTCGGCGTCGGTCTCGCCGGGGAAGCCGACGATGAAGGTCGAACGCAGCGTGATCTCCGGGCACAGCGCGCGCCAGCGCTGCACGCGCTCCAGGGTGCGCTCCACCGCGCCCGGCCGCTTCATCAGCTTGAGGATGCGCGGGCTGGCATGCTGGAACGGGATGTCCAGGTACGGCAGCAACTTGCCCTCGGCCATCAACGGAATCACGTCGTCCACGTGCGGATACGGGTACACGTAGTGCAGGCGCGCCCACGCGCCCAGTTCCGACAGCCCCTCGCACAGCGCCTTCATCCGCGTCTGGTAGGCGCGGCCGCGCCATTCGCGCTCGGCGTACTTGAGGTCCACGCCATAGGCCGAGGTGTCCTGCGACACCACCAGCAACTCGCGTACCCCGCCCTTCACCAACCGCTCGGCCTCGCGCAGTACCTCGTCGACCGGGCGCGACACCAGGTCGCCGCGCATCGACGGAATGATGCAGAAGCTGCAACGGTGATTGCAGCCTTCGGAAATCTTCAGGTAGGCATAATGCCGCGGCGTCAGCTTGACCCCGATGTCGTCCTCGGCGCCCCGCGCACGCGGCAGCAGGTCCACGAACGGGTCGTGGCGCGGCGGCAGCGCCGCATGCACCGCTTCCATCACGCTCTGGTAGTCCTGCGGGCCGGACACCGCCAGCACGTCCGGATAGGCCGCGCGGATCTGCTCCGAACGCTTGCCCAGGCAGCCGGTGACGATGACCTTGCCGTTCTCGGCCATGGCCTCGCCGATCGCCTCCATCGACTCGGCCACTGCCGAATCGATGAAGCCGCAGGTGTTGACCACCACCACGTCGGCCGCGTCGTAGCTGGGCACGATCGCGTAACCCTCCACGCGCAGTTGGGTGAGGATGCGTTCGGAATCGACAAGGGCTTTGGGGCACCCAAGGCTTACCATACCTATACGCGGCTGTCGGGCCGCCTGTGCAGTCGTTTCTGTCATGTGGGGTGAACTGTGAATGGTCTTGTCTATAGCTACATGCGCTTTTCCGACCCGAGCCAGGCGGCCGGCCACAGCCGCGAGCGCCAGGAGGCGTACGCGTCAAAATGGGCGGCGGAGCACGGTCTGCAGCTGGACAACAAGCTCACGATGCTGGATGAAGGGCTGTCAGCCTATCACCAGCGGCACGTGACGTCAGGAGCGCTCGGGGCGTTTCTGGCGGCGGTACAGGCCGGGCGGATCGAGGCGGGATCGGTGCTGGTGGTCGAAGGACTCGACCGGCTTTCGCGCGCCGAGCCGATCCAGGCACAGGCGCAACTGGCCCAGATTGTAAATGCCGGCATCACGGTAGTCACCGCCAGCGACGGCAAGGCCTACAGCAGGGAGCGACTGAAGGCGAACCCCATGGACCTCGTCTACAGCCTCTTGCTGATGATCCGCGCCCACGAGGAGAGTGACACCAAGAGCAAGCGGGTCAAGGCGAGCATCCGCTGGCTGTGCGAGGGATGGCAGGCGGGGACGTACCGCGGCCGGATCCGCCAGGGGCACGATCCCGAATGGTTGCGCGAAGTGCCCGGCGGGCCCAACAACGGTTGGGAGCTGGTTCCCGAGCGTGTCGCGGCCGTGCGCAGAGCCGTGGCCTTGTACGTCCAGGGTGCAGGTGGACTGCGCATCATGCAGGTCCTTGACGCTGAGGGTCTGCAGCTCTACACCACCAGCAAAAACCACGCGCCCCAGTTCTACCGACTGATCAAGATGCCCCAGTTGGTGGGCAACATGCCCGTGAGGGTCGATGGCGAGGAGTTCCTGTTGGAGGGGTACTACCCCGGAGTTCTCAGCCAAGCGGAATGGGAGGAGTTGTGCCGGGTCCGTGCCCAGAGCGGACGACGGCGCGTCAAGGGCGACCTTCCCCATGTCATCACTGGGATCGGTATCACAACCTGCGGCTATTGCGGCCGCGCCATGTGTGGACAGAACCTCGCGTCCAAAAAGCGCCTGCCCGACGGGCGCATCAGAGACGGGTACCGAAGGCTGTTGTGTTGTTCCAACGCTTCGTTCGGCGACGGCTGTAGCGTCAAGGCCAGCACCAGTGTGGCGCCGATCGAGCGGGCGCTCATGAAGTACTGCAGCGACATCATCAATCTGCAGGCGCTCTTCGGCGCCGAGGGCATCGACGCACCTCGTGCCCGGGCCGCTTCCGCGCGGGCGAAGGTGGCCGAGATCAACGCGCAACTGGAGAAGGTGATGGATGCCATGCTGGCCACGTCAGGGGAAGGAACCCCGCAGGTGTTCGCGCGCCGCGCGCGCGCCCTGGAGAAGGATCTGCACGATGCCGAGAGCGCCCTGAGAGATGCCGAACTCGAACTTGGGAAGGTCAGTCGCAGGGATCTGCGAGGGGCCGACCAGGCATGGCGTGACCTTGCCGCTGGCGTTGAAGCCCAGGAGATCGAGGCCCGACTGCGCGCACGACAGTTGGTAGCAGATACCTTCGAGCGGATAGTGATCTATGCCCGTGGCATGCGACCCGATCCAGAAGCCAGCGGACGCGACTACTCCATAGACGTCGTCCTCGTGGGACGCGGAGGCAACGCACGCCTGCTCCAGATTGACCGAGAGGGCAATCTGCTCCAGGCCGAGGATGTCGCTCACCTGCAGGCTGTCGAGGTCGAGCCACCCAGGCATTCAACATAGCGCCGCACCTGACAAAGGCCATCGGCATCCCCTACGCCATGCCGGATCGGCCGCCAACTGGTATGCGGTACTAAAGCCAAACTGATTTCCTCGGGCCGACCAAGTCGTCGGCAGCCATCATGCCCGGCAGGTCACAAATGACGCCGAGGCATCCATGACGCTCTACACGACGGACTACCTAGAGTACTACCTCACACTCGTGGGATGGATCGTCCAGAACGGCATCTGGAACATCCTCGTCGCGAGCGGAGCCTTCGCCCTCCCCTTCGTCGCGATCGTTGTCCAGGAGTGGCTTCGCGCACGGGGCGAAGGCGCCGACGAAGGCAACAAAGGTGTGCTGTCGGCCGCCCGGATCGAGAACCGGGTGTGGGTGGCCGTGGTGGTCATCCTGTTCGCCGGCATCCCCTTCATCGACGTGGACCTTTCGACGATGCAGTTCGATGCCAGCCGTTCCAAGCAGTGCAAGGTCGATATGGCCGTCCCCCAGGACACGCGGTGGTCGAATGCGTTTACGACACTCAACAACCAGAGCGCGCGAGTGCCGGTGTGGTGGTTCTTCATGCACGCGATTTCCAAGGCCGTGACCGGGGCCGCCGTCGCAGCGATCCCCTGCGGAACAGATCTACGGCAGATGCGGATGGAGATCGACAGCACGCGCATCAACGATCCTGTGCTGGCGCAGGAAGTGGCCGACTTCACGCGGGACTGCTACGGGCCCGCGCGGGCCAAGCTCTTCATGGGCCGCCCCGAACTTTCGGATGCCCAGATGGACGACGTGACGTGGATCGGATCCGCCTACTTTCTTGGAACCGGCGGGTACTATGACAGCTACCACTCGCAGACACCCCGAACATCCTGGCCCTACGACGCCACGCGCGACGCAGGGCTGGCACAGGTCGCAAACGGGGGCGGCTACCCGACCTGCAGGCAATGGTGGAACGACGGCGAACGCGGCCTGCGTAGTCGGTTGTTAGCCCAGGTGGATTCCGGTCTCCTGGCCCGCGTTGGGCGCTGGGCGAGCTTCGTGTCGCGCCAGCAGGCGGACGACGCGGTCATCCGGGCGATCGCGGCGCCGCGCCAGCAGACCATGAACCAGGGCCAGGCCTACGCCGACTACGGTGGTCAGGTCGATATGACGCTTCCCAACATCGTCACGCGGGGAGCGGCCGATGCGGGCCTCGCCGTCGGCTCGGTCGGCTTCTTCCCTGCCATGGACGTGATGCGCCAGGCCCTGCCGATGGTGCTGTCGTTCCTCAAGATGGCGATGGTGATCTGCGTGCCGCTCGTCCTGCTGTTCGGCACCTACGACCTCAAGGCCGTGGTGACCATGAGCTGTGTGCAGTTCGCCCTCTTCTTCGTGGACTTCTGGTTCCAGTTGGCCCGCTGGATCGACAGCACCATCCTCGATGCACTCTATGGATGGAGCGGTCCGCACAGCAACCTCGACCCGCTTCTCGGCCTGAACAATGCGTTCGGCGACATGCTGTTGAACTTCGTGATGGCCAGCATGTTCATCGTATTGCCGGGCGTCTGGGTCGCAGCCCTCGGCTGGGTCGGAGTGCAGGCCGGAACGATGGCGCGCATGCTCGCTACGGGCAGCGACGGCGCAAGATCGGCTGGAAGCAAGGGAAGCGACGCAGCCCTCAATGCCGCCATGCGGTCAAAGTGAGCGACGCGAGGGTCTATGTGTCTTCCTGCTCGCCGGGATCGATCCGCGTTTCGCCCCGGTAGAGGCCGTAGCCCTCCCATCCGTCCCTCCACTCCGGTTCAGGAGTGGGGTCAAAGCCGTCGATGTGGCCGATGGCCCAGAGAGCGACCACAACCCCAAAGACCAACGCACCCAGCCAGAAGGCTACATAGAGAAGCACACCGATCACCAGCAGCAGAGCAAAGGCACCCACGGCTTTTGCCAAACCAGCGGGAAGCCCGGCTGCGATCAGCCAGCGGGTGAACTGACCATTCCGAAAGAGCAGCCGGCGCCAGGCTCGTGCCGCAGCATGCCCTGCCCTCCGGCTCAGCGGTGTCTCCGATCGCGAGGTAGCCATGGTGGTGCCCTCATGCTGCTTCAAACATTGAACGGGTTACGGATCGACAGGCTCTCTTCGATGATGAGGCCATGGTGCATGTCCTCGGAATAGAGCGTCTGGCAGCCCTCCGTCGCAGCCGCCGCCACGATGCAGGCATCGTAGAACGACAGCTGGTGCCGCGCGGCCAGTTCTCGGGCCCGGTCATGCACTTCGACGGTCAGGGGAACAATGGTGCAGAACTCCCGGACCAACGCCAGGAACTGCCCGACTTCGCTCCACCCCATCTTCAGCTTGCGCACGCAGACGTGGGTGACCTCGTTAAGTACCTGGACGCTGATGACCGGGCGGCGCTGCAGCAGCGCCTCGGCGCTGTCCGCCTTAGAGGCGTCCTCGGACAGCAGGTACAGCACCACGTTGCTGTCGAGGAATACCTTGCTCTTACCCGCGGCCATTGGCCTCGTCCCGGCTGAACTTGAAGTCCGCCGGCAGTTTGCCGCGGAAGGTGCGGAGCCGCTCCAGCATAGCTTCGGCCCCAGGCTTCTTGCGCACTGCGAAGAGCCGGGGGGCGTCCACGACGATCTCGATATCGTCGCCCTCCCGCAGTTCGAGCGCCTCGACCAGACTCGTCGGCAGGCGGACGGCCAGGCTGTTACCCCACTTCGCGACTTGCATGGCAGCACCTGATTGATATACACAACATGATGTATATCCTAGCCCGTCTGCGACGCTTGGCAAGTCCGATCGTCGGCACCGTTAGCAAAGGGCGCGTTCGCGGCAAATGGGAAAGGGAATGGAAGGGGCACCAAGGGGAAAGGCCCTACCCGGAAAGGCAAAAAGGCGGCCACTCGGTGCGCCCTTTCATCGGCGCCGACGGCAACGGCGTTCTGCTACTACTGAAAAGGCGGTGTCCACGGCAGCTGGCCCGCTGCAGGCACCGATCCCCGGTCGTCGAGAACTAAAGCCCTTCACCATCCCAGGAGTTCGCCCCATGCCCCTCGTAGTTGGCCTTGCAACGCTTCTCGCTGTGGCACCCGTGCAGACCGGAAGCGCCATGCAGGCGGGCGCCGCGCTCTGCGGCGAAGCGATGAGCATCTACCTGCCCGAGCCACTCGGCACTCCGGCCCCCAACATCCAGCTGGCCCACTTTCAGTACATGAGCCCGGACGAGGCCTGTGCGCGGAACGTGCAGCGCGACGTGCTCATGCGCCTGCACGATCGCATCAAGCCCATCGCCGCTTCCGCCTTCGCGAACAGCAAGGCGAGCTTCAGCGTCATGGTGCGCTACACGCTCACGCCCGATAAGCCAGCGGTGTTCGAGATGCAGACCACCACAACGCCAGCGACTGAAGAGGGGCGGCTGACCGCGTTCTACCACGGCGCCGCGGCCCTTGACGATGCCCGCAGCACCCTCGGAACCGTCTACGTCGTCTTCAACTACGACATCTCGCCAGCGAGGCGATGAAAGCGACTGTTCGCATCGGGCAAAGAAGAGCGGCTTTCGACACGATACTGTCGCTCATAGCAGTACTGTTATGGTTGCTGTGAGCGACAGCTGTGTTCTCCATAAAGCGGAGAAACCACCACTATCGCAATGAGGCCGGCCTTTTACACACGAGCAGCAAGCTCACCTCGACTACGGATCACAAGGTAGCCGTACGCTTGAGATAACCTGCGGACAGTCGGGATTAGCGTTGCGGCTGCACAATAGCGTCGTATCCACAGCTGCGACCTCTCGTCAATTCATACCCTGCCTGCACGCGATTCCGGCGTAGCTTTTGCCGCGGGGACTAGCAAGTTGGCGTACATCGCTTGAAGCAAGGGCTCCACGGTGCTGTAGGTGACGTCCCATTCTTCCTCAACGAGCACCGAGTATTTCCGCTCAAGGTGCAGTTCGAAATCGAACAGATACTCCGTGGGCGTCTCAAGGCCGACGATGAGCTGGATATCGTCCGGCAAGTCTTTAGCGATGAACTCAAGCACTGCGGGAAGATTTACGTCATCTTGCGCCTGCTGGTTGGGCGAATCGATGACTACTGGAATATCGTACGTGGCGTTGGAGCCGTGCGCCGTGCGCCAAATCGCCGCGTAGTAAGCCAATATGGAGCGGGGACCTCCGCTTCCAGAGAGGTCTGGTCGCCCTGCTAGTTTCATCTTGGACACGTCAACGGAAGGAAGCTTAAGTGCGACCCGGCCAGCGGCGTAAAAGCCTCTGAAGTCGGCAAGTATTGCTTTCGTCCGCTTGACAGCCCGCAGCTCCTTCATCGTCTCATCTAGCTTGTCGACGGCCAGGACAGCCTCGTCAATAGCTTCTTGCAGTTGCTTGCGTTCGGCCTCAAAGGCGGCCAGAGCGCCCTCGGCACCGATACCTCCGACAACGTCTTGAAACTTGAGTTCGCCTTTTCTGGTGTCCAGCAGTCGGGATATCCGGAGGTAGCTCTCGTTGAGGGTAGCCAGTTCGCCGATCGCCTTTTGGCATCGATCGCGAACAACGGCCGCATCGTCGCGAAGGCGTGCGGCTAGTTCGCGCAGGACACGCGCATCTTCTGCGAATCGCAACAGGTCTAAGAATGGCTTTTCGTGCTCTGCGTGACAGGTGGGGCAAATGAGCGGCTGACTCCCCGCCGTCCGGATCCATGCAGCATCACTGTTATATGCCTTCAGTGCCTCGTCGGCCATCCGAATCTGATGGTCCAAGCTGGCCAGCAACTCTTGTTCGCGAACTGCATCACTGCGGAGCTTCTCCTGGCGACCGTTGAGTTCGGAGACTTCACGGGTCAGCTGCTCAATCTCAGCCTCGAAATTCGCAGCACTCAGCTTAGGCCCATGCACTGGTACAGTGCGGCTGAAACGGGCCAATGTTCGCTCTAGAAGCCTAAGCTCTCGACGATGCTCATCCAACACGCGCGAATGTTGGCCTTTCTTCGCGCGCGCTTCGTAGTACGCAGGGGGGCAAACGCCAGTGAAGTACTCGAGGATTGCAGTCCAGGGCGCAGTGAAGCGCTTGAGGCCATTGAATGTGTTCCACTCAGATTGCCAGCTTCCGTCTTGATTGACATAGAAGGGCAAGAAGAAGCACGCAGCGTCTGCCGAAACAACCTCCGACTCGGTCTTGCCAGTGAAGACTAGATTGAAATCCGTTACATCACAGAAAACCCTCGTCCATTCGGCGAACTTGGCTGTCGTGGCAACCAACTGGCGGTCTGAATCGAACAGTGCTCGGCGCCCGTTCTGGTGGAGAACGAAGAAGTGCTTCCCGTCGAACGAGAATTCGAGGAGCGAGACGGCATCATCATCCCATGACTCGAGAGTTCCCTGAGGCGTGGCACCCAGGGTCTCAAAGAGGCTCCGAATTAGTGTTGTCTTCCCCATGTGGTTCCGGCCCCTGATGAGGTTCTTCCTCGGGTGGAACTTCACGTGGCGTGCCTTCTTGTCCCGCAGTGAGAGCAGCCAGATGTTTTGAAATCGAAAGCGATGCATAGGTCTTAGTTCTCAGGCTACGAACGAGAAGTCTCAGCTCGGGTCCATTCATGTTGTCATTACCCTCATGACAAAGCGTGCCAAAAGCTCTTCGTCCCGGTACTGCCCGAAGTTAGCCCTCATCGCGACAAGCGCAGCATCGACGTATGGCTTTAGATTTGGTCCACACGCGTTTGCCTGCGCCCAGCTATCGCAGAACGAGTCAATGGCGTGAGCTTCAGGCGATGGACCGGTGAGTCGTTCCGCCGCAACTCTAGCCGCAGCCATTCGCATCGTCGTAAGCGCCCTGAAGTCAAAGCCCTCCTGTTGGAGCTTAGCGAGCCAACTCTCGAAGAGCGCGTTTCGGTCCGGGATGGTTGCAAGCGAACTGAGCGCTGTGTGGAACTCGGCCCTAGAAAAGCCTCGTTCTTTAACCAGGTCAGCGAATGTCGCGCACGTCGCCGTGCGGCGACCTAGCGCAGAGACCTTCATGACAAGCGACTCCACGAACGCTCGAGCCTGGGCGGCATGTCCGGGACTGCGTTGTGTCAGCAGTTCCAGCGCTTTGGCCACCGCCGGCGCCGAGGGGTCGTCCGGGTGAATGGCCACACGGGCAAGGCGCACCCTCTTGAGATCTGGGATCGGAGCTCCCGCAGCGGACAGACTGTTGAGCGCGTCCGTCAGGAGTTGCGCATGGTCTGCTGCCAGGTCTGATAGAGAGCAAGGTAGAGACGTCGCTGCGTTCGCACCGGAGGCTAGTGGAACGTCGCAACCAGCGTTCGAAATGAAGATACCCTCAGCCGGCAACTTCTCAAACGCCATCAAGCTCAGATGGATCTTGCCGAGGACGCTGTTGCCGACATTGTCGAAGCTTGGGACGACAGTAGGTACCGGTGCGGCGGGGCCGCTAGCAGCACTTTTCTTCGCGGGCTTTGGTTGCTTCGGCGCTGAGGTGCCAGTCAACACCGACCAAGACCAGGTGCCCGTATCCTTCTTCTTTACTTGGTATATGGCGGCCTTGGTAGGAGCGCTGAGGGAATCGAGTTCAGTGACGTCCTGTACTGCTTCGAAAAGCAGCAGGAAATCTGGGGCATTCGACTGCTCCAGTTCAAGCATCCTGAGAACGGCCCACCATCGCTGAAAGTCAACGCCCTTAGCGCCGTGTCCGCCACCTTTCTCGGTAAGGCCCGGCTTATTGGCAACTAGCAGGACTTCCGCCGCGCCTGTAGCTATGGTCAAAAGTATCCCTCCCTAAACGCCGCCGCTCAGTTGCAATCGATTCCTTGTTGCTCTTGGGTAAAAGTGAGGGCTAGCCTTTTAATTCTACAGTTTGTAACGGTGGGCAGCGAATCCTTGCCAGGACTCGCTTTAGGGCTAGTGCTGTGCATCGCAAAAGCATTCACTTGCCGGAGGTCGCTATGCAACAAGAGCTGTAACTTGACCGTTGCGAGGCGAACCGCAGCTTTCAGCCTGAGGCAGGCCAGAGTTTGCCTTGGCTAACCGCTCCTGGCTACAAGCAGGTGCGAACACCAGCAGCGGTTCGGCATCGCCGCCCGACGCCAGACTCGCCCCGGGTTCCAACCCTGACTAGAGCCATTTTAGGGACGTGGCATTCTGTCGCGGACGGCCGAGCCGCATTGTCAGCTTAGTCCACCGAAGCCCCCGACTCCCTGACGACCCGCCCCCACTTCGCCCGTTCGTCTTTGAGCAGGCTGGCAAACGCGGGCACGGTGCCGCCCAGGGATTCCTGGATCGCCCCCTGGTCGATCAGCGACTGCCGCAGCTGCGGCTGCTTGAGGGCGCGGTTGATCTCCTGGTTGAGCCTGGAGACCACGGGGTCGGGCGTGCCTGCCGGCGCCACCACGCCGAAGATCACGGCCGCCTCGATGCCCTGGAAGCCCGATTCGGCCATGGTCGGAATGTTCGGAAGCGCCGCTGCCCTCATTGGGGACGCGACCGCCAGCGGCCGCAGCAGGCCGGCCTGGATCATCGGCAGCGCTGCGGTGATCGACGCGGCGAACATGTCCACCTGCCCGCTTGCCAGATCGGTCATGGCCGGCGCCGCGCCGCGGTACGGCACGTGCACCAGGTCAAGGCCAGCCTTGCCCTTCCAGAGCTCTCCGCACAGATGCGCCAAGGTGCCGTTGCCGGACGATGCGAAGGTCACGGCCTTGCGCTTGGCGGCGCCCGCCAGATCCGCGACGCTGCGGTAGGGTCCCTTGGCGGACACCACCAGCACCAGAGGCACCTTGGCCATGAGCGTCACCGGCGTGAGATCGCGGGCGACGTCGAACGGCATCTTCTTGTAGAGCGCCTGGTTCACGGTCAGGTTGCTGGACTCGCCCATCGCCAGGGTGTAGCCGTCAGGCGGGGACTTGGCCGCTTTGTCCAGGCCGATGTTTCCCCCGGCGCCCGGCACGTTGTCCACCACCACCGTCCAGCCCAGCGTGGAGTTCAGGGCATTCGAGAGCAGCCGCGCCATCATGTCGGTACCACCGCCGGGCGGGGCCGGCACGACCAAGCGGATCGGCTTGGACGGGTACTCGGCCGCCTGGGCTGCACCAGCAAGCCATGCCATGCCCGCGCCGGCGGTCCAGCGCAGCCATGCACGCCGGGAGGTGGAGACGTTGTGGGAAATCTCGGTCATGGGGAGGCCTCGTTTCAATCTTAGGGGTGGATGGGCGCCGATGTGGCGGCGATGGCGGAGATCTCGATCAACAGATGTGGGGAGGCGATGCGCCCCTCCACGGTGCAGCGTGCCGGGGCGGTGCCCGGGGCGATCCACCGCTCCCAAGCAGCATTCATCGCCGCGAAGTCATCCATGTTCCGCAGGTAGACCGTCACGGACAGAAGCGATTGCTTGTCCGAGCCCGCGTCCGCCAGACGGGCCTCGATGCGGTCCAGAACCTCCTGCATCTGCTCATCGAAGGACGTGGCGGGCGAGCCGCTGGCGGTCTGTCCGCTCAGGAACACGAGCGGGCCGAACACCACCGCTTTGCTCAAGCGCGGGTTGGTGTGGAGGCGATGGAGTGCGAAGGCGGTCATCGGGTGAAGCGAATCAGCGTCCAGGGTCACGGCTGGCCGCATTGGTTGAAGTTGGCGATCACGGAGAGAGGAAGCGGCTTCAGGGGCGGACGAACCCGGTAGGCCCCCACTTCCTCGGGATGCAGGCCCAGGCGCTGGGCCATCAACTGCGTCACGGGCGTGCCGCACATGCGCCCCTGGCAAGGCCCCATGCCGCAGCGGCTCATGAACTTGGTCTGGTTCGGCCCGGCGCAGCCGAGGTCGGCCATCTCCCGCACGGTGCCCGCGTTGACGCGCTCGCAGCGGCACACGACGGTGTCGTCGCCCGGCTCCTGCAGCCACTCGGGAGGCGGATAGAGCGCATCGAGAAGCGGGCGGATACCGGTGTGGCGCCGGAGATTGGCGACATGGATGGCCGCGCCCTGTTGCAGCTCTTGCAGCGCGATCCGGCCGAGCGCTCGTGCCGCTCCCAACGCGGCCAGAGCACCCCGCTCCGCGGCCGCCAGCGCGCCGGCGATGCTGGCGCCATCACCAGCGACGAAGATGCCCGGCGCGGATGTCTGCCCATAGGGGTCGCACTCGACCTGCCAGGCCAACTGCTCGTTGCTCCAGCGGTGCGCGAGGCCCAGCAGCCGCGACAGCTGGTGGTTCGGCACGACGCCGTGATGCACCAGCAGCGTATCCACCGCCAGTTCCTTCGGCTTGCCGCGGTGCCGGAAGCGGACACCGCGCACACGCTCGTCACCGATCGCCTGCAGGGCATCGCAGCCCCTGAGCCAGGGAACACGCGCGCTCCAGAGGCTGCCCATCATGGAAATGCCCTTGAGCAGGTCGCGGTGGGAACGTAGCGCCGACGGCAGGTGCGACAGCGCGCGGCGCGCGTTGCCCGGCTCCCCGGTCTCGATCAGGGCCACCACGTCGGCGCCTGCGCGAATCAGCTGCTGCGACACGAGAAGAAACAACGGTCCGCAGCCTGCAACGGCCACGCGTCCCGAGGGAACGACGGCATCGGCCTTGAGCGCGATCTGCGCGGCGCCCGCGGGCATTACGCCGGGCAAGGTCCATCCCGGGAACGGCGATGCGCGCTCCATCGCGCCCGTGGCCACGATGAGCTGTCTCGCGCGCACCTGCCGGATGCTTCCTTCGACACGGAAGAACACCACCCACTGCGGCGACACATCGACCACGAACGCCCCGAAACAGGTGTCGGCTCCGCTGGCCTGCAACCGATCGACCAACTCGCGCCCTGCCGCATAGTCGTTGCCCAGGATGTGCAGGGCCTGTGGCCCCGCCTCCTGCACGCGCCGATAGATCTGGCCACCGGCCTGCGCCTGTTCGTCGAGCAGTAGCACCTTGAGGCCGAGCGCTGCCCCCTTCGTCGCTGCGGCCATGCCGGCAGGCCCGGCGCCGATCACCACGAGGTCGTAGTCCATCACGCTCCTCCGATGGGGGCGGCGCCCCCTTGCGACAGGCACACGCGCATACCCGCTTCTGCCCTGACCAGGCAGGCCTGCACGTTGCTCTGCCCATCCAGATGCACCAGGCACTCGAAGCACACGCCCATGAGGCAGAAAGGAGCACAGGGCTCTGCCCGGTGGTTGCGGCGCGTGGCGGCATAGCCTGCTTCCAGCAGCGCGATCGCGAGCGTCCTCCCCTTCGCGACACGGACGGTGGCGCCGTCCACCTGGATCTCCACGAGGTCGACAGGCGGTGCGCCATCCAGTGGCTTAAACATGGAACCTCCTTGCGGTGAAACCGCCGATACCGTCCGGCCGCTCGCCGGTGGCGATCCACTCGGCAATCGGCCCCGCGTGCTGCGGTGCCAAGGTGATGCCGCTGTGGCACGTCACCAGGAACGCACCGGGGTGCTGCAGCGACTCGTCGTAGATCGGAAGGCCGTCCGGGCTCATCACGCGCAGGGCGCCCCACCCGCGAACCATGCTGAGCCCGGCCAGCGTCGGGAAGCTCTGCACCGCTCGTTGCGCGATCCGTGCGAACACGTCCCAGCTCGTGCCCGTATCGAGCCCCACGTCCTCCTTCGAGTCACCGATCTGGACCGTTCCATCGAAGGTCTGCCGGACATGGAGCGTCGGGTAGCGCAGGAACGGCTCGGCGCGCTCGGTGATGAGCAACTGTCCGCGGATGGGGTGCAGCGGCGCGTCCAGGCCCAGGCGGGAAGCCAGTGCGGTACTGCCCAGGCCGGCGGCCAGGACCACCTTGTCCGCGTCGATCGTCCCGGTCGCGGTGCGCGCGGTGAAGCCGCCCTGTGGCCGCGCGCTGAGCGACTGCACCACCGTGTGGGGGCACAGCACGCCACCGCATCCGCTGAACGCCGTGAACAGCGCCCGGAGCAGCTTCAGCGGGCTGACGTGGCCGTCCAGTGGGCAATACGTCGAGCCGGCGATCTGCGCGCTGGCATGCGGCATGCGGGCCTGCGTCTCGTGCCCGGACAGCGCCTCGAACGCGAACTTTGCTCCCAGCCTCTGCTGCATGCCCGTGAGCATGCCGACGCGCGCCTCGTACTCCTGCGCGCTGGTACAGATCACGAAACCGCCCGGCTGGTACAGCTCGACATCGACCCCGCCGGCCTGGCGCAGCTCCGCGGCGAAACCCGGCCACATGCCGGCCGCATCGATCGACCAGTGGGCGTAGTCGTCGCACTTGGCCCCCTTGCCCTGGACCCAGGCCAGGCCGAAGTTGCCCCGGGACGCCTTGAATGCGATGTCACCTTCGTCGGCCACGCAGACCGAGAGGCCACGCTGCGCCAGACCGTAGGCCACGCTCATGCCCACGGCGCCCGCACCGACGACCAGCACATCGAAGCGGTGCTTGGCCGGACGCCGCGCACGCGACTGCTCGCCACCCGCCGGCAGCGTGATGGGGTGTTGCACAGCGGACATCACTTCGTCCAGTCAGTTCCGAGTGCTCGGTCCAACGGCGCTGTCTCGCCCTGCTCGAACTGCTGCAGCGCCTGCAGGAACTCTTCCTGCCGCCGCGGGCCCAGCGTGTGTGCGGTCACCTGCCGGAACTTCGCCACGAGCTCGGGCCGGTGCATCGGGTGTGCCGGATCGCCACGCGGGTCCACCACGGGGGATACGATGCGTTCGCCCGTCCGCAGGGTGACCGTGAGCCGCGATGGCGAGCGCTCGGGAAACAGCGATTCGAGTTCCGGGTCGGCTTGCACGACGACGGTACGTGCGAGCCGGACAATCCTGGGATCGCTCAACATCGGCTGGGTCAAAGGAAGCAGCGCGCCCTCTCCACCGATCGCCGCCGCCGCGAGACAGAACGGAACACTGTACTGCGCGTCGGTGAGTGAGGTGGGCGCGGGCCGGTTCGCGAGGTTGAACGTGGCCCGGTAGGTCGCGACCTCCATGCCGTCGATTTCTTCGGCGCAAAAGCCATGCTCGCGCTGCAACAGCAGAAGGGCATCGAGCGCGCCATGGATGTGGCGGCAGCACCCGAAGGGCTTGAAGTAGGTGCCTTCGATCAGCGGTGCAGGGCCGAAGTCGGCCAGGGCCACATCGCCGCTGAACAGCGTCGGGATGTCGAAGATGTCGATGGGACCGGTCGTTCCGGCCGCGGCCATCTCCAGCGCGGCCAGGCCCGCGAGGCATCCGTAAGGGATGCCCTCTTTCACGTCGGAGCCGGCCAGGCCTGCGAGGGCCGGCAGCGCGGGCGATGCCTGTGCGGCGATGGCAAGTGCGTGGGCCACACATTCCAGCGAGGTTCCCTGCAGATAGCCGAGCGCCGCGATGACGCCGTACGCCGACCATGCGCCGGAGGGGGCATACGACAGCCGCGCCATGGCGACACGCAGCGCGACCTCGTAGCCCGCGACGACCGCGCCGAGGATCTCATCGGCGGACAGGGCCGGCCGCAGCGCGAGCATCGCCAAGGCGGCCGGAACGACCGCCGCACCGGGATGGCCACGTGCGCGCCGGTAGCCGTCGTCGAGGTCCAGCGCGGCGGTGGCCGCGCTGTTGGCCAGCAATGCGGCACCCAGCGTGCCACTGCCACCCGAGAACCAGATCGGCACCGCACCTCGCCCGAGCAGGCGCCTGGCACCCTCACGGGTGGCGACCACACCCGGGACATCCATGGCGGCGCCGGCAGAACCCAGCGCATCAAGAACGCATTTCAGGGCGACCTCCCGCGTCGCAGGCAGCAGTTGCCGCTCCCGAGCACCGACGATGAAAGAAGCCAGCGCATGCGCAGCACCGCCATCCGTGCCGTCCGGTGCCTGAACTCTCCTGAACATATAACTCTCTGGCATATTCCGATCCTCTGGAGTAACGCAGCACCGACACCGCTGCGGCACAGGAATTTTTGTTGGATGTTCTGATCGTATGGAGAACCCCTCGTCTCGACTATTGCCATGTCGGGGGCTGCAAATGCCGAAAGGTTATGTATGAAGACCGACCTCAACTTGAGGCACATCGAAGCCTTCCGCGCGGTGATGCTCGCGGGCAGCGTCGTCGGCGCGGCGGAACTGTTGAGCGTCACCCAGCCCGCGGTGAGCCGCACGATCGCCCAGATGGAGCTGCGACTGGGCTATCCGCTGTACCAGCGCAAGGGACGCCGTCTCGTGCCGACCTCGGAAGCGCAGGCGCTCTTTCGCGAAGTCGAGCAGGTGTTCGGCGGCATCGAGCGCATTGCGCAGGTCGCCCAAGACCTGCGGCACCACCGCGCGGGCGCATTGCGCATCGCCGTGTTGCCCGCCCTCGCACAGTGGGTCGTTCCGGATGCGCTCGCACGGTTCATGCAAGAGCGGCCCCAGGTGAGGACGTTCGCGCAGACGCTCCCGTCGCGGCAGATCGCCGAGTTGGTCTCCACACGCCAGTTCGATGCGGGTGTGATCGAGCTGCCGCTCTCGCATGCGGGCATGGAGGTGCGGGCCCTGCCCTCCGCGGCGCTCGTAGCCATCGTCCCCCGAGGGCATCGCCTGGCGGTCTCCAAGCAGATCGCGCTGCGCGAGCTGGCCTCCGAACGCCTGATCCTGCCCTCGCCGCACAGCTACGTGCGCTACCAGATCGATGACGCCTTCAATCAGGGGGCCATCGCTGCGCAGGTGGTCGCTGAAACACCCACCTCTTCCATTGCGTGCGCGCTGGCCGCTGCTGGCGCCGGAATTGCGCTGGTGTCGCGCTGGGTGCCTGCGCCGATGGACGATCCCCGCTACGTGGCCGTTGCCCTGCGCGAGCCGATCCGGTCCCAGTATGGGCTCATCACGCCTTCGGGCGTACCGGAAAACGCGCTGGTGGACGAGTTCGCGGACCTGCTCAGCCAGCGCATGGAGCAAGGCTGAGCGTCCGCTGCGGCATGGCTGTGCCAAAGATTGAGCCGCTCGCGCGTTCACTCGGCCGGGTTCCCCGCTGTCGGAACGCGCCGCGCACGCCGCGCCCTGGCCTGTTCATGCACTGTCATGCCGACGTTGGCACCGACGATGGCGGCGATCCCGAGCCATTCGACGGCTCTGGGCATCTCACCCCAAACGATGAATCCCACCAGGATCGCGCCCACCAGCGTGGCGTATTCGTAGGGCGCGAGCACCGAGGCCGGCGCCAGCCGGTAGGCCATGGTGAGCAGCAGTTGAGCCGTCCCGCCAAGCACTCCCACGGACACCAGTCGCGCCGCATCGGGGGCGTCGGGAACCACCCACTGCAGTGGCAGCGTTGCAGCGCCCACCACCGTGCCAAAGAGCGTGAAGTAGAAGGCGATCGCGAGCGCCGATTCCGATGCCGCCATCTGCCGGATGGCCACCAATGCCACCGCGGTCGCAACGGCGGCCATCACGCCGAGAACCTTGCCCAACGGCAGTCCCGCCTCCAGGTCCGGCTGGACCACCATCCACATCCCCATGAATCCGATCACCACAGCGGCCCACCTGCCTGGCGAGACCTGCTCACCGAGCAAGACGATCGACAGCAGCGTGATGAACAGAGGCGCCGAGTACGTGAGCGCGGTAGCGGTGGACAGCGGCAACAGCGAGACCGCACCGAAGCTCAGGAACAGGGATGCCACGCCCGCGACCGAACGGCGCAGATGGGCGAGCGGCCGGGATGTTCGCAGCGTGCTCCACTGGCGCCTGGCGTGCAGTACAACGATGATCGGCAGCAGGGCGAAGCCGCTGCGTGCGAAGACGATTTCCCCGACGGGATAGCGGCTGCCGAGCGACTTGATAAGCGCGAACATGCACGCCAGCACCAGTGCGGAGGCGAGCTTGTACGCGATGGCACGCAACGTCGCCCGCCTCGGGCCATCCGGGCGCACAGCAGGCGCTGACGATCCCGGAGACACGGCACGCCTCGCGCTCAACCAGCGGCCACGGCGGCAAGGATGCCCCGCCGGTCGAGGCCGGCCAGTCCGAGCCGCCGCAGCGCACTGCCCTCATCCGGCGGGGGCTGGTGGCGCACGACGGAGGCGATCTGGATGATGGCGCGCATCGTCAGCGCATCGAGGCCTGCTTTCAGGCCCAGTTCGTGCCATGGCACGAGCACCAACGGCACGTCCTGTTCGACGAAGCGATGCCGCATGGTGGAGGGGGCCATCTTCTCCTGGTTGTGCTCCGCACTCTCGCGCGCGAAGTCGAGCAGGCTGGCGAAGCGTCCCCCGTAGTACGCGTTCATCATCTCGACCGCGGAGCGGACCGACAGTCCATACCGGCTTGCGATGCGCATGCGCTCCTGATCGATCGCCTGCATGACCCGGACGACCGATGCGCTCATGCCCTGGCGGTAGAAATCGAAGTCACCGGCAGTGGACTCGATCCATCCGGTGTTGAGCAGCGCGGGCACCGGATGCAGGACGGCATTGATGCAGGACAGGCCTGCCTCCAAGACGTTTCGGTGCCAGCGCAGCGGCATGGGGAACAGACGCGCCAATGCCTGCAGCGTCCCCTGATCGCCGATGGGTGCGAGCGATGCGATGTGGAGTTGGGATTTGACGCCCATCACCTTCACGTCGGCACCGACCACGCGGGACGCATACGGCGCCGAGCTGGTCTCCAGTATCGCGCGCGCCCTGAGCGATCGCCTGGCTGCGAGGCAGAAGAAGTTGCCGGCGATGCACACGATGACGTGCCGGCCAAGGTCATGCGCGGCGAGCGCCGCGATCATGTCATCGTGCGCGAACGATGGCAGGGCGAGAACGACGTACTCCGAGAACCGGAGCGCTTCGGACAGGTCTTTGCTGAGCACCGGCATGAAGCGGCCGCGCATCTTCCCCGTCACGTCGAGGTAGCCCTGTCTCAGGATCGCGTGAAGCGTCGCGCTGTGGTCCGGGTGCGCGTACAAAAGCGCCTTGCCGCCGCGTCCGAGAACGTCGGCCGCGATGGCGCAACCGCAGTGACCTGCGCCTATGATGGAGACAGCAATCTCGTTGGCCATGTCGCGCATCCGTGGGCTCTTGGACGGGCCGCATCAAAGCCGCGAGCACGCGCAAATTCCGTGAGCGCGATTCCATGGATCTGGATTGGTCTCGCAAATGCACCAATTGCTGTGCGAGAGGTGGGGAAGCAGCGATCCCGCTCGTCATACCCCTGGATATCGCCAGCACTCTGCGCACATGTCCATGGTGCGCTGCATTCACCGCTCGGCCGACCGAAGCGGACCGCGCAATACCGGCGAGGTCACGACCTTATTGCAGCATGACGTCGCAGATGCCATGCCGCACCCTGCGATACCTGTATTCCACGGGTGCGGCACAGGCGGGGCCGGGCGTTCCCGCTCCAACCACGACCAACACGTCATGTTCAGTCTATTTCGGCGCGCGGCCGGACCAGCCGTGACAACGGAACGCGCCCCCATTGCTGCGCCAGAGGCTGCTGCCACCCCGCCTTCGTCGCCGGGTTGGACCACGCATCAGTCTGCCGCCGAACTGCTCGCTCCCACGCGCCGCCAGCGCCTTCTGGAGCACATCTGGCAGCGGACATCGCTGTCGCGGCAGCAATTCGACCAGCTGTACCTCGCTCCGATCAAGCGCTATGCCGAGTTTGTGCAACTGTTCCCCGCGTCGGAGAGCCATCACCATGCCTATCCCGGAGGGATGCTGGACCATGGCCTGGAGATCGTGGCCTACGCGCTCAAGCTGCGGCAGTCCCATCTGCTCCCTGCAGGGGCGACACCAGAGGCGCAGGCCGCCCAGGCGGAAGCCTGGACCGCCGGCGTGGCATACGCGGCGCTGCTGCACGACATCGGCAAGATCGCGGTGGACCTGGAAGTGGAGCTGGACGACGGCTCGCGCTGGCACCCATGGCACGGAGTGCTGCGGCGCCCCTACCGCTTCCGCTACCGCCGGGGGCGCGAGTACCGCCTGCACGGGGCCGCGAGCGGCCTGCTGTACCTGCACATACTTGCCCCCGCCATCCTGGACTGGCTGAGCGGCTACCCGGATTTGTGGCCGCCCCTGCTGTACGTGCTCGCCGGTCAGCACGAACACGCGGGCGTGCTCGGGGAGCTCGTGGTGCAGGCAGACCAGGCGTCGGTAGCGCAGGCGATGGGAGGCGATCCGGCCCGTGCGCTGGCCTCGCCGAGGCATGCGCTGCAGCGCAAGTTGCTGGATGGCCTGCGTTTCCTGTTGCGCGAGCAGTTGCAGCTCAACCAGCCCCAGGCATCGGACGGATGGCTGACGCGCGATGCCCTGTGGCTCGTAAGCAAGACCGTATCGGACAAGCTACGGGCCCACTTGCTCGCCCAGGGCATGGAAGGCATCCCTTCGAGTAACACCGCGGTGTTCGATGTGCTGCAGGAACACGGCATCGCCCTGCCCGCCCCGGACGGCAAGGCCATCTGGAGGGCCGCCGTCACCAGCGAGAACGGATGGTCCAACACATTCACCTTCTTGCGCGTGCCGCCAAGCCTGATCTGGGATGCGGGCGACCGCCCCGCCCCATTCTCCGGGACGGTCAAGGAGGTGACGCAGGACGCCGTGGCAGCACCCGTGCCGTTCCCCGCTCCGCAACCCCCAGCTGCAACGGGGGTGGACATGGACGCTCCAGCGCCAGGTCAGGGATCACCAGCGCCGCAGCAGGACGGCATCGGAGCGCTGCTGGACCTGCTGCAGCTGGATCAGCCTACCGGCCAGGACAAGCCAGCCGATACGGCGACCAGTCCACCACCCATGCGGCCTTACAACCCCACCGGCGACGACGCCAAGGCGGTAGCACCGCTTGAATCCGACGCCTCGGAAAATGCTGTGTCAGGGCACGGATTCGTGGATTGGCTCAGGCTGGGCCTGCAGCAGCGCCGGTTGGTCCTCAACGATGCCAAGGCACTCGTGCATACCGTGGCGGACACCGCCTACCTCGTGAGCCCTGGGGTGTTCCAGCGCTATGCGCAGGAGCATCCCGGGGTCCGGGCCTTCGCGAAGAGCGAACAGCTCGCGGATTGGCAGTGGGTGCAAAAGCAGTTCGAGCGCTTGCGTCTGCACCGCAAGCAGGCCAACGGCCTCAACATCTGGACGTGCGAAGTGGCGGGGCCTCGCAAGACGCGCCGGTTGCACGGCTACCTGCTGCGCGATCCACTCGCGGTGCTGCCCGAGGCCCTGCCGAACAACCCGTATCTGCGTTTGCTGGACTTGAATGAACCAGAGCCGCCGCCCCACTCGACGCCCGCGGAGTGAGTGCCGCGAGGCAGCGCGAAGACGGGATATTTGCCGATTTCGAGGTGGTGCGAACGAATAGAACCAAATCCCTACCTGCCATTTTTGACAGATTTCTCAGGGGGTCGCATCAACCGATCTCAAAAACGTAAATAGGTATTGGCAGGACGGAGGGAAGAAGCTCCAATTTTCGTCCTTGAACGGGTGGGTACGACCGATTACCCCGCTTCGGAGCAATCCGACCCACGACAAGAAGGCAACCTTTCTCAACACGAGAAGGACGTACAGAGGCACAAGGCAAGTTGACTCAACAGCACACGGTTACAACGTTCCCACCTGCGTGGGGTAGTCACTACATCCGCGTTTCACAATTCTACAGGGCGGAACAAAAAATCTGACTTTGGGGTGAGCAATCGAATTGCCAGCCCACCGCCGATGACAGTATTCAATAAATGAATAACCAAGAAGAAAAATAAGAAGCTCGGGCAGGTACTGCCAGCGCTTCACGGGACGGGACACGCACCTATCCACTGATTATCGGACCAACCACGTTGGCCCGAGGGTGCGTCATGGGGGGAGAGGCTTGAGTTCGCAAAGGAGTTGCGAAGGATGCTGCTTCCGGAAACACGCGCACGACAAAAATTAAAATGCCAATCCCAAGAAACCGCCCCCGTACTGGTCCGCCTCCAAGCAGCGCCGCATAGCGCAGCGCCGCCGACCGCCGCGTTTCTCCCCGTCCGAGGTTTCCGCATCCGCTCCCTGCGCGATGGATCGCGAGCGCGCCTGGCGTCGGCTGACGGTACTTCCTGCTCAAGCGACTTTGCGCTCGCGCGCATACCGCATTTGCGGTGTGCCGCGCGGGCGAACCGCGATCCACTGGTGACTTCCACACAACGCCAGCGAGCGTCAGGAATGACCACCATGTCGTCAGCAGCCAGCCAGAACACCCGCACGGCGGACGATGCGCCGACCAGCCGACGCGTCCTGCGGCGGCCCTTGGTCGAGCAGCGAACCGGCTTCAAGCGCGCGCACATCTACAGCCTCATGAAGGAGAAGAAGTTCCCGCAGCGCGTGCGGCTGGGTGTGCGGGCCGTAGGCTGGTACGAAGACGAAATCGACCAGTGGCTGGCGCAGCGGGAGCGTGCGTGAGCGCGCCCGCATCCCGCAGCGGCCCGGCCCCGCTGGTGGTTTCCATCGTTTCCACGAAGGGCGGTGTCGGCAAGACGACCACGGCCGCCAACCTGGGGGGCTTCCTGGCGGATGCGGGCATGCGCGTGCTGCTGCTCGATCTGGACATTCAGCCCACGCTGTCGAGCTACTTCCCCCTGGATCGCCGAGCCCCGGGCGGCATCTACGAGCTGCTCGCCTTCAACGAGCAGGATCCCGGACAGCTGATTTCGTCCACCGCCATTGGCGGACTGGATCTGCTGCTGTCCAACGACGGGAAGGGCCAGTTGGGCACCCTGCTGCTGCACGCCGCGGACGGCAGGCTGCGGTTGCGCAACTTGCTGGGTATGTTCCACAGCCGATACGACGTGGTGCTGATCGATACCCAGGGAGCGCGCTGCGTCACGCTGGAGATGGCCATCCTGGCGTCGGACTTCTCGCTGTCGCCGGTCACACCGGAGATCCTGGCCGCGCGCGAGTTGCGCCGGGGCACCCTCAGCCTGATGGACGACATCGCGCCGTATCGCCACTTGGGCATCGAGCCGCCCCCTCTTCGCCTGCTCATCAACCGGGCCCGCACCGTGTCGGTGAACGGCCGGCAGATACAGCATGCCCTGCGCGGGATGTTCCAGCAGGCATCCGGCATACACGTTCTGGAGACGACCATCCCGGCCATCGAGGCCTATCCCGCGGCGGCGCTGCGCCGGCTTCCCGTCCATCGCGTGGAAGCGCGCCGCCCGCGCGGTCGGCTGGCGCCTGCGGCACTGGAGAGCCAGCGCGCGCTCGCTGGGGAGCTGTTTCCGATGTGGCGCGACCGATTCGACCATGTCACGGGACGAAGCCATGCCGGCGCCGCGTGACCGCCGAGCCACACGCGCGGCGCTGCAGCGCCTGGTCGCGTTCGCGCGGGTGGACGGCTGGGTGCCGGTGTTCACGAATGGCCGCCTGAAGCGCCTGTGCAAGCCGAGCCTGCCTCCGATCCACCTGGGCGCGCCCGAAATGCTCCACAGAGGGAGCGAGGCCCATGAGCGTGCTGGGGCGGATGGCGGGCCCCGTGCCAACGACGGACGGAGCCGGTGATGTCGCAGGGCACCTCACAGGACATCGCCAGCCAGCTGCTCTCGGAGACGTTCGATCGCAGCGGCCCCTCTGCGCAAGCGCTGACCGACCCCATCGCGGACACCCCCATGGTCGTCACGCTGGACCAGCTGCGCCCCTACGACCTCAACCCGCGCGTGACCGTCAACCCGCTGTACGCCGAGATCAAGGCGTCCATCCGCGAGCGCGGCCTGGACACCGCACCCGCCATCACGCGACGGCCCGGGGCGACCCACTACATGATCCGCAACGGCGGCAATACGCGCCTGGCGATCCTTCGCGAGCTGTGGGCGGAGACGAAGGACGAACGGTTCTTCCGCATCCCCTGCCTGTTCCGCCCGTGGCCCGAGCGCGGAGAAATCATCGCGCTGACCGGCCACCTGGCAGAGAACGAATTGCAGGGGAAGCTGACGTTCATCGAGCGAGCGCTGGGCGTGGAGAAGGCCCGAGAGCTGTACGAGAGCGAGAACGGCGGCAAGCCCATCAGCCAGATGGAACTGGCGCGCCGGCTGGCGGCGGATGGCTACCCCATTCCGCAACCCCACATCAGCCGCATGCGCGATGCGGTGCAGTACCTGCTGCCGGCGATTCCTTCGGTGCTCTACGCAGGCATGGGCCGCCACCAGGTGGAGCGACTGTCGCTGCTGCGGCGCGGTGCCGAGCAGGTCTGGTCGCAGCGCGCGGAGGCTGACGCGATCGCGTTCGCAGACCTGTTTCAGGATGTCCTGTCGGGATTCGATGTTGCGCCGGATGAGTTCTCCTTCGACCGGGTACGCGATGAGCTGATTGGGCAGATGGCACAGGTGCTGGGCGCCGACTACGACGTGCTGGCGCTGGACATCGCGGGGCTGGAGGGCCGGCAGCGGGTGCTGCTCAGCGCTCCGACGCCGACCATGCCGCCGGTGGCCCCTTCGTCACGGGGCGCGGCACAGGATCCTTCGCCCCGACCGACAGGCGATGGGACTGCACCTGCAACCGCCGCGGCCCGTCCTGCCGAACCCCTCGGTGCTGCAAGCCAAAAGCCAGAGGCCGCTGCTGACGACTCGACGCGACCGGCGTCGAACCCTCCGGACGAGCGCACCGCATCGCCCGCTCCCACGACCGAGCGCCTGCAGTCGATCCAGAAGCTGGTCGCGGACCACCACGGCGAGCCTGCGCACTCCTTCGCCGACAACGTGGTACATGCCATCCCGGTGCAGGCGGGCGGCCTCTACCCCATCACCGACGTGTGGCACATCGACCCGGGCCTGGATACACCGGACCGCCTGCGCGTGCATATCGCCCAGTTCGCGCGGGAGATCGCCGCCGAAGGCGGAGCAGCCGAGGGCGTGGAGAGTTCGGACCAAGGAATGGGGTACGTGTGCGCTGCGCCGCCCGCCAACCCGCCCGCCGACAACTCATTGGCCAAGGCCATGCTGTCGCTCCTGCAGGCGTTGTCTGGCGTGCCGGCGGCGCCCGGGGCGCTGTCCGACGTGCTGGGTCCGCTGCTGCGCAGCGACGGAGCCGTTGCCCGGCTCAGCGACAGCGGGCTCGTGAAGCTGTTCCGGCTGATCCGCCTCGCGCGGCGCCTGTGTGAAATCCAGCCCGGCGCCGGAGCGACGCCATGACCACGCCCCATCCGCTGAACCAGGCCGTGATCGCGCAGGCGCTGCACGACCTGCGCAACGGGCAACTGCGCCGCGCCCGCTCCATGGGCTTCGGCGATGCAGAACTGGCTGCGCTCAAGCGCCCCGATCTGGTGAGCGTACTGCTCAACGCCTCGGTGTCCTGGTGCTCGGTGACGGTGAACCCGGAAGTCGTGCGCCGGCTGCTCGGACAAACGCAGGACGTGGAGCGCGAGATCTCCACCGTGGACCGCATGCTGCGCCTGGGCGCCAGTACGGAAATGGTCAGCACGTTCTTCGGCCTCTCGCACCAGGAGGTGGCGCTGCGGCGCGAGATCCTCGCGCTGCCCAAGCGCAAGGGACGGCACCCAGTGCTGAGCGAAGCGCAGGACGCGGAGCTGTGGGGCAAGTGGAAGCCTGCGATCCGTGAGCGGGGCATCGAATTGCACGACGACCTCGCGATGCTCGACGTGGCAATGGACTTGGCCGAGGAAATGAACATTCCGCTGTCCGTGGTTTGGGCCGCGATACAGGGCTGGATCGCGCAAGGTCTGGTCTAAGCCCATGGCAGCGCCCGGGACGCCGAGGCCGCCCGGCCCCCGATCGCTGTCGGACGTGTTCGATGCGGCCTTCGACCAGGCGCAGCCCACGTCTCCAGCGCCCGCCACAAATGCCGGGAAGCCCAATACCCAGGACGGTTTTCTGTTCAGCGGCAATCGCCACGAGAGCGTGCCGCGCGCGTTGTTCCTGGACCGCCGGCTGACGCCGCTCGAACGCAACGCATGGCAGGTCATCCGGATGCAGTTGAATGTGGATGGCCTGACGGCCCTGCCCACCTACGATCAGTTGCGCCCCCTGCTTGCGGTCATGCCCTGCGGTCCCGTGGCCTCTACGGAGACCGTCGCGCGCGCACTCACGCTGCTGCGGCTGACACGCTGGTTGAGCCTCGTGCGCCGGCGCCGTGACCAGCGCAGCGGCCGGATCATGGGCAACCTCTACGTGCTGCACGATGCTCCGCTCACGCCGTTCGAAGCGATGCAGCTCGATGCCGATTACCTCGGGCTGGTCAGCCAGGCGCTGACGCATGCGAGCAAAGCAGTGCAGTCCGTGGGACAGCATGTGCTGCGGGAAGTCGCTGAAGATCCGCTGCTTCGCGGTGGCGTTCTGCCCACGCGGCTGCAGGTGCTTTCGGCGCAGCTTTCCCAGGGTGTGCCGCAGGAACAACCGCGGAGCGAGAGTTACCCACAGGATGCGCACATCGGCGATTCCGAAGGAGGCCAGGCGACCCTGCTTCGGATTCCTGAGCCGCCGTCTTCGGATTCCGAATCAGGCCGCAAACCCGCGCCAGAGCGCTCTCTTCGGAATCCGAAGGAGGCCCGTACTGGTAGTTTTCGTATAGGAGAACGTACTGTACCGCGCGAGCACGAGCGCGCGATCGACGGACTGCGCCTGCCGGCGAAGTTCCTCGGTTTGAAGGACGAACAGCAGTCGGGCGCGCTCGTCGCCCTGCGGCAGGTGCCGATGGAGCAGCGCCAGGCCGTGGTGGACGAGTGGGCAGCGCGATGCCGCGATAGCGCCGTGCGCAACCCTGCAGGCTATCTCTTCGGGCTGATCCAGCGCGCGATGCGCGGCGAGTTCAAGGCCTGGGCTGGAGCGGGGAACGCCAAGGCTCCCGCGCCCGACGCGCCACCACCTGCCCCGCCTCGACCACCACCTCCACCACCCGCCCCGGCGCCGAAGCCCGCGAGCCCGGAAGTGGCGCGGGCGCACCTGGAGCGGCTGCGCGCCATCCTGCGCGGCGGCTGAGCAGACGCAGCGAATGTGCAGCGCCAGTCGGCGCTATACCCAGGGTATAGGGCCGGCGCGATGCCGATCGCATCGCCGATGCACGCCAACAGACGATCCGGTCTCTACCGCGGTGCCGAAGTTGTCGCGCTGCGAGCTATACCCAGGGTATAGCGGCGGGAACAACCGCATCAGGCCGCGCTACTCGTCGGGTCGCGTACGCCGCCCGGTCTCTCCACCGCACCGGCCAGGTCGAATCAGGCGGCCCCGGGCTGCGAGTTGTTGACGGACAACCTTCCCGGCCCGCGGCGACGCTGGCGGCTCGTACATCCATCGCGAGTCATCCATGGCTGAAACACCCAACACCCCTGCTCTGCAGCTCAACCTCGGGTCGCTGCGCAGCGCGATGTCGCTGACGCTGCACACCCACCACGCATCCCGGATCTGGCATGGCCGCGCGCCCGCTGAGGGGCGGCCGGGCATCGTCGGCCTCAATGGCTACATCGCCGTGATGAACAAGATGAAGCGCGGTGCGGAGCAGGACGATCCCTATAGCGACTGGTGGATGCTACGCATCGAGGAGAAGCTGTCGCAGACCGACATCGCCCTGCGGCAGCTGCGCGAACAGGTGGACCGCGCGCTCACCTGCGTACCCGCCGCGCTGTCGCTGGGCGAGAACCTCAACGTGCAGCCGATCCGCCTTCCGCTCTTCGTCAATGCGCAGCTGGGCTTCATGGCCGTCTACCTCCTGGCCGACTACGACGAACTGGCGCGCAAGCTCATCCTGGCCCACCACACCGCGCTCATCGATCGCTCCACGCTGGAGCGCTGGCTCAACGAGGGTGCCCATGCCCTGCGCAGCCTGTTCTCCCTGGCGCAGCAGTACCGCTACTCCGGATGCACGCGCGACGACTTCGCCGCGAAGAACGCCGCAGCCCGGGCCGCCGTGGAGAAGTACGGCGAACTGCCGCAGGACGTGCTCGAAGGAACCCGCCGCTCGCGCTACGCGCCCCCCATCGTCCGCCGCTCCGGCCTGGTCCGCACAACCAGCGCGCCGGCTGACGACATCGAGCCGGCTGCGTCCAGCAATGCCGCGGCGCTGGGCAGCGGTGACGCCGCCGGCCACGACAGCACCACCGCGGCGAAGGAGGGCGACGACGATGAAGGCTCTGCGCCATGACGGAGCATGCATCCTGCGCCAGCGGCGGCACGCGGCGCTTCGCACCACTGGAACAGGCGGACTTCCGTGGACTGCGACAGGCGGCCTCTCTAAAAGGCCTTTTACAGCCTTTTAAAGGTAAGGGGCCTCTGGAGGCCTGGGCCAGCGAATGCCATGCGCTGCGCGACGCTCTCACGGACATGGCGCAGCGGCGCGTCCTGTCGCAGGCGAACCAGTACCCGTACCTGCTGCTGCCCATCCATCTGGCCCAGCAGACCACTGGCGCAGGGACGAGCTTCTTGCGCTGGCGCAGACACGACCGCTCCGCGATGGGCGTGGCGCTATGGGAAGAGATGATGGCGAGCGCCGCGACGCCGGAGGGCCTGATCGACGATCTGCACGACATGGAGGTGCAGCGGGTCGTGCTCAACATGCAGGTGAGCCTGTTGCACACCCTGGGGCGGCAGGCAATGGACTGCGCCAGCAAGATCGCCAGCGCCGAGGCCGCCTACCTGCGCCGGAGGGCACGGAAGCCTGCGGACTGCGGCTCCGGCCATGGACAGAAGCCGTGACACCAACCTCCCCACCCCGCGTATCCGGTGCCGCCGCTCTGCGACCTCTGCGGAACCTTATCGGCTGCGAGCGCATTCGGTCGCACATCGACGCAACCCACCTGCGCTGACGTTCGCTGGCGCAGTTCCCACCACCACGACGGAGAAGACCATGAGCACCCATTTCCATGGCGAAGGCA
Source organism: Xanthomonas sp. F10 (assembly GCF_014206815.1). Lineage (GTDB taxonomy): Bacteria > Pseudomonadota > Gammaproteobacteria > Xanthomonadales > Xanthomonadaceae > Xanthomonas_A > Xanthomonas_A indica. The sequence goes on from NZ_JACHNP010000001.1 coordinate 2,030,993, forward strand.
ACATCGGCTCGCCCCCAAAATTCGACGAGTATCCGAACGGCAACGAAGAGCCGCGGCGCGTGCTGCGGCTCAACGTGTACTTCGACAACCCTACGCCCGGCAAGGATGGCGCCTACGACGATCGCGGCGGCTTCTGGGCGCCTGTGGACTGGTGGCACCGCGACGCGGAGCACTGGGCAACGCTGTTCGCCAAGGGAATGCGGGTCGTCGTGCGTGGCCGGATGATTCGCGACGCGTGGACGGACGAGGAAGGCCAGCCGCGCACGACGTACAAGGTGGATGCCCGAAGCGTCGCCATCCTGCCGTATCGGCTGGACTCGGTAGAACTCAGTCCCAAGCCTGCTACCGGCGACGAGTAGCCCTCGCTTGGCGCCGTCGCTTGCGATGGCGCCACAGTCAGCACCCCGGCACCCAGCAAGCCGGAGACTGCGGCGAGCGCCTTCTTGGCTGCGCCAGCTCTTCGGGCCCCCGATGCTGACGGTCATTCAATGACTGTCATGCATTTCCCGGAGGGCCTCTCTCATGCGCGTTGTTCTGTGCGAGAAGCCGTCCCAAGGCAAGGACATCGCCAAGGTCCTGGGCGCGCACCAGCGCGAAGCGGGTTGCCTCAGCGGGCCGGGCATCAAAGTCACCTGGGGCGTCGGCCACCTGATCGAGGCCGCGCCCCCGGAGGCCTACGGCGAGCGCTACCAACGCTGGACGCTGGAGACGCTACCGATCGTCCCTCCAACGTGGCAGTGGGAGGTCAAGGCCGCCACTGCTGCGCAATTCAAGGTCGTCCAACGCCTGTTGGCGCAGGCGTCCGAACTCATCATTGCAACCGATGCTGACCGCGAGGGCGAGATGATCGCTCGCGAGCTGGTCGATTACTGCGGCTACCGCGGACCGATCCAGCGCCTCTGGCTTTCCGCGCTCAACGAAGCGTCGATCCGCAAGGCATTCGGCGCGCTGCGTGCATCGAACGATACGCTGCCGCTGTACCACTGCGCCCTGGCGCGGTCGCGGGCGGATTGGCTCATCGGCATCAACCTGACGCGACTGTTTACCTTGCTTGGGCGCAAGGCAGGCCATGACGGTGTGCTCACCGTCGGGCGAGTCCAGACGCCCACGCTCAAACTGGTCGTTGACCGTGATCGGGAAATCGCTGCTTTCGTCTCGGTTCCGTTCTGGTCCATCGAAGTCTCGCTTTCGGCTGGAACGCGGGTGTTCTCCGCGCACTGGATTCCGCCGGAGGCCGTCGCAGACGATGCAGGCCGTTGCGTGCGGCAGAGCGCCGCGCAGCAGGCGGCAGACGCCATCCGCGGCGCCGGCCAGGCGCAGGTCACGAGCATCGATACCGAGCACGTGCAGGAAGGCCCGCCGCTACCTTTCGACCTGAGCACGCTGCAAGAAATCTGTTCGCGGCGCTTCGGCCTCGACGTGCAGGAAACACTGGACATTGCCCAGGCCCTGTACGAGACCCACAAGGCGACCACGTATCCGCGCACGGACGCGGGCTACCTGCCGGAGAACATGCTCGCGGAGGTTCCGACGGTGATCCAAAGCCTCGTGGCGACGGACCCTGCGTTGCGCCCCTTGATCGGCCACCTCGACCTTGCCCAGCGCTCTCGCGCCTGGAACGACGCGAAGATCGCGGCGCACCACGCGATCATCCCCACGCTGGAACCTGCCGACCTGTCGGCGATGTCCGAGAAGGAACTGGCCGTGTACCGGCTCATCCGCGCCCACTATCTGGCCCAGTTCCTTACGCATCACGCGTACGATCGAACGACGGTGCGCCTTGCCTGCGGCGGCCAAGCGCTGCAGGCGTCCGGAAAGCAGGTCATCGATCCTGGCTGGAAACTGGCGTTCTCCGCCTCATCGCTGCCAGCCGCCACGGCGGATACGCCGGACGCGGACGCGAACGACGACACGCCGCGCGATCAGGCGCTTCCGTCATTTCACGATCACATGGCCTGCCAGGTGAAGTCGCTCGATCTGAAGTCGTTGCGCACCAAGGCGCCGCCCCCGTACACGCAGGGCGAACTTGTCAAGGCGATGAAGACGGTCGCCAAGCTCGTGACCGATCCGCGCCTGAAACAGAAGCTCAAGGACACCACCGGCATCGGCACGGAGGCGACACGCGCGAACATCATTAGCGGCTTGCTCGCACGCGGGTTCCTGGTCCGCAAAGGCCGCGCGGTCCGCGCGTCCGAGACCGCGATGACCCTCATCGATGCGGTTCCCACAGCCATCGCCGATCCGGGCACCACGGCGATCTGGGAGCAGGCGCTGGACATGATCGAAGCGCGCCAGATGGGCCTGGAATCGTTCGTGGCGAAGCAGGCCGCATGGGTCGCGCAGTTGGTCGAACAGCATCGGGCAACAGCCCTCGCGATCCGCGTTCCTTCGGGCCCGCCTTGCCCGCTCTGCGGGGCCGCCACGCGCCAGCGCACCGGCAAAACCGGCGCGTTCTGGTCCTGCTCCCGCTACCCCGAATGCAAGGGCACCGTACCGATCGATTCTGGCAAAGCAGGCCGCCGCAGCGGGTCGAAGACCAAGCCTCGCGCCGCTCGCAAGTCCCGCTAGTCTCGGGAGTCCCTCGCCCCGTCACTCCGACCGCACCGCAGGTGCGGCATCCTCGCGCCCCCGCGAGGCCCCCAGCATGCCCCGCCTTCTGCGAAGCGTGCCCGCCGGCAGCGCCATGCCTGCCCGGCGGAAGGCCCATTCGTCCGCACGCCGCTGCAGCGGACCTTTACTGATCGCGCGTTTCCGTTGCCGACGGGTCTCCCGGCGCCCTGCACACCGCGCGGGCCGCCCGGAGACCCGTCGGGTCAACGGCAGTCCTTGCCGGCGCCCACCGGCGCAACAACGGGCTCCCTTTGTGCGCGGATGCGCGCCAAGGAATATCGGCCCCAGCCACGACACGGGCCGGGTGATTTGCGCTGCACGGGGTTCTTACGCCGACTTCCGTGCGATGCCTTCCACGGGTGGCCACCTCCTCGTCAGCCGAAGATCCCCGCGGTCTTCGGCGCCTTCCTCCTGCCGTCCAACCCCAACGAACAGGAGACACCGATGAAACCCATACCCCCCGACACCGAGGGCATCGCATACGGCAGCGTCTGCAGTGGCATCGAAGCCGTCAGCCTTGCCTGGGAACCGCTGGGCCTCAAACCCGCCTGGTTCGCGGAAACGGACGCCTTCGCGAGCGCCGTTCTGGCGCACCGATTCCCGCACGTCCCCAACCTCGGCGACATGACGCAGCTGGCCCGCCGAATCCGCGCGCGCGAGGTCGCCGCGCCCGACGTCCTGGTTGGCGGCACGCCGTGCCAGTCATTCAGCACCGCAGGGGCCCGCCAGGGACTGGCTGACCCGCGCGGTGCGCTCACCCTTGCCTATGTGGAGATCGCCAATGCCATCGACCAAGTCCGTGCCCGCTCCTGCCGCCCGCCCGCGACGGTCGTCTGGGAGAACGTCCCAGGCGTCCTCAGCGACCGGGGCAATGCCTTTGGCTGCCTGCTGGGCGCACTGGCCGGCGAAGACCGTGCTCTCGAACCGCCAGGGAAGAGATGGACGCACGCTGGTTGTGTGTCTGGCCCCCAGCGGCGCATCGCCTGGCGTGTGCTCGACGCCCAATACTTCGGCCTCGCCCAGCGCCGCAAGCGCGTGTTTCTTGTGGCAAGTGGTCGAAGCGACCTCGATCCCGCCGCGGTACTTTTTGAGCGAGAAGGCCTGCCGCGGCATCCTGCGCCGGGCAGCGCGCCGCGGGAAGGCGCTTCCCCTGCTGCTGGAACTCGCGCTGCATCAGCAGGCGGGAGATCCCACCTGGGTTCACCATATGGCGCGGTCCGCGTCTCGGTTGGGTTCGGCAACGGCCAAGGGCCGACCGAGCTCGCGGCATGCCTGATGGGTGCGCCGCCCCGGTTCGACCTCTCCACCGAGACGGTGCTGGTCCAGTCCGTTGCCGGCGCAATCAGCCACACCCTGGACACGGCGAATGGCGGCAAGGGGTGCGGCGAGGATGGCACGGGCAAGGGCGTGCCCATCATCGCATTCACGGCGCAGGGCAGCGGTGCCGACGCGCTGGGCGGGTGCTGCCCGACACTGCGCGCCGGCGGCAGCCGCGCAGGCCACGCGAATGGCGGTGTCGTTCCTGCAATCGCCTTCGCACAGAACTCCCGCAACGAGCTGCGCTGGGAGGGCGGCCACGGTCAGATCGCCGGCACGCTGTCCACCGGCGGCGGCAAGCCCGGCCAGGGTCATCCCATGGTGCTGCAGGCAGCGAGCCACGAGGACCACTTCGTCTGCGAGCCATCCGGTACCGATAGCTGGGGCCCGCGCTGGCGCGTGCGACGGCTCATGCCGCGCGAATGCGAGCGACTGCAGGGCATGCCGGACGATCACACGCTGGTGCCCTACCGCGGCAAGCCGGCGGCCGATGGGCCGCGCTATAAGGCCATCGGCAACTCGATGGCTGTGCCGTGCGTTGCCTGGATCGGCGCGAGACTTCAGCGCGCCCTGTCGGGAGCACCCTGACGCATCGTCAGAAAACCCCGACCCTACGCAGGGCAGGTTCCCGATGGTGCAGGCCCGGGCCGGGGCGCGAGGATGACGCTGCCGACCCGGGGCCATTGGCCGCTCGACCCGAGGGGCGCCCGAGCAGCGCCGATCCGGCAACCCAACCATTCAGGTGGCGTCTCCTCCGCTGAGACCGCGGCCGATAGCATGGCCCCATGCCGCTACCCGAACACTTTGCGTGGGATACCGACCGGTGGGGCAAGGCCTGGCTGCGGTGTCAGCACACCATTGTCGCGAGCGTGAGCAAGACGGTGTTTCCCGACGGGCGCTGGATTGCGAACGTCAATCGGCACGACCAGAGAACGGCCAGCTACCCACACGCCTACTTCCGCTCGCAGGGATCGGCGATGCGCTCGGTGGAGCGCTGGGCTTGCGCGCACGCCGCACGCCTTGTGCGCGAACTGGAGACGGGTGCGCGTCGACGCCTCCCGGAACCGAGACCCAACCGCGAGGAGAAGCGGCTGGCGCGGAAGATGCGGGGGTAGGCACGCCCGAGTTGACCATCAAGGATCGCTTCGCGTATGCGGTTGGTTGCCCGAGTTGCCGGCAACCGATACTTCCGCGCCAGTTTCGACGGCTCGATCCCAAAAGTGGTTGCCTAAAGCGGTAGCTACGCAGGTTGCGCTTGCGCCCCCTCACCGTGCATTCAATTTACGCAGTTGCTCCGCGCTGGGCGCGTGAAACTCCGTTATGGTGCCAAATGACTTTACGGCCCCAGACTCCATTGCGAAGACGGTTGTGTGGGATAAGCGTCCACCGAACCCATCCAGGCCGCTGCCAACACCTTGTCCTCCATAGACATTCTTCTCGCCAGCCAATATCCAAACGGGTTCCAATCCTGACGTTGCAAGCTTGTCGAGAAAGTAGTCTCGGGACACAACACCTGCACCTGCACCGCGCGAACGCAACGACGGGTCTTGCCAACGAAGGACCCCTTCGGAGTCGACATACTCAGGGTCTTTTCCGCTACGTAGGTGCAGGCCCAGTGCCGTAATGACACCTGATGATGGTAAGCAGAGCGAGAATCCGTCATCGATCGAGTTATCGTTGGTATTACCTTCGGCGCTCAGTGACTCTACGATTCCTGCATATGGCGTTCTAATGCCGGCGCCCATCTTCTGCTGTAATTCGATTGGTTTGGGGTCGCGCCAGCCATGCTCCCCCAAGAAGGGCAAAAAGTAGCCGGCTTCCCAAAGACGCGATGCGTCGCCACGCTGCTGGGCAAGTAGCTCGGTTGCCAGCTGAGAACCGTTACCTAGAGCTGTGACAAGGCAGCTGATGCGACACCAGGCATCAGCGTGACTGCGTCGACTCTGGCCGGGCACAGTCCAGCGGCAAAAGCCGTTTATGGCCAGCCATTGCTTGCCATCTGGACTCACCAGTTCGATTTGACGCACTTCATTGCACAGATCGCCCTCGACGCGCAGCCATGCTAGAAGCAACTCTGTATCTCCGGAAGGTAGTCGGGGAGCGGATGGTGTCCACCATGTGACAGGTGCCGCCTCCCAGCCGGTATCGAGGGTGCTTCGCACAAGAAGGGACGGATCAATGTCCCTTTTCATGTCGCGACCTCGCGGCCCCGGCTCATATGCGCGAAGCTTCCCCTCGTCCTCCCACGTACACATTGCTAGATTGTCTGTTATGCGGGCTGTCACTTCCGCAAGCGCAATATACTGATACTTCTTGCCGATGCGCTCGACGCGATGCCTGCCTATCCGATCACGACTAATGATTGGGCTTACCTCGAACTGCCCGAATAGCTCTTCGGTCCAACCGAGCTGGTGCGCACGCTCGCAGATCCAGCGTCGCACCGGCGCAGGATCGATCTCCAACGGACCGCGACTGTCGTCGCGCATGCGCGTAGATTCAAGGAGATGATGCTCCGGAAATCCGGCATACCTGATGCGCAACCCTTCGGACAACGTGCCCTTGAACAGCTGGTTCGCTTGCACGACCTTTTTCCAAAGGCGCTCAAATTGATCTGCGCTTTCTTTCGTAAACGATATTCTCAGAGGCCTCATTCGAAACTCGTCAGTCACCTCACGCAGAGCTAGGTAGGCTTCCTGTTGCTCCGCGGTCGCCTCATCGAACAATGCGTTCTCCCAATGTTCGAAGATCTCCTTGCTGGTACTGCCCACCAGAGCTACCGGCATGTCAACAATATCGTGCAGCCAAGATCTCAGTGTGTAGTTACCGAAGTCGCCGTGCTCGTCCATGGACGAGCAAATTGAGTCCCCGTAGCCGCGACCTCGGTATTTCTCAAGATCCTCCTCTGTCACACACTCCAGCGGCCAAACTGAGGTGAACTTTGCCTTGCATGCGTCGATGTCAGCTCCCACCGGCAGCTGACCCACGTGTTGAGCGTACAGCAGGAGACCGAGGGCATAGTCTCGCGCCATCAAATGCAACGGCGGCCGTTTACCCTCGGCAAAGTAGCTCCTCCAAATCGAAGTGGCTAGCTCTCTGCAACCGGCCCGGTCCATACCCTGCATTGCAGCGCCATAACAGGCAGCCAGAAGACGCTCTGTAATGTAGAGATCGTCGATGTCGACGAACTGGCTGACAAGTGCGGCAGCGTGGCGCAGCTTGCAAGAAAGCAGGTTGACAAGTGCCTTGGTGGCACTGTCGCGAACCGCGCGGTTGCTTGTCGACAAGAACCAAGTCAATGTCACCATGGCAAGCCGCAATCTACGTTCATCGACCTCACTGCCATCAACATCCCTGGCCCACTCAACAAGCGAGGCAACCGCGCCGCCCTCACTCAAATCGTCTTCTGCCAGAAACACAGACCACGCGGCGTCTCTGCACGGCATCGGACGCGACCAAAGGTTCGCATGCAGCCAGTCGGCATTGAATAGGTTCTCGGGCTCAGTACTGACCAAAAGCATCAAGCCAAAGGCTGAGCGGCCTTCGGCCACGCAGAGCTTATCTACCCATTGAACCGTTCGATTCGTAAAGGCCCTGGGGTCTCGCCAAGCGAGCGAACTCTCGAAGGCTTCTCGGAGAGATGGATCATCGATCGCCTCACTAGGCAGTACATCGAACAACTCAAGACCTAACACTTCCGGGAGTTGCACCGCAATCGCTTCCCTCACTCCAGCAAACGCCCAGCCCTCGAATGGCTTGAAGTAGTTGACCAACGGCGCTTGTCGGAATGACTCTTCAACATCTGCGCGATCCATTTGCCCAATAAGTCGCTTGGCGTGAAGGTGGTCAGAAAACCGCTCGAAAGTGAAACGAACGATTTCCCTCCGGGTTCCTCCCTGCCATTCGATATCCTGCGTGAGTACGCCCTCCGACATGAACGCTGAAAAGAGGCTGTGCCGTGTGTAGCCACCCGAGCTGTGGATACCTTCCAGCAGATCCACGGCATCTTGCAGAGACAGACTTGCACCGTCGCCTCGAGTTACACATGCCTCCAGAAAACTCTCCAAAGCTTTGTACGGAATGTTAAGCTCTGGAATGAGCCCCAGCTCCCTTTGGACCTTGTCCGCTACTGCGGTCAGGTAGAAGTCGAAGATAGAGGTAACGCCGCTCATCCCCTTGGGCAATTGCTTGAGCCCTTCCGTATCGAGATATTCGCAGCAGCTTCGAAGAAACAGGGGGTTTTCGAACTCCCTAGCCAAATTCGGTGAGCTGGGTCGAGCAATGCCGCGACGATCCAGGTATACCTTGGCTGCGGCACCGGCATGACCGGCAAACCCTGGGTGCACAATGCATTCCAGGCCCTTCAGCGGAAGAAAGCGGAAGTAAGTGCTGCGCACGGTCAACACCAGCGCGAGACGAGAGAACCTCTGGATCAAATGGATAAACCCCGGAAGGCGCGTCTCCCAAAGCGCGAGACCGTTTCTCTCGTTGAGCGCATCTACTGCAAGCACTGCCCGACAGTTGGCTGCCTCAGCCGCCGCATCGAGTGCGCCGAGGAAGTCAGCGGTCGTTACGTTAACCAGATCAAGTTGCCCTCGGATTTGGTCCCACGGATCTCCGTCCGTCAAACTTCCGCTGAGCACAAGTATGAAAGGGCGGCCGTCCTCAAGCTGCCTGTTTCCGAAGTCAGCGATCAGATGAGATTTGCCGATGCCCCCTGGCCCTGAGACCACCAGTTGGCGCTTGTTCATGAGCTGCCAGCGCTCGCTCGCAACCTCTTCGCGGACACGCTCCACTGCGGAATAAAGGTCGTACAAGTCCTTCCTCAGAGTAAATTGCCTGCTCTCTGGGACCTTCTCCTTGACCTCGGTCAGGGATTCCGCAACGCATTCGATGGTCAAGTCCACCAGCTTTGCCCAATTCTCCAAAGGCACCAGTTCATCCAAAGCCACGGGCGATGCCCCAAGACTTTGCAGTAGCGGACTACAAGCTTGTCGCACTCGATCAGCAACGTGCGAAAGCTTTTCGAGCGAAAGGCTAGCTATCGCGCCATCCATCCGGTAAGTAATCTCGGCCACCCAGGTCGCCGGGACTAAGAGCAATTCAGGGGTGCGTGCCAGCGCACTCAAGGCGTGGTGAATTGGAAGCTCGACATGGCTTTCAGGGCTATATCGCTCACCGAGATTGTGACGCTGCACATCGAAATGGTTGCGGAACCAGGCCGAACTGAATTTGAGAGCGTCGAACCAGTACCGTGCTCGCCCAGAGTAAGCTGGACTGTCACGACCAAGGCGCTCGAGGATGCTGGATGCGCTCCAGAGAACAATTTCAATATTGCGGCCTTTGGCAGCCGCATCGCTGACCATCTTCTCGCGCCACCTTTCATAGCGCTGTTGTTCACTCAGCTTCCTACCTCCCCGGTTGTCTCGCAAGTCGATGGGAAGACAGACAACAAATGTTGTCAACCTCGGATGAGCGCTGAGTGCACGCTCCAATGAGTCATCCAAGTTAGCAACCTGTCCATCACCGAAGTCATTGATGAAGTACTTCGCCTGCCACCCCACCTCATGTCCGTCTTCGTAGATTTGGAAGCACTCTAGTCCTTGGTCGGCTCCCGGGCCTTTTCGTAGAAACCGGCAGCCCGGAGCAGGATCCTCCAGCGCAGCAAGCTGACAGCAAAGCTCCTCGAACCCGCCGTCCTGACTTCCTCTATGTTCGCGAATATGTTTGAAGTCCAATCTCAGCACAGCCACTCTCCGTTTTCTTCTCAGGCCGCTTCAGCAATTCCGAGGCGTCGCCCCCGTCTCTTCCAGAACTGTACAAGAGTTGGGTTCACCTTCCCTTCGGGGATGCCAAAGCAGGCAGCACTGCTATCACGAATCTGCTGATGGCGGACTTCCACCAACATCTGGAATTGGTTCCCCTGCCTGGTCTCCCCACGACTACTCGTTGCTCCAACTGCTCGGATCCTCGGGTCGCGCTGCCCCCCCCTGACCACGATGCCACTGGGAGAACGTCACTAGGCTGACACCGCCTACTTCGTCTTATCTGCCGCTCCTGGGCGCCCAGCGCCGTAGCTCCAATGTCGGAGCAAAGCCATCCTCTGGCCTGGAATGTGGGGCGTGGCCTTATCAAGTACTTCCGCCACTACCGAGCATGCAATCGAGATGCTTGAGCCATGTGCTGCTGACGTCCTCAGCGCCACGCCAGCAGCCAGGATCCCCGGGCTGCCGCGGAGCGTCAACCGCGCGATCCGCCAGTCCGCTTTGCATCAGTCCTGCGGGCGCACGCCCTCCCCGGGCGTTGATGCGAACCCTTCTCCGGGCGACTCTGCCCACTTCGTCCCTACCGGCAAACGTCCTGTTCGCCCGCTCATGCAAGCGGACGGGCGTGCGCCTGCGTGCGCCACGGCGCACTCCATCCAAGGAGCCAACCATGACGACCATTCGACTTCAGACCAATCAGCACCGCCTCATCGCCAATCTGCGGCATGCGTTCAACCAGCGCTCCATGCTGGGGGAACTGTTGCAGAATGCCCGCCGTGCCCAGGCGAGCGAGATCCGCATCTACGTCACCGACGACTGCATTGCGATACACGACAACGGCAGCGGCATCGAAGACCTCCAATCGCTCATCCACATTGCCGAATCAGGCTGGAAGGCGTCCATCAGAGAGCGCGAGAATGCCTTCGGCATGGGGGCGCTCGCCACGTTGTACTTCGCCGAACGGCTGATGGTGCGGTCACGCGGCAAGACCTTTTCCGCACGAACCGCCGACATTCTTGCCGGAGGGCCGATCGAGGTCATCCCGGCCGATGGCACCTGGCAGGGCACGCAGATCCAGCTCGACGGCGTACGCTCACCAGATCGCCACGTTTTCTTGCCTGACTGGGTGCGCTCGGAGATGCGGCGACTGTGCGAGGCATTTCCGGTCAGCGTGTACGTCAATGACGCCGAAGTCCCCAGGCCGCTGACAAAGCCCGACCTTCGATGGCGTCAGACATCCATGGGCAAGGTGTTGATCGACCTCCATGGCGCCACAAACCAGTGGCGATGCTTCCTTCAGGGGTTGCCTATCCAAGTAGGAAGTTCGCATGAGCCAAAGCAGGTCGTCCTTCTGCCCGACAACATGGTCGCCAGGCTCCCTGATCGCCAGCATCTGCTGAACGAATCCAGCGATTTTCCTCGTATCCAGGCTGCCGTGAATCAAGCCTACCGCCAAGCCTTGATGGACGCGAAGGCCGAACTGGCCGGCCACGAGTTCGCCGAGTGTTATGCCGACGCATGCGTCATTTCCTCCAACGCCGACCTCCTCAACGATGTTCCCTTCGTGCCGCGCGCCTGGTTTCGCAACTGGCAAGAACGGCCAGCCGGGGTTTGCAGGTATTGGGAGGGGTACGCCAACGATGGGGTGACGTCCGCGGAAGCTATGACGGAAGCCGGCGTCTGGCGGATCGAAGACGATGATGGCGATGTGCTGTTGGCTGAGGTGTATCTGCAGGCGGCGGACGCCTATTTGCTGGAACAACTCAACCTGGATGAAGGTCACTGGCTGCTTCGTCTGGCACGTCCGCTCAGCGCGAAACAGATCGCGGTCAGCGTTGGCGCATCACAGCATCGGGTTGAGCATCCAGGTTTGGCCGACTGGGAGGTCGCGCTGGAGCTCGTCAACTCGCTGCAGGTCGCCCTTCTGGAAGGCAGCAAGCTCTACGATGTCCCAGCCCTCCGCACGGACGGCACGCTGTACGTCACCGCAGAGGCAGGCAACGTCACGCGGCTGGTCAGCGACTACATCGTGGACGAACGTTACGACGAGGACCTCGAAGACGACGATGAAGAGACCATCCGAACCTTCATCGCCGTGGGCAGCTCCTCGTCACCGCACCATGTGGTCGAAGCCCTTCTTCCGGACGCACTGCGCTACCAGGCACAGGCCAAACTGGCAGATGCCAGCGTGACGCTAGCCTTCGATGCGAAAGGCAAGTTGGCATCGGTCATTTCCTCCTAGCTATCGATCCATAACCAGGCCACGTGGGCCCCGCACTCCGGTGCGGGGTCTTTTTTTGCCCGGAATGCGGTCCAAGGCCGCATCGGATTGGCCGACCACTGCCCGGCATCGAGGCGGAATGCTGGACGCATGTGTAGCTGACACCGTCAGCGCCATGTCCAGCAGCCTGGATCTCAGGGCTGCCGCGGGACCCGTCCTGCGCGATCCACCAGTCCGCTTCGCATCGGTCCGCGGACAAGCGCCCTCGTGGCGTCGATGCACTTTCATCCACGTCCTGCGGGAGCCCCTGCCCGCACTGGGCTGTGGCGCCTCGCGCATACAGAAGGATCTGCCCATGCCAAAGCCACCTGTCTTCGGCCGCCTGGCCCTGAACTACGCCGGCAAGTTGCTGCCCCTGGAGGTGCTGCACAGCGCCGCCGGCCACTACATCGGTACGCGCGACTTCGACGGTCCCGTGTCCCGTGAATCGAACGAGTACTTCCGCAGCGAGAAAGCGGCGCAGCGCGCGCTGGAGCGCGGTGGATGGTCCCAGTTGCCCAACCCCTGATCCGTGAAGGATTGCATCATGAACCTGACTCTTCCCCCGGAAGTCTCCGATCTGTTCGTGCGCGAACAGATCCATTTCGCCGCTGCACCTGAAGCGTTTTTCCAAGCCTGGAAGCGTGGTGTCGAGATTGCCGGTCCGGAGTGGTTCGGCGACGGCACGATGGAAGGGATGCGCAAAGCCACGAGCAAGTGGGACCTGCGGCCCAACCTGCTTGCCATCGCCGAAGCACTACGCGTGCTGAGCAGCGGCCAGCGCATGTTCCTTTCCGCCATGGTGAGCTTCTACAACGCACGCGAAGGTGCAGCCATGCTGCGCCAATGCCGGTTCGAGGGCCTCGCCGACTTCGGCGGACTCGACCTGCAAAGCAGACAGGTCATCGCGGACCTGCTGCTGAACTACGTGGGCTGGTAAGTCCGCGCCGGCCAGGGTCCTGGCCATGAGGCACCTCCACGGCTCGCCGTGCGGTCCTCGCTTTCGTCACCGGGCGCCCTGTGCGCCCGTTTTTCTGTCCACCCACAAGGGAGCCTCTCCCTTAGGGGAAGTCCCTTGTGCTTCATCAAGGAGCTTTCCATGGATCCGACCATTCTTCGCGCCCAGATGCCCGCCCTGGTGCGGTCACATATTCCCTCCAACGTGCGCAGGTTCACCTACTGCATCCTCGACGGCGTGCCGCGGCCCTCATCTCTCGGCATCACCTTCGATCCCAAACCATTCGAGGGCAAGGTCGTCGCCAAGACGCAGGAGGCCATCGTCGTCAAGACGGGCCGCACCGAGTTCGCCGTACTGGACCGGTCGCTGGTCACCAGGGATCCCGACGAGGGTGCCAAGGTGCTGGTCGAGCCGTACGCAAGGCGCCGGTTCGACGGCCTGCGTGCAGACACGCCGGAACGTCGGAAGGAGCGGACTGCGGACGGCACCGAGTTCGTTTCGGAGACGATGGTGCTGGGCGCTGCGCCGGCCAAGCTGCCCATCCCTAATCCACGATGCCCCGAGCTCGCTGCACTCATTGAGCAACTGGAGGAGCTTCCGGCGCCTGACGGCTTCCGCCGCATCACGCACATGCTGGTGGACGCGGGCGCCCGGGTCTTCAACTGGGTGGATCCGGAGCCGTCGGACATCTGCAAGACGCCGCCAGCCATCACCTTCACGGTCTCGGCGGCGAAGTTCGATGGAGCCGTGCGCATCCTGTACGACCGCGGAGCAGACACCTATGTGATCGAGTTTCTTCCCTCGGGCCAGCCCATTGACCGCATCGCAGACGTGTACTTCGAAGACCTCGGCAGCGTACTGGAATCGCGCATCGATGACGGCAGCTGGCGGCGCATCCGCGTCACACCGCTGCCGGCGAGAACGTGCCCACCGGCGTGAAGCATCGCACAGCCGCGATCCTTTTTACTTCGTTCTTTGGAGGACACCATGTCTCTTCGTTTCAGGGGCGCCGATCTGCGTCCCGTACTGGCAGAAGCTGCCGCTCAGCGCTGCAGGATCGTGCTGGTCAAGGACCGGGGCGTGTACTGGCTCGCCGAGCGCGGTGCTCGCATCGGCAATGGCCGCCAGAAGCTGATCGCGTACGCGGTGGGCTGCAATCCGGACATCGACCCATTCGATGACTGGTGGCACACGGCGAATGCTGAACTCGGTGGCGACGATTTCGCGGAGCACATCGACCCGAACGATGGCGTTTTCGCCAAAGTTCTGGCCGGCGGGTATGACCTCGAACTGTCTGCCACACCCGAGCAGCTCATGATGCTGGCCGTTCCCTCCGACCGCACGAACTGAGTTCGCTGCGCCTCCAAGCCCTCGCCACGCGAGGGCTTTTTCTTGTCTGGAATCCGGTTGCCGGCTGAGCGCGTTGAGGCTGGTCCGCCGACGCGGTCCGCAGGACGCTCCGGGCATGCCTGCCGACAGACGTCGGTGACATGCCAAGCAACCTCGGTCTTCAAGGTTGCGCGCAGCGCCCCACGTTGCGTGGCCGGACCAGTTCGCTTCGCATCCACTTCGCGAACGGCCTCCGATTGCTCGGTGGCGGATGCATTTGCCCACCCAACCCAGCACGGGGCTTTGCACCTTTCCCCGCTCGACGGGCCGGCGTGCCCCGATTCCAGTCCACCCCGCGGATGCCATGTCCGCAAGGGGCTGGCTCCGCATTCTTTCCAGGAGCCAAGCCATGGCAAACAGCTACTACGAGGGCACCGGTGTCCTCATTCTCGACCGCGTTACGCCGGTCATCCGAGCGCTGTTCAGCGAGTTCGCGCTGGATGCCGACTATCCCGGCAACGGAGAGGCGTACATCGCCCTTCGGTCCGACAGTTCCCCCAGTTGGGACGATCTGCGCGAGACGCTGATCGATCTTGCAGCGCCACTGGGCTTTATCCCTTCACCAGACAGCATCACGCCGATCGGTGAGGTGTTGCAGGTGCTCGGAAAGCACTTCTGCGCCGGCGGCAACGCGGCATTGGCATCGATGATCGAACGTGACGACTTCGGGGACGCAGCCGATCTCAAGGATCTTTTCCTGCTCGCCATCTGCTTCGATGACGGGCATCACCTTCGGGAGATCCGCTTCGAAGGCTGCTGGCGATGCGACAGGCCTCGTCTGTTCGAGTTGGGCGGCGCGGGCCACTACATGAGCCACGAGTTCGCACTGGACAGTGCGTCCAGCGATGCGCCACAGCTGGGCCCCTTGATCCGCAGCGCCCTGTCGAGCAACGACTTCGACGGCGCAGGCATCGTAGTTGCGCGAGAAGCGCTGCGGCTGCTGGCCGGCATTCGCGACGTGGCCCATCGCGACAAGGTGCAGCGCGCCGCCATCTGGAAGTTGATGGAAGGCCTCGTTGGCCAAGGGGAGCGATGACATGCCTCTCCGCTTCCGGGGCGTCGAGCTGCGCCCTGTCCTCACCGAAGCCATCCGTGAGCACTGCCCGATCGTCCTGCAGCGGGGTGACGGCGTGTACTGGCATGCAGCATGCAGTCCACCGCACTCTCGCGGATACCTCACTCCAATCGCGTACGCGCTCGGCTCCAACCCGCGGGTGAATGCTTTCGAGCACTGGTGGGACCGGGCCTGCGACACACTGGGCACCGACACCCTTTGCAGGGCGTTCGATCCCCGAGATGCCGTGTTTGCCTGCATCCTGTACGGCAACTTCGATCTGGAGCTATCGGCAGAGCCTAGCCCGCTGTCGATACGGCCTGTCCCGGCCGGTACGCTGTTTCACCACTGAGCTTCCGTTGTTCCCTAGCCCCCGCCATGCGGGGGCTTTTCTTTTGCGCTCAATGCGGTCACGCCGCAGCGCGCGTTATGGCTCGCGGGTCGAGGCGGAACGCAGGACGCTCCGCGCATGCCTGCCGACAGAAGTCGGCGACATGCCAGGCAACCCTCGGTCTTCGAGGTTGCGCGCAGCCGCCAGGCTGCGTGACCGCCCCAGTTCGCATCGCATCCTCGCGCGAACGGCCACTGGATCCCGGTGGCGATGCATCCGCCTGTTCAACCCACCGCGGGGTTACGCACCTCTCCCCGCACGATGGGGTCGGTGTGTCTCCGCTTCATCCTATGGAGCACCACCATGGCTACCTCATCGTCATCCGAAACGAAGTCGTACTTCGATTTGCACACCTCGGGCATCGGCTACCTGAAAAATGTCCGCGAGGTCCCTGTCCGCGGCGGTCGCCGCGCCCAGCCGTTCCTCGCTTGCAAGATCGACGCGCTGGTCGGTTCCGCAAAGGATCCAAGCTACCGCACCTTCGATCTGAAAGTCTCCGGTGCCAAGGCCAAGGAACTGGTCGAAAGCTACATGGGCGTGGACGACCGCCGGAAGCGGCCCCTTGTCCGCTTCCGCGTCGGCGACCTCTGGCCCGATCCCTTCATCCGCAATGAAGGGGAGCGCAAGGGCGAAGCCGCAGCGGGCCTCAAGGGCCGTCTGCTGAAGGCGGAGCTGGTTGATCGCGGCGAGTTCATGCGCATCGAAACACACGAGCTCATCACGCGCGGCATCGGCTATCTCAACCGCCCGGAGGACGTTCGTCCGAAGGACGGCGATCCGTTCCTCGCCTGTTGCATTGCCGCGCTGGCCGGGCCGACCGACGAGCCGGAGTACCGGTACGTCGAGGCAAAGGTGACGACGGAATCCGCAGCCCACCTGGTGCGGCGTTGCGTGCAGGCCGTGGAGGCCGAGCGCAAGGTGCTCATCTCGTTCCTCCTGAACGACATGAAGATCGATGCGTACCTTCGCACCAAGGGGGAACGTGCCGGCGAAGCCGCAGCCTCCCTGGAGGCCAATCTGGTCCACATCGGGCTCATCAAGATCGATGGCCAGAAGGTCTATCCGCTGGCCACGCCGGCTCCCGACACACCGCCGGCCGAGGATGCCTCCGCGTCCGAAGCCGATAGCGCCTCCGACTCCGCGTCCGCCCATGCCCCCGAGCCCGCCGAGCGCGACTCCGTGAGCGAGGAGCAGGACCGCGAGCAGGAAGCGGTCGAGTCGTTCTGAAACCGGCAGGGCCCCGCACGGGGCCCCGCCCATCTTCTCCCGAGCGAACGCAAGGACATCACCATGGACACCACCACACCCGGCGAGCGCGCGGCGCCCTCGCCCATCATCGTTCCGGGCCAGCTCACGCTGCGCACCATCCGCGGCCGCAACGGCCCGTTCACCGTCGGACGGCTCATCACGCACCTGGGCGTTTTCGCGGTCAAGGATGCGGAGCTGGAACAGTATCCCGAGGGCAGGTATGACGGAGAGTTCGTCATCCGCTACATCTTCCCCAAGTCCTACCCGGTGGGCGACGGCATGCGGTTCGAGATCCGCGCCAACCTGGACGGCATGACGCTCCACGGCATCGACAAGCTGAGCCGTGACGAGGCGCGCAGCTTTGCCACGCAGGACGTCGATCCCCTCGACGAAGAGCAGGGTGCGACTCCCGGCGCGCGCCAACCGGCTCCGGCAACGCCAGCCGAGCCAGCTACGCCGTCCACGGGCGCCGAGATGTCGCAGGCATCGACGGATCCCCTGATCGATACCACGCCTTTCGGCGTGGATATGCCCTCTTCCGCACACAGCGCCGCCAGCCAGCCGCAAGGTGCGCCCGGGAGCGAGGACGCGGCCCTGTTCGGCCTGCTCTGGCCGCTGCAGGACTGCGTGAAGCTCGATTCGACCATCGACCGCCGCACCTTGCGTGCGCAGATCGCCCGCCTGGGCGAACTGGGCTACGCGCTGGACATCAAGGCACAGGTCTGGAGCCGCCCGGCGGTGACCCAGGCCGCGTGATCGCTGGCACCGCATCCGCGGTGCTTCCCATCCATCCGCCGGGTGCGCCTCTCCTTCGGGAGGCGCCCGGCTCCATTCTTCAGGAGACCTCTCATGGGCTGGTATTTCTCCCATCAATCGCGGTCTGAACTGATCGCGGAACTGATCGCACCGCAAGAGACCGAGCGCACCAATGCGAAAGTTATCGCTCACGCCCTGCGCGGCAACGTGCTGTGGTGCGTGGTCGAAATGACCGTCAAGACCGAAAGCGCACATAGTGATCTGCCGCCGGGTCAGTCCCTGCGCTACATCCGCTGCGATCTGCTCGAACGCAGCTATGACCAGTGGGGCTACAAGTCGCTGGACGAGTCCATGCACCCGTACTACTACTCGTGCCCGCTGTCCTATCTGGACCTCGCGCCGGAGCAGTCCGCCGACTGGCGTGCAGGCGTTCGCGCCTACCACGCACGGCGGCGCACCCCCACCGCATCCGCGTCATCCGTCGCGGCTCTGGTGTCCTGAGCCAGGGAGAGCCGATATGGACCCGATTCTGTCAACCCTCCCTCGCCCGCTGCTGGCTTTCGTCGAAGGCCAACTGTCCAACGACGAGACGTCCACCGATGCAGAGCTCCAAGAGCACTTTGTCGCCAACGGCCTCACCGAGGACCAGGCGCGGCAGGCACTGACCTATCGCGCGCAGTACCTGAGCAACATCTACCTGGACGGCTTCACGCCCATCACCGCAGCCGACGACGTGCTGCGCTTCAACCCGTTCAGCCGGCAGTTCGAGCCGGTCTGAGCGCCACCACTCCACCCCATGGGGCAGCAACTGCCCCGAGGGCAGAGCTGTCCCCGCGTATCCGAGGACAACGCCATGCCCACCACCGATTCCCAGCCTTCTCCGCTCTACCGCATCGACGAATGCCCCGACGTCATGGCCGACGCGTGCGTCGCCGATGACCAGGGCGGCCTTGTGTTTCTCTCGATCTGGGCCCGCGACACGGCCGTCCAGCAGTTCCTCGCCCGCCTGACCCTGGGCCGGGACGAGCAGGGCCTGCAGCAGTTCAACATCGTCACGCCCGAGGGTGGCAGCGCCCCGGTGTTCGTCGGCAACGTGGATCGCCTGGAAAAGCGCATGACGCGCGCCTTCCGGCGAACCCTGTTCGGCTCGCTGTCCAACGTGTGGCTGTTCGACCGGCGTTGCGTCAGGCCCGACAAGGCCAACGCCAGCGCGCTGGCCGTGCTGCCAAAGGACAGCACGTGCAGGCTGGACCGCCTCTGGTCGCTGGTACGCGATACCTGTCCGCTGCCGCTGCTGGACCACTGGCGCGACCCGGTGCTCGATCTGCTGCATGGCCGCGACATGCTGTCGCGCCTTCCCTTCGCCCTCGGGCCGCTCGAAGGCCACCGGCTCGCGATCGACGTGCCGGTCCTCACGCAGGCCCTCGGCGGGCTCATCCGCAGCGGTGACCTGCGCATCGAGCCGCAGCGGCCGCCGCATTCCATCGCCTTCACGCCACAGCAATCGCTCGAAGCGGTGGCCTGAGTTCCGCAACGTTCGTGCCCGCGTCGACACCGCCGACACGAACGCATTCCTTCATCCATCCCAAGGAGCATTCCATGGCGCTCATGTTCGCGCGGCTTGCCCGCAACTTCATCAAAAGCGGGTATTACCCCACCGACGAAACCACGCTAGAAAGAGCCCTCCAGGCACTGGTGCCCGGCAACGGGCCGATGTGCATCCTCGATCCCTGCGCAGGCGAAGGCGCCGCCCTCGCCGAAGCCGCCCGCGCCCTCGGGAGCGAGCGCACGCAGGCGTATGCGGTCGAGTTCGACGCGGAGCGGGCACGCCATGCCCGCGGCCTGGTCGATCACTGCCTGCACGCCGACCTGATGGACACGATGATCTCCAAACAGGCCTTCGGGCTGCTGTGGCTGAACCCGCCCTACGGCGACCTGTCCAAGGACGTCGACGGCAACATCGGCTACCAGGGCCAGGGCCGCGCCCGCCTCGAAAAGCTCTTCTACCAGCGCACCCTGCAGTTGCTGCAGTACGGCGGTGTACTCGTCTTCATCGTCCCGGGCTACGTGCTCGACGCGGAGCTGGTGGGCTGGCTCACGCGCCACTATGCGGACCTGCGGATCTACCGAGCGGTGGACACGCAGTTCAAGCAGGTGGTGATCTTCGGCCGGCGCATCCGTCAGCGCGACCTGGCCGGCGATGCGGCAGCCGCCGCACGCACCCTTCTTCTACAGGTCGGGCACGGCGAGGTGATCCCCGACGAACTGCCCAGCGAATGGCCGTTCTTGCCTTACATCGTTCCCGCCAGTGTGTCCCCACCGGAGCACTTCTTCCGCGTGACCATGGAGCCTGAGCAGTTCGCCGATGAAGTCGGCCGGCTGCGAGGCCTCTGGCCGATGCTCGATACGCACCTGGGCGCCGCGCAGCAGTCGCTGCGCCCACCGGCGCGGGCCTTGTCTCCGTGGCATCTCGCCCTGGCTCTGGCCGCGGGCGCGATCTCGGGCGTCGTGCGCTCCAAGTCCGGGCGTGTGCTCATCGTCAAAGGCGACACCCACAAGGACAAGGCGCTGCAGCGCGAGTTCACCGAGCGCGAAGACGGCTCGATCGCCGAGACCCGCATCCTCACCGACAAGTTCGTGCCGGTGATCCGCGCCTGGGACATGACCCCAGGCTCTCCCACGCTGGGCGAGGTCCTGACCATCCGCTGACCCCAGCCGATCCATCCACCACAGAAGGAGAACCACAATGTTTCCACTGTTCCAGCGGCGCAAGCCGCTTCCGCAACCGCTGTTCGCGCCGGGCTCGATCCAACTGAGCGAAGAAGTGCGCTGGCTTGCGAGCAAAAGCCTGATCGATCCCCTGCCCTACGTGCATCGCCATGTGCGAGGCGATTGGGGCGAGGTCGGCGAAGCCGAGCGACAGGCCAACGATATGGCGCTGGAGTGCGGCGCTCCGATGACCTCACGGTTTGCCATCACCCCACGACTGTCCCTGATCGTCGTCACCAGCTCGGACCAGGGTACGACCGTCGTACAACTGCCCGAGGAACGGACGGTGACCTGACCCACACGCTTTTACTGCGGGCCGCGAGCGCCTGCGGCGTCTGACCACCTCGGCCGCGAGCCGAATCTTCATCCCACCCCGGGGCATGCCATCGCCCCTTGGGGGAGGTGCATGCCCCATTTTCTTGGAGCATCACCATGTCCCTCGATCTCGAACCCGCAGCCGATGCGGAGCCCGTACAAGGCGAACTGCTCGACGCAGAAGCCTCCCCCCTCTCCCTGAGCCTCACTGAGTTCATCACCGAATTCGGCGACGAGCTGCTCGAATCGCTCAACCGCGCCAATCCACCGGTCTATGCCGGCCAGCCGAGGGCGCATCGCGAGCGCGTCATTGCGGACCTCAAGCGCCGGCTCTTCCCCGCCCAAGCGGAAGTCGTCCACGCGGCCGCCGAGCTGCTGATCGACCGCGGCGAGCGCGCCGCGTTCATCAACGGCGAGATGGGCTGCGGCAAGACAACGGTGGGTATCGCCACCGCGGCCGTGCTGCACGCCGAAGGCTACCGCCGCACGCTCGTCCTGTCGCCGCCGCACCTGGTCTACAAGTGGCGCCGCGAAATCCTCGAAACCGTGGCGAATGCCAAGGTCTGGGTGCTCAACGGCCCGGATACGCTGGTCAAGCTCATCAAGCTGCGCGAGCAACTGGGCGTGCAGCCCACCGGCCAGGAGTTCTTCGTCCTGGGCCGGGTGAGGATGCGGATGGGCTTCCACTGGAAGCCCATCTTCGTCGAGCGGCGCATGCGCGACGGCCATGTAGCCGCTTGTCCGGACTGCGGCACGATCATCACCGACCTGGATGGCGAACCGGTCAGCCCGGTTGCGCTGCAGGCGGAGGAGTACCGCCGCAAGTGCAGCCACTGCGCCACACCGCTGTGGACGCTGATGCGCCCTCGCACCCTCTCTGGCAGCGACCAGTCCTCGGCCGTGCTAAAGGCGCTCAAGCGCATCCCCACCATCGGCGAGGTCACCGCGCAGAAACTGATGCGCAAGTTCGGCGACGGCTTCCTGGCCTCGATGCTGGGCGACAACATCCACGAGTTCATCAACCTCATGGATGGCGACGGGGAGCTGGTGTTCTCCGACCGCCAGGCCGCGCGCATGGAGCGTGCGATGGCCAACATGGAGTTCGGCTTCGGCGAGGGCGGCTACCAGCCCAGCGAGTTCGTCAAACGCTACCTGCCGAACGGCACGTTCGATCTGCTCATCGCCGACGAGGCGCACGAGTACAAGAACGGAGGCAGCGCCCAGGGCCAGGCCATGGGCGTGCTCGCATCGAAGTGCCGCAAGTCGCTGGAGCTCACCGGCACCCTGATGGGTGGCTACGGCGACGACCTGTTCTACCTGCTGTTCCGCGCCCTGCCCGGGCGAATGATCGAAGACGGCTACCGCCCCTCCAAGAGCGGCAGCATGACCTCGGCGGCCATGGCATTCATGCGTGAGCACGGTGTACTCAGGGACGTCTACACCGAGAGCGCGGGCACCGCGCACAAGACCGCCAAGGGCAACAAGGTCAGCGTGCGGACGGTCAAGGCGCCGGGCTTCGGCCCGAAGGGCGTGCTGCGCTGCGTCGTGCCGTTCACGCTCTTCCTCAAACTGCGCGACATCGGCAGCGATGCGCTCCCGCCGTACGACGAGGAGCTTCGTGAAGTGCCGATGGCACCTGCACAGGCCGCCGCCTATGCGGCGTTGTCCTTGCGGCTGACCACCGAGTTGCGGCAGGCACTGGCCCGCCGCGACACCACCCTGCTGGGTGTCGTCCTCAACACGCTGCTCGCCTGGCCGGACACGTGCTTTCGCGCGGAGAACGTCGTGCATCCCCGCACGCGCGCCACGCTCGCGTTCGTTCCGTCCCAGTTCCACGACATGGAGACCATGCCCAAGGAGCGGGAGCTCATCGACATCTGCCGGCAGGAGAAGGCCCTGGGCCGGAAGACGCTGGTCTACACGACGTACACGGGCAAGCGCGACACGACTTCGCGGCTGAAGCGAATACTCGAACTGGAAGGCTTCAAAGTCGCGGTGCTTCGCGCAACCGTGGATGCGAGCCGTCGCGAAGACTGGATCGCCGAGCAGGTGGACCGGGGTGTGGATGTCCTCATCACCAACCCGGAGCTGGTGAAGACCGGGCTCGATCTGCTGGACTTTCCGACGATCGTGTTCATGCAGTCCGGCTACAACGTCTATTCGCTGCAGCAGGCCGCGCGTCGGTCGTGGCGTATCGGCCAGAAGCAGGACATCCGGGTGATCTTCCTGGGCTACGCGGCGTCATCGCAGATGGCGTGCCTGCAGCTGATGGCGCAGAAGATCATGGTGGCGCAGAGCACGTCGGGAGACATCCCGGAAAGCGGGCTCGAGGTGCTGAACCAGGACGGGGACTCCGTGGAAGTCGCGCTCGCGCGTCAGTTGGTGGCTTGAACGCCTGGCACTGCAATTCGCAACTCTCAACGGCTCCTTCGGGAGCCGTTTTTTTTTCCTTCGCAGGTTCCCGTCATCAACGAAGCTCGGCGCCCCGGCTTTTATTCATCGGCTACGTTGCTGGGCACTTGCTGTGCGTGAGCGCTAGAAGCCATCCCCAAGCCGCTCCCCGATCGTGGCCATGGCTCCCGGAAACAGGTGAGTCAGCAGTGCCCCGATCGCCAGGGCGACTGCTATGCTGGATACGGTCACAGCACCGGTACGCATGATCCTTGCGATCAAAGACCGGCGGGTTGTCGATGGGCATCCAGTAGTCATCTGCATAGACGGGCAAAGCGGCAGATCAAGAATATGACAGTTCTTCTGGCACTTCTAGGGATCCTCGTTGGCGGTCTGCTTTTCAAGAAGAATCAAGCACGTTGGGCCTTCGCCACGTGGCTCGGCACCGGCGCAGCGCTGATCTTCATCGGCTGCGGCCCCGGTGCCCAGGTCTTGGTGGACGGTGTTCAAGCCGGGTATAAGAGTCTTCCACCCCCGCAATGGGGGGCCAGGAACGCGATCGTGGTCCTCGGCGCCGGGACAGAACGCATCGATGGCGCCGCCTCGCCGGAAGTCGGATTTCTGGCCTACGGCCGGCTGGTGAAAGGCCTGGAGCTGTATCGCGGCTGCAAAGCGGTGGCAGCCGAATGCCGGCTGCTTCTCAGCGGCAGCGACGTGCACAAGCATGGCCGCACCGAGGCGGCGCTGTATGCCGACGCCCTCGTGCGGATGGGCGTCAGCAGTAGCGACCTGATCCTTGACTCCAACAGCGACAACACGTGGGAGAACGCAAGAAACTCGTCGGCGATGCTGAAAGCGCTCAAGCCCGACCGCACAGTCCTCGTGACTTCGGGCGTCCACATGCGACGTTCGCTGGAGTACTTCGCGCAATTCGGCGTGCGGCCGACGCCCGCCAGGAGCGATTACCTGAGCCCGCTCCCATCGCTTGTGCCGCTGTCGTACAACCTGACGGTCGCGGACATCGCCCTGTACGAGTACCTGGGCATCGCCCGCCTGCACATCTACAACGCCCTGGGCCTGAACAAGAAGGTGCACGATGCAGGATGAGGCCCAGGACAGCTCACTCACATTGGTGGAGGTGGCGGACAAGCTGCGCCACAAGGAAATTGATGCGATCGTCAGCGGATACCGAGAACGATCCGTTTCCCTGAAGCGGACCGTCCTGGTCTTCGCGGTAATTGTCTGGGCCCTCTACTGGAGCCGCGGCGCGATCACAGATCCTCCCGATGGATGGCAGCATCTATCGCTCGATCAGGTGCTCCCCATCGAGGCGACGAAGCTGCTGCCGTGGCTCATTGGGCTGCTGCCCGCCTGCGCGATCTGGATGGTGCTGCTGCGAGCGGGAAAGATCCAGGAAACGGAGTTCGTCGATGGCGCTGGCGCGATCGCCAACTACATCATCATCGGAGTCATGCTTTCGTTGGCGTGGAACCTGACCATGGCGAGCGCCACGGTCTTGCCGATCATCAGCATCATCATCGGCGCGAGGTTCGGCAGGCGGTATTTCTACCTCAGCATGCTGCTCGCCTGCGTCATCGTCGCGATCGCCGCACCCGAGCATTATTGGGTGAAGCGTCCCGCGTTCGCTGTCTTCGCGTTCGGCTTCCTCGTCGGAATCCCGCTGATGACAAACAAGCTGCTATCGACCCTGTGGGTCATCTCGGCACAGGCGGTGAGATCGCGCGACGCGCAAAACCGGTTCATCGCCACCATGAGCCACGAGTTGCGGACGCCGTTGAACACGGTGATCAATGCAACAGCCCTGATCGACCGTTCGCAACTTCCCGAGCAGCAGCAAGAACTGATTGCATCGGCCGAAGTGAATGCCTGGGCGTTGCTGGGTCGCGTCAACGATGTCCTGGACGTGGCCGCCATCGATCGCGGGCAGATGGCCTTCGAGAATGGTCCATTTCGGTTCTCGGAGGTACTGCAGACAGTGCAGGGCGTCTGCGGGCCACAGGCACTCGCCAAAGCCATCGACTTCGAGATTGCAGGCGCGACCGACCTTCATGAAATCTTCGTCGGCGATCCGGCCCGGGTGGAGCAGGTCATCAGCAACCTGGTCAGCAATGCGATCAAGTTCACACCCGCTGGCGGCGCCGTCACACTGCGCATCATCGATTCCGGCCCGGACATGGCGGGGCGCCAGCGCCTGAGCATCCAAGTCATCGATTCCGGACCCGGAATTCCCGCTGCGGATAGGAGCAGGATTTTCGATCCCTTCTACAAGGGTGGGGGCTCTGTGGTCCGTGCGCAGAGCGGCGTAGGCCTCGGTCTCTACATCGTCAAAGCGGTCGCAGAGCAGATGGGCAGCCAGGTCGAGGTCTCCGACAATCCTGGTGGCGGATCCGTGTTCACCTGGAACATCGCGTTCGCGAGAGCCGCACCAGGTCAGCAAGTGGAGGCGCCCATTCCGTTGCACCAGGCGCTGGATCGCCATCGCGCCACCATCCCGGCGATGAGTTTCCTGGTGTTCGAGGACAACCTCCCGAACCGGCAGGTCATCCAATGGCTGATGAACCTGGCTGGTCACTCCGTCAGGTTCGCCGTGCCTGGAGCCGCCCCGATCAAAGCACTACTGGCGGATAGGCCCGACGCCATCCTCCTCGATCTGCACATGCCCGAGCGTTCTGGCTGGGATGTACTTGCGGAAATCGAAGCGCACATAGGCATCCACCAAGCCCCCCCGATCGTCATCATCAGCGCTGATTCCGACCCCAACACCGTAGCGGCCTGTTTGGAGAAAGGCGCGGTGGCCTACCTGACCAAGCCGATCGCCCCGCACAAACTTCTATCGTCGGTGCAGGCGATTTCCCACATGGCGCGGCCAGGTTCCCAAGCAGGCAGAGCAGATGGGAGGAACCCATGAGCCGAGAAGCGCAGGCCCGATGATTGACGTGCAAGACACCACACTATGAACCCAGGCCAGCCTGTCAACGTCTATGGGCCGGAGGCCGCACGGAAGCTGAGGATCAGCTTCACGGCGGCGCGGGCGACGGCCTCGAAGCGCCGCTCCAACGGAGCCCGATCAGCGCCGTGGCAGGCGTCCAGGCGGAGTTGCTCGCAAGCCATCCGCAACTGCTGGGAGCCGATCGGCGCTATGGCATTTTTCAGTGCGTGTATCCGTTCGAGGAGGTTCTCCGGGCCGACGTCCTGGGCCGTGGCGCGGCTTTCTGCAACGCATGCCTCAATGTCGGATACGACCGCATGCACGTACGCGGCGGCTGCCTCCCGAGATAGCGTGGACAGCATGAAATCGAGGGTAGAGCCGGCTTCGACTTGAGGCTGTTCGTACGATATGCCGGCGGCGGCCGCCTTAGCCTCTTTCGTCAGCTTTCGCGGTTTCAGCCCGATCGTGCGGAACAACTTGCGAACGTAAACCATGGGAGCCATACCTGGGCGTTTCGAGGATGGGGCAGGACGCATTTCGCGCCCCATGCTTCTGTCCTCCACGAGCACTATGCAACGCTCCTGGGCGTATCTCCATACCCCCCATGCCCGGGTCAGCAAGCTGAACCAGCCATCCGCCCGTGCCGTGGACTTGTCGACCGCTCACGTCATCGGACCACGTACCTTGGATCGGCCTGAAATGCAGGCGATAGCTCCCGGAATGGGACGAGGACGACCATGAAAAGGATGAAGACGAGCATGCTGATCCACATCGCACTGGCGGGTGCCCTGCTGGCTTGTGCCGGCGCGGCACAGGCATGCTGCCCCGACGGCGGCCACGGGGCTCCGGCGGCCGCGGCGGGGCTGGGCGAAAGCCTGCCGAAGGCCCGGAACCTGGCGTTGGATCCGGCGTGGCGGATCTATGAGTTCAGCCGCGATGGAGTCACCTACCTGCAGATCAACGATGTGGCGGGCACGGTGCGTGCGGCCGTGGGTCGGGTCAACGACACGCTGTGGGTGTTGCCCATGGGTGCGGACGTCGCACGCGTGACTGTGCCGGACAAGGGCGCGGGCACCAGCGGGTCCGTGGTGTACCAGACGTCGGGCTTTGTCGTGCGCGTAGTGCCAGGCCGCAACGGCGGCGACGCCTGGGAAATCAGCGCCGCAGACTGAGCCCTTCGCCCACCGACTCAGAAACGAGAAAGCTGAGGCAGTACGCATGGCGGCGCCGGCAGGTGCCGCCATGCACTTTGAGCCTGGCCGCGAGCTCCCAGTCGGCATCGTGGGCCACGGTACGGCGCCGATCCAGCGGGGACGCGTCGGCGACTACGCAGAGCACGATGCCTTGGCGCCTTCCGGCTCGCCACACCCTGCCCTTGATGAGATGGCGCTTCGCTGGCGGCAGGGTTTCGACAACGTTGAGGATGCATCGGTACGCGACAAGCTGCAGCCCGAGGGAGAGCTGCATGGGATCGCCATGCAGGCGGCACTCGAACTCGGTATCGCAGAGATTGCTCATCGCGACCGAACGCAGGGTGACGTACAGGCCATGCGTCTCGATGCCCAGTGGGTACAGCGCGGTGACGTACTCGTCGAGCAATTGGGCCTGGATCACGCCCGTGCGCGTCATCTCCATCGCCGCGGCATGCTGTCCCCGCGAGCGGAGATGGGCCACGATGTCCGTGCGCAGCTTGTTGATGTGGACGGCCAGGTCGCTGTACTCGACCACCCGGCGGCGCAGCGTGCGTTCCGCCTGCATGTAGCTCGCCTGCGCAATCTGCCAGGCTTCCTGACGCTGGTGGCGAAAGTGGCGGGCGTGCTCGAAGGCCGCGGACAGCCGGGACCCGAAAACGAACAGGCCCGTGGCCGCAGCGGCGAGAGCGACCTGCACACGGAATGCCTCGGCATGGTAGGCCGCCAGCGTCATGGCGTCCGGCAACATGATCCCGATCGCCACGTTGGCGAGCACGACGCCGACAGCGGCGCCGCGCCAGCCGTGCAGCAGCGTGAGCACCACCGAGGGGACGACCATCAGCGACATCAGGATCTGGTGCGACAGGCGGTCCTGCGCCATACCGGAGATCAGGAACAGCGCCACCACGGCTGCCGACCCGAGCAGGCCATCCCTCGGCAGCCGCGGCCGGGCTGTGACCGGCTCCTCCCGGCGCAGCCAGAGCAGAGCCGGCAGCGTGAACATCAGCATGCCCAGGTAGTCGCCCAGCCAGTAACGCGTAAGCGCCTCCAGCGGGGTCAGCGCGGTGTAGCCCTTGAACAGCGCATTCAATGCCATGTTGCACAACGTGCTCCACAGCGCGAGGATCAAGGCCAGGGGCAGCAGCAGGTACTCCTGGTCCACGAGCCGCGGTAGCTGCCGCCGCGCGGCATGCACGGCCAGCGCCACGCATGGCATCAGCAGGAAGGGACTGGTGTACGCCCACACAGGACTCGCGCCATGCTCGATCATCGGCACGCGGATCACCAGCAGCGCGGCCGCATCACCGGCGAGCAGATAGGGCCACAGGCGATACGGCAGGA
Source organism: Xanthomonas sp. F10 (assembly GCF_014206815.1). GTDB lineage: Bacteria > Pseudomonadota > Gammaproteobacteria > Xanthomonadales > Xanthomonadaceae > Xanthomonas_A > Xanthomonas_A indica. The sequence continues at coordinate 2,059,697 of NZ_JACHNP010000001.1, forward strand.
ACAGCAAGGTCGCGGCGCGCAAACCCGCCGGCAGATACCACTGATCCATGGAACAGCGCCATGCCAGCAGGAACGCGGCGCAATAGGCCGCGCTGAGCAGAGCCCCTTTGGCGATGTCTTTCCCCGCGGCCATTCCAACCGGTCCCTGGCGTGTGGGCGCCACTGTACAAGCGCGTTCGGCGCTTGAGGTAGACAGTTGCTTAGCCGCGTGCTTCACGCCTGGCGAAACATCGGCCATGCACCGTCAGCCCGCTACCGCGTGCTCTTACCGGGCTGATCGCGCGCTCCGCCTATTCAGAGCATCTATTCATCGTTGCGCCGAAGCTCCTTCTCCCGTAGCTCTCGATACAGCGGGGGGTAATACACCCGCAGAGAGGGCAAGGGCGCGAACCAGGTCTTGTTGAGCATCCAACATGCGGCCCAAACCAGCACGGCAGCAAGAAGGATGCCGGCGTCCCCGAGCTGGAAGATCAAGTCCAGGACAAGGGATCGACCATCTTTATGCGTGAACGCGAGCGCGAAGTCGGCAACAGCCATGACCAACGTCGCGAAAACGAGGTCGCCTAGGCGTCGATCCTCGGAGAGCCTATCTTTCCAACTTCGCCACTCGCCATCGTACATACGCAGCAGGAAATCGCTCTCTCGTTCCAACGCGAGATCAAGGAGCTTTCTGGCAGACACTTCGCCATACCTTTCCGAGCCCCGATCTGACGAATCGACGCCGACCCCGGGAAAGAGGAAGACGAACCAACGCACCCAAGCACCCAGCAGCGGCAGTACGAAGCTGACCAAGAGACCGAAGGTCGCTGCCGACACTACGAGAAAGCCGAGGTCCTTCCAGAGCATGTCGGCCGATGTCGACCACTGAAGCATCCCTTTCCCACCCTTGAAAACCAGCGCGGCATCGACGAACAGCACGATGCAGACGAACCGCATCACCCACTGAGCATCCCACGCCTTTTCCATCAGGCTGAGGTGGGGTAGCCCCTCCTTAGCGTTGTCCTTCGATTTTTCTTCACCTGCCATCTCTACGATCTCCTCTTCAGGGGGACGGTTCGGCAGAGAATGCCCTTCCCTGCCATTGATCGAGCGATGCTCAGACAACGAACCGGTCATGCATGCCCGGCAAGCACCATGTCCGCCACGCCTCATCGAGTGTTGCCTTCTCCTCCGGTCTCGCGCAGGCCGCACCCGCCATCGCGAACAGGCGGCCCAGGCGCTCCTCCTTCTCCTGCGACGTCACGGCGCCACGCACCACCATGGGTCCCACCGCCATGACGATGCGGTGGCAGATCTCCGCGTCGAGCCCATTGCCGTCCACGCCGAAGCCCATCGCTCGATTGGGCGTCAGCACCGGAGGCAGCGTGCGCAGGATGACCCGGTGCAAGGCCTTGTCTTCGGTGACGAGCGCGGGTGTTCCCACGAACTCGTATCCGGCCTGCCGCAGCATCGGGATGCTCAGCCATAGGTTGAGATCGCCGGCACGATTGCGGAGGTATGGCAGGGTGATGTGGTCCGTCTCGTCCTTCTTGCCAGGCTGAAAGCTCAGAAACGATTCGAGGTACGAGTACGCTGGTTTCGGGTCTCCGTCGAGCTTCAGGGACTGTCGGCCCTTGAGCAGAACGCAGAGCGCCAGCAGCATGGCCATGCCGGTAAAGCGTGGAACGTCGGCCTGCATCAGGGCGTCCAACTTCGCAAGCGCATCCTCCGCCGGCACCTTCTGCGACAGCAGCGATCGCATGAGCGCAACGTAGGGGAAGATCAGACTGAACTGGGTCCGCAGCGCTGGTTCGTTGTTTCGTAGCAGCGCGACCTGCTGCTGCGCGAACCCATCGCGGAACAGAAAGCCCCGCGACGCCAGCGCTGCCAACCTGTCGTTGATCCAGGCGGCAGGGTCGGTGCTCTCGCGGAGCTTCTGATTGGACATCCACTGCTCCATCAGCGCCGGCCACGGGTTGAGCGTGTAGCGCACGCGATCCGCGGCCGGGATCTGTTCTGCCCATTCCGTGCGCGCGAGCGCATTGGTGTCGAGGAACAGTTCGTACGGCCCGCCACCCTTCGCAACGTTGACGAACGGCCACACGAGGGCGGTGGTGCCGGATGGCGGAAGCCGCTCGCATCGCGCAGCGTACGGAATGGGTTGGTTGCTGGACTCCATGCTCAGTTTCTCCCTGCATTTCGTTTTGTTATCGGCGTGAACGCCGGCGACCCGGCAAAGCGCCGCGCCGCGATCCCGATTGTTGCCTGACTCAACGGCTCGCGATCGCGCATCGTCTCGACCACCCAAGTTACCGGGACGACCCGCATGCAGCCACACCCCTCGCCCGATCCACGCCGCTGGGGCTTCGCCCCGGTGGCCGCCGTGGTCGCATCGGCCCTGCTGGGCGGATGTGCCAGCGCTCCACCGACCGCCGACGCCGCCGATCCCAGCCCGCCGCCCTCGGTAGTTTCGCCCGCCAGGGCCGCCGCGGAACGGCCCTCGCCCGTGCCGGTCACGCGCCAGGGGCGCTACACCTTTGTGGAGATCGGCGCCGAGGATGGGCAGCGCGATCTGTTGATGCAGGTCATGGACGTCACGCTGCCATCGCCGGATGGGGCAACGGTGCTGGACGGCCTGCAGTACCTGCTGCGGCAGTCGGGCTACCGGCTGTGCCCACCCGATGCGGACAGCGCCACCCTCTACGCCCTGCCGCTGCCGGCGGCACATGTGCGTCTCGGTCCGATCACTCTGCGCGACGCGCTCCAGACCATGGCGGGCAGCACCTGGGCGCTCTCGGTGGACGAGACGACGCGCGTGGTCTGCTTTCACCGAACTGCCGCCGGCGCCGCCGACGCGGCCAGCGCCGCGGCGAATGACGCGGTCCTGCCTCCGAAGGAGAAACAGCCATGGTGATCTCCCATCCGCCCGCCGGGCGCCCCCGCGTTCGCTGGCCCTTGTGGGCCTGCACCATCGCCTTGATGGTCCTGGGCGGTGTGACCGCATACAACACCGTCCAACTGTCGCGCATGGCGCAAGAAGCCAAGCAAGCGAACGTCGATGCGGAAATGCAGAGCCTGGCCAGCAGCGTGGCGCAATTGCGCGGCGCATTCGATGCCGCGCGCCGGCAACCGGCACCCGTCAGCGAAGCAACCTTCTCCTCGGCGCAGAAGGCCCTGGGCGACCGGCTTACGGCGCTCGAACAGGCACGGGACGGCACGGCCCGGACCGAGGACCTGGCAGCCCTGTCCTCGCGCTTCGACGCCCTACAGGCCCATGTCGCCGCCCACAAGGCGCCCGCAGCGCCACGCAAGGCGCGTCTATCGGAGGGTGCGGCGGCCCGCGAGGCCGCGCCCTCCCCTCCACCGTTCACGGTGCTCGGCACCGAGATGCGGGCCGGCGTGCCCTTCCTGGCGGTCGGTCCCTCCGGGCAGGCGTCGCCCGCGCAGGTTCGGCTTCTGCGCGAGGGCGAACAGGAGAGCGGGTGGCGGCTGGAGGTGATCGAGCCGGAAACCGCGGTGTTCGCGGTCGGAGAGCAGATGCGCCGGCTTCCGCTGCGTGCACGCTGAGGCGGCCGACATGCGAGCGCAGAGCCGTGCAGCCATCGCGATGCTCATCGCCGCCAGCCTGTGCGTCCTGGCCCTGGGGTTGCCCGACGTGGTGCGCGCCCAGACGCAGGCAGCGCGCATTGGTGATACCCGCGCCGTGGCGAGCGCCGCCCGGCCGTTGAGCGATGCGCGCGACGACGAGACCCGGGCCCGCGACTGGGGTCTTCGCGCGGAAGAATGGTCGCGCTACCAGACATTGATGCAGGGCCCGTTGGGCATCTATTCCCCCAACCTCGACCCGCTGACCGCCCTCGGGATCGAGGCGCGCAACGAAGACGAGCGGCGGCGGTATGCCGAGCTACAGATCCAGGCCGAAGCACGCCGAGTGCAAAAGACCCTGGACTACCAGCGCGCGTACGACGCGGCATGGCAGCGGCTGTACCCCAACCAGCAACGAGTGGTGCTGCAGGGCGGCCCCGCAACGGGCGGCAGCGGTACTGCGGAGCCTGGGCGTATCGCCCTGTTCGTGAAGGAGGACTGCGCGGCATGCGACCAGCGCGTGCAGCAACTTCAATCCGCGGGCACGCCGGTGGACGTGTACCTCATCGGGAGCCGCGGCGATGACGAGCGCATCCGCCGCTGGGCCCGTCGCGCGGGCATCGATCCCGCCAAGGTGCGGGCGCGGACGATCACGCTCAACCACGACGGCGGCCGCTGGCTGTCGCTCGGTGCCTCCGGTGACCTGCCGGCGGTCATGCGCGAGGTGGGTGGTCAATGGCAACGGCAGTAATCCCGCAGCGCTGCTGCAGGGCCCTGAGCCTGGGGATCGTGCTGGGCACTTTCGCGTGGAGCGCGGTGTCCGCCCTCGCCCAGGAGCTTCCCCCACCCGCCTACCAGATCGCCGCGGCGCAGTCCGGCGTGCCGTCGTCCGTGCTCTACGCGGTCGCGCTGCAGGAAAGTGGCACCCGGCTGCGCGGCCGGCTGCTTCCCTGGCCCTGGACGCTCAACGTCGCCGGCACGCCGCAGCGGCACGCCACGCGCGTTGATGCCTGCCTCGCGCTGCGCCGCGCACTGCGGGACACCCCCGCTGAACGCATCGACGTCGGCCTCGGCCAGGTCAATGCGGGGTACCACGCGCACCGTGTGCAGCAACCCTGCGCATTGCTGAACCCATACCGCAACCTCGGCATCGCTGCGGAAATTCTGCATGAGCAGCACCGGCCCGGCGAAGACTGGCTGGCCGCGGTGGGCCGCTACCACCGTCCTGCAGGCGGCCCGCCCGCGGCGCGCTACCGCGGCGCCGTGCAACGCCACCTCGTACGCGTGCTGGGCAACCCGCAGGCGGTGGCCTCATTGAAGCCGCTTCGAGAGAACAACCCATGACGTTCCCTGCCTCGCGTTTCCGGCCATACGCGGCTCTGTGCCTGTCGCCACTGCTATGCCTGCCGTCCTTCGGCCTGCGGGCGGAACCCGCGCCGGCTGCACCGCCGACCCGCCCCAGCCTGATCGTCGTCGAGGACCGGGGAGGCGCACCGACGCAGCCCTACTACGACGAACTCGGGCTTCCACCGTTGCGCGTGGCCAGCGCCCCTTCGGCCGCGGGAACAGCCAGAGCCCCGGCCCAGGCCCAGATACAGGCACAGCTCGAGGCTGTGGGGCTGCCAGCGCGCTCCGTGCTACTGTCCCCGGGCGTGGTGGACGCTCGCCCGCTCCAGGCGCCGGGGCTCACCCCGTTCTTCCTGGTTGGTGACGACCCACGCTCCAGGGCATGGCTGCAGCAGCGCGCCGGCACGCTGCGCCAGATGCGCGCCGCCGGCCTCGTCGTGAATGTCGAGTCGTCGCGGGCACTGGAAGAGCTGCGCGCTCTGGCGCCGGGTCTTTCGCTTTCGCCGGCATCGGGGGACGACCTGGCCCGGCGCCTGGGCCTTCGCCACTACCCCGCCCTGCTGACCGCCACAGGCATCGAGCAGTGACATGGCCCAGGCGCATGCAGTCGAGGTGCTGCTGCGCCCCGCGGTGGAGCTATACACCGTTGCGGTCTGTGCCGGCGCCGCGCTGGCGTGCGTGGTGGCACCGTGGTCGCTCGCGCTGAGCCCCACGCTGGGAGTTGCCAGCGCCCTCGCCTTCGCGGCCTTCGGCGGCATCCGCCTGCGCCAGGCCCACGCCATCCTGCGCTACCGGCGCAACATCCGCCGCCTGCCGCGCTACGTGATGACGAGTCGCGACGTTCCGGTCAGCCAGCAGCGCCTGTTCCTCGGCCGCGGTTTCCGCTGGGACCAGCGCCACACCCACCGCCTCATGCAGACCTACCGGCCCGAGTTCCGCCGCTACGTCGAGCCAACCGCGCTCTACCGGCTTGCGCGGCGTTGCGAGGAGCGCCTGGAGTTCACCCCACCGCCGTTCGCACGGCTCGCGCGCTGGACGGCCTGGGACCATGCTCTGAACCCGGTGCGGCCGTTGCCGCCGGTCGGCGGACTACCGCGCCTGCATGGCATCGAGCCGCAGGAGGTGGATGTCACCCTGCCCCTGGGCGAGCGGGTCGGACACACCCTGGTGCTCGGCACGACGCGTGTCGGCAAAACGCGCCTGGCCGAACTGTTCATCACGCAGGACATCCGCCGCCGCGCGGCGGACGGCGGGTACGAGGTGGTGATCGTCTTCGACCCCAAGGGCGACGCGGATCTGCTCAAGCGCATGTACGTGGAGGCCCGCCGCGCCGGGCGCGAAGGCGAGTTCTATGTGTTCCACCTGGGCTGGCCCGACCTGAGCGCGCGCTACAACGCCGTCGGGCGTTTCGGCCGCATTTCGGAAGTCGCCACGCGCATCGCGGGTCAGCTGTCCGGTGAAGGCAACAGCGCGGCGTTCCGCGAGTTCGCCTGGCGGTTCGTCAACATCATCGCGCGAGCCCTCGTGGAACTGGGGCAGCGTCCGGACTACCTGCTGATACAGCGCCACGTCATCAACATCGATGCGCTGTTCATGGAGTACGCCGCGCACTTCTTCGCGCGCACCGAGCCGAAGGCCTGGGAAATCATCGTCCAGCTCGAAGCACGCCTCAACGACAAGAACATCCCGCGCAACATGATCGGGCGCGAGAAGCGGGTGATCGCGATCGAGCAGTACCTGGCTCAGGTGCGTGTGTACGACCCCGTGCTCGACGGCCTGCGCAGCGCGGTGCGCTACGACCGCACCTACTTCGACAAGATCGTCGCGAGCCTCTTGCCACTGCTGGAAAAGCTCACCACCGGCAAGATCGCACAGTTGCTGGCGCCGAACTATTCGGACCTGGCCGACCCTCGGCCCATCTTCGACTGGATGCAGGTCATCCGCAAGCGCGCGATCGTGTATGTCGGGCTCGATGCCCTCTCCGACGCGGAGGTGGCGGCCGCCGTGGGCAACAGCATGTTCAGCGACCTCGTCTCGGTCGCCGGCCACATCTACAAATTCGGCGTGGACGATGGCCTGCCCGGCGCCAACGCCAACAGCAAGGTGCCGATCAACGTCCACGCCGACGAGTTCAACGAGCTGATGGGCGACGAGTTCATCCCCATGGTCAACAAGGGAGGCGGCGCCGGCATCCAGGTCACGGCGTACACGCAGACCCTCTCCGACATCGAGGCGCGCATCGGCAACCGCGCCAAGGCCGGCCAGGTCGTGGGCAACTTCAACAACCTCGTCATGCTGCGCGTCAGGGAAACGGCCACGGCCGAACTGCTGACCCGCCAGTTGCCGAAGGTCGAGGTCTTCGCCACCTCCGTGACCAGCGGCGCCACCGACAGTTCCGATCCCACAGGCGCAACCGCATTCACATCGAACACCCAGGACCGCGTCGCCAGCACCAGCGTGCCGCTGATCGAGCCGGCGCACGTCGTCGCGCTGCCCAAGGGCCAGGCCTTCGCTCTGCTCGAAGGCGGCAACCTCTGGAAGGTGCGCATGCCACTGCCCGCGCCCGATCCCGACGAGGACATGCCGCGCTACCTGCAGGAGCTGGCGGCCGGCATGCGGTTGCACTACGTGATAGACGCCGGGAGCTGGTGGGACGGCCAGGGCGCCGCGGGCCCACGGGATGTCGGGCTGCCGGACGACCTGCTGCGAGACACGATCGCCGCGCCCGATGCGCCAGATCCCGACGGTCCGCACGATGTCGCTGAGGCCGATGCGCCATGAGCGACGTCGCCGCCACCGCGCAGCGCCAGCAGGTTCGCCAGCAGGGCTTCATCGTCGGCCTCATCACGTTGCCGTTCCGCTGCTTCGGCGTGCTGTGCGGCTCGCTGCTGCTGTGCATCGTGGTGGAGTGCGTAGGCATGGCGCTGTTCTGGCCCGAACAGGGATGGCGGCACGCGCAGGCCATGTTGGGCCATGAGCTGGACCAGCTGTCCGACTACTTTGTGCGCAGCGCCCTCGTGCAGGAGCCGGGTCGCACCGCGCACCACTGGGTGCAGCAGGGCTACGAGTGGGTGTTCGTGCGCAGCGGCCTGCTGGAATGGATGCGGGACGCCTCGCGCCAGGCCCGCGCGAACGCGGGCGTCCAGGCGTGGAGCCTGCAGAAAGCCCTCGGCACCGTGGCCACGCACACGCAGGACTACCTGATCGCCGCGGGCTACACCGTGCTCGTGTTCATGGTGCGCCTGCTCGTACTGTGCCTGTCGCTGCCGCTCTTCATCCTGGCGGCCTTCGCAGGCTTCGTGGACGGGCTGGTGCGCCGGGACATCCGGCGGTTCGGCGCGGGGCGTGAATCGGGGTTTCTGTACCACCGCGCGCGCGCCAGCCTCGTGCCGCTGGCGGTGCTGCCCTGGGTGATCTACCTGGCCCTGCCGGTCAGCGTGCATCCGGTGGCGATCCTGCTGCCGGCGGCGGTGATGTTGGGGGTGGCGATGGATATCACGGCGGGGAGCTTCAAGAAGTATCTTTGATTCGACCATAACGATGCTTGATAGACGGGCGCAGCTAGGCTAAGCGCACCGACCTTTCGCTTTCAGCCGCTTCGTCGCGCTCAAGGGAAGTTACCGTTAGCCGTCATCAGACACCCCAGCAGCAGTCCCGGACGACTCGACACGACATGCGGCCCGGAACCGAACGCAGGATCCCAATGGGCTACTGACGGAACCGCCGTACCCCTAAGCCACCACTTTTCTAATGACCGTCACAATCGCCAGCCCCTGGGACGTAGCGGCAGTCCCCGTCGCTTACCATCCTCCCCGAGAAGTGGGAGGTTTCGGTGGAAGTAGCGAACAAGGAAAAGCAGGCCCCGGCAATGCCGAGCCTTTCGGTCAGAGAGTCGTGGTGGGACGTCTGGTTCTGCTTTCGCAGGCCGATGACCCTGGAGATTGCACCGAAGGGACTGTCAATAGCTGGGCAGAAATTGCAGTACTGGCAGTTGTCGGCAGTGGAGAAACAGGAGCCGACCTGGTTTCTACCCCGATGCTTGGACCGCGGTCATCTCGTTCTGACGTACCGGTCCGGTGACGAGGAACGAGTTTCGTCCCTGGTCCTGCCGAGTAACGCCCGAGCGCAAGCACGCATTGACTTACTCCAGCGCGTGCATCTGGAACTCATACGTCGCCTGGACGGGGTAGATGAGGCGCTTCGCCCTGTTCGCTCCGACATCGAGCGCGTCTATAGGTCGGACCGTTACGTGCGTCATTCCCAAGCGAGCCGGCTCGCGAACGACCACTCACCAACGATCGGCAAGATGAAGTCGATCTTTGCTTGGCTCCATCGCCATCCACTTCTTCCGCCAAGCAGCCTGAAACGGGCTGGGGTGATGAAGGAGGAGCTGGCCGCCTTGGCCAAACTGGTCAACGACCCCGAAGTGTCGCGAGCAGAACACAACGAGCGATACATGGTTCTCCAAACTCAGGCGGAGGCAGCCTACTTCGCCGTGGTCGAAAGCAGCCCTCTAACCCCGGAGCAGACGGCCGCGGCGCTGGTGTTTGAGGATGCGACTTTGGTGATCGCTGCCGCGGGTTCGGGCAAGAGTTCGTGCATCGTCGGCAAGATTGGCTTTGCGCTCAAGACCGGGATGTTCCAGGACCGACAGGTCCTTGCACTCGCCTACAACAGCAAAGCGGCCAAGAGCCTGGGCGATCGATTGTCTAAGAAGCTCAACGATGCCATCGGACGCAAGGTGTCTGTGGCTTCGAAGACGTTCCATTCCTTCGGGTTGTCCGTTCTGATTGAGGCCAATGGCGAAGGAATTCGTCCACGCGTGTTCGAGGAGGATAAGGGCGAGGAAGGACGGTTCCTGCGCACGGTTATCGCGCGCCTGAAGGACGAAGATCTCTCATTCCAGCAGGCACTCGCCGATTGGTTGCTTTTTGCGCCTTTTGAAGACCCCACTCCCTTTGGCATAGCGGGCAGCGTGGAAGAGTGCGCGCGGCGCTATGAGGAAACCTGCCGGCAACGCATCAAGGCAAAGAGAGAGGAAGCAAAAGAACGCTACGACGCGACCATCCCCACGCTCGATCCTGCGGTGTACGTGCGGTCTCTCGAAGAGCGCGGTATCGTGAACTGGCTGGTCCTTCGCGGCGTGTCGTTCGAGTACGAAGCGCTCGACTGGGACGGTGCCACACTCCTTGGACTTGGCGTTTCCGCATCCTCGAAACGCAGACGGCCTTATAAGCCGGATTTCACCTATCGCGTGGTCCAGCGCCTTGATGACGGCTCGCAGCGCGAGGTGCTGATAGTTCACGAGCACTTTGCCCTGGACCGCAACGGAAAGGCCCCCGATTGGATGGGTGGCTCCGAGTACGTTGCGCAGGCCCACAGCAAACGCGCAATGTTCAAGAAACGAGTAGCCAGCGGTCAGCGCACAGGCAAGCCCGTGGTCTTTTTCGAAACCACCTCGGCTCAGTTTCGCGATGGCACACTCTGGGCTCATCTAGAGCGATCGCTCCGGGATTCAGGCATCAAAGTGGGGGCGCCCTCCAAGGAAGTGTATCGGCGAGCCATCGCCAGCTTTGGCCCTATCGAAGATCGCGAGAAGCTCATCATGGACTTCGTGCTTAGGTTCAAGGACTCCGGTCTCGATGAGAAGCAGGTGTTCGAGGAAGCTGAAAAGCAGCCCAACTCCTGGCGCGCTCGCCTCTTCCTCAAAGTGGCCTTCCCCGTGTTTCATGCGTACCAGCAGGCGCTAAAGGACGCGGGCAAGATCGACTTTGCCGACATGCTGCGGGATGCACTGGCCGCCCTGCGCGACGGCCGGGTCCGGACCCAGTATCGGTTCGTGCTGGTGGACGAGTTCCAAGACATTGCGCGTCTTCGAGCAGACCTCGTCAAGTCCGTCCTGGACCAAGCGCCCGACGAGTCAGTTGTCTTCTGCGTTGGTGATGACTGGCAGACGATTAATCGTTTCTCTGGATCGGACGTCGGTATCTTCAAAAATATCGGCACGCACTTCGGCCGCCACGAACGCCAGCTATTGCTGCCGCGCACGTTCCGCTGCTCCAGCGGCATCGCTACTTTGGCGCGAGAACTGGTGCTGAAGAACAGAAACCAGTTCGACAAACCTGTAGATGCAAAACCCGATCAACTGCTTCATTGCGTGCGCGTCGTTCTGCACAAACCTGGCGCCGAGCATCGGATGCTGGCACTAGAAACACAACTGGACGGACTGATCGACACGGGCAAATCCCTCGGCATCGCACTTCCCTCCGTGCAGATCCTTACCCGTACGACCGCCGAAACCACTGCGCCGCAGGGACTGGAAACGGAGGATGCGATCAAGGCGCTGAAGCGCAAGTACAAAGGTAAGCTGGAGCTGGACGCAATGAGCCTGCACGGTTCCAAAGGTCTGGAGGCGGATTTCGTAGTTCTGGTGGGACTCGATTCCGGGTTCCGGGGCTTCCCTGACGAACGCGAGACTGAACCTTTGCTGGACCTCGTCCTGCCCAAGCTCGCCGACGAGAACGAAGAAGAGAGACGCCTGCTCTACGTGGGTCTCACGAGGGCCAAGCATCAGGTAATCGTCTTGGTCAACGGGGAGGCGCCGAGCGAATACATCCTGGAACTGTCGGCGCTTTCGAGGGCCCATTCTTTTATCGAATGGATCAACCTGGGCACACAACGTGTCCCTTGCCCTAAATGCAAGGTCGGGTCCTTGCTGACACATCCAAGGAATGACCGAAGGCTAGATTGCTCGCGCTCGGTGAGGTGTGGGCATCGCAGTTGGATACCTGAGCGCTCCCCGCAGAACGCAATCCCTTGAAGGCTTGACCCCAAGTGACTGCGACCTGCAAATGCCACGCCTTCTCCCCCTCCTTTCGCGCTCAGCGCCTCACCGATGCCACAAGCAATGAGACAAAATCCGACTGCTGTTCGATTTCACGCTGACCTGGACCGGTTGGCTCTCGAACTTGTGAAGGCTTTCGGCCTGAAATTTTCCAGCGCGCCGAAGGAGCAAGGATCGCCTTTAGCGCAGCAAGGGCTGGATTCACCGCTACTGCGCTGGCTCGACTTTCGCATGCGGTACGTTGAGCCCTACCCGCGCCCTGTAGTGTTGTCCGACCGCTTTCCAAAGGTCGATCTGCCAGCTTGTGCGCAAGCCGGATTGGAAGCACTTGTTCGGCGCTTCGAGCAGGGAGAGGACGTGAATCCCTACCAAGGTCGTGGCCTGATTCTCAGGAATGACACCAGCGCTTCAGACGATCAGCGGCATGCCCGTACCGACCTGCTCTTCGCGGATTGGGGCATCCTTCATTTCCACCTGACAACTGAGCCTATTCCCGCGGGGAAGTACTTCTCCAGGCCTGCCGATTACCTTGCTTTCTGTGTCGTAGGGGGAAATGGGGTTGGCCTTCTGGACGTGCTTCAGCACCCTGGTAAAGAAGGCTTTGCCGATCCTCACTTGTTCGAAGTGTTGGCAAGCAACTGGCCGGAGCATTTAGAACAGTACAGGATCAAGGGCGCGATTCCTGAGCAGAGTTTGGCCCGTACGCAGGACGCCATTTCGTCATTGCGAGTCGGGGGTGTGACGACGATGTACACCCATGGAGGGGCTGTCTATTTCCCGCCTGGCGGAGGCGTTACTACCGCTTCCACCGCAGGAAACGTAACTATGGCATTGCTTCGCATTCAACGCCTCGTCGATGCTATGGCAGAACTTGCCGACGATCCCGACGGTCAAATGCACAGCGTCGCTCGTACGCGAGGAATTCAGAGACCGGCATTTGGGCTTGGTGTTGTTGAAACGGGACTGAGCATCATGGAACTCAGCTCGATGGAGACATCCTCACCGCTGTACTTCGTCCTGGCGCCTCCCGAGCCTGGTAGCAAGCCATCGGTTTGGCGCGATTTGAACGAGGCGTTTGTTCCTCCATGGGCGGCGCAAAAGCTATCTCCTGGTGGGACGGCTTGACAAGTTCTGCATTAGCTTGACGACCCAGCACGTGTGAGGTCTTGAGCTATCACCTGCCCAAGGGCATGCACGGCAGATCGGCGGTCGGGGCCGCCCCATCAATTTACGCGCGAGCGGAAAGTAATGGACCACCGCAGTTCTGCCGTGGGTGCCGTGGAGTGCTGCCAATCCCAGCGCGCCTCGTCGGTCATCTTGTAGATCGATCGCGGCGCCACGTCCAACTGCAGTACCTTCCGTGTCGCCGGCTCGTCCGGATACGGGCGGAACTTCAGGGTGGCGCTTCCGCCTAGCGACACACCCACGATGGTCTCGAAGTCGGGCACGTCACGATGCCATCCAAGGGGCGTACCGGGCGTGTACTCCGCGACAAGGGCATGCACCAGGTCTTCTGCAGGAACATCGATCCACCGCGCCACCCTCTCGCGTAGCCAAAGCAGCCGCGAATCCAGCGCCACCCCTGGCAGAAGCCGGTTGGTGTCGAAGTCGTACGATCCGCCGAAGCTCACCACCTTGCGTCTCGCCAGGTACTGCTTGTACTGCGCCGCGTGCAGCGGCAGCGACCGGATGATGTCGATGAGTTCCTGCTCTTCCTGCTCGCTCAGGAATGCCTCCTGATAGACCAGGCCGCGAATCGACGAACGGATCGGTTCCTCGCCGAACAATTGCCCCTGCATCACGTCACCCTCATTTGAAATCCCGGCTCTCCGTCGCCAGCCGCCCCAGCAACGGCGACAGGTCCGCGAGCCGGTCCGCCACCAGATTGCACACCTCTCCCTCGCGTTGCCAGCGCCCCTTGACGGCCAGCAGCCGGGATTCCAGCAGCACCTGACGCTGGGCCTCGCGCACCCCGCGCCAGACGATGACCTGGGTGGCGCCGTGCTCGTCTTCCAGCGAGACGAAGATCGTCCCCTTGGCCGTCTCCGGCTGCTGCCGCAGGGTCACGATGCCGGCCGTCCGTACCACGCGACCATGGGGCATGCGGCGCAGTTCCTCCGAGGTCTTGAGCTTGTACTTGTCCAGGCGCTTGCGCAGCAGCGCCATCGGGTGGCTGCGCAGCGTGAGGCCGGTGGACGCGTAGTCCCACACCACGTCCTCGCCCTCCGGCGCGGCAGGCAGCTCCAGGTAGTCCTCGTCGACCGGGGCCTTCCTCAGCAGTTCGGGAGCGGCGTGCAGCGCCGCGGCATCCCAGACCTGCTGCCGGCGGTGCCCCGAGAGGGTGGCCAGCGCACCCGCGGCCGCCAGCAGTTTCATCTCGGGCTGCGCCAGCCGCGCGCGCTGCGCCAGTTCCTCGGCGCTATCGAACGGCCCAGCGCGGCGGGCCTCCATGATGCGCTGCGCGCTGGTGGCCTGCAGGCCCCGGATCATGTGCAGGCCGAGCCGCACGGCACGTATATCCGGAAGATCCTCCAGGGAGGTCTCCGCATCGCTGTACATCACATCGACCGGGCGCACCTCCACACCGTGGCGGCGGGCATCCTGCACCAGTTGGCTGGCGGAGTAAAAGCCCATCGGCTGGCTGTTGAGCAGCGCCGCGAGGAAGGCTGCTGGCTCGTGCCGCTTGATCCAGCAGGAGGCGTAGACGAGCAGCGCGAAGCTCGCGGCGTGGCTCTCGGGAAACCCGTATTCCGAGAACCCCTTGATCTGCTCGAAGATCTGCTCGGCGAAGGCCTTCTCATAGCCCCGCGCGGTCATGCCATCCACGATCTTGCTGTAGTACTTGCCCAGGCCTCCCTTGCGCTTCCAGGCTGCCATGGCGCGGCGCAATCCGTCCGCTTCGCCCGCGGTGAAGCCCGCGGCGAGGATCGAGATCTGCATCACCTGCTCCTGAAATACGGGCACACCCAGGGTCCGTCCCAGTGCGGTCTTGAGCGCCTCACTCGGGTACGTCACCGGCTCCTTGCCCTGCCTCCGGTTGAGATAGGGATGCACCATGCCGCCCTGGATCGGCCCCGGCCGCACGATGGCGACCTCGATCACGAGGTCATAAAAGCAGCGTGGCCGCAGCCGCGGCAGCATGCTCATCTGGGCCCGGCTCTCGATCTGGAACACGCCAATCGTGTCGGCCTTGCAGATCATGTCGTAGGTGTCGCTGTCTTCTGCCGGGATGTCCTGCATGCCGAACGCATACCCGCGGCGCAACCCGATCATGTCGAGCGCGCGCCGGATGGCCGACAGCATGCCCAAGGCGAGCACATCGACCTTGAGCAGGCCCGCGGCATCCAGGTCGTCCTTGTCCCACTCGATCACCGTCCTGTCGGCCATGGAGGCGTTCTCGATCGGGACCATCCGGCACAGCCGATCCCGGGTGAGCACGAACCCGCCCGTGTGCTGGGAAAGATGCCGGGGGAAGCCGATCAGCTGGGTGGTCAGCGTGATGAGCTGGCGTACGGCCAGGTCCGCGACAGACATGCCCAGTTCCTCGAAGCGTTCCAATCGAATGTCCTCGCCATCGAACCACTTCTGTCCTTCCGCCAGTGCATCCAGCGTCTGCAGGTCGAACCCGAGGGCTTTGCCGACGTCGCGGATCGCTGATTTCGGCCGGTAGCTGATGACCGTGGCCGTGAGCGCCGCGCGGTCACGGCCGTACTTCTCGTACAGGTACTGGATCACCTCCTCCCGCCGCTGGTGCTCGAAGTCCACGTCGATGTCAGGCGGTTCGTTGCGCTCCTTGCTGATGAAGCGCTCGAACAGCACCGACATGCGCGCTGGGTCCACCTCGGTCACGCCCAGGCAGTAGCAGACCACGCTGTTGGCGGCCGATCCCCTGCCCTGGCAGAGGATGTGCCGCGACCGCGCGAAGGCCACGATGTCGTACACGGTGAGGAAGTAATGCTCGTAGCGCAGCTCGCAGATCAGCTCTAACTCGTGTTCGATCTGCGCCTGCACGGTGGGTGCGATCCCTTGCGGCCACCGCCGGCCTGCGCCCTCATAGGTGACCTGCCGCAGGAAGCTCGCTGCCGTGTGGCCGCGCGGCACGACCTCGTCGGGATACTGGTACTTGAGTTCGTCGAGCGAGAAGCTGCAGCGCGTGGCGACGTTCAACGTCTCGGCGAGCAGGTCGGCCGGGAAGGTCTGCGCCAATCGCAGCCGCGTGCGCAGGTGGCGCTCGGCGCTGCGGTGCAGCGCGTGGCCGCATTCTGTGAGCGGCTTGCCGATCCGCGTCGCCGTCAAAACGTCCTGCAGCGGCTTGCGCGACCTGACGTGCATATGCACATCGCCCACGGCCACCAAAGGCAACGCCGTCAGTTCCGACAACATGCGCATGCGGTGCAGCCATACCTCGTCGTCCAGTTGCCGCACCTGGTCCACGCCAATCCAGCATCGCCCGCGGAATTGCGACAGCACCCATGTTCCTGCGGCTTCCAGTTGCGCATCGGTAGATTGGCGATCCGGGCAGAGCAGCACAAGGCAGTCCGCGAGCTCGCCCCCGGTGATCTGCCCGAGCGTCAGGTGGTACTCGCCCTTGCTGGATGCGCGGCGCAATTTCGTGATGAACTCGCACAGGTTGCCGTACCCGTGGAGGTTCCGCGCCAGGATCACCAGGGTGAAACGTGCTTCGTCCGCGGTGCGCGGCTGCACGCAGAACTGGGAGCCGAGGATCAGGGGCAGCCCTGCCGCCTTCGCGGCCACATGTGCCCGCACCACACCCGCCATGCTGCATTCGTCCGCGAGGGCCAGTCCGCGGTAGCCCAGCTCCTTCGCGCGCATGACCAGTTCCTCCGGGTCGCTCGCTCCGCGCAGGAAGGTGAAGTTCGACACGCAGCGCAGCTCTACGTAGCTGGGGATGGTGCGCGGCCTGCGGTTCATGTCGCCCCCTCACGCGAAGTGTCCATGCAGGAACCAGGCGGTCTGGTCCCCCGCCAGGCGCTGCTGGAAGACCCACAACACGCCGGCATGGGCGCTCAGGGCGAGCCAGTAGTCGCGCTGAACGTTCAGCGCCCGCTCGTCGTCTCCCGTTCCCGTGCGATGCCACCAACCGCCCTCGACACGGTCCGGCCCGAGCAGCAGCTTCAGCGGCCCCTGGTAGTACGGCCGGTCGTCGCGCTCCATGAGCCGCAGTGGCTCGTCCAGCATCCATGTGGGCAATGGCAGTGCATGGGCCGACGCTGCCGCCTTGCGGCGCCTCACGGGGTCGCTGGTCCAGCCCTGCATCCATTCGAGCCGGTGGTCCTCCTGCAGCACCGGGCGGCGTACGCAGTCGATGCCGAGCCGCGCCTGAATGCGCTCCAGGGCCAGCTCCGTTTCCATCCCCTTGCGCAGCGTCTCCGGCAGCAGAGAGCGGCTTTCCTCGACGACCGGAGCCACCTCCGAAGCCAGCAGCTCGATGTCGCCCGCGGGCGCGAGCAGCTGCACCTTGCTCAAGTGCTCGGCCAACAGGCGGGCGAAGTGCTCGACATTCTGCGTGGGACGGGCCGTGCGCACGGTGAGCTCCCCTCCGGTGCCGGCGTCCTTGGCTCGCATCACGTCATGGCACCAGCGCAGCGTGAACGCGGTCGCGCCCAGTCGCCGGGCCGCCAGCCACCCGGCCATCTGCACCAGCAGGCGCCGCGCCCCGAATAGCAGCGCGGGAGCGGCTTCCACGCGGGCCATCAACTCCAGGCGAGCGTGGAAGGTCTCCGGCAGGGTGAGCCACTCGTAGGCCTCGGGCCGCAGCCCGTAGGCCTGGTCCAGCGCGGTCAGAAGCGCTTTGTCGAAGCGGCGCCCCATCCCCCCGCGCGGCAGGCACCGGACGTCGCCCAGACTGCGGCATCCCACACGTGCCAGGGTGTCGCGGTGCTTGCTTACCGTGGTGAGCGCCTCCAGTGGCAACCGGTCCAGCAACTGCGCGATGGGCGCGCCGAATCCGTCCGGGATCGCCGCACCAGCCGCATGGCGCACCAGCGCGAGTGCCGCCAGCCCCGTGGGCGCCCAGGCGATCCGGGCGCCCAGTTCCGTGCAGCCGGCTTCCACGAGCGCGCGCAAGGCGTCCATACCCCCATGGAGCCGCGCGCTCGCGGCCACCTCCGCGACCACGGCGTCCTCCAGAAGGGCCACCCGCGGCGTGAACTGCAACGCCCACACGCCCAGCGACGCCGCATCAATGGGATGCGGGCAGGCCGCGGACGGAAGGGGCAGCAACGCGGCCCAATGCGAAGGCATCGGCGGGCTCCTTGCGGGAGGGTGGGATCGGCGGGACCGGCCTGGACTTCAGCCGCGGAGGCAGCATGGGCTCCAGGCTCGCGGGTATGGCCTCCAGGTACAGGGCGTCATCCAGCGGGGCACCGCGCCGCTTCGGAATACGCACCTCCAGCTGCCAGCCGTCGCCCAGCGCGGCAGCGACACGCAGGGGCGCGGGTGACGCTCCGGACAGCGCGGCCGTGGGCCGCAGCAGGAACACTGCCGCATCGCAGGACTGCGCATGGACCTGCAGACGCCGGATCTGCTCCGGCCGTGCCTGCGGCAGCCAGGACAGCACAGCACCGGCAGGGTTGGATTTCAGCAACTGCTCCGTCACCCACAGCCGATCCGCGGGCGCGCTGGCGTGGATCCACACCACGCGATCGGGCGGCAGGCCCAGTTGTGCCAAGCCACTGGTATGGGGCTGCTTGGGCGGCGCCACGAGGTAGATGCACCCGTCCGATGCCAGCAGCGCTGGCACAGAAGGCGCCAGCAGGCGCCACTCGCACAGTGCGGGCTGGGGCATGAGCAGTTCCGTCAGCGAGTGGGTTGGCCAGCCTCCTCCAGGCAGCTGCGCATCGAGCGCATCGAACCCGGATGGCACTGTGCGACCGAGGGGTTGCCCAACTTCCGAGCCGAGCCACACCGCTTCTGCAACGTGCTGCGGAAGAACGGTCGAGTCGAAGGCGTGCGGCGAGGTGATACGGCGGAACATGGGGAACTCAACAGTGCGAAAACACATGCACTGTATGAATAAACAGTATATCCATGCCCGCGAAATCGCGGTTGTCGCCGGTGATGCCATCCACCTATAGGCGCTGTGGAATCTGCGAAAAAAACCTTCCGAGTAGGGAGCGCGCTCACCCTTTCCGACAGTGGATTGCCGCGACTGCACCCGCCCTCGGCGTGGGCAACCTCGACCTCGTTGATTCGTGCCGACCACCCATTGCCCACCACCGGAAGGAAGCTGCGCATGCGGCGCAGTTCCGCAAACAGCAGCCGGCTGCGCCGGGAGGATTGCGTGGCCCCCGCTACCCAGGCTGGCGCCCGCCGCTGCCTGGACGGCAGAGCTCCCTAGAACTCGTACTTTACTGACGCCCGCCAGAACTGCGAGTACGGGACCTGCAGCAAGCGTGCGGTTTCGGCCTTGCTGTTGCCCTTCTTGCGCAGCTTCCGTGCTTGCGCAAGCCAGGCTGGGGCGCCGCGCGGCTTCTTCTGTGGCTTCAACTTGGCTGCATGGGGTGTCCGGACCACGACTCCGGTGAGCAATGTCACTTCGAGGTCGTCGGGGTAGACCTTGATGCGGCGGATGATCCCACGCAGGTACTCGGCCTTCTGGTGGTGGGACTGCCGATCCAGTGCCATCCCCGTCAGACGGTCGATCAGCGCAATCAGTGCCTGTTCCAGCGGCTTCGCACGATATCGGTCCTGGCATGTGGTGCCAGCGCCGTAGCGCTGCAACCTTGGGACGTAGTACCGATAGAGGGTCTTCTTCCTGGGCACCCCTACGTGTATGAGCGCTCGATCGCTTTCATTGAAGATCAAGCCACGCAAGACGCTGATGAAAGGATAGCGATTCTTGGCCGCTCGCCGCGCCCCGCTTTGCGCCATGGCTTCTTGCGTGGCGTGCCACGTTGCCTCTGAAATTACCGCCGTATGCTGGCCCGGCTGCGGCTGGCCGAGGTGGACGAGGTCGCCGCAGTAGAGGCGATTACGCAGCACCCTCGTCAGTGCAGACTTTTTGAGCGGACCGCCGTACTGATTGCGAAACCCCTTGCGGTGCATTTCGTCAGCCAGCAGCTTCACCGAGCCAATGGCTGGATAGCGCCTGTGCGCGTAGCGGACGGCCTCAGCTTCCGTCTCCATGATGTCCAGGTATCCCTTTTTAACCATATAACCGAAGGGGCGGCGGCCACTCTTCCAAAGCCCCCTCTGCCTGGCGCCTGCGAACCAATCGCGCAGGCGCTCGGAAGTCATGTCGCGCTCGAACTGGGCGAATGACAGAAGCACGTTGAGCAAGAGCTTCCCGATGCTTGTCGCAGTGTTCAGGGACTGAGTCACCGACACGAATGTGACGTTGTAAGACTCGAACAAGGAGATGAGATTGAGAAAGTCGCGCAGCGAACGCGACAAGCGGTCGATCTTGTAGAGGACGATCATGTCCACTGCCCCCTGCTGCACCTGGGTGAGCAAGGCCTGCAGCGCAGGTCGCTTGATCGTGGCCCCCGAGTAGCCGCCGTCGTCGTACTGTTCGGGGAGCAAGTGCCAACCCTCGTAGGCTTGGCTTGCGATGTAAGCAGCGCAAAGGTCGCGCTGGACCTGCAGTGAGCTGAGTTGAGGGTCGGTTTCGTCCGCTGACTTGCGGGTATAGATGACGCAGCGCATGGGGATCTCCGGCAAAAGAATAGGAGCACGCTCAGCACTTGCTGCGCATGCACTCAGATCTCTTTTTGCTGTTCAAATCCACGCCGTGAAGGCGACATGCGACGTTCAGACGTCTATGCGACGTTGACGAGGTCGAACCGGATACTACCTCAGCGCGCCCGGGCTGGGGCCTGTTGGACGGTGGCTTCTTCCAGTGCCTGCGTGCGCGATACGTCCTCGCCCGCGCGGGCATCTGCGGCAGCCGCCATGGTCGCCTGCGGAGCCAACAGATCCACCTTCACGCGAAACCCCGGGGTATGCCCTTCGATCCAGGCTGCTCCGTTGTCCACCTGCACGTTCTTGATCTGCTCCGGCCGGGTCATCCCGTCGCGCCGAGCCTCGTTGGTGGCATACATCGCCGCCATGGCCGGAACATCCGCAGGCAGCTTTCCCTTGATGGCCAGATAGAGCGGGTCCGCCTGCATGTCGGCAGGCGCCGCTGCGCCGTGCTCCGGCACTTTCAGCGGCACGTGCCACCCCTGCTGCTCGCGGGCTTCCGTCTTCGGCAGATGCAGACGCTGCATGTGCTCCGACCATTCCGGCGCACCGATGCCCTGCCGGCCTTCACCTGCCGGCAACGGCCCGCGCAACTCGTTGACGGCGTCACCGGCCAGCCCGCGCACGCCGCGCGCCAGGAGCGTCGTGCCGACCCGCATGGATTCGACATCGCCCCGGTACTTGCCGATCATCGGCGCGTACTGCTCGGCGCACTGGCGCGCCGCAGGGTCTTCCAGCACGGAGCGATCGGGCCGCCCATCGCCGTCCACCGGCAGGAAGTTGTGCATGCGGTGCGACTCGACGATCAACCCGCCGACTGCGCTGAAGGGGTTGCGCGCATCCCAGCCGCCCCTGCTGTTGTCGTAGCCGGCGCGCTGCAGCGTGGCGACTTCCTCGGGCGTCGCGTAGATGCGGACCTGGCCGTAGTGACGGCTGGCGGCGCTGACGGGATCGCCGGCCATGACATGATTGATGACGTCGGTGCCACCTTCGGGGATCCGGCGATCCAGGCTGACCGCACCGTAGGCGTTGAACGTCTCTCCCTTGAGGCCGAAGTGGTGGGCGCTTGCCTGAGCCAAGGCTCCACCGAGCGAGTGGCCGGTGACGGACACCTCCGGGGCTTCACGCCCCTTGCCAATCGTGTTCGCATACGCCAAGGCCTTGCGCGTGAAGTCGAGGGCATCAGCCACCTGCGCGTTGTGCCGTGTAGCGACCATGCCCCCATCGGCGAGCACACCATCCTGCAGGGGCTGGCGATCGAACTCCGTCCCACGATGGGCAACGATCAGCTGGCCATCATCGATGCGCTGGTAGAGGACTCCCTGATAGCCCGAAGGTCGATCCACATATTCCAGGCGCTTGTAGGAGACGCCACCGATTTCCACGGTAGGACTGTTGACCCCCGTTTGGCTGGGCTTTGAATAGACGTCATAGGCAAGCGCTGCATATTGCTGGTCGGTGAGCTTCACGGCTGCACCTTCTGCGCCGACAAGGTGACTTTGAACAGATCGCCGCGAGCACTTTCCTTGAAATCCTCGACGCTCGCATTCCCGACATCAGCGAAGTTCTCCACATCCTCCCTGGGGTAGTGACCCTTCCAGAAATAGGTGGCCTTGGCACCCGATTCCATGATCTGAACCTTCTCCACACTGGGGGAAAAATTCGTCTCTTGCTCGGCCCCCGAGGCCTTGAGCGACGCCCCCACACCCAGCAGATCCCAGCGGCAGGTGCCCTTGCCAAAGTAGTCTGCGTCCACCATTGCATCGGCATAGATTGTGGACACGTATGTCTTGTCGTCGATCTTCTGGAACGTTGCAGGCACGCTCTCCTCCCTCTGTTTCGACCACACGCCCGCGACCGGATCCACAGGCGTGCATTGTTCATAGTTGGTGATTCGATAGAACGCTGCGCCCTTCACGGATCGAAAATCGCCAGGTGCGCCTTCGATCGTCATCGTGATCCGGAAGGCTTGCGTCGGATGGGGATTCTTTTGGTACACCGGGTCACCGCCGGCCTCAGCGCGTGGCGTGCCGGCATTCTCCGAGGCAGTATTCATCGGGTTGCATCCTGTCAACAGCAGCAGAAGGGAAAAAACACAGGGGATCTTGGCGTTCACGGAAAGGGTCTCAAGCCACCATGGTGCGCCGCGCGGCATGCTCCGCGGCGGCGAGAGCGTCGGTGAGCCGGCGGCAACTCGTTCGCACGTGCATGCGCTGCACCAGCAGCATCGCTATCAGAATCAGGAAGGACAGGCCCAGCTCCGGCACCTGCATGAAAACCGGCAGGGAGCCGGCAAGCGCTGCGGCCGCCAGAGCGGACATCGACATCAGCCCGGTCACGACGATCGCCTGCGCGATGGCCCCGCGCAGCTGCTTCGCCTGTTCCGTCCGTTTGCCTCCCGCTCGCAGACGCCACCAGGCGCGCGAAGCGCGCAGCACCAGGACGCTCAGCCGTCCCACGATGCCGACCTGGAGCAGTGCGCCCGCCACCGCCGTGCCCTGGGCTGCCAGCAACGCCACGTTGGCCGCACTGCGGTAGGCGAGGACGACCATGCATGCGGTGAGTAGCAGCGCGAGCAGCGCAGTGGTCAACAGCGCAGACGTGCGCCGGACAGAAGCCTGCCACTCTTTCGACCACGCCATGTGGGTCATGTCACAGCTCCTGCGCTGATCGGGTCAGGGGACGGCGGCGCTGTCCGGCACCACGGAAGAACGGGGCGTAGTGGCCGGAGCCCCCGCCTTCCCACCAGTGAACGCATGGGGACAGACACGCGCATACATCGCCGACGAGTAAGCGTTGTAGCAGTAGGGGTTGGTGACAGTGAAAGCGCCCGTGGCAGGATTGATCGGCGCCCAGCAATCGCTGGGCACGCCGATCGTGCAGAAGAGGAAGGGGTCGTTGTTGTAGTACGGAATGAACTCGTAGTAGCCGTCGGTCTGCGCCCACGAGGGCGCCGCCATGACCGACAGCAGCGCTGCGGCAAACAATCCACGCTTCTTCACGACCCTTTCTCCTTGAGGGGGTTGCCAACCTTCCAGCCTCGTTCGAGGCCAACCATCAATAGCTCTTGAAAACTGCCTTGGAGCATGCTGTGTAGATGACCTTGCATTGCATGCCGGGCACAGCACGATTCTCTCGCTCGCAACGCTCCATGGCGACACCGCTGGCGGCTTCTTCGTCGCCGGCCGCGGCGAAGCTTGTCGGTCCGTCGAGGTACCCTCTCCCCCCCACTTGTGGCTCCGCGACGGCAGCGCACTGGTTCTTGTAGACAAAGCCAATCCGGCAGTCCTTTACCCCGTTGGAAACGCACCGTTTCAGCGCGTCAGCCTCCGCTTCGGATTTCGATGTTTTGCCTGTCGTCACCCCAAAACTGTTCCAGCCGTCGCCCGCTCCCATGGCAATGGCACCCCAGGTCTTGACCCAAACCCCAGTCGGCCGGGGAGCCTCCTGCGGCGCGGCCTGGCTCTGCGGAATCGGGGCACAACCGGCCGCCCCCTGGCCTCCGATGGGGTACTGGCCGGGGGGACATCCCCCTTCAGCGTGTGCTCCATGCACGGCAGCCATCAAGACGCAAAGCGCTAGGAATTTGAATTGCATGGGCATCTCTTTCACCTCAGCTGAACCGGGGGCCCTGATTGGCCAACCCTCTGCCACCACTGCCCTCGGGAACAACATTGCTGGACGGCGCGCCGCTCACCCGTTGGTTGGATGATCCCACCATGGAGCCCGACGAAGCCTGCGAGTCCGTTCGAGTTTGCGCGGGGCTGTAGGAGCCCGGCGGCTGCCCCTGCGGACCCGGCGAAGACGCGGCGGCAGTGCCGAAAGCAGAGTACGTCATGAACGTCCCCATGTTCCCTTGCCAGACGGCTGCCGCGATCGTCGGTATCGTGACGATCAGCGCGGTCATGATTAGTCCGATGCCACCCTGCTGCAGGGCCTGCGACGACAGGCCCTCGGCATTCGCCAGG
The DNA here is from genome assembly GCF_014206815.1 of Xanthomonas sp. F10. Taxonomy (GTDB): domain Bacteria; phylum Pseudomonadota; class Gammaproteobacteria; order Xanthomonadales; family Xanthomonadaceae; genus Xanthomonas_A; species Xanthomonas_A indica. Next base: position 2,084,123 of record NZ_JACHNP010000001.1, read on the forward strand.
GGGATGAACTTCATCGCCCAGTACGCGGCCGCCACCTTTGCGGTGAACTTCAACACCATCGCGGACACGACGGACAGCATGGACATCGAGAACAGGGTTCCCAACACGTAGAACAGCCACTTCCGGAACAGGTCCTTGGTCTGCTCGAACATCAGGAAGAAGATGAAGATCGGTCCGATCCCCACCAGGAATGCCATGGTGAACTTGAACAGCAGCAGCATGGCGCCTGCCGCCATGGGCGGACTGGCCGTGCCGAAGCTGGCTAGCAGCATGGAACGGCCCTTCTTCTCGATCGCTTCGGGATCGGTGCCGTCCACCCGCACCGCGTCCAGCGCGGACAGGGCCAGCTGGGTGTATTTGAGGTTGTCGTCGATCGAGTCGGCCGCGCTGCTGGTGTCGTCGCCCGTGAACAACCCGTGGATCTCCTTGTCCAGGTTGTCCGTCATCGTCTTGTGCAACGCCGCGCCGTTCGCGCCCAGGGTCGAGGCGATCATCAGGATCACCGCGACCTTAGCCGCCTTGACCATCGTCGCCATCGCCGATTCACGCGATTGCCCGGTGGCGATGCGATACCCCTGGATCAGAATCCAGAAGGTCGTGGCCGTCAACGCGATCACGCTCACCCAATGCATCGCGCGGCGCGTCAACTCCAAGCCGAACTCGGCGATCTCGTCGGTGAAGTAGTTGTTGACCAGCCGGAAGAACACGAAGTCCCCCAGGTTGGCGTCCGCCAGCGGCTGCATCCAGTGCGTTGCGTTGTCGAAGATTCCGTTCATGCGATTTGCCCGTATGCTGTCTCGTGATGATGGGTGTTGCTGTGCGGCTACTTCGACAGCGCGCCAGCGAGCACGCCCGCTTGGATCACCTGCCCCAGGATGTTGTTCTTGTTGCCGTCCAGCGCCCGCCGCGCCAACCGCGACTGATCGTCCTTGAGCGCCACGATGTAGGTTTCGTAGGCCTTCATCTGCGCCTGCCAGTAGTCCAGGTCCATGGAGTTCTGCGCCACGAAGCGCCGCACCTCGTTGTCGTTGGCGGCCAGCGCGCCCTGGCTGGTCCCAATGCCGTCGCGCTGCGACTGCACCTGCTTGAACTGCTCGTTGCGCTGGATGAGGCGCTTGAGCATTCGCACCGTCTCGTTGTACTGGGCGTTCTTCGCCATCACGATGCGCGCGCAGACCTTCATCTGCTCGTCGACGGCGCTGCCGTTCATGTCCGGCGCCAACGCCTTGAACTGGTTCATCAGCCCGGCGATGCCGCTCTGGCTCGCGCCGGGGCAGCTGTCCTCCAGCCCGTAGTCCTGGGGTCGCTCGGGAAAATTGTCGGCCATGGTGGAGTCGCCGAACTGCAGCCGCTGCAGCTTGATGAGCTGCTGCTGGTAGTGCTCCAGCTGCATCTGGTACTGCTTGATCGTCTCCGTCCAACGTTTGGCCTGCTCGGCGTACTCCTGCAGCGCCTTGGCCATCGACATCGGGTCATTGACGATCCACGTCGCGTTGGCAGGTCCGGCAGCCAGGCAGGCGGCGATAGCAACACCCGCGAACAGGCGTGTCAGGCGGGGAGAACGGTTCGAGGGTCGGGCCATGGCGGTCTCGCGATAGGTCTGGTGCCGTAGAGCTGGTTGGGCGATTGCCTGAGCCGCGCCCAGGGCACCGGGCGCCAACGGGCAGCGGTCTGCTGGCCGCGGGAGCCGCAGGAGCGATCGCATGCGGGAGCCTGCGGCGGCCACCATCCACATGTGCGGACACGGCAGGTTGCGCGGACTCTGGCATGGCCCTGCCCCGCTTTCCATCGCACGATGCCCCGGCAGACACCGCGGCTTGGCGCGAAAGCCTTGCGCCACAAAGCCTCTGCGATGCCGACTCAGAAAACTCTGACCCTCCGTCGCGGCGGTCTCCGACCCGCACGGCGTCCGCGGCACAGCGGCGATTCCGCCGCTGTGCGCAGTATCCGGGAGCATCCGCTCCACCACAGCCGGGATCCGCTCATTGGCCATGGGGTTCATCCAGCTCGTAGTGCAGACCGTTCGCGTAGAGGTATGGGAGCAAGTCACTGCCATCGCGCAAGCCGAGCTTGGCCAGCCCGCTGTATTTATGCGTCGTCACTGTGCTGTAGCTGCGCCCGGTGCGCTCCCCAATCTCCGCGGCTTTCTCGCCACGGCTGAACGCGAGCAGGATCGACCGCTCTGCCTCCGTCAACGATGTCCAGGGATGCGCCTTGATGCTGTCCAGATCGATGTTCCGGTCCAGATACCGGCCGCCCGAACCAACTGCCTCGATGGCCTGCGCGAGCTCCGCCACCGCACTCGTCTTTGCCACATAACCCAAAGCACCGGCCCGGAACACCGCGCTCGCGAGGAATGCACTTTCCTCCGCGGTGTAGATGACCACCTGAGCTGTTGGATCTGCCTGCATGACCGCCTGTACCAGACGCACCCGCTTCAGCTTGCCGGGCATCAGCAGGTCCAGCACCACCAGCCGGACGTCGCCATCAGGAGAATCGGCGCAGGCCGCCAGTAGCTCCGCGCTGCCATGGAAGGTGAGGCAGTGCGATCCCGGCACGGCGAAGGCCGTGGAAAGCAATTGCAGCACAGCAAATGTCGCCGACGGATGGTCGTCGGCAATGAAAACCTTGCGAGTCCGGCCATCCACTGGGCCCGTCCCCTTGTGGCCCGCAGGCCCGGCATTGGTCGTCCAGTCCATCACTGCGTTTTCCGTGGCTCAACCGACATTCCCGAGCGCGCTGCGCTGCGGCGGCGTTGCTGCCGCGCACCGCGTGCCCCACTCACTCACTTTGCATCGATCTCAGGTAGGCATCGAACGGCTCCATCTCCATGATCTCTCGCCGTCGATCGAGCGTTGCCCTGTCCTGGATCGGATACGCCTCGACTTTTCCTCCGTCCTCGCTGACCTGGGAGCCGTAGATCTGGTCCTTCTCCTGGTACATGCGCAGTCGATCGATCATGAGCGCGTAGTCGTGGCGGGCCATCTCGCCCCGGAGCATCAGAGGCCGCGCCATTCCGAGCGCCTCGCGTATCAGGTCAGGGCTGTGGGAGTGCTGCACCAGGGTGTAGAACGCCCGTACACCCTTGCGTCCCACCATCCGCGCATCGGGAAAGCCGTACTTCCTGAGCACATCCGAAACGAACACGGCGTTCTCGGCATCGTCTGCGTCTGCCGCCTTCGCTTCGGTGGAATCCGCACCCGTTCCCGCCTCGTCCCACATCTCTCTCAATCGCTGATCCCGCTCGTACCGCTCATCCAGAGAGCGCCTCAGATCGGAGTGCGTGATGGGCGGCGGCGGCTGGCACAAGGCGGCCCTACCGATCACCTGGTCATAGGGCACCCCGACAGAGATCAGATCGCTCGCGGTCCGCAGATCCACAGCGATGGGCGCAAGACCCAGGTCATCGCGATCCTGGTTCACCGACATGTCGTCCAAGCCCTCCTGCAGCTGGAGTGCGCCGTCCTTCAGCACGGGCATGGCACCGTAGGATGGCTTCTTCCCACGGGAGAGCGCCACCCGGTCTGCGAGTTCGGCATAGCCCTGGGCGGTGACATCATCCCCGACGCGCTCATATAGCGCGTCCATGAGCATTCGCTGGAGCTTCCTGTCGCCACGCGAGGCAAGGACGATCGGCCCAAGGGCATTGATGCCTTCGCACCCCACCTGGGCCTCGGTGGGTACCCCGCCATCGAGCACCCGTGCCAACTCGCCCAACTCCTTTGCTCCGAGAAGCCTGCCGCTCGCCTTCGCCTGCAATGCCAGAAGCTGGTCCCGCACACCCGGCTGATGGCCTCCCGCAGCGTGCGCAGACGCGGCGAGCCCCCCGAGAAGCAAACAGATCCAAACCCTTACCAGTGTGCGCATCGCGGCTCTACCCAGGGTGCTCTTCAAGAGATTTCGTATCGACTGCTCCGGACGCAGCAAGCTGCTGACCCAATTGCTTGTACCGACTGCTTGCGGAGATAACCTGCAACTCCACCCCGGTGAAGTCAATGGCTCCAGGCCGCAACGGTCGCTGCGCCAGACCAACGACAAATTCGCAGAATCCGCCGAGGACCTTCATCTGCGGCAGGCAGTCCTCGAACCAGAGAAACTGGCCTTGCTGGTTGACCTCCACGAACACATGCTCGCCCGCGTCGTCCACGATGAAATCGAAGCACCCCATTTCCAGCGACATCTCGCGCATGAGCGCCCTGCACTTGCCATGGACGTCAGCGGGAAGCTCGATGGGACTGACGAAATTCTCGATGTCATCGATCGCGCGCCAATCCAGAACCCCGGCGCCTGACCGCTGCGAGTCGATTCGCACCGAATACTCGCGCTCCCCCAGGAACGTGGAGCGCACTTCGTACTGCTTGGACACGCGGCGCTGGTAGATGGCCGGCACGGCGCGCACGACGTCGGCGTCGACCAGATCTCCCGCCACGATCTCCGATGTGTAGTTCTCCCGCACCCCGCCCTTCTCGAACCAGGTCATGGACTCGAAGGTCTTGAAGACCGTGCCGAGACCATTCTTCCGTCCGGCCTCGATGAACCTCGCGATCTCGTCGGGATCGTTGCTCATCAGCGTAGGAGGAATCTTGAAGCCGACGCGAGAAGCATGCCGCAACTGCTGCACTTTGCTTTCGCCGTTTAGGCGCGCAGCCGGCGAGTGGACCCATCGGGCCGAGCTCGATAGAGGCGTCCAGAAGAATGCAAAGAATGCCGCGTTGTCCGCCGCCGCGAATTTCCGATCATCGGGGTGCATCCATTCCGGCAGCGCGATGTTGCCGAGCCGACGCAGCCATACCACCTCGAAGTCCGATGGACCGTAGTTCTGACCGCCCACGGTCCATCGGACCTCGCCCCCCCCGAGCTCGATGCTTCCGACGCGGTCGCCGGCCCGCTGGGGTTCGCTCCAGATCACACATCTGTGCCCCAGCAGCTCCATCGCCGCAGCGACCGCGAGCGCATGCGAGTCGTCGGCGTAGGAGATGATGAGTAGGTTGATGCCGCTGTATTTGCCCATATCCACGTGCCCGTTCCGAGAAACGGAGGGCCCAGCGGACTGGACCCTCCGACCATCAGCCTTTCAGCCGCGCATCAGCGGTCGCTGCGCGAGTTGCCCGTGCCGTTGCTGGGGGTACCCACGGTGACCTTGGTGCGGTTCTTCTTCTTGCCGTCGCCGTCATCGCCGTCGTCGTCTTCGCCGCCGGAGACCTGCGAGATCTCCTGGCTGCTCAGCTCGCGCGCATGCACGTAGCCCATCACCCGCTTGCTGTTGTCGTCGTTCTGCATTTTCCTGCTCCGTAGGAACAAACATGGTGGCAGCGAAGGCCGCACTGCCGTCGGCATCCAGGATGGGTTCACCCTGAAATTTCTGTGGATCGGTGTCGCACCGCTTCCAGCTTGACTCCGCCTTCGCCCGGGCGATCGCTGATGACGCACCCGCCGCGCAGGGTCACCACCCGGTCCGCGCTGGCGATCGTGTCGGGGCGGTGCGCGATGATGATTCGGGTGATTTCGAGGCGCGCGATCTCGATGTTGATGCGGCGCTCGCAGTCCATGTCCAGGTGGCTGGTGGCCTCGTCCAGAACCAGAATCCGCGGCTTCTTGTAGAGCGCCCTCGCGAGCAGGATGCGCTGCTTCTGGCCACCGGACAGCGACGATCCCATGTCGCCCACGAACGATTCATAGCCCATCGGCATGGCCTCGATCTCCGCATCGATCTGGGCCAGACGCGCAGCCGCGACCACGTCTTCCAGGCGCGCCGCTTCATCGAAGAAGGAGATGTTGTCGGCGATCGACCCCGCGAAGAGCGCGTCGTCCTGCATCACGGTGCCGATCAGGCTGCGGTAGTCGTTCAGGCCGTGGTGGCGAATATCCACTCCGTTGACTTCCACCCTGCCACTGGTGGGCTCCAGCAGCCCGAGCATCACCTTTGCCAGGGTGCTCTTGCCGCAGCCGCTGGTGCCAACGATGCACAGCGAAGCGCCGGCCTCGACCTCCATGTCCACCCCGCTCAACACCAGCGGCTCGCCCTCGGCGTAGCGGAAGCTGACATCCTTGACCGCCAGGCGCGGGCGAACAACCCGCTCTCCGCTGCGCGCCGTAGTCGCGTTCCGCTCGGGCAGCGCCAGGGCGATGTCCGCGATGCGCTCACCATGCAGGCGCAGCATCCTCAGTTCGACCAGCTTGTCGACCAGGCCGCCCATCTTGGTGGAGAACTGGTCCGCATATGCGACGAACGCGACCACCATTCCCGCCGTGAACCTTCCCTGCATCGTCAGATACGCCCCGCAGGCGATCAGCGATGCGCGCAGAAGGCCGAACAGGCACTGGCTGACCACTCCGAACGACAGCGCGATGCGCTGGACTACCAGATCGCGGCCCGCCATCTCCATGGTGGCATTTGCGAGACGCGCACTGCGGTCGGCCTGCTTGTTCGCCAGCTTGATGGCCTGCACCCCGCGCACGGACTCCATCAGCACCGTCTGCTGCTTTGCGCCGTAGACCAGTTGCTCCTCGGTCGTACGCCAGAGCGTGCGGTACATCGCCCAGCGCAGCAGGACGTAGATCGCGAATACGCCCAGGACGAAGCCGGTGAGCGGCAGGCTGTAGAAGCACAGAATGACCAGCGCGAGCGTTCCCATCGCGCCGTCCAGCATGGCCTCCACGAAGCTGCCCGTGAGCGTGGCCTGGATCGAATGGATCGACGAGAACCGGGACACCACATCGCCCATGTGGCGCTTCTCGAAGTATTCCAGCGGCAGCTTCATGAGGTGGCTGAAGAGGTTGCCGGTCCACTGCGCGCTCAGCGACGCGCCAAGCCAGCTCAGCAGCCATGCCCGCGCCAGCGTCAGGCCGGCCTGGATCGCGATCACCAGCATGAACCCCAGGGTCATGACCAGAAGGAGGTTGCGATCGGAGCCCACGAGCACCTGGTCCAGCACCCACTGCATCTGGAATGGCAGGGTGAGCGCCAGCACTTCGATGCCCAGCGCCAAGCCCAGGACTTGAACGAGAGAACGCTTCCAGCCGGAGACGCGCCCCGTGAGAAATCGCAGCGGCACGGGCTTCATGCGCTTCGTCGTCTCGAAATCCTCGCCCGGGATCAGCTCCAGGATGATGCCGGTGAAATGCTTCCCGGCCTCTGCCATGTCCATCCGCACCTTGCCGCGCGCCGGGTCGTGGATCTCGATACCCTTGGCCGTCACCTTGCTCAGCACCACGAAGTGGTTGAGATTCCAGTGCAGGATGCAAGGGGTCGCGGCATCGCGCAGATACGGCATTTCCGCGCGCAGCGCCCGCGTCGCGAAGCCCAGGGAGTGGGCGATATGCATCACACGCGACAGCGTCGCACCCTTGAGCGAGGTACTGAACCGCCTGCGCATACCGGCCAGATCGGCGTGATGGCCGTGGTAGCCCGCGACCATCGTCAGGCACGCCAGCGCGCACTCCGCGGCCTCCGTCTGCATCACCACGGGAAGCCGGCTCGCCGCGCGCCAGTCCGCCCACCGCCATGGCACGCTTCCCCAGGCTGCCTCAGCCATGCTCGCGGTCCTCAAAGGAGCGGCGCTTGAGGCCGTAGAGTGGATCGAAGAGCCACTCGAAGAGCCGGCGGCGATCGAGCAGGATGTCCGCGTCGAGCGTCATGCCGGGCCGCAAGGCCTCGGGCCTTCCGTACACCTGCACGTGCTGGTTCTCCAGATGCACCAGCACCCGGTAGCTCGACTCCTTGATGTCCTTGCCTGTGGCCTTGTTCGCCTCGGACGGCGACAACGAACTGCGCGACACCTGCTGCACTCGACCGATGTACTGGCCGAACTTCTGGTAGGGATAGGCGCGGTACCGGATGACGACCTCTTCGCCCTTGCGAATGAAGCCGACGGCCTGCGTCGGAACCCAAAGCTCCGCCTGCAACGTCGATGCCGCCGGGAGTACTGCCACCATGGGCTGTTCAGCCACGACGGATTGGCCGGCATAGATGGGGGCACTGGTCACCGTACCGTCCACCGGAGATTTCAGAAGCGCTGCATGCTGAGCGGCGTTCTTCGCGATGAGCTGCGCCACATCGGACAGTTCGCGCTCGGTCTCGTTGGTCCGGCCAGCGACGGTGTCCGGCAACTGATCGGCCTGCGCCTGCAGTTCGCTCAGTTGCTGGTGCAGCTGAAATCCCTGCCGGCGCAGGTCCATCAGTTGTGCCTGGTGCTGCAGTGCCTGATCGTGCTGCGTCAGGATCTGCTGCTTGCTGACGACGCCCGAATCCTGGTACTTCGACCATTGTTCGTAGAGCGCCATGGCATCCTTCGCCCGCTGGGCCTGCAGCGCGGCCTGGTCATCCACCTGCCTGATCTGCGCCTGCAGCAGCCCGATCCGCTGCCGGATGTCCCGGCGCTGCATGCCCGCCAACCGGTCCTGGCCGGAGAGATCGTCCAACAGCTTCTCGCGCTTGAAGGCCAGTTGCTCCGACACAGCGACGCCGACATCACCCTTCGATGCACTGCTTTGCGTTTCGGACACTTCCAGCAGCGGCTGGCCCGCCCGCACGCGGTCGCCCTCGCGCACGAAGACGCGGGTGACGGAGCCTGTCGCGGGCGCCGCCACCGTGAGCAATCCGTCGCTCGGCACCAGGGTCCCGCTGACCGGCTCGCGGCGGGTGTACTGGCCGAAGGCGAGCAGCAGCGCGATCGCGATGACCGCGCACACACTGAACCCCATGAAGGCCCATCCAATCCGTGGGGACCGCAGGGATATGGAACCGACCAGCGAGCTGCGCCTGTTCTCATAGACCTCGTTGCGGAACAAGCTGGAGCTCACACCATCGTCCTCGCGGTAGCTGTTCCCAGTCGATGCGCCCAAGGCCATCTGCGGGCAATGATGTCAGCCTGCTTCTGCCGTTCCTATTGGGAAAATTACGAGAGCCGGCACTGCTCGGAAGAGACGGTTTTTCCTGGGTGAAAGTCCTCCCCGCTCTGGGTGAAATCCCCTCTTGAATTGCCGCTACTCTTGGGCGTGCGCGTCACCTTCTCAGCGAAATGCGGTCGCAGCCGTAGCCGCATTGATTGAAGCGCCTGTGCGCCCGCCTGCGCAGCATCGAGTCTCCCCACAGCACAGCAAGGAGACTCGACATGACCCCGCGTGCCACGGCCAGCCACGCCGCATCCCCTCGCCTCCCCCTGTCCGGCGTGCTGGCCATGGCACTCCTCTTCGGCGCGGCGTCCGCCCATGCCGACACCGCCCTCGAACGCGAGCGGCTGGCAGGCGCACAGCGCCTGCTCGATCAGGCGGACCGGCTCGCCGCCATGGCGGCTCCCGCAGCGGCCGCCGAGCCGTCCCGATACCACTTCGACTACGCGCGCCTGCACGACGACGTGCGCCGAATGCAGGCGGGCTTCGCCAGCTACCTGGTCCCGGTGCGCGCGCAGCCGCGCGACCCGTCAGCGCTGGCGGGCGAATACACGCGCGAGAGCGCCCCGAGGCCGGCGCCTGCGGAGCCGCGGCGATGACCGCGAGCGCGGACCAGCTCGCGGCCTTCCAGGCCAACGGCGGGTTCCCGGCCTCGGCCGTCGCCGATGTCGTGCTCGGCTTCGTGTTCGCCGTACTGCTGCTGTGGGGCGTGTGGGCCATGCGCGCCGCCTACGCCGGCTGGGCCGAGCAGCGCCTGTCGCAACGCCAATTCGTCGCGGTGATCGTCCGCTTCCTCGCGCTCTACCTAGTGCTGACCTTCCTGCTGCTTTCCCGCTGATCCCGATCAACCCGATGAACCGAGGAACTGCCATGCAAGCATCCACCCTCCCCCGACGCCGCGCCTCGCGCGCCGCGCCCATCCTGGCGACCGCCGTCCTGCTGCCGATCGCAGCACCAGCGTTCGCGGCCGGCCTGCCCACGATGGAAGACCCGTCCCGCGGCGCTGGCAAAGGCATCCTGCAGACGCTGCAGAACTACGGCTACGACATCGTGCTATTGGTCGCGCTGCTCGTCGTGGCCTCCATGTTCGTCGGCGTCTGCTACCACGCCTACACCCGCTATTCGGAAATCCACACCGGCCGCGCCACCTGGGGCGCCTTCGGCCTGACGGTGGCGGTGGGCGCGATGCTGCTGGTCGTGGGCATCTGGCTGCTCACCAAGGCCACGGCCATCCTGTAGCAGCGTGCCCATGGCTGCCCAGGACACGACACGCGACGGTCTCGTCGCCTTCCTCCCGCACCGGCTCAACCGCCAGCCCGTGGTGGTGCGCGGCCTCACCGCCGACGAACTCTGGGTCTGCGCCGGCGCATCCGCCGCCGCCGGCCTGGCCGCAGGATTGCCGCTGGCGTGGCTCACGCGCAGCATCGCCATGGTGCCCACGATGATCGTGGCGGGCATCGCCGCGGGCGTTTTCATCGGGGGCGGCATCCTGCGGCGCCAGAAGCGCGGCCGGCCCGACACCTGGCTGTACCGCCAGATGCAGTGGCGGCTGGCCCTGCGCCATCCGCTGTGGGCCGCGCGCCTGGGCGGCCAGGGGCTGGTCACGCGCTCCGGCTGCTGGACCACACGCCGCACGGCACCTGTGCGCCGCCTGCGTGGCCGCCACCCACGCCACGTACATCCCCGGGGCCGGCCATGAGCCGCTTCCGCAACGAGGTGGCGCACCTCCAGGCCCACGTCGCCACCCTGCGCCGGGTGGGCGCGGCACTGTTCGCGCTGGCGTTGCTGCTGGCGCTGGGCTGGGCGAATGCGCCGCGCCACCTGACCATCCACGTGCCGCCCGACCTGCGATCGGGCAGCACGCGCAAGTGGTGGGACGTGCCGCCCGAGAACGTGTACGCGTTCGCGTACTACATCTTCCAGCAGATCAATCGCTGGCCCACGAACGGCGAGGAAGACTACCCCCGCAACCTGCGCGCCTTGTCCGCCTACCTCACCCCATCCTGCCAGGCACTGCTGCAGCAGGACTACGAGACGCGCCGCAACAACGGCGAGTTGCGCCAGCGCGTGCGTGGCATCTACGAGATCCCGGGCCGCAGCTACGGCGAAGACCCCGCGACGCGCGTCAAGGTCCTGTCCGAGCGCGACTGGATCGTGACGCTCGACGTCAGCGCGGACGAGTACTACGGCGGCGAGCAGGTGAAGCGGGCGCTCGTGCGCTACCCGCTCAAGGTGGTCCGCCTCGACGTCGATCCCGAGCGGAACCCGTTCGGCCTGGCCCTCGACTGCTACAGCGGCACTCCGCAGCGCATCACGCCCCCCGCGCCAGCGCCCGCCGCACCCGGCTCCCCATCCCCGCCCGCCGCGCCATTGCCTGGAAGCACGCCATGATCCGATCCATTCCCTTCGCCCTGCGCGCGCTCGCGCTGGGCGCCACGCTCTGGCTGGGCGGCGCGCCCGCAGCCCATGCGCTGCAGATCCTGCGCTGGGAGCGCATGCCCCTGGCGGTACCCCTGCGCGTCGGAGAAGAGCGCGTAGTCTTCATCGATCGGAACGTGCGCGTGGGGGTGCCCACCGCCATCGCCGATCGGCTGCGCGTGCAGAGCGCGGGCGGCGCGATCTACCTGCGCGCGAGCGAGGCGATCGAGCCGACCCGGTTGCAGTTGCAGGACGCGGACAGTGGCGCGCTGATCCTGATCGATATCGCCACCGAAGCGCCCAAGGAAGGCCAGGCGCCGCTGGAGCCGGTGCGCATTGTCGAAGGCGACACGGCGAACCCGCGCTACGGCGCCCGCGACGGGGCAGCGGACACCGACACGGGTAGCGGCGAACAACACACCGACACGCATGCGTCCGGCCCCACCGAGCGCGAGACACGCGCGCGCCACGAGACCCCGTTCGCCGTGGTGCTCACCCGCTATGCCGCGCAGAGCCTCTACGCTCCCTTGCGCACGGTGGAACCTGCGCGGGGCGTGTCGCAGGCGAACCTGCGCCGTGGCCTGAACCTGGACGCCCTCGCGCCTTCGCTGCCCGTGCGTGCGCAGGCCCTGGCCGCCTGGCGCATGGAGGACCAGTGGGTGACCGCGGTCCGCCTGACCAATACCTCGCCGCGCTGGGTGGATCTCGACCCCCGCGTGCTGATCGGCGACTTCGTCGCCGCGACGTTCCAGCACCCGGGCCTGGGACCGGCCGGCGACACCACGGATACCACCGTGCTCTACCTCGTCACGCGCGGCCGCGGGCTGAGCGATGCGCTGCTACCGCGCATCAGCCAGATCGATGCCGCGCAGAACCTGCCGCCGCCCCCGGCGGCCGCCGCCGCAGTGACGGAGGCCACAGCGACCACGCCCGCCACACCGCAACAGCCATCGGGAGCCGCCCATGAAAAGTAACGGCCTGCTCAAGTGGCTGATGATCCCGGTGGTCGCGCTGCTGGTCTTTCTCGGCATCCATCTCACCTCCGGGCGCTCGGACAAGTCCGCCGCAGGCAGCGGCACCGCGCAGCTCACGCCCGAGGAAATGAAGGCCCTGGGCATCGACGGCGACACCCCGCGCGACACCGTGGCCACCCTGGTCGCGCAGGTCAAGCAACTGCGCGGCGAACTGCAGACCGCGGTCGGCGAGAACAAGGACCAGCGGGCCGAGAACGAGCGGCTTCGCCAGCGCGACAACTCCATCGACCAGCGCATCCAGACCGCCATCGAGGGCGAGCGCAAGCGCCAGCAGCAGGAGCATGACCAGGTTGCCGGTGACAAGCAGCAGACCCAGAGCATGCTGCAGGATCTGCAGCACAAGCTGGACCAGCTCGGGGCGAAGGGCGGCTCGGCCGACCTGCCGGTCGGGCTCGGGCTGGAGGACGGCGACGGCAAGGGCTTCGGCACCTCCGGCGCCTCTGGCGTGCGGTGGGTGGAACCCGACGATGCGCGGCCCGACGCAGGAAAGACCGCGCCCGGCGGCACCGGCAAGGCCGATCGCTTTCCCATGCACTTCGGTCCCGCCGATGGCGGCGCGGGCGGCGGCACAGCATCCGCCACGCCAGCCGGCACCTCGCCCACCACTGAGGCCAAGCCCTCCAAGCCCGTCTACACCCTGCCCACGAATGCCACGCTCATGGGTTCCGTCGCGATGACGGCCCTAATAGGCCGCGTGCCGATCGACGGCACGGTGAACGATCCCTATCCCTTCAAAGTCTTGATCGGCCCCGACAACCTGACGGCCAACGGCATCGACCTGCCGGAGGTGGCGGGCGCCGTGGTCAGCGGCACCGCCTCCGGTGACTGGACGCTCTCGTGCGTGCGCGGCCAGATCCGCTCGGTCACCTTCGTCTTTCGCGACGGCACCATCCGCACGGTCCCGGACGACAAGGCCCAGGGCGGCGCCGGCAGCAACCGCGGCGGCTCGGGCAACGGCAATACCGCCGACGGCCAGGGCCCCATCCTGGGCGGCCTCGGCTGGATCAGCGATCCGCACGGCATCCCCTGCGTCAGCGGCGAGCGGCGCAGCAATGCGCAGCAGTACCTCGGGTCGCAGGCCCTCATCACCGCCGCGGGCGCCGGCGCGGCGTCGCTCATAAAGAGCGACAGCGGCAGTGTCGCCGTGGTGAGCAACGGCAACGGCTCGCTGGGCACCGTCGGCATCTCGGGCAACGAGGCCATGGGCCGCATCCTCGCGGGCGGTGTGCAGGAGATGTCGCAGTGGGTGAACAAGCTTTACGGCCAGGCCTTTGCCGCGGTTTACGTGCCACCCGGCGCCCAGGTCGCCGTCCACCTCGAACAACCCCTGCAGATCGACTACGACGCCCTGGGCCGCAAGGTCCGCCACACCACTGGAGGACCCCATGCAACCGACCTGGACTGAGCGCCGCATGCCGCTGCGCTGCCTGCTCGTCACCATCGCCCTGCTGCTGCCCGGCTGCGCCACGCACAAGGACGACCTGCTGTCGCATGGCGACCGCACGATGCGGGACATCTGGGACCAGGAGACCGGCGGCACCGGAGCGCCCGCCGCCCAGGTCGGAGGCGCGGCGGCACGCCAGTTGCTCGATGCGCGACAGGTCCTGCGTCGCCCGCTGACGGCGACCGACGTCCAGGCCATCCCCGTCGAGAACGCGGCCTACAGCCGCACCGCCCAGAACGAGATCTACCGCCAGTTCCGCCGCCTGCCCAACCCCGACCTGGTGATGTACGTGTTCCCGCACCTGGCCGGCACCGATCCCGTCCCCGTGCCGGGCTACAGCACGGTGTTCCCGCTGTACCAGCGCGTGCAGTACGCCATGCCCGGCGAACGTGTGGAGGACTACTGATGCCGCGGCGGCCGCGCTGGCGCTGGTCCGAGCGCGCCGCGGGTGCGCTGCATCGGCTGCGCAGCGGTGTCGCCGCAATGGGCTCTTCCGCTCCGGACCACCCGGGCGCAGAGCCACAGGATGCATGGGAAACCCACATCTCCCGGCTCGCCGAGAACGGCATTCCGGCGCCAGGCGCCCACGCGCACCCGCCCGGCACGCCACGCGCCACCGAAGACGACGAGCATGCCCTCTACGGCGTTGCCCCCTCTTTCGTGGACATGCTTCCGTGGGCCGAATACCTGCCTGACTCGCGCAGCATGCTGCTCGACGACGGCATGTCCGTGGCCGCGTTCTTCGAGCTCGTGCCCATCGGCACGGAGGGCCGCGAGATGGCATGGCTGTGGCAGGCGCGCGATGCGCTGGAGAACGCGCTGCAGGACGCCTTCGACGAGCTGGACGACCACCCCTGGGTGGTGCAGCTCTATGCGCAGGACGAGGCCAGCTGGGACCGCTACCTGCGCGGCCTGGACGCCTACGTGCAGCCGCGTGCGCGCGGCACGGCGTTCACCACCTTCTACCAACGCTTCTTCGCCCACCACCTACGCGCCATCGCCAAGCCCGGCGGCCTGTTCGAGGACACAGCCGTCACCCGGCTGCCCTGGCGCGGGCAGGCGCGCCGCGTGCGCATGGTGGTCTACCGGCGGATAAACGACACCGCCAGCCTGCGCCGGGGCCTCTCGCCCGAGCAGGCGCTGAGCACCATCTGCGACCGCCTGCAGGGCGGCCTGGCCAACGCCGGCGTGAGGGCGGAACGCCTGGGCGCCCCGGACGTCCATGCCTGGCTCCTGCGCTGGTTCAATCCCCAGCCGAGAATGCTCGGCGATACCGCGCTGCACCGGGAACGCTTCTACGACCTGACGCGCTATCCCGACGTAGCCGAGGAAGGCGAGATCGAACTCGCAAGCGGCACCGATTTCGCACAGCGCCTGTTCTTCGGTCCGCCGCGCTCCGACGTGGACAACGGCCTCTGGTGGTTCGACGGCATGCCCCACCGCGCCGTGGTGATGGACCGCCTGCGCAACGCACCGGGCACGGGCCACCTCACCGGCGAGACGCGCAAGGGCGACACGATCAATGCCCTGTTCGACCAGATGCCGGAGGACACGGTGATGTGCCTCACGCTGGTTGCCACGCCGCAGGACGTGCTCGAATCCCATTTGAACCACCTCGCGCGCAAAGCCGTGGGCGAGACGCTGGCCTCCGAGCAGACGCGCCGTGACGTGCAGGAGGCGCGCGGCCTCATCGGCAGCGCGCACAAGCTCTACCGCGGTGCCCTCGCCTTCTACCTGCGCGGGCAGGATCTCGCGCAACTGGACGAACGCGGCGTGCAACTTGCCAACGTGATGCTGGGCGCCGGCCTGCAGCCGGTGCGCGAGGACGACGAGGTCGCCCCCCTCAACACCTACCTGCGCTGGCTGCCCTGCGTGTTCGACCCGGCGAAGGACACGCGGCAGTGGTACACGCAGCTGATGTTCGTGCAGCACGCGGCCAACCTCGCCCCCGTATGGGGGCGCAGCCGCGGCACGGGCCATCCCGGCATCACGCTGTTCAACCGCGGCGGCGACACGATCACCTTCGATCCGCTCAACCGGCTGGACCGGCAGATGAACGCCCATCTGTTCCTGTTCGGGCCGACCGGTTCGGGCAAGAGCGCCACCCTCAACAACCTCCTCAACCAGGTGACGGCGATGTATCGCCCCCGCCTGTTCATCGTCGAAGCGGGCAACTCCTTCGGGCTATTCGGCGACTTCGCCGCCCGTCTCGGCCTCACGGTGAACCGCGTGCGTCTCGCCCCGGGCGCTGGCGTCAGCCTCGCCCCGTTCGCCGATGCGCGGCGCCTGGTGGACACGCCCAGCCAGGTCCGCACCTTGGACGCAGACGCCCTCGATGAAACGCCCGATGCCGGCGGCGCCGCTCCCGACGGCGACGAGCAGCGCGACGTGCTCGGCGAGCTGGAGATCACCGCACGCCTGATGATTACCGGCGGCGAGGACAAGGAAGAGGCGCGGATGACGCGCGCCGACCGCAGCCTGATACGGCAGTGCATCCTCGATGCCGCTCGCCGCTGCACGGCAGCGAGCCGTACCGTGCTGACGCGGGACGTGCGTGACGCGCTGCGCGAACGGGCCGGCGACACCAATCTGCCCGACATGCGCCGCGCCCGGCTGCTGGAAATGGCGGACGCCATGGACATGTTCTGCCAGGGCGCCGACGGGGAGATGTTCGACCGCGCCGGCACGCCGTGGCCCGAGGCCGACATCACCATCGTGGACCTCGCCACGTATGCGCGCGAGGGCTACAACGCGCAGTTGTCCGTCGCCTACATCTCGCTCATCAACACCGTCAACAACATCGCGGAGCGCGACCAGTTCCTCGGCCGCCCCATCATCAACGTCACCGACGAGGGCCACATCATCACCAAGAACCCACTGCTCGCGCCCTACGTCGTGAAGATCACCAAGATGTGGCGCAAGCTCGGCGCCTGGTTCTGGCTCGCGACGCAAAACCTGGACGACCTGCCCAAGGCCGCGGAGCCCATGCTCAACATGATCGAGTGGTGGATCTGCCTGTCCATGCCGCCGGACGAGGTGGAGAAGATCGCCCGTTTCCGCGAGCTCAACCCCGCACAGAAGGCGCTGATGCTCTCGGCCCGCAAGGAAGCGGGCAAGTTCACCGAGGGCGTCATCCTCTCCAAATCGATGGAGCTGCTCTTCCGGGCCGTGCCGCCCAGCCTGTACCTGGCGATGGCCATGACCGAACCCGAAGAAAAAGCGGAACGCTTCTCGCTGATGCAGCAGCACGGCATCAACGAGCTCGACGCCGCCATCCTGGTCGCGGAGCGCATCGATCGCGCACGCGGCATTGAGCCGCTGCCACACCACGCCCTCGGCTGAAAGAGAGTCCACCCATGCAACCCACCGTCACCCGCCTCGAGCGCTGGCGCACAGCGCTCTCCCAGGTCGAATGGCCGATCGCCACCGCGGCCGTTCTGATGGCGGCAGCGCTCGCGCTCGCCATCTGGCCGGAGGATCCACAGGTAGCATCCTCCGAAGCTCGCCCATCCCAACCCATGCCGCCCCTGCCCCCAGGGCCGCCCTGGACACGCGGCCGATCGGATGCGCGTTTCACGATCACTGTCTATGCTGACCTGGAATGCCCGTACTGCCGGGACTACGTTCCCGAGCTCGTGCGCTGGATCGACGCCACACCGGACGTCAACCTGCAGTGGCATCACCTCCCGCTGCAGGCCCACGAGCCGGCGGCCAGCCAGGAGGCCCGGCTCGCCGAATGCGCCGGCAAGGAGCGCGGTCACGCAGGCTTCTGGCAGGCGGTGGACTGGATCTACGCGCACACGCGCGCCGAGAGCCGCGCTGTGCCGGACGGCACCCTCTACCCGGGCATGACGCCCAAGATACAGGCTTGCGCGAGCGGCGAAGAGTCGAAGACCAGCGTCAGCCAGCAAGCACAGCAGGCCGCTGCAGACGGCATCACCGGGACGCCGACGCTGCGGCTGCGGGACCGCAAAAGCGGCAAGGAATTGCGCCTCACCGGAGCGGTGCCTGCCGATGCGCTGATGTCCGCGCTCGACTTGCTGGCATCGCCGGCGCCGGCGCGCTGACCGCCGGCGAGGAGCCGCCCGAAGGGCTGCCAACGCTCGACCGCCGAGCACGGCGGGGCGCTGCCTCGGGAGGATGCGCAAGCCATTTCCGGCGTTGCTCATAGGCCAGTTGCCGCGCCTCTACCTCTCCATACTCGGACACCGCGAATTGCTTGCGCCGGACGCCACCCATGGGCACGTCGCATTCGGCTATCC
Organism: Xanthomonas sp. F10; assembly: GCF_014206815.1. Lineage (GTDB taxonomy): Bacteria > Pseudomonadota > Gammaproteobacteria > Xanthomonadales > Xanthomonadaceae > Xanthomonas_A > Xanthomonas_A indica. The sequence continues at coordinate 2,102,173 of NZ_JACHNP010000001.1, forward strand.
AGTAGTCGCGGCGGACCTCGGTACCGTCACGCCGCGTCCACTTGAGCTCCATGCGATACACCCGCTTTTCCGGCGAGGGCTCTCGCCTGGACGCCTGAGCCGGCCGCGTATTTCGCCTGGGCGTGGCGGGCGCAACGATCTCGGATGGAGTCTGCCCATCCGGTACGGCGTCCGGGTGATGCACGAACCAGCCGTCGAGCAGCTGGAGCAATTCAAGCCGCGCTTTGATGGCCCGCTCCCGCGCCTGGTCCTCGCCGTACTTCGTCACGGCGAAGGTCCTCCTGCGCGACTTTCCGTTCGGCAGCGACACCATCGCGCACCACCGCGCAAAGCCGTTCTCCTCCCTGCGCACCACGCCAGGTACGCCAGACGTGTTGTTGGAACGGACGATCGTGGCGAAGTCGCGCCGGCTCGTGGCCGGGAACTCCTTGAGCAGTTGGTCACGATAAGCGATGGCTGCGGCTTTCGCCGCCTCCACATCACCGTACGTAGCAACACGAAATTCCTTGGCAAAGTGCTCCCCCCGGCGGACGATGGATACCGCCCAGCGCAGCAACCTTCCACGTTCGTACCTCGGGGTCAGCCCATAGATCTTCGGGGGCTTGGGATCTGCCATGACAACACCCAGAGGCGCATGCAAGGCGCTCTCAGAACTTTCTGAAAATTGGGTCCGAGCATTCGGAAACCTTCACTGCGCACTCGCCCTTTCCCAGCGCTGCGCACTTGGCCTTGCCCAGGCGCACAGACTCTTCGATCGTCGGGCCGGTCATGAATACACCGCCAGCGCCCTGTGTTGGATGCACGAGCGAGACGCACTGGTTCCGGTAGGTGATCTGCACCTTGCACTCCCCGGGTCCAGCGCTTCTGCAGTTCTCCAGCGCCTTGTTGCGCGCGGCCTCTTCCGACAGTTGCTGCGAGCTCACCCCACCATTGCCGCTGGGCGAGGTGGCAATGGCTCCCCATGTTTTGATCCACTCGCCCGTCGGCCGGGGCGGCGCCTCCGGTCCACCATCAGGGCTCGGGCCGCAGCGTGCGCTACCAGGCGCAACCCCCGAAGGGCACGCCGTCTGCGCAGAGGCCCCGGACAATAGGAGCAACGAGGAGGCCAGAAAACAGGCCAACTTTAAGTACTTCATCATCTATGCGAGGTGCGCGGGCAAATTGTGTGAACCAGCTGCTGAGACTCGACAGCTAGGGCGTGTACTTCTACCGCTCATCAGGAGACAGGGTCTTCTCTCTTAGGATGGTACGTCGCCGATAAAAATGCGGACTGCACTGTGCGTCCGACCTCGAAAGCACCCGCATTCCCGGAGAGGCTGACTGCCTTTTCCTCCATGGGACCGTTCCAGTTAATTCGATTGTGATTATCGAATGGGACGACGCGGATCTCTCCCCTTTCCAGATATCGCAACACCTGAACGACCCTGCAGTTCTTCTCCAGGATACCCATTCCTCGCGCTCCGAACCATCCGGAAACCACTTTGTTGCGACCCGCGATATCGTACTCATCGAAGGAGTGAGCCTGCGTGTCAAAGTCGTTGAGGGCCTTCAGCGTGGCTTGTCCCAACTCCTCAGCGCCAACGTCGCGGTCTAGCTTCGCGCTCAACGCACAGAACTCGCTTGCGAGTTGTTCGGAGCCGTGTTGGGGCAGCAGCACCTGTCCCTGCTGGCACATCTCCAGCACAAAATAGCTGCCCTTGTATTCGTAGATCTGGGTTTCTAGGAGCTTGTAGTTGGTGTGCGAGCTGCGACGCATCATTCTGAATCTCTTGAAACGCGCCAGGAAAAGCCTAAGCTTCTGCCAATATCTTCTTTAGGCCGTTTTCCAACTGCGTGAGATTAGAAAGATTTCCATCCTTATCACGGGCACGATCCCATGCAGGAATTGCCTTTTCAAAAAGCTTTGCCCCGGCATCTGTGAGATGCGAGCGCATCAACACCAAGTCTTCAATTGCATCGCCCGACTCATCAAGCAACTCTATTTTGCTCAGGCCGTGATCCCGTAGGAATCTATAAACAATCGTTGTCTTCGCCTTCACGCGGGAGCGCCACTCTTTATTCTTCGACGACTGGTACATATCCACCAGACTTGGGGACATCATAAAATCTTCCATCAAACTACTCCACTCGAATGACTCTAGACGTGTTCCGAACTTCAACCAGAACTTTTGACCCTGGCTCCCGGACGTAAGTTCCACCTTGGCTTCTTATACGCGCTTCCTTCAAAGTCTGCGCGCGCTTATCGGCAGTTCGACTCGTCACTTCTACAGCCGTACCCTTGCCGTCTGGACCTTTCACAACAAAGTCAACACGACGTGCTTCGCCGGTCACAGGATCCCGAACAATCTTCCCATTTGCGTCGCGCAGATATCGTTCACGCAAGACATTTGACGCGCCGAACTTACCGTCCAATTTAGCACCTACGCGCGCTTCGCGTGCCGTACCTGCCACCTTGTTCGGAATACAAGCCCAGCCCCAAGGATCGATCCAGGACAAGGGATTGGACGCATATCCATGCAGGTTGATCCCGCCAGCCAATCCAATAGGATCCGGTGCGGTGAAGGCGCCAAGGTCAGGGTCGTAGTACCGGAAGGTGTTGTAGTGCAACCCCGTTTCCCGGTCCAGGTACTGCCCCTGCATCCGCAGGTTCTGCGGCATGGGGGTCGCGCTGACTTGCGCCCGGATGCCCGTCTCCACCATCGGAGCGTTCACCGGTCGGCCCGCAGCATCGAAGGCCTGCCACTCCTCGGCGACCGCGTTGCCCCACAACCGGTACTGAGCCCTCCACACGAGGTGCCCATTGAGATCGCTCATCTCCTCAGGCAATCCGCTGGGTTGCAGGTGGAAGTAGTAGATGCGCGCAGTTGGCGTCGATGCCGGCGCGGTGCGCTGTGCCGGCCCGCACGGTTCTGCAGACCCACCGGTCTCTTCTTCCTGCACGCCCCGCTCCCGTGCTTCGATGCCAGCCAGGTAGCGCGCGGTAGCCCCCACCGGCCCTGCTACGGCATGGCGAGCATCACTGGAGTCGCCGTTGGTGACCGGGATCGAACGGACCTTGCCCGCGGCGGGGTCGCCTCGCGGGTCTTCCCCTGCCAGCGCCAGCACTGCAACTGGATGCTCCGGTTCCAGCGAACCGGTACCGTCGATGCGCGCCAGAGGCCGGTAGCTGGCCGGTTCATACACATAGGTGCTGTTGTGCGCGCCACGGCTCTCCTGCAGCAGCCTCATACCTTCCCACACGAATCGCGTCTGGCCGAAGTCGTCCTCCTTGGCAATGCGCCGGCCCAGCGGGTCGTAGCGATAGCGGAAGACCTGGCGGATGGGTTCACCGTCGCGGCCCGCGCGGATGACGGAGGCATGGGTCATGCGGTGCAGTGCGTCGTAGCGGCAGTGCAGTTCGGTGTGCGCGCCGATGCGCTTGCGCACCAAGCGGCCGAAGCCGTCGTAGTCGAAGCGCTTGTCTTGCAGCACCTTCACCCGGTTGTGGCGCACCCAGCCCCGGCTGCCCTCTGCGCCCTGCGTCACGGGCGCGTCCAGCCGGTTGCCGGCCGGATCGTAGTGGAACACCTCGTGCAACGCCTGCTGCAGGGCTGGAGACACGCCGCCCACAGCGCCTGCGATCTGCAGCGTGGCCGACAGGACATGGCCTGCCGGGTCATAGCGGTAGCGGGTCTCCCCATTACGGCTGTGGCGCGTGCGCACCAACTCACCCGCGGCGTCATAGTCCCACTGCTTGCGCAGGCCGTCCGTGGGCACTGCCAATCCCGGTGCGGTCGTCGCGTCCGGCATCTGTTGCGCCCAATCGCCGCCTACACGCAGGCTCGCCGATTGGGTCCACTGTGCCCGCTGCCGGCCCAGTGGGTCGTAGGCCCGGCGGCTCGCCCAGCGTCCTTGCGTGCGCAGCACCTCGCGATGCAGGTCATCACGCTCGATGTCGGCGACCACCACGCCGTCCAGGCTGATCTGATGGACATGGCCGCTGCCATAGTGCAACTCGCGCAGCACGCGCCCATCCGGTAGTTCGGTGGCAAGGCGATTGCCCAGCGGGTCGCAGGTGTGGCGCATTACGCTACGGGTGCCGGATGCCGTGTCCTCCGCTGCCTCCAGCGCCAGATCGCCCAGCAGGGTGTAGCCGAATTCCGCCACTTGCGCGGGCGACTGGCCGGCAGCATCGAGCGTTTCCGCACGCACCAGCCGGTTCATCTTGTCGTAGGCGAAGCGCTGCACGATGACGTCTTGCGGAGACGGTGTTCCCGTCACGGCCAGCACGCGCTTGGCGATCAGCCGCCCGATGCCGTCGCGCTCGCACGTGGTGCGGATCGGCGCCGCCGGCACATGCCCCTGGATGGCCTGCTCAACCACGTCGTCCTCGCCGGGGTCTTCTCGCAGTTCCACCACGCGCCCCAGCGGATCGTGAGAGAAGGTGTGGCGGCTACCGTCCGGCCGCAATTCCTGCACCATCCGGTTCGCCGTGTCGTAGGCAAAGCGGTAGGTGGCGCCGTTCTCGCTGACGAGGCTCGCGAGGCGGTGCGCTGCGTCGTAGCCCAGGTGGACCGTGCTGCCGTCGGGCCGCTGCAGCGCCAGCAGCTTGCCGTGGATGTCGTAGCGGTACTGCGTGAGCCGGTTACTCGAATCGCCAGCTGACACGAGCTGGTCCGCGTCGTCGTAGCTATACCGTTCCGCTGTGCCGTCCGCCCGTGTCACGCTCAGCAGCCGGCCCAGGGCATCGTGCACGTAGTGCGTGGTCTGCCCCAGCGCATCGGTGTGCTTGCTCAGGAATCCGTTGGCGTCGTACTCGAAGCGCGTGGTCTTGCCCGAGCAATCGGTGTGGCGCACCAGCAGGGCGCGTTCATCCCAGGCCCATTGCTGGCGTCCACCGTTCGCGTCGATGGTGACCACTGGCAGGCCACGGGGGTCGTGCAGCGTGGATTCGCGCCAGCGCGCCTCGCCCTCGTCGCCCGGGATATGCGGCGGCGTGCCAGGGTCCAGCGGCGGCCCGAGCACCTCCGTGCGGTTGCCGCGGTCGTCGTAGGTGTAGTGCCAGCGGGTGCCGTCCACGGCGGCGGCCGCGCGCACGCGTTGCAGGCGTTCGTGCCAGTCCAGCCGGGCGGTCTGCCCCAGCGGGTCGGTGGCGCCGGTCAGGTTGCCCAGGCGGTCGTAGGTGAAGGTGAACCGGCTGCCGTCCGCACGCGTCCAGGCCAGCAGTTGCCACAGGCCGTTCCACTCCATGCGCTGCACCTGCCCCAGCGGATCCTCGATGCGCGTGACGTTCTGGTCCGCGTCGTGGTCGAAGAGCTGCACCCGTCCGAGGTGGTCCGTGACGCGCGTGCGCCGATCGCCGGCCCGTTCGCCGGGCAGGTCGTACTCGAAGGTCCAGGCCGTGGCGGGCATGCCCGGGGCCGCATCCTCCAGCCAGTGCTGCACCACGCGGCCTTCCGGAGCCGGCCGGTCCCACCGGTAGCGGGCCACCAGCCCGCTGGCGAAGGTCTGTGCGACGAGGGTGGAGCCCTCCCAGGTGAAGCGCCGCACGCAGCGCCCCAGGCGGTCGATGACCTGGGCGAGCTGGCCATGGGCGTCGTAGCGGTATTCGACCAGCGTGCCGGCCGGGCCGCCCGCCGTGAGGTCCACGCGCACGAGGCGCAGCCCGCCGGCCTGTGCATATCGCAGTGCGAGCCGGTGGCCCGCGCTGTCGGTCACATGCCGCACCACGCCATCGGCATCTCGGTGGAAGTCGATGGTGTTGCCGTTGAAATCCGCCCATTGCAGCAACCCCAGGCGTTCTCCATCGCTGCTGCCGGTGCGCTGGCCGAAGCAGTAGATCCAGCCCAGCGCAGGCATGCCGATGAAGTAGGCGCCGCCCTCCCCGCGGCTCAGTTGCACGCCTTCCGGCACGCTGAACATCTGGCCGCCGGGCGGCAGGTCGTCGAAGGGGATGTCGCGGCCGGACTCGTCGATGAAGTGCGCCTTGCCGCCTTCGAAGACCAGTTCCACGCTGAAAGGCACGCTCCAGCCCGTGCCCAGCGCGCCCGTGCGCGCATCGCAGGATGCATACGTGCGGCGCCAGACGATGGGCAGCGCCCCTGGCAGGCTGAAGTCGGTGTCATCGTCGCCCAGCAGCACCTTGGCGCCGGTCACCACGTGCACCGGCTTGCCCTGGAGGAAGTTGCCCACGGCCGTGCCCGCTCCGTCCCCCCAACTGGTTGCGGTGGACGACCCGCCGTCGAAAGACGGCATCACTTCGCCCATCACCTTCGCGCCCACCACGCCCGAGAGCACGGCCATCCCGAAACACTTGACGCCGGCCTTGAGCGCGCCGGCAGCGCCACCGAGGATGCCCGCCCAGAAGCGCGCCTTGCTGGCGAAGTCCCGATCGGACTGCGGCACCTCGCGCACGCGGAACTCCGCGATAGGCACGGACTCGCCACCGATGAAGACGTCTTCCGAGCCCTTGCTGATCTTCGCCTCGCAGTCCACGCAGTCGCCTTCGCGTGCGGCGCGGTAGCTGTCGATGAAGACGTTCTCGCTGCCGAAGATGACCAGGCTGGTGGGCATGCTGTGCTTGTCGCACATGGCCACGTCCAGCCCCGTGCGGATCGCCGGCTTGCCGTTGATGAAAACCGTGGTCGATCCGGTCGCTGTGAGCGTGCCGCACTCGGACGTGAAACTTCGCCCGAAGGCCTCGCCGAACGACTGAACGAAGTCGCCCACCAGCGAGAACGCATGTGCCACGACGAACGACGCCACGGCAACACCCAGGCCGATCGCAATCCCGGCGGCCGTGCCCAGGCCCGGACAGGCGATCGTACCCACCACGGCGCCGATCGCCACCGCGGCCCCGAATTCGATGCCGACCGCCGCGGCCGCGCCGGCAGCGTGCCCCTCCCTGGCATAGCTGTGGGCGATCGGATCGTGCAGACGGGCGGCCTTGGGCATGGCGTAGTGCGGTTAAAGCTGGTGTGGGAAAGAGACCGGTGGCCTCACGCGCGCAGGCGCAGGCTGTGCAGGACCGAGGCCCAGTGGGCGACGTGCTCCTCCTTCCAGGGGCCGGCATACGTGCCGGTCACGACCAGTGCGCGGCGCCCGGGCATCTCCGCGAGCACGATCTTCTGGTGGATGGGATGGCCCTGCTTCGTGTAAGTGACGTATGCACCCGCAGCGTTGTGCGCTCCGCCGGAAGAAGGTGCGCCCGCCGGCGAATTCAACGGCAGATGGGTCGTGCCGAACTCCAGTTCCTTGAACTGCTTGCCCGACGTGGACAGCGCCTTGACCTGCTCGCGCAGCAGTTGCTCAACGCTTCCGCCCTCGTCGAAATAGTCGCGCGTGATGACCACGCTGAAAGGCAGGGCGGGATCACCGAAGACCAGCACGTTCACGCTGCGGTCGATGAAGCTGCCCTCGGGCAGGTCGAAGGTGGCTTCCTGGATGTGGTACTGCATGGATGGTTCCGCGGCCGGGGCCGCGGGAGGTCAGTTGATGTTGACGGGCTTGCCCAGCACGGTGAGCACGTCCTTGAGCTCGATGAGCCCGTTCTTGCCGCGGATCTCCACCTTGCCGTCGCTGGTGAGGGTGATGGAGGCCCCCTCGCCCGCGGTGAGCGTGATCGTCGCGCCCGCCTGCAGGCGGATGTGCTGGCCGGCCTTGACGAGCACCGAGTCCTCGGTGGCCTGCAGGTTGACGTTCTGCTGGCCCACGACGGTGGCGGTGTCCGTGCGCGAGGCCAGGGTCGCGTTCTGCTGCGCGGTGAGGTTGAGGTTGCCCGTCTGCGCATCGGTGGCGATGTCGCCCGCGCCCACGGTGGTGCGCTGCCCGCCTTCGGAGACGTGCGTCAGCATGCCGGCCTTGGCGAGCTGTGTGAGCTGCGCGCCGCTGGAGACGGTGATGTGCTGCGTGGCGTGCATCGACGCGCTCTGGCCCGAGCTGATGACGATCGGCTTGGGGCTGACCATTGTGTGGCCCTGCGGGCTCACGATGGAGACGATGGGCTGCGTGATGTCGCGCGAGAGTTCGCGCAGCGCCTGCGACTGCGGCATGGCCGGATCGGTGTCCGACGGCAGGGCCGCTTCCGGCGCACCACCACCGCCGCCCTGGAAGGCCGACAGCGCGGCAGCCGCCTTGGACAGCGATGCCGATGCCGCCTGCGCGCCGGTCATGGCCGCGATGCCCGCGCCCAGTTCCATCATGTGCGAGGTCTTGAGCGAGTTGAGTGCGCCAAGATTCGAGTCCAGCGTCTGCGCCGCCTGGCTGGCCTGCTGCATGAGCGATGCCGTGCCGGACAGGCCCGCGCCCAGCTGGTCGAAGCCGTCCGGGTTGAAGTTGGCCACCATGGACGTGAAGTCCTGCGGGTAGGTGGTGATGAGCAGGCCCTTGTCCGCCCGGATCGAGCCCCACAGGTCCGTGCGCAGCTCGAAGCCATATCCCCGCTGCGACCCCGTGCCCTGGTGCATCAGGTACCCCATGTTCAGGTACGTGTTGCCGTACGTGTTCGACAACTCCAGGTGCTCTATCCCCTTCTGGTCCTCGAAGCGCAGCATGCTCGCCCCGCCACCTCCCTTGCTCCAGCGCGTGAGCGTGCCCGACTGCGTCTTGTGTTCCGGCAGCTTCCACGGCGGCATCTGCTCCGCGTTGTACACCCGCCCCGTGATGATCGGCTGGTCCGGGTCTCCGGAGAGAAAATCCACGATAACTTCTTGGCCTATGCGCGGCAGGTAGATGCTCCCGTAGTTCTGCCCCGCCCAGCCGTGCGACACGCGGATCCAGCAGCTGGACTGCTCGTCGAACTTGCCCTGCCGGTCCCAGTGGAACTGCACCTTCACCCGCCCGTACTGGTCCGGCCAGATCTCCTCGCCCGGCGGGCCCACCACCACCGCCGTCTGCGGCCCCGTCGTCTTCGGCTTGGGGGTCACCCGTGCCGGCGTGTACGGCAGGCTCGTGGGCTGCGCCTGCAGCGTGAACCGCTGGAACGAGCCCTCTTCCTGCACCGTGCCCTTGCCCCCCGGGTTCGCCGCGCTCACCCGCGGGTTCTCCTTGAAGTGGTACTGCAGGCCGGTGATCAGGTACTGCTGGTTCTGGTCCCCGCGCGGGTAGTTCTCCAGCGTGAAGAGGTAGCCCGTCGCCAGCGACCGGTGGCGCGATTCGCCGCGCACCGTGCTGCGCCCGCTCAGGTTCTCCTGCAGCCGCACCCGCGCATAGGCTTCTCCGTCGCCGAACTCCGTGTAGCCCCCGGGCCACTCGTAGGTTTCGTAGGCGTCGTGGCTGTGCCCGGGCGGCATCTGCCGCATGTTCGCCAGGTCCGCCTTGGGCTTCTTGAAGTCGTAGTCGTCGTTGTAGAAGCGGCCCGAGTGGATCTCCTCGTGCAGCTCCCAGGCGTGGATGTTCTCGCGGTCCGCCGTGGCCGACTTCTCGGGCGGATAGAACGGAATCGTGGCCGCCCCGGGCAGCGGCTGGTGCGAGGCCACGATGTCGTCGGCCAGCGTCAGCGTGTGCTGGCCCTGCGCATGCTGGTGGTAGTAATAGATGCCCTCGTGCTCCATCAGCCGCGAGACGAACTGCAGGTCGCTCTCGTCATATTGCACGCAGTATTCCCACGTGCGGTAGCTGCGGCTGAGCTTCTTTTCCATCGGATATCCGTACGCGCCCAGCACCTCCTCGATGATGTCGGGCACGCTCTTGTTCTGGAATATCCGGAAATCGCTCTTGCGCGAGGCCAGCCAAAGCCAGGGCTGCAGCCGCAGGCGGTAAGCGTAGAAGCGGTGGTCCTGTCCCTGCGTGCCGAAGCGCGTCACGATCCCGTTGAGGTAGCGCCGGCCTCCGCCTTCGGTCTCCACCACCACCGTGGCGCTCTTGCCCAGCAGGGCCTTGGGGTCGATGCTTTTGTCTTCGCTCAGCAGGTCGATGTCGAGGCTGAAGACCTGGCTCAGTTCTTCCCGCCCCTGCAACTGCCGGAACTGCAGTTGCTCTCCCAGGGGCGTCTGTATGGTGACGCGGCGTGTCATGGTGGTTGGCCGCGAGCCATGAGCGGCTGCACGGACGAGTCAAAACGGCGGCGATCATAGGGCCGGCGGTGGCATATTGGGTAGCCGTAAAGCGGAACAAATTTGTTTTTAAATGTTCGATACAAGTGCAGGCTACGGCTCTCACCCTTGAATCACAGAAATATTTATTGAAGGCATAACGAAAGAAGCCGGTACAACCGCTACACCAGAAGACGCATAACCGATAAACAGCGGCCATGATCTGCCAATCCTGAACGCTATCGAGTAGCCGCCATGCAGTTTCGACTCAAACAGATGGAAGTCTTCCGCGCGGTGATGCTGACCGGCACAGTGAAAGGCGCCGCCGCCATGCTTTGCTCGTCACAGCCCGCCGTCAGCCGCTCGCTTGCGCACACCGAGCAGTCACTGGGCCTCACACTCTTTCAACGCACCAAGGGTAGATTGGTGCCCACGCCGGAAGCAGAAGCGCTGATCGAGCAGGTCAACGCGTTCTTCCAACACGCGATCCGCGTAAATGATTTCGTGACAAGCCTGCGCACCGCTTCAGTGGGACACCTCACCGTGATTTCCAGCTATTGCTTGAGTCGGGGCCTGGTATCCAGAGCGGTTGTTCGCTTCATGGAGCGGCACCCGAAAGTACAGGTACAGCTGCGCACCAGTCTTCTCGCCGACATGCCCAAGGCATTGCTCAGCGAAGAAGCGGATATCGCGGTTGCCGCCGTGGCAATGGATCATTTGCAACTCCAGGTCCAACCGCTCACGGAGGGACGCATGGTGTGCGTGATGCAGAGCGGACATCCTTTGGCGACGGCCGAAAGCGTGTCCTTCACTGACTTGGCAAAGCATGCCGTGATCACACCCCACCCAAGCATCCCATTCGGGCAATTGCTGTCCGCAGCCCTGGAGCGGGCCGGCGTGTCCCTGGACGCACGCGTCAACGTCCACAACATGGACCTCGCCTGTGCATTGGTACGTTCCGGTGCCGGACTGGCCATCGTGGACGAATTCACCGTGGACGGACTGGACGGCACGCAGGGCCTCACGACTGTCGCACTCAAGGAGGACGTACTGATTGCGCCTGCCGTCCTCAGCTCCGCGCACAGAGCAACGCGGCCATGCACCGAATCCTTCTTGGACGCCTTGACGGAGCAGGCATACATGGATCGCCAAAGGCGAAGAGGCATGGACCGCGAGCAAAAGCCGTGTTTATCGGCAACATAAAAGTCGGCGCAACTCCCCTGTGAGTGTCGGAGTGCCTTAACTCGACAGTCATACTCCCAAGACGATTTTGCAATCGGTAGATTCCGCGCTGCGGCATAGCATTTCATCCAGAAGTCATTCGGAAGGAAGCTATGCGGATCGGGTTGGTAGGAGCCGGGAATATCGGCAGGCATTTTGCAGCGCGATGGGCAGCCGCCGGGCATTGCGTAACGGTGTACGACACCTGCAAGAAGGCCATGGGTCATGCAGCGAGCATGGGTGCGATACCGGCGACCGACCTCGGCGGGCTGATCGCGAACCAGGACGCGATTGCGCTGAGCCTTCCCACGCCAGAAGTCGTCATCGATGTTGCACAGGCTATCGCTGCCTTGGCCTGCGCCCATCCAGTGCGTCTCATCGTGGATCTGTCCACGACGGGCGCGGACGCCACTGTCCGCGTGGATACGATACTGAAAGAGGCCGGAGTGCCATTCTTCTCTGCGCCCGTGAGCGGTGGCACCGTCGCAGCCGCGGCGGGGCAGTTGACGGTGATGGCGGCGGGCCCGCTGCCCGGCTGGGAGCGCGCCATGCCGATGTTCGATGCCATTGCGCGGCATACGTTCTACCTCGGACCGAACATACGGCTCGGCCAGACGCTCAAGCTCATCAACAACACGTTGTACGCGGCATGCATGCTCGCCAGTTGCGAGGCCCTCGTGTGCGGAACGAAGGCAGGGATCGAGGCGCATACCCTGCTGAACGTCATCAACCGCTCCAGTGGACGCTGCTTCGCGACGATGGAGCGCCTGCCCAACGCACTGGACCGCAGCTTCCCTCTTCGCTTCAAAACCTCGCTGCTGCACAAAGACATGCATCTGGCGCTCATGGCCGCAGACGAACTGGGGGTCCCCATGCAAGTCAGCAAGGCCGCTTTGCGGCTACTGGACGACGCGATGGTCGCGAGCCTCGGAGAGGCCGACAACATCACAGCCATCCAGGTCGTCGAGCGCCATGCCGGCGTCGTTTTTGGCGAGTTGTGACATCGCCCTGCCCAAGGCGAGTGCTCGCCACACCCTACACAAGAACACCAGACCATTGAGGAGAAGAACCATGAAACGAAAAATCGTCGCCGCGCTCGTCGCAGCCCTTCCATTGCTGGCTTCGGCCTTTCCCGAGAAACCAATCAAGCTGATCGTGCCAATGGCGGCAGGGAGCATCACCGACGTGGCGGCGCGCTCGGTCGCCGAGGCCATGTCGCAACGCCTCAAACAACCTGTCGTCGTGGACAACCAACAGAACCTGGTCGGCACGATGGCCGCCGTCCGCGCTGCCCCCGACGGGTACACGCTGCTGATCGTCGGCATCACCAATGCCGCAACCAACCTCATCACCATGAAGTCGCCGCCCTACGATCCGCGCAAGGACTTCACGCCGATCGGGCAGATGGCCGAACTGCCCTACCTCCTGGTATCCAGTACGAAACTGCCGGTGCAGACGATGAAGGACCTCATCAGCTACGGAAAGTCCCATCCGGACAAGCTGTCCTATGGTTACGGCTCAGGCAGCGCCCAACTGGCGACGCTGCGCTTCACATCGATGGCCGACATAACCGCCACGGGGGTAGGCTACAAGGGCGTCCCGCAAGCCATGACGGACCTGATGGGCGGCACCATCGACTTCGTCGTCGCCGACCTGAACAACGGGCTCCAGGCAGCTCGGGCCGGCCGCGTCACGGCGCTTGGTGTGACCTCCGCGAAGCGCTCCCCGCTCGCGCCCGACGTTCCCACATTGCACGAGCAAGGCCTGGACGGCTATGACATCTCGGTTCGCTTCGGCCTTGCCGGGCCGGCGCACCTGCCCGCCGCGATCACCGAACAGCTCAACGCGGTATTGCGCGAAGCCCTCGCCGATCCTGCTGTCCGGCAACGCTTCGACGGTGCAGGCATCGCGATCGTGCCTTCCTCCCCCGAAGTCTTCACCCGGAACATCAGGGACGACATTGCCAAATGGTCGGCGATCGCTAAGGAAGCCGGCATCGCACCGCAATAGCGGCCGCGCTCGCCGATCCCTCGTCCGTCTGCACTGAGGACGGGGCGCCTCTGCGGCTGGCCGCGCTCGCCTCGCCCTGGGCGGCGGCGCCCGGCTCGCCCATGCTCCACTCGTAACAATCGCATGCCCGCGGCGGCAGGGATCGGCTCGTCCCTGTCTCTCGAAAGATCCATGACCATGACGCCAACCCGAATCAACACCCACGTGGCCCTGGCCCAGGCCATATCACCTCTCAAAGTGTGGGGCAGCTTTAAGGACGCGAATGTCCGCCAACACGTGTTGCGCGTGGCAAAGGCCCTGGTGGCCGTAAGACGCGACCTGGAAGCCAGCGCGCACGCCTTGGCGACAACCAGGTTGCGGGCCCTGGGGCACACATTGGCGCAGCTTGCACAGGTTGCGGACCGGCTACCTCGTGGGCCCCTTCACGGTGTTCTGTTGCCTCAAGACCGCAACGCCGCCAACTGGTCCAGCGGCATGCTGAAACACGGGTGGCATGGGTTGGCGACGACATCACAGATCGCCTGGGCCCTGGGATTCGACCACGCCAGCTTCGCCGGAGCCGCGGACAACCCGACACTGCGCTGGATCGCCTGCGGCGATGTGCCTCTGTATCTGCGAGGCTACTGGCAAGTGCTCGGAGGGGTGATCGACGCGCCGCTGCTACGTTGGATGAGCGACCTGGGACAACGCCAATACGAGCCGCCCGAAGCGAACTCTGCAGCGCTCAAGGGAAGCTACCGCGACACGATCCAGCAGTTGGATTTCATGGCTTCCGCGCTGCGTGACCTGGATCTGCGCATGCAGGAGTGCTGTTGGATGCTCAATAAGCTTTGCGAGCGGCTGGACCCACTGGGTCAACGGGTTCTTTCTGCTCTGGAGACTCGATACCCAGGAGCCGGCGGGGGCATCCCCACCGACCACGTGTATGCGGAGTTCGACTCGGACCAGCAACACAACATGCGAACCGGGTGTGCTGCGTTACTTCGCCTGGCGCAAATCCGGCTCATCGACGATGGGGGGGCACTGACAGATCACGGTCGCGATGCGGTGGTGGACGCTCGCCGGCTACTCCTGGGCGGTATGTCCCTGGCCGCCCCGAGCCCCATGGCCACGGCCTAACCGGGTCACCTCCAGGCCCGGATTCTGCCTGGGCGCCCGCGCTCCAGATGCGCACTATCGATCGCAGGTCGCGGAGGATGACATCCTCCCTTCCCAGGCAGCCATGATCTTCGAGGCTGCGGCGCGCCGGCGCCGATCACACCAGTCCGCCCAGCATCCGAACCGCGGACGAGCAGCGCGAAAAGCGCTGGGGATGCACTTCATCGTCAACCCATGGGGCCTTCACCCCGATGGGCGTGTAGCCCCACTTCCTATGAAAGCCGGAGGCTACATATGCCGCAACTTGCCACGTCCGAGGTGCTGCAGCCAGCACCACGCCCTGCCCCACGCTCACCGTCCAGGAAACCCGCCTGGTCCACCGCGCCCTCCACGTGCTGGAGCGGCGCATGTTCCAACGGGAAGCAACGATCTCGAGCCCCAGAGTGCTTTACGACTACCTGCGGCTGAAGCTCGCCGGTGAACACCACGAGGTCTTCGGCGTTGTCTTCCTCGACAGCCAGCTTCGGGCCATCACCTTCGAGGCCCTGTTCCACGGGACCATCAACCAGGCTGCGGTCTACCCGCGCGTCATCGTAAGGCGAGCCATGGATCTGAACGCCAGTTCGGTCATCCTCGTGCACAACCACCCGTCGGGCGCCTCCCAGAGCAGCGACGCCGACCGGGCCCTCACCGAGCGCATCTGCGCTTCGCTGGGCCTGATCGATGTCCGCGTGATGGACCACGTGATCGTCGGCTCGGGCACCCCCTACTCCTTCGCCGAAGTCGGCCTGTTGTGATCCAACGACGCCCCGGCCACCGGGGCGTTCTCTCCCCGCCGAACAACACGGCGGCGGGCGTTGCCGATTTTCCCTGGCCGCGCCCGGAGGCCTGCGTTCGACTTGGGCCCCAGCGAACACACCTCCCGGGTTCCCACGTGCCATCCCATCGCCTCTCCCTGCACCCGAGTCTCGTCCCTCTCGCGAGAGCGACAGCCGGCCTCGCCTTGATGACCTCCGCAACGGCTTTCGCTGACGACGTGAGGATCTTCACCGACGAGGCCCACCCGGTCGCCATCGTGCCCGGTGCGACCGTCGTCGAGCTGGACGCCCCCGCCCGCCTGGTTTCGGAACTGAGCGCGGGCCTGCCGGTGGACCCGCAGCGAGCGGAAGCCATGCTGCGCCAGCGTCTGGCGAGCCCTGGCTTCGCCGACAGGCAGAAGAAGATCGGCCTGGCCTACCAGGCCGTGGCTGACGCGTACTCGCTCGGTGTCGCGAAGCTGCCCGCCGTCGTTGTCGATGGACGCTACGTCGTCTATGGAGACGCGGACACGCGCCGCGCCCTGGGCTGCATCGCAGCGTATCGGAGGGCTGGCCAGTGATGCGCTCGAAGAAGCTGCGCGCCGCGACCTTCGGCGTCCTGTTCGCCGCGACTGTGCCCTCGTATGCACTGGATACGGCGACCATCGTGGCGTCGGCCCTTTCGCCCGACTGCTTCGCGTATCGGGTATCGGGCATCTGCTACTGGCTGTACTGCACCTGGAGCGGCTGCACGGTGCGCACCTCCGTGAAGGTGCGGCACTACGTACCCGATGCGGTCGTCTCCAGCTACAGCAACACCGGAGCCAACCCCTGGGTCGAAGTGCGCGCGATGAGCGTACCCAACCCCACCGCACAGGCGGGGGGCGACGGAACCACCAACCAGAGCCACGAGAACAATCTCGCCAAGTTCAAGGACGCGGACGTGATCGGGCACCCAGCCGGCGAAGCATTCTCCGCGTTCGCAAGTGCTTCCGGGTACACGTGCGAGGGAGCGGGCACGCCATTCATGCCGTACCTGCTGAGCACCTACGACACCCTGGCGTGGCGCTACAACGTGCCGGAACTGGCGTACCCCGAGTCGCTGACACCCGGCATGCGCGAGATCGGATCGCGCCTGTCGGCGGACCTGTGGGGCAATGTCTATCCGCGCGGCGGGTTCCTTCACCAGACAGACGACTACTTCAGTGGCGCCGTGGTCGCGCAGCGGGCAGGCGATGTGGTCACACGCACCGGCCAGCCGCACGTGTACCAGCCGCTGCTCGCGAGCCCGCGCGCCGGCTATTGGCCCGCAGGCCCGCTGGTCGAGAGCAACGCAGATTCGGGCAAGTGGCAAGAGCTGACGCCCACCCTCTCCAGCCAATGCGCGGTCTTCCCCAACCGCGGCCCCCACGTGCAGGCCCAGCAAGGTGACTACGCCTGGGCGCTCTGGCGCCCGTACAGCTGCTGCCAGCGGCGCGGCCAGGTCTTCCTCGGCAGCACCGATTTCTGATGGAGACGCCCATGGACAACATGGCATTCCCCCGTACTTCTCCCCGCGCAGGACTGCGCAGACTGATCGCCTGCGCCGCACTCGTCACCCTCTGCAGCACGTCGGGTGCGCAAACGCGGATCGACGAGGATGGCATCCGCACCAGCGGCAAGGTAATCGGCAGCGACGTGCTCTACAGCATCGGGGGTGGCCGCGCCGTGTCGATGACGCCTGCGGGGAACATGCAAAGCATCGGCGTCGGCGTGGGCTGGAACAGCAACCTGATCTGCGGCGACATGAGCATCACCACCACGCTGCAGAACCAGTTGAACGGCATCAGCAACGGGTTCCAGTCGATCATGAGCAACGTGATCCAGTCCGCAACGAGCGCGGTGGCCTCGCTGCCGGCGCTCATCATCCAGCGCGCAGATCCCGGGCTGTACAACCTGCTGACGAACGGCATCCTGCAGGCCCGGCTCGACTTCGACCGCTCCAAGATGACCTGCCGGGCGATCGCGACCCGGATGGCGGACATGGCGGGCGGGCAAACCGGCTGGGACCAGTTGGCCGAGGGCATGGCCCTCAAGCAGGCGGTCGCCAGCACCGATGCGGTTTCGGCCATCGAGCGCGCCGAAGCCAACAAGGGCAACAACGGCGTGCCCTGGGTGGGCGGGGGTAGCGCAGGTGGCTCGGGCCAGTCCTCGATCAAGATCGTGGGAGACGTCACGCGTGCGGGCTACAACCTGCTGAACGGACGTGGGGCCACCGATACGTCCTCCATCTCGGCGAGCGACTGCAATGGTCGCCTGTCATGCCAAACATGGAGCTCGCCCCAGGCCGCGGCCACATGGGCGACGCGGGTGTTGGGCGAGCGCGAGCAGCGAACCTGCGAGGCCTGCACGAAGACCTCGACGACACCCGGCGTGGGTCTGACGCCACTGATCCAGGAAGAGTACGAGGCTAAGCTCAAGGCCCTGCAGGAACTCGTCTCGGGGGCGAAGCCAACGACCGCTGCAAACCTGGACGCCGCCGGCAGCGCTTCGCTGCCGCTCACGCGCGGCGTCATCGAAGCTCTGCGCGACGAGCCCGACCAGGATCTGCTGGGCAAGCGCCTGGCGTCGGAGGTCGCTCTCGCCTCGGTGATGGAGAAGGCCCTGCTGCTGCAGCGCACGCTGCTGACCGGACGCAAGGAACCCAACGTCGCGGCCAACGAGCTCGCGACGAAGGCCGTGGACCAGGAAAGTGGAGCACTGGAACAGGAGATCCAGAACCTCAAGACCGAGCTCGAACTGCGCCGCGAACTCGCCGGCAACTCGCCGATGACATTGATCCAGCGCTACAGCACGCGCGCCGCCGGCTCGCGCGGCATCTACCAAGGCGATCCAACCCGTGATCGTGTCCAGGAAATTCAGAAACCGCGGAGCACGCAGTGAACGCCAGCAACGGCGTCAGGCGCGTCCAGCACCTGGTCAACGTCTCGGGCGGCAAGGACTCCACCGCGACCTATTTGCTCGCCCTGGAGTCCGGGCGGGACTTTCGTGCGGTCTTCGCAGACACCGGCAACGAGCACGAACTCACCTACGAGTTCGTGCAGCGACTGCCGGAGCGCACAGGCGGCCCTGGGATCGAGTGGGTGAAGGCAGACTTCCGCGCAAGGATGGCGAAGCACAAGGCTTATGTGCTGGAGCGGTGGCCGCAGATGGGCATCCCCCATGCGCTCGTGCGCGAGGCTGCGGAACTGCACGAGCCCACGGGCAACCCCTTCCTCGACCTCTGCATCACTAAGGGACGCTTTCCATCGAGGATGGCTCAGTTCTGTACCTCCGAGCTGAAAGAGCTGCCGATCACCGAGCAGGTGGTCCTGCCGATGCTCCGGCGCGGGCCCGTCATCCAGTGGCTCGGGATCCGTGCGGAGGAAAGCCGACATCGCGCCCTGCAGCCACGCCTCAACCGCCATGAATCCGGCTGCTACCTCTGGCGGCCGATCTTCGACTGGACGCTGCAGCAGGTCTGGAAAAAGCACGCCGACCATGGGCTCACGCCCAACCCGCTCTACTCCATGGGCATGGGCCGCGTCGGCTGCATGCCCTGCATCCACACTCGGAAAGCCGAACTCAGGTCAATTGCCGAGCGCTTCCCGGAACACGTTGATCGCATCGAGCGCTGGGAACGGGTCGTCGCGGCGGCGAACAAACGCCATGCCGCGACCTTCTTTCCGGTACGAAAGGACCCTACCGATGTCGACCGACCGGGCCATTACTCGGGCATCCGGCGCGTGGTGCAGTGGTGCCGCACCGCGCGCGGCGGCCGCCAATATGCGCTGTTCTTCGATGACCAGCCCGGCGGTGGCTGTTCCTCCGACTTGGCACTGTGCGAAAGGAGCAGCCTGTGACCAGGCCTGCCGAGGGCCGCGGCGCAATGTCGATCGTGCGATCCCTGGGCCGCGCGGCGATCTGGATTGGCCTTCTGATCGGCGTGGCGGTTACGGTCAACGTGCTGGGAATTCGGGCCGTCGGCGGCACCGAAGCCTGGGCGCAATGGCTGAAGGCGCACGCTGGCTACTTCATGGCTTGGCGCATCGTTCTGTACGCGGTTGCCATTGTGCTGTGGCGTCGCCTTCGAGTTCGACTGCAGCAAGCTGGGACCGGCGTCGAAGAACTTGCGCGTATTCGCCGCGTTGAAATCGCAGCGGTGCTTGCTGTTCTTGTCCTCGAAGCGAGCACCCTCTGAGAGTCAAAGAATAGGGGGCTGCGCGCCACCGCATTTCTCATGGCCCCACTCTGACGGATGCGTTCGACTTGCGGCATACACGCACCAGGAGTTTCACGTGCCGGTCCGTCGCCCCCCTCTCCGCCCTAGCGCATTCCATTGCATGGACGCACGGCCCAGCCATGCCGAGTGTCCGGTCGCCACTGCATTGATCGACGACCACCATGCCCACCGCGGGATCACTGAGCCGGCAGTCGCCACCCATCACTCGGTCGCGGGCCCTAAGTGGCATGAAGAGGTCCGGCGATGATCGGGACCCAGCGCACCGGCAGGCTTCCCGGCGTCGTGATGCACGCGACCTCGCATGAGGGCTTGCTCGTGGACGTGGATGGAAAGCCCGCCCGCTTGGCCATCATCGATGCTGATGGCAAGGTCATCGCGGCAGGCGCTGAGGTGGCCCGTGAAGCCGAAGCTGTGGCGCTCAACAACTACCGCAACACGCTCAAGGGCCAGGGCTTTTTGCGCACCTACGGCAGGCCTATTCAGAATGGTTAGAGTTCAGGCAAGTCGTACTCTCCAGCCTTGGCGTTTATGAAGCTAGAGAGTGGCAACCGGGTGCCTGCTGCCATTGCTGTTAAGGCCTGAGCAGACGACCAGCCAGGCTGAAGAAGCGCTGTGTTTACCTGAACATCGAGTTCCATGGCGGTCGCTTGCTGTTCCAGCGACCTCCATGCATCGGACGCATTCGCGAGGTCCGAGGCAACGGCAGCAAAATCTGCAGCACTGCCATCTGACAAGGATTGCTTCAGCAACGCTATTTCTTGCACGAGCGCGGCACTGAGGGCCTGCCAGTCAGATGTAAGAACATTGGCACTACCAATCGCCGAACTGATAGCACTAGAGACGCTCTGGTAGGCACGTACCTGAAGCTTACACGCTGCGACATCCGAGGACGCGCTAGACATCTGCGCTTGATTAACGGAGATTTTCGCAAGATCGTTTTCAATATCCACTGTATCGAGATCGATAATGTATTGTGCGGCAGCCGAAATACCCACCAAAACTAGCTTCAATGCAAGAAATGGCGGATCCCAAGCAGGAGTAAAACGAGATAACCAAAGGATGATATTCGATGCCGTAGTCTCGAAAATTATATTGTTCTGCAAGGCTCTGATATCGTTTTCTAGCGCCTCTACAGCGGCAGTCAACGCTTCGACCTGCGCTTGATCGACAGTTTCTTCGCTCATGAAATCAGCGACCAATCGCTGCAGGCATGCCGTCAAGGATGGCAGGCCGCTGTCGAACGCCTCGATATCGGAGAGGCAAGACGCGACAAAAAGTGACACCTGATTTACCTGATCAATGACCAAACCGAGCTTTTGATTCAAGTCAGATAGCACCTGCGGGTCACTTGGCGATTCCTCCAGAGAGCTCGCGTCGGCAGCGGCGGAAGCTAACACAGCCGCCACCAGTGGACCATTGGCGATCACGAACGAAGGCAGAGAACTGAACTTGCTAGCGACTCCATTGAACCAAGAAACCGCCTGCATCTGGGCAATCAGGTAGGTGCTGGTGAACTCGGACCAATTCGCCGGCGTGTTCTGCAGCACCGGAAGCGAAGATGCGGCCACTCCGGCAATCGCAACATTGACAGTTAGGAAACTTTGCCGATAGGTCTGGCCTGAGACAGTCAACTGGGGAATGCTTGCTTGGATGATCGGATGCAATGGCATGTCTTAATTCCCTAAAGCACACTACGCAGTACGATTGGGCCGGTTATGGCACAGAACGATAATTAAGCTGCTACCGCCTGGGGACCGGTCAGATAGGAAATGAGATCTTGCTTGGGCGCTCCAGCAACCTCCGCTTGTACTTGAGCGGGTGTCATACCAACTTGGATATCGGCTTCAGAGTAATTGACACTGAGAGTCAGATTGATAGCGAGTTGATCGACCGCATTCCATTCCTCAAGCGCGGAATTGATGTCCGCAAGCGCAGAGCTGTATGCCGCGCTAGTCGCATCCGCCAATGCATCGTTAGTATCGGCAATGGCAGCCTTAATTTCTGATTCAAAAGTGTTCCATTGTTCAAGGACGGCTTGCACACTCGTGGTGACTGCCGCCATGTCTTTCACGAACTTAGTGAATACTTGTACAGTCGCCACGCACGTAGCCACGTCTGCAGTGTATTCGCTCATTTGATTCGTGTCGTTGACGATTTTTGCCTTGTCGGCAGCGATTTGCTCGGCAGCAACATCGATCCCATAGGCGGCGCCTGCAATCATTGCGATAGATAAAAATTTCACAAGGCAGCCAACCGGGGTCCATCCGGATATGCGCCCAACATATAATGCCGCACCTGCTATCACAGCATCAAAGATGATCATGGACTCTTGACTACTTATGTCCTGATTGAGGCTGGCCATGTCGCTTTGGAACTGTTCGATTTGCCCCTGATCGACATTCTCCGCATTGGTAAAATCAGTCAACAAGGCATTCAGCTCCGAAAGGAGCGCCGGCAGCCCATCATTGAACGTACTTACCAAGTACTGACAATTACTGATGAATCCGCTTGAAAATTGAAGTTGCTGGATGACGTTGTTGAGATCCAGCTTCAGGAAACTCAGTGTCGACGGATCAGGGTTACTCTGGAGAGAGGTGGCGTAGCTGGCACAGGAAGTTAAAGCCTGCTGGACAACTTGGTAACTACTCTGCACGTTCTGCGGGACCGAGTAGAGTTGGACCAACACATCTTGAAGCCATTGCTGCGCATTGGCCTTGGCGGCGGTGAGCGTCGCGCTGAACTGGGGATAGTTTTCGGGAGGATGGTTCAAAGGTGGCAGCGAAGTTTTGGCCACAGCTGTCATGGCCGAGCTCACCGTCGCAACATTTTGTTGATAAGTCTGCTGTGCCGAGACAAGGTTTTGGGCATTTTTCGCGATCGCGTGAGAAAGAAGCATGGTCACTCCTTGAAATGAACTCCGGTGGGCTGATGATAGACATGGCTTAGCCCAATCTCTTAGATAGCCGTCGCATACATCCGATCGAAAACGGCGGGAACATCACGCTTGCTGCCGAAAAAATTGCACCTTAAAAGCGTCGCTTGCGGACGATCACGTAACTCGCGCCAATATGGAGCAACCGGCCCCACGCTGCAGTACCAGTGGTCGGGAGGGGTGAAGAGCTCTTTCAGGTTAACTGAGCATGCATCGATAGCGGATCATTTGCGGCGCCCGAATACATATTCTGCAGGTGGCATGCGGCCAATGCTTCCGCGCACGGGCAACTTCGTTGTAGTTCTTGCGCCACAATATGGTGCTTCTCACGCTTGGGCCAAACTCTCGGCCCGTTATTTTTGAGGCTCGCGTCTCAAAATTAGCCGTTGAGCCGTTCCATGGATGCGCTCTAGCCGCGCTTTCCTGGCACTTGTCAGCATGTACCCGATGCCTCAGGCCTGTAACCAGGCCTCGGGACCCGGCAGGTGAATTCGGATCCTTTCCGGTCCTGCAGACTTGCGGCTACCCACCGACGCACTGTCGCTAGCAGCGCCGAAGGTGTTGCTAGCGACAACACGGATACCCTCCCCAGATCCGGCCGCCACTCTTCAGTGCGGCGCGACGCGCGATCTTCTTCCACCGACTGGTCACGAATCCGGCGGTTTCCTGCATCCGCCCCTCCTCAGCATGGAGGTAGCGCATGAATGTGACTGGGAACCTGTCGACCGCCCCTACCGCGCCGGCGCTTTGTTGCGGCCTCAAGAGATAAATAGGTTGGCTTTTGGGCAGCCCAGCGAAACGAACCCCACCTTCGGAGGCAGCTGGTCAGCAGGGGAGGCAGGCAGAACGTTCTTCACAGGGTCACCGATTCGCGTGGGCGCAGATGCCCTGACTGATAAACCTTGGAATTTTACCTTGCAGAGGGTGGGGATGCGCAAAAGCGCCTCTACCGCTGCACCCTGGCGGCTGAACGCGCCGCGCGGTCAACGGGGCACGGCGATGATCTGCACCGAATCGACCAGGGTCCTGGACCACACATCGTCGCGATTGCCGTTGGTCAGGTAGACCATCACGTAATGGTCGTCCAGATTCGCGCCGTAGAGAATGCGCACGCGCACCTTGGTGCCACCGTCATGGCCCAGTTCATGCCAGCGCCCCTGTTCGCCGTAATCCCAGCCGGATGCAAAGCCGCCCTGCGCGCCATTGGGAAACAGATAAGGGCGCCAGTGCTTCAACAGCGCCGCGCGCGAGACGAGCTTCCCATCGGCGATGGCCGACATGAAGGTGTCCACGTCCTCGAGGGTTGAAACGATGCAGCCTTGGGCGATGGCGTAATCGGGCCACCGGATCGGCGCATCGACGACGGCGCGCCCGTTGTCCGCGTGGTAGCTCGCGACCATCCCGACGGGCGGACGTGCCGGCTCCAGCACCGTCCCGTGCAAGCCCAGAGGCCGGATGATCCGCTCTTCAACCAGCAACCGGTAAGGCTTGTGCGTCACGCGCTGCAGAACTGCCGCGAGCACGAGATAGTTCGTCCCCGCATAGCGCGTCTGGGCATCCGGCGCCGAGGTGGAGGGCCGCTTGCTTGCGGCGGCCAATGCCGCCTCCAGCGTCGGCGGGAACGGCCGATCCAGATGCTGGGGATCGAAGAAGTCCGGCAGCCCGGTGACGTGATTCATGAACTGCTCGACGCGGAGGGAGCGCCACGTCTCGGGCAGGTTGGGCACGTAGCGCGAAGCCGGCGCCGCCAGATCGATCCTGCCCTCTTCCACCAGTTACAGCACCAGCGTGTTGGTGAACAGCTTGCTTACCGAATAGATCGGGAATGGCGTCTTGGACGTGATGGGCTGTCCGCCGCCCATTGCCGTCGTGCCGGTGGCCCCTTCATAGACCAGCTCGCCATTGTGCCTCACCCGTACCGCCTGGGCCGGAATGCCATGACCCAAAGCATTGGCCTTGAGCTGCGCGTCCAGCGCCTCCTTCAGATCGCTGGCGCTACCCGACCCACTGGCCGCAAGAAAGAGACCGACGATGACAAACCATCGTTTCATGTTGCCTCCCGATCCCCGGGCGCAAGCGCGCCAGACGCCATGCGGCGATGCCCGGATGGTAGCAGCAGGGCCGCTCCCCACGGACAGGCCTGCGGCGCTCTGGGACGCCGAGACCGGATGTTGGATCCCAACGACAGCGGATGCCTGAAGAGGAGCGCAGCGCGTCGTCGTCCCGCAGCACCGCCGGGCGGCCGCCCCGGGCGTGCCTCCGCACTCACCCCGGTTTAGCCCGGGCGATGGATAATCGGCCGCTCCCCCACTCCACAGGATTCCCCGCATGGGCCACTGGACCACGCTCGACACCGCTCACGGCCAGGTTTCCGCCTGGCACGCCCTGCCCGAGGGCACGCCGCGCGGCGGCCTGGTGGTCATCCAGGAGATTTTCGGGGTGACCGACTACATCCGCCAGGTCGCCGACCGCTACGCCGCGCACGGCTACGAAGTGCTGGCGCCGGCGCTGTTCGATCCGGTGGAGAAGGACGCGCAGCTGGCCTACGACCAGGAAGGCGTGCGCAAGGGCCTGGAACTGGTCGGCGCGCTCGGCTTCGACCGCGCCCTGGATATCGTGCAGGCGGCGGCGCAGGCGCTGGCGCCGGCCGGCAAGGTCGGCACCCTGGGCTACTGCTGGGGCGGCAGCGTCGCGTTGCTGTCGGCGCTGCGCCTGGGCCTGCCCTCGGTGAGTTACTACGGCGGCCGCAATACCCAGTTCCTGGACGAGACGCCGAAGGCGCCGGTGCTGTTCCACTTCGGCGCCCAGGACGGCAGCATTCCGGCCGAATCGATCCAGCAGCACCGCGAGAAGCTGCCGCAGATGCAGACCTTCGTGTACCCGGCCGGGCACGGCTTCGACCGCCACGTGGATCCGAACCACTACGACGCCGACAGTGCCGAGCTCGCCCGCGAACGCAGCCTGGCGTTCCTCGCCGAGCACCTGGGCTGAGCCGCGGCATGGCCGACTTCGTCCTGGACCCGCGGCTGCAGGCCGACAGCGCGTTCGTCGCCGACGGGCCGCTGTCGCAGGTGCGGCTGATGGACGACGCCCGCTTCCCGTGGCTGCTGCTGGTGCCGCGGGTGGCCGAGGCCAGCGAGTGGATCGACCTGGACGGCGGCCAGCAGCGCCTGCTGCTGGCCGAGATCAATCAGCTCTCGCAGTTGCTGCGGCAGGAGCCGGGCGTGCACAAGCTCAACATCGGCGCACTGGGCAACGTGGTGCGGCAACTGCACGTGCACGTGCTGGGGCGGCATCCGGGCGATGCCGCCTGGCCCGGCCCGGTGTGGGGCAGCGGCGCGGCACAGCGGCTGCCGGCCGAAGAACTGCAGGCGCGTGTTGCGGCGTGGCGCCAGCGGCTACGATAGGCGCCCTTTTTGCGGAAGCCGCGCCTCCATGAAATCCAATGTGATCGCCGCCATCGTGCTGATCGTGATCGGCCTGGTGTTCCTGGCCAACAACCTGGGCTGGACCAACCTGAGCCTGGGTCGGCTGATCGCCACCTGGTGGCCGGCGATCCTGGTCGCGGTCGGCGTCGGCATGCTGTTCGGCCGCGGCAAGTAGGTGGAGCCGGGATTGGGGATTTGGGAGTGGGGATTCGCAAAAGCGATCCCCCACTCTTAGCTGCGACGTCGCGTTAGCGGCTTTCGGGAGCGGCGCCTGCGAACGCAGGGGCGCCGTGTCGCGACTGCTGGCTCAGCGGCGGACGTTGACCACGCGGGTGCCGGCGATCAGGTCGTGCAGGCAGCGCTTGTCCTGGCGGAAGATGAACAGCGCGTCCACCAGGGCGTAGATACCGCCGACGATCGGCAGCAGCGAGATCGCCTGGGTCGGCAGGTAGCGCAACGCGATCAGGCGCCAGAACGGCGGCTGCCCGCCGTCCAGGTCGGCGATGCGGATCCACAGCAGCTTCTTGCCCCAGGTCTGGCCAGTCTTGGCCAGCGGGTAGCCCTGCACCAGCAGGAAGATCACCATGCCCAGCACGCCGTAGCCGAGCGTGGTCAGGAACGACACCTGCACGCCGCTGCGCGCGGCCTCCATGACCTTGCCGAAGTAGCCGGTCAGCGCCGCCACCGGCAGGAACGTCGCCAGCGAGATCACGCCATCGATCAGCGCCGCGCCGAGGCGCTCGCCACGGCCGGCGAGGACCTCGCCGCCGGCGGCGTCCGGCAGCGCGGGCGGCAACGCCGCGTCCGGGGCCTGGTAGGGATTGGGGTCGTTCATTGCGCGCTCCTTGTGCTGTGGGAAAGATCGGGTGGGGTCAGGTCTTGGGCAGGGTCACGCCGGTCTGGCCCTGGTACTTGCCGCCGCGGTCCTTGTAGCTGGTCTCGCAGACGTCGTCGGCATCGGACTGGAAGAACAGCATCTGCGCCACGCCCTCGTTGGCGTAGATGCGCGCCGGCAGCGGCGTGGTGTTGCTGAATTCCAGGGTCACGTGCCCTTCCCACTCCGGCTCCAGCGGGGTGACGTTGACGATGATGCCGCAACGCGCATAGGTGCTCTTGCCCAGGCACACCACCAGGGTGTCGCGCGGGATGCGGAAGAACTCCACGGTGCGCGCCAGCGCGAAGCTGTTGGGCGGGATGATGCACTCGTCGGCCTCGATGTCGACGAAGCTCTTGGGGTCGAAGTGCTTGGGGTCGACAATGGTCGAGTTGATGTTGGTGAACACCTTGAACTCGCGCGAGCAGCGCACGTCGTAACCGTAGCTGGAGGTGCCGTAGCTGACGATGCGCTGGCCGTCGACCTGCTTGACCTGGCCCGGTTCGTAGGGCGCGATCATGCCGTGCTGTTCGGACATGCGGCGGATCCAGCGGTCGCTCTTGATGCTCATGGGGGTTCCTGATGCGGTGGCGGCGGCCGCAGCCTGCACGCCGGGAACGCGGCCGGCGAAGGGGCCGGCCGCAATAGCCGGCGATTCTAGCCGGTGCAGGGCATTCGCGGCAGGCGCCGCGTGCCGCTCAGCGCAAGGCCGCGGAGATCGGGATGGCCGCGCGCGGGCGCTTGCGCAACTCTTCGGTCAGGCGCTGCGCGGTGGCCAGGTAGGCCTGCGCCGCGGCTGACGCCGGCGCGGCGGCCACCACCGGGGTGCCGGCGTCGCCCTGCTCGCGGATCGCGATCGCCAGCGGCAGCGACCCCAGCAGCGGCACGCCGTACTGCTGCGCCATGCGCTGGCCGCCGCCCTCGCCGAACAGGTGCTCGACGTGGCCGCACTGGCTGCAGGTGTGCACCGCCATGTTCTCGACGATGCCCAGCACCGGCACCTCGACCTTCTCGAACATCTTCAGCGCCTTCTTCGCGTCCAGCGTGGCGATGTCCTGCGGGGTGGTGACGATCACCGCCCCGGCCACCGGGATCTTCTGCGCCAGGGTCAGCTGGATGTCGCCGGTGCCCGGCGGCAGGTCGATCAGAAGGTAGTCCAGGTCGTCCCACAGGGTGTCGGCGAACAACTGGGTGAGCGCCGAGGTCGCCATCGGGCCGCGCCAGATCATCGGCGTGTCCTGGTCCACCAGCAGCCCGATCGACATCGCTTCGATACCGAACGCACGCATCGGCTCGATGCTCTTGTCGTCCGGGCTGTCCGGGCGCCCGCTCAGGCCGAGCATGGCCGGCACGCTGGGGCCGTAGACATCGGCGTCCAGCACACCGACGCGCGCGCCCTGGCGCTGCAGGGCCAGGGCCAGGTTCACGGCAGTGGTGGACTTGCCCACCCCGCCCTTGCCGGAGCCGACGGCGATGACGTTGCGGATGCGCGGGTGCGGAGCGAGCTTGGGCTGGACGGCGTGGGCGGGGAGACGGGGGCGTTCGGTCATCGGGAACTCAATCAGGAAGCGTCCGGCAGCGCACGCAGCGGTGCACGGGACGAAGAGGACACATGGCCCGCGAACGGGCCGCGGGCAGCGGCAGCGTCGCGGGCCGCACAGACACATGACTATACAAGTGTCTCCGTGCAGGGTCCCGCGGCGATGCGAGCGCTGGCGAATTTGCGCAAATGGCACCCGGTAGCCGCAGCGGCGCGCCATTCGCCCGGGTCGGCCATCGGGGCGGACACCGCCCCACACAGGAGCCCGATGCAGGGATGCCAGGCGGTCGACGGCACGGTCCACGCCGCCACGCCCCACGATGGCGAATCTCGCTCACCGAAATGGTGCGCCGACAACCTGACCAAGGCGCCGGCGTTGTCGATACCAGGCTAATGGGGGCGGGCTCTCCCGGGCGCGTATCGCACCGACGCGAGGAAGTTCAGAAACCTGTACCTGTAACGCCCCGCAATGGTGCAAAGCAGCGCGGAATTTGTCTACACATACCCCGAAGCCCGCTGTTTACCGACGTTTCCTGCGTGTTCACGGCACTTTTCGCTTGTAGACGAAAAAAGTGACACCCACGTACAAACGGCGTTAAGTCCGTGTTACGTTTGGGTCGGTCGCAGGATGCGATCCCACTTTCAAGGCACATGTCGCGGCACGAGGCCCCTCGCCTTATCGATTGATTTTCGGGGATAGAGAAAGATGACTGCTCGTCATACTCGTAGTTTCAAGCACAGCCACCTGAGCGCCGCGCTGGCCTCCGCCATGCTTGTCCCGGCCGCGTTCGCCGCCTTCGCGCAGGACGCCACGACCGACGGCAAGACCGACAAGGCGACGGATCTGGAAAAGATCACCGTCACCGGCTCGCTGATTCCGCAGACCGAGATCGAGACCGCCACCCCGGTCACCACGATCAATGCCGAAGAGATCAAGGCGCGCGGCTTCAGCACCGTCGCCGACGTGCTGCAGAAGAGCTCGTTCGCCACCGGCGGCGTGCAGGGCGGGCAGAGCTCGGGCACCTTCACCCAGGGCGCGAAGACGGTGAGCCTGTTCGGCCTGCCGCCGGGCTACGTGAAGTACCTGATCGACGGCCGTCCGATGTCGAACTACCCGGCGCTGTACAACGGCAGCGATACGTTCAACAACATCAGCGGCATTCCGATCGACCTGGTCGACCGCATCGAGATCCTGCCGGGCGGCCAGTCGTCGCTGTACGGTTCCGACGCGATCGCCGGCGTGATCAACGTCATCCTCAAGAAGAAGATGGATGGCGCGGTGTTCAGCATCCGCGGCGGCGGCTTCTCCGAGGGCGGCGGCAGCAACTTCCGCGCGACCTTCGCCGATGGCTGGACCTCGGCCGACGGTCGCACCAGCGTGCTGGGCGGCGTGCAGTACGAGGAGAAGGATCCGATCTGGGCCTACCAGCGCGACATGACCAAGCAGTTCAACACGCAGGGCTACAGCGCCCAGCTGCCGAGCCGCGACTTCCTGGTCTACAGCCCGTTCACCAGCTACAAGTTCCTCGACCCGAACGACTGCAACAACGTGTCCGGCCTGTTCGGCGGCACCATTGCCAAGCAGCAGCGCCGCGGCTTCGGCGACGAGTACTACTGCGGCTCCAAGTACACCCCGGGTTACCGCACCCTGGATGCCGGCAACAAGTCGCTGCAGGCCTACGTGCACGCCACCCACGACCTCAACGACAACGTGCAGCTGTACGGCGACGTGCTCTACAGCCACGACGAGGTCAAGTACAACTCCGGCTCCAACTACATCTGGTGGGGCACCGCCGCCGACTTCGGCTATTACTACGACCCGAACGTGGGCGACCTGCTGAACCTGCAGCGCTCGTTCGCGCCGGAAGAAATGGGCATCAACGGCATCAAGGACACGATGAGCCGCGACAAGAGCGACTCGGTGCGCGTGACCTTCGGTGCCCAGGGCCAACTCGGCCAGTCGAGCTGGGACTACGATGCCGGCGTCACCTACACCCAGTACAAGCTGGAAGAGCGCCAGTTGGTCCGCTACAAGAACGCGATCGACCAGTTCTTCGTGAACCGCGTGCTGGGCCCGCAGCTCGGCCTGGATCCGCTGTACGACACCTACCCCGTGTACTCGCCGAACTACGCGGCGTTCTACTCGCCGATCAGCCAGGCGGACTTCGCCAGCTTCACCGGCCAGGCCACCAACAAGAGCAAGACCTCCGACGGCATGATTCGCCTGCAGGCCACCAACGCCAAGCTGTTCAGCCTGCCCGGCGGCGACGCCGGCCTGGCCGTGGTCGGCGAGTACGGCAAGCAGAAGTGGGACTACGATCCGGATCCGGTGATCCTCAACGGCGAAGTCTGGGGCTTGACCTCGGTGGCCGGCGGCGGCCAGCGTGACCGCTACGCGCTGACCTCGGAACTGCGCATGCCGGTGTTCGATCCGCTGACCATCACCCTGGCCGGCCGTTACGACGCGTTCAAGGCAAGCGGCCGCACCATCGACAAGCCGACCTACAGCATCTCGCTGGAGTACCGTCCGTTCGAAACCCTGCTGCTGCGCGGCAAGTACGGCACCGCGTTCCGCGCGCCGACCCTGTCCGACCTGTACCAGGGCCAGAGCGGCTACTACAACAGTGTCATCGACTACTACCAGTGTGCGCGCCGTGGCTACCTGCCGGGCAACACCGACAACTGCCCGGCGGCCTACTCCAGCCGTCAGTTCCGCGGTACGCAGTCCGGCAACCTGGACCTGAAGCCGATCAACGCCGATGTGTGGAGCGCCGGCTTCGTGTGGTCGCCGGTGGACCGCATGGCACTGACCGTCGACTACCTCAACTGGGACATCAGCGATGAGGTCACCCAGCAGAGCGCCAATGGTCTGAGCCTGCAGGACTACCGCTGCCGCGCCGGCATTGACGATGCCGCTTCGGCGCTGTGCCAGGCCACGTTCTCGCAGGTCACCCGCAACGCGGCCGGCCAGATCACCAATATCTACACGCCGAAGGTCAACGTCTCCAACCAGAAGCTGGAAGCGGTCACCGCCTCGTTCCGCTATGGCTACGACTTCGGCCGCTGGGGTGACCTGAGCACCATCGCCAGCTACAGTGAGAACCTGCGCCACAAGTACGTGCGCTATGCGGGCGACCAGCCGGTGGACCTGCTGAACGATCCGTACTGGAGCACCGACCCGAAGCGCAAGGCCGACGCGTCGCTGACCTGGGACATCGGCAAGTTCTCGACCACCTGGTACGCGAGCTGGTTCGACAAGACCCCGAACTACGCCGCCACGATCAGCGCCGACGGCTACGCCGCTCCGCGCGCCGGCAAGCTGCCGTCGCACATCACCCACAACGCCAGCGTGACCTACAAGGCGTTCGAGGGCATGGAGCTGTCGCTGATGGTGACCAACGTGTTCAACAAGATGCCGCCGTTCGACGCCTCCTACCCGGGCAGCGCGCAGTGGGCGTACAACGAATACAACTTCGATGTGTACGGCCGTGCGTACTACCTGGAAATGCGTTACTCGTTCGGCAAGTAAGAACGCGCGCAGGCAACGAAGAAACCCACCCGCAAGGGTGGGTTTTTTTATGCCCCGCAGTCGTGGCCCGCTCGGCGATGCCGGCAGTCACGGGGCCTGCCGGTCTACGCATCAGACATCTCCTGCCAGACGCGCGCGATGTGCGCACGACAGCGTTTCGACACCGGGGCCGCTGGCGCCGGCAGCCCATGCTGTAATCGCGCCCAGCACATCCGTCGTCGCCGACACGTCCATCTCGTCGACGCAGTCGGTGCCGCATCACGCCTCATGGAGATACCCGGCATGCCGCGTCGCGACTTCGATCCCGCCACCTTCGCCGCGGATGGGCGGCCGGCGACGCAGGCACGGCTGTTCGACCCGGACACGCCGCCGCCCTGGCACGGCTTCGTCGCCGGCGCCGCCCTGGGCGGCGCAGTCACCGTGCTGACCTACGGTACCGAGGCGATCGACGACGGTCCGCCGCTCCATGTCCATCCGTACGACGAAACCTTCGTGGTGCTGGTTGGACGTGCCGCGGTTCTTCGTCGGCGACGGGACGCTCGAGGCGGCGGCTGGCGAGGTGGTCTTCGGCCCACCGGCGTGCCGCACCGATTCGAGAACCTTGGGCCGGGCCGCCTGCAGACGATGGACATCCATCATGCGCCGACCTGGATCCAGACCGATCTGGACTAGGCGGGGCCAGGCGCGCGCAGTGCGGCAGCGTCGCTGCGCTCAACAACGCCACGCAGACAAGTAGGTAGCGCTCCCTGCGTCGCACCTGGCCTGAAGCACGTGCAAGGGCGCGCGTCGGATACGACAGCGACCGATGGCGGATCGGTGGAGACCGGCCGCGTGGCCGGCCCAGCGGTTACGGATAGAACGCCGACAACAACGCCTTGAGCTCGTCCAGATCCTCGCCATAACGCTGCCAGCGGCCCATGTAGGAACGCGTCATCGACGTGCGCACCTGCACCACGCTGGCGGTGGCCACCGGCGCCTGGTTCTGTTCGAAATGCAGGCAGGCGTCGTCCCAGGGCAGGCCGCAGAAGTCCAGCAGGCGGCGCGTGGTCGGCTCCTGCGCGGTCACCAGGTCCTCGTAGTCGACCTGCAGGATGCGCTGCGGCAGCACCGCGTTCCAGTGCGCCATCAGCCGGTCGAACCTCAGGAAGTAGCGGCCGACGTCCATCAGGTCGAAGGAATAGTCGTAGTACGGCGAGGACAGCGCGAACAACTGGCGGAAGTTGCTCAGGCAGGTGTCCATCGGATCGCGCCGCAGGCACACGATCTTCGCCTTCGGCAGCGCGCGCGCGATGTGGCCGGCGTAGAGGAAGTTGTGCGGTAGCTTGTCCACGAAGCGCGGCTTCAGCGCGGTGCCGGGGCGCGTGGATTCGACATAGCCGCGACCGAGCGCACGCCAGTCCAGCCCCTGCACCTGGCTCAGCGTGGCGACGTCGAGGATCTCCGGCGACGGTGTACCGGTCAGGCGCTTGAGCACCACCGAGAAGTTCTGCAGCTCGCCCGCCGAATGCACCTGCGGATGGCTGGACAGGATCCGGTCCACCAGCGTGGTGCCGCTGCGCGGCATGCCGATCACGAAGATCGGCTCTTCGCTCTCGAAGCCCGCCACCGGCGCGTCGTCGGCGCGGAAGCTGCGCTCCAGCGCATCGAACAGGCGCGCATCGCGCTCGGAGGTGTAGCCGCGCGCCCGCTTGTGCACCGACTTGCCCTGCACGTAGCCGCGGAACGCCGCGCGGTAATCGCCGAGATCCTCGTGCTCCTTGGCCAGTGCCAGGTTCAGGTGCAGCACCGCGTTCGGATCGTCGCCGGCCGACGCCAGCGCGGCCTCGAGCAGCGCCAGATTGTTCTCTTCCGGCGTCCACTTGCGCAGCTGCGACAGCGACAGATACACCTTCCAGTAGCGCGGCTCCAGCGCCAGGCAGGCGCGGTACTCGGCCTCGGCCTCCTGCAGCCGTCCGGAGAACAACAGCGAGGTCCCCAGGTTGTAGCGGAAGCTGGCCTGCTGCGGCGCCGCCTGCACCGCACGCGTGAACGCCTGCAGCGACGCGGCATGTTCGTTGACCTGGCTGTAGACCACACCCAGCGTGTCCAGGGTATGCGCGTCCGTGGGCTGCAGCGCCATCGCATGATCGGCGAAACGGTGCGCATCCTGCAGGAACCGCCCCATCGCCAGCACCCGTGCCAGTTGCGCCGCGTAGTCGGCGCGTTCGGGGTTCAGGGTCGCCGCCTGGTGCAGATGCATGGCCGCGACCTGCATCTGCTGCAGCTCCAGCGCCGCCACGCCGGCGACGAAATGCACGCCCGCATGCTGCGGCGAGGCCTGCAGCAGATGTTGCGCGATCCGCTGCGCCTGCGGCCAGTCGCTGCGGTTGAGCGCGGCGATGGCCTGGTTGTAGAGCTGAACCTGTTCGCTCATGGATGCGCCCGATCTCCCCTGGAAGGCTAGCCGCGGCGGCATGCAGGCACGCGGCGGTCACCGATTATGACTGCAGTGCAGCATGCGCGTGCACGCCGCGGGTGTCTGCTGCCCGTGGCTGACGCGTGCGCCACGTTGGGCGAAGGCGTTGCGAAACGACACTCGCCTGGAGGGAAGCGCCGCCGCGACAAGGAGTTGCGTCGGCCCTGACCCCAGCGAGCAGCCGCTGAGGCCGCTCCTACAGCAGGCCTGCTTCAAAACCATGTCATGTAACGGAAATTTTTCGTTACTTTTCCGATTCGTTCATGCTACGGTCACGAAACGTGAAACGGACCTCACACTCTCTACACGTACCTGTCCAGGAAGGGACCCGGGTACTGCACATGCACCTAGGGGAAATTTGTCAATGTCAGTCAAAGCACCGACTCCCAAGCGGAGTCTTCTGGTCGTTGCTGTGTCCGCCATTCTGGCCCTGCCCGCCGCATCGGCGCTAGCGCAAAGCCAGAACCCGAGCGAGGAATCGGAAACGGAACAACTGACCGAGGCCACCGGCGCCAAGGCGCATACCCTGGAGAAGGTGACCGTGACCGGTTCGCGCATCCAGCGCACCGAGGTCGAGGGTCCCTCCCCCGTCACCATCATCTCCGCCACCCAGATCGAGCGCGAAGGCTTCAACACCGTCTTCGACGCGCTGAGCACCCTCACCCAGGCCTCCGGCTCCACCCAGAACGAGCTGTTCCAGGGCGGCTTCACTCCCAATGCCAGCGTGATCAACCTGCGCGGTCTCGGCCCCGGCCGCACCCTGCTGCTGATCAACGGCCGCCGCGCCGCGGACTACCCGCTGCCGTACAATGGCCAGAGCAACTTCGCCAACTTCGGCAACATCCCGGCCGCGGCAGTCGATCGCATCGAGGTCCTCGCCGGCGGCGCCTCGGCCATCTACGGCTCCGACGCGGTCGCTGGCGTGGTCAACGTCATCCTTAAGACCAACTACGAGGGCGACCTGGTCAAGCTGCGCGGCAGCACCCTGACCCGCGGCGGCGGCGACACCGGCGACTTCCAGTGGATCGGCGGCAAGACCGGCGACCGCTGGAGCCTGACCTACGCCTTCGAATACACCGCCGGCGAGCCGCTGTACGGCTACCAGCGCGACTTCATGGATTCGGCGCTGGACAATCCGTTACCGCCGGACTTCGTCGGCATCCAGCCGACCGGCACCATGCGCGTGCGCCGCCGCACCGGCTCGACCGCCAACTCCTATTTCGCGCCGCCGGCTGGCGCGTGCGAACAGTTGGGCGACGAGTGGGTGCGCTGGAACTACCGCACCGCCAGCACCGCCGGCGCCATCACCAACCTCGGCCAGGCCTGCGGCAGCTTCAAGGACGTGGCCTACCAGACCATCCGCAACGAGAACAACGACCTGTCCGGCTACGCCTACGGCACCTTCGATTTCGACGGCGGCATGCAGGGCTGGGCCAGCCTGCAGGCGTGGTCCTCCGAGTCCAAGTACACCTCGGGCACGCAGTTCTGGTCCGGCCGCACCAATGGCGCGCTGTGGTTCGACCCCGGCTTCAACGCGCTGGTCGACGCGCAGCGCCTGTTCGCCCCGCAGGAAGCCGGCGGCGTCGAGCACCTGATGGCGCGCAACAAGGAGAAGTCCTACGATTTCGCCGCCGGCCTGCGCGGCAAGTGGGGCGACCGCTTCGACTGGGACCTGACCCTGTCGCGCGCCGAGTACAAGGTGAAGGTCGACCGGCCGCGCCTGGTGGCGTCGGCGGTCAACGACTATTTCCTGGGCCAGCAGTTGGGCACCCGCGTGGTCGGCGGCGTCTCCTATCCGGTGTACCGCCTGAACCAGCAGCGCTACTACAGCGCGCTGACCCCGGACCAGTTCGCGGCGCTGAGCACCACGGTCAAGACCGACGCCAACTCGCACGTCAACCAGGGCAGCTTCGTCCTCTCCGGCGACCTGTTCGAGCTGCCGGCCGGCGCGCTGGGCTTCGCCGGCATCGTCGAAGCTTCGCAGCAGGAGTACAAGCTCAACGCCGACCCGCGCATCCTGCCCGACTACACCGGCGCAGACCGTCCGTACAACCTCACCGGCACCGGCGGCGGCGGCAAGCGCGACCGCTACGCGCTGGGCGTGGAGCTGTCGATTCCGATCCTCAGTTCGCTGAAGGCGCATCTGGCCGGGCGCCTGGACAAGTACGACGACGTCACCGCGGTGGACGACGCCAAGACCTGGAACGCCGGCCTGGAGTGGCGCCCCCTGGACAGCCTGCTGCTGCGCGGCTCCTACTCCACCAGCTTCCGCGCGCCCGACCTGCACTACGTGTTCGCCGATCGCAGCGGCACGTTCTCCAGCATCTTCGACACCCGTCGCTGCCTGGAAAGCGGCCGCGCCGCGGCGCAGTGCCCGACCTCGGACACCACGGTGAACTACACCGCGTACGGCGTGCGCCAGGGCACCACCGACCTGTCCGAGGAAACCGGTACGTCGTGGACCGCCGGTTTCGTGTGGGACGTGATCGACGGCCTGTCGGTCACCGCCGACTACTACGACATCCGCCTGAAGAACGTGGTGGCCGACATCACCTCCACCTACATCCTCGACGGCGAAGCCGGCTGCGTGACCGGGCTGACCCGCAACCGCAACCCGTTCACCCTGGGTGCGCCGGGCTCGGCGTTCTGCGCCGACATGCTGTCGCGGGTGACCCGCCTCAGCGCGCCGGGCACGCCGAACGACGGCCAGATCACCGAGATCCGCCGCGGCCCGATCAACCGCGCCTTCCTCGGCACCAAGGGCATCGACGCGTCGCTGGACTATCGCCTGGATACCGACCGGCTGGGTGACTTCCGCTTCCAGGTGGGCTACTCGCACACCCTCGAGCAGAAGTCGGCCGAGTTCAAGGGCGACCCCGTCCTCGACTACCGCGACGACCTGAGCAACTTCGACTTCCGCAGCCGCATCCGCACCACCGCGACCTGGCAACGGAACGATTGGCAGGCGGCGGTGTTCATGCTCCGCTACGGCAGCCTGCCGAACTGGCAGGAGACCGGCCGCATCGCGCCGTACTTCATCTGGAACGCCAACGTGGGCAAGAAGCTGACCGACAAGCTGACGGTCAACTTCTACGTCAACAACGTGTTCGACAAGACCCACCCGAAGGACAGCGGCTACAACACGTATCCGTACTTCTGGCGTGCCTACAGCCCGTACGGCCGCGAAGTGGCGGCGGAGTTCCAGTACCGCTTCCGCTGAGCCGCGGCACGCGCACTGGAGGTCAGCGAGAGCCCGGCATCGGGCTCTCGCTTTGTGCACTCACGCAAAAAGGATGCTCGTGAAACGACTCGTTGCTTTCTGCGCGCTGGGGCTGTGCCTGCACGGCAATGCCGCCGCGGCCGCGCCCCCGCCCATTGCGGATTTCGTCAAGCGCCCCACCTACAGTGCGGTCAAGATCTCGCCGGACGGTGAGTATCTCGCGCTGACCGTGGACCGCGGCGAACAGGACGTGCTGACCGTGCTCGGCACGCGCGACCTCAAACCGATCAAGGTCAACGTGCTGCCCGACGGCAAGAGCGTCGGCGCGTTCTACTGGACCGGCCGCAAGCGGCTGCTGTTCACCGCGGTCAAGAAGGTCGGTGCGTTCGAGCGGCCGATGGGCACCGGCGAATGGTTCGCGGTCGACGCCGACGGCGGCCAGCCGCGCACCCTGATCGAATACGGCACGCAAGGCGTCACCCAGCGCGGCAAGAGCGTGGGCCGCGAATCCTTCGCCCTGCTCGACACGCTGCGCGACGACGAGCAGAACGTGGTCATGCAGGTGCGCTATCCGCGCTCCTCGGAGGGCGCCGGCACCGAGGTGGTGCTGATCGACACGCTCAGCGGGCGGCGCAAGTCGCTGGGCCGCGCGCCCAAGGCGAACTGCTCCATTGCCCTGGACGCCGCCAAGCAGCCCGCCTTCGCCACCTGCCAGAGCGACAAGGATGAGGACACCGGCTACGACAGCCACAGCGAGGTGTACGCGCTGAAAAACGGCATGTGGGAACTGATCAATGCCAGCAAGGCCGACGGCGCGCGTCTGGACATCGCCTGGTCCACCGCCGACGGCCGCGTCTACGCCACCCGCGACGACGGCAAGGCGCCCGGTGCGTTCGGCTACCTGGATCCGCAGAGCGGACGTTTCGTCTCGCTGTTCCAGGACGCCACCAGCGAGGTCGCGCGCACCATCAATGCCACCGACGGCTCGGACACCGCACTGGCTGTCGTCACCGAGGCCGGCGCGCCGCAGGTCAAGCTGATCGACGAGGCGCATCCGGATGCGACGCTGTACGCCAACCTGGCCGCGGCCTTTCCCGGCCAGTACGTCGATTTCGCCAGCGCCACGCGCACCGGCGACACCATCGTGGTCAGCGTGCGCAGCGACCAGAATCCGGGCGAGCTGTACCTGTACGAACGCGCCACCGGCAAGGCGCGGTTCCTGATGAAGAGCCGGCCGTGGATCGATGCGGCGAAGATGGCCACGGTCATGCCGATCCAGTTCACCGCCCGCGACGGCCTGCGCATCCACGGCTACCTCACCGTGCCGGCCGGCGCGCAGGCCAGGAACCTGCCGCTGATCGTCAACGTGCACGGCGGGCCGATGGGGCCGCGCGACACATGGGGCTTCCATTCCGAGGCGCAACTGTTCGCCAGCCGCGGCTACGCCACCCTGCAACTCAACTACCGCGGCTCCGGCGGCTTCGGCAAGGCATTCATGGACCGCGCTTACGGGCAGTGGGACGGCGGCATCCTCAACGACGTCGTCGACGGCACCCAGTACGCGATCCAGCAGGGCCTGGTCGACAAGTCGCGCATCTGCATCTACGGCGGCAGCTTCGGCGGCTATGCGGCGATGATGACGCCGGTGCGCGCGCCCGGCCTGTTCCAGTGCGCGTTCGGCTACGTCGGCATGTACGACGCCAAGCTCCAGCTGCGGCTCAGCGACACCAGCAAGAGCGAGAGCGGCAGGCGCTACCTGCTGCGCGCCTTCGGCCGCAGCAGTGCCGAGCAGGAGCGGATGTCGCCGATCAACCACGTGCAGGCGCTGACGTTACCGATCTACCTGGCCGCCGGTGCCCGCGACGACCGTTGCCCGCCGGAGCACACCGAAGCGCTGGCCAAGGCCTTGCAGGACGCCGGGCATCCGCCCGAAGGCGTGATCGTGCAATCCGGCGAAGGCCACGGCTTCTACAAGGAAGCGCACAACCTCAACCTCTACACCAGGATGCTGGCGTTCTTCGACGCGCATCTGGGTGGTCGCGCCGCACAGGCCGGCGCATCCGCGCAGGCCGGCGCGCCCTGACCCGGCGCGCAGACAACGCCACGGCGCGCTGCACGCGCCGCGCCTTTCCTCGCCCTGGCCGCCATGCCAGGGTTTTTTTTGCCCTGCCGCCGGGTCGCCGCTCAGCCGCGCAGCAGCGCCATCGCCGCGTTGTGGCCGGGCGCGCCGGTCACGCCGCCGCCGGGATGGGTGCCGGAGCCGCACAGGAACAGGCCCGGGATCGCACCGCGGTACGTCGCCTGGCCGAGCATGGGCCGCGCACTGAACAGCTGGTTGAGGCTCAGCGCGCCGTGGAAGATGTCGCCGCCGATCAGCCCGAAGGTGCGTTCCAGGTCCAGCGGGCTCAGCACCTGCCGGCCCAGCACCGAGGCGGCGAAGCCCGGCGCGTAGCGCTCGACGGTGGCGATCATCAGGTCGGCGACCTCCTCGCGGTGCGCGTCCCAGCTGCGCCCGTCCGGCAACTGCGGCGCCACGTGCTGGCAGAACAGGCTGGCCACGTGCTGGCCCGGTGGCGCCAGGCGCTCGTCCAGGGTGCTGGGAATCAGCAGTTCGACGATCGGTTCGCGCGACCAGCCGTGCGTGCGCGCGTCGTGGTAGGCGCGGTCCATGTAGTCCAGGCTCGGCGCCAGCACGATGCCGGCGGTGAGATGGTCGCCCGGCCCCGGCAGCGCGCTGAAGCTGGGCAGGCACGACAGCGCCACGTTCATGCGGAACGTGCCCGACCCGCAGCGCCAGTGCGCCATGCGCGCGCGGGTCGCGGCCGGCACGTGCGCCGGATCGAGCAGGCGTTCGTACAGCAGCTTGGGATTGACGTTGGCGACCACATGCCGCGCCCGCAGGCGCTCGCCCTGCTCGGTGACCACGCCGACCGCACGCCCGTCCTCGACCAGGATCTCGCGCACGCCCGCATCGGTGCGGATCTGCGCGCCGGCGGCGGTCGCGGCGCGCGCCATCGCCTGGGTGATCGCGCCCATGCCGCCCAGCGCATGGCCCCAGGCGCCCTTGACCCCGTTGCTCTCGCCGAACACATGGTGCAGCAGCACGTAGGCCGAGCCCGGCGTGTACGGGCTGGCGTAGTTGCCGACGATGCCGTCGAAGCCGAACAGCGCCTGCGCCGCGTCGCTCTCGAACCAGCGCTGCAGGTAGTCGGCGGCGGAGATGGTGAACAGGTCCAGCAGATCCTGGCGCAGTTCCGCGTCCAGTGCATGCAGGCGGCGGCCGAGGCGGCCGGCGCGCAGCAGTTCGGGCAGCGCCTGCAGCCAGCCGCCGTCGGTCACGTTGGGCGGTGGCTGCAGCGCCAGCGCGCGCAGCACGTCGGCGATGCCCTCCAGCCGCGCTTCGTACGCCGGCAGGCGCGCGGCGTCGTGCGCGGAGAACTTGGCCAGTTCGGCCTGGGTGTGGCCGGCGCCGGTCAGCAGGTAGCGCCCGTCCGGCAACGGCAGGAAGTTGTTGCGCCGGCGCGGCACGATGCGCAGGCCGTGCCCGGCCAGGTCGAGATCGGCGATCACCTTGGGCTGCAGCAGCGACACCGTGTAGGACGCCACCGAGTTGCGGAACCCGGGGTGGAATTCCTCGGTCACCGCCGCGCCGCCGACCACGCCGCGCCGCTCCAGCACCGTCACCTTCCAGCCGGCCCGCGCCAGGTAGGCGGCGCAGACCAGGCCGTTGTGGCCGGCGCCCACGATCAGGGCATCGCATGGCGGTTCGCGGGTCATGGCCGCATGGTAAGCCAGCGCCGGCAGCCCTGCCGGCCGGCAGGCGACGCGGCCGTCCCACGGCCCAACGCGCGTGGCCGCCCATGACCTTCGACACCCCTGAAACCTCCCGCGGCGGCGTAGAGTCTCGCCACGGCCCGAGCGGGCCATCCTTTTATCCACGTTGGCCTGGAGCCTGCCTGTGACCCTTCGCAATCCCAAGATGCTGCTGTTGACCCTGGCCGTGAGCACCGCGCTGAGCGGCTGCGGCAAGCACGACGATGCCGCCACCGCAGCCGATGCTGCCAAGCCCGCGACCGCCGCCCCGGCCACCGCTGCGGCGCCGGCCGAGCTCAAGCTCGACACCAGCAAGCTGCCGGCCTACAACGCGTTCAGTGTCAACGACCTCGACGCCAGCAAGAACGCCTGCGACGACTTCAACGGCTACGTCAACGGCAAGTGGCTGGCCGCCAACGAAATTCCCAAGGACCGCAGCAGTTGGGGCGCGTTCTCGATCCTGGACGAACGCTCGGTGGCCGTGCAGCACCAGCTGGCCGAACAGGCCGCCTCTGCCGCCAACCCGCAGGGCGTGGAAAAGATCGTCGGCGACTTCTGGTCCTCGGGCATGGACGAAGCCAAGATCAACGCCCAGGGCATCGAGCCGCTGAAGGCCGACCTGGCCGCGATCGACGGCCTCAAGGATGGCCCGGCGATCGCCGAGTACCTGCGCCAGAGCGCGGCCAAGGGCGAGAACGGCCTGTTCGGCTTCGGCGCCGAGGCCGATTTCAAGAACTCGACGATGAACATGGCCTACGCCATGCAGGGCGGCCTGGGCTTGCCCGACCGCAGCTACTACGTCGACGCCGACAAGCAGGACAAGCTCAAGGCCTACCAGGCGCACGTGGCCAAGGTGCTGGAACTGGCCGGCGTGCCGGCCGCCGATGCGGCCAAGCAGGCGCAGGACGTGGTGGCGCTGGAAACCCGCCTGGCCAAGGTGTCCAAGTCCAG
The DNA here is from genome assembly GCF_014206815.1 of Xanthomonas sp. F10. GTDB lineage: Bacteria > Pseudomonadota > Gammaproteobacteria > Xanthomonadales > Xanthomonadaceae > Xanthomonas_A > Xanthomonas_A indica. Next base: position 2,144,312 of record NZ_JACHNP010000001.1, read on the forward strand.
CGAGCAACTCTCGCGCGACGCCGAACTGGCCTACAACCCGGTCACCCCGGCCGAGGCCGACAAGCTGACCCCGAACTTCCCCTGGACCAAGTTCTTCGAGTCGCAGGGCGTGGCGGTGCCGGAGAAGTTCTCGCTGGCGATCCCGGCCTTCCACCAGGAAGTGAGCAAGGCGCTGGGCGACACCGACCCGTCGGTGTGGCGTGCCTACCTGCGCTTCCACACCGTGGACAGCGCCTCGCCGTACCTGAGCGATGCCTTCGCGCAGGAGAACTTCGCCTTCTACGGCAAGGAGCTCAACGGCCAGGCCGAGATGAAGCCGCGCTGGAAGCGCGTGCTCGGCAGCATCGAGAACGGCGCCGGCGAGGCGATGGGCCAGATGTACGTCAAGGTCGCCTTCTCGGCCGACGACAAGGCCAAGATGCAGCAGTTGGTGCAGAACCTGAGCCAGGCGCTCAAGGCGCGCCTGGAGAAGCTGACCTGGATGAGCGACGAGACCAAGGCCAAGGCCCTGGAGAAGTGGAAGACCTTCACCCCGAAGATCGGCTACCCGGACAAGTGGCGCGACTACAGCAGCCTGACCACCAAGCGCGACAGCTACCTGGACAACGTGCGCGCCGCCACCGCGTTCAACTACAAGTACAACCTGAGCAAGATCGGCAAGCCGGTGGACAAGACCGAGTGGGGCATGACCCCGCAGACGGTCAACGCCTACTACAACCCGCTGCAGAACGAGATCGTGTTCCCGGCGGCGATCCTGCAGCCGCCGTTCTTCGACCCGAAGGCCGACGACGCGTTCAACTACGGCGGCATCGGCGCGGTGATCGGCCACGAGATGACCCACGGCTACGACGACCAGGGCGCGCGCTTCGGGCCCACCGGCAACTTCGAGAACTGGTGGACGCCGGCCGACGCCAAGAAGTTCTCCGCGCTCACCGGCAAGCTGGTGCAGCAGTTCGACGGCTACGAAGTCGACGGCAAGCACGTCAACGGCAAGCTGACCCTGGGCGAGAACATCGCCGACCTGGGCGGCATCACCACCGCCTACGACGCCATGAAGAAGGCCACCGAGGGCAAGGACGACCCGAAGGTCGGCGGCATGACCCGCGACCAGAACTTCTTCATCAACTGGGCCACCGTGTGGCGCACCAAGTACACCCCGCAGAACGCGATGGTGCGCCTGACCACCGACCCGCACGCCCCGGCGCAGTTCCGCGCGATCGGCGCGCCGTCGAACCTGGAGGCCTTCGCCACCGCGTTCCAGTGCAAGCCTGGCGCGCCGATGGTGCGCAGCGGCGACAAGCGCGTGGTGATCTGGTAAGCGACGGCGCTGCTGCCGTCTCGCGAAAAGGCCCGGCATGTCCGGGCCTTTTCGTTGCGTGGCTGCCGGGCGCCGTCAGCGCCGGCGATGCCGACCGCCCTGCCCGGCCACCGGCGCCCGTGGTCGCCGACGCCGCTCGCTGAATCCGGTCGGGCGATGGACGCGCGTCATCGCCACAGTTGCACACCGCGGCTTGTTAAACTCCGCCGACTTTAATCCTGACCGGATGCGTTCCCGATGCCCAATGCCCGTCCGCTTGCCCTCGCCGTCGCCCTCGGCCTGATCGCCCTCGCCTCGGCCGCCGACGCCGCGCCCAAGAAGAAGCGCGCCGCCACGCCCAAGGCGCCGCCGATCAGCGCCGCCTGCAGCGATTTCTACGACGACGCCAACGCCGACTGGCTGAAGCAGAACCCCGTGCCGCAGACCGGCGCGGTCACCGCGCTGGGCCAGCTCGCCGAGCGCGCGCAGCAACAGCAGCGCGACCTGCTCGACGCGTCCATGCAGTCGCCGCAGAACGCGGTGCAGAAGGCGCTGGGCGACTTCTGGGCCAGCGGCCTGGACGAGGCCGCCGTGGAGAAGGACGGCTCCAACCCGATCGCGCCGCTGCTCGGCCGCATCGATGCGATCAAGAAGGCCAAGGACGTGCCGGCCTCGATCGCCGCGCTGCACCAGATCGGCATCCCGGTCGCGTTCAACTTCGGCGCCGACGTCGACCTGAAGGCGCTGGACCGCCACATCGGCTACTTCATGCAGGGCGGCATGGGCCTGCCCGACCCGGCCTTCTACACCCGCACCGACGCCGACACCGTGGCGTTGATGGGCCGCTACCGCACCTACGTCAAGCAGATCCTGACCCTGACCGGCACCCCGGCCGACCGGCTCGAGGCCGACACCCAGTCGGTGCTGCAGATCGAGACCGCGCTGGCGCGCAGCGCCAAGTCGCTGACCGGCATCAACAACCCGTTCAACAACTACGCGCCGATCTCGACCAAGGAGTTGAACAAGCAGTACCGCAACCTGCAGCTCGACGCCTTCCTCAAGGCGCAGGGCGTCAACGACGACCTGGTGTCGATGGCCGACCCGGACATGTTCAAGCAGCTCGACGGCATGATCGTCAGCATCAAGCCCGAGCAGTGGAAGGCCTACCTGCGCTGGCGCGTGGGCGATGCCATGGCGCCGTACCTGTCCAAGAGCTTCCGCGACGCCAGCTTCGAGTTCCGCGGCCGCGTGCTGCAGGGCCAGGTCGCGCCGCCGCCGCGCTGGGCGCAGGTGCTGGACGCGATCAATGTCGCCGCCGGCCCCATGCTCGGCCGCGAGTACGTGGCCCGCTACCTGTCGGCCGACACCCGCCGCCAGGCCGAGACCATCGCCGACCAGGTGCGCGACGCGCAGATCGCCGCGGTCAAGCGCAGCACCTGGCTGAGCGAGCCGGCGCGCACCGAGGCGCAGGCCAAGCTGGCCGCGCTGAAGATCGAAATCGGCGCACCGCGCCGCGATCTGGACTACACGCTGCAGCCGATGGGCCGCGGCAGCTTCGGCGGCAACATGCTGATCGCCTCCACCTGGCGCCACCGCGAGGAGATGAAGCGCATCGGCAAGGGCAACGCCGACCGCCGCTGGGACGTGCTGCCGCAGCAGCCGGCGCTGACCTACGACATCGCCCAGAACCGCCTGATCGTCACCGCCGCGGTGCTGCAGCCGCCGGTGTACGCGGCCGGCGGCGACGCCGCGGCGCTGTACGGCGCCTACGGCGCGATGGTCGCGCACGAGTTGATCGGCGCCATCGACAACAAGGGCAGCCAGGTCGACGCGCAGGGTCAGTTGCGCAACTGGTGGACCCCGGAGGACAAGAGCGCCTGGAACGCGCTGGCCGCCCGCACCGCCGCGCAGTACGGCGCCTACGACTTCCCCGGCGTGAAGGGGGCCAAGGTCAATGGCCCGCTGACCCAGGACGAGGACCTGACCGACATCGGCAGCGTCGAGCTGGCCTGGCAGGCCTACGCGGCCGCGCAGCCGAGCGCCAGCGAGGCCGGCAAGCAGGCGTTCTACAAGGCCTGGGCCGGCCTGTGGGCGCAGCAGCTGTCGCCGAACGAAGCCGTGCAGCGGGTCACCGCCGACGTGCACGCGCCCGGCCGCTGGCGCACCAACGGCGCGCTGGCCAACCTGCCCGCCTTCGCCGCGACCTTCACCTGCAAGCCGGGCCAGCCGATGGTCCGCAGCGAGGCCGAGCAGATCCACCTGTGGCCGTGAGCCGCTGCCGGCGCTAGCCGCCGACCAGGCACGCACAGCAAGACGGCGCGGGCAACCGCGCCGTCTTGCGTTCAGGGATGGGAAAACGTGTCGTCGGCGCCTGCGCTGCGCAGGCGGCTGTCAACGCGAAGGCGCTGCGCGCGCGGCGATGCCTGCGCGCGGAGGCCGGCGTGCGCTCAGCGCACGATGCGCGGACGCGGCGGCTTGCGCTTGCCGAACGGCGGCTGGCCGCGCCAGTAGCGGATCATCAGCCAGCCGAACAGCATGCCGCCCAGATGCGCGAAATGCGCCACGCCCGGCTGCCAGCCGGTGAAGCCCATCAGCAGTTCCAGCGCGCCGAACACGATGACGAAGGTCCGCGCCTTCATCGGGATCGGCGGGAACAGCAGCACCACCCGCTGGTTCGGGAACAGCATGCCGAAGGCCAGCAGCAGGCCGAAGATGCCGCCGGAGGCGCCCAGGGTCGGATACGGCTCGTTGCCGTTGCTGAGCATCCACCAGCCGACCAGCAACTGGCACAGGCCGGCACCGACCACGCACACCAGGTAGTAGGTCAGGAAGCGCTTGTTGCCCCAGGTCTGTTCCAGCGGCCCGCCGAACATGTACAGCGCCAGCATGTTGAACAGCAGATGCGAGAAGCTGCCGTGCAGGAAGCCATAGGTCAGCAACTGCCAGAGCTGGAAGTTCTGCCCGGGCGAGAACGCATCGAAGGCGCCGATCGGCCACAGCATGAAGGGATCGAAGGTGTTCGTGCCGAGCAGCATCTGCAGCAGGAACACCACGACGTTGCCGATCAGCAGCGCTTGGGTGACGGGCGGAAGTCTGGGGAACATGGTCGGGTCCGTGGCAACTGCCCCCATCATAGCCGCTCGCCGGAGACTGCACTCCAACCAGCGCGGCGGCATGCCGGCGCCTCGACTGCGATCGCCCCCGAGGGAACCGCCACACCCTTCTCGATAACTTCTGTAGGAGCGACTTCAGTCGCGACGAACGACACCGGCCAACCCGCGGGCTGCGCAAAGAGCGTCGGGCCTGAAGTCCCTCCCACAAGGACCAAGCCCTCTTTTCCAAGCACCATCACCAGTGCGGTGCGCCGAAGGGCGGATGGTGTTCGGGGCGCAGCCTCGTGCAGTTGAAACACCGCATGCGCTACGCGCCCGCACCCTCACCCCAACCCCCGCTCCGCGCCCCGGCCCGCGCTTGCGGCGCGGGCGCTCCAGGGCGCCCGCGCCAGTGGCGCGCACGCCGCGCCCTGTCGCCCCGGAGGGAGAGGGGCTAAACCATCCGCCTGCGCCCCCCCCCCTTTGTGAGAGAGACCGCTGCAGTTCCCCCCCCGGGTGCCGCTACGGCGGCCCCCACACTTCGGCATCGAGATCGCGCGCCGGCGTCGCTGCGCGCTTCACGCGTCCGCCTTGCACCACCACGCCTTCGGCGCGCAGGCGCTGGCATTGTTCGCGGTGGCCACGCGAGCCTTCGGGGAACGCGATGCGGCCGTCGCTGCGCAGCACCCGGTGCCAGGGCAGCGCGGCGTCGGTGTTGCCGCCGAGCAGGCGTGCCACCAGGCGCGCGCGCCCCGGCAACCCGGCCAGCATCGCCACCTCGCCATAGCCGCGCACCTGGCCCGGCGGGATCGCCTGGATCGTCGCCAGGATCCGCGCGTGCGCCTCGGCCGTCGTCGTGGCCGACGCCGTTGCCGTCGCTGCGGGCGGCCGTCGTGGACTCATGCCGCCGGCCGCGCCCGCACCGGCCGCGACACCAGCAGCACGCCGCCCAGCACCAGCACGGTGCCGGCGATCTGCCACGGCCCCATCGCCTCGCCCAGCAGCAGCACGCTGAGCACGATGGTGGAGACCGGGCCGAGCATGCCGATCTGCGACGCCAGCGCCGAGCCGATCCGCTGCACCGCCAGCATCGTCGCCAGCACCGGCACCGCAGTGCACAGCGTGCCGTTGAGCAGCGACAGCGCGTACACGGGTGCCGGCAAGGCCAGCGCCTGCAGCGGCCGCAGCAGCAGGAACTGGGCGATGCACAGCGCGCAGGCGACCAGGCTGGCGTAGGCGGTCAGCCGCACCGCGCCGACCCGCGCCACCAGTTGGCCGCTGCCGACCAGATAGGCCGCATAGGCCAGCGCGCTGCCGAACACCAGCAGGCTGCCCCAGGCGGTGCGCGCGCCGCCGATGCGCAGGTCGTGGCCGAACGCCAGCAGCACGCCCAGGTAGCTCAACGCCAGCGCCCACAGCTGACGCCGCTGCGGCCGTCGCCGCCACAGCAGCACGCCGATCAGCAGCACCAGGGTCGGGGTGAGATAGAGGATCAGCCGCTCCAGGGTCGCGGTGATGTAGGCCAGGCCGAGGAAATCCAGGAAGCTGGCCAGGTAGTAGCCGAGCACGCCCAGCGCGACGATCCGCCAGCGGTCGCCGGGCTGCAGGGGCGGCGCGCGCCGCGCCGCCCACAGCGCCATCGCCGCGAAGCACGGCAGCGCCACCAGCATGCGCAAGGCCAGCAGGGTCACCGCATCGACACCGTAGCGGTAGCCGAGCTTGACGATGATGGCCTTGCCGGAAAACGCGATCGCGCCGCCAGCGGCGAGCAGCACCCCGCCGAGGCTGGCCTGTGTGGCGGCGGGCGCGACGCTGGCGGAGGTGCCGGGCGCGCTCATCGCGCAGCGCCGCGGCAAGGAGGAGAGAACACGTGCATGCCGCCATTCTACGGCGCGACGGCCGGCCAGCCGTCGGATCGCCGCTTTCTCTCAGCGCATCAGCACCACTTCCTCGGCCGAGGTCGGATGGATCGCCACGGTGTCCTCCAGTTGCTGCTTGGTCACGCCCAGCTTCAACGCCACCGCGAAGCCCTGCAGGATCTCGTCGGCGCCATCGCCCAGCAGGTGGACGCCGACCACGCGCTCGTCGGTGCCGACGCACACCAGCTTGAACAGGCTGCGCTGCGGCGAGTCGGCCAGCGCCTGCAGCATCGGCCGGAAGTTGCTGCGGTACACGGTCACCGCATCGGCACCATAGCGCTCGCGTGCCTGTTCCTCGCCCAGCCCCACCTGGCCCAACGGCGGATGCGAGAACACCACGCTGGGCACGTTCTCGTAGTCCAGTCGCGCCTGCGGCCGGCCGCCGAACACGCGGTCCATCAGCTTGCGCCCGGCGGCGATCGCCACCGGGGTCAGGCCGACCTTGCCGGCCACGTCGCCGATCGCGTACAGCCCCGGCACGTCGGTGTTCTGGTAATCGTCCACCACGATCTCGTGCTTGTCGCCCAGGCGCACGCCCAGCGCTTCCAGGCCCAGGTCGCGGGTATTGGGGCGGCGCCCGATCGCGAAGAACACCTTGTCGACACTGTCGCCCGGCCGTCCCTGCGCGTCGACCACGCACAGGCCCTCGCCGCTGCGGCGCAGGGCGCTGGCGCGATAGCCGAAATGCAGGCGCACGCCCTGGTGGCGAAGGTTGTCGGCGAGCTGTCGCGCCAGTTCCGCGTCGAAGCGCTCCAGCAGGCGCTCGCCCTGCACGTACAGCTCCACCCGGCTGCCCAGCGCCTGCAACAGCCCGGCCAGTTCCACCGCGATGTAGCCGCCGCCGACGATCGCCACCCGCGGCGGCGCCTCGCACAGGTTGAAGAAGTCGTCCGAGACCAGGCCCAGGTCGGCGCCTTCGATCTGCGGCCGCAACGGATGCGCGCCGGTGGCGATCACCACGTGGTTGGCGCTGACCCGCACGCCGTCGTCGCATTCGACGGTGTGCGCATCGACCAGCCGGCCGCGCCGCGGGATCAGCACCACGCCATCGGCATCCAGGCGCCGCCGGTAGCTGGCGTGGATGTTGCCGATGTAGCCCTGGCGATGCGCCACCAGTTCCGCCCACGACAGCGTGGCCTCGGGAATGGCGAACCCGACCGCACGCGCCAGGTCGATGCGCTCGACCAGGTCCGCCGCCAGCCACATCGCTTTCTTCGGCACGCAGCCGACATTGACGCAGGTGCCACCGAGCGCGCTCGGCTCCAGGATCGCCACCCGCGCGCCATGGCTGGCGGCGCGGAACGCAGTGGCCAGGCCACCGGACCCGCCGCCCAGCACCAGCAGGTCGTAATCGCGGATCGGCCCGCTCACGGCGCACGCTCGGCGCGCAGGGGGGCGGTATCGCTGGCGGGCCTGTTGCCGCCTCTCACGTCATCCATCGGCTGTCCTGTCGCATGTCTCGGTCGCCGCGGAGCATGCCATGGGCGGCCGCGCGGCAGATGTGAGGACGCCGCGGCAGCGCCTGCGCTCAGGCCACGTCGCGGCGGCGCATCGGCTGCCAGCGCAGATAGCTGGCCGAGCGCCACAGCCACTCCACCGGGCCGAAGCGGAACCGCTGCAACCACCACTGCGACACCACCACCTGCAGCGCGAACAGCGCGACCGCGAACGGGATCTGCCAGGCACGCGGCAATTGCTCGAAGTTGCCGAAGCCGTAGCCGTAGAACAGCGTGGTGCAGACCAGCGACTGCAGCAGATAGTTGCTCAGCGCCATGCGCCCGGCCGGCGCCAGCCACTGCAACGCGGGCGCGGCGCGCACCAGCCAGGCCGCATAGCCCAGCGCCATCAGGCCGCTGGCGATGCTGGCCAGCGCATAGGCACAGGTCAGGCGCAGATCCAGCCGCGCCGGGTCCATCCACGGCTCCAGCCGGAAGCTCAGCAGCATCAGCGCCAGGCCCAGCGGCAGCACGCCCCAGCGCAGCACCGCCAGCAATCGTGGGAAGCGCTGCGGTTGCGCGGCCAGGCCGCTGCGTACGCACCAGGCGCCGAGCAGGAACATGCCGAAGATGCTCGGCGCATTGAACAGCAGCCCGCTCAGCGATTCGACCAGGTCGCGCGCGCGTTGCGCGGTGGCCTGGACGTAGCTGCCGTGGCCGAACACCTCGCGCTGCTGCGCCAGCGCCGCGGCGCTGTGCCGCGCCTGCTCGGCCATGTCGCGCTGCCACTGCGCCGCAGCGTGCGGATCGGCCTGCGCCGCCCACGCCACTGCGCCGATCAGCAGCCATAGCGCCGGCGCGAACAGATACACCACCAGCGCCATCCCCGGCAGCCAGCGCGTGGGTGCCTCGCGGAACGCCAGCAGCATGAACGCCAGCAGCGCATAGCTGACCAGGATATCGCCGGACCACAGCAGCAGCGCGTGCAGCAGCCCGATCAGCAGCAGCCCCGCGCTGCGGCGCAGGAAGAACCCGCCGAACGGCCGCCGCGCGATCTCGGCGCGCTGCGCCATCACCGCAAAGCCCATGCCGAACAGCAGCGAGAACAAGGTGTAGAACTTGCCCTGCACCAGGATGTAGACCAGTGCGTCGGCGATGCGGTCGGCGCCGCGCAGCGCCGGATCCAGGCCGGTCATCGCCGCGTCCAGCGGACCGACGAAGCCCTCGATGTTCATCAGCAGGATGCCCAGCAGGGCGAAGCCGCGAAGCACGTCCAGCGTGGCGATGCGCTCGGCAGGCGCGACGGGCTGCAGCAGGGGGGCGGAGGAAGCCAAGGCGGGCACCGGGCGGAAGGCCGGCGAATGTCCCCTCGCCGCGATCAGGAGGGCCGCCGGCGTCCGCGGCGGCGCGACGGCGCCGCTGCGCGCGGCGCCAGGGCCGGCGGCACCGGCGCGACCGGCACCGCCGCCAACGCAATCAGTGGTGGTGGCCGCCGTCGCCGTGCACGTGGCCGTGCTCGATCTCTTCGGCGCTGGCCTCGCGCACGTCGACGATCTCCACGTCGAAGTGCAGGTCCTTGCCGGCCATCGGGTGGTTGAGGTCGACGTCGACCACGCTCATGCCGACCTTCTGCACGGTCACCGCGCGCGGGCCGAAGTTGGTCTGCAGCACCACCTGGCTGCCCGGCTGCAGCTTGGCCGCGCCGAAATGCTTCTTCGGCACGCGCTGGCTCAGGCCCTCGCGGTATTCGCCGTAGGCGTCCTTGGCGGCCACGTCGACGCCGAAGCTGTCGCCGGCGGCCTTGTCCAGCATCGCGTTCTCCAGGCCCGGGATGATGTTGCCGTGGCCGACCAGGATCACCAGCGGATCGCGGTCCTTGGAGCTTTCGATCGGTTCTTGACCGACTTCCGAAACGGTGTAGTGGAAACGGACGACGCGGTCTTTTTCGATCTTCATGTGCACTCTGCGCTGTGGCTGCCGGGGGCAGACGGGATGGGCGGCTTGTCGGCCGCCGGGAGCGCCGCCATCATGGCGGCCTTCTGAGGTCGCGCATTATCCCGGCTCCATGCACAACACGCCAGTTTCGCCGCGCGGCCGCCGCGCGTTCCCGTGGTGGCTTCCGCTGCTGTGCACCGCTGCGCTGGCGGCCTGCGGACGCCACGAGGTCCGCCACACCCGGCCGGCACCGGTGACAGTGCGCGAGTGGCCGCAGGTGGCGCCGGCCGACCCGGTCGCGGCCAATGCGGTGCTGATGCGCGCGCTGGGCCTGGTCGGCACGCCCTACCGCTACGGCGGCAACACCCCCGAGTCCGGGTTCGACTGCAGCGGCCTGGTCGCCTACGTCTACCGCGACATGCTCGACCTGCGGCTGCCGCGCACCTCGCGCGAACTGGCCGCGGTACAGGGCCCGCGGATCGACCCGCAGCGCCTGAGCACCGGCGACCTGGTGTTCTTCGGTAGCGCAGGGAGTGTGACGCACGTCGGAATTTACGTCGGCGAAGGCCGTTTCGTGCACGCCCCCAGCACCGGCGGAACGGTGCGCCTGGATTCGTTGGACGGGGCCTACTGGCGGGACCATTACACCGGCGCAAAACGGGTTTTGCGCTGAACTGTGATTTCACCCACATTCATAATTACGAAAATTTAACCTTATTTGAACTTCCTATTTCTGTCTACAAGGCATGATCCCCCATCGTTTTATTTTGTGATCCAAGCGTGACGACCGAAGCCCAGACCTCTCCAGGCAAGACCGCCGTTCCCCGCCGGACCGCTTTCCGCCTCTTCTGCACCGCCTCGCTCTGTTTCTCGGCCCTCCCAGCCCTGGCCCAGACCGCTCCCGCCGACACCGTCGTCCCGGAAGCGATCGCGACCGTCGCCCCCGCTCCGGCCCAGGTCGGCGCCGCCGCGACCACCGCACCGGCCGCCGCGCAGACCAGCACTCCCATCGCCTCGGCCAAGCCGGCCGCCGCCAATCAGGCGCCCGCGCCGTCGCGCAGCAAGGCCGACGCTGCCGCCACCGCCACCCTGGCCGCCCTGCTGCCGCACCTGGCCGCCAACGACACCATCCCGCTGATGGACCGCTCGGCGATGTTCGCCGGCGACATCAGCCGCCTGCTGGCCAACTACGACGTCTCCCAGCCGGTCCCGCGCGAAGGCGTGGTGCCGGGCGGCGACAAGGTCCAGTCCGTGCTCAAGCGCGCCATGGCGCTGCTGGGCACCCCGTACCGCTGGGGCGGCGAAGACACCGAAGGCTTCGACTGCAGCGGCCTGGTCGGCTACGTGTTCCGCACCGCGCTGGGCATCGAGCTGCCGCGCGTGTCGCGCGAGATGGCCCGCGAGGCCAACGCCCAGCTGATCAAGGACCGCGACGCGCTGGCGCCGGGCGACCTGGTGTTCTTCGGCCGCAAGGGCCGCGTCGACCACGTCGGCCTGTACGTCGGCGAGGGCCGCTTCCTGCACGCCCCCAGCCGCGGCAAGGACGTGCGCGTGGACACGCTGACCTCGGGCTACTGGGGCGAAAAGTTCGTGCAGGCGCGCCGCGTGGCGATGTAAGCCGTCCCGTCTGCAGACATTTCAGGAAAGGCCGCTGGCGACAGCGGCCTTTTTCGTTGTGGGGATTCGCGGCCACCTGGCTGGCCGCCGCACCACGGGCGCACGGCGTCGCCCGCGGGAGACGGCGACGAGCGGGCTAGCGTCGCCGTGGCCAGTAACACCTGCCCGCGCAGCCACGGAGACCAGCCGGCACGGCCGCACCTGGCATGCCGCGACTTGCGCTGCGCCGGCGGGACTCGCCGCATTGCCCGCTGCAGTTGCGCGCTGTCCGCATGAGCGTCATTGCCGCCGTCCGCATTGCCCACCGGCACGTTACGCTGGGCGGCCTCGATCGCGTCAGCCGAACTTCGATGACAGCACTTCCCTCGCCTGCCCTGCAGGTCTGCCATGCGGCCGCGTCCTGGCCGCGCCAACGGGCGCTGCGCTGATGCCGACCGCCCCCACCCTGCCCACGCACGCACAGGCACTGGCGCTCGCGCACTCGCTGTTGTCCACCCGTTACGCCGACGCGGCCTTCGGCTTCGCCGCCGGCTCGATCCTGCGCGGCGAAGGCACGCACCTGTCCGATCTCGACCTGGTCGTGGTCTATGCGCATCTGCCGGCCGCACGCCGCGAATCGTTCCTGACCGGCGGCGTGCCGGTCGAGGCCTTCGTGCACGATCCAGGCACGCTGGCCTGGTTCCTCGATGAGGACGCAGCGCGCGGCCGTCCCAGCCTGCTGCACATGATCGCCGAGGGCCACATCGTCGGCACGGCGACAGACGCGGCCCACGCCCTGCAAGCCCAGGTCGCCGCGCGGCTGCAGGCCGGGCCGCCGGCGCTGACGCCGGCGCAACGGGACGCGCTGCGCTACGAGATCACCGACCTGATCGACGACCTGTGCGGCGAGCGCAGCGCCGCCGAGATCGTCGCGATCGGCGCCCTGCTGCATCCGCGCCTGGCGGAACTGGCGCTGCGCGGGCGCGGCCACTGGTACGGCAGCGGCAAGTGGGTGCCGCGCCTGCTGGCACGGATGGACCCGGCGGTGGGCGCACGGTTCGAGCAGGCCTTCGCCACGCTGTTCGCCAGCGCCGACTGCGCGCCGGTGCTGGCCCTGGCGCAACAGGAACTGGCCGCGCACGGCGGCCGCCTGTTCGATGGCGACTGCCGCACCGCGCCGGCGGACTGGCGCGCGTAAGGTTCGCGCTCAGCCGTGGTAGTGGGCGATGGTGTCCTCGATGCCCTTGCTCAGCTCCATCACCTTCTGCGCGTACTCGGCCAGGCGATGGTCTTCCGGCGTGTCCGGATGCCAGGCCGGCACCGCGGTCGGCCGGCCTTCGACGCCGTCCAGGGCCACGAACACGATGATGCAATGGGTGCACAGGCGCGGCTCGCCGCCCATCGGATCGCGGGCGCGCACCTCGATGGCGAAATGCATGCTGCTGGTACCGGTGTGGACCAGCTTGGCGCTGACCGTGACCATGTCGCTGATGCGGATCGGCGCGACGAAACGGATGCCGCCCACCGCCACGGTCACGCTGTAGTGGCCGCTCCAGCCCACCGCGGCGGCGTAGCCGACCTGGTCGATCCACTTCATCACCACGCCGCCGTGGACCTTGCCGCCGTAGTTGACGTCGATCGGTTCGGCCAGGAAGCGGAAGGTCAGTTCGCGTTGGGTGCCGCTCATCGGGAGTCCATGCAGGGGAAGAAGGCGGCAGTCTGCCATGCGCCGACGCCGCCAATCGCAATGGCGGCGCAATGGGCTGCGGCCACGGCCGCGCTGGCGGCCGACGGGTCGGCTACGCCGCGGCCAGCGCCAGGTTGTCGCGCTTGCGGATGCACAGCCACGGGAAATGCGGCTGGCGCCAGCGCAGCGCGCGCAGGCAGCGCGCGGACCAGCGGCGCGGGTCGAACAACCGGCGCAGCACGATGCCGTCCAGCACTGCGTCGGTGTGCTGGTGGTACTGCTGCGCCAGTTCGGCGCAGCCCAGGTCGCTGAAGTAGCGCAGGCTGCGCGCGGCGCTGGCCCGGGCCTGGTCGGCGTCGGCGTAGAACGGACTGTCGAGGATATGCAGTTCGCCGTCGTGCTGCAGCAGCTGCAGCAGGCGCGCGATCAGCGCACGCGGGTCGGCGAAGTACTGGAGGCAGGCCGGCACCACCACCACATCGAACCGCTGCGTCGGCAGCGGCAGGCGCAGGATGTCGCCGGCGACGAAGCTCAGCCGCGGCTCGGCGGCGAACACCCGCGCCGCCTGCGCCAGTTCGGTGCGATTGACGTCGACGCCGCAGACCTCGCGCTGCAGGCCGCTGGCCAGGCGATGCGACAGCCAGCCGTTGCCGCAGCCCAGTTCCAGCAGCGGCCCGTCGCCGCCGCGCGCACGCAGATGGCGCAGCAGGCGCCGGCACGATTCGGCACGCACCCGCCATTCGTGGCTGGCGCCGAGCGCGCCGGACGGCTGCGGCAGCATGCGCACCTGCGCATCGCTGTAGAGCCGGCCTTCGCGTCGGCGCACCTCGAGATACCGCTGCTCGAACGGGTCGTCCGGCAACGCGTCGTGCACCAGCACGCCCTCGCGCAGCGTCAGCCCCGGCAACTGCCGCAGCTGCGCGCGCAGACGCTCGACAGGCGCGCTCACGGCAGCATCAACGCACCTGGCCGGAACCGTTGACCGGCGGATCTTCCAGGCCGACATTGCTCGGGGCCGCCTCGTAGATGGTGCGGTCGAGCAGGCCGGTTTCCTTGGCCACCAGCACCGGCACCAGCATCTGCCCGGTCACGTTGGTCATGGTGCGCATCATGTCCAGCACGCGGTCGATGGCGTACAGGTAGCCGATCACCTCCAGCGGCAGGTTGGCCGCACTCAGCACCACCGTGGCCATCACCACCGCGGTGCCGGGCACGCCGGCGGTGCCGAAGCTGCCCAGCACCGAGGCGATCAGCACCACGAAGTACTGGTTGGCGGTCAGCGGCACGCCGGTGTACTGGGCGATGAACACCGCGCACAGCGCCGGGAAGATCGCGCCGCAGCCATCCATCTTGATGCTCGCGCCCAGCGGCACCGCGAACGCCGCGTAGTCCTTGTTGACGCCGAGATTGTGGGTGATCGAGCGCAGCGCCACCGGCATCGCGGCGAAGCTGGAGGAACTGACGAAGGCCACCTGCATGCCCGGCGCGGCGCCGCGGAAGAACTTCCACGGGTTCAAGCCATGCACCAGCAGCAGGCCGCTGTAGACCACCACGATGTGGATCGCGCAGGCCAGATACAGCGCCAGCACGAAATTGCCGAACGGCAGCAGCTTGCCGAAGCCGTAGCCGCCGACCAGTGCGGCGATCAGGCCGAAGGTCCCGAGCGGGGTCATCTCCAGCACGAAGCGGGTGACCTGGATCATGATCTCGCTCATCTGCTTGGTGAGCTTGCGCGCCTCGGCCACGCGCTCGCCGAGCTTGACCATGGCGAAACCAAGCAGCGCGGCGAAGAAGATCACCGGCAGGATCGAGCCGCGTCCGGCCGCCAGCACGGTTTCGCCGGCGGCATTGGTCTTGGTGCCGATGCCGGTCAGCGCGTAGAACGGATTGGACGGCACCACGTCGAGCAGCACCTGCACCGGGCTGGGCACGTCGCCCGGTTTCCAGGCGCTGTCCACGCGCAGGCCCAGGTGGCCGGCCCCTGGCTGCAGCACGGTGCCCACGGCCAGGCCGACGCCGACCGCCAGCGCCGCGGTGACCACGAACCACAGGAAGGTGCGCCCGCCCAGCTTGGCCACCGACTGCTGCCCGTGCAGCGCCGAGATCGCATTGATGACCGCGAAGAACACCAGCGGCACCGCGATCATCTTGATCAGGGTGACGTACAGATCGCCCAGCGGCTTGAACCAGGTTTCCGCGGTCGGCCCCAGCGCCCAGCCGGCCAGGGCGCCCAGCACGAAGCCGGCGACCACGCGCTGCCAGAACGGAATGCGTAACCAGGCCGTCACCAGTTTCATCGACGCTGTCCAGAAATCTCGGGGGTTTCGCACGATAGCGCACCCCGGCGGCAACGACGACGCCATGGCTGGAAAGGCGCGATGTCATCGGCGTGCCTTGTCGCAACCGGCATAATGCGGGGGACTTCGTTGTTCAGGACCCGTTCCGCGTATGCGCCTTCCCGTTTCCGCCCTCGCCGCCGCCTCCACCTTGCTGCTGGGTGCCTGCGCCAGCGCGCCGCACGCGCCGGCCGCCAGCGCCAACGTCGCGCCGATCATCGTCCCCGCCGTCGCCCATCCGGCCGGCGAGACCCCGGCCTGGTGGTACCGCAGCGGCGCGGCCAAGGCCGCCAACAACGGCGCCATTCGCGGCAAGGCCAAGAACGTGATCCTGTTCCTGGGCGACGGCATGAGCCTGACCACGGTCGCCGCCGCGCGCATCCTCGACGGCCAGCGCAAGGGCGCCTCCGGCGAGGAGAACCAGCTGTCGTGGGAGGCGTTCCCCGCCACCGCGCTGAGCAAGACCTACAACACCGATTCGCAGACGCCCGACTCGGCCGGCACCATGACCTCGATCACCACCGGGGTGAAGACCCACATGGGCGCGATCGGCGTGGCCGCCGGCAAGCGCGACGCCTGCGCCGACAGCCTCGGCAAGCAGTTGCTGAGCTGGCTGGAACTGGCCGACAGTGCCGGCATGGGCACCGGCATCGTCACCACCACCCGGCTGACCCACGCCACCCCGGCCGCGACCTATGCGCACGTGCCCGAGCGCAACTGGGAAAGCGATGCCGACCTGCCGGAGAAGGCGGTCGCCGAGGGCTGCCGCGACATCGCCCAGCAGATGGTCGGCGCGCGCTTCGGGCGCGGCCCGCAGGTGATGCTGGCCGGCGGCCGCGGCCAGTTCACCACCGTCGAACAGCGCGACCCGGAGTACGACGACAAGGTCGGCCTGCGCCTGGACGGCCGCGACCTGGTCGGCGAATGGCGCCAGCGCCATCCGCAGGGCGCCTACGTGTGGACCCGCGGGCAACTGGAGGCGGCGCAGAACGCACCGGCGCTGCTCGGCCTGTTCGAGCCGGACCATATGCAGTTCGACCACGACCGCGACCGCAGCGCCAACGGCGACCCGAGCCTGGCCGAGATGACCCGCGCCGCGATCCGCACCCTGTCGCAGGACAAGAACGGCTACGTGCTGATGGTCGAAGGCGGCCGCATCGATCACGCGCACCACGCCGGCAACGCCTACCGTGCGCTGGACGAGACCATCGCGCTGTCGCAGGCGGTGCAGGCCGCGGCGGATGCGACCTCGGCCGAGGACACGCTGATCATCGTCACCGCCGACCACTCGCACACGCTGAACTTCGTCGGCTATCCGCAGCGCGGCAACCCGATCCTGGGCAAGGTGCGCGGCACCAGCGGCGAGGACGCCAACACCGGCGACCTGGCGCTGGACGGCAACGGCCAGCCCTACGCCACGCTCAGCTACGCCAACGGCCCCGGCTACACCGGCGCCAGCAACCAGCAGCTGGCCGGGGTCAAGACCTTCCCGCATGCGCCGAGCAGCTTCGAGCCGGCCAACGGCCGTCCCGACCTGACCCATGTCGACACCGAAAGCCCGGACTTCATGCAGGAAGCGCTGGTGCCGACCAAGGCCGAGACCCACGGCGGCGACGACGTCGGCATCTGGGCGCGCGGCCCCGGCAGCAACGCGTTCCGCGGCAGTCTGGAAGAAAACGTGATCTACCACGTGATCGTGCAGGCCACACCGACGCTGCGCGCGCGGCTGTGCCAGGCCGGCACCTGCAACGGCGATGGGGTGCCGGTGGAGTTGCCCAAGCCGGCGGCGTTCATGACCAGCGCCGCGACTGCGCAATGAGCCGGCATCGGCTGCACGGCGGCCGCCTGCGCGGGGTCGTTGCGGTGTTCGCAGGGTTCGCTGCGTTTGCCGCGCTCGGCGCCGCGTCGGCGGCCACGGCGCAACCGGCCGCCGCGGCCTGCCGACTGGGCGACCCGAATAGCGACCGGCCGGTGGTGCCGGGCTGCCGGCTCGGCGCCGACGAACGCCTGGTACTGACG
This sequence comes from Xanthomonas sp. F10, assembly GCF_014206815.1. Lineage (GTDB taxonomy): Bacteria > Pseudomonadota > Gammaproteobacteria > Xanthomonadales > Xanthomonadaceae > Xanthomonas_A > Xanthomonas_A indica. Next base: position 2,161,629 of record NZ_JACHNP010000001.1, read on the forward strand.
CCGCAGGCGCTGCGGCACCTGCATTTCGATCGCGACGGGCTGGCGCTGCTGAGCGTCGGCGCACGCTTCTACTACGTGCGCGCCGATGGCCGCAGCCTGCCGGTGATCACCTGGGACAACGGCCCGGACGGCTTCGCCGAAGGTCTCACCCGCGGCATCGTCCACGGCCGCATCGGCTTCTACGACCGGCAACTGCGCGAGGTCATCGCGCCGGTCCACGACTTCGCCTGGCCGTTCGAGCACGGCGTCGCCGAGGTCTGCGATGGCTGCAGCGCCGGCACACCCGACGCCGACGGTCATACGCCGATGCAGGGTGGCCGCTGGTACTCCATCGATCGCCATAACCGCGAAGTGCCGGCGCCGACGCGCTGAGCCGATCTGCGAGCGCGGCATGGCCGCGTTGTCGCGGACAACGTCGCCAAGGCTGGTCCTCTGCAACGCGTCTCTTGCTGCAGCTCCACGATATCGGCGGAAGCGCATCGTCCGCGAGGTGAGACATTCCCGCGTCGGGACTGAAGTCCCTCCCACAGGGAGCTGACTCACCTTTGCGCTGCTTCAGACGCCGTCGCGCGCTGGCCACAGGCCGGGCGTCGCGTGCTGGCGGTCGACACCGAGCACGCGCCCTGACGAGCAGGCAACCGAATAGTCCCGGGTGCCGACACCTGCTTTTGTGGGAGGGACTTCAGTCCCGACGCGTCGAACTGACAGGCATCGGGACTGAAGTCCGTCCCACAACGCTGGTCGGGCTCAAAGACGTCGCCCTGGTCGCGCGTCGCGCTGGCAAGCGCTTGCGTCTACAGTGACGCGATGGCTCCGCGCGTCTCCACGTCCCCCTTGTCCGCCCTCGCCGCCGCACTGCCCGATCCGGCACCGGCGCCGCTGCTGCTCGGCTTCAGCGGCGGACTGGATTCGACCGTGCTGCTGCACCTGCTCGCGCAACACCCTTCCTACCGCGCCGCCGGCCTGCGTGCGCTGCATGTGCACCACGGCCTGCATGCCGAGGCCGACGTCTGGGCCGCGCAGTGCGCGCAGGCCTGCGCGGCACTGGCGGTGCCGCTGCAGGTGGTGCGGGTGCAGGTGCCGCGCGACAGCGGCGATGGTCTGGAAGCGGCGGCGCGGCAGGCGCGGCGCCACGCCTTCGCGCAGGCGCTGCAGCCCGGCCAATGGCTGGCGCTGGCGCAACACCGCGACGACCAGGCCGAAACCTTCCTGCTGCGTGCGCTGCGCGCGTCCGGCCCGGATGGCCTGGCGGCGATGCAGGCACTGTCCGACTTCGCCGGCAGCCGCCTGTGGCGGCCGCTGCTGGCGCAGCCGCGCAGCGCGTTGCACGCCTATGCACAGCAACACGGCCTGCAGTGGATCGACGACCCCAGCAATGCCGATCCCGGCTTCGATCGCAATTTCCTGCGGCTGCAGGTACTGCCGCTGCTGCGCCAGCGCTGGCCGCATGCCGACGCCGCCCTCGCCCGCAGCGCGGAGTTGTGCGCCGACGCCGGCGCGTTGTTGGACGCGGACGACCGCGCGGTGCTCGAGACCCTGCAGGACGCCGCAGGCACCCCGCTATCGATCGCCCCGCTGCGCGCCCTGCCCGCGGCACGGCGCGCGCGTGTACTGCGGCGCTGGATCGCGCAGGCCGGGCTGCCACCGTTGCCGGCAGCCGGCCTGGCCGCGATCGAACGCGACCTGCTGCAGCCGCGCGCCGACGCCGCGGCGCAGTTCGCCTGGCATGGCGCCAGCGTGCGCAGTTGGCGCGACACGCTGTACGCCGAACACGACCTCGCGCCCTGGCCGGCCGACTGGCAGGCGCAGTGGGATGGTCGTGCGCCGCTACCGTTGCCCGACGGCCGCCGCCTGCGCCTGCTCGCCGACACCACGCTGGCCTTCGACACGCCGCTGCTGGTGCGCGCACGCCGCGGCGGCGAGCGCCTGCGCCTGCCTGGGCGTGCACAGTCGCAGTCGCTCAAGCACCTGCTGCAGACCCAGGCGCTACCGCCATGGGAGCGCCAACGGCTGCCGCTGCTGTTCGACGCCACGCAACTGCTGGCCGCCGGCCCGGACCTGCTGGCCGCGCCGCTGCACGCCTGGCTGCAGGCACGCGCCGCACGCCTGGTGCTGGATCCGCTGACAGTGCCGGCGACAGCGTCGCATTGACCCTGCTGCCGCCGCCGCGCACACTTTCGCCATGCCCAAGAAGCCTCAAGACGATGCCTCCCCGGTCGCCCGCTTCGAGCAGTCGCTCGAGGAACTGGAAGTCCTGGTGGAGAAGATGGAAGCCGGCGACCTGAGCCTGGAACAGTCGCTCAGCGCCTACGAGCGCGGTGTGGGCCTGTACCGGCAATGCCAGCAGGCGCTGGAGCAGGCCGAGTTGCGCGTGCGCCTGCTCAGCGATCCCGAGCAGCCCGACAGCGCCGAACCTTTCGACCCCGTGCCGCCCCATGGCGGCTGACGCGGCGTTCGCGCACTGGCGCGAGCGGGTGGAAGCCGGTCTGCAGGCGCAGCTGCCGGCGGCGACGCTGCCCCCGCAACGCCTGCACGCGGCGATGCGCCACGCCACGCTCGGCGGCGGCAAGCGCATGCGTCCGCTGCTGGTCTACGCCAGCGGCGCGCTGTTCGGCGCCGACGCTGCGCGCCTGGACGCACCGGCGCTGGCGGTGGAACTGATCCACGCCTATTCGCTGGTCCACGACGACCTGCCGGCGATGGACGACGACGCCCTGCGTCGTGGCCAGCCCACCGTGCACATCGCCTTCGACGAAGCCACCGCGATCCTCGCCGGCGATGCGCTGCAGAGCCTGGCGTTCGCGCTGCTGGCCAATGCCGAGGACGCGGCGCCGACGCTGCGCGTGCAGTGGCTGCAGACCCTGGCCGAGGCCGCCGGTGCGGCCGGCATGTGCGGCGGCCAGGCGTTGGACATCGACGCCACCGGCCGCGTGCAGGCGCTGACCGACCTGCAACGGATGCATGCGCTGAAGACCGGCGCGCTGATCCGCGCCAGTGTGCGCCTGGGCGCGCTCGGCGGCGGCGCCGACGCCGCGGCGCTCGCGCAACTGGACAGCTTCGCCGCCGCGCTGGGCCTGGCCTTCCAGGTGCGCGACGACATCCTCGACGTGGAAGCCAGCTCCGAACAGCTCGGCAAGACCGCCGGCAAGGACGCAGCGCAGGCCAAATCCACCTACCCCGCCCTGCTGGGCATGGACGGCGCCAAGGCCAAGCTGGCCGAACTGGCGCAGGCGATGCAGGACAGCCTGCACGGCTATTGCGGCTCCGCCGAGGCGCTGGCGGCGCTGGCGCGGCTGGCGGTCGACCGCGCGCACTGAGCGCGGCGCTCGACGCGTGCGAGTGCCGCAGCTGGCCGCACGCGTCGTTGCCACAGAACATGCGCCGCCTCCGCGAAAGCAAGGAGTGATGCTGGCGCTGGCCGCACGCAGCCGTGGATGACCAGAGGCGCTGTCGTAGGAACGGCTTCAGCCGCGACACACGTCATCGGTAACGCCTGTCGCGGCTGAAGCCGCTCCTACAAGGTGTCTGGGGGCAATGTGGGAGGAACTTCAGTCCCGACTACGTTTACCGTCCGATCGTCCGCTACGCCGGTCGTCGCGGATGCATGACGATCGATGCTGGCGCTGGCCGCACGCAGCCGTTGATGACCAGAGGCGCTGTCGTAGGAACGGCTTCAGCCGCGACAGACGTCATCGGTAACGCCTGTCGCGGCTGAAGCCGCTCCTACAGGGAGTCGAGGGTGAGGTGTCTGGGGGCAATGTGGGAGGGGCTTCAGTCCCGACTACGTTTACCGTCCGATCGTCCGCTACGCCGGTCGTCGCGGATGCATGGCGGTTGACTCCTACACCAGGCAACCAGGCGCATCTCGCACCACCAATCCCGCGGTGTCGCAAACGTCCCGACGCCGCTTGTACCGCTGCAGATCGCGCTGACGCCAACGGCAGCGAAGGGAATCTCTGCATTCCTCATCGCCTTCGGTGAACGTGCCGCCAGCGCGATCTTCACCCACTGCACGTGCAGCGCGCGGGCGAGCGTCATCACCACATGGCCTAGCGCAGCGCGGCCCTCGATCCGCGCGTGCGACTGAGCGTTGCCGCTGCAGCGCGACAGCCACGCACGGCGATGCGTTCTCTCGGCGCCGATACTGAGACCTGGCGCGCGCTTCGCTGGACGAAATCGAAGACAAACGCGCCTGCGGCGCGCACGCGTGCAGCACCGGGCTAGTTTGCTTCGGCCCCTGTCATGGGGCGCCCACTTTCGACGGAGAGAGACTGCATGAAACACGCATCCCGGATCTCGGCAGCGATCGGCTTCAGCCTGGTCGGCATCATCTCGGCGGCTACCGCGCAATCGCAACTCACGCGCGCGCCCGCGCCGCTGCAGGTCGAACTGACGCCGGTCGCCGACGCCGACGGCCAGCAGCGCGGCCAACTGGCGGTGACCGTCCGCAACACCGGCGAGCAGGTCGCGCGCGTGCCCAAGTGGGAACTGCCGCTGGGCGATCTCGACAACGCGCTGTTCCAGGTCCAGCGCGACGGCAAGCCGGTGGATTACGTGGGCCGCCTGGTCAAGCGCGCCGCGCCGCGCGCCGACGACATGGTGGTGCTGCAGCCGGGCGAAGCGCGGCAGGCACGGATCGATCTCGGCCAGGCCTATGACCTGAGCCGCAGCGGCACCTACAGCATCCGCCTCGACGCGCCGCTGCAGGGCGCCGCGTTCGCCGATGGCGCGCGCATGCTGCGCGCCGATGGCGCGCCGCAGACGCTGTCCAGCGCCCCGCTGACGGTGTGGCTGGACGGCGGCCGCGGCCGCGCAGTGCGCAATGACCTGATGGTCGGCCCGCAGGCGGTGGTCAACGGCGTCAACTACGCCTCGTGCAGCACCAGCCAGATCAGCACCATCGGCAGTGCGGTGAACGCGGCGCGCACCTACTCGCAGAACGCCAAGACCTACCTCAACGGCGGCAGCACCGGCGCGCGCTACACCACCTGGTTCGGCGCCTACAACGCCAGCCGCTACAGCACCGCCACCTCCAACTTCGTCAACATCGATTCGGCGATCGACCAGAACAACGGGCAGATCACCATCAACTGCGGCTGCAGCGACAGCTCCTACGCCTACGTCTATCCGAACCAGCCGTACCAGATCTACGTCTGCAACGCGTTCTGGAGCGCGCCGCTGACCGGCACCGACTCCAAGGCCGGCACCCTGATCCACGAAATGAGCCACTTCAGCGTGGTCGCCGGCACGCAGGACACCGCGTACGGGCAGAGCGCGGCCAAGAGCCTGGCCCAGAGCGATCCGGCGCGCGCGGTGAAGAACGCCGACAGCCACGAGTACTTCGCCGAGAACAATCCGTCGCAGAACTGAGTCCGGTACGCCGGTGATCGCCCGGGCGCCGACCTGCCGTCGGCGCCCGGTTCGCGTGCGGCAGCAGCCGCACACTTTGTGGCGAGTGCACGCCCCCTGAAGCCAGATCCCCAACCCAGGCCGACGCGATTGGCGGCGCTCAGGCGCTCGCGGCGGATCATGCGGCGCTCGGCGGTGCGACAGCCTCGCAACGGGCCGCTCGCGGCGCGGCTGACGTGCTTGCGCCATCCCCGGTGCGGATCCCTGCCAGCGTCCTCGCGGGCGCGGTGCGGACACAAAAAAGGCCCGGCGCAGCGGCCGGGCCTTCGGAGAAGCGTCGCAGCGGCGCTTACTTGATCAAGCGCAGCGCGAACGGGTAGCGGTAGGCGACGCCTTCGTTGGCCTTGATGCCGGCCAGGATGCAGAACACCAGGTTCACCACCCACACCACCGGCATCAGCAGGCCGCCGATGACGATCACGCTGAGCACCACGCAGATCACGTACGCGATGGCGACGGTGATCTGGAAATTCAGCGCTTCCTTGGCCTGGTCGTTGAGGAAGGACTTGGCCGGGTTGTCCTTGTTGATCAGCCAGATGATCAGCGGCACGATGAAGCCGGCGATGATCCCGGACAGATGGGTGATCAGCGCGACCGTGCGGTCTTCCTGCGGCCCTGCCGAGGCCGGCGGCGGCGGCGGGGCGGTGACGTTGTCGAATTCGCTCATCGGTATTCCGTTCCTTTGGTGGTGAGGGGACAAGACGTTTGGCGCGTCACTCTCGGCGGCTGGCGTAGCGCTGTCAAGCGATCCAGGCGCACCGCGCCGGACTTCGCGAAGGGCCGAACGCCCTCGCCGTGCCGGGCGCCACGCTAGCGAACGCTTCCATACGGCAGCGGATAGCGGTAGCGCCGACCGCGCATGGCGCTGGCCGCGGCGCCCAGGCTGAGGCACAGCGCTGCCAGCAGCATGAGGATCAGCAGCCACCCGAACACGAGCACGGCACCGAAGATCAGCACGCTCGGCGCCAGCAAGACCGCACTCAGCAGCGACAGGCCGAGGCCCATCCGCATGGCCTGGCGCGCGTGTTCGGCGGCGAACGGCTGCCTGCCCCGCAGCGCCCACCATTGCACGCCCGGCAACAGCCACAGCAACAGCAGCCACCACAGCGCGTCGCCCAGGTGCACATTGCAGGCGGCGAACAAGCCGATCCACATCGACAGATGCGCAAACGCCGCCAGCACGCGCTCCCACGCGGAGGCGGGGCCGTCGGTGATCGTGTTCTCGGTGTCGGTTGCCTGCATGCCTAAAGCGTCCTTGCGCGCTGCCTGGATCGGGCCGCTTAGTCGTTGCCGGCCACCGTCATCCTGCCGACCAGCACCGCACCGATGTGCACGTGCGAGCGCACGTCGATGTCGGCGCCGACCGCCTCGATGTCCTGGAACATCTGCCGCAGGTTGCCGGCAATGGTGATCTCGTCCACCGGATAGGCGATTTCGCCGTTCTCGATCCAGAACCCGCCGGCGCCGCGCGAGTAATCGCCGGTGACCGGGTTGACGCCGTTGCCCATCAGGTCGGTGACCAGCAGGCCGCGCGGCAGGCCCTTGACGATGGCCTGCAGATCTTCGGCGTTGGCCGCCACCTGCAGGTTGTGCACGCCGCCGGCGTTGGCGGTGGTCTGCAGGCCGAGCTTGCGCGCCGAATAGCTGCCCAGCACGTAGCGCTGCAGCACGCCGTCGCGCACCAGCGGCGCCTCGCGGGTGGCCACGCCCTCGCCGTCGAAGGCGGCCGAGCGCAGGCCGCGGCGCAGGTGCGGCCGCTCGTCGATCGCGAACCATTCCGGGAACAGGCGGGTGCCGGCGCTGTCGAGCAGGAAGCTGGCGCGGCGGTACAGCGCACCGCCGGACACCGCGCCGAGCAGATGCCCGATCAAGGAGCGTGCCGTCTCCGGCGCGAACAGCACCGGCACCTCGCCGGTCGGCAGCGAGCGCGGCTGCAGCCGCGCCACGGTGCGCTCGGCGGCGCGGCGGCCGATCGCCGACGCGCGCTCCAGATCCTCGCGCGCCAGGGCGCTGCTGTACCAGCCGTCGCGCTGCATGCCGTCGCCCTGCCCGGCGATCAGCGTGCAGGCGATCGAATGGTGGGTACTGCGCTCGCAGCCGATGAAACCGTGCGAATTGGCGTAGACCGACAGGCTCTCGCTGGTACCGGCCGAGGCACCATCGGAATTGCTGATCCGCGCATCGGCGTCGCGGCCCGCGGCCTCGCAGGCCAGCGCCAGGTCGATCGCCTCCTCGGCCTGCAGCGGCCATGGATGCCAGCGGTCGTAATCCGGCTGCTCGCGGGCCATCAGCGCCGCGTCGGCCAGTCCGGCGGCCACATCGTCCTCGGTGTAGCGGGCGATGGCGCAGGCCTGCGCCACGGTGGCCTCCAGGCTGGATTCGTGCAGGTCGGCGGTGCTGGCACTGCCCTTGCGCTGGCCGAAATAGACGGTGACGCCGATGCCGCGGTCGCGGGTGGACTCCACCGTCTCCACCGCGCCCAGGCGCACGTTGACGTCCAGTCCGCGGTCTTCGCTGCAGCTGACCTCGGCCTGGCTGGCGCCGAGCGCGCGGGCGCGCGCCAGCAGCCGTTCGGCGATGTTGGACAAGCGCTGCAGGCGCTGCTGGCTGTCGTCGCGGTGCAAATCGGGGGTGATCGCGTTCAATGCTTTATCCTTGTTGTGCGAATCCCTTCGCCCCTGTCCGGCCGTCCTGGCCGGATGTGTTGATTTGATTTCCAGCCCGATCGAGTAGTACGAGCATGCGCGGACGCGACGAAGATACCGGTGAATTCCGCGGCGAAAGCCGCAGCCAGCAACGCCGCGAGGCGCTGGAAGTGCTGAGCCTGGGCGAGAAGCTGGTGGCGCTGACCCCGGCGCAGCTGGCGAAGCTGCCGGTGCCCGAGTCGCTGCTGCCGCACATCGCCGAAACCAAGCGCATCACCTCGCACATCGCGCACAAGCGGCAGCTGGCGTTCCTGGCCAAGCAGATGCGGCGCGAGGACGAGGCGGTGCTGGAGGCGATCCGCGAGGCGATGGACGTCAATAGCGACAGCGCGCGCCGCGAAGTGGCGGCCATGCACCGGGTCGAGGACTGGCGCGAGCGGCTGCTCGCCGAAGGCGACACCGCGCTGGCCGAACTGCTGGCCGAGCATCCCGATGCCGACCGCCAGCGGCTGCGCCAGCTGGTCCGCAACGCCAAGGACGAACGGCTGAAGAACAAGCCGCCGCACGCCTACCGCGAGTTGTTCCGGGAACTGCGCGAGCTGATCCTGGAGGCGGCGGGACCCGGGACCCGGGACTCGGGACCCGAAGAAGCCGACGACGACGCGGCGTTCGACGACACGCGCGACTGAGGTACGGCAGCATCGGCTGCGGCGCACGGCCGCCGACACTCGCCCAGCCCGGCGAGCGCGGCGCGTGATGAACCTACCCGTCAGGCCGGCACTGCCGCAGCGCACCGCGGCGCCCGCTTTGCCGATTCCCGATTCCCGAATCCCCACTCCCGGCTCCTAGGCCGTCCCGCCCACGGTCAGCCCGTCGATCAGCAGCGACGGCTGGCCCACGCCCACCGGCACGCTCTGCCCGTCCTTGCCGCAGACGCCGACGCCTTCGTCCAGCGCCAGGTCGTGGCCGATCATGCGCACCTTCTGCATGGTCTCCGGGCCGTTGCCGATCAGGGTGGCGCCCTTCACCGGCGCGGTGACCTTGCCGTCCTCGATCAGGTAGGCCTCCGTGGCCGAGAACACGTACTTGCCGCTGGTGATGTCGACCTGGCCGCCGCCGAAGTTGACCGCGTACAGGCCCTTCTTCACCGAGCGGATCATCTCCTGCGGGTCGTGCTGGCCGGCGCGCATGTAGGTGTTGGTCATGCGCGGCATCGGCAGGTGCGCGAACGATTCGCGGCGGCCGTTGCCGGTCGGCGCCACGCCCATCAGCCGCGCGTTGAGCGTGTCCTGCATGTAGCCGACCAGCACGCCGTCCTCGATCAGGGTGGTGCAGTTGGTCGCGGTGCCCTCGTCGTCGACGTTGAGCGAGCCGCGGCGGCCGTCCAGGGTGCCGTCGTCGACGATGGTGACGCCGGGCGAGGCCACGCGCTGGCCGATGCGGCCGGCGTAGACACTGGTGCCCTTGCGATTGAAGTCGCCTTCCAGGCCATGGCCGACCGCCTCGTGCAGCAGCACGCCGGGCCAGCCCGGGCCGAGCACCACCTGCATCACTCCGGCCGGCGCCGGTACCGCCTCCAGGTTCACCAGCGCCTGGCGCAAGGCCTCGCGGGCGAAGGCTTCCGGGCGGCCGTCGGCGAACAGCGTGGTGTAATCGTAACGGCCGCCACCGCCGGCATAGCCTGACTCGCGGCGGCCCTGCTGTTCGACGATCACCTGCACGTTGAGTCGCACCAGCGGGCGCACGTCGGCGGCGAGCACGCCGTCGCTGCGCGCCACCAGCACCGTGTCCACGCCGCCGGACAGGCTCACCATCACCTGCTGCACGCGCGGGTCGGCAGCACGCAGGTACTGGTCCAGCCGCCGCAGCAGCTCCACCTTGTGCGCGTTGTCCATCGCGTCCACCGGATCCAGCGCCGGATACAGCGCGCGGCCGCCGCCGCGCTGCAGCGCGTGCGCCGGTTGCGCGCCGCCGTCGCGGGAAATGGCCCGCGCCGACTGCGCCGCAGCCAGCAGCGCGTCGCGGTGGATGTCGTCGGAATAGGCGAAGCCGGTCTTCTCGCCGGAGATCGCGCGCACCCCCACGCCCTGCTCGATGGAGTGGGCGCCGTCCTTGACGATGCCGTCCTCCACGCTCCAGCTCTCGCGCCGCGAATGCTGGAAATACAGGTCGCCGAAATCGATGCCGGGGCCAAGCAGCGTGCCGAAGGCGCGCTCCAGGCTGGCGGCATCCAGGCCGGCGGGAAGCAACAGGCGGGTTTCGGCGAGGCTCAGGGCGTGATCGTTCATAGGCTCAACATGGGGGAGGAAGGCGCGCAGCGCAAGCGGCGCGCGGCAGGAACGCGAATGACCAGCGCGCCGCGGGTCTCTGTGCCGTCACCCCAATCGCCTCGCAGGAGCGGCTTCAGCCGCGACGGGCCTTACCGGTAGCGCCCCATCGCGGCTGAAGTCGCTCCTACGGACGGCGCGCGATCTAGGGCGTACCCGACGGCGCCGGCGGCCGCGCCGATTCGCGCTCGATCACGTCCACCTTGGGATCCTTCCACGGTCCGGTGACCCGGTAGGTGCGCGCGCCGATATTGCCCAGCGGCTTGCCCAGCACCGCGTTGGCGGCGGCGCCGACCGCCGCGCCGACCGGCCCACCGGCGACCGCACCGACCACGGTCAGCAGATTGCCGGACTTGGGATTGACGTCGATGGTCTGGTCGAACTGCTGCGCGCGCAGATCCGCCTCGCCGCGCACCTTGATCTCGGCGGCCGGGCCATCGATGACCAGGTTGTCGCTGCGCGCCATCCCGTCGCCGAAGCGGATCTGGCCGTCGATGCGGTTGAAGGCGAAGCCCTTGGAGAAGAAGTCGCGGAAATCGAACATCAGCCGCCGCGGCAGCTGCGCCACGCTGAGCAGGCCGAGCACGCGCCCGGCGCCCGGGTTCAGCTCCAGCAACTGGCCGTTGCGCGCGGCCACGTCGAGCTGGCCCTGCACCGTGGCCAGCTGCAGGCCGGCCGGCGTGCCCGGCCAGGCCGCGCTGAGCTTCAACTGGCCTTCGCCGCCGCGCACCTGGCCACCGAAGTCCAGGTTCTGCATCAGCTCGCCCAGGTCGCGGCTGTCGACGTTGGCGTCGAGCTGGGTATGGGCGGTGGCGCCCTTGCCGCGCCAGTCGCCGCTGATGTCGATCTTCTGCTTGTCCGAGCGCAGGTGCAGTTGGTCCACCTGCATGCCGTCGGCGAGCTTGCGCGTGCGCAGCGAGGCCGCGCCGAGGGTGATCGCGCCGAAGCGCAGGTCGTCCACGTCCAGCGCCAGCGCCGGGATCGTGGCCGGATCCAGGCTGTCGGCGAACGGGCCGGCCGGAACCGGGCCGGCGCTGCCGGCGACGCCATTGTCGGCGGGCGTGGCGACCACCGCCGTCGGCGCGCCGGTCGCCGCCGGCAGCGTGGCCGTGGCCGAGCGCCAATGCACCCGCGCCAGGCGTCCGCCAAGCACGCCGCCGTCCTTGGTCGGCACGCTGAGGTCGCCGGCCAGGGCCGGGCCGTCCAGGTGCACGTCGATGCTGTCGGTCTGCGGCAGCAGGCGCAGGCGGGTGTTGTCGAACACCCCGCCCAGCAACAGCAGGTGGTCGGCGAGGATCTCGATGCGGCGCAGCGGCATCGGGTCTTCGCCGCCGTTGGCCGCGGCGGCGTTCGGATCGGGGCGGCTGACCACGCTGATCCAGTCGATGGCGTTCAGCGCTGCGGTGCGCCCGGTCACGACCAGGCCGCTGGCCGGCGGTTCGTCGGCGACATGATCGCTGCCCATCACCACGCGCACGCCGGTCTTGCCGCCCTGGCTGCGCGCCGCCAGCGCCATCAACTTGCCGAAGACCACCTCGATGCGGCCGCTGCCGACCGGCAGCGGCACGTTGACCGAGGTCGCCAGCGGCGTCGCCGGTGCCTTGTCCATCGGCGCCGGCATCAACAACTCGGTGCCGACCAGGTCCGAGCGCAGTTGCAGCCGGGTCGGCGGCTGCGCGCCGCCGTCGGGCGTCTTGGGCAGGCCCACGCCGATGTTCCAGCGCGAGCGGCCCTGCACGTAGGGTTTGAGCCAGGCCATTTCCGGCACCCGGTCGAGCAGTTCGTTGGCGTCCAGCGACGCGCTCAGCGCGGCCTCGAAGGCCTGCTGCGGATCCTGCACGCCATCGCCGGCCCGCAGCGCCAGTTCGCCCTGGTGGCCCTGGTAGGACACGCTCAGCTTCTGCGCGGCGAACCCGGTATCGCTGTAGTTGGCGCTGCCGCGCATGTCGTCGAAGGCCAGGTCCCAGCGCTTGTCGGCGATATGCGCGCCGAGCAGGTCGACCGTGCCGCGCAGGTGGTGGGTGCCGACGTCGGCCCGCAGCGGCTGCAGCAGATCGAAGGTGACGTCGGCCGGCCCCGAAGCGCTGAGCGCATCCAGGGTGTCGCCGTAGCGGGCGCGCAGCGGGCTCTGCCGCAGCATCGCCAGCAGCTTGCCGGTCTCGGCGCGGGTGCTGGCCAGCACACTGAGCTGTCCCTCCTTATAGTCGGGCAGCGCCGCGGACAGCTGCTCCACCGGCACCCCGCCCATGCTGCCGCGGCCGTGCACCTCGAAACCGTTGCCGATGAAGGCGACGCTGGCGTCCACATTCTCCACCGCCGGCCAGTCGTGCTGGAAGCGCACCTTGGCGTCCTCCAGCCGCGCGGTCGCCTCGAAGCGGCCGTTGTGGTCGGCGAACGGCCAGTCGTCCAGGTCGCCGGAGACCAGCGCATGGCCGTCGCGCAGGCGCCCGCCCTGCAGCGCGGCGTCGAGCCAGTCGGTGGCGGCCTTGCTCATCTTGGAGTGCACCCAGAACTTCTTCGCCGCCACCACCGGCGCGTCCTGCAGGTCGGCGGCCAGGTCGATCCACGGCCGCGAGCCGTCGTCCTGGAAGCGCAGCCCGCCGCGCACGTCGGCGCCATAATCGCTGCCCTGCACGCGCAGCCCCGGGGTCGCCACGCGCAGGCCGTCGCCGTCGCGGAAGGCGACGATGCGCCCGGCCAGTTGGACCTGGTGGACCACGCCGAAGCCGCTGGGCCAGTCGACCCGGACCGGGCTGCCGGCCTCCAGCGCCAGTTCGCCGGCCTGCGCATCTCCGTCGAAGCGGCCGCGCAGCCCGCTCACGCCGGGCGCGCCGCCGGCCGGCGCGAACGCCAGCTCGGCCAGGCGGCCCTGGCCGTACAGCGGGCCGCCGGGCACCCCGCTCACCGCCACCTGGGTCAGCTGCAGGCGCGGCTTCGCCACCGACAGCCAACTGCGCAGGCCGGGCGAGAGGCGGTCGCTGAGTCCGGCCACGGCGATCAGCGGCGCCACGTCGAGATGGTCGCCGAACAGGGCGTAACGGCGCCCGCCGGCCACGGTCAGCCCGTCCAGGCGTTGCAGCGGCTGCCCGGCCTGGCCGAACTGCAGCTGCGGCGCATCCAGCCGCCAGCCACCGTCGATCTGGCGCCAGCGCGCCTTCGCGCGGAAGGTGGTGAAGGCGAGTTGCGGCCGGGTGCGGCCGTCGGCCAGCGGCGCGCCGCGCAGGCGCAGTTCGCGCAGCGTCGCGTCGACGGTCACCCCGGCGACCCGGCGCTGCTGCAGGTCCAGCCAGGCCTGGACTTCGCCGACGCCGCCCTGCAGTTCGATGCCCGCCGCATGCAGCAGGCCGGCCCAGCCCGCCAGCTCCGCCGGCCGCACCGCCAGGTAGGCCTGGCCGTCGCCGCGGTGGCGGTCCAGGTCCAGCACCGCGGTCAGCGGCGCCTGTTGCAGATCGCTCCAGCCCTGCACGCCCACCTGCAGGCGCTCGCCGTTCACGCGCATCCGCAGGTCGATCTTCGGCACCTGCGCTTCCAGGCCCAGCGAGGGGGCGTGCACGCGCAGGCGGCCGTCGATGACCTGCAGCTCGCCCAGCCCTTCCAGCGCATCCAGCGGATCGCCGCCCTGCCCCGAGCTCGGCAGGCCCTGCACGTTCCAGTTGCCGTCGTCGCCGCGCAGCAGGGTCAGCGCCATGCCGCGCAGGCGCAGTTCGGTGAACGAGCGCCCCGGCAGCAGTCCCGCATACATCGACACCAGCACCTCGGCCTGGCCGATGCGCACGCCGTCGCCGGCGCCGATGCGCAGCCCGTCCAGGCGCAGCAGCGGGCCGCGCCGGGTCCAGGCCGTCTCCAGCCGGTCAAAGCGGATCGGCCGCCCGGCGCGCTCGCTCAACCACGCCGCCACCTGCTGCGGATGCCGCTCCACGAACGGCAGCGCCTGGCTCAGCGCCCCCACCACCAACGCCACGCACACCAGCGCGATCGCCACCGCGTAGAACGCGAAACGGCGAGCCAGGCGCAGGCGGCGGCGCAGGGGGGTATGCATCAGGGGCGGGGAATGGGGAATCGGGAATGGGGAGTCGCAACAGCAGCACGCGAACCGCTCATTGCCACGTGAAATTCGGCAAAGGAATCAGGGGATGCATCCGCACCGACAGCGCGCTCTTCCCCCATTCCCCATTCCCGAATCCCCACTCCCTGCCTCACAACAACACCACGTCGAACTGCTCCTGCAGGTATTGCTCGTCGGCCTGGAAGCGGATGGTCTTGCCGAGGAATTCCTCCAGCTCGGCCACAGCCGCCGATTCCTCGTCGGTGATGCGCGCCACCACCTTGGTCGAGGCGATCACCAGCAGACGCGCCGCGTCGAACTGGCGCACCGCGCGGGTGATCTCGCGGAAGATCTCGTAGGTCACCGTCTCGGCGGTCTTGATCGAGCCGCGCCCGCTGCATTCCGGGCACGGTTCGGACAACTGCCGCTCCAGGCTCTCCACGGTGCGCTTGCGGGTCATCTCCACCAGGCCCAGCGGCGAGAACTCGTACACCGTGGTCTTGGCGTGGTCGCGCGAGAGCGCCTTCTCCAGCGTGCGCAGCACCTGCCGGCGGTGCTCGGCGTCGTCCATGTCGATGAAGTCGATGATGATGATGCCGCCGAGGTTGCGCAGGCGCAGTTGCCGCGCCACCGCCTGCGCCGCCTCCAGGTTGGTGCGGAACACCGTCTCCTCGAGGTTGCGCTGGCCCAGGAACGAGCCGGTGTTGACGTCGATGGTGGTCATCGCCTCGGTCTGGTCGATGACCAGGTAGCCGCCGGACTTCAGCGGCACCTGCTTGTCCAGCGCACGGGCGATCTCGTCCTCGACCCCGTACAGGTCGAAGATCGGGCGGTCGCCGGTGTACAGCTCCAGGCGCTCGGCCAGCACCGGCATGTACTTGGCGACGAAGGCCTGCAGCCGCTCGAAGGTCTCGTGCGAATCGACCTTCACCTTCTCCACGTCCTTGCGGATCAGGTCGCGCACCGCGCGCAGCGGCAGGCTCAGGTCCTCGTAGATGATGCTGGCCGGGGCGCCGTCGCGGCCGCGCCGCTCGACCACGTTCCAGACCCGCGACAGGTAGGCGATGTCCTCGGCCAGCGCCTCGGCCGGCTGGCCCTCGGCATTGGTGCGGATGATGTAGCCGAAGCCGCCGTGGCTGGCGGCCAGGTCGGCGACCAGGGTCTTCAGGCGCTGCCGCTCGGCCTCGTCCTCGATCCGCGCCGACACCCCGATCACCCGCGACTGCGGCAGCAGCACCAGGTAGCGCGAGGGAATGCTGATCTGGGTGGTCAGCCGCGCGCCCTTACTGCCGATCGGGTCCTTGACCACCTGCACCACGATGTCCTGGCCGTCGCGCAGCAGTTCCACGATCGGCACCGCCGCCGACACCGGCAGCGGCGTCGCTTCCTCGGTGTCGCCGTTGCCGACCGGCGCCGGCCGCACCACGTCGTTGGCGTGCAGGAACGCGGCGCGCTCCAGCCCGACCTCGACGAAGGCCGCCTGCATGCCCGGCATCACCCGTTGCACCCGGCCCTTGTAGATGTTGCCGACCACGCCGCGGCGCCAGCCGCGCTCGATGTGCAGCTCCTGCAGCATGCCGTTCTCGATGACGGCCACCCGGGTCTCGCGTGGTGTGACGTTGACCAGGATCTCTTGCGACATCACAGCACTCCGAAGGTGCGCAGCAGGTGGTGGGTCTGGTGCAGGGGCAGGCCCATCACCCCGGAATAGCTGCCGTCGAGACGGCTGACGAAGCGCTCGGCGCCGCCCTGGATCGCATACGCGCCGGCCCGCCCCATCGGCTCGCCGCTGGCCACGTAGTCGGCGATGTCGCGCGCGGACAGGTCGGCGAAGGTCACCGCCGTGGGCACCAGCACCCGCTCCTCGCGGCCGGCGGCGACCAGCGCCACCGCGGTCATCGCCTGGTGGGTGCGTCCGGACAGGGCCGCCAGCATCGCCGCGGCGGCCTCGGCGTCGGCCGGCTTGCCGAAGACGCGGTCGTCCAGCACCACTTCGGTGTCGGCGCCGAGCACCACCGCGTCGGCGCTGTCGGCCAGCTGCGCCAGCCCGGCGCGGGCCTTGTCCAGCGCCACCCGGCGCACGTAGGCCTGCGCCGACTCGTCGGCCGCGCGCACTTCCGGCACCTCGAGATCGAGGATCCGGAACGGCACGCCGAGGCGGGTCAGCAGTTCGTTTCTGCGAGGGGAACGGGACGCGAGATACAGCATGGCCGAAGGATAACCCGAGCGGACTGGCTGAACGAACGCCGATGGCGCGACGATCGCTTCAACCCCGGCGAAGATCACGACGCGTTCATCGTCGCGGCAACACCCTCGCCCCATTCTTCAAGGAGAACACCGATGCGCGCATTGTCCGTCCGCCCGCTGCTGCTGGCCCTGTCCCTCGCCCTAGGAGGCACGATGACCGCCCATGCCCAATCCGCCGCGCCCGGCTACGCCGTGCCCGCCGACGGCACCCTGCTCAACATCGCCGCGCAGGCCGAGGCCAAGCGCACGCCCGACGTGGCGGCGATCTCGGCCGGCGTGGTCACCCAGGCCACCGACAGCGCCGCGGCGATGCGCCAGAACGCCGAGCAGATGACCAAGGTGCTGGCCGCGATCCGCACCGCCGGCATCGCCGACAAGGATGTGCAGACCAGCGGCGTCAGCCTCAACCCGCAGTACAAGTACGCCGAGAACCAGGCCCCGCAGATCATCGGCTACCAGGCCAGCAACTCGGTCAACCTCAAGGTGCGCGACATCGCCAAGCTCGGCAAGGTGCTCGACGCGCTGGCCGCGCAGGGCGCCAACCAGATCAACGGCCCCACCTTCGAGATCGACGATCCGGAACCGCTGTACGACCAGGCCCGGGTCGATGCACTGAAGAAGGCGCAGGCGCGCGCGCAGAGCTACGCCAAGGCGCTGGGCCTGCGCGTGCGGCGCATCGTCAGCATCTCCGAGGGCAGCGGTGGCGGCGTGCGTCCGCCGATGCCGATGATGCGCGCGATGGCGATGAAGGCCGAGGCCGACACCCCGGTGGCCGCGGGCGAAAGCAGCGTCTCGGTCAACCTGGACGTGGTGTTCGAACTGGGCAAGTAAGCCGGCGGCCCCGGCCACACCTCGCGACGGCGCCTGCGGGCGCCGTCGTCGTGTCCGGATCCGGCAGCACCGCCCTTCGCCACTGTGGCACTTGGCGCCGATCTCCGCCACCGCTTGCCAAAGCGCCCGCGACCGGCGCACTGTCGAAGCGCGGACCGGCGCCACGACCCCATCCGCCGCCCCCGTGCGTTTCCCCGTACCGCAGTCCACGACACTCCTATCGCAGAGGTGGATCCATGGTTCGCACGCAACTCCCCGCCCCGTCCTTCCGCATCGACCTGTCCCGGGTCCTGGCCTACAGCACCGCCATCGCCCTGCACCTGCTGGCCGCCCTCTTGCTGCTGCTTCCGCTCTCGCACGTGGCCGCGCCGCCGGAACCGGCGCAGGTGCAGCCGCGCTGGCAGCAACCCATGGTGATCCCGGTTACCCCGACGCCGCCGACACTGCCCACCGTCGAGAAACAGCTGCCGACCCAACCGCGCGCGCCCACCGCGGTGCCGGTGCCGACCCCGACACCGGCGGCGCTGGTCGACAGCAGCCCGGTGGCGCTGGACACCGCGCCCAGCGTCGACCCCACGCCCAGCATCGCCGCGCCCAGCCTGCCGCCGGCGAGCGTGGGCACACCGGTGGAAGGCATGCAGTTGCAGTACCTGCGGGCGCCGGCCCCGGCGTATCCGCGCGACGCGCTGCGCGAGCACCTCCAGGGCAGCGTGCTGCTGCGGGTGCTGGTCGGCACCGACGGGCAGCCGCTGCAAGTCATCGTCGAGAAGAGCAGCGGCCACCGGGCGCTCGACCTGGCCGCCCGCGATCAGGTGCTCAAGCGCTGGGCGTTCCAGCCAGCGCTGCAGAACGGCACGCCGGTGCAGGCGTACGGGCTGGTGCCGATCGATTTTTCGCTGGATCGCTGAGGCAACCGATGCGGCGGCCGGGGCAGCCTCGGTCGCTCGCGTTAGGCAAAAATTCACCTTTTGTTCACGATAGATACACCTAGATGGAAACCAGCCGATCGTCAAAACGTCGGCACTTTCGCCAGAAAGCCACAACCTGCGTTTCCAGTTAGGAGAGAAACTGTGAACACCCTGATCCAACGGCGTGCAACCCGCCGTTCCCTGCTGTGTGCCTCCGTTGCCGGCGTGCTCGCCGCCCTCGCAGGCCCTGCCGCCTTCGCCCAAGAAGCGGCCACCAGTCTCGACCGCATCACCGTCACCGGCTCCAACATCCCGCGCACCGATACCGAGACCCCGTCGCCGGTACAGGTGGTGACCCGCCAGGAAATCGACCGCACCGGCAAGACGTCGCTGGCCGAGTACCTGCAGACCCTGACCGCCGATGGCGCCGGCTCGATCCCCAAGAGCTTCGGCAACGGCTTCGCCGGCGGCGGCGCCGGCATCTCGCTGCGCGGCCTGGGCGCCGGTTCCACCCTGGTGCTGTTGAACGGCCGGCGCATGGCCACCTACGGCCTGGCCGACGACGGCCAGAAGGTCTTCACCGACCTTAGCACCATCCCGCTGGACGCGGTCGAGCGGGTCGAAGTGCTGAAGGACGGCGCCTCGGCGATCTACGGCTCCGACGCCATTGCCGGCGTGGTCAACATCATCCTGCGCAGCGACTTCCAGGGCGCGATCCTGCGCGGCTCCTACGGCATCTCCGGCGACGGCGATGGCGATGCGCGCAAGGCCACCCTGACCGCCGGCACCGGCGACCTCTCCAGCGACGGCTGGAACGCCTTCTTCAGCCTGGACGTGGGCAAGACCGACGCGATCAAGATCAGCGACCGCAAGGACCGCAAGTGGATCGGCACCGGCGACATCCGGCGCTGGGGCTACGCGGCGCAGGACGCGCAATTCCTCGGCGGCGCCTACCTCAGCGGCGGCACCGCCGGCGGCACCGGCCCCAACGGCTCGGTGTTCAACACCGCCGGACAACTGGTGGCGCTCCCCGGCTGCGCCGGCCTGACCACCATCCCCGGCCAGAGCGACGCCACCGCGCAGGCGCAGGGCTGCCTGTGGGATCCGGCCCAGCAGTTCCGCGACCTGGCGCCGGAAGAGAAGTACGTCAACGTGTTCGGCCGCGCCAGCTTCGCCTTCGGCGAAGGCGGCGAGATCTACACCGAGATCGGCTACTCGAAGAAGAACACCGTGTTCTCCAACACCCCGTCGGCCGTGTCCGGCGGCTGGGGCTACCCAGGCGGCCCGGTCAACGCCAACAGCGGCGCCGGCGCCACCGTGCTCTACGCCGGTCATCCGGACAATCCGCTGCCCTACGCCGCGCGCCTGCGCTACAGCGCCTGGGACGTGGGCCCGCGGGTGACCGACAACACCAACGAGTTCAACCGCTTCCTGGTCGGCGTGAAGGGCAACTGGGGCGACTGGAGCTACGACACCGGCTACCTGCACTCGGGTACCGACCTGGTCAACAAGCGCACCGGCTTCCTGCGCTACAGCGCGGTGCGCTGCGTGCTGGGCAACCCGGCCTGCCCGGCCGGCACCTGGCGCATCGGCGACAATGCCAATCTGAACTCGCAGGCGCTGTACGACTACATCTCGCCGACCATCAGTGCGCGCGCCAAGTCCGAACTGGACATGTTCGACTTCAACGTCTCGCGCAGCCTGGCCGATCTCAAGGGCGGCCCGCTGGGCCTGGCGTTCGGCGCCGAATGGCGCAAGACCAGCAATAGCCTGACCCCGCAGACCTACACCGACGTCGGCGACATCATCGGCCTGGGCTACTCGGCCTACGACGGCACCCAGAACGTCTACGCCGCCCACGTCGAGCTGTCGGCGCCGGTGCTGGAGCAACTGGAACTGTCCGCGGCGCTGCGCTACGACAAGTACGACGGCGGCGACGGCAAGGCCACGCCGAAGTTCGGCGTGAAGTGGACCCCGGCCGACTGGATCGCGCTGCGCGCCAGCTACGCCGAGGGCTTCCGCGCGCCCAACCCGGCCGAGAACGGCGACGGCGGCCTGGCCGCGTTCTCCAACGCCCGCGATCCGGTGCGCTGCGCGATCGATCCGGCCAACGAGTGCACCGCGCGCTCGGTCGCGATCATCACCCGCCCGAACCCGGCGCTGAAGCCCGAGGAATCCAAGAGCTACTCGGTGGGCTTCGTGCTGCAACCGACCTCGACCACCTCGCTGACCGTGGACGGCTGGGAGATCAAGCGCACCAACGAGATCGCCCAGGGCAGCACCGCCGACGCGATCGCCGCCGGCAACGTCCTGCGCGACAGCAACAACATCGGCGGCGTGCCGAACAGCGGCACCATCCTGGCGGTCAACACCGGCTACGTGAACGCGAACTCCTCGCGCGTGCGCGGCATCGACACCGACATCCGCCAGACCTTCGCGATCGGTCCCGGCCAGCTGGAGCTGGACGCGCAGTGGAGCCACCTGCTCAAGTTCGAGCGCACCGAAGGCGACACCACGGTCGACTACGTGGGCACGCACGGCAACTGCGACGTGACCAACTGCATCGGCACGCCGCAGGACCGCATCAACTTCGGCACGACCTGGAAGCAGGGCACCTGGAGCGTGAGCGGCGTGGTCAACTACATCGACAGCATCGAGAACAAGGATCGCCGCGGCGGCGACTACCAGGCGTTCTACGCCGACGGTACACCGGTCAAGAAGATCGCCTCGTTCACCACCTTCGATCTGTCGGGCCGCTGGAACATCACCGAAGCCTTCGAACTGAACGCCTCGGTGCAGAACGTGTTCGACCGGATCGCCCCGCTGGATCCGACCACCTACGGTGCGGTCAACTACAACCCGCTGCACTTCAGCGGTGCGGTCGGCCGCTACTTCACGGTGGGCGCGAAGTACACGTTCAACTGATCGCGAACGTCGCACTGCAGTCGCAACGAAAAGCCCGGGCGAGAGCCCGGGCTTTTTTTATGGGACCTCCGCGCACGACGTTGCCGTGCACGCACGCATGCCACCGCGCGCGCTTTACCAGGCCGCGATCAGCGATCAGCGATCAGGCGCGATGATAGGGGTGATTGGCCAGCATCGCCGCGGCGCGGTAGAGCTGCTCGGCCACCACCAGCCGCACCAGCATGTGCGGCAGGGTCAGCGGCCCCAGCGACCAGGATTCGCTGGCGACCGCCAGCACCTCCTGCGAATGGCCTTCGGGCCCGCCGATCAGGAACGCCAGGTCGCGCCCCTGCCCGCGCCAGTGCTCCATGCGCTGCGCCAGTTGCTCGGAGCTGTGTTGCTTGCCGGGCACGTCCAGCGCCACCACCAGCGCGTTCTTCGGCAGCGCCGCCAGCACCCGGCGCCCTTCGTCCTCGATCGCGCGCTGCGCATCGCGGCCCTTGCCGCGCATGCCGGGTTCGATCTCGACCAGCTCCAGCGGCAGCCAGTGCGAGAGCCGCTTGCGGTACTCGGCGAACCCCTGCGCCACCCAGGCCGGGGCGCGCTCGCCGGTGGCGATGAGGCGCGCCTTCATGGCGCCGACCGCCGCGCGCGCATCATCCGCGCTCCGCCACGCAAGCAGCCGCGGCGGCGTCCTGCGCCTCGCGCGCCGCACGCTGCTGGCGCAGCCACTGCTTGAGCGTGGACGGCTGCTGCAGCGCGCGCCGGTCCTCCTCGCAATACGCGATCTCGTCCTGCAACTGGCGCTTGATCTGCGCCATCAGCGCATCCAGGCGCCGCGGCTGCGGGCGGCGCTCCAGGGCCAGCCCGTAGTCGGCCACGAACGCATCGACCACCTGCGCCAGCTCCCGCTCGACCTGCTGCAGTTGCGTGGCGAACATCGCGGCGTAGTCGCCGATCCGCTCCTCGGCCATGGACGCGATTCCGGCGTGGTCCAACTGACCGATCTCAAGTTGCAGTTCCAGCAGGCCCAGCAGATCGTCCTGGCGGTAGACGCGGTTGAGTTCCTGCATCAGCGCGGTCTTGCGTTCGCGTTGCCGCGCATCGGGCTCGCGGTCCGGATGCAGCGCCGCGACCAGGCTGCGGTACAGCGCGCGCCGTGCCTGCTGCGGATCGAACTCGCTCGCGGCCGCCGGGCCCGCGCCGGCGCGGCGGCGCTTGGCATGCCGTTGCGCGCGCCCGTCCGCATGCGCCCGCTGCTGGTGCTGGCGCTGCTGCAGTTGCGCGTACAGCGCTTCCGGGGACGGCAGGTGCTGCAGTTCTTCGACGGTCAGGCCGAACTCCGCGGCGAGCGCCGCCTGCATCGCGGCGTCCTGCATGACGTCGCCGCCCTCACCTTGCGCGCCGCGGTGGCGCGCATGGATCGGCTTCAGCGCGTCGAACCCGGGTTGCTCCAGCAGCGGCGCGGCCAGCGCGCAGAGCGTCTCGGACAAGTCCGCACGCTCGCGCTTGCCCAGCTTGTGTGCGGCATGCGCAGCGTCCAGATCCTGCACCAGCTGCGCCTGCGCGGCGTCGCGCGCCTGCAGCAGAGGCTCGACCTGCGCATGGAAACGCTGTTCCCAGCGCGGCAGCGCCTCGCGCCAGTCGCGCAATTCCAGCCGGGTCCGCTCCAGGCGCTCGATCAG
Organism: Xanthomonas sp. F10; assembly: GCF_014206815.1. Taxonomy (GTDB): domain Bacteria; phylum Pseudomonadota; class Gammaproteobacteria; order Xanthomonadales; family Xanthomonadaceae; genus Xanthomonas_A; species Xanthomonas_A indica. Next base: position 2,184,630 of record NZ_JACHNP010000001.1, read on the forward strand.
TGCATCGAAGCGCTTGCGCGCCGGGGTGGCCAGCGGCTGTGCGGCGGTGTCGGCCGCGGCGCGGAGCCGTGCGGACGGCGCAAGGTCGGACGCGGCCGCCGGCGCGCCGGCCTGGCGCTTAGGCATCGCGTGCCGGGTCGTCGCCGTCGTCGTCGCCCGGCGGCTGGTCGCCAACCGTCCACAGCCGCTCCAGCGCATAGAACTCGCGCACCCGCGGCAGCATCACGTGCACCACCACGTCGCCGAGATCGACCAGCACCCACTCGGCCTCGCGCTCGCCTTCCACGCCCAGCGGCATCACGTCCAGGCGCTTGGCGTACTTGATGACTTCGTCGGCGATCGACTTGACGTGGCGGGTGGAGGTACCGGAGACGATGACCAGGTAGTCGGTGACGCTGGACTTGCCGCGCACGTCGATTTCCGCCACGTCCTTGGCCTTGAGTTCCTCGACTGCCTCGCGGACATGGGCGAGCAGGACCGGCAGCGGCGGCGGCGGATTGGGGACTTGGGTCTTGATGACGTGGGCTTGACTGGACAAAGCGGCGAACTCGATGGAATGGGGCGAATTATAGGCGACCCCGGCACGGCGCGTATTCAGCCGGCGCGGGCGGCGCCGGAGGCATACAGGCCATGGTCGCGGATGTAGGCGGCCACCGGTGCCGGCAACAAGGCCGGCCAGTCCTCGCCGGCGGCGATGCGCGCGCGCACCAGGCTGGCCGATTCGCTGCGCAGCGGCTGCCGCAGGCACCACAGCCGGCCGCCCGGCGCCCGGGTCAGCGCCTGCGGCGTGTCGGCCCAGCGTCCGGCCACCGCCTGCGCCAGTTCCGCCGGCACCGCCCGCTCCCAGCCGCTGCCGGCGCGGTCGGCGACGATCAGGTGCGCGGCCTCGAGCAGCGCCCGCCACTCGCGCCAGCCGTTGAAGCCGACGAAGCTGTCGCTGCCGATCAGCAGCGCCAGCGGCGCCTCGGCACCGAGTTCGCCGCGCAGTTCGCGCACCGTGTCGATGCTGTAGGACGCCACGCCCGGCCGGGCCTGCGCGCGGTGCAGTTCGTGCAGGTCCAGCACCAGCCCCGGCGTGTCGGCGATCGCCAGCGCCAGCATCGCGCAGCGCTGCTGCGCATCGGCCCCGGGCGCCGGCCGATGCGGCGGATCGGCCGCCGGCATCAGCCGCACCGGCACCCCGAACGCATCCCGCGCCGCCCGCGCGATCGCCAGGTGGCCGTTGTGGATGGGATCGAAGGTGCCGCCGTAGAGCAAGTGGAGCCGGGACTCAGGACGATGCCGAGACCCGGGACCCGGGACCCGGGACCCGGAAGAGCAGGAAATCGGCGACGAGACGGAATCCGAAGAAGAACCAAGGTCGGATGCAGTGCTGCCCACGCTCGCAGTGAACTCGCTTTCCCGGGCCCCGGGTCCCGGGTCCCGACTCCCGGCGTTCATACCACCAACAACCGCACCGCCCGCGCCTCGGCGATCGCCAGCAGCAGGCGCTCCAGCGCGATCCAGGCGTCGCCATCGGCGCGGCCCTTGGCGATGCGGTCGATGCGGCCGGCCTCGGCGGCGAAACGCTCCCAGCGGCGCGGTTCGGCATGCCGCTGCAGGGCGCGCTTGAACGGCGCCTGCCGCGACTCCCAGATGCCCTGCCCCTTCATCTCCGCGGCCAGGTTGCCGCCGGCCGCCTGCACCTTGGCCAGCGCGGCGGTGCGCAGCAGTTCCTTGATCAGGATCGGCAGCAGCGCGGCCACTGCCTCGCCCTCGGCGCGCAGGCCGGCGAGCATGCGCCGCACCGCCGGCGCCTGTCCGCCGAGCGTGGCCTCGGCCAGGCGGAACACGTCGTAGCGCGCAGCATCGGCGACCAGCGACTCCATCGCCGCCACGTCCAGGCCCTGGCCGTCGGCCAGCAGGGCCAGCTTGTCGATCTCCTGCGCCGCCGCCAGCAGGTTGCCTTCCACCCGCTCGGCCAGGCGTTGCACCGCGCCGGCGTCGGCGCGCAGGCCCTTGCTGCGCAGGCGCCGCTCGATCCAGTCGCCCAGTTCGTGCGGCTTGATCGCCCAGGCCACGGCGATGGTGCCGATGCGGCCGACGGCGTCGGCCCATTTGCCCTGGTGCGCCTTGCTCCACTCGTTGCAGGTGATCAGCAGCACCACGTCCGGCGGCGGGTGGGCGCAGAACGCGCTGATGACCTCGCCGCCCTCCTTGCCGGGCTTGCCGCTGGGCAGGCGCAGCTCGATCAGCCGTTGCGCGCTGAACAGGCTGGGCGCGTTGAAACTGGAATACAGCTGGCCCCAGTCGAAGTCGCGGCCATCGGCGTCGAACACCTCGCGCTCGCTGATGCCGGCGGCGCGCGCGCGGGCGCGCACCGCGTCGGCGGCCTCGAGCACGCGCAGGGTTTCCGGACCGGCGATCAGGTAGACCGGCTGCAGCGGCTGCGAGGCCGGCTGGGTGGCGAGTTGTTCGGGGCGCAGTTCCATGGCGACAGCCTACGCCATCGCCGCGGCGGACTGCGGCGGACGCGTCGCCTCCGCGCCGGGCGACGCGGACACCGCGCGCGGCGACGGCGGCAGCGGACGCGCGCTCAAGGCTGCGGCGTGGTCGCCGGCTTGCCGTCGGCCGGCGTGGCGTCGGCCGGCTTGCCCTGCACAGGCGTGCCGTCGGTCGACGGCGGCGCGGCGTTGACGTCCTTGCCGTCGCGCACCTGGGCGCGCACCACGCTGTCGATCCGACGCAGCATCGAGGCCGACATCTCGCGGCGCAGTTCGTCGGCCAGGATCTCGCGCTCGGTGGAGGTACCGGTGGCGTCGGTCGGTGGCGACACGTAGTCGCGCGACAGTTCGATCACCTGCTGCGGCACCAGCACGCTGCCGTCGGCGCGGCGGAACACGAAGATCGCCGCGTAGCGCAGGCTGTATTCCTGGGCGCGGCCTTCGGCGTCGAGCGCGATCGGCAGGTCGCCCCAGCGCTCGGACAGCACTTCCAGGCGGGCCACGCCGGTGTTGACGTCCTTGGGCGCGATCTGCGCGCCGGCGGCGCGCAGGCCGCGCTCGAGCAGCTTGGCCAGTTCGCTGTACGGCGCCGAGGACACCACCTTCACCGACGGCGTGTCGGCCGGCAGGGTCAGCTTGTTGCGCAGGTGGAAACCGCAGGCGGTCAGGGACGCCGCGAAGACGAGAGCGAGCAGGAGTCGGGTCATGGACACAGTCTGGAGGAGCCGGCTGGGTGCGGCAACAGGCGGCTAGCCTGCCGTACGCCGCGTGAACGCGGGTTGAGACCTGCCGCGCCGCGCGGCCGCGGCGCGGCCGATGCGGCGCGCCGGCTCACGCCGCCACCAGGTTCACGATCTTGCCCGGCACGATGATGATCTTGCGGATGCTCAGCCCTTCCAGGAACTTGGCCGCATTCGGCTCGGCCTGGGCCAGCGCCTCGATCTGCTCGCGCGGGGTGTCGGCACCGACCTCGATGGTGCCGCGCAGCTTGCCGTTGACCTGCACCGCCAGGGTCACCGCGTCGCGCACCAGCGCGGCCGGGTCCGGCTGCGGGAACGGTACGTCTTCCAGCAGCGTCGGTGCATGGCCCAGCGCCTGCCACAGCGCGTGGCTGGCATGCGGGGTGATCGGGTTGAGCAGCAGCACCGCCGCTTCCAGCGCTTCCTGACGCACCGCGCGGCCCTGCGCGCTGGCGTCGTCGAACTTGGCCAGCGCGTTGGTCAGTTCCATCACCGCGGCGATGGCGGTGTTGAAGCTGTGGCGGCGGCCGTAGTCGTCGGCGACCTTGCCGATGGTCTCGTGGGTCTTGCGCCGCAGCGCCTTGTGCTCGGCGTCCAGCGCGGCGGGGTCCAACGCCGGGGCGGCGCCGTCGGCGGCGTGCTTGTGCACCTGCGCCCACAACCGGCGCAGGAACCGCGCCATGCCGTCCACGCCCGCCTCGTTCCACTCCAGCGACTGCTCCGGCGGCGCGGCGAACATCGAGAACAGGCGCACCGTGTCGGCGCCGTACTTGCCGACCATGGCCTGCGGATCGACGCCGTTGTTCTTGGACTTGGACATCTTCTCGGTGCCGCCGATCAGCACCGGCTGGCCGTCGCCCTTGTGCACCGCGCCGATCACCCGCGCCTTGTCGTCGCGCTGCACGTCCACGTCGGCCGGATTGATCCAGTCCTTGGAGCCGTCCGGGTTCTGCCGGTAGAAGGTCTCGGCGATCACCATGCCCTGGGTCAGCAGGTTGGTCGCCGGCTCGTCGCTGTCCACCAGGCGCGCGTCGCGCAGCAGCTTGTGGAAGAAGCGGAAGTACATCAGGTGCAGGATCGCGTGCTCGATGCCGCCGATGTACTGGTCCACCGGCAGCCAGTAGTTGCCGCGCTTGTCGACCATGTCCTTGGCGCCGGGCGAGGTGTAGCGCGCGTAGTACCAGCTCGACTCCATGAAGGTGTCGAAGGTGTCCGTCTCGCGCTCGGCCGCCGCGCCGCACTGCGGGCAGGTGGTCTTGCGCCATTCCGGGTCGGTCTTCAGCGGCGAGCCGGTGCCGCTCAGCGCCACGTTCTCCGGCAGCAGCACCGGCAGCTGGTCTTCCGGCACCGGCACCGCGCCACAGCTTTGGCAATAGATCACCGGGATCGGGCAGCCCCAGTAGCGCTGGCGGCTGACGCCCCAGTCGCGCAGGCGGTAGTTGACCCGGCGCTGGCCCTGGCCCTTGCGCTCGAAGCGCTCGGCCAGCGCCTCGAACGCGCCCTGGAAGTCCAGCCCGTCGAACTCGGCGGAATTGACCAGTTCCAGCTCACGGGTCTTGTCGCCGTACCAGTCCTGCCAACGGCTCGGATCGTAGTGGCGCTCGTCGTCGTGCTTGGGCGCCTTCAGCGCGATCACCTGGCGGATCGGCAGGGCGTACTTGCTGGCGAATTCGAAATCGCGCTGGTCGTGGCCGGGGACCGCCATCACCGCGCCGGTGCCGTAGCCCATCAGCACGAAGTTGGCGACCCACACCGGCACCTGCTCGCCGCTGATCGGATGCACCGCGGTCAGGCCGGTGTCCATGCCGCGCTTTTCCTGGGTTTCCAGTTCCGCCTCGGAGACGCCGCCCTGCTTCAGCTCGGCCAGCAGCGCGGCCAGCTGCGGATTGGACTTGGCCGCGTGCAGCGCCAGCGGATGCTCGCTGGCGATGGACACGAAGGTCACGCCCATCAGCGTGTCCGGGCGCGTGGTGAACACGCGCAGCGGGTCCAGCGCGCTGCCGTCGGCGTCGCGCACGTCGAACTGGATCTCCAGGCCCTCGGAACGGCCGATCCAGTTGCGCTGCATGGTCTTGACCGACTCCGGCCAGCCCGGCAGCTGGTCCAGGCCGTCCAGCAATTCCTGCGCGTAGTCGGTGATGCGCAGGAACCACTGCGGGATCTCGCGCTTTTCCACCAGCGCGCCGGAGCGCCAGCCGCGGCCGTCGATGACCTGCTCGTTGGCCAGCACGGTCTGGTCGATCGGGTCCCAGTTCACCACCGCGTTGCGGCGGTAGGCCAGGCCCTTGCGCATCAGCCGGGTGAACATGCGCTGCTCGTGCACGTAGTACTCGGGCCGGCAGGTGGCGAACTCGCGCGACCAGTCGATGGCGTAGCCCAGCGACTTGAGCTGGCTGCGCATGTGGTCGATGTTGGCGTAGGTCCACTTCGCCGGCGCGGTCTTGTTCTTGATCGCCGCGTTCTCGGCCGGCAGGCCGAACGCGTCCCAGCCCATCGGCTGCAGCACGTTCTTGCCGATCATGCGCTGGTAGCGGCTGATCACGTCGCCGATGGTGTAGTTGCGCACGTGGCCCATGTGCAGCGCCCCGGACGGGTACGGCAGCATCGACAGGCAGTAGAACTTGGGCTTGTCGGAGGTCTCGTCGACCTCGAAGGCGCGGGTGGCGTCCCAGAACTGCTGGGCGGACGATTCGACCTGCTGCGGGTCGTAGGCGGTGGGCTCGACGGCGGACATGGAAACGGGCAAGGGCCAGGCGGCAACAAAGCAGCCAAGGGTACCGTAGCGCGGCAAGCCGCTCCAATCCCGGCGACGGACGGCAACGGCGCGCACCGCCCCCTGCGCGCACGGTAGGCGCGGGGAACCGCGGCTGCAGTGGCTTCGGCGCCGTGGGCGAGCACGGCGGGCCTCGGCCATAGCACGGCACGCCGCGCCGACCGAGTGCGCAAGGCCCGCGGGGTCAGCCGCGGTGCGCGACCGCCTGCGGTCCCGGCCAGCAGGCCAGCAACGCCAGCCAGCCCCACCACAGCAGGAACACCAGCCGCTGCGCCAGTGCCGGCGACAGCAACCGGTCCAGCGCGAACGCCCCCAGCGCCACCAGCAGCGCCATCCCCAACGCCAGCGCGGCCCAGCCGCGCGCGGCGGGATCGCGGCGCGCGCCCAGCCCCAGCAGGGCCGCGGCCGCCACCAGCGCCACCACCCACAGCAGCCAGGCGCTGGCATGCAACTGGGTCGCGCGCGCCTCCAGGTCGGTCGGGTCCAGCGGCAACAGGCCCATGCCGGCGAAAGCCAGCCCCGCCAACAGCAGCAGTTGCCCGCCGACCCGCAGCGACCAGGGCGCGTGGCGGCCGGCGCGGCGCAGCAGCCGCAGCGCCAGTGCCAGGGCCAGGCATCCGGGCAGCACGAACGCCAGCAGATTGAACGCCCAGGCATGCGGAATGCCGCGCGCACCGAGCAGGGCCAGCGGATGCGACCACGGCAGATATCCGGGCAGCACCGCGCCGAAGCCCAGCATCGCCGCCACCGCAGCCACCGCCAGCAGCGGCCCGACCCAGCGCATCACCCGTTCGCTCACCTCGCCCATCCGCCACCGTCCTTTCGCGCCGCCATGGCGCCTGCAGCCGCACATTGTCGCCGCTGCGGCCGCGACCGGCACCCATGGCACGGCGACGCCACCCTTGCATCGGCGCCGCCGCGCCTCCATACAGAGCGTCCTCTCGCCTGCGATGACACTGCCCATGTCCGACACGCCCCACGTTTTCGACGCCAAGACCGAGACCTTCGAAGCCGACGTGCTGCAGCGCTCGCTGCAGACGCCGGTGCTGGTGGACTTCTGGGCGCCCTGGTGCGGCCCGTGCAAGACCCTGAGCCCGATCCTGGAAAAGCTGGCCGCCGAGTACAACGGCGGCTTCGTGCTGGCCAAGGTCGACGTGGACCAGGAGCAGCAGATCGCCGCGGCGTTCCAGATCCGCTCGGTGCCGACGGTGTTCCTGGTCAAGGGCGGGCAACTGGTCGACGGCTTCCCCGGCGCCCTGCCCGAGGGCCAGTTGCGCGAGTTCCTGACCCAGCACGGGATCGCGCCGCTGGCCGCACAGGAACCGGCCGAGGCCGTGCCGGCCGCGCCGCTGGATCCGCACGCCGAGGTGCAGCGCCTGCGCGAGGCGGTGGCGGCCGAGCCGGACAAGGACGAACTGAAGCTGGACCTGGCGCTGGCCCTGGTCAAGGTCGGCGCCGCCGCCGAGGCCGAGACCCTGATCGACGCGCTGCCGGCCAACCTGGCCACCGACGAGCGCGCGGTGCGGGCACGGGCGCGGCTGGGCTTCGTCGGCGCGCTGCAGGCAGCGCCGCCGCTGGAGACACTGCAGGCCACGCTGGCGCAGGATCCGAGCGATCTCAAGGCGCGCTACCTGCTGGGCGTGCGCCACCTGGTCGGCGGCGACGACGCGGCCGCGCTGGAGCAGTTCCTGGAGATGCTGCGCCAGGACCGCACGTTCGAGGACGGCCTGCCCAAGAAGGCGCTGATCGACGCGTTCCGGGTGATCGAGGACGAGGACCTGGTGGGGCAGTACCGCCGCAAGATGTCCGCTCTGTTGTTCTGAGACTACAATCGCATTTCCGGCGGCTGGCAACGGCGTCTCCAGCCGCCGCGACAGTCGGACACGCCCCGGCCTGCCTCGTGGATGCCGTGATCAGGGACGAACGCTGCCTGGCGATCCGCAGGCAGCGCCGGCCCGGTCTTTTGCCGGACAGATGACGTGAATCAGTACGACCGCCGCATGCCCCTGCCCCCCCATCGTGCCCGGGCAAGCATGCGCCGGCTTGCCGGCCTGCTGTGCTGGATCGGCCTGCTGCTCGCTCCTGCGGCGATGGCGCAGGACTGGCACTACCGTGTGCGCCCCGGCGACACGCTGTGGGACCTGGGCCGGCGTTATCTGCGCCCGGACGTGAACTGGATGCTGCTAGGCCAGCACAACCAGGTGGCCGATCCGTACCGGTTGGCCCCCGGGGCGCGGCTGCGCTTCCCGATCGCCTGGCTGCGGGTGCAGCCGGCACCGGCGCGGTTGGTCGCGCTGCGTGGCCAGATCAGCGTGCAGACCGCCGACCGCGCGACGCTGTCGGCGCAGGAAGGCATGCCGCTGCCGATCGGCAGCGCGCTGCAGACCGGCGCCGACGCCAGCGCCACCGTGCAGTTCGCCGACGGCTCGCGCATGCAGGTGCGCGAGAACAGCCTGATCCGCTTCGACCAATTGATCCGCTACGGCGCCACCGGCATGGTCGACACGCGGGTACGGCTGGAGAAGGGCCGCACCAGCAACGATGTCATCCCCGCCAACGGCCCCGCCTCGCGCTACATCATCCAGACCCCGAGCAGCACCAGCAGCGTGCGCGGCACCCGCTTCCGCGTCGGCGCCGGCGACGGCCACCAACTCGCCGCCACAGAGGTGCTGCAGGGCGCGGTGCGGGTGGCCGGCGGCGGCGGCCAGCGCCTGCTGCAGCCGGGCGATGCGGCGCGGGTGGGCGCGGGAGCGGCGCCGCTGCCGGAACCGCTGCTGCCGGCGCCGATGCTGGACCTGGCGCACAGTCGCCTGCAGCGCCCGCCCTACCTGCTCGCCTGGGCGCCGCTGGCCGGCGCCAGCCGCTACCGCCTCGAGGCGGTGGACGCGCAGCAACGCGAGGTGCTGCGCTTCGCCCAGGAAACCGAGGGCACCGCACTGGCGCTGGACGCGCTGCCGGCCGGCGACCTGCGGCTGCTGCTGCGCGGCGTCACCGCCACCGGCGTGGAAGGCCAGGACGCCGAGCAGCCGCTGCTGGTCTCGGCCACGCCGCTGCCGCCGCTGACCGTGCAACCGCTGCAGCAGCAGCGACTGCGCATCGCGCGGCCGCGTTTCGCCTGGACCCGCAACCCGGAGGCGATCAGCAGCGTGCTGCAACTGGCGCGCGATGCGCAGTTTCGGGACCTGTTGCTGGAGCAGGAGACCGACGCGACCCATCTGCGCGCGCCGCAGCCCCTGCCGCCCGGCACCTACTTCTGGCGCCTCGCCTCGCGCGATGCGCAAGGCCGGCAAGGCCCGTTCGGGCAGGCGCTGACGCTGCATCTCAGCGATACGCCGGTCGATCCCGGCCTGGCGCCAGCGCAGGCCGAGCGCGGCACGCTGACCCTGCGCTGGCAGCCCGACCCGGACGCGCGCCATTACCGGGTGCAACTGGCGCGCGATCCCGCGTTCCGCCGCGGCCTGCTCGAACGCACCGTGACGCAGCCGCAGGTCGCGCTGCCGCGGCCGCGCCGCGGCACCTGGTACGTGCGCATCCAGACCCTGGACGCGGAGGGCGAGGCCGCGCCGTTCTCGACGCCGCAGACGCTGGACCTGCCCTGCCGCTACTGCAAGCTCGGCACGGCCGGCGGCGTGCTGCTGCTATGGCTGGCGTTGTGAACGCCGCGCTGCTGCGACACGTGCTGGTGGCGCTCGCCGCAGCCGCACTGGCTGCGGCCCTGAGCCTGGGCGATGTCACCGAGCGGCTGGACAACGCGCTGTACGACGCGGCGATCGCGCAGGCGCCGCGTCCGGCCGATCCGCGCCTGCTGCTGATCGCCATCGACGACCGCAGCCTGCAGGCACTGGGCCAGTGGCCATGGCGACGCGACCTGCACGCGCGCCTGCTCGACCGGCTCACCGCTGCGGGCACCGAGCGGGTGGCGCTGGACCTGCTGTTCAGCGAGCCGGGCCTGCAACACGCCGACGACGATGCGCGCCTGGCCGCGGCGCTGCGGCGCAATGGCCGCACCGTGCTGCCGGTGATCGGCAGCGCCAGCGGTGCGGACATGCCGCAGGAACTGGTGCCGATCCCCGCCATCGCCAGCGCCGCGGCGGCGCTGGCGCACACCGACCTCGCCGTCGATGCCGACGGCGTCGCGCGCGGCGTGTACCTGCGCGCCGGGCTCGGCAGTGCGCACTGGCCGGCGCTGGCCGCAGCCCTCACCGGCCGCGCGCTGCCGCCGGCGCCGGCCGCCACCGACGCGCCCTATGCCTGGCATCGCGCCGACCACGTCGGCCTGCATTTCGCCGCGCCGTCAACACCGCTCGCGCAGGTGTCCTACGTCGACGTCGTGCAGGGCCGGATCCCGCTGCAGTCCCTGCGCGCACGCCTGGCGATCGTCGGCGTCACCGCCACCGGCCTGGGGCAGCGGGTGATGACGCCGATGTCCGATGCGCGCTGGATGAGCGCGCCCGAATACCAGGCCAACATCGCGGCGATGCTGTTGCGCGGCGATCCGATCCTGCCGTCGTCGCGCACGGCCCAGGTGGCCGGGTCCGCGCTGCTGGTGCTGCTGGCCTGCCTGGGGACGCACTGCGCCGGCTGGCGGAGACGGCGCTGGCTGGCACCGCTGGCGAGCATGGCGGTGATCGCCGGCGGCAGCCTGCTGTGGCTGCTGGTCAGCAACCGCTGGTTCGCGCCGGGGGCGGCCCTGCTCGCCCTGGCCGTCGTCGCCGCCGGCCAGTTGTGCCTGCACGCGGCACGCTGGCGCCGCCAGGCGCGTCGCGACGCCCTGACCGGGCTGGTCAACCGTCACGGCTTCGAACAGGCCTTCGTCCAGGCGCTGGACGAGGCGCGGCGCAGCGGCCGGCCGCTGACGCTGATCATCGTCGATGTGGATCATTTCAAGCGCTACAACGACACCCTGGGCCATCGCACCGGCGACCGCGCACTGAAGCTGGTGGCCGCCGCGGTGGCGCGGCATGCGCGACATCCGCGCGAGGTCGCCGCGCGCTTCGGCGGCGACGAGTTCGCCATGATCCTGCCCGCCACCGACGCCACCGATGCCGGCCGCATCGCCGCGGCGCTGGTCGAGGAGATCCGCGGGCTGTCGCTGCGCGCGCCGAACGGCAGCGTCGCCATCACCGCCAGCCTGGGCGTGCACAGCGCCACGGCGACAGCGTTCACGTCCGAGCGCGCCTTTTTCGAATCTGCCGACGCCGCGCTGTACCGGGTCAAGCGCGGCGGACGCGACGGCTACGCGCTCAGCGACGCGCCACCAGAGCACCATACGCATGCGTCTGGTACCCTGCCGCGCTCCGATCCACCCACGGCCGCGCAATGAAGCCATCGCTGTTCCGTCTGGGCCTGAACCTGTGGCCGCCGTTCCTGTTCGCCGGCATCCATGTGACCGCGCTGAGCGCCGACTACCGCCACGCGCGGGTCGAACTGCGCATGCGCCCGTGGAACCGCAACTATGTCGGCACCCATTTCGGCGGCAGCCTGTTCGCCATGACCGACCCGTTCTGGATGCTGCTGACCATGCAGAACCTGGGACGCGACTACTACGTCTGGGACAAGGCCGGCAGCATCGAATTCGTGCGCCCGGGCCGCGGCACGGTCAGCGCGCAATTCGACCTGGACCAGGCCCTGTTGGACGACCTGCGCGCAGCCACCGCCGGCGGCGACAAGCACCTGCGCTGGTTCGAGACCGACGTCGTCGACGCGCAGGGCGAGGTGGTGGCGCGGGTGCGCAAGCAGGTGTACGTGAAGCGCAAGCCGCCGCGCTAGCGCGACCCGCGGCCCGCAGGTCCGCCAAGGCCGGCGCGGCATCTGCGCAGGCGGACACACCCCGCATGCGAACGCGACCGCGCCATCGGCGTGCGCGGCGTTGCGACGCGGGCCGCATGTGCACGCCCCAGCCCAATCGCAGCTGCACGGCCGCCGCGCGACCATGCGGCGGCGCACCAACGGTCATCACGCGCCGCTACACTACGCGGATGTCGCCCGATCTCTCCGCTCCCACTCCCCGCCCGTCCCTGCAACGGCTGTTCTTCACCGGCCTGCTGACCCTGTTGCCGATCTGGCTGACCTGGGTCGTGGTCAAGTTCGTGTTCGTGCTGCTCTCGGGCATCAGCAGCCCCTGGGTGGTGCCGCTGTCGGTGCGCATCGCCGCTTCGTTCCCGCGCGAGCTGGGCTGGGCCACCGCGCAATGGGTGCAGAACACCATCGCCCTGATCGCCACCCTGGCGGTGATCCTGCTGGTCGGCATCCTCAGCCGGCGCATGATCGGCCAGCGCCTGCTGCGCTGGTTCGAGGCGGTGATGCGCCGCATCCCGCTGGCCAGCGTGGTCTACGACAGCGTGCGCAAGCTGGTGGACATCCTGCAGACCCAGCCCGGCAGCACCCAGCGCGTGGTGCTGATCGACTTTCCGCACCGGGACATGAAATCCGTCGGCCTGGTGACGCGGGTGATCAAGGAACACGGCACCGGCCGCGAACTGGCCGCGGTGTACGTGCCGACCACGCCCAACCCGACCTCCGGCTACCTGGAGATCGTGCCGGTGGAGCTGCTCACGCCCACCGACTGGAGCGTGGACCAGGCCATGAGCTTCATCATTTCCGGCGGCGCAGTGGCGCCGGAGAGCGTGCCGTTCACCCGGACCGTGGACCGCTGACGCCGATGCGCCGCGGCACGCTCGACGATCGCGCGGTCCGTCTGTTCATCGCCCTGGCGGCGTTCTTCTGCGTCAACGCCGCGCTGGCCGAGTTCATCGGGGTCAAGATCTTCGCCCTGGAAGACACCCTGGGCATCGCCCCGCTGAACTGGAACCTGTTCGGGCAGACCGGCTCGATGAACTTCACCGCCGGCACCCTGCTGTGGCCGCTGGTGTTCATCCTCACCGACACCATCAACGAGTTCTTCGGCCGCCGCGGCGTGCGCTTCATCTCCTGGCTGGCGGTGGCGCTGATCGGCTATGGCTTCCTGTTCGCCTTCGCCGCGATCGCGCTTGCCCCGGCCGGGTTCTGGGTCACCGCGGCGCAGAGCCAGGGCGTGCCCGACTACCAGGCCGCGTTTGCCGCGGTGTTCGGCCAGGGCATGTGGACCATCGCCGGCTCGCTGGTCGCGTTCATGGCCGGCCAGTTGATCGACGTGGCGGTGTTCCACCGCATCCGCAGCGTGACCGGCGAGAAGCACGTGTGGCTGCGCGCCACCGGCTCCACCGCGGTCTCGCAGCTGATCGACAGCTTCGTGGTGATCTACATCGCCTTCGTGCTCGGCCCGCAGCACTGGTCGATGCAGCTGTTCCTGGCGGTGAGCACGCTGAACTACATCTGCAAGATGCTGCTGGCGGTGCTGCTGATCCCGTTGCTGTACCTGATGCGGCGGCTGATCACCGACTACCTAACCCCCGAGCGCGCCGAACAGCTGCGCGAGGAAGCGGCCGCCGACTGAACGCCGGCACACGCGCGAGCGCCCCGCACGCCCTCGCGCGCGGCCATCGTGCAGCGCCGCAGACGTCGGCCCCGCCTGGCCCGCCACGGCGAGGCGCGGACCGAAGGTAGGGTCAGCAGGCGCCCGCGGGCAGCGGCCACGGGTGGCCTCCACGGTGCGGATCGGGCAAGCTCCCCGCTCGCTTGTCGTTGGAGCCCGCAATGCCGCCCCGCTTTCCCCGCCTGCTGTCCCTTGCCATCGCCACCGCCCTGAGTCTGTCGCTGGCGGCCCCGGCGGACGCGGCCAAGAAGAAGACCACCAAGCAGACCACCGCGCAGACCCGCGCCAAGGCCAGCAAGGCGCGCAAGGCGCGGCCGGCACCGGCCCCGGTGGTGCTGACCAAGGCGCAGCAACTGAACAAGCTGTACGACGATTACTGGGAGGCCTCGCTCAGGCTCAATCCGCTGCAGGCCACCTTCCAGGGCGACAGCCGCTACAACGACCAGTTGCCGAACTTCCTCTCGGCCGCGTTCCGCCAGCAGTCGCATGACTTCACCGTGGAGTGGCTGGGCAAGGCCGAGGCGATCGGCAAGGACGGCCTGACCGGGCAGGACCTGCTCAGCTACGAGATCTTCGTCGGCGATGCGCGCAACGCGCTGGAGGCGGAGAAGTACCCGAGCTGGATGCAGCCGGTGAACCAGTTCTACAACGTCGGCAGCATCATGGTGATGCTCGGCTCCGGCACCGGTGCGCAGCCGTTCCGCACGGTCAAGGACTACGACAACTGGTCGCGGCGCGCGCTCGGCATTCCGGCTCTGTTCGACCAGGCCATCGCCAACATGCGCGAAGGCATGAAGGCCGGCGTGGTGCAGCCGCGCGCACTGATGGAGAAGGTGCTGCCGCAGCTGGATGCGATCATCAAGCCCACCGCCGAGGAGAGCCTGTTCTGGGGTCCGGTGCGCAACCTGCCGGCGGACATCCCCGAGGCCGAGAAGCAACGCATCACCGCCGAATACAAGCGCATGATCGAGTACCGCATCATGCCCGCCTACCGCTCGCTGCGCGGCTTCATCGCCACCGAATACCTGCCGGCCACGCGCACCACCGCCGGCGTCGGCGCTCTGCCCGGCGGCGACGCCTGGTACGCCTGGAACGTGCGCCAGAGCACCACCACCGACCTGACCCCGGCGCAGATCCACCAGATCGGCCTGGACGAGGTGGCGCGCATCCAGGGCCAGATCCAGGCGGTGATGAAGCAGGTGCGCTTCCGCGGCTCGATGCAGAAGTTCTTCAAGTTCATGCAGACCGACAAGCGCTTTACCTTCAAGAGCGAGGACGAGCTGCTGACCTATTACCGCGGCCTGGAAGGCCGGGTCGACGCGGCGGTGCCGCGCATGTTCTCGCTCAAGCCCAAGGCCGCATTCGAGATCCGCCCGGTCGAGCCGTACCGCGCGCAGTCGGCCGCCGGCGGCTCGTACATGCGCCCCAGCGAGGACGGGCGTCCGGGCATCTTCTACGTCAACACCTACGACCTGCCCAGCCGCAAGACCTGGGATGCGGAAGACCTGTACCTGCACGAGGCCATTCCCGGCCACCACTTCCAGCTCGGCCTGCAGCAGGAGCTGACCAACCTGCCCAAGTTCCGCCGCTTCGGCGGCGAGACCGCCTTCATCGAAGGCTGGGGCCTGTACGCCGAATCGCTGGGCAAGGAGTTGGGCCTATACCAGGACCCATACAACTACTTCGGCTACCTGCAGAACGAGCTGTGGCGCGCGATCCGCCTGGTGGTGGACACCGGCCTGCACAGCAAGGGCTGGACCCGCGAGCAGGTGATCGACTACATGCTGCAGAACTCGGCCACCAGCCGCACCGACGCCGAAGCCGAGACCGAGCGCTACATGGCCATCCCCGGCCAGGCGCTGTCCTACAAGATCGGCGAGATGAAGATCCTGCAGCTGCGCGACTACGCCCGCGCGCAACTGGGCGACAAGTTCGACATCCGCGAGTTCCATGCCGAAGTGCTGAAGGACGGCTCGGTGCCGCTGAACGTGCTGCAGGAGAAGATCGAGCGCTGGGTGGCGAGCAAGAAGGGGTGAGCGGGCGCTGCCCCGCGCGCGGGGTATGTGGCCCGAATGGCGCAAGATCCGGAATGTCGCGAAATCTCTCGCAGAAGCGGCTTCAGCCGCGACCGGACATGCCTGGTAAAGCCCGTTCCCGGCTGAAGCCGCTCCTGCGAAAGAAGCTGCAATGGCGACGCGGAGACGGATCGTGCCTGTGTCCCCCTTGTGGGAGGGACTTCAGTCCCGACGCCGCTCACTGCAACGCGTCGGGACTGAAGTCCCTCCCACAAGAGCTGGAGGCGACTGACCAGCGCCGACATCCGCTGCGACACCACCGGCGAAGACAGCGTACGGCTGCGCGCAAGGCGAGCGCCTCATCGCTATGGCGATGCCAGATGCCGCGCCAGCTGCGCGATGTCCTGCGGTGTGGTGCGACAGCAGCCGCCGATCAGTCGAGCGCCGGCCGCACGCCAGTCGGCGAGGTGGTCGGCCAGGGTGCCAGCGTCGGCACCGTCGGTCTGCCAGCATTTGCGGTCGGCGTCGTAGCGCTCGCCAGCGTTCGGATACACCACCAAAGGCAACCGGGTCAGTGTCGCCAGATGGCGCAACGCCGCGGTGGCAAGCGACGGCGCAATGCAGTTGACGCCGAGCGCGACCACCTGCGGATGGCCATCAAGCAACGCCACCACGTTGTGCAGCGGCGTGCCGTCGCTGAGATGCGCGGCGTCGCGCAAGGTGCAGGCGAACCAGGCGACAACCCGTGGAAATTCCTCCAGTACCTGCAGCAACGCCGCCATCTCCGACAACGACGGTTGCGTTTCGCAGGCCAGCAACGCCACGCCGGCCGCGACCAGGGCAGCGATGCGCGGGCGATGGAACGCCCGCATCTGCGCCGGCGTCAGCACGTAGTCGCCGCGATATTCGGATCCGTCGGCCAGATAGGCGCCATACGGACCGACCGAGCCGGCGACCAGCAGCGGCCCTGCCTGCGGATGCCGCGCGAGATGCGCCTTCCGCGCCTGCTGCGCCAGTTCGACGCTGCGCGCGATCAAGTGCTGCGCTTGCGCGAGGTCGATTCCGCGCGCGGCAAAGCCCTGCGGCGTGGCCTGGTAGCTGGCGGTGATCGCGCACTGCGCACCGGCGGCGAAATAGTCCTGGTGCACCTGGCGGATCAACTGCGGCTGCTCCAGCAGGATCTTCGCCGACCACAGCGGATCGCGCAGATCGCAGCCGCGCCGCTCCAGTTCGGTGGCCAGGGCGCCGTCGAGCACCAGGCACCGGTCCTCGGCCAGCAGCGCGGCAAGCGGGTTGTGCGGCATGGCGTCAGCCTCGCAGCGACGGAACGCGTAGTGTCGCAGACGGGGCCGGCGCGGTCGCGCCGCTGCGCTATGCTGCCGGCATGCCGCTCTCCCTATTGCTGACTGTGCACGACAGCACCACCGCGCCGCCTGCGCGCACGGCCGCCAGTGCCCACGCCCACTTCCCGAGCGCGCCGCGATGACGTCACCGCTGACCCTCGACGGCCTGCACCACGTGGCGATCATCGCCTCCGACTACGCGCGCTCCAAGGACTTCTACTGCCGCATCCTCGGCCTGCCGGTGATCGCCGAGGTCTACCGCGACACCCGCGACTCCTGGAAGCTGGATCTGGCCCTGCCCGACGGCAGCCAGCTCGAACTGTTCTCGTTCCCCGCGCCGCCGCCGCGGCCGAGCCGTCCGGAAGCCTGCGGGCTGCGCCACCTGGCGTTGCGCGTGCGCGACCTGGACGCGGCCGTCGCGCACCTGCAGGCGCACGGCGTGGCGGTCGAGCCGATCCGCGTGGACGAATACACCGGCCGCCGCTTCACCTTCTTCGCCGACCCCGACGACCTGCCGCTGGAACTGTACGAGAGCGGCTGAATGCATGCCGGTGGTCACGCTGAACCGCATGCCGCAGTGCGGATTCCCAGCACCATACGCTTGGGTATACAGTCGGATCAGCCCGGCATCGCGCCGGCCGCACCGGACATCCCTCGGGAGGGGAACATGCGCACGAGCTTCAAGACCCTGATGCTGGCCCTGCCGCTGAGCGCGGCGGCATTCATGGCGCACGCCGCCGACACCACGCCGGTCGGCCGCTGGCAGACCATCGACGACGAAACCGGCAAGCCCAAGTCGATCGTGCAGATCGAACAGGCCGCCAACGGCACGCTGAGCGGCAAGGTGGTGGAGATCCTGCAGTCCAACCACGGCCCCAACCCGATGTGCGACAAGTGCGACGGCGAGCGCAAGGGCAAGCCGATCAAGGGCATGACCATCCTGTGGGGCCTCAAGCCCGACGGCGCGGCGGTGTGGGACGGCGGCTCGGTGCTGGACCCGGCCAAGGGCAAGACCTACAAGGCCAAGGTCACCCTCACCGACGGCGGCAAGAAGCTGCAGATGCGCGGCTACATCGGCATCGAGGCCCTGGGCCGGACGCAGACCTGGATTCGGGAGTAAAACCGGGGACTCGGGGCTCGGGACCGGGAACCCGGAAAAGCGAGGGAGCGCGAAACGGAAGTTTTTCGCGCAACATGTTTCTCCAAAGGCGTCCGCGAGGGCGCCTTTTTTGTGGGCTGTCAGCGCGTCATGCACCGCTCTTCCGGGCCCCGGTCCCGGGCCCCGGGTCCCGGCTTTCCATGCCATGCGATAATCTCGCGCCCCCAAACACGCCGGCCGCCATGACCACCGCCCTCGTCACCACCGCCCTGCCCTATGCCAACGGACCGCTGCATCTGGGGCATCTGGTCGGCTACATCCAGGCCGACATCTGGGTGCGCGCGCGGCGGCTGCGCGGCGACCGGACCTGGTTCGTGTGCGCCGACGACACCCACGGCACGCCGATCATGCTGGCCGCGGAGAAGGCCGGGGTCACCCCGGAAGACTTCATCGCCGCCATCCAGGCCAGCCACGAGCGCGATTTCGCCGCGTTCGGCGTGGCCTTCGACCATTACGACTCCACCAACTCGGACGCCAACCGTGCCCTGACCGAGGCGTTCTACGCCAAGCTCGATGCCGGCGGCCACATCGCGCGGCGCTCGGTGGCGCAGTTCTACGATCCGGCCAAGGGCATGTTCCTGCCCGACCGCTACATCAAGGGCATCTGCCCGAACTGCGGCAGCGCCGACCAGTACGGCGACAACTGCGAGGTCTGCGGCGCCACCTATGCGCCGACCGAACTGAAGGAGCCCAAGTCGGTGATCTCCGGCGCCACGCCGGAGCTGCGCGATTCGGAGCACTTCTTCTTCGAGGTCGGCCGCTTCGACGGCTTCCTGCGCGAATGGCTGGCCGGCGACGTGGCCCTGCCCGGGGTCAAGGCCAAGCTGATGGAATGGCTGGACAGCGAAGGCGGCCTGCGCGCCTGGGACATCTCCCGCGACGCGCCGTACTTCGGCTTCCAGATCCCCGGCCAGCCCGGCAAGTATTTCTACGTGTGGCTGGACGCGCCGATCGGCTACCTGAGCAGCTTCCAGACCCTGTGCGCGAGCCTGGGCGAAGCGTTCGAGCCACATCTGGCCGCCGGCACCGCCACCGAGCTGCACCACTTCATCGGCAAGGACATCGTCAACTTCCACGGCCTGTTCTGGCCGGCGGTGCTGCACGGCACCGGTCACCGCGCGCCGACCCGGCTGCACGTCAACGGTTACCTGACGGTGGACGGCGCCAAGATGTCCAAGTCGCGCGGCACCTTCGTCATGGCCCGCACCTACCTGGACGTGGGTCTGGAGCCGGAAGCGCTGCGCTACTACTTCGCGGCCAAGTCCTCCGGCGGCGTCGACGATCTGGACCTGAACCTGGGCGACTTCGTGGCGCGGGTCAATGCGGACCTGGTCGGCAAGTTCGTCAACCTGGCCAGCCGCTGCGCCGGCTTCATCGACAAGCGCTTCGACGGCAAACTCGCCGACGCGCTGCCGGACCCGGCGCAATACGCGCGCTTCGTCGCCGCCTTGGCGCCGATCCGCGAGGCCTACGAGCGCAACGACCCGGCCAGCGCGATCCGCCAGACCATGGCCCTGGCCGACGAGGCCAACAAGTACATCGACGAACACAAGCCCTGGGTGCTGGCCAAGCAGGACGGCGCCGAGGCGCAACTGCAGGCGGTGTGCACGCAGGGCCTGAACCTGTTCCGGGTGCTGGCCGCCGCGCTCAAGCCGGTGCTGCCGCGCACCTGCGCCGAGGCCGAGGCGTTCCTGTCCGCCCCGCTCGGCGCCTGGGACGACCTGCAGGCGCCGCTGCTGGCGCACGTGATCCAGCCCTACGCCCCCCTGTTCACCCGTATCGACCCAAAGCTGCTCGACGCCATGACCGACGCCTCCAAGGACACCCTCGCCCCCGCTCCGGCCGCCGCGGCCCCCGCCGCCAAGCAGGAGGCGAAGGCAGTGACGAATCCGCAATCCCCACTCCCCAATTCCAGCGTCATCGGCATCGACGACTTCGCCAAGCTCGACCTGCGCATCGGCAAGGTGCTGGCCTGCGAGTTCGTCGAAGGATCGGACAAGCTGCTGCGCTTCGAACTGGACGCCGGCGAGCTGGGCAAGCGGCAGATCTTCTCCGGCATCCGCGGCAGCTACGGCGAACCGGAGAAGCTGGTCGGCCGCAACGTGGTGTTCATCGCCAACCTGGCCCCGCGCAAGATGCGCTTCGGCCTCAGCGAAGGCATGATCCTGTCGGCCGGCTTCGACGGCGGCGCCCTGGCCCTGCTCGACGCCGACAGCGGCGCGCAACCGGGCATGCCGGTGCGGTAAGGCCGGGATTGGGGAGTCGGGATTGGGGATTGGTTGAGCCACTCTCGGCGCCGATGGGTCCATGACGCGGTGACGAATCCCCAATGCCGAATCCCCAATCCCTCGCTCTATTCGACTTCGACCACACGGTCACAACCACCGACACCTATTCGGGGTTCCTGCGCCGTGTGGCGACGCCGGCGCAACAGGCGACTGCGCGCTGGACGGTCGGACCTGGCTGGCCGGCTACCGGCTGGGCCTGGTGTCGGCGACGGCGTTGCGCACGCGGGTCACCCGACTGGTGTTCGCCGGACGCGATGCGGACGACATCGCCCGCCAGGCCGAGCACTATGCGCAGGAGGCGCTGCCGTTGCTGCTGCGGCCGGACATGATGCAGCGGATCGCCTGGCATCAGGCCCAGGCGCACGCCGTGGCGGTGGTGTCCGGCTCGCTGGACCTGTATCTGCGGCCCTGGTGCACGCAACACGGGCTGCACGTGATCTGCAACCGCCTGGATGTGCAGGACGGGCGGCTGACCGGCCGCTATCGCCACGGCGATTGCGGGCCGCGCAAGGCGGCGCTGATCCGCATGCACTACGACCTCGGCGCCTATCAGCGCATCTATGCCTACGGCGACAGCCGCGAGGATCGACCGATGCTGGCAATGGCGCACGAGCGCTGGTACCGCGGGCGCCGGATCGCCTGAGCCGATGACGCTGCGCCAGACACCGCCGCCCCTGCCGTCCGCTGCGCAGCGCGTGGCCGCCTCGGCGGCACGCAGCGACGCCGAAGCGACGCCACCGCGCGACCGCGGCGCGGTCGTCGCCTTGTCGATCGTGGCGCTGGCGATCCTGCTCGGCATCGCATTCGCCGTCAGCGTGTGGGGGTGGCGCATGTACCCCGCGGCGCGCAGCGACGACGCCTGGGTGGCGACGCCGGCGTCGCGCGCCGGTGGCGCCCAGGCCCGGCGCGCCGGCCGCCGTCTCCACGCATGCGTCCCCGGACGACGCAACCGTGGTGATCGCCCGGTTCCGCGAGGACGTGCTGCCGACGATCCGGGTCGGCCAGGCCGCGCAGGTGCGCCTGGCCGGTGATGCGGAGAGCGCCTGGGTCGGCCACGTCCAGGCGATCGGCGCCGACACGGACGCGGCGCTCGACAGCGCCGCGCAGGCCGGCAACCATGTCCAGCGCGTGCAGCGGCAGCCGGTGCGGATCGTGCTGGACCGTGCCCAGGACGCGCCCGCCACGCCGGCGCCGGGCACCGCGGTCCAGGTCGTGATCGACACCTACAGCGCGCGCTAGGCGCGGGCCGCAGCGGACGCCGCGCTACACTGTGCCGGCTCGCCACGCCGGCGTTTCCGCTCTTTCGCCTCTGCTCCACGCCGTGCGCCGCCGCGCGCTGCCTCCGCCATGACGCCCACCCACGACGCCCTGCTCGAACGTCTCGATCGCCTTCTGCCGCAGACCCAATGCGGCCAGTGCGGGTTCGACGGCTGTCGCCCCTATGCCGAGGCGATGGCCGCCGGCACGGCGCAGGTGGACCGCTGCCCGCCCGGCGGCGATGCCGGCGCGCGCGCCCTGGCGCGGGTGCTCGGGGTGCCTGCCCTGCCCTACGACCGCAGCCGCGGCACGCACGCGCCGCCGCAGGTGGCGTGGGTGGTCGAGGCCGACTGCATCGGCTGCACCAAGTGCATCCAGGCCTGCCCGGTGGACGCCATCGTCGGCGGCGCCAAGCACATGCACACGGTGCTGGCGCCCTTGTGCACCGGCTGCGCGTTGTGCCTGCCGGCCTGCCCGGTGGATTGCATCGTCCTGCGCTGAGACGGCCACCGCAACGCGGCCGCCACGGCGGGCGCATCCGGATCGGCGCCGGCCGCGTATGTCCTGGTGTCATCCCACCGGAGCGCCGTGCATGCCGACGTCGACCGCTGCCTTCCCACTCTCCCGACCGCACCTGCCGCTGGCCCTGGCCCTCGGCACCGCCGCCCTGGTCGCTGCGGCGCCGGCCAGGGCCATGCTGCACTACGAGGGCGTCGCCTATGCCGCCGACGGCAAGCAGGTGCTGTATCGCGAAAGCCACTGGGTGCGCGAGGATGGCGCGCGCCTGGTGCTGTACCAGTGCGCCGATGGCGCTGCATTCGCGCGCAAGCGCGTGGACGACGGCAGCGCTGCGCCGGACTTCGAGCTGGTCGATGCGCGCAGCGGCTACCGCGAGGGCGTGCGCCGCAGCGGCAGCGGGCGCGAGATGTTCAGCCAGGCCAAAGGCCAGGCCGAGCGCCGCGCGCCGTTGCCGAAGCGCGACCAGGCGCAGGTGATCGACGCAGGCTTCGACGCCTACCTGCGCCAGCGCTGGGACAGCCTGGGCAGCGGCGCGCCGCAGCGTATCGCCTTCGTGCTGCCCAGCGAACTGCGCACGCTCGACTTCCGCATCACGCCCGGCCCGGCCGATGCGAAGGTGCAGCGCTACACCCTGAGCCTGGCCGCCTGGTACGGCACGCTGCTGCCCGACCTCAGCGTCGCCTACGCACGCCAGGACCGGCGTCTGCTCGAGTTCCGCGGCGTCGGCAACATCCGCGACGCGCGCGGCCGCTACCCGAGCGTGCGCATCGAATTCCCCGAACGCCTGCGCGGCCAGGCCGATGCCGGCGCCTGGGAGCAGGCGCTGCGGCAACCGTTGGTCGCGCAATGCAGCGCGCGCTGAGCCGCGCCGCCAGCGCGTTCACGCCGGCCCGCGCCGCACCCGCTACAACCATGCCTGCGCATCGCCCGCGCATCGACGAGGACACCCCATGGCCAAGGCCTATCTGTGGTTCAACGCCGCGCTGTACGCGCTGCTCGCCGTATGGTGCACGCTGCTGCCGGCGCAGACCGCCGCAGCGGTGGGCTATGTCGGCCTGGACCGGTCCGGCCAGTCCGAATACCTGGTCATCTACGGCGGCCTGCAGTTGGGCATGGCCTTCCTGTTCGGCTACTTCGCCCGCACCGGGCAACTGCGCACCGGCCTGCTCCTGGCGCTGGCGTTCTACGTGCCCATCGTGCTCTACCGCAGCGCCAGTCTGCTGCGGCTGTGGCCGGTGGGCCCGACCACGACCGGCCTGGCCGCGTTCGAGATCGTCCTGCTGCTCGCCGCGCTCGCGCTGTGGCGGCACCAGCGCGCCTGAGCGACGGACGCGGCGAAAGCCTGTAGCATCGCGCCGACCTTCGCCACCGTATCCCGGCATGACCGAGACGCCCGATCACGACGAAGCAGGACAATTGCTGGTCGCCACCGCCAGCGGCGACAGCGCCGCCTTCGAGCGCCTGTACCGCAGCACCTCGTCGCGCCTGTTCGGCGTGTGCCTGCGCATCGTGCCGCAGCGCGGCGAGGCCGAGGACGTGCTGCAGGAAGTGTTCTCCTCGGTCTGGCGCAAGGCCGCGCAATTCGACCCGCAGCGCGCGCGCGGCCTGACCTGGCTGACCATGATCGCGCGCAACAAGGCCATCGACCATCTGCGCGCACGTGCGCCGGCGCGGCAGTCGGTGGCGCTGGACGACGCCGGCGAGCTGCAGGACGAAGGCCGCGATCCGCTCGCCGACACCGAGTGGCGGGTGGCCGGCCGGCGCCTGGACGTGTGCATGGGCGAACTGGAGCCGCCGCGCGGCGAGCTGATCCGTACCGCGTTCTTCGAAGGCATCACCTATGAAGAACTGGCCCATCGCAGCGGCACGCCACTGGGCACGGTCAAGAGCTGGATCCGCCGCGGCCTGGCCAAACTGAAAGCGTGCCTGGAACGATGAACGCCTCCGTGCCCGATCCGCAGGAAACCCCGCCGCCGCGCGACGTGCTGGCCGGCGAGTACGTGCTCGGCGTGCTCGACGCGCAGGAGCGCCGTGCTGCCGAGGCGCGCATCGACAGCGACCATGCATTCGCCGCGGCGGTACTGCAGTGGCAGCAGCACCTGATGCCGCTGGCCGACGAGATCGCCCCGGTGGCGGTGCCCGAGCGCGTGTGGGTGCGCATCCGCGCTTCGCTGGGCCTGGATGCGCCGGCGCCGCGCCCGCGTCCGGCCGCGCCCGGGTTCTGGGACAGCGTGCGGACCTGGCGCTGGCTCAGCGCCGGCGGCTTCGCCACCGCCACCGCCTGCCTGCTGGCGCTGCTGCTGGCGCGCGCGCCGGTGCCACCGCCGGCCGCGCAGCCGCCGCCGGTCGCCACCACCACGCCCAAGCCCAGCGGCATCGCGATGACCTCCACGCTGATGCAGGACGACGGCAAGCCCGGCTACGTGGCGCTGATGGACGCCGACAAGCGCAGCATCACCCTCACCCCGCTGGGCGGCACCCGCGACAGTGCGCGCGTGCCCGAACTGTGGCTGATCCCGGCCGACGGCAAGGCGCGCTCGATGGGCGTGTTCGACGAGGCCAAGGCGCGCGTGGCGCGCATCCCCGATGCGCTGATGCCCTTGCTCAGCGACGGCGCGGTGCTGGCGGTGACCATGGAACCGCCCGGCGGCGCGCCCGGCGGCGTGGCCACCGGCCCGGTCGTGGCCAAGGGCGGCATCAGCACGCTGCAGCTGGCGCCGTAGACAAATTGCGGCGGCCCTGCGCCGCCGCATCGCCCGCGCGCGGCCACTTGGCGCGCGTCGCGGCGGCCGCCGACCGCCGCCGCCACGGCGGCCGCGGCGCGTATTCACTTAACCGCTACCGCAGCCTGGGCAGGATACGCGCGCTGTCATGCATGCGCGGTTCCGTCCTGTGTCGCGACACGATCGTCCCCCCCTCGGCGCTGCGATGCGCAGGCGGGGAACACGTGCGCCACGCGCGACGAGCATGCACCACGCGCAGGGGACGGCGCGCGACGCGGGTGCATCCGTCTTCCGGTTTCGCCCGTATCGCTCCCCAAGTCCCCCAATGAGACGCGCTTGTGCCGAGTCCCGTTCCGGAACGCCCGCATTCGACAACGCCGCCTGCGCGGCGTGGCCGCATCCTGCGCACCCTGCGCCGCTGGTTCGACACCAGCGCCGAGATCGAACTGGACCCGGCGCGCGCCGACCGCATCGACTGGCTGCGCGCCGCGCCCTACATCGGCCTGCACCTGGCCTGCCTGGGCGTGTTCTGGGTCGGCGTGTCGTGGTTCGCCGTGGGCATGGCGGTGGCGATGTACGCGGTGCGCATGTTCGCGCTCACCGGCTTCTACCACCGCTATTTCGCCCACCGCGCGTTCAAGACCTCGCGCCCGGTGCAGTTCCTGTTCGCCGCGATCGGCGCCACCTGCGTGCAGCGCGGGCCGCTGTGGTGGGCCGCCCACCACCGCAACCACCATCGCCACACCGACACCCCGGCCGATCCGCATTCGCCACGCCAGCACGGCTTCTGGTGGAGCCATAGCGGCTGGTTCCTGACCCCGCGCGGCTTCCGCACCGATTGGGACGCGATCCCGGACCTGCGTCGCTTCCCCGAACTGCGCTTCCTCGATCGCTTCGACCTGCTGCTGCCGGTGCTGCTGGCGCTGGCACTGTTCCTGCTCGGCGAGTGGCTGCAGCAGCACGTGCCGCAGCTCGGCACCGATGGACCGCAGTTGCTGGTGTGGGGCTTCTTCGTCTCCACCGTGGCGCTGTTCCATGCCACCTTCACTATCAACTCGCTGGCGCACCGCTTCGGCAGCCGCCGCTTCGACACCCGCGACGACAGCCGCAACAACCTGTGGCTGGCGCTGCTGACCTTCGGCGAAGGCTGGCACAACAACCACCATTTCTTCCCCGGCGCCGCGCGTCAGGGTTTCCGCTGGTGGGAGCTGGACCTGACCTGGTACGGACTGAAGGCGCTGTCGTGGACCCGGGTGATCCGCGAGCTCAAACCGGTGCCGGCCGGGCTGCTGCGCGCACAGGTGCGTGCCCGATGAGCCGGATCGCGGTAGTGGGCTCGGGGATCGCCGGCCTCGGCGCGGCGTGGTTGCTGTCGCAGCGCCACGAGGTGACGCTGTACGAGGCGGCCGATTATCTCGGCGGCCACACCCACACCCATGCGATCGAACTGGACGGTGTGGAGTACGCGGTGGACAGCGGCTTCATCGTGTTCAATCCGCAGCACTACCCGCTGCTGAGCGCGCTGTTCGCGCGGCTCGGGGTGGAGTCGCAGCCGACCACGATGAGTTTCTCGGTACACGAGCAGCGCACCGGGCTGGAATACAACGCCGGCACCCTCGGCGGCCTGTTCTGCCAGCGCCGCAACCTGCTGTCGCCGCGCTTCTGGCGGATGCTGCGCGACCTGCGGCGGTTCTACCGGGAGGCGCCGCAGGTGCTGCACGACGCCACCCTGGCGCAGCTGACGCTGGGCGAATTCCTGCAGCGCCATGGCTATTCCGAGGTGTTCCGCGACGCGCACCTGGTGCCGATGGCCTCGGCGCTGTGGTCCTCGCCGTCGCGGCAGATCCTCGACTTCCCGATGCGCCAGTTGATCGGCTTCATGGCCAACCACCACATGCTGCAGGTCAGCGGCCGCCCGCAGTGGCGGGTGGTGCGCGGCGGCTCCAACAGCTACGTGCGCGCGCTGCGCAGCCGCTGGCGCGTGCGCGAGCGGCTGGGCACGCCGGTGCGCGCGATCCAGCGGACCGCGCACGGCAGCGTCGCCATCGCCTGCGACGCCGACACCCAGCAGTACGACCACGCGGTGCTGGCCTGCCACGCAGACGATGCGCTGCGCCTGCTCACCGATCCCAGCGACGCCGAAACCGCGATCCTCGGCGCGATCGGCTACCAGGACAACGAGACCGTACTGCACACCGATGCGCGCGTGCTGCCGCGCGACCGCCGCGCCTGGGCCGCCTGGAACGCGCACGTGCCGGCCGATCCGGACGCACCGTGCACGGTGAGCTACTGGATGAACGCACTGCAGTCGCTGCAGGCGCCGCAGCCGTTCATCGTCAGCCTCAACCGCAGCGATGCGATCGATCCGACCAAGGTGCTGCGGCGCATGCGCTATCGGCATCCGCTGCAGACCCAGGCATCGGTGGCGGCGCAGGCGCGCAAGGGCGAGATCCAGGGCCAGCGCAACACCTGGTTCGCCGGCGCCGGCTGGGGCTTCGGCTTCCACGAGGACGGCCTGCGCAGCGCGGTCGACGTGGCCGCCGCGCTGGGGGTACCCTGGTCATGACCGTGCTGCGCCGCGCTGCCGTGTCCGCCCCGCCGGCTGGCGCCGTCTCGACAACGTCGGCGGCGGCGGGCACGACCTTGCACGGCCTGCACAGCGCGGTGTACACCGGCTGGGTGCGGCATCGCCGGTATGCGCCGAAAGCGCTGGCGTTCCGCTACCCGCTGTTCCTGCTGTACCTGGACCTGGACGAACTGGAGCAGGTGTTCGCGCGGCGCTGGCTGTGGTCGGTGAACCGGCGCAACCTGGCCGAATTCCGCCGCAGCGACTACCTGGGCGATCCCGCGCAACCACTGGACGAGGCAGTGCGCGACCGCGTGCAGCAACACACCGGCGAGCGCCCGCTGGGGCCGGTGCGCATGCTCACCCACCTGCGCTACTTCGGCCACTGCTTCAATCCGGTCACGTTCTACTACTGCCACGACGCGCAGCAGCGCCTGCACAGCATCGTCGCCGAGATCACCAACACGCCATGGCGGCAGCGCCACGCCTACGTGCTGCCGATGGCCGAGGCGCGCAGTCACGGCGCCACGCATGCCTGGCGCTTCGCCAAGCGCTTCCATGTCTCGCCGTTCATGGCCATGGCGCACACCTACGCCTGGCGCTTCAGCGAACCCGGCGCGCAACTGCGCGTGCACATGGACGTGCTCGATCCCGCGCCGGCGACGACGCGGCGGCGCTTCGACGCCACCCTGGTGCTGCAGCGCCGCGCCCTCGGCGGCGCCAGCCTGGCGCAGGCGCTGCTGCGCTATCCGGCGATGACCCTGCAGGTCATGGCCAAGATCCACTGGCAGGCGCTGCGGCTGTGGCTGCGCGGCAACCCGGTGCACGACCATCCCGATCATTCCCTTCCGCGAGAACGCCGATGAACGCTCCGCACGCGCCCTCTTCCGACGCCGCGCTGACCCCGGCCGCACCGCCGGTGCGCGGTCTCGATCGCCTGCTGCGGCAGCGCCTGCTCGCCACGCTCGATGGCCTGCACGATGGTCAGCTGCGGATCGAGGAGGCCGGCACGCTGACCACACTGGGCGATGCCAGCGCCGGCGCCGACGCGTTGCAGGCGCATCTGCGCATCCACGACCCGCGTTTCTACCGCCAGGCTGCGCTCAACGGCAGCGTCGGCGTCGGCGAGGCGTACATGGACGGGCTGTGGGACTGCGACGACCTGGTCGCGCTGGTGCGCCTGCTGGTGCGCAACCGCGACCGCCTGGACGCGATGGAGACCGGCCTGGCCCGGCTCGGCGGCCTGGCGATGCGCGGCCTGCACGCGTTCGCGCGCAACACCCGCGCCGGCAGCCGCCGCAACATCGCCGCGCACTACGACCTGGGCAACCAACTGTTCGAGCTGTTCCTGGACCGCAACCTGATGTATTCCTCGGCGATCTTCCGCGATGCCGACGCCGCCTTGGGCGAGGCGGCGCTGGAGCGTGCCGCCGAGCGCAAGCTGCAGCGCATCTGCGCCAAGCTCGATCTGCAGCCGCACCACCATCTGGTCGAGATCGGCACCGGCTGGGGCGGTTTCGCGCTGCATGCGGCCAAGCACCACGGCTGCCGCGTCACCACCACCACCATCTCGCGCGAGCAGTACGAGCTGGCCCGGCAGCGCATCGCCGCCGCCGGGCTGTCGGACCGGGTCGAGGTGCTGCTGCGCGATTACCGCGATCTCGATGGTCGCTACGATCGCCTGGTCTCGATCGAGATGATCGAGGCGATCGGCCATCAGTACCTGGATACCTACTTCGGCAAGGTCGGCAGCCTGCTCAAGGACGACGGCCAGGCGCTGATCCAGGCCATCACCATCGAGGATCACCGCTACGCGCAGGCGCTCAAGTCGGTGGACTTCATCAAGCGCCACATCTTCCCGGGCAGCTTCATTCCCTCGGTGGCGGCGATGACCGGCGCGATC
Source organism: Xanthomonas sp. F10 (assembly GCF_014206815.1). Taxonomy (GTDB): domain Bacteria; phylum Pseudomonadota; class Gammaproteobacteria; order Xanthomonadales; family Xanthomonadaceae; genus Xanthomonas_A; species Xanthomonas_A indica. The sequence goes on from NZ_JACHNP010000001.1 coordinate 2,213,873, forward strand.
GGCCGCGCCAGCGACCTGCGCCTGTTCAATCTGGAAGACATCGGCCCCAGCTACGCGCTGACCCTGCGCGCCTGGCGCGAGCGCTTCATGGCCAAACTGCCGCAGGTGCGCGCGCTCGGCTACGACGAACGCTTCATCCGCATGTGGGAGTTCTATCTGGCCTACTGCGAGGGCGGCTTCCTGGAGCGCTCGATCGGCGACGTGCACCTGTGGCTGAGCAAGCCGCGCGCGCGGCCGGCGCAGTTCGCTCCCGCGCTGGCGGGCGACGCATGAGCAAGCTGATCAACTACCTGGCCCTGCAGGGGCTGTGGCTGGCCGCGGTGGTCGGCGCCGCGCACGGGCTGGCCTGGGCCGGCCCGGCGGCGCTGGCGCTGTTCGCGCTGTACCAGTTGCAGCAGCGCCGTCGCGCCCGCGGCGACGCCACGCTGATCGCCCTGGCGCTGCCCCTGGGCGCCGGCGTGGATGCCGCCATGCGCGCCGGCGACTGGGTGCGCTATGCCGCCGCGCCGCCGGCGCCGTGGCCGCCGCTGTGGATCCTGGCGCTGTGGGCCGGCTTCGCGCTGACCTTCCAACATTCGCTGGCGTGGGTGATGCGCCATCCCTGGCGCGCGGCGCTGTTCGGCGCCACCGCCGGTCCGCTGGGCTATGTGTTGGCCGCGCGCGGCTGGCAGGCAGTGACCCTGACCGAGCCATTGCCGCAGGCGCTGCTGGCGCTGGCGCTGGGCTGGGCCGCGGCACTGACCCTGCTGAGCCTGGCGATGCGTCGCCTGACGTCCCCAACGCCAGCGATGCCGGCAACCGGAGCGATGCGATGAACGCCTGGCCGCTGCTGCATGTGGGCGTGTTCACCGTGCTGGTCATGCTCGCCGGCTGGGCCTGGCAGCGACACACCCGCAACGCCGGCGTGGTCGACGTGCTGTGGTCGGCGTGCATGGCGCTGACCGCGGTGTACTGCGCCTGGCGTGCCGACGGCGCGTTGCTGCCGCGGGTGCTGACCGCCGTGCTGGGAGGGCTGTGGGGCGCACGCCTGGCCTGGCACCTGGGCGTGCGCGTATTCGGCGATGCGCACGAGGACGGCCGCTATCGCGCCCTGCGCGAGCACTGGCACGGCGACCAGCGCAAGTTCCTGGCGTTCTTCCTCGGCCAGGCGCTGGTGGTGCTGGCGTTCGCGGTGCCGCTGTCGGTGGCCGCGCACAATCCGCAGCCGCAATGGAGCGTGTGGACCACGCTGGCGCTGGCGACCTGGCTGATCGCGGTGGGCGGGGAAAGCCTGGCCGACCGGCAACTGGCCGCGTTCCGCGTCGACCCGGCCAACAAGGGCACCACCTGTCGCCGCGGCCTGTGGCGCTATTCGCGGCATCCGAACTACTTCTTCGAATTCGTGCACTGGTTCGCCTACGTGTTCCTGGCGGTGGGCAGCGGCGCGCTGTGGGTCGGCGTGGCCGCGCTGGGACCGCTGCTGATGTTCGCCTTCCTGTACCGCGTCACCGGCATTCCCTACACCGAACAGCAGGCCCTGCGCTCGCGCGGCCGCGACTACGCCGACTACCAGCGCAGCACCAGCGCCTTCTTCCCCATGCCGCCGCGGCACTGAGCCGCGCCAGGAGATCCGCCGATGTCCAGCACCTTCGCCACCTCTTCCCCGCCCGCCGCGCCGGCCGAGCCCCTGGCCACGCGCCTGGCCGAATCCGGCCTGCTGCCTGACGCCGTGCTGCGCGCGGCCATGCGCCGACTGTGCGCGCAACGCCTGCGCGACGAGCGCGCCGGCGGCGCCGACGCGGCCTGGGAACGCCAGCGCCTGCTGATCGAATCGCTGCGCGAGAGCGCCATCGCCATCGAGACCGACGCGGCCAACCGACAGCACTACGAAGTGCCGCCGCGGTTCTTCGAGCTGTGCCTGGGCAAGCGCCTGAAGTACAGCAGCTGCTACTGGGACGCGAGCACGCCCGACCTGGACGCGGCCGAAGAACGCATGCTGCAGCTGTACGGCGAACGCGCGCAGTTGCGCGATGGCCAGCGCATCCTCGAGCTGGGCTGCGGCTGGGGCTCGCTGACCTTGTGGATGGCCGAGCAGTTCCCCGGCGCGCGCATCACCGCGGTGTCCAACTCGCGGCCGCAGCGCGAGCACATCGAAGCGCAGTGCCGCGCGCGCGGGCTCAGCAATGTCAAGGTGATCACCCACGACGCCAACACCCTGACCCTGCCGACCGAGAGCTACGACCGCGTGGTCTCGATCGAGATGTTCGAGCACATGCGCAACTACCGCGAACTGCTCAAGCGGGTCGGCCACTGGCTGGTGCCGGGCGGGCGGCTGTTCGTGCACATCTTCTGCCATCGCGACCTGGCCTACCCGTTCGAGGTGCAGGGCGAGGACAACTGGATGGGCCGGCACTTCTTCACCGGCGGCCTGATGCCGGCGGCCGACACCCTGCTGCAGTTCCAGGACGACCTGGCGATCGAACGCCGCTGGCTGCTGTCCGGCCAGCACTACGAGAAGACCGCCAACGCCTGGCTGCACAACCAGGACCGCCACCGCGATGCGCTGATGCCGGTGCTGCAGGCCACCTACGGCGCCGACGCCAAGATCTGGTGGCAACGCTGGCGCATGTTCTGGATGGCCTGCGCGGAACTGTTCGGCTACGAACAGGGCCAGCAGTGGGGCGTGGCGCATTACCGGTTTGTCAGGCGCTGAGGCGCCGGGATTGGGGAGTCGGGATTGGGGATTGGCAAGGGCGGCGTGCTGCCGCCTGATCGAACGCGCGTAGGAGCGGCTTCAGCCGCGAGGGGCGTTACCGGTCATGCCTGTCGCGGCTGAAGCCGCTCCTACGAGGATCAGGGATGCGCCAGCGAGACCGGGATGGGCGAGACGAATCCCCACTCCCGAATCCCCAATCCCGGCCGCTCAAGCGGCCGCGGTAATGACGATCTCGATCTTCCAGGCCGGGTCGGCCAGCTTGGCCTGCACGGTGGCGCGGGCCGGGGTGTTGCCCGGGCTGACCCACTCTTCCCAGACCTTGTTCATCTCGGCGAATTCGGCCAGATCGGTCATGAAGATCTCCGCGCGCAGGATCCGGCTCTTGTCGGTGGCGGCGAGCGCCAGCAGTCGGTCGATCGCCGCCAGCACCTGGCGGGTCTGGCCGGCGATGTCTTCGCTGGTGTCGTCGGCGATCTGCCCGGCCAGATAAGCCACGCCGTTGTACACGGTCATCTCCGACATCCGCGGGCCGGTATCGAAACGCTGGATCATGATGCGCTGTCCTGTAGTGGGAAGACCGTGCCATTGTCGCGCGATTGCGCCGCGCGTGCAGGCGCCGGCCGCCACAGCCGATACGCCACCGGCAACAGCCAGGCCAGGATCAGCACGATCGCCAGCTTCTGGGTCAGCCCGCGCGGCGGCGCTCGCCACAGCACATGCCCCCACAAGGCCACGAACGCCAGCACTGCCAGCAGCAACAACGGCCCGGCGCGGCGCTGCCACGCCTGCTGCCGGCGCAGCCAGGCGCTCTGCAGCAGCATTGCCGTGGTCGCGCACAGGAACGCGGTCTGCGCGGATAGCCCGTGCACCAGCGGCGCCAGCAGCGGTGCGCGCTGCGGCAGGTAGCTGTCGCCGACCGCGACGCCGCACAACCCCAGCGCAGCACCATAGAACAGCAGCACCGGCGCGCCGCTGCGCGCGCGTGGCGGCGCTTGCGCGTACAGGCCGGCCGCCAAGGCCATCACAGCCGCTGCCAGCAGGACGTAGACAGTGCGCAACAGCAGGCCGCCCGGCCCATGGAGGTATTGGCTGAGCGTGGCCTGCTGCCAGTGCAGATCGGTGCGCACGACCTGCAGCGCCAACGCCACGCCGAGGAACAGCAGCGCCAGCAGCAGCGCGGCGGCACCGGCCAGGCGCGGCCAGTGCGGCGGCGCGGGAAAGGGAGATGCGGACAGCGGCATCGACAGGCTCCGGAACCAGCACAGACCATGGCCGCAACCGCCGGCCGCGGCCCCTGCCGCGGTCCCGACGCCGTGGCGACGTACGATTCCACTATCATGCGCGTCGCCGGCGCGGCCGGTATAGCCTAGAACGTGTGATGCACGGTGAGAGGAGCGGCATGGGTAGTGGAGGATGCGGTACGTGCGCGGCGTGGTGCTGCCCGGGATGGCGCCAAGCCACCCCGTACAGGGCCGGGTTCGCGCCGTTGATCGCGCTTCTGTCGGGACGTGGCGCCTTGCGTGGCCCGAAGGGTGCGCGGCGTGCCGGGCAACCTGCGTTGCTCCGGCGTACCACACACCTTGCCGTCGCCCCCTGTTCGCCGCTCCCTCCATGTTCGTAACACGCTCTCACCCAACCGGTATCGCGATGGCCTCTCTTCGTTCCGTCTGCAGTTCCGCTCCGGCCTCGTCGCGCATCGCGTGCCGCGGGTCGTGGCACCTTGCCGCTCGCCCGCAATGACCGACGCCGCGCCCTCCGCTCCCGCGTCCACTCCCGGCTGGCGCCGTGCGCTGCCGGTGCTGGCCAGCCTGGCGATCCTGGCCCTGGCGCTGCATGCGCTGGCCACGGAGTTCAGCACCCATGGCTACAGTGCGATCCGTCACGCGTTCAACCAGCTGAGCCTCAGCCAGATCGTGCTGACCCTGCTGCTGGGCCTGAGCAGCTACGCCTGCCTGATCGGCTTCGATGCCGTCGGCCTGCGCCGCAGCGGGCGCAAGCTGCATCCGATGCGGATCAGCATCACCGCGTTCCTGGCGCATGCGGTCGGACAGACCCTGGGCTTCGCCGCGCTGACCGGCGGCGCGGTGCGTCTGCGCGGTTACGGCCGGGTCGGACTGAGCCTGGCCGAGATCGGCCAGGTGGTGCTGATGAGCACGCTCGGCTTCGTGTTCGGCGCCTGGTTGCTGCTGGCGCTGGCCCTGACCCTGGAACCGGCCGCAGCGGCGCTGGCGCTGCCGGTCGGCGCGACCGCAGTGCGCGCCATCGGCATCGCGTTGCTGGTGGGCTTCGCCGCGATGCTGCTGCTGGCCGGCCGCGACGGCCGCACGCTGCGCTGGCGCAGCCACGAACTGTGGCTGCCGGACCGGCGCACCACCCTGGGCGTGACCGCGCTGAGCGTGGTCGAGCTGGGCCTGGCCAGCGCCGCGTTCTACGTGCTGCTGCCCAACGAATCGGGCATCGAATACATCGGCTTCGTCGGCCTGTACCTGGTCGCGGTGGTGGCCGGCCTGGTCTCGACCGTGCCGGCCGGCCTGGGCGTGTTCGAGTGGAGCCTGCTCAAGCTGCTGCCCGGCGTGGCGCCGGCGGCGGTGCTGGCGGCGGCGCTGATCTACCGCATTACCTACTACGTGGTGCCGCTGCTGCTGTCGGTGCTGATGGCGTCGCTGTCCGGCCTGCGCCGGCCGCTGGCCGCCAGTGCCGGCGGAGTGCGCGTGGCCTGGCGCACGCTGCGCCCGTGGTTGCCGCAGATCATCGCCCTGGCGGTGTTCGCGGTCGGCGCGGCACTGGTCATCGACGGCACCCTGCCCACGCCCAAGCGCCGCCAGGACATGGCGCCGCTGTCGATCATGGAGACCTCGCACCTGCTGGCCAGCCTCGGCGGCGTGGTGCTGCTGCTGATCGGCCAGGGCCTGCAGCGGCGCAGCCATGCGGCCTGGGTGCTGGCGATCGGCATCTGCGTGCTGCTGCCGCTGCCGGCCTGGCTGCGCGGCGGCCACGTCTCGGTGGCGCTGTCCTCGCTGGTGGTGGCGGTCGGCCTGTGGGGCGCGCGCCGCGAGTTCTACCGCGAAGGCGCGCTGCTCGACGAGGCCTGGTCGTGGCCGTGGCTGCGCAACCTCGGCCTGGTGCTGATCGCCACGATCTGGCTGCTGTTCTTCGTCTACAGCCACGTCGAATACCAGAACGAGCTGTGGTGGGAGTTCGCCACCTCGGCCAACGCGCCGCGCGCGCTGCGCGCGGTGCTGCTGGTCAGCGTGGCGGTGGTGGTGTTCGGGATGGCGCGGCTGCTGCACAGCACCCGGTCGCCGCTGCCGCCGGCCGATGGCGCGCAGCTGGACGCGCTGGCGCCGGTGCTGGCCCAGGCCACCGATACCCAGGCCTGCCTGGTGCTGACCGGCGACAAGGCCCTGCTGCAAGCAGAAGAAGGCCCCGGCTTCGTGATGATGCAGCGCTACGGCGGCTCGCTGGTGGCGATGGGCGACCCGGTCGGCGCACCGGAGGTGGCGCGGGCGCTGATCTGGCGCTTCCGCGAGGAAGCCGACCGCATGGGCCTGCGCCCGGTGTTCTACCAGGTCGGCGAGCAGCACTGGCAGACCTACCTGGACCTGGGCCTGACCCTGGTCAAGCTCGGCGAGGAGGCGATGGTGTCGCTGGAGGGCTTCCACCTGGAGGGCCGCGACCGCGCCGACCTGCGCCAGGCCTGGAACCGCGGCAAGCGCAGCGGACTGAGCTTCCGCATCGTCGAAGCCGACGCGGTGGATGCGCTGATGCCGGTACTGGCCGAGGTCTCGCAGCAATGGCTGGAAGACAAGGCGGGCGCCGAAAAGGGCTTCTCGCTGGGCAGCTTCGACCCGGCCTACCTGCGCCGCTTCCCGGTCGCGCTGGTGGAGTTCGAAGGCAAGGTCGTGGCCTTCGCCAACCTGTGGCAGGCCCCGGCCGGACACGAGCTGTCGGTGGACCTGATGCGGCATATCGCCGATGCGCCGAAGGGCACCATGGATTTCCTGTTCATCGAGCTGTTCCTGTGGGGCCGCGACCAGGGCTACAAGCGCTTCTCGCTGGGCATGGCGCCGCTGTCGGGCCTGGCCCAGCACCGCCTGGCCGGCCGCTGGAACCGCTTCGGCAACCTGATCGTGCGCCACGGCGAACGCTTCTACGGCTTCACCGGCCTGCGCCGCTTCAAATCCAAGTTCGCCCCCACCTGGCGCACCCGCTATCTCGCCGCCCCCGGCGGCATGCACCTGCCCGCCGCCCTGCTGGACGTGACCCGGCTGATCTCGCTGGATCCGCGCAAACCGGAGTGAGGCCGGGATTGGGGAGCCGGGATTGGCGATTGGCCTGGCTATCCCTTTTCCGGGGCATTGCAAGGCTTCGCGCCGTACCCGCATCCGCCCCTTCGGGGCACCTTCCCCCGAAAAGGGGGCCGTCGTCCCGGTGGGAGAAGGAACAGCAAAGCCCCTCTCCCACCGGGGCGACAGGGTGGGCTTGCGCGTCACTGACGCGCGCACACCGGAGCGCCCGCGCCGCAAGCGCGGGCCGGGGCGCGGAGCGGGGGTTGGGGTGAGGGTACGGCCGCCCATGGAGTGCCCGGCGGCGGCCAACCTCGCTCGCCGCCTTGCAGGACCGATGTTTCAGTGGCCCGCGTCGCGGCTGAAGCCGCTCCTACGACGGCGCGAGCAGGCAAGCCCGCACGCGCGACCAGCCACCAATCCTCAATCCTGACTCCCCAATCCCCGCGCCTACTGAATCCGCTGCAGGATTTGCTTGGCCAGGGTGGCGTAATCGCCCTGGAAGTGATGGTCGCCGGGCAGCTTGACCAGTTGCGCCCCGCCCTTGGGCAGGTCCGGGCACAGCGCGTCGTCGTCGTCCTCGCCGTAGATGCACAGGGTCTGCGCCGGCGGCATCTTCGCCACTTCCGGGGCGATCGGCAGGCCGTCGTCGCCGGAACTGATCCAGTTGGACACGTGGAACTCGTAGTCGGCGGTCTTGCCCACCGACAGCAAGGCGGTCATCTGCACCTGGTCGCGCATCGCCTCCGGCAACTGGTTGTAGGCCGCCGGCAACACGTCGGCGCCCTGCGAGAAGCCGATCAGCACCACTCGCCCGCGCTGCCACAGGTGGCTGTAGTGGCGGTAGATGCGGTCCAGGTCGGTGGCGAAGCCCTGCGGCGTGCGCTCGCTCCAGAAGTAGCGCAGCGAATCCACGCCCACCACCGGGATGCCGGCCTTGGCCAGGGCGCCGGCGACCTGCTGGTCCAGCCCGGCCCAGCCGCCGTCGCCGGAGACGAAGATCGCGAACACGTTGCCGTTGCCGGCACCGCCCGCACCCGCGGCGGCCGGCACTTCCACCACCGGCAGGCCGGCCAGGTCGGCCGGAGTCGGCGGCAGGCTGACCCCGGGGCGGTCGCCCAGCGAACGCACCGCCGCGCGCAGGCCCGGCAGCGCATCGCCGCTGGCGCTGCGGCGGAACTGCCGCGCCTGTGCCACCTTTTGCACGAACGCATCGCTCTGCTGGGTGCAGCGGTCGCGCCGGCTCTTTGCGTCGAGCGCCGCCAGCCACGGCACCGGCAGCGCCGTTGGCTGCAGCGCGCGCGCCGGCGCGGTGATGCCGGCGCCGCAGATCTGGTCGTCGAGCACCTGCACCGGGCAGAAATCCTCGGTCAGCAGGCCCGCCAGCAGATGCTTGGGCGCCTGCGCGGCGACCGCATAGGCCAGCGCGGCGCCGTCGCCATCGCCGACCAGCAACGGCAGGTGGTAGGTCGGCACGTGGAAATAGGCCTGCACGTAACGCGAGAAATTCTCCACGTCGCCGGCCGAGAAGCCGCAGGTGCCGTCGATCTTGGCCAGCACCGCCTGCAGGTGCGCGCTGTCGATCACCGCGACCATCGCGCCGTCGTCGCGCAGCGCCTCGATCTGGCGCATGCGCGCAGCGTCGGCGTGCTTGCCGCCGGCGAACCACAGCACCACGCGCTGCGCGTTGCCCTTGGGCAACAGCACCGGCACCTGCTCGAAGCGGCCATGGCTGAGCTTTTCCGGCGAGGCTGCCGGCGCACCCGCGCTCGGCGCGGCGGCGGCCGCGGCGCCCGGCGCCGCACCGGCGATGCCGGCCACCAGCAGTCCACCCAGTGCACATCCCCACACCCAACCGCCACGCTTCTGCATCATCCAGCCATCCTGAAAAGGCGCGTTAAAGATAATCCCGAACGGCGGCGGCGCGAAGCGCGGCGCGCGCCGCGGTTCATGCCGGGTACGCCGGAGAGGGCCATCACCGGCGCGGCCGGGGCCGTCAGCCGTCCGCGTCGGCGCCGGGATGGCGCAGCCGCCACGCCGCCAGCGCCTGCCGGTAGCGCTCCAGTTCCTCGTGGTAGAGGTCGTAGACGCACAGCGGGCAGCCGCTGTCGCAGCAGTCGCTGGGGGCCGGCGGCTGCGGCGCCTGCGGGCGGGGATCGGCGTTGGCGGCAGGGTCGGACATGGGGCTCCGTGGCGGCGGCCGGAACAGACCGGCGCGGCAGTGTAGAAGAAGGCGGCGCCGGCCGCGGCGCCGCCCTGTCAGCCGATCGCCTGGCGCAGGTTGGCGCGGGCGGCCGCGTCGTAGCGCGCATGGAAGCGCTCGCTGAGGAAGATGCGCGGCTGCGCCAGCACGGCACGCAGGAAGGCGCGGCGCTTGCGTCGGTACAGCCAGCCCGGCACCACCCCGCGGTACTCCTCGGCGATGGCACGGTCGTAGTCGGCGAAGGCCTCAGGCGCGGCACCGAGGATCGCCATATCGCAATCCAGGAACAACGCCGCATCCGCATCCACTGCGTCGACGGTCAGTTGCCCGTGGCGCGCGGTGAGCGCGATCAACTCGGCCACCCGCGCCGCCTCCACGCCGGCGCCCGGCAGCCACTGCGCGATCGCCGCCTCGGCCAGGCGCGCCGACTGCGCCTCGTTGTCGCTGCGGCCGGCGCGGTAGACCGCATCGTGGTAGAGCACGGCCAAATACACCTCGCGCGGCTGCCACCAACCGGTGTCGGCGGCGACCTCGGCATAGTGCGCCAGCACCGCCTCGACGTGGCCGAAATGGTGATAGGCGCGCGGCGGCTCGGCATAGGCGGCGCGCAGCTGCGCCCACTGCGCCTCGGGCAGGGTCAGCGGCGCCGCGCTCATGCGCCGCTCCGCGCTGGATCGGCGCGCAACGGCCAGCTCGCTTCGTGCAGGTAACGGCCCTGGCCCTGCACGCTGCGGATCAGGCTCAGCGACGCCGCCTGCCAGGGCAGCGCCGGTACGCGCTGCGGCGCCAGCGCCTGATCGACGTACGCCAGGGTCATGTGCGGCACATAATGGCCGTCGGCGCGTGCGGCCACGCCGTGCCGGGCCAATTGCTGCTGCAGCGCCTGGCGCAACGCCAGCAACGGCGCGGGTTCGGCATCGCCGCGCAGGACCAGCGGACGACTGCGCGCGCGACTGTCGAAGGTCACCACCTGGTCGAATGCCAGCGCGAACGGCGTAGCAGCAAGCGCCTGCCCTGCAGCGCATGCCTGTTGCAGCAGGCGCGGCGGGATCCCGGCGTACTCGCCGAGATACTGCAAGGTCACATGCAACCGCTCAGGCGGCAACGCGCGTCCGTGCAGTCCACGGTCGTGGCACATCTGCTGACCGAGGCGATGGACCGCCTGCGCAGTCTGCGGATCGGGCAAGAGGGCGAAGAACAGGCTTTCGCGCGCGGCGGGCGCGTCGAAGCCGAACGAGAACTGGGCGCCGGCAGGCGCGGCATCGGGAGACATGGGTAGCAGCGGCAGGCGCCGCAATCAGCTCGGGCAGCGGTCGAGGCCGCATGGTAGCAAGCACGCCCCGCCGCTGCCGACTCCGCGACGCCGACCCGGCAAGCACCGCGATGGCGGCGCGCCGGGTCGGCGACGAACGGCCTTACGCCGCGTTCTTCATCGCGTGCTTGCGGGTACGCATCACGTCGTGGCAGGCGCGCACTTCCGGCAGCAGCCGGGTGGCGGCATCGCGCGCGGCAACCGGGGTGTCGGCATCGGCGATGGTCTCGTTGAAGGCCTTCAGCAGGCGGTCCTCGGACTCTTCCAGTTCTGCCACATAGCCGTACTTGGTGTCGCCCAGCGCCGCACGGACCTTGCCGTACATCTGCTGCATGCTGCCGACCATGGTGCCGTGTTCTTCCGGCTTGCCGCCGATCGACTGCACCACCGCGCTCAGGCTGCTGACGATGTCCGACTTGACGCCGGCGATGCGCAGGAACAGTGCCGACAGTTCGGCGTCGCCCACCTTCTTCGCGGCTTCTTCGTAGAAGTCCTTGCCGTCGCGGGAAATGGCGATGAGGTCGTTGAGGCTGTGGGTGGTCTTGCTCTGGATGCTCATGGGAACTCCTGTGGCGCAGCCGGCGATATCGCGCAACGGGCACGCGGGGGTGGACCTTGGATATCGCGCGGCGCGGTCGAAAGAATTGCCGCGTTGCGTGGTGGTGGCGATGCTGGGCAGATCGGCATAAAGCGCACGTGAGCCGTTCGCCGTTGTTCGTCACGCCGCATTGCCGGTGGTGAACATGCGTTCATTGGGGTTTGCACGCAGTCAGGCATGTGGCGAAGTTTTCACCATCCTGTCTGCGCGTGTTGCGGCGCTTGGCCGGAAGCGACTTATCCACACCGTTGCCCCATGGTCGTCCACAGCGGCTGTGGATGACGCCCGTCGCGAGTCGCGCCGCCGGGAACCGTTCGTCGGCGCCGCCGCAGCGGCCTCCCCGCACCGCCGGCAAGCCCTATAGTGGAGGCGAGCCCTGGCCCTGCAGGGCACCGCGAGGGGTGCGTCATGTTCGCCTGGACCGCGTTCGCCCTGCTCGCCGCTGCCGCGGCCGCCCCGTCGCCGCCGCCCCCGCCGATGCCGCCATCGCACTTGGCAGCGGCAGTACAGAACGAGGCGACACCGCCAGCTCCTGCAACGCGCATCGCGGGAACCGCCGCTCCGACGCCGACGCCGACGCCGACGCCGGAGCAGATCATGCAGCTGCCGCCGGCACTGCACGCGCTGCTGCAGCAGCGCATCGACCGCAGCGCCGACGCCGAGCACCGCCTGCAGCAACTGGTGGCGCTGGCCTTCGACGCCAACGGCCTGAACCTGCAGTACGACGCCAACGCCACCCACAGCGTTGCCGAGAGCTACACCACGCGCCAGGTCAACTGCCTGTCCTTCACCCTGCTGTTCGTGGCGATGGCGCGCGACGTCGGGTTGCAGGCGCAGGTCCAGGAAGTGCGCCGCGTGCTGAGCTGGTACGAGGACGGCAATGCGCTGTACAACGTCGGCCACGTCAACGCCGGCGTGCGCGTGGACAGCGGCCGCGGCAGCATCGACCTGGACCGCAGTGTGCTGATGGACCGGCGTGGGCCGCAGCCCATCTCCGACCGCCGCGCCCTCGCCCATTACTACAACAACCGTGGCGCCGAACTGATGGTCGACGGCGACCTGGACGGCGCCCGCGCGCATCTGGCGATGGCCTTGCAGATGGATCCGCGCTTCGCCGGCGCATGGAACAACCAGGGCGTGCTGGCGATGCGCGATGGCGACAGCGCCGCCGCGGCACGCGACTACGCCAAGGCGCTGGAGATCGATCCGGAGCACCTGCCGGCGCTATCCAATGCCGTCGGCCTGGCCCGGCGCCTGGGCGACGGCGCGCGCGAGGCCGCCCTGCAGCGGCAGATGGAACACGTGCGCCAGCGCGATCCGTTCCAGCAATACCTGCTCGGCACCGAGGCCGAGCAGCGCCAGGACTACGCCGCAGCCATCGCCTATTACCGACGCGCGCTGCACCTGTACGACGGTGCCCATCTGCTGTACTTCGCCCTGGCCCGCGCCTACCTGCACAGCGGCGACATCCGCCGCGCATCCGTCGCGCTGCGCGAGGCCATGGCACACGCAGATCCGGCCACCCAACCCCGCTACCAGGGCAAGCTGGAGGCGTTGCGGCGGCTGTCCTCGACCGCGCGGCCGCCGCGCTAGGGCCGCCCAGGGCGTGTCCTAGCCGGCCGCCGGTGCGCAGGCCGTACGCCGCGCCGCTTGGCGCGCCCACAGGTAGATCAGCAGCCCGCCCAGCGCCATCGCCGCGCCGACATAGCCGGTGGAGGTCCAGCCCAGGCCGGCGCCGATCGCGATCCCGCCCAGCCACGGTCCCAGCGCGTTGGCCAGGTTGAACGCGGCATGGTTGGACGCCGCGGCCAGGGTCTGCGCGTCGCTGGCCACGTCCATCAGGCGGGTCTGCAGTACCGGCGCCAGCGCGCCCATGCTGCCGACCGCCACCACCGCCGGCAGCACCGCCCACGACGAAGTCGCCGCCAGCGGGAATGCCAGCAACACCACCAGCGACCACAGCAGCACCAGCGGCACCGCGCGGAACTGCATGCGGTCGAACAGCCAGCCGCCGGCCAGATTGCCGAGCAATCCGCCCAACCCGAACGCGCCCATCGCCACCGGGATCCAGTGTTCGGACACGCCGGTGACCTCCATCAGGGTCGGCGCCAGATAGCTGAAGACGCAGAACATGCCGGCGAAGCCGATCGCGCCGATGCCCAGCGCCAGCCACACCTGGGTGCGGTTGAAGGCGCGCAGTTCGCGCAGCGGCGAGGGCCGCGCCTCCTGCGGATCGGCCGGCAGCAGACGCCACACCAGCACCACCGTCAGCACCGCGATCACCGCCACCAGCGCGTAGGCATAGCGCCATTGCGCCACCTGGCCGAGCCAGGTCGCCAGCGGGTTGCCGACCAGCACCGCCAGGTTCAGGCCCAGCAGCACCCGGCTGACCGCCGCGCCACGCTGGTCGGGCAGACCGATCGAGGCGGCCACCAGCGTCGCTACGCCGAAGTAGGCGCCATGCGGCAGGCCGGCGACGAACCGCGCCAGCAGCATGCTGTGATAGTCCGGCGCCAGCGCGCTGGCGAGATTGCCGAACGCATAGAAGCCCATCAGCGCCAGCAGCAGATGCCGGCGCGGCCAGCGCGCGCCGAGGATCGCCAGCAGTGGCGCACCGACCACCACGCCCAGCGCATAGGCGCTGATCAGATGCCCGACCTGCGGCGCATCGATGTCCAGGCCATGGCCGATGTACGGCATCAGGCCCATGGTGGAGAACTCGCTGGTACCGATCGCGAAACCGCCCATCGCCAGCGCGAACAGGATCAACACGTAGCCGCGCCGCGACAGCGGCGCCGTGGCGGATGAGGTCATGCGCACGTCCAGAAAGGAGGGCTGCCCATTATTGTGCATCGCAGCAAGCCTTGCAGCCCCAGGGCTGCAACGCCGCGTTGCGGCGTGCCGCTGGCGTCACCTCACGCGGCGATGGCTCGCGAAGATGCCGCGGCAGCAACGCACTGTCCCATCGCGCCGCGGCGAAACGCTTGCCATCTGTCCCCATGTCCTGCACGCACGCCGCCTTGCAGCACTCCGCCGTAAGGTCGCCCGTCCCACCCCCACCACCGAGAGACGCACCGATGACCGATACCGCTTCCCCGCTGTTCACGCCGCTGCGCCTGGCCGCGATCGCACTGGCCAACCGCATCGTGATGGCGCCGCTGACCCGCAACCGCGCCGAAGGCGAAGGCCGCATCCCCTCGCCGCTGGCCGCCGAGTATTACGGCCAGCGCGCCAGCGCCGGCCTGATCGTTGCCGAGGCGACCCAGATCAGCCCGATGGGCCAGGGCTACAAGGACACCCCGGGGATCTACAGCGACGCCCAGGTCGCAGCCTGGAAGACGGTCACCGACGAGGTACATCGCCGCGGCGGCAAGATCGTGCTGCAGCTGTGGCACGTCGGCCGCATCTCCCACGTCAGCCTGCTGCCGGACGGCGCCGCACCGGTGGCGCCGAGCGCGCTGCGCGCCAACGCCAAGACCTTCACCGCCGAGGGCTTCACCGATGTCTCCGCACCGCGTGCGCTGCGCCTGGACGAAATCCCCGGGCTGATCGAGGACTTCCGCCGCGCCGCCCGCAATGCCATCGCCGCCGGCTTCGACGGCGTGGAAGTGCATGCCGCCAACGGCTATTTGATCGACCAGTTCCTGCGCGACGGCAGCAACCACCGCGACGACGCCTACGGCGGCAGCATCGAGAACCGCACCCGCCTGCTGTTCGAAGTGGTGCAGGCGGTGGCACAGGAGATCGGCGCCGACCGCACCGGCGTGCGCCTGTCGCCGGTGACCCCGGCCAACGATGCGCACGACAGCGACCCGCAGCCACTGTTCGAGCGCGCGGTGGAACGCCTGGATCCGCTGGGCCTGGCCTTCGTGCACGTGATCGAAGGCGCCACCGGCGGCCCGCGCGACAACATCGCCTTCGACTATGCCGCGCTGCGCGCCAAGTTCCATGGCCCGTGGCTGGTCAACAACGGCTACGACAAGGCGCTGGCCGAAGCGACCGTGGCCTCCGGCCGCGCCGATGCGGTGGCGTTCGGCCGCCCGTTCATCGCCAACCCGGACCTGGTGGAACGGCTGCGCCGCGATGCGCCCTTGAACCAGGTGGACGCCGACACGCTGTACGGCGGCGGCGCCAAGGGCTACACCGACTACCCGACGCTGGATTGAACCCCACTGCGTGGCGGCGGCACGCGCGTGCCGCCGCCCGCATCAGCGGAGGCGATGACCTCCGATCAGCGTGCAGCATTGGCCACGCCGCTGCACGAGGCCCTTGTTGGGTTCCAGCGCGCCTAGAACACCAACCGCTCGCCGAGGAAGAGCGAGGAAGTGGACGTGCGTCCACGCCTGAGCGATGACGCGGCCACGGGTGCGCGCAATCGCGGTCCTTCGGGTTGGGCCTGGCAGGCGCGGCATCCTCGGGAATTGGTGACACGCCCTAGGATGCGACGGCCACGCCGCGCAGCATCAGGCCTTGCGCAGGAAGCAGGTCTTCAGCACCAGGCCCTTGATCTTGTCCGAGTTGCCTTCGATGTGTTCGGCATCGTCCTCGACCAGGCGGATGCCGCGGATCACCGTGCCCTGCTTGAGCGGGATCGACGAACCCTTGACCTTCAGGTCCTTGATCACCACCACCGTATCGCCGGCCTGCAGCACGTTGCCGTTGCTGTCGCGCACCACCGTCGCCGCGTCGTTGGCGGCCTCGGCCGCGACCGGCCACTCGTGGCCGCAGTCCGCGCACACCCAGTTGGCGCCGTCGACATAGGTGTTTTCCAGGGTGCATTGCGGGCAAGCGGGTGCGGCGGGCATGGGAATCCTTGATACGGCAACGACGGCGAGCCGCCTATTGTAGCCGCCCGCCCCGTGCCGCCGTGCGGCCGCAGGAATGCCATGTCCGCTTCGTCCGGGTCCCGTCTCGCGATCTATGCTGCGCTCGCCGGCAATCTGGCCATCGCCATCGCCAAGTTCGTCGCCGCGGCGATCTCCGGCAGTTCGGCGATGCTCAGCGAAGGCGTGCATTCGCTGGTGGACACGGTCAACGAGCTGTTGCTGTTGTACGGCCTGCGCCGCGCCGCGCGCCCGGCCGATGCCTCCCATCCGTTCGGCCATGGGCGCGAACTGTACTTCTGGAGCTTCATCGTCGCCCTGCTGGTGTTCGCGCTCGGCGCCGGGGTGTCGCTGTACGAGGGCATCGCCCACATCCGCCATCCGCAGCCGGCCAGCGACCACACCCTCAACTACATCGTGCTGGGGCTGTCGCTGCTGTTCGAGGGCGGCTCGTGGTGGATCTCGCTGCGCGAGTTCCGCGCACGCAAGGGCCGCCTGAGCTATGTGCAGGCGTTCCGCGAGAGCAAGGATCCGAGCCTGTTCACCGTGCTGGTGGAGGACAGCGCGGCGCTGGTCGGCCTGCTGATCGCGCTGGCCGGGCTGCTCGCCGCGCAGTGGCTGGACATGCCGGAGCTGGATGGGGTCGCGTCCATCGGCATCGCCGCGGTGCTGGCCTGCTCGGCGTTCGTGCTGGCGCGCGAGACCAAGGGCTTGCTGATCGGCGAGCCGGCGGCGCGCCCGCTTGGCGACGCACTGCGGCGCATCGCCGCCGCCGATCCGGACGTGCGCGCGGTCAACGGCGTGCTCAGCGTGCAGATGGGACCGGACCAGGTGGTGGCCGCCCTCAGCGCCGAGTTCGAGGACCAGCGCAGCACCGCGCAGATCGAAGCCTGCATCGAGCGCATCGAGGCGGCCGCGCGCGCCGAGCACCCGGAACTACAGGCGCTGTTCGTCAAACCGCAGACCCCGGAGACCTGGCTGGCCCGGCGCACCGCGCTGCGGCAGCCGGCGCCCTGAATGGCGGCGTGCAGGCGCGACTTGCGGCCCTGCGCCGCTTTTCGTTAGGGTAGCCGGGTAGCACCCCTCTCATCGCGCTGTGACTGTGCCGGCGTATCCCCCCTTACTCACTGAACGAGGTTTCCCATGGAGATCGCCAACGGGCTTGTCGCCACCATCCACTACACCCTCACCGACGATGCCGGTGAAGTGATCGACCAGTCCTCGCCGGACAATCCGCTGAGCTACCTGCACGGCGCCGGCAACATCGTGCCTGGCCTGGAAAAAGCCCTGACCGGCAAGCGCACCGGCGAATCGGTCAAGGCCGACGTGATCCCGGCCGAAGGCTACGGCCCGCGCCACGACCAACTGGTGCAGCAGGTGCCGCGCCGCTCGTTCCCGGATGCCGAATCGCTGGCGCCGGGCATGCAGTTCCAGGCGCAGACCGACCAGGGCCCGCTGCTGGTCACGGTCACCGAAGTCGGCGAAGAGCTGGTGACCATCGACGGCAACCACCCGCTGGCCGGGCAGGTACTGCATTTCGCGGTGGAAGTGGCCGGTGTGCGCGAGGCTACCGAGCAGGAAAAGAACCAGGGCCACGCCGGCGCCGCGCTGTAAGCGACCCGGTTTCCGGTTTTCAACGAGGCCCGCCGATGCGGGCCTCGTGCGTTCCGGGCCGCGCTTGCGTCGCGCGGCGGCTTGCCCCACAGTGCGCGGCCCTCCCGCCCCCGGCACCGTCATGCGCCTCGGTATCGACTTCGGCACCAGCAATTCCGCCGCCGCCGCGGCGATCGACGGCCGCGTGGTGCCGATCGATTTCGGCACGCAGCAGCAGTTCCGCACCACGGTGTACTTCCCCGAGGTGATGCGCGACCCGGCCGAATTCGACCTGACCCCGGCGCTGGAACGGCAGGTGGACGAATTGATCGAGTCCGGCCGCCGCGATGCGCTCGCCGCCGGGCGCGAACGCAGCCCCGAGGCGCTGCGCCGCGACGCGATCCGGGTGGTGCGCCGGCAGTGGATGGAAACGCAGATGCGCGAGCCGCGCAGTTCCGCGGCGCTGCTGCAGAACGCGGTGTACGGCGACGACGCACTGGACGCGTATTTCGTCGAGGGCGAAGGCAGCCTGGTGCAGAGCCCCAAGTCGATGCTGGGCTACAACCTGCATCCGCGCGCGCGCCAGACCATCACCGGCATCGCCGCGCACATCCTCGAACACATCCGCCTGACCGCCTCGCAGCAGCTGGGCGTGCAGGTGCGTCGCGCCCTGCTCGGGCGCCCGGTGCAGTTCCGCAGCTCGATCGGCGAGGCCGGCAACGCGCAGGCGCTGGAGATCCTGCACAGCGCGGCGATCACCGCCGGCTTCGACGACGTCGCATTCCTGGAGGAACCGGCCGCCGCGGCGATGCACTACCACGCGGTCAGCCGCGAGCGCCACGCCGCGGTGGTGGTGGACATCGGCGGCGGCACCACCGACATCGCCTACGCCAGCGTCGGCGGCGACGCCGCGCCGCAGGTGCACCGCGCCTGGGGCATCCCGCGCGGCGGCACCGATATCGACCTGGCGCTGAGCCTGGCCGGATTCATGCCGCAGTTCGGCCGCGGCCTCACCCGCGTGCCCTCGCACCACTACGTGGAAGCGGCGATGGTGCAGGACACCACCCGCCAGCGCGACTTCCGCCAGCACCGCTACGATGCCGTGCCGGCCCCCTACGACACGCGCCTGCAGGCCTTGCAGGAACCCGGCAACACCGCGCGCCTGTACCGCGCGGTGGAGCGCAGCAAGATCCGCCTCAGCGACGCCGAGCAGCACCAGGAAACCCTGGACTACATCGAAGCCGGGCTGCAGGTGCAGGTGCAGGCCGAGGAACTGGTGCAGGCCGCGCGCAGCTACCTGGAGGCGCTGCAGGAGCTGCTGGCGCAGGTGCGCCAGGACGTCGGCGGCGATCCGGCCGCGGTGTTCCTGACCGGCGGCATGTCGCGCGCCGGCTACCTGCAGCGCCTGGTCGCCGCGGCGTTCCCGCAGGCGCGCCTGGTCCACGGCGATCCCTCGTTCGGCGTGGTGCAGGGCCTGGCGCTGGCCGCCGCGCAGGATTAACGCGCGCGGGCGAGCCGTCCGCGCGGCGTCCGATCTCACTCGCGTCCTACGCATCTCCGTGGCCAACACCGTTCACACTGCGCCGCAACAACTGGCGTAGCATGGCGGCACGCCCAAGTCTCACGCCGCTACGCGCGTCTCGTCCGGCCGTTTCTGTCGCCCGACTCGCCTCCTTCTCGCGCCAATCTCCGTCCCGCTGTGGGCCGGACCCATCGGAAGCGCCATGTCCCCCGCCCTTGCCACGCGCCAGACCGAGCGCCTGGCCTCGCCGCTCCAGCCTCCGTGCCGACCGACAGGTCCGGCGCACGGCGGCCACGCATGAGCGAAACCGCGCTGGACGCGACCGACGCCGACATTGCCTGCGACCGCTGCGACGCGATCTGCTGCCGCCTGACCGTGCTGGTGATGCCGGACGACCAGGTCCCCGAGCATCTCACCGAGTACACCCGCGAGGGCCTGCACGTGATGGCGCGCGACGAGGACGGCTGGTGCGTGGCGGTCGACGGCGCGCGCATGTGCTGCTCGATCTATGCGCAGCGCCCGGGGATCTGCCGCAAGTTCGCGATGGCCGGCCCGTACTGCCGCGAGGTCCGCCGCACCCACCACGAGCAACTGACCCGTGGCATTCCCCTGACGATGTACTGACTGCAGGAGTTCCAGCATGGCACGACCCACCGGCAACACCGCTTCGCCCAGCGCCAGGAACGCGCGTGGCGCCAGCGCCGGCGACAAGGCGCAAAAGGGCCTCAGCCGCGAGCGCATCGAGGCCGACCTGGCCGCATTCCATCAGGCCGGTGGCCGCGTCGAGGTGCTCGGCACTACCCGCGTGCTGAAGAAGGTCGACGTCGCCGACGCGGGCTAGGGCGTGTCGTCCACCCCCGAGCATGCCGCGCCGCGATTGCGTTTGCCTGCGGCAGCACACCGCGAGGACGTGGCCGGTCCACGCTGAGCGGCGACGCGGCGCTAGGCGCGTCACCACGACGTCCGTACCGACGGGGCGTCCAACGCGGCGCCCCTCGGGAAATCCCGCGCCGGCCCGAAGGCACGGCGCCGTCTTCACGCCGGAAGCGCATACTGCGGTCTCGTCCAAGGTCTCGCTTCGGCATGCTCCTGCGCTCTCTGTCCGCCGAACTCGGCCAGCCCGCCTGCGGCAACTGTCGCGATGGCGAGCCGCTGGATTTCGCCGTGCGCATGGCATTCCAGCCGATCGTCGATGCCGCCAGCCGCTCGATCTACGCCTACGAGGCGCTGGTGCGCGGCGAGGACGGCAGCGGTGCAGCGGCGGTATTGGCGCGGGTGCGCCCCGAGCAGATGT
Organism: Xanthomonas sp. F10; assembly: GCF_014206815.1. Taxonomy (GTDB): domain Bacteria; phylum Pseudomonadota; class Gammaproteobacteria; order Xanthomonadales; family Xanthomonadaceae; genus Xanthomonas_A; species Xanthomonas_A indica. The sequence continues at coordinate 2,234,199 of NZ_JACHNP010000001.1, forward strand.
ACCGCTTCGACCAGACCTGCCGGGTGCAGGCCATCGCCACCGCCGCGCAGTTGGGTTTGCGCACGCGCCTGTCGATCAACTTCATCCCCAATGCGGTGTACGAGCCGGCGACCTGCATCCGCCTGACCCTGAAGGCGGCCGAGCACTTCGGCGTGCCCACCGGCGACCTGATCTTCGAAATGAGCGAATCCGAACGCGTCGCCGACCTGCCCAAGGTCGTGCGCATCCTGCGCGACTATGCGCAGCGCGGCTTCCTCACTGCGATCGACGACTTCGGCGCCGGCCACTCCGGCCTGAACCTGCTCGCCGATTTCCAGCCGCACCTGATCAAGCTGGACATGGCGCTGATCCGTGGCATCGACGGCAGCGCCGCGCGCCGCCACATCGTCGGCGGCATCGTCGCGATGGCCGCGCCGCTGGGCTGCCGCATCCTCGCCGAGGGCGTGGAAACGCCCGCCGAGTACCGCGCACTGCGTGCGCTGGGCATCGACCTCTACCAGGGCTATCTGTTCGCCAGGCCGGCGCTGGAGGCGCTGCCCGAGATCACCGAGGCGCAGTGGGACGCGCTGGAGCGCGCCGACTAAACGGGCCGCCGCAAGCACACGCAGCACGACTTGCCCGCAACGGCCTCGCTTGCGACCATCGCAGTCCCCCTGCGTTGTCCGATGTGCGATGCCTCCGCTCCATACCTTGTTGCCGCCATGGACGCACCGCTGGCTCGATGTGATCGTGCCCGGCGCGCAGATCGTGCTGATCGTGCTTGCGGCGTGGTTGCTGCGCACCCTGCTGCGGCGGCTGATCCGGCGCCTGGGCGAGCATCACGCGCTGCCGCCGGAACTGGTGCTGATGGCGCGTCGCGGCAGCGGCTTCGTGATCTACGCCGCGGCGCTGCTGCTGATCCTGGACCGCTTCGGCGTCTCCGGCACCGTGCTGTGGACCGCCTTCACCGGATTCGCCGCGGTCGCGGCGGTGGCGTTCTTCGCCGCCTGGAGCGTGCTGTCCAACATCTTCTGCACGCTGCTGATCTTCACCACGCGCCCGTTCCGCCTGCACGACCACATCGAGCTGCTGGAGAACGGCGAGAAGCCGGGCCTGAAGGGCCAAGTGATCGACATCAACCTGATCTACACCACGCTGCGCGAGGAACGCGACGGTGACGGCGAGAGCGTGCTGCAGATCCCCAACAGCCTGTTCTTCCAGCGCAGCACGCGCCGCTGGCGCGGCCACCCGGTTCCGCCCGGACTCGGCTGAAAACGCCGCGACATCAGCGATGCTGACGCCATCCACATGGCGCAGCCGGTATGGTCGCTGCCAGCCGCCTTGCGCGGCGATCTCCCCTTCCGACCAGGTACAGCATGGAACCCGTCATCCCCCCGTTCGCCGACCTTTTCGCCCAACTTGGCCTGCCCAACAGCGAAGGCGAGATTCGCCAGTTCATCGCCCAGCACGCGCCACTGCCCGATGACATGCGCCTGGAAGAAGCACCGTTCTGGACCCCGGCGCAGGCGCAGCTGTTGCGCGAGGAACGCCTGGAAGACGCCGACTGGGCGGTCGTGGTCGATCAGCTCAACATCGCCCTGCACGCACGGCCCACGACGCCAGGCGCCGACCACGCCGGCTAAGCGTCAACGCAGCTGGCTGTCCTTGCTGCCGCGGCGGTTGTAGCCGCTGTGCTCGTGCTGCGCGCGGTCCTGCGCGTCCTGGCAGGCCACGCACAGGCGCACGCCCGGCACGGCCTTGCGCCGCGCCTCGGGAATCGGCGCGTCGCAGTCTTCGCAGCGGCTCAGTCCCGGGCCCTGCGGCAGTTGGCTCCGCGCCCGCTTGATCGCATCCTCGACGGTCGCATCGATCTGGTCCTGCACCGCGCTGTCGCCTGCCCACCCAGTGGCCATGGCCGTCTCCGCACTGTTGCCCTGTCTGAATGATGCGGCCGCCCCCGGCGAATGCAATGCACGCCGGCTTCACTTTTCCGGGACATTCATGCGGCGCCGATGTGGACGGCGGGCGTCACCAGATCAGATCGTCCGGCACCTCGAACTGGCTGTAGTAGGGATCGTCCTCGCCGCTGGCCGGCGTTGCCGCCAGCGCATCGAACACGATGGTCGCCGGATCGCGGGCGACGATCCTGTCCACCACCGCACGCGGGATCGGCACGTAGCCGGCCTCCAGCCGCGCGATCACCACGCTGCCGGCGATCAGTTGCGTGCGCAGCGCCGCATCCACGCGCAGCCGCTGGATCTTGCCGGCATCGGTGAAGTGGTAGTCGATCTCGCCGTCGGCCTTGAGCTTGTGGCTTTCGACCAGTTGCCGCGCCTGCGCACGCTGCTCCTGCGCACGCGCCTGCGCGTTGCGTTCGGCGGACAGCGCGCGGTCGCGCTCCACCCGCTCCTGCCGCACCCGCTCGCTCTCGCGCTGCTCGGCGCTGGGCGGCGGCGGGGTCTTGCCCTGGCGCGCCTTGGCCTGCTCGCGTGCGACCTGCGCCACCTGGCTCTTCTTCACCAGGCCGGCCTTGAGCAGTTGCTCCTGCAGGGGATTGCGCATCGGAAGCGTCCACGGACTCGGATTAGGGAGCCGCATGATACCCGCAGCGCCGGCAGCCGCCCGCGAAGGCGCTGGTGCCGGATGCCCTGCCGCACGCGGCACGCTAAGGTGGCGGCATGGACACCCTGCGCTATCTCGTCGGCTACCCGCCCCAGGTCCTGGACCAGGTGCGCGAGCTGATCGCGCGCCAGCGCCTGGGCGACTGGCTGCGCAGCCGCTACCCCGAGGCCAATGCGGTGCGCACCGATCGCCAGTTGTACGACTACACCCAGGCACTGAAGGACCGCTGCATGCGCAGCGCCGAGCCGCTGCACAAGGTGATCTACGACAACCGCCTGCAGGCGGTGAAGCACGCGTTGGGCACCCACACCACGGTGTCGCGGGTACAGGGCGGCAAGCTCAAGGCCAGCCGCGAGATCCGCATCGCCGGGGTGTTCCGCGATGCCCCGGCGGCGTTCCTGCCGATGATCGTCGCCCACGAACTGGCGCATCTGAAGGAGAGCGCGCACAACAAGGCCTTCTACCAGCTGTGCGCGCACATGGTGCCGGACTACCACCGGCTGGAGTTCGACCTGCGCCTGTACCTGACCCAGCTGGAACTGGGCGAGCGCTGACACCGCTGCGTGGCAGCGCCCCCGCGACGCCCGTACACTGCGCCCCCGACCGATCGCCGCACCGCCGATGTCCAGCCCCGTCCGTCTCGACAAGCATCTCGCCGCCCTGCTGCCGTGTTCGCGCGGCGAGGCGCAGCAGTACATCGAAGGCGGCTGGGTCAGCGTGGACGGCATGGTGGTCGAGGAACCGCAGACGCCGATCACCAACCAGCAGGTGACGCTGGCGCCTGACGCGCAACTCGGCCCGGCACAGGCGGTGACCCTGCTGCTGCACAAGCCGGCCGGCATGCGCGCCGAAGAGGCGCTCGCGCTGGCGACGCCCGCCCACCGCAGCGCGCTGGATGCCAGCGACGTGCGTGTGCTCAAGCGCCATTTCCTGCGCCTGAGCATGCCGCTGCCACTGGAAACCGAAGCCAGCGGACTGCTGGTGCTGAGCCAGGACCGCCGCGTGCTGCGGCGACTGAGCGAGGACGCGGCCACGCTGGAGCAGGAGTTCGTGGTGGAGGTCGACGGCACGTTGCAGCCCTACGGCCTGCACCGGCTCGCGCATGGCCTGCGCCATGGACAGCGCACGCTGCCGCCGTGCAAGGTCAGCTGGCAGAGCGAACAGCGCCTGCGCTTTGCGATCAAGCACGTGCACCCGGGCCAGTTGCGCGACATGTGCGCGCAGGTCGGGCTGGAGGTGAGCGGGCTGCGCCGCCTGCGCATCGGCCGCATCCCGCTGGGCAAGCTGGCGCCGGGCGAATGGCGTTATCTGCCGGACGGCGAGCGGTTCTGAGCGGTGGCGGTTGCTGCGGCGACGATCGTTGTTGCCAGCGACCCGACCCTCACCCCCACCCCTCTCCCGGCGGGAGAGGGGCTAGAGCGCGCGCGGTGGATCAGGGCTGCGCGAGCGCGCGCTGGATCGCCTGCTCGGCCAGCGGCGCCATCACCGCATAGCCGGCGTTGTTGGGGTGCACGCCATCGATGGCCACGGTCTTGTCCATGCCGCCGTCATGGTTGCTCAGCTTGCTGTAGTAATCCAGGTACACCGCGCCCTGCTGCTGCGCGTACTGCTGCATCCAGGCATTGAGCGCACGCACCTTCTGCGCCGGCTGCAGGCCCGGCCGCCACGGATAGTCGGTGACCGGCAGCACCGAGGCCAGCACCACCTTGATGTGGTGGGCCTGGGCCAGTTCGGTCATCGAGCGCAGGTTGTCCTCGATCATCTCCAGCGTGGACAGCCCGGTGTTGCCGGCCAGATCGTTGGTGCCGGCCAGGATCACCACCACCGCCGGCTTCAGGTCGATCACGTCCTGGCGGAAGCGCACCAGCATCTGCGCGGTGGTCTGCCCGGAAATGCCGCGGTTGACGTAGGCGGACTTGCCGGGGAAGAACGTGGTGCCTTCGCGGCGGCCCCACGCGTCGGTGATGGAATCGCCATAGAAGACCACGCGCGGCGCGTCCGCTGCCGGCGCCGGCAGCGCGGCATTGTCGGCGCGATAGCGCTGCAATTGCGCCCAGTCCAGCAGGCGCTGCTGCATCGCCTTCACTTCGTCGGGCTTGAGCGTGTCCGGCGCACGCGTGTACAGCGCATCGACCTTGCCCTCCAGCGCGGCGGTGGACGCCGGCGTTGCCGCCTGCACGGCACCGGCGGCAGTGGCGCACAGCGCGATGGCGAGGGACAACAGCGAGGGGCATTTCATCGAGGCATTCCTTGTGCGGACAACGGTGATCGCACAGTGTAACCAAGCGCGCGCATCGGCCATGCGGCATCGCCGCAGCGGCAGCGCCAGACGCCTCGCGCTGCACCGCGATTCAGTCCGCGCTCACGCGTCGAATCCTGTGCTCAGCATCGACAGCACATATCGCCACGCGCTACGTCGGCACGTCGCGCGGCGCCCTGTCGATGCAATGCAACGCACGGCCGCGACCGCCCTCGCACCATGGCCCGACCTGCGTCACGTGGATGCCGACACGATGACAGGGCGATGCTGTCGCCATTGTTTTTCGCTATCGCCGCAACCTTTTGCGAGCGCCCTAACTTTTTCGTAAGTACATGACACGCAAGGATTTCCGCTTCTAGGATGGCCGCGGACGTGACGGGGGGATCCTCACTCCCAGGCCCGAAGGACATCCATGAAAACGCGTGATGCACACCAGAACCACTCCCGCCTGCGGCTGGCGTTGATTCCCGGCTTGATGTTCAGCGCAATGGCGATGGCGCAGTCCGCAGGCACCGCAGCGGCGACGACCGACGCCACCGCCGCCAGCGCACAATGGCGCAGCACCTTCTCCGGCGGCACGCCGTTCGCCACGCACAACCTCTGGGAAAGCGCCGGCGGCGGCTTCCTCAACACCCGCTTCGCGCCCGGCGAATGGCAGATCACCCCGTTCAACGCGGCGCGCCTGAAGACCGCGTGGACCTTCACCACGCAAGGCGACGTGTCGGCCACGCCGACCGTGCAGGGCACGGCGCTGTACGTGCCCGATTGGGGCGGCCAGCTGTATCGCATCGACACCGACCTGGGCAAGGCGGTGTGGCAGGTGAAGCTGTCCGACTACACCGGCATCGCCGGTTCGTTGTCGCGCAACAGCCCGGCGATCGCGCGCGACAGCGTCCTGGTCGGCGACCAGGCCAGCGGCACCGTGCTGGCGATCGACAAGACCACCGGCAAGCTGCTGTGGAAGACCCTGGTCGAATCCAACCCGCAGGCGCGCATCACCGCCTCGCCGGTGATCTACGGCGACCGCGTGTACGTCGGCGTCTCCTCGGGTGACTGGGGCGGGCTGAGCGCCGGCTACAAGTACACCTTCCGCGGCAGCGTCGCCGCACTGGACCTGAAGACCGGCAAGCTGCTGTGGAGCTTCCGCACCGCGCCGGAGGGCTACACCGGTGCGTCGGTGTGGGGCACGCTGGCGATCGATCCGCTGCGCCAGCGCGTCTACGCCACCACCGGCAACAACTACTCGGTGCCGACCGACGTGGCCAGTTGCGTCAAGAACGCCAACGGCGACAAGACCGCGCAGCTGGCGTGCATGGCGCCGGACAACTACGTCGACTCGGTGCTGGCGCTGGACATGCGCAGCGGCAAGCCGGTGTGGACGCGCCGCCTGCAGGGCGCCGACGCCTGGTCGCTGTCGTGCCTGGTGGCGCCGACCAACGGCCTGTGCCAGGACCCGCAGGGACCGGACTACGACTTCAGCGGCGGCGGCGCCAACCTGTTCACGGTGATCCGCAACGGCAAGCCGCAGGCGCTGGTCGGTGCCGGCCAGAAGAGCGGCGTCTACTGGGCGTTCGACGCCGACAGCGGGCAGACCGTGTGGTCGACCCAGGTGGGCCCGGGCGGCACCGCCGGCGGCATCGAATGGGGCTCGTCGGTGGATCCGTTCGCCGCGCGCGTGTACGTGGCCATCAACAACAACGAGCACACGCCCTACACCCTGGCGCCGGGAAACACCGAGACCTGGAATGCCGGCTCCTGGGCCGCGCTGGATGCGGCCAGCGGCAAGATCCTCTGGCAGGTCAAGGTGCCGGGCACCGACCCGGTGCAGACCGCGTTCGGCGCGGGCGGCCGCGGCCCGCTGGCCGCGTCGCCGGGCTTGGTCTATGCCGGTTCGATGTCCGGCGCGATGACCGTGCTTGACGCCAAGACCGGCGCCACCCTGTGGAGCTTCGATGCCGGCGGTTCGGTGTCCAGCGCGCCGGCGATCGTCGATGGCGCGGTGTACTGGGGCGCCGGCTACAGTCGCTTCAACTTCGGCACCGGCGTCAACAAGCTGTACAAGTTCGTGCCGTCGAACCGGCGCCGCTGAGCGCCCACTGCGTCGCGTCACGCGGATCGCATCGCCTCTCCTGCGCAAGCAGGGGAGGCTTTTTTATGCGTCGCGCATAACCCGCCATCACACGCAATGTGAGCAGCTGTCTACGAAACCGGCCTCCCGAGCGTGACGCCTGGCACGCAATCATCGTGGCGTCGTCCGTAGCCTCGGCAGGCACCCTGAACTCGGGTGCAACGGCATCCGGTCCCCTGCCGGATGGTCTCGTCCCTCTTCGCAGAAGGAAGATCGATGAATCGCAAGCATGCGTTGTATCTGGCGTTGCTGGCCGGCATTGCCGGCATGTCCCCCGTCGCCATGGCTGCCACTCCCCCAGCAGCCGAGATGGACTCCGCCCCGGTCGAAGCGCGCCCGGATGCCGCCGCACTCGGCGGCGCGGAACTGCGCAGCCTCACCCCGGGCAGCGCGCACGCGCCGCGCCTGATCGACCTGGCCGCCCCCGACAGCAGCAAGGCCGCGGCGATGAAGCAGGCGCGCGGGCAACAGGTCAAGAACGGCCAGCCGCTGCAGATCGGCTTCTCCCGCGACGTCGCCAAGCCCGAGATCAACCTGCGCCGCCTGCGTTGGCAGACCCTGCCCAACGGCGCCCAGGTGACCAGTTTCGAAATCGTCTCGGCCAACGCGCAGGCGCTGCGCGCGGCGCTGCAGCTCAGCGGCAGCGGCGCCCAGCCCGGCGATCCGGGCAAGGCGACGCTGCGCTTCGCCGGCGAAGACGGTCGCGTATTCCAGCAGAGCGGCGCCGATTTCGCCGGCAGCCAGCCCGGCTGGTCGGCGGTGATCGCCGGCGCGCGCATGGTGGTGGAGATCGAACTGCCGGCGGGCCAGTATCCGCAGGGCTTCGCTCTGAAGATCCCGCAGCTGTCGCACCTGGACATCAGCCCGGTCGCCAGCGACACGATGATGCGGCCGATGATCGGCGAGAGCGATTCGTGCGAGCGCGACATCGTCTGCCGCGCCAGTCCGACCTCCGGCTTCACCTCGGCGGCCAAGTCGGTGGCGCGCATGACCTTCACCAGCGGCGGCAGCACCTACCTGTGCACCGGCACCCTGCTCAACAACAGCAACTCGCCGAAGAAGCCGCTGTTCTGGACGGCGGCGCACTGCATCAGCACCCAGACCGTGGCCAACACGCTGCAGACCTACTGGTTCTACGACGCCACCACCTGCGGCGGCTCCACGGTCAATTCCAACTACACCACGCTCGGTGGCGGCGCCTACCTGCGTCATGCCAACACCACCCGCGACACCTCGCTGCTGGAGCTGAAGAGTACTCCGCCCAGCGGCGCGTTCTATGCGGGCTGGAGCAGTTCGGCGATCGGCTCGACCGGCACCGCGATCGAAGGCATCCATCACCCCGCCGGCGACGTCAAGAAGTACTCGCTGGGCAAGGTCACCGCGCTGTCCAGCTCCATCGACGGCAAGTCGCCGCTGTACCGCGTGCAGTGGAGTACCGGCGTCACCGAAGGCGGCTCGTCCGGCTCCGGCCTGTTCACCGTCAACAGCAGCGGCGCCTACCAATTGCGCGGCGGCCTGTATGGCGGCACCTCGTACTGCAGCGCACCGAGCGATCCCGATTATTACTCGCGCTTCGCCGACGTGTATTCGTCGATCCAGCAGTATCTGAGCCCGTAAGCCAAGGTCCGGGAGGGCCGTACTCCCGCACCTGCGCCTAGGACAGGCCGTCTCACACGGGCGGCCTGTCCGTTTCGTACGCCGATGGCGCACACCGGCTACACTCGGCGCACTCCCTCACCGGCAGATGCGCATTGGCCAAGCCCAACTACTCCTTCGAGAAACGTCAGCGCGAGCTGGCCAAGAAGAAACAGCAGGAAGAAAAAGAAGCGCGCAAGCGCGAAGCGCGCGCCGCAGCGGCCAAACCGGCGTCCGACGATGCCGCCGCGCAAAACGACCCCGATACCGCCAGCGACGCTTAGGGCGACGGCGACGCAGCAGGCGGCTGCTGGCCACCGTGGCGCGTCTACCCGTCTGCCGGCCGCGCCTGCTCAACGCGACCTGCCCGGTCTTGGGCTCAACTGACCTTCTTGGCCAGCATGGTGCCCAGCACGAACAGCACCAGGGCGATGGCGATGCCGGCCCAGAACAGGAACTTGGCGACGCCCATCGCTGCGCCCGCCACGCCGCTGAAGCCGAGCGCGCCGGCGATGAGTCCGATGATGGCGATGATGATGGCCCACTTGATCATGATGCGGTCTTCCCGAAACGAGGACAGGCGCACGCCATAACGGCGTGCGGTGGCATCGGCAACGGCCGACGCTTGTCCGGGAGACTAGCCAGCGCGGCATGCGCAGGCGGTGAAACGCAGATGCACGCGCCGTACACGCGTGGCGCGGCGCGCGACCGCTCAGGCGGTCCCGTGCTGCGCGGTCTGCGGCGGTGACGACGCATCCGCCGGCAGGCTTGGCGGAAACCATTCCGCGCGGCGCAGCCAGCCGGCCAGGAACTTGGCGTCGGCCGGTCGCTCCGCCACCAGGCGCTGGTAGTAGGCGATCCGTTGCTGCCGGTACTGCGCATACACCTGCGCCGGGTCGGCGCTGGCCAGGGCCGCCAGGGTGGTTGGGCCCATCGCGCCATCGACCACCACGTCCGTCGCGCCCAGTTGCTGCAGGACGCGCTGCAACAGCTCGATCGCCACCTTACCGGCGTTGACGTAGAAATCGAACACGAGCTCGGCCAGGGGCTGCGAGGCGATCTGGTCGGCGCCGATCCCGTCCCAGTACACCTGCTTGTAGATCGCCGCAGCCTGCTGCACGGTCAGCGCGCGCAAGGCCTGCAGGGTCGGCGCCTCGCCCAGCAGCGCCTGCGCATCACGCTGGAAGGTGGCCAGGCTGATGCCGTAGTTGGTGGCGCCGCCCGGATTGTCCGGATCGTCAACGAAGCCGCCTTCGAAGCGCAGCAACTGCGGGAGATACAGGTCGACGAAGCCATGGCGAACTCCTCGCGGACGATGCAGGTTGCCAACAGCGTGGCGCCCTCAGCAGTGCCACTCGGTTCCCGGGCACACCGGCAGCCCCCTAGCTCACGGCGTGGCCATTGGCGGCGCTGGCGGTGCTGGTGGCGCTGGCGCATTTTCCGGAAAACCCAGCGCCTGCTCGGCCGCACGCGCGGTCAGCGCCATGTCCGCCCAGGGCGGATGTGCCGTCGTAGGCGGCAGTTGGCTGCGCATCAACCGCTGCGGATCGGTCTGGTCGGCGAAGGTGCCGCTCCAGGCCTGCGGCGTCTGCCACAGCGCATGCTGCAGCACGACCTGCATGTTGGCGATGGAGTGCCGCGGCAGCAGGTGCGGAAACCAGGCGCCGTTGACCTCGTAGGCGGTGCGGAACGCCTGCCCCACCGGCGCATAGCCGAACGTGGACGGCGGCAGCGACGGCACGTAGTCCCAGTAGTTGTAGCAGCGCGTGCTGTCGGCCGCGGCGATATGCGTGGCATAGACCTGCTCCCAGCTCGCGTCGCCGACCATCGGGCTGCAGAAGTTGATGTTGCGGCTGGGCAGCGCCGGCCGGCTCAGCGCCAGGTCCAGCGAGAACAGCTGGCTCAGCGCGCCACCCAGGCTGTGCCCGGTGACGTAGACCTGGGTCGGCGCGAAGTGCTCCAGCAGCGCGAACAACTGCGCGCGCATCGAGGCGCGCATGGCGCCGCCCCTGGCGTCGTAGATGCCGTAGAACCCGGCCGACACCTGCGGCACCGGCGTGGCAGTGCCGGCGGTGGGTACGAAGGCGGTGGTGGAGAAGTCCAGGTCCTCGTAGATGTCCAGGTCCGAGTCGGTGCCGCGGAACGCGAACAGATAGGTCCCGGCGGCGACCGTGGAGCGGAACAGCAGGCCGAACAGTTCCTCGCTGCCACCCAGCGGATCGCCGTCCCAGCCGGACCAGCGGGCGACCAGGCGGTAGTCGGACGGCGCAACAACCGGCTTGCCTTCGTAGGCGGCGTACGCGGCGATGCTGGCGGCTGCCATCGCCAGGGTCAGTTGCGGCGGCAACAGCGGTTGCGTCGCGGGAATCGCACTCATCGGCGAACGTCCTGTCGAAAGCGCGGCGCGCGCCGCGGGAACCGGCACACCTTCCCTGCGGAACCGTGGTCCGTCCGCCACGCTGCGGCCGCCATCGGGACGATGGCAAAGTGCAGCGGGGCGTGGTCGCTTAGTAGCATTGCCGATCCAGGCGGTGCTTCGATACGCATCGCATCGCGCGTCGCAACGCAGCACTTGTCTACGACACCCGCGCGCACTGCCTCTCCACATCCCCTGCACCCTCCCGTCACGGATCGCGCGCGCCGCGCCGGGCACAGTGCAGGCGGGCACTGTCGCCCGCTCGGAGATCCGCATGGCCAGCCCGCAGGAACTGGAAGAGAAATTCTGGAAGGCATTGAAGTCCGACCGCACCGTGATGCTGGGCCTGGACGGCGTCGAGGACGGCCACGCCCGCCCGATGACCGCGCAGTTCGAGGGCGACCACGGCGGCCCGATCTGGTTCTTCACCTCCAAGGACAACGCGCTGGTGCAGAAGCTGACGGAAAGCCAGCGGGTGATCGCGGCGTTCAGCGCCAAGAACCACGATCTGTTCGCCAGCATCAGCGGCACGCTCAGCGTGGACAACGACCAGGCGGTGATCGAGCGCCTGTGGAACGGCTTCATCGACGCCTGGTACGAACAGGGCAAGGATGATCCGAAGCTGGCGCTACTGCGCCTGGATCCGGACCACGCGCAGATCTGGCTCAATGGTTCCAGCCTGATGGCCGGCATCAAGGTGCTGTTCGGGATCGACCCCAAGCGCGACTATCAGGACAAGGTCGCCGACGTGCCGCTGCGCTGAGGTAGACGCGCTCGCCACGCCGCCGTCGCGCCGGCTGCATGCGTGCAGCCGGGGCATCCCGCTCGGCAGGCCGGCTCCCGCCCGCCGGGCGCATCGCGTCTGCATGATGTCGAGAAAACCCGCCGCGCGTCATGCAAGCGGCGCATGGCGTCGACCGCGCCGAAGCAACGGGTTATTCGGCCTTTAGCAGTCCACGGATCGCATCGCGCAGCACGGCTTCGTTGGCCCGCAGGGCACGATCGACCTGGTCTTCGGCCGCCGCCTCCGCCAGGCCTGCGCCTCCGCCGCGTCGCCGTGCCGCACGGCCATCAATGCCCGGCAGCGCGGGCGCAACGCAGGCGCGATCCAGTCCGCCTCCGCCGTCAGTCCCGCATCCAGCATCTCCATCTCGGCGCTTCCTGCCATTGCCCGCGAAAATGCGAATTCGCACCGCAGCAGCATGACCAGCGTCTCCCAGTGCGCGGCAGCGTGCCCCGTCTCGGCGAGGCGCTGTTCCATCTGCGGTTGCAGTTCCGCCGCTTGCCGCCACTGACCACGCTGTTGCGCTGCCTTCAACGCAAACCAGCTGTGGCACAAGGCCAGATCGCTGCGTGCCAGCACGTCCAGGCGGGACGACGGCAGCCTGTCCGCAGTGACGCCCTTGCACGTCCACCCATTGAGTTCGGCAAGCACGTACGCCGGGGCATCCGCGTCGTGCCACCGCGCCACATTCACCCATTGCAAGCCGTCGGTTGCGCCCGACCGCCCCTGCACCGGCAACAGATTGATCAGTGCGACCGCGAAGTTGAGGACGCCGATGCCAACGCAGAATGCGCCCAGGTTGCTGTCGAGGCCGGCGCCTCGCGCGGCAAGCCATGCGATCGACGCCACCAGCAGATTGGCCGCCGGCCCGCCGACGATCGTCAATCGATACTGCCGGCACAGCGACAGGGAGGGATCCGGCACGGGCAGCACGAAGCCGATCGGATGGCCGGGGCGCACGCGCCGCCAACGCATCCTCCAGCCACGGCGGCGCGCATGCAGTTGCAGCGGGCCGATATGGATCAGGTAGACGGTCATGCCCGCGGCACGCGCCGCCAGCACGTGGCCACACTCGTGCAGCGCCACCGTCGCCATGCCCGCCAGCGGAAGACTGAGCAGGATCACCGGCAACTCGACCATGCCCGGTGCCCAGACGCCCTGGACCAGGGCGATAGCGCCGACCGCCATCGCCGAGACGCCGATCAGCAACAGCACGCCCTGCACGCCTGTCAGGAGCCGATTGAGCCAAGGCGATGGCGTCCACACCCCGCGTGTTGTCCCGGCCGAACTCATGGCCGGCTCCGCGCGGCACCGAGCGGCCGCTTGCCACGCCGGAACCGCGCGGCGCACGCATGCGCATGCGCCGCCAGCAGGGCGCCACCTTCATGGACGGCGATCGTCGCCAACGGCGCCAGCAAGCAGATCAGCCTCGGCGCCAGCGCGGACACGACAGCGATCGGCGCCCGCGTCGGCGCATGCTGTCTCGCACTGCTGGCTGCGCCGACATCCCGTCGCATCGCCCGGTGGCCGAGCATCGCTGCGGCACCCGGCCGCTCTGCCGCACGTGTCGACCAATCACTGGCTGGATCACGCAACGGCGCCACCTAACGGCGATAGCGCACCGCCAACTGTGCGGCCGCGGCGGCGCGATGCCGGCGCAGGGCCAGGCCGAGCGCACTCATGGTCGCCACATCGGCGTCGCTGGCCTGCTCCTCCAGGGCGCGCTGCACGCGCGGCGACAGCCCCCAGTCCGCGGAGATGGCCTTGGCGCAGTGCGCCGACCAGGCCTCCAGCATCTCGGTCATCGCCGCCGGCGTGGGAGCCGCCTCGGCATGGCGTGCGTGGACATCGCGCAGCACCTGCACCACCGCGACCGCACCCAGCCCGCACAGCAGCGCCAGCAATTGCGCGGCGTTCGCATCCTCGCGGTCCGGCACCTGCGCGGCGGCGTGCGCCGACAGCAGGGTGTGTTCCCACAGCACCGCCGCACAGCGGCCGAAGACGCTGCCGTCGTCGACGATCACCGGCTGCAGCAACGCCGCCAGCACGATCTGGCGCAGGCCCTCAGTGCCGAGCAGGGCCACCGCCCGCTCCAGGTTCTCGATCGGCTCGGGATGGCGGCGGTAGACGACGCTGTTGGCGATGCGCAGCAGGTTGCCGGCCAGCGCCGGGTCCTGGCCCAGAATCGTGGCGATGGCGTGGGCGCCGGCGGCCGGATCGTTGATCGCACGGGTCAGCTGCGGCAACAGGTGCAGGCGCCGCGGCGTGTAGCGCGGATGCGCATCGATGCGCGCCAGCACCGCGGCGGCATCGGCCATGACCGCCGGCGTGGCCGCGGCCGACGCGTTCACCGGCCGGCCGGCGAACGCCAGCTCGCACAGGCGCGCCAGGATCGCCGCGTCCGGCACCGGATCCAGATCGATCAGCGCCGGATCGGCGAATGGGTCGATGCCCGGGTCCGCTGCGGCACCAGGCGCAGCCGATGCCGCGCGTGCAGGCGCTGCCGACGCATCGAGTTGGCCCGCGTCCTCGAACGCCGTGCGCGCCTGCGGCGCTTCGGCCGCATCGCCATGGCCGCGGCGCAGCCACCACCACAGTCCGGCCCCCAGCACCAGCACACCCGCACTGATGGCAATCCACATGATCGGCACGATCGTCGTCATCCGCAAAACATCGCCAGGTCCCCGCGCCCGGCCACCGGTGCGCGCCCACGCGGCGCGCCATGTCATTCAAGCACGCCGCGCGGGTTTCTGCGCAACGCCGACGTGATGCGGCGGCCGATCTCCGTCAGGGGGTCAGGGACACGCGCGATCGCGCTACCCAGTCGCAAGCAAGCGGCGTGCCGGCGGTGCCCGTCACCACCCCGCCGGCCTGTGCGTCGACACCCAGCATCCACTACGTACGGCAGGTGGCTGATCCGGCCCAGGCATGGGCTTGGCCGCCTGCTTCCCGGCGGCGACCGCCGCGCGCACGCTCAGTGCGGCGCCGGCTCGGGGGCCGCGCGGTGGCCGTAGCTGAGCACGCGCGTGAGCTTCCACCCGTCCGGGTCCTGGCGCCACACCATCACGAACTTGGCGATGCCCTCGCAACGGCCACTGGCCAGGTCGCAGAAGCGGTGCTCCCCCTCCTCGATCGCCCCGAAGTCCTTGACCGGGTAGACCCGCAGCGTGCCGGACACCAACGCACGACGGACCTTGCCGCAGATCCATTTGCGCGTGCTGTCGACGACGCTCGCGCGATCCCAGGTGACGCCACCGGTGTCGTGGTAGAACTCCACGTCCGGCACGAACAGCGACTCGAACGCCGCCAGGTCGCAGCGGTTGTAGGCGTCGAACAGGCGCTGGTCCAGCGCCGCGACGGTGTCGAACAGCGGCCCGGCAGCACCGTCCCCGGCCGGTTCCGCCGCCCGGGTCGCCGCCGCGCACGCCATCAACGCCCCCGCTGCCCAGGCTTTCATCGGCCACCTCTACGCTCGTCGATGCGAAGAACATGCGCTCCCTTGGACAGCGGCCGCAAGCTTGCGACGCACGCAGGCGCCTTGCCGCGACACCCGCGCAGGCACACTCGCCGCCCCGGCGTCGACGGCGTCAGCGCCGGCGCCCGACCGCGCCTACATGTTGCGCCGATACTCGCCACCCACCTCGTACAGCGCGTGGCTGATCTGGCCCAGGCTATGGGTCTTGACCGCTTCCATCAGTGCCGCGAACACGTTGCGGCGCTCGCGCGCGGTGCGCTGCAGCGCGCCCAGGCCGGCGCCGTCGGCGGCCAGCGCCAGCGCATTGCGGCGCCGCTGCCAGTCCTGCACGTTGCCGATCTGCTGGTCCTTCTCCTGCTCGGTGGAGCGGATCAGCTCGATCTCGGTCGCGGTCTCGCCGGCGTGCTCCTTGGGCAGGAAGGTATTGACCCCGACCAGCGGCAGGCTGCCGTCGTGCTTCTTGTGTTCGTAATACAGGCTCTCTTCCTGGATCTTGCCGCGCTGGTACATGGTGTCCATCGCGCCGAGCACGCCGCCGCGCTCGCTGATCGCCTCGAACTCCTTGTACACCGCCTCCTCGACCAGGTCGGTGAGCTGCTCGACGATGAAGCTGCCCTGCCAGGGGTTCTCGCAGAAGTTCAGCCCCAGCTCCTTGTTGATGATCATCTGGATCGCCACCGCGCGGCGCACGCTCTCCTCGGTCGGCGTGGTGATCGCCTCGTCGTAGGCGTTGGTGTGCAGGCTGTTGCAGTTGTCGAACAGCGCGTACAGCGCCTGCAGCGTGGTGCGGATGTCGTTGAACTGGATTTCCTGCGCGTGCAGCGAACGGCCCGAGGTCTGGATGTGGTACTTCATCATCTGGCTGCGTTCGTTGCCGCCGTAGCGCTCGCGCATCGCCCGCGCCCAGATCCGCCGCGCCACCCGGCCGATCACCGTGTACTCCGGGTCCATGCCGTTGCTGAAGAAGAAGCTCAGGTTCGGCGCGAAATCGTCGATGTGCATGCCGCGCGCCAGGTAGTACTCGACGATGGTGAAGCCGTTGCTGAGAGTGAAGGCGAGCTGACTGATCGGGTTCGCCCCGGCCTCGGCGATGTGGTAGCCGGAGATCGACACCGAGTAGAAATTGCGTACCTTCTGCTCGACGAAATACTGCTGGATATCGCCCATCATGCGCAGCGCGAACTCGGTGCTGAAGATGCAGGTGTTCTGCGCCTGGTCCTCCTTGAGGATGTCGGCCTGCACCGTGCCGCGCACGCTGGACAGGGTCTGCGCCTTGATCTGCGCGTAGGTCTCCGCGTCCACCAACTGGTCGCCGCTGACCCCGAGCAGGGCCAGGCCGAGGCCGTCGTTACCAGGCGGCAACTCGCCGTGATAGCGCGGGCGCGCGCGGCCGTCGAACAGCCGCGCCAGGGTCTGCTCGGCCTGCGCCCAGCGCTGCGCGTCGGCCTTGAGGTACTTCTCCACCTGCTGGTCGATGGCGGTGTTCATGAACATCGCCAGGATCATCGGCGCCGGGCCGTTGATGGTCATCGACACGCTGGTGGTCGGCGCGCACAGGTCGAAGCCGGAATACAGCTTCTTCATGTCGTCCAGCGTCGGGATGTTGACCCCGGAGTTGCCGATCTTGCCGTAGATGTCCGGGCGCGGCGCCGGGTCCTCGCCGTACAGGGTGACGCTGTCGAAAGCGGTGGACAGGCGCGCGGCCGGCTGGCCGACGCTCAGGTAGTGGAAGCGCCGGTTGGTGCGCTCGGGCGTGCCCTCGCCGGCGAACATGCGGATCGGATCCTCGCCGGTGCGCCGGTACGGATACACGCCGCCGGTGTACGGATAGCTGCCGGGCAGGTTCTCCTTGCCGAGGAAGGTCAGCAGTTCGCCCCAGCTCTTGTAGCGCGGCGCGGCGATCTTCGGAATGGACTGGTGGCTCAGCGACTGCCGGTAGTTCTCCACCCGGATCGACTTGCCTCGTACGGCGTATTCGGTGACCGGATCGGTGATCGACTTCAGCCGTTGCGGCCACTCGCGCAGCAGCTTCAGCGATTCGCTGGACAGCGACTGCAAGGCGTCGTTGTAGCGCTGGCGCAGCAACAGCAGGCTGGCGTCCACGGCGGCATCGGGCGCCTCGGCGGACGTGCGCGGCGCCGGCAGCAGGTCGTGCGCCGCATACAGTTCCAGTTGCGCCGGCAGCTGCGGATCCTGCAGCGCGTGCAGCGCCTGCCAGAACGCCTGCGCACGGTCGGCCGCTTCGGCCTGGCGCAGCACGCCGGCATTGAGCGCCCTTCCCTGCTCGGCGATCTCGGCCAGGTAGCGCACGCGCGCCCCGGGAATCAGCACGGTGGCGCGCGGCTCCTTCAGCGTGGTGTCGAGTTGCGGATGGAAGTCGCAGTGCACCGGCATGCCCGGCGCGCCTGCAGCGGCCTCCACCTGCGTCGCCAGCTTCTCGCGCAGCAGGCGGCACAGATTGACGAACATCCAGCTCACGCCCGGATCGTTGAATTGACTGGCGATGGTCGGATACACCGGCACCGCCTCGTCCTCCAGCTGGAACGCCGCGCGGTTGCGCCGCCACTGCTTGCGCACGTCGCGCAGCGCGTCCTCGGCGCCGCGCCGGTCGTACTTGTTCAGCACCACCAGCTCGGCGAAGTCGAGCATGTCGATCTTCTCCAACTGGCTCGGCGCACCGTAGTCGCTGGTCATCACATACACAGGGAAATCGACCAGATCGACGATCTCCGAATCGCTCTGGCCGATGCCGGCGGTCTCCACGATCACCAGGTCGTAGCCGATGCCCTTCAACAGCGCGATGCAGTCCTTCAGCACCCGGTTGGTGGCGGCGTGCTGGCGCCGCGTGGCCATCGAGCGCATGTACACGCGCGGACTGCGCAGCGCGTTCATGCGGATGCGGTCGCCGAGCAGCGCACCGCCGGTGCGGCGCCGGCTGGGGTCCACCGACACCACCGCGATGCGCATCTGCGGGAAGCTGGCCAGGAACCGATTGAGCAGTTCGTCGGTCACCGAGGACTTGCCGGCGCCACCGGTGCCGGTGAGGCCGAGTACGGGCGCGGTGCGCCCGCTGCGGAACCCGGGACCAGGGACCGGGGACCCGGTGGTGCCCGGCAGGCCGGATTGCCACTGCTTGCGCAGCAGCGCCAGCTCCGCTTCGGAGAACGCCCCGTCCTCGATGGCCGACAACATCCTGCCGATGCCGATCTCGTCGTCGATGCCCGGAAGCGGAATGCCGGCCTGTTCCGGGTCCCGGGTCCCGGGTCCCGAGTCCCGCGCCCGCCCAGCCCGCGCCACCACGTCCTCGATCATCTCCACCAGGCCCATCTTCATGCCGTCGTTGGGGTGGTAGATGCGCTCGACGCCGTAGGCCTGCAGCTCGGCGATCTCCTCGGGGGTGATGGTGCCGCCACCGCCGCCGAACACCCGCACATGGCCGGCGCCGCGCTCGCGCAGCATGTCCACCATGTACTTGAAGTACTCCACGTGCCCACCCTGGTAGGAAGACAGCGCGATGGCATCGGCATCCTCCTGCAGCGCCGCGCGCACCACGTCCTCGACGCTGCGGTTGTGGCCGAGGTGGATCACCTCGGCGCCCTGCGCCTGGATCAGGCGGCGCATGATGTTGATCGCCGCATCGTGGCCGTCGAACAGGCTGGCGGCGGTGACGAAACGCAGGGGACTGGCGTCCGTCTGCGGCAACGGAACGCGGGACGCGGGAAGGCTCATCGTGCGGACATCGAAAAGAGAATGCCGCGATTCTAGGCGCGCAACGCGACACGGGCAGGTTGCGCTGCAGCATGCACGCTTGGGCGGCGCCCCCGCATGGCGCCGGCGCGCCTGGCTATCCGCTGCATGAATACGCCCCAGACAGTGCGTCAACATCCGCGCCGATCGCGGCGTTTCCTCCCGCGTCGGCGCTCCCGCCGATGCCTTCGGAGACCTCGCATGTTCGCTCGTCCCTTGTTGCTGGCCACCCTCCTCGCCGGCGGCATCGCCACCGTGCCCGCGCAGGCGCGCGACGTGGTGGAACTGTCGGTCCGCACCGCGCCGCCGCCGCCGCGCGTGGAACGGGTGGTGGTGCGACCCGGCTACGTGTGGATGCCCGGCTACTGGCAGTGGAATGGCCACCACCACGTCTGGGTCGCCGGCCGCTACGTGGTGGAACGGCCGGGCTACGTCTACGTCGGCCCACGGTGGGAGCACCACGGCCCTGCCTATCGCTTCCGCGCCGGCTATTGGGTCCGCCGCTAGTCCATCCGTCCCACAAAAGACGCGCGAT
Source organism: Xanthomonas sp. F10 (assembly GCF_014206815.1). Classification (GTDB taxonomy): domain Bacteria; phylum Pseudomonadota; class Gammaproteobacteria; order Xanthomonadales; family Xanthomonadaceae; genus Xanthomonas_A; species Xanthomonas_A indica. Next base: position 2,253,780 of record NZ_JACHNP010000001.1, read on the forward strand.
CGCGGACCGCGCCGCCGCGGCATGCAGGGCCGCGGCCATGCGTCGACCAGCGCTGCCGCCCACGGCGCCAGCGCTCGCCCCCGCGTCACCCCACCCCGCGCGGTCACCGATGCCCCAGGGCGGACCCGGACGCCACCGCGCCGTGGCCCCTGTGCCAGGCGCCATTCCCGCCCAACTCCGCCCGCTCCAAGCCTTCGCACGTGGCCCGGCGAACGGCCGCTGCTTGCCCCTGGCGTCGCACGCAGTGGCGAGATGCCCATGCCGCGGGCCGCGGCGCCAGCGCGCGGGCGGCAGGCAATTGCTTTAAAATGCCGCCATCGCGACGCTCAGGGCCTGTTCCGGAACCGTCGCGTTTTTGTTTTGCGCCACCCACCAGGCATGTTCCTGGACCATGGTGTCCGACACCTGCAACGCCAGCGGAGCCCCCATGCTTTTCGAAACGCTAGCCAACACCGGCCACGAACAGGTCGTCTTCTGCCACAACCGCGACGTGGGACTGCAGGCGATCATCGCCATCCACAACACGGTGCTCGGCCCTGCGCTGGGCGGCGTGCGCATGCGCCCCTACGCCAACACCGAGTCGGCGCTACAGGACGCGCTGCGGCTCAGCCGCACCATGACCTACAAGAACGCGCTGGCCGGGCTCAACATCGGCGGCGGCAAGGCGGTGATCATCGGCGACCCGAAGAGCGACAAGTCCGAAGCGCTGTTCCGCGCCTTCGGCCGCTATGTCGATTCGCTGGGCGGGCGCTACATCACCGCCGAGGACGTCGGCACCGACGTCAACGACATGGAGCAGATCTACCTGGAGACCGAGTACGTCACCGGCGTGCACCAGGTGCATGGCGGCTCCGGCGACCCGGCCCCGTTCACCGCCTACGGCGCGCTGCAGGCGCTGATGGCCTCGTTGCAACGCAAGTTCGGCCACGAGGAGATCGGCAAGACCAGCATCGCCGTGCAGGGCCTGGGCCACATCGGCATGGAGCTGGTGAAGCTGCTCAAGGAGCGCGGCGCCAAGCTGTACGTGACGGATCTGGACCCGGCGCTGGTCGCGCGCGCGGTGGCCGAGTACGGCGCCGAGGCGGTGGACCCGGACGACATCTACGACGTCGCCGCCGACGTGCTGGCGCCGTGCGCCCTGGAAAGCGCGCTCGACGAGGCCAAGCTGCCGCGGCTCAAGGTCAAGATCGTCTGCGGCACCGCCAACAACCAGTTGGCCAATCCGGCGGTCGGCGAGGAACTGCACCGCCGCGGCATCCTCTACGCGCCGGACTACGCGGTCAACGCCGGCGGCGTGATGAACGTGTCGCTGGAAATCGACGGCTACAACCGCGAACGCGCGATGCGGCTTATCCGCAGCATGTACCACAACCTCGGCAAGATCTTCGACCTGTCCGAGCGCGAGAACCTTCCGCCGCAACAGGCCGCCGACCGCATCGCCGAGGCGCGCATGCAGGCGATCGGCAAGCTCAAGCTGCCGCTGGGCCGCACCGCGCCGCGCTCGATGGGCCATCTGCGCGGCGAGTGACGCGGCGCCGCCTGCGCCGCAGGCGGAGAGGTCGCAGCGCGCAGGGCCGGAACAGCTGGCCCTGCCTGAGCGCCCCTGGTCCGGCGCAACACGCGCCGGACCGGTGACCGGGACTCAGAAGCCCAGGCGATAGCGCAGCGACACCGCACGGTCGTCGCCGCGCGGACCGAACCGCTGGTCGTAGCCCAACCCCAGCAGCGCGCCGTTCCAGCGGGTTTGCAGGCTGGCGCCGAACAGGCCGCCCGAACGCGCCGGCTGCAAATCCACCAGCGGCGCCCAGGCGTTCACGCCAACGAAGCTGGCCTGCCGGTCCAGCCCCTGCGCGGCCAGCGTCTGCTGCCACTCGGCATAGCCCTGCAGCGACCAGCCGCGCCCGCCGAATCCGCCACGCAGGCCGGCCAACGCCTGGCTGCGCGAGGAACTGGCGGCACCGGCCATCAGCCCGAAGCCATCGCCGCCCTGTTCGCGGAAGCCATCGCTGTCGATGCGGCTGTAGTCGGCGGCCGCATACGGGGTCAGCCATGCCGGGCCGCGCCCGAACCGGTAGCCGACCTCGACGCTGGAGGACAGGAAGCGACCGGCGTAGCGGCTGGAGGCATCGGCGACGGTGTCGCCGAGCAGCAGGCTGCGGTCGAGCTGGCGCTGGTACTGGCCGCTGCCCAGTTGCGCCAGCGCGTAGGCGTTGCCGGCCACCGCACCGAGATAGACCTGGCCCTGCACCTGGCGGTTGCGGCTGCGGTCCAGGCTGCCGGCGTCGCTGGCGCGACTCTCGCCGAAGGCGAAGCCGGCCACAGCGTGGTCGCCCAGGCGCAGGTCCTGGCCCATCAGCCAGCCATCGAGCTGGAACTGGCTGCCGGCGAAGCTGCCCTGCCCGGTCTCGCCCAGGCGCTGGCTCCAGGCGCCGACCGCGCGCGGCTGGTCGACCAGCGTGTCGAAGCGGCTGGACAGCGCGCGCCGCTGCAGGTCCATGGTGTCGAAGGTCATCGCGGTGGCCGCGGCATGCGCCTCGCCGGACAGGCTGCGCAGCGTCGCCGACGCCGCCGCCACGCTCGGCGACTGCTGCACCGCGCCGGCCGCCTTAAGCAGGGCGCCGTCGACCGTGGCCGGGGCCTGGCTCAGCTGCGTATTGAGCTGCGCGAACGCCGCGTCCACGCGCGTCGCCGACGCCAGGGTGGCCGCGGTGATGTTGCCGAAGCTGGCCGCGGCGGCGGTGACGCTCAGCGACTGCACGGTGATCGAGGCGCTGGTGGCGTCGTAGGACAGCGACGAGGTCAGGAACACGTTCGACGGCGTGGTCACCGAAGCGAACGTGCCGGTGAGCCCGCCATTGGCCTCCAGCACCTTGTACGCGGTGTTGTTGACCACGTAGTCGCGCTTGCCCAGCACATACAGCGAGCCGCCCTGCAGGGTGGCGCTGCCGCCGACCGAGAGCTTGTCGCCGACCAGCAGGGCCAGGCGGCCATTGCTGCTCTGCACGTAGTTGCCGCTCAGGCTCAGCGTGGCCGCGCCGACCTGGAAGGTACCGGCATTGGCGACGCTGCCGCCGAGCGCGCCGGTGCCGACGAAGGTGGCGCCATTGCTGATCGCCACGTTGGAACTGCCGAGGCTGGCCGCACTGAGCGTGCCGCCCTGCACCTGGGTGTCGCCGCTGTAGCTGTTCTGGGTGCCGCTCAGGGTCAGCGTGCCGCTGCCCTGCTTGATCAGGCCGCCGCTGCCGGCGATGTCGTTGGCCCAGGTCGAACTACCGGTGAAGGCCACCGTGACATCGCCCCAGTCGAAGCGCCCCGGTCCCTGCACCGCCTTGCCGACGTTGAGCAGGCCGTAGCCGAACGTCGCATCCACGCCCGGCGTGCCCAGGTCGGTGGCGGTGCCGAGCAGAGTCTGCCGGACCAGGTCGTTGTTGAAATACGGGAAGGCCTGCCAGACCAGCGCCGCCGCACCGGACACCAGCGGCGCCGCGTACGAGGTGCCGCTGCCGTAGTAGTAGTCGGGGTTGCTGGTGGAGGTGGTCGCCTTGGGATCGACGAACACCTCGGTGCCGGGCGCGACCAGGCAGTAGCGCATCGCCGCGCCGCAGGCGTTGGAATACGACGCCAGTTGCGTGCCGGTGCTCGAATCCGTCGCCGCCACCACCAGCCAGCCGCGCTCCAGGTCCGCCGCCGGCAGCGTGCCGTTGGGGCCGGCCTTGCTGGGCAACGAGGCGATGTCCGAGGGCGTGGACTTGGATTCGTTGCCGGCCGCGAACACCACCAGGCCGCCGTAGCCGAGCACGAACGGGCGGTACTCGTCGGCGATGGCGTTGGTCGAGTTCAGGTCGGTCCAGTAGATGCCGCCCCAGGAGTTGTTCATCACCTTGACCCCGGCATTGATCAGGTCCTGGTGCACCTGAGTCAGGCCCAGCCCGCCGCTGACCTGGTTGCCGCTGCCGCTGCCGTCGTCCTTGGGCGGGGTATCGGAAATGATGCGCGCGGACACGATCTGCGCGCCCGGCGCGATGCCGCCCGGCCACTGCCCGACCGACTTGCCCGCCGCCAGCTGCGCCACGGTGGTGCCGTGGCCGTCGACGTCGTCGACCTTGGTGTTGTTCTGGCTCGGGTCGACGTAGATCAGGTTCGACACCACCCGCCCGGCCAACGCCGGATGATTGCGGTTGACGCCGGTGTCGACCACGCCGATGCGGTAGCCGCTGCCGTCGTAACCGGCGCTGTGCGCGGCCAGCGTATTGGTCAGGGTCAGATGCGCGTCGAACGCCGGCTGTGGCGGCGGTGGCGAGGTCGGCGGCGGTGACGTCGGCGGCGGAGGGGGCGGCGGCGGCGGTGGAGGCGGAGGCGGCGAGGTCGGCGGCGGACTGCCGTGGACCAGATTGCCGCCACCGCCACCGCCGCCACCGCAGGACGTCAGCGCAACTGCCACAGCGGCCGCCAGCAGCGACCGCGCCATCAATGTCCGCATGGTATTCCCCTCAGATGTCGTCTGCCGGCCATATCGGCCGGTGCTACCCCCGTTAGCGGCCGCCTACGACGGCGCTGAACAACGTCAAATCTACACTGGAATGCAGACCATAGGACTGGCCCGGCGGTTGACGCAATTGGCAGAACCCGCGCCGCGGCCGATAATCGGCGCACCTCTTTCGTAAGGGTTTGCCATGACCGAGATCGTCATCGCCGCGGCCAAGCGCACCGCCATCGGCGCGTTCCTGGGCCAGTTCAACGGTGTGCCCACGCCGACGCTGGGCGCCGCGGCCATCCGCGCCGCGCTGGAGCAGTCCGGCATCCCCGCCGCGGACGTCTCCGAGGTCATCATGGGCTGCGTGCTGCCGGCCAATCTCGGCCAGGCTCCCGCACGCCAGGCCGCGCGCGCGGCGGGCGTGCCCGACGCCACCGGCGCCACCACCATCAACAAGGTCTGCGGCTCGGGCATGAAGGCGGTGATGCTGGGCCACGACCTGATCAAGGCCGGCTCGGCCAGCATCGTCGTCGCCGGCGGCATGGAGTCGATGAGCAACGCGCCGCACATGCTGCCGAACTCGCGCACCGGCAACCGCTACGGCAACTTCCAGGCGGTCGATCACATGGCCTGGGACGGCCTGACCAATCCCGACGACGGCCAGGCGATGGGCGTATTCGGCGAGGCCACCGCGGAGAAGTTCGGCTTCAGCCGCCAGGACCAGGACGCGTTCGCGATCGAATCAGTGAACCGTGCGCAGGCCGCGCAGCGCGATGGCGCCTTCGCGGCGGAAATCGTTCCGGTCGCCGTCGCCACCCGCAAGGGCGAGGTGCAGGTCGACAGCGACGAGCAGCCGGGCAAGTCCGACGTGACCAAGATCCCGGCGCTGAAGCCGGCGTTCAAGAAGGACGGTACGGTCACCGCGGCCAGTTCCTCCAGCATCTCCGACGGCGCCGCCGCGCTGGTGCTGCTGGAGGCCGACGAGGCCGCACGCCGCGGCGTCGCGCCGCTGGCGCGGATCGTCGGCCACACCACCTTCTCGCAGGCCCCGGAATGGTTCACCACCGCACCGGTCGGCGCGATCCGCAAGCTGCTGGACCAGGTCGGCTGGAGCCTGGACCAGGTCGACCTGTTCGAGATCAACGAAGCCTTCGCCGTGGTGGCGATGGTGCCGATCAAGGAACTGGGCCTGGACCACGCCAAGGTCAACGTCCATGGCGGTGCCTGCGCGCTCGGCCATCCGATCGGCGCCTCCGGTGCGCGCCTGCTGGTGACATTGCTAAATGCGTTGCGCAGCCGTGGCGGCCGCCGCGGAATCGCGACCCTGTGCATCGGTGGCGGCGAAGCGACAGCGGTCGCCATCGAATTGATTTGATTGAAATTAACCCCTGAAACACAAAAATGAATGCGCGTGCGCTTGACAGCCGACTTTGGCTTGTCATCATGTTGAGGGCGCGCATTCGCGCGTTGCCTAACTAAACGACGAGGATAGACACAATGAGCATCAACAAGCTGCTGATCGCAATGGCCCTGGGCCTGGCCCTGGCCGCGTGCTCGAAGCAGGAGCAGGCCCAGGACGCCGCGCAGTCGGCTAACGAAGCCGCCACCGACGCCCAGGCTGCTGCCGACCAGTCGGCTGCCGCCGGCGCCCCGACCGCCGACGCCGCTCAGGCCGCTGCCGACACCGCTGCGACCGCCGCCAACACCGCTGCCGACGCTTCGGCCGCTGCCGGCGCTGCCCCGACCGACGCCGCTGCCGACAAGGCTGCCGACACCGCCAAGGCTGCGGAAGACACCGCCGACAAGGCGAAGGACGCTGCTCAGGAAGCCAAGAAGTAATCACTTCTTGCTTTTTGCAGTCCTGAAAGAGCCGCTGGTCCGCCAGCGGCTTTTTCTTTGCCTGGCGTTTGCCGAACAGCGCCGCCACGGCCGCCGCCATCGTTCCGGCGCATTGCCTTTGTTGGGCGGCGCAGGTAGCGAAGATGCCTGCCTCTCCACGGCGAGACGGCAATCGTCCGTCGTCGCGTCGCGAGCGCGCCACCCGCATGACGCCAGGCCATCGCCGCGCCACCACGCTCGCCGCAGGCAGTCCTTCGCGCACGGCCAGGAAGACGTCGCAGGGACAACCATTGCGCTCTGCGCGACACCAGGGGCGTGTACAAGGCGCCGGATGCGCATCCGTCCCACGCGCACCACGCAAAGGGCGACGCACCGAGCGCAACGATCCGCTCCCGCGCATGACGGACGCCCGCTCGCAGACCTGCGCGCCGCGGTGCCAGGCTTCCGCCACCGGCATTCCCTCCAGTGTGTCGGCCTTCCTGAACACTGACCCGCGCCACCGCCCCGCCTTGACGCAGGCTGCATGCGCGCCCGCCTAGGCTGCGCCGCGTCACCCACCCGTGGACGGAGAAGCCGCATGAACAAGACCCCGATCGTGGCCCTGCTGGGCGCCCTCGCACTGGCCGGCTGCCAGGGCCCGGAATCGCAGCAGGCCCAGCGCGACGCCAAGGTCGCCGCCGAGCAGACCGGCGAGGCCGCCAAGGAAGCCGCGGGCCAGGTCGCACAGACCGGTCGTGAGGTGGCCGCCGATGCCCGCGACGCCGCGCACCGTGCCGCCAACTCCGAGGCCGTGCAGGACGCCTCGGCCGCGGCCAAGGAAATGGCGGCCGACGCCAGCGAAGCCACCGCGAATGCGGCGCAGAAAGTCGCCGACAAGGCCCGCGAGAACGCCAACGAAGATCCGCACAACGGCGACCGCGAGCGCCATTGAATCACCGCCGCTCCCGCCTGTGCGGGGGCGGCACCTGCGGCGCGGCGGGTACCGCGTGACGCAGCGGTTCGGGAGGTCTTTTTTGTGACGCCGGTCCAAGGCGTTTGCGCCGTCACAGTAGACTTTTGCGATGCCGATCCTTCTTCGTGTGCGGGCCAGGACCCGCCTAGCCCTGCTGTTCTCCGCCGCGGTTTTCGTACTGATCGGCTTCGGCGTCTTCACCGGCGCGCAGCGCGCCATCTCCGACGCCGAGCGCGTCGCCCACACCCATGAAGTCCTGCGCAACATCGACGAGGTGCAGTCCACCTTGCTGATGACCGAGTCCTCGTTGCGCGGCTACGAACTGACCAACAACCAGGCCTACCTGACCCTCTATTACGACAGCGCCGAGCGCGTGCCGCGGCAGCTGGCGCAACTGCGCAAGCTGGTCTCCGACAATCCCGTGCAGGTCGCCAACGTGCAGGCGCTGGAGCAACTGATGAACACGCGGCTGACGCAGATGCGGCAGATGCTCGCGGTGTACCAGCGCGACGGCCTGCAGGCGTTGCAGCAGGCGATGGCGCCCAACGTGTACCAGAGTTCCAGCGCGCTCCGCGACCAGGTGCAGCAGATGACCGACGTGGAGTTGCAGTTGCTGCAGCGTCGCGACCTGTCCAACCAGCGCAGCGCCGACCTGCTGCTGCTCCTGGCCCTGGCAGGCATTCCGTTCGGCCTGGGCAGCGTCGGCGTGGTCTACGCATTGCTGTTCCGCGAGCTGCGCAACCGCAGCAACGCCGAGCAGGCCGCCTCGGTCGCCAACGAGAGAATGGAAGCCGGCATCCGCGAGCTGGAGCGCACCACTGCCGATCTCAACGCGCTCAGCCGCTACACCGGCCTGTTGCAGAGCTGCGCGGAGCCGGCCGAAGCGCTGACGGTGACCGCGCGCCTGCTCGCTGCGCTGATGCCCGATACCGGCGGCAGCGTCTACCTGCTGCGCGCCTCGCGCGACCGCGCCGAGGCGATCGTCAGCTGGGGCGATGCGCCGGTCGGCAGCGAGCCGGCGGTGGCGCCGCAGGACTGCTGGGCCTTGCGCCGCGACAAGAGCCACTTCGTGCACGCGCAGGGCCATGACTCGGCCTGCGCGCACCTGCGCGAGGATCCGTCCGCCGTCGGCGCCAGCACCGCCTGCATTCCGCTGTCGGCGCAGGGCACGCAACTGGGCTTCGTGTACCTGGCCGGACGCAGCGCGGGCCCGCTGCCGCGCATCGCCATCGCCGAGGCGGCCGCCGAGCAGCTGTCGCTGGCCTTGAGCAACCTGCGCCTGCGCGAGTCGCTGCGCCTGCAGTCGATCCGCGACCCGCTCACCGGCCTGTTCAATCGCCGCTACCTGGAAGAATCGCTCAACCACGAACTGGCCCGCTGCGGGCGCCGGCAGATGCCGCTGTCGCTGCTGATGCTGGACGTGGACCACTTCAAGCAGTTCAACGACCTGCATGGCCACGGCGGCGGCGACAGCCTGCTGGCCGCGGTCGGGCAGATGCTGTCGACGCGTCTGCGCGGCGAGGACATCGCCTGCCGCTACGGCGGCGAGGAGTTCACGGTGATCCTGCCGGAGACCGGCCCGGAACAGGCGCAGGCGATCGCCGAACAGATCCGCAGCGCGGCTCAGCAACTGAGCGCCAGCGTGGACGGCAAGGCGCTGCCGGCGGTGACCATGTCGATCGGCGTGGCCAGCTACCCGCGCGATGGCGTGGTCGCCACCACCCTGCTGCGCAAGGCCGACGCGGCGCTGTACCGGGCCAAGCGCTGCGGCCGCAACCAGGTGCAGGCCTACGATTCCACGCTGGACGGCATGGGCTGAACTGGCGGCGGCCACCGCCGGCCCACCGTTCTGAAGAAAGCGTCACAAAATCGACGCGGTAGAGCGGCGATAGTCGCGCTTCCCCCGACTGGAGACGACAGCCCATGTCCATCTGGAAAGACCAGGGTCCCGCGCGCAAGGATGGCCTGCCGCCCGTTCCCGGCAACGGCGCAGTGCCGCCGGAGCCGCGCCCGCCGGGCGATAGCGGCCCGAGCGAACCGCTCGCCGCGGTCGCGGCCGCCGCCCCTGCCGCCCGCGCCCCCGCGCCGGCCCCGGCCGCCAAGGAATCGCTGATCGCCGCCGACATCAGCATCGAAGGCAAGATCGAGGGCACCGGCCACATCCGCATCGCCGGCAAGTTCAAGGGCGACGTCAACGTGCAGGGCGACCTCACCATCGAGACCGGCGCCAAGCTCAGCGGCGGCGTGCGTGCCGACAAGGTGGTCATCGCCGGCGAGCTGGAGGGCAACATCGAATCGGCGTCGCGGGTGGAACTGCTCGCCTCCGGCGCGCTGGTCGGCGACGTCAAGGCCGGCTCGCTGACCGTGGCCGCCGGCTCGCGCATGCGCGGCCAGGCCGACTTCGGCTGGGACGACGACAAGCACGCCCGCAAGGGCGGCAAACCCGCGGAGTCCGACGCCGGCGCATGAGCAGCCCGCGTCCCGGCAGTCCGGGGGCGACCCGGACCTGCCCGCACTGCAAGGCCACCATCCTCGAAAGCGCCAGCGTCTGCCCGGCGTGCAAGCACCATCTGCGCTTCGATTCGGCGGTGCTGCAGCAATCGGCGCCATCGGCGCTGGTACCGCTGCGGGTGGAGGGCAGCATCCGCCATCCGGACGACGGCAGCGCCTGGGAATACACCGTGCTGGTCAGCATCCGCAACGGCCGCGGCGAGGAGATCAAGCGCCAACTGGTCGGCGTCGGCGCCATGCTCGACGGCGAGGAGCGCAGCTTCACGCTGTCGGTCGAGGCGACGCCGGTGCGTGGGGGCAAGCGCGGGAGGCACTAGCGCCTGTGGCGTGGGATTTGGGATTTGGGATTTGGGATTTGGGATTTGGGATTTGGGATTTGGGATTTGGGATTCGGGATTCGGGATTCGGGATTCGGGATTCGCAAGAGCCTAGCCGCTCTCCCATCGGGAGAGGGGTTGGGGGTGAGGGTACGGTTGCGTGCCGCCGGTGGTGCTGCACTTGCTGCCTGGCTACGCTGGCTGTCGTACCCTCATCCGCCCCTTCGGGGCACCTTCTCCCGGAGGGAGAAGGAATGCCGGGTAGGCTGCTTTCCACCCGGTGAAAACGCGATGGACAGCCACGCTGCACGCCCCTGCGGCGCAGCGGCCTAGCCCCTCTCCCACCGGGAGAGGGGTTGGGGTGAGGGTACGGTTGCGTGCCGCCGGTGGTGCTGCACTTGCTGCCTGGCTACGCTGGCTGTCGCACCCTCATCCGCCCCTTCGGGGCACCTTCTCGCGGAGGGAGAAGGAACTGCTTTCCGCTTGGCGAGGGCCCGATGGGCCGCCATGCCGCGCGCCTACGGCAAGGCGCGCGCCAGCAGTTCCTCCACCGGTGCACCCGGCTGCAGCGTGCCGAACGCCAGTCCATGCGCGCCGGCCAGGCGGCTGTGCACGAACGCGGTGGCGGCCGGACTGGCGCTGCGCAGCATCAGCGCGGCCTGCACGACCAGCGCGATGCGTTCGGCCAGGTGCCGTGCGCTGAACGCGTCCACCTCGGCGTTGCCGGCCAGCGGCGCGCGCAGTGCGTCCAGCGCTGCGTCGTAGACCGGGTCGATGCCGGCCGCCGTCTGCAGTTCCGCCAGCACCGCGGCGCCGGTGGCCGGTTCGCGCGCCAGCGCGCGCAACACGTCCAGGCACTGGATGTTGCCGCTGCCCTCCCAGATCGAATTCAACGGCGCCTGCCGGTACAGCCGTGGCAGGATCGACTCCTCGACGTAGCCGGCGCCGCCCAGGCATTCCTGCGCCTCGTTGACGAAGGCCGGCGCGCGCTTGCACAGCCAGTACTTGCCCAGCGCGGTGGCGATGCGTGCGAACGCAGCCTCGGCGGCATCGGTATCGGCCGCGTCCACCGCGCGCGCCACCCGCAGCGCGAACGCGGTGGCGGCTTCCGATTCCAGGGCCAGATCGGCCAGCACGTTGCGCATCAGCGGTTGCTCGACCAGACGCCTGCCGAAGGCGATGCGATGCCGGGCGTGGTGCAGCGCCTGCGCCAATGCCATGCGCATCTGCGCGGCGGCGGCGAGCATGCAGTCGAGCCGGGTCAGCATCACCATGCCGATGATCCGCGCAACGCCGCGCCCTTCCTCGCCGACGCGCTGCGCCCAGGCACCGGCGAACTCCACTTCGCTGGACGCGTTGGACCAGTCGCCCAACTTGTCCTTCAGCCGCATCAGCCGCAGCGCGTTGAGCCGGCCATCGGGCAGGCGCCGCGGCAGCAGGAAGCAGGTCAGGCCGCCCGGCGCCTGCGCCAGCACCAGGAAGCCGTCGGACATCGGTGCGGAGAAGAACCACTTGTGCCCGACCAGGGTGTACGCGCCGGCGCCGTCCAGCGGCGTGGCGACGGTGGCGTTGCTGCGCACATCCGAGCCACCCTGCTTCTCGGTCATGCCCATGCCCAGGGTGACGCCGGTCTTGTCGGCGATCGGCACGTCGCGCGGGTCGTAGTGCGGCGCGGCGGCCTTGTCGGCCCACTCGCGCAAGGCCGGATCCTGGCGCAGGACCGCCACTGCAGCGTGGGTCATGGTCAGCGGGCAACTGGTGCCGGCCTCGGCCTGGTGGTGCAGGTAGCTCAGCGCAGCGCGCGCCACATGCGCGCCCGGCTGCGGGGTATGCCAGGACAGTCCGGCCACGCCATGGCGCTTGGCCGCGTCCAGCAACTGGTGATAGGCCGGATGGAACTCGACCGTGTCGATGCGATGGCCGTAGCGGTCGTGCGTGCGCAATCGCGGACGGTCGCGGTTGGCATCGAAACCGAGCCGGTACAGCGTCTCGCCGGCGAGCGCACCGTAGTGCGCCAGCGCCGCGGCGAAGCCGTCGGCACCCTCGCGTGCGATGGCCTCGCGCAGCACCGCGTCGTCGGTCCACAGATCGCGTGGTTCGAACGGCGGCGGCTGGTTGTCGACCGTATGCGTGGCGTAGGCCGGCAGGTCCGTGTGCATGCATCTCCCTCCCAGAAGCGCTGCACGCATTGTGGCCGATCCGTCGCGCGGCCGCGAACCCGCGTGGCGGATTCTCATCTCCTGCACACCGGCTTGGACACAGTGGCGCCCATGCCGAATGCCGCTTCCCAGGACCTGGTGGTGCTGCGCCCGGAAGGGCTGTACTGCCCCGCCGGCGACTTCCATATCGATCCCTGGCGGCCGGTGCCGCGCGCGGTCATCACCCACGGCCACGGCGACCACGCGCGCTCGGGCATGGGCGAATACCACTGCGCCGCCGCCGGCCTGCCGATCCTGCGCTGGCGGCTGGGCGAGCAGGCCTATCGCGCCTACGACTACGGCACCCGCTTCACGCTCGGCCGGGCCCAGGTCTCGCTGCATCCGGCCGGGCACGTGCTCGGCTCGGCGCAGGTGCGGATCGAAGTGGATGGCGAGGTCTGGGTCGCGTCGGGCGACTACAAGCGCCAGCCCGATCCGACCTGCGCGCCGTTCGAGGTGGTGCGCTGCGACACCTTCATCAGCGAGGCCACCTTCGCCCTGCCGGTGTACCGGTGGCCGGACACCAGCGAGGTGGCGCGCGAGATCGTCGCCTGGCGCCGCGAGTGCAGTGCGCGCGGCGAGGCCGCGGTGCTGTTCTGCTACGCCCTGGGCAAGGCGCAGCGCGTGCTCGCCGAACTGCAGCCGTGGGACGACCAGCCGGCATTGCTGCACGGTGCGGTGGCGGCCGGCGTGGCGGTGTATCGCGAGGCCGGCGTGGCGATGCTGGAGACGCTGACGGTGTCCGAACTGGACAAGCGCGCCGACTACGCCGGGCAGTTGGTGCTGGCGCCGCCGTCGGCCGCCGGCAGCCCGTGGCTGCGTCGCTTCCGCCACGCCCAGCTCGGCTTCGCCTCGGGCTGGATGCGGCTGCGCGGCAACCGCCGCCGGCGCAACTACGACCGCGGCTTCGTGGTCTCCGACCATGCCGACTGGCCCGACCTGCTGCGCACCATCGACGAAACCGGCGCGCGTCGCGTGATTGCGACGCACGGCAACACCGACGCGATCATCCGCGCGCTCAACGAACGCGGCGTCGCCGCCGAAGCATTCCGCACCGACTACGGTGGCGAGGAATGAAGCACTTCGCCGCCCTGTACCGGCAACTGGACCAGAGCACCGCGACGCTGGACAAGCGCGCCGCGCTGGTGGCGTATTTCGAGCAGGCGCCGCCCGCGGACGCGGCCTGGGCGATCTGGCTGCTCAGCGGCGGCAAACTGCGGCGCATCGCCAACACCCGCGAACTGCGCGAGTGGATCGCGCAGGAAAGCGGCCTGCCCGGCTGGCTGGTGGACGACAGCTACGACCATGTCGGCGATCTGGCCGAGACCCTGACCCTGCTGCTCGACGATCCGGCGGAAACCCCCGACCCGGCGCCGCTGCGCGACTGGATCGAGGAGCGCCTGCTGCCGGTGGCCGCACAAAACGATGCCGCACGCCGCGCCGCGGTGGTCGCCGGCTGGCGCAGCCTCGCCTTCGACGAGCGCCTGCTGTTCAACAAGCTGCTCACCGGCGCGCTGCGCGTCGGCGTGTCGCAACGGCTGGTCCAGCAGGCGCTGGCGGCGATGTCCGGGATCGACATCGCCCGCATCGCCCAGCGCATGCTCGGCGCCTGGTCGCCGACGCCGCAGGCACTGGAGCAATTGCTGTCCGACGAGGTGCTGCCCAGCGACCGCCAGCAGCCCTACCCGTTCTTCCTCGCCTCGCCGCTGGAAGCCGAGGCCGACACGCTTGGCGCCATCGACGACTGGCTGCTGGAATGGAAATGGGACGGCATCCGCCTTCAACTGATCCGCCGCGACGGCGAGGTGGCGCTGTGGTCGCGCGGCGAGGAACGCCTGGACGGACGCTTCCCGGAAATCGAGGCGGCCGCGGCGACGCTGCCGCGCGATGCGGTGATCGACGGCGAACTGCTGGCGTGGCGTGAGGGCGAGGACGCGCCACTACCGTTCACCGCCCTGCAGACCCGCATCCAGCGCCGCAAGCCCGGCGCCAAGACCCTGGCCGACACGCCGGCGCGCGTGCTCGCCTACGACCTGCTGGAACTGGACGGCCACGACCTGCGCGAGCAGCCGCTGCAGCAACGGCGCGCGCAACTGCAGGCCTTGCTGGAAGCGCACGCCGACCCGCGCCTGACGCTGTCGCCACAGGTGCAGGCGGCAACGTGGGAGCAGGCGGCGACGCTGCGCGAGGCGTCGCGCACGCGCGGCGTGGAAGGCTTGATGCTCAAGCGTGCGGGGTCGCCTTACCAGTCCGGCCGCCGCCGTGGCGACTGGTGGAAATGGAAGGTGGCGCCGCTGACCATCGACGCGGTGCTGCTGTACGCCCAGGCCGGCCACGGCCGGCGCAGCACGCTGTACACCGACTACACCTTCGGCCTGTGGGACGGCGAGCAACTGGTGCCGGTGGCCAAGGCCTACTCGGGCCTGGACGACAGCGAGATCCTGGCGCTGGACCGCTGGATCCGTGCGCATACCACCGAGCGCTTCGGCCCGGTGCGCGCGGTGACGCCGTATCACGTGTTCGAACTCGGCTTCGAGGCGGTGAATCGCAGCAGCCGGCACAAGTCCGGGATCGCCGTGCGCTTCCCGCGCATCCTGCGCTGGCGCCACGACAAGCCGTTCGCCGAGGCCGACCGCTTGAGCACGCTGCAGGCGCTGGCGCGATGAGCGCAGCGGCGGCGCGCCGGCGCCCGGCCGATGCGCCGCTGTACGCCTGGTTCGCGCAGCAGGGCTGGCAGCCGCTGCCGTTCCAGCGTGCGGTGTGGCGGCACTACCTGGACGGCGGCTCCGGGCTGCTGCACACGCCCACCGGCAGCGGCAAGACCCTGGCCGCGTTCGGCGGCCCCTTGCTGGAGGGCCTGCGTACGCAGGCCGCGGCGCAGGCGGCCGCCGCCAAAAAAAAGCCCGCCCGTGGCAATGGCGCCAGCGCGACTGCCAAGACCGCCTCGCCGCCGCGCACGCGCCGGCAGGCGCAGCGCGACCTCAAGGTGCTGTGGATCACCCCGTTGCGCGCGCTCGCCGCCGACACCGTGCGCGCGTTGCGCGAACCGGCGCAGGCGCTGGGCCTGGACTGGCAGATCGGCCTGCGCACCGGCGATGCCAGCGCGCGCGACAAGCGCTTGGCGCGCAGCGGCAAGCTCGACGTGCTGGTGACCACCCCCGAATCGCTGGCGCTGCTGCTGTCCTATCCGGACACCGCGCCGCAACTGGCGACGCTGCGCTGCGTGATCGTCGACGAGTGGCACGAACTGCTCGGCAACAAGCGCGGCGTGCTGCTGCAACTGTGCCTGGCGCGGCTGCGCGGCTGGGCGCCGGCGCTGCGCACCTGGGGCCTGTCGGCCACGCTCGGCAACCTGGACGAAGCACGCGACGTGCTGCTGCCGCACCTGCCGCAGGCACCGATCGTGGCCGGGGTCAAGCCGCGCACGCTGACCCTGGAGACGCTGGCGCCGGCGGTCGGCGAGCGCTTCCCGTGGGCCGGGCACCTGGGCCTGGCGCAGTTGCCGCGGGTGCTCGAAAAACTCTTCGCGGTGCGCACCAGCCTGCTGTTCACCAACACCCGCGCGCAGGCGGAGCTGTGGCACCAGGCGCTGACCTCGGTATGGCCGGAAGAGCCGCACACGCTGGCGCTGCACCACGGCTCGCTGGATCCGGCGCTGCGCAGCGCCGCCGAGCAAGGCCTGCGCGACGGCAGCCTGCGCTGCGTGGTGGCGACCTCGAGCCTGGACCTGGGCGTGGACTTCCCCGCCGTCGACCAGGTGCTGCAGGTCGGCAGCCCCAAGGGCGTGGCGCGGCTGCTGCAGCGCGCCGGCCGCGCCAAGCATCGCCCCGGCGAGGCCGGCCATGTGCTGTGCGTGCCCTCGCACGCGCTGGAACTGGTCGAGTACGCCGCGGCGCGTCGCGCCATCGCCCATGGCCGCATCGAATCGCGGCCCTCGCCACGACTGTCGCTGGACGTGCTGGCCCAACACTGCATCACCTGCGCGCTGGGCGGGGGCTTCGCGGCCGAGGCGTTGTACGCCGAAGTGCGCGGCACCGCCGCCTTCGCCACGCTGGATGCGCCGACCTGGCAGGCCGTCCTGGAGTTCGTCGTGCAGGGCGGACGCGCGCTGGCGCAGTACCCCGACTACCGCAAGGTGGTGCGGGACGAAGACGGCCTGTACCGCGTGCACGACCGCCGCATCGCCCTGCGCCATCGCCTGTCGATCGGCACCATCACCAGCGACGGCAGCGTTGCGGTGCGCTTCCTGCGCGGCGGCCGGCTCGGCGCGGTGGAGGAGCAGTTCGTCGGCCGCCTGCGCCGCGGCGACCGCTTCCAGTTCGCCGGGCGCATGCTGGAACTGGTGCGGCTGGAGGACATGACCGCCTACGTGCGCCTGGCCAAGGGCGGCGACGGCAGCGTGCCGAAGTGGATGGGCGGGCGCATGCCGCTGTCCTCGGAACTGGGCCGCGAGGTGGAGGCGGTGTTCGCCGATCCGCGCGGCGAGGCGGAACTGCGCGCGCTGGCGCCGCTGCTCGGCTTGCAGCGCGCGCTGTCGGATCTGCCGGCGCCGCAGCGGCTGCTGGCCGAGCGCGTTCGCGCGCGCGACGGCCAGCATCTGTTCGTGTATCCGTTCGCCGGACGCCAGGTGCACGAGGGCCTGGCCGCGCTGCTTGCGCTGCGCTGGGGCCGACGGCAGCGCAATACCTTCAGCTTCGCCGCCAACGACTATGGCTTCGTGCTGTCGCCGGCGGAGGACGCGCCGATCGACGCGGCGCTGCTGCGCGAGCTGTTGAGTCCGGCGCAGTTGTTCGAGGATCTGCGCGAGAGCCTCAACCTGGGCGAACTGGCGCGGCGCCAGTTCCGCGAGATCGCCCGCGTCGCCGGCCTGCTGCCGCCCAGCCTGCCCGGGCGCCTGCCGCGCAGCCTGCGCCAGTTGCAGGCCTCCAGCGGCCTGCTGTACGACGTGCTGAGCCGCTTCGATCCCGAGCACCTGCTGCTGGCGCAGGCCGAGCGCGAGGTGCTGCAGGGCCAGATGGAACTGACCCGGCTCGCCGCGACCCTGGACGATTGCGCCGCGCGCGAGCTGGCACTGCACAGTCCGCGCAGCCTCACTCCGCTGGCGTTCCCGCTCTGGGCCGAAAGCATCCGCGGCCAGCTCAGCACCGAGGACTGGAAGGCGCGGGTGATGCGCGCGGCGGCGCAACTGGAGCAACGCCATGCGCGCTGAACTGGACTGGCTGCTGGCCGGTGAGCCGATGCGCCTGCTCGGCGACCGCGCGCTGTACTGGCCGGCGCGGCGGCGGCTGCTGATCGCCGACCTGCACCTGGGCAAGGCCGACGTCTTTCGCCGTGCCGGCATCGGCCTGCCGCGTGGCGGCACCGCGCTGGACCTGGCGCGGCTTTCGGCCTTGCTGCAGGCGCAGGACGCGGTGGAACTGTGGATCCTCGGCGACGTGCTGCACGGCGCCGCAGCCGATGCCGACTGGCAACGGCAGTGGCATGCGTGGCGCGCGCAGCATCCGCAACTGCGGGTAGCGGCGATCGCCGGCAACCACGACCGCGCCCTGGCCGGCGCCGGGCTGGACATCGCCCTGCTCGGCGCGCAGGTAGAGGACGGCCCGTTCGTGCTGCGCCACGATCCGGTCACGGATGCGCAGCGCCACGTGCTGTGCGGACACCTGCACCCGCTGGCCAAGCTGCCCGGCATGCGCCCGCGCTGGCCGGCGTTCTGGCTGCGCGACGGCATGACCGTGCTGCCGGCGTTCTCGCACTTCACCGCCGGCGTCGCCCCGGTGCTGGCACCGGGCGAGCGCCTGGTGGCCTGCGTGGAGGGCGCGGCCTTCGCCCTGCCGGTGGCGGCGGCATAGGTGGGGCGCAGTTGCGTGGTCGATCGTTAGCAGACACCACAACAGACACATCAGCTTGTGGGAGGGCCTTCAGTCCCGACACGTCCGCCACAAGGCGTCGGGGCTGAAGCCCCTCCCACAGTGCAGTCGCAATGCATTGCGCGAGTGCGGATGCCCTGCCACCTGTCGTAGGAGCGGCTTCAGCCGCGACCGGGCTTTATCGGGAAAGCCGGTCGCGGCTGAAGCCGCTGCTACGACACCACGGCACCATCGCCGTCGGACCGCGCTCGCTGCGTTGCGCTCTGCACGCGCCGCCGCGACGAAGCACCGAAACTCGCGTCCAACCGCGCTCGCGACCTCGCCGCCTACGGCAGCGACGCACGACGCGCCACTGCCTCCTGCAATGCCACGACAAACTCCGGCGCCAGCGGCAGCTTGCCGAACCAGCCGTACTGGGTGCCGCTGAGCACGCGCAGCATGTGCCCGCGGCCGCCGGGCATGCGCCCGGCCGGACGCATGCCCAGGTCGCGTAGCCGCGCCGCCAGATCGCGCTCGGACTGGAACAGCGGGGTCAGCCAGCGGCTCCAGAACTGGTACACCGCCACATGCGCCTGGCGTTGCGCCTGGTAGCGCGCCAGCGCCGCGTCGATGTCCGCGGCGGTGCGCAGGCTCTCGCTCAGCGCCCAGGCGTCCATCAGCGCCATGTTGACGCCCTGCCCCAGCTGCGGACTCATCGCGTGCGCGGCATCGCCGGCCAGGACCAGGCGGCCGCGGTACCAGTGCCGCTGCACCGCGTCGCGGTAGCTGGCCCGCGCCAGTTGCGCCGGCGCATCGATCTGCGCCAGGCGTTCGCGCGCCTGCGGCCACAGCTGCGCGATCTCCTCCAGCCACGGCTGCATGCCGCGCGCCTGCCAACCATCGAAGTCGGCGGTCGGCAGGCTCCAGAAGAAACTCACCCGCGGCTCGGGATCGCCGGGGCGCGTGCCCACCGGCAGCAGGCCGATCATCTTGCGCGCGGCCACGTAGCGCTGGCGCAGCTCGTCGGCGAAGGCCCAGTCGCCGCGCGGCAGCAGGCACCACAACGCGCCCCAGGGATACACCCGATCCAGCCGGGTCGCCTGTACCTGCGCGCGCAGCACCGAGGCCGAGCCGTCGCAGGCGATCACCAGGTCGAACGGTCCATGCCAGCGGCCGTGCTGGTCCTGCACGCGGCGCAGCGTGTCGTCGATGGCGACGATGTGCGTATCGCGCTGCAACGTGGCGTAGCCGTCCCAGGCCTGCGCCAGCAGCGCGAACAAGGCGCCGCGCTGCAGGCCCAGCCCGAACAGGCGCGCGTCCAGGTCGCGGTAGCGCATGTCCATCACCGCGCGCCCGCACGGGGTCTCGCCATACAGGCGGTGCACCGGCGCACCGTAGGCCAAAGCCTGCTCGAGCAGGCCGATCCGCCACAGCACCTGCAGGCCGGTCGGCTGCAGCAGGAAGCCGGCGCCGACCGGCCCAGGCTGCGCCGCGCGCTCGAACACCTGCACGCGGTGCCCGTCGCGCGCCAGCAGCAGCGCCAGCGTCTGCCCCGCCGTGCCGTAGCCGACGATGCCGATGTGCAGTCCTTGCTTCATTGCGTTCACGACGTCCGGACGCCGCCACGGCGGCGGTGTCTCCCACAAAAAACCCCGCCGAAGCGGGGTTCAAGGCACAACCGAGTCAACGCGCGCGCTTACTCGACCGGCGTGATATTCGAGGCCTGCGCGCCCTTCGGACCCTGGGTCACGTCGTAGCTGACACGCTGTCCTTCCTGCAGGCTGCGGAAGCCCTTGGAGTTGATCGCGGAGAAGTGCGCGAACACATCGGCGCTACCGTCTTCCGGAGAAATAAAACCAAATCCCTTGGCGTCGTTGAACCACTTGACGGTACCGTTCGGCATGGTGATGCGAGACCTTTTGCAGTGAATGGGTGGTGGTTGTGCGGCAGCCGCACCGGCGGAGTATGCAAAGCTTGCGCAGCGAAGACAATCACCCGCGCGCCAGTTCCCCGACCAGCTCCGGCAGGCCGACCGAAGCCGCCTCCACGTTGGCCAGCACCTCGGCCAGGGTGATCTCCTCGGCGTCGCCGCAGCCGGCCGCCCAGTTCGCCACGATCGCCAGGCAGGCGTAGTCCAGGCCCAGCTCGCGCGCCAGCCCGGCCTCGGGCATGCCGGTCATGCCGACCAGGTCGCAGCCGTCGCGGCGCAGCCGGGCGATCTCGGCGATCGTCTCCAGGCGCGGCCCCTGGGTGGCGGCGTAGCAGCCGCCATCGACCAGGGCGGTGCCGGTGACGCGCGCGGCGGCCAGAATCTTGCTGCGCAGCAGCGGCGAGTACGGATGACCGAAATCCACGTGCAGCACCTCGCTGCCCGGCTCCTCGCACAGCGTGGAGATGCGCCCCCAGGTGTAGTCGATCAACTGGTCCGGGCAAGCCAGCACGCGCGGGCCAAAACGCTCGGTGATGCCGCCGACGGTGTTGAGCGCCAGCACCCGGGTGGCGCCGATCTGCTGCAACGCAGCAAGGTTGGCGCGGTAGTTGATCTTGTGCGGCGGCAGCGAATGGCCTTCGCCATGGCGGGCCAGGAAGGCCACGCGGTGACCGAGCAGCGTGCCGACCCGCACCGGGCCGGAGGGCGCGCCGTAGCGCGTCTGCACCTCGTGGGTCTGCACGTCGTCGAGCTGTGCGAGCTTGTAGACGCCGGTGCCGCCGATGACGGCCAGTGCGATGTTGTCCATGCGGATCCTCGAACGAAAAAGAACACCTGCGCCGGCGACACGCGCCGGCAGGGGGGATGGCAGCGAAGCGGCGAGGCTGGCTCGCCTGCCGCTTACTCCTTCATCGCGTAGATCGCCGGCAGGTTGCGCAGGGCTTCGTTGACGTCCATGCCGAAACCGAACACGTAGCGGTCGGGCACCTCGACACCGATGTAGTCGGCGGTCACCCCGGGCACGCAGCGGTCGTGGCGCTTGACCGTCAGCGCGGCGATGCGCACGTCGGTGGCCCCCTGCTCCAGGCACCACTCGCGCACCGCCTTCAGGGTCAGGCCTTCGTCGAGGATGTCGTCGAGCAGCAGCACGCGGCGGCCGTACAGCGCGGTGGCCGGGCGGTGCTTCCACACCAGTTCGCCGCCGACGGTCTCGCCGCGATAGCGGGTGGCGTGCAGGTAATCCAGTTGCAGGTCCTGGCCACGGCTGCCCAGCTCCAGCGCCAGCTGGCCGGCGAACGGCAGCGCGCCATGCATGATGGTCAGGTAGACCGGGGTTTCGCCGCGGTAATCGGCGGCGATGGCGTCGGCCATGTGGGCAATGGCCTGGTCGATGCGCGTGCGATCGACCAGCAGGTCGGCCTGGGCCAGGGCCTGGGCGATGGTGAGAGTGGACATCAGGCGGTTTTTCCGAAGGTGGAGAGCAGATGGGATTGGGTGTGGCCGTAGCGGGCGTCGGCCAGCAGGCCGTCCCAGCCGAGGCCGCCGCGGCCGATCAGGCCGAGCAGCGCGGCGGTGTTGAGCGGGCGGTCGCGCACCGCCTGCAAGGAATCTTCGACCAGTTCCGGGTGGCAGACCAGGACCACGTCGCAGCCGGCGTCCAGGTGCGCGGTGACCCGCGCAGCGACGCCGCCGGCGGCGAACGAGGCGGCCATGCCGATGTCGTCGGAGAACACCACGCCGCGGAAGCCCAGGTCCTGGCGCAGGATCTGCTGGATCCAGCGCGGCGAGTAGCCGGCCGGCTCCGGCGCCACCTGCGGATAGACCACGTGCGCCATCATCACCGCATCGGCGCCGGCGGCGATGCCGGCGGCGAACGGCACCAGGTCTTCCTGGCGCAGGGTCTCCAGCGGACGCGGGTCTTCGGCGTTGTCGACGTGGGTGTCCTCCAGCACGGTGCCGTGGCCGGGGAAATGCTTGAGGGTGGCGCCCATGCCGACGCTGTGCATGCCGCGCACATAGGCTTCGGCGAAGGCGGCGACCACCTGCGGGTCGTCGCTGAAGGCGCGGTCGCCGATGGCGCGGTTGCCACGGGCCAGGTCCAGCACCGGCGCAAAGCTCAGGTCGACGCCGCTGGCGCGGATCTCGCTGGCCATCAGCCAGGCGTGCTGCTCGGCCATCTGCAGCGCCGAGGCCGGATCGCGCGCGTACAGCGCGCCGAAGCCCTGCAGCGGCGGCAGCGCGCTGTAGCCCTCGCGGAAGCGCTGCACGCGGCCGCCCTCCTGGTCCACGCAGATCAGCAGCGGCCGCGGCGCGGCGGCGCGGATCGCCGCGCTCAACTCGGTCACCTGCGCGCGCGAGGCGAAATTGCGTTTGAACAGGACCACGCCGGCCACCGCATCGTGCTGCAGCCAGTCGCGCTCCTGCGCGGTGAGTTCGGTACCGGCAACGCCGATCGCGAGCATGCGGGGGATTCTCCTGCCGGCGCGGTTCAGGCGCCTGTGGGCCGGCATTGTCGCAGATGCCGGCGTCGGCGGCAGGTTGCGCCCTAGGCTGACATGCCGCGGTAATGAACTGCGTGCGCAGCGAGGCGCCGGGCAATCCCGGCCGGGCCGCATGACCGGTACACCGCAGGCGGTCCTCCTGCCAGCAGTCATGGACCGGTGCAGTGGGGAGACGCCCAGGCGAGCCGATGTCAGGACCGGCAGGACGCCTGTGCACCATCGCGGGCTGCCTTCTTTCGCCTCATATGGCGCTGCCCCGCGTGCGCCCCATGGCGCGAAGCTCGACGTGCCGTGCGCGCCCTCCTAGACTGCGCAGCCGTCCGGACCGCACTCGCGGCCCGCCTGGGCGTCGGCCAGCAGGCCGCGCACCGTGGCGGCGAACACCTCCGGCGGCTGCGCGCCCTGCAGCGCCTGGCGGCCATCGATAACGTAGGTGGGCACCGCGCGGATCCCCATCGCCTGCGCCTGCTGCAGTTCGGCCTGCACCTCGTCCAGGCCCTCGTCGCCTTCCAGCAGCGCCTGCACCCGCGCCGCCGACAGCCCGCCCGCGGCGCCGGCCTCGCACAGCGTCTGCGGATCGGACAGGTTGCGGCCCTCGGCGAAGTGCGCATGGAACAGCGCTTCGGCGACCGCGTCGACGTCGCCCTCGCGCGCCGCCAGCCACAGTAGCCGGTGCGCCGGCAGCGTGGTCACCCGCACCTGGCCGCGGCCGAAGTCGAACGGCAGGCCTTCGGCACGCGCAGTGGCCTGGGTCTGCGCCAGGATCTGCTCGGTGCGCGCCGCACCGCCGAACTTGGCCGCATAGGCCTCGCGCAACGGCACCGGCTCGGCGCCGGCGTCCGGATCCAGCAAATACGGATGCCAGTGGATCTCCAGCGCCGGCGCGTCCGCGCCGAGCGACGCAAGACCTTGCTGCAACCGGCGCTTGCCGATCCAGCACCAGGGGCAGACCACGTCGGACCAGATGTCGATGCGCATGAGCGGGGATTCGGGATTCGGGATTCGGGATTGGCAAAAGCATAAGCCCGATTGCCGCGAGAAGCGGGGATTCGGGATTGGGGATTCGCAAAAGCGGGCCGCATGCGGCGCTTGGCTTTACGCGTTTGCCAATCCCGAATCCCCACTCCCCAATCCCGTCCATTCGCGGAATGGACGGCTTGCCAGCGCCACGTTGTAGTACCGCGGATCGTCGGTGACTTCGGCGCCGAGCCAGTCCGGCCTGGCGAACGCTTCGTCGGCGCTGTCCAGCTCGATCTCGGCGACCACCAGCCCGGCGTTGTCGCCGAGGAACTCGTCCACTTCCCAGAGGTGGCCCTGGTGCTGCACGAGATGCCGGCGCTTGTCGATCAGCCCGCCCACGCACAGCGCCAGCAGCGCGCGCGCATCGTCCAGCGGAATCGGATACTCGAACTCCTGGCGGGTATGCCCGAGCTCGCGCGACTTGAGGTTGAGAAACGCGGCCTCGCCCTGCACCCGCACCCGCACCGACGCCTTCTGCGCCCCGCTGGCCAGCGCCGCCTGGTCGTTGAGATAGCCCTGCGCCATCGGCATCACCGCATGCGCCGCCGCACGCCAACCGTCGCCGGTCACCAGGAATTTGCGTTCGATTTCTAGAGGCATGGGATTGGGGAGTAGGGCTTCGGGATTGGTGAAAGCATAAGCCAGCGCGCCGACACGCCGTTGCGAATCCCCAATCACCAATCCCGAATCACGGCTTTTCAAACACCGCAATGCTCTCCACATGCGCGGTATGCGGGAACATGTCCATCGCGCCGGCGGCCTTGAGCACGAAACCCTGGTCGTTGACCAGGTAGCCGGCGTCGCGCGCCAGCGAGCCGGGATGGCAACTGACGTAGACGATGCGCTGGAACTGCTTCAGCGGCAGTTGCTGCAGCACCTCCAGCGCGCCGGAGCGCGGCGGGTCCAGCAGCAGCTTGTCGAAGCCCTGGCGCATCCACGGCGCCTGGCGCTGGTCCTGGGTCAGGTCGGCGGCGAAGAACTGGGCGTTGTCCAGGCCGTTGCGCTGCGCGTTTTCCCGCGCACGCGCCACCAACCCGGCGTCGCCTTCCACGCCGACCACCTCGCGCACGGTGCGCGCCAGCGGCAGGGTGAAGTTGCCCAGGCCGCAGAACAGGTCCAGCACCCGGTCGCCAGGCTGCGCGTCGAGCAGCGCCAGCGCGTGCGCGATCATCTTCTCGTTGAGCGCGGCATTGACCTGGATGAAGTCCAGCGGCCGGAACGCCAGTTCCACGTCCCACTGCGGCAACCGGAACGACAGCGGCACCTCCTGCGGATACAGCGGATGCACGCTGTCCACGCCGCCGGGCTGCAGGAAGATGGCGAAATCGTGTTCCTGGGCGAAGGCGATCAACGCGTCCTGGTCGCGCGCGCTCAGCGGCTGCATGTGGCGGAAGGTCAACGCCACCGCGGCGTCGCCGGCGATGAACTCGATCTGCGGGATGTCGCGCTTGCCGTCCAGGCTTTCGACCAGCTCCGCCAGCGCGGTCACCTTGAAGCCGATCTGCGGGATCACCGTATGACAGACCGACAGGTCGGCGACGAAGCGCGGGTCCTGCTCGCGGAAGCCGACCAGGGTCTTGTCCTTCTTCTCCACCCGCCGCACCGAGAAACGGCCCTTGCGCCGGTAGCCCCAGGGCGCGCCGGTCAGCGCCGGCAGCACCGCTTGCGGGGTCACGTGGCCGATGCGCTCCAGGTTCTCGGTCAGCACCCGCTGCTTGGCGACGATCTGCTGATCCTCGGCCAGGTGCTGCAGCACGCAGCCGGCGCAGACCCCGAAATGCGGGCAGCGCGGCGTCACCCGCTGCGGCGAGGCCTGCAGCACCTGCACGGTGCGCGCCTCGTCGAAGTGGCGGTTGCGCGCGGTGGGTTCGGCCAGGACGGTCTCGCCAGGCAGCGCGCCGGCGACGAAGGCGACCTTGTCGCCCTCGCGGCGGGCCACGCCGCGGCCATCGTGGCTGAGGTCGGCGATGTCGGTCTGGAAGGGCGTGCGGTCGAGACGGTTTCTGGATCGGGCCACGTGGCAACAGGCTGCGGGCGGAAAAGGGCGGCCATTGTCGCAGATGGACCGGGCCGGGACCGGCTTGCGATTGCCGCGCCGGCGAGGCAAAGTGGCGCGACGCACGCGCGCCGCCGCGCGGGATGCGACCACGCCGCATGGAGGCTCAGCATGGCATCGACCCAGGACCCGGTAACGCGACTGCTGCTCGTCGAAGACGACCCGATCAGCCGCGCCTTCTTCGACGCGACCCTGCAGGCGTTACCAGCACACGTGGACCTGGCCGACTCCGTCGCCAGCGCCCTCGCCCGCGCGCAGACGCAGGCGCACGACCTGTGGCTGATCGACGCCAACCTGCCCGACGGCAGCGGCAGCGACCTGCTGCGCCAGTTGCAGCGGCAACGTCCCGGCACCCTGGGGCTGGCGCATACCGCCGACGCCAGCGCCGCGGTCCGTGCCCAGTTGCTCGACGCCGGGTTCGCCGACGTCCTGCTCAAGCCCCTCAGCACCGAGCGACTGCTGCAGTCGGTACGCAGGCTACTGGCGCGCGGCCGCCTCGGCGGCGCACCTGGTACCGCCGAGCCGACCCTGGACTGGGACGAAACCACCGCATTGGCTGCACTCAATGGCGAGCGCGCGCACCTGATCGCCCTGCGCGAATTGTTCCTGGCCGAACTGCCCGGCACCCGCGACGCGGTCGCTTCGGCCCTGCAACTCAGCGACGACCAGGCCGTACGCAGCCACCTGCACCGATTGCAGGCCAGCTGCGGCTTCGTCGGCGCCGCCCGCCTGGCGCGCGCCGTGCGCCAGTTGCACGGCGACCCGGCCTCCTCGCAGGCCCGCCACCAATTCAGCGAGGCGGTGGCGGCGTTGTTGCACTGACGGCTGGGATTGGGGATTGGGGATGGCGCTAGATCTTCTGCGCGAGGCGGCGTAGACGCGGCGTCGGCCGCGACCGGCGCGCCGGACGCTGCCTCGCGATCCTGGCCTGGGCCACTCTCGTCCCCCACCTCCCGTCACGGATCCCGTACTGCACTGGTGCTCGTGACGGCCAAGTTGCAAATGAGATTCTTTATCAACTAAATTAACGCCCCGACGACATCTTCGGACCAGCCATCGCCCCGTCCGGTCATTACGGCAACAGGGGCATCGCATGTTTCAGACTTCACTCCACCGGCAAGCGCCGGCGATGGGCCTGCTAGCCCGCGCCTTGCTGGCCGCCCTCGTGGCCGCCGCGTCCACCTCGGCCAACGCCCAGGACGCCGCCACCGACGACGACACCCGCGATGCCCAGCCACCGGCCGATGCCACGCAACTGGACACGGTCATGGTCAAGGGCCAGCGGCTCAGCCTGGACCTGCAGCAGGACGCGGCGGTCGGCGCGCTGGGGACGTCTCGCCTGCTGGACACGCCGTTCTCTGTGGCGCTGGTCGAAGAACCCGAGATCGCGCGGCGCCAGGCCACCACGCTGGGGCAGATCTTCATCAACGATCCGTCGGTGTTCGCCGCCGAGCCGCCGGCCAGCACCAACTGGTGGGGCACGCAGATCCGCGGCATCGAGGTGCGCAATTTCTATGTCGACGGCGTGCCGATGCTGATGGAATGGGGCGGCGAGTTCCCGCTGGAAGCGGTGCAATCGGTGCAGGCACTGAAGGGCCTGGGCGGCTTCATGTATGGCTTCGGCACGCCCGGCGGCATCGTCAGCTACCAGACCAAGCGCCCCACCGACACCGCGCTGCTGGCCACCACCTTCGGCTATCGCAACGACAGCGCGTTCTCGGCCCAGCTCGACGCCGGCGGGCGCGCCAACGGGCCGGACTCCTTCGGATACCGTCTCAACGGCGGCATCGAACGCGGCGATGCCTACAACGGCGCCGGCATCGACCGGAAGACGCTGGCGCTGGCGGTCGAGCAACCGATCGCCGAGAGCCTGACCTGGCATGCGGAAGTGGTGCACGAGCGCAACACGCTCGAGCACGAACCGCTGTACTTCTACTGGGACAGCTACGACGGCGCGCACCTGCCGCGACCGACCAACGACTACGCCAAGATCCGCGTCGACGGCGCCTATTACAGGACCGCCCTGCTGCACGCGACCACCGGCCTGAACTGGCGCATCGACGAACGCTGGAGCGCGTCGCTGAGCGTGGGCGGCAGCCGACGCCGGCACGAGTCGCACAAGATGTTCGCCAATCTGCTCAACGAAGCGGGCGACTACGCCGGTTTCGCCTATGACTTCGGTGCGGTGCTGCGCAACAGCGTGGTGCAACTGCTGGTCAACGGCCGCATCGACACCGGCCCGGTGGCGCACGAACTGGTGTTCGGCACCTCGGTGCAGCGCAGCTGGGACCAGTGGAGCAAGGCGTTCTACTGGAGCCACGACTTCGACGGCAACCTGTATCGCCAGCAGTCCTTCCGCCCGACCCGGCGCCCGGACTACAGCCTGGCGCCGGTCAGCGCGGACCTGCGCCAGAAGGCGGTGTTCGTCAGCGACACCATGCAGCTCGGCGACCACTGGCGCGCCATCCTCGGCGCGCGCCACGTGGAGTATCAGCAGCGCGACCTGGATGGCGACGCGACGGTGGACAGCGGTTACCGCACCTCGGTGACGACCCCGACCGTGGCGCTGATCTACAAGCCCATCGACGACGTGTCGCTCTACGCCAGCTACGTCGAGGCACTGGAGCCGGGCAGCCGCGTCGGCGCCGATGCGGTGCCCGCCTACGCCAACGCCGGCAGCGTGCTGCAGCCGACGGTGAGCAAGCAGTACGAGCTCGGCGCCAAGCTACAGAGCGGGCGCTTCGCCCTGACCACCGCCGCGTTCCGCATCGAGCGCGGCGCGCAGATCGACGCCTACCGCGACGGCCTGCGCTATCTGACCCAGGACGGCCTGACCCTGTATCGCGGGCTGGAAGTGATCGGCAGCGTCGGCCTGACCGACGACCTCGAACTGGGCGTCGGCGGACTGTGGATGGACCCGCGGCTGAAGGATCTGTCGCCGGACAACGCGGCCTTGCGCGGCAACCGCCCCGCCGGCGCCGCACGCCGGCAACTGCTGGCCAATGCCACCTGGCGCGTACCGGGCGTGCGTGGCCTCAGCCTGCACGGCAACGTGCGCTACTCCGGCGATGCCTACTACGAGGACCAGAACCGCATCCTCATCCCCGGGCACACCGTCGCCGCGGCCGGCTTCCAGTACGCCACCACGCTGGGTGGCTACGCCGCGCTGTGGACCGGCAACGTCAACAACCTGTTCGATCGCACCTACTGGAACCAGCACACGCTGGGCGAGGCACGCAATGCCGCGCTGAGCCTGCGGATCGACTGGCGCTGAGTGCTGCCTGCCGCTGTCGTCGCCGCACGCGGCGGCGACGGTCGACGGTAGCGCGGCCCCGGCGCGTTAGCGCCTCCGATCGCGACGGAAGCGGCTATCGCAACGGCTCTTGTCTTTTTTACCGGATCAGCTGCGACGGGCATGACCAAGAAAGCCCATCGCGGCTGATCCCGCAAAAGGGGACAAGAGCCGCTCCTACGGAGCAACCTGCATCCGCTTGCGCTGTGACGAACGCAGGTCACTCGGGTATCCGCTTGCCGAGCACGCGCGCTGCCGATCAGGCGCGTTCACGATGCATTGGACGGCGGCGACCGAGGCGGCGCTTCCGGCGTGGATGCAGGCGTCGCATCGCGCTGCGCATCCAGCTCGGCGTCCGACGCCGGCGTCGCCACGCGCGGTGCCGACTCAGGCATTGCGGCGACGCCGGGTGCATCCGCTCGGAGCGGATCGTCCTGCGGCAGCTCCGGATCGGCCGCCGCCGGCGCGATGCCCGCGGCGCTGGCGCTGCGCTGCCGCGCCAGGTCCTCGACCATTTCCCAGGACTTCAGTCCGCGCCCGCCGAGGTGGTGCAGCAGCACCACGCGCATGCCACGGCGCAGGCCGGGCAGATCCTCGGCAACCGGTTCGGCGTCGTCGGCCAGGGCCAGCAGGGCGCGCCCGGTGGCCATGCCGCTGCGCTGGTCGTGGCCGCGGTCGCTCAACAGCCGGCGCGGTCCGTGCTCGGCGTCCAGCACGTAGCGCGCGGCAGGGTCGATCGGCTCGCCGTCGCCGTCGTGGCGCAGGTCGAAGCCCACGCCCAGCGCCTCCAGCAGGTCGCGCTCGAAGCAGCGCAGCGACCAGGCCAGCGGCGCCTCGGCCGCCAGCCGCGCCCGCACCCGCGCGTAGGCCAGGTACAGATCCGGCGCCGGGTCGTCGCGCGGCGCCAGGCGCAGGGTCAGTTCGTTGATGTAGAAGCCGGCCAGCATCGCCTCGCCGCTGAGCCGCGGTGCCGTGTCCACGGCCTCGGCCGCGCGCAGTTGCGCCAGTTCGCCGCGGCGCTGTGCGCTGAAGCGGATCGACTGCAGCGGCTGCAGCGCCGCGCGCAAGGCCTGCTTTTTCGGCCCCTGCACGCCGCGCGCCAGCACGCCGAGCCGGCCGTGGTGCACGCTCAGCACCTCCACCAGCAGGCTGGTCTCGCGCCAGGGCCGCGCATGCAGGACGAAACCGGGTTCGTGCTCGATCAAGGCGGGGATTCGGGAGTGGGGAATCGCAGGAGCGGCGGTCAGGGGACGGAGCGCGTGCGTGGGAAGCAGGAAGCAGGAAGCGGTGCTGTAGCGAATTGAACGAGGCAAGCAATGAAATGGCCACGCCTTGTAGGAGCGGCTTCAGCCGCGACGGGCGTTACCGGGACAGCCTGTCGCGGCTGAAGCCGCTCCTACAACATCCCGAACCCCGAATCCCGGCTTCCCAGCCTTATTCCCCGTACCCGAACGCCTTCAGCGCCGCCTCGTCGTCGGACCAGCCTTCGCGCACGCGCACCCAGGTCTCCAGGAACACCTTGGCGCCGAACAGGCGCTCCATCTGCTGGCGGGCCTTGGCGCCGATGTCCTTCAGGCGGGTGCCGCCCTTGCCGATCACGATCGCCTTCTGGCCTTCGCGCTCGACCCAGATCACTGCGCCGATGCGCAGCAGCGCGCCGTCCTCGGCGAAGCGCTCGATCTCCACGGTGGTCGCGTACGGCAGCTCCTCGCCGAGCTGGCGCATCAACTGCTCGCGCACCAGTTCGCCGGCCAGGAAGCGCTGGCTGCGGTCGGTGATCTCGTCCTCGCCGAACATCGGCGGCGCTTCCGGCACCAAGGCCAGCAGGTCGCGCACCAGCGCCTCCAGGCCCTTGCGCTTGAGCGCGGAGATCGGGTGCACCGCGGCGAAGCTACGGCCCTCGCTGACCTGCTGCAGGAACGGCAGCAGCGCGGTCTTGTCCTTGAGCCGGTCGACCTTGTTGACCACCAGCACCACCGGGATGCCGGCGTCGCTGAGCACGTTGAACGCCAGCGTGTCCTCTTCGTCCCAACGCCCGGCCTCGATCACCAGCAGGCCGGCGTCCACGCCTTCCAGCGAGCCGCGCGCGGCGCGGTTCATCACCCGGTTCATGGCGCGCTTCTGCTCGCGGTGCAGGCCCGGGGTATCGACCAGCAGCAGCTGGCCGGCCGGGAAGCTGGCGATGCCCAGCAGCCGGTGCCGGGTGGTCTGCGGCCGGTTGGAGACGATGCTGACCTTGGCGCCCACCAGGGCGTTGGTCAGGGTGGACTTGCCCACGTTGGGGCGGCCGATCACGGCCACGCTGCCGCTGCGGTAAGGGGGGGTGGCTTGCTCGTTCACTTGCTCGAATCCAGTTGCTCGATGGCGGCGGCGGCGGCCTGCTGCTCGGCCAGGCGCCGCGAGGTGCCCTCGCCCTCGGTCACCAGGGCGGGCTCGGCGAGTACGCAGCGTACCCGGAATAGTTTGGCGTGGTCGTCGCCGGTCTCGCTGATCAGTTCGTAGGCCGGCAGGCTGCGCTGCCGGGCCTGCAGCCATTCCTGCAGGCGGGTCTTGGCGTCCTTCTCCACCTTGCCGACCGGCAGCGCCGCCAGCGCAGCCTCGAACCAGGGCAGGATCGTGGCGCGGCAGGTCTCGAAGCCGGCATCCAGGTAGATCGCCGCGACCACGGCCTCCACCGCATCGGCCAGGATCGAGTCGCGGCGATGGCCGCCGGATTTCATCTCGCCCGGCCCCAGGGTCAGGCGTTCGCCCAGCTCCAGCTGCCGGCCGATCGCGGCCAGCGAAGCCTCGCGCACCAGCTCGGCGCGGGCGCGGGTCAGCGCGCCTTCGTCGGCCTTGGGCCAGCGCTGGTACAGCGCCTCGGCGATCAGCAGGTTGACGATGCCGTCGCCGAGGAACTCCAGGCGTTCGTTGTGCGGCGCGCCGGCGCTGCGATGGGTCAGCGCCTGCGCCAGCAACTGCGGCTCGGCGAAGCGGTGACCGATGCGGTCACCGCGCAGGATGGTCTTACTGGCCACCACGCGTCGTCAGGTCCTGGGTGGCGTCGAACTTGCCGACCACGTCCAGATTGGCGATCAGCGGGCGGCGCACTTCGTAGGCCACGTGCATCTTCACCCCCGTATCGGTGCGCTCGAAGGTGACGTCGCTGGGCTTCACGTTGTCCGAGTTGTTGATGTCCAGCCGCCGGAACAGCGAGGCCTTGGCCTGCGACGGGTCCATCTCGGCGCTGCCGGCTTCCGTCGCCAGGCCCTTCATCGCCGAACGCACGGCATAGAACTCCATGTACATCGGGAACAGCTTCATGCCGATGTAGACGAAGAATCCGACCACCGCCAGCACGATCACGAACGAGGTCAAGGTCATGCCACTTTGCTTGTGCTTCATCGCGCTTCCCCTCACGCAAGTCACTGAATGGACGTTCCGATCCGCGACGGATCGAAACTGCCGCTGCAGAACCACCCTTCGCAATTGAGCCAGATCAGGAACGCCTTGCCGCGCAGGTTCTCCTCGGGCAGGAAGTGGGTCTGGGTCCAGAACCGGCTGTCCTCGCTGTTGTCGCGATTATCGCCCATCACGAAGTACTTGCCCGGCGGCACCACCCAGTCGCCCTGGCCGGCCGGATTGTTGCGGTCGATCCATTCCAGTTCGGTGTGGGTGCGGCCCGGCAGGTACTCGGTGAGCAGGGTCGCGCCGGTCATCTCCGCGCCCTTGCCCTTGCCGACGTACTCGCCCATCACCTTGTACTTCATCGGCGTGCCGTTGATGTACAGGGTGTCGCCGTGGAAGCCGATGCGGTCGCCCGGCAGGCCGATCACGCGCTTGATCCAGTTCTCGTCCGGCTTGTGCGGCGGCTTGAACACCACCACGTCGCCACGCTTGGGCTCGCCGACCGGAATGATCTTCTGGTTGGTGATCGGCAGGCGGAAGCCGTAGGAGAACTTATTGACCAGGATGAAATCGCCGACCAGCAGGTTCGGCATCATCGAGCTGGACGGGATCTTGTACGGCTCGGCGATGAAGCTGCGCAGGATCAGCACCACCGCCAGCACCGGGAAGAACGCCCGCGAGTAGTCCACCAGCACCGGCTCGGCGTCCAGCAACCCGGCCCGCGCGGCACGGCGCTTGGCGAAGAACAGCTTGTCCAACAGGGTGATGATGCCGGTGGCGAAGGTCAGGACCACCAGCGCGATTTCAAACCATTTCATTCGGGTTCCTTCGGAACGGGATTTGGGATTGGGGATATGGGATTCGCAAGAACGGGACGGCGGCAGGCGCACCCGCCTTGGCCAATCTCCAATCCCGAATCCCCAATCCCGGCTACTTGTCCATCTGCAGCACAGCCAGGAAGGCTTCCTGCGGGATTTCCACGCGGCCGACCTGCTTCATGCGCTTTTTGCCTTCCTTCTGCTTTTCCAACAGCTTCTTCTTGCGCGAGACGTCGCCACCATAGCACTTGGCCAGCACGTTCTTGCGCATCGCTTTGACCGTGGTGCGGGCGATGATCTGCGAGCCGATCGCGGCCTGGATCGCCACGTCGAACATCTGCCGCGGGATCAGGTCCTTCATCTTCTCGCACAGCTCGCGGCCGCGGCGATCGGCGTGGCTGCGGTGCGCGATCAGCGACAGCGCATCGACCTTGTCGCCGTTGATCAGCACGTCCACGCGCACGAACGGGCCGGTGTCGAAGCGCACGAAGTGGTAGTCCAGCGAGGCGTAGCCGCGGCTGACCGACTTGAGCTTGTCGAAGAAGTCCAGCACCACCTCGGCCATCGGCAGCTCGTAGCTGATCTGCACCTGGCTGCCCAGGTAGTTGATGCCGATCTGGCTGCCGCGCTTTTCCTCGCACAGCTTGATGATGTTGCCGATGTATTCCTCGGGGGTGAGGATGTTGGCGCGGATGATCGGCTCGCGGATCTCCTCGACCATGTTCACCGGCGGCAGCTTGGCCGGGTTGTCCATGCTGATGATGCTGCCGTCGGTCTTCAGCACCTCGTAGACCACGGTCGGCGCAGTGCTGATCAGGTCCAGGTTGTACTCGCGCTCCAGGCGCTCCTGCACGATCTCCATGTGCAGCATGCCGAGGAAGCCGCAGCGGAAGCCGAAGCCCATCGCCTCGGAGCTTTCCGGCTCGAAGCGCAGCGCCGCGTCGTTCAGGCGCAGCTTGTCCAGCGCCTCGCGCAGGTTGGTGTAGTCCTCGGCGTCGACCGGGAACAGGCCGGCGAACACGCGCGGCTGCATTTCCTGGAAGCCGGGCAGCGGCTTGCTGGCCGGGTCGCCGGCCAGGGTCAGGGTGTCGCCGACCGGTGCGCCGTGCACGTCCTTGATGCTGGCGGTGACCCAGCCCACCTCGCCCGCGCGCAGCGCCGGCAGCACCTTGCGCTTGGGCGTGAACACGCCGACGTTGTCGACCTGGTGGGTGCGGCCGGTGGACATCACCAGCAGCTTGTCGCCGGCCTTGATCTCGCCCTGCATCACCCGCACCAGCGAGACCACGCCCAGGTAGTTGTCGAACCAGGAATCGATGATCAGCGCCTGCAGCTTGTCGGTGTCGCGCGGCACCGGCGGCGGGATGCGCTGCACGATCGCCTCCAGCACGTCGCGCACGTTCAGCCCGGTCTTGGCGCTGACCGCCACCGCGTCGGTGGCGTCGATGCCGATCACCGCCTCGATCTCGGCCTTGGCGCGGTCGATGTCGGCGGTGGGCAGGTCGATCTTGTTCAGCACCGGCACCACTTCCAGGCCCTGCTCCACCGCGGTGTAGCAGTTGGCCACCGACTGCGCTTCCACGCCCTGCGCCGCATCCACCACCAGCAGCGCGCCTTCGCAGGCGGCCAGCGAGCGGCTGACCTCGTAGGAGAAGTCGACGTGGCCGGGGGTGTCGATGAAGTTCAGGTGGTAGACCTGCCCGTCCTGCGCGGTGTACGGCAGCGACACGGACTGGGCCTTGATGGTGATGCCGCGTTCGCGCTCGATCGGGTTGGAGTCGAGCACCTGCGCTTCCATCTCGCGCGCCTGCAGGCCGCCGCAGAGTTGGATGATGCGATCGGCCAGGGTCGATTTGCCGTGGTCGACGTGGGCGATGATGGAGAAGTTGCGGATGTTCCGCATCGAATCAGAGGACATGAGGTGGGCGGCGGCCAGGACCGTCGTCAGGATAACGGGCCATTATCGCATGGCCGGCGGCCGCTGGTGACGGCCGCCGGATTCGCCCCCGGCCCCGGGCGCCGACCCGGCTGGATCGGCGCCGGGGATGGCGCCCGGCCACGGCCGGGCGCGCGGGATCAGCCGCCGGCGCGTACCGCGACGAAGCTGGTGGTGTCGCGGACGCGGATCAGCAGCATCACCACGTCGCCCTTCTTGTAGGCGCTCAGCTGCTGGTTCAGGGCGGCCACGCTGCCGACCGGGGTGCGCCCGACCTGCAGGATCACCATGCCCGGCACCAGCTGCGCGTCGCGCGCGGCGCGGCCGGTCACCGCGGTGATGCGCACGCCCTTGCCCGGCTCCACGCCCAGTTGCTGGCGGGTGGCAGCGTCCAGATCCGCCACTTCGATGCCGAGCAGCGCATTGGCCCCGGTGGCCGGGGCGGCGTTGTCGCCCACCACCGGGCCGGCGTTGGGCTGGGCGTCGTCGGCCAGCGCGGTCAGCTGCACGGTCAGCTCGCGCGGCTTGCCGTCGCGCAGGATGCCCAGGCGCACCTTGGCGCCCGGCTGCATCGCGCCGATCATCGGCGGCAGGTCGCTGGACGCGCCGATCTCGGTGCCGTTGACGGTGCGGATCACATCGCCCACTTCCAGCCCGGCCTTGGCCGCCGGGCTGCCCTGGACCAATTGGTTGACCAGCGCGCCGCGCGTATCCGGCAGGCCCAGGCCCTGCGCCTTCAGCGAATCGATGGCGCCGACCATCACCCCGAGCTGGGCGCGGGTGACCTTGCCGGTCTTCTTGATCTGCTCGACCGCGCTCATCGCCAGGTCGATCGGGATCGCGAAGCTGATGCCCATGTAGCCGCCGGAGGCGGAGAAGATCTGCGAGTTGATGCCGACCACTTCGCCGCGGGTGTTGAGCAGCGGGCCGCCGGAATTGCCCTGGTTGATCGCCACGTCGGTCTGGATGAACGGCACGTAGCGCTGGTCGGCGTAAGGGTTGCTGCGCCCGGTGGCGCTGACGATGCCGGCGGTGACCGAGTGGTCCAGGCCGAACGGCGAGCCGATCGCCACCACCCACTGGCCGGGCTTGAGCAGGTTGGAGTCGCCGATGCGCACCGTCGGCAGGTTCTTGCCGTCGATCTTCAGCAGCGCCACGTCGTACTGCTGGTCGCTGCCGACCACCTTGGCGGTGAACTCGCGGCGATCGGTGAGCTTGACCTTGACCTCGCTGGCGCCGTCGACCACGTGGTGGTTGGTCAGCACGTAGCCATCGGGCGAGATGATGAAGCCCGAGCCCATCGAGCGGCCCGCGGGGCCGTCGTCATCCGGCGCGCCGCCGCGCGGCTGCCCGGGCATCCCCGGCATGCCCTCCGGACCGAAGAAACGGCGGAAGAACTCGGGGATCTGGTCGTCGTCGGGCATGCCGCCGCCGGAGCGCGCGGCCGCGGCGCGGCGGCTGATGGTGGTTTCGACATTGACCACGCCCGGCCCGACCTGCTCGACCAACCGGGTGAAATCGGGAAGGTTGCCGACCAGTTGCGGTGCCGGCGCGGACTGCGCGGCCAGCGGCGTGGCGCTGGCGGCGCTGGGGCTGGGCTGCTGCGCACAGGCGGCCAGCGGCACGGTCAGCGCCAGCAGGCCCAACAGATGGTGGCGGATACGGTGAGTCATCGGACGCGAGCCTCCGGTTCGGGAAGGGGAAGAACGAGGGGACGAAGCAACGGGCCCACGCGCCGGGCGAAGCAGGACGCCTGCCGGCGCGCGGGGTCAGGGCTGCTGCGGCGGCGGCGGGTTGGCCACGGCGTCGGCAGGCAGGCGGGGTTCGAACGGATAGAACGCCGCCGGGTCCACGCCGCTGCGCGGGAAGCTGGCGGTGAAGGCGCTGCCGGCGTCGGCGGCCGGCAGGGTCGAGCGCGGCCACGGCCGGGCCTGCAGCGGCGCGGCCGGATGCCCGAACGGATCGCTGGCGCGCTGCGCGACCATCGTCGGAGGCACGACCGGCGCCACGAACGGCGTCTGCGCGGGCATCTTGGCTTGCGGCCTGGTGGGCGCCGCCGCGGCATAGGCGCGCTCGGCCGGGGCGCTGCGGGGCCGCGCGGCCTGCTCGCTGCGCGCGGCCTCGCGTCGCGCCGCCGCTTCCTGGCGGCGGTTGGCCGCGATCGCCATCGCCGGCGCCGCCGCGACCGCCGCGGCGAGGTCGCCTTGCGGATCGGCAGGCGCCGGTGCAGGCGTCGGGATCTGCGGCGCGGTCGCGGCAGGCGCCGGCGTCGGCGCGGCGGCATCGGCCACCCGCGCCGGCGTCAGCGCCTCGGGGGTTTGCGGCAGGCGCTGGGTCACGAACAGCGCCAGCAGGGCGACCGAGGCGGCCAGGGCCGCACTGCCGCCCCAGCGCCAGGTGCGGCGCTTGCCGGCCGCGCTGGCCACTTGGGCGCGCGCGGCCTGCTGCGCTTCGGCGGCCACCGCCTGGCGCACGCGGGCACTGAAATCGCTGGGCGCCGGCACGCTGACGCGCCCGCGCAGGATGTCGCCGCACAGCTGCCAGCGCTCGTGGCAGCCGGACAGTTCCTCGTCGTGCTGCAGCCGGCGCAGCACGAAGCGCGCTTCGTCGGCCGGCAGTTCGCCGTCGATCAGCGCGGACAGTTGCTGCCGGTAGTGCAGCTCGAACTTGTCCGGCGCTGCGCTGTCGGGCGCCGGCACTGGCTTGGGAAAGGGCGTGCTATCGGTCATACGCGGTGTCGCTCACGGGTGGCGCTGTCGGTATCCAGCAGGGGACGGAGTTCGGCGTCGATGGCCTCGCGGGCGCGAAAGATCCGCGAACGCACGGTGCCGATCGGGCAGCCCATCTTCTGCGCGATGTCCTCGTAGCTCATGCCCTCCACCTCGCGCAGGGTGATGGCGGTGCGCAATTCTTCCGGCAAGGCATCGACCGCCTTCATCACCGTGCGCTCCAGTTCCTGGCGCATCAACTCGCGCTCGGGCGTGTCGGTGTCGCGCAGCCGGGTGCCGCTGTCGAACTGCTCGGCATCGAGCACGTCGACATCGTCGGTGGGCGGCCTGCGGTTGTGCGCGACCAGGTAGTTCTTGGCGGTGTTCACGGCGATCCGGTGCAACCATGTGGAGAACTGGGCGTCGCCACGGAAGCTCCCCATCGCGCGGTAGGCGCGGATGAAGGTGTCCTGGGCCACGTCCTGACATTCGCTCCAGTCGGCGATGTAGCGCCCGATCAGGCCGACGATCCGATGCTGGTACTTGCGCACCAGCACATCGAACGCCGCGCTCTCGCCGCGCTGCACACGCCGGACCAGTTCCAGGTCCAGCTCCTGGGGTGTTTCGACATCGGCCATAGCGGGCCGCACTCCTGTCAGCCCAACCTACGTCGGACCCTCTGACCGCCAATTCGGAAAAAAGTTCAGCGCCCCTCAGCGGATCGCCGCCCCACGACGTTAACCGGCGTTCCGTTAGGCTGGCGCAAGGCCAGCGGTCGCGGGACGCGCCTCAATTCCCCTGCATTGGGATTTGACGCGACGGAAACAACCTCTGGATGATAACGATCTTCTCCATACACAAGCGGATGGTCCTCCCCATGCTTTCAGGCTTCGACGGGCTCCGATTCAGTCACTGGCAAGCGGACATCCGCGGCGACGGCGTCGTCGTGCTCAGCCTCGACCGCCAGGACGCGCCCGTCAACGCGCTGTCGCAGGACGTGCTGCTGGAGCTGGGCGACCTGCTCGAGCGCATCGCCATCGATCCGCCCAAGGGCGTGGTGATCCGCTCGGCCAAGGACAACGGTTTCATCGCCGGCGCCGACCTCAAGGAGTTCCAGGAATTCGACCGCCGCGGCACCGTCAACGACGCCATCCGCCGCGGCCAGGCCACCTTCCAGAAACTGGCGGAACTGCCCTGCCCCACGGTGGCGGCGATCCACGGCTTCTGCATGGGCGGCGGTACCGAGATCGCCCTGGCCTGCCGCTACCGCGTCGCCTCCAGCGACGCCGCCACCCGCATCGGCCTGCCCGAGACCAAGCTCGGCATCTTCCCCGGCTGGGGCGGCAGCGCGCGCCTGCCGCGGCTGATCGGCGCGCCGGCGGCGATGGACCTGATGCTCACCGGGCGCACCGTGTCGGCCTCGGCAGCACGCGCGATGGGCCTGGTCGACAAGGTCGCCGCGCCCGCCGTGCTCACCGATACCGCGGTGGCGCTGGCGCTGTCCGGCACCACCCGTCCCTTCAAGCAGCGCGCCACCGCCTGGGCCACCAACACCTGGCCGGCGCGCAAGCTGCTGGCGCCGCAGATGCGCAAGCAGGTGGCGCGCAAGGCGCGCAAGGAGCACTACCCGGCGCCATACGCGCTGATCGGCGTGTGGGAACGCAGCGGCGGCAGCGGTATCCAGGCGCGCCTGGACGCCGAGCGCAAGGCGGTGGTCAAGCTGGCCAGCACGCCTACCGCGCGCAACCTGATCCGCATCTTCTTCCTCACCGAACGGCTCAAGGCGCTGGGCGGCAAGGCGCACGGCATCCGCCACGTGCATGTGGTCGGCGCCGGTGTGATGGGCGGCGACATCGCCGCCTGGTCGGCCTACAAGGGCTTCGAGGTGACCCTGCAGGACCGCGAGCAGCGCTTCATCGACGGTGCGCTGAGCCGCGCTGGCGAACTGTTCGCCAAGCGGGTCAAGGACGACAGCAAGCGTCCGGCGGTGGCGGCGCGGCTGAAGGGCGACCTGGCCGGCGACGGCGTGCCGAAGGCCGACCTGGTGATCGAAGCGATCATCGAGAATCCGCAGGCCAAGCGCGAGTTGTACCAGGCGCTTGAACCGCGCATGCAGCCGAATGCGCTGCTCAGCACCAACACCTCCTCGATCCCGCTGACCGAGCTGCGCGAGCACATCCAGCGCCCGGCGCAGTTCGGCGGCCTGCACTACTTCAACCCGGTGGCGCAGATGCCGCTGGTGGAGATCGTCTGCCACGATGGCCTGGCGCCGGAGAATCAGAAGCGGCTGGCCGCCTTCTGCAAGGCGATCGACAAGCTGCCAGTGCCGGTCGCCGGCACCCCCGGCTTCCTGGTCAACCGCGTGCTGTTCCCGTACATGCTGGAAGCGGCCACCGCTTATGCCGAGGGCATTCCCGGCCCGGCGATCGACAAGGCCGCAGTCAAGTTCGGCATGCCGATGGGGCCGATCGAGCTGATCGACACGGTGGGCCTGGACGTGGCCGCCGGCGTCGGCGCCGAGCTGGCGCCGTTCCTGGGCCTGCCGATCCCGGCGGCGCTGCAGACCGTGGAGCCGGGCAAGCGCGGCAAGAAGGATGGCCAGGGCCTGTACACCTGGGAGAACGGCCGCGCCAAGAAGCCGGAGCTGGCCAAGGACTACCGCGCACCGGACGACCTGGAAGACCGCCTGATCCTGCCCCTGCTCAACGAAGCGGTCGCCTGCCTGCACGAAGGCGTGGTCGCCGATGCCGACCTGCTCGATGCCGGCGTGATCTTCGGCACCGGCTTCGCCCCGTTCCGCGGCGGCCCGATCCAGCACATCCGCGCCGCCGGCGCCGACGTGCTGCTGGCACGCCTGCGCGCCCTGCAGGCGCGCTATGGCGAGCGCTTCGCGCCGCGCCCGGGCTGGGAGTCGCCGGCGCTGCGCGAACCGGTGGTTTAAGCTCGCGCCCTGATCGTGTTTTGCGTAGGAGCGGCTTCAGCCGCGATGGGCATTACCGGGTACACCCATCGCGGCTGAAGCCGCTCCGACAAAAGACGCGTTGCGGCGACGGGTCGCGCGCATGCGCATGATCCGGCCATGGCTGCGGCCGTCGGCGCCAAGTCGCTCGTAGGAGCGGCTTCACCCGCGACCGGCATTCCCGGTGCTCGACGGCTGCCACTCCGGAACGGCAAACGACCGCGGCGCCGGCATGCGTGCCATCCGGCAACCGCGTCGTTTACGGATGCGAATGCCCATGCGCATGGCCATGCCCGTGCGCACGATGGCCATGGGCATGATCGTGCGCGTAATGACCCTGCCCATGATGATCGTGACCACCGCCCTCGCCCGCCGCGGCCGGCGCGCCACACGGTGTGGCGCCGCAATGGCCGGCTTCCATCTGCAGGGTGATGTGGTCGATGTCGAAACGCGCATGCAGGCCATCGCAGAGCGCGGCACGCAATGCGTCGGCGTCGGCACCCTCGGCCACCACCACGTGCGCGGTCAGCGCCGGGGTGCTGGAGGCCAGTGCCCATACGTGCAGGTCATGCACGCTGGCCACGCCAGGCGCCGCCTGCAGGTAGCCGCGCACCGCATCCAGGTCCACGCCCTTGGGCACGCCTTCCAGCAGCACGTTGATCGCCTCGCGCAGCAATACCCAGGTCCGCGGCAGCACCCACAGGCCGATCAGCACCGCCAGGATCGGATCGATCAGCTTCCAGCCGGTGACACGGATCGCCAGCGCGCCGACGATCACCGCGACCGAACCGAGCATGTCGCTCCACACTTCCAGATAGGCGCCCTTCATGTTGAGGCTCTCGCCGCTGCCGGCCTTGAGCAGGCGCATCGAGATCAGGTTGATCAGCAGGCCGAACGCGGCGATGCCGAGCATGCCGACGGTGGCGATCTCCTGCGGCTGGCGGAACCGCTGCACCGCCTCCCACAGGATGTAGCCGGCCACCACGAACAGCAGCGCGCCGTTGACCAGCGCACCCAGCGCCTCCAGCCGCGCATAGCCGTAGCTGCGCTTGGCATCGGGCGGGCGCCGGCTCAGCCGCACCGCGATCAGGGCGATCATCAGCGCCAGCGTGTCGGTGGCCATGTGCGCGGCGTCGGACAACAGCGCCAGGCTGTTGGTGACGAAGGCGCCGGCCACTTCCACCACCAGGAACAGCGCGGTGAGGCCGAGCGCCCACCACAGGGGCTGCTCGTGACGGATCTCGGTGGGGGCGTGGCTGTGATCGTGTCCCATTGGGCGACCGGGCGGCGATGCGGGGAAGATGGCCGCTACCTTAGGCCGCCGCCTGTGCGGAGACTATTACACCGCCGCTGCGGCCGCCTGCCCCGGCACGAACACCGCGCGCACGCAGCCGTCGTGCTTGTGCTTGAACAGGTCGTAGCCGCGCGCCGCCTCCTCCAGCGGCATCCGGTGCGTGGCCAGGAAGCGCGTCTTGAACGCGCCGCTGCGCGCCAGCTCCAGCAGGCGCGGCACGTAGTGCTGGCCGTGCTGCTGGGCGGTGCGTACGGTCATTCCCTTGTTCATCACCGCACCGAGCGGGAACTTGTCCATCAGCCCGTACACGCCCAGGATCGACAGCGTGCCGCCCTTGCGGCAGGCCAGGATCGCCTCGCGCAAGGCCTGACCGCGATCGGTGTGCAGGTGCAGCGCCTGCTTGACCCGGTCGTAGGCGTAGCCGAGGCCGGTGCCGTGCGCCTCCATGCCGACCGCATCGATGCAGGCATCGGGGCCGCGTCCGCCGGTCATTTCGCGCAGCATCTCGACCACGCTGTCGACCGCGCTGTAATCGATCACCTCGTTGCCGAGCACGTCGCGCGCCAGCGCCAGCCGCTCGGGCAGGCGATCGATGGCGATGACCCGCTCGGCACCCAGCAGCCGCGCGCTCTGCTGCGCCATCAGCCCGACCCCACCGCACCCCCACACCGCCACGGTCGCGCCGGGCTGGATGTTGCAGAAATCGGCGCCCATGAAGCCGGTGGGGCCGGCGTCGGACAGGAACAGCGCGTCCTCGTCGTCCACCTCCTCCGGGATGGCGAAGCAGCCGACGTCGGCATGTGGCACGCGGATGAAGTCCGCATGCGAGCCGGCATAGCCGCCGAAGGCGTGGGTGTAGCCGTAGATGCCGGCGGTCGGATAGCCGAGCAACGGCTCCTGCATCTCCCAGTTGGGGTTGGTGTTGTCGCACAGCGAGAATTCCTGGCGCCCGCAGTGCCAACATTCGCCGCAGGAAATGAACGAGGGCACCACCACGCGCTGGCCGACGCGCAGGTTGCGCACCTGCGGTCCGACCTCGACCACTTCGCCCATGAATTCGTGGCCGATGATGTCGCCTTCGCGCATCGTCGGCAGGTAGCCGTCGATGAAATGCAGGTCCGAGCCGCAGGTGGTGCTGAGGCCGACTTTCAGGATGACATCGCGTGGGTTGACGATGCGTGGGTCGGGAACCGTTTCCACCCGCAGATCGTTGACGCCGTTCCAGCACAGTGCGCGCATGGCGGACTCCTAGTGTTCGTGGTGGTCGCGGCCGCGCGCGGACGGGTTGTCGCGCAACGTCGGCACTTCGCCGCACTCGATCCAGGCCTTGAACCGATGCAACACCTTGCCGACCAGCGCATCCGGGGCGGCGCCGACCAACTTGGCCACGGCCTGGGCGACGATGCCGCCCTCGACGCGGTACTCCACCGCCAGGGTGGTTTCGCAGCCGAATCCGTCCGGTGCGGCACGCACGCTCAGCGTGGTCTGCAGATGCAGGCCGTGCTCGCCGCTGCCCACATAGCTGACCGATTCGCCAAGACAGGCCTCGCCGCGCCGGTACTCCAGTTCGAGGTGGCGTTCCAACGGCAGGCGCAAGCGCCAATGCGAGGCGTAACCGTCGCCCGACTGCAGCTCGGCCAGGCCCGACAGCACCTGTTGCTGCACGCCGACGTCGCACCAGGCATCGAGGATCTGATGCGGTTCGCCCAGAATGCTGAGGGTACGGACCAGGCGCGTGCCGTCCAGGGTAACGGCCGCGTCGGTGACCGGGGATTCGCGCATGGGAAGGCTC
Source organism: Xanthomonas sp. F10 (assembly GCF_014206815.1). GTDB lineage: Bacteria > Pseudomonadota > Gammaproteobacteria > Xanthomonadales > Xanthomonadaceae > Xanthomonas_A > Xanthomonas_A indica. The sequence goes on from NZ_JACHNP010000001.1 coordinate 2,297,610, forward strand.
CTGGCAGGACCGGAACGATCGCGATGCGGGTCACGGCGTGGCGGCCGCGACCCGCAGCGCAGTTCAGCGGGTGGACGCGGCCGGCGGCGTGCCGGCACTCTGCAACTGCTGCGCCTTGGCCAGGTGCTCGGCCACGTGCGCGCGGGTAGTGCGCAGGTGCGCGGCGACCTCCGGAGTCTTGGCCGCGGGGATCAGGGTGCTGTCGAGCATCTGCAGCGCCGCCTGGTGGTCCTTGACCATCGCCATCACGTAGGCCTGCGCGAAGCGGTCGCCGTCCAGTGCCTGCAGCTTGCCGGCTTCCGCCTTGGCCTTCTGCATCTGCTGCTGCGCCGGTGCGGCCTTGGCATCTGGGCCCCACGGTGCGATCTTGGCGTTGTTGTCCGAATGTTCCTTGACCATCTGCGTGGCGTAATCGCGCACCGGGCCCTTCACCTGCTTCTGCAAGGCCAGGTTGCCGGCGTTGATCTCGCTGGTATTGATCGCCGACAGCACGCCGAGCGCCTGCTTTTCGTTGAGCGCAGACGCGCGCGCGCCTTGTGCGCCCTGCATGCCGGACGACGTCTGCGCCGCAGACGTCGATGGCGTTTGCTGTTGCATCGCGCCGGGATCGCGACTGCCGGCCTGGCCGGAGGTGTCGGTCTGCGCATGAGCAAGGCCGACGCCGAGAACCGACATCAGCGCCAGAGAAAGACCGGAACGGTAGCTACGCATGACAGTGTCCTTTGCATGAGAGGTGCTGCGCATGCTCCGCGGCGCGTCGTGAGCGCATGGTTGAACGCGAGTGCAGGCGATGCGAAATGCTGCGAGCGCAAACAAATCGGCGCGGCCGCGCGATGCTGCGCACCGGGCGCCTGTGATGGCTGTGGCCATTGACGCCACCGCGATCCGCGCGTCACGCCGCGCGACGTGCCGCGGCCCATGCTGGAGCGAACCCGTTTGCGGAGCACAGCACATGGCACAACGACATCTCCCGCTGGCGCAACAGGTGATCGTGATCACCGGCGCCTCCAGCGGCATCGGCCTGTGTACCGCGCTGCTGGCCGCCGAGCGTGGCGCCCGCGTGGTGCTGGTGGCGCGCAGCCAGGGTGTGCTCGATGCGACCGTGCAGACCATCCGCGATGCCGGTGGCGAGGCGATCGCGGTGGTCGCCGACGTGGCCGAGCGCACGCAGCTCGACGAGGCCGCAGCGACGGCGATCCGGCACTTCGGCCGCATCGACACCTGGGTGAACAATGCCGGCGTGGCGATCTACGGCAAGCTCGCCGACGTCGACGAGGGCGACAGCAGGCGCCTGTTCGACGTGAACTTCTGGGGCGTGGTGCATGGCTCGATGGCGGCGCTGCCGCATCTGCTGGCCTCGCGCGGCAGCCTGGTCAACCTGGGCAGCGAGGCCTCCGAGGCGGTGATTCCGCTGCAGGGCATGTATGCCGCTTCCAAGCATGCGGTCAAGGGCTTCACCGACACCTTGCGGATCGAACTGGAGCACCTGGACGATGCGCCGGTGTCGGTGGTGCTGATTCAGCCGACCGCGGTGAACACGCCGTATCCGCAGCATGCACGCAACTACCTGCGCGAGGAACCGACGCTGCCCAAGCCGATGATCGCGCCGCTGCGGGTGGCCGAGGCGATCCTGCACGCGGCCGAACACGGCGGCCGCGACGTGAAAGTGGGCTTCCTGGCCAGCGCCAACGTGGCGATGACCCATCTGCTGCCGCGCCTGGCCGACCGGCTCTCGGCCCTGCGCAGCGAACGGCAGCGGCAGGCGCAACCGGCGCGCGATCGGCAGGGCACGCTGTACCGTGCCGGCGAGAGCGGCCGCATCCACGGCGACTGACCGCGGCGCAGCGCGCCGGCGCTACGGCAACCAGCGCAGCAGCAGCACGCTGAGGCTGGCCAGTGCCAACAGCGATAGCGTTCCGGCCGCCAGCACGCGGCCACCGGACGCGAGCACGCTGCGCAGGTTCACCGACAGGCCCAGCGCGGCCATCGCCACCAGGGTGAACAGCAACGACAGCGCTTGCGCCGCCTCGATCAGCGGCGCCGGCAGCACGCCCAGCGCGCGCAGGCCCATCATGCCGACGAAGCCGAACACGAACCACGGCACCAGCGCGTGCGCCGGGCGCCGCTGCGCCGGCGATCCGCCGTGGATCAGCCCCAGCAACAGCATCACCGGCCCCAGCATCAGCACCCGCATCAGCTTGACCAGTGCACCCACCTGCGCGCTCACCGCGCCCACCGGCACAGTCGCCGCCAGCACCTGCGGCACCGCGTACACGGTCAGACCGGCGAGGATGCCGTAGTGACGCTGGTCTAACCCCAGCAACGGCACCGCCAGCGGCAGCAGCAACACCACCAGCACGCCAAGCGCAGCGGTGAAGGCGATCGCCGCGGCCACGTCGTCGGAGTCGGCGTCGATCACCGGCGCCGCGGCGACGATCGCCGAATTGCCACAGATCGCGTTGCCGCAGGCGACCAGGGTGGCCAGGCGCGACGGCAGCCCCAGCGCGCGGCCGATGCCGTAGCCGAGGGCGATCGCCAGCACCACCACCCCGGCGATGACGCCCAGCAACAGGCCGCCGGCCGCGCCGATGGCGCCGATGCCGACCGACGCGCCGAGCAGCACGATCGCCAGTTCCAGCGGCAGCTTGGCGGCGAAGGCGATGCCGGCGTGGCTGGACGGCGGCAGCCGCCAGGCCGTGCGCAGCAGCGTGCCCAGCACGATCGCGAACACCAGCGCGTCGATCCAGCGCCGGCCCAGCCACTGCAGTTGCGCGCGCTCGGCCAGCCACGCCAGCGCCGCCACGGCGATGGCCAGGGCCAGCCCGGGCAGCAAGGTCGAACGTCTGTGCAGTTGCGTAAGCATGGGAACGAACCGGATCGAAGTGGCGGCAGCGTGCGACTGCAAACCGTTTGATTCCATCGCATAATGGTGCACATTTCATTCGACCATCCCGAATGGTTGCCGCATGACCCTGGAACAACTCGCGCTGTTCGTGGCGGTGGCCGAACGCCAGCACCTGACCCTGGGCGCGCACGCCGCGCATCGCACGCCGTCGGCGGCCAGCGCCGCGATCAAGGCACTCGAGCATCGATACGGGGTCGCGCTGTTCGACCGGGTCGGCCGCGGCGTGGTACTGACCGCGGCCGGTGCCGCGTTCTGCGAGGACGCCAAGGCGATCCTGGCGCGCAGCCGCGCCGCCGAACTGGCCCTGAGCGAATGGCGCGGCGTGCTGCGCGGCACGCTCGACCTGCACGCCAGCCAGACCGTGGCCAGCTATTGGCTGCCGACCCGGCTGATGGCGTTCCATGCGCGCTATCCGCAGATCGAGATCCGCCTGAGCGTGGGCAACACCGACAGCGTGGCGCGCGCGGTGCGCGAGGGGCGCGCCGAACTGGGCTTCGTCGAGGGCGGCGTGCAGGCCCCCGAGTTGCTGAGTTCGCCGCTGGACCACGATCGGCTGCGCGTGGTCGCCGCGCCGGACCATCCGTTGGCGGGGCGTCGCCGCCCCGGGCTGGCACGGCTGGTCGCCGACAGCACCTGGATCATGCGCGAACCCGGCTCGGGCACCCGCTCGGCGTTCGAGGCGGCACTGCGCGCCGCCGGCATCGCCCCGGAGTGCCTGCGCGTGGCCCTGTCCCTGCCCTCCAACGAAGCGGTGCTGTCGGCGGTGCAGGCCGGGCACAGCCTGGCGGCGATCTCGCAACTGGCCGCGGCCCCGTGGCTGGAGAGTGGCCGCCTGCAGCCCCTCGCCGTGGCGCTGGGCGAACGCAGCTTCCATGCGCTGCGCCACCGCGAGCGCAGCCTGGGTGCGGCGGCCGCGGCCCTGCTGGGCTTGCAGGCCGCGTCCGCCGCGGCCTGAGAGTCGCGCGGACCGGCAGCGGGACCCGGCGCGCGACATCCATTCCAAAACGAGATAGCCCTCGGCAAATGCTTCATTGGAATGGAATGCCTGGCGCTTCTATCCTCGCTCCCGGTCTCTCGCGCGCCAAGGCAGCGAATCGGGGATGTCCGTGCAGCCATCGCCGGACATGCCGCGCCCGCCCCGCCACGCCGACAGACACGTCATCGAGGACAACGATCGGGACAGCCTGCCGTCATGCAGGGCCGCCCTGCCGGTGCCCCCAGGACCGGATTTTTTCGGTCCATGCCAACTTGATCGGTCACTTTTTGTCCTGGGAGGGAACAAAAATGCCTTTGGAACAGCTCCGTCGCCCGGCCGGCCGGCGCGCGCACCGCCCTGCCGCCCGCAATCTGCTGGGCGCGGCCATCGTCCTGGCCCTGTCCGGCAGCTTCGCCGCGCACGCGCAGAGCACCCCCGCCGATCCGGCGGCCGCGGCCACGCCGCCCGCCACGACCGACGCCAAGAACGGCCAGCAGCCGGTCACCCTGGACAACGTGATGGTAGTCGGCCAGCGCGCCAGCCTGGAACAGGCGGTGCAGGCCAAGCAGCTCGACGACCACGTGGTCGAGGTCATCTCCGCCGACAACATGGGGCAGATGCCCAACGTCACCGTGGCCGAGGCGCTGGTGCGCCTGCCCGGCGTCAACGGCACCCGCGACCGCGGCAACGAAAGCCTGGCCACGGTGCGCGGCCTCGGCCCGCGCATGACCATGGGCACGGTCAACGGCCGCGAGATCGCCTCCTCCGAACCCAACCGCGCGGTGCGCTGGGAAGTGTTCCCCACCGAGATCGTCTCCACCGTCAAGGTCTACAAGACCCCGTCGGCGGACCTGATCGCCGGCGGCATCGCCGCCACCGTGGACATCTCCACCATCAATCCGCTCGACCACACCGGCCCGACCTTCGTCGCCACCGCCGGCCCGGTGTACTACGACGAGGCCAAGGACGCACGCGACTATTCGCCGTGGGGCCAGCGCCTGGGCGCGAGCTGGATCCACCGCATCAACGACAACCTCGCGGTCGCGCTCGGCGCCACCTACCAGAAGCAGAAGAACGCCGGCGTCTCGATCGGCACCTGGGGCTACACCGACGCCAGCAACGCGCGCGACGTCGATGGCGACGGCAAGGTCGACTACACACCGTGGGGCGCGGCCGACCAGCTCAAGCTGACCGAGCAGACCCGCACCGGCGCCATGGGCACCGTGCAATGGCGCTCGGGCAACCTGGAACTCAAGCTCGACGGCCTGTACTCGCGCATCCGCATCGACGAGGACCAGCGCCAGAACTGGTTCAACAACCTCGGCTACAGCATCTACTCGGCCAGCAATCCGTACACCACGCCCGGCTCGTCCTACACCATCGTCGATGGCGACGTGGTCGCCGGCACCCTGGCCAATTCCAGGCTGCAGGTGGACCACGTCATCGCCAACTACGACGAGGTCAAGACACTGGCGGCCGGCGGCCTCAACGCCAAGTGGCGCGGCGACGTGTGGACGCTGGGCAGCGACCTGTCGTTCTCGCAGGCCAAGCGCGACAACGACTGGCGCGCGGTGCGCTTCGGCAGCAATCCGGACACGGTATCGTTCGACTTCCGCCACGGCGTCACCCCCACCATCAGCACCAGCTCCGATGCGCCGGAATGGGGCATCAGCGGCCAGACCGAGCCGCAGGCGCTGCGCGACCGCATCGCCGCGCTGGCGCTGAGCGCCAGCCGCTCGATCGAGAATTCGCCGATCACCGCACTGGAATTCGGTGCGCGCGCCGCGCGCCGCGAGAAGCAGAACCGCCACTTCACCAGTTCCCAGTCCGGCTACGGCCAGCCGATCTCGGCCTACCAGGACCTGATCTACCCGGTGACGATGCCGGACCTGAACGTGCCGACCCTGACCGGCGGCGACCTGGACGCGATCGCCAGGCTCGGCTTCGGCGGCTTCGATCCCAGCCTGGCCGTCGAACAGCGCCTGGACCACTGGAACGTCGAGGAAAACGTGCGCGAGGCCTTCGCCAAGGCGGTGTTCAGTTCGCAGTGGTTCGGCGTGGACGTCACCGGCAACGCCGGCGTGCGCGTGGTCCACACCGATACCGACAGCCACGGCTACGACACCGTCGGCGGCGTGGTGCAGCCGAGCAGCGCGGGCAAGACCTACACCGACGTGCTGCCCAGCGCCACGGTCAACTTCCTGATCGATCCCGAGCGCATCCTGCGCGTCTCGGTAGCCAAGGTGATGGCGCGGCCGCCGCTGGACGAACTGCGCACCGGGCGCGCGCTCGACGACCCCAACACCACCGTCGGCCAGCTCACCGGCAGCGGCGGCAACCCGCAGCTCAATCCGTTCCGCGCCACCCAGCTCGACCTGTCCTACGAGTGGTACTTCCACAAGGAAGCGCTGGCGGCGCTGGCGCTGTACCGCAAGTGGGTGGATTCGAGCATCGGCTACAAGACCCAGCACGAGACCATCGACGGCCGCGACTACCTGATCAGCGGCCCGTTCAACGGCGGCGGCGGCTACATCAACGGCGCCGAACTGACCTTCCAGACCCCGTTCTTCTTCATCCCGCACATGGAGAACTTCGGCATCTACTCCAACTACTCGTACGTGGAATCCAACCTGCACGAGTTCTCGCCAGCGGACAATCCGCTGCCGCTCAGCGGCCTGGCGCGCAACACCGGCACGCTGGACCTCTGGTACAACAACGGCAGCTTCGAGGCGCGGATCGGCTACAAGTACCACAGCCCCTACACCGTGGTGTACGGCTGGAACGCGGCGCGGCTGGCGCGGCTGGAGAGCGAAGGCACGGTGGACCTGAGCCTGGCCTGGCGCTACAGCGAGCACCTGGGCTTCAAGTTCCAGGTCGGCAACCTGACCAACGAGCCGCTGCGCGCGTACAGCGACAACAAGCGCAACCGGCTCGCCAACCAGGACGACGGCGGCTACCAACTGTTCGGCCGCCGCTTCGCCCTGGAAGCGACCTACACGTTCTGAGCCGCCGGAGACCCGCATGCGATCCCAACGCACCTGGCTGCCGGCGCTCGCGCTGGCCCTCGCCGCCGCCCTCGCCGCGCCCGTGGCCGGCGCGGGCCCGCTGTACCTCGGCGCCGACCTGTCCTACGTCAACGAGATGGAGGATTGCGGCGTGCAGTACCGCGACCACGGCACGGTGCGCGACCCGTTCGAGCTGTTCCACGCGCACGGCGCCAACCTGGTGCGCGTGCGCCTGTGGAACGATGCGCGCTGGACCCGCTACAGCGACCTGAGCGACGTCAAGAAGACCATCCGCCGCGCGCGCGCGCAGGGCATGCAGGTGCTGCTGGACTTCCACTACTCCGACGATTGGGCCGACGGCGACAAGCAACTGATCCCCAAGGCCTGGGCCAACATCACCGACCAGGACGAACTGGCGCGCACGCTGTACGGCTTCACCTACGACACGCTCAGCGCGCTGGACCGCGCCGGGCTGATGCCGGAACTGGTGCAGGTGGGCAACGAAAGCAATTCCGACCTGATGGACAGCCAGCCCTGGGACAAGCGCCGGCCGATCGACTGGACCCGCAACGCCAAGCTGTTCAACGCCGGCATCCAGGCGGTGCGCGACGCCGGCGCGCGCTCGACGATCAAGCCCAAGGTGATGCTGCATATCGCCCAGCCGGAGAACGTGGAGCCGTGGTTCGCCGACGCCGCCAAGGCCGGCGTGCGCGACTTCGACTTCATCGGCATCAGCTACTACCGCAAGTGGTCGCGCGAGACCATGGACCAGCTCGGCGCCACCATCAAGCGCCTGCGCCAGCGCTATCGGGCCGAGGTGATGGTGGTGGAGACCGCCTACCCGTGGACGCTGGAGAGCGGCGACCCCTCGCCCAACCTGCTCGGCGCCGACTCGCTGATCAAGGGCTACCCGGCCACGCCGCAGGGCCAACTGAAGTACCTGGTCGACCTCACCCAACTGGTGATCGACAACGGCGGCAGCGGCGTCGTGTATTGGGAGCCGGCGTGGACCAGCAACACCTGCAAGACCCGCTGGGGCGTCGGCTCCTCGTGGGAGAACGCCAGCTTCTTCGACTTCCGCCACGGCAACGAACTGCTGCCCGGCATCGGCTTCATGCAGCACGCCTACCGGCCGGCGCCGGCCACAGCAGCGGGCAAGGCCAACGCGCCGGCGCAGGACGCGCAGCCATGATCGAACTGAGCCGCCGCGACCTGCTGCGCTCGCTGGTCGCCGGCGGCGTGCAGGTGGCGGTCCCCGGCGCGGCCGCGGCCCTGGCGCCGGCCGCGCTGGCCGCCACGCCCGCCAGCGGCAGCGCCGCGCTGCCGCTGGCGCTGGACCTGGACGACGACGCACCGCGCCGGCGCCTGCTGTGCGATACCGGCTGGCGTTTCCATCTCGGCCACGCCGACGACCCGGCGCGCGACTTCCATTTCGGCACCTTCCAGCGCACCTACGCCAAGGCAGGCAAGGACACCGCCGACGCCGCTCTGCTCGCCTTCGACGACAGCAACTGGGAGCGCATCGACCTGCCGCACGACTGGGCGGTGGCGCTGCCCCCGCGCCAGGACCCGACCTCCACCCTGGTCAACAGCGAAGACCCGGCCGCCGCGCACGGCTACATGCCGCTGGGCCGCACCGATCCGCAAACCAGCATCGGCTGGTACCGCCGCGTGCTGGAGATTCCGGCCGAGGACCTGGGCAAGCGGATCAGCCTGGAATTCGACGGCGTGTTCCGCGATTGCATCGTGTTCTGCAACGGCCACATCGTCGGCCGCAACGGCAGCGGCTACTGCGGCTTCGAGGTCGACCTCAGCGACGTGCTCGACTACGGCGCCAGGAACATCATCGCCGTACGCGTGGACGCCACCCTCGGCGAGGGCTGGTTCTACGAAGGCGCCGGCATCTACCGCCACGTCTGGCTGCGCACCACCGACGCGCTGCACGTGCCGATGGACGGCGTGTTCGTGCGCAGCGCCTGGGACGGCGGCGACGCGCAGGCCCTGGTCGAGACCGAGCTTGGCAACAATGGCGCCACGCCGCGCCAGTGCAACGTGGTGTCGGTGATCCGCGCGCCCGACGGGCGCATCGTCGCCCAGGCCAGCTCGGCGCCGGTCACGGTCGAACCGGGCGTGGTGCAGCGCGTGCAGCAGTCCCTGGACCTGGGCACGCCCGCGCCGTGGTCGCCGGAAAACCCACAACGCTACACGCTGTCCACGCGCGTGCTCGGCGATGGCCGTACCTGCGACGCGACCACGACGCACTTCGGCGTGCGCCGCCTGCAGTTCGATCCGCAGCGCGGCCTGCTGCTCAACGGCGCCGTCTACAAGCTGCACGGCACCAACAACCACCAGGACCATGCCGGCGTCGGCACCGCCATTCCCGACCGACTGCACGAATGGCGCCTGCACCAGCTCAAGTCGATGGGCTGCAATGCCTACCGCAGCGCGCACAACCCGGCCTCGCCGGCGGTGCTGGAGCTGTGCGACCGGCTGGGCCTGCTGCTGATCGACGAGACCCGGCGCATGTCCTCCGACGACGAGGCCATGGCCGAACTGACCGCGATGGTGCGGCGCGGCCGCAACCATCCCTGCGTGATGCTGTGGTCGCTGGGCAACGAGGAGCCGCAGATGGTCACCGCGCGCGGCGCGCGCATCGTCGCGCGCATGCAGCGCCTGGTCCGCCGACTGGACCCGACCCGCCCTACCACCTTCGCCATGGACAAGGGCTTCGACGACGGCGTCGGCCAGGTCGTGGACGTGGTCGGCTTCAACTACCGCACCACGCAGATGGACGCCTTCCATGCGCGCCATCCGCAGATCCCGGTCTACGGCAGCGAAACCGGCAGCACCGTCGGCGTGCGCGGCAACTACCGCACCGACGACGTGCGCGGCTACGCCCGCGCCTACGACCTCGACTATCCCTGGTGGGCCAGCAGCGCCGAAGCCTGGTGGAGCTATGTCGCGCAGCGCCCGTACATCGCCGGCGGCTTCGTCTGGACCGGCTTCGACTACCGCGGCGAGCCGACCCCGTACAACCGCTGGCCGAACGTGGCCTCGCAGTTCGGCATCCTCGACAGTTGCGGCTTCCCCAAGGACAACTACTGGTACTACCGCGCGCAATGGACCGCCGAGCCGGTGCTGCACCTGTTTCCGCACTGGAACTGGGACGGCCTGCTGGACGAGCGCGACAACGGCATGGTCGACGTGTGGTGCCACAGCAACCTGGACGCGGTGGAACTGCTGGTCAACGGCATCAGCCAGGGCCTGCAGCAGGTGCCGGCCTACGGCCACGTCGAGTGGCGCGTGCGCTACGCGCCCGGCCGCATCGAAGCGCGCGGCTACCGTGACGGCAAGCAGGTGCTGACGCAACGCCGCGAAACCGTCGGCGCGCCGGCCGCGGTCCGCCTGCGCTGCGATCGGCCGAATCTGCTGGCCGACGCCGAGGACGTGGCCGTGGTCGCGGTGGAGATCGTCGACGCGCAGGGCCGCATCGTGCCCACCGCCGGCGACACCGTGCACTTCGCCGTCCGCGGTCCCGGTCGCCTGATCGGCGTGGGCAACGGCGACCCGTCCAGCCACGAACGCGACAAGGCCGACCAGCGCCGCGCCTTCAACGGCCTGTGCATGGCGTTGCTGCAGACCACGCGCACGGTCGGCACGCTGACGTTGGAGGCCACGGCGCCCGGGTTTGCCTCGGCGCGGCTGGCGCTGCCGGTGGAACGCGCGCGGTCGCGGCCGTTCGTGGCCTGAGCGATGCCGCGGCCATGCCCAGCATGGCCGCGCTCCACTACTGCTTGATCGGCAACCGGCGCTCACTTTCCGGGCGGCACCTGCGCGCCCGATCGCGCGCCGCGCTCCATCCAGCGTGGGCGGCGGCAACGCGGATAGGTCGCCCGCAACCCCAATCCACTAAACTTGCCTCCCCCACGGGCGGCCTGCCGCCCCATGCCCCTGTCGCAGCGGCGGCGCATCCCATGCGCTGCCGCCCCGCACGTCCGCACGAAGGCGCCATGACCTCCGAGAAAGTCCCCGAACACACCCCGCTGATGAAGCAGTTCTTCGCCGCCAAGTCCGAGTATCCGGACCTATTGCTGTTCTTCCGCATGGGCGATTTCTACGAACTGTTCTACGACGACGCGCGCAAGGCCGCGCGGCTGCTGGACATCACCCTGACCCAGCGTGGCAGTTCCGGCGGAGCACCGATTCCGATGGCCGGGGTGCCGGTGCATGCCTACGAGGGCTATCTGGCGCGGCTGGTGGCGCTGGGCGAGTCGGTGGCGATCTGCGAGCAGATCGGCGATCCGGCCCTGGCCAAGGGCCTGGTCGAGCGCAAGGTGGTGCGGATCGTCACCCCCGGCACGGTGACCGACGAGGCCTTGCTGGACGAGCGCCGCGACACCTTGCTGATGGCCATCGCGCGCACCAAGCAGGGCTACGGCCTGGCCTGGGCCGACCTGGCCGGCGGCCGCTTCCTGGTCAACGAGGTGGACAGCGAGGACGCGCTGGAAGCGGAACTGGCGCGGCTGGAGCCGGCCGAGCTGCTGGTGCCCGACGAGGACCAGTGGCCGGAATTCCTGCGTGAGCGCCGCGGCGTGCGCCGCCGTCCGCCGTGGCTGTTCGACGCCGACAGCGGCCGCCGCCAACTGCTGGCGTTCTTCCAGTTGCACGATCTGAGCGGCTTCGGCATCGACGACAAGCCGCGCGCCACCGCCGCCGCCGGCGCCCTGCTCGGCTATGTGGAAGAAACCCAGAAGCAGCGCCTGCCGCACCTGACCGCGATCGCGATGGAGACCGCCGGCGAGGCGATCGCGATGAACGCGGCCACCCGCCGCCATCTGGAACTGGACACGCGCGTCGACGGCGACACCCGCAACACCCTGCTCGGCGTGCTCGACAGCACGGTGACGCCGATGGGCGGGCGCCTGCTGCGGCGCTGGCTGCATCGTCCGTTGCGCCTGCGCGAGGTGCTGGTGCAGCGCCACCACGCGGTCGGCACGCTGATCGATCGTGGCGCCGATGCCGACCTGCGCGAGGCGTTCCGCGCGCTCGGCGACGTCGAACGCATCCTCACCCGCGTCGCCCTGCGCTCGGCGCGCCCGCGCGACTTCTCCACCCTGCGCGATGGCCTGGGCCTGTTGCCGAAGGTGCGCGCGATCCTGGCGCCGCTGGATTCGCCGCGGCTGGCAGCGCTGGCCGCGGAGCTGGGCCAGCATGACGAGATCGCGCACCTGTTGGCGGCGGCGATCGCCGAACAGCCGCCGCTCAAGCTCAGCGACGGCGGCGTCATCGCCGCCGACTACGACGCCGAGCTGGACGAACTGCGCCGGCTCAGCACCAACGCCGACCAGTTCCTGATCGACCTGGAAGCGCGCGAACGCGCCAGCAGCGGCATCGCCACGCTGAAGGTCGGCTACAACCGCGTGCACGGTTACTACATCGAGATCAGCAAGGGCCAGGCCGACAAGGCGCCGGTGCACTACAGCCGCCGCCAGACCCTGACCAACGCCGAGCGCTACATCACCGAAGAACTGAAGAACTTCGAGGACAAGGTGCTGTCGGCACGCGAGCGCGCGCTGTCGCGCGAGAAGCTGCTCTACGAAGGCCTGCTGGACACGCTGGGCGAGCGCCTGGAGCCGCTCAAGCGCGCCGCCGCCGCGCTCAGCGAGCTGGACGTGCTGGCCGGCTTCGCCGAACGCGCACAGGCGCTGGACTGGACCCAGCCGGAGCTGGACAGCGGCGCCTGCCTGCGCATCGAACGCGGCCGCCACCCGGTGGTGGAAGCGGTGCGCGAGCAGCCGTTCGAACCCAACGACCTGGACCTGCACCCCGACCGGCGCATGCTGGTGATCACCGGTCCGAACATGGGCGGTAAGTCCACCTACATGCGCCAGAACGCGCTGATCGTGCTGCTCGCGCACATCGGCAGCTACGTGCCGGCACGGCGCGCGGTGATCGGCCCGATCGACCGCATCCTCACCCGCATCGGCGCCGGCGACGATCTGGCCCGCGGCCAATCCACCTTCATGGTCGAAATGGCCGAGACCAGCTACATCCTGCATCACGCCACCGCGCAGTCGCTGGTGCTGATGGACGAGATCGGCCGCGGCACCTCCACCTACGACGGCCTGGCCCTGGCCGATGCGGTGGCGCGCCACCTCGCCCACCACAACCGCTGCTACACGCTGTTCGCCACGCACTATTTCGAGCTGACCGCGCTGGCCGACGAATCGGTCGAAGGCGGCCCCAGCGGCATCGCCAACGTGCACCTGGACGCAGTCGAGCACGGCGACCGCCTGGTGTTCATGCACGCGGTCAAGGACGGCCCGGCCAACCGCAGCTTCGGCCTGCAGGTGGCGGCGCTGGCCGGCCTGCCCAAGGCCACCGTGGCGCAGGCGCGGCGGCGCCTGGCGGAACTGGAGCAGCGCGGCGGCGAGAGCCATGCCTCACAGATGGCACCGCAGGCGCTGGACGCGCCGCAGCAGTTCGGCCTGTTCGCGGCCACGCCGTCCGCCGCGCAGGAAGCGCTGGCCGCACTGGACCCGGACGAACTCACGCCCAAGCAGGCGCTGGAGGCGCTGTACCGGCTCAAGTCGCTGCTGTAGGCGGCCTGCGGATTTAGCCCCTCTCCCACCGGGGGAGGGGTTGGGGTGAGGGTCCGGCGCGAAGCGTCTCGCCGCGTCAGGACGCACGACGCTGCGCCCGCACCCTCATCTGCCCCTGCGGGGCACCTTCTCCCCAAAAGGGAGCCATGGTCCCGGCGGGACAAGGGAAGCGCCGTAGCCCCTCTCCCACCGGGAGAGGGGTTGGGGTGAGGGTCCGGCCACACGGCATACCCAACCACCCCTCTCCCACCGGGAGAGGGGTTGGGGCGAGGGTCCGGCCACACGGCATACCCAACCGCCAGTCATCCACATCCCGCTAGACGCTCGCCGGCGCCGCGCTCGGACGCGGCATGAAGGGATTCGGATGCGTGGCCAGCAACGCATCGTCGATGGCCGCGGCACGCTGCGCCGCCGGCCGAGCCATGTGCCGCTGCGCGAAGGCGACGAACGCCGGCCGCGCTTCCAGCACGCCGATCCGCGTGTAGAAGCCGAGGAACGCGGCGACATACAGATCGGCCGCGCTGAAACGGTCGCCGGCCAGGTGTTCGCGACCGGCCACGCCCTGCTCCAGCATGTCCAGCAGGTCCTCGCCATGGCCGTAGCCGGCGCTGTGCGCCGGTGCCAGCGCGCCCTGCTGCCTGGCGGTCAGGAACGCCTCGGCCGGTCCGGCCAGCAGGAACAGCCAGCGGTAGTACTCGCCCCGCGCGGACGATCCCGGCGGCGGCGCCAGTTGCCGCTCCGGCACCAGGTCCGCTAGGTAGGCGCAGATCGCGGCGTTTTCGGTGACCGTGGCGGTGCCGTGGACCAGCGCCGGTACCTTGCCCATCGGGTTGATTGCCAGATAGTCGGGCGCCTTCATGCCGGTGCCGTAGTCGAGGATCTGCGCGCGGTACGCCAGGCCGGTTTCTTCGAGCATCCAGCGCGCGATGCGGCCGCGCGACATGGGGTGGGTGTAGAGCACAAGATCGTGGGACATGGTCGAACTCCGTGGTGGACGCCGCGCAGTCTGCGCCGCCCCTGCTGACAGCCGCTGTCAGGAGCCGACGCCGTGTCCGGTGGCGGCGCGCCAGCGCCGGATCAGCAAATGCCTGCGGTCCGGATAGCGCGCGCCGTCGTCGCGCAGCGCCAGCACCCGGTCGGCACGGAAATGGCGGAAGTCGCCGCGCAGTTCGCACCACGCCGCGATCATGCCGAAGCCGCCCAGGAAAGCCATCGCGAACGGCCAGATGCGCCGCTGCGAGGCAACCCCCTCGGCGTCGGCATAATCCATGTGCAGCACGTGCTCCAGGCGGATGCCGCGGCGCAGGACCGGCAGCCATGGCGCCGCCGGCTGCGCAGGCGTGGCCGCGGGCACCAGCAGCCCGCTGGTCTCCAGCGCCAGCCGCAACGGCGCCGGCAGCGACGCCCCGATCCGGGCGATGGCGCGCTGCGCCGCCTGCGCCAGTTCCGGATCGGCCTGGCTCGCCACCCAGCGCGCGCCCAGGGTCAGCGCCTCCAGCTCGTCCTCGCTGAAGTTCAACTCCGGCAGCAGGAAACCCGGGCGCAGCACATACCCCACGCCGGGATCGCCGAGGATGTCGGCGCCCTGCCCGCGCAGGCTGGCGATATCGCGGTACAGCGTGCGCAGGCTCACGCCCAGGTCGGCGGCGAGCTGCGCCCCGGCCACGGGGCGGCGGCGCCCGCGCAGGGCGTCGAGCAGGCGCAGCAGACGGGTGGCGCGTTGGGTCATCGCGACAGGATAGTGCCGCACGCACACGCTCGCAGCAGTGCGTCCACGGTGCGCAACCAGCACGAGCCGTCGTGCGCGGACCGTATACTCGACCGCTGCCAGGCGGGAGCACGGCAGCGGCCGGGCCATCGCGCGTGGACGCGCCCACACAAGGAGAGACCACCGCATGTCGACACGCCGGCCAAGCACCCCGCCCGCGGCCTGCCGCGCCCACGCCGACAGGTCCTGAGGAGCGCCGCATGGAGATCTTGGTGTTCGTCATCGGCGCCGTGGTGGGCGCGGTGCTGTCGCGCGTGCTCGGGCATGCGCGTTCGGCGCGGACTTCGGCCGCCCCGCCCGATCCCGCCCCGGCCGGCAGCGCCCCATCCGATGCGCAGGACGCCGACCTCGCCGACGCGCCCGAGCAGCAGGTGCAGCGCCTGCGCCAGCAGGTGGAAGCGCTGGACGACCAGATCCACAGTCCCGCCGACCTGGCGCGGGTCGCGCAGTTCGAGCAAGGTGCCGCGCTGCTGGCCGGTCCGGCGTTCTCCGACCAGGCCGTGATCGAGGCGCTCGGCAGCCCCGGCTGGGCATTGCCGTCGATGGCGGCCGTGGCGCTGCAGCACCGCCGCAACAGCGATCTCGACCCGGTGCTGGAACTGCTGCCGCACCTGGGCTCGTATCCCCTCAACTTCGTGCTCGACTACCTGCAGGCGCAGCCGGATGCCGACCACCTGCACGTGCTGCTGCGGCAGGCGCGCGACTGGTGGTGGGACGTCGTCCCGTTCCGGCAGCGTTTGCGCGCTTACCTGCACTGGGCCGCGAGCAAGGCGCCGGCGGATCGGGCGGTGGATGTCGACGGCCTGGACGATGCCGCAGTGGCCAAGCTGGGCGAGATCCTCGGCCGGTTCAAGGAGCCGGTGCTGGATCCCTTCCTGCAACGCCTGCAGGAGGCGCGCGCGCAGCGCCGCGAGCAACGCGTGCTGGGCGGTTTCGGCCGCGTCGTGGCCGCGGTGCCGCCGCGCCTGCGCCTGCCGCACCCGACGCTGGACGCAGCGCTGCAGCGCGCCTACGACCTGGTGACGGCCGTCCCGCCGCAACCGGTGCTGCTGGTCGGCGAACACGGTGTGGGCAAGAGCGTGCTGATCGACCTGCTGAGCGAACGCCTGCTGGCGGAAGGCTGGCGGGTGTTCGAGGCGACCGCGGCAGAGATTCTCGCCGGGCAGAGCTACATCGGCGAGCTGGAGGGCCGCATCCGCGAAATGCTCGCGGTCCTGCATCGCGAGCGCGCGCTGTGGCGCGCGCCGGACTTCTACGACCTGCTGCACAAGGGCGCGCATGCACGCGACCCGAGGGGCATCCTCGACCTGGTGATGCCGGCGCTGGAGCGCGGCGAGTTGCGCCTGATCGGCGAGATCACGCCACAACAGCTGGCACAGCTGCAGGTGGCACGGCCGACGACGCGGTCGCGCTTCGAGGTGGTGACGCTGGCGCCGGCGGCACCCGCCGCACTGGCCCAGATCGGTGCGCAGTGGGCGCAGGCGCAGCAGCAGACGCTGCAGGCGGAAGTGATCGACGCGCACACCCTCGCCGAGGCCCAGCGCATGGCCGCGCAGTATTCCCCCGAGCAGCACGAGCCGGGGCGGCTGCTGCGGTTGTTGGAGGAAACCCTGCAGGCGGCCACCAGCGCCGAGGTGCCGCGCCTGCCGCTGGACGACGAAGCCCTGCTGCAGGCCGTGTCGCGGCGCAGCGGCCTGCCGCTGGACGTGATCGACGATCGCCAGCGGCTGGATCTGGACGCGCTGCGCCACTTCTTCCGCCAGCGCGTGCTCGGCCAGGACGAGGCGGTGGAGACCCTGCTCGACCGCATCGCCATGCTCAAGGCCGGCCTGATCGACAGCCGTCGTCCGATCGGCGTGTTCCTGTTCGCCGGCCCGACCGGCACCGGCAAGACCGAGCTGGCCAAGGCGCTGGGCGAACTCCTGTTCGGCACCCCCGAGCGCCTGCTGCGCCTGGACATGAGCGAGTTCCAGGGCGAGGACGCGCTGTACCGGCTCACCGGCGACGACAGCGCCGGGCAACGCACGCTGATCGCGCGCATCCGCGAACAACCGTTCTCGGTGGTGTTGCTGGACGAGTTCGAGAAGGCCCACCCCAAGGTCTGGGACCTGTTCCTGCAGGTCTTCGACGACGCCCGCCTGAGCGACCGCAACGGCAATACCGCGGACTTCCGCCACAGCATCATCATCCTCACCAGCAACGTCGGTGCCACGCTCGCCCGCGCCGCCGGCCCGGGCTTTGCCACGGTGGCCGGCGGCTACTCGCGCAGCGCGGTGGAAAAGGCGGTGTACGAGACGTTCCGCCGCGAGTTCGTGAACCGGCTCGATCGTCTGGTGCTGTTCAACCCGCTGGACCGCGCGCTGATGCGCGAGATCCTGCACAAGGAACTGGATCGCACGCTGACCCGGCGCGGCCTGCGCAATCGCGCCTGGGCGGTTGAATGGGAACCGTCGGCGATCGAGTTCCTGCTCGACCGCGGCTTCACCCCGGACCTGGGCGCGCGGCCGCTGCGGCGTGCGATCGAGCAGCATCTGCTCGCCCCCCTGGCGCGCAGCATCGTCGAGCAGACCGCGCCGGAGGGGGACCAGTTCCTGTTCGTGCGCGGCGCCGGCGATCGCCTGGACGTCCGTTTCATCGCCCCGGACGCGCCCGCCGCGGCGCCGGCGCCATCGGCGGCGGGACGCGCGGACGCGCCGCTGGACCTGCGCGACATCGTGTATGCGCCCGTGGCCGACGAGGCAGCGCTGGCGCGGATGGATGCCGCGCTGAGCGCACTGCAGGCACTGCAGGCCAGCGACGCCTGGCAGCAGGCGCGCGATGCCGATTTTGCCAGCATGGGCGAACGCGATTTCTGGTCGCAGCCGGGGCGTTTCCAGGTGCTGGACCGCATCGAACGCCGCGACCGCATCGACAGCGCCCTGAACAGCGCGGTGCGCATGCGCGCGCGGCTGCAGGCGGCACAGTCCGATGGCGGGTTCGTCGGACGCCTGGCGCAATTGCTGTGGCTGCTGCGACTGGCCTGCGATGCGCTGCAGGACCAGCGCGCGCAGGATGCGCTGCTGGACCTGCGCATCGGCGCCAGCGAACTGCACCGCCACGGCGCTGATGCGCGCCAGTGGTGGCAGCGCGTGCTGCAGATGTATCTGGCCTGGGCCGAACAGCGCAACATGCGCGTGGACGTGCTGCGACAGGATCCGGAACAGGGCCACGCGTGGCTGGCCATCGGCGGCTTCGGCGCGCTGGACCTGCTGGAAATGGAGAGCGGCCTGCACGTGCAGGAACAGGACGCCGACGAACCGGCCTTGCGCCGCCTCGCCGTCCAGGTCCGGGTCGCTGCCGACGTGGCCGGACAGCCACGGCGCCCCGCACAGGCCGAGGACGAGTTGCGCGTGTGCCGGCGCTACCGGATCGCGCCGTCGCCGCTGGTACGCGACAGCGTGCGCGGCTGGCGTAGCGGTCGGCTGGAGCGGGTCCTGGGCGGCGATTTCGACGTGATGCCGATCGCCTGAGCGCTGCAGGCAGCGCTGCGCCCGGTGCGAGACGGCAGGCCGTGGCGCATGGCGTCGTCCGTGCCCCAAAGGCCCCCCGCGCAACCGGAACGCGGCCCGTCGCTCGGCGATCGACGCACCACGCGCGCGTTACCGCATTGCCATCAAAGCAATAGCCAATAGCTATCGATTGATTAGAAGAATTCGAATTCTATAGATCGCCGCTTCCGCCTATCGTGTCTCCAGTTTCACCGTACCGCCGCCGTATGATCGCGGCGTCGCGCCACCCCATATCGTTCATCCAGATCAAGGCAGCCTCCCATGACCAGCGAATCGAAATGCCCGTTCCACCAGGCTGCCAGCGGCAGCGGCACCAGCAATCGCGACTGGTGGCCCAAGCAGTTGCGCGTGGACCTGCTCAACCAGCATTCGGCCCGCTCCAATCCGCTGGATCCGCAGTTCGATTACGCCAAGGCGTTCAAGCAACTCGATCTCGACGCGCTCAAGCGCGACCTGCACGCGCTGATGACCGACTCGCAGGACTGGTGGCCGGCCGACTTCGGCCACTACGGCCCGCTGTTCGTGCGCATGGCCTGGCATAGCGCCGGCACCTATCGCACCGGCGACGGCCGTGGCGGCGGCGGCCGCGGCCAGCAGCGCTTCGCTCCGCTCAACAGCTGGCCGGACAACGTCAGCCTGGACAAGGCCCGGCGCCTGCTGTGGCCGATCAAGCAGAAGTACGGCCAGGCCATTTCCTGGGCCGACCTGCTGATCCTCACCGGCAACGTCGCGCTGGAATCGATGGGCTTCAAGACCTTCGGCTTCGCCGGCGGCCGCGCCGACACCTGGGAGCCCGACCAGGACGTGTACTGGGGCCGCGAGACCAAGTGGCTGGGCGGCGACGAACGCTATTCGCGCGGCTCGCCGGGCGTGGACGAGGCGCACGGCGTGCTGGTGAAGGACGACGACAGCGAAGTGCAGCACAGCCGCGACCTGGAGAACCCGCTGGCCGCTGTGCAGATGGGCCTGATCTACGTCAATCCGGAAGGCCCGGACGGCAATCCCGATCCGCTGCTGGCGGCCAAGGACATCCGCGACACCTTCGGCCGCATGGCCATGAACGACGAAGAGACCGTGGCGCTGATCGCCGGCGGCCACACCTTCGGCAAGACCCATGGCGCCGGCCCGGCCGACCACGTCGGCGCCGAGCCGGAAGCGTCCGACCTGGAGAGCCAGGGCCTGGGCTGGTCCAACAGCTTCGGCAGCGGCAAGGGCGGCGACACCATCACCAGCGGCCTGGAAGTCACCTGGACCACCAAGCCGGCGCAGTGGACCAACGAGTTCTTCGAACACCTGTTCAAGTTCGACTGGGAACTGAGCAAGAGCCCGGCCGGCGCGCACCAGTGGGTGGCGAAGAACGCCGAGGCGGTGATTCCGGACGCGCACGATCCGTCGAAGAAGCACCTGCCGACCATGCTCACCACCGACCTGGCGCTGCGCTTCGACCCGGCCTACGAGAAGATCTCGCGTCGCTTCCTGGAGAACCCGCAGCAGTTCGCCGATGCCTTCGCCCGCGCCTGGTTCAAGCTGACCCACCGCGACATGGGTCCGCGTGCGCGCTACCTCGGCCCGGACGTGCCGGCCGAAGAGCTGCTGTGGCAGGACCCGATCCCGGCCGTGGACCACCCGCTGGTCGACGCGCAGGACATCGCCGCGCTCAAGCAGACCCTGCTCGACTCCGGGCTGAGCGTGGCGCAACTGGTGTCCACCGCCTGGGCGTCGGCGTCCACCTTCCGCGGTTCGGACATGCGCGGCGGCGCCAATGGCGCGCGGATCCGCCTGGCCCCGCAGAAGGACTGGGAGGTCAACCAGCCGGCGCAACTGGCACAGGTGCTGGCCACGCTGGAGCGCATCCAGGCGCAGTTCAACGGTGCGCATCGCGGCGGCAAGAAGATCTCGCTGGCCGATCTCATCGTGCTCGGCGGCGTTGCCGCGGTGGAACGTGCGGCTTCGCTGGCGGGTCAGACCGTCGACGTGCCGTTCGTGCCGGGCCGCATGGATGCGTCGCAGGAACAGACCGACGTGGAGTCGTTCGAGGTGCTGGAACCGCTCGCCGACGGCTTCCGCAACTACGCCAGGCGCCGTTACGCGCTGTCGGCCGAGGCGCTGCTGATCGACAAGGCGCAGTTGCTGACCCTGACCGCGCCGGAGATGACCGTGCTGGTCGGCGGCCTGCGCGTGCTCGGCGCCAACAGCGGCCAGTCCGCGCACGGCGTGTTCACCGATCGCCCGGGCGTGCTCAGCAACGACTTCTTCGCCAACCTGCTGGACATGGGCACCGAGTGGAAGGCGACCTCGGAGATGAAGGACGTCTACGAAGGCCGCGACCGCCACAGCGGCGCGGTGAAGTGGACCGGCACCCGTGCCGACCTGGTGTTCGGCTCCAATTCGGTGCTGCGCGCCGTGGCCGAGGTCTACGCCAGCGCCGACGCGCAGGAGAAGTTCGTGCGTGACTTCGTCGCCGCCTGGACCAAGGTGATGCAGTTGGATCGCTTCGACCTGGCCGCCTGACGCCACACCGCTCGCTCCACGACAACGCCCCGCTTGCCGGGGCGTTGTCGTTTCCGTCGATGTCGCCAGTGTCGGTGTCGGCCGCGGTGCATCGAGCGTGAGCCAGAGACGGCAGCGGATCGTTCCGCGGCTGACGGTGTCGCGGCTGACGCCGCTCCTACGGCCTAGCCGACCATGCTGAGCACAATCGCACTCGTGGGAGGGACTTCAGTCCCGACTGCTGGCCGGCCCGGGCAGACCTCGCTCGTCGCCACTGACGTCGCTCCCACAGGGACACACCGCGTGCCGTCCGCTCGCCGTAGGAGCGGCTTCAGCCGCGACGGCAGCACTACAAAAGCGTCGCAGCACCAACAAAACCCAGGCGGCGTGCACGCACCCAGCCGACCCCGTCACCCATGCGCGCCGGCCAGCCCCACGGCAACGCACCAGCTCGGCTACAACGCGTCCAGGTCGCCGAGCGCGCGGATCAGGCGGCGGGCGCGCTTGTCGGGTTTGCCGTCCGGGGCCTGGTAGCCGTTGCGCTCGGCGCTGCGCTGCGCGCGCAGTTGCGCGCGGCGTTCGCGCGAGGCCTCGCTCTCCTGGTACAGCGCCTGCGCCACGCTGGCCGGGCCGCGGGTGTCACTCAGGCCCAGCACCTGGATCTCGAACACCTCGTCGCCGCGCTGCACGCGCAACTGTTCGCCCACGCGCACCGCGCGCGAGGACTTGGGCCGCTGCCCGGCCACGTCCACCTTGCCGGTTTCCACCGCCTGCTTGGACAGGCTGCGGGTCTTGAAGAAGCGCGCGGCCCACAGCCAGACATCCAGGCGCACCGCGGCGGCTTGCACGACAGATTCGTTCATTGCGTTGCTCGACATCCACTTGCGTTGGGGTTGCAGGCAGCCAGAGGGCGATGCGGATCGGAAGCCATCGCGCCGACCGAAGGCATGGGCGGCGCACATGTCTCTTCGCACAGATGGCGATGCCGTCGCGTCAATACAAGCACGGCGCCCGCCATGACCTGTCCGTGCAGGATGAATGGGTTGGCGGGGAAGAATGGGAGAGCGGGCAGCACCCGGCCACGCTGCAGGCGCGCCCGGGCGCGGCTTGCCCAGGTCGATCGTCGCACACCGGTCCGCACGTCGATCCACGCCCGCCCAAGGAGCGCATGACGCGATCTCTGGCGAACGCGCGCCCGTCCTCGGCGCAAGCGCATGACCACGCACGACTCGAGCAGGGCCGGCCGCCGCGCATGGGCGCCCAGGCGTCATGAGGCGGCCAGGGCCCGGCCATGCACGCCTGCTGCACGAACGCTGCAGGCCGCGGTTCGCCCATCGCCCCACTGCCATCGGTCGGTGCTAGTGTGGCCGGCTCACGCTCTATCCCGACCCGCGATGCAAAAGCCCGCCACGCTGACCGAAGGCCCGATCGGCCGCCAGTTGTTGCTGTTCTCGCTGCCGATCCTGGCCGGCAACATCGCGCAGTCGCTCAACGGCTCGGTCAATGCCGTCTGGATCGGCCGCTACCTGGGCGAAGCGGCACTCACCGCGGCGGCCAACGCCAACAGCATCATGTTCTTCCTGATCGGTTCGGTGTTCGGCATCGGCATGGCCGCCACCATCCTGATCGGCCAGGCGATGGGCCGCGGCGACGTGGCCCAGGCGCGACGGGTGATGGGCACCAGCGCCACCTTCTTCATCGGCATCTCGGTGCTGATCGCCGCCGGCGGCTGGTGGCTGGCGCGGCACCTGCTGGCGGCGATGGGCACGCCGGCGGCGTCGCTGCCGCTGGCCGAGGCCTACCTGCGGGTGATCTTCCTGGCGATGCCGCTGCTGTACACCTTCGCGTTCCTGTCGGCGGCGCTGCGCGGCACCGGCGATTCGCGCACGCCGTTCCGCTTCCTGCTGCTGTCGGTGGTGCTGGACATCGGCTTCAACCCGCTGCTGCTGTTCGGGCTGGGCCCGTTCCCCAAGCTGGGCATCGCCGGGGCGGCCTGGGCCACCTTGATCGCGCAGGCGGTATCGCTGGCCGGGTTGCTGCTGTATCTGCGCCACAAGCGCCACGTGCTGTGGCTGGGCCGCCGCGACGCGCGGCTGTTCCGGCTCGACCTGCCGATCCTGCGCGCGCTGATCGTCAAGGGCGTGCCGATGGGGCTGCAGATGGTGCTGATCTCGCTGGCGATGATCGTGATGATCTCGCTGGTCAACGGCTACGGCACCGCCACCTCCGCCGCCTACGGCGCGGCGCTGCAGCTGTGGGCCTACCTGCAGATGCCGGCGATGGCGATCGGCGCGGCCTGTTCGTCGATGGCCGCGCAGAACGTCGGCGCGCAGCGCTGGGACCGGGTCGCGGCGACCGCGCGCAAGGGCGTGCTGTTCAACTTCCTGCTGACCGGCGCGCTGATCGCGCCGTTGATCCTGTTCGACCGCTGGACCCTGGCGCTGTTCCTGCCGCCGCACAGCGCGGCGCTGGAGATCGCGCGCCATCTCAACCACATCGCGGTGTGGTCGTTCCTGTTCTTCGGCGTCACCTTCGTGATCTCCGGCGTGGTCCGCGCCACCGGCGCGGTGATCCCGCCGTTGCTGATCCTGGCGCTGTCGCTGTGGGGCATCCGCGTGCCGTTCGCGCAACTGCTGCAGCCGCAGCTGGGCGTGGACGCGGTGTGGTGGAGCTTCCCGACCAGCGCCACCTGCGCGATGCTGGTGTCACTGGCGTACTACCGCTGGGGCAATTGGCGCAAGGCGCGGATGCTGGCGCCCTCGCGGCCGGAAACCGTGGCGCATCCGGCGGAAGTGCCGGCGCAGCCGCCGGCACCGGTCGCCGACGTGGCGGTGGCGCAGGATCCGGCGCGCTGAGCGCCTGGGCGGCGGCAATGACTTGCCGCCGGATCCCCCCATGTGTAGGAGCGGCTTCAGCCGCGACCAGGCCACCGACCATCGTCAAGAGGGACGCAGACGCTCGACGGCGAGCGGTTCTGGGAATGCCTGGTCGCGGCTGAAGCCGCTCCTACGAAGGCATCGCGCGCGGCGTCGGTTGAAAACAGCGCTGGGACTGAATGCACCACAGGCCACGGCGCACATGCTGCCATCCCCCAAACGCAAACGGCCGCCCGAAGGCGGCCGTTGCGGCAGCGACCCGAGGGTCGCCGGGGATTACTCGGCCTTGGCGGCAGCCGCAGCGGCCTGGCGCGCGACCTTGGCCTGCGCAGCGGCGGCCAGATCTTCCTTGATGCGGGCGGCCTTGCCTTCCAGGCCACGCAGGTAGTACAGCTTGCCGGCGCGGACCTTGCCGCGGCGCTTCACTTCGACCGAGTCGATGGTGGCGCTGTGGGTCTGGAACACGCGCTCGACGCCGTAGCCGTGCGAGATCTTGCGCACGGTGAACGAGGAGTTCAGGCCGGCGTTCTTGGTGCCGATCACCACGCCTTCGTAGGCCTGCACGCGCTCGCGGTTGCCTTCCTTCACCTTGACGTTGACGACGACGGTGTCGCCCTGGTTGAACTCCGGCAGCTTGCGCTGGATCTGGGCGGCTTCGAAGTCGGCCAGGATGGTCTTGTTGAGCTTGCTCATGGTGGGCACCGCTTGTGTCTGGTGAGGTGGTCCGGCAGTCGCCGCACGGCGATTGCGCGATATCGGATGGGCCAAGCACGGAACGCACTGGCCGGAAAGCCGGGCATTTTAACCCAGCCCGGCGGCCATGGCTAGGGCCTGGGTGGATTTTCCTGTTCGGCGGCCAGGGCCGCCTCCCGCTCCTGGCGGAATTCCTGCAGCAGACGGCGGTCGGCCGCACTCAGCGCCGCCTCGTCCAGCAGTTCCGGGCGCCGCAGCCAGGTCCGCCCCAAGGCCTGCTTGCGACGCCAGCGCGCGATCGCGGCATGGTTGCCGGAACGCAGCACCGCCGGCACCTCGCCCAGCGCATGTTCGCGCGGATGGGTGTAGTGCGGGCAGTCGAGCAGGCCGTCCGGGCCCTCGAAACTGTCCTGGGCGGCGGATTCGGCGTCGTTCAGCGCACCCTCCTGCAGCCGGGTCACCGCATCCACCAGCACCGCCGCGGCCAGTTCGCCGCCGGACAGCACGTAGTCGCCGATCGAGATCTCCTCGTCCACCGCGGCGGCGACGAAGCGCTCGTCCACGCCTTCGTAGCGCCCGCACAGCAACAGCAGCCGCGGCAATGCGGCCAGTTCGCGCGCCTTGGCCTGGGTCAGCGGCCGCCCCTGCGGGCTCAGGTAGATCAGCGGCGCCGGCTGCGGATCGGCCGCGCGCACCGCCTCAAGGCAGGCCTGCAGCGGCTCGATCATCATCACCATGCCGGGGCCGCCGCCGAACGGGCGGTCGTCGACCTTGCGGTAGCCGCCGCTGGCGTAGTCGCGCGGGTTCCAGCCGCGCAGCTCCAGCAACGCCCGCTCCTGCGCACGCCCGACCACGCCGAACCCGGCGCACTGGGCGACGAACTCGGGGAACAGGCTGATGACGTCGATGCGCATGGGGCGGAGATTGGGGAGTCGGGAGTGGGGATTCGCAAAAGCGACAGCGGGGCCAGCGCACGCGCCGGCATCGCTCAAAATTCGGGGTCCCAGTCGACCACGACCAGGTTGGCCTCGAAATCCACCGACTTGATGTAGTCCGGCTGCACGAACGGCACCAGCCGCTCGCGGTCGCCGCGCACCACCAGCACGTCGTTGGCGCCGGTGGAGAACAGGTGCGAGACCTGCCCCAGGGCCACGCCGTCGACGGTGCGCACGTCCAGGCCTTCCAGGTCCACCCAGTAGTACTCGTCCGGACGCGGCGGCGGCAGGCTACTGCGCGCCACGTAGATCTCGGTGCCGCGCAAGGCTTCCACCGCGTCGCGGTCGGTGACCTCGGGCAGCGTGGCGATCAGGTACTTGCCGGATTCGCGGCCGCGCACGCCGGTGAGGCTGCTCTCGCTGCCGTCGGGTTTGCGCACGATCCAGGGCTGATAACGGAAAATGGCGAGGCGCGGCTCGGTCCAGGACTCGAGCTTGGCCTCGCCACGGATGCCGAACGCGCCGAGGACCCGACCGAGCAGGATGCGGCGCTGGCTGTCTTTCATCGGGGCAAACGCAAGGGCCGCGCACTCGGCGCGGCCCGCGGAATCAGGCCGCGGCGGCCTGGTTCTTGGTGGCTTCCTTGTACAGGTTGCGCACCTTGTCGGTCAGCTGCGCGCCATTGGACACCCAATGGTCGACGCGGGCCAGGTCCAGCACCACGCGCGGCTCGGCGCCCTGGGCGACCGGGTTGTAGTAACCGACGCGTTCGATGTTGCGGCCGTCGCGCGCGCTGCGCACGTCGGTGACGATGATGTGGTAGAAGGGGCGCTTCTTGGCGCCGCCACGGGTAAGGCGGATCTTGACCATGGTGAGTTTCCGGTGTTGCCCAGTCGCCAGGATGGCGCGGTGAACCGACGATTATAGCCACCGCCCCCGCCGCTGCCAAGTCGTTGCCGCTGACGCGGCAAGGGATTGGGGATTCGGGATTGGGGATTCGTCAGAAGCGCGCCGATGGTGGCGAGCTCCCATTCTAAACGTTCAGATCGCCTGCCAGGGCTGGGTGCGCAGTGCTTGCTCCAGCAGGGCCAGCAACTCCTCGGCCGGGCGCAGCGCGCGCTCGTCCACCGCCGCCACCGCCTGCTGCCCGCGGGCGTTGCAGGTGAAGGCGGCCACGTCCGCCCCGAGTTCCTGCAGCGACAGCGGCCGCTCGCGCTGCGCCACACCCAGCTGGGCCAGGCCCGCCTGCAGCAACCGCTGCTGGGTGCCGTGCAGCGCCGGTGCCTGTGGCCAGTGCAGGCAGGCGCCGTCCCACAGCCCCAGGTTCCAGGTCGGCCCCTCGGCCACCTGCCCCTGTGCGTCGACGAACAGCGCATCGTCGGCGCCGGCCTGCAGTGCCAGGCGGCGCTGCTGGAATGCGCCGAACGTGCCGACGTGCTTGAACTGCGGCGCCTCGCGCGCGAACACGCTGCTGCGCAGGCGCAGCGGTGCCGCCTCGGCCTGCGCCGGTTCCGCCAGCGACACCAGCAGTTCCACCGCGCAGTCGTCGGCGGCCCGGCGCAACGAGAAGGCCGGCGCGACCACCGTGATGCGCAGCGACGCATCGCCACTGCCGAACGCGGCCAGCGCCGCCCGCAGTGCGTCGCACACGCGATCGGCCGGCAACGCGTTGCCGAACAGCGCCGCGTTGGCCTGCTGCAGCCGCTGCAGATGCAGGTCGAGCCCGCGTACGCCGCCGCCGCGGACCTGCATGGTGCTGAAATGCCCATAGTTCACCAGGGCGGCCGCGGCCAGCAACTCGGCCGGCGCAGGCTGCCCGTGGTGAAAAACCTGTGCGTTCACGACAAGGCCTGCGCCTGTGCCCACCAGCGCGCCAGCAGCGCCGCGGCCGGCTCGGCCGGCGCCATCCATGCCGACTGCCCCGCCCAGGCCTGCATTGCTGCGAGGCGGTCGGCGCGCTGCGCGGCCTGGCGCATCGGCGCGGTCAGCCCGCGCTGTACCGGGTACGGCCGCGGCGGCGGCGCGTCCGGCGCGGCGGCGGCACGCACGTAGTCGGTGACCAGCGCCCGGCCCAGGCGACCGGAGAAGGCGCGGGTCAGCGTGGTCTGCTCGGGTTCGGCCCGGGCCAAGGCGGCCGCCCAGGCCGGCGCCAGCGCTGCCTCGGGGGTACGCAGGAAGGCGGTGCCGATCTGCACCGCGCTCGCGCCCAGGGCCAGCGCGGCGGCGATGCCGCGGCCGTCGCCGATGCCGCCGGCAGCGATCACCGGGATCTGCAGGCGATCGGCCAGCCGCGGCAGCAGCGCGAACAGCCCGGTCAGCTGCCGCTCGGCACGGCCTGCGGCGAAGGCGCCACGGTGGCCGCCGGCCTCGGCGCCCTGCGCGACCACCGCATCGGCGCCGGCGGCCTGCGCGGCCAGCGCCTCGTCCAGGGTGGTGGCGCAGGCGAACCAGGCGATCCCCGCCTGCTGCAGGCGCTGCACCTGGTCCGGCCGGAACAGGCCCATGATCGAGGAGGCCACCGCCGGGCGCGCTGCGAGCAAGGCGTCGAACTGGGCGTCGAAATCGGCCGGCGCCGCATCGCCGGCGGCGGCCTCGACCGGCGGCCCCCAGGCAGCGAGAAAGGCGCGCACTTCGGCCTCGGCGGCGGCATCGCGCACGGGCGGCGGATCCGGCGCCCACAGGTTGACTTGCGCCGGCCCGCCACCGGCGGCGCGGAACGCGTCCATCCACGCTCCGATGTCCTGCGGCGCGGACAGCACCGCGCCCATCGCGCCCATGCCGCCGGCCGCGGCGACCGCGGCCGACAGCGGCACCGGGCAAGCGCCGGCCATGGGGCTGAGCAGGATCGGCAGGCGCAGGCCGAAGCGCTCGCAGAACTGCAGCGCCCGCGCCTGCGCCGCAGAGCCCGGGCGTGGCGACGGCGCCATCTCAGCCGGCCTGCTGCAACAACTGCACGATGCGCGGCCAGCCCATGTGCTGCGCCAATTCCAGCGCCGTACGGCCTTGCGGCGTGCGCAGCGACGGGTCGGCGCCATGCTGCAGCAGCAACGCCACCGGCTGGTAGTTGCCGGCCAGCGCGTCGCGCTGCAACAGCGTCCAGCCCTGCCCGTCACGCGCATGCACCGCCTCGGGGTGGCTGCGCAGATTCTCGTCGATGCGCGGCGCGATGTTCTCGCTCATCGGGTGCTCGCGCAGCGACAGTTCGGCAGCCGCGTCGGCGGCGGCGCTGTCGTCCGTCGCCTGCGCTGGCGACGGCACCAGCTGCACCTGCCCGGGCGGACCGAATTCCAGTCCCCAGGCCGCGTCGTGTTCTGCGCGCTCGTCGGCCGCCATCTCGCGCCGCTGCGCGTCGATGGTGTAGCCGCCATAGACCTTGCCGCCGATGACGTACATCCAGTCCTCCAGTTCGGCGAACGGCAATGCCACCTCGGCTCCGGCCTGCAGCGACGCGATGTCGTGCGGATCGTTGAGCAGCGTGCCGAAGACGGTCTCGCCATCGAACTGCACGTCGCCGACCCACATGTGTTCGAACGGCGGCGCCTCGGGATCGCCGGCATCGGTCGCGAATGCGAACTTCACCGCCGCCATTTCCAGCCCCGGCACGATACGCCGGTACTCCCAGGACAGTTCGCGCCAGAAGAACTTGAACGTCCCGCGCGCGGCGATGTAGGCCGCCTGCATCGCGGCATCCTCGTCGCCGGTGAAATACATCGAATGTTCGCTCATCGCAGTGATGTCCCTTTCAAAAAAAATCCACGGTCCGACGGCAACGCCGCCGTCCAGGTAATGCCTCGCGCGGCTCGCCCGACGGACGCGCTCAGCGGAACGGCAGGCCGCCGCGACCGCCCATGCCGCCGAGCATGC
Organism: Xanthomonas sp. F10; assembly: GCF_014206815.1. Lineage (GTDB taxonomy): Bacteria > Pseudomonadota > Gammaproteobacteria > Xanthomonadales > Xanthomonadaceae > Xanthomonas_A > Xanthomonas_A indica. The sequence continues at coordinate 2,327,272 of NZ_JACHNP010000001.1, forward strand.
CCTTCATGCCGCGCATCAGGCCCTTCATGCCGCCGCCGGCCATCTTGCTCATCATCTTTTCCATCTGCTGATACTGCTTCATCAGCTTGTTGACGTCGGCCGGCTGGGTACCGGAGCCGCGGGCGATGCGCGCGCGGCGCGAGCCGTTGAGCAAGCCCGGGTTGCGCCGCTCCTTCTTGGTCATCGAACCGATGATGGCGATCATCCGCGGCACGTCCTTGTTGCCGGCGACCTGCTGCTTGAGATGGTCGGGGATCTGGCCCATGCCCGGCAGCTTGTCCATCAGCCCGGACAGGCCGCCCATGTTCTGCATCTGCTCGAGCTGATCGCGCATGTCGTTGAGGTCGAATTTCTTGCCCTTGGCGACCTTCTCGGCCAGCTTCTGCGCCTTGTCCTTGTCGACCTGGTGCTCGACCTGCTCGACCAGCGACAGCACGTCGCCCATGTCGAGGATGCGGCTGGCCAGGCGATCGGGGTGGAACACGTCCAGGCCGTCGGGCTTCTCGCCGACGCCGATGAACTTGATCGGCTTGCCGGTGATGTAGCGCACGCTCAGCGCGGCGCCGCCACGGGCGTCGCCGTCGGTCTTGGTCAGCACCACGCCGGTCAACGGCAGCGCCTCGCTGAACGCCTTGGCGGTGTTGGCCGCGTCCTGGCCGGTCATCGCGTCGACCACGAACAGGGTCTCGGCCGGGGTGATCGCCGCATGCAGCGCTTTGATCTCCTCCATCATCGCCGCGTCGATCGCCAGGCGGCCCGCGGTATCCACCAGCAGCACGTCGACGAAGGACTTGCGCGCGTCGGCGATGGCGGCGCGCACGATGTCCACCGGCTTCTGCGAGGCCTCGGACGGGAAGAACAGCACCCCGACCTGCTCGGCCAGGGTCTTGAGCTGCTCGATCGCGGCCGGACGGTACACGTCGGCCGACACCACCATCACCTTCTTCTTACGCTTTTCCTTCAGGTGCTTGGCCAGCTTGCCGACCGTGGTGGTCTTGCCCGCGCCCTGCAGGCCGGCCATCAGCACGATCGCCGGCGCCGGCACGTTGAGGTTGAGGTCGCTGGCGGCCGAGCCCATCACCGCGGTCAGCTCGTCGCGCACGACCTTGATCAGCGCCTGGCCCGGGGTCAGGCTCTTGAGCACTTCCTGGCCGACCGCGCGCACCTTGATGCGCTCGATCAGCGCCTGCACCACCGGCAGGGCGACGTCGGCCTCGAGCAGCGCGATGCGCACTTCGCGGGTGGCTTCGCGGATGTTCTCCTCGGTCAGGCGACCGCGGCCGCGCAGGCGCTGCATGGTGCCGGAGAGGCGTTGGGTGAGGGATTCGAACATGCGGGCGGGTCGCGAGCGGGAAACGGCCGTCGATTATAGCCGGGCGCGCCGCCGATCCCTGCCGCGGCCGTCACGGCGGCCTGTCCGATATGCGAAACTGCCGCGATGCTCATCACCGTCCTCGCCACCCTGCTGTACCTGGCCGCCACCGGCCTGCTGATCGCCGCGGTGGTGCGCGACCGGGTGGACCGCAGCCGCGCCTGGCTGTGGCCGGCACTGCCGGCGGTGGCGCTGCACGCCGGCTACCACGTGCAGGTCGCCCTGCACACCGCCGGCGGCCCGGACATGCATTTCTTCGCCGCGCTGTCGCTGGTCAGCCTGGGCATGGCGCTGATGACCACGCTGGTCGGCGCCAGCGGGCGCATGGCCGCACTGGGCGTGGTGGTGTTCCCGCTGTCGGCGGCGCTGCTGCTGGCCTACCACGGCTATGGCCACGAGCCGGCGCCGGTGCTGGACTGGCGACTGCAGTTGCATGCCTGGCTGGCGCTGCTGGCCTACGCCACGCTGGGCATCGCCGCCCTGCTGGCGGTGATGCTGTGGCTGCAGGAACGCGCGCTGCGGCGCCGCGACTTCCATCCCTGGCTGCGCGCGCTGCCGCCGCTGACCGCGCTGGAGACGCTGCTGTTCCGCACCATCGTGGTCGGCTTCATCCTGCTGACCCTGACCCTGCTGACCGGGGTGCTGTTCGTGCAGGATTTCCTGGCGCAGCGGCTGGTGCACAAGACCGTGCTCAGCGTGCTGTCGTGGATCGTGTTCGGTGCGCTGCTGTTCGGCCGCTGGCGCTACGGCTGGCGCGGAGTCAAGGCGGTGCACTGGACCCTGGCGGCAATGGTGCTCCTGTTGCTGTCGTTCTTCGGCAGCAAGTTCGTGATCGAGCTGGTGCTGGGGCACGCGCAGTAGTCCGCCCAGCCTGGCGCAGCGCATGTTTTGTAGGAGCGGCTTTAGCCGCGACCGGGCGTTCCTAGGAATGCCCGGTCGCGGCTAAAGCCGCTCCTACAAGATCTCACGCATCAACCATGGCCCTGCCCCGTCAGCGCCGCCTCCACTGCCGTCCAGTCAGCGCCGCGGCCGACTTCGGCAAAGTGGTAGGCGATGCGGTGCCGGTAGACCTCGCCGGGGCGCAGGACGCTGTCCGGGAAGTCTGGGTGGTTCGGCGCGTCCGGGTAACCCTGCGGCTCCAGGCAGATGCCGCGCCCCAGCGTCGGGTGCTGCCGGTCCAGGCCCTGGCCCTCGTACAGCTGCACGGCCGGCATCGGGCTGGCGATGCGCATGGCCACGCCGCTGTGCGGCGAATACAGCAGCGCGGTGCAATCGTGGCCGTCGGCCAGCACCAGGCAGTGGTCGTAGCCGGCACTGAGCGAGAGCTGCGGATCGGCGGCGATGTCCTTGTCGGCGATGGCGCGCGCCTGGCGGAAATCGAACGGCGTGCCGGCCACCGTGGCGACGTCGCCACGCGGCAGCAGCGCCGCGTCGCGCACCGGCAGGTAGCGATCGGCCGGCACCCGCAGCCACTGTGCCGCGGCGGGCACCGCGGCGTCGCCGGCCAGGTTGAAATAGGGGTGATGGGTGAGATTGAGCGGGGTCGGCGCATCGGTGTGCGCGACGAATTCGACGCTCAGGCAGCGGCCGTCGACGCGGTAGGTCGCCTCCACCGCGACGTTGCCCGGGTAGCCCTCCTCGCCGGCCGGCGAGTCGTAGCGCAACTGCAGCGTGCGCTCGGTCTGCGCCAGCACCGTCCACACCCGGCGGCCGAAGCCCTGCGCGCCGCCATGCAGGTGATTGGCGCCCTCGTTGGCGGTGACCGCGTAGTGCCGGCCATCGATGGCGAAAGCCGAGCCGGCGATGCGGTTGCCGAAGCGCCCGACCAGCACGCCCAGGTAGGCCGGATCCTGCAGATAGTCCTGCAGCGTCGGCAGCCCCAGCACCAGGTCGGTTTCGCCATGCATGCCGTGCAGGCGCAGGCTGCGCAACAGGCCGCCGTAGGTCAGCAGTTCGGCACGCAGGCCGTCGCCGCTGTCCAGGACCACGCGCTGGATGGCAGTACCGTCGGGAAGATGACCGAAGAGCGAGGACATGCAGGGGCCTGGAGTCGGTGTGCGCATGCGCGGGGCCCGCAGCATAACCAGCGATGGCGCGGCACGGCCATCGACACGCGAGCATCGGCGCTGCGCTGTGCGATAGCGCGCACATTCGCGCGACGCACCCGCTGCGGCACCACGCCGCGCATTGCAATTCCGATATGGCGGCGGCGCATTTGGGCATTGGTCCGCCGTCGGCGTGTCTTTTATGCTCGGGCCGGGGGATGGACAGGGGAACCAGGCACACCGTACCGAGCGGCGCGGACGCGATCGCCCGGATTGCCTCCCTGGACGGGACATCCCCTCAGCGCTACACCGAGGCCGCGTGCCGGCCGTCACTCCCACGCAGCGCTGGCGACGGCGCGCCTACCCGACAAGGAGTTCCCGATGCGTTCGCCCCGTTTCCTGAAGCAGCGTGCGGTGCGGTGGCGGCGGCTGCCGCTGATCGCCGCGATGCTCGGCCTGGCACTGGCCGCCACGCTGGCGCAGGCCGCCGACGTCGAGGTGCGCGGCACCTTGCGCGCCGACCGCCCTGGCCCCACGGTGTCGCGCCACCTGTTCGGGCAGTTCGCCGAGCACCTCGGCACCGGCATCTACGGCGGCGTCTGGGTGGGCCCGGACTCGAAGATCCCCAACACCCGCGGCTACCGCAACGACGTGGTCGCCGCGCTGAAGGCACTGGACGTGCCGGACATCCGCTGGCCGGGCGGCTGCTTCGCCGACGAGTACCACTGGCGCGACGGCATCGGCCCGCGCAGCCAGCGCCCGACCAGCGTCAACACCCACTGGGGCGGCGTGGAGGAACCCAACAGCTTCGGCACCCACGAGTTCATGGACTTCACCGAACTGCTCGGCACGCAAGCCTACGTCGCCGGCAACGTCGGCGACGCGGCGCCGGACGAGATGGCGCAGTGGGTGGAATACATGACCGCGCCCACGCGCTCGACCCTGGCCGAACAGCGCCGCCGCAACGGCCGCCAGGACCCGTGGAAGGTGCCGTTCTTCGGCGTCGGCAACGAGCTGTGGGGCTGCGGCGGCAACATGCGCGCCGAATACGCCGCCGACGTGTTCCGCCGCTACCAGACCTTCGTCAAGGCGCCGGCCAACCAGAAGATCATGAAGATCGCACCCGGCCCCAGCGATGCCGACTATCACTGGACCGAGGTGATGATGCGCGAGGCCACCAAGTTCATGGACGGCCTCAGCCTGCACTACTACACCATCCCCGGCGGCTGGCCGCCGCGCGCCTCCTCCACCAGCTTCGACGAGGCGGCCTGGATCGAGACGCTGTCGCGCACCCTCCTGATGGACGAGCTGATCACCAAGCACAGCGCGATCATGGACAAGTACGACCCGGACAAGAAGGTCGCGCTGGTGGTCGACGAATGGGGCACCTGGTACAAGGGCCTTCCGGACGTGAACCCGGGTTTCCTGCGCCAGCAGAACACCTTGCGCGACGCGCTGGTGGCCTCGCTCAACCTGGACATCTTCGCCCAGCATGCCGACCGCGTGCGCATGGCCAACATCGCACAGATGGTCAACGTGCTGCAGGCGATGATCCTCACCGACGGCGACAAGATGCTGCTCACGCCGACCTATCACGTCTTCATGCTGTACAAGCCGTACCAGGACGCGACCGCGCTGCCGCTGCAGATCGGCACGCCGGACTATCGGCATGCCGGCTACACGGTGCCGGCGGTGCACGGCTCGGCCGTGCGGGCCAAGGACGGGCACGTCTACGTGGCGCTGACCAATCTGGACCCCAACCGCAGCGCCAACGTCGCGGTCCAGGTCGACGGCTTGCAGGCGCGCGGCGTCAGCGGCCAGATCCTGACCGCCCCGACCATCGACGCGCTCAACACGTTCGCCCAGCCGCAGGCGGTGCGCCCGGCCGCGTTCGACGGCGCCCACGTGCGCGGCGATACGTTGCAGGTGGCGCTGCCGGCCAAGGCGATCGTGATGCTGAAGCTGCAGTAGTCGCAGGCTACTGTCGCGCCCTCCCCCTGCTGCGTCGCGCAGCAGACCCTGGATGCATGCCACGACGTACACGCGGTGCGCGCTCCTGGCCCCTCTCCCCCCCCGGGAGAGGAGTTGGGGTGAGGGTCGGTCCGCGCCGCACATCCATCCCAGTCCCAAGTCGCCGCTCGAAGGCGCACGCGAGGGAGAGCTACCTGCCAACGCATCCCTCACCTCCCTGCCAGTGAGGGCGAACTGCTCCCATGCGCACGGCGCACTCGCCCCGCTCCCACCAGAGGGCTGGAGTCCTGGGCGGCGCGACCTCCTCCGCGCTAGTCCTCCGGATCGGTCAGCAGCGCGAACAGCGACTGCCCGTCCGGTGCGACCAGGTCACTGACCGCCCAGCAACCGTTGCCGCGGCGCTGCAACTCGATCTTGACCGAGCGCGCCCGCGCCGCGCGGCCGCCGAGCGCGAGCCGGTAGTCCATGCGCACCTCCACCACGGTGGCCTGCGAACCGCCCGAGACCAGGGTGAAGGTCGGCGCGCCCTGGATCTCGCCGTCCTGCGCGCTGGTCCACGGATCGAAGTCCAGCCGGCACACGCCCTCGCGTGCGGCGCAGCGCTGGTCGGCCTGCAACGCGTGCGCGAAGGCCGGCGTCAGCAAGCCGTCCAGGTTCTGCGGCTGCCAGTAGAAATCGCGCGCCTTGTACAGGCGTTCGGCCATCTGCAGCGGCGTCGCACATGCCGGCGGCTGCGCCGCGGCGAGCGCCGGCGACAGGGCAAGCAGGGTCAGGAGGGCAAGACGGCGATGCATGGGCGGCTCCGGCGATCGGGGCCGGCTATGAAGCCCGGTTCGCGACGCGGACGCAAGCACTGGGCATACGCGTGGCGAACAAAACGGTCGCGCGCCGTCACCAAGTGGGCGCGGATACTGCACAGGAACCGCAGTGGACACGTGATCCGTGAGGATCGCCAGCGCCGTCCACGCCCGCTTGGCGACCGCGTCGCGGTGTTGCTTGCCGCGCAAAAAAGAGGAGCCGGCGAACCGGCTCCTCGTCCTCCTGCCGCATTGCCGGATGGCAATCCGGCTCACGCGGCCTTGACCGGCGCATAGCCGTCGAAGGTCATGCTCGCCGATGCCCGTCCCTGGGTCAGCGAGCGCAACGCAGTGGCATAGGCCTGCAGTTGCGCCAGCGGCGCCTGCGCCACGACCTCGGCACGGGCCCCACGCTCTTCGATCGCCACCACGCGTCCCTCGCGCCGCTGCAGATCGCCGAGCACATCGCCGACGCTGTGCGCGGGCGTGTCGATCGCCACCGCCATCACCGGCTCCAGCAACTGCGTGCCGACCTGCGCCAGCGCCGCCTTCACCGCGTCCGACGCCGCGCGCTGGAACGCCAGGTCCGACGAATCCACCGCATGCGCCTGGCCATCGACCAGCACCACCTCCACACCGACCACAGGATGACCGAGCGGGCCTTGCGCCAGTGCCGCGCGCGCGCCCTTCTCGGTGGCGGCGACGAAGGCCTTCGGCACGACGCCGCCGCGGCTGCGGTCAGCGAAGATCACCGCGCCGTCCGCGCGCGGCAGCACATCCAGCACCACCTGCGCGAACTGGCCCTGGCCGCCGTTCTGCTTGGACAGCCGTGCGGCCACGCCCAGCGCGGCCGCACGCGGCGTTTCCTGGTAGGCCACGCGCGGCGCACCGGTGCGCACGTCCACGTGCCACTCGCTGCGCAAGCGCTCCACCATCACCTCCAGGTGCAACTCGCCCATGCCCCAGATCACCGCCTCGCCGGTCTCCGGATCGCTGTCGACGCGGAAGGACGGATCCTCCTGCGCCAGCCGCGCCAGGCCCTGACCCAGCCGCACCAGCTCGGCCGCATTGGCCGCGCCGAGCCGCCACGCCAGCACCGGCGGCTGCGTGCGGATGCGTTCCAGCACCCACCGCGCCTGCACGCCGCTGAGCGTCTCGCCGCTGACCGCGTCCTTCCAGCCGAGCACGGCGACGATCTCGCCGGCCTCGGCCTGCGCCACGTCGTGGGTCCGCTGCGCCTGCACCACCGCCAGCCGCCCGACCCGGCGCGGACGCCGGGCATGCGAGGTCCACACCGTGTCGCCGACGCGCAAGGTCCCCGAGTACACGCGCACGAACGCCAGCGGGCCCTGCGCGGTATGCGCGAACTTGAACACCAGCGCCGCCAGCGGGCCGGACGGATCCGGCGCCAGCAACGTCTCGTGTCCGCCTTCGCCATCGGCATCGCCGTCGGCGTCGGCCCGCGCAGCCACCGGCGGGCGGTCCAGCGGCGACGGCAACCAGTCGACGATCGCGTCCAGCAACGGCTCGATGCCCTTGCGCTTGAACGCCGACCCGGCCAGCACCGGCACGCCGGCGCCGGCCAGGGTGGCCCGGCGCAAGGCGCCGCGCAGCAGCTCGGCGTCGATCGCGCGCTCCTCGAGATAGGCCTGCGCCAGCGCCTCGTCGTGCTCGGCCACCGCAGCGATCAACTGCTCGCGCGCCTCCGCGAACGCGGCTGCCTCCTCGGCATGCCAGGCGCGCGTGTGCAGCTGCCCCTCGTCGTCCCAGGTCAGCAGGCGGCCGCCGACCAGGTCGCTCCAGCCGTCGAAGCCGGAGTCGCCCGGCAACGGCACGCCGACCGCCCAGACCGTCGCGTCGAGCTTGCTGCGCAACTGCGCCAGCACGCCGTCGAACGACGCGCCGGCACGGTCCATCTTGTTGACGAACGCGAGCATCGGCACGCCGTGGCGACGCGCCTGCCGCCACACGGTCTCGGATTGCGGCTGCACGCCGTCGACCGCGGAGAACACCGCGACCGCGCCGTCGAGCACGCGCAGCGAGCGTTCCACCTCGATCGCGAAATCGATGTGCCCGGGGGTGTCGATCAGGGTCAGGCGATGCGTCGGCTGCCCGGCGGGCGCCCACTGCACCTGCACCGCGGCCGCGCCGATGCTGATGCCGCGCGCGCGTTCGATGTCCGAGAAGTCGGTGGTGGCGGCGCCATCGTGGACTTCGCCGAGACGATGGATCGCACCGGCAGCCCACAACAGGCGTTCGGTGAGGGTGGTCTTGCCGGCGTCGATGTGGGCGATGATGCCGAGGTTGCGCCAGCGGGAAAGGGTGTTCGTGTTCATGAGAGAGGTTCCGCATTGCCAACACTGGGGAAGCCGCATGCCCCGGTTGGCGAGGCGGGCATGCGGCTAGGGTTCGGGTTCGGCGGCGTAGTGCATGGCACGTTCTCCTTGGCGTGTCGGAACGGTGGAACAGCGAAAAAAAGGCATAAAAAAAGCACCCATCGGGTGCTTGTCTGCGGCGGACCGGCGATGGCCGGCGTCAGCGCACGGCGTCGTCCATTCCTTCAGGCAGGCGCACCCGGCCTGCGCTGACGCGCAGGGCGTTGGGCAATATCAGCAGCGGTGCGTACGGCATGGCGGCGTGACGATGGGTGCGAATAAGGGCGACAAGTCTGAACCTGTGCGAGGGCCCGGTCAATGCGGGCGGCGCGGCGCCGCTGGAACGCTCGGAGGCGGTGCGTGCAACGCTGGCGCGCATGCACTCAATGCCGACGCCGCACGGACCTACTGCCGTATGCCCCTCCGGCGCCATGGGGCGGAACATTCCGCTCGCACCGCTTCGAATCGTCGCGCCGGTGCGGCAGAGGGCCTGCCGGCACCGGCGCGATGCGCGCATCACCACCCGATGTTGGTGTTCTGTACCAAGCCGGCAGCGGCGTTCGGGCCCTTCCAGAGCACGTTGCCCATCGCCACGCCGTACTGGCCGCCACCCCAGAACAGCGATTCCTTGCCGCTTGAGCGGCAATGGTTGCCGATGATGCTGACTCTGGAGATGTTGTTGAAGAACATCGCGGTGTCGCGCGTGTTGTTGAAGATGTTGTTGTGGACGGTGATGTCGTGGATGCGGCCAACGGTGTCGGAGACCACCGACAACTGGAAGTCGCCGCCTTCGAAGGTGTTGTCGGCGAAGGTGATCGAGTTGGCGTCCTGGCTCAACGAGCACACCACCGTGCCGGGTTGCCCCGACAGCCAGTTGCCGATGCATTTGACGTAGGAGCTGTTGTTGGTGACCTGCACCGAGGCCACCTTGACTTGGTCGATCACGTTGTGCGAGATGTTGATCTCCATGCCGCGGTCGACGTAGACGCCGATGCCCGAACCGGCGGAGGCGAGAATGGTGTTGTTGACGATCCTGACCCCTTCCGGCTGCGCCGACGTCGACCCCAGATAGACGCCCCCGCAGCCGAGCATGTAGTTGCCCTCGACGAACGAATTGATGCCACCGTCGCGGTTGTAGACCGCGTAGTCGCCGATGGAATTGAAGAAACACTCGCGGATCTGGTAGCCCTCGCCGCCGACGCAGTGGAAGCCGTTGGACAGGAACCGCGAGAACGCCACGCCGCGGATCAGGATGGTGCGGTCGTCCGGACGATCCGGTGCGGAGTACGCGTACTCCACGCCGTTCTGCGCGCGGTTCATGCCATCCAGCCCCAGGTCGAACAGTGCGGCATTGCCGCCGAGCACGTAGACCAGGGCCACGTTGGCCGGGAAGTTGTCGCCGGCGCGAATGGCGCAGTTCTGCCCCGCGCCGGCCACCACGAAACCGGCCGCGCTGTTGACCTTGCTCTTCACGAACAGCGGCGCGTCCACCCGATAGGAGCCCGCGGGAAAGAACACGTAGCCGCCATCGGTACCCACGCTGTCCAGGGCCGCCTGGATCGCCGGCTGGTCGTTGCTGGCACCATCGCCGACCGCGCCGAAATCCTTGACGTTGACGATGGCGGACGATGTTGCCGCTGCCTGCGTGGTGTTGGTGTTGGTGTTGGCGCCGGCGACGTCCACGCCGGCGAGCGCGGCCACCCCGGCCATGCCGCCAAGGCCCATGAAGCGGGAAAAATCACGGCGCGACATTCCCGCCGCGGGCCGCTGTCCATTCGAATGCTGTTGCATGTCCATCTCTCGTCTTGGTGAAAAGGGGGCTGCTGAAGAAGCCGCATCGGCGGCAGCGCATGTGATCCGAAAAAAGTTTCAGCCTGCACCGGCCAGCGACGGCGATCATGCCGGAGGCAGCGATGCGCTGTCCGGGGTCGGTCGGGGTCACACGTTCCAGATCTCGCCGAAGACCCGTTCGAAGTTCAGGCCCAGCACCTTGTCGGCGACGCGGGCGCTGTACCCCCGGCGCAGCAGTGCGTCGGCGACGCGTTCGAGCTTGCGCGGGGTATTGGCGTCGGGCAGATAGGGCAGCCGGTTCTCGCCCGGGGCGCCGATGCCGTCGCGGCGGCGCTGCACCAGGTCCGCCTCGAACGCGTGCCGGTCCTGCTCGGTGATCGGGAAAAACAGCGAGTCGGTGCCGATGCCGACATGGTCCTCGCCGCACACGTCCAGCGCGTGCTGCAGGTGGCGCATGTAGTCGGCCAGCTGTGGTTGGCGGCTGTCCTCGGTCAGGAACGGCAGCATGTAGACGCCCATCACCCCACCCTTGCTGGCCAGGGCGCGCAGCTCGGCGTCCTGCTTGTTGCGCGGATGCGCGAACACCGCGGCGCAGCCGGCGTGGGTGATGACCGGCGGGCGCTGCGACAGGGCGATGCCGTCGCGGGTGGTCTGCAGGTTGGAATGGCTCAGATCCAGCGCCACCCCGAGCCGGTTCATGCGCGCGATCGCGTCGCGGCCGAGCGCGGTGACGCCGCCGGTCTCGCCGTCCAGGCAGCCGACGCCGAACGGCGTGGTGCGGTTGTAGGTGAGTTGCATGACCCGCACGCCGAGCTGGCGGAACAGATCGATGCGCGCGGGCTTGTCCTCCAGCATCGCCGCCGACTCGAAGGAGAAGATCAGCGCGACGCGCCCCTCGCGCTTGGCGCGGCGCAGGTCGGCCGGTCGCAGCACCTTGAGGACGTGCTGCGGATAACGCTCGACCAGCGCCTGCGCGGCAGCGATGTCCTGCACGGCGGCCTCGAAGTCGCCAGCCGCACCGCCCAGCGTGGTCTTCAACGCCGACACGCCGGAGTCGCGGAGTTGCTGCAGCAGTTGCGGCGCATCCGCGCCCTCGAACACCTGCCCGATCGAGGCCAGGGCATTGGCATCGAGCACCAGCGCGTGCCGGTACAGCGCATCGGCATCGGCAGCGGCGGCGCTGGCGATGACCGCCCCTGGCAGCAAACCGGCCACTGCGCCCGCCGCACCGGCGCCCAGGCATTGCCGCCGCGTCCATCCCTTGCTCATCGCTCGCTCCCCGGTGCGTCCTGCGGTGTCGGTCCGCACGGGTGACGAGCATGCGCGATGCGCGCGCGAGGCGCCATACCGCGAACCCGCCCCGCCCACCACGTGAAGCGGCGCCCGCATGGATTTCGCGGCCCCGGCCTCCTATCATCCGCCGACACTTCCAGGACGGCCGCCCATGACCACCCCGCAGATGTCGGTGTACTTCTTCCTGCAGGCGGCGGTGATCCTGCTGGTGTGCCGCCTGGTCGGCCTGCTGGCCAGGCGCCTGGGCCAGCCGCAGGTGGTCGGCGAGATGATCGCCGGCGTCGCGTTGGGGCCATCGCTGTTCGGCGCGCTGCTGCCGGACCTGCAGCAGGCGCTGTTTCCCAAGCCGACGATGGACATGCTGTACGTGGCCGCGCAGTTCGGCGTGGGCCTGTACATGTTCCTGGTCGGCACCGATTTCCGCGGCGACCACTTCCGCACGCGCTACCGCAGCGCGATGGGCGTGTCGCTGGCCGGCATCGCCGTGCCGTTCGTGCTGGCGTTCGTGCTGGCGCCGTGGCTGCTGCACGTGCCGGGGCTGTTCTCGACCAAGACCAAGCTGCTGGAGGCCTCGCTGTTCCTGGGCGCGGCCATCGCCATCACCGCGTTCCCGATGCTGGCGCGGATCATCCACGAGCGCGGCCTCACCGGCAGCCCGCTGGGCACCCTGGCGCTGACCGCCGGCGCGGTCGACGACGCCGCGGCCTGGTGCATCCTGGCGGTGGTGCTGGCCAGCTTCGGCGGCAGTTGGGGCAGCGCCTATCTGGCGATCGGCGGCGGCGTGGGCTATGCGCTGTTCATGCTGCTGGTCGGCCGCCACTGGCTGCGCCGCCTGGCGGACCACGTGCGCCCCGACCAGCCGCTGAGCGCCGGCGTGCTGGCGGTGGTGCTGATGCTGTTCTGCACCAGCGCCTGGGCGATGGATGCGATCGGCATCCACGCGGTGTTCGGCGGCTTCCTGCTCGGCGCCTGCCTGCCCAAGGGCGCGCTGACCGAGAAGCTGCGCGAGCAGTTGCAGCCGTTCGTGGTGGTGTTCCTGCTGCCGATGTTCTTCACCTTCTCCGGCCTCAAGACCGAACTGAGCGTGCTGCTGGATCCGCAGATCCTGCTGGCCGCCGGCGTGGTGCTGCTGGCCTCGTTCCTGGGCAAGGGCATCGCCTGCTGGGGCGCGGCACGGCTCAGCGGCGAGAACAACCGCAATGCGATGGCGATCGGCGCGTTGATGAACGCGCGCGGCCTGATGGAGCTAATCATCATCAACATCGGCCTGCAGGCCGGGGTGATCGAACAGGGCCTGTTCTCGATCCTGGTGCTGATGGCCATCACCTCCACGCTGATGGCGACGCCGCTGTTCAACTGGGTGATGCGCCGTGTCGATGCGGGCGAGGCGGCGCCGGCGGTGGCCGGCGGCCGGTCGTAGCGCGATGCCTGCGGCCTGCGCCTACGCAGCAGGCACGCGCCACGCGGGCGGTAGCCCGGCGATCAGGTGCTCCTGCAGGGCGCGCACTTTCGGGGTGAAGTCGTGGCGGTCGGCCACACACAGGTACAGCCGCATCGGTTCGGGAATGGGGCTGGCCGCGCCGGCGGCGGTGTCTTCGAACAAGGCGCGCAAGGCGCCCCGCTGCAGGTAGGGCTGCGCCACGAACGTCGCAAGCCGGGTGATGCCGCCGCCGGCGGCCGCCATGCTAGCGAGCGCATCGATGTCGTCACCGACGAGCGCCGCTGTCACCTCCGCATCGAAGCGCAGCCCGTCGCGGACAAAGCCCCAGCGCAGATAGCGACCATCCACCGGCCAACGCAGCAGCAGGCAGGCGTGGTGCTTTAGTTGCTCCGGCGCCGTCGGCGTGCCGGCGCGCGCCAGGTACTGCGGGGCCGCACAGAACACGAACGGCACCGCAGCGATGCAGCGCGCGACCAGACCATCCTGCAGTTGCGGTTCGATGCGAATGCTCACGTCCACCCCCTCCTGCGCATGGTCGACGCGATGATCGGCGCTCAGCAGTTCGATCGACAGGCGTGGGTATCGCGCCGCCAGCGATGGCAGCAGCGGCGCCAGCACGTGCCGCCCGAACGCAGCGGTGCTGGCCACGCGCAGCCGTCCTTCCGGTGCCGCCTGCGGGTCGGCGACCGATCGCCGCGCACGCTCCAGATCCTGCTCCACCTGCCGTACTTGCGCCAGGTACAGCGCGCCGCGCTCTGTCAGCGCCAGGCTGCGCGTGGTGCGGTTGAGCAGGCGCACGCCCAGGTGCGCTTCCAGGCGCGCGATGTTCTGGCTCACCGCCGCCGCACTCACGCCCAGGGCCTTGGCGCCGCCGGCGACGCTGCCGGCCTCGGCGGTGTGGATGAAGCTGCGGATGGACTGGAGAAGGTTCACTGTACGAGCAGCTATACGCGATGCATTCGTAAGTTGCAGTTTACAAAGTCGCAAGCCGCCCGCGCCTACCGACCCTGCAGGCGCCTTGCTAACGTGCCGCCTCCCGCGCCGCCAGGCCGCAACGACCACCGAGGCATCGCTCATGCAGGATTTCGACAGCGCAACGCCCAGCCGCCCGAAGCTGGACGTCCGCACCACGCCCTTCGTCTTCGCCTTCTACATGGCCGCGATCATGGCCATGCTGATGTGTCTGGTGATCACCGCGGCCAATGCCGGACTCGGCGAGGACTATGTACAGCGCGTGCTCGACGCGTACCGGCTGGCGATGCCGACCGCGTTCTGCTGCATCCTGGTGGTACGGCCATTGGTGATGCGGCTGGTGGCGGCGACCGTGCATTCGCCGCGCTGAGCGGTGGTGGCTGGCGTCGTTGCAGCGCGACAGCGACTGAAGTGCCACATCCGATCTCCGCTGCGCCGCAACCGAGCGGATGCAGGGTGCGGGAGCGGCTTGGGCCGCGGCGGGGCGTGTCCGCTCGAGCCCATCGCGGCGAAAGTCGCTCCTGCAGCACGCTTCCCATCCTCGTTAGCCACGGCCTGAAGCCGCTCCACAGGGAAGCGACGCGCCCGCTTACAACGGCGTCAGCCGCCACAGCCCATAGGGATTGGCGAACAGATCGCCGGGTTGGAACTGGCTGCTGGCCTCGGCCTGGAGCCGATAGCGCGGCGCGCCGTGCGCGACGGCAAAGGTGTGGCCCTCGCGCACGTCGGGCGCTTCGTTGAACAGGTAGCAGGTGAAGGTGTGCAGCAGGCCGACCGGATCGGATGCCGCCTGCGCCGCGACGATCGCGTCCTTCATGCCGAACTGGTGCATGCCGCAGGAATGCACCTGCTCGCCGGTGATGTTGAGCACATAGGCGCGATGGGCACTGCCCAGCGACAGGTCCACGCACAACTGGCGCCAGTCGGCCGGGCTGTGGGCAACGCCGCTGCTTTCCACCTTGACCCCCAGGCCGCCGGCGTCCAGCAACGCCGCAGCCGCGCGCATCATCGTCTCGGCACGCACCCGCGAACCGCCGGCACCGATGAGGTAGACGACGGACGCATGCGTGCCGATGCGCGCCATGTCCGCGGAACCGCGCCAGTGCGGTCCGGCGGCGGCGAACGCGTCGGCCATGCGTGCATCGTACGGCTCGTGCTGCAGTTCGCATGCCTGGCCGCTGTCCATGTGCATCAGCACCTGCCCGGCGAACAGGTAGCCGCCGCTGTCCTGGACGATGCGCGCCAGCAGGTCGGTGCGATCCGGCCATGGCCCGGGAATGCAGAGCACGATCTTGGGAGGCTCGATCAAGGGAGGCGGCTCCTTGCCGTCAGATGGAATCACATGCGCGAGCAGTTCACCGGCATGGCCGCCGCCGCGACGACGCGTCGGCCATGACCGCCGCGATTCAGGTCAGCGCTGTCATCACGCCCTTGCGGTAGGCCGGGCGCTGCTGCAGGCGCTGGTACCAGGCCTGCAGGTGCGGCAGCGCCGGGCGCTCGATCGGCATCTCGAACCAGGCGTAGGCGAAGCTGCCGAGCGGGATGTCGCCCATCGCGAAGTGCTCGCCCGACAGCCACGGTTGCTGCGCCAGCGCAGCGTCGGCGGTGTGCAACAGCGCGGCCGATTGGTCCAGCGCGGCGGCGATCCGGGCGGCGTAGCGCTGCTCGGGCGCGGTGCGCAGCACGCCCCAGAACAGATCGCGGAAGACACCGGCGAAGCGCGAGGTGGTCCAGTCCATCCACTTGTCGCCCTGCGCGCGCAACGCCGGATCCTGCGGATACAGCGTGCCCGGGGCGTAGCGCGCGGCCAGGTAACGCACGATGGCGTTGGATTCCCACAATGCCAGGCCATCGTCCTCGATCGCCGGCACCAGGCCGTTGGGATTGAGCGCGCGATAGGCCGGTGCATCGTTGCCGCCGAACGCGCCGCCAACCTCGATGGAGGTGTAGGCCAGGCCGATCTCCTCGGCGCACCACAGCACCTTGCGCACGTTGCTCGAATTGTGCCGGCCCCAGATCTTCAGCATGTCGACGCTCCCGTTGGGTCGGGCAATTCTACGCCGCCGCGCCGCTCAATCGCCCATCGCGGCGTCCGGCAGGCGCCGGGTCAGCAGCCGCTGCAGCAGGCAGAACAGCAGCAGCAGGCCGCCGATCACGATGCGCGTCCACCACGAGCTGAGCGTGCCGTCGAACACGATCAGGGTCTGGATCGCGCCCAGGATCAGCACGCCGAACAAGGTGCCGATCACGTAGCCGCTGCCGCCGGCCAGCAGGGTGCCGCCGATCACCACCGCGGCGATGGCGTCCAGCTCCAGGCCTTGCGCGTGCAGGCTGTAGCCGGACAGCATGTAGAACGTGCATACCACCCCGGCCAGCGCCGAGCAGAAGCCACTGAAGGCGTAGACGCGCACCTGCGTCGCCTCCACCGGCAGGCCCATCAGCCGCGCCGAGGCCTCGCTGCCGCCGAGGGCGTACACGCAGCGGCCGAAGCGGGTGCACTGGGTCAGCCACATGCCCAGCGCCACCATCGCCAGTGCGATCAGCGCACCGACCGACAGCGAGGCGCCACCGCCCAGCGGCAGCCGCACCTGCGCGATCGCGGTGTACAGCGGGTCGGTGATCGGAATCGAATCGACGCTGATCAGCGTGCTGGCGCCGCGCGCCAGGAACATGCCGGCCAGGGTCACCACGAACGGCTGCAGACGGTAGCGCTGGATCAGCAGGCCCATGCCGGCGCCGAACGCGCTGCCGAGCAGCAGCACCAGCGGGATCGCCGCCAGCGGCGACCAGCCATGGCGCTCGACCAGGGACGCCGACAGCACCGTGGCGAAGGCCAGCACCGCACCCACCGACAGGTCGATGCCGCCGCTGAGGATCACCAGGCTCATGCCGACCGCGGCGATGCACAGGAAGGCGTTGTCGATCAGTAGATTGGCCAGCACCTGCGGCGCCAGGAAGCCGTCGTAGAGCACGCCGCCGGCCGCGAGCATGGCCACGAACAGCGCCACGGTGATCGCCAGCGGCAAACGCGCGCCCTGCAGCATGCCCACCTTGCGCAGGCCGGAGCCGGCCAGGCGCGGTGCCGCCGCACTCATGGCCGCACCTGCGGCGGCGGCCGCTTGATCCAGCCGCGCAGGTTGGCGCGGAAGGCCGGCGACTGCAGCAGCATCACCGCGAACACCAGCAGCGCCTTGATCAGCATGGTGACCTGCGCCGGCACGCCGAACGCGTAGATGGTCGCGGTCAGGGTCTGGATGATCAGCGCGCCGATCACGCTGCCGGCCAGGCTGAAGCGGCCGCCATCGAGCAGCGTGCCGCCGAGGGTGACCGCGAGGATCGCATCCAACTCCATCAGCTGCCCGGCGTTGTTGGCGTCGGCGCTCTTGACGTTGGAGCTGATCAGCAACCCGGCCAGGCCGGCGCTGAACGCGCAGAACACGTACAACAGCACGGCGATCAGCCGCGCCCGCACGCCCGCCACTCGCGCCGCCCGCGGGTTGTGCCCGATCGCACGCACGAACAGCCCCAGCGCGGTGCGCCCCAGCAGCAGTTGCAACGCCACGAACACCGCGGCGACCACGAACAAGGCGAACGGCAGGCCGAGCAGGAAGCCATTGCCGAGGTAGAAGTACGGCGGGTAGTAGATGGTCAGGATCTGCCCGTCGCCGATCAGTTGCGCGATGCCGCGCCCGGCCACCATCAGGATCAGCGTGGCGATGATCGGCTGCATGCCGACCTTGACCACCAGCAGCCCGTTCCACAGCCCGCACAGCGCCGCCACCAGCAGCGGCGCCAGCAGCACCGCCCACAGCGGGAAGCGGCTGTGTTCGCCGCCACCGATCATCCAGGCCGCCACCGTCGCGGCGATCGCCACCACCGCGCCGACGGAGATGTCCAGCCCGCGCACCGCGATCACCAGGGTCATGCCCATCGCCACCAGCGCCAGCGGCGCGGCACGGTTGCCGATGTCGACCAGGCTGCCGTACAGGTGGCCGTCGCGCCATTGCAGGCTCAGGAAACCCGGGTCGAACAGGCCGTTGCCGAGCAGCAGCACCGCCAGCGTCGCCAGCGGCCAGAACAACGGGTGCGCACGCAGCCGCGCCGGCCAGCGCGGCACGGTGGTGTCGGGCGTGGCGGCGGCGCTCATGCCGCACTCCCGGCGATCAGGTCGAAGATCGCACGCTCGCCGCAGCCGCCGGGCAGCTCGCCGACCAGGCGGCGTTCGCGCAGCACCGCGATGCGGTCGGCGATGCGCGCGATCTCGGCGACCTCGGCGGAGATGAACAGTACCGCCATGCCCTCGCGGGCCAAGGCCAGGATCCGGGTCATGATCTCCTGCTTGGCGGCGATGTCGATGCCGCGGGTGGGTTCGTCGAGGATCAGCAGCCGCGGCCGCGTCGCCAGCCAGCGCGCCAGCACCACCTTCTGCTGGTTGCCGCCGGACAGCAGCCCCACCGGCGTCTCCAGGCTGGCGGTCTTGATGCCCAGCACGTCCACGTAGCCCTGCGCGATGCGCACCTGCTCGGCCGGCGCCAGGAACCGGCGCAGACCCATGCGCGCCTGCAGCGCCAGCACGATGTTCTCGCGCACCGACAGCTCGGCGACGATGCCCTCGGTCTTGCGCTCTTCCGGGCACAGCGCCAGGCCGTGGGCGATCGCGTCGGGCGGGCCGCGCAGCGCCACGGCGCGGCCGTCGATCGCCACGCGACCACGATCGGCACGGTCCAGCCCGAACAGCAGCCGCGCCAGTTCGGTGCGGCCGGCGCCGAGCAGGCCGGCCAGGCCCAGCACCTGGCCGCGGCACACGTGCAGATCGACCGGCTGCAGCTGGCCGCGCCGGCCCAGGCCCTGCGCCTGCAGCAGCGGCGCCGCGTCCTCGGGCGCCGCTGCGCGTACCGCGGCGGCGGCCGCAGTGGCGGGATCGAGCGCGCGGCCGACCATCGCCGCGACCAGTTGTGGCGCCGGCAATTCCGCCGGCGTGTATTCGCCGACCAGGCGACCGTTGCGCAGCACGCTGATGCGGTCGGCCACCGCGTACACCTGGTCCAGGAAGTGGGTGACGAACAGGATCGCCATGCCGGCCTCGCGCAGCGCACGCATCACCCGGAACAGCTCGGCCACCTCGCCTTCGTCGAGGCTGGAGGTGGGTTCGTCGAGGATCAGCACCCGCGCCGACACGCCGACCGCGCGCGCGATCGCCACCATCTGCTGCACCGCCACCGGATAGCTGCCCAGCGCGCGGCGCACGTCGACGACGATGCCGAGGCGCTGCAGGCTAGCCTCGGCTTCGCGCTCGACCCGGCGCCAGTCGATGCGCCGCGGCCAGCCGCGCAGCGGATAGCGGCCGGCGAACAGGTTCTCGGCTACCGACAGGTTCGGGCACAGGTTCACTTCCTGGTACACGGTGCTGATGCCGAGGCGTTGCGCCTGCTGCGGCGAGGCCGGCGCGACGAGCGCGCCGTCCAGCGCGATGCGCCCGGCATCGGCCGCCGTCACCCCGGTGAGCAGCTTGATCAGCGTCGACTTGCCGGCGCCGTTCTGGCCCATCAGCGCGTGGATCTCGCCGCCGCGCAGGCGCAGCGCCACGTCCTCCAGCGCGGCCACGCCAGCGTAGGCCTTGCTCAGTCCCTGCGCCTCCAGCACCAGCGGATGCATGCGCGCGCCCTCAGTACTTGCGCTTGGGCAGTTCGGCCGCGGCCTGGTCCTGGGTGTACACCGACTCCTCGACCACGATGCGCTTGGGCAGCGGCTTGCCGGCCCTGAGGTCGCGGATGGCCTGCACCAGTTGCGGGCCGAGCAGCGGATTGCATTCGACGGTGACGTTGAGCTTGCCCGCCTGCATCGCCTCGAACGCGCCCTTCACTCCATCCACCGAGATCACCAGGATGTCCTTGCCCGGCTTCAGCCCGGCTTCCTCGATCGCCTGGATCGCGCCGATCGCCATGTCGTCGTTGTGCGCGTAGAGCACGTCGATGTTGCGCCCTTCCGCCTTCAGGAACGCCTCCATCACTTCCTTGCCCTTGGCGCGGGTGAAGTCGCCGCTCTGCGAGCGCACGATCTGGAAGCGCGGATGCGCCGCGATGATCTCCTTGAAGCCCTTCATGCGATCGATCGCCGGCGCCGAGCCCACCGTGCCCTGCAGTTCGACGATGCGCACCGGCTTGTCGCCGTCCTTCAGCGGCGAACGCTCGACCAGCCAGCGCGCCGCCTTGCGCCCTTCCTCGACGAAGTCCGAGCCGATCAGGGTGACGTAGAGGCTGTCGTCGGACACCTTCACCGCGCGGTCGGTGAGCACCACCGGGATATTGGCGGCCTTGGCCTCGCGCAGCACCGTCTCCCAGCCCGACTCCACCACCGGCGAAAACGCGATCACGTCCACGCGCTGGGCGATGAAAGAGCGCAGCGCCTTGATCTGGTTCTCCTGCTTCTGCTGCGCGTCGGAGAACTTCAGTTTCATGCCGGCATCGGCGACGGCCTGCTTGATCGAGGCGGTGTTGGCGGTGCGCCATTCGCTCTCGGCGCCGACCTGGCTGAAGCCGACCGTGAGATATCCCGACGCCTCGCCCGCGTCCTTGCCGCCGCCGGAACAGGCGGCCAGCGCCATGCCCAGCAGTGCCGCGATTCCCAGCGCCCGCATTCCCGACGTGTGCTTCTGCATAGCCCCTCCTCATTGATGGCACGCTGGCGGCGGACGGGCTCGGAGGCCGCGACGCGCCGCCCACCCTCCCAGGCCGGCGTGCGTTGGTTCGATCAGTTCATGGTGCGGACGTATAGGCAGTCTTGACCGTGGTGTAGAACTCCACCGCATAGCGGCCCTGCTCGCGCGGGCCGTAGCTGGACGCCTTGCGTCCGCCGAACGGCACGTGCGGGTCGACGCCGGCGGTGGGCAGGTTGACCATCACCATGCCCGCCTGCGCGTGCCGCTTGAAATGCGTGGCGTACTTCAGCGAGCGCGTGGCGATGCCGGCGCACAGGCCGAATTCGGTGTCGTTGGCCAGGGCCAACGCGTGTTCGTAGTCGTCGGCCACCAGCACCGCGGCGACCGGGCCGAACACTTCCTCGCGGGCGATGCGGTGCTGCGGCTGCGCGGCGACCAGCGCCGGGCGCAGGTAGTAACCACGGTGCGCACACTCCAGCGCCTCGCCGCCGTAGAGCAGTTCGGCGCCTTCCTCGCGGGCGATGCGCAGGTAGTCGCGGTCCTGTTCGAACTGGCTGGCGCTGGCGACCGGGCCGATGTCCACGCCCGGCTCCAGCGCATGGCCGATCTTCAGCGCGGCCAGCCGCGTGCGCAGGCGCGCGACGAAGTCGTCGTGCACCGCGCGTTCGACGATCAGCCGGCTCGATGCGGTACAGCGCTGGCCGGTGGAGAAATAGGAACCGTTGACCGCGATCTCCACCGCCAGGTCCAGGTCGGCATCGGCCAGCACCACCAGCGGATTCTTGCCGCCCATCTCCAACTGGATCTTCAGCCCGCGCTCGGCGGCCTGCTTGAGCAGCCGGTTGCCGGTCGGCACCGAGCCGGTGAAGCTCAGCGCATCGATGCCGCGCTCGCCGACCAGCGCCTGGCCGACCGTGCTGCCGCTGCCGAGCACCAGGTTGAACGCGCCATTGGGCAGGCCGGCGCGGCTGAGTATCTCGGCCAGCGCCCAGGCGCAGCCGGGCACGATCTCCGCGGGCTTGAACACCACCGTGTTGCCGTAGGCCAGCGCCGGCGCGATCTTCCACGCCGGGATCGCCAGCGGGAAATTCCACGGCGCGATGATGCCGACCGTGCCGACCGGCTCGCGGGTGATCTCGACGTTGACCCCGGGCCGGGTGGAGGCCAGCGTCTCGCCGGGAATACGCAGGGCCTCGCCGGCGAAGAACTTGAAGATCTGCCCGGCACGCGCCGCCTCGCCGATGCTCTCCGGCAAGGTCTTGCCCTCTTCCGAGGCCAGCAGCGCGCCCAGCTCCTGCTTGCGCGCCAGGATCTCGCTGCCGACCGCGTCCAGCGCATCGGCGCGCTGTTGCGGGGTGCTCGCGGCCCACGCCGACTGCGCCGCATTGGCCGCGGCGATCGCCTCGCGCACCGTGGCCGCGTCGACACGGCCGGCTTCGCCGACCGGGGACGACAGGTCGGAGGGATTCTCGTCGGGGGCGAGGTCGTCGCCGGCCACCCAGCGGCCGTCGAGGTAGCTCTGGAACTGTCGGGTCATGCCTACCTCCGTGCGGTTCTACAGCGCGCGCACGCCGCCCAAGGCGAATCCGCTGTCGACGCGCTGCAAGGGATTGACCAGCGCCGCGCCGAACTCGGCCAGTTCGATCTCGAAGCGGTCGCCGGGCTGCGCCTGCACGCCGTCGGCAAAGCTCAGCGTGGCGGTGCCGAAGAAATGCAGGTGCACGTCGCCGGGCACGCGGTGCGCGGCGTACTTGAAATGGTGGTACTCGAGATTGGCCAGCGAATGGCACATATTGGCCTCGCCGGTGACGAAGGGCTTCTCCCAGATCACCGTATCGCCGCGGCGGATGCGGCTGTGTCCGCGCAGGTCGCGCGGCAATGCGCCGCAGCGCAGTTCCGGGCCGACCGCGCAGGCGCGCAGCTTGGAATGGGCCAGGTACAGATAGTTCTGGCGCTCGGTGACGTGATCGGAGAACTCGTTGCCCAGCGCGAAGCCGAGCCGGTACGGCACGCCGTCGCCGCCGATCACGTACAGCCCGACCAGTTCCGGCTCCTCGCCGCCGTCCAGGGCGAAGTCCGGCGAGGGCAGCGGCGCGCCCGGCGCGACCAGGCTGCTGCCGTCGCCCTTGTAGAACCATTCCGGCTGCGCGCCGGGCTGGCCGTCGCGCGGGATGCCGCCGTCCACGCCGAGCTGGAAGATCTTCATCGAATCGGTGAGCGTGCCCTGCGCCGCCTGCTGCTGCAGGTTCTGGTGCATGGCGTCGCGGGTGGCGGCACTGCCCAGGTGGGTCAGGCCGGTGCCGGTGACCCGGCAATGCGCCGGGTCCGGATGGGTCAGCGGCGGCAGGACACGGCCGGCGGCCAGCAGTGCGGCGTAGTCGAGCACGCGCTCGCCGCGCAGTTGCTGCGCCTGCGCCTGCGCCTGCGCCTCCAGGCTGTTGCCGGCGGCCAGCGCCGCGTTGGCCAGCGCGTAGGTGGAGTCCACCTCGCGCAACAGCCGCACCTGGCGACCGTCGTCTTCCACCACGCCGACGCCGGGCGTGCCGGCGTCATCGAGCAACTGGATCAATCGCATGAATCGGTCGCCTGTCGGAATGCGGGCGCGCAGCGCGCGACGCGGAACCCGCGCGACGCGATACGCCGGTCCTATTCTGGCCGGACGACCTATATGCAACAAATATCGGTTTTGGCTTAAGGTATACGAACATTCGTATCTTTCTAAGCGCCATGCCCGCTGCCCCGCCCTGGTTCGTCCGCGCCCGCCTGAAGACCCGGCAATTGATGCTGCTGCTGGCGATCGAGGAGGAAGGCAACATCCACCGCGCCGCCGAGACCTTGAACAT
Organism: Xanthomonas sp. F10; assembly: GCF_014206815.1. Classification (GTDB taxonomy): domain Bacteria; phylum Pseudomonadota; class Gammaproteobacteria; order Xanthomonadales; family Xanthomonadaceae; genus Xanthomonas_A; species Xanthomonas_A indica. Next base: position 2,350,830 of record NZ_JACHNP010000001.1, read on the forward strand.
GTCGCAGCCGGCCGCGTCCAAGCTGCTCAAGGACCTGGAGGACATGCTGGCGGTGCCGCTATTCGAGCGCCTGCCGCGCGGCATGCGCGCGACCTGGTACGGCGAGGCGATGATCCGCCACGCGCGCATCGCCCTGGCCAGCCTCGGCGAGGCCGGCGCCGAGATCGAGGCGCTGAAGGCCGGCTATGCCGGCAGCGTCGGCGTCGGCGCGATCGCCGGCCCGGCGATGAGCCTGCTGCCGTCGGCGCTGGCCCAGGTCGGTGCGCAGCATCCGCTGCTGCGGGTGAGCCTGCGCGTGGACGGCAGCGACGTGCTGCTGGAGCACCTGGCGCAGAACAAGCTCGACATCGTGGTGGCGCGGCTGTTCGCGCGGCACGACAAGCGCCATCTGCACTACCAGGCGCTGGCCGAGGAAAAGGTCTGCGCCATCGCCCGCCCCGGCCATCCGCTGCTGACGGCGCCGGCGCCGACGCTGGCCGTGCTGGCCGAGGCACCGTGGATCGTGCCGCCGGACGGCAGCGTGCTGCGCCATCGCTTCGAACTGATGTTCCAGAACGCCGGGCTGGAGGCGCCCAAGCGGGTGATCGAGACCTCGGCGCTGGTGGTGCTGCCGCAGTTGCTGCGCCACGGCGACGCGCTGGCGGTGGTGCCGGAGGACGTGGCCCGGCATTTCGCCGACCACGGCAGCGTGGCGATCGTGCCGGTGGCGCTGTCCTGCCGCATGGACGCCTTCGGCCTGATCACCCGCCGCGACTGGCTGCTGTCGCCGGGCGCGCGGATCGTGCTGCGGGCGCTGCAGGAGGCGGCCGCAGCGGTCTACGGCGTCGCCGCGGCAGTGGACGCGCAGTCGCCACCGACGGACAGTGAATCGCGTCGGGACTGAAGTCCCTCCCACAACATTTCCGCCATACCGGCGCACGGCTTTTGTAGGAGCGGCTTCAGCCGCGACGCGCAGTGTGGGACTCACCTGCCACCACCCAAGGACAGCCGATCGCGTCGGGACTGAAGTCCCTCCCACAATGCTTCTTGCCCGTACCGGCGCGGTTCTTGTAGGAGCGGCTTCAGCCGCGACGCGCGCGAAGTGGGAATGCTGCGCCGCTCAGGTCCAGCCGCCGTCCACCACGAACTCCTGCGCGGTGATCGCGCGCGCCTCGTCCGACGCCAGGAACAGCGCCATGCGCGCGATGTCCTCCGGCATCACCTTGTCCGGCAGGCACTGGTTGCGCGCCAGTTCGCGCTCGCCGGCCTCGTCCAGCCACAGGGTCACCTGGCGCTCGGTCATCACCCAGCCCGGGGTCAGCACGTTGATGCGGATCCGCGCCGCGCCCAGGTCACGGGCCAGGCCGCGGGTCAGGCCGTTCACCGAGGACTTGGCGGTGGCGTACACCGGGTAGCCGCCGGTCTTGCTCTGCCAGCCGGTGGAGCCGAGGTTGACGATGGAACCGCCGCCCAGCCGCTGCATGCCCGGCACCACCGCCTGGATGGCGAAGAACGCCGCACGCTGGTTGATCGACACGCAGCGCTCCCAGTACTCCGGGGTCACCGCCTCCAGCGCATGGCGGTCGTCGCTGCCGACGTTGTTGAGCAGCACATGGAAATCGCCCAGCGCGGCCGCCGCGTCGCCGATCGCCGCCTGCAGCGCGGCCACGTCGGTGACGTCGCAGCGGCGCCACCACGGCGCGGTCAGGCCGGCCGCGGCCAGGCGCTCAGCCAGCGCGGCGCTGGCCTCGGCCGCGACATCGACGAAGGCCACCTGCGCGCCCTGCGCGGCGAAGGCCTCTACCAGTGCGGCGCCGATGCCGGAACCACCGCCGGTGATGAAGACGCGGCGCCCGTGCAGGCTGCCGTAGGTTGCGTTGCCGAGGGAGGAAGGCGCCGCGCTTGCCGAGTTGTCCATGCCGTTTCGCTCTAGGTGGATAGGATTTCGATATATGAAAACAAATATCCATTCGAAGATATTTGCTATTTTTCACGTATCAATATGCCCGCTAGCATCCCCCGCGTAAAGCATCCGGGGGCGGCTTGCGCACAAGGCGGATCCCGGCGTCCTGGACTCGAGGAATCCGCCGACATGGGCTCACCCAGCAAACCGCCGCGCCGCAGCCAGGCCTGGTTCGGGCGCGAAGGCAAGCAGGGCTTCTACTACCGCAGCTGGCTCAAGAGCGCCGGCCATCCGCACGACATGTTCGACGGCCGCCCGGTGATCGGCATCTGCAACACCTGGTCGGAACTGACCCCGTGCAACGGCCACCTGCGCGAACTGGCCGAACACGTCAAACGCGGCGTGTACGAGGCCGGCGGGTTCCCGCTGGAGTTCCCGGTGATGTCGCTGGGCGAGACGCAGATGCGCCCCACCGCGATGCTGTTCCGCAACCTCGCCAGCATGGACGTGGAGGAATCGATCCGCGCCAATCCGCTGGACGGGGTGGTGCTGCTGATGGGCTGCGACAAGACCACCCCGGCGCTGCTGATGGGCGCGGCCAGCGTGGACCTGCCGACCATCGGCGTGTCCGGCGGGCCGTCGCTGTCGGGCAACTGGCGCGGGCAGCCGCTGGGCTCGGGCACCGGCGTGATCGAGATGTCGGAGATGGTCCGCGCCGGCACCCTGAGCCAGGACGATTTCGTCGAGGCCGAAGCCTGCATGCAACGCTCCAAGGGCAGCTGCATGACCATGGGCACCGCCTCGACCATGGCCAGCATGGTCGAAGCACTGGGCATGTCGCTGCCGGAGAACGCGGCGATCCCGGCGGTGGACGCGCGCCGCGCGCGGCTGGCGCGGCTCAGCGGGCGGCGCATCGTGCAGATGGTGGAAGAGGACCTGCGCATGTCGCAGGTGCTGACCGCCGATGCCTTCGCCAACGCGATCAAGGTCAACGCGGCGATCGGCGGCTCCACCAATGCGGTGCTGCACCTGCTCGCCCTGGCCGGCCGGGTGGGCGTGCCGCTGCAGTTGGACGACTGGGACCGGCTCGGCTCGCACCTGCCGTGCCTGGTGAACCTCAAGCCGTCCGGCCAGTATCTGATGGAAGACTTCTACTACGCCGGCGGGCTGCCGGCGGTGATGCGCGAACTCGGTGCCGAACTGGCGTTGGACGCGCGCACCGTCAATGGCCAAACCCTGGGCGAGAACGTGGCGCAGGCGCCGTGCTGGAACCGCGAGGTGATCCACCCGCTGGAGGCGCCGGTGCGCGCGGAGGCCGGCATCGCCGTGCTGCGCGGCAACCTGGCGCCGGACGGCGCGGTGATCAAGCCCTCGGCCGCCTCGCCGCACCTGTTGCGGCACCGCGGGCGTGCGGTGGTGTTCGAAAGCATCGAGGACTTCAAGGCACGCATCGACGACGAGGCGCTGGACATCGACGCCGACTGCATCATGGTGCTCAAGCACTGCGGCCCGCGCGGCTACCCGGGCATGGCGGAGGTCGGCAACATGCCGCTACCGCCGAAGCTGCTGCGCGCCGGCATCACCGACATGGTGCGCATCTCCGACGCGCGCATGAGCGGCACCGCCTACGGCACCGTGGTGCTGCACGCCTCGCCCGAGGCCGCGGCCGGCGGCCCGCTGGCGCTGGTGCGCGACGGCGACATCATCGAACTCGACGTGCCCGGCCGCGCCCTGCACCTGGAGGTCAGCGACGAGGAACTGTTGCGCCGACGCAGCGAATGGACGCCGCCACCGGCCCCGACGCGCGGCTGGAGCAAGCTCTATGTGGAGCACGTGCAGCAGGCGCACCTGGGCGCGGACCTGGACTTCCTGGTCGGCGGCAGCGGCGACGCGGTGGCGCGCGATTCGCATTAGCGGTCGCGGTCAGATGCATCCGCCTTGGTTTCGTAGGAGCGGCTTCAGCCGCGACAGGCGTTACCGGTAGAGCCCATCGCGGCTAAAGCCGCTCCTACAGAGGCTCGCGGCGAGCCCACCAGATGCACTGTGGGAGGGACTTCAGTCCCGACGCATTGCGCCGTCGGAAAGCGCACCACTTCGCGCATCGCGGCTGCATGGCAGTCGACTTCGGTAGAAAGTAGCGAACGCCGCCTTCTTCCAGGCGCGACACCACCCCACGTCACCGAACCGTCATCTGCAGCTTCTAGCCTGCCCCGCACCCCAGGGACAAGGCAGGCTCGGTGGCGGCTCCCCCCAAACGCGCATGGGCGCGCATGTTCGCCGAACACGGCCCGGTGCTGCGCGGCTTCTTCGTGCGCCGCGGCGCGCGCGAAGACGCCGAGGACATGGTGCAGGAGACCTATCTGCGGCTGCTGCGCGCGCATCGGCAGCAGGGCGAGGCCATCGCCAATCCCGAAGCCTATCTGTACACCGTCGCGCAGAACCTGGCGCGCGAACAGGCCGCGCGTCGCCGCCAGGCGCCGCTGCGCATCGACGAGATGGAGCAGTTCTCGCAATTGCTGGCGGCGGGAGACGACGTGGAAGACAGCGCACACCGGCGGCAGCGCCAGCAGCACCTGCAGGCCCTGCTCGCCGACCTGCCCGCGCGCACCCGCGCGGTGCTGGTGATGCAGTATCGCGACGGGCTGAGCTACAAGCAGATCGCCGAACGCATGGGCGTGTCGCCGCACATGGTCAAGAAACACGTGGTGCGCGGTCTGTCCGCCTGCCGCCGCGCACTGGCCGACAGCGGAGAGCGCTGGTGAACGACAGCGCCTTCTCGTCGCGCAGCGCCATTGCCGAGGCCGCGCACTGGCATGCCTTGCAGCGCATGCAGCCGCTGGACGCAACACAGGAACAGCAGCTGCTGGACTGGCTGACCGCCTCGCCGCAGCACCTGCGCGAGTACCTGGCGATGCAGCGCGTGGCCGGCGACCTCGGCGAGGCGCTGCGCGGCATGGACCTGGACGTGGATGCCTTGCTGGCCAGCGACGCCGCCGCCGATGGCGCCGCAGCCAACAACGTGATCGCCCTGCCGTTGCCGCGGCGTGCGCCAGCGGCGGCAGAAACGCGCGCGCCGCGCCGCCATGCCGCGCCACGCTGGCGCCTGGCCGCGGCCGCCGCGGTCTGCGCGGTGGCGGTGCTGGTCGGCTGGGCCTGGCCGCGCCCCCAGACCTACCGCACCGCGCTCGGCGAACAACGCCGCGTGCAACTGGCCGACGGCAGCGTGGTGCGGCTCAATGCGCAGACCCGGGTGCGCGCCACGCTGACGCCGTGGAGCCGGACGCTGCAGTTGCTGCAGGGCCAGGCCAGCTTCGTGGTCGCCGCCGACCGCCGCCCGCTGCAGGTACAGGCCGGCGGCCTGCGCGTGGAGGACATCGGCACCACCTTCGACATCGCCCTGCACCGGAATCAGGCCCGCATCGAGGTGTCGTCCGGTCGCGTGCACGTGTGGCGCCAGGACCAGCCGCAGCAGCCGATGCTGGCCGATCTCGGCGCCGGCCAGAGCGCGCGCATCGATACCGCCGATGGGCGGGTCGAACTCGGCAACGAGGACGTCGCGGCCATGCATGCCTGGTGGCAGCACCGCATCGTGTTCCGCGACGAACCGCTGGCCAATGTCGCCGAAGACTTCAACCGGCTCAACCGCACCCGCCTGCTGATCGACGACGCCGACGCGGGTGCGATGCGGCTGACCGGCAACCTGCGCGGCGACGATCTCGCCGCGTTGCGCGCCTTCCTGGATGCGCAGCCGACATTGCAGGTACACGCAAGCGCCGACGGCATCCACGTGCGCAGCCGCGCGCAGACACCAGTGCGCCCGCAGTAGCGTGCAGGGACGTCGCGCGCTGCGCGACGCACGCGTCGTCCAGACCGAATGATCGGCACGCCGTCGCGTGCCATCAGCGCGTCACACGCGTGGTGCACGCGCGTCTTCGTGCGCGCGCGACGCCAGCCCCCGCCGCACGTGTCACAGAAAATTCATCGAAAAACGGTGCCCGATCGTCGCGGTCGCGCCTCGTAGTCCGGGGACAGCGCAGGCAAACGCCCGATGGCGATGCCACGCGCACCACCACCCCGCTCTCACAGGACCCGACGATGCGCCGCACCCTGTTCCTTTCCATCGCCCTCGCCCTGCATGCCGGCGCCGCCGGCGCGCAGACCGCGCCCGTCGCGGTCGGTGCGATTCCCGCGCAGCCGCTGGCGCGCGCGCTCAATGCGTTGTCGCGGCAGACCGGCCTGCAGTTCGTCTATGCCGCTGGCAACACCGGCAATCCGCAGACCCATGGCAGCCGCGCCGGCGCGGCGCCGGAACAGGCGCTGCAGCAACTGCTCGACGGCACCGGCCTGCGCTATCGCTTCCTGACCCCGACCACGGTGACGATCGAGGCGGCGAACGTGCCGGCCGAGGCCGCCGCCACCGTGCCGGCGACCATGACCGCCGCACCGACACCGACACCGACAACGCCGGCGGACGCGCCGGTCAAGCAACTGGACGGCATCCAGGTGCTCGGCAGCTACGCCGGCAGCCTCAGCGCCGCGCTGCGCGAGAAGCGCTATGCCGACAGCGTGGTCGACGTGATCGCCGCCGAGGACATCGGCAAGCTGCCGGCGCAGAACGTGGCCGAAGCGCTGCAGCGCGTGCCTGGCGTGTCGATCGTGCGCGACCGCGGCGAAGGCGTGTACGTGCGCGTGCGCGGCCTCGGCCCCAACTTCCAGGTGACCACGCTCAACGGCCAGACCATGGCGGTCAACGAGAACGTGCGCACCTCCGGCCAGACCGGCCGCCAGTTCCGCTACGACACGCTGCCGGCGGAACTGGTCGCCGGCCTGGACGTGATCAAGAGTCCCACCGCCGACCTGGACGAGGGCGCGATCGGCGGCATCGTCAACGTACGCACGTTTCGCCCGCTGGAACTGGGCAAACCCCTGACCAACGTCTCGCTGGAGTCGAGCCAGGCGCAGCGCACCCACGCCAACGATCCGCGCGTGTCCGGCCTGTTCAACTGGGTCAACGCCGACGGCACCTTCGGCCTGCTGCTCTCCGGCGCCTATGCGCAGCGCAGCCTGCGCCAGGACCGGGTCAACGAAGTGAGCTGGGACTACTACCGCGACGGCGTGCCGGGCGTGCCCGGCGCCCACTACGTGGCCACCGGCCTGCGCCCGACGCTGGAACTGGAGCAGCGCGAACGCACCGGCATCGCCGCCTCGCTGCAATGGAAGCCGAGCGCGGCCTGGGAAACCAACCTGGACCTGCTGTACGCCAAGCAGACCGTGCACTACGACGAATACAGCCTGGGCGTGGGCTTCGACAGCCTGGCCAAGCTCAGCAACCTGCGTGTGGCGCACGGCGGCGTCGCCGGCTTCGACTACCGCAATGGCCAAGTGCAGATCTCGCGCGAGACCTCCGGCATCACCGACGACAACCGCAGCGCGCGCCTGTCCAGCACCTGGAGCGGCGATGCGTGGACGCTGGGCGCGGTGGCGTTCCACTCGCAGGCGCACAGCTACGACTCCGATCCGATCCGGCGTACGCGCCTGCGCAGCGGCACCACCCTGTCGATGCGCGTGGACATGCCGCAGGCCGATGGCGACGACGTGCCCGACTGGCGCTTCACCAACGGCTTCGACCCGACCAACCCGGCCAGCGTGGCCGGGCGCCGCCTGGAATGGCGCGAGATCGATGCGCGCGACAAGGAGGACGCGCTGCAGCTCGACGCCAAGCGCGCGCTCGGCGACGGTTTCTTCCGCGACCTCAAGTTCGGCGCCAAGTACCGGCAGCGATCGCGCACCTACGATCGCGCCGACCTGCTGCTGACCAGCATCGCCGGCGTGCGCTTCCCGGCCGGCAACTTCACCGCGCTGCCGGTGGACGACATGCTCGCCGACGCCAACGGCAGCCTGCCGCGGCAGTGGCTGGCGCCGATCGAATCGACCTTCTTCGGCAGCTGGCCGACCGCCGCGGACCTGGCCAACACGCCCAACAGCGCCGACCTGCAGAACTCCTACGAAGTGAAGGAGAAAATCGGCTCGGCCTATGCGATGGCCGACTTCGGCAGCGAACTGGCCGGCCGCGAACTGCGCGGCAACCTCGGCGTGCGCCTGGTGCGCACCGAGCAGACCACCGACGGCCACGCCGACGTCAACGGCAGCGCGCAACCGGTGCACTTCGCGCGCAGCTACAGCAACGCGCTGCCCTCGTTCAACGCCGCCTGGGACGTGCGCGAGGACATGGTGCTGCGCAGCTCCGCGGCCAAGGTCATCACCCGCCCCGACCTTACCGACCTGTCGTCCAAGCTCACCTTCAATTCCAGCGGCGAGATCCTCACCGCCAGCGGCGGCAATCCGTCGCTGCGCCCGTTCGAGGCCTGGCAGTACGACCTGACCTTCGAGTGGTACATCGACGGCACCTCGGCGCTGACCGGCGGCGTGTTCTACAAGGACATCTCGCGCTTCATCCAGACCCAGCTGTCGAACCTGCAGTACCAGGGCCAGACCTACCTGCTCTCGTCCAAGACCAACGGCAGCCAGGCCAGCGTCAAGGGCGTGGAAGTGGCCTACCAGCAGGTCTTCGCCGGCCTGCCGGCGCCGCTGGACGGGCTGGGCATGCAGCTCAACTACACCTGGACCGACAGCGAAGCCACCTACCGCGACGGCAGCCGCACCTTCACCGACAGCCTCGAAGGCGTGGCCAAGAACACCTACAACGCGGTGCTGTTCTACGAGAAGGGACCGCTGATGGCGCGGGTGAGCTACAGCTGGAGCGACGACATCGTCAACGCGGTCGGCACCGCCAACGTCGCCACGCTCAACAGCGACCAGTTCGGCAGCCTCGACGCCAACGTGGCCTGGAAGGTCAACGACACCCTGTCGGTGTTCGTCAACGCGATCAATCTCACCGGTGCCGTGCAGCGCCAGTACGTCGGCGACCGCCTGTTCGGCGGCTACACCGACTACGGCTGCACCTGGTCGGTGGGCGTGCGCGCACGCTTCTGATCCGCCGCGCTGCCGCCGCGCGCGGCAGCCGCCCGGCGCCCGTTGCCTGCACGGCCGCGGGCGCCCGCCATCGCACCGTGCGCCGCGCGCGCGGCGCACCACCTCTGCCTGGAGCTTGCCGATGCCACCGCTGTCGCACCTCGCCGCCCTTGCCCTGATCGCCCTCGCGCCGCTGGCCTGCATCGCGGCACGCGCGCAACCGGTCGCGACAGAAACGCTGGAAAAAGTCGTCATCCTCAAGCGCCACGGCGTGCGCGCGGCGATGTCCAGCACCGAGCAACTGGAGCGCTACTCGGCGCGCCCCTGGCCGCGCTTCGCGGTGCCCGCCGGCTATCTCACCGCGAACGGCGCGGCACTGGAACGGCTGTTCGGCGCCTACTACCGCGCACGCTACGCGCCGCTGGGGCTGTTCGCCGGCGACGGCTGCGCGGCCGCGTACTACTGGGCCAACCGCACCCAGCGCACCGTGGCCTCGGCACAGGCGCTGGCCAGCACGCTGACCCCGGGCTGCGCCAACCCGGTGCACAGCGTCGCCGACGGCACCTCCGATCCGCTGTTCGACGGCGTGCCCGCCCTGCGCACTCCCGCCGCGGTGTCGCAGATGCGCGCGGCCATCGCCGGCCGCATTGGCGGCGATGCGCAGGCCTGGAATGCGGCCCAGGCCGACGCGGTGGACAGCCTGCAGCAACTGCTGCTGCAGTGCGCGCAACGGCCCTGCCCGGCCGACGCCGGCAGCGGCAAGCTGCGCCTGGATGCGGTGCCGGCACGACTGGGCGACGCCGAGGACGCGATCCCCGGCATCGAAGGCCCCGCCGCGGCCGCCTCCGGCCTCAGCGAAAGCCTGCTGATGGGCTGGGCCGACGGCCAGGATTTCGCCGCGCTCGGCTGGCGCGACGTGGACGAAGCCAGCCTGTTGCGCGCCTTCGCCCCGCACCAGGCGGAATTCGCGCTGCGCCTGCGCGCGCCGGCAGTGGCACGTATGGCCGCCTCGCCGCTGGCGGCGCGACTGCTGGCGACGCTGCTGGATGGCAGCGGCCAGGCCACGCACGCCGAACCGATCGGCGGCACGGCGCGGCTGGTGGTGTTGTCCGGCCACGACGGCACCCTGACCCTGCTGGCCGGCATGCTCGACCTGCACTGGCAACTGCCCGGCTACCAACCGGACCAGACCGTGCCCGGCGGCGCACTGGTGTTCGAGCGCTGGCGCCGCGCCGACGGCGAGCGGGTGATCCGCCTGCGCTACACCGCGCAGAGCCTGGCGCAGCTGCGCGAACGCCGCGCGTTGACGCTGCAGGCGCCGCCGCTGAGCTCGCCCGTGTTCATCCCGCAGTGCAGCCGCCCCGACGCCGCCTACGACTGCCCGCTGCCGGCCTTCGCCGCCGCGGTCGAGGCCGCGCTCGATCCGCGGTTCCTGACCCCATGACGCCACGTGCGCCGGCCCGCCCGGTCGCGCGGCGGCATCGGTGCCTTCCGGCACCGCCCCTGGCGCTCGCGCCATCCGCTGTTCCTCCCAACCCGCAAGAGGCGATTCATGATCCAGCATCTACGCACCCTCGTGAGCTACGGTATCGGATTGAGCCTGGCCTGCGCCGGCGTGGCCCACGCGCAATCGGACGTCGGCGTCCTCGACGTGCTCACCTACAACGTCGCCGGCCTGCCGCAGGGCATTTCCAGCAGCAACCCGGCCGCCAACACGGCGCAGATCGCACCGAAGCTGGCGCCCTACGGCCTGATCAACGTGCAGGAAGATTTCAACTACCACGCCACGTTGTACGCAGGCGACAAGCACCCCTACCGCACGCCCACCAGCGGCGGCGCGGCGATCGGCGATGGCCTCAACACGCTGAGCAACTACCGCTTCGACGACTTCACCCGCGTCAAGTGGGACAAGTGCAACGGCACCGACTGCCTCACTCCCAAGGGCTTCAGCTACATGCGCGTGCGCCTGGACGACGGCGTGCTGCTGGATGTGTACAACGCGCACCCCAACGCCGGCACCGAGAGCGGCGACCTGGCTGCGCGGCGCGCCAACATCAGCCAGCTCTCGCAGTTCATCCAGACCTGGTCGGCCGGCAACGCGGTGCTGGTGATGATGGATTCCAACACCCGCTACACCCGCGCCGACGACAACATCCGCGAACTGATCGCCGCCAACGGCCTGACCGACACCTGGGTCGAGCTGGTCAAGGGCAGCGCACCGGCCGCCGGCGCCGCACCGCTGCTGTGCGGCACCCCGCCGAGCAACGACTGCGAGGTGGTGGACAAGATCCTGTACCGCGACGCGCCGCAGCTGACCCTGGTCGCCAACCGCTACAAGCTCGACGACGGCAACTTCTACGACAGCGACGGCAAGCCGCTGTCCGACCACTACCCGCTGGCCGCGCAGTTCGGCTGGGCGGTCGGCACCACCGTGCGCACCAGCGACCAGTTCGGCGGCCCGCACGGCACCCCGTTCAACGACATCGCCAAGGGCGCCGAGCAGCGCACCATCGCCAGCGTGACCCTGCGTGGCGCCGAGCGCCTGGACGGCATCGCGCTGGGCCTGGACAACGGCAGCACCCTGGCCCATGGCGGCAGCGGCGGCGATCCGGTCGCCCTGCGCCTGGGCAGCAACGAGCGCCTGACCTCGGCGACGCTGAGCGTGGGCCAGTACAACGGCCATACCCGGCTGTTCTCGCTGAGCCTGCGCACCAACCAGGGCCGCAGCCTCAGCGCCGGCACGCCGACCACCGAGACCTACACGCTCACCGCGCCCAGCGGCTGGCACATCGCCGGCTTCACCGGCCGCGACGGCGACGAGATCGACAAGCTCGGCGTGGTGTACCGCAAGGATTGACCGACCCGCGGGCGCCATCGCGCCTGCGGCATCGCAACGGCAACGGCGCGCGTGGCGACGCGCGCCGTTCGCTGCGCGAAAACATCATGGCCTGACTGCGATCGATGGCCGATCGCACGCATTCGTGTGCAGCGAATGGATGCATTGCATGCTGCCGGGGCGAGCGGAGCGCTCCACGCCAGCCGCGCGATGCGACGGCGGCACGACCCGGGCCGCGCCATCGCACACACCACGCCGCGATCCGCAGCGATGACGCCCACAGGAGTGGCGAAGACGCGACCGCCGAAGCGGGGCTTATTCGCTTGCCGCTTCCAACGCCTGCGCCAGGCGTTCCACCGCGATCACCTCCATGCCCTTGACCGTGCCGGTCTTGGGCGCGTTGGCCTTGGGCACGATGGCGCGCTTGAAGCCGTGCGTGGCGGCCTCGCGCAACCGGTCCTCGCCGTTGGGCACCGGGCGGATCTCGCCGGACAGGCCGACCTCGCCGAAGGCGATGGTCTTCTCCGCCAGCGGCCGGTCGCGCAGCGACGACAGCACCGCCAGCAGCACCGGCAGATCGGCCGCGGTCTCCTGCACACGGATGCCGCCGACCACGTTGACGAACACGTCCTGGTCGCCGACCACGATACCGCCATGGCGGTGCAGCACCGCCAGCAGCATCGCCAGTCGGTTCTGCTCCAGCCCCACCGCCACGCGTCGCGGATTGGACAGCGGCGAGGCATCGACCAGCGCCTGCACTTCCACCATCAGCGGCCGCGTGCCTTCGCGGGTGACCATCACGCAACTGCCGGGCTGGTGCGCGCTGCCGCCGGAGAGGAAGATCGCCGACGGATTGGAGACTTCCTTCAGCCCCTTCTCGCCCATCGCGAAAACGCCCAGTTCGTTGACCGCGCCGAAGCGGTTCTTGAACGCGCGCAGCAGGCGGAAGCGGCTGCCGCTCTCGCCCTCGAAATACAGCACCGCATCGACCATGTGCTCGAGCACGCGCGGGCCAGCGATGCCGCCCTCCTTGGTGACGTGGCCGACCAGGAACACCGCGGTGCCGGTCTCCTTGGCATAGCGCACCAGCCGCGCCGCGCTCTCGCGCACCTGGCTGACCGAACCGGGCGCGGCGGTCAGCGCCTCGGTCCACAGTGTCTGCACCGAGTCGGCGACGATCAGCTTGGGCCGCGCGGCGCTGGCGTGCTGCAGGATGTGCTCGATACCGGTCTCGGCCAGCGCATTGAGCCCATCCAGCGGCAGGTCCAGGCGCACCGCGCGCCCGGCGACCTGGCCCAGCGATTCCTCGCCGGTCACGTACAGCACCGGCAGGGTGCCGGCCATCTTCGCCAGCGCCTGCAGCAACAGCGTGGACTTGCCGATGCCGGGATCACCGCCGATCAGCACCACCGCGCCTTCCACCAGGCCGCCACCGAGCACCCGGTCGAACTCGCCGATGCCGGTGGACACGCGCGCCTGGTCGCGATGCTCCACGTCCTTGAGCGCGGTGATCTTCGGCGTCTCGGCCTTGCCGGCCCAGCCGCTGCGGCGCGCCGCGGCCGGCGCCTTGGCCGTGGCCGCGCTCTCCAGCACGATCTCGCTCAGCGTGTTCCAGGCGCCGCATTCGACGCACTGGCCCTGCCATTTGGTGTATTCGGCGCCGCACTCGCCGCAGACATAGGCCGTTTTCGCTTTCGCCATCTGGTTCTGGTCCGCTCAGACAATGCATCAGCATAGTGGCTGGCGGTCTCAAGGTCCGCGACGGAGGTGCCCCACGCTGGTCCAACGGCATCGGCGAACCGAAAAACCACGCATTTTTGTAGGAGCGGCTTCAGCCGCGAACGGGCTTTGACGGTAATGCCCCGTCGCGGCTGAAGCCGCTCCTACGACAGACGCACCGTATGCCCCCTCAACGCAGCGACGGCGATCGATCACGCGCCGCACCGCACGGCGCAACGCGCTGCCCCGCCACCCGGCGGACCACGCCGGGCGAGGGACATCCGCCAACCTCAACGCGCCTTGTACAACTCGCTCAGGCGATCCGGGGTGCCGGCGATGCGCTCCAGGTGCGGATACTGCAGGCCGCCGTGGTAGGCGATGCGCAAGGTGTCGTAGCGGTCGCCGCGCTTGACCAGCAGTTCGATCGGGGCGCTGCCGCCCTTGGCCGCGGTGATCGCGTCCTTGAGCGCCTCGGCGCTGTACTCCTGGCCACCGACCGCGACCACGCGGTTGCCGGCGATGAGGCCGGCGTTGAACGCCGGGCTGTCCCACAGCACGGCCTGCACCTGGCCCTGCTGGTCCAGGCTCAAGCCCAGCGAATAGCTCAGGTCCAGGCTCTTGTTGCGCGCCTCGCTGGTCTTGTTGGCCGCGTTCGGCTGATCGGTATAGACCAGCTTCCAGCCGCTGGCCTCGATGCCGCCCACCAGCGAACCGTGCTCATCGAGACGGCTGCGCAGCAGGGTCGCCCAGTCGTACTTGGCGATGCCGTCGAGCGTGGCGACGATGTCGTCGAAGGTGTAGGGGTTCACGTCCCAGGCGCCGTCGTGCATGCCGAAGAACGCCTTGGCGAAGTCGTCCAGCGAGCGCTTGCCGCCGCTGAGCTCGCGCAGCTTGGCGTTGACCTCCAGCCAGACCATCTGCCCGCCGGAATAGTAGTCCTCGCTCAGCTGGTAGCTGCGGTAGGCGCGCGGCCGGCGCATCGACATGGTCGGGTCGTTGGTGGTGTCCTGCAGCGCGCGCCAGGCCAGGCCGGGCCGCCCGCGCTGGTAGGTGGCGGCGACGTTGGCCAGCATGTCGCGTGCCTGGTCCTGGGTCCACAGCCCCGCGCGCGCGGCGATCACCTCGCCCCAGAACTGGGTCTGGCCCTCGTACAGCCACAGCAGGCTGTCGCCCATCGGCACGTTGAAGTTGGGCGTGGCCAGGTCGGCGCCGCGGCGGTACTTGCCGTTCCAGGAGTGGTTGAACTCGTGCGCGAGCAGGTCGCGCATCTCCCAGCTCTTGTCCCACTCGGTGAAGTAGTCCAGCGGGCCGCTGTTCTCGCTGGAGCGGTGGTGCTCCAGGCCGATGCCGCCGAGCTTGTCGGTCAGCGCCAGCAGGAACTCGTAGTGGTCGAAGTGGCGCGCGCCGTACAGCTTGTCCATCTGCTGCACCAGGGCCACGTGCGCCTTGACCTGCTCGGGCTTGGCCTCCAGCGACTTGGGCTTGTCGGCGAACACGTTCAGCGCCACCGGCGCCTTGCCCTTGTCGTCCAGCACGATGCGCTTGTAGTACTTGCCGGCGAACATCGGCGAGTCGACCAGGTCGTCGAAATCGATCGGCTTGAAGGTCACCGTGTCGCCGGTTCGCGAGGCGGTCTCCAGCGCCGTGGCGTAGTCCCAGCCGGCCGGCAGGGTCACGCTGGCCTGCGCCTTGATGTTGCGCGCGTACACCCCGGCCGGATACAGCGCGGTGGTGTTCCACTGCAGGTTGAGCATCTCCGGGGTCATCATCACCCGGCCCTGGCCGTCGCCCTGCGAGGACAGGAACTGATACTCGGCGACGATCTCGCTGACGCCGGCGGGCACGTCGATCTTGAACGCATAGACGTCGTACTGATCGCGCGTCCACGGCAGCACCTTGCCGTTGGCCTTGATCACCAGCCCGGCCAGCTTGTCGATCGGGCCGGTCGGCGAATGGTTGCCGGGGATCCACTGCGGGTACAGCAGGGTCATCGGTCCCGGCGCGGCCGGGATGGTGGTGCGCACGCGGAAGATGCGGTGCGCCAGATCGGTGGCGTCGACATCGATCTTCAGCGTGCCGACGAACGGCACGTCGCGCGGCGGGGCGGTCTGCGCCGAGGCCTGGAACGCGACAGTGGCGGCCAGCAGCAACGGCGCCATCCAGGCGGTGGACTTTCTCATGGGGTCTCCAGGGGGGCGAACGACAGCGGACAAGCAAACCCCCATGCTATGCCCGCGCCGCCGCCGCGTGCCATGCCATAGGTCATGCCCGCGGCGATCGCCGCGCCTGGGCGCCGCGCTCGGCTAGACGCGAACCCAGCAGACGCAGCGGATCGCGCTTCAGTACCTGCGCACGGGAAAGCGCCCGGAGAACCCATCGAACACGGCACGCTCCACGTCGAGACGATGCCGAAACTCCGCCGAATCGGTCATTCCGAAGCCGAGTTCATCGGCCTGCCCCGCCGCGAGGCCGGCGAAGATGGCGTCGCAGAAGTCGTCCAGGTCCGCGCCATGGGCCATGCCAGGGCCTGCCAGGCCGGTGCGGACGGCGGGTGGGATGATTTCCACGACCCTGACCGGCGTCGCGGAGAGCGCGAAGCGGAGGTTGACCGTATAGCTGTGGAGCGCGGCCTTGCAGGCGCTGTAGACCGGGGCGAACGGCTGCGGAACGAAGGCGCCGCCGGAGGAGACATTGGCGACGAGCGCAGGCTCGCCATGCTGCCGCAACAGCGGGACCAGCAAATGGTTCAGATGCACGACGGCAGCGAACAGGATGTCGATCTCGCGCTGGCGCTCGGCCCAGGGCGCCTGGTCGTCGGCGAGCGCGACGCGTCGCTGGATGCCGGCGTTGTTGACGACCACGCGCAGCCCGGGATGCCGCGCGTGCAGGTACTGCGCGAGTCGCTCGCGCTCTTCGGCCACCCCGATGTCGTTGACCAGGGTCTGCAGGCCGGGCGCGGCCTTGGCCGCGCGGTCGAGCTTGCCGGCATCACGGCCGGTGACCAGCACGTTTGCGCCTGCGGCCAGGAAGCGCTGCGCAAGGCCGAACCCGATGCCGTCGCTGCCGCCGGTCAGCAACACTTCCACACCTGCAAAGGTCGTTGCAGACATCGTCCTCGCCTCCATCGAATGCGGGCCGCTCGGCAGGCATCGCCTGCCGGCCCATGGCCGCGCTCAAGTTGTCATGTCAACCCAGGAATACGCCCATCGGGTTGTCATGTCAACCGGCGGCGTCTATGGTGACCGCATGAAACACGCGCGACTTTCCACACGCGAGCTGGCGATCTGGCACGCCTTCAAGCAGATGGGCCAGACGGTGATGGCGGCCGTCGAAAAGGACCTGGCCGCCGGGGCCGGCCTGACCGGCAGCGACTTCGGCGTGCTGTCGCGGCTGGTGGATCTGGGCAAGGGCGAACTGCGCCAACAGGCGCTCGCCGATTCCATGGGATGGCACAAGAGTCGGCTGTCGCATCAGCTCACGCGCATGCAGGCGCGCGGCCTGGTCCGCCGCAACGGCAGCGAGCCGCGCGTGGTGACGGTCGCCATCACCGCCCTGGGCCAGGACAAGATCGCGGCGGCACGCTCGGTCCACGCCGCCTCGGTCAGAGCCCGGCTGCTCGACCGCCTCAGCGCGGAAGACGCGCAGACACTGCTGAAACTCGCCGCGACGCTCGGAGCAGACCAGCACTGACCTCGGCGCGCCGCGCCTCGTTTCCGCAGGGCGCACGGCGTAGCTGCAGGCTTGCGTCGCCTTGGTACGCCGATCGCGCTCGCGCAGGTGCCGGCCCGCCACGCCGATGTCGGGGCGCTTGGCCTGCCCTTGCAGCGCTGCCGGGCTGCGGCCCGTACAACGCAAAAGGCCGCCCGGAGGCGGCCTTTGCGAACCTGCGGCGGTGCCGCCCTCAATGCATCATGTTGACGTTGAGGTTGTGCATCACCCACAGCGAGCCGACCACCACGATGCCGATGATCAGCAGCGAGAACAGGCCCACGTGCACGTTGGAGCGCTGTTCGGCCGAACGGTCCATGTGCAGGAAGTAGATCAGGTGCACCAGCATCTGCACCGCGGCCAGCACCGCGATGACGATGACGGTGACGCCGCGCGGGAACGCCCCGCTCATCACCATGCCGAACGGGATCACCGTCAGGATCACCGCCAGCACGAAGCCGACCAGGTAGGACTTCAGGCCGCCGCCATGGCCGTGCTCGGCGTGCGCATCGGAGGACGAATGATGGTTGGCCATTACAGCGCTCCCAGCAGGTAGACGATGGTGAACACGCCGATCCAGATCACGTCCAGGAAGTGCCAGAACAGGCTCAGGCACGCCAGGCGGGTCATGTTGCGCGGGGTCAGGCCATTCTTGGCGATCTGGATCACCAGCACCGTCATCCACAGCAGGCCCGAGGCCACGTGCAGACCGTGGGTGCCGACCAGGGTGAAGAAGGCCGACAGGAACGCGCTGCGGCCGGGGCCGGCGCCCTCTTCGATCAGGTGGTGGAACTCGTAGAGCTCCATGCCCAGGAAGCCCAGGCCCAGCGCCGCGGTGACCGCCAGCCAGCCGTACAGGCCGCCCATGCTGCGCTTGTTCGCCGAGATCATCGCCAGGCCGAAGCCCAGGCTGCTGAACAGCAGCAGGAAGGTTTCCACCAGCACGAACTTGAGGTCGAACAGTTCCTTGGCGGTCGGGCCGTCCACCGTCGCACCGGCCAGCACCGCATAGGTGGCGAACAGGCCGGCGAAGATGAGGCAGTCGCTCATCAGGTAGACCCAGAACCCGAAGACGGTGTTGCCGCCCGCGTCGTGATGTTCGTGGTCGTGGTCGTGGCCGCCCGCGTGGGCGGCGTGGGGATCGAGCGTCGTGGAAGCCATGGTTCAGACCGCCTTTGCGGCGTTGGCCGCGTGTTGCTGTTCCAGCAGGGCGAAGCGCGCGTTCTCGATGCGCTCCACTTCCTCCGCCGGGACCCAGTAATCGATGTCGTCATCGAAGGTGCGCGCGATGAAGCTGCCGATCATGCCGACCAGGCCGATCACCGCCATCCACCAGATGTGCCAGGTCAGCGCAAAGCCCATGACGATGCTGAACGCGCCGATCCAGAAGCCCGCCGCCGTGTTGCGCGGCATGTGGATCGGTTCGTACTTGGCCGGACGCGTCCAGCCCTTGCCCTTGAGCTTGTCTTCCCAGAACTGGTCGCGGTCGTCGATGTGCGGCAGCACCGCGAAGTTGTAGAACGGCGGCGGCGAGGAGGTCGCCCACTCCAGGGTCCGGCCGTCCCACGGGTCGCCGGTCAGGTCCAGGTTGTCCTTGCGCTTCCAGATGCTGTAGCCGATCTGCACCAGGTTCAGGAAGATGCCGGTGCCGATGATCGCCGCACCCGCCGCGGCCACCATCAGCCACGGCGCCCACTCCGGATGGTTGTAGCTGTTCATGCGCCGGGTCATGCCCATGAAGCCGAGCACGTACAGCGGCATGAAGGCGATGAAGAAGCCGATGATCCAGCACCAGAACGAGGCCTTGCCCAGCTTCTCGTTGAGCTTGAAGCCGAACGCCTTCGGGAACCAGTAGGTCAGGCCTGCCAGGTAGCCGAACACCACGCCACCGATGATCACGTTATGGAAGTGCGCGATCAGGAACAGGCTGTTGTGCAGCACGAAGTCCACCGCCGGGATCGCCAGCATCACGCCGGTCATGCCGCCGATGACGAAGGTGATGATGAATCCGATGGTCCACAGCACCGGTGCGGTCATGTGCACGCGGCCGCGGAACATGGTGAACAGCCAGTTGAAGATCTTCACGCCGGTGGGGATCGAGATGATCATCGTCGTGATGCCGAAGAAGGCATTGACGTTGGCGCCCGAACCCATGGTGAAGAAGTGGTGCAGCCACACGATGAACGACAGCACGCCGATGCACGAGGTCGCGTACACCATCGAGGTGTAGCCGAACAGGCGCTTGCGGCTGAAGGTGGCGATCAGTTCGGAGAAGATGCCGAACGCCGGCAGGATCAGGATGTAGACCTCCGGGTGGCCCCAGATCCAGATCAGGTTGACGTACATCATGGCGTTGCCGCCACCGTCGTTGGTGAAGAAGTGCGTGCCCAGGTAACGGTCCGCACCCAGCAGCGCCAGCGCCACGGTCAGGATCGGGAACGCGGCGATGATCAGGATGTTGGTGATCAGCGCGGTCCAGGTGAAGATCGGCATGCGCATCAGGGTCATGCCCGGCGCGCGCATGCGCATGATCGTCACGAAGAAGTTGATGCCTGTGAGCAATGTGCCCAGGCCCGAGATCTGCAACGCCCAGATGTAGTAGTCGACACCGACGCCTGGACTGTATTCCAGCCCGGACAGCGGCGGGTAGGCCAGCCAGCCGGTCTGCGCGAACTCGCCCACGCCCAGGGAGATGTTGACCAGGGCCGCGCCGGCCACGAACAGCCAGAAGCTCAGCGAGTTCAGGAACGGGAACGCCACGTCGCGCGCGCCGATCTGCAGCGGCACGATCAGGTTCAGCAGGCCGGTCATGAACGGCATGGCCATGAAGAAGATCATGATCACGCCGTGCGCGGTGAAGATCTGATCGTAGTGGTGCGGCGGGAAGATGCCTTCGTTGCCGCCGTGCGCGATCGCCTGCTGGGTGCGCATCATCGCCGCGTCGGCGAAGCCGCGCAGCAGCATGACCAGCGCCACCACGATGTACATGACACCGATGCGCTTATGGTCGACCGAGGTGAACCACTCCTTCCAGAGATAGCCCCACAGCTTGTACTTGGTGACCGCGGCCACCACCAGCAGGCCGAGCAGGCCGGCGCCGCCGAGGGCCGCCATGATGATCGGCTCGTGGTAAGGAACCGCCTCGAGCGTGAGTTTGCCTAGCATCACTTGTCTCCAGAAGTGCACATGGCGACCGGCTCAGCAGCCGATGCCGGATGAGCGTCGTGGCCTTCCATCTTGTGGCCCTTGCCCATCATGTATTTGTCGATCAACGACTTGAACAGGCCGTCCTGCACCGAGGCGTAGTACGTCACCGGGTAGGCGGCCTTGTCGTTGCGGTTGGCCGCCAGCACCTGGAACTCGGCCTGGTTCAGCGTCTTCTGCGACGCCTTGACCTTGGCCACCCACGCGTCGAAGCCGGCGCGGTTGGTGGCGTGCGCGGCGAAGCCCATCTTCGAGAAGCCGTGGCCGCTGTAGTTCGCCGACAGGCCGAACATCTCGCCCGGCTCGTTGGCGATCAGGTGCAGCTTGGTCTCCATGCCGGCCATCGCGTAGATCTGCGTGCCCAGGTGCGGGATGAAGAACGAGTTCATCACCGTGTCGGAGGTGATCTTGAAGTTCAGCGGCGTGTCGACCGGGAACGCGATCTCGTTGACCGTGGCGATGCCCTGCTCCGGATAGATGAACATCCACTTCCAGTCCAGCGCCACCGCCTCGATGGTGATCGGCTTGACGTCCGACTCCAGCGGCTTGTATGGATCCAGCGCATGCGAGGAGCGCCAGGTCAGCACCGCCAGGACCAGGATGATCATGCACGGGATCGACCACACCACCACCTCGATCGCGGTGGAGTGCGACCAGTTCGGCTCGTAGCGCGCCTTGGTGTTGGATGCGCGGTAGCGCCAGGCGAAGGCCAGGGTCATCACGATGACCGGGATCACCACCAGCAGCATCAGCACCACCGAGGTGATCAGCAGCGTCTTCTCGTCGTGGCCGATCTGACCCTTGGGGTTGAGGATGGCCGAGTTGCAGCCAGCCAGCAGCAGCGCGGCCAGCAGCAACAGACCGGAGCGCAGCGAGCGCCGGAGTTGTTTCAACGGAATCATCGAACGATCCAATTGCGTAGGGGATGCGAACCGCGCGGGAGCGGGAGGCGGGGCGCCGCACAAGGGCTGTCCCGCGTCCGCCGCGGCATCCGGGCCGGCATGCGCGATCAACGACGCATTTTATGCTGCCGCGCCGCAACTCCGGAAGCCATTGACAAGCCCAAGCGGGCGCCAGGCCGCGTTTTTATGTGCGACACATTGCCGCACCCGGCTGCGACACGGCGTCGCAGGTCGCCGCGTCCACGGACGTGCGTCGCAGAAAGCGGCATCGCAGAAACCAGGAAGGCAGCCTCGCGGCTGCCTTCTGGATGCAACTGGTGCCGGAAACAGGAGTCGAACCTGCGACCTACGCATTACGAATGCGCCGCTCTACCGACTGAGCTATTCCGGCGGAACTGGCAATTCTAGGCGTCGGCCCGTGCCGGGGTCAATCGCTGCCCGGGCCTTCGCGCGCGCGCCGCAACCGATGGGTTACCCTCCCGCCCCCGTCGTCCGCATCCCCCGCGCATCGTGAAGTTGTTCGCCTGGTTCTGGCTCGCGTTCCTGCTGTTTTTCGCCCTGCCCTTCCCCTGCATCCTCTACTTCGGCAGCGATTGGCCACGCGTACTGGCCCAGCCCAGCTCGCCCGCATGGGCGCTGACCCTGCTGGCGCTGTCGCTGTGCCTGTGGCTGCACCTGCTCTACGCCTACCTGGACACGCTGCTGCTGATGCCGGGACGCGCACTGCAACGCGTGCGCCACATCCTCGCCCACGGCGTGCGCCGCGAGGCGCTGATCGAACGCGCCGCACCGACCGGCGCCGAGGTCAAGGGCTGGCCGCAGCTGTCGCTGACCCTGGCCTTCGACAACCTGTCCGGCACCCCCATCCGCGACACCCTGGTGATCGTGGACCGCAAGCCGGCGCAACGCCGCTTCGAGAGCGGCCGGACCGTGCCGCTGCGGCTGAGCACCACGCCGGGATCCACCCCGAACCTGGTGCTGGAAGACGCCGAGCCGGCCCTGGACCGCACGAGCCTGTGGCGCCGCGCGGCCGGCGCCGTGCTGCTGGTGGTCCTGGTCGGTGCGGCCTACGTCGTGGCCTGGCGCTTGCAGAACCGCGGGCTGGGCTGGACCTTCCTGACCTTCAACCACCCGCTGCTGATGTGCGCGCTGGTGCTCAACGGCTACCTGCTGGCGCTGCGCGTGATCCTGCGCGTGATCCGCAACAACGCCACCGACGAGACCCTGACATACCGCGGCCTGCGCGCCCGTGCACGGGTGCTGGACGTGCGCCAGACCGGCACCACCCTCAACGAGCAGCCGCAGGTGGAGTTCCGCGTGGCGTTCGAGGACGCGTCGGGCACTCCACACGAAGCGACGATGCGACGGTTCGTGTCGCTGCTCGATGTCGGGCGGCTTCCGCGCGAGACGGTGTCGGTGCTGTACGACCCGCAGCACCCCGCCCGCGCCGACCTGGAGCTGCCATGAAGACGCCGTCCACCCCACTGGTCTTCGCCTGCGTGGTCCTGCTGCTCGGCGGCCTGGCCTTCGCCGGCGGCGCCTGGGACACCATCCGCGTCACCCTGCAGGCAGCGCCCCCGCAGGCGACGGACCCGGCGGCCGCCCTGCAGGCCACCTCCACGCCACAGTCGCTGGCGGTGACCCCGTCCGCCCCGCCTGCTGCCGAACCGGCGCCGCCGGCATCGCGCGGCAACCTGCTGTTCGACCCGGAGCGGCTGCGCGCGGCGCGGCAGGCGCTGGCGGACCTGCCCGACCTGCAGGGCCACGACCTGCGCGTGTTCCATGCCGTGCATTTCTACGACGGTCGGATCGGACTCCAGTTGCTGGACCCCGCACGGCCGGGGCACGTGGACGACTACAGCTTCCACGACGAGGCCTGGCACAAGGGCGCACCGGTGGATCCGCGCATGTTCGGCCCGTTCCTCAAGCCGGCCACCGACACCGCCGCCTTGCAGGACATCGATTTCGAAGGTGCCTATCGGGTGGCCACGGCCCTGAAGGAACAGGGCGAGGCGCTGCAGGCCGAGCCGGAGAAGGTGGATCACGTGTACGTACTGATCGGCCGGCGCGGCCGCTTGCGCTGGATGCCCGATGGCGTGGAAGGCGATCGCGTCACCATGGGCATCCTGTTCGATGCGCAGGGGCGGCCGCGGGGCATGCAGCGCCAGTGAGCGTTGGTGGCCGCGGCGCGGCCAGGCGCCGGAGGCCAGACGTGCGATGCCGGCACCGCTGCCAGGACGCCTCGCGCTCATGTGAGGCGGCTTCGGGGCGCCGCCAACCCCCTGTTGGCGCGCGCATCGCGCCCGTCTCGGCTATCTCGTGGGAGCGGCTCTTGTCCCCTTTTCGGGATCAGCCGCGACGGGCGTTCCCGATAAAGCCCGTCGCGGCTGAAGCCGCTCCTACGAGAAAACCTGCATCCGGCTCGATTGCGGTGAAAGCGGGTTGGTCGCAGTGCCCATCAGCAGCGCCGGGCGCGACGCAATGGCAGTCGCGGCTGAAGCTGCTCCTACGGCTCGCCACGACGGGCGCCTGCCTTGCAGAAGCGCGTGACCGGACGCGTCCGTCAGTCGACCAGGCGCAGCCGCAGTTCCTTGGGCAGGGCGAACACCATCGATTCCGGTTCGCCCGCCAGTTCGGACACGCCGTCGGCGCCGAGTTCGCGCAGCCGCGCGATCACCCCGTCCACCAGCACCTGCGGCGCCGAGGCACCGGCGGTCAGGCCGACCCGGCGCTTGCCGGCGATCCAGGCCGGGTCGATCTCGTCGGCGCCGTCGATCAGGTAGGACTCCACTCCGTCGCGCCGCGCCAGCTCGCTCAGCCGGTTGGAATTGGAGCTGTTCGGCGAGCCGACCACCAGCACCAGGTCGCACTCCCTGGCCAGGTCGCGCACCGCGTCCTGGCGGTTCTGGGTGGCGTAGCAGATGTCGTCGTTCTTTGGGCCCTGCATCGCCGGGTAGCGTGCACGCAGCGCCTCGATGATGCCGCGGGTATCGTCCACCGACAGCGTGGTCTGGGTGGTGTAGGCCAGGTTCTCCGGCTGCTTCACGTCCAGCGTGGCGACCTGCTCGATGTCCTCGACCAGGTAGATGCGGCCGGTGCCGCATTCGCGGTCCCACTGCCCCATCGTGCCTTCCACCTCCGGGTGGCCGGCGTGGCCGATCAGCACCACGTCGCGGCCGGCACGGCAGTGCCGGGCCACCTCGAAATGCACCTTGGTGACCAGCGGGCAGGTCGCGTCGAACACCTTCAACCCGCGCCGCTCGGCTTCCTGGCGCACGGCCTGGGCCACGCCGTGGGCGCTGAAGATCACCGTATTGCCGTCGGGCACTTCGTCCAGTTCCTCGACGAAGATCGCGCCGCGCTGCTTGAGGTCGTCGACCACGAAGCGGTTGTGCACCACCTCGTGGCGCACGTAGATCGGCGCACCCAGGGTTTCGATGGCGCGCTTGACGATCTCGATCGCGCGATCGACGCCGGCGCAGAAGCCGCGGGGGTTGGCGAGCAGGACATCCATTAGCTAGATCCGCCGGCCGCAGGGGACCAGGCGCTTCGACAGGGAGAGTGGCACCGATTATCCCGCTTTTCGCTTCGCCTTGCCGTCGAACACGCCGAACAGGGCGATGCCGATGGCGCCGGCGACGATCGCCGAGTCGGCGATGTTGAACGAGGGCCAGTAGTGCTCGCCCACGTACCACTGGATGAAATCGACCACGTGGCCGTGCATCAGCCGGTCGATCACGTTGCCGATCGCCCCGCCGATCACCAGCGCGTACGGCAGCGCGCTGCGCCACTCGCCGCGCGGCGTGCGCGCCAGCCACCAGGCCAGCAGGGCGCTGATGCCCACCGCCAGCGCGGTGAAGAACCAGAGCTGCCAGCCGCCGGCCTGGCTCAGGAAACTGAATGCAGCGCCGGTGTTGTAGGTCCGGTACCAGTTCCAGAAGCCCGGAATCACCGGCACCGCGGTGAACTCGGGCAGGCTGGCCAGCACCCAGGCCTTGCTCCACTGGTCCAGGCCGATCACCACGGCCGACAGCAGCAGCCAGATCAGGGCGGAGGGGTTGGGTCGTGCGGTCATGCGGGAAGTCCGCCTTGGGCGAAGAAGGATAGGGAGGACGGCCGGCGCCGCAGCCACGGCGCCGCCGCTGGCCCCGGCGACGCGCAGGTGACGTGGCCGGGGACGGGACTCAGAACCAGCGGCGCTCCTCGCCCGGTCCTTCGATGTTGCTGACGCAGCGGCCGCACAGCTCCGGGTGCGCCGGGTCGGCGCCGACGTCGGCGCGGTAGTGCCAGCAACGCACGCACTTGGGCTTCTCGGTGGCCTGGGCGCTGACGAAGATCTCGTCGGTCGTGGCCTCGCGCACCACCACGTCGCCGCTGATGAACAGGAAGCGCAGTTCCTCCTGCAGCGGCTGCAGCTTCGCCGCGGTGGCGGCGTCGGCGGCGACGGTGATCTCCGCCTCCAACGCCGCGCCGATCACGCCGTTGCCACGCATCGGCTCCAGCACCTTGGCCACCTGCTCGCGCAGCGCCAGCAACTGGTCGAAGTCGGCCGCGCTCAGCGGCGCGTCTTCCGGCAACGGCGCTAGGCCCTCATACCAGGTCGCGAACAATAC
Organism: Xanthomonas sp. F10; assembly: GCF_014206815.1. Lineage (GTDB taxonomy): Bacteria > Pseudomonadota > Gammaproteobacteria > Xanthomonadales > Xanthomonadaceae > Xanthomonas_A > Xanthomonas_A indica. The sequence continues at coordinate 2,376,666 of NZ_JACHNP010000001.1, forward strand.
ATTGCCCAGGTGCGCGCCAGGCAGGTAGCCCCACAGCTCGTCGGCGGTGAAGCTCAGGATCGGCGCGATCCAGCGCACGAAGGCCTCGGCCACATGGAACATCGCGGTCTGCGCCGAGCGCCGGCCGTGCGAGTCCTCGGCCATCGTGTACAGCCGGTCCTTGGTCACGTCCAGGTACAGCGAACCCAGGTCCACGCTGCAGAAGTTCAGCAGCGCCTGCACGATCGCGGCGAAGTCGTAGCGCGCATAGGCGGCCTTGATCTGCTCCTGCACCTCGTAGGCGCGGTGCACGATCCAGCGATCCAGCGCCACCAGCTCCGGCAGCGGCCGCAGGTGCATGGTCGGGTTGAAGCCGTGCAGGTTGCCGAGCAGGAAGCGCGCGGTGTTGCGCAGGCGCCGGTAGGCGTCGGCGTTGCGCTTGAGGATCTCCTGCGACAGCGACATCTCGTTGCTGTAGTCGGCCGAGGCGATCCACAGGCGCAGGATGTCCGCGCCCAGCGTCTTCATGATGTCCTGCGGCTCGATGCCATTGCCCAGCGACTTGGACATCTTGCGGCCGTGCTCGTCCACGGTGAAACCGTGGGTCAGGCACTGCCGGTACGGCGCGGCATGATCCAGCGCCACGCCGGTCAGCAGCGAGGACTGGAACCAGCCGCGGTGCTGGTCGGAGCCTTCCAGGTACAGGTCGGCCGGCTTGGGCAGGCCGCGTTCGGTCAGCACCGCCTCGTGGGTGACGCCGGAATCGAACCAGACGTCGAGGATGTCGGTGATCTTCTCGTAGTCGGCCGCCTCGTCGCCGAGCAACTCGGCAGCGTCGAGCGCGTACCACACGTCCACCCCGCCCTCCTCGACGCGGTCGGCGACCTGGCGCATCAGCTCGGTGCTGCGCGGGTGCGGCTCGCCGGTCTCGCGGTGCACGAACAGCGCGATCGGCACGCCCCAGGTGCGCTGGCGCGAGATCGTCCAGTCCGGGCGCCCGGCCACCATGCCGGCGATGCGCGCCTGGCCCCAGGCCGGATACCAGTGCACGCCCTCGATGGCCTGCAGCGCCTCGGCGCGCAGGTTGGCCTGCTCCATCGAGATGAACCACTGCGGCGTGGCGCGGAACGCGATCGGGGTCTTGTGCCGCCAGCAATGCGGGTAGCTGTGGACCATGCTGGCGCGCGCCAGCAGCAGCCCGCGCCCGGCCAGCAGGTCGGCGATGACGTCGTTGGCCTTCCAGATGTGCAGCCCGGCCAGTTCCGTGCCATCGACCGCGGGGGTCGACGGCAGGTACACGCCGCGCGCATCGACCGGGTTGATCTGCGCCGCGCCGTAGCGCTCCAGCAGCCCGTACGGCTTGACCGCCACGTAGTCCTCCTGGCCGTGGCCGGGCGCGGTATGCACCGCGCCGGTGCCGTCGGTATCGGACACGTGGGTGCCGAGGATCACCGGCACGTCGCGCTCGTCGTAGAAGGGATGCGCCAGCACCTGGTGTTCCAGCGCCGCGCCGGCGACGCGGCCGTGCACCACCACCTCATCGACGCCGTAGCGCTGCAGCGCGCGCTCGGCCAGCGCGTCGGCCAGCACCAGCCAGCGGCGGCGGCCGTCGCGGGCCGGGCCTTCGACCAGCGCATAGACCAGCTCAGGCCCCAGCGACACCGCCAGCGAGGCCGGCAGCGTCCACGGCGTGGTGGTCCAGATCGGCACGGCCACTTCGGCACCGTCCGGCAGGGTGGCGCCGAACGCGGCGGCCAGCGCCGCGCCGTCGCGGGCGGTATAGGCCACATCTACCGTCGGCGACTGCTTGTCGGCGTACTCGATCTCCGCCTCGGCCAGCGCCGAACCGCAGTCGAAGCACCAGTGCACCGGCTTCACGCCGCGGGTCAGGTGGCCGTTGTCGACGATCCTGGCCAGCGCGCGGATCTCGTTGGCCTCGAAATGGAAGTCCAGCGTGCGGTAGGGATTGTCCCAGTCGCCGATCACGCCCAGGCGCTTGAAGTCGCGGCGCTGGATATCGATCTGCTCGTTGGCGTACTCACGGCACTTCTGCCGGAACTGCACCGCATCCAGCTTGACCCCGACCTTGCCGAACTTCTTCTCGATCGCGATCTCGATCGGCAGGCCATGGCAATCCCAGCCCGGGATGTACGGCGCATCGAAGCCGGACAGGTACTTGGACTTGACGATGATGTCCTTGAGGATCTTGTTGACCGCATGCCCGAGGTGGATCGCGCCATTGGCGTAGGGCGGGCCGTCGTGCAGCACGAACAGCGGCCGGCCCTGGGCGTTGTCGCGCAGCTTCGTGTACAGGCCCTCGTTCTCCCAGCGCGCCAGGATGTCCGGCTCGCGCTTGGGCAGGTCGCCGCGCATCGGGAACTCGGTCGCCGGCAGGTGGAGGGTGGCTTTGTAGTCCTGGGTCACGGGCAGTTACCGGTCGGTGGTCTTCAGGGGGAGGTCCGCGCGCGGGGCGGCGGACACGGGCGGCAGGCCCGTGGCGGCCGGCGCGGCGAGCAGTTGCCGCGCCAGCGCGGCGTCGCGGTGCATCTGCGCGGTCAGCGCCGGCAGATCGGCGAAGGTTTCCTCGTCGCGCAGCTTGGCGACGAACTCCACCTCGATGTGGCGACCGTACAGGTCGCCCTGGAAATCGAACAGGTGCGCTTCCAGCAGCGGCTCCACGCCCTGCACGGTCGGGCGGGTGCCGAAACTGGATACCGACGGCCACGGCTGCGCCGCCACCCCATGCACCCAGGTGGCGTAGATGCCGGACAGCGCCGGGGTCCGCGCGAAGCGCAGGTTGGCGGTGGGATAGCCGAGCGTGCGCCCGAGTTGCTTGCCGCGCACCACGCGGCCGCCGATCGCGTACGGGCGGCCCAGCAGCTCGGCGGCATGGGCGAACTCCCCGGCCACCAGCAACTCGCGGATGCGGGTGCTGGAGATGCGTTCCTCGCGCAGGTGCACCGGCGCGATCTCGTCGGCGGCGAAGCCGTGCTGGGCGCCCAGCGCGCGCAGCAGCGCGATGTCGCCGCCACGCTTGTGGCCGAAGCGGAACGCCGGGCCGATCCAGACCTCGCGCGCACGCAGGCGCTCGACCAGCACGCGCTGCACGAAGTCCTCGGCGCTCATCGACGCCATGCGCCGGTCGAAGCGCAGCAGGCCGACGCTGTCGATACCGAGCCGGTGCAGGCCCTGCACCTTGGCCCGGGCCAGGGTCAGCCGCGGCGGCGGCGCGGCCGGGGCGAAGAACTCGCGCGGCAGCGGCTCGAAGCTCAGCGCCACCGCCGGCACGCCCGCTTCGCGCGCGCGCGCGATCGCCTGCCGCACCAGCGCGCGGTGGCCCAGGTGCAGGCCATCGAAGGCGCCGATGCAGACCACGCTTCCCTGCGGGAACAGCGTCCCGCCCTCGACGTCTCTAAACAGCCTGCTCATTCCTCGGTCCGAAGCGCCGGCGCGGGAGGCGCCGGTCGATGATGCGTAACCGTCGAGTATAGCGGGTGGGGGCTGGGCTCGGGGCTCGGGGCTCGGGGCTCGGGACCCGGGACTGCAGCATTGGCGTCCGGAGCCAGACCGCCGCCAGGCGATCAGCAAAAACAGAGTGGTCGTTTTTTGTGGGAGGGGCGTCAGTCCCGACGGGCCTTACCGGGAAAGCCCGTCGGGACTGAAGCCCCTCTCACAGTGCAATCGCAACCGCCATGCACGCGCGGAAACATCTCGGGTCCCGGGTCCCGGGCCCCGGGCCCCGAGTCCCGGCTTTTCTCAACTCTCGCGCAGATCCCGCGGCCGGAAGCCCAGCGCCAACAAGGCAACCAGATACACCGCGCCACCGCCACCCACCAACAGCAGCAGGCTGCCGATGCGGTGCCACTTGTCCATGGTGGTGAACGCCGGCAGCCAGTGCAGGCCCAGCGCCAGCACCGCGGCCATCGCCGCGCAGGCCACGCCCAGGCGCAGCAGGTAACCGCCCCAGCCCGGCTTGGGCTGGTAGACCTGGTCGCGGCGCAGCCAGCGCCACAGCAACGACAGGTTGAGGTAGCTGGCCACCGCGCTGGCCAGGCCCAGCGCCAGGTGCAGGCCCGGCACCGCCTCCAGCGCCGCGCGCACGCCCTGCGCGCGCAGTTCCGCCGGCACCCACAACTGGTACAGGATCGCCAGGAACAGCAGGTTCAGCGCCATGTTGGCGACCAGCGCGGCGACGCCGGCGCGCACCGGCGTGCGCGTGTCCTGGCGCGAATAGAACGCCGGCAGCAACACCTTGAGCAGGGCGAACGCCGGCAGGCCGAAGCTCAGCCCGAACACCGACATCGCCGCCATGCGCGTGTCGAAGGCGGTGAACTTGCCGTACTGGAACAGGGTCGCCACCAGCGGCTGGCTCAGCAGCATCAGCCCCAGCATCGCCGGCACCGCGATCAGCAGGGTGGTCCGCAGCCCCCAGTCCAGCGCACTGGAAAAGCCCGCGCGATCGGTCTTGACGTGGTGCCGCGACAGCGCCGGCAGGATCACCGTGCCCAGGGCCACGCCGAACACGCCCAGCGGCAGTTCCAGGAAGCGGTCGGCCTGCGACAGCCAACTCTGCGAGCCGGCGTACAGGAACGAGGCGATCACCGTGTCCAGCAGCAGGTTGATCTGCGCGATCGAGGAGCCGAACAGGGTCGGCACCATCAGGGTCAGCACCCGACGCACGTCCGGGTGCTGCCAGCCCCAGCGCGGCAGGGTCAGCAGGTCGATGCCGCGCAGGGCCGGCAACTGGAACAGCAACTGCAGCACGCCGGCCACCAGCACCGCCCAGCCCATCGCCAGGATCGGCACCTGCAGCCGCGGCGCCAGCCACAGCGCGCCGGCGATCATGCACAGGTTGAGGATCACCGGGGTCAGCGCCGGCAGGCCGAAGCGGTGGAAGCTGTTGAGCGCGCCGCCGGCCAGCGCGGTCAACGACACGAACAGCAGGAACGGAAAGGTCAGCCGCAGCAGGTCGACGATCAACCCGAACTTGGCCGGGTCGTCGCTGGCGCCGGGGTTGAACAGCAGCGCCACCTGCGGGGTGAAGATCAGCCCCAGCGCGGTGACCAGCAGCAACACCCCGCCCAGGGTGCCGGACACGCGCGACATCAGCGCGCGCAGGTCGGCGTGCGGGCGGGTTTCCTTCACCTCGGTGAACACGGGCACGAAGGCGGTGGCGAACGAGCCCTCGGCGAACAGCCGGCGCAGGAAGTTGGGAATGCGGAACGCCACCCAGAACGCGTCGGTGGTGGCGTTGGCGCCGAAGGAAATGGTGATGGCCTGGTCGCGCACCAGCCCCAGCACGCGCGAGACCATGGTCATGCTGCTGAAGGAGAGCAGCCCGCGGAGCATGCGCGGCGTGCTCATGCGGCAACCCTCTTGACAATTGGCTTGACGCGAATGTTTGGACGCTTCATACTCTCCCGCTTGTTTTTATCCACCACACAGCTTTCCAGGAAACCACCACCGTGGCCAATATCAAGTCCGCCAAGAAGCGCGCCAAGCAGACCGTCGTGCGCAACGCGCGCAACACGGCTCAGCGTTCGATGCTGCGCACCGCCGTCAAGAAGGTCATCAAGGCCCTGGACGCCAACGACGCAGCCGGCGCCGAAGCCGCTTTCGCCATCGCCCAGCCGATCCTCGACCGTTTCAGCTCGCGCGGCCTGATCCACAAGAACAAGGCTGCCCGTCACAAGAGCCGCCTGAGCGCCCGCATCAAGGCGATCAAGACCGCCGCCTGATCGGCTGCCGTCGACGCCGGGAGCGCCTGCGCTTCCGGCTGCACCACGAAAAAGCCCGGCCTCGGCCGGGTTTTTCGTGTGCGCATCACCCCGCCCTGCGCGCCGCGGTGCGGCGCAGCGCTCAGGCGCCATCGGCGGCTGCCTCCAGCGCGTCCTCGCGCTGGCGGTCGAAGAACGCCATCACGTCCTTCATGATCGGCCAGGTGCCTTCGCGGCCCAGCGCCGACACCAGGTACCAGGGCTGGGTCCAGCCCAGCTCGGCGACGACCTGCTCGGCCAGCGCGCGCGATTCGTCCTCGAACATCAGGTCGGCCTTGTTCAGCACCAGCCAGCGCGGCTTGGCCAGCAGCTCCGGATCGTGCTTCTGCAGCTCGCGCTCGATTGCGCGCACCTGCTCGGTCGGCGAGACGCCGTCCACGCCGCCCTCCATCGGCGCCAGATCCACCAGGTGCAGCAGCAGGCGGGTGCGCTGCAGGTGACGCAGGAACTGCGCACCGAGGCCGGCGCCATCGGCGGCCCCCTCGATCAGCCCCGGAATGTCGGCGATCACGAAGCTGCGGTAGGCCTCGACGCTGACCACGCCCAGGTTCGGGTACAGCGTGGTGAACGGATAGTCGGCAACCTTCGGCGTGGCGGCGGACACGGCGCGGATGAAGGTGCTCTTGCCGGCATTGGGGAAGCCCAGCAGGCCGACGTCGGCCAGCAGCTTCAGCTCCAGCTTGAGCGTGCGCTGCTCGCCCTCCTCGCCCGGCGTGGCCTTGCGCGGCGCACGCGTCACCGAGCTCTTGAAATGCATGTTGCCCAGGCCACCCTTGCCGCCCTGCGCGACCAGCAGGCGGTCGCCGTGCGCGACCAGATCGCCGATGACCTCGTCGGTCTCGACGTTGACCACCACGGTGCCGACCGGCACGGTGATGGTCAGATCCTCGCCGGCCTTGCCGTACATCTGCCGACCCATGCCGTTCTCGCCGCGCTGCGCGCGGAACGCGCGCTGGTGGCGGAAGTCGACCAGGGTGTTGAGATTCTCGTCGGCAACCAGCCACACGCTGCCGCCGTTGCCGCCATCGCCACCATCGGGCCCACCCAGCGGGATGAACTTCTCGCGGCGAAAGCCGATGCAGCCATTGCCACCATTGCCGGCCGTGACCTGGATTTCCGCTTCGTCTACCAACTTCATGGGATTCGGGATTCGCGATTCGGGATTGGAAAGAACCACCGGACGCCGCAGTTTAGCGACCCCGGCAAAAGAACGGAGGCAGGAATCGCAGGACGCAATGGAATCCGCTTTGGCGAATCCCCAATCCCCAATCCCGCCATCCCGGCCACCAAACGAAAAACCCCGCCGAAGCGGGGCTTTCGTCAGCAAGCCTGCGCCATGGCGCAGGCCCTGGACACCGGAACTTACGCCTCGGTGACCACGCTCACAGTGCGGCGCTTCTTGGCGCCCTTCACCGAGAACTCGACCTTGCCGTCGACCAGCGCGAACAGGGTGTGGTCGCGGCCCAGGCCGACGCCGGCGCCCGGGTGGAACTGGGTGCCGCGCTGACGCACGATGATGTTGCCGGCTTCGATGGCCTGGCCGCCGAACATCTTCACGCCCAGGTACTTCGGGTTGGAGTCGCGGCCGTTGCGCGAGGAACCTACGCCTTTTTTGTGTGCCATGACTGCTGCTCCTTACTTCTTGTCGCCACCGGCGATGCCGGTGATCTCGATTTCGGTGTAGTGCTGCCGATGACCCTGACGCTTCATGTGGTGCTTGCGGCGGCGGAACTTGATGATGCGCACCTTGTCGGCGCGGCCGTGGGCCACGACCTTGGCGGTGACGGCGGCGCCCTTCAGCGCATCGCCGATCTTGATGCCGTCGCTGTCGCCCAGCATCAGGATGTTGTCGAACGTGATCTCGTTGCCGGCTTCGACTTCGAGCTTTTCCACGCGGAGCGTTTCGCCCTGCGCGACGCGGTATTGCTTACCGCCGGTGACCAGTACTGCGTACATGACCAGACTTCCTCTGTAGTTATTGTGGTCGTTCCCGCCGTGCCGTTTCGGGCAGACAGGAGCGGGATTGTAAGCCGCCGCGCGCGGCAGGGTCAAGCCCACCCAGGCCCGGACTGTCAAGGCCCGCGGGCCGGGACCGCTGCCTGAACCAGCCAGCCGCCGGCGCCCGGCGGCGCTGGGATCCGCGGCAATTGCCCCCACCTGACAAGCTGGGTACGCTGATCGATTGCCGTCCCCTTTCCGCCCCCTCACTGGCCAGCGGCACCGCCACGGCCGGCACATTCCGGAATCTTTTCATGGCGATGGATTACATCCGCATCCGCGGCGCGCGGACGCACAACCTCAAGAACCTCGACCTCGACCTGCCGCGCGACAAGCTGATCGTGATCACCGGCCTGTCCGGGTCCGGCAAGTCCTCGTTGGCGTTCGACACCATCTACGCCGAAGGCCAGCGCCGCTACGTGGAGTCGCTGTCGGCGTACGCGCGGCAGTTCCTCAGCGTGATGGAGAAGCCCGACATCGATCACATCGAAGGCCTGTCGCCGGCGATCGCGATCGAGCAGAAGTCGACCTCGCACAACCCGCGCTCCACCGTCGGCACCATCACCGAGATCTACGACTACCTGCGCCTGCTGTACGCGCGCGTCGGCCAGCCGCGCTGCCCCGACCACGGCTACCCGCTGGAGGCGCAGACGGTCAGCCAGATGGTCGACCAGGTGCTGACCCTGGACCCGGAGCAGCGCTACATGCTGCTGGCGCCGGTGATCCGCGAGCGCAAGGGCGAGCACGCCCAGGTGTTCGAGCAACTGCGCGCGCAGGGCTTCGTGCGCGTGCGCGTGGACGGCGAGCTGTACGAGATCGACGCGGTGCCGGCGCTGGCGCTGCGCCAGAAGCACACCATCGAGGCGGTGATCGACCGTTTCCGCCCGCGCGAGGACATCAAGCAGCGCCTGGCCGAGAGCTTCGAGACCGCCCTGAAGCTGGCCGACGGCATGGTGGCGGTGCAGTCGCTGGACGACACCGCGGCCGCGCCGCACCTGTTCTCGTCCAAGTACAGCTGCCCGGTCTGCGACTACTCGCTGCCGGAACTGGAACCGCGCCTGTTCTCGTTCAACGCGCCGATGGGCGCCTGCCCGAGCTGCGACGGCCTGGGCATGGCCGAGTTCTTCGATCCCGATCGGGTGGTGGTGCATCCGGAGCTGTCGCTGTCGGCCGGCGCGGTACGCGGCTGGGACCGCCGCAACGCGTACTACTTCCAGTTGATCGCCTCGCTGGCCAAGCACTACAAGTTCGACGTCGACGCGCCCTGGCAGTCGCTGCCGGCGAGCGTGCGCCAGGCGGTGCTGTACGGCAGCGGCGACGAGACCATCACCTTCACCTACTTCACCGACGCCGGCGGCCGCACCCAGCGCAAGCATCGCTTCGAAGGCATCATCCCCAACCTGGAGCGCCGCTACCGCGAGACCGAATCGCCGGCGGTGCGCGAGGAACTGGCCAAGTACATCAGCGAACGGCCGTGCCCGGACTGCAAGGGCGCGCGCCTGAACAAGGCCGCGCGCAACGTGTTCGTCGCCGACCGCCCGCTGCCGGACCTGGTGGTGCTGCCGATCGACGACGCGCTGAGCTTCTTCCGCCAGCTCGACCTGCCCGGCTGGCGCGGCGAGATCGCCAGCAAGATCGTCAAGGAGATCGCCGAGCGGCTGGGCTTCCTGGTCGACGTCGGCCTGGATTACCTCACCCTTGAGCGCAAGGCCGACACCCTGTCCGGCGGCGAGGCGCAGCGCATCCGCCTGGCCAGCCAGATCGGCGCCGGCCTGGTCGGCGTGATGTACGTGCTCGACGAGCCCTCGATCGGCCTGCACCAGCGCGACAACGAACGCCTGCTCGGCACCCTCACCCGCCTGCGCGACCTCGGCAACACGGTGATCGTGGTCGAGCACGACGAGGATGCGATCCGCCTGGCCGACTACGTGCTGGACATCGGCCCCGGCGCCGGCGTGCACGGCGGCGAGGTGGTCGGCCACGGCAGCGTGCAGGACCTGCTGAAGGCGCCGCGCTCGCTGACCGGGCAATACCTGTCGGGCAAGCGCCGCATCGAGATCCCGACCAAGCGCCACAAGGCCAATCCGAAGATGACCCTGCACCTGCGCGGGGCCACCGGCAACAACCTCAAGAACGTCGACCTGGACATCCCGGCCGGCCTGCTGACCTGCATCACCGGCGTGTCCGGCTCGGGCAAGTCGACCCTGATCAACGACACCTTGTTCACCCTGGCGGCCAACGAGATCAACGGCGCCTCGCACAGCGTGGCGCCGTACCGCGAGATCGAGCACCTGGACCTGTTCGACAAGGTGGTGGACATCGACCAGTCGCCGATCGGCCGCACCCCGCGCTCCAACCCGGCCACCTACACCGGCCTTTTCACGCCGCTGCGCGAACTGTTCGCGCAGGTGCCGGAAGCGCGTTCGCGCGGCTACTCGCCGGGCCGCTTCAGTTTCAACGTGCGCGGCGGCCGCTGCGAGGCCTGCCAGGGCGATGGCCTGATCAAGGTGGAGATGCACTTCCTGCCGGACGTGTACGTGCCTTGCGACGTCTGCCACGGCAAGCGCTACAACCGCGAGACGCTGGAGATCCTGTACAAGGGCTTCAACATCAACGACGTGCTGGAAATGACCGTCGAGGATGCGCTGAAGCTGTTCGAGCCGGTGCCGTCGATCGCGCGCAAGCTGGAAACCCTGGTCGACGTGGGCCTGAGCTACATCAAGCTCGGCCAGAGCGCGACCACCCTGTCCGGCGGCGAGGCGCAGCGCGTGAAGCTGTCCAAGGAGCTGTCGCGGCGCGATACCGGCCGCACCCTGTACATCCTCGACGAGCCGACCACCGGCCTGCACTTCCACGACATCGAGGCGCTGCTGGGCGTGCTGCACAAGCTGCGCGACGAAGGCAACACCGTGGTGGTGATCGAACACAACCTGGACGTGATCAAGACCGCGGACTGGATCGTCGACCTCGGCCCGGAAGGCGGCCACCGCGGCGGCACCATCCTGGTCACCGGCACGCCGGAAGACGTGGCGGCCTGCCCGCAGTCGTACACCGGCCAGTTCCTGGCGCGGATGCTGCCGTCCACCAGCGCACGCCCGGAGCAGCCGGCGGCGATGGCCAACAAGCCCGATGCGCGCCCGCCGCGCAAGGTCAAGCCGGAAAAGCCGGCGAAGAAGCAGGCCGTGGCGGCAAAGAGCGACAAGGCCAGCAAGAGCACCACCAGTACCGGCACCAAGAAGAAGAAGGACGTTTGATGAGCAGCGAACACAAGATCCTGGCGCGCATCCCGATCAGCGTGCGCTGGCGCGACATGGACAGCATGGGCCACGTCAACAACGCCAAGTACATCTCCTACCTGGAAGAAGCGCGCGTGCGCTGGATGCTGGGCGTGGAAGGCGTCTCGATGAGCGACCGCATCGCACCGGTGGTGGCGGCGACCAACGTCAACTACCGCGCACCGATCGTGTGGCCCAACGACATCCTGGTCGAGCTGTTCGTCGAGCGCCTGGGCACCAGCAGCGTGACCATCGGCCACCGCATCGTCGACCAGCAGGACGAGAGCCGGCTCTATTCCGACGGCAACGTGGTGGTGGTGTGGATGGACACCCAGACCGGCAAGAGCGCACCGCTGCCGGACGCGGTGCGCAAGGCGACGAGCTGAGGCCTGTGCCTGCGCCGGGGCACGCCCGGCGCAGGCAAACCATCGCAGTACCGGCGGCATTCGCGCTTGAATTCGCCGGGCAGCGCGCGACCGCCCCGCGGGGCGTACCTAGTCCAGCACCTGCAGGCACCTCTAACAGCCCGCTTTTTGCAGCGCCGCAGCCCTTGTAGGAGCGGCTTCAGCCGCGACGCGCGTTGCAGTGAATGCCTGTCGCGGCTAAAGCCGCTCCTACGAGTACCAAGGAACTCCCCTTACATCGCCTGCTTGCGCACGGTCAGCGTCGCGTCGGCCTTGCCACCATCTTCCAATTGCAATTGCAGCGGCACGGCCTGGCCTTCGGTCAGCGCACCCGTGCCCTGCATCAGCATCAGGTGCATGCCGCCGGGCTTGAGTTCGACGCGGGCGCCGGGGGCCAGCGGCACACGCTCGACCGCGCGCATCCGGCTGACGCCGGCCACCAGCGTGGTCTCGTGCAGCGACACATCGCCGAAGCGGGGGCTGCTGGCCCCAGTGACCGTGACCGCCTTGCCGCAGCCGTTGTGGAGCACGCCATAGCCGGCGGTCATCGGCATGGCCGGATTCGGCGGCAACCGCACCCAGCCCTGCTCCAGGGTGAGGCAGGCCGGTTCTGCGGCCGACGCCGCGGTGGCGACCACGCATAGCACCATCAATACGCCAGCGAATGGTTTGGTTATCATCGCCGCGGTTCCTTCTTCGAAAGCAGACCGCAGCATGACGACGCTCATCGACGTGATCAACCACGGCCCCATCCGCGAGCTGCGCCTGGCGCGGCCGCCGGTCAACGCGCTGGACACCGAGCTGTGCCAGCAACTGATCCAGGCGATCGAGCAGGCCGGCGCCGACGGCGCGCACGGCCTGGTGCTGTCGGGCAACGAGCGGCTGTTCTCTGCCGGCATGGACGTGCCGCACCTGCTCAGTCACGGCGACGACCGCGCCAAGCTGCTCGCCAGCTGGCAGCAGTTCTTCGGCGCGGCGCGCGCGCTGGCCGCCAGCCCGATGCCGGTGGTGGCGGCGCTGACCGGCCACGCCCCGGCCGGCGGCTGCGTGCTGGCGCTGTGCTGCGACTACCGGGTGATGGCGCGCAGCCCCGAGCCGGCGCGTCCGGTCACCATCGGGCTCAACGAGACCCAGGTCGGCCTGGTCGCCCCGGAAGGCATCCAGCGCCTGCTGCGGCGGGTGGTGGGCGCGCACCGCGCCGAACGCCTGCTGGTCGGCGGCGACCTGGTCAGCGCCGAGCGCGCGCTGGAGATCGATCTGGTCGACGAATTGGTCGACGCCGACCTGGTGGTGGCGCGCGCGCTGGCCTGGCTGCTGGAACTGCTGAAGCGGCCGCGGCAGCCGATGCTGCAGACCCGCGCCATCGCCCGCGCCGACCTGCGCGCGGCGCTGGCCGACGAGCACATCGGCCTGGAACGGCTGATCGACGACTGGCAGGCGCCGGACACCCAGGCCGCGCTGCGCGCGCTGGCGGCGCGGCTGGGCAAGGGCTAGTAGGGCTAGGGCGTGCCATCGATCCCCGGGCATGCCGCGCCACGGTTGTGCGCGTCCGGGTGAGCGGGACAGAAAGACGTGCCCCCAGGCCCGAGCGATCGCGCGGCCGCAGGCGCGCGCGGACGGCCCGGTATAATCGGCGCACGTCCGTCGCCAGGCCCCGCCTCTTGTCCGCCAAGCCCGCCCCCGTCGTGTCCGAACTGATCGAGCTGCTGTCGCTGGAGCGGCTGGAGGACAACCTGTTCCGCGGCCAGAGCCGCGACATCGGCACCAAGTACGTGTTCGGCGGCCAGGTGCTGGGCCAGGCGCTGTCGGCGGCGCAGGCCACGGTGGAGAACGCGCGCCGCGTGCACTCGCTGCACGCCTACTTCCTGCGTGCCGGCGACATCGAGCATCCCATCGTCTACGACGTGGACCGCACCCGCGACGGCGGCAGCTTCTCGGTGCGCCGGGTCACCGCGATCCAGCACGGCAAGGTGATCTTCTTCTGCGCGGCCTCGTTCCAGGAACAGGAAGACGGCGCCACCCACCAGCTGAAGATGCCGGAAGTGCCGCAGCCGGAAGACATCGAACCGACCCCGGCGGCACGCCCGGAAGTGCTGGCGACGCTGCCGACCAAGGTGCAGCGCTGGCTCTCGCGCGGCGGGCCGTTCGAGTTCCGCCACGTGTATCCGCGCGACGAACTGAATCCGCCCAAGCGCCCGCCGTTCCAGCAGATGTGGCTGCGCCTCAGCGAGCCGGTCGGCGATGCGCCGGAACTGCACCAGGCACTGCTCGCCTATGCCTCGGACTTCCACCTGCTCGGCACCGCCACCTTCCCGCATGGCATCAGCTACTACACGCCGAACGTGCAGATGGCCTCGCTCGACCACGCGCTGTGGTTCCATCGCCCGTTCCGCGCCGACGACTGGCTGCTGTACTCGCTGGACAGCCCCAGCGCGCAGGGTGCGCGCGGCCTGGCGCGCGGGCAGTTCTTTACCCGCGACGGCACCCTGGTGGCCAGCACCGCGCAGGAAGGCCTGATCCGCGTGGTGCCCGACGCCGATGCCGCGGCGCAGGTTCCGGCGAAGCGCTGAGGACACCGACATGCGTCAGATCTTCAGCAGCCAGCGCGTGGAAACCGCCGAAGGCGTGGCCGCGCTGCTGCGCGATGCCGGTATCGAGGTGCGGCTGAGCAACGGCCGCTCCTACCGCAGCCGCCGCAGCGGCCAGTTCAGCTATCTCGACCCGGTGGCGGCGCAGGCCCAGCCCACGGTGTGGGTGGTGCATGCCAACGACCAGCCGCGTGCGCGCGAACTGCTGCGCGACGCCGGGCTGCTCGACAGCACCCGCCGCGATCCCGAACAGGGCCGTGCGCCGTACTTGAACGAGTTCCGCTCGCAGGTGGAAGTGGACGCCGGCAAGCGCTGGGCCTGGCGCATCCGCATCGCCCTGCTGCTGGCGATCGGCGCGGCGGCGCTGGTGACGGTGCTGCGCCACCGCGACAACCGCGCGCCTACCGCCGTACCGGCCCAGCCCGCCGCGACGCAGCAGGCCACGCCACCGGCGCAAGACACCGGCAGCGATGAGGTGCGCGTGCGCGTGCAGCCGGCGCCGCGCGGCAACTGAGGCAGCGCGCGCGGCGCCGTGCTGCGCGCATCGGCGACGACGTATCGTGACTGATGCAGGATCCTGTCTGCCTGCGCCGCACTGCGCGCGCAGCCCACGCCTGCACTAGCGCGACGCCGCGTCGCGCACGCGAACGCGAACGCCCCACCTCCCACACAGCAAAACGCCCCTGCACCTTGCGGTACAGGGGCGCGGTCGATCGGCGCCTTGATGCAGTGAAGCCGTGTTGCGGCGAATGACTCAGTTGTTGTCCGGCGCCGGCATCGGCGGCGGCGGCGTGTCGCCACCGCGCGGTCCGGCCGGGCGGTGCGCCCAGCGCTTGGCCTGCGCCGCATCGAACTCGGCGCGGCTGAGCATGCCGTCCTTGTTGGTGTCGGCCGCGGTGAACCAGGCATCGCGATGCTGCTTGGCGCGCAGCTCGAAGTCGGCACGGTCGATGTAGCCGTCCTTGTTCACGTCCATCTTGTCGAAGCGCGCGGCGAGCTTGGGATCGGCCTGCGCTTCGGCGCGGCTGATGCGGCCGTCCTTGTTGGTGTCCAGCTTGGCCATCATCGCGCCGGGCACGCCGTGTCCACCCGGGCCACCGTGGCGGCCGTGCCGCGGCCACTCGTCGCGGCTGAGCTTGCCGTCGTGGTTCTTGTCCAGCGCGTCGAAATGTTCGGCCAGGCGCGGATCGGCGGCGGCTTCGCTGCGATCGATGACGCCATCGCCGTTCTTGTCGAGCGTGGCGATGCCGCCGGCAGCGGCAGGCGCGGCGGGATCGGCCGGCGGCGGCGGAACCGCGTAGGCGGTTCCGGACAGGACGGCCAGCACGGCCAGGGCAAGCAGCGGGTTGCGAGACTTCATGGGTCACTCCCTGAGGATGATGAGGAACCTGCCAGGACGGCAGGCGTCCGGCGCCGCGGGCGGCCCGCGCAACGGGCCGGCGCCGTGGCGCCTTCCCTGCAGACAACGCCCCGCCGTCGCCGCGGTTGACCCACGGCCGGGCGTATTCATGGACGGGACAGTCGCGGCCCCTGCGATGGCGAAGCGCTATGCTCAGGGCATGGCCATCCATTCCGACGCCAGCGACGACCTGCGGCTGTTCCAGACGGGCCAGCACGCGTGCGGCTACTGGCCCGAGCGGCAAGCCCGCGACCTGGTGCTGGACCCGCACGACCCGCGCCTGGGCGCGCTGTATCCGCTGGCGTTGAGCTGGGGCTTCCGCCGCTCCGGCGACCTGGTCTATCGCCCGCACTGCGATCACTGCCGTGCCTGCGTGGCGGTGCGCATCCCGGTCGAGGACTTCGTACCCGATCGCAGCCAGCGCCGCTGCCTGGCGCGCAACGCCGATGTCGAGGTGCGCATCGTCGCCGCCGAACGCAGCGAGGAACAGCTGGCGCTGTACCAGCGCTACCTGCAGCATCGCCATCCCGGCGGCGGCATGGACGATCACGGCGCACACGAGTTCGACCAGTTCCTGATCGGCCGCTGGTCGCACGGGCGCTTCCTGGAACTGCGGCAACGCATGCCGGATGGAAGGCGTGGGCCGCTGCTGGCGGTGGCCGTCACCGACATCGCCGCGCAGGCGCTGTCGGCGGTCTACACCTTCTACGACCCGGACGCCGGCGCGCGCGGCCTGGGCACGCTGGCGATCCTGCAGCAGATCGCCTGGGCGCGACGCGACGGCCTGCGTCATCTGTATCTGGGCTACTGGATCCGCGGCCACCAGAAGATGGACTACAAGCGCCGCTTCCGGCCGTTGCAGGCCTACGACGGCCGCCACTGGCGCGACTTCGACGACTACCTGCGCCAGCTCGGCGGCTAGCCCACGGCAACCGATACCGCGCTGCCCAGCCGCTGCCGCCGCACGTCGCCGCGCCATCGTGCGGACATGCAGCGCATGCGAAACTTGGCGCATGACATCACGCCTCCTCCTGCTCGCCCTGACCCTGCTGTGCGGCGCCTGCGCGCACACCGCTCCCACCGCCCCTGCGATGACCGACGCCCCCGCGCCAGCCGCCACGACGCTGCGCTTGGCCACCTACAACACCTCGCTCAATGCCGACGCACCCGGCGGCCTGATCGCCGCGCTGCAGGGCGACAGTGCGCAGGCACGCAAGATCGCCGCGGTGCTGCAGCAGGTGCGACCTGACATCGTGCTGCTCAACGAGTTCGACTACGACGACGCGCACCGCGCCGCCGACCTGTTCGAACAGCGCTACCTGGCGGTACCGCAGCCGCATGGCGGTGCGGCGCTGCGCTATCCCTACCGCTACCTGGCGCCGGTCAATACCGGCGTGCCCAGCGGCCTGGACCTGGACAACGACGGCCACGTCGGCGGCGAAGGCCGTGCGCGCGGCAACGACGCCTGGGGTTTCGGCCTGCATCCCGGCCAGTACGGCATGCTGCTGCTGTCCAGGTACCCGATCGACACCGCGGCGGTGCGCAGCTTCCGCCTGTTCAAGTGGAGCGCGATGCCCGACGCGCTGCGCCCGGTCGATCCGGCCACCGGCCGCTTCTTCCACAGCGACGCGGTGTGGGCGCAACTGCGGCTGTCGTCGAAATCGCATTGGGACGTGCCGGTGCGTACCCCGCTGGGCGTGCTGCATGCGCTGGTGTCGCATCCGACCCCGCCGGTGTTCGATGGCGCGGAAAAACGCAACGCCGCACGCAACCACGACGAACTGCGGCTGTGGCGCGATTACCTGGACGATGCCGGCAGCGGCAAGGCGCGCTGGCTGTGCGACGACGCCGGCCGCTGCGGCGGGCTGGCCGCCGATGCGCAGTTCGTGATGCTCGGCGACCTCAACAACGACGTGATCGACGGCGACGGCCGCCACGACGCGATCCGCGCCCTGGTGACGCATCCGCGCGTGCTGCAATACCCCACCCCGCACAGCGCCGGCGGCGAAGAGACCACCCGCGCCTACGCGGCCACCGGCATCGACCATCGCGGCCCGCCGCAGCAGGTCACCGGCGATTTCGGCCCCAAGGCCGGCACCATGCGCCTGGATTACGTGTTGCCGTCGCGCAACTTCCGCTATCTGGACAGTGGCGTGTTCTGGCCGGCGTCCAGCGATCCCGCCGCCGCCATCGCCGACGGCAGCGACCACCATCTGGTCTGGGTCGACGTCGCCGCGGGACCGTAAGCGCGGCGCACCCCGCGGCGCTTGCAGCGCCCCACAGGCGGCCGATCGGCCGCCTTTTCTTTTTGCCACACCAGCCGCCATGTCCCCAGGGGCTGGCTTGCCGCCAGTGCAACTGCATCGATCGCCTGGCCGAAGGCGCCACGGGCATGTGAACTACCCGACTTTCGGCAAACACCGGCGGACCAGGGCCGCGCCGCAGACGTTCCGCGCCGCGCGCCGGCATCGGCCTTGATCCAGATCAAGGGCAACACCGCGCCGACGCGGTCCAATGCCTTCCGCACCCGGTCGGGATGCGCAAGCGGAAGGCGAGCATGCGAACGCAACAGTTGCAACAGGCGCTGGAAGGCCTCAACGGCGCCACCGCCGACATCGAGGCCTCGGCGCTGATTTCCCTGGACGGGCTGATGATCGCCTCGGCGATGCCGCAGGGCATGGACGAGGACCGCGTCGGCGCGATGTCCGCGGCGCTGCTCGCGCTGGGCGAGCGCAGCGCGCGCGAACTGGCGCGCGGCGCGCTGGAGCGGGTGCTGATCCAGGGCGAGTCGGGCTACGTGATCATGAGTGCGGCCGGCCGCGAGGCGGTACTCACCGTGCTGGCCAAGCCCAGCGCCAGGCTGGGCCTGGTGTTCCTGGACATCAAGCGCGCCGCGCAGGCGCTGCAGCAGATCCTGTAGGGGGCCGCCATGCCGCTGCCGCCGATGGATCCGCCGCACGAGCCGCACCGCAGCACCGAACTGCGCTACCACGACGGCAGCCGCCGCACGGTGTACTGGAGCGAACGCGAGGTGGCCTACCCGGACGGGCGCCTGATCGTTTCGCGCACCGACCTGGACGGCATCATCACCCACGCCAACGACGCCTTCGTCGAACTCAGCGGCTGGCCGCGCGAACTGCTGATCGGTGCGCCGCACTGCATCCTGCGCCACCCGGAGATGCCGCGGCGCGCGTTCCGCGCGCTGTGGGAGACCGTGCTGGCCGGCGACAAGTGGCACGGCTACGTCAAGAACCTGCGCCGCGACGGCGCCTGCTACTGGGTCTACGCCACCGCGCTGCCGAACGTGCGCGACGGCCGCGTGGTCGGCTTCACCTCGGTGCGGCGCAAGCCGTCGCGGCGACGCATCGACGCGCTGCAGCCGCTGTACGCGCAATGGCTGCAGGACGAGCGCGCGGAGACGCCGGCATGAGCCATACCTTCCTGGTCGCGCCGGACTTCGCGCCCGAATACTTCGGCGGCTGGTACCTGCTCAGCACGGTGTTGCAACGCCGTGCCGGCATCGGCCTGCGCCTGCTGATGCCGGCCGACGCCGCCGAACAGCGGCAAGTGCTGGACGGCGGCGGCGTCGACCTGGTGTACGCCAGCCCTTTCGACGCCAGCGCGCTGATCCGCCACCGCGGCTATCTGCCGCTGGTGCGGCCGCGCGGGCACGCCGACGAGGTGGTGATCGCCACCGCGGCCGAGGCGCCGGCGCGCTGCGTGGAAGACCTGCCCTACGGGTGCCGCATCGCCCTGACCGCCAACCACGACGTGCGCCTGATCGGCCTGCGCCTGCTGGAGCCGGCCGACCTGGAGCCGGAACGCATCGCCTGGCGTCCGGCCAGCAGCTATGCCGCGGTCGCGCGGCTGCTGCTCGAAGGCGAAGCCGACGCCGGCCTGTTCCTGGCCACTGCCTACCACGGCCTGTCGCGGCTGACCCGCGCGCGGCTGCGCCCGCTGGTGGAAAGCGCGCTGTGCGACATCGGCCACGTGCTGTTGGCGCATCCGCGCCTGGGCCCGCAACTGCCGGTGCTGCGCGAGGCCCTGCTCACGCTCGGCGATGCCGCGCACCGCGACGACCAGGCGGTGCTGGACGCGCTGGGCCTGGAACGCGGCTTCGAGGCGATGGCCATGGAGGACGCGGAATTCATGATCGACCTGATCGACACCCTGCTGGACTGAGGCGCCCATGGCCACCACTCCCGCTCGCGATCCCGCACGCCTGGTGATGCGTACCCATGCCCGCGCCCTGCTGCGCGATCCGCGCGACGCCGCCGCGCACCTGGCGCGGCTGCACGCCGCGCTGCAGTTGCACGACAACGAACCGACCCAGGGCGTGCTCGCCGACCTGTTCGTGGCCCTGCCGCGGCACGACGTCGCCCTGCGCCAGCTGGCGCTGCAGATGGCCGCGGCGCATCTGCCGCCGCACGTGGCCGAGGCCTTCCAGCGCCACAGCCAGGGGCATGCGCTGCTGCCGATCAACGCCCTGGCCACGCGCTGGAGCGTACTGGCGCGCCCGTCGGCCGACGTGCCGGCGCGGGTGCGCCGGGCCAGCCCGGACCATTCTCGGCGGATGGTGCGCGAAGTGGTGGAGGCGCTGTGCGACGGCGCGCCGATCGCCGCGGCGCGCTGCGAGCGCGAGTTCCTGGACTACTGCATCAGTTGCCAGGACAAGCTCGCCTTCATGCTCGCCACGCGCGAACTGCGCCGCCACGCACTGGCCCTGGGCGACCGCTGGGACCGTACCGCGCGCTGGCTGCAACAGCGCGAACCGTTGGGCGGCCGCAGCGTCGACGCCCTGTCCTTTTCCAGCGCGAGTGCGCCGCGATGACTGCCCCCGAACCGACCAGTTCCGAACCGACTTGGCTGATGCCGACCCCGCATGGCGTGCTGCACGGCTTCGCCAGCGCCACGCCCGACCGCATGCAGCGCGCGTTGCAACTGCTGCTCGGTGCGCACGGTGCGTTGTCGCTGCAGGAATGGCGCCAGCGCGTGGGCGGCGACGCGCAGCGCCTGCTGCAGGACGCGCGCGACCAGCAATGGGTGCAGTTACTGCGGCGCGCCGTGCCGGGCCCGGAAATCCGCCTGGACGATTTCGCCCAGCACGTGATCGCGCCGCTGTCGGCCGAACGCCGCGCGGTGCTGGCCTCCGACAGCGGCTTCTGCCTGGGCCATGCCGGCCTGGACCAGGAGCAGGCCGAGACGCTGAGCGTGGCCGCGGCCGACTTCGCCGGCTTCGCCCAGCGCCAGAGCGCACGCGGCTGGCACGGCGCGCACCGCTACGTGGCGTTCTACAGCGAGCCGCAACTGCTGCTGCCGGACTGGTCGTTCGTGCCGTTCTGGGTCGACGGCGCCGGCTACTGGCTGGTGCTGGGCGGCGAGGCGCTGCTCAACAACCTGGCGATGGTGGAACTGGTGTGGAGCATCCGGCTGGCGGCGGCACGGTTTGCGCCGCCGGCCTGAGCGGCCGGGATTGGGGATTCGGGAGCGGGGATGAAAAAGCGGGCTTGTCTTGCGGCCCGCTTTTCCCGTGCGCGAAGTTTCAGGCATCGAGGTCGATGGTGAGGGCGGCAGCGGCGTCGCGGGCGGTCTGGCGCGCCTGTTCGATGTCGGCGCCGCGGGCCAGGGTCACGCCGACGCGGCGGTGGCCGTGCACGCTGGGCTTGCCGAACAGGCGCAACGCGGTGTCCGGCGCCTGCAGGGCGGCGTCGACGTTGCCGAAGCGCGGCACGCCTTCGCCGTGCGCCAGCAGCGCGCACGAGGCCGACGGGCCGTTCTGGCGGATGGCGGGAATCGGCAGGCCGAGGATCGCGCGCGCATGCAGGGCGAACTCGCTCAGTTCCTGCGACACCAGGGTGACCAGGCCGGTGTCGTGCGGCCGCGGCGACACTTCGCTGAACCAGACCTCGTCGCCCTTGACGAACAGCTCCACGCCGAACAAACCCCAGCCGCCGAGATCGTCGGTGACCGCGCGGGCGATGTCCTGCGCCCGCTGCAGGGCCAGCGCCGACATCGGCTGCGGCTGCCAGCTCTCGCGGTAGTCGCCGTCCTTCTGCCAGTGCCCGATCGGATCGCAGAACGCGGTGCCGCCGGCGTGGCGCACGGTCAGCAGGGTGATCTCGTAGTCGAAGTCGATGAAGCCCTCGACGATGCAGCGGCCGGCGCCGGCGCGGCCGCCGGTCTGCGCGTACTCCCAGGCCGCATCGATGTCGGCGGCGCTGCGCAGGGTGCTCTGGCCCTTGCCGGAGGACGACATCACCGGCTTGACCACGCACGGCAGGCCCACCGCGGCGATCGCTTCGCGGTATTCCTCTGGCGTATCGACGAAGCGATACGGCGAAGTCGGCAGGCCCAGGGTCTCGGCGGCCAGGCGGCGGATGCCTTCGCGGTCCATGGTCAGCCGCGCCGCGCGCGCGGTCGGAATCACCCGCTGGCCGAGGTCGCGCTCCAGCGCCACCAGGGTTTCGGTATGGATCGCCTCGATCTCCGGCACGATCAGGTGCGGCTGCTCGCGCGCGATCAGCTCGCGCAGCGCCATCGCATCGAGCATGTCGACCACGTGGCTGCGGTGCGCGACCTGCATCGCCGGCGCATCGGCGTAACGGTCGACCGCGATCACTTCCACGCCGAAGCGCTGCAGTTCGATCGCCACCTCCTTGCCCAGCTCGCCGGAGCCGAGCAGCAGCACGCGGGTGGCGGAAGCGGACAACGGGGTTCCCAGAGTGACCATGGCGGCGGCGCCTGCGCGGAGAGGGGGCACCATTCTAACGGCCCGGCGCTCCTCGCCGGCACGCAGCGAAGTGCTATCTTCTGCAGCGTCACTGGGGATGTCGCCATGCACGCACGCAGCGCCGAAAACCGCCACGGCACGCCCTGCCGCACCGCCGGGGAGTGCCCATGCAATCGCTGATGCCGGCCGAGGCGTACATCGACGAGGCCTGGTTCGCCCGCGAACGTACCCAGCTGATGATGCCGCTGTGGCAGTTCGTGGCGCCGCGCATGCTGCTGGACAAGCCCAACGCCTTCGTGCGCCTCTCGGTGTGCGGGGTGGATGTGGTGGTGCAGAACATCGACGGCGAACTGCGCGCCTTCGACAATCTGTGCCTGCACCGGCAGAACCCGCTGCAGCAACAACCGCAGGGCGTGCGCCCGCTGGTGTGCAGCTACCACGGCTGGCGCTACGGCGCCGACGGCGGCGTGGACAACATCCCCTTCCAGGACGATGCCTACCGCCTGGCCCCGGAGGCGCGCGCCTGCCTGCGGCTGCGCCGCTTCGCGGTGGCCTGCATCGGCAAGCTGGTGTTCGTGAACCTGTCGGCCGCGCCGATGCCGCTGGAGGCCCAGTTCTCGCTGGAGGCGCTGGAAATGCTGCGCGCCGCCTCCGAGCAGTTCGACGACGAAGTGCTGGTGGCGACCTTCGAGGCCAACTTCAACTGGAAGCTGGCCTACGAGAACCTGCGCGACGCGCTGCATCCGCGCTTCGTGCATGCACGCACCTTGGCGCAGCAGGTCAAGTTCCAGGTGCAGATGGACGATGCCGGCATCGCCGAGGCGCGCCGCTACCACGCCGAGGGCAGCGCCTCGCGCGAGGCGCACCTGGCGCGCCTGCGTGAGTTCAGCAGCGGCGGGCTCAACGAGCCGCTGCTGGCGATGGCGCACTACCCCTGGCACGCGCACGTCGAACGCTTCGGCACCGACGACTGGTATCTGAACTGGCTGCTGTACCCGAACCTGCACATCGCCTCGGGCTCGGGTGGCTATTCCTTCATCATCGAGCACCACCAGCCGGTGTCGGCGCAGCGCACCGACCTGCTGGTCTACTACGTCACCGCACGCAAGAAGCATCGCTATCCGGGTTCCGACGCGGTGCTGCTGGGGCATCTGCACGGCGCCGAGAAGGTGCTGCGCGAGGACATCGACATCATGGAACAGGTGCAGTCGGGACTGCGCGCCGGCGCCCCGCGCGCCGTGCTGGGCGACTACGAGCACGCCAACATGCAGATCGAACGCTGGTACATGGACGTCATGGAGGGCCGCCATGTCCTCTGAAAAATACGTGGTCGGCAGCGGTGCGCTGCTGCGCTGGGCGCTCGCGGCCTGGGCCGAGGCGGCGCCGGACTGCGTGCTGCACCCGCTGGACGTGGCGCAGGGCAAGGACTACCGCTTCGACCTGGATGCCCTGCATGCGCTGGCCGACACCGGCGCCACCGCCTTCGTCGCCTGGGGCGCGCAGTTCCTCAACTTCCGCCGCCAGGAGCTGATGGGCGAACTCAAGGCCCGCGGCTTCAAGATGCCGCCGCTAATCTGCCGCGGCGCGCAGGTGGCGGCCAGCGCGCGCGTCGGCGAGAACTGCGCGATCGGCGCCGGCGCCATCGTCGATGCGCACTGCGACATCGGCTTCAACGCCTGGATCGGCGCGGCGGCGGTGCTGGAATCGGCGGTCAAGGTCGGCGCCTCGGCGTGGATCGAGGCCGGCGTGACGCTCGGTGCCGACGCGCAGATCGGCGCCCAGGCCACCCTTGGCCGGCAGGTCGACATCGGCCCCGGCGTACGCATCGGCAAACGCTGCCAGATCGAGATCCCCGGCCGCTACCGCAACGACATCGCCACCGGCACCCACCATCTCAGCGGTTTCCGCACGCCGGTGCTGATCCTGGGCGGGTGAGTGGTCGCCGCTTGCAGGCGGCGGGATTGGGGATTAGGGATTCGGGATTGGCAAAAGCGGGGCAATGACGGGCTGACACCGTACCGACTGCCTGCTGCCAGCCGGGGACATTGCCTCCAACTTGCATTCGACGACCTCGGCCAGGCAGCGACCGGCTCGCTCTCGCAGTGACTTTCACTTCGAAACAACCAGATCCGGGATTCGCGCAAGTAAACCCCTTTGCCCGTCGCGTGCCTAGCTTCTACCAATCCCGAATCCCGAATCCCGAATCCCGGCTCCTCACCAATCCCGAATCCCCAATCCCGAATCCCGGCCCTCTTGCAACCTGATATCAATTTGATATCTTTTCGTCCAACCACCCAAGGACGTCCACCATGAAAGAGCAGCCCCGTTCCTCCCTGCCCGGCATTCCGATGATCGTGGGTCTGGTCCTGGTGTTCGTGGCTGGGGCCGGCGCGATCGTTGCCACCGGTGTGCTGCAGCCGTCGGCGATGCCGTGGACCCTGCTGGTCGCGATCCCGGTGCTGACCATCGCGCTGTTCCTGGTGGTCGGCCTGTACGCGCTGGAACCGAACCAGGCCGCGGTGCTGAGCCTGTTCGGCCGCTACGTGGGCACGGTCAAGGATCCTGGCCTGCGCTGGAACAATCCCTTCTTCAGCAAGCGCAAGGTCAGCCAGCGCGTGCGCAACTTCGAGAGCGGCCGGCTCAAGGTCAACGAACTGGACGGCAGCCCGATCGAGATCGCCGCGGTGATCGTGTGGCAGGTGATGGACGCGTCCGAGGCCGTCTACAACGTCGACGACTACGAGAGCTTCGTGCATATCCAGTCCGAGGCGGCACTGCGTGCGATGGCCACCAGCTATCCCTACGACCAGCACGAGGACGGGCAGATCTCGCTGCGCAGCCACCCCAACGAGATCAGCGAACAGCTCAAGCGCCACCTCGACGAACGCCTGACCCAGGCCGGCGTGGACGTCATCGAGGCGCGCATCAGCCACCTCGCCTACGCCCCGGAAATCGCCCAGGCGATGCTGCAGCGGCAGCAGGCCAACGCGGTGATCGCCGCGCGCACCCGCATCGTCGCCGGCGCGGTGGGCATGGTCGAGATGGCCCTGGCCGAACTGCAGAAGAACGGCGTGGTCGAGCTGGACGAGGAGCGCAAGGCGCACATGGTCAGCAACCTGCTGACCGTGCTGTGCTCGGACCGCGGCACCCAGCCGATCGTCAACGCCGGCTCGCTGTACTGACGTGTCCATGAGCATGCACGCCATCGCGCCGCTGGCGCTCGCCCTCTCCGGCCTGCCGGCCCTGGTCATCGCCGCCTGGGTCGGCGGCAAGGGCGACGACCGCGCACGCGGGCTGGGCCTGCGCTGGGCGCTGATCGGCCTTGCGATCCTGATCGGCGCGGCGGCGCTGTACTGGACCGGCGGCCAGCGCGCCGGCGTCTATGCGGTGGCGATCGCGCTGCTGCTGACGGTGAACGCGCTGATCGTGTCGATGCTGCTGCACCTGCGGCGCAGCGACGCCGCGCGGCAGGAGCGGTCATGAGCGAGAAGAAGGCCTACCCGCTGCGCATCAACGCCGACGTGCTGGCGGCGGCGCAGCGCTGGGCCGACGACGAATTGCGCAGCCTCAACGCGCAGATCGAGTACGTGTTGCGCGACGCGCTGCGCAAGGCGGGCCGGCTGCCCAAGCCCGGCGACGACAAGGAACGCACATCATGAGCAAGCGCTGGGAATATCTCACCGTCGAGGCCAAGACCACGCTGATGCTGGGGCTGAAACTGGACGAACTGCAGGCCGATCTGAACAAGCACGGCAAGCTCGGCTGGGAACTGGTCAACGTCCTCACCCTGCCGGGCACCAAACCGCTGATGATGTTCAAGCGGGAGGTGTGACATGCATCCGCATCGGGTTCTCGCGCCTGCACGGGTGGCGCTGCTGCGCCCGCGCTCGGCGCTGGCAGCGGCCGCCGGCGCGCTGCTGGATCGCCTGCAGGCCGGCGGCTTCGCCGCGGTCGAAGCCGACCAGCACCGCGATCCCGCCCTGAACCACCTGCGTATCGCCCGTCGCGATGCACCCGGACCGGCCGCGTACGCGACGCCCGACCACGTCCTCCCGACCCTGATCGCCGATGTCGTCGCCTGCGTCCGCGCCCTGCCCGCCACCCACGGAGCCACGCCATGAGCCGACCGCGATCCACGTCGCCCTCGCCGGCACGACAGTATCCGGTGGCACCGGCGCATCGGCTGGGCCTGGCCGTGTGGCTGTGGCTGCCGCTGCTGCTCGTGGCCGCGGTGATCGGCGCCTTTGCGCTGCACGCCGCACGGCCCGGCGCGCTCTGGTGGCATTTCGGATTATTGGCCCTGATCGGTGTGGCCGGCACCGCCACCTTCGCGCGGCAGCGCGTGCTGTTGCGCGACGGCCTGGTGGAAATACGGGCGACCTTCCTGACCAAGCGCGTGCCGCTGCCCGCGCTGCGCCTGGAGGCCGCGCGCGTGGTCGCGCTGTCCGAGCACACCGGCTTCAAGCCGGCATTGAAGCTGTTCGGTTTCGGCTACCCCGGTTTCCACGCGGGCTACGTCCGGACCCGCGACGGGCACAAGGCGTTCTGCCTGATCACCGGCGATCGCGTGCTGGCCGTACCGCTGCACGAGGGCGGCTGGCTGCTGCTCAGCGTCGAACAGCCCAGGCAGGTGCTGCAGGAATGGCAGACGCTCTCGGCGCGGGCGCCCGGCGGCGAAGGGACACCCCGCGCGGCCCGCCGCCTGGCCTGAGTCCGACACGCGTCGCCGGGTCGTCGCTGTTGCGACCGGCCGCACAGGGCACGACATGCTGCGCGCGGTGCGGCAAGTTCTCGCGGTTCGCACGCGTCCAGTACGTCGAGGAGGCCAAGTCGGACGTTCTGGCGTCTGCAAGACGATATGCTGGAACACCAGCCACGCTCGTCCTCGTCGCCAGCCGCGCGCGTCACGACGACGACGACGTCGCCCTCCACATGACGCCTCAAGGATCGGCCCGATGGACGACCCAGCGCCCCGCGAGATTCCCACCACCGCCCCGGCGCTGCCGCCGACGCTGTCGGCGCGGCTGCACGGGCTGCACTGGCACCGCAATCTGGTCGGCGAAGCCGGCGCCCAGGTCTACCGGCTCGACGGTGCCGGCACGCCGGATCTGTACCTCAAGCGCGGCACCGGCATCTCGCACGACGAGGTGGTGGCCGAGTTCGCACGGCTGCACTGGCTGCGCGGGACAGGCTGCGTGCCGCGCGCACTGCATTTCGAGGCCGACGCCGCTGGCGCCTGGCTGCTGAGCGAAGCGTTGCCGGGCAAGACCGCCTACCAGTGGCTGCAGGACGCGCCCGCGCAGGCCGAGCGCATCGTGCAGGCGCTGGGCGAGTTCCTGCGTCGCTTCCATGCCGTGCCGATCGACACCTGTCCGTTCGACGCGAGCCACCCGCTGCGTTTGGCCGCGGCGCAGCAGCGGCTGCAGGCGGGCCTGGTCGACACCGAGGACTTCGACGCGGCGCGTGCCGGCTGGTCGGCGGACGCAGTGTGGCAGGCGATGAGCGCGCTGCTGCCGCTGGCCAGCGAACGCGTGCTGTGCCACGGCGACTATTCGCTGGACAACATCCTGCTCGACGCGGCGGACCACGTCGTCGGGGTGATCGATCTCGGCCGTGCCGGGGTCGCCGATCCGTACCAGGACCTGGCGATCCTGGCCAACTGCCTGGACGAGTTCGGCCCGGCGCTCGCCGGCGGCTTCTTCGCCGCGTACGGCATCGCTACGCCGGACCGCAAGCGGCTGCAGTTCCACCAGTTGCTCGACGAGTTCTTCTGAACCGCGTCCGCCGCATCGTGCGCGGCGCGGCAGGATTGCCCGCGCGACTGGCCGCCCGCGGTGCTTGGCTCTACCCTGTGCCGATGCGCACCGTTCCCCACCTGCTGCTCAACACCGAGTCCATCGAACTGCTGCCGGCCGCGCGGCTGCGCGCCCGCAGCAACGCCGACGCGCGCCAGCTCGCGCAAGCGACCTGGCTGCTGCGGCGCAAGCACGACGGGCGCTACCTGGCGACCGCGAACGCACACGGATTGCACGCGCTGGTGCCGAGGCTGATGCACGAACCCGGCATCGACGCGGCACTGGATCGGCTCGACGCGCTGCCCGCACGCGGCGCACTGCGCGAAGCCGACGCCTGGTTGCCGCTGCACGCGCTGCAGGAACAACTGGACCAATTGGGCCTGGCCGCCGACGCCTACGCGCAGCGCAGCGGCCTGCCGCTGCAGCCGGAGCCGGCCACCCTGCACGCGGCCGGCAACGACCGCTACCGGCGCCCGCTGTGGCTGAGCGCGGGTGCCGCACGCGCCTGGCATGCGCTGCGCCGTGCCGCCGCGCGCGATGGCGTGGTGCTGGAGGCAATCTCCGGCTATCGCAGTCACGCGTATCAACTGGGCATCTTCGCGCGCAAATTCGCCCGCGGGCAGACCCTGGAGCAGATCCTCGCGGCCAATGCCGCACCGGGCTTCAGCGAGCATCACAGCGGGCACGCCCTGGACATCGGCACGCCCGGCGAGCCGCCAGCGGAGGAAAGCTTCGAACGCACGCCCGCCTTCGCCTGGCTGCGCACGCACGCCGGCGCCTTCGGCTACCGGATGAGCTATCCGCGCGACAACCCGCATGGCATCGTCTACGAACCCTGGCACTGGTGCTGGCAGGAGGCCGCTTGCGCATGATCCGTTCCCACACCCGCCGGCCGCGCGCCGGCACCGCCGCTTGGCGGGCGCTGACGCTGCTGGCCCTGGCGCTGCCCAGCTGCGCCGCCGCGCAATGGCACGACCGGCAGGGCCAGCCCCTGCCCGACAGCGCCGAGCGCGGGCACGACAAGGCCTTCGCCGCCGCGCTGCAGATCGCCGACGACGCCGACTTCGCCACGTTCGCGCAGGAGTGGGGGCAGACCGAGGCCGCGCATGCGCCGCAGCTGCGCACGATCGCGCGCGTGCATCGCGGCCAGTTGCTGCGCGTGGCGCTGCTGTACTCCGGCTGCGCGCCCAGCCCCAACAACGGCGGCGCCTGCGATGCGCAGATGAGCCTGCGCGTGCTCGGCCCCGACGGCAGCACCACCCTGCAGGATCCGATGCGGCCGCTGGGCATGGGCGGCCCGCCGGCCGCCGCCGGCCTGCTGGAACTGGCACCGCTGTCGGTGCAACTGCGTTTCGAGGACAGCGACCCCCTCGGCACCTACACCGTGCAGGTCACGGTCAACGATCCCAGCCAGGACGCGTGGGTGCGCCTGAAGGCGCAGATCGAGTTGGTGGCCGCCCCCTGAATGGCCCACTGCCCCGTCTGTTCCAAGGACAGCGTCGTTGATGGACGAGCACATCGATCATAGCCGCCGTGCCGCCAGCGCCACGCTGCTCGGCGCGGGCGCCGCCCTGGCGCTGCCGGGATGCGGCCGCAGCGCCCCGGATCCACTGGAGGTCGGCGACATCGCCGCCATCGACCGGACCCGTGTCGCACGTATCGCGCAACCGCGCAGCACCGCGGAGGTGGACGCCCTGCTGCGCGACAGCAACGGCGCGGTGTCGGTCGGGGGCGCGTGCTACAGCATGGGCGGCCAGGTCAGTGCCGCCGATTCGCTGCATCTGGATCTGCGCAGCCTGATCGGCGTGGTGCGGCTGGATCGGGAAGCGCAGCGGATCCGCGTGCGCAGCGGCATGCGCTGGCGCGATGTGCAGGACCAGATCGATCCGCACGATCTTTCGATTGCGGTGATGCAGAGCTACAGCAACTTCAGCGTCGGTGGCTCGATCTCAGTCAATTGCCACGGCCGCTACCTGCACGCCGGTCCCATCGCGCACACGGTGCAGGCCCTGCAACTGGTCGATGCGCAAGGCAGCGTGCACGAACTCGACCGCCAGCGCGACCCGGCGCTGTTCGCCGCGGCGATCGGCGGCTACGGCGGCCTCGGCGTGATCACCGAAGCCGAGCTGTCGCTGGCGCACAACGATCTGCTCGAACGCCACGTCCAGCAGCTGCCACTGGCCGACTACCCGGCGTTCTTCGCCGAACGCATCGCCAGCGATCCGCTGGCGGTCATGCACAATGCCGATCTGATGCCGCCACGCTTCGACCAGCCGCTGGCGGTGACCTGGCGGCGCAGCATCGCGACACCGACCGAACCTCGCCGGCTGCTGCCCCGTGGGCAGGACTACGCGCGCGAACGGTCCCTGATCTGGGCTGCCTCGGAGCTACCGATGGGTCCATGGCTGCGCGAGCGCTACCAGACCGAACCGCTGCTGCACACGCCGGCGGTTATGCGCCGCAACTGCCAGGCCAGCCTGGATGCGAATGCGCTGGAGCCGCGCACGCGGCGCCTGTCCACCTTCCTGCTGCAGGAATACTTCGTGCCGGTGGCGGCATTCGCCGCATTCGCACAGGACATGGCAGCGATCCTGCGACGCCATGAGGTCAACGCGCTCAACGTCTCCATCCGCCACTCGCCTGCCGACACGGTGGCGTTGCTGCGCTGGGCGACGCAACCGGTGTTCTCGTTCGTGCTGTACCACAAGCAGCGCAGTGGGATGGCCGCGGACCGTGACGCGGCGGTATGGACGCGGCAACTGATCGATGCCGCACTGGCGCACGGCGGCCGCTACTACCTGCCGTACCGTCTGCATGCCAGCACACGCCAGTTCGCCGCGGCCTATCCGGAGGCAGAGGCGTTCGCGCGGATCAAGCACCAGGTCGACCCGCAAGGGCGCTTCCGCAACCATCTATGGGACAAGTACCTGCCGCGTGCATAACCGGTACGCGCGCGCCTGACAGGGCAAGAGCCGAGACGGCACGCAGCGGAGTGCCAGCGTCAACGCCGCAGCGCATCCCCCGCCCACAGCAGCCAGCCCAACATCAGCGTGGTGCCGCCGATCGGCGCCAGCCGGGTCGGCCACTGCGCCAGTGCGTTGCCGGCCAGGCTGCCGGAGAACAGCAAGGTCCCCAGCAGCAACAGGCACAGCGCAACACGTCCGAGCAGGCGCTCGCTGCGGCGGCCCAGCGCCGCCAGCGCCACGCCGTGGCCGAAGGCGTACAGCGCCGCGGTCTGCAGGTGCGATTGCGCCAGGGGCTCGGCCACGCCGTGCGAGGCATAGGCGGACAGGCCGATGGACACGGCCGCGAGCAGTGCGCCGGCGCTGCTCAGCCAGAACGGCCCGCGCGTACGGCGATCGAACGTCAGCATGTGCGATCCCTCCGGGAGCACGGCAGCGTTTGCCGCCCCCCCCATAAACAGAACGCGCCGCAAGATGCGGCGCGTTCCGGTTCACTCGTCCACCAGGGCAGGACTTACTTGATCGCCCAGTAGATGTCGTAGGTGCCTTCCGGCGAGAACGACTTGTCCACCCCGCCCTTCCAGGCTTCGTACGGACGGTCGGTCACGTCGTAGCCGCTGGTCGCCGCCCAGGCACGCAGCGCGTTGCGCGCCGCATCCAGGCCCGCCATGTGGCCGGTGTAGCTGGCGAAGGCGGAACGGTGCGCTTCGGTCCGCACGTAGGTCACCGGAGCGCCCTGCGGGATGGTCACCTTCA
Source organism: Xanthomonas sp. F10 (assembly GCF_014206815.1). Lineage (GTDB taxonomy): Bacteria > Pseudomonadota > Gammaproteobacteria > Xanthomonadales > Xanthomonadaceae > Xanthomonas_A > Xanthomonas_A indica. The sequence goes on from NZ_JACHNP010000001.1 coordinate 2,408,330, forward strand.
GCGGCTCGCCAGCGGCGGCAACCGGGGTGGCATCGACCGGCGCGGCAGCCGCGTCGTCCTTCTTGTCGTCCTTCTTCTCATCCTTCTTGGCGTCGTCCTTCGGCGCGCCACCGGCACGCTTGCGCACCGGCTGGGCGACGTCGAACGCGTACTTGTCGGCGCCGAAGTCGGTGGTGACGATGCGCACCGGACCGGCCGCTTCCAGGCCGTTGGCGTCCATCACCCGCTTGATCCACTCCTGGTTGTCCTTGATGGACTTCTTGATGGAGTCGTTGTCGCGGTCGATGTTGCCGGCGTTGACCACCAGCAGGTCCTCGGCCGGGACGTCGACGACCTTCAGATCCTTCAGCGGGGTGTCGTCGGAGCGGTAGTCCACGTTCGGCACGGTGGCCAGCACGTTGCTTAGGCGCGACAGACCCAGCTTGATGTCGTCGCCGACATGGCGGCTGACGTACAGGCCGGCGTAGCGACCCAGCAGGTCCCAACCGTACTTGACGGTGTAGTCCTGGGTGATCTTCACGTTGCGGCCGTTCTTGCCGGTCGACTCGAGCTTGAACGTGGTGGTCTTGTCCTTGCCCTTGGTCTCGTCCTCGATGGCGATGACCACGTCCTTGTTCTTCTCGGTCGAGGTGATGGTCCAGCTACCCTTGCCGATGTAGCCCTCCTTGGAGCTGTAGTCCAGGCGCGCGCCGACGCCGGATTCCGGGCCGGAGAGCTTCAGCTCGATGCGCGGGTCGCGCAGCACCAGGGGGTTCCAGTCCTTGAACCGACGCAGGCTGTTGACCGTGTCATAGACGATGGTCATGCGCCGATTGGTCTCGACGCTTTCGGACATGTGACGCTCCGAGGGCAGCACCACGCCGACAATGACGAACAGGCCAGCCACGATCCCCAGGGCGATCAGGAACTCGATAATACGGGTCATTCAGGAGGTCTCCGGGGCCGATCCCACGGCCGGGTTGATGAAGCGAAGCGCCCATCCTAGCAGGCTTCGCTGTCCGTGGTCAGCACATCACGGAATGCCGCTTCGCCCCCTGCCGCAACGGGCTTGCGCGGTGCCGGCGACGGCCGCGGGAACGGCGCCGCGGGCAACCAGACCATTGTCCTGACAGCAGCACCGGACAGGCCTGCGCGGCCGGTCCGCGACCGCATCGAAGCGAGCAACGGCGGCACCATCGGGCCGACGGGCGTACCGCAAGACTGCTCGGCCCAGGCCAGACCACTTGCCTGCACGGGACAAGCCTGCCCCGCCTGTGGCGGCACCTCGTGCACGGCACCCGGCTGCACCGCAGCCGCCCGACATGCGCGTTACCGGTCTCCGCGGGCCGTCATCCTGTCTCGTTCAGACCACCTGCAGCGCCGGGCCGGGCCTCCGGTCCGTCAGACCAGCTGCAGCTCGAACGCCTTCAGCACCGCCCGCGTGCGGTCGCGCACGCCGAGCTTGGAGAGAATGTTGGAGACGTGGTTCTTGATCGTGCCCTCGGCCACGCCCAGCGAATTGGCGATCTCCTTGTTGGAGAAGCCGCTGGCCATCAGCCGCAGGATCTCGGTCTCGCGGTCGGTCAGCGGGTCGGGCCGGTCCAGGCTGACGAAATCGTTGCGCATGTGCTCCAGGCCCGAGAGCAGGCGCTGGGTCACCGCCGGCTGCACCAGCGAGCCGCCAGCGGCCACGGTACGGATCGCGCCCACCAGTTGCTCCAGCGACACGTCCTTGAGCAGATAGCCCTTGGCCCCGGCCTTGAGCCCGGCCAGCACCAGTTGGTCGTCGTCGAAGGTGGTCAGGATGATGGTCGGCGGCAGCGCCGCGGCGCGCGACAGCACCTGCAGCGCCTCCAGCCCGGACATCGAGGGCATGCGCATGTCCATCAGCACCACGTCGGGCAGCACCTGCGGGATCAGCTCCACCGCCTGGCGGCCGTCGCTGGCCTCGGCCACCACCTCGATGCCGCCGTCCAGCGCCAGCAGCGAGCGGATGCCCTGCCGCACCAGGGTTTGATCGTCGACCAGGCAAACACGGATCATCACAACACTCCTTGGGGAACGGCGGGCGGCAGCAGGGTGGCGGCGCCGGGAACCGCGGCGCGCAAACGGAAACCCGCGCCGGGCGCGGCCGTCACGTCCAGGCTGCCGCCGTACTGGCTCAGGCGCTCGCGCATGCCGCGCAGGCCGTTGCCGGGGGCCAGCGTCTCGCAACCGCGGCCGTCGTCGCGCGCCTGGATCACCACTTGCGGGCCGTCGCGGCGCACCTCGATCCACAGATTGTCGGCCTGGGCGTGGCGCACCGCGTTGGTGATGATCTCCTGGGTGCAGCGCAGCAACACGTGTGCGCGCTCGGGATCCTCCACGGTCAGCGGCTCCTCCACCTGCAGATGGATCTGCAGCGACGGCACCCGCTCGGCCAGCGGCCGCAGCGCCGCCGCCAGGTCGATCGCGCCGCTGTCGCGCAGCTGGCTGACCGCCTCGCGCACGTCGGTTAGCAGCAGCTTGGCCAGGGTATGCGCCTGCTGCACGTGCTCCTGGGCACGGCCCTCGGTGATGTGGCCGGCCACTTCCAGGTTCAGGCTCAGCGCGGTCAGGTGGTGGCCGAGCAGGTCGTGCAGTTCGCGCGAGATGCGGGTGCGCTCGTTGACCCGGGCGCTCTCGGCCAGCAGCGCGCGGGTGGCGCGCAGTTCGGCGTTGAGCTGGCGCTGCTCCTCCCGCGCCTGGGTCTGCTGGCGCGCGACCAAGCTGGTGACGAAGATGAACATGGAGAAGCCGCCGTACAGCAGCGACTGCATCAGCGCCTCGAACGGCGGGAAGCCGATGGTCAGGTACACCGGCAGCACCGCCAGCTGGCTCAGCAGCAGCCAGGCCACGCCGGCACGTACCGGCAGCAGCCAGGGAATCACCCCTGCCGCCACCATCATCAGGATGCTGCCCAGCCCCGAGCGGTGCAGATAGCCGACCGCCAGCGCGCAGATGGTCAGCAGCACCAGCATGCCGCGGTCGTACCAGCGCACGCCGTCGCCGCTGTGCAGGCGCCGGGTCAGCAGGAAATAGACCACGCCGAAGCCCAGGTAGCTGGCCAGCAGCAGCCATACCTCGCCGCTGGGCATCCGTCCCGACTCCTCGACCGGCTCCCAGTACAGGTACAGCAACGGCATGCAGATGACGGCCCAGGTGAACAGGCCGGCATAGCGCAGGACGCGGGTATGGCTGAGATATCCCAACATGCGGCCATCTTAGGATGAACGGCGCGCATTGCACTCCCACGGAAGTCATGCCGGCGCGGCTCGCCGCCCCGGGTCGCGCGTGCGATAATCCGGCCCGGCGGCCCGCACGGGGCCGCGCGCGCATCAGCAATGGAGTCTCAATGTCGATCGTCATCCGCGACGTGCGCGAGCACGAGCTCGATTCGGTCCTGGCCCTGAACAACAACGCCGGACTGGCGATCCTGCCGCTGGATTCGGCCAAGCTGCACCGCTTCTACGAAACCGCAGAGTACTTCCGCGTCGCAGAGCGCGACGGCAACCTGGCCGGCTTCCTGGTCGGCTTCGGCAGCGACAGCGACCACGACAGCAGCAATTTCGCCTGGTTCCGCGAGCGCTATCCGCAGTTTTTCTATATCGACCGCATCGTGGTGGCCAGCCGCCGCCGCGGCGGTGGCGTCGGCCGGGCGTTCTATGCCGACGTGCAGAGCTATGCCGAGTTGCGCTACCCGCAACTGGCGTGCGAGGTTTTTCTGGATCACGGCGCCGATGCGGCGCTGCTGTTCCATGGCAGCTTCGGCTTCCGCGAAGTGGGCCAGAACACGATGAACGAAGTGGAGGTGCGTGCGAGCATGCTGTTGAAGGATCTGTGCAGTTACACCTGGGTGCGCGAAACCTATGGCGACACCCTGCCCGAGCTGCCCTGGGCCGGCCATGCCCATCGTCTGCAGCGGGCGCAGCGCCCGACCGGGACCTGAGCGTGTCGTCGGTGAATCTGGATTTCGAGCAGGCCGGCGAACTGAAGATCGGCCAGGTCGGCATCGCCAACCTGCGCGTGCGCACGCTGGACGTGGCGCGGCTGAGCCAGGAGATGCGCGAGCGCGTGCAGCGCGCGCCCAAGCTGTTCGGCCGTGCCGCGGTGATCATCGATTTCGGCGGTCTGGCGCAGACCCCGGACACGGCCACCGCGCAGGCGCTGCTGGACGGCCTGCGCGACGCCGGCGTGCTGCCGGTGGCGCTGGCCTACGGCACCCGCGAGATCGAGGAACTGTCGGTGGCGCTGGGCCTGCCGCTGCTGGCCAAGTTCCGCGCGCAATACGAGCGTTTCGACGGTGGCGCAGTCGCCGCCGCGCCGGCGCCGGTCTCGCCGCCGCCCCCGCCTCCGCCGCCGCCCGCTCCGGCGGCGCGGCCGCAACCCGGGCGCATGCAGAAGAACGCGGTGCGCTCCGGACAGCAGCTGTATGCGGAGAATTGCGACCTGACCGTGATGGCCACCGTCGGCGCCGGCGCCGAGGTGATCTCCGACGGCAGCATCCACATCTACGGCACCTTGCGCGGTCGCGCGCTGGCCGGCGCCCAGGGCAACACCGAGGCGCGGATCTTCTGCCGCGATTTCCACGCCGAACTGGTCGCCATTGCCGGCCACTACAAGGTGCTGGACGATATTCCCAAGGAACTGCGTGGCAAGGCCGTCCAGGTCTGGCTGGAGCAGGACCAGATCAAGATCGCCGCGCAAGACTGACGCGGCCCTACCACGAACGTATCAGGAGATAGTCCTTTGGCTGAAATTATCGTTGTCACCTCCGGCAAGGGCGGCGTCGGCAAGACCACCACCAGCGCGAGCCTGGCCTGCGGGCTGGCGCGACGCGGCAAGAAGGTCGCCGTGATCGACTTCGACGTGGGCCTGCGCAACCTCGACCTGATCATGGGCTGCGAGCGCCGCGTGGTGTACGACTTCGTCAACGTGGTGCACAACGAAGCCACCCTGAAGCAGGCACTGATCAAGGACAAGCGTTTCGACAACCTGTTCGTGCTGGCCGCCTCGCAGACCCGCGACAAGGACGCGCTGACCCAGGAAGGCGTGGAGAAGGTGCTCAAGGACCTGGCCGCCGACGGCTTCGACTACATCGTCTGCGACTCGCCGGCGGGCATCGAGAAGGGCGCGTTCCTGGCGATGTACTTCGCCGACCGCGCGGTGGTGGTGGTCAATCCGGAAGTGTCCTCGGTGCGCGACTCCGACCGCATCCTCGGCCTGCTCGACTCCAAGACCCACAAGGCCGAGAGCGGCAAGAGCCTGCCCGCGTTCCTGCTGCTGACCCGCTACAGCCCGGCGCGCGTGGAAACCGGCGAGATGCTGAGCATCGCCGACGTCGAGGAAGTGCTCGGCCTGAAGGCGATCGGCGTGATCCCCGAATCCGGCGACGTGCTCAACGCCTCCAACAAGGGCGAGCCGGTGATCCTCGATGGCGAATCGCCGGCCGGCCAGGCCTACGAAGACGCCGTGGCGCGCATCCTCGGCGAGGAACGTCCGATGCGTTTCATCTCCGTGGAGAAGAAGGGCTTCTTCACCAAGTTGTTCGGAGGGTGAGCATGGGACTATTCGATTTCCTCAAGACCAAGAAGAACACCGCCGAAACCGCGAAGAACCGCCTGCAGATCATCATCGCGCAGGAACGCAGCCAGCGCGGCGGCCCGGACTACCTGCCACTGCTGCAGCGCGAACTGCTGGAAGTGATCAAGAAGTACGTCAACATCGACGCCGACGCGGTCAAGGTGGACCTGGTCAAGGACGGCGAGCACGACGTGCTCGACATCTCCGTGGCCCTGCCGGAAGGGCCGACGCCCTGAGGCCGCGCGTCGGCCGTGGCCGACGCCGCGGCTGACGCGCCGGTCCAGCCCGGCGCCGCGACGGGCCGTGCCTGCGGTGATCGGGCGCGCCGCCGCGCCCTTTCCCTCCCAACGACGTCCAGACGATGCAGACCGATGCCGCCCTTCCCGCTGCCGCCGCCCAGGTGCTGACCGTGGGCGCGATCGGCCTGGACGCGCCGCGCGCGCTGCTGGCCGGCTACGGGCTGGCCCTGCACCGCGTCGCCGATGGCGCCGCCATTCCCGGCAGCTACTGGGGCGAGCCGGAGGCAGGGGTGATCGCCAGCGACGTCTACGTGCGCGACGACACGCCGGTGCATTCGCTGCTGCACGAAGCCTGCCACCTGATCGTGCTGCCGCCGCAGCGGCGCGCGCAGGTGCATACCGACGCCACCGACTCGGTGGAAGAGGAAGATGCCACCTGCTACCTGCAGATCGTGCTGGCCGACGCCCTGCCCGGCGTGGGCCGCGCGCGGCTGATGGCGGACATGGACGCCTGGGGCTACACCTACCGGCTCGGCTCCACCCGCGCCTGGTTCGAGCAGGACGCCGACGACGCGCGCGCCTGGCTGGCGCAACGCGGGCTGCTGCCGGCACAGGCCTAGCGTTCTTTCCTACGGCGCGGGCGACGACGACGCCGCGCCTTGTGGCTTCAAGGCGCTGCTCAGGTCCAGCGTCGCGTGGGTGCCGCTGCCGGCCAGCGAATCCAGGTGCAGCGCCCAGCCCAGGTGCTCGCACAGCCGCGCGATCAGGTCCAGGCCGATGCCGCTGCCCTCGCGGCTGCCGCCGCCGCGCGCCATGCGCATGTAGATCGCGCTGATCTCTTCCGGACTCATGCCGTGGCCGGGGTCGTCGATGCAGACCACGCCCGGCGCCGGCATGGTGATCTCGATCCGGCCCTTGTCGCTGTTCTCGATGGCGTTGCGCAGCAGATTGCCGATCGCCACCTGCACGATCGCCAGCGGGGTCAGCACCTCGCACGGCGGCAGCGGCGCCAGCACCAGTTCCAGGCGCTTGTCCGCGCACAGGTGGCGGTGATCCTCGACGATCTCCGGCAGCAACTGGTCCAGCCGCACCAGGTCGTTGCCGCGCGCCAGCCGCGCCGGATCCTTGGCCAGCACCAGCAGCAGCGAGATCAACTGGCCCACGCCGCTGGCGGTGCGGCGGATGCGCAGCAACTGGTTGCGTACGCTGGGCGGCACGTCGTGCTGCTCCAGCGCCAGCTCGGCGGCGCCGCCAATCACCGCCACCGGGGTGCGCAGTTCGTGGCTGGTGCTGTCGATGAAGGCGCGCTCGCGCTCCACGAACAGGTCGTTGCGCGCCAGGTAGTCGTTCAGCGCCTCGGCGATCACCACCTGCTCGGCGCTGGCACGCGGATGCACCTCGATGCGCTGCCCGGGCCGGTCCGGCCGCAGGCTGCCGATGCGCTGGGCCATGTCGATCAGCGGCTGCACCACCCGGCCCATGCCCCAGGCCACCAGCGCGCCGAGCAAAAGCACCGCCACCGCGTTGGACACCAGCATCCACAGCGCCAGGTTGTCCTCGTGGTCGTGCAGTTCGGTGATGTCCAGCGCCAGGGCCAGGCGGCGCCCGCGCACGTCCTGCACCAGCACCACCTTCTCGCTGCCTTCCAACTGCACTTCGTCGTGCAGGCCGGGCCCCAGCGCCGCCACGGCCGGTGGCAGCGGTGCGCCGCCCTCGTTGCCGTACAGGCTCACGGTACGGGTGTCGATCCATCGGTAGTCCGGATCGGCGGCGCTGCGCGCCAGGAAGTGGTCCAGCTCGGAGGTCAGCAGCGAGCGCCAGGTGAGCTGCTCGGCCTGGTCGTTGACGATGTAGCCATGCACGAACACCGCCAGCGACAGCAGCGCCGCGTAGCCCACCAGCCACAGGGTCAGCCGCTGCCGCAGCCCGGCCCTAGTCGGCATGCTCGCCCTCGTGGGGGCCGACCACCGCCAGGCGGTAGCCGATGCGCGGCAGGGTGTGGATCAGCTTGGCCGCGAACGGGCCGTCGACGCTGCGGCGCAGGTCGTAGATGTGCGAGCGCAGCATGTCGCCGTCCGGCGGTTCGTCGCCCCACAGCGCCTGCTCCAGGCGGTCGCGGGTGACCGCGGCCGGGCTGGCCTGCATCAGCACCTCCAGCAGCTTGCGGCAGGCCGGGTACAGGTGCAGGGTGCGCCCGCCGCGGGTCACCTCCAGCGTGGACAGGTCCAGTTGCAGGTCGCCCACCCGCAGCAGCTTGCTGCGGCCGCGGCCGCTGGCGCGCACCAGCAGCGCCTCCAGCCGCACTTCCAGCTCCGGCAGCGCGAACGGCTTGGTCAGGTAGTCGTCGGCGCCGGCGCGAAAACCGGCGATCTTGTCGGGCAGTTCGTCGCGCGCGGTCAACATGATCACCGGCACGTCGGCATGGTGCTCCTCGCGCAGCGCGCGCAGCACCTGCTGCCCGTCCAGCCGCGGCAGCATCCAGTCCAGGATCAGCGCGTCGTAGCGCTGGGTGGTGGCCAGGTGCAGCCCGGTGACGCCGTCCGGCGCCGCATCCAGGGTGTGGCCGCGCACCTCGAAGTAGTCGAACAGGTTGGCGACCAGGTTCCGGTTGTCTTCTATGACCAGCAGCCGCATGGGGGCGCTCGAATTCGGGGGACGGACCCGCCCATGCTAGCGGAAGCGTGTCGGAACGCCGTCAGAACGGCGGCGCATCTTGATCGAATCTCGACAAAACCTGGAAAGGATCCCAACACGACGGTCTCAGGCTGCCCTCCCCGCACGCCACCGCCGAGGCCCGACCGCCCCGTTCCCGAGCCCCTTCCCACCTCCCAGCCGCCGGTGGCCCGGCGCTTGCATGACCGCGGCCGTGCGCAACCTTTGCTGAAGCCTCGGCCCTCCCATCCCGCAGTTCCGACAGCTATCCGACACCTGCAACCCGACCATGCCCTCACTTTCCCGCCGCCCCTGGCCGCCTTCGTCGACCATGCTCAGTACGCCCCTGCGATTGTCCGCTGCGGCGGCGCCCTCTCTCGGCGCACGCCGGTACTTCTATCTCTCCCACCTGTGGGTGCCGCTGGCGCTGGTGCTGCTGGCCAGCACCGTGCTGATGGGCCTGGGCGGCGATTTCTGGATCGCCGACCTGCTGTATCGCTGGGAAGGCGGGCAATGGGCGCTGAAGGATGCGGCGCTGACCCGTAGCCTGATCCACCACGACGGCAAGATGCTCAGCGCCGCGGCGTGGGCGGTGACCGCCGCGCTGGCGGTGTGGGCGTGGCGCCGTCCCGATGGCCGCCGCTACCGTCTGCCGTTGCTGTACCTGTTGCTGGTGGTGGGACTCAGCACCGGGGTGGTGTCGCTGCTGAAGTCGGTGACCCACATGGACTGCCCCTGGGACCTGACCCGCTACGGCGGCGAGCGGATCTTCGTGGGCCTGTTCGAGACCCGCCCGGCGGGCATGCCGCGCGGGGTATGCTTCCCCGCCGGTCATTCCAGTGCCGGCTATGCCTGGGTGGGGCTGTACTTCGTCGCGCTGGCGCTCAAGCCGGCCTGGCGCTGGCCAGCACTGGCGATCGGCCTCGGGGGAGGCTTGCTGTTCGGTCTCGGCCAACAGCTGCGCGGCGCGCATTTCATGTCGCACGACCTGTGGACGCTGGCCCTGTGCTGGGGCGTGGCACTGGGCCTGTACCGGGCGATGCTGTGGCCGGACGCGATGGCGTCGCAGGCCGATCGGCGCCTCTCCATCACCAACGATTCCGCCGCATGAGCCATCCCGTCGCCCCGCCCTCGCCGTCCACCGCCTCCCGCGCCCGCTGGTGGGCCTGGCGCCCGCAGCTGAGCAACGAGATGCTGGCGCTGGCGGCCAGCGCGTTCTTCGCCCTGGCCTGCAACGGCATGTTCTGGCGCAGCGCGATGAGCGGCCACGCCGGCGACGTGAAGCTGGCGCTGTCGCTGTTCCTGCTGCTGCTGGCGGTGCACGGCCTGCTGCTCGGCCTGCTGCTGTGGCGCGGCATCGCCAAGCCGGTGCTGACGGTGCTGCTGATCACCACCGCGTTCGCCGCGCACTACATGAACAGCTACAGCGTCTACCTGGACGCGGACATGCTGCGCAACGTGCTGGCCACCGACCACAAGGAATCGCGCGAGCTGATGACCCCGGCGCTGATCGCGCCGCTGCTGTTCTACGCGGTGCTGCCGATCCTGGTGCTGTGGCGGGTTCGGCTGATCCGGCGTTCGCCGCTGAAGGCGCTGGCGATCCGCGCCGGTTTCCTGGTCGGCATGCTGGCGCTGGGCGGCATCGCCGCGATGCTCTCGTTCCAGGACCTGTCGGCGATGATGCGCAACCATCGCGAGATCCGCTACCTGGCCACGCCGATCAACTACCTGGTCGCGCTGCGGCAGAACTTCAAGTCCGACAGCCCCACGCGCAAGGCGCCGAAACTGCCGCTGGAACACGACGCCAAGGCCACCGCGCGCGCGCCGGGCAGCAAGCCGCGGCTGCTGGTGGTGGTGCTGGGCGAGACCGCCCGCGCGCAGAACTGGGGCCTCAACGGCTATGCGCGGCAGACCACGCCGGAGCTGGCCAAGCGCGACGTGATCAACTTCCCCGACATGCACTCCTGCGGCACCAGCACCGAGGTCTCGGTGCCGTGCATGTTCTCGCCGTTCGGCCGCCACTACTACAACGAGAGCAACATCCGCAAGCACCAGTCGCTGCTGCACGTGCTCGAGCACGCCGGCATCGCCACGCTGTGGCGCGACAACCAGTCCGGCTGCAAGGGTGTGTGCGACGGCCTGCAGATCCAGCACCTGGACGACGCCAAGGATCCGCAGCTGTGCAAGGACGGCCGTTGCATGGACGAGATCCTGCTGCAGGACCTGGCCGCGCAGGTGCGCGCCAAGCCTGGCGACCGCGTGGTGGTACTGCACCAGCTCGGCAGCCACGGCCCCAGCTACTTCGAGCGCTACCCGGCCGCGTTCCGTCGCTTCACTCCGACCTGCGACACCGCCGACCTGGGCAACTGCAGCCGCGAGCTGATCACCAACGCCTACGACAACACCCTGCTGTACACCGACCACCTGCTGGCGCGCACCATCGACACGCTGCAGGCGATGCCCGACTACGATACGGCGATGATCTACCTCTCCGACCACGGCGAGTCGCTGGGCGAGAAGGGCCTGTACCTGCACGGCGTGCCCTACGCGATCGCGCCGCAGGAGCAGACCCACGTACCGATGGTGATGTGGTTCTCGCCGGGCTTCGCCAGCGCGCGCGGCCTGGACCTGGCCTGCCTGCAGGCGCGGTCGCGCCGCTACGCCGACCAGGACAACCTGTTCCCGTCGGTGCTGGGCTTGATGCAGGTCAGGACCGGCGTCTACGAGCGCTCGCGCGACCTGTTCGCGCAGTGCGCCAAGCCGCAATGACCGGGCGTCCACGCGCCGCCCTGGCGTGATCGAACACGGCGGCGCGGCCAAGGGCGCGCCGCGCGAACTTGCGGCGGTGCGGGCGGCCCACTAGCCTTCCGGGCAATCGCCCTGCAAGGATTCGCCGTGAACCACCGCTCTCCGCTGCTCGCGCTGTGCCTCGGCGCGAGCCTGCTGACGCTGTCCGCCTGCCGCAAGGAACCCGCGGCCGAGACCGCCGCCCCGGCCGCAGCACAGCCCGAGGGCGAAAGCGCCGACCAGTTCGTCGCCCGCATCAACGAGGAGTACCGCGCGCTGCTGCCGGAGCTGACCGCGGCGCAGTGGCTGTCGGCCACCTACATCAACGGCGACAGCGAGCGGCTGGCGGCCAAGGCCAATGCGCGCTGGCTGAGCACGCTCAACGGTTGGATCGCGCAGGCGCGGCGCTACGACGGCAAGCAGATGTCGGCCGACAGCGCCCGCGCGCTGCGCCTGCTGCAGCAGATGACCGCGATGCCGGCGCCGCACGATCCGGCGCGGCTGGCCGAATTGGCCGCGCTGGCGACGAAGATGGAGGGCGCCTACGGCGCCGCGTCCTACTGCACCGGCGAAGGCGATGCGCGGCGCTGCCGGCAGTTGGGCGAACTGGAGGACGTGCTGCGCCGCAGCCGCGACTACGACCAGCAGTTGGATGCCTGGCAGGGCTGGCACGCCGCCGTGCAACCGATGCGCAAGGACTACCAGCGCTTCGTCGAACTGGTCAACGAGGGCGCGCGCGACATGGGCTATGCCGACACCGGCGCGCTGTGGCGCAGCGGCTACGACATGCCGCCCGCGCAGTTCGCCGCCGAGACCGATCGGCTGTGGACCCAGGTCAAGCCGTTGTACGAACAGCTGCATTGCTATGCGCGCGGCAAGCTCGACGCCGAATACGGCAAGGACAAGGGCGAGGTGGCTGGCGGCCTGCTGCCGGCGCATCTGCTCGGCAACATGTGGCAGCAGGACTGGAGCAACCTGTGGGACCTGCTGCAGCCCTATCCCGGCGCCGGCAGCCTGGATATCACCGACGCACTGGAACGGCAGTACCAGGGCGACCTGAGCGCGGCGCTGGCGCGGCGCAACGGCGACACCTCGGCGCAGGCGCGGTTCATGGCCCAGCGCGAAGCGCAGTTGCTCAGCGCGCGGCAGATGACCGAGCGCGCGCAGGACTTCTACACCTCGCTGGCGATGCCCAAGCTGCCGGACAGCTACTGGACGCGCAGCCAGTTCATCAAACCGTTGGACCGCGACGTGGTCTGCCACGCCAGCGCCTGGGACATGGACATGGCCGGCGACGTGCGCACCAAGATGTGCGTCAAGCCGAACGAAGAGGACTTCACCACCATCTACCACGAGCTCGGCCACCTTTATTACGACCTGGCCTACAACCCGCTGCCGCCCCTGTTCCAGGCCGGCGCCAACGACGGTTTCCACGAAGCCATCGGCGACACCGTGGTGCTGGCGATGACCCCGCAATACCTGCATTCGATCGGCCTGGTCGATGCACCGCAGGTCGGCCGCGAGGCGCTGATCAACGCACAGATGCGCATGGCCCTGAGTAAGGTGGCGTTCCTGCCGTTCGGGCTGATGATCGACCGCTGGCGCTGGGGCGTGTTCGACGGCTCGATCGCCGCGGACCGCTACAACCAGGCTTGGTGGGAACTGAAGGCCAAGTACCAGGGCGTGGCGCCGGCGACGCCGCGCGGCGAGGACTTCTTCGACCCCGGCGCCAAGTACCACGTGCCGGCCAATACCCCCTACACCCGCTACTTCCTCTCGCACATCCTGCAGTTCCAGTTCTACAAGAGCCTGTGCGATGCGGCCGGCTACAAGGGCCCGCTGTACGAGTGCACCTTCTACGGCAACAAGGAAGCCGGGCAGAAGTTCTGGTCGATGCTGCAGCGTGGCGCCAGCCAGCCGTGGCAGGCCACGCTCAAGGAACTGACCGGCAGCGAGCGCATCGACGCCGGCCCGCTGCTGGAATACTTCGCGCCGATGCAGGAATGGCTCAAGCAGCAGAACCAGGGACGGATGTGCGGGTGGGACCCCGCGGCGCAGGCGTCGGCACAGGCCAGTGCGGCCACCCCCGCTGCATCCGCGCCCCCGCCAGCGCCGACGACGCCACCGCGCCAGCGCTGAGCAGCCACGCGTCCCGCCAGCGGATCAGTCGTCGGCCAGCCGTGCCCAGCGCTCGTGGTCGCGCCAGATCCCGCCGATGCGCAGGTAGCGCGGCGAATAGCCTTCGCGGCGGAAGCCGGCGCGCTGCGCCAGGGCCAGCGAGCGGGTGTTGTCCGGCTGGATGTTGGCTTCCACCCGGTGCAGGCCCAGTTCGGCGAAGGCATAGGCCACGCACAGGCGCAGCGCGTGCGTCATCAGTCCGCGGCCTTCGCAGCCGGCCATGGCGTGGTAGCCCAGGTAGGCGCTCTGGAAGCAGCCGCCGACCACCTGGCTGAAGGTGAACAGGCCGGCGAGCGCGCCCGTGCTGCGTTCGCGCGCCAGCAGGGCGATGTTGCTGCCGTCCAGGGTCTGCGCGTACCAGGCCTCGAACCCCGGCACGTCGGTGAACGGATAGGTCCACGGGTGATGCAGGGCGACGCTGGCGCGGTGCGCCTGGATCAGCGCCATGCCGTCGCGGCGCCGCACCCGCGCCAGCGACACGGCCTCCTGCGCAGCCTGGCCGGCGCTCTGGCCCATGGTCTCAGGCCGGCGCCGTCGCGCCGCCGTCGTCGCGGCGCATGACCTGGGCGTGGCGCGTCTTGAACTCCTCGAAGCTCAGGCCCTGCGCCTGCGCATCGGCCTGCGCGGCGTCCTTCAGCGCGTCCGAGTACATCAGCCGCACCGGCGTGCCGGCGCGCTCGTGCAGCTCCGCCGCCTGCATGATCAGCGACAGCACCTGCGCGGCGCTCTCGCTCTGCCCGGCGATGCGCCCGTCCATGCCCAGCACCCACTCGCCGTCGCGGCGCACGATGCCGGCCAGCAGGGTGCGCTGCTGGTCGCGCAGCTCCGCGTGCGGTTCGATGGGCGCGGCCGGCGCGGCGCCCTCGGCGCGGTGGCGCAGGCGCTCGGCCAGCTTCTTGCGCAGATCGCGGCGCTGCTTGGACTGGATGGACATGCGGTTTCCTCAACGATGACCCGACGACGATAGCCCAACCGCGGCCATGCTCACAGCGGATCGGCCGGCTCCAGCCGCGGCACCTGCGCGTCCGGCCGCGGCAGGCGCTTGCCGCTGCGCCGCTCCCAGCGCCAGAAGCCCCAGCCCAGCAGGAAGAACGCGCCCGAGCCCAGCGCCAGGTGCAGGGCATGGCCGCTGAGCAGCGGCGACAGCACCCCGGCCACCAGCACGGTGACCATCAACTGGGTGAAGGCCTGCAGCGACGAGGCCAGCCCACGCTGGCGCGGATACATGTCCAGCACCGCCAGCGCCAGGATCGGGAAGATCAGCGCGGTGCCCAGGCCGGCGAAGAAGATCGGCAGCACCGCCCACGGCAGCGCGATGGCCGGCACCAGCGCGGTGTAGGCGATGTTGCCGGCCATCGACAGGCCGCAGCAGACGAAGCCGAAGCGCACCTGGCGCATCGGCCCCAGCCGCCCGGCCATGCGCCCGGACAGGAACGCGCCCAGGGTCATGCCGCCGATGGTGGGCAGGAACAGCCAGGCGAAGTCGCGTTCGGTCTTGCCCAGCAGGTCGATCATGAACACCGGCGCCGAGGCGATGTACAGGAACACCCCGCCGAAATTGAACGCACCGGCCGCGGCCAGGCGTTGGAAGCGCGGATTGAGCGCGATGCCGATGTAGTCGCGCAGCAGCGTGCGCGGCGCCAGCGGCGTGCGCGCCTGCGGCGGATGCGTCTCCGGCATCCAGCGCAGGGTCGCCAGCAACAGCAGCGAGGAGAAGCCGACCAGGAACCAGAAGATCAATGGCCAGCCGCGGCCGCTGCCCAGGATCCAGCCGCCGATGACCGGCGCGATCGCAGGGGCGATGCCGAAGATCATCGACACCTGGCTCATCAGCCGCTGCGCATCGTCGCCATGGAACAGATCGCGGATCACCGCGCGGCCGACGATCATGCCGACGCCGGCCGAGACGCCCTGCAGCGCGCGGAAGACCAGCAGGGTCGGCAGGTCGCGCGACAGCGCGCAGCCTGCCGAGGCGAGCATGAACACGACCAGCCCGGCGACGATCACCCGCCGCCGCCCCAGCGCGTCCGACAGCGGCCCGTGTGCCAGGCCCATCACCGCGTAGGCCAGCAGGTACACGCTCACCGTCTGCTGGATCGCCACCGGATCGGCGTGCAGGCGCTGCGCCAACTGCGGGAACGCCGGGAAGATGGTATCGATGGAGAACGGGCCGAACATCGCCAGCCCGGCCAGCAACAGGGCCATGCGGCGTGTGGACACGGACGGGAGCGTCATGGGGACATCATCCTGAAAAGCCGGCGGCGGCGGCCACGGGACGGGCGCACACGCGACGACGCCGTCCGGCATGGACGGGCGTGAGAGAAAGGAGTGCGGTCATGATACGCGCGGCGGCCGCCTGCGCGCATCCGCCGCGGCCTCCCCATTCAGCCTGGCGTGGGGACGAACGGCCCGCCGTGGGCGCCGCCGGCCACGCTATAATCGCGACGCAGCAAGGTGGGAGAAGCGGGGCGACCCGCTGCCGAAGGCGCAAACGCCCGTAATCGCTCAGGCCCGATACCACCCGCACCAAGACTCTGGAGAGACCGGTCAAACCCGGCGCCGAAGGGGCACGAAGCGCAGCGCCAGCCGCCGCTTCCAAACTCTCAGGCAAAAGGACAGAGGGGCATTGGGAAGACGCGTGCTTCCCGTCGATCGTGCCCGCCGCTGCGGCCCGACGATGGCCTTGCGCGCGTCCCCGCCTCCTCGTGCCTTCCTCAGCCGGACGACTGCCATGTCTCACACCTCTTCGCTGCGCGACCTCGAACACCATTCGGCTTTCATCGAGCGCCACATCGGCCCGAACGACGCCGAGATCGCGCACATGCTGCGCACCGTCGGCCACGACTCGCTGGAGGCGATGACCGACGCCATCGTGCCGGGCAACATCAAGTCGCCGGCCGCGCTGGCGCTGCCCGACGCCATCACCGAGGAGGAGGCGCTGGCCAAGATCCGCGCCATCGCCGACAAGAACACCGTGTTCCGCAGCTTCATCGGCCAGGGCTACTACGGCACCCACACGCCGAAGGTGATCCTGCGCAACATCCTCGAGAATCCGGCCTGGTACACCGCCTACACTCCGTACCAGGCGGAGATCTCGCAGGGCCGCATGGAAGCGCTGATCAACTTCCAGACCATGTGCGCCGACCTCACCGGCATGGAGATCGCCAACGCCTCGCTGCTGGACGAAGCCACCGCCGCGGCCGAGGCGATGACCCTGGCCAAGCGCTCGGCCAAGTCCAAGTCCGACACCTTCTTCGTGCACGACGCGGTGCACCCGCAGACCCTGGAGCTGCTGCGCACCCGCGCCGAGCCGCTGGGCATCGTGCTGCGCGTGGGCACGCCGGAGGAAGCGCTGCAGGCCGAGTGCTTCGGCGTGCTGCTGCAGTATCCCGATAGCTTCGGCCACATCGGGGACCACAAGGCGCTGGCCGACGCGGTGCACGCGCAAGGCGGCCTGGTCGCGGTCGCCACCGACCTGCTCGCGCTGACCCTGATCGCCGCGCCCGGCGAATGGGGCGCGGACATCGTGGTCGGCAACTCGCAACGCTTCGGCGTGCCGTTCGGCTTCGGCGGCCCGCACGCCGCGTTCATGGCCTGCCGCGACGCCTACAAGCGCTCGATGCCGGGCCGCCTGATCGGCGTGTCGATCGACGCCGCCGGCAACCCCGCCTACCGCCTCACCCTGCAGACCCGCGAGCAGCACATCCGCCGCGAGAAGGCCACCTCCAACATCTGCACCGCGCAGGTGCTGCTGGCGGTGATGGCCTCGATGTACGCGGTCTACCACGGCCCCGAGGGCCTGGTGCGCATCGCCCGCCGCACCCACCGCCTGGCCGCGATCCTGGCCGCGGCGCTGCGCGGCGCCGGCGTCGCCGTCGGCGAGCGCTTCTTCGACACCCTGCACGTCACCGGCGTCGACGCCGAGGCCATCCATGCCAAGGCGCGTGCGGCCGGCATCAACCTGCGCGCGATCGACAGCACCGCGCTGGGCATCAGCCTGGACGAGACCGCCACCCGCGCCGACGTGGTGGCGCTGGCGCAGCTGTTCGGCGCGCAGGCCGACGTGGACGCGCTCGATGCCGCCACCGCCGACGCGCTGCCGCCGCAGCTGCTGCGCCACAGCGCGTTCCTGCAGCATCCGGTGTTCAACACCCACCACAGCGAGCACGAACTGCTGCGCTACATGCGCGCGCTGGCCGACAAGGACCTGGCGATGGATCGCACCATGATCCCGCTCGGCAGCTGCACCATGAAGCTCAACGCCACCGCCGAGATGATCCCGGTCACCTGGCCGCAGTTCGGCGCGATCCATCCGCTGGCCCCGGCCGAACAGAGCGTGGGCTACAAGCAACTGATCGACGAACTGGAAGCGATGCTGGTCGAGTGCACCGGCTACGACGCGGTCAGCCTGCAGCCCAACTCCGGCGCGCAGGGCGAGTACGCCGGCCTGCTGGCGATCCGCGCCTACCACCGCGCCCGCGGCGAAGGCCATCGCGACATCTGCCTGATCCCCGAATCGGCGCACGGCACCAACCCGGCCTCGGCGCAGATGTGCGGCATGACCGTGGTGGTGACCAAGTGCGACGGCAACGGCAACGTCGACGTCGCCGACATCCGCGCCAAGGCCGAGAAGTATTCCGACCGCCTGGCCGCGCTGATGATCACCTACCCGTCCACCCACGGCGTGTTCGAGGAAGACGTGGTGGCGATCTGCGAGGCGGTGCACGCGCACGGCGGCCAGGTCTACACCGACGGCGCCAACATGAACGCCCTGGTCGGCCTGGCCAAGCCCGGCAAGTGGGGCTCGGACGTGTCGCACCTGAACCTGCACAAGACCTTCTGCATCCCGCACGGCGGCGGCGGCCCCGGCGTCGGCCCGTGCGCGGTGAAGGCGCACCTGGCGCCGTACCTGCCGCGCACCCTCGGCGGCGACGGCGACGTCGGCATGGTCTCGGCGGCCAGCTTCGGCTCGGCCTCGATCCTGCCGATCAGCTGGATGTACATCACCATGATGGGCAACAGCGGGCTGCGCAAGGCCACCCAGGTCGCGCTGCTCAACGCCAACTACATCGCCAAGCGCCTGGCGCCGTACTACAAGACCCTGTACACCGGCCGCAACGGCCTGGTCGCGCACGAGTGCATCCTCGACGTGCGCCCGCTGGAGAAGACCAGCGGCATCGGCGCCGAGGACATCGCCAAGCGCCTGATCGACTTCGGCTTCCACGCGCCGACGCTGAGCTTCCCGGTTGCCGGCACGCTGATGGTGGAGCCGACCGAGAGCGAATCGCAGCACGAGCTGGACCGCTTCATCGACGCGATGATCCAGATCCGCGAGGAGATCGCCGCGATCGAGGATGGCCGCCTGGACCGCGAGGACAATCCGCTCAAGCACGCCCCGCACACCGCCGCGCAGGTCACCGCCAGCGAGTGGACCCACGCCTACCCGCGCGAACTGGCTGCGTTCCCGCTGCCGACCCTCAAGCAGCAGAAGTACTGGCCGCCGGTGGCGCGCGTGGACAACGTGTACGGCGACAAGAACGTGATGTGCGCGTGCATCCCGGTGGAGGCGTACAAGGAAGACGCGGTGGTCTGACCGCAACGTCGTTCGACGATGCATCCGAGACCCAGCCTCGCGCGCGAGGCTGGGTTTTTTTTGCGTGCGCATCGCGCATCGCGGTAGACAAGTGCGCCGTCACCCGGCGCGTTGTACGGCTCGTTCACGCCGTGCCGCCCAGGATCGAGACTTCCGCCACGCCCGCGCCCTCACGTATCGGGCACACCACCGCGACGCCTTCTTCCGCCACGCACCGGAGCGACCTTCCATGGCCAGCCGCAAGCGCACGCCCAGCGATCCCGCATCGTCCACCGCCCTCGTCGCCACCGCCGCACCCGCCGATCAGCGCGGCCATGGCGATGAATTGCATCAGCAAGCAGGCGGCACGCATCCGCCGCTGACCACCAACCAGGGCATTCCGGTCGCCGACAACCAGAACTCGCTGCGCGCCACCCCGCGCGGGCCGACCCTGCTGGAAGATTTCATCCTGCGCGAGAAGATCACCCACTTCGACCACGAGCGCATTCCCGAGCGCATCGTGCACGCGCGCGGCAGCGCCGCGCACGGCTACTTCGAGCTGACCGCCTCGCTGGCCAAGTACACCACCGCCTCGCTGCTCACCGAAGTCGGGGTGAAGACCCCGGTGTTCACCCGCTTCTCCACCGTGGCCGGCGGCGCCGGATCGGTGGACACGCCGCGCGACGTGCGCGGCTTCGCGGTCAAGTTCTACACCAAGGAAGGCAACTGGGACCTGGTGGGCAACAACATCCCGGTGTTCTTCATCCAGGACGCGCTGAAGTTCCCCGACCTGATCCACGCGGTGAAGATGGAGCCGGATCGCGGCTTCCCGCAGGCCGCCAGCGCGCACGACACGTTCTGGGACTTCGTCTCGCTGATGCCCGAGTCGCTGCACATGATCATGTGGGCGATGAGCGACCGCACCATCCCGCGCTCGTTGCGCATGATGGAAGGCTTCGGCATCCACAGCTTCCGCCTGCTCGATGCGGACGGGCGCAGCACCTTCGTCAAGTTCCACTGGCGGCCGAAGCTCGGCCTGCAATCCACGATCTGGGACGAGGCGGTGAAGCTGGCCGGCGCCGATCCGGACTTCCACCGCCGCGACCTGTTCGAGGCGATTCAGCGCGGCGACTTCCCGGAATGGGAACTGGGCGTGCAACTGTTCACCCAGGAACAGGCCGACAGCTTCCCG
Organism: Xanthomonas sp. F10; assembly: GCF_014206815.1. Classification (GTDB taxonomy): domain Bacteria; phylum Pseudomonadota; class Gammaproteobacteria; order Xanthomonadales; family Xanthomonadaceae; genus Xanthomonas_A; species Xanthomonas_A indica. The sequence goes on from NZ_JACHNP010000001.1 coordinate 2,428,530, forward strand.
TTCGACCACCTGGACGCCACCAAGCTGATCCCGGAGGAACTGGTGCCGCTGCAGATCGTCGGGCGCATGGTGCTGGACCGCTGGCCGGACAACTTCTTCGCCGAGACCGAGCAGGTGGCGTACTGCCCGGCCAACATCGTGCCCGGCATCGACTTCTCCAACGACCCGCTGCTGCAGGGCCGCCTGTTCTCCTACCTGGACACCCAGCTCAGCCGCCTGGGTGGGCCCAATTTCCACCAGTTGCCGATCAACGCGCCGAAGTGTCCGTTCGCGAACATGCAGCGCGATGGGCACATGCAGATGGGCGTGCCCAAGGGCCGCGTCGCCTACGAACCCAGCTCACTGCAGGCCGACAGCCCGCGCGAGACCGCGCGCGGCTTCGTCAGCCATCGCACCCAGCCCGACGACGGCGCCAAGGGCCGCGTGCGTGCCGAGAGCTTCGCCGACCACTACAGCCAGGCGCGGCTGTTCTACCGCAGCCAGACCCCGCCGGAACAGGCGCACGTGGCCTCGGCGCTGGTGTTCGAACTGTCCAAGGTCGACACCGCGCACGTGCGCGAGGCCGTGGTCGGGCACCTGCGCCACATCGATCCCAAGCTGGCGCAGCGCGTCGCCGACGGCCTGGGCATGGACGGATTGCCACCGGCGCCGCCGGCCGCGGTCGCCCCGCAGGACCTGCCGCTATCGCCGGCGCTGCAATTGATCGGGCGGATGAAACCCACCCTGCAGGGCCGCGCGATCGGCATCCTGATCGACGAGGGTTCGGACGCCAAGACCGTGCGCGAGCTGCGCAAGGCCGCCAGCGACGCCGGTGCGGCGGTCAAGATCGTGGCGCCCAAGCTGGGCGGTGCCGTGCTCAGCGACGGCAAGCGCCTGATCGCCGACGGCCAGTTGGCCGGCACGCCCTCGTTCGTGTTCGACGCGGTGGCAGTGGTGCTGTCGGCCGAGGCCGGCAAGCGGCTGAGCAAGGAATCGGCAGCCATCGACTTCGTCAGCAACGCCTTCGCCCACCTCAAGGCCATCGCCGCCGACGCCGGCGCGCAGCCGCTGCTGAAGGCCGGCAACGTGCAGAAGGATGCCGGCGTGATCGAGGCCAGCGACAGCAAGGGCTTCGTCGCCGCCGCCAAGACCCGGCAGTGGAGCCGCGAGCCGAAGCTGCGCCTGCTGGCCTGATCAATGCGTAGTTCCCGCCATGGCGCCGCACGGTGGCGCCATGGCGAGACCCGCATTTCCGCCACCGTCCGCCGCCGCCCGACGAGGCGTCCGAGACCGACCCTGGGGCCTGCCTGACGACCGCCCGAACATCACCTGGTCAATTTTTCGCCACCCCTCTTGACACTGTTGTGTCACGGGCCGGCATCGGCCTTATCCACAACCTTATGCAGAAGTCATCCACACCCCCTGTGGACAACGGCTCACTGCCACCCTCACCTGAACATAACAACTAAGTCGTTGATCCGTCGTCATAAAGCCTGTCACGGACTTGACAAGAAGCGCGCAAGCCACTCCAAGGTGGCCGCCGGGCGAGGCGTGCGGCAAAAACTTATCCCGAACCTGGGAGCGCCGCGTCTACAGCGAGGAGAGGTGAAGGGACCGTGAAATCTTCACCTGTTCGCGACGAACGGTAGGCGCTCCCGCGCCTTGCCACAGACGGGTCCAGCGAAACCCCATCCGCGGTCGCAGCCCCACCCTGAATCTGATGCAGCGCAGCAGACTTGGCGCCCGCTGACGGCCCGGCATGGGTGCCGGGTGTCTCGCCAACGAGAACCCACGCCACCGTCTTACGGGGTCAGGATCACCTTGCGGCAGTCCTGCTCCTTCTTGTCGAAGATCGAGTAGCCCTGCGCCGCCTCGGCCAGGCTCAGGCGGTGGGTGATGATCTCGTTCGGGCGCAGCCGGCCTTCGCCGATGTGCTCCAGCAGTTCCGGCATGAAGCGCTGCACGTGGGTCTGGCCCATCTTGAAGCTCAGCCCCTTGTCGAACGCATCGCCGAACAGGAAGCCGTGGATGAAACCGGCATACACGCCGGGCACGCTGACGGTGCCGCCGCGGCGGGTCGCAGCGATGCACTGGCGCAGCGCAGTGCCGCTGCTGCCTTCCAGCTTCAGCGTGGCCATCACCGTCTCCACGGTGCTGCCCTTGGCTTCGAAGCCCACCGCGTCGATGCTGGCATCCACGCCGCGGCCGTCGGTCTGGCCGACGATGATGTCGGCCGGATCGTCCACTTCTTCGAAGTTCAGCGGGATCACGCCATAGGTGCGCTGGGCGAAGTCCAGCCGATACGGATAGCGGTCGACCATGAAGATACGCTCGGCGCCGAGCATGCGGCAGCACGCCGCGGTCATCAGGCCGACCGGACCCGCGCCGAAGATCGCCACGGTGCTGCCCTGGCGTACGCCGGCATTGAGCGCGGCCTGATAGCCGGTGGGCAGGATGTCGGACAGGAACAGCACCTGCTCGTCGTGCAGCACGTCCGGCACCACCAGCGGGCCGACGTTGGCCTTGGGCACGCGCACGTATTCGGCCTGGCCGCCGGCCACGCCGCCGTACAGATGGCTGTAGCCGAACAGCGCCGCCGGCGGCCGGATGCCCTTCTGGTTCAGCGCCGCGCCCTTGCCGGTGTTGGTGGTCTCGCAGGCGGCGTACTCGGTCAGGCGGCAATGGAAGCACTCGCCGCAGGCGATCACGAAGGGGATCACCACGCGGTCGCCCTTCTTCACCCGCTGCACGTCCGGGCCGACCTCCTCCACCACGCCCATGAATTCGTGCCCGAGCACGTCGCCGGTGTGCAGGTCGGGGATCTTGCCGCGGTACAGGTGCAGGTCCGAGCCGCAGATCGCGGTGGCGGTGACGCGCAGGATGATGTCGTCGGTCTCCACCAGCACGGGGTCGGGAACGGTTTCCACGCGCACGTCCCGGGTGCCGTGATAGGTCAGAGCTTGCATGGGTGGTTCCTTTCGTCTGCGAACACGTGTGTGCAGTGTCGCTGCCGGCACCGTGCATCGTCGGTGACCATGCCGTGAGTCCGATGTCGCGACCGCGGTGCATGCCTTGCAGGCAGTGCCCTGCGTGCACGCGCTGCCGCTGCATTACCATGCGCCGTCCCCACTGCGAGCCGATGCCATGCCCGACAGCCTCCACGACCTGCAAACCGCCCAACGCGCCTTCGCCGATGCCCGCGACTGGGGTCAGTTCCACAGTCCGCGCAATCTCGCCGCGGCGCTCTCGGTGGAAGCGGCGGAACTGCTGGAACATTTCCAATGGCTGGACGATGCGCAGAGCCGGCAACTGTCTACAGAAAAAAAGCAGCAGGTCGGCAGCGAGATCGCCGACGTGCTGCTGTATCTGGTGCAGCTGTGCGACAAGCTGGACATCGATCCGATCGACGCCGCGCAGCGCAAGATGCTGGCCAACGCTGCCAAGTATCCGGTGGAGCTGGCCAAGGGCCGCATCACCAAGTACACCGAGCTGTAAGCACGCCAGGCGACTTACAGGGCGGAAGTGCAATGCGCGGCGGCGGCGTGCGCCGCCGCGCATCATGAGCGGCTAGGCGCTCGTGCGCGAACTGCGCTTGCGTGTGGACGACGTCTTGCTGGCCGCGCGCTTGCTGGTCGTGCGCTTGCTGGAGGCGCTCTTCTTCGCCGGTGTCTTCCTGGCGGTCGACTTTTTCGAGGCCGTCTTCTTCGAGGCCGTCTTTTTCGTCGCCGCCTTCTTTGCCGAAGAGGCCTTGCTCGCAGCCTTCCTGGCCGTTGCCTTTCTCGCCGACGTGGACTTGGCCGTGCTCTTTTTCGCGGAGGACGTGCGCGTACCGGACTTTTTGGCGCGGGTCTGCGCCGCCTTCTTGGCCGCGGCCTTGCGCACCGTTGCCCCCTTGGTCTGCGCGGCCTTCTTCGCCGCCGTCGAGCGGCTGCTGGCGCTGCGCTTCTTCGCCGCGCGCTTGGTCTGCGTCGACAGCGCCTCGCTGCCCACGGTCTTGCGCGCCGTCGTGCCCTTGCTGGCGGTCTTGAGCGCCTTCTTGGCGCCGCGCGAGCGCGTGGGCGACGGCTTGCCCTGCTTGCCGCCCTTGGCTTCTTCCTGCGCGATCTTCTTCTTGGTTGACTTCGACGCGGTCTTCGATGCACCGGTCTTGACCCCGGCGCGGCGCGCCTTGGACAGGCCGATGGCGATCGCCTGCTTGGTCGACTTCACCTGGGTCTTTCCCTCGCGCACGCGGTCGATCTCCTCACGCACGAATTCGCCGGCCTGGGTCGTGCCAGCCTTGCCTTCGCGCTTGGCGCGGCGCGCACGGGTGGTGGTGGATTGCTCCGGCATCGATACGTCTCCTGATAGCGGCCACGACGGCCATCCGCTTCGGGTGTAGCAACGCTCAGGTCAAGAGCAGGCATACGATAGGCGAAGCGCGCGTGCATGCGCCCGCAGGCAGACGATGGCGCGATCAGCCGTCGCGGCCGCACAGCGCCGGCGAATAGGCCTGGATGGCGTGCTGGATCGGCGCGTGGCGCCCGTACATCAGCACAGCGACCAGGCCCACCGACAAGATGGCGTACACCCGCAGGCGAGCAGGCAGCTGCGGCGCCCCGTGCCACCGCAGATAGCAGGCCGTGGTCGCGGCGCCGACGACCACGCCGACCGCGACCTCGGACAGGCTGTGCGCACGCGCGTAGACGCGAGCAATGGCGATCACGCTGGCGATGGCGAGCCCGCCGGCCACCGCCAGCCGCGGCCGCGGGCGGGCGCGCAGGCACAGTATGCAGGCCATCGGCCACACGGACGCGGCAAGCATGGTGTGTCCGCTGATCACCCGGAACTGCAACGCGCGCAACTCCACGCCGCAGCCGGCGTAAAGAATCTTGGTCGCGCCAACCAGGGCCGCGGCGGTCGCCACCAGGCCCAGCCAGGTGCCGGCGGCGCGCCACCCGCCACTGCCCTGCGCCAGCCAAACGGCGCAGACCAGCGCCAGCGGCAAGGTCATCGCCGCGTCGCCGAAGTTGCTGATGGCAGACCACATGCTGGGAAAAACGTCCTTCGGCGTACGCGTCGTTTGGGGCGCCGACGCGGTGCGCCGTGGCCGCCATGATACGGGCGATCGCTCGAACGGGAGGATCGTGGTGCGCAGCGCGCGACGAAGGCGCGAGCGCGGCCACGACAAGCCCGGCCCTTGATCCATCCGCCGCATTGCCCTGCGCGTACCGGGGCTTCCCGAACCACAGCCAGCCCCTCGTAGGAGCGGCTGCAGCCGCGACCGGCTTTACCGGGAATGCCCCTCGCGGCTGCAGCCGCTCCTACAGCACGGGCCCCCGAAGCCATCAAAGGCGCCCTGACGCCGCTTCTGCACGACACCCTGCATCTGTTCGCGTGCGGCGCAAGCACTGGGCCGCATCCGTTCCTCAGTTCGCGCGTGCGGCGCGCCGCTCCGCGACCTCGCACGGTGCCGGCTCCCAGCCGAACACGCTGCGCCCGCCATAGGCATGCGATTGCGCGCGCTCTTCGGCGATGTAGTCCTCCACCGACGGACCGCGCGCGGTCGGCTCGAGCAGGCGCGCCTGCGCGTCCAGGCGGCGGATCGCCTCCAGCTTCTCCTCGCGGCCCAGCTTGGCCTGCGCGACCGCGGTCTTGAGCACGCCGATGGTGTGGTCGTAGACCCGCGTCGGCACCGGGAACGGATGCCGGTCCTTGCCGCCGTGGGCCAGCGAGAAGCGCGCCGGATCGCTGAAGCGGCATGGCGTGCCATGCAGCACCTCGGCCACCAGCGCCAGCGCGCGTACGGTGCGCGCGCCGACGCCCGGCACCTGCAGCAGATCCTGGAAATCGCGCGGGCCGCAGTCGGCGGCGGCGGCCAGCGCGCCGTGCAAGCGCCGCACCACGACGTCGCTGCCGCGCACATCGTGGTGGTCGGGCAGCGATAGATGCGGCAGGTCGGCCGGGCGGCGCTCGGGCACCGCAACCGCCACCGGCGCGAACAGGTCGCCGGTGGCGGCGAACAGCGCATCGGCAGCCGGCGCGGCGCCGGCCTGCGCTGCAGCTGCGGCGGCCGGTGCCGGCGCCTGCGCAGCCTCCAGCGCTGCGTATTCGCGGGCGATGCGCTCCGGCGCCAGCGTCTGCAACAGGTCCACCTGTGCCGCGCGCGCGGCGGCGGCGCGATGATCGGCAAGATTGACGATACGGCCCTGGCGCGGACCGTCGATGGCCGCATGCGGCGCGTCGACGAAACTGCTCAGGCCTTCCGACAGCCAGTGGTAGCGGCGCGCCTGCTTGCGCGCACCATGCATGCCTTGCTGCACCACCACCCAACGCCCGTCGTCGCTGACAATGAAGCCGTGCAGGTACAGGTCGAAGCCGTCCTGCACCGCGGCGCTGTCGACCTTGGCCACCAGGCGGCTGACCCGCGCCAGGTCCGCGCCGTCCAGGCCGGTGCGCTCGCCCACCGCCTGCAGCTCGTCCGGCGTGGCCCGCGAATGCCGCCCGCGGCCGCCGCACACGTGGATGCCCAGTTCGCCGGACAGCGGCGCCAGGCCGCGCTTGAGCGCGCCCAGCACGCTGGTGGTGATGCCGGAGGAATGCCAGTCCATGCCCATCACCGCGCCCAGCGACTGGAACCAGAACGGATGCGCCAGGCGCCGCAGCAATTCGTCGCGGCCATAGCTGTGCACGATGGCCTGGCACATCACCGCGCCGAGCCGGGTCATGCGCGCGCCCAGCCAGTGCGGCACGCGGCCACCGTGCAGGGGCAGATCGGCGCTGCCGGAACGTCGGCTCATGGGGGCTCCGGGAATGACGGTGCACCAGGGTAGCCAGTGCCGGTCTCAGCGCGCGAGCCGCTAGCTAGCGAATGCTGAGCGGTTCAGTGCGGGCCGGTGCACGACGCGTGTCGAATCGGCTGCATCCGCCCGATCGCTACGGCGGTCGCGGCTGCTGACCCAAGGCCACGCTGAGCCGCACCTACAGGCACAAAGACATGGCGCAACCGCGCACGCTTCACGTCGGCGGCACCGCGCGCTCACATGGTACTGCCGCGCGCGGCGCTCAGATGGGAACGGTCGTCTGCCGCCGGGTCGCGCATCGCGTGCGCCAGATTTTTCGCATCACACGTGTAGACGACACCACGCTGGCGGCGCCCGCGATGCGCGCCGCCGCGCCTTCCCCCAGCAGGAGACGCGCCATGCACGATCACGATCCCGACCACTCCGCCGGACGCCGTCGTGCGCTCGGTGCCCTCGGCAGCGGCCTGGCCGCTGGCGGCGCGCTGGCGATGTCCGCGGGCGCAAGCGCGCAGCCCGCAGCCGCCAGCGGCGCTGGCGCCGCCCGCCCGCCGATGCAGAACCCGCGCACGCAGTATCCGCGGCCGCCGTTCGACACGCCGAAACAGGAATGGCCCGGGCTGGCCTCGAAGATGGTGCCGGTGCCCGATCACGGCGAGCGCAGCTACGTCGGCTCCGGCCGCCTGAGCGGGCGCAAGGCGCTGATCACCGGCGGCGACTCGGGCATCGGCCGCGCCGCAGCGATCGCCTTTGCCCGCGAAGGCGCGGACGTGGCGATCAACTACCTGCCGCAGGAGGAGTCGGACGCACGCGAGGTGGTCGCGCTGATCCGCGCGGCCGGGCGCAAGGCCGTGGCCATTCCCGGCGACCTGCGCAATGCCGCGTTCTGCAAGCAACTGGTCGCACAGGCGGTGCAGCAGCTCGGCGGCCTGGACATCCTGGTCAACAATGCCGCGCGCCAGACCGCGCAGAAATCGCTGCTGGACATCGACGATCAGCAGTTGGACGACACCCTCAAGACCAACCTCTACGCGCTGTTCTGGATCACCCGCGCGGCGCTGCCGCATCTGCCGTCGGGCGCGGCGATCATCAACACCACCTCGATCGTCGCCGACGACCCGCCGGAATCGCTACTCGACTACGCCACCACCAAGGGCGGCATCGTCAGCTTCACCAAGAGCCTGGCCAAGCAACTCGCGCCCAAGGGCATCCGCGTCAACGCGGTGGCACCGGGGCCGTACTGGACGCCGCTGCAGCCCAGCGGCGGGCAATTCATGGACAAGCTCAAGACCTTCGGGGCCGACGGTCCCACCGGCCGCCCCGGCCAGCCGGCGGAGATCGCACCGATCTACGTGCTGCTGGCCTCGCAGGAATCCAGCTTCACCACCGGCAGCGTGTTCAGCAGCGTCGGCGGTCGCGGCAACGTGGGCTGACACGCCGTAGGGCGTCATGCCATGCCGTCGTAGGAGCGGCTTCAGCCGCGACAGGCATTCCAGGGAACGCCTGTCGCGGCTGAAGCCGCTCCTACGTGGTTACACCAGCGACGGGCGTTCGCTGCCACAGCCGATCACCCCAACAATTCCGCCGCAAGGAACGGCGCCGTGCGGCTGTCCGCCTGCCTTGCCACCACCTGCGGCACACCGGCCGCCACCACCTTGCCACCCGCGCCGCCCGCACCCGGCCCCATGTCGATGATCCAGTCGCTGGCGGCGGCCACGCGCATGTCGTGCTCCACCGCCACCACCGTGTTGCCCGCCTCCACCAGCCCATGCAACTGCCGCAGCAGCGTGTCCACGTCGGCCGGATGCAGGCCGGTGGTGGGTTCGTCCAGCACGTACACGGTGCCGCGGCGCTGCGCACGCTGCAGTTCGGTGGCCAGCTTGATGCGCTGTGCCTCGCCGCCGGACAGTTCGGTGGCCGGCTGGCCCAGCCGCAGATAGCCCAGACCCACCTCCACCAATACCTGCAGCGGACGCGCGATCGGCACATCGCTGGCGAAGAAATCCAAGGCCTCCGCTACAGTCATCCGCAGCACCTGCGCGATGTTGCGGCCGTGCAGTTCGATCTCCAGCGTCTTGGCGTTGTAGCGCGCGCCCTGGCAGGTCGGGCACGGCGCATACACGCTGGGCATGAACAGCAGTTCCACGCTCACCGCGCCCTCGCCTTCGCACGTTTCGCAACGGCCCTTGGCCACGTTGAAGGAAAAACGCCCGGCGTGGTATTTGCGCTTGCGCGCCGCGGGCGTAGCCGCGAAGCGCTTGCGCACGTGATCGAACAGGCCGGTGTAGGTCGCCAGGTTGGAGCGCGGCGTGCGCCCGATCGGCGCCTGGTCCACCTGCACCAGCCGCCGCACGTGCTGCAGGCCGTCGGCGATGTAGCCGTCGGTGGCGACGCGCGCACCGCGCTCCAGCGGATCCAGTTCCTCTTCCGCCTCGGCCGGCGCCTGCCCCAGTTGCGTGCCCAGCAACTCCACCAGCGCCTGGCTGACCAGCGAGGACTTGCCCGAGCCGGACACGCCGGTGACGGTGGTGAACACGCCCAGCGGAATGTCCACGTCGAGCGCGACCACGTTGTTGCGGCTGACCTCGCGCAACTGCAGCCAGGCCTCGGGCGTGCGCGGCGCATGGGCGGCAGCTTGCGGTTCGGCGAACAGGTAGCGGCGCGTGGACGAGGCCTGCACCTGCGCCAGTCCCGCCGGCGGACCGCTGTACAGCACCTGCCCGCCGTGCTCGCCGGCACCGGGGCCGACATCGACGATCCAGTCGGCATGGCGGATCACGTCGATCTCGTGCTCGACCACGAACAGCGAATTGCCCGCGCCCTTGAGCTGGTCCAGCGCGCCGAGTAAGGCCTGCGTGTCGGCCGGATGCAGGCCCGCCGACGGCTCGTCCATCACGTAGACCACGCCGAACAATTGCGAGCGGATCTGCGTGGCCAGGCGCAGCCGCTGCAGTTCGCCGGGCGACAGCGTCGGCGTGCTGCGCTCCAGCGTCAGATAGCCCAGGCCCAGCGCCTCCACCACCTGGATCCGCGCCAGCAGGTCCTGGGCGATACGCTGCGCGGCCAGCGCCTGCTCGGGGTGCCGCGCGCGGCCCTGCAGGCGGCCCTCGGCCGCGGGCCGCAACACGGCGGCCACCTCGCCGAGCGGGCGCTGCGACAGCTCGCCGATGTCCAGCCCGGCGAAGGTCACCGACAGCGCCTCGCGGCGCAGCCGCTTGCCGTCGCAACTGGGGCACGCGGTGCTGATGAGGTACTGCGCCACACGCTTCTTGATCAGCGCGCTCTGCGTGGTGGCGAAGGTATGCAGCACGTAACGGCGCGCGCTGCTGAAGGTGCCCATGTACGCCGGTTCCTGCTTGCGCTTGAGCGCACGCTGGGTCTCGGCCAGGGTGAAGCCGGGATACACCGGTACGGTCGGTTGCGCGTCGGTGTACAGGATCCAGTCGCGGGTCTTCTTCGGCAGCTTCGCCCACGGCACGTCGACGTCGTGGCCGAGCGTGGTGAGGATGTCGCGCAGGTTCTGCCCGTGCCAGGCCGGCGGCCACGCCGCGACCGCACGCTCGCGGATGCTCAGCGAACGGTCCGGCACCATCGACGCCTCGGTGGCGTCGTAGATGCGCCCCAGCCCGTGGCAGGTGGGGCAGGCGCCGGCCGGCGTGTTGGGCGAGAAACCGTCGGCGTGGATGATGCCCTGCCCCGGCGGATACGTGCCGGCACGCGAATACAGCATGCGCAGCGAGTTGGAGATGGTGGTGACGCTACCCACCGACGAGCGCGTGCTAGGCGCGCCGCGATGCTGCTGCAGCGCCACCGCTGGCGGCAGCCCATCGATGGCGTCGACGTCGGCGACGCCGGCCTGGTCGATCAGCCGCCGCGCATAGGGCGAGATCGAATCCAGATAACGCCGCTGCGCCTCGGCGAACAGCGTACCGAACGCCAGCGACGACTTGCCCGAACCGGACACGCCGGTGAACACTACCAGCGCGTCGCGCGGCAGTTCCACGTCCACGTCCTTGAGGTTGTGCTCGCGCGCACCGCGGACGCGCACGAAACCGGAAGCGGCGGAAGCGGGAGGCGTGGACATGGGCTGGGCCGACAACGCGAAGGAGCGCGCAAGCTTAGCCGGTCGGCCGACATCGGCGTGTCGCGGCCATCGCGCTACAGCGCGCTTGGTCGGTCGTCGGCGAAGACGCACCGTCCCGGTGACGCAGGTGTCAGCTCAACGCGGGCGCCGTCAGCGTCTCGGCGTTCTCGTCGCGCGCGGCCAGCGCCTGCATCCGCGCCACCGCGCTGGAGAAAGCGCGCAGCACCGCCACACCGCGTTCGGCATAGATGGCATGCAGCGCCTGGTAGTACCACAGCGTACCGTCGCGGCCGGCGGTGAAGCGCTCGAACACCGCCGTGCCGACCTCGGGATCTTCCAGGTCGGCGACGATGCTGCGCGCGTTGTAGAGCTTGTCGCAGGCCGACACCAGCAACACCGCGTCCGGCGCCTCGGCCAGATGCGCCAGATACGCCTGCTTGCGGATGCGCCAGTCGCGGCGTTTGGCGGGCACGTCCGCGGGCACCGCCTTGCGTTCGGCCGTGGCGTCGGTACAGGCCATCACCATGTCCGCCACCGCCTCGCCGAACTGCGCGCGGATCACCGCCTCGTGCCCGGCGCCGCAATCCTCCACCACGTCGTGCAGCAGCGCCGCGATCGCCTGGTCCTCGTCGCCGCCGGCCTCCAGCACCAGCGTCGACACGCCCAGCACATGACTCAGATACGGCACCGTGCCGCCCTTGCGGAACTGGCCGGCGTGGGCGATGCGCGCATAGTCGACGGCACGCGCGTAACGTTCGGTGAGAGCGGTCATGCGGCGATCCTGACGGAACAGGCCGGCATTATCGCCAAACTGGCCGCCGTGAGCGCGTGCAGACGCGCGTGGTCATGGCCTCCGTTCAAGCCGCGCGTGGCAGGCATCGCGTGCGTCATCGGCCGTGAGTGCTTGCATGGATACGGACTACCGCGCAGCCCTGGCCTGATCGAAGCTCCCTCCCCGCTTACACTTGTCTGCTCCGTCGCAACGCACCGCACGCATACATGGACGTCCGTCATCTCGACCAGCACGCACCGGAACTGCCGCAGATCGCCGCCTGGTACCACGCGGCATGGGGCCAGGAGGCAGGCTTCTCGCTGGACGACGAACTGCGCCAACTGCAACGCGCGCCGGATGCAAACGGCCTGCCGCGGCGGCTGGTGGCCTTCGACGGCGCCCACGCGATCGCCGTGGCGCAACTGAAATACCGGGAAATGGACGCCTTCCCCCAGTACCCGTATTGGCTGGGCGGCGTGTACGTGGACGCGGCCTATCGCGGACGTGGCATTGCCGGCCGCCTGCTCGACCATGTCCTGACCGACGCCGCGACCCTGGGCCTGGGCGCGCTGTATCTGCAGACCGAGCACCTGGACGGCGGCCTGTATGCCCGCCACGGCTGGCAGCCCGTGCAGGAAGCCGATTCCTACGGCAGCCGCGTGCTGCTGATGGTGCGCCCGGTCGGCTGAGCGGGGGCCCGCGTCGTCGCGCCTGCACATTACTTTTCCCCCGCGCCGCGTTAACGTGGCGCTTGGAAAGATGGAGCGGCCTTCCCTAACCTACCGCTCGATCCACACACGCATGAACGCAGCGCCGAGGATGCAACCCACCATGATCACCGACACCGCCCACGCCGTGGACGATACCGCCACCGACAGCGCCCCGACCCCGCCCGCGCGCCGTGCCGCCATCTCCGGCCGCGCCGCCGCGCACAGCGTGTACCGCTCGCCGCTGTCCGCCGACGACGCAGGCGACGACGCGCTGCGCCTGCGCGAACAACGCGCCAAGCGCGCGGCGCAGGTGGCCGCGGTCGGCACCGTCGCCGCCCTGGCGGCCGTGGCCCTGATCGCCTGGCGGCGCGCGCGGCGCTGACCGCGCAACAGCACCTGGCGCATCCGGCATGATGCGCCGAGCAGGAAGCTCGCCACCGCCCACGCAAGGAACGTCCTCATGACGCCATGGCACCGCATTGCCCAATTCGCCGGCCTGGCGCTGGTCGCCAGCGCATGCAGCATGCCCGCCGCCGCCCGCAAGACGCCCATGGCCTCGGCGGTGCTGCGCGTCCCGGCCGACCTGCCCAACCAGCGCCTGTTCGACTGCGCCGAATCCAGCATCGCCACCCTGTCCGAGACCAGCAGCTCCTGGCCCAAGGTCACTCGCGAAGACCCGGCGCAGGGCATCCTGGAATCGGGCGACTTCCCCGAAACGAACCGCAGCGGCTTTCGCCTGCGCCTGGAGCGGCCACCGGGCGCGAACCAGGCCAAGCTCGCCCTCAAGGGCGCCGGCGCCTATTTCGTCGACCTGGGTGTCGACCAGGCGATGCAGGATCTCAAGACCGCACTGGATCGCTGCGTCGCCACGCAACCACACTGAGTCCGCCGAACGGAACACGGCGGTTCTGATCCCCGCTTCATTCATCTCGACCAAGGAAGGACACGACCATGCCCAATTATTCCATCGAAGCCCGCTCGCTCGGCGTCATCGGCATCGCCGGCCACGCCTTCTGGGTGCTGCGCGACGAACGCGGCAAGGCCGTGGCGGAACTGCACGGCCTGGCCACCGACCGCCAGACCGGCCAGGCCATCCCCATCGGCACCGACGCCACCCGGCACGCGCTGCGCGCCTGGCACTACCCGCACGATCCTGCCTATGCACGCTCCATCGGCGCGAAGGTCGACAGCACCACCTACATCCGCGACGACCAACCGTCACGCACGGTGGCCACCGGCGACAAGCACGAGATCCTGGAGCGCTGGAATACCGCGGTACGCGCCGTGCCGGAACTCAACGCACAGGACCGCGACTATCCGAACTACGGCTTCAAGGTCTTCGGCGAAACGGTCAACAGCAACTCCGCCTACCGCACCTTCGGCGAGCTGATGGACGTGCCCGTGCAGGGTTTCCCTGGACGCCTCGAACCGGGCATCGACAACCGCATGCTGTCGCCGGAACGCACCGAGGAACTGCGCTACCACGCACTGGACGAACGGGAGCAACAACGCGCGCCAGCCCCCGCGGCCGACCCCACGCGCGCCGACCACCCCGATCACACGATGCTGCAGCAGATCCGCGACAAGGTCCACGGGCTCAATGGCCCCGGCCAATTGAACCCGGCCGACAACGACCGCGTCAGCGCGAGCCTGTACGCCCTGGCCAAGCAACACCACTTCAGCAGCGTCGACCAGGTCGCGCTCAGCCAGCAGACCGCAACCGCCGCCGCGGGCGAAAACATCTTCATCGTGCAGGGCGCAGCCAACGATCCGGCCAAGCAGCGCGCGCATATGTCCACGGCGGAAGCGGCGCAGACGCCGGTGCAGCAGTCCTATGCGATTGCGCAGGCGCAGCGGCCGGAGCCGCAGGCCCAGACGCAACAGGTGGAGTCACCGGCGCAGACGCAAGACGCGCAGCCGCGGCCACTGGTGCACGCGCTCTAGCTTTACGAACGTGCAATCGGCCGCCAGCAACATGCATGGCGGTCACCGACCGCATCGGGCGACGCGAGGAGCGTTTCCGTACAAGACAGTGCCTTCGCTGCACTCGACGCTGGCGTCGCAGGGCACTACGTTGGGGCTGGTTTCACTCACCCCCCGGCCAACCCGCCGCCAGCGCGTCCAGGCAGAGCGCCGTCATCATCCACGGCGTCCGCGTCTTCAAGATCGCCCACTTCACGCGCAATCCCGGCCTGCGGATCGGGCTGTGGCGCTTCGCGGTCCAAGTCTCCGTCCTTCGGCGTGGGCACCTTGGCCGTATCGTCGACACCCTTACCGTTCGTAGCGTCATGCGTGTTCATCTCGCCTCTCCTCGTGTGTCTTTCGAGGCTACGGCGCGGGCCGTGAACACGGCTGCTGGATGGTGTCAGGATGATGCAGTGATCATGTGCCGCCACAGAGCACTACTGCAATCACTGCGCTCGCGCCCCGCCGTTTCTGGCAAAACGCGCACAGCCAATGGAGCGAGTGCCTGCCATTGCACTCGCGTGAATCGCGCTGTCACACCACTCCATGCCCCTCCACAAACACCGCCCCGTCACCTCCACCGCCGCTCTGCCGCAGCCGGCCTTCTACCTCCAGTGCCTCCAGCGACACATCGGCGCCAAGGTCAGTCGCCACACCTTCCAGCGTCAACCCCACCCACCGATCGCGGCCGGCATGCTTGGCGCGGTACAGCGCCGCGTCGGCGATGCGCAGGCTCAGCGGCCAGTCGCCGCCGGGGTGGGCGGGGAACAGGCTCACGCCCATCGACACGGTGAGGGCGATGCGGCCGGTCGGGCGCACCAGCGGTTCGGCCTGCAGGCGCTCGCGCAGGCGGCGGAACAGGCGCGGGGCGTCGGCCAGGGTGCCGCCGGGGCAGATCCACAGGAATTCTTCGCCACCCCAGCGGGCGATGATGTCGGTGCTGCGTGCGCACTCGCGCAACAGGTCGCCCAGGTGCATCAGGGCGTGGTCGCCGCCTTCGTGGCCGTGCAGGTCGTTGACACGCTTGAAATGGTCGACATCCAGCAGCGCGATCAGCAGCGGCTCCTGCGTGCGCTCGGGCGTCGCGGCGGCCTCGCGTGCCTGCAACCAGGCGGTGATGTAGCGGCGGTTGCGAAGGCCGGTGAGGGCGTCCTCTTCGCTCTGGCGGCGGATGGTGGCGGTAAGCTGTTCCAGTTCGCGGTGCTGGGTCTGGATCTCGTCGTTCTTGCGCGCCAGTTCGGCGTTGATGCGCCGGCGCACGCGGCCTTCGCGCACCTTGAGCAGGAAGAAACCGGCGAGCGCCAGCAGCGCGGCCAACAGGCCGTAGAGCACGCTGCGCTGGCGCTGTTCGCGCGCCTGCAGTTGCGCGTAGGCGGCCTGTTCGGCGGCGCGGGTGCGGCCGAGCGCGGCCAGCTCGCTCTTCTTGCGCGCCAGGTCGACCGCCGATTCGAGCTCGGCGATGCGGGTCTTGGATTCGACGTTCACCGCGTCGTCGTTGACCGCCTTGTATTCGCGCATCAGCACCAGCGCCTCGTGGTCGCGACCGAGCGCGTCGAGGTTGTCGATCATGCGTGGGTACAGTTCCAGCCGCCGCGGCACGTTGTCCGAGTGCGCGAACAACTGCCGCGAGCGCTCGAACGCGGTGGCCGCGGCCTCGCGCTGGCCGAGGTCCGCCAGGGCGACGCCAAGATTGGAATAGACGATGGCGGCTTCGCCGTTGTCGCCGTGATCGCCACCACGCGCAACGTTCTCCAGCGCCGCGGCGGCTTCGCGCAACAGCGGCAACGCCTCCTGCGGGCGATGCTGGCGACGCAGCACGTTGGCGAGGTTGTTCAGCGGCCCGATCACCGACGCCTTGTCGTCGGCGCGCGCCGACGCCAGCGCCTGCCGGTAGATGGCCTCGGCACGCGGCAGTTCGTTGGCGCCTTCGTAGGCCGAGCCGAGGTTGTTGAGTACGTCCGCGCGCGCCAGTCCCTTGCGCGGCTTGGCGTCGTAGGCGGCCAGGGCACGCTGGCCGTATTCGATGGCTTTTTCCCATTCGTGGGCATACACGAACACGCCGGTGGCGTTGTGCAGCATGGCGGCGTCGTCCGGTTTGCCCAGCGCCTTGCCCACGCGCTCCACTTCGAGCACGGCGGCGATGGCATCGGGCATGCGGCCCTGCTGCGAGGACACGATGAAGATGATCTGGTTGGCGTTGTACTCCACCAAGTCGGGATGGGTGCGCACCTTCGACAAGGCGATACGGGCGACGCGCAGGGCGTCGTCCTGCGCGCCCATCAGGTAGTAGGAAGCAGCGAGCATTCGCCACAGTTCAGCGATCTTTGGTTCGTCCGGCAGTTCTTTTTCCAGGCGCCGCATCTCGCCCTCAAGCTGGGCGATGCGAGCAGCATCGCGGGGCCGCCAGATGTCGCCATTGAGCTTTTTGAGCAAACGCAGCCGCTGCTGCGGCGACAACGGCTGGGTGAGCAACGCCGAGCCGATGGACACCACGGTGTCCGGCTGACCCGCCGCGGACGCCGCGTCCACCAGTTCCAGGCCAAGGGGAATCAAACCTTGCTTGTCGGCCGCGGCCTCCCACGCCGGCAAGCCCATGCGCAGCGCAGCCGCCGGGTCTTCGGCGCGCACGGCCTCCACGCAGGCCGGCAAGGCCTGCGCCGGCGCGCATACGGGCGCTGACGCTGTCTGTGCCACCGCGCACGGCACCAGCACGCCCCACCACAGCAGCGCCCCGAGCGACTGCCAAACCAAGCGACTGCGCACTGCCTTCTCCCCCAAGATGCCGCGGCGCACGCCGGAGCCCTGGGCACGGCAACTGCCGGCGCAATCTGGTTCCCCGCGTGTCGCTGCCGATGTGCAGCGACGCCGACCCGTGCGCTGCTATCGGCCGCGAAGGCGATTTCTTGAGTCCCATCCCGCGCTGGAACCGACGTAGCGCACGCTATGCCCGCACCAGCCTGGACCGCAGCTAGCCCCTCTCCGGGCAGGAGAGGGGTTTGGGTGAGGGTCGGGAGCACGCCGCGCAACACATATCTCGGATCCCGACACCCCCATCACAGCGGCGTCAGCTGCCGGAGCTGTGCGTCGTCGGGAAACGCCCGCACCCGGTAGCGCGGCGGATACAGCGGCGGCTGCGGCTGCATCAAGTCGCCGAATGCAGTAATCGCCTCGTCCCAGGCCACCACGACGACCTCGTCCCCCTCGGCGTCGTCGCGCGGGACGATCAAGGCAATCCGGTCGGCCCTGGGCAGCAACGTCTCGACGCCCTTGGTCCAGGTACAGAGCGAAAACTGCCGTGCACCGTCGTCGCGCTCCTGGTAGACGCTGAACGATGCGACGAAGATGTCCTGGCCGGTGGCGTCGTGCAGCTTGTCCAGCGCCGCCTGCTGGTCGGCATAGGCAGGCGCGTCCAGCAGCCGGCGCAGGTCCGCCTGGCGCTGGCGCTGCTCGGGCAACGCCAGCGCGAACGGCACGATGCGGCGCGCTTCGTCGTAGGTGAACACCAGCGCCGACACGCTGCGACCGTGCGCGGCCGCTTCCACGCTCAGCTCCAGCATCGCGCCGATGGCGGCCGCGTCGCGATCCCCCACCACCAGCAGGCAATCGCGCGCCGGCAGCATGAACAGCGGATTGCCCGCCACCGGAACGCGGTACAGCACGTCGGGGAGCAAGGCACGACTGGTGTCGTAGGCGTCCTGCCATGCGCCGCGGAACACGCCCGGTGCGACTTCGACGAAATGGTCGGCGGTTGCCTCGCGCAGATTGTCGCGGGCGATGGCCAGGCCTTCGTCCAGGGTGATCCCCCATGCCGCACGCGGCCCCTGGAACAGCGTGGAAATGGTGTCCGGCAGATCCAGCGCCAGCAGCTCGACGCAATCCTCGGCAATGTCGCGCCATGCATACGGGAATGGCGCATCGAGGCCCTTCTCAAGGACGTGCTCCAGCCGCAGCTCCTCGAACATGCCGCGATTGCGGATCACCGGCATCAGCGTCGGGCGCACCTCTTCGAATGTCTTTTCCCGGCCACTCTCTTCCTGCGCGTTGAGCGATGACGTCACATAGCCGCGCAATGCCTCGGCGCGGCCCTTGCGCGGCGCGGTCTTGTAGGCCTGATAGGCGTTGTGCAGATAGATGGTGTAGCCGTTGCCGCCGACCAGCCGGAACGCGCCGGGCTGATAGACCAACTCCTCGCGATAGCCGCGCGCGCGCAGGGCGTCGGTATACATCCTGGCGAAGGCATCGGGGCTGGGCGTGCGGTTGAACAGCGTATCGAACAGTGCAGCGAACATCGGCGGTCGTCCTTGTCGAATGGCGGCATGCGGGTGCCGCGGAATGCTAGCGCAACTGTGCTGTCGCGCAGATGGACATGGGCTGCCGCTTGCGCGAAGGCAACCCGGCAACTCCGATAGCGCGAAGCCGCCAGCAGGCACGCGCGCGCTGTTCGATCAGCCGTCCACACGCCCGCACGCATTCCCGGCGCGATGCCTCACGCAGCTCGGTGCGTGCAAATAAAAAAGCCCCGCTGTCGCGGGGCTCTTTGGAGACTCGGCGCTTCCTTCTCCCGCGTACGGGAGAAGGAGCCGCGTGCCACCTGCGTCAGGCAAACGGATCCTGCAGCACCATGGTGTGCTCGCGGTCCGGGCCGGTGGAGACGATCGAGATCGGGCAGCCGGCCAGCTCCTCCAGCGCGCGCAGGTAGGCGCGGGCGGCGGGCGGCAACTCGTCCCACACGGTGATGCCGTGGGTGTTCTCGCTCCAGCCCGGGAACTCGAGATACACGGGGGTGCACTCTTCCCAGCCCTGCGCGTCCAGCGGCGCGTATTCGGTGCGCTTGCCACGGTATTCGTAAGCGATGCAGACCTTCAGCTTCTCCATGCCGTCGAGCACGTCGAGCTTGGTGATGCAGAGGCCGGAGATGCCGTTGATGGCCACCGCGCGCTTGAGCGCGACGATGTCCATCCAGCCGCAGCGGCGCGGGCGGCCGGTGGAGGCGCCATACTCGGCGCCACGGTCGCGGATGCCCTGGCCGATCTCGTCGTCCAGTTCGGTCGGGAACGGGCCGCCGCCGACGCGGGTGGCGTAGGCCTTGGCGATGCCCAGCACGTAGTCGATGTCCTGCGCGCCCACGCCGGTGCCGGCCAGCGCGCCGCCGACGGTGGTGTTGGAGCTGGTGACGTAGGGATAGGTGCCGTGGTCGATGTCCAGCAGCGCACCCTGCGCGCCTTCGAACAGCACGCGCTTCCCCTGCTTGCGCAGGTCGTGAAGGATGCCGGCGACGTCGGACTTCATCGGCTGCACGTACTCGCCGAAAGCGAGCGCTTCGTCGAAGGTCTTCTGGAAGTCGACCGCTTCCACGCCCAGGTACTTGGTCAGCACGAAGTTGTGATAGTCCAGCGCGGTGCGCAGCAGCTCTTCCAGCTGCGGCGGGTAATGCAGGTCGGCGACGCGGATGCCGCGGCGCGCCACCTTGTCTTCGTAGGCCGGACCGATGCCGCGGCCGGTGGTGCCGATGGCCTTGCCGCCGGCGGCCTTCTCGCGGGCCTGATCCAGGGCGATGTGGTACGGCATGATCAGTGGCGCGGCCGGCGAGATCTTCAGGCGCGAACGCACTTCCACGCCAGAGGTCTCCAGCTCCTCGATCTCCTTGCGCAGCGCGGCCGGGGAGATCACCACGCCATTGCCGATCAGGCACAGCGCGTCGGCGCGCAGGATGCCGGACGGGATCAGGTGCAGGACGGTCTTCTTGCCGTTGATGACGAGGGTGTGGCCGGCATTGTGGCCGCCCTGGAAGCGCACGACGGCGCCGATTTCCTCGGTGAGCAGATCGACGATCTTGCCTTTGCCTTCATCGCCCCACTGGGCGCCGAGCACGACAACTGACTGACCCATGGCTGGGTAACTCCTGGTTTGCTGCGCGACCGTCGGGGCCACGCGGATGTGGTGGCCGTGCGGGGACCGACTGCCGCCAGTGCGGTTGCTCCATCGGGGAGCGTCCAGGCGGCGGCGGACCCATACACGGAAAAAGCCGGTCGAGACGCTCGCGTGGAGCGGGCCCGGCCGGCTTTTGTGCATTATCCGGGTTTTGGGTGGCGGTCACCACCCCCTGGCCGGTTGCGTTCAGGCCCGGCGGTCGCAACCCGCCTGGCTCAGCCGCGCACCCACCACAGCGCCAGCAGGCCCAAGCCGACGGCAATGGCGCCGGCCCCACGCAACTGCCGCGGCGGCATGCTCAACATCTGCTGGACCATCCGCCGCCATGCCTCCGGCGCGGCGAACAGCAGCAGGCCTTCGAGGATCACCATCAGACAGACCGCGGCGATGAGATCCTGCATGGCGGTCTCCGGTGACGCTGGGCCGCAGCCCGGTGATGCCTGTAGGAGCGGCTTCAGCCGCGACCGGGCATTCCAAGTAACGCCTGTCGCGGCTGAAGCCGCTCCTACAGATGCCTGGCGACCGGGAACCCGCTCTTACGAATCCCCAATCCCGACTCCCCACTCCCCAATCCCACCCCTCAGCGATCGCTCTTGAGGTACTGCAGGAACGGATCGTTCTTGTCGAGCACGATCACGCCATTGCCGTCGGCCATGGCGCCACGGTAGGCCTCCAGGCTGCGGTAGAAGGCGTAGAACGACGGGTCGGCGGAGCCGGCCTTGCCGTAGACGCTGGCGGCCTCGGCATCGCCTTCGCCGCGCAGCTTCTGCGCGTCGCGCTCGGCCTCGGCGACCAGCACCGTGCTCTCGCGGTCGGCCTGGGCACGGATGGTCAGCGCCTGCTCCTCGCCCTCGGCGCGCAGCTTGGCGGCTTCCTGCTTGCGCTGCGCGCGCATGCGCTCGTACACGTCGGTGATCACCTGGCTGTCGGTCGGCAGGTCGATCTGCTTGATGCGCAGGTCGACGATCTGCATACCCAGGGTCTTGCTGGCCGCGTTGATCGCCACCAGCTGCTTGGCGATCAGTTCGCTGCGGTCGCCGGACACCAGCTGCTGCAGGGTGCGCGAGTTGATCTGGTTGCGCAGCGAGTCGGTGATGATCGGCGCCAGCAGGCTGTTGGCCACCTTCTCATCGCCGCCAGTGGTGGCGCGGTAGAAGGCGCGCACGTCGGAGATGTAGCCGATGGCGAAGAAGCTGACGCTGACGTCCTTCTGTTCGGCGGTGAAGTAGCGCGCGGGGGTGGTGTCGATCACCTGGAAGCGGCGGTCGAACATGCGCACCGACTCGACCAGCGGCACCTTGAAGTGCAGGCCCGGCTTGAGGTCGGCGCGTACCACACGGCCCAGGTTCAGCACCATCGCCGCCTTGTCCTCGGGCACCACGAACACCGAGCTGAGCAGCGCGAACAACGCGACGACGGCAATGCCCGCCCACAATGACAGTTTCATCGCTGGATCTCCTCACGACCGGTCGGGCGCGGCGTGCGCTCCGGGTTGCGGACACTCTCGGCCGAACTGCTGTTCAAGGACGGCATCAGCACCTCCTGCGGCACCGTCGGCAGCGATCCGCCGGTGGTCGGCGAGGTCGGCGGGGTCGACGTGGCCGGCGCCTTGCCCTCGGCCGGCATCGGCACGTAGATCAGCTGGCGGCCGTCGCCGCCGATGACCTTGCGGTTCTCCGCCAGCACCTGCTGCACGGTCTCCAGCCACAGCCGCTTGCGGGTGACCTCCGGCGCGTTCTGGTACTGCTGCTGCAGCAGGGTGAAGCGCTCGGCGTCGCCCTGCGCGCGGGCGATCGCCGCGTCCTTGTAGCCTTCGGCGACGGTGCGGGTGCGTGCCGCCTGGCCGCGCGCCTCCGGCACCACCTTGGCGGCGTAGGCCTGGGCCTCGTTGATCAGCCGCTCCTTGACCTGCTGGGCACCGTTGACCTCGTCGAAGGCCGACTTCACTTCCTCCGGCGGACGTGCGTCGGGCAGGGTCAGGCCGGTCACGATCAGGCCGGTGTGATAGGCCTTCAGCGCAGCCTGCAGGCGCTCGCGCGCGGCCACCGCCATCGGGCCGCGGTTGTTGAGCACCGTGTTGAGATCGGAACGGCCGATCTGTTCGCGCACCGCGCTCTGCGCGGCCTGCTCCAGCACCAGGTCGGCGTTACGCGCGCCGAACACGTAGGTACGCGGGTCCTCGACCCGGTACTGCACGTTGAGCGAGACGTTGACGATGTTCTCGTCGCCGGTCAGCACCGGCAGCTGGCTGTCGAAGGTCTTGATGCGGGTGGCATCGACCTTGCGCACGGTCTCGATCGGCCACGGCAGCTTGAAGTTCGGGCCGGGCTGCAGGATCCGCGAGAACTGGCCGAAGCGCAGCACCACGCCGCGCTGCTGCTCGCCGATCAGCTGGAAGCTGCTGAACAGCAGCAGCAGCACCACCGCGCCCAGGATCCAGCGGCCGATGCCGCCGCCGTCGCCGAACAGGTCCTTCAACGGACCGGGCAAGCCGCCCCACTTTCCTCCCCCACTGCCGCCACGCGGCGGCCAGGGACCGCGCCCGTGATTGTCCGGGCCGTCTCCGCCCTTGCCGCCAGGTGTGTTCCAGGCCATGCATGCTCCAAGAAGGAAGGTGGCGACGCGTCGGTCACGCGCCGGTCACCGGATAATGAGTCGCCGATTCTACAAGATGGGGCAGGCCCGCCGTTTCGAAAGGGTATCTTGGTGCATTCCTGCGTGCCGACCAAGGTGTTCCATGTCCGTTCCCGCCCAGTTCTCCGCCTTCCGCATCCACCAGGACACCAGCGGCTACCGCGCCGGCATCGCCCCGCTGTCGTTGGACCAGCTCAACGACGGCGAGGTGGTGATCCGTGCCGCCTGGTCCTCGGTGAACTTCAAGGACGCGCTGGCCGGCACCGGCCAGGGCAAGATCCTGCGCCGCTTCCCGCTGGTCGGCGGCATCGACGTGGCCGGGCACGTGGTGGCCTCCAGCGACCCGGCGTTCAAGGAAGGCGATGCGGTGCTGGTCACCGGCTGCGGCCTCAGCGAGACCCGCGACGGCGGCTACAGCGAGTACGTGCGCCTGGAGTCGAAGTGGGTGGTGCCGCTGCCGGCCGGGCTGAGCCTGCGCGAGAGCATGGTGCTGGGCACCGCCGGCTTCACCGCGGCGCTGGCGCTGCTGCGCCTGCTCGACAACCGCCAGACGCCGGCGCATGGCCCGCTGTGCGTGACCGGCGCCACCGGCGGGGTCGGCTCGCTGGCGATCGACATCTTCAGCCGCGCCGGCTTCGAGGTGCATGCGGTCAGCGGCAAGGCCGACCGCGCCGCGCAGCTCAAGGCCTGGGGCGCCACCCAGGTGCTGGGCCGCGAGGCCCTGCAGACCACGCGGCCGCTGGACTCGGTGCGCTTCGGCGGCGGCCTGGACAACGTGGGCGGGGCGATGCTGACCAGCCTGCTGGCGCAGACGGCGCCGTACGGCAACGTCGCCAGCGCCGGCCTGGCCGCGACCGCGGAGCTGGACATGACGGTGATGCCCTTCATCCTGCGCGGGGTGTCGCTGCTGGGCATCGGCTCGGCCGGCACCGCCCGCGACCTGCGCGACCGCATCTGGCAGCACCTGGGCAGCGACTGGAAGCCGCGCCACCTGGACACGATCTGCACCCGCGAGGTGGACCTGGCCGGGCTGCCGGAGGTGTTCGCCACGATGCTGGCCGGGCAGTCGTTCGGGCGCACCGTGGTGCGGCTGGATCCGAGCGCGTAGCCACGCCGACGCTTTGTGACACGCAACGCTTTCCGCCCTCGCGTTGCTGCCACTACACTCGGAGCCTCCTAGGGGGAACCACATGGCACGCATTCTGATCGTCGACGATTCGCCGTCGCAGTTGCTGGGCATCCAGCGCATCGTGGAAAAACTGGGGCACGAAACGATCACCGCCACCGACGGCGCCGCCGGCGTGGAAGCGGCCAAGGCAGCCTTGCCGGACCTGGTGCTGATGGACGTGGTGATGCCCAACCTCAACGGCTTCCAGGCCACCCGCACCCTGCGCCGCGAGCCGACCACGCAGAACATCCCGGTGATCCTGGTCACCACCAAGGACCAGGACACCGACCGCATGTGGGGCATGCGCCAGGGCGCCCGCGCCTACATCACCAAGCCGTTCTCCGAGGACGAGTTGTACGAGGTGATCGAGCGGGTGTTCAGCGGCGAGGATGCGCCGTAGAAGCCGGGATTGGGGATTGGGGATTGGGGATTCGTAAGGGCGGGTTTACGGGCAGCGTTTGAGTGCGCGGCGTAAGGCCGCATGTAATCGGCGCGCCTTGTAGGAGCGGCTTCAGCCGCGACAGGCGTTACCGGTAACGCCTGTCGCGGCTGAAGCCGCTCCTACGACGTTGCAGCGCGAAGGGAGCCGCTTTTGCGACTCCCCAATCCCGCCTCACTTCATACGGCTTCGCCAAACGCCTTGGCCAACCCGCGATACGCCTTGCGCTGCGCTTCGGTTTCCGGCGCGGGCGCCAGCACTTCCAGTTCGACGATCTGGTCGCCCGGCGGGGTGCCCGGCAGGCCGCGGCCGCGCAGGCGCAGCTTGCGGCCGGCGTCCGATTCCGGGGGAATCTTCAGTTCCACCGCCCCGCCCAGGGTCGGCACGCTGATGCTGGTGCCCAGCGCCGCCTGCCAGGGCGTCACCTGCAGGGTGTAGAGGATGTTGCGGCCGTCCACCTCGAACTGCGGGTGCGCGGCGTACTCGATCTCCAGCAGCAGGTTGCTGCCGCCGTTGCCCTGCCCGCTCAGCCGGATCACCTGGCCGGGGCGCACGCCCTTGGGCACGCGTACGTCCAGTTGCTTGCCGTTGATGGTGATGCGCACGCTGTCGCCGGCATACACCGCTTCCAGCGGCACCGCCAGCTTGGCGCGGGTATCGCCGCGCGGCGCGCCCGGCCCCGGACCCGGGCCGGCGCCGCCCTGGCGGGCGCGCTGCTGGCGGGCGAACAGGCTCTCGAAGAAATCGCTGAAGCCGCCGCCGGCGCCGCCGTTGCCGAACACTTCCTCGAAATCGAAGCCCTGCGCGCCGCCGTAGTTGGGCGGCGCGTGGAACTCCTCGCCCGGGCGGTAGCCCTGCGCGCGCAACTGGTCGTAGGCGGCGCGCTTGGGCGGGTCGCGCAAGGCCTCGTAGGCCTCGTTGACGGCCTTGAACTTTTCCTCGGCCCCAGGCTCTTTGCTGACGTCGGGATGGTACTTGCGCGCCAGCCGCCGGTACGCGGTCTTGATCTCGGCATCGCCGGCGCTGGGTTCCACGCCCAGGGTCGCGTAGTAATCCTTGAATTCCATCCATCACCTCAAAAAAGAGTCGGCCCGCCGCCTTGCGGCAACGGGCCGGTTGCATGCACTGCGCCATCGCCCGGCCATTCTACGGCCGGCGGCGAGGGCGCGGCGTCGCGAGGGCGACGCCGCTGCGGGCGGGCGCTTACTGCACGATCGTGGCCCCGGTATCGACCTGGATGCGACGCGGCGTGCTCGCCGGACGCTTGGGGATGCGCACTTCCAGCACGCCATGGTAGCCGGTGGCGGAAATGCCGTCCGGATCGGCGCTGTCGGGCAGCGCGAAGCGGCGGTGGAAGCTGCCGTAGCGGCGTTCGATACGCGAGAAGCGCTCGCTGTCGGCGGCCGATTCGCTCTTGCGCTCGCCCTTGATCGACAGGATGCCCTTGTCCATGGACACCTCGATCTCCGAGGGATCGATGCCCGGCAGGTCGGCATACAGCACGAAGCGCTCCGGCTCCTCCTTGATGTCCACGCGCGGCACCCACTGCGCGGTGACGACGGCCGATTCGTCGGTGCCGCCGTTGGGGTCGAAGAAGCGGTCGAACACCTGCTTGATCTCGTTCTGGAATGCGGCCTGGGCCGGCCACTGGCGATAACGGACGATGCTCATCGTGGTCTCCTGAAACGTGAATGAGGTACACCCCCGGAGGGGCGGTTCGCGGCGGCGGGACCGGCCCGCCGTCCATGCCCGTCAGATAGGCGTACCGCAGCGCTTTTCAAGGCGTTGACGCCACCTTCCCATTTCCGTTTCTAGACTCGGTTCATCCAAGGAGCCCGACATGCCCATCCAGACCGGCGAACGCATTCCCGAAGTGGTGCTGCAGCGCATCCGCGACGGCGTGGAAGCGGTGGATACGCGCACCCTGTTCGACGACCGCCGCGTCCTGCTGTTCGCGGTGCCCGGCGCCTTCACCCCGACCTGTTCGGAGAAGCACCTGCCCGGCTACGTGGAGCACTTCGAGGAGTTCCGCAAGCGCGGCATCGAGGTGTACTGCATGGCGGTCAACGACCCGTTCGTGATGCAGGCCTGGGGCAAGAGCCAGTTGGTGCCGGATGGCCTGCAGATGCTGTCCGACGGCAACGGCGACTTCGCCAAGGCGCTGGGCCTGGAACTGGACGCCAGCAGCTACGGCATGGGCGTGCGAGCGCGGCGCTTCGCGCTGTACGCCGACGACGGCGTGGTGCGTGCGCTGTTCGTCGAAGCGCCGGGCGAGTTCAAGGTCTCCGCCGCCGACTACGTGCTGCAGCACCTTCCCGACTGAAATCCCCTTACCCACCACAGGAAACGGCCAGCCATGTCCAACAAGCCAGCCACCCCGAACACCGACGCCAAGCCGCTGCAGCACACCGCCGGCCTCACCGACACCGCCACGCTGCGCGCCAACGCCCGCCAGAGCATCGAGGACGGCGCGATCACCAAGAGCTACAGCGCCGACCGCGAGGCGGTGATCAAGATGCTCAACGACGCGCTCGCCACCGAATACGTGTGCGTGCTGCGCTACTACCGCCACTACTTCATGGCCGCCGGCATGCTTGCCGATGCGGTCAAGGCCGAGTTCCTCGAGCACGCGCAGCAGGAGCAGGCGCACGCGCACAAGCTGGCCGAGCGCATCGTGCAGCTGGGCGGCGAGCCGGACCTCAATCCGGATACCCTGACGGCGCGTTCGCATGCCGAGTACAAGGAAGGCGAGGATCTGCGCGACATGGTCAAGGAAAACCTGATCGCCGAGCGCATCGCCATCGACAGCTACCGCGAGATGATCAACTTCGTCGGCGACAAGGACACCACCACCAAGCGCATCCTGGAAGAGATCCTGGCCCAGGAAGAAGAGCATGCCGACGAGTTCTCGGACATGCTGGAAGGCTGGATCGGCAAGTAAGCCGCTTCCGTTTTTAGCGCTGTCGTAGGAGCGGTTTCAACCGCGACAGGCCGTCCTGATGACGCCTGTCGCAGCTTAAGCCGCTCCTACGGTCTTTGTTGTCTGACGCGCAAAGTTGAAGCCAAAGCCAAGGCTTTCGCCTTGCGGCGAGTTACTTTTCTTTGCTTGTGCAAAGAAAAGTAACCAAAAGAAAGCACACCCTGCCTCGCGCCCTCCGCGCTGACGCGCTCCGGGTCCGCGTCCATCCCGGGGATCCGCGGAAGGGGCATCCTGCCCCTGCCGCGGACGGCGCACATCCATGTGCGCCGCCCTTTGGGTGTTTCCCCGCGATGGCCGCCGCTTCGGAAGGGAACCCGGCAAGTCAAAAGCAAGAGCAAGAGCGACAGCAGCAGCCAAAACCCAGCGACAGCCCCCCCCCACAGGGGCTCGCGGTTATCGGTGTCCGGGAGCGATGTGGGAGGGACTTCAGTCCCGACTGCTTCCGAGGTCGGATCGCCCGCCTACTCTGATCGTCGTGTTGCGTGACAGTTGGCTTCTACGAGCGCGCGCCACTGCTGCTCAACGCAACACCCGGAACCGCACCTGGGTCCAGGCGCCGTTGCTGGCGAGGGCGGTCAGGGTGTGGTCGCCGGCGTCGGCAAAGTCGCGCTGGAAGGTGCGCGCGCCCTCGGTGCGGGCGATCCAGCGGCCGTCCAGCAACCAGTCCACCGGCGTGCTCGTGCCCAGCGCGCGCACCTGCAGGCGCACGCTGGTGCTGCCCGGCGCGCGCGCGAGGGTGGCGCGGTCGTTGAGGCCTTCGATGCGCAAGACGTCGCTGCGGCCGCGGCCGTCGTCGCGGCAGTCCGGTGACAGCGCCGGCAATTGCCCGGCCTGACGCTCGCTGGCGTGCAGCCACGGCGTCAGCAGCGCCGGCCAGCGCGCCAGTTCGCGCGTCACCGCCACATGCGCTTGCGCGCAATCCGGCGACAGCCGCAGGCCGCTGTGCGCATCCACCTGCACGGTCTCGCGGCCGGCGCTCCACAGCCGCGCGTCGCGCTCGGCGAAGGTCGGCGGCACCGCGCCGTCGAGCGCGTACGCGGAGAAGCGGCGCTGGCACAACGACGGCGGGGTCTGCTCGGCGGCGATGCCCAGCGGCCAGCACACGTCCACCTGCTGCACCGTCGGCGGCATTGGCCGCGGGGCGTTGTCCCCGCGCCGGCGCGGCAGGCTGTCGATGGTCTCGAACATCAGCGGCAAGGCGGTCACCGCGCCGTACTGGCCGGGCAGCGGCGTGCCGTCGGGGCGGCCGACCCAGACGCCGACGGTGTAGCGGCGGGTACTGCCGATCGCCCAGGCATCGCGGTAGCCGTAGCTGGTGCCGGTCTTCCAGGCCACCCGCGGGCGCGTGCCGACGTCGAAGGTGCCGATGCCGTAGCCCGGACGCGGATTGGCCTCGAGCATTTCGCGCACGATCCAGGCCGCGCCGGGCGACATCAGCCGCCGCTCGATGCGCTGGTCGGCGGCGCTGTAGCGCACGTGGCCGGCGATGCCGTCACGGTTGAGCGCGGCGAAGGCGCCGACCAGTTCCTCCAGCTTCGCGCCGGTGCCGCCGAGGATCAGCGCCAGGTTGGGCGTGCTGCCGCGCGGGAACCGCAGGCCGATGCCGGCGTTGCTCAGGCGCGCGGCGAAGCGCGCCGGACCGACCCGGTCGAGCAGGTCCACCGCCGGCACGTTGAGCGACAGGCGCAGGGCGCTGGCGGCGCCGATCGGGCCGTTGAAGGCTTCGTCGAAATTGCCCGGGCGGTAGTCGCCGAAACTCTGCGGCGCGTCGACCAGCAGGCTTTCCGAATGGATCAGGCCATCGTCCAGGGCCATGCCGTACAGGAACGGCTTGAGCGTGGAGCCGGGCGAGCGCCAGGCCTGCACCATGTCCACGTCGCCGAGCCGGCGGCGGTCGCCGAACTGCACGGAGCCGATGTAGGCGCGCGCCTGCAGGTCGCGGTTGTCCACCACCAGCAAGGCCGCGGAGGTGCGCTCGGGCAGTTGCGAGAAGTAGGCGCTGACCCGGTCCTCCAGGGTGCGTTGCAGGTCGGCATCGAGGGTGGAGACGATGTGCGCGGCATGCGGGTGTTGCTGGCGCAGGCGCTCGGCCAGCAGCGCGGCGTGCAGCGGCGTCTGCAGCGAGCGCGCCACCACCGGTTCGATGCGCGCGTCGTCGACCTGCGCGCGCGGCCACACGCGCAGCGCGACCATGCGTTCGAGCACCTTGTCGCGCGCCACGCGCGCGGCCTCCGGATGCCGGTCCGGGCGCAGCCGGCTCGGCGCCTGCGGCAGCACCGCCAGCAGCGCCGCCTCGGCCTGCGAGAGGCGCGCAGCCGGCTTGCCCAGGTAGGCCCAGCTCGCCGCTTCCACGCCTTCGATGGTGCCGCCATAGGGCGCGCGCTCCAGGTACAACTGCAGGATCTGCCGCTTGCTCAGATGCGCCTCCAGCTGCAGCGCGCGCAGCGCCTGTTGCGCCTTGCCCCACGGCGTGCGCGTGCTGACCTCGGGCGGCATCAGGATGCGCGCCACCTGCATGGTCAGGGTGGAGCCACCGGAAACGATGTGGCGCGAGAACAGCCACTGCTTGGCCGCGCGCAGCAGCGCCCAGGGATTGACCCCGGGGTGATGCCAGAACCAGCGGTCCTCGTAGTTCAGCAGCGCCTGCAGATACAGCGGCGACACGCTGTCCGGCGTGGCCGGATAGCGCCAGACGCCGTTGCCGTCGGCGAAGGCGCGCAGCGGGCTACCGTCGGCGGCCACGACCAGGGTCGAGGTATCGCGCGACTTCGGCAGCGGCAGCGGGAACGCCAGGTCCAGCAACAACAGGCTCGACAGCAGTGCCACCGTGCCCCAGCGCAGCCACGGCAGCAGGCGCATCCAGCGCCGGGGGCGCCGCGCGGCGTGCGAGGCGGCGGTGTCGTCCAGTGGCATGCGGGCTCCCGATGGAAGCGGCCATTTTGCCTGGTGCGGTGGCGAGGCGGCGAGCGGGGTCGACCCGCCGCGTAGGGCGTCACCGGCGATCCATGGGGCCGGCGTCGGAACACCGCCAACAGTGCGCGGTTGCCCGCGACGCGATTGGACGCGCGGGTGTGTTGTAGGAGCGGCTTCAGCCGCGACGGGCGTTATCGGAAACCCGTCGCGGCTGAAGCCGCTCCTACAACGGCGTGGAGTCTCCCGGAGACGCGCAATGCCAGCACGTTGTGCAAGGGCGAGATCGCGCCGAACGTCCAACCCCACCCTACGCCAGCGGCAGGCGCAGCGTCGCCACGCTGCCGGACGCATCGGTGCGCGCCTCCAGGCGCAGGCTGTCGCCCTGCGCCTCCAGGATCTGCCGCGACAGCGCCAGGGCGATCCCCGAATCGCCGGGCTTGGTGGTGAAGAACGGCACGAACAGGTTGTCGCTGGACGGCAGGCCGGGAGCGCCGTTGCGCAGGCGCTATCGGGCGTCGCGCTGCTGCCGGCACCTTAGCGCCCCGGTCACCAGCAGCATGCACAACAAACCGCGTTAACCCATGGACTCGGCTGCGCGGCGACCGCGACGCGCGCGATCGCCGCGTCCGCAAACAGTCGCGCACCGACCGACTACGGACAGTGGCGCGGCCAGCTGCGGGGTCAGGGCTTTTCCAGCGAGGCGCGATAGCGCAGCAGCGCTTCCGGTTCGTCGGTCTGGAAGGCGCCGATGCCGGCGCGGTACAGCCGCCCCCACACGGCCTCCGGATCGCGCACCGCATCGGCATCGCCGCCGACGTCGGCGACGAAGCCGTCCCAGAGCGTATTGACCAGCAGCCGCACCTGCCGCTGCTTGGCCAAGGCCGCCACCGCCGGCAACTGGGCCAGGCGCATCCGCGGCAGTTCGATCGCCACCGGCCGCACCTTGCCGCCGGTCTGGGTGCGCACGGTCTGCACCAGGTCGTCGGTCCCCGGCGGGTTGAGCAGCACCGGGGTGAAGTTGATCCGGTCGAACGGCGGCATCGATGCCAGGTCCTGGCTGGCGACGCCGACTTCGGTCTTGACCACCACCTGGCGCTCCATGCCCGCACGGCGCACGGCGTCGACCACCTCTGCGTAGATCGGCGCCTTGACGTCAAGGTTGAGCATGATCCGGCCCTTGGCGGCGGCCAGCATCTGCTGCAGGGTCACTGGATGCTGGTCGGTGAGCGGCGCATCGGCGCCGCCCTCGTCGTCGCGCAGGCGCAGCCGCGCCAATTGCGGCCAGGTCAGTTCGGCGACCTTGCCGCTGCCGTCGGTGGTGCGGTCGACGGTGGCGTCATGGAACATCACCAGGGTGCCATCGCCCGCACGGCGGATGTCGGTTTCCAGCATGTCCACGCCCAACGCCACGCAGCGCTCCAGGCCCAGCAGCGAGTTCTCCGGCGCGTGCCCGGCGAAGCCGTGCGCAGGCGCAGGATTGTGGCAACCGCGGTGGGCGACGACGAAGATGCCGCCGTCGAGATGGGCCAGGCGCGCCTGGATTGGGGCGATGGCGGCGACGGCCGGGGCCGTGGCGGTCAGCAGTGCGGCAATGACCGCGCCGCGCGAGAAAAGCAGGTTCATGAGAGGTCTCCGACAACGGTCACAGCGACGGGGTGAAGCGCAGGCCGAGCCAGTAGGTGGTCGGCATCGAATAACTGTCCTTCAGCAGGTTCTCGCCGGGGCCGGTGAAGCTGGTGAGACGGCTGTGGGTGACATTGCTGATCTGGCCGACCACGCTGAGCTGCTTGCTCACCGCCCAGGTCGCCGACAGGTCCAGCTGCGAGCGCGGCGCCCAGTACAGGTCCTGCCAGGCGATGTTGCTGACGATGGCGCGCAGCGCCTTGCCCTGGCGGTTGTAGGCCGCACGCAGTTCCACCCCGCCGATGGTGTAGAACAGCGAGGCGTTGGCGGTGTAGTCCGGCTGCCCGACCAGGCGATCGACGGTGCGCTGGCGCTGCACCAGGTTGGGCGCGCTGCCGCTGGTGAACGGCACGTCCATGCCGCCGTCGAGCAGGGCCAGGTTGGCGCTGGCGCCCAGGCCGGACAGCGCCGGCACGCCCGGGAACAGGGTGTTGAGCACCGCGCTCAATTCCAGGCCGCGCACATGCGCCTTGGCGGCGTTGGCCGGGGTGCTGATCAGCACGTTGGAGTACGTGGTGCCGTTGAAGCTGAACTGGTCGGTGCGCGAGAGGGTGAAGATCTCGTCCTGGATGCGCTTGTCGAATAGCGCCGCGGCCAGCATGCCGTCGACGTCGTCGGGCAGGCGCCATTCCAGCGACAGGTCCAGGTTGGTGGACACGCGCGGCTTGATGTCGGGATTGCCGATGGTGACGGTGACGCCCTGCGCGTTGGGATTGCCCATGTCGCTGCTGTTGACGAAGCCGATCGAGGTGCGCGCGGCATAGGCGTCGTAGGGCGGGCGGCCGAGCGTGCGGCTGGCGCCGGCGCGCAGGTCGAGGCGGTCGTTGACGTGGTAGGTCATCACCGCGGACGGCAGTACCTTGGCATAACGCGAATCGGTGGGCGCATCGACGTAGACGTAGTTCCCGCTGGCCACGTCCAGTTGCCGCTGGCGGCCGACCGTGGATTGGTCGGTATGGTCGTAGTGCAGGCCGGCTTCCACATCGAAATCGTCGGTACGATAGCCGACCAGGCCGTAGGCGCCGAAGATTTCTTCGCGATGGCTGAAGTTGTCCTGGTTGCTGAAGGCGCTCTGGTCGGTGCGGTTGAACGCGCTCAGCGGCGTCGCCTCCAGCACCTGATTGGCCTTGTTCGGATCGATCGCGATCAGGTTCAGGCCCAGGTAGCGCATCGGCGCATTGGACGGCGCCAGCACGTCGGCAATCTTCAGCGGCGGCGCGCTGCGGTTGGGCTGGTACTCCACGCGGTAGATGTCGAAGCCGGGTTCGTCGCGGGTGTAGCTCAGGCCGCTGCCGAAGCCGAAACCGCGGTCCATCTCGCCGCGGTTGAAGGCGTAGTCCAGCCGCCCGGTGAGCACCTTGTCGCGCGCATTGCGCTGGTAGTCGGGACGCCAGTACAGCAGGCTGTAGTTGTCGTAGTCGTAGTACGCCTGCGCCGACATCGGGAAGCGCTGGTTGAGCGCGGAGGTGTCGTAGTTGAAGCCATAGGCCGCCGTCGGCACCACGGTGACGCCGGCGCCGGTCTGTCCTGTCGGCACCGCCGCCGGGCGCTGCGCACCGGTGACGTACTTGATCATCTTGATCGGCTCGGCATAGGTGGCATCGGACCAGGACGCGCGCGCCGACAGCACCTGCCGGTCGTCCGGTCGCCACTCGAAGCCGGTCTGGCCGAGCTTGGTGCGGGTGGTGGTGATCTGGTTGGAATAGCCCACTTCCACGTCGCCGACCGGGTACGTGCCGCTGGTGGCGGTCTGGTTGTAGACGCGATTGCGGTTGCGCGGATCGAGGATGATCTCGTTGCGCTCCATGTTGTCGCGGAAGTAGTAGTAGCCGGCCATGGCGTAGGCCTGGAGGGATGCGCTCAGCCGCGCCTCGAACTTGCCGGTGAGGCCGTAGCGGTCGCGCTTGTCCATCACGTACCAGTACTTGTCCTGCTGCGGCACGGCCCAGCCATTGCCCAGGTTGCTGCCGCTCTGCAGCGCGCCGGTGCTGTCGTAGAACCCGTAGTGCACCGTGTCGGTGGTCATGTGGGTTTCGGTGTAGCTGCTCAGCGTCTGGTAGTTGCCGGACAGGGTCAGGCCGTACTCGCCTTCGCTGCCGAAGGTGCGGCTGCCGGTGGCGAGCAGGCGGTAGCCCGGGTCGTCCTGGTCGCGCGGCTTGCCCACGTCGTTGGCGTGGCCCAGCGAGGCTTCGGCGGTGAAGAACGGCTTGCCGCCGTTCTCGAACGCGCTGCGGGTCTTGAGGTTGATCGCGCCGCCGGTGGCGTTCGGGTCCAGGTCCGGGGTGAAGGTCTTGATGACCTGCAGTTCGCTGACCATCGAGGCCGGCAGGATGTCCAGGCGCACGCCACGGGTGATCGAGCCGAGCGTGCCGTTGGGCGTGCCCGGCGAGGCGACGGTCAGGCCGTCGATGGTGACGTTGTTGTAGGACGGGCCGAGCCCGCGCAGCACCGGGGTGGCGGCTTCGTCGCGCGGATGTTCGTTGTCGGTGGCCGGCAGCACCGACAGGCCCGGGATGCGGCGCAGCGCCTCGACGATGGTGGTGTCCGGCAGCGCGCGCACGTCGGTGGAGCTGACCACGTCGGTGATGTTGGTGGCGGCACGCTTGCTTTCGATCGCGGCGGCATTGGCCTTGCGCACGCCGGTGACCTTCACGCTGGACAGCGTGGTGGTGCCGTCGTCGCTGGCGGCAGCGGGGGGCGCGGTGGTGGGGGTGGTGTCGCCGACGGCCGGCGCGCTGGTCGCCGCGACGGCGCTGGCGTCGGTGGCGACCGTCGCCGTGGTGGACGCGGCGTCCTGCGCCAGCGCGGCCTGGCAGCTGGCGGCGAGCGCGCAGACGATCAGCACGCGGCGCCGATGGGTGAGTGGTTGCATGACAATGTCCCCCGGTAGATTAAGTAACTTAAAGTTCGTTATTTAATCCCAGGGATATGACGACCCGATGGCGGCGAGCGGAAAGCGCGAAGACATCGCGATCCCCGGAGAGGCGAATGGGCCGCCCGTGCTGCGAGGGGCGTTGCGCGCACGCTGCAGCCACGTGCGCCGTGCCGGACACGGCCGAATCAGAGACAGTCTGGCGGGCGCCTCAGTCCGCCGCCGGAGGCACGGCGCGGTGCACCTGCACCGCCTGCGTGGCGAACGCGGCGAGCACGCCGGCCGGGGCGTCGTGTTCGACCACCAGCCGGTCGATCGCCTCCACGCCGACCACGCGGTGCGCGGCCAGGGTACCGAGCTTGTCGCTGGTCACCACCGCCACGGTCTCGGCGCTGGCCTCGACCATCGCCCGCTTGAACACGCTCTCCTCGTCGTCCACGCCCCACAGGCCGCGTTCGGGGTCGATCGCGCAGGCACCGAGGAAGCACAGGTCGGCGCGCAACTGCCGCAGTTGCTGCAGCGCCTGGGCACCGACCGCCGCGCCGCTGCGCGGATCCAGGCGTCCGCCGATGAGCAGGATCTCGATGCCTTCGCGGCGCAGCAGGAGGTGCGCGATCTCCGGCGCATTGGTGACCACGCTCAGCCCCTGCCTTGCCGGCAGCGCCGCGGCGATGGCGCTGTTGGTGGAGCCGGCATCGATCAGCAGCCGCTGCCCGGGCTTGACCAGCGCGACCGCGGCCAGCGCCAGCGCGTGCTTGCGCTCGGCGTGCTCGGCCTGGCGCTGCGGCAACGGCGCGAAGGTCGGGGTAGGCAGCAGCGCGCCGCCGTAGACGCGCCGGCACAGCCCCTGCGCGGCGAGTTCGCGCAGGTCGCGGCGGATCGAGTCCTCGGACACGGCGAAGCGCTCGGCCAGTTCCGCCGCCACCACCCGGCCGTGCTCGCGCAGGCGCCGCAGGATCGCCTGTTGCCGCTCCTGCGGCAGAGTATCGCGCTCGCCGCTCATGGCGCCGCGGCGTCGGTGCGCGGCGGCAGCAGGCCCAGCGCGACCAGGTCCTCGCGCAGCGTGGCGGCATCGCGGAACTGCAGCGCGTGCATGCCGGTGGCCGCGGCGGCATGCACGTTGCGCGGCGCGTCGTCGATGAACACCGCCCGCGCCGGCGCGATCGCGTAGCGTTCGCACAGCAGCGCGAAGATCGCCGGATCCGGTTTGACCAGGCGCTCCTCGCCCGACACCAGCACGCCCTCGAACCACTGCAGGAACGGGTAGCGTTCGCGCGCGATCGGGAAGGTCTCGTGCGACCAGTTGGTCAACGCGTACAGCCGCACGCCCTGCCCGCGCAGCTCCTCCAGCACCGCCACCGTGGCGTCCATTGCGCCGCCCAGCATCTCCGGCCAGCGCGCGTGGTAGGCGGCGATCATCGGCGCATGCGCCGGATGCAGCGCGCTCAGTTCGGCCACGGCGTCGTGCCACGGCCGTCCGGCGTCCTGGCGCTCGTTCCACTGCGGGCTGCACACCTCGCGCAGGAAGGCCTCCATCGCTGCCTCGTCGTCGAACAGGCGGCGATACAGATGGCGCGGGTTCCAGTCAATCAACACGCCGCCGAGATCGAACACCACGGTGTCCAGGGAAGAGGCGGCAGAGAGAGGGGACGACAGCATGACAGGCTCCTGCAGGCGAAAGTGGGGATCAACGACGCACCAGGCGCGCGCCGGCGGCGACCAGCAGCAACAGCGCCGCCACCGCGGCCAGCGCCAGCGGAAGGCCGATGGCGTGGGCCAGGAATCCGATCAGCGCCGGTCCGGCGAGCAGGCCGGTATACCCGAGCGTGGTCAAGGTCGCCAGCGCCAACGCCGGCGAGGTGCCGGGCATGCGCCCGGCGGCGCCGAACATCACCGGCACCAGGTTGGAGGCGCCCAGGCCGACCAGCACGCAGCCGAGCAGGCCGCTGCCCGGCCACGTGCCGATGCTGGCCAGCGCCAGTCCGGCCGCCGCCAGCAGCGCGCCGAGGGCGACGATGCGCACCGGCCCCAGCCAGGCCACCAGGCGATCCCCGCCGAGCCGGCCCAGCGCCATCGCCACCGAGAACGCGGCATAGCCCATCCCGGCCGCGCTGGGCGCCAGGCCGTGATGCTCGCGCAGCAGCACCGCGCTCCAGTCGAGCATGGCGCCCTCGGCCAGCAGGCAGACGAAGCACAGCGCGCCGAGCAGCAGCACCGGCCCCTGCGGCAGCCGCAGCGGCACCGCTTCGGTGGCCGACCCAGCGTGCCGCAGCAAGCCGCTGCGCTGCCACAGCAGCACGCCCAGCAACAGCGTGGCGACCAGCATGGCGCCGGCCAGCAGCGGCAGGCCGGCACCGAGCAAGGCGCTCATGCCGGCTGCGCCGATCAGCCCGCCGACGCTGAACAATCCATGGAAGCCGGACATCGCCGCCTTCTGCAGGCGCCGCTCCACCTCCACCGCATGCGCGTTCATCGAGACGTCGAGCGCGCCCAGCGCCGCGCTGAAGTACAGCAGCGCGGCCACCAGCAGCGGCACGCTGGGCGCCAGCGCCAGTGCCGGCAACGCCAGGCACAGCGCCAGCGCGCTGGCGACGATGACCGTGCGGGCGCCCAGGCGGTGGCTGAGCAGGCCGCCCAGCGGCATCGCCAGCACCGAGCCGGCGCCGAAGGCCAGCAGCACCATGCCCAACCGCGCATCGTCCAGCGCGAAACGCGCCTTGACGTAGGGAACCATCGGCGCCCAGGCGGCCATGGCCATGCCCGACAGCAGGAACATGCCGCGGGTGGCGGCGACGGCGCGGGAGACGGTGGGCGCTGGGGCTGGAGCGGGCGGCGAAGCGGACGGCATGCGGAAACCCTGGCGAACGGTGCCGGGCCAGCTTAGACGAACGTGCGTAATCGTGCAAAAACGTGAATCAATCGACATCAGAGACAGTGATGGCGGCTACCACTGCATGGGCTTGGCGGGATCCACGCATGCGGTGGCACCGAAACGACGACAGGACCCTGTCGGGTCCTGTCTGGGTGCTGCGAACGCGGGAATGTAGCTGCGGTGCGGCGGGCGCGGCGGTCTCCGCCGGACCCTCACCCCCGCCCCCTCTCCCGGGGGGAGAGGGGAGTTGGGCGGCTTCCATGGCGGCCTGACCCTCACCCCCGGCCCCTCTCCCGGAGGGAGGGGGAGTCAGCTGGCTTCCCTGGCGGCCGGACCCTCAGACCCGGCCCCTCTCCCGGGGGAGAGGGGAGTCAGGCGGCTCCGCTGGCGGTCATCCCCTCACCCCTCCGGCCTTCTCGCGGAGGGAGAGAGGAGTCAGGGCTGCACGACGTTGATCGTGCCGGGGTTGCTGCGCCCCACGCCGCGCAGGTCGGGGCGGTACATGTCCTCGACCAGCGAGGGCGGCACCGTGTAGGTGCCCGGGGTCACCGCGCGCACCAGGTAGAACACCTGCGCCTTGCTGCCCGCCGACAGGCTCAGCGCGGCCACGTAGCGGTCGTCGCGGAACTCCTCGTGCTTGACGTCCGCGGCGTTGGAGCGGTCGCTGATCTCGATGCCGTCCACCACCACGTCCGCCCACTGCTTGGCGTCGCCCAGGTTGAAGTTCTCGATCTCCAGGCCGGCCGGCAGCAGGTCGGTCAGCAGCGCGTCGGGCATGCTGGTATCGGAGGTGATGGTGACGCGCACGATCAGCGCCTCGCCCTCCTTCAGCGGCTGCGGCGTCCACGGCTTGCCGTCGGTGCCGTAGAAGCTGCGCTCCACCTTCAGCGTGCTGTCGTCCGCCGCCGGCGGGGTGCGCGGCACGCCGGCGATTTCCAGGCTAGCGTACAGCGGCGGCTGGCCCTGCGGCACGAAGTGCACGCCGCGCGCCAGCTCGGCCTCGTCGAACTGACGGCCGAAGGCCTTGGCCGGGGCGATCGCCTCGCTGCTGTCGCCGATGCTCAACTGCCCGGACACCTGCGCGGTCTGGCTGTTGAGCAAGGCCTTGCCCATGCGCGCCAGTGCCACCTGCTCCTGCGTGCTCAGCCACAGCCAGCCGCCGCGGCGGCGCGCGTCCAGCTCGCGGCCCAGCGCCACTACCCGCGCGTCGTACTCGGGCTTGGCCAGGCCGCGCTCGTGCAGCAGCGCGACCATCAGCGCATCGTCGCGGACCACGCTGCCGTAGTCGCCGAAGTAGCGCGGCCGGTCGGCGCTGTCCTTGGCGAAACCGGCAGCGATCGCCGCCTCGCCACGCTTCTTGTCGCCCTGCAGCGACAGCGCCACGCCCAGGTGCACCAGCGACAGGCCGGTCAGCGCCTTGCCACGGTCGTTGTCGTACAGCGCGCGCAGCGTGCCCAGCGGCGCGCGGTTGACCCGCGCCAGCACGTAGCCGGACCAGGCCTGGTTGGCGAACTTCAGGTTCTCGCGGCGGTCCTGGCCGTAGAAGTTGTTGCCGCCGGACAGCAGGTCCTCGCTGAGCCGGTTCAATGCCTTCTGCAACACGGTGTCGGGTACCGCGAAGCCGGCGTCCTTGGCGTCGAGCAGGAACTCGGCGACGTACGGGGTCAGGCCCGGATTGACGTAGCCGTCGTCGCCCCACATCGAGAAGTGGCCGCTGGAGACCTGCATCGAGGCCAGCCGCCCGAACGCGCCTTCCATGCGCGCGCGGCGCGTGGCCGCATCCAGGCCCTTGACCCCGAGCAGGCGCGCGGTGGCGTCGTCGAGCAGCAGCGCGGCGTAGCCCTTGCTGGTGGTCTGTTCGGCGCAGCCGTAGGGATACTGCAGCGCGCCCTGCAGGGCGCTGGCGAACGGAATCGGCGGCAAGGCGCTGACCAGCATGCGCGCGCTGACCGAACCGGCCATCAGGCCCTCGGCGTCGCTGGCGCCCAGCGTCACCGGCGCCAGCGTGTCCAGCACGCGGGTCTGCGTGCGCAGCACCGACGGCCACGCCGCGCGCACCGGCAGGTCGTAGCGGCGGTCGGCGGCATAGCCATTGCCCTCCACCCGCACCCGCACCTTGGCCACGGTGTAGCCCTCCTGCGCCACCAGCGGGAAGCTCAGGGTGGCCTTGCCGTCCTTGCCCAGCTTGGCACTGCGCGCATTGTCGGCGATCGCCAACGGGCCCTCGCCGTCGACCCGCACCTTGAACTCGCCCGGCTGGCCGGTGAAGTTCTGCACGTCCAGGGTCACGGTACTGCGGTCGCCCGGCGCCATCACCCGCGGCATGCTGGCCTCGGCCACGACCGGCGCGCGCACCAGCGTCTCCACGTCGCGATTGCCGTAGCGCTCGTCCGAATACACCAGCGCCGACACGCGCAGGGTGCCGTTGAAGTCCGGCACCGGCAGTTGCACGCGGGCGTTGCCCTTGGCGTCGAGCTGCACCGGGCCGGAGAACAGGTCCACGGTCTGTACCCGCGCGGTCGGGCGCTTGGCCTGCGGCAACGCCGCCAGCGCCATGTCGCCGCCGAAGCGCAGCTTGCCGGTGCCGCCCTCGAAGCTCTCGATGACCCGGCCGTAGATGTCGTAGGCGTCCACACCCAGGCGCCGCTGCGCGAAGAACTGCGCGTTGGCGTCGGGCACCGGGAAGCGGGTGATGTTGAGGATGCCCACGTCCACCGCGGAGATGGTCACGTGCGCCTGCTTGCCGGCCAGCTCCGGCACGCTCACCGTCACCGGCAGCGGCTGCTCCGGGCGCATCTGCTTGGGCGCGACCAGGCCGACCGCCACGCGCCGGGCCTTGCGCTCCATCGGCACGTAGGCCACGCCGACCGCGCGCGCCGGGGTGATCTTGCTCGGCGCCGAGCCGCCGCGGAACACCAGCGCGGTGACGTAGACGTCGTGGCGCTCCCAGTCCTTGGTCACCGGGATCTCGAAGCGGCTGCCCGGCTTCACGTCGATGTCCTGCACGTACAGCATGCGGTCGCTCTCGACCATCAGCAGGCCGGGGCCGGCGTGCGGCGGGGTCAGGGTGACCGTGAGCGTATCGCCGGCCTTGTAGCCGGTCTTGTCCAGCGCCAGCTTGACCTTGTCCGGGCGCGCGTCGAGGCCGCGGTTGTCGTCGTTCCAGCTCCAGCCGGCATGGAACGGATAGCGCGTGGTCAGGCCGGTGGCCGGGTCGAACACGTCCACCCGGTACTCGCCCCACTCCACCGGGAAATCGACCTTGGCGGCGCTGGCGCCGGCATCGACAGTGAGCGTCTGCTTGTTCTCGAAGCGGCGGGTGAAGTCGTAGTCCCAACGGTTGTCGGTGAACGCCCAGTGGTAGTCGCGCAGTTCGCGCACCAGGGTCACCTTCAGGCCCTTGGCCGGCTGCGGCTTGCCCTGCGCATCCACCCGCATCAGTTCGAAGCGCGCGTTGGCGTTGGCGTCGGCGCCGTCCTTGTCGTCGAACAGCGGGCGCACGCCGACCAGCGCCGGCGCCGGCCACAGCACGCGCTTGAGCGTGCGGGTGACGGTGCGGCCGCCGGTCTCGTACACGCTGGCCGAGACCAGCGCGGCGATGGTGCTGGTCGGCTTGGCCTCGTCGGGCAGCGCCAGGTCCTCGCTGAGCTTGCCGTCGGCGCCGAACTCGGTGTCGACCACGTCCTTGGCCTCGCGCGGCAACTGCAGCGTCGGGTCGCCGAAGAAGTAGCCCGGCAGCGCCTCCACCGGATGCTGCTCGACCGCCACCGCCAGCTTGGCGGTGAAGCGGTTGCCCGCGGCCGGCGCGCCGTACAGGTAGGCGGCGGTGGCCTGCAATTTGAACGGCTCGCCCGGCTTGAGCGTCTTCTGCGCGCTGTCCAGGTCCAGCTTCATGCGCTCGGGCAGGAACTCCTCGATGCGCAGGGTCATGCCCTGCACCGCTTCCTTGCTGGTCGGGTCGGTACGGAACTCCACCTGCCAGCGCCCGGTCGGCGCATCGGCGGGGATCAGTTGCTCGAAACTGAAATAGCCCTGCTCGCCCGGCTGCAGCCGGGTCTCGCGGAAGATCTTGCCGTCGGGCTGCTTCAGCCGCAGGAACACCGGCTGCGCGCCCTTGCCGGTGGTCGGCACCGGCTTGCCGTCGTTGTCGCGCAGCAGTGCCGAGACCCGCACGGTCTCGCCGGGGCGGTACAGGTCGCGGCCGGACCAGGCGAACACGTCGAACCAGGCGTTCTCGCGCCCGGCCACTGCGAACTCGCTCAGGTCCAGCGCCGGCTGGTTGAACGGCAGCATCGACAGGTCGGTACCGCTGCGCGCCACCAGCACCTGGCCGGCGTCGAGCGTGTAGTTCAGCAGCGCGTTGCCGTTGTCGTCGGTCTGGCCCTTGAGGAACAGCTCGCCGTCGGCGTTGAGCACGCGCAGCTCCACCTTCTTCAGCGGCTCGCCGCTCTGCAGCGAGGCGGTGTGCACGAACAGCTTGTCCTTGTAGGCGCGCGCGTGCAGGCCGATGTCGCTGACGGTGAAGAAGGCGGTGTCGTACTCGTTGTCGAACTTGCCGGGGCGGCGCAGCACTGCGAAGTACAGGCCGGGCGCCTGCAGCTCCTTGATCTCCTGGATCGGCAGGTAGGTCAGCGCACGCTCGTTCTTGTCGCCGCCGAGCACGAAGCGGTTGGTATAGACCGAGTCGGCCAGTTGCGAGATCGGGGTGTGGTCGCCGTAGTCGCTGTCCAGCTCCCAGGTGCCGCGGCGGCCACCACGCTGGTACTGGGCGAAGAACGCCGGCAGCGCGCTGTCCTTGACCCGCATGAACTCCACGTCCACTTCCGGCACGTTGAGCGAGACCACCGGCAGGCCGCGGCTCTCGCGCGCCGGCAGCACGCTGCCCTGCGAGGCGAAGCCGACCGCCGGCGTCAGTTCGCCGGTGTAGACCTTCTGCTTGAGCGGCTTGCCCAGGCGGCTGCCGTCGGCGGCCAGCAGGTCGGCCGAGATCACCACCGTGTAGTCCTTGG
Source organism: Xanthomonas sp. F10 (assembly GCF_014206815.1). GTDB lineage: Bacteria > Pseudomonadota > Gammaproteobacteria > Xanthomonadales > Xanthomonadaceae > Xanthomonas_A > Xanthomonas_A indica. Next base: position 2,471,320 of record NZ_JACHNP010000001.1, read on the forward strand.
CCGCCTCCACGTAGGGATAGCGCAGGGTCTTGCCGTCGTCGGACAGCGACCAGGCGCTCTCGTCGGCGCCGACCTTCTCCTCGAAGCGCAGCAGCTTGTCGAAATCCTGGGTACCGACCAGCGGCCGCGAGAACTCCAGCGCCAGCGACAGCCCGTCGCCCTTCTGGTCGGGATAGGCGCGAACCAGGCCGAAGCCCTTCATCGCTTCCTTCTGCCCCTTCACCGGTTCGCCGCTGGCCTCGGGCAACTGCCCGGATTCATTGCGCTTGCAGCCGCCCAGCGCCAGCGCCAGGCCCAGCACCAGGAACGTCCCCATCAACCCCGCGCGCAGGCCCGCCCAGCGCCGCTTCGAATCCGTGTGCATGCGTTCGCTCCTTGAATGTGGCGCGAGTATAAAGCGCCGGCGCGACGGCTGGAGGGGCGAAGACGCGCCATCCGTCGGCATGTGCGCGGCAGGCCGCCGTCGGCGCGGATGTCCCTCCCGCCACGGCACCACCGATCGCCGTGGAGCCTCCGTAGGAGCGGCTTCAGCCGCGACGGGCATTCCCGGGAACGCCCGTCGCGGCTGAAGCCGCTCCTACCCCCTAAGCGAGTACCCGCGCCCTCGCCTCGAGGCCATGTAGGCGGACGTCGGTCCCGACGCGACGGCCTGGGTGCGCAGATGGCTCCACTCGTCGGGACTGAAGTCCCTCCCACATGAGGCTTGCGCCGTGGGTGCTGTCGGCATGGGCCATCGGATTGGCTCCCCTGTGAGAGGGACTTCAGTCCCGACTGCAGAGCAACGAATCAGCCAGCTGCCCCGGTCATCGCGACTACACGTCAGCGCAGTAACCGCTGCATGTACAACGCGATCAGCCGCGGCCGATCCAGCGCCAGGCACACCTGGGCGTTGGCCGCAGCTCCCGGCGCGTCCGCCACCGGTGCCTCGCGGGTGTAGCCCTTGTCGTCGACCACGATGCGCAGCGGCACGGTGGGGCACAGGCCCGGGTCGAGCAACTGCGCCACCGGCACCACGTCGAACAGGGTCGGGGTGGCACTGGCCCAGGGCTGGTCGGTGTCGCGCCACTGGTAGTAGAGCTGCGCCAGCGCGTCGGTCAGCGGCTCGCCATGGGCGAACAGCGCCACCCGCTCCGGCTCCTCCAGGGTCACCTGGGTGGCATCCAGCGGCAGCATCACGATCGGCACGCCGGCACCGAACACGCGCTGCGCGGCAGGGATATCGGCGGCGATGTTGTACTCGGCCGCCGGCGGATTGGGCGGACGGTAGCGCGACTTGCCGTAGCCCGCGCGCACCGAGCCGCCCATCAGAACCACCTGTTTGAGCTGGGCGAAGCCGGCCGGGTCGCGTTGCAACGCGCGCGCCGCGTCGGTCAGCGGGCCGAGCACCAGCAGGGTGACTTCGCCGGGATGACGACGCGCCTGATCCAGGATGAACTGCGCCGCATCCGGCGCCTTGCGCGGCAGCGTACCCTTCGCCGCCCAGCGCGCCTGGCTGAAGGGAATCGTGCTGTCGGTGCGCTGGCCGATCGCCAGCGGAATCTCGCTGCGGCCGGCCTGCTGCAGCAGCCGCTGCAGCAGTTGCGCGCGCAGGCCGGTATCGCCCCAGGCCGAGGCGATACCCAGCACCTGCAGTTCCGGGCTGCGCAACAGCAACGCCAGCGCGAACGCATCGTCGATGTCGTCGCCGACATCGGTGGACACCACCACCTTCTGTACCGGTGCGGTCACTGGCGACGATGCCGGGGCCGCCACCACATCGGTCGCCCAGGTCGCCACGATCAACAGTGCCAACGCTGCCCATTGCTTCAGCGCGCGCATGCGCATCTCCCAAAAAAAGAACCGCCGGCATGATAGCCGGCGGTCGGTCTTGCAACGGCGAGGTCGCCGATCAGAAGTTGGCGCGGAACTGCGCGCCGACGATGCGCGGATCGTTGATGAAGCCGGTGAGGTTGTTGAAATCGATCGCACCGGTGGCGCGGATCTGGTTGGTGCAGTTGCGGCAGAACACCGAGACCTCGTACGCGCCGGCGCCCCAGTTGTAGCCGATCTTGGCGCCGCCCTCGAGCAGCGGCTGGCCGACGAACTCGCGCGAGTCGTACAGGAAGAAGTTGATCTCGCTGCGGTAGGACCAGTCGGTGAAGAAGAAGAACTCGGCGTCGTCGCCGACCGGGATGCCGTAGCGCAGGGTCGCGTTGCCCATCCACTTGGCCGCCTGCGGCAGCACGTTGCCGTCGATCAGCGCGCGGCCGGAGGCGTTGATCGGATCGGTCACGGTGCAGGTACGGCACACGCCCACCGACAGGGTCGGGTCTTCGATGCGGGTCCAGTTGTAGGCGCCGCCCAGGGTCATGCGCAGGTTCTGGGTCAGCAGCGCTTCGAAGTCGAACTCGGCGCCGCGTGCCTTGGAGGCCTTGGCGTTGAGCAGGCGCACGTCGTTGGAGGCGCCGCCGACCGCGGTCAGCTGCTGGTTCTTCACCTTGAAGTCGTAGACGTCGAAGCTCAGGCGCGCGCGCTTGTCGAACAGGTCGGACTTGAGGCCGATTTCGTAGGAGTCCACGGTCTCCGGTTCGGCCACGGTCAGCGGCGCGGTGGCCGACGGCACGCCAAAGCTGGCGCCGCGGAAGCCGCGGGCGGCGCGCGCATAGACGTTGACGTTGTCGTTGATCGTGTAGGTGGCGCTGAGATCGCCGGTGACCTTGGAGTTGTCGGTGCTGCCGCTGGAGGGCTGCTGCAGGGTCACGCGGTCCAGCGCGAGCACGTCGAAGGTCTTCTTGTCGTAGGTGTAGCGAATGCCGGCACGCAGGTTCAGGCGCTCGGTGGCCGCGTAGTTCAGCGAGCCGAACGCCGCCCACGAGGTGTTGCGCTGGCGGGTCAGCTGGTAGCTGGACAGGGTGCCGCCGGCCAGGGTGTTGTAGGTGTAGTTCTCGCCTTCCACCGAATCGTGGAAGTAGTACAGACCCGCCTGCCAGTTCAGCGGACCGGCGTACTGCGACTCGGCGCGCAGCTCCTGCGAGTACTGGTCCAGGTTCTTGATGCCGCCGGCGGTCTCCACCGGGAACGGGATCACCCCGGGGCCGGACGGCGGCGCGAACACCGCGCCGTAGCCGCCGTCGATGTCGCCGCGGCTGTAGTACTTGCCGATGCCCTCGTAGCCGGTGATCGAGTGCAGCACGATGTCGCCCAGGTCCCAGGTCAGGTTGGCGCTGCCGCCGTAGGTCTGCAGTTCCTGGGTGTTCTTGCCGTCGATGGACACCTTGTCCGGGTCGAAGCCGGCGACCAGCTGGTTGGTGCCCGGCTGGAAGATGTTGGCGCGGAACAGACGCGCGGTGCCGTCGAGGTGGCGCGCGTGCGCGTTGAACAGCGCGCTGAAGTCCTCGCCCGGCTGGAACAGCAGCTGCAGGCGCACCGCCGAGTCCATGTAGCCTTCGAAGGAGCGGTTGTCGATGGTGTTGTCGACCCAGTCGCCGCGGCGCTGGCCCAGCGCCGACAGGCGCGCGGCCCACTTGTCGCCCATGGCCACGCTCAGGCCGGTTTCCATGGTCATGGTGCCGTAGGTGCCGTAGGACAGGCTGGCGTAGCCGTCGTTGGCGCCGATGGTCGGCTTGACCGAGTTGAACTTGACCACGCCGGCGGGGGTGTTGCGGCCGAACAGCGTGCCCTGCGGACCGCGCAGCACTTCCAGGCTCTGCAGGTCGAAGATCGGGAAGCCCTTCAGGAACGCGTTCTCGGCGACCACGTCGTCATAGATCAGCGAGACGGGCTGCGAGGCGTAGGTGTTGAAGTCGGTGTTGCCGTAGCCGCGGATGTAGAAGCGCGGGAACACGCGGCCGTTGGACGACTCGACGTTGAGGCTGGGCGCCTTGCCGGCCAGCACGCGCACGTCCGAACCGCTGGTGGCGATGGCGTCCAGGTATTCCGGGCGCAGCACGCTGGCCGACACCGGCACGTCCTTGGAGTCCTCGGCGCGGCGCTCGGCGGTGACCTTGATCGTGTCCAGACGGGCGACCCCGTCGGTGCTCTCCGCCTGCTGGGCGGCGGCGGGGAAGGAAAGCGCGGAAACGACGGCAACGGCAAGCGCACTGGCGCGCAGCGACCAACTGGCAGACATGGGAACTCCGGGATGGGTGGGCGTAATCGGGAGCGCGCCGAGTCCTTGCCGCGCCGCAGCATAATTAACACAAAATATACAAGCTGTGGCGGCTGGCGTCACCTGGGGAGGCGGGGATTTGGGATTGGGGAGTTGGGATTGGGGAGTTGGGATTGGGGAGTTGGGATTGGCGACGGCGGGGCTGGCGGCGACGTGCGCCTAGGACCGAGACGGGCTTCCCTCCTCCTTGTTGCGGCAGCCACCAGTCATCGCGTCGGGACTGAAGTCCCTCCCACAGGGCTTGCCTGCACATGACGCGTCCGCTGGCGCGATGCCACTGTGGGAGCGGCTTCAGCCGCGACGCGCGATGCAGTGAGCTCGCGGCCTCCTGCGGCGATCGCCCCGCATTGCGGCAGTCACCGGTCATCGGGTCGGGACTGAAGTCCCTCCCACATGGGGCTTGTCTGCACGTGACGCGTCCGCTGGCGCGATGCCACTGTGGGAGCGGCTTCAGCCGCGACGCGCGATGCAATGAACTCGCGGCTCCCTGCTGCGATCGCCCCGCATTGCGGTAGTCCACCGGTCATCGGGTCGGGACTGAAGTCCCTCCCACATGGGGCTTGTCTGCACATGACGCGTCCACCGCGCGATGCCACTGTGGGAGCGGCTTCAGCCGCGACGCGCGATGCAGTGAGCTCGCGGCCTCCTGCGGCGATCGCCCCGCATTGCGGCAGTCACCGGTCATCGGGTCGGGACTGAAGTCCCTCCCACAAGGCTTGCCTGCGCATGACGCATCCGCTGGCGCGATGGCCCCTGTAGGAGGGACGCGCGCAATGCGACAGGCCACTACGGCCCTTAAAACGCTCGCGACTGGAGCACCGGCCTCAACCAGCCGCCGTCTCCGGCACGCGCACCCAGCCTTCCATCAGCACGCGCGCGCTGCGGCTCATCAAGGCCTTGGTGACGCTCCACTGGCCGTCCACCTGGCGCGCCTCGGCGCCGACCCGCAAGGTGCCGGAGGGGTGGCCGAAGCGCACCGCAGTGCGCTCGCCGCCACCGGCGGCGCGGTTGACCAAGGTGCCGGAGATCGCCGCGGCGGTGCCGATCGCCACCGCCGCGGTGCCCATCATCGCGTGGTGCAGCTTGCCCATCGACATCGCCCGCACCAGCAGGTCGATGTCGGCGGCGGCCACCGGCTTGCCGCTGGAGGCGACGTAGTCGGCCGGCGGCGCGACGAAGGCGACCTTGGGCGTGTGCTGGCGCGTCGCTGCCTCGTCCAGGGTGGCGATCAGGCCCATGCGCAGCGCGCCGTACGCACGGATGGTTTCGAAACGCTGCAGCGCCTGCGCATCGCCGTTGATCGCGTCCTGCAGCTCGGTGCCGCGGTACCCCAGCGCCTGCGCCTCGAGGAAGATGGTGGGAATGCCGGCGTTGATCAGGGTCGCCTGGAAGCTGCCGACGCCGGGCACCTCCAGCGTGTCGACCAAGTGGCCGGTGGGGAACATGGCGCCGCCGGCGCCGTCCTCGTCGGCGGCCGGGTCGAGGAATTCCAGCGCGATCTCCGCCGCCGGGAAGGTCACCCCGTCCAGTTCGAAATCGCCGGTCTCCTGCACCGCGCCGTCGCTCATCGGCACCTGCGCGACGATGGTCTTGCCGATGTTAGCCTGCCAGATCCGCACCGTGGCGACGCCGTCGCGCGGAATCCGCGCCGGATCCACCAGCCCCGCAGCGATCGCGAACGGCCCCACCGCCGCCGACAGATTGCCGCAGTTGCCGCTCCAGTCCACGAATGCGCGCTCGATCGCCACCTGGCCGAACAAATAGTCCACGTCGTGGTCCGGGCGCGTGCTCGGCGCCACGATCACGGTCTTGCTGGTGCTGGAGGTGGCCCCGCCCATGCCGTCGATCTGCTTGGCGTAGGGATCGGGGCTGCCGATCACCCGCTGCAGCAGCGCGTCGCGCGCCGGGCCCGGCGTCTGCGCCGCCGCGGGCAGATCCTGCAGGCGGAAGAACACGCCCTTGGAGGTGCCGCCGCGCATGTAGGTGGCGGGGATGCGGAGTTGCGGAGCGTGTGCCATGGCGGTTCCGGGTGCGTACGAAAATGAAGAAACGGTGGATCAGGGCGAATCGGGAATCTCGGGCTCGACCAGTTGCGTCAGCAGGGCCAACGACTCCTGCCAGCCGAGATGGCAGAACTCCACCGGGATCTGCGGCGGGATGCCCTCCTGCACGATCTCCAGCGCGGTGCCGCAGGCCACCGGCCGCAGCCGCACGGTCACGATCATCTCGCCGGGCAGGTCCGGGTTGTCGAAGCGGTCGGTGTGGCGGATCAACTGCCCGGGCACCAGTTCCAGGTAGGTGCCACCGAAGGCGCTGCTGGTGCCGGTGCCGAGGTTGGTGAAGCTCATCCGGTAGCTGCCGCCCACGCGCGCCTCCAGCGCGTGCACGGTGGCGACGAAGCCATGCGGCGGCAGCCATTTGACCAGTGCCGCCGGTTCCAGGAAGGCACGGTAGACGCGTTCGGCCGGCGCGCGCAGCACGCGATGCAAGTGGACGGTCCCGGTGGTGGTGGCGGACGTGGGCATGGAGGTCTCCTGGGCGGTGGCGGGCGCAGCCAGCATGGCACGCGCCCGATGACAGCGGCAGCCGGCTCAGGCGCTGCGGGCATCCTCGAGGAAATCCTGGGCAAAGCGCTGCAACACGCCGCCGGCCTCGTAGATGGACACTTCCTCGTTGCTGTCCAGGCGGCACAGCACCGGCACGTCCACCACATCGCCGTCCTTGCGCACGATGCGCAGGGTCAGCGTGGCGCCCGGCGTGCGCGCGCCGACCACGTCGAAGGTCTCGCTGCCGTCGATGCCCAGGGTCGTGCGCGTGGTGCCGGGCAGGAACTGCAGCGGCAGCACGCCCATGCCGATCAGGTTGGTGCGATGGATGCGCTCGAAGCCTTCGGCGACGATCGCCTCGACCCCGGCCAGGCGCACACCCTTGGCCGCCCAGTCGCGCGAGGAACCCTGGCCGTAGTCGGCGCCGGCGATCACGATCAGCGGCTGCTTGCGCGCCATGTAGGTCTCGATCGCCTCCCACATGCGCAGCACCTGCCCGTCCGGCTCCAGCCGGGTCAGCGAGCCCTGCTTCACCTTGCCGTCGACCACCGCCATTTCGTTGATCAGCTTGGGGTTGGCGAAGGTGGCGCGCTGCGCGGTGAGGTGGTCGCCGCGATGCGTCGCGTAGGAATTGAAGTCCTCCTCCGGCACGCCCATGTGCGCCAGGTATTCGCCGGCGGCGCTGTCGGGCAGGATCGCGTTGGACGGCGACAGGTGGTCGGTGGTGATGTTGTCGCCGAGCACCGCCAGCGCGCGCATGCCACGCAGCGTGCGTTCGCCGGCCAGCGCGCCTTCCCAGTACGGCGGGCGGCGGATGTAGGTGCTGCGCGGGCGCCAGTCGTACAGCGGCGCCACCGGCGCGCCCTGCTCCACGCGCACGTTGAACATCGGCGCATAGACGCGGCGGAACTGCTCCGGCTTCACCGCGGCGCGCACCGCCGCATCGATCTCGGCGTCGCTGGGCCAGATGTCCTTCAGCCGCACCTCGCGGCCGTCGGCGTCGGTGCCCAGTACGTCCTTCTCGATGTCGAAGCGCACGCTGCCGGCGATGGCGTAGGCGATCACCAGCGGCGGCGAGGCAAGGAACGCCTGCTTGGCGTAGGGATGGATGCGCCCGTCGAAGTTGCGGTTGCCCGACAGCACCGCGGTGGCGTACAGGTCGCGCTCCACGATCTCCTGCTGGATGCGCGGATCCAGCGCACCGCTCATGCCGTTGCAGGTGGTGCAGGCGAAGGCGACGATGCCGAAGCCCAGCGCCTCCAGGTCCGGCAGCAGGCCGGCCTCTTCCAGATACAGCTGCACCGCCTTGGAACCCGGCGCCAGCGAAGTCTTCACCCACGGCTTGCGGGCCAGGCCGCGCGCGCGCGCATTGCGCGCCAGCAGGCCGGCGGCGATGACGTTGCGCGGGTTGGAGGTGTTCGTGCAGCTGGTGATGGCGGCGATGATCACCGCACCGTCGGGCATGCGCCCCTGCGCCTGCTCGGCCTGGCCGGCGGCCAGCTTGGCGGCGTCGGCGATGCCACGCGCGGCCAGTTCGGTGGTCGCCACGCGCTTGTGCGGATTGCTCGGGCCGGCCATGTTGCGCACCACCTGCGACAGGTCGAAGCGCAGCACGCGCTCGTACTGCGCGGTGGCCAGCGCATCGGCCCACAGCCCGGTGGTGCGCGCGTACTGCTCCACCAAGGCCACCTGCGCTTCCTCGCGCCCGGTCAGGCGCAGATAGTCCAGGGTCTGCTGGTCGATGTAGAACATCGCCGCGGTGGCGCCGTATTCCGGGCACATGTTGGAGATGGTGGCGCGGTCGCCGATGGTCAGCGCGGCGGCGCCTTCGCCGAAGAATTCCAGGTACGCGCCGACCACGCGCTCCTGGCGCAGGAACTCGGTCAGCGCCAGCACCACGTCGGTGGCGGTGATGCCGGGCTGCGGCTTGCCGCTCAGCTCCACGCCGACGATGTCCGGCAAACGCATCCACGAGGCGCGGCCGAGCATCACGCTCTCCGCTTCCAGCCCGCCGACGCCGATCGCGATCACGCCCAGCGCGTCCACGTGCGGGGTGTGGCTGTCGGTGCCCACGCAGGTATCCGGGAAGGCGACGCCGTCGTGCACGTAGATCACCGGCGACATCTTCTCCAGATTGATCTGGTGCATGATGCCGTTGCCCGGCGGGATCACGTCCACGTTGCGGAACGCGCGCTTGCTCCAGTCGATAAAGTGGAAGCGGTCCTCGTTGCGGCGATCCTCGATCGCGCGGTTCTTGGCGAAGGCCTGCGGATCATCGCCGCCGCACTCCACCGCCAGCGAGTGGTCGACGATCAACTGTACCGGCACCACCGGGTTGACCTTGGCCGGGTCGCCGCCCTGCTCGGCGATGGCATCGCGCAACCCGGCCAGGTCCACCAGCGCGGTCTGGCCGAGGATGTCGTGGCACACCACCCGCGCCGGAAACCACGGGAAATCCAGGTCGCGGCGACGCTCGATCAACTGCAGCAAGGCGTCGTGCAGCAGATCCGGATCGCAGCGGCGCACCAGGTTCTCGGCGAACACCCGCGAGACATAGGGCAAGCCGGCGTAGGCGCCCGGGCTGATCGCATCGACCGCGGCACGCGCGTCGACGTAATCCAGCGCGGTGCCGGGAAGGGATTTACGGTAGTGGCTGTTCATGGCTGGCTACAGTAGAAGAAGCGAAGACAAGACCCTTCTCCCACCGGGAGAAGGTGCCCCGAAGGGGCGGATGAGGGTACGGGGCGAAACCTAGTGCAATCCGATCCCTCATGCGGCCGGATGAAGGTCCAGGCGAAGCTCGTGCGACCGAACGCCACGAGGCTGCGCCCGTACCCTCACCCCCGGCCCCTCTCCCGACGGGAGAGGGGAGTGTCACTCGGAGTCGAGCGTGTGTCGGCGCATCACTTGCGCTGATCGATCGGCACGAACGCCTGATCCTCCGGTCCCACGTAGTTCGCGCTGGGGCGGATGATCTTGCCGTCGATGCGCTGTTCGATGATGTGCGCGCTCCAGCCGGCGGTGCGGGCGATCACGAACAGCGGAGTGAACATTGCCGTCGGCACGCCCATCATGTGGTAGCTGACCGCACTGAACCAGTCCAGGTTGGGGAACATCTTCTTGATGTCCCACATCACCGTCTCCAGGCGCTCGGCGATGTCGTACATCTTGCGGCTGCCCTGCGCCTCGGACAGCTCGCGCGCCACGTCCTTGATGACCTGGTTGCGCGGATCGGACACTGTGTACACCGGGTGGCCGAAACCGATGATCACTTCCTTGCGCTCGACCCGCGCGCGGATGTCGGCCTCGGCCTCGTCCGGGGTGTCGTAGCGCTTCTGCACCTCGAAGGCGACCTCGTTGGCGCCGCCGTGCTTGGGTCCGCGCAGCGCGCCGATGCCGCCGGCGATGGCGCTGTACATGTCGCTGCCGGTGCCGGCGATGACCCGGCAGGCGAAGGTGGAGGCGTTGAATTCGTGCTCGGCGTACAGGATCAGGCTGGTGTGCATCGCCTGCACCCATTCCTCGTGCGGCTTGAAGCCGTGCAGTAGGCGCAGGAAGTGCCCGCCGATCGAATCGTCGTCGGTCTCCACCTCGATGCGCCGGCCGTTGTGGCTGTAGTGGTACCAGTACAGCAGCATCGAACCGAGGCTGGCCATCAGCTTGTCGGCGATGTCGCGCGCGCCGGGATGGTTGTGGTCGTCCTTCTCCGGCTGCACGCAGCCCAGCACCGACACGCCGGTGCGCATCACGTCCATCGGATGCGCCGACGGCGGCAACTGCTCCAGCGCGGCCTTGACCGCGGCCGGGATGCCGCGCAGCGAGCGCAGCTTGGCCTTGTAGCCGCGCAGCTCGCTGTTGCTGGGCAGCTTGCCGTGCACCAGCAGGTAGGCGATCTCCTCGAACTGGCTGCTGCGCGCCAGGTCCAGGATGTCGTAGCCGCGGTAGTGCAGGTCGTTGCCGCTGCGGCCCACCGTGCACAGCGCGGTGTTGCCGGCGGCGGTGCCGGACAGGGCCACCGATTTCTTCGGCTTGAAGGCAGGGGCGGTCTGCGGAGCGGTGTCGTTCATGGCGAATCTCCCGGTGTTGCGGTCGGATGAGTGCAGTGGATCAGGTGGCCTGCGGTTGCGGCGGCGGCGAGACGCCGGCGCGCTCGAGCAGTTGCTGCAGCATGAGGATCTGGCGGTTCTGCAGTTCCACCAGCGTCGCCCAGTCCTGCTCGCGCAGCTGGTTGAGCTTCTCGTGCACCTGCAGGATTTCCAGTTCGGCCTTGATGTTCACTTCGTAATCGTTCTGCGCATGCAGGCGGTCCACCGCCGCCTGGCGGTTCTGGCTCATCATGATCACCGGCGCCTGGATCGCCGCCAGGCACGACAGGCACAGGTTGAGCAGGATGTAGGGATACGGATCGAAGGCGTGCGCCAGCACCAGGCTGTTGAGCACGATCCAGCCCAGCAGCACCACGCAAAAGCCGATGATGAAAGCCCAGCTGCCGCCGATCGCGGCGACGCGGTCGGCCACGCGCTCGCCCAGCGAGCGGTCGCGGTCGGCCTGCTTGACGATGTCGCGGGCCACGTGGCGCTTGGCGATGAAGCGCTCCACCACCTCGCGCTCGGTCTCGGACAGTTTGTCCAGTTCGGTCTGCAGCAGGTGCCGCGCGGTCTGGCGGCGATCGATGCGGCTGCGCAGGAACGACGCCGCGCTGGCTTGGGTATTCATGGGCAGGCCCGGGCAGGAAAATCGCCGCCGATCATGCGCCCTTGCCGGCGAACAGCGCATCCAGGCGCTGCTCGAAGGCGTGGTAGCCGATGCGCTCGTACAGTTCCTCGCGGGTCTGCATGCGCTCCAGCACTCCCTGCTGGTGGCCGTCGCGGCGGATCGCGGTGTACACGTCCTCGGCGGCCTTGTTGGCGGCGCGGAACGCCGACAGCGGGAACAACTGGATCGCCACGCCGGCCGAAGCCAGTTCGTCGCGGGTGAACAGCGGGGTCTTGCCGAACTCGGTGATGTTGGCCAGCACCGGCACCTTCACCGCATCGACGAAACGGCGGTAGGTATCCAGGTCGTAGGCGGCCTCGGCGAAGATGCCGTCGGCGCCGGCCTCCACGCAGGCGATGGCGCGTTCGATCGCCGCGTCCACGCCCTCGGTCTGGATCGCGTCGGTGCGCGCGATCAGGAAGAAATCCGGATCGGTCTTGGCATCGGCCGCGGCCTTGACCCGGTCCACCATCTCGCCCTGGCTGACGATCTCCTTGCCCGGGCGGTGGCCGCAGCGCTTGGCGCCGACCTGGTCCTCGATGTGGCAGGCGGCCGCGCCGGCCTTGATCAGCGACTTGATGGTGCGCTCGATGTTGAACGCACTCGGCCCGAAGCCGGTGTCGATGTCCACCAGCAGCGGCAGCGGGCACACGTCGGTGATGCGGCGCACATCGATCAGCACGTCCTCCAGGGTGTTGATGCCCAGGTCCGGCAAGCCCAGCGAGCCGGCGGCGACGCCGCCGCCGGACAGGTAGATCGCCTTGTAGCCGGCGCGCTGCGCCAGCAGCGCATGGTTGGCGTTGATCGCGCCGATCACCTGCAACGGCGCTTCGGCGGCCAGGGCGGCGCGGAAACCGGCGCCGGGGGAAACGAGGGACATGGCAGCTCCTGACGAAGAGGCGGCAGCGCCCCGCCGGGCGTTCCGCGATGGGCGCCAATCTGGCACTCTCGCCGGCACGGATCAATCTTGATTCAATGAATCAACCTATCGTCCCTTCATGTCCGACAGCCCCGACCGCAACCTGATCTCCGCCGCACAGGCCTGCGCCCTGCTCGGCATCAGCAGCGCCACCCTGTACGCCTACGTCAGCCGCGGCCTGCTCAGTTCGCGCGCCGGTCCCGACCACCGCAGCCGCGCCTACCTGCGCGCCGAAGTGGAGCGGCTGGCGCAGCGCAAGCGCGCCGGCCGCGGCGCCGCGCGTGGCGCCGCGCAGAGCCTGGACCGCGGACTGCCGGTGCTGGAGACGCGGATCTCGCTGATCCGCCCCGACGGCCCCTACTACCGCGGACGCTCGGCGGTGGCCATGGTGCGTGCCGGCGCCAGCCTGGAGGACGTCGCGCGGCTGCTGTGGGACTGCCCGGAGGGCGAAGACCCGTTCGCCAGCGCGCCGGTCGCGCCGTGGCCGGCGGTGCTGGCGCCACTGGCCGGGCATGCCGCGCTGCCGCCGCTGGAACGCGCCATGGCCTGCATCCCGCTGCTGGCCCTGGACTTGCGCCAGTCGCTCAACGCCGCCCCCGGCGTGCGCCGCGAGAGCGCCGCCACCCTGCTGCGGCAGAACGCCGCACTGCTGGTCGGCACCGCAGCGGACGCGCGCCCGCTGCATCGCCTGATCGCCGACCACTGGCGTCCCGGCGACGCCGGCTTCGCCGAGCTAGTGCGCGCCGCCCTGCTGCTGTGCGCCGACCACGAACTCAACGTCTCCGCCTTCGCCGCCCGCGTGGTCGCCTCCACCGGAGCGCCGCTGCACGCCACCGTCAGCGCGGGCCTGGCCGCGCTGTCCGGCCCGCGCCACGGCGGCGCCACCGCGCGCGCCCACGCCCTGCTGCGCGACGCCCAGGACGCGCCCAGCGCCACCGCCCTGATCGCCGAGCGCTGGCAGCGCGGCGACGACCTGCCCGGCTTCCACCACGCCCTGTACCCCGACGGCGACCCGCGCGCGGCCGAAGTGCTGCGCCTGCTGCGCGAACGCAGCGGCGGCAGCACGCGCATGCAGCACGTGGAAGCGGTGATCGCCGCCGCCCAGGACTGCAGCGGCCAGCGCCCGAACATCGACTGCCTGCTCGCCGCACTCTGCTTCGTCCACGACCTGCCCGCCGCGCACGCGCTGGTGCTGTTCGCCGCCGCCCGCCAGGCCGGCTGGCTGGCCCACGCCCTGGAGCAGCAGGCCCTGGGCAAGCTGATCCGCCCCCGCGCCCGCTATGCCGGGGCGATGCCGGAGGATGGCGCCGCGCGCAGCTGACACGTCGGGAGACGCCAACCCATTCAGCGCCCCATCTCGCCAAGGTCACGCCAGCGGTGTACAAATGTACACCATGACCACCCTGTCCCCGCAGCGCGCCGCCATCCTCGCCTACGTCCACGCCTGCGCCGAGCAGGACGGGCGGCCGCCGAGCCTGGCCGAGATCGCCGAACGCTTCGGCTTCGCCTCGCGCAATGCCGCGCGCAAGCACGTGCAGGCGCTGGTCGAGGCCGGACTGCTGGCGCAGGTGCCGCAGCAGGCGCGCAGCCTGCGCCCGGCGCAGGCCGGCACGCGCAGCGAACTGCTGCAGCTGCCGGTGCTGGGCCGGGTCGCCGCCGGTGCGCCGATCGGCGCCGACATCGGCCTGGACCAGCAGCTGCGCCTGGACCGCGCGGTGTTCGCGCTGCGCCCGGACTACCTGCTGCGGGTGCAGGGCGACTCGATGATCGACGACGGCATCCTCGACGGCGACCTGGTCGGGGTGCGCCGCGCCGCCGATGCGCGCAACGGGCAGATCGTGGTGGCGCGGCTGGACGGCGAACTCACCATCAAGCGCTACCGCGCCGATGGCGACGGCATCGCGCTGCTACCGCGCAATCCCGCCTATGCGCCGATCGTGGTCGGTCCCGGGCAGGACTTCGCCATCGAAGGGCATTACTGCGGCCTGATCCGGCCAGGCTGATGGCCGCCGTCGTCGCCCTCGACCGCCTGCTGGCCGAGCGCCGGGTCTGGCGCGGCCAGCCGACGGCGCTGCCGCCCAGCGCGCAGCCCACCGGGCACGCCGCGCTGGACGCGGTGCTGCCCGCGCGCGGCTGGCCGGAGATGGCGCTGACCGAGCTGCTGCACGCCGCCGACGGCATCGGCGAATTGCAACTGCTGTGGCCGACGCTGGCGCGGCTGTCGCAGGGCGGCGGCCGCATCGTGCTGGTCGATCCGCCGTACCTGCCCTACCCCGCCGCCTGGGCCCAGGCCGGGGTGGCGCTAGCGCAGCTGCAGATCGTCCGCGCCGGTGCGGATGCGGCCTGGGCCGCCGAGCAGTGCCTGCGCGCCGGCAGTTGCGCGGCGGTGCTGTGCTGGCCGGGGCTGGCCGCCGACAAGACCCTGCGCCGGCTGCAGGTAGCCGCCGAGACCGGACGCACCCTGGGCTTCGCCTACCGGCCGCTGAAGGCCGCCGCCAATCCGTCGCCGGCCGCGCTGCGCATCGCCATCGATGGCGCGCCGGCGCAACTGCGCGTGCTCAAGTGCCGCGGCGGGCTGCCGCCGGCGCAGCCGATCGCCCTGTCCATCCTGGCGACCGGGTGAGGCCGCCACCATGCGCTGGGCCTGCATCCTGTTGCCGCAACTGGCGCTGGACACCGTCCTGCGTCGCTGGCCGTCGCCGGACGAGCCGCTGGCGCTGCTCGACGGCCCGCCGCAGCGGCGCACGCTGAAGGCGGTCAACGCCGCCGCGCGCGCCCGTGGCCTACGTCCCGGGCAATCGCTGGTCACCGCGCAGGCGCTGTGCGACCGCTTCGCCACCGCCCTGCACGATGCCGAAGAAAGCCGCCGCAGCCAGCAGTTCCTCGCGGCGTGGGCGTACCGCTTCAGTTCGCTGGTCAGCACCGACTACCCCGGCGCGCTGCTGCTGGAGATCGAGGCCAGCCTCGGCCTGTTCGGGCCATGGCCGCGCTTCGAGGCGCGGCTGCGCGAGGAGCTGACCGCGCTGGGCTTCCGCCACCGCATCGTGGTCGCACCGCATCCGCTGGCCGCGCGTGCGCTGGTCAATGCGCACGACGGCATCGCCTTGCTCGACAACGCCGCACTGCAGCGCGCGCTGGGGCAGTTGCCGATCGCCCGCGCCGGACTGCCGCCCGCGCTGGCCGACGGGTTCGCGCGGATGGGCCTGCGCCGCCTGCAGCAGGTGTTCGCGCTGCCGCGCACCGGGCTGGCACGGCGCTATCCGCCGGCCCTGTTGCAGCACCTGGACGCGCTGCGCGGGCAGGCGCCGCTGCCACTGCAGTACTACCTGCCGCCGGACCGCTTCGATGCGCGCGTGGAACTGGGCTATGCCACCGAATCCAACCAGGCGCTGCTGTTCCCGCTGCGCCGCCTGACCCAGGACCTGGCCGCGTTCCTGGCCGGACGCGACGGCGGCGTGCAGCGTTTCCGCCTGCTGCTGGAACACGAGGACCTGGAGCCCAGCGTGGTGCCAGTGGGATTGCTCGCCGCCGAACGCGATGCGGCGATGCTGTTCGAACTGGCGCGCGGGCGCCTGCAGCAGGCCAGCGTGCCGGCGCCGGTGCAAGCCCTGCGCCTGTGCGCCGACGAACTGCCACCGTTCGTGCCGGCCGCGCGCGAACTGTTCGACGAACGCGCGCAGCAGGCGCTGCCGTGGGAGCAACTGCGCGAACGCCTGCGCGCACGCCTGGGCGACGACGCCGTGCATGGCCTGCGCGCGCACGCCGACCATCGCCCGGAACTGGCCTGGCGCGCCGAATCCAGCACGGCGCGCAGCACAGCCACACCCGCCGCCAACGCGCCGCCACGGCCCGGCTGGCTGCTCGCGCGGCCGATCCCACTGCGCGAACGCGCGCCCGAACGCCTGACCGGACCGGAACGCATCGAGAGCGGCTGGTGGGACGACGGCGACGTGCGTCGCGACTACTACGTGGTGCGCACCCGCCAGGGCCAGCGCGCCTGGGCATTCGCCCCGGCCGATGCGCCGGACGCGCTGATGCTGCACGGCTGGTTCGCATGAGCCACACCCCGCCGCATCCGCGCATGCCGCCGCGCCTGCGGCTGCTGCCGACGCCGACCCCTGCTCCGTCCAACGCACCCGCCGCCAACGTGCCGTGCGCGCCAGCAGACCCTACCCTGCCCGACTACGCCGAACTGCATTGCCTGTCCAACTTCAGCTTCCAGCGCGGCGCCTCGCACCCCTGGGAACTGTGCGAACGCGCGCTGCGCCACGGCTACCGTGCGCTGGCGATCACCGACGAATGCAGCCTGGCCGGCATCGTGCGCGCGTGGCAGGCGGCCCGGGACATGGGCCTGCACCTCATCGTCGGCAGCGAGATCCAGTTCGAACACGGGCCCAAGCTGGTGCTGCTGGCCGAGACCCTGCATGGTTACCAGCGCCTGTGCCGGCTGATCACCCTGGCCCGGCGTCGCGCCGACAAGGGCAACTACCGCGCGCTGCGCGAGGATCTCGCAAGCGCGGACGACGGCGCCGACCTGCTGTGCCTATGGCTGCCGCGCGGCGACGGCGACGATGCAGCGGACGGTGCCTGGCTGCAAGCACGTTTCCCGCAGCGGCTATGGCTGGCGGTGGAACTGCTGCGCGGCCCCGACGACGCCGCGCTGTTGCAGGCACGCCTGCAGTTGGCGCATGCGCTGCAGCTACCGGCCGTGGCCAGCGGCGACGTGCACATGCATGCACGCGGCCGCCGCGCGCTGCAGGACACCTTGACTGCGATCCGCCAGCGCCTGCCGCTGCACGAAGCCGGTGCCCACCTGTATCCCAATGGCGAACGCCACCTACGCCCGCGCGCCACGCTGGCGACGCTGTATCCGCCGGAACTGCTGGCCGAAACGGTACGCATCGCGCAGCGCTGCACGTTCAACCTCAGGCACCTGCAGTACGAATACCCCCACGAACTGGTACCGCCCGGGCACACGCCCACGCAATGGCTACGCATCCTCACCGAACGCGGCGCGGCCGAGCGCTGGCCGCAGGGCGTGCCGGATAAGGCGCGGCGCCTGATCGAACACGAACTCGGCGTGATCGAGCGGCTGAAGTACGAGTCCTACTTCCTCACCGTCTACGACCTGGTGCGCTTCGCACGCTCGAAGGACATCCTGTGCCAGGGCCGCGGCTCGGCGGCGAACTCGGCGGTGTGCTACGCACTGGGCATCACCGCGATCGATCCGGACCGCATCGGCATGCTGTTCGAGCGCTTCATTTCCGAAGAGCGCAAGGAACGGCCGGACATCGACATCGATTTCGAGCACGACCGCCGCGAGGAAGTGATCCAGTACATCTTCAGCCACTACGGCCGCGAGCGCGCCGCACTGGCCGCGGTGGCGATCAGCTACCACACGCGCAGCGCGGTGCGCGATGTGGCGCGCGCACTGGGCCTGCCCAGCGACACCGTCGACGCGCTGTCCTCCGCACTGGGCCAGCGCGATCCGGTGGAGTCGGCGCAGGAGCTGCTGCGCGAACGCGGCTTCGATCCGGACACGCCGGTGATGCGCCGGCTGCTGGTGCTCGCCAGCCAACTGATCGGCTTCCCGCGGCACCTGTCGCAGCATCCCGGCGGCTTCGTCATCTCCGAGCATGCGCTGCACACGCTGGTGCCGGTGGAGAACGCGACCATGGTCAATCGCACGGTGATCCAGTGGGACAAGGACGACCTGGAACTGGTCGGGCTGATGAAGGTCGATGTGCTCGCGTTGGGCATGCTCAGCGCACTGCGGCGCACCCTGGACCTGCTGACCACGCACCGCGGCCACGATTACACACTCGCCACCATCCCCGCCGAAGACCCGCAGACCTACGAGATGATCCGGCGCGCCGACACCATCGGCGTGTTCCAGATCGAATCGCGCGCGCAGATGGCGATGCTGCCGCGGCTGCAGCCGAAAGAGTTCTACGACCTGGTCATCCAGGTGGCGATCGTGCGCCCCGGCCCGATCCAGGGCGGCATGGTGCACCCATACCTGCGCCGGCGCAGCGGCGAGGAAGAGCCCGATGCCTTGCCCGAGGAACTGCGTGAGGTATTCAAGCGCACCCTTGGCGTTCCCTTGTTCCAGGAACAGGTCATGCAACTGGCGGTCAACGCTGCCGGCTATACACCTGGCGAAGCCGATCAGCTGCGACGCTCGATGGCGGCCTGGAAACGCCACGGCGGGCTGGAACCACATCGCGACAAGTTGCTGCAGGGCATGCTGGAGAGGAACTACACCGCCGAATTCGCCGAACGTATCTTCGAGCAGATCAAGGGCTTCGGCAGCTACGGCTTTCCCGAAAGCCACGCCGCCAGTTTCGCCCTGCTCACCTACGCCAGTTGCTGGCTCAAGTGCCACGAACCGGCGGCGTTCACCTGCGCGCTGATCAACAGTTGGCCGATGGGGTTCTACAGCCCCGATCAGTTGCTGCAGGACGCGCGCCGCCACGGCCTGCAGGTGCGGCCGGTGGACGTGCGCTACAGCGACTGGGATTGCAGCCTAGAAGCGTACAGCCGCGATCCGCAGGTGCAGCCGGCGATCCGCCTGGGCCTGCGCCTGGTCCGCGGCCTGGCCGAGGACGCCGCACTGCGCCTGCAGCAGGCGCGCGCGCAGGCGCCGTTCCACGACATCGCCGACCTGTGCCACCGCGCCGCGCTCGACGACAAGGCCCGCGCTGCGCTCGCCGACGCCGGCGCGTTGAAAGCGCTGGCCGGCCATCGCCACCGCGCCCGCTGGGCCGTGGCCGGCGTCGAGGCGCAGCGCCCGCTGTTCGAAGCGCTCGCAGCGACGCCCGAACAGCAGGTGGCGCTGCCGCTGCCCAGCCAGGGCGACGACATCCGTGCCGACTACGCGACGATCGGTACCACCCTGGGCAAGCATCCGCTGACCCTGCTGCGCGCGCAGCTCCGCGCGCGCCGCTACCGCCATTCCGGCGAACTGCGCGCGCTGCCACATGCCAGCGCCGTCGCCATGGCCGGCCTGGTCACCATGCGCCAGCGCCCGCAGACCGCCAGCGGCGTCACCTTCGTCACCCTCGAGGACGAGCACGGCCTGGTCAACGTGGTGGTGTGGCGACGCCTGGCCGAGCGCCAGCGCCAGGCCCTGCTCGAATCGCGGCTGCTGCTGGTGCGCGGTCGCATGGAAACCGCCGATGGCGTGCGCCACCTGATCGCCGGCCATCTCGAGGACCTGACGCCCATGCTGCTCGGCCTGGACATCCGCAGCCGGGATTTTCATTGAGGTCGCGGCCAAGGCGGCGTGCCGGATCGAGGCGACGCCTGTGCACGCGCAGCCACGCGCTGCCGCGCGATCGGACCATCTGCAAGCTCAGGACGGCTTACCCAATGCCGCCAGCAGCGTCTGCACGCCTTTCCAGCCCCAATACACGCGGTGGCAGGCGATCAATCCGGCAGCGTCCAGGTCCATCACTTCCACCAGATCGACCTGATCGCCCTGCGGCGTGTCGCGCGGATACTCCCAGACCAATTGCCGCCCCGCGACATGACAGCGGCCGCTGCGATACCAGCGCCCCAGGCCGTTCTCCGGCTGCGCGAAGGACCCGGCGAAGAACGCCGCGATGGCGTCGCGGCCCTGCAGCCGCCCGTGCTGTCGCGTCGCCGAGGCCACATAGGCCAACGGCGATTCCAACTGCGCATCCGGCGCATACAGCGCCATCAACGCCGGCAGATCGCGTGCGACCACATGCCGATGCCAGCGTTCGAACACCACGTGGGCATCGCGCTCGGCGGGGTTCGGCGGCGTTTCGTTCGTCTGCATCGACAGGCTCCGGTGGGAATCCGCGCAGTCTAGGAATCCGCCAGGGACATCGTTTCGATACGCAGCGAAACGTCGCGGCAGGGGCGGTCCTATGATGGCCACGTCCATCGGGAGCGCGGCGATGCATCTGGAACACCCCAAGCTGGCGGCGACCGCCTTTCTGATCGCCGATCCGGCCCGCGCCGCCATGCTGATGGCGCTGCTCGATGGACGCGCACTGCCGGCCGGCGAACTGGCCTTCGCCGGCGGCGTCACCCCACAGACCGCGAGCGCGCACCTGGCAAAGCTGCTGGAGGGCGGCCTGCTCGCGGTCGAGATCCAGGGCCGCCACCGCTACTACCGGCTGGCCAGCGCGCATGTCGCCACCGTGCTCGAAACCCTGGCCACCCTCGCGCCGCCGCAGGCGTCGCGCTGCCGCCGCCCGCACCGCGACGCCCAGACGCTGCGCTTGGCGCGCTGCTGCTACGACCACCTCGCCGGGCGCCTCGGCGTAGCCGTCACCGAGGCACTGGAACAGCGCGCCTGGCTGATCGCCCACGACGACACCACCCGCTACGCCGTCTCCCCCGAAGGCGCGGCGTGGTTCACGCGCATGGGCGTGGACCTGCCGCACCTCGCCCAGGGCCGCCGCGCCCTGGCCCGGCGCTGCCTGGACTGGACCGAACGTCGCCACCACCTCGCCGGCGCGTTGGGCGCCGCCCTGCTCGACCAGTTATCCGCCCGACACTGGCTGCGCCGCATCGACGGCTCGCGCGCATGCGTCGTGACCGATCTCGGCTGGGCCGGCCTGCTTGCCGAACTGGGTGTTCGCCGGTGCGAAGACGAGGCGGTGGCACTGCACTCCTGAAGAAGACAAGCAGCGTGCGGTGTGTAATGAGTGGCAGGGCCTCACCCGCCGCCTGGCGCATCTGAGCCAGGAGGCCGCACCGACCTACTAGGTGTCCGCCGCCTCGTCCAACGCATACCGCTTTTGGCAATACTCGCAGAAGAACGCACGCCGCTGCGCCTTGCCGAGTTGCTTGCGATAAGTGAGCAGATGGCCGTCGCGCGGGCAGACCGTCTTGGTGTGCACCTGATAGTGCTTCTTCAGTTCGTAGGCTTTCTTCCAGCGGTAGAAATCGAAGCTGTACTCGCGCGCCTGCGTCACCAGCTCGCCCAGCTTGCGCGGTGGCAACGCACCGATCTCGCTCTCCGGATGCACACGGATCCGGTGCAGCACCTCGTTCTTGATGATGTTGCCGACCCCGGCGAACACGTCCTGATCGAGCAAGGCATCGGCGGCGAGCGTCCGCGGCCGCAGCCGCAACTTGCGCCGCGCTTGCGCCGCATCCCAATCGGGATTCATCACGTCCGCCGTCCAGTCGTAGGCCGCATCCAGCGGACCGTCGATGAACTTGATCGAACACGCGTAGAAGTTCAGCTCCTCGCCCTTGGCGAAGCCCAGACTCAAGCGCGCCGGCGCGTCCTTGCGCGCATTGATCCGGTAGCTGCCGAACAACAGGAAATGGATGCGCACACTGAACGCATCGAACTCGATCAGGAAGTGCTTGCCCCAGCTGCGCAGCGACAGGATCTTGCGCCCGCGCATCCGCTCCAGGTCCAGCTTGCTGTTGCCGGAGACTCGCAACACCTTGCGACCCGCAAACGCGGCGGCTTCTTCCTTGAGGATGACGATCGAAGGACCTTCGGGCATGGCCCCAGTATCGAGCGATGCCGTGAGCGGATCGTGAGCCGATCGCATCCTGGTGCGTCATCGCTCGCTGACTCTACCCAGAATCCAGGCCTCCGGCCAGGGCCCGTTGACAGGGAAACGAGCAAGCGTACAATTTATTGTACAACTCGGAGCCATTATGGACACCATCACCTACAGCGCCGCACGTGCCGCTCTTGCGGACACCATGGACCGCGTGGTCAACAACCACGAGCCGGTGATCATCACGCGCAGCCGCGAGCAAGCCGTGGTCATGCTGTCGCTGGAGGACTACAAGGCGATGGAGGAAACCGCCTATCTGCTGCGCAGTCCGAAGAACGCGCAGCGCCTGCTGGAATCCATCGCCCAACTCGAATCCGGTCGCGGCAAGGCACGGGAACTGAGCGAGTGACGCTGCAGTTCTCAGACAACGCTTGGGAGGATTATCTCTACTGGCAACAGGCCGACAAAAAGATGCTCAAGCGCATCAACGACCTGATCAAGGCCATTCAACGCGATCCCTTCCAGGGCATCGGCAAACCCGAACCGCTACGCCATGCACTTGCAGGCTACTGGTCGCGACGCATCAACGACGAACACCGGATCGTCTATAAGGTCGAGCATGGCGTCCTGCTGATTGCACAGGTCCGATATCACTACGTGTAACTTCAATGCCTGTGTGAGGCACGCAATTCCTGATAGAACTCCATCTCGCAACTACGAAAAAAGCCGGCACTAGGCCGGCTTTTTCGTTAACGCTCAAATTCGTGGTGGGCGGTGCAGGGTTCGAACCTGCGACCCTTGCCGTGTGAAGGCAATGCTCTACCGCTGAGCTAACCGCCCGTGTCGCGAGCCGCACATTATAGGGCTGTGGCGCGCGGCGTCAATGGGTCCTGTCGAGGTCGGTGGCGCGACGTCGCCGCGCAGCCGCTACATGGTCTGGGTGGGCTTGTCGGCGTTGAGGATGCCGGCCAGCTGGGTCTCGATCTTGGTGCGGATGGTCTCGCCTTCGCTGTTGTCGGGCAGCTGCACGCCGATGCCGGCGGCGCGGTTGCCCTGGGCGCCGACCGGGGTCACCCAGATCACCTTGCCGGCCACCGGCAGGCGCTCGCTGGAATCGGGCAGGGTCAGCAGCAGGAACACTTCGTCGCCGAGGAAGTAGCGCTTGGGGGTGGGCACGAAGATGCCGCCGTTCTTCACGAACGGCATGTAGGCGTTGTACAGCGCCGCCTTGTCCTTCACCGCCAGCGACAGGATGCCCTGGCGTCCGCTCATCGCGCTCATCGTTGTGCCCCTCTCCGGGCCGGGCGATCGCCATCGCGCCAGGCCAGCAACAGTTCCGCGATCGCCAGGTCGGCGCGCACGGTGGTGCGCAGCAGATCGCGGGTGCGATTGGCTGCGTCGAACCACGCGGCCAGCTTGTGCAATCGCGCCGGGTCGGTCAAGCCGGCCTGCGAGGCCTGCGCCAGCGCCAGGTCGGCGGCATGGCCCAGGCGCTGCTCGGCGAGGTCGTCGCCGCTCCAGCGCTGCGCGGCCTCCAGCGTGCCGAGCTTGCCGGCGGCGACCTGCTCCAGGTCGGCGGCCACCTGCCGGCGCAGCTTCAATCCGTCCTCGCGCAGCCACTGCGCGGCCAGGCCGGGATGGCCGCGCGCGGCGTCCAGCGCTTCGCGCGCGGTCTTCTCCGGGAAGTCCTGGGCCAGCAGCCAGGCGAGCGCTTCCTCGGCCGGCGGCAGCTTGAACTCCAGGCGCTGGCAACGGC
This sequence comes from Xanthomonas sp. F10, assembly GCF_014206815.1. Taxonomy (GTDB): domain Bacteria; phylum Pseudomonadota; class Gammaproteobacteria; order Xanthomonadales; family Xanthomonadaceae; genus Xanthomonas_A; species Xanthomonas_A indica. The sequence goes on from NZ_JACHNP010000001.1 coordinate 2,494,940, forward strand.
TGCGGATGGTCGCCGGCAGGCGCGCCGGCTGCGCGCTGATCAGCCACAGGTAGCGGCCGGGCTGCGGCTCTTCCAAGGTCTTCAGCAGCGCGTTGCAGGCGGCGCGGTTGATCGCGTCGGCCGGGTCCACTACCACCACCTGGGCCACGCCGTACTGCGGGGTCAGCGCCAGCTTCTGCGAGATCTCGCGCACCTGCTCGATGACGATCTCGGTGCGCAGCTTGTCGCCGGTGCGGTTGGGAATGAACGAGATCAGCTGCAGGTCGGGATGGGTGCCGGCGGCGATCAGCTGCGCGCTGCGCAGGGCCGCGGCCGGCTCACCCTGGCCCAGCACGTGCGCGGCCAGCTTCAGCGCCACCGCACGCTTGCCCAGGCCTTCCGGCCCGCAGATCAGCAGGCCGTGGCCGAGGCGGCCGGCGTCGAGCGCGGCCACGGTCTGGTCGTAGGCGCGCTGCTGCCACGGCGCGAACGGCACATCGCTCATGGCGTCGGCTCCTGTTGCTGCTGCACCCACGCCGCCAGCGCGGCGGCCACCGCCTGCGCCACCGCCTGCGGCGGCTGGCTGGCGTCGACGACGCGGAAGCGTTGCGGGTCCTGCGCGGCGCGCTGGCGGAAGCCGGCACGCACGCGCTGGAAGAAATCGTCCTGCTCGCTCTCGATCCGGTCCGGCCACAGGTCGCGGCCGCTGGTGCGGGCGCGGCCGATCTGCACGTCCAGGTCCAGCAGCAGGGTCAGACCGGGCTGCAGGCCGACCACGCGGCGCTCCAGGTCGGCGATCCAGGCGCGGTCCAGGCCGCGGCCTTCGCCTTGGTAGGCATAGCTGGAATCGGTGAAGCGGTCGCTGACCACGTAGGCGCCGCGCTGCAGCGCCGGGCGGATCACCTCGCGCACGTGCTGCGCGCGCGCGGCGAACACCAGCAGCAGTTCGGTCTCGGCAGCCAGCGGCTCGACGACCTCGCCGGGCGTCTTGTCCAGCAGCAGCCCGCGGATGCGTTCGGCCAGCGGCGTGCCGCCCGGTTCGCGGGTCAGCACCACCTCGTGGCCCTGCGCCTGCAGCCAGTCGCGGATCGCGTTGATCGCGGTGGTCTTGCCGGCGCCCTCGCCGCCTTCCAGGCTGACGAAGCGATGATGACGCAGCACGGCCTCGCTCATGGCGACACCGCCGCATCGTTGCGCGCCTGGCGCAGGCGCTGCAGGTAGCGCGCCACCGCCGCGTTGTGCTCGGCGTAGCTGGAGGAAAACGCATGCGCCCCGCTGCCGTCGCCGATGGCCACGAAGTACAGGCTGTCGCCGGGCGCCGGGTTGGTGGCGGCACGCAGCGCCTCGCGCCCGGGCATGGCGATCGGGGTCGGGGTCAGGCCGGTGCGGGTGTAGGTGTTGTACGGCGTATCGGTCTCCAGGTCGCGCTTGCGGATGTTGCCGTCGTAGGCGCTGCCGATGCCGTAGATCACGGTCGGGTCGGTCTGCAGTTTCATGCCCAGTTGCAGGCGGCGCACGAACACGCCGGCGATCTGCGGGCGCTCGGCGGCCAGGCCGGTCTCCTTCTCCACGATCGAGGCCAGGATCAGCGCCTGCTCCGGCGACTGCAGCGGCAGGTCCTTGGCGCGCGCGTCCCAGGCGTCGGCCAGGGCCTTGTCCATCGCCGCATGCGCGCGGCGCAGCAGCTGCAGGTCGGTGTCGCCGCGCTGGTAGAGATAGGTCTCGGGCAGGAAGCGGCCTTCCGGGTGCTGGCCGGGCTGGCCGAGCTTGGCCATCAGTTCGCTGTCGCTGAGGTCGGCGGTGGTGTGCACCAGCGGCGTGGCCGCGTTCAAGGCGCTGCGCAGTTGGCGCACGTTCCAGCCTTCGACGATGGTGAAGCGGTACTGGATCACCTGGCCCTTGCGCATGCGCAGCAGCAGCTCGCGCGGGCTCAGCGCCGGCTGCAGCGCGTACTCGCCGAACTTGAGCTTGCCGGCCACGCCCAGTTCGCGCGCCAGCACCTGCCATTGCAGGTCGCTGCCCTGGGTCACGCCCGCGGCACGCAGCTTGCGCAGCACGCCGTTGAGCGAGGCGCCGCGCGCCACTTCCACGCTGGGCTGGGTCGCCCGCAGCGGCTGCTCGGCGAAGGCGCGATAACTGTGCCACCACCAGGCGCCGGCCGCGGCCAACAGCAGTGTCAGCACCAGCAATGTTCCCAGCAGGGTCAGACACCCGCGTTTAGCCCAAGCCACGGCCACCTCGAAACGACGTCAATGGCGTGCAGGATACCGCGCGGCCGGCGCCGCCCGGTATCGCGTCGCCCCGCTCACGGCTCCAGCGCGCGCAGCAGGCCGCGCGCCTTGGCCCGGGTCTCGTCGAGTTCGCGCGCCGGGTCCGAATCGAACACGATGCCGGCGCCGGTGCGGAAATGCACGTGCGCGCCGTCCACCTCGGCGGTACGAATCAGGATGTTCAGGTCCATGTCGCCGTCGCGGTTGAGCCAGCCGAACGCGCCGGTGTAGGCGCCACGCGGGGTCTGCTCCAGCTCGGCGATGATCTGCATGCAGCGCACCTTGGGGCAGCCGGTGATGGTGCCGCCGGGGAAGGTGGCGCGGATCGTCTCGCCGGGCGTGGTGCCCGCGCGCAGCCGGCCGCGCACGTTGCTGACGATGTGGTGCACGTGGGCGTAGCTCTCCACGGTCATCAGTTCGTCAACCTCGACGCTGCCCGGCGTGCAGATCCGCCCCAGGTCGTTGCGCTCCAGGTCGATCAGCATCACGTGCTCGGCGCGCTCCTTGGGATGCCCGACCAGTTCGCGGATGCGCGCTGCCTCGTCATCGCCCGGCGCGCGTGAGCGGGTGCCGGCGATCGGCCGGGTCTCGACCACGTCGCCGCGTACCGACACCAGCCGTTCCGGCGAGGAACTGACCACGGCACGGCCGTGGCCGACGAACAGGCCGGCGAACGGCGCCGGGTTGGCGCGGCGCAGCTGCGCGTACAGCGTGTCCGGCGCCAGCGGCGCGGCGAAGCGCGCCGACCAACGCCGCGACAGGTTGACCTGGAACACGTCGCCGGCGCGCAGGTAGTCGAGGATGCGGCGCACGCCGTCGACGAAGCGCTGCGGCGGGTCTTCTTCGATGGCCAGCGGCGCCTGCCAGGCCGGCGCCGGCGCCGCCGCGGGCAGCGCCTGCAGATCGGCGAGCACGGCCTCCAGCAGCGCCGCATGCGCGGGCTCAGCCAGCGCCACGCAGTCGCCGCTTACATGGTCGCGCAGCAGTGCGGCAGGACAGCGCAAGGCCAGCGCCGCAGGCGTGGTCGCAGCGGAGGGCGGCAGTTGCAACACCGGCTCCACCTGCGCGGCCAGTTCGTAATCCAGCAGCAGCGCCCAGCCGCCGCGGAACGGCCAGCGCGGTTCGTCGCGTTCGCAGCGTTCGGCCTGCCAGCGCGCGTCCAGCGCATCGAGGAAATCGCCGTCGACCGCCGCGCCCTCCAGCTCGCGAGTGACCCCATCGGGATCCAGCCGCAGGCCCTGCCCGTCGGCGACCAGCAACAGATCCCAGCGCCCCTGCGCCGTGCCCGACGCCGCCGATTCCAGCAACACCGGATACCGCTGCGGCGCCAGGCGATGCAGCGCCAGCAGATCGACCTCGGCCGGCAAGGGAACGGTACGCAGCATCGAAGATCCGCTGGAAGAATGAAAACGTGAGGCGGCAGAAGCGCCGCCAGGCGATGCGGCGCCGGAGAATCGCAGCGCAGACACGCCGCGCATCCGTGTCAGGGAGAAAAGCGCGACATCAATCAGGCGCCGGCGTTACCCAATCCCGAATCCCGACTCCCGACTCCCAAGGGGGCTACGCCCCCTCAGACCCGCTTGAACACCAACGTCCCGTTGGTCCCGCCGAAGCCGAACCCATTGGACATCGCCACGTCGATCTTCTTCTCGCGCGCCACGTTCGGCACGTAGTCCAGATCGCAGCCTTCGCCCGGCTCGTGCAGGTTGATGGTCGGCGGAATGATGCCGGCATGGATCGCCATCACCGAGAAGATCGCTTCGGCACCGCCGGCAGCGCCGAGCAGGTGGCCGGTCATCGACTTGGTCGAGCTGACCATGGTCTTGTAGGCGTGATCGCCGAGCGCGCGCTTCATCGCCAGGGTCTCGGCCAGGTCGCCCAGCGGCGTGGAGGTGCCGTGCGCGTTGAGGTAGTCGACCTGGTCCGGGTTGAGCTTGGCGTCCTTCATCGCCGCCACCATGCTGCGCGCGGCGCCTTCGCCGTCCTCGCTCGGGGCGGTCATGTGGAAGGCGTCGGAGCTGGCGCCGAAACCGACCAGCTCGGCGTAGATGCGCGCGCCGCGCGCCTTGGCGTGTTCGTACTCTTCCAGCACCAGCACGCCGGCGCCGTCGCCGAGCACGAAACCGTCGCGCTCCTTGTCCCACGGGCGCGAGGCGGCGGCGGGATCGTCGTTGCGGGTGGACATCGCCTTCATCGAGCAGAAGCCGCCCACCGAAGTCGGCGAGGAGCCGCGCTCGGCGCCGCCGGCCAGCATCACGTCGGCGTCGCCGTGCTGGATCATGCGCATCGCGGTGCCGATGGAATGGTTGGAGGTGGCGCAGGCCGAGACCGCGGAGAAGGTCGGCCCCTTCAGCCCTTTGATCAGGCTCACCTGACCCGGCAGCATGTTGATGATGGTGCTGGGCACGTAGAACGGCGAGATCTTGCGTGCGCCGCCCTCGTGGAATTTGACGGTCTGCTCCTCGATGCCGAGCAGCCCACCGATGCCGGAGCCGAGGATCGCGCCGATGCGTTCGGCATTGGCCTCGGTGATCTCCAGGCCGGAATCGTCCAGCGCCATGAACGAGGCGCCGACGCCGTAATGGATGAACGAATCCATCTTGCGCGCGTCCTTGGACGAGATGAATTTGGTCGGATCGAAATCCTTGATCTCGCCGGCGATCTTGGTGGTGAACTGAGACGCATCGATCTGGGTGATCGGGCCGATGCCGGAGCGTCCGTTGACGATCCCTTCCCAACTGCTGGCCAGGTCATTGCCCAACGGCGACACCAGGCCCATGCCGGTTACGACGACACGACGGCTCATTGCGAAATCTCCTCACCGCGATGCGCGCGGCCTTGACGCTGTAAAAACACAGGGCCGCATGCGCGGCCCCATGGGATTGTCACGCGCATCGGGCCCACGCAGGCGCCGATGGCGATCGAGGACGCAGCATCAGCTCTTGACGTGCGCCTTGACGTAGTCGATGGCCTGCTGCACCGAGGTGATCTTCTCGGCTTCTTCGTCCGGAATTTCGCACTCGAACTCTTCTTCCAGGGCCATCACCAGCTCGACGGTGTCCAGCGAGTCGGCACCCAGGTCATCGACGAACGATGCGTTGTTGGTGACTTCTTCTTCCTTGACGCCGAGCTGTTCGACGACGATTTTCTTGACGCGTTCTTCGATGGTGCTCATTGGGATATCGCTCCAGATGGAGTAGTGGTGGTTCGAGTTGAGGATCCCGCACATGGATGCGCGGTACTCCTGAGGGACTCACAAAACGCCATCGGGCTGCGATGGCCGCGTTGGATAGTGTAGTGGAAACCGACTGGCCCTTGCAGCGCTGCACAAATGCCGGCCGATCAGCCACTTAGGCGCGTCCGCTGCGCCGCAGGCTCACGGCATGTACATCCCGCCGTTCACGTGCAGGGTTTCGCCGGTGATGTAGCCGGCGCCGGGGCCGGCCAGGAACGCCACCGCATGGGCGATGTCCGACGGCTGGCCGAACTGCCCGAGTGCGATCTGCTGCATCAGCGCGGCGCGCTGCGCCTCCGGCAAGGCCTTGGTCATGTCGGTATCGATGAAGCCCGGCGCCACCACGTTGACGGTGATGCCGCGCGAACCGATCTCCTTGGCCATCGACTTGGAGAAGGCGATGATGCCGGCCTTGGCCGCGGCGTAGTTGGTCTGGCCCGGGTTGCCGGTCACGCCGACCACCGAGGCGATGTTGACGATGCGGCCCTTGCGCGCCTTCATCATGCCGCGCAGCACCGCCTTGGAGGTGCGGAACACGCTGGTCAGGTTGGTGTCGATGATCGCCTGCCAGTCGTCGTCCTTCATCCGCATCAACAGGTTGTCGCGGGTGATGCCGGCGTTGTTGACCAGGATCGAGACCGGGCCGAATTCCTTGGCGATCGCCTCGATCAGCGCCTCGACCGCGGCGCCGTCGGTGACGTCCAGCGCACGGCCCTGGCCGCCGTGGCCGGCCAGGCGCGCGCCGATCGCCTGCGCGCCGGCGTCGGAGGTGGCGGTGCCGATGACGGTGGCGCCCTGCGCGGCCAGTTCGTCGGCGATGGCGGCGCCGATCCCGCGGCTGGCGCCGGTGACCAGCGCGATCTCGCCCTGCAATGGCTTGCTCATCTGCGTTTCCTTGGAGACGGACGGCGCGTGGCGCCGGGGAAGGAGAAGGAGGCCGGCGCGGGCGAAACACGCACCACGCGGCGACCGGCGATCAGGAGGCCCAGGCCTCGCGCGCGCCGGCGAACTCGGCGGGCGTGCCCAGGGCGCGGCCGTCGAGCGACTTGTCGATGCGCTTGACCAGCCCGGTCAGCACCTTGCCCGGGCCGCACTCGGCCAGGCGGGTGGCGCCGCCGGCGGCCAGCGCCTGCACGCAGCCGGTCCAGCGCACCGGCAGGTACAACTGCTCGACCAGCGCCTGGCGGATCGCCTCGACGCCCTCGTGCACCTGCGCATCGGCGTTCTGCACCACCGGCAGCTGCGGCGCCTGCCAGGCCAGCCCGCGCATCGCCTCGGCCAGGCGGTTGGCCGCCTCGCGCATCAGCGGGGTGTGCGAGGGCACGCTGACCGCCAGCTTCACCGCCTTGCGCACGCCACGCTCGGCCAGCAACGCCAGCGCGCGGTCGACCGCCGCGGCATCGCCGCCGATCACCACCTGCCCCGGCGAGTTGTAGTTGGCCGGCACCACCACCTGGCTGCCCGCGGCCTGCGCGCAGACCTCTTCGACCAGCGCGTCCTCGGCGCCGAGCACGGCGGCCATCGCGCCCACGCCGGCCGGCGCGGCGTCCTGCATCAGTTGCCCGCGCAGCCGCACCAGGTGCGCGCCGTCGTGCAGCGACAAGGCACCGGCGGCGACCAGCGCGCTGTACTCGCCCAGGCTGTGCCCGGCCAGCTGCGCCGGGCGCGCCCCGCCCTCGGCCAGCCACAGCCGCCACAGCGCCACGCTCGCGGCCAGCAGCGCCGGCTGGGTGTACTCGGTGCGGTTGAGCATCTCTTCCGGGCCGCCCTGGCTCAGCGCCCACAGGTCCACGCCGGCGCCCTCGGAGGCTTCGGCGAAGCTGTCGCGCAGCTGCGGATGCAATTCGGCCAGTTCGGCCAGCATGCCCAGCGATTGCGAACCCTGGCCGGGGAAGACGAAGGCGAGTGTGGAATCGGTCACGCGGTTGGCCCTGCGAAAATCGAGCGGGGATGATACGGGCGAAACCGGCCGGGCGTCTGTACCCGGGCGTATGTGAAGACCTCCCGCGCTGCACGCCAGCGGGCGATCGCCCCGGGAGTCGCCCGCGCGGCGCATGCCCGGCGCGCGCTGTGGACGGCACGGTCGCCCCATGCAGACCGCGTTGCCACCGATGGCCAGCCGCATCGCCCTCGGCCACCCTGCAGCGACCTGCCGCACGTGCTGCGGCCGTTGCCGCAAACTGTCAGGTGCGTGCGCCGCACGTGCCACCACGCCCGCGCACCACGCCATGCCTTGCGCCACGAAGCAGCGCCGCTCGGCACGCTAGAGCAGCCACTGCAGCAGGTCGAGATCGCCGTCGCTGCACCAATCCGCCAGCACTGCCAGGGCCACCCCCACGCGCGCCACGCTGGCGGCATGCAGCACCAGGATCGCGTGCGCCAGCGCGCGTGCCGACCGCCCGCAGCGCGCCGCAGCCCGCGCCAGCCGCTGCAGGCGTGTGGTCACCTGGTGGGTCTGGTCGCGCACCGGCGCACGCGCATCGCACAACGCGGCCCGCATCAGGCCGGCCAGCGCCTGCGGTCGGGTGTCGTAGTACTTGGCCACGCCGTAGCCGAACAGCAACCAATCGCGGGCCTGCGCCTGTTCCAGCGTCATCACTTCCAGCGGGTCTTCCTCGAAATCCAGGAAGCCCACGCAGGCGCCGTCGTAGGTCATGTTGCGCGGCAACGGCTGGCCCAGGTAGGCCCCCCGGCGATGTGCGGCAGCGATCGCCGCCACGGCGGCGGCGACCAAGGCGTCCAGCCGTCGCGGCGCGCACTGCGCCTGGCGCAGGCAGTGCGCCAGCGATTGCCCGTTGTCGCTGATGACCAGCGCGGCATGCCCGCCACCGAGCACGTCCGGCACATGCACCGCCTGCCCGCGCAACTCGGCCAGGCGCCGCGCCTCGACCTGCCGCGCACGCTCGCCACCATGGTGCGGCGGCGGCCGCAAGGGATGCAGATGCAGGCAACGCGCGACCAGGCGCAATGCCGCCAACGCCAGCCGCCGCGACTGCATGCCGTACTGTTTGAGCCAGACGCGCTGGCCGTCGATGAGGATGGGCTCGGCCATCGCATCGCTCCTTGGATCGTGCGACGGCGCACCGTCATCGGTGTGCCGTCGCGTGCGCGGCGCCATCGGCGCCGCGCACAGGGGTCTCTCAGTAGCGCAGCAGCGCCGAGCCCCAGGTGAAGCCGCCGCCGAAGGCTTCCAGCAGCAGCAGTTGGCCGCGCTGCACGCGGCCCGAGCGCACCGCCACGTCCAGCGCCATCGGCACCGAGGCGGAGGAGGTGTTGCCGTGGATGTCCACCGTGACCACCACCTGCTCCATCGGCAGGTCCAGACGCTTGGCGGTGGCTTCGATGATGCGCAGGTTGGCCTGGTGCGGGATCAGCCAGTCCAGGTCGTGCTTGTCCAGGCCGTTGGCCTCGAGGGTCTCGTCGACCACCGCGTCCAGCGCCTTGACCGCGTACTTGAATACTTCGCTGCCCTTCATCTGGATGCCGCCGGCGGCCGGGTCGCCGGTGCCGTCGCCCAGGCCGGTGGCGATGCCGACCGGATTCCACAGCAGTTCCTTCTTGCTGCCGTCGGCATGCAGATGGGTGCTGAGGATGCCGGTGTCGTCATCGGCGCGCAGGACCACCGCGCCGGCGCCGTCGCCGAACAGCACGCAGGTGGTGCGCTCGGTCCAGTCGACGATGCGGCTGAGGGTTTCGGTGCCGATCACCAGCACGGTCTTGGCATCGCCGCTGCGGATGAACTTGTCGGCCACGCTGAGCGCGTAGACGAAGCCGGAGCAGGCCGCGTTGACGTCCAGCGCCGGGCAGCCGACCACGCCGAGGCGGGCCTGGATCAGGCAGGCGGTGGACGGGAAGATCAGATCCGGGGTGGTGGTGCCGACCACGATCATGTCGAGTTCGGCGGCATCGATGCCGGCCGCTTCGATCGCCTTCAGCGCGGCCTCGTAGCCCAGGTCGCCGGCGGTCTGGCCGGCCGCGGCGATGTGCCGCTCGCGGATGCCGGTACGGCTGCGGATCCATTCGTCGCTGGTGTCGACCATCTGCGACAGATCGTCGTTGGTCAACACCTTTTCAGGCAAATAGCTGCCGGTGCCCGCGATCCTGGAATAGATCCGCTTGCTCATGCTGGTTCCTGTTGCCTGTTACGCAGGCCGCCCCGGTGCGGCGCGGCCTGTGAAGATGGGTGACTCCGTCCGCCGCAGCGCGGTGGACGGGCACGGATCAATCTTCTTCGACCTGCGCGGTCTTGGTGGCGATCACCTTCTTGCCACGGTAGTAACCGTCGGCGGTGACGTGGTGGCGCAGGTGGATCTCGCCGCTGGTCGGATCGGTCGACAACTGCTTGGCGCTGAGGGCGTCGTGCGAACGGCGCTGGCCGCGGCGGGACGGGGTGACACGGGATTTCTGCACAGCCATGGGATTGCTCCAAACTCGGTTCGTTTACATCTGTCGTCATTACGTCGCGCAGGACGCGCGCGTCCGGCAACAACCTCAGGCAGCGGCAGGCGGACCGACCGCTACTGTTTCTTCAGCGCCGCCAACGCCGCGAACGGGTTGACCTTGCTCGTTTCTTCCTCGGTCGCCGGCCAGTCGCGATCGACCGCCTCGCTTCCGGGCGCCACCGGCACCAGCGGCACCGCCAGCACCAGCTCGTCCTCGACCAGATCGGCCGGCCGCAGCATGCCGTCTTCCGGCACCAGCAAGGCCTCGTGATCCGGCGGCAGCGCGGCTTCTTCTTCCTCGCTGCGGATCAGCCCCAGCCGCTGTACGCTCGACACCGGCAGCAGGAAGCGCTGCAGGCTGCGCTGGCAGATCAGCGGCAGCTCGGTTTCGATCTTCAGTTCGACATAGGACACTTGCAGTACAGCGTCGCGGCCGAATTCCAGCGTGTAGCGGCATTCGCCTTCGGTGTCGGCCAGGCTGCCTTGCAGACGGGTCATCGCCGAGAGCGGCAGGCGGTCTTCGAAGACCCTGCGCGCTGCGACCATCCGCCAGGCATCCAACAGTTCGGGCACGTTCGCGGACATAAGCCGCAGAATGTTAAGGACTACAGGCGCCCCTGTCAAACCGCCCCAACCCGGTCCCGGGTTGGCTTGCCGGTCCGCGCCGGCCGCCGCAGACTGCCGGCCCCGGCCCGCCGCCGCCTGCCCCACCGCCGATGCCGCTACTGATCCTGGCTTCCACCTCCGCCTACCGCCGCGAACTGCTGCAGCGGCTGCGCCTGCCCTTCGAGTGCGTGCGCCCGCAGGTCGACGAGACCCCGCTGCCCGGCGAAGCGCCGCTGGCGCTGGCGCAGCGGCTGGCGGCAGCCAAGGCCGCGGCGGTCGCGTCCAGCATGCCGGAGGCCTGGGTGATCGGCTCGGACCAGGTGGCCGAACTGGATGGCCGACCGCTGGGCAAGCCCGGCGAGGTGGCCGCGGCGCACGCGCAGCTGGCGGCCATGTCCGGGCGCAGCGTGCGTTTTCACACCGCCGTATGCCTGCAACGCGGCACGCGCACGCTGCAGGCCTGCGACCTCACCGAGGTCCAGTTCCGCGACCTGCAGCCCGACGCCATCGCCCGCTACGTCGCCGCCGAACAGCCGCTGGACTGCGCCGGCAGCTTCAAGTGCGAAGGCCTGGGGATCAGCCTGTTCCGCGCGATCCGCAACCAGGATCCGACCGCGCTGATCGGCCTGCCGCTGATCGCGCTGTCCGAACTGCTGCGCGAGGCCGGCTACGCCCTGCCCTAGCTCACTGCAGCCGGCACCACTGGTACGGGAAGCGCGCCTGCCCGACCCAGGATTGGTGGAGCTGACAGGACCCCGGCCGCAGCGCCAGGCCGTAGCGCGCCAGTTGCTGCGCGGCCAGCGCCTGGGTCTGGCGGTCCGCAGCGGCGACATCCACCGCACGCTCCGGCAGCAGCACCCAGCGGCAGCGACCGGCATCGACGTCCACGCCCGCACGCACCGGGCGATGCGCCAGCCGCCGCATCAGCGCGCAGTCGGGGCCGCGATCCAGGCCCAGGCGCGCGGCCACCGCATTGAGCCGTTGCAGGCGCTCGACATTGCGATCCACTTCCGCCGGCAGCATCGCGTAGCCCTGCCCGCGCGCCGCCAGCATCTCGCGTACCCGCGCGGCGTAGGCCGGCGTTTCCGGGAAATTGGAGGCGACCGACGCGTAGGCCGCCCGTTCGGGCAGGAACGGGATGCGCCAGGACTCCGGCGCATCGCCGACCAGCAGCACCAGGCTGCGCTCGGGCTGCGGCATGGCCGGCGCCTGCACCCGGAACGCCTCGCGCGCCCAGCGCTCGTGTCCCCACTCGCCCCAGCCGTACAGCGCAAAGGCCGCACAGGCGATCAGGGTCCAACGCGCCGCCGGAGCGGCGATGCGCGCCGGCAACAGCCGCCGCAGCCCCACCCACAGCAGCAGCGGCGCCAGCAGCTCCGGCACCACCAGGTAGCGCTGGATGCTGAAGACCGCCTGCCAGGCGAGGAACGCGACCAGCACGAACACCAGCACCGCGCGCCAGGCCGGCGCGACCACCTCGACGGACGCCGAAGTGCGCGGGCGCCGCAGCACCCAGCGCAGCAACGCGACCAGGCCCAGCAGATACAGCAGCGGCCACACCAGTTGCCGCAGGCGCACCTCGCTGACCCGGTTCGGCGCCAGCGAGAACTGCAGCGGCCAGGTCAGCCACTCCCACAGCGTCTTCGGCAACCAGCGCGTGTCGCTGACCGCCACCGGTTGCGCCAGCGGCGCCAGGAAATGGCTGTTGAACTGCGGGAACAGCGGATTGCCGAAGGTCTGCCACACCCGCAGCAGCCACGGCCCGGCCAGCAGCGCGAAGCTGAGCAGGGTCACCGCGGTCAGCACCGCGGCGCCGCCGATCCGCTGCCGCGGGCGACCGCCGGCGACCAGCGCGGCCACGCCCAGGGCCAGCGCGAACAGGGCATTGGTCAACTTGCAGGCCATCGCCAGCCCGAGCAAGGCGCCAGCCAGCGTCCACCAGCCCAGCGCCACGCCCTGCCCCGCCGCCTGTTGGCGGCGTTGCGCATGCAGTGCGGCGAGCAGCGCGCCCAGCACCGGCAGCGCGCTGGTGTTGTCGGCCATGGTGCCGGCGAACTCGGACAGGAACGCGGCGCTGCACAGGCCGGCCAGCGCCAGCCACGGCACCAACCGTGCGCGATCCAACCGCGGGTCCAGCACCCGCCAGACGATGCCGGCCAGCAGCAGGAATGCCAGCGCGTGCAGCACCCCCATCGCGAACCCGGCCAGCGGCGCCGGCAGGCCGGTGAACAGCGCGTAATGCAGCACATCCAGCAGCGGATTGAAGTAGCTCTGCATCTGCGCCGGCGCCAGGTCGATGCCGAGGCGGCCGTGTAGTGCGGCGTAACCGTTGTACAGGTGGTAGTTGCGCAGGTCCCAGTTGGCGTCCTGGCCCAGCCACAGCGACAGCAGTCCGCCCAGCAGCGCGACCGCCACGCCGGCGGCGATCACGTTGCCGCGGCTGTGGAAGGCGAAGCGGCGATCCAGCGCGGCCAGCAGGCGCTGGCGGCGCGTGGCGCGCGGCGCCATCGCAATGGTTGCGCTCATGCGGTGTCGCCCCGCTGCGCACCCTGCGCATCCACAGGCCAGGCCGGGATCGCCAGGTAGGCCAGGCGCTTGGCCTCGATGCGACCGCGCGTGACCGTGTCCAGGATCAGTCCGCAGGCCAGCAGCAACACGCCGAGCAGGACCAGCGCCGAGCACAGGATCGCGGTGGGGAACCGCGGCACCAAGCCGGTCTGCAGGTAAGTCTGCAACAACGGCACCGCCAGCCCCAGTGCCAGCAGCACGCAGGCGCCGAAGCCCAGCGAGAAGAAAAGCAAGGGCCGCTCGGTCTTGAACAGGCGCAGGATGGTCAACAGGATGCGGGTGCCGTCGTGCCAGGTGCGCAGCTTGCTCTGCGACCCTTCCGGACGCGCCCCGTAGGCGGTGTCCACCTCCGCCACCGGCATGCGCAGTTGCAGCGCGTGCACCGCCAGTTCGGTCTCGGTCTCGAAGCCGGCGGCATGCGCGGGAAACGACTTTACGTAGCGCCGCGAGAACACCCGGTAGCCGGACAGCATGTCGTCGAAGCTGCGCCCGAACAGGAAGCCCACGCAGCGGGTCAGCAGCACGTTGCCGGTGCGATGACCGGCGCGGTAGGCCGCCGCCGCGTCGCTGCGGCGCGCCCCCACCACCATGTCCAGCCCGTCGCGCAACAGGCGCTCGACCAGCGCCGGCGCCATCGCCGCATCGTAGGTCGCATCGCCGTCGACCAGTACGTAGACGTCGGCCTCGATGTCGGCGAACAGGCGCCGCACCACGTTGCCCTTGCCCTGCAGCGCGACCTCGCGCACCACCGCGCCGGCCGCACGCGCCCGGGCGATGGTGGCGTCGCTGGAGTTGTTGTCGAACACGTGGATGCGCGCGCCCGGCAGATGCGCGGCGAAATCGGCCACGACCTGGCCGATGGTGGCCGCTTCGTTGTGGCACGGCACCAGGACCGCGATCCGCGGCGCGACCGCGGGGCGTTCGGAAGGGGAACTGGACATGAGCGGCGTGCGGTCCTGCGCGACGGCGTGGAAAGGCGCGCCATTCTAGGGCGGATCATCGCTCCCCGAGCACGCCGCGCCGCGGTTGCGCGCGCCTGTGGCGACAAGCATGAGGAAGTGGACGTCGGTCCAGGTCAGGTCGATGGCGCGCGGCTACGCGCGCGCAACTAGACCGAACGCGGATCCTCGGGGAGCGACGAGACGCCCCGGCTCAGCGCGGGCGCAGCACGATCGGTTGTTCCCACCAATCCTCGACACTGCCGTCGCGGCCGTGCAGGCGCAGGCCCAGCCAGTGCGTGCCCGGCGCCAGGCCGCCGGCATCGACGGTGGCACGGAAGCCGATGTTCGGATGGCCCGGATCGGTGGAGATCTTCCAGAACTTGGTGACGTCGTAGAAGTCGCCGTAATGCGCCTGCGCCGCGACCTTGCCGTCGAGCAGCACCTCGACCCGGTCGATCCCCACCCCGTCCTTGAACGCCCAGCCGGAGACGTCGAAGCGGCGGCCGACGCTGGCGTCCACGTCCGGCGTGTTGAACCAGGCCATCGCCGGCGTGGTGCACGGGCCGGTCGCACGCTGCGCCGGCAGCGCGAACAGCAGGAAGCGCTGGCTGCCATGGTCGCTGGACACCACCCGCGGCGGCGGCAGCGGGCCGACCAGGTCGCAGACCGCGTGGTAGCGCTGCAGCAGCAGCCGGTACTTCATGTCGCTGGGCGAGAGCACCAGCAGCCGCGGCCCGTCGCGGCGTCCGTCGCCGAGCAGTCCCCACTGCTGCAGCTGCGCGCTGCGCCCGTGCTTGTCGTTCAACGGATGCGGCAGCACCTGGATGTCCGGGTCGCGCAGTTCGAAGCCGAGTTCGGCGCCGACCTTGAAGTTGTCCGCCAGCACCTGGGTGCCGCGCGGCATGGTCGCCAGTTCACGACGCACCGCGGTGGCCAACGGCCGCCAGCCGGCGAAGTTGCGCGGGTAGTACTTGTCGCCGGCGGTGTGCTCGCGCACCGCCGGCACCGACACCGCCAGGTAGTAGCCGAACGCGCCGACCAGGCCGAGCCCGGCCAGCAGCCAGGTGGCGCGGCGCAACGGCTTGCTCCAGCCGTTGAGGATCACCGGCGTGGCGATCAGCAGCGCCAGATAGCCCGGCAGCGGCCAGTGGAAACTGACCCGCTCGGCGTCGGTGAAGAACCCGAGCAGGAAGATGCCCAGCGTGGACACGCCACCGAGCAGGCCGAAGTAGCGCCACTGCACGCGCGTGCCGCTGCTGCCGCCGCGCGTGGCCATCAGCGCCACCTTGGTCATCGCCACCGCCAGCAGCGGCGTGACCAGCAGCAACTGGATCAGCAGGAAAGCGATGCCGGCGGGCTGGAAACTCCAGGGATGGCGGTCGACCAACTGGAACTTGAGACCGGCCTCGCCGTTGTCCGCGTTCCAGGCCAGCAGCGGCAACCAGGCGACCATGCCCAGCGCCAGCGCCACCCACACCTGCGGATCGCGCAGCATGCGCCGGCCCTGCGGGATCAGCAGCAGGGCGATCGCGCCGACGCCGATCACGCCGACGAAGCGGTAATGGCTCAGTGCGCCGATGACCAGACCCAGCGCCAGTTCCACCGCGCTCAGCGCCTCGGTCTGGCGCAGCAGCCGCGCCGTGGCGTCGATGCACAGGATCGTCGCCAGCGCCATCGGCACGTCAGGCAGCGCCAGGATGCCCAGGGTGCCGGACAGCGGCATCAGCAACACCAGGCTGCCGGCGCGCCAGCCCGCCACCGCGCCGAACCAGCGCGTGGCGATGCGTGCGACCAGCCAGGGCAGGGCCGCGCCCAGCAGCAGGAACGGCGCGCGCAGCGCCAGCAGATGGTCGCCGCCGAGCGCCACGCCCAACCGCGCCAGCCACGCGGTCAGCCCGGGCAGATCCGAGTAGGCCAGCGCCAGGTGCTGGCCTTCCTGCCAATAGAATGCCTCGTCGACGAACAACGGCAGGCGCGCGGCGACCAGCAGTTTGGCGGCGGTGACGAGCGTCCACAGCACGATGAAGACACTGCGTGCACGTTGTTCCCCTTGCATTGCCCGTACACTCCCTGAAACCGTTGCGAGACTGCGATGCCTACTCCGCTCCGCTTGCCGGAAATGCTAACCGATACCTTGCGCGAGGCGCTCACGCGCGCCCAGCAGCAGGTCAACGCGCTGGTCCTGGGCAAGCCGCAACAGGTGCGCATGGCCTTTGTCGCCCTGCTGTCCGGCGGACATCTGCTGATCGAGGACCTGCCCGGCCTGGGCAAGACCACGCTGGCGCATGCGCTGGCGGCGAGCCTGGGACTGGGTTTCCAACGCGTGCAGTTCACCTCCGACCTGCTGCCGGCCGACGTGCTCGGCGTATCGGTGTACGACGCGCAGTCGCGCCAGTTCCAGTTCCATCCGGGCCCGGTGTTCACCCACGTACTGCTCGCCGACGAGATCAATCGCGCGCCGCCGCGCACCCAGAGCGCGCTGCTGGAAGCGATGGCCGAGCAGCAGGTCACCCTCGACGGCACCACCCATCCGCTGCCGTCGCCGTTCTTCGTCATCGCCACGCAGAACCCGGTGGACCTGTCGGGCACCTTCCCCCTGCCCGACTCGCAACTGGACCGCTTCCTGCTGCGCCTGGCACTGGGCTATCCCAACGCCGAGGCCGAACGCGCGCTGCTCAGCGGCAGCGACCGCCGCGACCTGATCGCGCAGGCGCAGCCGCTGCTCGGCGAGGCCGACATGGCCACCCTGCGGCAAAGTGTGGAACAGATCCACGCCAGCGAGGCGCTGGTCGGCTACGTGCAGGCGCTGCTGGCGCGCAGCCGGCAGCATCCCGGCGTGCGCGTGGGGCTGTCGCCGCGCGCCGGCATCGCCCTGCTGCGCGCGGCCAAGGCGCATGCGCTGCTGCTCGGGCGCGGGCACGTGCTGCCCGACGACGTGCAGGCGCTGTTCGTGGCCGTCGCCGAGCACCGCCTGGTGGCCGAGCAGGAATCGGCCTCCGGCCAGGCGCTGGCCAAGGCGATCCTGCACAGCGTCGCGGTGGACTGACGCCGATGCCGGGCGGGCGGCGCGACTGGCGGCAGCGACTGGCGCAGTTGGCCGCGCCGCGCGCGCCGGAAGTCCTGCCGGTGCAATTGGACCGGCGCCGCATCTACATCCTGCCGACGCCGTTCGGCGGCTTCCTGGCACTGCTGCTGGCGGCGATGCTGCTCGGCGCGCTGAACTACAACAACAACCCGGCGCTGCTGCTGGCGATGCTGCTCGGCGCGGCCGCGATGGCCAGCGCCATCGTCGCCCACCTGCAGTTGTCCGGACTGCGGCTGGAGGCGCTGTCGGCCGAACCGGTCGCCGCCGGGCAACCGCTGCGCCTGCGGTTGGCGCTGGCCACCGCCGACGGCCGCCGCCGACGCGGCCTGCGCGTGCGCCACGGCGATGCGCACACCTACCTGGACCTGCAACGCGACGACCGCAACGAAGCCGACCTGGAGGTGCCTACCGAGCGCCGCGGCTGGCTCGACCTGCAGCGCGTGCAGGTGTCCACCACCCAGCCGCTGGGCCTGCTGCGCGCCTGGGCCTGGTTCTGGCCGGACACTGCGCTGCTGGTCTATCCGCAACCGGAAGCCGATGGCCCGCCGCTGCCGGCCGGCGCCGGCACGCCGACCCAGACCCGCCTGCACGCGCTCGGCGAGGAACTGCACCAGTTGCGTCCCTATCGCGCCGGCGACGCGCCGCGGGCGATCGCCTGGAAGCACTCGGCACGCCGCGACACCCTGCTGGTGCGCGAGTACGAACGCCCGATCGGGGTGGACGTGGTGCTGGACTGGCGCACGCTGCCGGCCTTGCCGCACGAACGCCGCATCGCACGGCTGGCGCGCTGGGTCGAGGAAGCCGAACGCGACGGCCGCCGCTACCGTTTGCTGTTGCCGGGGCAGCCGGCGCTGGGCCCGGGCCGCGGCCCGCAGCACCGGCACCTGTGCCTGCGCGCGCTGGCGCTGCTGCCGCATGGCTGAGCCGCGCTCGCCCGCGCTGCATGCCGCCAGCCGCGCCTGGGCGCTGGGCGCGGCGCTGCTGGCCTTGCTGCCACTGCTGCTGCAGTTGCCCGCGACGCTGGCCTGGCTGATCGCGTTGTCGGCGCTGCTGATCGGCGCCAGTTCGGCGTGGCGGCCGATGCCGGCGCTGCTGCGCCTGGCCCTGGTCGCGCTGATGCTCGCGGCGCTGTACTGGCAGGTCGGCCTGCGCTTCGGCCGCGACACCGGCTGCGCGCTGCTGGCGGCGATGCTGGCGATCAAACCCTCGGAACTGAATAGCCTGCGCGATGCGCGCAGCCTGCTCGGCTTCGCCCTGTTCGCGCCGTTCGCCGCCTTCCTGCTCGACCAGGGGCCGGTGACGATGGCGCTGGGGCTGGCGGCGGTGATCGCGGCGCTGCTGTGCATGCAGCGCCTGGCCGACCAGGAAGGCCACAGCACGCGACGGCCGCTGCGCGGGCAACTGCGCGGCGTCGGCCGCCTGCTGGCGCTGGGCCTGCCGCTGGCGCTGGCCGCGTTCTGGCTGTTCCCGCGGCTGGGCTCGCCGCTGTGGGGCGTGCCGGAACGCGCCATGGGCCGCCCCGGCCTGTCCGACACGATGAGTCCGGGGCAATGGCTGGACCTGATGGCCGACGACACCCCGGCGCTGCGCGTGCAGTTCTTCGGCCCGGTGCCGGCCCCGGCGCAGCGCTACTGGCGGGGCCCGGTGCTGTGGGATTTCGACGGCCGCACCTGGCGTGCGCGCCGCGACAACGTCTTCGCGCCGGCACCCCCGATCCAACTCGCACCAGGCGGCTGGGACTACCAGCTCGAAATGGAACCGACCGACCGCCGGCAACTGGTCGCCCTGGACCTGCCGCGGCAGGCGCCGGCCGGCACCCGGCTCAGCGCCGACGCGGTGCTGCAGACCGAGCGCCCGCTCAGCGCACTGACCCGCTGGCGGCTGCGCTCGGCGCCGCCGCAGCGGGTCGAGGCCGATCTGGACGCGGCGCAGCGCCAGCGCGCGCTGGCGCTGCCGCCCGGCTACAACCCGCGCACGCTGGCGCTGGCCCGGCAATGGCGGCAGCAGGCCGGCACCGACGACGCGGCGATCGTCGCCCGCGCCCTGCAATGGATCCGCCGCGACTTCGCCTACACCCTGCAGACGCCGCTGCCCGGCCGCAACGGCGTGGACGAGTTCCTGTTCCAGCAGAAGGCCGGGTTCTGCGAACACTTCAGCTCGGCGTTCGTGGTGCTGATGCGCGGCGCCGGCATTCCCGCGCGGGTGGTCACCGGCTATGCCGGCGGCACCCGCAACCCGTTCGGCGGCTACTGGGTGGTGCGGCGCATGGACGCGCACGCCTGGGCCGAGGTGTGGCTGCCGCAACGCGGCTGGGTGCGGGTGGACCCGACCGCGGCGGTGGCGCCGGAACGCATCTACGACACCCTGGAGGACCGCCTCGGCAACGGCGCCGGCGCGCAGGGCGGTGACGCCGACTGGCGCTGGCGCGACCTCGCCGACTGGGCGCGGCGCGGCTGGAACGACCTGGTGCTGTCCTTCGACGCCAACCGCCAGCAGCGCCTGCTCAGCCAGTTCGGCGTGGCGAAGCTGGAGCCGGGCCAATTGGTGGCGCTGTTCGCCGGATTCGCCGTGCTGCTGCTCGGCGCGATGGCATGGTGGCTGGCCCGCGGCGAGCGCGAGCGCGATCCCTTGCTGCGTGCCTGGCGCGGCCTGGGCCGGCGCTACGCCAAGCGCGGCCAGGGCCGCGAACCGCACGAACCGGCAGTGGCATGGGCGGCGCGCGTGCAGCGGGAAACCGGCGATGCGAGCCTGATTCCGCTCAGCCGGCGTTTCGCCGATGCGCGCTACGCTGGCGCTGATTCGGACAGCGCTTCATTGTTGCGCGACCTGCGCAGGCACCGTCCGCCCACTGGAGCATCCCGATGAAGATTCGCCTGCTGTTCCCCGTGATCGCTGCGTTGGCGCTCGGCGCCTGCGCCACCGCCCCCAAGCCGCTGCAGGGCCAGTTCGCGCCCGTCAGCCCGCGCGACTCGGTCGCCGGCCAGCAGGCCGGCGCGCCGGTGCGCTGGGGCGGCAAGATCATCAAGACCACCCCCGGCCAAGGCCAGACCTGCTTCCAGATGCTGTCGCGTCCGCTCAATGCCAGCGGCCGCCCGGACAGCGATGCGGCCGACGCCAGCGATGGCCGCTTCATCGCCTGCCGCGCCGGCTTCTACGACCCGGCGGTGTTCGAACCCGGCCGCGAGGTGACCTTCATCGGCCACGTGTCCGGCTACGACAACACCCGCATCGGCGAGTACGACTACCGCCTGCCGAAGATGGACGCGGACGTGGTCTACCTGTGGCCGGTGGTGCGCCAGGTCGAAGTGGTGCCCGCCTACCCGTACGGCCCCTGGGGCCCGGGCTGGGGCCCGTGGGGTCCGCGCTGGGGCTGGTGGTAAGCCTGCCGCGTGCGCCGCAACGAAAAACGCCGCTGATCCAGCGGCGTTTTTTTATGCCTGCCGGTTGGCGCAGGCCACGCGACTCAGGGCGTGCCGAAGCGTCCCAGCGGCGCGCCGGCGAGCAGATGCAGGTGCAGATGGAACACCGTCTGCCCGGCGTGCTCGCGGCAGTTGATCACCACTCGGTAGCCGTCCTGGGCCAGGCCCTGCTCGCGCGCATAGCTGGCCGCGGCCAGCACCAGCCGGCCGACCAGGGTCGCCTGCTCCGGCGCCAGGTCGTCCAGGGTCGGAATCTCCACCTGCTTGGGGATGAAGAGCACATGCACCGGCGCCTGCGGCGCGATGTCCTTGAAGCCGAGCACGGCGTCGTCCTCGTAGACGATGCTGGCCGGAATTTCGCGACGGATGATCTTGCCGAAGATGGTGTCCATGGAGCGCGCCCGGAACGAAAGAATGGGCCGCCGTTATAGCCCAATTCGGCCTCGCGCCGCAGCCACGTGCGGCGTCACTCGCCGGCGCCGGCGCGCGGCACTTCGCTGCGGCTGCCGAAGGCATGCGAGAGCGTGCCGCGATCCACGTACTCCAGTTCACCGCCCAGCGGCAGGCCCTGCGCCAGCCGGCTCGGCCGTACGCCGTGCTGGCGCGCCAGTTGCGCCAGGTAATGCGCGGTGGCCTCGCCTTCGACCGTGGAATTGGTGGCGATGATCAGCTCGGCCACCTCGCCCTGCGCCAGCCGCGCGCCGAGCCGGTCCAGGCCCAGTTCGCGCGGGCCGATGCCGTCCAGCGGCGACAGCCGGCCCTGCAGGATGAAGTACAGGCCGCGGTAACCGGTGGCGTGCTCGATCGCCAAACGGTCGGCCGGCGACTCCACCGCGCACAGCTGCTGGCGGTCGCGGGCGGGACTGGCGCAGATCGCGCAGACCTCGGTTTCGCTGAAATCGCGGCACTGCGCGCAATGGCCGATGCGCTCGATCGCCTCGTGCAACCGCTCGGCCAGCCGCTGCCCACCCTCGCGCTCGCGCTCGAGCACGTGGTAGGCCATGCGCTGCGCGGTCTTCTGGCCGACGCCAGGCAACACGCGGAACGCATCGATCAGTTGTTCGAGCAGCGGCGAGCTCATGTGGTTGGGGATTCGGGAGTGGGGATTGGGGATTCGTAAGGGAAACATCGCTGTCACGCGATGTTTTCGTAGGAGCGGCTTCAGCCGCGACGGTTTGATCTGACCGGTCGCGGCTGAAGCCGCTCCTACAAGAGGAATTCACCGAAGCAGGAAGGGCAGCGCACTCGCGAAAAACCGCGAATCCCCACTCCCGAATCCCGAATCCCGGCCCTTCAGAACGGCAGCTTCATGCCCGGCGGGATCGGCATGCCGGCCGTGGCCGCACCCATGCGCGCCTTGGATTCGGCGTCGATCTTGTTGGAGGCGTCGTTGAACGCGGCGGCGATCAGGTCCTCGGCCATTTCCTGGTCGGCCAGGATGCTCGGATCGATCCGCACCTTGCGGCACTCCTTGGCGCCGGTCAGGGTCACGTTGACCATGCCGCCGCCGGCGCTGCCGGTGACTTCCAGCTTGGCCAGTTCTTCCTGGGCGCGCTGCAGGTTTTCCTGCATCTTCTGCGCCTGTTGCATCAGTTGGGCGATATTGCCGCGCATCGTGGTTCACTCATCGTAGGGACGGATGGAATCGGGGACGACCCGCGCGCCTTGCTGCTGGATCAGCGCCTGCACCGCCGGGTCGTTCATGAACGCGGTCTCGGCCGCGTTCTGGCGCTCGCCGCGTTGCCGGTGCGAGCGCTCATGCAGGGTTTCGGCATCGACCGCGATGCCGCTTTCGATGACGATCTTCGGGCGCTGGCCCAGCGCATCGGCCAGGGCCGCGGCCAGTTCGCCGAGCGAGCGCTCGGACTGCAGGTATTCGAAGCCCGGCGACAGCGACAGCCGCAGCACGCCTTCAGCATGGCTGACGAAGGCGGCATTGGCGGCGAGCTGCCGCGACGGGCCGCTCAGCCCGCAATCGGCGACCAGTTCGAGCCAGTCCTCGGCGCTGTGCAGCGCGCGCGGCGTGTCGGACACGGCGGCATGGGTGCGCGGCGGCGGTGCCAGCGGCGGCACCATCGCCATTTCCGGTTCGGCGGCGGCGGCCGGGACCACCGCTGGCGCCGGCGTCGCGACGGACGCGGACGGCGCCGGGCGTGCTGCCGGCGGATCCCAGGGCGGATCCAGCGGGGCCGGGGCCGCACTGGGCGCAGCCGCCATGGGCGCGGCAGGAACCGGCGCCGGCGCGGCGGCGACGGGCGCAGCCGGCACGGCGGTGGTCACCGCGACAGGGGCCGCCATCGCCGCGGCGGGCGCGCTGGCAGCGGCCGCGGACGCATGGCCGTGTCCTTGCGTGGCCGTACCGGTCGCGGTGCCGGCCGGCAGCGCCGCGGCACCCATCGGGCGGAACGCCAGCATGCGCAACACCGCCATCTCGAACCCGGCGCGCGGACTCGGCGCCAGGTACAGGTCGCGGCGCCCGTTCAGCGCCATCTGGTACCACAGCTGCACGATCTCCGGACGCAGGCGCTCGGCCAGCGGTGCCGGGTCCAGGCCATCCAGCGCGGGCGTGGCCGCGCCCGGCACCAGTTGCCGCACCTGGATGCGGTGCAGGGCCTCGGCCAGCGCCTCCAGCACCCCGCCCCAGTCGGGCGAGAACTCGGCCAGGCCGGCCACCACCTGCAGCAACCGCTGCCCGTCGGCATCGGCCAGCGCGTCGAGCATCGCCCCGACCTGGGTGCGATCGACCGTGCCCAGCATCGCCCGCACCACCGCGTCGCGCAGCGCACCGCCGGCGTAGGCGATGGCCTGGTCGAGCAGCGACAGACCATCGCGCAGGCTGCCATCGGCCGCCTTGGCCAGCTGCACGATCGCCGAGGCATCCACCTCGATCTGCTCGGCGGCCAGGATCTTGGTCATCTGCCCCTGGATCTGCTCCTCGTCCAGGCGCTTGAGGTTGAACTGCAGGCAGCGCGACAGCACCGTCACCGGCAGCTTCTGCGGGTCGGTGGTGGCGAGCAGGAACTTCACGTGCTCCGGCGGCTCTTCCAGCGTCTTCAGCAGCGCGTTGAACGCCGCCTTGGAGAGCATGTGCACTTCGTCGATCAGGTAGACCTTGAACTTGCCGCGCGAGGGCATGTACTGCGCGTTCTCGATCACCTCGCGCACGTCGTCCACGCCGGTGTTGGACGCGGCGTCGATCTCCAGCAGGTCGATGTAGCGCCCGGCATCGATGTCCAGGCAGGCCGCGCACTGACCGCACGGGTCGGCGCTGGTGCCCTGCTCGCAGTTGAGCGACTTGGCGAAGATGCGCGCGATGGTGGTCTTGCCGACACCGCGGGTACCGGTGAACAGGAACGCGTGATGCACCCGGCCGCTGTCCAGCGCGTTGGTGAGCGCGCGGACCACATGCTCCTGCCCCACCAACTCGGCGAAACGCTTGGGGCGCCACTTGCGGGCGAGAACGAGATAGGACATCAGGCGACCGTCTTCATCTGAACCGCCATTGTGCCACGCCGGGCCAGCGCGATCGTTCAGCCGCCCGGTCAGCCGGCGTCACGCGCGCGCCGGCCGTCGTGCAGGGCTGCCTGCCACGATGAACAGGGTGAAGATGAGCGCAGTTCACGCCCCGGCGTCGTTCGCCTTGTGAACAGCGGCCATGACGGCTAGAATTCCCGCCCTTGCCCGGACCGCATGGCCTGCGCAAGACCCGGAGAGGTGTCCGAGTGGTTGAAGGAGCACGCCTGGAAAGTGTGTAAGCGTCTAAACCGCGCTTCGGGGGTTCGAATCCCCCTCTCTCCGCCAGATTGAAAGTGTTGAGATGGCCCAGTCGCGTGAGTTTCGCCGGCGCCTGGGAGGGGGTGAGAACCCCCGGGTTCGACAGGTGGCGTAGCTACC
Source organism: Xanthomonas sp. F10 (assembly GCF_014206815.1). GTDB lineage: Bacteria > Pseudomonadota > Gammaproteobacteria > Xanthomonadales > Xanthomonadaceae > Xanthomonas_A > Xanthomonas_A indica. The sequence goes on from NZ_JACHNP010000001.1 coordinate 2,519,379, forward strand.
TGCACGGCGAAGCCGCCCGAAGGGCGAGGCATCGAAGATGCCGAGTGAATCCCCCTCTCTCCGCCAGATTCGAATGCGTTTCCCTCGCAGAGTTGCTTCGCCGTTGGCGTAAGACTCAAAGGGAAAGACCACGCCACTGGCGCGGTTTCGTCTCTATGGTGGCCCCGTCGGCCCCTCGCGACGCTAGGTCGAAAACCCCGCCAGGGCCGGAAGGCAGCAACGGTATCGATCGACGCGGGCGCCGAGGTCAGCCGGCGGGGTTACCACCCCCTTCTGCAACGCTGCCTGCCGCATGGAGACACATCGCCTGCGCGATGCGTCCTGCCAGACATGAGCATCCTTGCGGTACGCCACGCCTTCCGCCCGCGTCGGGTCCCTGGCTAGTCGTTGGCACCGGCCGTGGCGACGGCGCAAGCATCTCTACAACGGCGGCGCTACTTCGGCGCGTATCGATCGACGCGGGCGCCGAGGTCAGCCGGCGGGGTTACCACCCTTCTACGACGACGAACGATCAGCCTAGATCGCGTGCAGCGGTTGCGCCTGCAGAAAGCAACAGCCATCCCGGCCTGTCATTCGTTCCGGCCGTGGCGACGACACAGAGAGTCTTACGGCGGCGGGATATGCCTGGCGCGGTCAGCCGGCGGGATTACCACCCCCTCCCCTACGAAGACACGATCAACACCTGATCGCGCGCGCCGCTAATCGGGTTGCGCCGCCTGCGTCTCCGGATGCAGCCATCCCGCATCGCCGTCGCGATAGCGTTCGCGCTTCCAGATCGGCACGCGCGCCTTGACCTCGTCGATGAGGTAGCGGCAGGCATCGAACGCGGCGCCACGGTGCGCAGCGACCACGCCGACCCAGACCGCCAGGTCGCCGATCGCCAGTTCGCCGACGCGGTGCACGCAGCGCAGGTCGAGGATGGCGAAGCGGGCCAGCGCCTCGTCGACGATGCGCTGGCCCTCGGCCTCGGCCAGCGCGGCGTAGGCCTCGTAGTGCAGGCCGTCGACCGCACGGCCGTCGTTGTGGTCGCGCACCCAGCCTTCGAAGCTGGCATAGGCACCAGCCTGGGCGTGCGCCAGCGGGGCGCGCAGCGTGGCGATGTCGAGCGGATGGTCGGCCAGGCGGAAACGCGGTTCGGTGGACATGGCTCAGCCTCCCGAGACCGGCGGGATGAACACCACTTCGCTACCGTCGCGCACCGCTTCGTCCCAGCCCGCGAAGGCACCGTCGACCGCCACCCGCAACCGCTCCGCCGGCCAGCGCAGGCCGTGGCGGGCATCGCGTTCGGCGTACAGCGCACGCAGATCGGGCGCATCGGTACTCACCTGTTCGCGCTCCAGGCCCGCGGCCTCGCGCAGGCTGGCGAAGTACAGCACGGTCACCGAGGCGCTCATGCCACGCTCCCGACATCGCGCTTGCCGCCGCGCTTGCCGACCAGTCGCACCGGGCCGATGGTCATCGCGTGGGTCAAGGCCTTGCACATGTCGTAGACGGTCAACGCGGCGACGCTGGCGCCGGTCAGCGCCTCCATCTCCACGCCGGTGCGGTGCACGGTGCGCACCGTGCATTCGATGCCCAGCACCTGCGGCGAGCGCCAGTCGATGGCGAAGCGGCAGCCGTCGATCGGCAGCGGATGGCAGAACGGAATCAGTTCGTGGGTGCGCTTGACCGCCATGGTGCCGGCGATCACCGCGGTGTCGACGATGCCGCCCTTCACGCTGCGCAGCGCGTCGGCGCGCAACTGCGCAGCCACGGCCGCGGGAAAGCGCACCTGCGCCTGCGCCACCGCCACGCGCGCGGTGGCGGTCTTGGCGGAGACGTCGACCATGGTCGGCAGCCCCTGCGGGTCCAGGTGGGTCAGCGCCGGCGCGGCGGCGCGCGCGGACGTGGCGGAGGTCTTCTTGGTCATGGACTGCGCTGCCGCTCCCACGGCGCGATCTTCAAGCGCCGCCGGGGATCGGCGTGCCCTGGTGGAACAGCATGCGCCATCTGTCGTCACGGCGCTGCCACAGCGAACTGCGCAGCGCCTGCCGCGGCGGCTCGCCGCCGCCGCTGCGCTCGCTGCGATAGCGCACTTGCGCAAGATCCGGCGCCAGCGACTGCACCTGGATGTCGAAGGCGCGGTAGCGGAAGTCGCCCGACTCCACCGCCAACGCCTGCAGCACCGCCGGCCTGTCGAAGCAGCGCCCGGAGGCGCCGAACTCGACGAAGGCGTCGTCGAGCAGTTCAGCCACGCGCGTCGCCGAGGCACGCACCGCCGGCTCCAGCAAGTCCAGCTCCAGCGCGACCAGCGCGTCTTGCACTGCGGCGTCCATCGCTCAACCGCCGATCAGGAACATTTCGACGTGCTTGCCGCGCGTGGCCGACGCCGCGCCCCGCAGTTCGCTGTAGCGATCGTCGCGACGCTCCCACAGCGCACGCACACGCTCGGCCAGCATCTCTTCGCCACCGGCCAGCGCCGGCCGCAGGTCGGTGCCCTCGCCCGCGAACAGGCAGGTGTATAGATGGCCATCGGCCGAGACGCGGGCACGGTGGCAATCGCCGCAGAACGGCGCGCTGACCGAAGTGACGAAGCCGATCTCGCCGCCGCCGTCGGCGAAGGCGTAGCGCGCGGCGACCTCGCCTGAGTAATGCGGCGCCAGCGCCTGCAGCGGCCAGCGCGCGGCGATGCGATCGCGCAGTTCGGCGGCCGGCACCACCCGCTCGCGGCGCCAGGCATTGCAGGTGCCCACGTCCATGTATTCGATGAAGCGCAGCACATGGCCGCTGCCGCGAAAATGCGCCAGCAACGGCAGCACCTGGTCGTCGTTGATGCCGCGCTGGACCACGCAGTTGAGCTTGACCGGCCCAAGCCCGGCCGCCACCGCCGCGTCGATGCCCTCCAACACTTGCGCGATCTCGCCACGGCCGCCGGACAGCTGCCGGAACACCGCCGGCTCGATCGCATCCAGGCTGACCGTGACCCGGCGCAGGCCGGCCTCGCGCAAGGCGTGCGCGTGCCGCGCCAGCAGCGCGCCGTTGGTGGTCATGGCCAGATCGTCCACGCCAGGGATGCGCGCCAGCCGCCGCACCAACTCGGGCAGATCGCGGCGCAGCAGCGGCTCGCCGCCGGTCAAGCGCAGCTTGTTGACGCCGTTGCGGACGAAGGCGCGGGCAAGGGTCTCCAGTTGCGCGAACGACAGCCGCGACGCGGCGTCGAAGCCGTAGTCGTCCGGCACCTTGTCGGCGGGCATGCAGTAGCCGCAGCGGAAGTTGCAGGCCTCGATCACCGACAGGCGCAGGTCGCGCAACGGCCGCCCGCGCCGGTCCGCAGGCGTCGCCGACGCGAGCGGCAGACGCGGCAGCGCGTTCATCCCGCCGGTACCTGCGGCGCGCGCGGCGCTGCCAGCGCCACGCACTGGCCCGGGCGCGCCACGCGGTGGCCGCGCGCGCGCAGGGCCTCGGCATCTTCGTCGCTGGCGTAGTGGTAGAGCATCGTCCGTTGCAGCAGCTCGGCGGGGTATTCCCGCTCCAGGTCGTCGACCCCAGTATGCGACGGGTTGCCGTGAAGACCGCAGTCGTGCGCCACCAGCTCGCCGTCGTCGGCATAGCGGTTCAGCATTTCCGGGATCGGCCGGGTATCACCGCTCCATACCAGCGCGCCCTGCAAGCGCAGGCCGTAGGCGGTCTCCGGCCAGTGGTGGCGCGCCGGGAACACCTCCAGGCGCACGCCCTCGTGCCAGAACGCATCGCCCACCGCGATCAATTGGAACGCGTCCCAGAAGTTGGCGCCACCCTCGGCCAGCACGTTCGGATAGTCGGCCACCCGCCGGTGCAGCAGCGACACCACCGTGGCCGGCACGTACAGCCGCACCTTGCCGCGGCGCGCAGAGAAATAGCTGTCCACGAACAGCCGTTCGAAGCCGGCCACATGGTCCATATGCACGTGGGTGACGAACAGCGCCTGCGGCATCACCCCGTAGTGCGCCTGGTAAGCGGTCAGCCCTTCGCCGCCGCAGTCGATGGTCAGCCACGGCCGGCCATCGCGCTCGATGGTGGCCATCGGCGAACCCAACGTCACCGCCGAGGCATTGCCCACGCCCTGGAAGCGCAGCGCCCAGTCCGTCATCAGCAGCCGCGCTCCCAGGCCAGGTCGTAGGCGCGGCGCAGCCGCGCGTAATCCTTCTCCACCGCATCGACGCTGCGCTCGCCGCGCAGCTTCAGCAGCGAACGACGCAGCCGCTTGAGGTTGCGCTCGCGCCAGCGGGTGGCGGGAATGCGCAGCACGCCGCGATCGAAATCGATCAGCCAGCCGCGGCCGTTGCCGTCGAACAGGATGTTCTGCGCATTGAGGTCGGCGTGGTCGAGACCGGCGCGATGGAAGCGCGCGATCAGCCGCCCCGCTTCCTCCCACGGCGCGCCGCGGCCGGCCAGATGCGCGCGATCGGCCAGCGAGCGCACGCCTTCCAGCCGCTCCATCAGGATCGCTGCGCGATAGCGCAATCCCTGGCGCAGGTAGCAGGCCGCCAGCGGGCGCGGCACCGGCAGCTTGCGCGCGATCAACGCACGCATCAGCCGGAACTCGGCGAAGCTGCGGGTGCGATCGGCGCCGGTCCACAGGTAACGGTCGCGGACCAGCTTGGCGACCAGCCCGCCGCGGCGGTACTGGCGCAGCACGCAGCTGCCGAACGGGGCATCGACGAACCAGGCGCCGCCGCGGCCGCCGGCATCCACCGGGCGAGCGCGTTCGCCCCAGGCGACGGCGGAGAACAGCGACGGCTCGGCTTGCCGCAGTCGTTCGCGGTCGAACAGAATGGCCCCGTATCCGCGGCCCTCGCGGTACGGCGTCAGCGCTTCGGTGGCGTCGAATGCAACCATCCAGCGAGTCTAACAACACCATGCCGGCAACGCTCCCTTCGTTGTGCCTGTTGCGCCTGTCGGCGCTGGGGGACGTGACCCACGTGGTGCCGCTGGTGCGGACCCTGCAGCGCGCCTGGCCGCAGGCGCCGGCGCCGGCGCTGCACTGGATCATCGACAAAGCCGGGCACAAGCTGCTGGAGGGCCTGCCGGGCGTTGCGTTCCACACCTACGACAAGCGCAGCGGCCTGGCCGGCATGCGCGCCTTGCGCCACGAGCTGCCGGCACAAGGCTTCGACGCGCTGCTGCAGATGCAGGTGGCGCTGCGCGCCAACGTGCTGTCGGCGTTCGTGCCGGCGCGCCGCCGCATCGGCTACGACCGCAGCCGCTCCAAGGATCTGCACGGCCTGTTCGTCAACGAGCGCATCCCCGACCGCCCCGGCATCCACGTGCTGGATGCGATCGGCAGCTTCTGCGAGCCGCTGGGCCTGCGCCAGACCGAGGTGCGCTGGGACCTGCCGGTGCCCGACGACGCCCATGCCTGGGCGCGCGCGCAATGGCCCGACGACGGCCGTCCGGCGCTGCTGATCTCGCCCTGCTCCAGCCACCAGCGCCGCAACTGGTATGCCGAGCGCTACGCCGCGGTGGCCGACCATGCCGCCGCGCAGGGCTGGCGGGTGGTGCTGTGCGGCGGCCGCAGCGATCTGGAGCGCAGTACCGCCGACGCCATCGTCGCCACGGCGCGCACGCCGGTGCTCGACCTGGTCGGCCGCGACACGCTCAAGCAACTGCCGGCGCTGCTGCAGCGCGCGGCGTTGGTCATGACACCCGACTCCGGCCCCATGCACATCGCCAACGCGATGGGCACCAAGGTGCTGGGCCTGCACGCGGCGAGCAACCCGCGCCGCAGCGGCCCGTATTCGGATATCCGCTACTGCGTGGACAAGTACGACGCTGCCGCGCGCAAGTACCTGGGAAAGCCGGCCGCGCAGCTGAAGTGGGGCAGCAAGATCGAATTCGACGGGATAATGGACCTCATCGCGGTGGACGATGCGATCGCCGCGTTCGAGCGCTACCGCGCCGACCACGGCCACTGAAGCCATTGCGGCGGCGCTGGCGTCGCTCTACCATCCGCCGCGCGTCCTGCCGCCGAACTGGCCCGCAGGAGCCGCCGTAAGCGTTTACGTCAATCAACGCGCCAACTGCGCCGGATCCGTCCGGGGCTGTTTCCCGTCCAGGCCTGGCAGGCCAATGGCGGGTGGCGCCTTCGATCGACCGGCTTACGGAGAGTCCGCAATGTCACGTTCCCCGCTGTTTGCCCGCAAGCTGTCCCCGCGCCATGCTGCCTGGGTGACCCCGCTGCTGCTGTCGGTGCTGATGACCTGCATCGTCTCGATGATCAGCACCCTGCGCAGCGTCGGCTTGGCGCCCGGCGTCGGCACGCTCTGGCTCGGCGCCTGGGCGCTGTCCTGGCTGGTCGCCTTCCCGACCCTGCTGCTGGTCCTGCCGCTGGTGCGGCGCCTGACCGGCCTGCTGGTTGCGCGCGACTGAAGGCAGTCCCGTGCCCGGGAGACGGCAACGCCTCCCGGGCACCACTCTCAGGCCGAGGCGTTGCGGTAGTCCTGGTAGGACTTCTCTTCCACGTAGCTGGAGCCCAGGGCCAGGTTGATGTCCTTCTTGAGCCGCGCGCGCTCGTCGTTTTCGTAGTACACGCTGCGCGCGAGCTTGATGAACTCCTCGTCGAAGGCCTGCGCCTTCTCCTTGATCCGGATCTCATCTTCGATCACCCACAGGCGCTCGTTGACCGCCTTCAGCTCCGCGCGCAGGCGCGCCACGTCGCCGCCGGCCGCCGGATGCGCCATCCAGGTCTTTTCCAGCGCCGACAGTTCGGCGTGCACATTGGCCAGCTTGGTCGGATCCTCGATGCGCTCGGACTTGATTTGCAGGATGGCGATCTTGTCGAGCAGTTCGCCGAAGGACACGGGCACCAGGATTTCGGACATGGCAGACACCACAAACAGGAGAAGGGAGAGTGTAACGGCCGCGTCTTAAAGCGGCGTCGGCACGCTGTCGCGCGCATCAAAAAAGCAAAAGGCCCCTGACGGGGCCTCATGCGGAACTGGCGGGAAGGGGGGATGCACTCGGTGCATGCTGCACCTCGCCCTGCGGGCGGCTGCGCCGTGCGCATCGGCTGTCGCCGATGGGTCGAACCCGCGGGGCTTCTCCCCACCCACACCTGCGCTGATCACGCTCTGCGACCGCTGAAGGGCCTGTGCGCGATAGAACTGGCGGGAAGGGGGGGATTCGAACCCCCGAGGCGCTATAAACGCCTGCCTGATTTCGAGTCAGGTACATTCAACCACTCTGCCACCTTCCCGGGTGGTCCCCGGCGGACCGGGGGCGTGCATCATACGGTTCCCGCCGCGCGCGGACAAGCGGCCCGGCGCCGACGCCTCCACAGGCGCCCGGCGGCGCGGGGCGATGAACCCCGCCTGCTTGGCGCTGCGCCCGGCGATTGCCTGATCCGCGCGCGACCGCGATGATGCCCCTCGACCCCAGAAAACACCGGCCGGCCGCAGGCGCGCAATGATCGAATTCGGACACCTCACCCACGTCGGCCTGCGCCGCGACCTCAACGAGGACACCTACTACGGCGACCACGAACTGGGGCTGTGGCTGGTGGCCGATGGCATGGGCGGCCATGCCTGCGGCGAGGTCGCCAGCGCCCTGGCGCGCGAGGCCATCGTCCGCGAAGTGCGCGGCGGCACCGCGCTGGCGCAGGCCATCCGCATCGCCGACGAGGAAATCATCCGCGCCTCGCAGCGCCGCAACGACACCCTGCCGATGGGTACCACGGTGGTGGCCGCGCGGGTACAGGGCAACCGCTTCGAGGTGGCCTGGGTCGGCGACAGCCGCGCCTACCTGTGGCGCGACGGCAAGCTGGCCCAGCTCAGCCAGGACCACAGCTACGTGCAGGAACTGATCGCCCAGGGCGCCCTCACCGCCGAGCAGGCCCGCGCGCATCCGCACCGCAACGTGGTCACCCAGGCATTGGGCGTCACCGACCCGCAGCACCTGAACGTGGCCACGATGACCGGCGAACTGCGCCCGGGCATGCGCCTGCTGCTGTGCAGCGACGGGCTGACCGAGGAAGTGGACGATGCCGGCCTGGCCAGCGCGTTGGGCCACGACGACTGCAGCGCGCAGGAGTGCGTGGACATGCTGGTCGCCGCTGCGCTCGACGAAGGCGGCTCGGACAACATCACCGCGATCCTGGTGCGCTGCCACTGAATTCGGTGCGGCGCGGCCGCCGCTCCGTCCGCGCAACCCACGTCAGGGCACCGCTGGATACTTGCAGTCTTAACGCTCAAGTCGGCCAGGCTGGCCTGTAGGAGCGGCTGCAGCCGCGACGGGGCTTTACCGGGAACGCTCCATCGCGGCTGAAGCCGCTCCTACAACATCCGTCCCGTCGTCATTCGAGGCGTCCTCAGCCGGCCACCGCTTCCGCCACGACCGGTTCGGCGTCGTCCCACAGCGCGCGGCCGGCCTTCTTGCGCAGCTTCTCCAGCCGCGCCTGGTGCGCCTCCAGCTCCGAGGCGGTCGGCAACACCCGCGGCCGCGGCAGCAGCATCGTCATGTCGAACGCCGGCCCCTGCGCGGCCGCATGCGCGGCGCCGTCCTCGGCCAGGGCGAAACCGATCTCTTCCTGACCCGAGGTCAGCGCGATGTACACGTCGCTGAGGATCTGCGCATCGAGCAGCGCGCCATGCAGCTGCCGGTGCGAGTTGTCCACGCCCAGCCGCTTGCACAGCGCGTCCAGCGAATTGCGCTGGCCGGGGAAGCGCTCCCGCGCCAGCAGCAGGGTGTCGATCACCGTGGCGCGGTCGAGGATGCGGCCGTAGGACTCGCCCAGCCGCGACAGCTCGTAGTCCAGGAACCCCAGGTCGAACGACGCGTTGTGGATGATCAGCTCGGCGCCGTCGATGAACTCCAGGAATTCATCGACCACCTCGTGGAATTCCGGCTTGTCGGCGAGGAAGTCCAGGGTCAGGCCGGTGACTTCCTGCGCGCCGGGTTCGAAATCGCAGTCCGGGCGCAGGTAGCGGTGGAAGTTGCGCCCGCTGGGGCGGCGTTCGAGCAGTTCCACCGCGCCGATTTCGACGACGCGGTTGCCCTTCTTCCATTCCAGGCCGGTGGTTTCGGTATCGAGGATGATCTGACGCATGGGACTCGCAGCTGAGAAGGAAGACAGGATCAGGTCGCGACCGCGGCGCCGCCGGCGCGCACGTGCAGGGCCTGGTTGCGCGCCAGCTGGTCGACCCGCTCGTTGTCCGGGTCGCCGTTGTGGCCCTTGACCCAGCGCCAGTCGATCGTATGCCGCTGCGCGGCGGCGTGCAGCCGTTCCCACAGGTCGCGGTTCTTGACCGGATCGCCGCCGGCGGTCTTCCACTGCCGCCGCACCCAGCCCGGCATCCATTCAGTGATGCCCTGGCGCACGTACTGCGAGTCGGTGTGCAGCACGATCTGGCACGGCTCGTTGAGCGTCTCCAGGGCCATGATCGCGGCCATCAGCTCCATGCGGTTGTTGGTGGTGTGCGCCTCGGCGCCGGCCACTTCGCGCTCCAGTCCCTTGTAGCGCAGCAACGCGGCCCAGCCGCCGGGGCCGGGATTGCCGAGGCAGGCGCCATCGGTATGGATGTCGACAGTCTTCATGAAACTCCGCAAATCAAATGGAAGCGATCGAGCCGCGCCAGCGGACCGGCGCGCGCAACGGGATGGGGCCGATGCCGGCGGCGGTGCGTTTCTCGGCCTGCAGCAGGCAGACCGCGCGCAGCGGTGCGGCGGAGGTGGCCGGGCCGACGCCGCCGCGGGTCGGCCATACCGGCCCGAGATAGCGCAGTTGCTCCACGCACGGCAGGCCGGTCTGCTCGAGCAGGCCGCGCCAGCTGCCCGGCGGGCGCGCCACCAGGCCCTGCCGCCGCCAGCGCAGCCGGTACGGGCTCATCGCGTTGAGCGCGAACAGCCACAGGCGGCCGCCCGGCATCAGGATGCGCTCGCATTCCTCCAGCAGCGCCGCCGCGTCGGCGGCGAGCACGTGCTGCAGGACGATCGCGTTGACGCTCTCCGACGGCAGCGGCAGCGGCAAGGTGCACACCAGGTCGCCGGCATAGCCGCGGGCGCTGCGGTGCAGGCGCACACCCCGCCCCGGCAACTCGCGCCCCGGGGGCGGCAGCGGCACCGGCGCCAACCACAGCCAGGGCTGCGCGGGGCGCTTGAGCAGGGCGTCGAGGATCAGCGGCTGCTCGGCCTGGAGCAGCGCCTGCGCCCCGGCCGTATCAAACCAGGATGAGACGTTGGCTTGACGGGGGAGCGACACGGCAGGCATGGTGCCAATTCTATGCGACTGATCGCCCTGCCCGCATTCCAGGATAACTACATCTGGGCGATCGCCACGGACGACGGGCGTGCGCTGCTGGTCGACCCCGGCCAGGCCGAGCCGGTGCTGGAGGCCGCGGCACAGGGGCTGCAGCCCGCCGCCATCCTGCTCACCCACCACCACGACGACCACATCGGCGGCGTCGCCACGCTGCGCGAGCGCTGGCCGGACCTGCCGGTGTACGCGCCGGACGATCCGCGGATCGCCGGATTTCCGTGCGAGCGGGTCGGCGACGGCGACATCGTGAAGGTGCTGGACTGGCAGTTCGATACCCTGGCCGTCCCCGGCCACACCCGCTCGCATCTGGCGTACGTCGGCCAGGGCCACCTGTTCAGCGGCGATACGCTGTTCAGCCTGGGCTGTGGGCGCATGTTCGAAGGTACGCCCTCCCAGATGTTGGGTTCGCTGCAGCGCCTGTCCGCCCTCCCGGGGCAGACGCTGGTCTGCTGCGGACACGAATACACCTTGGCCAATGCGGCATTCGCCGTCACGGTCGATCCCACCAACGCTGCCCTGCGGCAGCGCCATCAGGAAGCCCAGGCCATGCGTCATGCTGCCCGCCCCACCGTTCCCGTCACACTCGCCAGCGAACTGGCGACCAATCCGTTCCTGCGCACCGCCTCGGCGGCGATCCAGCAGGCGATCGGCGCCCGGCTCGGCCGGGGGGTGTCCGACGAGGTGGAAGTCTTCGCCGAACTGAGGCGCTGGAAAGACGATTTCCGCGCATGAGGGCGCTGGCGTTGACGGCGGCGCTGACGCTGGCGATGGCGTCGGCGGCGCCCCCCGCGGCGGCCGCGACCCCGCTTGCGGCGGCACTCGAGCAGACCGTGGCCGGCCTGAACGGTCTGCCGACGGATGCGGCGGCGCTACCGCCGCCCACCACCCGTAACGGGCACGACATCCTCGCCCGCTTCCGCGACGGCCTGGCCGACGCGCGTTGCGACGCCGGCGCCACTGATGCGCGCTGGCAGCAGCAGTTCTCGCGCGCGCCCTCGCGTCTGGCCGACGAGGATGAGGACGTACTGCCGCTGTTCGGCTACGTGGTCGACGAACTGCGCGCGGCCAACCTGCCGACCGAGTTCGCGCTGATCCCGTTCGTGGAGAGCGGCTACCGCCCGGCCGCGCGCAACAGCAGCGGCCCCGCAGGCCTATGGCAGTTCATCCCCGGCACCGCGCGCAACCACGATGTCCCGCTGGAGAACGGCTACGACGGCCGCCTGTCCGCGGTGGACTCCACCCGCGCCGCGGTGCGCTACCTGAAGACCCTGCACGGCATGTTCGGCGGCGACTGGCGCCTGGCGATCATGGCCTACAACGCCGGCGAGTACCGCGTGCTGCAGTCGATGCGCCGCGCCGGCATGAATGCGCAGAACGCCCAGCCGGACAAGCTGCCCGGGCTGTCCTCGGTCACCTATGCCTACGTCGAGAAGCTGCACGCGCTGGCCTGCGTGCTGGAACAGGCGCAGACCCGCGACGAATGGATGGCGTCCCTGGATCGCGACGTGCCGATCCTGCAGGCGCAGACGCTGCCGGCCGGGATGGCGCTGGACGACTGGGCACGGCGCCAGGCGCTGCAGGGCAACCAGCTCGCACGGCTGAATCCGGCCCTGGGCAGCGGCCGCAGCGCCAAGCGCGCGCTGCCGGTGCTGGCGCCCCGCAGCCTGGGCGGCCCCGTGCTGGCCCAGGACACCGCACTGCCGGCGCAGGACGACGCCCCGGTCGTCGCCACCGTGGCCAGCACCGACGACAGCCCCGCGCCGCGCCGTGGCGCACGCGCTGGTGCGCGCTCCCGCCACACCCACACCGTGCGCGACGGCGACACCGCCTGGAACATCGCCAAGCGCTACGGCATCACCGTACAGGCGCTGTTGATGAAGAACGGCCTGTCCGCACGCAGCGTGCTGCGCCCCGGCATGGTGCTGAGCTACGAGGACTGACGCGTTCCCGCCACGGCGGGACGACGTCCGTTACAGGCGACAACGCCGGCGGTTGTGCCCATGCCGCGGAGACGGCCGCCCATTGCCGCCGGCCCGAACGGCGCCTACACCGCCACGCGCGTCTGCAATGCAGGCTGGTACCGGGCCCAGCACCGACGGCAACCGCGCGCACTGACCCTCCAAGAGCAAGTCCGGCCTCGATCACCGCTTAGCGCGCAGGGCCTCGCGCCAGCCGAAGCGGCGGCCGTACCGCCTGCCGCCCATTCACGCCACCACTCGAACCTGCCGGCGATCGACAGGCGCACGCCGCGCACTTGCGCGCCAACGTTGCGCACTTCCCGCGGCAACGCGCGCATGTGGACACCCCTGAAACGCAACAGGCCCGGCAAAGCCGGGCCTGTTGCGTCATCTCCCGCGTCGGCGGCGCCGCTGTTACAGCTGCGACTCCTGCACGCTGATCTTGTAGTGCTTGCGCATCGCATCGACGTAGGCCTTGGCATCGGCCGCGCCGTCGATCTGCGCCAGCTGCTGCTGGAACATGGTCTGCTGCTCGGCCGGTACCTTGCTCAGGTCGCCCGGCGTCACCTTGGTGACCGCGAACAGCGCATAGCGCTTGCCCACCGTGCCCGGGGCCGCAGGCAGTTCGACCTTGCCCACCGACGGCTTGCCGTCGACCGGCTGCGGTGCGCTGAAGATCGCCTGGCTGGCCTGCGCGCTCGGCATCGGCACGTTGCGCGGCAAACCCGGCATCGGGTTGATCTGCAGCTTCTCCGCGCCGGCCAGGGCCTGCAGGCTCTCGCCCTTGCGCAGGCGCGCCAGCAGCGCGTCGGCCTTGGCGGCGGCGGCCTTGGCGGTGCGGTCGGCATGCACCGCGGCCACCACCTGCTCGTGCACCTTGGCCAGCGGCTGGATCTGCTCCGGCTGGTGCTGGGTCACGCGGATCAGCACGCTGTGGTTCGGCCCGAGGTTGATCGGGTCGCTGACCGTGCCGTCCTGCACCAGGGTGTCGGAGAACGCGGCGCGCAGCACCGCCGGCTGTGCGGCGATGCCGCTGGCGTTGGCGCGCGAGAACGGCCCCAGCGTCTGCACCGGCAGACCCACTTCCTTCGCGGCCGAGGCCAGCGCGGTCGGGTTCTTGTAGACCAGGTCCACCAGCTTGCCGCTCAACTCGCTGAAGGCCTTCTCGCTGTCGGCCTTCAACTGCTCGCTGGCGAGCTGGTCGCGCACCTGCTCGAACGACTTGCCTTCGCCGCCCTTGACCTGGCGCAGCTGGATGATGTGATAGCCGAATTCGCTCTTCACCGGGCCGACGATCTCGCCGGGCTTCATCGCGAACAGCGCATCCTCGAACGGCTTCACCATCACGCCCTTCTCCACCCAGCCCAGATCGCCACCGGCGTTCTTGGAGCCCGGGTCGTCGGAGTTGGCGCGGGCCAGCGCGGCGAAATCGGCGCCGGGCTGCTTGGCTTCGGCCGCCAGCTTGGCCGCCTTGGCCTCGGCCGCCTTCTGCGAGGCCGCGTCCTTGCCGGCGCTGATCAGGATGTGCGAGGCCAGTCGCTGGTCGGGCTCGACGAAGCGCGCCTTCTCATCGTCGTAGCGCTTGCGCAGCGTCGCCTCGTCGGCCGGCTTGACCGGCGGCAGGTTGGCCGCATTGAGGTCGACGTACTCGATCGTCACGGTTTCCGGCTGCTTGAAGTCGGACTTGTGCGAGTCGTACCACTGCTGCACCTGCGCGTCGCTCACCGGCGCGGTATCGGCCGGCATCTCCGGCAGCAACGCCATTTCCACGTCGCGGGTCTCGCCCAGCATCTTCAGCAGGCGATCGGTCTCCTGCTTGGTGGCGAACGCCGATTCTGCGAGGCCGGACGGAATCACCGACTGCTGCAGCGCATCGCGCACCAACTGCTGGAACATGGTCGGCGTGCGCGGCGGCGTGCCCGAGGCCAGGGCCAGGCGGTAGCGCTCCGGATCGAACTTGCCGTCGTTCTGGAACGCAGGCATGGCGCTGATGTAATCGCGTACCGCGGCATCGCCGATGACCACGCCGGCGCGTTCGGCCGACAGCTTGGCCACCTGCTCGTCGATCAACTGATCGAGCAGCTTGCGCTTGTTGTCGATGCTTTCGAACGCACGCGGATCGAAATCCTCGCCCTGTTGCTCGCGCGCCTGGATGCGCGCCTGCTCGAAGCGGGTACGGAACTGTTCCGTGCTCACTTCGTGGTGCTGCCACAGCAGCGACACCGGCCACCACGACGGCGCCGACGACCACCACGAGGGCGGTGCCTGCACCTTGGCGACATTGTTGGCACCGACGCCACCGAGGTAGCTGTTGTCGATGACGAACAGGAACGGAATCATCAACAGACCGATGATCGCGGTGGCGATCCAGCCCGAGGTCTTTTCGCGAAGTTTCTGCAGCATTGGGAACCGACGGCCTATTGGCGAGCCGCGCAGTTTAACCCGCTTCACGCCCTGCGGCAGAACCGCCGGCCCGGCCCCCGCGCCGGTCATGCGCCGCGGCGGCGGATCGGGAGCGGGCAGCGGACGAAAACAGGCGTGACGCAGAAAAAAGAAACCCCCGATCGCTCGGGGGTTTCGCGTACAAATGGCGGAGTGGACGGGACTCGAACCCGCGACCTCCGGCGTGACAGGCCAGCATTCTAACCGACTGAACTACCACTCCGCGTTTGAACGGAGGCGGGCGCGAGGCCCGCTTTCCCGAAGTGGCCGGGCCAACGCTGGTGCGTGGCGGCGACTGCGAGAAACGAAACCCCCGATCGCTCGGGGGCTTCGGTACAACTGGCGGAGTGGACGGGACTCGAACCCGCGACCTCCGGCGTGACAGGCCAGCATTCTAACCGACTGAACTACCACTCCGCTTTTGAAACTTGTCGCTTGGTGCTCTGGTGGGTGCTGAGGGTTTCGAACCCCCGACCCTCTCCGTGTAAAGGAGACGCTCTACCGCTGAGCTAAGCACCCTAGCGAGTCGATTAGTTTACGGCATCCTTCAGCGCTTTACCAGCCTTGAACGTCGGATTCTTCGACGCGGCGATCTTGATGGAGTCGCCGGTCTTCGGGTTGCGGCCGGTGCGCTCGGCACGGTCGCGCACCTGGAAGGTGCCGAAGCCCACGAGCGTGACGCTGTCGCCCTTCTTCAGGGCCTTGGTCACTTCCGACACGAAGGCGTCGATGGCACGACCGGCTTCGGCCTTGGAAATATCGGCGGCAGCGGCGATCGCGTCGTTCAGTTCGGCTTTATTCATTTCTTGATGACTCCATGTGCGGCAGAAGACCGCGGATTGAGGATCGGGTGTCGGCGTGGCCTGCCTCGCCTGAGCGAGACCCCGATGGATATGTTTTGCACTACCAAGCACGCCCGTTCGCGGTGCTCGCAAGCGCTGCATTTATACCAGCGGGCCCATACCCGCGCAAGCCGAAAAGCCAACAACGGCGCGGGTTTGGGCCGTTTGCGCGGGTGCGGTTCAGCGCGCGTCAGTGCTTGACGCGCGGGTTCGAGGATGCTTTCTGCTTGCGCCGCGACGGCGCCTGGTCGGCATCGGCGACAGGCTTCGGCGCAAGCGGACGCTCCAGCGCCAGATCCAGCACTTCGTCGATCCACTTCACCGGCACGATCTTCAGATCGCGGGTGACGTTCTCCGGGATGTCGGCCAGATCCTTGCGGTTCTCCTCCGGGATCAGCACGGTACGGATGCCGCCGCGCAGCGCGGCCAGCAGCTTCTCCTTGAGGCCACCGATCGCCGAGACGCGGCCACGCAGGGTGATCTCACCGGTCATCGCCACGTCCGCCTTCACCGGCACCTTGGTCAGCATCGACACCAGCGAGGTCACCATCGCGATGCCGGCACTGGGGCCGTCCTTCGGCGTCGCGCCATCGGGCACGTGCAGATGCACGTCGTGCTTCTGCAGGAAGTCCGCCTCGATGCCGAGCCGCTCGGCGCGCGAACGCACCACCGACAACGCCGCCGACGCCGATTCCTTCATCACATCGCCGAGCTGGCCGGTCAGGATCACCGCGCCCTTGCCCGGGACCAGGGTCGATTCGATCTGCAGCAGATCGCCACCGACCTCGGTCCAGGCCAGGCCGGTCACCAGGCCGATCTCGTTCTGCTCCTCGGCACGGCCGAAGTCGTAGCGGCGCACGCCCAGGTACTTGTCCAGGTTCTTCGAGCCGACGACGACCCGCGCCTTGTCCTTGCGCGCGACGCCCTTCTTCGCCGCAGCCTTCTTCGCCAGGGCTGCCGGCTGCGGACCGGCCAGGGCGATTTCCTTGACCACCTTGCGGCAGATCTTGGCGACTTCACGCTCGAGGTTGCGCACGCCGGATTCGCGCGTGTAGTAGCGCACGACGTCGCGGATCGCGTCGGCACCGATCTCCAGCTCATCCTGCTTCAGGCCATTGGCCTTGAGCTGCTTGGGTACCAAGTAGCGCGTGGCGATGTTGAGCTTCTCGTCCTCGGTGTAGCCGGGGATACGGATCACTTCCATGCGGTCCAGCAGCGGACCGGGGATGTTCAGCGAATTGGAGGTCGCCACGAACATCACTTCGGACAGGTCCAGGTCCACTTCCAGGTAATGGTCGTTGAAGGCGTTGTTCTGCTCGGGGTCGAGCACTTCCAGCAGCGCCGACGACGGATCGCCACGGAAGTCCATCGACATCTTGTCGATTTCGTCGAGCACGAACAGCGGATTCTTGCTGCCGACCTTGTTGAGGTTCTGCACGATGCGGCCCGGCATCGAGCCGACATAGGTACGGCGGTGACCGCGGATCTCCGCCTCGTCGCGCACGCCGCCCAGCGACATGCGCACGAACTTGCGGTTGGTCGCCTTGGCGATGGACTGGCCCAGCGAGGTCTTGCCCACGCCCGGCGGTCCGACCAGGCACAGGATCGGCCCCTTCATCTGCTTCACCCGCGACTGCACCGCGAGGTACTCGAGGATGCGGTCCTTGACCTTCTCCAGGCCGTAGTGATCGGCGTCGAGGGTTTCCTGCGCGACCTTGAGGTCCTTGCGCACCTTGCTGCGCTTCTTCCACGGCACGCCCAGCAGCCAGTCGAGGTAGTTGCGCACCACCGCGGCTTCGGCCGACATCGGCGACATCTGCTTGAGCTTGTTGAGTTCGGCCTTGGCCTTGGTCTCCACCGGCTTGGGCATGCCGGCCTCGGCGATCTTGCGCGCCAGCTCCTCCAGCTCGCCCGGCGCGTCGTCGAGGTCGCCCAGTTCCTTCTGGATCGCCTTCATCTGCTCGTTGAGGTAGTACTCGCGCTGGCTCTTCTCCATCTGCGACTTGACCCGGCCGCGGATGCGCTTCTCCAGCTGCTGCACGTCGATCTCGCCGTCGACCAGGCCGACCAGCATCTCCAGGCGCTCGCCCACTTCCAGCGTTTCCAGCAGGCGCTGCTTGTCGGCCAGGCGCACGCCGATGTGCGCGGCGATGGTGTCGGCCAGGCGGCCGGGCTCGTCGATGCCGGACAGGGTCTGCAGCAGTTCCGGCGGCAGCTTGCGGTTGGTCTTGACGTACTGCTCGAACAGCGACATCAGCGAACGCGCGATCGCCTCGACCTCGCGCTCCTCGCGCGATTCGGCGGCATCGATCTCGCGGCCTTCGCCCTGCAGCGCGCCGTCGCGCTCGGCGACCTTGTCGACGCTGACCCGCGACAGGCCCTCGACCAGCACCTTGATGGTGCCGTCGGGCAGCTTCAGCAGTTGCAGCACCTGCGCCAGCGTGCCGACGTTGTACAGGTCGGCCGCCGCCGGATCGTCGGTCTCGGCGGATTTCTGCGCGACCAGCAGGATGCGCTTGTCGGCCTCCATCGCGTGCTCGAGCGCGCGCATGGATTTGTCGCGACCGACGAACAGCGGGATGACCATGTGCGGGAAGACCACGACGTCGCGCAACGGCAGGACCGGCAGGTCGAGGACTTCGGATTGGGACTGGGCCATGAGGATTCCGATTTGGGAGGCGGGAACGCGATGCGGGCGGCCATAAAAACGCCGATGGCCCCGTTATGGGGCCATCGGCTGGACGATGCAAGGGGAGCGCAGAACCCCTTTATGTTTCAGCGACTTACCGGCAGGCCTGGGGCACGCGACGGGGTCGCCGCGCAGCACCGGCCCGGGTCACTCCGCGGAGGCGACCTTGGGCGGCGCCGGCGGGGTCTGGTAGATCAGGTACGGCTCGGACTTGTGCTCGATCACCGACTCATCCACCACCACCTTGCTGACGTTCTCCTGCGACGGCAGCTCGTACATCGTGTCCAGCAGCACCGACTCGACGATGGTGCGCAGGCCGCGCGCGCCGGTCTTGCGCTTGAGCGCCTTCTTGGCGATGGCCAGCAGCGCGTCCTGGCGGAACTCCAACTCCACGCCTTCCATCTCGAACAGCTTCTTGAACTGCTTGGTGATGGCGTTCTTGGGCTCGGTCAGGATCTTGATCAGCGCCGGCTCGTCCAGTTCCTCGAGCGTGGCGACCACCGGCAGGCGGCCGACGAACTCGGGGATCAGGCCGAACTTGATCAGGTCTTCCGGCTCGACGTCGGCCAGGATCTTGCCGACCTCGCGCTTGCGCTCGGCGCTCTTGACCTTGGCGCCGAAGCCGATGCCGCCAGCATCGTTGGAGCGCTGCTGGATCACCTTGTCCAGGCCGGCGAACGCGCCGCCGCAGATGAACAGGATGTTCTTGGTGTCCACCTGCAGGAATTCCTGCTGCGGATGCTTGCGCCCGCCCTGCGGCGGCACCGAGGCGACCGTGCCTTCGATCAGCTTCAGCAGCGCCTGCTGCACGCCTTCGCCAGACACGTCACGGGTGATCGACGGGTTCTCGCTCTTGCGCGAGATCTTGTCGATCTCGTCGATGTAGACGATGCCCTGCTGCGCCTTGTCGACATCGTAGTCGCACTTCTGCAGCAGCTTCTGGATGATGTTCTCCACGTCCTCGCCGACGTAGCCGGCTTCGGTCAGCGTGGTCGCATCGGCGATGGTGAACGGCACGTTGAGCAGGCGCGCCAGCGTCTCGGCCAGCAGCGTCTTGCCCGAGCCGGTCGGACCGACCAGCAGGATGTTGGACTTGGCCAGTTCGACCTCGTCGTTCTTCTGCCGGCTCTCGATGCGCTTGTAGTGGTTGTACACGGCCACGGCGAGCGTGCGCTTGGCGCGCTGCTGGCCGATCACGTACTGGTCGAGCACCTCGAGGATCTCGCGCGGCTTGGGCAGGCTGCTGCGTGCCGACTGCGCCTTCTCCTCAAGCTCCTCGCGGATGATGTCGTTGCACAACTCGACGCATTCGTCGCAGATGAACACGCTGGGCCCGGCGATCAGCTTACGGACCTCGTGTTGACTCTTGCCGCAGAACGAGCAGTACAGGATCTTGTTGCTGTCGCCGGAACGGCCTTGCCGGTCTTCGCTCATTGCTTCGCTTACCCAGTTACCCCACCCGATGAACGGGGGTTCGATTTCGAGAATAGCACAGGGCCGGGAGGACGCTAGCCCGACCCCGGCCCTGCGGAATACGCTGCGTTTTGCAGTACATGCAAGCCTTATGCCGGCTGGATGGACTCGTCCGGGCGACGCTCCAGCACCTGGTCGACGAGGCCGTAGGCCTGCGCGTCGACGGCGCTCTTGAAGTTGTCGCGCTCGGTGTCGCGGGCGATGGTTTCCAGCGACTGGCCGGTGTGCTTGGCCAGGATTTCGTTCAGCCGCGCGCGCAGGGTCAGGATCTCGCGGGCGTGGATGTCGATGTCGGTGGCCTGGCCCTGGAAGCCGCCCAGCGGCTGGTGGATCATCACCCGCGAGTTCGGCAGCGCATAACGCTTGCCGGCCGCGCCCGACGCCAGCAGCAGCGCGCCCATCGAGGCGGCCTGGCCGACGCAGATGGTGCTCACGTCCGGCTTGATGTACTGCATGGTGTCGTAGATCGCCATGCCGGCGGTGACCACGCCGCCCGGCGAGTTGATGTAGATGCTGATGTCCTTCTCCGGATTGTCCGCTTCCAGGAACAGCAGCTGGGCCACGATCACGTTGGCCATGTGGTCGTCGATCGGGCCGACCAGGAAGATCAGGCGCTCCTTCAACAGACGCGAATAGATGTCGTAGGCGCGCTCGCCGCGGCTGGTCTGCTCGACCACCATCGGAACCAGATTCAAGGCCTTGGTCACATTGTCCACGCGGTGATCTCCTGCTGCTCGGGGTCCGTCCCTGCACGGGGGTGTACAGGGCTTCGCATCGTGTTGCGCCCCGCCGCCGCGGGGAGGTGAAACGGGATCCGCGTCGCGCAGGCCGGCTGCGCAACGCGGCGACGCGTCGTCTTATTGACGGATCGCGTCCTGAAACGACATCGCCTGCTCGGTGTGCTGGGCGCGCTCGGCGATCCAGTCGATCACCTGCTCTTCCATCACACGGCTCTGCAGTCCTCCCATCAATTGGGGATCGTTGCGGTACATCTCAATGACCTGCTCCGGCTCTTCGTAGGTCGAGGCGATCAGGCGCAGCGTCTCCGAAACCCGCTTCGGGTCCAGGCGCAGTTCGTTGCGGCGGGCGACCTCGCCGACCAGCAGGCCGACCAGCACGCGCTTGCGCGCGGCGTCCATGAAGCCCTGGTGGGCGTCCTCCGGCACCTGGCCCGGGTCGCGGCCGGAACGGCGCAGTTGCTCGACCTGCTGCGCCAGCATGGCGCGCGCCTCGTTCTCGACCAGGCGCGGCGGCATTTCCACCGAGGCATAGGCGGCGATCAGCTGCTCGCCGACTTCGCGACGCAGGCGATTCATCAGCGCGCCCTTGAGCTCGCGCTCCAGGTTGATGCGGATGTCCTTGCGGAACTGCTCGGCATCGCCGCTCTTCACGCCGAAGCTCTTGATGAACTCCTTGTCCACCTCCGGCAGCACCGGCGCGGCCACATCGACCGCCTTCACGTGCACCTGGACCTGCTTGCCGGCGAACTGCGGCACGCGCCAGTCGGCCGGGAAGTCGACCGTCAGCGTCTTCTCTTCGTCCTTGGACAGGCCGATCAGGCCCTGCTCGATCGCCGGGAACATCACGCCCGAGCCGATCACGCTGCTGCCCTTCTCCACGCCTTCGGCCGGCAGGCGCTCGTCGCCGACCTGCGACCAGGTCTCCAGGGTCACCAGGTCGCCGTCCTGCGCCGGACGCGCGGCCGGCTGCCAGGTGCGGCGCTGCAGGCGCAGGTTCTCGATCATCTGCTCGATGTCGGCGTCGGTGACCTCGGCGGTGTGGCGGATCACCTGCAGCGTCGAGACGTCGATGTCGCCAAAGTCCGGCACCACTTCGAAGGTGGCCACGAACTGCAGCTCGTTGTCGCCGGCGCGATCGATGCGCGGGTTGCCGGCCAGGCGCAGCTCGTGCTCGCGCACGGCCGAGTCGAAGGTCTCGCGCAGCAGGCCGTCCAGCGCCTCGGCGCGGATCTGCGGCCCGAAGCGCTGCTCGATCACCTTGGCCGGAATCTTGCCCGGACGGAAGCCCTTGATCCGCGCGGTACGCGCGACTTCGCGCAGGCGGCCGCCGACATGGGTTTCCAGGCGATCCTCCGGCAGGGTGAAGGTCAGACGCCGTTCCAGGGTACCGGTGGTTTCGATCGAAGCTTGCATGTGGACTCCTGCCACCGGGAGCCCACGGCTCTCGGCACGATGTAGAAAAGTACGGGTTGGCGCGGGCACGGGACAGCCGCCGCAGCCGGATAGTTTCGCCTATTCCCGCGGCGCCTGCCAGCGCAGGGCCGGGCGGCCGCCGTGGCGACGCCGAACCCGCCATCGCCGCGAGGGGCCGTGGGGGGGTTGGATGGTGCGAAAGAGGGGACTCGAACCCCTACGCCTTGCGGCACTGGTACCTAAAACCAGGGCGTCTACCAATTCCGCCACTTTCGCGCTGCGGCGCCGGAGGGCGCCTGCCGGCACATTGTTGCAGGCCGGCCGACAAAGAAAAAGGCACCTGCCGGAGCAGGTGCCTTTCGTTTTGGTGGGCCGTCAAGGATTCGAACCTTGGACCTATTGATTAAGAGTCAACTGCTCTACCAACTGAGCTAACGGCCCTGAAACTGAGTCGCACATTCTATGTGCTTTTTTGCTTCGTTGCAACACCCCGCGAAGCATCGGGTCACGCGATCAATGGGGTGGCTGAGGGGACTCGAACCCCCGACATCTGGAATCACAATCCAGTACTCTAACCAACTGAGCTACAGCCACCATTGAAACCTTGCATCTCCTGCCCGGCGCCGGTGTTGGCGCGCCCGACAGGAATCGAACCTGTAACCGCCGGCTTAGAAGGCCGGTGCTCTATCCAGTTGAGCTACGGGCGCCCTGGCTGGATTGTCGCATTCCTTTCCGCCGTTGGACATCGGATTGGTCGGGGTAGAGGGATTCGAACCCCCGACATCCTGCTCCCAAAGCAGGCGCGCTACCAGACTGCGCTATACCCCGGCGGAACATCCCTCGCGGCCAAGGCCGGAAAGGTCGGCTATTGTGGGAAGCTTGCGGCCTGCTGTCAACGTCGCATGCACGCAACATCGCCTGCGCTATGCTCAAGCCTTGCCATCGGCATCGGCCGAGCGCCTTTTTTGAAGGAGAAAACAGCATGCTTCGCAGCGGCAATCCCGCCCTGAAGGAATCCACCTTCCTCGATCTGCGCAGCGGCACCGTGGTCTCGCCCGGGAGCAGCGCGGTCGCCGCGCGCGACAGCGGCGCGATGACACTGAACGGTACCGCCAACAAGACCGGCATCCTGCTGATGCTGACGGCGCTCACCGCCGTATTCGCCTGGAGCCAGTCGGTTTCGATCGATGCCGCGGGCAACGCGATGATCGCCCCGGGCGTGGCCGGCTACGCGCTGGGCGGCCTGATCGGCGGCTTCATCCTGGCTCTGATCACGATCTTCAAGAAGGAATGGTCGCCGATCACCGCCCCACTGTACGCGCTGGTGGAAGGCTTCTTCCTGGGATCGATCTCGGCAATGTACGAAGTGCGCTTCAACGGCATCGTGCTGCAGGCGGTGATGCTGACCTTCGGTACCCTGTTCGCGATGCTGTTCGCCTACCGCAGCGGCATGATCAAGGCCACCGAGAACTTCAAACTGGGCGTGGTCGCAGCCACCGGCGGCATCGCCCTGGTGTACCTGGCGACCATGGTGCTGGGCTTCTTCAACATCCAGATCCCCTACATCCACGCCTCCGGCACGGTCGGCATCCTGTTCAGCCTGTTCGTGGTGGTGGTGGCGGCGCTGAACCTGGTGCTGGACTTCGACTTCATCGAAAGCGGCGTCGAACAGGGCGCGCCCAAGTACATGGAGTGGTACGGCGCGTTCGGCCTGATGGTGACCCTGGTGTGGCTGTACCTGGAGTTCCTGCGCCTGCTGTCGAAGCTGCAGTCGCGGAATTGAGGCCGGGAGTCGGGAATCGGGATTGGGGAATCGCAAGAGCGACTCCCCTTTCTCGATGAGCGGACGTGGCTTCAGACAACTTGCAAGCAAAAGAAAAGGGCGCCCTGGGGCGCCCCTTCTGTTTGTGCGATCTTGCGGCGGGCTCAGAGGCGGCCGGCGATGGCCTTGGCGAAGCCCATGGTGTTGCCGCTGCCGCCCAGGTCCGGGGTCAGCCCGTCCTTGGCTTCCAGCGTGGCGACGATGGCGTTGCGCAGGCGCTCGGCGTTCTGCGGCTGGCCGATGTGGTCCAGCAGCTGCGCCGCGCCCAGCAGCAGCGCGCACGGGTTGGCCTTGCCCTGCCCGGCGATATCCGGGGCCGAGCCGTGCACGGCTTCGAAGATCGCCGCGTCCACGCCGATGTTGGCACCCGGGGCCAGGCCCAGGCCGCCGACCAGGCCGGCGCACAGATCCGACAGGATGTCGCCGAACAGGTTGGTGGTGACGATGACGTCGAACTGCTCCGGACGCATCACCAGCTGCATGCAGGCGTTGTCGACGATCATTTCCTGGAATTCGATCTCCGGGTAGTTGGCCGCCACTTCGCGCGCCACCTTCAGGAACAGGCCCGAGGTGGACTTGATGATGTTGGCCTTGTGCACCGCGGTGACCTTCTTGCGGCCGGTCGCGCGGGCCAGGTCGAAGGCGTAGCGGACGATGCGCTCGGAACCCTTGCGGGTCACCTTGGCCATCGACAGCGCGGTCTCGCCATCGGCGGACACTTCCTGGCCTTCGCTCAGGTAGGCGCCTTCGGTGTTCTCGCGCACGGTGATCAGGTCCACGCCGGCGCCGAAGCGCGACTTGGTGTTCGGGAACGACTTGGCCGGACGCACGTTGGCGTACAGGTCGAACTGGCGGCGCATGGCCACGTTGATCGAGCTGAAGCCCTCGCCCACCGGCGTGGTCAGCGGGCTCTTCAGCGCCACCTTGTTCTTTCGGATCGACTCCAACGTGGCGGCCGGCAGTAGGTCGCCGTGCTTCTCCAACGCCACCAGGCCCGCGTCGGCGTATTCGTAGGTGAGGCCGGCGTTCAGCGCGTCGAGCACGAACAGCGTGGCGTCCATGATCTCCGGGCCGATGCCATCGCCACGGATGACCGTGATTGTCTGCGTCATAGGGTTGCGGTTTCCGTACAAGAGGGGGGAGCGCCGCCCGGGAACCGGGGCTGCAGGCGCAAGGAGGTTTCAGCGGTAATTATGCCCGAAGCCGGTGAAGGCGCCCAAAACCGGGCAGCCTTCGGCAACCGGCGCCGGCGGCCGCCGGCCGACCGGGGCGGGCTCAGTCGTGCGCGTGCTGCGCCGGGGCGGCGGCCTCGCCGGCCTCCAGCGTGTCGAGGAAGTCCACGGCGCGGCGCAGGTGCGGGATCACGATCGATCCGCCGACCACCAGGCCCACCGAGAAGGTCTCGAAGAACTCCTCGCGGCTGACCCCGGCCTCCTTGCACTGGGCCACGTGGTAGCTGATGCAGTCGTCGCAGCGCAGCACCAGCGAGGCGACCAGGCCGAGCAGTTCCTTGGTCTTCACGTCCAGCGCGCCGGCCTGGTAGGTCTGGGTGTCCAGCGCGAAGAAACGCCGCACCACCTGGTTCGGCTCGGCCAGGATGCGCTGGTTCATGCGCTGGCGGAACTCGGTGAACGCGCGGACCCGGTCCTGCCCGGCCCCACCGCCCTCGCCCGTCTCGGCGCCGCTCATGCCTGCGCCTCCGGGGCGTGGCCGTCGAGCAGCGGCTCCAGCTTGCCGGCGCGGTGCAGCGCCATCATGTCGTCGTAGCCGCCGACATGGACGTCGCCGACGAAGATCTGCGGCACGCTGGTGCGCCGCGCCAGGGCCACCATCTTCTCGCGCTCGGCCGGATCCAGATCGATCCGCACCTCGTTCCAGGTCCGCCCCTTGCTCTTGAGGAAGTTCTTGGCCGCCACGCAGTACGGGCAGATCGCGGTGGAATAGAGGGTGATCGGCGGGCCGCCGGCGTGGCCGGTGTCGGCAGTTGGGTTGTCCACGGGAAACTCCGGGCGGTGTAGAAGGTCCAAGCCACTATGGTAGCGGCCGGGTGGATTTTCGAGGCCGCTGCCGCAACACTGCGAATCATCCCGGATTCACCGTCGTCCCGGACGCTCCCCGGCGTCCGCCAGCCCTCTTGGAGCCCGTCTTGCGCCTGCTGCCGCTCGCCTTCGCGATCACCCTGGCCACCGCCTGCGCCGTGGCGCCGGCCCAGGAGAACAAGCTCCCGGACATCGGCTCCTCGGCCGGCGAGCTGCTGACCCCGGCGCGCCAGGCCGAGTACGGCAAGATGATGCTGGCCGAACTGCGCAGCTACGGCTACGTGCTCGAGGACCCGCTGATCGACGACTGGCTGCAGACCATGGGCACCCGGCTCGGCGCCAACAGCGACCAGCCGCAGCAGAAATTCACCTTCTTCATGCTGCGCGACCGCCAGATCAACGCCTTCGCCACCCTCGGCGGCTACGTCGCGGTCAACGCCGGCCTGGTACTGACCGCCGAGCGCGAGGACGAGGTGGCCGCGGTGCTGTCGCACGAAATCGCCCACGTCACCCAGCAGCACGTGCTGCGCGGGGTGGAGCGGGCGCAGCGCGACCAGATCCCGATCCTGCTGGGCATGCTCGCCGCGGTGGTCGCGGCGCAGCAGGCCGGCGGGCGCTCCAGCGGCGACGCCACCCAGGCGGCGATCGCCAGCGGCCTGGGGCTGATGCAGCAGCGGCAGATCGACTACACCCGCTCCAACGAATCCGAAGCCGACCGCCTGGGCATCCGCACCCTGGCGCGCAGCGGCTACGACGTCGATGCGATGGCCGGCTTCTTCGAGCGCATGTCGCTGGCGATGCGCGGCAACCAGGGCGGCTACAGCACCCCGGACTTCCTGATGACCCACCCGGTCACCACCACCCGCATCAGCGAGGCGCGCGAGCGCGCCGAGCAGATGAAGAAGAACACCCTGACCGTGACCACCAGCGTGCCCGGCGGCACCCTGCAGGAGCGGGTCGATCCGAACGACGTGTCGCTGAGCCAGCCACTGGGCGCGCCCAGCAACCCGCTGCTGCCGGGTGGCCTGCAGTTGCCGTTCGCCAACTACGCGCGCGGCCCCAGCGGCCAGTTCGAATGGGCCCGCGAGCGGTTGCGGGTGTTCAGCGCCAACACCCCGGCCGATGCGATCCGCGAGTACGAGGGCCTGCGCCAGGGCAGCAAGCAGGGCCTGAGCGATGCCCAGCGCTACGGCCTGGCGCTGGCGCGGCTGCGCGCCGGCGGCGCCGCAAAGGACGTCGCGCAGACCCTGGAGGGCCTGCTGCAGGCGCACCCGGACAACTGGTGGCTGACCGTGGCGGTCGCCGAGGCCGAGGCCAAGGCTGGCCGCAGCCAGGCCGCCGACCAGCGCTTCGAGGCGCTGGTCAAGCGCATGCCCAGCAACCGGGCGGTGGCGCTGAGCTATGCGAGCACCCTCAACGAACAGGGCGGCCGCCAGGCCGGCCAGCGCGCCCAGGCGGTGCTGCGGCCGCTACTTGGCGCGGCCGCGGAGGACCCGGTGTTCCAGCGCACCTTCGCCCGCGCCTGCGAACTGGCCGGCGACGACACCCGCGCCGGCGAGGCCTATGCCGAGGCGGCCTATCTGAACGGGCATCCGGAGCAGGCCCTGATCCAGCTCAACAACCTCAAGAAGCGCAGCGACCTGGACTACGTGGCGCGCGCGCGCATCGATGCGCGCATCGCTGCGATCACCCCGACGGTGCTGGAACTGCGCCGCCAGGGCGTGCAGGACCCGGACATGCAACGGCGCTGAAACGCGCCCATGGCAGGCGTCACTTAAACGTAATAAAACCGTAGTCTACTGGCGACCTTCCTCCCCAGTTCCACGGTGCCGTTGTGCAGAAACGCATCCTGATCGTCGACGACGAACCGGCCATCCGCGACATGGTCGCGTTCGCCCTGCGCAAGGGCGACTTCGAGCCGGTGCATGCCGGCGATGCCCGCGAGGCGCAGACCTCGATCGCCGACCGGGTCCCGGACCTGATCCTGCTGGACTGGATGCTGCCCGGCACCAGCGGCCTGGAGCTGGCCCGGCGCTGGCGCAAGGATGCGATGACCCGCGAAGTGCCGATCATCATGCTCACCGCCCGCGGCGAGGAGAACGATCGCGTCGGCGGCCTGGAGGCCGGCGTCGACGACTACGTGGTCAAGCCGTTCTCCGCGCGCGAGCTGCTGGCGCGGATCCGCGCGGTGATGCGCCGCACCCGCGAGGACGACGAGGACGGCAGCGTCTCGGTCGGCAGCCTGCGCATCGACGGCGCCGCGCACCGGGTGTTCGCCGGCGAGGCGCCGGTGCCGATCGGCCCGACCGAGTACCGCCTGCTGCACTTCTTCATGACCCATCCCGAGCGCGTGTACAGCCGCGCGCAGCTGCTCGACCACGTCTGGGGCGGCAGCGTGTACGTGGAAGAGCGCACCATCGACGTGCACATCCGTCGCCTGCGCAAGACGCTGGAGCCGTTCGCGGTGGAAAACATGGTGCAGACCGTCCGCGGTTCCGGCTATCGCTTCTCTGCGTCCATCTGACCGCCGGCTGCGCCTGCTATAACGGCGGACGGATCACGATCCTTTGCGACAGAGTGCGTTCCCGATGCCCCGCCACATCCGCTCCGCCTGGTTGAAGACCCTCGGCACGCTCGCCGGCCTGCTGTTGCTGGCGTTGCTGATCGGCTGGATCGGCGGCCACGTGTGGATGGCGCTGACTCTGATGTCGCTGGGGGTGATGGGCTGGCACTACTGGCGGCTGCGGCGCGTGCTGCGGCGGCTGACCGCACGCCAGCGCTGGGAGCCGCCGGCCGGCACCGGGGTGTGGAACGAGCTGGACCGGCTGCTGTACCGCAGCCAGGCGGAAATGCGCGTGCGCAAGCGGCGCCTGCTGGACATGCTGCGCGCCTACCGTGCCGCCGCCGCGGCGCTGCCCGACGCGGTGGTGGTGGTGGACCGCAACAGCCAGCGCATCCAGTGGTTCAACGAGGCGGCCGGCACCCTGCTCGGCCTGCGCCATCCCGGCGACCTCGGCGCACCGGTGGTGGAACGCCTGCAGCCGATGCCGCTGGCGCACTGGCTCAGTGCCGGCCGCAACGCCGAGCCGATGCTGGACATGCCCTCGCCGGTCGATGAGCGCCTGCGCCTGAACCTGCGCCTGATCCCCTATTCCGAGGACCACTGGCTGCTGGTCGCGCGCGACGTCAGCAAGCTGCTGCAACTGGAGCAGGTGCGCCGCGATTTCGTCGCCAACGTCTCGCACGAACTGCGCACGCCGCTGACCGTGGTGCATGGCTACCTGGACATGCTGGACCCGGAGGACTTTCCGGATTCGGGGCCGATGATCGCCGAGATGCGCAAGCAGTCGCAGCGCATGACCCAACTGGTCGAGGACCTGCTGACCCTGTCGCGGCTGGAATCGCAGGAGCACGCCAACGAGGAGTCGATCGCGATGGCGCCGATGCTGGCCACGCTGCGCCGCGAGGCCGAAGCGCACAGCCAGGGCCGGCACCGCATCGAGGTCCACGACGAGGCCGATTGCGACCTGGTCGGCTCCAACAAGGAACTGCACAGCGCCTTCTCCAACCTGGTCACCAACGCGGTGCGCTACACCGCGGCCGGCGGCACCATCCGCATCCGCTTCGCCCGCGAAGGCGATGGCGCGGTGCTGTCGGTGCGCGACAGCGGCTACGGCATTCCCGCGCATCACCTGCCGCGGATCACCGAACGCTTCTACCGCGTCTCCAGCAGCCGCTCGCGCGAGAGCGGCGGCACCGGCCTGGGCCTGTCGATCGTCAAGCACGTGCTCGGCCTGCACCAGGCACGGCTGGAGATCGAGAGCGAGGTCGGCAAGGGCAGCACCTTCTCCTGCCACTTCGGTGCCGGGCGCGTGCATCCGCGGCACGACCATGCCACCCTGACCTCCGTCTAACGAGTACCGCCATGCCCCGCGCCGCCGCCCTGCCGCCCACGCCGCCACCGGACGTTCCCAGCGACCCGCTGCGCGACCCTGCGCTGTACCTCAACCGCGAACTGTCGCAACTGGACTTCAATTTCCGGGTGCTGGCGCAGGCGCAGGATCCGCAGGTGCCGTTGCTGGAGCGGCTGCGCTTCCTGTGCATCTCCTGCACCAACCTCGACGAGTTCTTCGAGATCCGCGCCGCCACCGTACGCCACGCCCAGGAGTTCGGGCTGCCGCCGGCGCCGGACGGCATGAGCCCCAACGCCATCCTCAACGCGATCCACGACCGCGCCGCGCAACTGGTCGACCAGCAGTACCGCTGCTGGAACGAGGTGCTGCGTCCGGCGCTGAAGGACGCCGGCATCGGCGTGCTCGGCCGGCATTCCTGGAACGCGCGGCAGAAGCGCTGGCTGCGCGCCTACTTCCGCAACGAGATCATGCCGGTGCTGTCGCCGCTGGGCCTGGATCCGGCGCATCCATTCCCGAAGATCCTCAACAAGTCGCTCAACATCGTGGTGGTGCTCAAGGGCACCGACGCGTTCGGCCGCGTCGGCCACCTGGCGATCGTGCGCGCGCCGCGTTCGTTGCCGCGCATCATCCAGTTGCCGGAAAGCCTGGCCGAGGGCGGCCAGAGCTTCGTGTTCCTGTCCTCGGTGCTGTCCACCTTCGTCGACGAGCTGTTCCCGGGCATGGAGGTGATGGGCTCCT
Organism: Xanthomonas sp. F10; assembly: GCF_014206815.1. GTDB lineage: Bacteria > Pseudomonadota > Gammaproteobacteria > Xanthomonadales > Xanthomonadaceae > Xanthomonas_A > Xanthomonas_A indica. The sequence continues at coordinate 2,549,719 of NZ_JACHNP010000001.1, forward strand.
ACCAGTTCCGCGTCACCCGCAACTCGGAACTGGTGGTGGACGAGGAGGAAGTGGAGAACCTGGCGCTGGCGCTGCGCGACGAACTGGTCAACCGCGGCTATCGGCCGGCGGTGCGGCTGGAGATCGCCGAGGACTGCCCGAAGTCGATCGTGCGCACCCTGCTGCAGAACTTCGAACTGCCGGAGAACGCGGTCTACCGGATCAACGGCCCGGTCAACCTGAGCCGGGTCAACCAGGTCTACGACCTGGTGCAGCGCCCGGACCTGAAGTATCCGCCGATGAACCCGCGCACCCTGCGCGACAGCGAAGGCATCTTCGAGATCGCCGCCGCCGGCGACGTGCTGCTGCATCATCCGTTCGACGCCTTCACCGCGGTGCTGGACTTGATCAAGCAGGCCGCAATCGACCCCAACGTGCTGGCGATCAAGCAGACCCTGTACCGTACCGGCAAGGACTCGGCGATCGTCGATGCGCTGGTGCTGGCCGCGCGCAACGGCAAGGACGTCACCGTGGTGGTGGAGCTGCGCGCGCGCTTCGACGAAGAGGCCAACCTGGGCCTGGCCGATCGCCTGCAGGAAGCCGGCGTGCAGGTGGTGTACGGCGTGGTCGGCTACAAGACCCACGCCAAGATGCTGCTGATCGTGCGCCGCGAGGGCCGCAAGCTGCGCCGCTACGTGCACCTGGGCACCGGCAACTACCACAGCGGCACCGCGCGCGCCTACACCGACCTGAGCCTGATCACCGCCGACGTGGACATCGGCAACGATGTACACCTGCTGTTCCAGCAGCTGTCCGGCCTGGCGCCGAAGATCCGCCTCAAGCGCCTGCTGCAATCGCCCTTCACCCTGCACCCGGGCGTGCTGCACCGGATCGAACGCGAGACCAAGCTGGCGCATGCCGGCCGCCCGGGCCGCATCATCGCCAAGATGAACGCGCTCAACGAGCCGCAGGTGATCCGTGCGCTGTACGCGGCCTCGCAGGCCGGCGTGAAGATCGACCTGATCGTGCGCGGCGCCTGCACCCTGCGCCCCGGCGTGCCGGGCGTATCCGACAACATCCGGGTGCGCTCGATCGTCGGCCGTTTCCTCGAGCACAGCCGGGTCTACTGGTTCGGCAACGACGGGGCGCCGGAACTGTTCTGCGCCAGCGCCGACTGGCTGGAGCGCAACCTGCTGCGGCGCGTGGAGACCGGCTTCCCGATCCTCGATCCGGATCTGGTCAAGCGCATCCACCGCGAGGTGCTGCAGAACTACCTGGCGGACAATCTCAACGCCTGGGAACTGGACGCCGACGGCAACTACCGCAAGCTGGCCCCGGGCCAGGACCAGCCGCCGCATTCGGCGCAACTGGCCCTGCTCGACGGGCTCTGAGCACAGCGCGGCGCCGTCTCCACGGCGTGCGCCGCGCATCGGCTACCATTCCGCCATGCCTGCCACCTCCCCCACTCATCCGCCGCTGCGCGACGGCGACCTGCTGGCCGCCATCGACCTGGGTTCCAACAGTTTCCACATGGTCATCGCCCGCTATCAGCTCGGACAGCTGCGGGTGGTGGACCGCCTGCGCGAGACCGTGCGCATGGCCGACGGCCTGGACAACAAGGGCGGGCTGTCCGCCGAGGCGCGGCAGCGCGCGCTGGAATGCCTGGCGCGGTTCGGCCAGCGCATTCGCGACCTGCCCTCGCTGCGCGTGCGCGCGCTGGCCACCAACACCGTGCGCCAGCTGCGCTCGCCGCAGACCTTCCTGATTCCCGGCGAGACCGCGCTCGGCCATCCGATCGAAGTGGTCAGCGGCCGCGAGGAAGCGCGCCTGATCTACCTGGGCGTGGCCCACGCGCAACCGCCCAAGCCCGACCAGCGGCGCCTGGTGATCGACATCGGCGGCGGCTCCACCGAGTTCATCATCGGCAGCGGCTTCCAGACCCTGGAACGCGAGAGCCTGCAGGCCGGCTGCATCGCCAGCACGCGGCGCTTCTTCCCCGGCGGCAAGCTGTCCAAGAAGAAGTGGAAGGACGCGCTGACCGAGATCGGCGCCGAGTTCCAGCAGTTCGCCGGACAGTACCGGGCGCTGGGCTGGCACGAGGCGCTGGGTTCGTCCGGCACGCACAAGGCGATCGGCGAGATCTGCGCGGCGATGAAGCTGACCAAGGGCGCGATCACCGCCGAGGCGCTGCCGCAACTGCGCGAGCGCCTGCTGCTGGCCAAGCGCATCGAGGACATCGACCTGCCGGGCCTGTCCGCCGACCGCCGGCCGATCATCGCCGGCGGCGTGCTGGTGCTGGAGGCGGCATTCCAGGCGCTGGGCCTGCAACGGCTGATGGTGAGCAAGGCGGCCATGCGCGAAGGCATCCTCTACGACATGCTCGGCCGCGCCGGCCAGAACGATCCGCGCGAGAGCGCGATCGCCGCGCTGACCCGGCGTTACGGCATCGACGAGGCGCAGGCCGCGCGCGTGGAGCACACGGCCATGGCGCTGTTCGAGCAGGTCGCCGGCGACTGGGCGCTGGATGCCGACGACGGCCGCATGCTCAGCTGGGCCGCGCGCCTGCACGAACTCGGCCAGGCCATCGCGCACAGCCAGTACCACGTGCATGGCGCCTACGTGCTGGAGCATTCGGACATCGCCGGCTTTTCGCGGCAGGAGCAGCAGGTGCTGGCCACGCTGGTGCGCACGCACCGCCGCAACGTGGCCAAGACCGCCTTCGACGCGCTGCCCGACCGCCTGCTGCTCAGCGCCAAGCGCAAGGCCGCGCTGCTGCGCCTGGCGGTGCTGCTGCACCGCGCGCACGAGGCCGACCCGATCCCGGCGCTGGAACTGAAGGCCGACGGCGCCAACCTGCACCTGATCCTGTCGCAGCCGTGGATCGAATCGCGGCCGCTGCAGCGCGCCGACCTGATCGGCGAGGTCGAGGGCATGGCGGGATTGGGGATCAATTTCCGCCCATTTGTGGCTTGAAGGCTGGGATTCGGGATTCGGGATTCGGGATTCGGGATTCGGGATTCGGGATTCGGGATTCGGGATTCGGGATTCGGGATGGCAGCATGCTGTCCACGGTCAAATCGCGGTCAAGCGATTTCATGAAAAATGTGCCGGTTTTTGAAAGAAAAACCGCCCTCCCTGAAACCGCCGCGACACCGTGGCTTTTTTGTGGGAGAGGCTTCAGCCCCGACGCCTTACCGATACCGCATCGGGACTGAAGCCCCCCACAGAAAAGCGGCACGGCGACGAACTCGCGAAAATCCCGAATCCCGAATCCCGGCTTTTGGCGTCATCGTTCCTACATGCGCTGGACATGTTCGCTTCACTGCGGTGCGCGAGGCTTTGTCAAACCGGAGCCCCCGCATGCGCTACGCGATCGTCACCGAGACGTATCCCCCTGAGGTCAACGGCGTCGCGCTGACCGTGCAGGGGCTGGAACTGGGGCTGCGCGCACGCGGCCATACCGTCGACGTGGTGCGCCCGCGCCAGGCCGGCGACGCCGACCCGGCGGACCTGCGGCTGGTGCGCGGCGCGGCGCTGCCGCGCTACCCCGGACTGAAGTTCGGCCTGCCGGCACCACGCCGCCTGACCCGACTGTGGCAGGCGGCGCCGCCGGATGCGGTGTACATCGCCACCGAGGGCCCGCTGGGTTGGTCGGCGCTACGCAGCGCGCGGCGCCTGGGCATTCCGATCGCCACCGGCTTCCACACCCGTTTCGACGAATACCTGCCGCAGTACGGCGCGGCCTGGCTGCAGTCGACCGCGCTGCGCTGGATGCGGCGCTTCCACAACCAGGCCCAGGCGACCCTGGTGCCGACCCGCGAGTTGCGCAACTTCCTTGCCACCCAGGGCTTCGAGCGGGTACGCCTGCTGGCGCGGGCGGTGGACAGCAAGCAGTTCGAGCCGCAGCGCCGCGATGCGCAGTTGCGCGCGCAGTGGGGCCTGCACGACGACGATTGCGCGGTGCTGTACGTGGGCCGCATCGCCTCGGAGAAGAACCTGCCGCTGGCGGTGCGTGCGTTCCGCCAGTTGCAGCAGCTGCGCCCGCGCGCGCGCTTCGTCTGGGTCGGCGACGGCCCGCTGCGCGAGCGCCTGGCGCAGGAGAACCCGGACTTCATTTTCTGCGGCATCCAGCGCGGCGACGCGCTGGCGCGGCATTTCGCCAGCGGCGACCTGTTCCTGTTCCCCAGCCGCAGCGAGACCTTCGGCAACGTGACCCTGGAGGCGATGGCCAGCGGCGTGGCCACGGTCGCCTTCGACTACGGCGCGGCACGCGAATACCTGCGCGACGGCCTCAACGGTGCGGCGGTGGCCGACGACGACGCCTTCATCGCCGCCGCCTTGCGCCTGGGCAGCGACGACGCGCTGCGCCGGCGCCTGGGCGAGGCCGCCTGCGCGTCGATGCAGCAACTGCGCCCGGAGCGGGTGGTGGCCGATTTCGATGCGCTGCTCGACCAACTGGCACAGACCCGGAGGACGCATGTCGACGCGGCTTGAGATCCTGCGCGGGCACGAGACCCGCTGGTGCCGGCGCGCCAATCATTGGTGCCGGCGGCGCTCGGTGCGGCGCTTCTTCTCGGCGATCAGCCGGCTCGGCGACGGCGTGTTCTGGTATGCGCTGATGACCCTGCTGGTGCTGTGCGACGGCATGGACGGCGTGTTCGCCTCCGCGCACATGGCCGCCACCGGCGTGGTCGCGCTGAGCCTGTACAAGGGCCTGAAGCGCTGGACCCGCCGCCCGCGCCCGTACGCCGCCGACCTGCGCATCCGCGCCTGGGTGGCGCCGCTGGACGAGTTCAGCTTCCCCTCCGGCCATACCCTGCACGCGGTGTCCTTCGGCATCGTCGCCCTCGCCTACTACCCCTGGCTGGCGCCGCTGCTGGTGCCCTTCATCGCCTGCGTGGCGCTGTCGCGGGTGGTGCTGGGCCTGCACTACCCCAGCGACGTGCTCGCGGCCACTGGCATCGGCGCGCTGCTGGCGGGCGTGTCGTTGTGGTTCGTGGGGTGAGGAAAAGTCGGGACCCGGGACCCGGGGCCCGGGACCCGGAAAAGCAGGACAGCGCGGCCTCGCAGTAAGCGCGGTAGCGAACGGCATCAACCCGCGCGCGCCCGGCGGCGTCATGGCGCCGCTGTTCCGGGCCCCGGGTCCCGGGTCCCGGCCTTACAATGCTCCCATGACCACGCTGTTCATCTCCGACCTGCATCTGGATCCGGCACGGCCGGCGATCACCGCGCTGTTTCTGGATTTCCTGCGCGGGGAGGCGCGCCAGGCCGAGGTGCTGTACATCCTCGGCGACCTGTTCGAGGCCTGGATCGGCGACGACACGCCGTCCGAAGCGGCCGATGCGGTGGCGTTGGAGTTGCACGCGCTGCACGAGGCCGGGGTGCCGGTGTTCTTCATGCACGGCAACCGCGACTTCCTGCTCGGCGTCGACTATGCGCAGCGCGCCGGCCTGCGCCTGCTGCCCGACCCCTGCGTGATCGACCTGTACGACGAGCCGACCCTGCTGCTGCACGGCGACCTGCTGTGCACCGACGACACCGCCTACCAGGCATTCCGCGCGCAGACCCGCGACCCGGCCTTCCAGCAGCAGTTCCTGGCGCAGCCGCTGGCCGCGCGCATCGCCTACGCGCAACAGGCGCGCGCCGCCAGCCAGGCGCGCCAGGCCGACCTGAAACAGGGCGACCGCGCGCAGTTCGAGACCGTCACCGACGTGGCGCCGGCCGAAGTCGCCGCCACCTTGGCCCGCTACGGCGTGGCGCGGATGATCCATGGCCACACCCATCGGCCGGCAGTACATGCGCTGGACGTGGACGGCCGCGCCTGCACCCGCATCGTGCTCGGCGACTGGTACGAGCAGGGCTCGGTGCTGCGCGTGGACGCGCAGGGCTGCCAACTGCAACAGCTCTAGCGCACGCTTCCGGCGCCGTCGCGCGGCGCAGCACTCTCCTGCGGCGAACGCGCGACCGCAGGACGACACCCAACTACGCTTCGATCCGGAATTCCACGGGGCCGCCGAGTCCAGCACTTGAACGCAGCAGATGGCCACGGCCTGCCTCATGGAACGCCGCAACCGGCGTGGCAGTGACGCGCGACGTCGCCTCGTCCGCGTGCGCGTCGCCTCCATCCATCCGCATTTCCTTGCCGCGTCCCGCGGCAACCACGCGTCGGCCACGGCGCGAAGCCACGTCGCTCAGCGCTAGCCGCCGCTGGCTTGCTGCTGCCGCCATTGCGCGTAATCGACGAAGTCGCCATCGACCACGTCGTACCAGCGGATCGCGCCGGAGCGCTCGACGCGGAAGCGGTCGCGAACCGGTTCGGTCTGCGGGTCGCCGGGGCAGCCGTCGCCGTGTTTCTCACGCACCGCGATCTCGATCGCCGCCGGCGCGACGGGCTTGGAAGCGGCCGCTGCAGACGCGGTCGCGGAGGCGGCCTCGTCCTCGTCGTTCTCGATGGCGTAGCCCAGGCACGGCAGGTCGGGATAGGCGCGATCGGCGGTCAGGCGCGCCTGCAGCAGGTCCATCGCACGGTTTTCGTCGAAGGTGTCGGCCGGCGGGGTCGCCCGCGGCGCGTCGGTCTTGGCGGTCGGCGACGGAGTCTCGGTCTGCCGATCCGGGGCGGGGCCGCAGCCCGCGCTGAGCATCGCCAGCAGCAGCGCGGCCGGCAGTCGCATGCGCTTGAACATCGTCGCTCCCAGGAAGTCGGTCGGCACCGGCCGCGCCGGCGCCGCTTCCCAGCATAGCCGAAGCGGACGCCGCCGCGCCCGCTCCGGCCGTCTTCGCCGCACGTGGCGCAGGCATGCAGCCTGCACCACGTGCGCGCCGGCTCAACGGAACCCGGCCACCGTCGCCTTGGTGTTGACCAGCACGCGCTGGTTGTCGGCGCTGCTGGCATTGCCCATCGGCACGCCGTTGTAGGACACGTTCGGGTTGGACCAGTAGTTCAGCCGCGGGCAGCTGCTGCTGCAGTTGTAGGCCATGATCGTGCGCCAGCTGTTGCCATAGCGATAGCCGTGGCCGTAGGCGTAGGGCGAGGTGCTGGAGTCGGTGGCCACATCGTGGCGCGCGCTCTGCAGGTGCCCGATCTCGTGGGCGAAGCTGTAGTAGCCGGTGGCGCAATCCCAGTACACCGCCGCGAACGCGGTGGCGGCGGTGGAGCCGATGCCCGAGGCCAGGCCGCAGTAGCTGGAATTGTCGATGATCAGCACGCCGACGTCGGCGGCGGTGCTGTTGCGCGAGGTATGGATGCTGTCCATGTAGCCGTCGCTGGTGCCGCGGAAGCGGGTCAGGTCGGTGTTGAAGTCGCCGGACTCGGTGTAGTTGGTGGTCTCGTAGCCGGCCAGCTGCATGGTGATGCCGACGTTGCTGTTGCTGTAGCCCTGGTTGGACTCGGCCACCGCCAGTTGCACCAGCGACTGCATGTTGCCGCCGTAGCTGGTCACCGCCTTGTTGGTCGCCACCACCAGCACGCGGATGGTCGCAGGCGAACCGGACGAGGCGCCGGCGGCGGTCATCCGCTCGTCGATCACCGACTGCGGCATCTGCACCGTCGGCAGCAGGGCGTAGTCGGCCGGATGCTCGGCCGGCATGCGCCGTTCGTCGACCTCCACCAGCACATGGCCGCCGCCGGCGATCGGCCGCAGGTGGAACAGCGTGCCATTGCTGCGGATGCTGCCGGTGATGGTGTCGCCGCTGCGCACCAGGATCGCCGAGTTCAGCGGGTCCAGGCCGGAGGGCGCACGGGTCCGCGCCACCGCGGCATTGCCGAGGTTGCCGTACCAGATGCTGTTGCCGCCTTCCAACTGCTCGGTCTTCAGCTGCGTGGCGGTGATGCGCTGGCCCAGCAGGTCCAACTCAAGTTGCTGCTGCCCGGCGGTGACGGCGGCGGCGTCCACGCCGACCCGCTGCACCGCGCCGGTGGCGGGATTGGCCAGCAGGCGGCTCAACGCGGGCTCGCCGGCGATGGACTTGGAGACGTACTGGCTGCTCTGGAACAGGGGCTTTCCCGCCGCGGAGGCGGAACCGGCGACACACAGGGCAAGCATCGCGGTCAGGCTGCACATCGACTTCATGTCGGACTCCTGGGGTGGTGAGTAGGGACGAACGTCGCCCCGCGCGCGGCCAGATCGGGGGAGGCCGCGCGGGGGAGTTCGATTAGCCGCTCAGCCACCGTTCAGCGCAAGCACCAAATGCAGCGGGGTCGCAGCTCGGAGATAGGCGTCACAGAAAGCAGGCGTCCCGACGGTCATGCCGCCCTCGCCAGCGCGTTTCCGCAACACGCGTGCTGCCCCATAGGGCAACGCCGCCTCAGCCGGCCTGCTGCTGCAGGGCCAGCAATTCGTCCTCGTCGAAGCCGGCCAGCAGGCGCGCCTGCAGGTTGAACGGGCCGTGCAGATAGCCACCGGCGTACTCGCGCAGCAGGGCGGCGAAGCGGGCGCGCGGCTCGATCCCGGCCTGCGTGCAGTACCAGCGGTACCAGCGCGAGCCGGCGGCCACGTGCGCCACTTCCTCGCGCAGGATGATCTCCAGGATGTCGGCGGTGGCGTCGTCGCCGAGCGCGCGCAGCTTGGCGATCATGCCCGGGGTCACGTCCAGGCCGCGCGCTTCCAATACCCGCGGCACCAGCGCCATCCGCGCCAGGCCGTCGTGGGCGGTCTTCTCGCACATCTCCCACAGGCCGTTGTGCGCGGCGAAATCGCCGTAGGCGTGGCCCAGCGCGCGCAGGCGGTCGCGCAGCAGCACGAAATGGCGCGATTCGTCGTCCGCCACCGCCACCCAGTCGGCATAGAACGCCGGCGGCAGGCCACGGAAGCGGTAGACCGCGTCCCAGGCCAGGTCGATGGCGTTGAGTTCGATGTGGGCGATGGCGTGGATGAAGGCAGCGCGACCCTCGGTGCTACCGAGGCCGCGCCGCGGCAGCTCGCGCGGGTGCACCAGCAGCGGCCGTGGCGGCCGCCCCGGCATGCGGGTCGGCTCAGGCGCCGGCGCGGCGGCCGGCACCGCCAGCGCGCCATCGCGCCAGGCCGCGGCATGGCGCTGGGTCAGCGCGACTTTCTCGTCGGGGTCGGCCGCGTCCAGGCAGGCACGCGCGGCCTGGTACAAGTCGCCGTTCACGGCGCCACCAGCGGCGGCCGGCCCGCCCATGCAGGCATGCGCTGCGCCCGGGCACTGGCGCCGCGGGGCTCAGGCACGGCGCTTGCGCTTGGCCTCGTCCGAGCGCAACTGCATGATCCGCTCGAAATAGCCGGGTTCGATGCCGGTGGTGTACTGGCCGTTGAAGCACGAGGAGTCGAACGCCTTCAGTTCCGGGTTGCCCTCGCGCACCGCGGTCTCCAGGTCTTCCAGATCCTGGTAGATCAGCCAGTCGCAGCCGAGGAATTCCTGGATCTCCTGCTCGCTGCGGCCGTGCGCGACCAGTTCGTCGGCGGCCGGCATGTCGATGCCGTAGATGTTGGGATAGCGCACCGGCGGTGCGGCGCTGGCCAGGTACACCTTGCGCGCGCCGGCGTCGCGCGCCATCTGCACGATCTGCCGGCTGGTGGTGCCACGCACGATCGAATCGTCGACCAGCAGCACCACGCGGTTGCGGAATTCCAGGTGGATCGGATTGAGCTTGCGGCGCACCGACTTCACCCGCTCGCCCTGCCCCGGCATGATGAAAGTGCGGCCGATGTAGCGGTTCTTGACGAAGCCCTCGCGGTACTTCACCCCGAGCACGTTGGAGATCTCCAGCGCAGCGTCGCGCGAGGTGTCCGGGATCGGGATGATGGTGTCGATGTCGTGGTCCGGGCGCAGGCGCAGGATCTTCTCGCCCAGCTTCATGCCCATGCGCATGCGCGCCTTGTGCACCGAGACGTTGTCGATCATCGAGTCCGGGCGCGCGAAGTACACGTACTCGAAGATGCACGGGGTGTGGTCGGTGGGCGAGGCGCAGACCTCGGAGAACAGCTCGCCGCGGCCGGTGATGACCAGTGCTTCGCCCGGACGCACGTCGCGCACGCGGGTGAAGCCGAGGATGTCCAGCGCCGAGGATTCGGAGGCGACGATGTACTCGTCGCCCTCCACGCCCTCGCGCTTGCCCAGCACCAGCGGGCGGATGCCGTGCGGATCGCGGAACGCGACCAGGCCCAGCCCCAGCACCACGCTGACCACGGCGTAGCCGCCCTTGCAGCGGCGGTGCACGCCGGCCACCGCGCGGATCGCCGCTTCCGGGGTCAGCATGCGCTGCGCGTCCAGCTCGTAGGCGAACACGTTCAGCAGCACTTCGCTGTCCGAATCGGTGTTGATGTTGCGGCGGTCGGCCTCGAACACCTGCTGGCGCAAGGCCTCGGTGTTGACCAGATTGCCGTTGTGGGCCAGCGCGATGCCGTACGGCGAATTCACGTAGAACGGTTGCGCCTCGTCCATACCTTCGGATCCGGCGGTCGGATAGCGGCAATGGGCGATGCCGACGCGCCCTTCCAGCACCGCCATGCGCTTCTCGTCGAAGACGTCGCGGACCAGGCCGTTGGCCTTCTGCACGCGCAGGCGGGTGCCGTCGGCGGTGGCGATGCCCGCCGCGTCCTGGCCGCGGTGCTGCAGCACGGCCAGGCCGTCATAGAGTTGCCCGGCCACGTTCTGGTTGCCGACGATTCCGACGATGCCACACATGTCAACGCTCTCCGCGGCGGGAACGCCGCTATTGGGAAGGTGGCCGTGCCTGGCCGTTGGGTTCGACCCGTGCCGGGTCGAATTGCGCCGGACGCGCCTGCGCCGGATCGATGTTCGCGGGCATCAGGTGCGACGGATCGCTCCCGGGCTGCGCGGACCGTACCCCGGGACGTCCCAGGGCCTTGGACATCATCTCCTGCAGCCCGCTGGCCTGCAGGGCGTTGCCCAGCGCGGCATTATCGCCTGCCGCGGGCAAGTTGCCCAAATCCATCTGCGACACGTTCAGTTGCGGCATCTGCGACAGGTTCAACTGCGGCATCTGCGGCATGCGCCAGTCCGGCATCTGCGCGCGCATCCAACCCACCCCCGGGCTGAGCACCGGCAGCACCATCGAATGCTGCCAGTCCGGCTCGCGGGTCAGCGGCGTGAAGCTCATCAGGAAGGCCAGCACCGCGGCGAAGAAACCGCCGCGCACCGTGCCCAGGCCGAAGCCGAGCGCGCGGTCGGTGCCCGACAGCGCGGTCGAGCGCACCGCGGTGCGGATCACCATGCCGACGATGGCGACCACCGCCATCACCGTCACGAAGGTCAGCGCGTAGCCGCCCAGGTAGTAGCTCATGCTCGGCCGCGCCCCATCGGCGAGCCAGCGCCCGGTATTGCCGCCGAACTGGAACGTGGCCCAGCCGGCCAGGAACCAGGACAGCGTGCCGACCACGATGCCGACGAACCCGCGCAGGGCCCCGAGCAGGGCCGAGACCAGGATCACCGTCAACAGCACCATGTCGATCATGCGCGCCTCCCGCGGCCAAGCCGCTGCATCGCGCCGATCGCGCGTCGCGCCTGCCTTCCCTGGACCATCGTGCTACTCCATGGGCCGCGGCCCGATCAAGGATGTGGACGTACCATACCGCTGATGCCGACCTTGGCCGCCACCTGGGCGCGCAACTGCTCGGCGTCGGCACGGTTGGCGACCGGCCCCACCCGCACCCGGTTCAGCGCGCCCTTGTCGGTGCGTACCTGTTCGACGAAGGCGCTGAAGCCGGCCGCGCGCACCTTGTCGCGCAGGGCATTGGCGTCCTCGGCCTTGCCGAAGGCGCCCAACTGCACGGCGAAGCCGGTGCCGGACGCCGCAGGCGCGGCCGGCACGCTCGGCGCCGGCTTGGCCACTGCCGTGGTGGCCGCAGGGGCCGCCGGCTTGGTGGGTTCAGGCTTGGGCGTGGCCGGCTTGGCCGGTTCCGGCTTGGGCGCCGGCGGCGTCGCCGGCTTGCTGGTGGCGACCGGCTTGGCCGGCTCCGGCGGCAGCGCCTCGGTCTTGGCCGGGGCGGCGGGCGCGGCGGCGGCGACATGGCTGGCGGCAGCCGGCGCGGCGCTGGTCGAGGTCGCGTTGCTCGGCGCCGCATCCAGGGTCACCACCTGGGCATTGACGTCGTTGCGGACCTTGACCGCCTGCAGGCGCACCGATTCGGCCTGGGCGCGATCGGCATACGGCCCGATCCGCACCCGCCAGGCCTGGCGCCCGCCGATCGTGGCCTGCTCGCGGAAGCCCGGCAGCTGCGCCTGCTTGAGCCGCGCGATCACCGCATCGGCATCGGCGGCGGTGGCATAGGCGCCGAAATTCACCGCGTAGTTGCCGGCGGCCACGCTCGGCGGCAGCGGCTGCGCGGCGCTGCCGGCGGCCGGATCGGCCAGGTCGGCGGCATCGGGATTGTTCTGGACCGGCGCCGGCGCGGGCGTGGCGCCCGGCGTCTTGGCCATGCCCACCGCCCCGCCGCTGGGCGCATCGCCCGGGGTCACCAGCGGCAGTTCGCGGGTCTCGAACTGGCCGTCGGCCGGCGCCTCGGGCGCCTTCAGCGGCACATTGGCCACGCCGCTGTCGGGCGCAGGCCCCTTCACCAGCATCGGCAGGAAGATCACGGCGAGCGCTACCAGGACGAGGGCGCCAATCAATCGCTGTTTCAGGACGGTATCCACGGAAAGGGTGAGGGGGCGGCGTGGCGGAGTGCCGTCGCGATTATAAGGTCGGCCCGCCCGGGGGCGGGATCAGCCGGCTGAATGCAGCCAGTGCAAGGCCTCGGCGGCGGTGTGGAACGAACCGAACACCAGCACCCGGTCGCCCGGTCGTGCCTGCGCCAGCGTCGCCTGCAGCGCCTGCGCCACGCTCTCGGCGACGCCCGCCTCGGCGGCAGCCGTGCTCGCCAGCCGCGCGCGCAGCTGCGCAGCGCTCTGGCCGCGGTTGCCGCCCAACCCCGCCAGGTGCCAGGCATCGACCTGCGCGGCCAGCGCCTCCACCACGCCGGCGGCGTCCTTGTCGGCCAGCGCCGCGAACACCGCGCAAGTGCGGCCGGCGACCGGCTGCGCCTGCAGCGCGGCGGCCAGCTCGCGGGCGGCCTGCGGGTTGTGGCCGACGTCGACCAGCACCTCCACGCCGTCGCGCACGCACGGTTGCAGGCGCCCGCGCAGGCGCGCGGCGGCGATGCCCTCGGCGTAGGCGCTGCGCGGCAGCGACCGGCGCAGCGCGCGCAGGGCGGCGATGGCGGTGGCGGCATTGGCGCGCTGCACCGGCGCGCGCAGCTGCGGCAACGGCAGCTGCAGTTCGGTGCCGACGTCGCGCCAGCGCCAGCGTTCGGCGTCGATCGGCTCGTGGAAGAAGTCGCTGCCGGCGCGCAACGCATTGGCACCGATCGCGTAGGCGCGGCGCAGCACGCTGGACGGCGGATCGATCTCGCCCAGCACCAGCGGCTTCCACGGCCGCGCGATGCCGGCCTTTTCCGCGCCAATCGCCTCGCGGTCGTTGCCAAGCCAATCGGTGTGGTCGATGTCCACGGTGGTGATCACCGCGACGTCGGCGTCGACCAGGTTCACCGCGTCCAGGCGGCCGCCGAGCCCGACTTCCAGCACGGCCAGGTCCAACGTGGCCTGCTGGAACAGCCACAGCGCCGCCAGCGTGCCGTATTCGAAATAGGTCAGCGCGGTGTCGCCGCGCGCGGCCTCCACTGCCGCAAAGGCGCTCACCAGGTCGGCTTCGCTGGCCTCTTCGCCGTCGAGGCGCACGCGTTCGTTGTAGCGCAGCAGGTGCGGCGAGGTGTAGCTGCCCACGCGCCAGCCGGCGGCACGCGCAATCGCTTCGATGAAGGCGACGGTCGAGCCTTTGCCGTTGGTACCGCCGACGGTGATGACGTGCTTGGCCGGCTTGGTCAGGCGCATGCGCGCGGCCACGGCGCGCACCCGCTCCAGGCCCATGGCGATGTCCTGGGGATGCTGGCGCTCGATGTAGGCGAGCCATTCGGGGAGGGTGTTCATTTGTGTATTTCTAGCCTTTCAGGCAAGCGCGTTCGCTCGCCTTCGTCAGAAGCAACAGCTTTGGAAGCGACAGCTTTCGCGCTGACGCGCGAGTCACTTTGATCAGCCTCCGGCTGCTGAGAAGCACTTCTTTGCTTGTGCAAAGAAAAGTAACCAAAAGAAGCGCTTTATCACAGCCGAATGGCTGGTCACGCACACCCGGGCGCCGCGCCCTCCGCGCTGCGCGCTCCGGGTTCGCACTTGGCCTGGGCATTTTTCGACGGCACATCCATGTGCCGGCGAAAAACGGCGCGCTTCCTGCGCGCCGCCCCTTCGGGGTTTTCGCCCAGGCCAAGTGCCGCGGCTCACGGGATCCCGGAAAGCAAGCAAAAGCGACAGCAAAAGCACCGCAACGGCAACGGCAACGGCAACGGCCAAGCGAACCGCATCGGAAGTGGGCCGGATCAACCCGTCGACGAGACGACGCACGCTATACGCGCATCATGTCCGTCCTACAGCGCCCGATGCTTGGCCTCACCGAAAAACGGTGTGTGATGCGCGCAATCGTTCAAGCGCACCACGTCCAGATGCTCCACGTCCGGCCCTTCCAGCAGGTTCAGCGTGGTCGGCGCCTGGCGGAAACTCCACAGCCGCGCGATCGGCAGGCCGAGCACCCGGCACAGAATTACGCGGTTGACCGCATCGTGGGCGACCACCAGCAGCGTGTCGTGCTCGCCCAGGCCCTCGGCGGCGCGAGTCAGGCCACGCCAGGAACGCTCCAGCACCTGCCGCAGCGACTCGCCGCCCGGCATCAGCACCGTGTCCGGCTCCTCGCGCCAGGCGCGCAGGCGTGCCGGATCCTTCTCGTGGATCTCGCTGGCCAGCAGGCCCTCCCACTCGCCATGGGCGATTTCCTGCAAGTCCGGATCGGTCTGCAGCAGCGCCTCGCGCTCGGGCCCCAGCGCGAAGCGCGCAGTGCGTTGCGCACGCGCCAGGGGCGAGGCCACGGCGCGGGTCAGCGGGACCTCGCGCAGGCGCGCGCCCAGCGCCTGCGCCTGGGCGTCGCCGACCGGCGACAGCGGGATGTCGATCTGGCCCTGGTAGCGGCCTTCGGCGTTCCACGGGGTTTCGCCATGGCGGGCGAGCAGAATGCGCATGCGCTGGATTCCTTGGGGGGAAGGCCCGTCTCGCAAACGAAAACGGAGCGGCATGATACCCGCTCCGTCGCCGGAAACCCTGCGCTGCATCCCCGTGCGCCGCCGTGGCGTTGGCCGCGGCGGACAGGCGGACGGCGGCCATGGCCGCCGCCCGCCCGAGCCTGGCTCACTTGGCCAGGTTCAACTCCTTCAGCAGCCGCGGCGCCGGCATCACTTCCTGCATGATCCAGTGCAGGTAGCGCGTGTCGACGGCGATCATGCGGGTCATCGCAGGGTCGAACACCCAGTTCGAACTCACCGACTCCCAGTTGCCGTCGAAGGCCAGGCCGACCAGCTTGCCGTGCGCGTCCATCACCGGCGAGCCGGAGTTGCCGCCGGTGATGTCCAGGTCGGACAGGAAGTTGACCGGCACCGTACCCAGCCGCTTGTCCTCCAGCCCGCCGTAGCGCTTGGCCTTGGCCGCCTCCAGCAGCGCCTTGGGCGAATCGAACGGTTCCACGCCGGTGTCCTTGGCGACCACGCCTTCCAGCGTGGTGAACGGGGTGTATTCCACGCCGTCCTTGGGCGAATAGCCCTTGACGTTGCCGAAGGTGATGCGCAGCGAGGAGTTGGCGTCGGGATACACGAACTCGCCCTGGCTCTTCTTGTAGTCGGCCACGGCCTGCAGGTAGCGCGGCCGCGCCAGCAGCTCCTCGCCCTCGCGACGCTTCTGGTCCTGCTCGATCTGCAGCAGGGTCGGCATCAGCGCCACCGCATAGCGCAGCGCCGGGTCGTCGCTGGCTTCGAACGCGGCGCGATCGGCGTGCAGCCACTTCAGGCGCGCGTCGGTGTTGCCCAGCTGGGTGCCGGCCAGGCGCGTGGCGGCGGCCTGCGCATCGGCACCGGCCAGCCACTGGTCCAGCGCCGGCAGGCGCTGCGCCTTCGGCAGCTTCAGGTACTGGTCGAACCAGTAGCGCTGCAACTGGCTGTCCATGGAGGCGACGTAGCGGCGCTCCATCTGCTTCATCGCGCCCTCGATCTCGGGCAGGTCGCGCTCCTGGTAGCCGGGCTCGCGCGCGGCATCCGGCTTGGCGCGTTCGATCGACAGGCGGTACAGCATGACCGCACTGCCGAGCGCCCCGGTCCGCTGCATCTGCCGCAGCACCAAGTCGCGGTCACGGGTGGCCTTGGCCTGCTCGCCCAGCGCCAGCAGTTGCGCGTGGGCCTGCAGCGCGGCCTTGCCCTCGCCGCCCTGGCGCTTGAGCCAGGCCAGCACCGCGTCTTCCTCGGCGTGCTTCTTGGCCGCCGCGTCGATGCGCTTGAAGCCTTCCAGCTGGCCTTCGTAGTTCTTGGCCACGTTGTTCCAGCTGGCCATGGTCGCGGCGTACTTCACCTGGATGTCCGGGTTCTGCTTGCCGGCCTGCTCGACCAGGGCGATCAGGTCGCGGTACTGGCGCGCGGCGGTGGGATACCCCCAGTTGGCGGTGGCGTCGAACTCGGAGGCCAGCGCATAGCGGTTGGTGCGGCCCGGATAGCCGGCCACCATGACGAAATCGCCGGCGCCCAGCGGCTGGTCGGCGAACTTCAGGAAGTGCTTGGGCTGGTACGGCACGTTGTCCTTGGCGTAGGCGGCCGGCTTGCCGTCCTTGCCGACGTAGGCGCGGTAGAACGAGAAGTCGCCGGTGTGGCGCGGCCACATCCAGTTGTCGACGTCGCCGCCGAACTTGCCGATGCCCGACGGTGGCGCGTAGGCCAGGCGCACGTCGCGGATTTCCAGGGTGCGGAACAGACGATAGGTGTTGCCGCCGGAGAAGCTGTACAGCTCGCAGCGGTAGCCGGCGTCGGCTTCGCAGGCGGCGACCTGCGCCTTGTCGAAATCCTCCAGCGCCTGCGTGCGCTTGAGCGCGTCGTTGCCGGCGGCGGCCATCGCCGCCTTGGCCTGCGCGGTGACGTCGGTGATGCGGTCGAGCACATAGATGCGCGCGTTCGGACCAGCACTGAGTTCAGCGCCCTGGCTGGCGGCGCTGAAGCCGTCGCGGATCAGGTTCTTCTGCGCGGTCGAGTTGAGCTGGATCGCGCCATAGGCGCAGTGGTGGTTGGTTACCACCAGGCCCTGCGGCGAGACGAAGCTGGCGGTGCAGCCGCCCAGCGAGACCACCGCGCCCATCGGGTCGCCGGTGAGATCGGACAGTTGCTGCGGCGACAGCTTCAGGCCGGCCTGCTGCAGCGGTCCGGCGATGTCCGGCAATTGCTGCGGGACCCACATGCCCTCGCCGGCATGGGCGACGGAGGCGCCGGACAGGGCGGCGACGGCGGCGATGGCGATAGCCAACGAATTCGAACGCATCGAGCGGTTTCCTTGATGACAGACGTTAGAGTGTAACGGCTGTCGCCAAGCGCCCGGACCGTGACCAATGGCACCCTGGGACCTATCACGTCCTGACCGCGCCGCAACATGGGCACGCCGGCCGGGCGCTTATACTGCGCGCCCTCTTCCCATCGAATCTGCACCGACATGGCGCAAACAATGAAGGCGCTGGTCAAGCGCGACGCCGCCAAAGGCATCTGGCTGGAACAGGTGCCGGTGCCGGTCCCCGGCCCCAACGACGTGCTGATCAAGCTGGAAAAGACCGCGATCTGCGGCACCGACCTGCACATCTACCTGTGGGACGAGTGGAGCCAGCGCACCATCAAGCCCGGCCTGACCATCGGCCACGAATTCGTCGGCCGCATCGCCCAGCTCGGCTCGGCGGTCACCGGCTACGAGGTCGGCCAGCGCGTGTCGGCCGAAGGCCACATCGTCTGCGGCCACTGCCGCAACTGCCGCGGCGGGCGCCCGCACCTGTGCCCGAACACGGTGGGCATCGGCGTCAACATCAACGGCGCCTTCGCCGAGTACATGGTGATGCCGGCCTCGAACCTGTGGCCGATCCCCGACCAGATCCCCTCCGAGCTGGCCGCGTTCTTCGACCCCTACGGCAACGCCGCACACTGCGCGCTGGAATTCGACGTGATCGGCGAGGACGTGCTGATCACCGGCGCCGGCCCGATCGGCATCATCGCCGCCGGCATCTGCAAGCACATCGGCGCGCGCAACGTGGTGGTCACCGACGTCAACGATTTCCGCCTGAAGCTGGCCGCGGACATGGGCGCCACGCGCGTGGTCAACGTCGCCAACACCTCGCTCAAGGACGTCATGGCCGACCTGCACATGGAAGGTTTCGACGTCGGCCTGGAGATGAGCGGCAACCCGCGCGCCTTCAACGACATGCTCGACTGCATGTACCACGGCGGCAAGATCGCCATGCTCGGCATCATGCCGCGCGGCGCCGGCGCCGACTGGGACAAGATCATCTTCAAGGGCCTGACCGTGCAGGGCATCTACGGCCGCAAGATGTACGAGACCTGGTACAAGATGACCCAGTTGGTGCTGTCCGGCTTCCCGCTGGGCAAGGTACTGACCCACCAGTTGACCATCGACGAATTCCAGAAGGGCTTCGACCTGATGGAAGAAGGCAAGGCCGGCAAGGTCGTGCTGAGCTGGTGATGCGCGCGCCGCGGCAACGCGGCGATGCCGAAAAACACGAAGGGCGCCTCGCGGCGCCCTTCGTCGTTTCACGAGACGATGCGATCAGAACGCGATCGTGCCCGAGACCACCACGCGGTGACCGGCCAGGCGCTCGGTGAAGTTCGCCGCGCCCTTGTTGTCGGTGTCGTAGTAGCCCACGCTCAGCGCCAGCGGGCCGACCATCTTGCCCACGCTGACGTTGTAGTCGGTGTAGTCCTGGTACGCGGTCAACGCGCTTTCGTAGGTGGTACGGCCGACGTGCGCGCCGACGCTGAAGCCCTGCGGCAGCGACCAGTTCCCGTCCAGCGCGTAGTAGAAGCTGTCCCGGTCCAGGTTGTACACGTTGTCGGTGTAGGCCACGGTCAGGGTGTAGGTCTTGAGGAACTTGGTCTTGGTGATCAGTTCGTTGTAGTTCGACTTGCCGGCGCCCGGATAACCGTAGCGGTTGACCATCACGTCGAAGTTCCAGTCCGGCGAGAAATCGACGTTGTAGCCGACGAAGCCGTCCACTTCCCAATCCGGATCGCCCGCGCCGAAATCGACGTTGGAGCCCCAGGTGCCCACGTACAGGCCGAACGGCGAGGTGTAGGTGAGGCCGGCCTGGAACGCCGGGCCCTTGTCGGTCTGGGAGACGCCGCGGAACACGTAGTCGCTGACCACGCCATAGGAGCCGGTGACCGGCGAGGTGGGCTCGTCCTGGGCCAGGACGGTGAGCGGCGAAGCGGCCAGTGCGACGGCCAGGGCGAGAGTGGTCTTGTTCACCGGTCATTCTCCTGCGGTTGACGAGGGTGGTTGCAGCGTGGGGCGCGGCGCGCCTTCACGATTTTTTAACTGCTTTTACCTTGCAGCGCAACAACTTTCGTTCCTTCCAGGTCCTGGCGTGTCCCGCGTCCGTGGATGTGCGCCAAGCGCGGACATGCCGATCGCGCCCTGATTGTCGGGCCCTGGCCAGCCACGGTCCCGGCCCGCACAACGCCGCCACGCCGCAGCGACCGGCCCGGTCATGCGTGGCAAAGGGGACGTGGCCTGCCCCGATCGGGCCTCAGGCAGGTGCGGCGAACACCCCGAACCGGCGCGCGCGCAGATGCAGTGGCTGGCCCGGCGCGTAGTCGTGCGTCCCCTCGCCCGCCAGCAGTTCCACCTCCACCTCGTCGCGGCCGTGCGCCAGTTGCGCGCGCAGGCGCAGGCGCGGGCCGCTGCGCTGGATGGACAGCACCGTCGCCGCCCAGCCTTCGCTGCCCGGCGCCAGATCCTCCGGCCGCACATACAGCTCGACCGGACCGCTGGACAGCGGCGTCGAGGGTGCCGGCAAGGCCAGGCCGCCGACCTGCACGGCACCGTCATGCAGGCGTGCCGGCAGCCGGTTCACCGCGCCGACGAAGGCGTACACGAACGGCGAGGCCGGCTGCTCGTAGACCTGCGCAGGGCTGCCGACCTGCTCGATCCGCCCGCGGTTGAGGATCGCCACGCGGTCGGCCAGTTCCAGCGCCTCTTCCTGGTCGTGGGTGACGAACACCGTGGTCAGCCCGGTGCGTTCGTGCAGCTCGCGCAACCAGCGGCGCAGGTCGCGGCGGACCTGCGCGTCGAGCGCGCCGAACGGTTCGTCGAGCAGCAGCACGCGTGGCTCGATCGCCAGCGCGCGCGCCAGCGCCACGCGCTGACGCTGGCCGCCGGACAGCTGCGCCGGGTAGCGCCGCTCCAGGTCGTGCAACTGCACCAGCGCCAGCAGTTCCTGCACCCGCGCGCGGATGCGCGCCTCGGTCCAGCGCGCCTCGCGGCGCACGCGCAGGCCGAAGGCGATGTTCTCGTAAACGCTCATGTGCTTGAACAAGGCGTAGTGCTGGAACACGAAGCCGACCCGGCGCGCCTGCACCGACAGCGCGGTGGCGTCCTCGCCGTGGATCAGCACGCGCCCGCGATCGGCGTGTTCCAGCCCGGCGATCACCCGCAGCAGCGTGGTCTTGCCGGAGCCGGACGGCCCCAGCAGCGCCAGCAATTCGCCTTGGCCGATGTCCAGGCCGACGTCGTCGAGCGCGGCGAAATCGCCGAAGTGCTTGCCCAGGTGCTGTACGCGGATGCTCATGGCAACCTCAGTGTCGGTGAGTGGCGGCCAGCGCCGCGCCGTGGCGCCAGTGCAGCCAGGACTTCACGGCGAGCGTCAGCAGCGCGGTCAGCGCCAGCAGGCTGGCGCAGGCGAAGGCGGCGCTGTAGGCGTATTCGTTGTAGAGGATCTCCACATGCAGCGGCAGCGTGTTGGTGCGCCCGCGGATGTGCCCGGACACCACCGACACCGCACCGAATTCGCCCATCGCCCGCGCACTGCACAGCAGCACGCCGTACAGCAGGCCCCAGCGGATGTTGGGCAAGGTCACCCGAAAGAAGGTCTGCCAGCCGCTGGCGCCCAGGCTCAGCGCCGCCAGCTCCTCGTCGTCGCCCTGCTGCTCCATCAGCGGCATCAGTTCGCGGGCGATAAAGGGAAAGGTGACGAAGGTGGTCGCCAGCACGATGCCCGGCAGCGCGAACACGATGCGCGGCAGGCGCAGCACCACCTCGCCCAGCAGCGGCAGGGACAGCCGCACGCCCTCGTCGATCAACGGCCAGGCCCAGCCGTTGCGGCCGAAGATCAGGATGAACAGCAGCCCGGCGACCACCGGCGACACCGAGAACGGCAGATCGATCAGGCTTACCAGCAGGCGCTTGCCGGGGAAGCGATGCTTGCTGACCGCCCAGGCCGCGGCCACGCCGAACACCAGGTTCAACGGCACCACGATCGCCGCGACCAGCAGGGTCAGGCGAATCGCCGCCAGCGCGTCCGGATCGGAGATCGCGCGCCAGAACACGTCGGCGCCGCTGCGCAAGGCCTCGACGAACACCAGCAACAAGGGCAGCAGCAGGAACGCCAGCAGGAACAGCAGCGCACCGCCGATCAGCAGCCGCTGCACCCAGCGCGGCTCGTCGACCACCGAGGCCGGCAGTTGCATCGGGACGGTGGTGGCGGCCTGCCCCGGGACGCGCGCAGCCAGCGCGGACACCACGGACGCCATCACGTCACCGCCCTGCCACGCCGCGCGAACCAGGCCTGCGCCGCGTTGACCAGCAGCAACGACAGCAGCGACAACAGCAGCATCGCCGCGGCGATCGCGCTGGCGCCGCCGTAATCGAATTCCTCCAGGCGGATGGTGATCAGCAACGGCGCGATCTCGGTGGCATTAGGCAGGTTGCCGGCGATGAAGATCACCGAGCCGTATTCGCCGACCCCGCGCGCGAAGGCCAGCGTGAATCCGGTCAGCACCGCCGGCCACAGGGTCGGCAGCAGCACCCGGCGCACCGTCTGCCAGCGCCCGGC
This sequence comes from Xanthomonas sp. F10, assembly GCF_014206815.1. GTDB lineage: Bacteria > Pseudomonadota > Gammaproteobacteria > Xanthomonadales > Xanthomonadaceae > Xanthomonas_A > Xanthomonas_A indica. The sequence continues at coordinate 2,571,674 of NZ_JACHNP010000001.1, forward strand.
ACCGAGCGTGGCCGCCGCCTCCTCAAGCTCGCGCTCGGCCTCGGCCAAGACCGGCTGCACGATCCGCACCACGAATGGCAGCCCGACGAACACCAGCGCCACGACAATGCCCAGCGGCGTGTAGGCGACCTTGACCCCGCCCGCGCCGCTGCCCTGCATCAGGCCGGCGTAACCGAACAGCAGGCCACCGACGCCCAGCGCCGCCAGGCTGAGCACGGCGAGCGTGCCGAGCAGGCGCTGCAGCGCGCGCAGCGGCGCCGGCAGCAGCGACTGGCTGCGTCGCAACAGCGCGTGGCCGATGGCGGCCAGCACCAGCAGCAGCGCCAGCCGCGGCCACCACCAGGCCAACGTCGGCAGGCTGGCCGCCAGCGCCTGCGCCGGCTGCTCCAGCCAGCGCCCGATCCAGCCGTTGCTGCCGTACAGCGCGGTCAGGGCGATGCCGGCCACTGCGGTGGGCAGCGCGAACGGCAGGTCGATCATCGCGTCGAACAGGCGCTTGCCGGGAAAGCGATAGCGCACGAACACCCAGGCCACCCAGGTGCCCATCACCGCATTGAACGCGGCCGCAGCCAGCGCGGTGCCGAAACTCAATCGCAACGCCGCCAGCACCCGCGGCTCGCTCCACACCCGCCACACGCCCTCCCAGCCCAGCCCGCTGGTCTTGAGCAGCACCGCGAGCAAGGGGATCAGCACCACCAGCCCCAGCCAGGTCAGGGTGATGCCCAGGCTCAGCCCCAGGCCCGGCATCACCCGGCGCTGGCGCGGTGCGCGGGGAACGGCGGCGGCGGTCACGGCCATCGTGTCACTTGCTCGCCTGGATCTGGTCGAACAGGCCGCCGTCGTCGAAGTGGGTGGCCTGCGCCTTGGCCCAGGACCCGAACGCCTGCTCGATGGTGACCAGCCGCACCTTCGGCAGCCGCGCCAGATCCGCGCGATCGGCGTACTCGGGATGGCGCGGCCGGTAATAGTGCCTGGCTGCGATCTTCTGCCCTTCCGGCGAGTACAGGTATTTCAGATATTCCTCGGCCACCGCGCGGGTGCCGTGCTTGTCCACGTTCTTGTCGACCAGCGCCACCGACGGCTCGGCCAGGATCGACAGCTTCGGCACCACGATCTCGAACTTGTCCTGGCCCAGTTCCTGCTGCGCCAGGAACGCCTCGTTCTCCCAGGCCAGCAGCACATCGCCGATGCCGCGCTGGACGAAGGTGGTGGTGGCGCCGCGCGCCCCGGTGTCCAGCACCGGCACGTTGCGGAACAGCGCGCGCATGTAGTTGAGGATGCGTTCGCGATCGCCCTTGAAGATGTGGTCGGCGTAGGCCCAGGCGGCCAGGTAGTTCCAGCGCGCGCCGCCGGAGGTCTTGGGATTGGGCGTGATCACCGACACGCCGCTGCGCAGCAGGTCGGGCCAGTCCTTGATGCCTTTCGGATTGCCCTTGCGCACCAGGAACACGATGGTCGAGGTGTACGGCGCGCTGTTGTCGGGCAGGCGCGTGGCCCAGTTCGCATCGATCAGCTTGCTCTTGGCGGCGATCGCATCGACGTCGTAGGCCAGCGCCAGCGTCACCACGTCGGCCTCGACCCCGTCGATCACCGCGCGCGCCTGCTTGCCGGAACCGCCGTGCGAGGTCTCCACCGCCACCTGCTCGCCGGGATGCAGTTGCGCCCAGTGCTTGGCGAAGGCGGCGTTGTAGTCCCGGTACAGCTCGCGGGTGGGATCGTAGGACACGTTGAGCAGTTGCGTCTCGGCGGCGGCCGCGGCCCCGGCGAACACGCACAAGGCGAGCGCGAGCAGCGGGCGCCAGCGGCGCGGCGGAAGGCTGGACATGGGCGGTTCTCCGAAAACACACAGACCGACGCCGCGGCCGATGCCCGCCGCGGACCATGACGCATGCTGCGCAGCGGCAGGCGGCGGGTGAAATGACTTCCGGGCAGCGGCTCATGCCATTTGCGCATGACGACCCCGGCCTTCGCGGGCGCCGCGGTAAAATCGCCGCCTCTTTCCGCCGCGCGTGCCCGTCATGACCGACTCCCGCCTCACCCAGCACTACGCCGAGGAACTGGACGCGATCCGCGCCCAGGGCCTGTTCAAGTCCGAGCGCATCATCGTCGGCCCGCAGGCGGCAGAAATCGTCCTCGCCGACGGCCGCCGCGTGCTCAACTTCTGCGCCAACAACTACCTGGGCCTGGCCGATCATCCGGACCTGATCCAGGCGGCCAAGGACGCGCTGGACACGCACGGCTTCGGCATGGCCTCGGTGCGCTTCATCTGCGGCACCCAGGACCTGCACAAGCAGCTGGAGGCGCAGATTGCCGCGTTCTTCGGCACCGAGGACACCATCCTCTACGCCGCCTGCTTCGACGCCAACGGCGGTCTGTTCGAACCGCTCCTGGGCGAGCACGACGCGATCATCTCCGACGCGCTCAACCATGCCTCGATCATCGACGGCGTGCGCCTGTGCAAGGCCAAGCGCTTCCGCTACGCCAACTGCGACATGGCCGATCTGGAAGCGCAGCTGCAGGCGGCCGATGCCGCCGGCTGCAAGACCAAGCTGATCACCAGCGACGGCGTGTTCTCGATGGATGGTTTCATCGCTCCGCTGGACGAGATCACCGCGCTGGCGAAGAAATACAACGCGCTGGTGCACATCGACGAATGCCATGCCACCGGCTTCCTCGGCGCCAGCGGCCGCGGCTCGGCCGAGGTCAAGGGCGTGCTGGACAAGATCGACATCTTCACCGGCACCCTGGGCAAGGCCATGGGCGGGGCGCTGGGCGGCTTCACCACCGGCCGCCGCGAAGTGATCGAACTGCTGCGCCAGCGCTCGCGGCCCTACCTGTTCTCCAACTCGCTGCCGCCGCACGTGGTCGCCGCCGGGAGCAAGGCGTTCGCGATGCTCGACGCCGCCGACGACCTGCGCGCGCACCTGGTCGAGAACACCGCCTACTTCCGCGAGCGCATGGCCGCCGCCGGTTTCGACATCAAGCCCGGCACCCACCCGATCTGCCCGGTGATGCTCTACGATGCGCCGCTGGCGCAGCGCTTCGCCGAGCGGCTGCTGGAAGAAGGCATCTACGCCATCGGCTTCTTCTTCCCGGTGGTGCCCAAGGGCCAGGCGCGGATCCGCACCCAGATCAGCGCCGCGCACACCCGCGAACACCTGGACCGGGCGATCGACGCGTTCACCCGCATCGGCCGCGAACTGGGCGTGCTCGCCGCCTGAGATGCGCGCCGCGCTGCGCCAACGGCTGTTGCTGGCGGCGCAGACCGACGCCCAGGCGGAGTCCGTAGCAGGCGGTTGGCGCAGCCGCTGCCTGCACTGCCGGCGGCGCCTGGATCTGCGCGGCGACGGCGAACCGCTGGGCCACTGCTCGCTCGAACACGTGGTCCCGCAGGCCTGGTTCGGCCGCCGCGCGGCAGCGGCGCTCTGCGGCATGGTTGGCGACGATCCGAACGACGCGCGCAATCTCGCGCTGGCCTGTGCCGGCTGCAATCACGCCAAGGGCCGCCACCACGATGCGCGCGGGCCGCAGGACGCGCGCGCCCGCGAGGTGGTCGCCGCGTTGCTCAGCGCGCGGCTGGCGCGCTGGCGTCCGCCGCCGGCGCCAACCCCCTGACTTCGGCGGCGCTGAGTGCGCGCCAGGCGCCCTTGCCCAGGTCGCCCAGCACCAGCTCGCCGATCGCCACCCGCACCAGCCGCAGCACGTCCAGGCCGAGCGCGGCGAGCAGCCGCCGGATCTGCCGGTTGCGGCCCTCGTCCAGCACCACCTCCAGCCAGGCATGGCGCTCGCCTTGGCGCAGCAGGCGCACCTGCTTGGCCCGCAGCGCTTCGCCCTCGGCGACCACGCCGGCACACATCCGCGCCAGCAGCGCCGCGTCGGGCACCGCGTCCACCTGCACGTGGTAGGTCTTGTCCGGGCCGCTGCCCGGATCGGTGACCCGCGCCGCCCATTGCGGGTCGTTGCTGAACAGCAGCAGGCCCTCGCTGGCCTTGTCCAGGCGCCCGACCGGCGCCAGCCACGGCAGGCCGGCGCCGTCGAAACAGCGGTACACGGTGTCGCGGCCGCGTTCGTCCTGCGCACTGGTGACCAGCCCGCGCGGTTTGTTGAGCATCAGGTACAGGCGTGCGGTGTCGGCCAGCGGCGCACCGTCCACGGCCAGCCGGTGGCGGCCCTGCACGATCGGGAATTCGGGATCGGTGACGATGCGCCCGTCGACCGCGACACGGCCGGCGGCGATCCAGCGTGCGGCCTCGGTGCGCGAGCACAGGCCCAGCTTGGACAAGGTGCGGGCCAGGCCGTGGCGCGGCGTGGCCGGTGCGGCGTCGCGCACGGGCAGGCGCGGACGCACGGGCGCCGTCGGGGACGACGCCGGACGGCGGGAACGCGGCGGCTTGGCCCTTCGCACTGCGCGAACGGGCGCGGCCGCGGGCGGCCGCGCGTCGAGCTCTTACTGCTTGTTGGCGTCGGCCGGCGCCGGCGCCTCGGCGGCAGCCGCCGGGGCCGGAGCCGGACGGGCCTTGACCACACGGACGCCGCGCGCCTTCATCCAGGCGTCGAACTCCTCGGCGGTCATGCGCTTGCCGTTCTGGCTCATGTCGAACCGCCAGGGCGTGTTGTCGAAGGCGGTGGCCGGCTTGTAGGCGGCCGGATCGTTGGGCTTCACCGCGCCCGGGGTGGCGTTGGCCAGGCTCTGGCAGCCTTCGGCGCGCAGCCGCAGCAACACGCGGTCCAGCGACTGGTCGCTGCTGTAGGACTGGGTCAGCACGCCGCTGGGCATGCCCAGCTGCACGTTGCGGCTGAACAATTCGGAAGCGACCGGTGCGGCGACCGTGGCCGGCAGCGCCAGCGGCTTGGGCAGCAGATCGCCGGAGCAATCCGGTGCGGCGTGGGCCGCAGGAATCAGGGCAAGCGCGAGCAGGCTGGCCGTCACGATACGCAGCATCGGTTTTTTTCCATTCAGGCGAGTCGACGAGCGAGTGTAGGCAGGCCCCGGCACGCTTTCAACTGTTACCGGCACTACATGCGCTAAATAATTGGGATTGCTGAAAAAGTTCAGATTGGAACGGGCATGGAAAACGTCAGCGTCCGCGTCGCGCGCAGGAGCGGCTTCAGCCGCGACAGGCTCTCCCAGCAAAGCCCATCGCGGCTGAAGCCGCTCCTACGAAAAGCTGCGCGGACCAAGACACCGCATTACCCCACCCCACAAAAACAAAGCCCGGCACGAGGCCGGGCTTTGCTTGAGACTGGAAGCGTCCGATTAGTTCTGGACGTTCAGCTCGGTACGACGGTTCTTGGCGCGGCCTTCCGGGTTGTCCGAACCATCCGGGTTGGTGTTCGGAGCAATCGGGCGGCTCTCGCCGTAGCCGATCGGGCCGACCAGACGCGACGCGTCGACGCCGTTCTTCACCAGGTAGTCGTACACGACGCGGGCGCGGCGCTCGGACAGCTTCTGGTTGTAGGCTTCGGTACCCTTCGAGTCGGTGTGACCGGCAACCTCGACGCGCAGGTCGGGGTAGCGCTTCAGGATCTCGGTGGCCTCGCCCAGGATCGCCACGGCGTCCGGACGCAGGTTCGCCTTGTTGAAGTCGAAGTTGACGCCCTTCAGGTCGATCGACACCGGCACCGGGCAGCCATCCGGACCGATGGTCTGGCCAGGCTGGGAGTTCGGGCACTTGTCGTCGCAGTTGTTGACGCCGTCACCATCGTCGTCCAGATCGGCGCAGCTCGGCGCAGCGGCCGGCGGCGGCGGCGGGGCGACCGGGGCAGCCGGCGGCGGGCCCAGCGGGATCACGACGCCGACCGAAGCCAGCACGTCGCCGAACCAGTTCTCCGACGGAGCGGCAACGCTCTGGTCGTCGAAGTCAGCGCGGTAGGCCACTTCGGCACGCACGGCAACGCGCTTGTCGAAGGTGGTCTGCAGACCGACGCCGGCCTTGGCGGCGAAGTTGCCGTCCTTGCGCTGGCCCGGGGAGACCGGACCGCCGGTGTCGAACTCTTCTTCCGAGCGCTGGTAGCCCAGGCCGAACAGCAGGTACGGGTTCCAGCCGCGGCCTTCCTGGATGAAGTGGCGACGCAGGTCGAACGAGATGCCGTACTGGCTCCAGTTCAGGTCCTGGTTCTTGTCGAAGTTCGGGTTCTGATAGTTCAGTTCACCGTCCAGCGACCAGTTCGGGTTGATGAACTTGCCCAGGCCCAGGGTGACGAAGGGCGCATCGTTGGTGGTGCGGTCCTTGTCCTGGAAGTTGAAGCCAGCCGAACCGGTCAGGTACCAGCGGTCGTCGAATTCCTGTGCGGACGCTGCCTGGGCGACGGCCAGACCGCCCAGCAACGCGGCGGTGAGAATTTTCTTGTTCATTAATACAGCTCCTTGTTTCGGGGAGATAGAAACCGATAGAGGCATGGTTCAGTACAGATGTCTCGTCACATCCAGACGGCCGTTTCCGCACGCCATCGCCGCGCACATTATGCGCCGCATAGTGAAGATGGCGTTAACGAGCACGTAACATGTGAAAGTCGACGCCAGCCCCTGCCAGGCCGTGGATACACCGTATACAGGTTAATGAAACCGCGCAATGCGGCAGGCCAGTGACCGTTTGCGGTCGTAGACAAGGACCCACAGGGCGACCCAGGTCTCACCGCGGCCGCGCCCACGGCGGCGGATCGGCCAGCTCGGCCTGCATGAAGTCGACGAAGGCCCGCACCCGCGGCGGCACCAGCCGGCGCTGCGGCATCACCGCGTAGATGCCGGTCTCGGTCAGCGGGTAGTCGGCCAGCACCTGGCACAGCCGCCCCTGCCGCAGGTCCTCGGCCACGTGCCATTCCGAATGCAGGGCGATGCCCTGGCCGTTGACCGCGGCATCGCGCAGCACCTCGCCGAAGTTGGTCTCCAGCGGCCCGGCCACGCGGACGGCGATTTCGCCGTCGGGTCCCTGCAGCCGCCAGGTGTCCTGCCGGCCATCGCTGCCGGTCAGAAGCAGGCAGGCGTGGGCGGCCAGATCGGCCGGCGTGGCCGGGGTGCCGTGGCGGCGCAGGTAGTCGGGCGAGGCGCAGAGCATGCGCCGGTTGCCGGCCAGGCGCCGCGCCACCAGGCTGGAATCGCGCAGCGTGCCGATCCGGATCGCCAGGTCGAAGCCTTCGCTGACCAGGTCCACGACGTTGTCGCTCAGGTGCACGCTCAGCCGCACCTGCGGGTGCAGCGCCATGAACCGCGGCAGCAGCGGCGACACGTACAGGCGCCCGAACGCCGCCGACATCGTCACCCGCAGGGTGCCGGCGGCGACCTCGCCGGCCTGGCGCAGGCCGCCGGCCAGCGATTCCAGGTCCTCGACCAGCGGCCGCCCCTGCTCGGCCAGCTGCAGGCCTTCCGGGGTCGGGTGCAGGCGCCGCGTGGTCCGGTGCAGCAGGCGCACGCCGAGCGCGCGTTCCAGCCGCTGCAGCCGCTGGCTGGCCACCGCCACCGACAGGTCCAGGCTGCGCGCGGCGGCGCTGATCGAACCGAGGTCGAGCACGCGCAGGAACAGGGCGATGTCGCCGATCCGGTCCATTGTGTGGATTCCATTGAAAGTCGTTCAATATTTTTACTGTTTTTACTGAGAAACGACAGACCTAGGCTGCCCGTCCTCCCGCCACTCCGGAGCCGCCGCATGGCCGCCTCGCTCGCCCCACCTTCCCCGTCCGCTGCCGGGCGCACGCCGCTCGCGCTGTACGCGCTGACCGCCGGCGCCTTCGGCATCGGCACCACCGAATTCGTGATCATGGGCCTGCTGCTGCAGGTCGCCGCTGACCTGCAGGTCAGCGTCCCCGCCGCCGGACTGCTGATCTCCGGCTATGCGCTGGGCGTGTTCCTCGGCGCGCCGCTGCTGACCGTGGCCAGCCGGCGCTGGCCGCGCAAGCGCGTGCTGCTGGCACTGATGCTCGTGTTCACTGTCGGCAACCTGGCCTGCGCCCTGGCGCCGAGCTATGCGGCGCTGATGGCGGCGCGGGTGGTGACCTCGCTGGCGCACGGCACCTTCTTCGGCGTCGGCGCGGTGGTCGCGACCACGCTGGTGCCGCCGCAGCGCAAGGCCTCGGCGATCTCGACCATGTTCACCGGCCTCACCGTCGCCACCCTGCTGGGGGTGCCGGCCGGCGCCTGGCTCGGCCTGCAGTACGGCTGGCGCGCCACGTTCTGGGCGGTGGCGGCGATCGGCGCGCTGGCCACCGTGGTGATCGCGGCGCTGGTGCCGGCCGACCGCGACGCCACGCCGGCGCCGCCGCTGCGCGAGGAGCTGCGCGCGGTCGGTCGCGCCCCGGTGCTGCTGGGCCTGGCGACGACGGTGCTGGGCTATGCCGGCGTGTTCGCCGTGTACACCTACGTGCAGCCGCTGCTGACCCAGGTCACCGGGGTGGCCGACAGCGCGGTGTCGCCGCTGCTGCTGGTGTTCGGCGTGGGCATGATCGTCGGCAACGTGCTCGGCGGGCGGCTGGCCGACCGCCGCCCGCGGCAGGCGCTGCCGCTGAGCCTGGGCGTGCTGGCCGTGGTGCTGGCGGCGCTGACCCTCGCCCTGCCCTCGGCGCCGGCGATGGCGCTGGGCATCGGCCTGCTGGGCGTGGCCGCGTTCGCCACGGTGGCGCCGCTGCAGGTGTGGGTACTGGGCAAGGCCGGCGAGGCCGGCCGGCATCTGGCCTCCAGCCTGAACATCGGTGCGTTCAACCTGGGCAATGCGCTGGGTGCCTGGCTCGGCGGCCTGGTGCTCGGCCATGGCGGCAGCCTGTCGCAGCTGCCATGGGTGGCGGCGCTGCTGACCCTGGCCGGACTGGCGGTGGCGCTGGGCGCGCTGCGGTTGTCGCCGGCCACCGCCACATCCGCGGCCGATACCGGCGCGGGCTGCGCCGCCGGCGGTGCCGCATGAGCCGGGCAATGGCAAAGGCCGCGCTGGCGACGGCGCTGCTGGGCACGCTTGCGCTGCCGGCCGGCGCGGCGCCGCGCGACTGGATCGCGACCTGGCAGGCCAGCCCGCAGCCGCTGTGGGGCGCGGACTTCCCGTTCCCGACGCAGACGCCGTTCCACCTGTGGCGGCAGACCGTGCGCCAGGTGGCGCGGGTCAGCCTCGGCGGCAACGAGGTGCGGGTGGAACTGAGCAACGCCTATGGCGATGCGCCGCTGCACATCGGCGCCGCGTCGCTGGCGCTGGCCGGCGACGGCGCGGCGACCCTGCCCGGCTCGCAGCGGCCACTGCGCTTCGGCGGCAAGACCGAGGTGACCGTGCCGCCAGGCGCGCCGGTGCTCAGCGACCCGGTGGCGCTGCGCGTGCCGGACCTGGCCCGGCTCAGCATCAGCCTGTACCTGCCGCAGCCCACCGCGCCGTCCACCTTCCACTGGGAAGGCCTGCAGAGCGCGTGGCTGGCCGACGGCGAGCACACCGCCGACGCCACGTTGGCCGGCGCCAGCGCGCTGCCGGTGCGGCTGTTCGTGAGCGGCATCCAGGTGCGTCGCGCCGATGCCGTCGGCGCGGTGGTGGCGCTGGGCGACTCGATCACCGACGGCGCCGCCTCGACGCCGGGACAGGACCGGCGCTGGCCGGACCAGTTGGCCACGCGGCTGGCGGCGCAACGGGTGGCGGTCCTCAACGCCGGCATCTCCGGCGGCCGCGTGCTGCGCGACCGCATGGGCCGCAACGCGCTGGCGCGGCTGGACCGCGACGTGCTGGCGCAGCCGGGCGTGGAGACCCTGATCCTGTTGCTGGGCATCAACGACATCAGTTGGTACGCCACGCCGTTCGCGCCGGACGACGCACCCGTGTCGGCCGAGGAACTGATCGCCGGCTACCAACAACTGCTGCAGCGCGCGCAGGCGCGCGGCCTGCGGGTGATCGGCGCCACCCTCACACCGTTCGAGGGCGCGCTGCCCGACTCGCCGATCCCCGGCTACTACAGCCCGCAGAAGGACGCCGTGCGCCAGCAGGTCAACGCCTGGCTACGCGCCGATAACGGCTTCGACGCGATCCTGGATCTCGATGCGCTGCTGCGCGACCCCGCGCATCCCACGCGGCTGCGCGCGGACTTCGACTCGGGCGATCACCTGCATCCCGGCGACGCCGGCTATGCGGCCATCGCCGAGGCCGCCGCGCAACTGCTGGGCGCCGACGCGCCCGCTGCACCGGCCACGTCCGCGGCCGCCACCTCCGCCAGCGCCGCCGCGCGCTGACCTGCCTCCCCTTCCCACCATCAGGAGTTCACCATGGAATACCGTCATCTCGGCGCATCCGGCTTCAAGGTCCCGGTGCTCAGCTTCGGTACCGGCACCTTCGCCGGCACCAACCCCTTCTTCGCCGCCTGGGGTAATTCGGACGTGGATCAGGCGCGGCGCCTGATCGACATCTGCCTGGAGGCCGGCGTCACCCTGTTCGACAGCGCCGATGTCTACTCCAGCGGCGCCGCCGAATCGGTGCTGGGCGCAGCGATCAAGGGCCGCCGCGACCAGGTGCTGCTCTCGACCAAGGCCGGCTTCCGCTTCGACCGCGAGGCGCCCAACAGCGTCGGCTCCTCGCGCTTCCATTTGATTCGCGCAGTGGAGACGGCGCTGACCCGCCTGGGCACCGACTACCTCGACCTGTTCCAGCTGCACGGCTTCGACGCGCGCACGCCGGTGGAGGAAACCCTGTCCACGCTCGACGACCTGGTGCGTGCCGGCAAGATCCGCTACCTGGGCGTGTCCAACTTCTCCGGCTGGCAACTGATGAAATCGCTGGCGGCAGCCGACCGCCATGGCTGGTCGCGCTATGTCGCGCACCAGGCCTATTACTCGCTGATCGGCCGCGACTACGAAGAGGAACTGATGCCGCTGGGCCTGGACCAGGGCGTGGGCGCGCTGGTGTGGAGCCCGCTGGGCTGGGGCCGGCTGACCGGCAAGCTGCGCCGCGGCCAGCCGCTGCCGGACAGCAGCCGCCTGCACGACAAGGCGGTCACCGAGGCCGGCCCGCCGGTGCAGGAAGAGCACCTGTACCGCGTGATCGACGCGCTCGAGGCGATCGCCGCCGAGACCGGCAAGAGCGTGCCGCAGATCGCGCTGAACTGGCTGCTGCAGCGGCCGACGGTCAGCAGCGTGATCATCGGCGCACGGACCGAGGAGCAGTTGCGGCAGAATCTGGGAGCGGTCGGCTGGACGCTCGATGCCGCCCACGTGCAACAGCTGGATGCGGCCAGCGCAGCGGTACCGGCGTATCCGTACTGGCACCAGCGCGGCTTCGCCGAGCGCAATCCGCGGCCGGTCTGAGCCGCGGCCGTGCCCTCCTTTCCCTCACGTCCAGGAGCCTCCATGAAAGCGGTCGCCACCCTCCACCCCCTGCCGATCGACGATCCCCAGTCGCTGCACGACCTCGACCTGCCGACGCCGCCCGCGCCCGGCGGCCACGACCTGCTGGTGCGGGTGGAGGCGGTCTCGGTCAACCCGGTGGACACCAAGGTCCGCGCCAAGGGCGCGCCCGACGGCCAGCCCAAGGTGCTGGGCTATGACGCCGCCGGCGTGGTCGAGGCGGTCGGCCCCGACGTCGACGGCTTAGAACCGGGCGACGAGGTCTACTACGCCGGCGACATCACCCGCGCCGGCAGCAACGCGCAGTACCAATTGGTGGATGCGCGCATCGTCGCGCGCAGGCCCTCCACGCTGGACTTCGCCCAGGCCGCGGCGCTGCCGCTGACCACCCTCACCGCCTGGGAACTGCTGTTCCAGCGCATGCCGTTCGACTTCGACGACGAACACAACCGCGGCCGCCGCCTGCTGGTGATCGGCGGTGCCGGCGGGGTCGGCTCGATCGCGATCCAGCTGGCGCGGCATGCCGGCTTCGAGGTGATCGCCACCGCCTCGCGCCCGCAGACCCGCGACTGGTGCCTGCAACTCGGCGCGCACCATGTGATCGACCATCGCCAGGAGCTGGCGCCGCAGCTGCAGGCGCTGGGCATCGACCAGGTGGACGCGGCGCTGAACCTGGCCGACACCGACCGCTACTGGCAGGCGCTGGGCGAACTGCTGGCGCCGCAGGGCCACGTCGGGCTGATCGTCGAACCGAGCAGCCCGCTGCACATCGGCGACCCGTACAAGGCCAAGTGCATCGGCATCCACTGGGAAATGATGTTCGCGCGTGCCCGTTTCCGCACCGGGGACATGATCGAACAGCACCGCATCCTGGCGCGCACCGCCAGCCTGGTGGACGCAGGCGAACTGCGCACCACCCTGACCGAGACACTGAGCCCGATCAACGCCGCCACCCTGCGCGAGGCGCACCGCCGCCTGGAGTCGGGCAGCACCATCGGCAAACTGGCGCTGGTCGGCTGGGGCTGAGCGGCGGCGCAGCGATCGAAACGTTGACGCGATCGCCCCGCATTGCGCGCGGCGGTCGTAGGCTGTACATGACCGTGACCCGGTAGTTCTGCTGTTGCCGTTGTTGTTGTTATTGCTGTCGCTGTTGCTACAGCTCTTGCCTCGGCCTTTGCTGTGCTTTTGATCTACAGGGCCCCCTCGGCGCGGCAGACATGGCGGGCGAGTACCCGAAGGGCGACGCGCAGGATGCGCGTCGTTTTCCGCCGGCACATGGATGTGCCGTCGGAAAATGCCCGACTTGGCTGCGAACCCGGAGCGCGATAGCGCGGAGGGCGCGCTGCGGGGTGTGCTTTCTTTTGGTTACTTTTCTTTGCACAAGCAAAGAAAAGTAACCCGCGCCAGCGGAAGCTGTTGCTCTTGCTTTTAAGCGTCATGCTTCAAAATCCCAGAGCGATGTAAAGGCGGCTTAAGGCAACGTCCCTCTTGCCGTAGCCCAAGTTTCACGGCACCCTGCGCCCTTCCGTACGCCTGCGTATCCACGCCATGTCGCCCGCCTCCGGCCAGCCCGAATCCACCTCCCCCGCCTACCCGCACCTGTTCGCCCCGCTGGATCTGGGCTTCACCCAACTGCGCAACCGCATCCTGATGGGCTCGATGCACACCGGCCTGGAAGACCGCGCCCGCGACTTCCCCAAGCTGGCCGCGTACTTCGCCGAGCGCGCCGCCGGCGGCGTCGGGTTGATCGTCACCGGCGGCTTCGCCCCGAACGTGGTCGGCTGGCTGAAGCCGTTCGGCGGCAAGCTGTCCTGGCCATGGGAGGTGCGCCCGCACCGGCAGGTCACCGCCGCGGTGCACGCGCATGGCGCCAAGATCTGCCTGCAGCTGCTGCACGCCGGGCGCTACGCCTATCACCCCTTGTCGGTGGCACCGTCGAAGCTGAAGGCGCCGATCAATCCGTTCACCCCGCGCGCGCTGTCGGCCCGCGGCGTCGAACGCCAGATCGATGCCTACGCGCATGCCGCCAGGCTCGCCCGCGAGGCCGGCTACGACGGCGTCGAGGTGATGGGCTCGGAAGGCTATCTGATCAACGAGTTCATCGCCCCGCGCAGCAATCGCCGCAGCGACGCCTGGGGCGGTGACGCCGCCAAGCGCATGCGCTTCGCGGTGGAGATCGTGCGTCGCATCCGCGCCGCCTGCGGGCCGGACTTCATCATCGTCTACCGCCTGTCGCTGGTGGACCTGGTCGAGGACGGCAGCGACTGGCAGGAGATCGTGCTGCAAGCGCAGGCGATCGAGGCCGCCGGCGCGACCCTCATCAACTCAGGCATCGGCTGGCACGAAGCACGCGTGCCGACCATCGCCACCTCGGTACCGCGCGCCGCCTTCGCCGCGGTCACCGCCAAGCTCAAGCCGCACGTGCGGCTGCCGCTGATCGCCACCAACCGCATCAACATGCCCGACGTGGCCGAGCGCATCCTCGCCGGCGGCGGCGCCGACATGGTGTCGCTGGCGCGGCCGCTGCTGGCCGACCCGGAATGGGCGAACAAGGCGCAGCGCGGCCAGGCCCAGGCGATCAACACCTGCATCGCCTGCAACCAGGCCTGCCTGGACCACGTGTTCGAGAACAAGACCGCCAGTTGCCTGGTCAATCCGCGCGCGGCCGCCGAGACCGAACTGAACTACCTGCCGACCCGCGCGCCCAAGCGCATCGCCGTGGTCGGCGCCGGCCCGGCCGGCCTGGCCTGCGCCACCGTGGCGGCGCAACGCGGCCACCGCGTCACCCTGTTCGACAGCGCCAGCGAGATCGGCGGCCAGTTCAACGTGGCCAAGCGGATTCCCGGGAAGGAGGAATTCCACGAGACGCTGCGCTACTTCGGCCACCAGATCGACGCCACCGGCGTGGAGCTGCGCCTGCAGACCACCGCCGATGCGGCGCTGCTGGCCGACTTCGACGAGGTGGTGCTGGCCACCGGCATCGTGCCGCGCGCGGTGGACTTCCCCGGCGCCGACCATCCCAGCGTGGTCAGTTACCTGGACGTGCTGCAGGGACGGGTGCAGGCGGCGGACAAGGTCGCGATCATCGGCGCCGGCGGCATCGGCTTCGATGTCGGCGAGTTCCTGGTGCACGCCGGTGCATCGACCGCGCTGGATCCGGCGCGGTGGATGGCCGAGTGGGGCGTGGACCCGCAGTTCGAAGGCCGCGGCGCGCTGTGCAAGCCGCGCCCGGAGCCGCCGGCGCGCAGCGTGTGGCTGCTGCAGCGCAGCCCGGGCCGGCCCGGCGCGCGGCTGGGCAAGACCACCGGCTGGATCCATCGCGCCACGCTCAAGGCCAAGGGCGTGACCATGCTCGGCGGCGTCGAATACCTGGGCGTGGACAACAGCGGCCTGCGCATCCGCGTGGACGGTACCGAGCAACTGTTGCCCGTCGGCACGGTGGTGATCTGCGCCGGCCAGGAACCTCGCCGCGACCTGCAGGCGGCGCTGCTGGCCGCCGGCCGCAGCCCGCACCTGATCGGCGGCGCCGACGTCGCCGCCGAACTGGACGCCAAGCGCGCCATCGCCCAGGGCAGCCGGCTGGCCGCGCAGCTGTAGGGCGCGCCTCGCGCTGGCCGTCGGGAGACAGCCGGCCAGGGCAGCGGACTTGGTGCTGTCGCATCGCGCCGCTATAAGCCTGTGCATGCCGCATCCCTCGCCCTTGCCCGCCCTGCCCCGCCTGCCACAAGCGGCGCTGGCGGCGTATGCCGGCGCGCATTTCGGCAAGAGCCTGCTGTGGTACGCGGGCGAATTGCTGCTGATCTATTCGCTGACCGAACACGCCGGCCTGCGCGCGATCGCGGCCGGCGTGGTGCTGGCGCTGGGCCTGCTGCTCAGCGCCGCGATCGGCCTTGGCGCCGGCTGGGGCCTGCGCCGGCGCCTGCGCGACGTGCGCAGCGCCGGGCGCCTGCAATGGCACGGCCTGGCCGCCGCGGCGCTGGCGCTGCTGCTGGTGTTCGCCGCGCCCTTGCTGCCGTCGCCGTGGCGGCTGGGCTACGTGCTGGCGGTGAGCCTGCTGTTCCGGCTGGCCTACGCCGCCTGCGACGTGGCCCAGAACACCTTACTGAGCCTGGCGCAGTGGCCCTGGCGCGGCCATGACGGCGCCAGCGCCTTGCGCCTGGCCGGCAGCGGCGCCGCGGCGTTGCTGATCAGCAGCGTGGTCGGCGCGGTGCTGGCGCGCGGCGCCGACGGCGGAAGCCTGGCGCTGCAGGCCAGCGCGGTGCTGGCGGCCGTGGCGATGCTGTGCGCCTGGCAGTTGCAGCGCGTGATGCGCCGCCCCACCGTCGCCCACCCGACACCGGCCGACACCACGGCCGTGGCCTCGACCGACACGGCGCCCTCCTGGCGCGCGATTCCCTGGCAGCCGCTGGCGCTGATCGCGGCGGTGTCGCTGACCCTGCCTGCGTTCACCAAGCTCGCCCCGTACGTGGCCGCGTACGGCCTGCTCTCGCCCGGCTGGGGCAGTGCGGTGTTGATCGCCTATGCGCTCGGCACGGTGCTGGTGCAGCCGCTGGCCGCGCGTTGGGGCCGGCAGCGCAGGCCGGCGCAACGGCTGGCCTGGCTCGGTGGTGCCCTGCTGCTGTGCGCGCCGCTGTTCGCGCTGGCGTTGCCGGCGCAGCCGCTGCTGAGCCTGGCGGCGGCGGCCTGTATCGGCGCCATCGGCGGCAGCGGCGGACAACTGGTGTGGGCCTGGCATGCGCAGTGCACCGCGACCCGCGCGGTCGCCGAGCACGCGCTGTGCTTTGCCGCACTGACCGCCGCCGCGCAGGTCGCGCTGGCCGCGGGGGTGGTGCTGATCGGCCTGCTGCTGGATGCGCTGGCCTACCGCGACGGGCACTGCACCCTGCTGTGCTGGGCGATGGCCGCGGGCCCGCTGCTGTGCGGGGCGTTGTGCCTGCTGCTGGCGCTGCTCACCGGGCGCCACCGGTCGCTCCCGCTCGGCGTCGGCGTGGCGACGAGCGCCAACGGCGCTTGAGGCGCCGTGGCCCGGCCGGCGCGCTCGCGCGGGCGACGTCGCCGCGATGCAAGGCGCTCCGTGCCCTGGCTTGAACGCAGCGCGACGCGCCGCGCCCGACCGTGCTCATCTCAGGCGAAGAACGCCTGCTGCAGCGGCATCAGCGCCGCGCCCAGGGTCACCGCATCGCCGACGGTGCGGCCGATGCACAACTGCGGCAGCGGCGGCGCCAGGCCATGCCGGTTGGGCGCGCGCGGGATGCAGATGCGCTCGACCAGGCGCGCGCCGATCGCGGCGGGCAGGCGGCCGCCGATCACGATCGCCTGCGGATCCAGCGCATAGGCCAGGTAGGCGCACAGCTGCGAGAACGGCGCTTCGGCCATGTCCAGCCAGGCGTCCACGCCCGGGGTGTGCGCGTCGATCGCGCCGAGCATCTGCTCCACCCCGGCATAGTCATGGCCGGCGGCACGCACCAGCGACAACAACGCGTCCAGATTCGGATAGGCCATGCCGCCGACGGTCCAGATGCCGCCGAACTCGCCGGCGTTGCCGCGGTGGCCGCGGAACAGCCGGCCATCGGCGATGATGCCGCCGCCGAAGCCGTTGGTCAGATGCAGGTAGACGAAGTCGCGGCAGTCGCGGCCGACCCCGTACAGACTCTCGGCCACCGCCGCCGCCGCGCCATCGTTCTCCACCGTGACCGCGCAGCCCAGCGCCTCTTCCAGGATCGGCACCAGGTCCACCTGGGTCCAGTCCTCCAGCGCCGGCGGCCCGGCCATCTGCCGGCCCTGGCCGGTGAAGAACGCCGAGATCGCCGCGCCCACGCCCACCACCCGCGCCGGGTCCACTCCGGTCTCGGCCAGTAGTTCGACGCGAAACCGCTGCAACTGCGCCAGCACCGGCGCGCGGCGCATGTCGGCCAGGCCGATGCGGCGCTGGCCACGCACGTTGCCGGCGAAATCCACCAGCGCCAGCGCCACCACGTCGCCCATCAGGCCGATGCCGAAGGCGTAGGCGTAGTCCGGCGCCAAGCGCACGTCGACGCTGGGATTGCCGCGGCCTTCGGCGGCGCGGGCGCTGAGCTGGACCATGCGGTCCTGCACGAAGCCCTGCAGCAGGCGCGCCACGGTGGGCTGCGACAGAGCCAGGTCGCGGCTCAGCGCCGCCTGGGTCTGCACCCCGGTCTTGAACACGCGGTCGAGCAACTGGCGGCCGCCGGCGCTCACGCGTGGCGGGAAATCGGGATGGGGCATAGGCGGACAAAGCGTGATGGATGCACGAACGCCACAACCTACCATGCGGACATAGAAGTTTCATACATGATAAATAGTATTACCCCCACATTCTTTTATGGGGGTCTTCATGCGTACCGTTCATCCGCACCCGAGCCTGCTGGCGCTGGCGCTCGCGTCCATCCTCGGCAGCACCGCCGCCGTCCATGCCGAGGACGCGCCGGCGCCGCCGGCCGACGCCACCACCACGCTCGACCAGATCGTGGTCACCGGCACCCCGCAGGGCCAGTCGCAGAAGGACGCGCCGTTCGCGATCAGCGTGGTGTCCAGGGAACGCCTGGAACGCAGCACCCCAACCAGCAGCGTGGACATGTTGCGGGCCGTTCCCGGCTTCTCCGCCGAACCCTCCGGCGGCCAGGGCGGCGGCCAGAACCTCTACGTGCGCGGCCTGCCCGCGGGCGGCTGGTACTACGTGCAGTACCAGGAAGACGGCCTGACCCTGTTCGACGAGCCGCAGGAAAGCTTTTTCAACGTCGACACCCTGTTCGCGCTGGACATGATGACCGAGCGCCTGGAAGTGGTGCGCGGCGGCACCTCGCCGCTGTTCGCGACCAACGCGCCGGGCGGCACCGTCAACGCCATCACCCGCCACGGCACCGCCACCCCGGAAGGCGCGGTGCGCATGACCGTCGGCAGCGACGGCCTGCGCCGCGAGGACGCCTACAGCGCCGGCCCGCTCAGCGAGAACGTGCTGTACAGCATCGGCGGCTACCACCGCAGCGACGACGGCCTGCGCCGCACCGGCTACACCGCCGACCAGGGCGGCCAGGTGCGCGGCAACCTGACCTTCCTGATGGGCGATGCGGTGCTCGACGTCGACGCCAAGTACCTCGACGACCGCACGGCCTTCTACAACCCGATCCCGCTCGCCGACCCGCGCAATCCGTCGCAGTCGCTGTCGGCGCTGCTCGACCCGCTGGACGGCACGCTGCTGTCCAACGACCTGCGCCATACCACGGCCCTGACCTTCGACGGCACTACACCGCTGGCGCACAACCTGGACCTGGCCGACGGCATCCACAACAAGGTCAAGCAACTCGGCACGCACTTGGAATGGGACTTGGGCGACGGCCTGACCCTCAACAACCGCATGCGCTTCGTCGATGCGGACGTGGACTACACCGCGCTGTTCTCCGGCGCTGCGCCCTACGACGCCGGCGCCTACCTCACCACTCAGCTCGGCCGTGCGCGCAGCGGCTTCGGCGCGCGGGTGGCGCGGGTCGGCTACGTCACCACGCGCACTGGCGCCGCCTACGATCCGGCCGCGGCCGACGGCCTGGTGCTGGAGAGCGGCCTGTGGAACGCGCGCACCCATCTGCGCACGCTGTCCGACGACCTGCGCCTGAGCAAGGCGTTCGACGACACGGCGCTGGGCCGGCACACGCTCACCGCTGGCCTCGACGTACAGCACTTCGAATACACCCAGGACCGGCTGCAGAACACCGTGCTGACCACGCTGCAGAACCACGCGCAGCGCCTGGACGTGCTGGCTTACGACAGCGCCGGCAACGTGGTCGGGTCGGTGACGCAGAATGGCTTCGTGCGCTACGGCAACGGCGTCACCAGCGGCGTCGCCAACGGCACCTACCTGTCGCCGTACCTGTGGGATTCGGTGCGCTTCGGCCGCCTCGGCCTGGATGCCGGCGTGCGCTACACCCGCTACAACGCGAGCGGCGGCGTGTACGCCGCCACCACGCGCAATCTCGGCGATCCGACCACGCTGGCCGACGACAACGTCGGCGGCCTCAGCGGCGCGTTCAGCCCGCGCACCGATCACCGCCATGCCACGCAGTGGACGCTCGGTGCCGAGTTCGCGCTGACCCCGCAGTTGCAGACCTTCGCCCGCTACACGCAATCGCAGCGCCTGCCGCGGCTGCAGAACGTCTACCAGACCCAGAACGCGGACGTCACCGACATCGACCAGGCCGAAGCCGGCCTGCGTGGCAGCTTCGGCGATACCTTCTCGTTCTCCACGGTCGGCTTCTGGAGCCGCTTCAACGACCTGTCGATCAGCGCCATCGTGCTCGACGGCACAGGGGAGGTGCAGAGCCTGGCGCTGGTCGGCAAGACCCGCACCCTGGGCCTGGAGTCGGAGTTCAACTGGCGTCCGTCGGCGCTGTTCGGCATCACCGGCTCGGCCACGCTGCAGGATCCGCAGACGCGCGGCCTGAGCAACGCGACCACCGGCCTCAGCTACGGCGACCTGGACGGCAAGCAGATCTCGCGCATCCCGAAGTTCATGGCCTCGATCAGCCCGACCCTGTACTTCGACATCGACGGCCGACCGCTGGAGCTGTCGGCTACCGCCTATCGCATGGGCCAGCGCTACGTCGACTACACCAACGCCACCGCCCTGCCCGCCTACACCACCTACGACCTGGGCCTGTTCGCGCGGCTGAGCGAGCACGTGGAGCTGCAGTTGCACGCCGCCAACGTCAGCAACGCGCTCGGCCTGACCGAAGGCAATGCGCGGGTGGACACGCTGTCCGGCCAGGGCACTGCCGACGCGATCTACGCACGGCCGATCTTCGGCCGCAACTACAACGCGTCGCTGACCTGGAGGTGGTGAGCATGCGCTGCCGGAGACTGCTGATGAGCGCGGTGTTGTCGCTGCCGATCCTGGCCATGGCGGCGACGCCGAGCCTGCCCGACCGCCTGCGCGACCCGCATGGGCCGGCGCTGGTGGTCTCGCACCGCGCCTGCTGGAAGTTCGCCTCGGAGAACACCCTGGACGGCATCGCCGCGTGCATCGCGCGCGGCGTGGACATGGTCGAAATCGACGTGCGCACCACCCGCGACGGCGCGCTGGTGCTGATGCACGACGCCACCGTGGACCGCACCACCGACGGGCACGGCGCGGTGGCCGATCTGACGGCGGCGCAGATCGCCGCCTTGCGCGTCCGCAGCCAGGGCGGCGGGCGCGACAGCACGCTCACCGCACGGCATCCGCCGACGCTGGCGCAGGCGCTGGCCCTGGCGCGCGGCAAGGTGCTGGTGAACCTGGACATCAAGGCCGCAGCGCTCGACCAGGTGATCGATACGGTGGAGGCCACCGGCGCGCAACGCGACGTGCTGCTCAACGTCCCCCTGGACGTGCCCGCGGCAGTCCTGCAGCGCGCGCGCAAGGCCGATATCGCGGTGCAGGCACTGTACCTGCAGCGTGAGTCGACGCTGCCGCCCGAGCAGGCCTTGCGCCGCGCCGCAAGCTTGCAGCCGGCGGTGGTGCAACTGATGTTCGACGACCCGGCGGTGCTGGACATCGCGCAGCGCGAACTGGCGCCGCGCGCGCGACTGTTCGTCAACACCATGACCAACGACATCGCCAGCGGCAGGCCGATGCGGCTGTCGGCGAGCTACACGGACCAGCGTGCGCTGCGCGATCCGGCCGCGGTGTGGGGCGGGCTGCGCAAGCACGGCGTCAGCATGATCCAAACCGACGAACCGTTGGCACTGCAACGCTACCTGCACGGCACGGACACGCCACGGTAGCCGGTCTCGGTCCAAATCCCGGCGACGCGGTGCGATGGCCACGCGCGGCGTCGCCAGGAGTCCAGTTTCAGACGGGCGGCATGCACTGCCAGGACGATGCCCGTCGCTTCGAGCATTGCACTGCAGACGACAACGCCCATCGGCACGTCGGTTGCGGTGCGCTGCGTTCGCTTCACTTCATTCCATCAACCCCGAACGGAAGAGAGCACATGAAACTGCCCAAGAAACCCGCCAAGGTTCTCGCCCTGGCGCTGGCCTGCGCGTCGCTGGCCGCGCTGTCCGGCATGGCGTCGGCCGCCAACAACTGGAACCCGCAGCACATCCTCAACGCGATGAAGAGCCCTTACCAAGGCAACCGTGCCGACGTGGCGGTGATCGCGCATCGCGGCGTGGTCGGCAACGGCTGCCCGGAGAACTCCACCTGCTCGATCCTCAACACCTACAACAACAACATCGAAGCGATCGAACTGGATGTTAAGCAGGACGCCGACGGCCTGTTGTGGCTCTTCCACGACCAGAACGCCGGTCGTGTGGTCGACCATGATCCGGGCTTCTACATCTTCCAGAACGCGACCAATCCCTCCGGGTGGAATCCGGACATCCGCACCCTGACCGGCCATGAGCTGATCAACTCGTTCCTGCGCGACAAGAACTTCGCCAAGACCAACTACCGTCCGACTTCACTGGCCTCGGCATTGAACACCGTGGTCACCAATGCCAACCACATGGTGGTGGTGCTGGACCTGAAGACCCTGGACGCGGTCTCGCGCGCGGCCGATCAGGTGCACGCCTTCCGCATGCAGAACCAGGTGGTGCTGAAGTTCAGCGCGTCGCTCCTGCCGAAGACCCCCAGCGACATCACTCGCTTCACCAAGGGCGTGCCGTTCGCGCCGACGGTCTACGCCGGCGACATGGACAATCTCGCCGACGGCGGCTACGTGGGCCTGTGCGGCTCGATCAGCCCGAATACGCCGTTCTGCCGGGTCAACGCCTGGATCAACGAAGTGCGCGGCCAAAGCGGCTTCGCCTGGCTGGAAATCGGCAACAAGCAGCCGCGCCGCAGCGACCCGACCGCTGAGTTGCTCGCCGACAACCAGGCGCAGAAGCGCGCGATCGGTGCATTCTCGCCAGTGCCGGAGTACCGCCTGAGCAGCCATGACGGCCAGCACTACGTGCGCAGCAACGGCACCTGCTGCGCGTCGCTGGACAACTACCTGACGCGCACCAAGTACTTCGGCAACGAGACTGCCGACGACCGTCCGGATTTCCGTGGGCAGGTGACCGCCGGCTTTACCAGCATCATCACCGACGACCCGCTCAGCGTGATCCGCGCGAACGTGCCGCGCGACACCACGCGCTACAACTGACCCTCGCAGGTCGCGCCGGGGAGTGCGCTCCCCGGCACTGCACGGCGCCCACGCGCCGTGCAGCATGCCCTACGCCTTCAGGAGTTTTCCATGCGTTCCGCTCCCCGTCCCCGACATCTGCTTCTCGCCCTGCTGGTCGCCGGCGCATTCGTGCCTTTGCTGCAGCACGCAGCAACCGCGCACGGTACTCGACCCGCAGCGCCCGCCTCGCTCGCGCTGCCGCACGCCGATGCGTCGGCAACGCAGGCTCCGCCGCAAGCGCTCGCCACGTCCGCGACCGGCAGCGCCATGCCCGGGCCGTCCGCAAGCACGGTACTGACCGCGGCGCAGGCGCTGCCAGCCGACTTCCAAGCCGATGTGCTGCTGCGTCTGGCCACGTCTGCGGATCTACCGACCGATGGCGACGGCGATCGCGCCGCCGCCGCGCAACGCCTGACCCAACAAGCCGCCGCATTGGCCGAACGCGCACAACGGCGCATGCCCGGCCTGGCCCGCGTCGGCAACATCGACGAAGAGCGCGACGACGAATTGCGCGCGCCGCGCACCGCCGGTCTGGACTGGCTGACGTTGCAGACACGCGCCGCCCAGCGCACCACACCGGCGCAGGCGCAGGCGGTGTTCGCCGCGCTGCCGACGCCACACGCAGGCGATTGCGATACGGACTATCTCGACGATCCCAGCCCGACCTATGCGTTGGCCAGCGCACTGCAGCCGGCACAACCGGCAGCGCGCGCCAGCGCAATCGCCGCACGCGTAGACGCGGCGCAACACGAAACAGACACCGCCCCGGCGCTGAAGATGGCGCTTGCCGCGGCGCCACTGGACAGCGCGGGACAGGCACAGCTCGCCGACAGCCTGGCGCGCATGTTCGAACGCCTCCGCGGCGACGATGCCGGTTTCACCGCCACCGAACTGAGCGTGGCCGGCGACATGCCGCTGCTGCTGCAACAGGTATCCGATCCAGCGTTGCACGAGCGACTGCACGACGCCTATCGCGGCTACGTCGCCGCGCATCTCGCACAGACGCGCTGCCCATCGAGCGTGCTCGGCAACCACTGGCTGCTGGAGCAACGCTTCGTCGCCGAACTGCCGGCCGAACGCATCGCACCGGCACCGCCGGTTCCCGCGCAATCGATCGATGCCGATGCGATCTCGCTGATCCGCCAGGCGGGCTACAACATCCGCACGCAGTTGCTGGATCCCGCCACCAGTGCGGGCGATCCCGCCATCGAAAAAGCGTCGATGGAGTTCCTCGACCAGCTCGACCACGGCGTGCTGCAACAGACCGCGGCCGGCGACGCCAGCGGCCGCGTGCAACGCGCACGCCTGCGCGAACTGCTGCGCTATCTCGAGTACGCACCGGCCGGCGCGGCGCGCGACCGCGGCATGCACCTGCTCGCGACGCTGCTGAGCGGACCGTATTACGCGAAAGACCACGACACCTGGTTCGGCGACCTGCGCGTGCTCGCCGATCAGGTACAACGCTGGCCCGATCGCGACCAACGCCTCGCGCAACTGAGCGGGCACGCCGATCCGGTGGTCAAGGTGTACGCAATGATGATGCAACGCCAGCAGTTTCCCTGAGCGTGACGCACTGCAGCACGGTGCTGCCCCTGTCGTCGTGCGGCCAGGCACGACGGCATGGCCACCTCGCGAGATGTGAACCCTGTCAAGGCTCGGGGTTCAGTTGCGATTCGGGAAGCGGCGCCTATTGTGCGCCCCTCTTCCGATCCGCCCATCTTGGCGGGTCCCGCCGGACTTCAGATTGCCGGCACCCGGGCGGCCCGTGACAGGCCGCCTCCCCATGACGCCAAGCCGCATCGCTTGCCGCGCCATTCCGGCGCAGCGCCACGACGGCCCATACGGAGCAAGGAGTACGATGAAACTGGCCTGGATCCTCTGGCTGTCGCAGTTGTTGCCGCAACCCGCTGCCGATTCGCTGTGCCTCAGCACCACCGTGTACCTGGAAGCGCGCGACCAGACGCTGCGCGGACAGCAAGCCGTCGCCGAAGTCGCGCTGCGTCGCCTGGACAGCGGCCTGTGGGGCGACTCGATGTGCCAGGTCGTCACCGCGCGCAAACAGTTCGCACCGGGCCTGGTGAAGCCGGGCACCGAACTGAAGAACGACGACGCCTGGGCCGACGCGGTCAAGGTCGCCTTCGCCGCCGAGCGCAACTGGGCGCTGCCGCAGGGCCAGCGCAAGGAGATCGTGCCCGGCGCCAGCCACTTCGCCGCGCATGCCATCGCCAGCCCGAGCTGGCGCAACGCGTATCAGGTCGCGACCATCGGCGACCACACGTTCTATCGCGTGCAGAAGCTGCGTCCGCGCAACGCGTCGTAATCGCTCGCCGCCCAGGCATGTCCTGACGCAGGCTCCCGCGCGCCGCACACGGCGCGTCTGATCGCCAAGCGCCCCGCGCAGCAGGTACGCTCTGCCGTCCTGACTTCGATGCGGAGCCGCCTGCCATGAAACTCTATTCCAAGCCCGGCGCCTGTTCGCTGGCCGATCACATCGCGCTGCGCTGGGCCGGATTGCCGTTCGAACTGAAGCTGCTCGATGCCGCCGCAATGAAGGCGCCTGCGTATCTGGCGATCAATCCGGCCGGCGCAGTGCCCGCGCTGCAGATGGACGACTGGGTGCTCACCCAGAACTCGGCGATCCTCAACTACATCGCCGACCTCGCGCCCGACGCGCAACTGGCCGGCGACGGCAGCCCGCGCAGCCGCGCCGAGGTGCAGCGTTGGCTGGCCTTCCTCAACGCCGATCTGCATCCGGCCTTCCATCCGCTGTTCGGCAGCACCCGCTATCTGGACGATGCCGCAGTGATCGCGCGCACCCAGGAGCACGCACGCGAGCGCGTGCGCACGCTGTATGCGCGTGTGGAGTCGGCGCTGGAACAACAGACCTGGCTCGGCGGCGCGCGCCGTTCCATTGCCGACGCCTACCTGTTCGTCACTCTGCGCTGGGCGCGCGCGCAGCAGATCGCGCTTGGTGCCAATCTGCAATTGCACTTCGAACGCATGTCCGCCGATCCGCAGGTGCAGGCGGCACTGCAGGCCGAAGGCCTCGGCTGAGCGGCGCTGCGAACGCCGGCGCCTGCGCGCCGGCGTCGTCCTTGTGGCGTCAACCGCGCAAGGCGCGGCGGATTTCCTCCAGCGCGCCGGGGTCGTCCAGCGTCGACAGATCGCCCGGATCGCGCTGCTCGGCCAGCGCCTGCAGCGAACGCCGCAACAGCTTGCCCGAACGCGTCTTCGGCAAGGCCTGCACCAGATACACCTGCGCCGGCCGCGCCACCGCGCCAAGCCGCTGCACCACGCACTGGCGCAACTCCTCGACCACCGCCGCGGCATCGGGCGCGGCCTGCTTCAGCGTCGCGAACACCACCGGCACCTGCCCCTTCAATTCGTCGTGCATGCCGATCACCGCGACCTCGGCCACGTCGGCGTGGCCGGCGATGGCTTCCTCGATCTCGCGCGTGCCCAGGCGATGCCCCGCGACGTTGATCACGTCGTCGGTGCGGCCAAGGATGAAGGTGTAGCCGTCCTCGTCGCGGATCGCCCAGTCCAGCGAGCTGTACAGCAGCGTGTCGAAGTGGCTGAAGTAGCTGCGCAGGAAGCGCGCATCGTCGTTCCACACCGTGGTCATGCAGCCCGGCGGCAATGGCGGCTCGATCACCAGCACGCCCTTGCGTCCCGCCGGCACCTCGACACCGTGCTCGTCGACGATGCGCATGCGATAGCCGAGATTGGGAAAGCCCGGCGATCCCGGCTTGACCGGCCGCAGCTCGACGCCCGGCAACAGGGTCAGCACCGGCCAGCCGGTTTCGGTCTGCCAGTAGTTGTCGATCACCGGCTTGCCCAGCGCTTCGCCGATCCACAGCGCGGTCGGCTCGTCCAGCGGCTCGCCGGCCAGGAACAGATAGCGCAGCGCGCTCAGGTCGCGCTCGCGCAGGTAGCGCGCCGGATGCTTCTTCAGCACGCGGATCGCGGTCGGCGAGGAGAACATGGTGCGTACCCGGTACTTCTCGCACAGCGCCCACCACACGCCCGGATCCGGTTGCACCGGCAGGCCTTCGTACAGCAGCGAGGTCGCGCCGACGATCAGCGGGCCGTACACGTTGTACGAATGCCCCACCGCCCAGCCCACGTCGGAGGTGGAGAACATGGCCTGCCCCGGGCCGCAGTCGAACACCGTGCGCATCGACAGCGCCAGCGCCACCGCATGCCCGCCGACATCGCGCTGCACACCCTTGGGCTTGCCGGTGGTGCCGGAGGTGTACAACAGGTAGCTGGGCTCGTTGGATTCCAGCCACACCACCGGCACCTGCGCATCGCCGACCTCGGCACGCAGCTCGGCATAATCGACATCGCGTCCGGGCACGCGCGGCAGCGCCGGATCCAGCCCACGCGAGACGATCAGCACCGTCGGCGGCGGCGCGCTGGCCTCGGCACAGGCGGCGTCGACCAGCGGCTTGTAGGGGATGCGCTTGCCGCCGCGGCTGCCGGCGTCGGCGGCGATCAGCAGCTTGGGCCGCGCATCGTCGATGCGCAGCGCCAGGTTGTGCGCGGCGAAGCCGCCGAACACCACCGAGTGCACCGCGCCGATGCGCGCGCAGGCCAGCATCGCGTACACCGCCTCGGCCATGTTCGGCATGTAGATGACCACGCGGTCGCCGCGCTGCACGTCCAGCCGCTGCAGCACCGCGGCGAAGGCGTTGACCTCGCGGTGCAGCTGCGCATAGGTGATCTCCTGGGTCTGCCCGGTTTCGCTGGACACCGCCACCAGCGCCAACTGCGCGGCGCGCTCGGGCAGATGCCGGTCCACCGCGTTGTGGCACAGGTTGGTCAGCCCGCCGACGAACCAGCGCCGGAACGGCGGCGCGTCGTACTCCAGGATCGTCTGCGGCGGGCGCTCCCAGTGGATCGCCTGGGCCTGCTCGGCCCAGAATTCCTCGGGCCGCTCGATCGAACGTCGGTACAGCGTTGCGTAGTCCATGCCGCCCCTCCCAAGGCCGGTGCACCGGCTCCGAGCATAGACCTTTGGCAGGGAGGGCGTCGTTCAGACCTTGGTCGAAGGGGAGGAACCTTAGTGCGAGGCACCGACACGATCATGCCGATCTACGCAATTGCTTAGCCATCAACGGATGAATCGAGCTTGCTTAGCAGCTCATCAATTGCCCGACTTCCCCTCTTGCTATTTTCCTCTAGACGCTTCTTCAGTTCAGAAGCATCCGCATCCAAACCTGATTCACCTCGAATTGCGCACATTAGGCTGATCTGGGCCGGGCCAAGCCTTTTTATTTCCTCAAGAACGGCTCTTGCGAAGCCTTGCTGGTTAGAGTTGTAGACATCCCAAGCAGCATTGCGCGCGTCTGAATGAATTGAAGACTGCTCACGATAGTTGCTCAAGGAGCTAAACAGAGAAGCGAGCCGAACCTGATTTGGCGCTCCTGATTCGTTTTCCGCTGCGATCTCAGAAAGCACTCGCTGCACCTGAGCAGCGCTCTGTTGGTACAGTTCATCCGAAATCCTAATGTCGATCTTTGCCTCATGCATTGGCTTTGCAAGGCCGATAAGCCTTAGAAGTACCTCACCATACAACGCGGTCAACTCGGCCGCGGCTGCGGTAGCTTCTTGAGAGCCAACAAGCTGGACTTTCGCCAACATTGCGATCACACCTTGCAGAGGCTCTCCAAAACTGCCCTCAGTTGGATCTTGAGCAGAGAGAGTTCCAAGATACCCATTCGCTCTATTTGTCTCGGCAATAAGCGGCAAGTACACATCTCGCCTCAGACTTGCGAGACGATCCTGATGCTTCTCTTTTGCATCATGCCGCAACTGCTCCTTAAGCCTACTCATGCTGGCACGATTGGAAAGGACCACGCCACTCAGTGAAATAAATGCAGCGACAATTCCCGACCAAATGACGGTCGGCAAACTGAAGGACAGAGGATCCATGGATACGTCTTCCTAGACGGTTGACTGAGATGCGCACAGTGCTTTCGTGACCATGGGCATCAATTACTAGCTACTTCCCCGGCACCGTAAACATCACCACCACATTCCCCGGCGCCTGCTTGAAGCGCGTCGCCACCGAGGCCGTGCTGAGTTGCACGATCTGCTCCAACGGCTTGTGCGGCACGCCCTGGAAGTTGACCGTGACCTGGACCAGCGCGCCGTTGGCCCAGTTGAAGCCGACCATCGGCTTGCTGCCGACCGATTTCTCCAGATCGGCCGCCACTTCCTGCGAATGCGCGTACGCATTCTTCACCGTGTCGACTGCACCGCATGCGGTGAGCGCCAGCAGCACTGGCGCGCAAAGAATAAGCAATTTCATCGTGCGCCCCCGGGGTCATCGCGCTAGTGCTTCTGTGCCGTCGCGGTCGCCGACGCCGCACGCGGCGGCGCCTGCTTCACATAACGATCGAACCACTCCAGCATTTCCGCCACCACGTCCTCGTTGGACTCGCGCGCGGTGTACCAGTGCGGTTCGAACGGCAGCAGCACCAGCCGCGCGGTGCCGCCGAGGCCGCGGATCGCCTGGAACATGCGCGGGGCCTGGGTGGTCTCGGTGCCGGGATTGGCGTCGTCCATGCCGTGCACCAGCAGCAGCGGCTCGTTGATCTTGTCGGCGTGGAAGAAGGCCGAGGCCTGCGCGTACACCTCCGGCGCGGCCCAGAACGAGCGCCGCTCGTTCTGGAAACCGAACGGGGTCAGGGTCTTGTTGTAGCTGCCGCTGGTAGCCACGCCGGCGCGGAACAGGTCGGTGTGCGCCAGCAGGTTGGCCGCCATCAGCGCGCCATGGCTGTGGCCGGTGACGCCGATGCGGTCGCGGTCGACCACACCCAACTCCACCGCCTTGTCCACCGCCGCCTGGGCGTTCTCCACCAACTGCTGCAGGTACGTGTCGTAAGCCGTCTTGGGGTCGCCGACGATCGGGAACGCGGCATCGTCGATGATCGCGTAGCCGGCCAGCAGCAGCAGCTGGTAGGAATGCAGGCGGGTGAAGTCGCGGTCGTTGGCGCCGCTGACCTGGCCGGCCTTGGAGGCATCGGCGTAGTCCAGCGGATAGGCGTAGAGGATCGCCGGCACCCGCGTGCCTTCCTTGTAGCCGGGCGGCGTGTACAGGGTGAAGGACAGTTCCACCCCGTCCTTGCGCTTGTAGGTCACCAGGCGCTTCTTGATCTGCCGCACCACCGGGGTCGGGTCGGGGAAGCGGGTCACCGGCGCCAGGGTGGAGGCGACCACCGCCTCGCCCGCCGCCGCTGCCGGCTGCGCCTGGCCCAGCGTGCGCAGGTAGACGTTGGGCGGATCGTTCGGCGACTGCCGCCAGGTCAGCAGACGGGTGGTGTCGTCGCCGGCGAACCCGGCAAAGGCTTCGTCGACGTCGGCGCCGCTGCGGAACAGGCGCTGGGTCTTGCCGCTCGCCAGCTCGTAGCGGTCCAGGAACGGCCGGTCGCCAGCCGGCGTGGCGCCCTGCCCGCTCAGGAACAGCGCGCCGTTGTCCTCGCGCAGCACGTACTCGCCGTTGGCCAGGCGACGCAGCTCGGGGGTGCCGGGATCGGCGTAGAGGTCGTCGGTGGACAGGTCGAACAGCACCCGCCCGGCGCTGCCGGGACGGTCCGCGTCGAGCAGCGTGGTGCGACGCCAGTGGCGGTTCTCGTCGTCCTCGTCCAGCAGCACCTGGCCCCCCTGCGCGAACCAGCTCAGGCCGGCGTAGCGCTGGGTCACCTTGGCCAGTTCGCGCGGCTTGCCGGTGAACGGCGCCGACAGGGTCAGCAGCTTGTCGCGGGCAGGAACATTCGTCTTCCAGTCGCCACCGTCCAGGGCCTCGGCCCAGACCAAGGTGGCCGGCTGGTTGGCGCGCCAGCCGTAGGCACGCGGCCCGGTCGGCACGCCGTGCACCGGCACGCGGTCGGCCACCGGCAGGTTCGCCAGCACCCGCTCGCTGCCGTCGGCCAGGTCCAGCACCGCCACGTCGTGGGCGAAGCGGCCATAGGTGGTGACATAGGAGTACGGGCGCTGCAGGCGCTCCACGCGCACGTGGCGGCCGTCCGGCGCGCCGTCGACCACCGAGTACACCGCCGGCTTGCCGACCGTGCGCAGCTTGCCGCTGGCAGCATCCACGGTGACCAGTTGCGACGTGGCGTAGTAGGCGAACTGCGCCTCGTCCTCGGGGCTGGACAGAGTGTCGCGGGCCTCGTAGGTGCTGCTCTCGCCCTTGCCGCGGATCGCTTCCTTGACCTCCGGCCCCGGCGGCACCGCTGCCTTCACCGGTGCCGGGCCGAGGTCCTGGGGCACCGTGCGTACCAGCAACGTATCGCTGCCGCCCAGCCACTGGATCTCGCCGCCCAGCACCGGGTTGAGCTGCACACCGTCGATGCGCCGCACCGCGCCGGTGGCGACGTCGCCCAGCCACAGCTCGACGCGGTCGGCGGCGGTGTTGTTGAAGGCGAAGCGGCGCCCGTCCGGCGACCACACCGGCTGCGCCGGGCAGGCGCCGGCCGGCAGGGTCACCGCGGTCTGCTTGCCGCTGGCCACGTCGACCAGGCTGAAGCCGTCCAGGCAGGCGCGGATGCCGTAGCCGTTGGACATGTCGTGGCGGGCATGGGTGCGCGGCTCCACGCGCACCCCGGCCAGTTTCAGGTACGGCTCGGCGACGCGCGCGATCGGCGGGTAGGCCTGGCGCTCGACCAGCAGCAGGGTGCGGCCGGTCGGGTCCAGCCGCGGCGACGGATTGAGCGGGGCGCGCATCACGCCGAGCAGCGGCTCGGGCGGCTGCCGATAACCGCTGTCGGCGGTGGCGGCGTGGGCGGCAACGGGCAACGCACTGGCGAGCGCCAGCGCGCCGATCCAGCGGAACGGCATGAGCATGGTCGAAATCCCCTTTCGAATGGCCCCGGCAACCTAGCACGGCCGCCGCGCGGCGGCCGAGCGCCGAAGGTCATGCCCTCCCCACCCGGGCGCCGCGCTCAGGCCGGTTGCAGCACGTGCTCGGCGGCCAGCGCCGCCACCACGCTGGGACGCTGGGCGATACGCGCGGCGTAGGCAGCCAAGGCCGGATACGCGGCCAGCGACAGGCCGAACCGCGGCAGCCAGCCGAGCACGGTGAACAGGTAGGCATCAACCACGCTGAAGCGGTCGCCGAGCAGATATGGCCGCGCATGCAGCGCGCTCTCGGCATGGGCATAGCGCTGCAGCAGGCGGGCGGCGACCGCGGCGCGCCGCTCCGGCGCCAGTCCCGCATCGAACAGCGGCACGCTGCCGGCGTGCAGTTCGCTGTTGATGAAGGCAAGCCACTCGTACAGGCGATAGCGCGGCAAGGCGCCTGCGTCCGCGGGCGGCGCCAGCGCCGCCTGCGGGCAGCGATCGGCCAGGTACAGCAGGATCGCCGGCCCCTCGGTCAGCACCTGGCCATCGTCCAGTTGCAGCGCGGCCACGTAGCCCTTGGGATTGATCGCGAGGAAGTCCTCGCCCTCGGCGGTGCGCTTGCTGCGGTTGTCCACGTGCACCAGCCGGAACGGCAACTGCAGTTCGCGCAGCACGATGTGCGGCGCCAGGGAACAGGCGCCAGAAGCGGCATAGAGATGCATCGAAACGGTCTCGCAGGAACGCCGGACAGTCGGCGCGCGCAGTGTGCGCGGCATGGCCGCCTGCGGAGAAACAAGAATGTCAGGGCGGGTCAGTAGCGCCGCTAATGGCTTGCACCAGGAAAGCACGTAACTGCAGTGCGGCAGACGCCGGGTGCGCCGCGGCGACCAGCGCGAAGCGACGCTGCAGCCGCGGCTGCAACGGCAACACCTGCACGCCGTCGCGCTCGGCCGGCAACACCGACGCCGGCAGCAGGCTGGCGCCCGCGCCGTCGCGCACCAGGGTCCAGGCGCTGGACCAGTCGCGCACCTGCAGGCGCAGGTCGGCGATCGCCAGTCCGGCGCGTTCGGCCAAGCGCTGCGCATGCAGCCAGCAGCCGCCGGTGGCCAGCACGAACGGCAGCGCCAGCAGCTCCGCCAGGGCGATATCGCGCGCCTGCGGGCGCGCCAGCGCCGGCGGCAGCGCCGCCAGCCACTCGTCCATGCCGAACACGATGGCATCGCGCTCCGGCGCCGGGTCCAGCACCACGCCCAGGTCGATCGTGCCTGCCGCCAGCCAGGCTTCGACCTCCTCGTCGCTGCCTTCCAGCCAGACCACGCGCGTGTCCGGATGCGTCCGCTCGAACGCGCGCAGGCGCGGCGCCAGCCACGGCCGCGACGAGGCGAACCCGGCGACCCGCAGCGAGGCCGCACCCGGTGCATGCTGCGCCCTGGCCAGGGTCTGGATCTGCCCCAGCTCGGCCAGCATCGCCCGCGCATGCGCCAGCGCACGCACGCCGAACGGGGTCGGCCGGATCCGCCCACGCTCGCGCAGCAGCAGCGCCGCGCCCAGCACGTGCTCCATCTGCGCGATGGCCTGGCTGGCGCCGGACTGGGTGATGCCGCAGCGCGCAGCACCGGCGCTGATGCTGCCGCATTCGACGACGGCGACGTACAACCGCCAGTGGATCAGATTCATCATGTTGCGTACTTCCCAAAACGCGAAACGCCGGGCGGGGCCCGGCGTTCCGTGACGACGCGATCGCGCTGGCGATCAGCCCAGCAGGTGAGCCACGCCGCTGCGCTCTTCTTCCAGCTCGGCCAGGGTCTTGTCGACGTACTTCTGGCTGAAGTCGTCGATCGGCAGATCCTTGACGATGGTGTACTTGCCGTTCTCGGTGGTGACCGGGAAACCGAAGATCACGCCTTCCGGGATGCCGTAGGAACCGTCGGACGGCACGCCCATCGTCACCCACTTGCCGTTGCTGCCCAGCACCCAGTCGCGCACGTGGTCGATGGCGGCGTTGGCGGCCGAGGCGGCCGAGGACAGGCCGCGCGCTTCGATGATCGCCGCGCCGCGCTTGCCCACGGTCGGGATGAAGGTGCCGGCATTCCATTCCTGGTCGTTGATCGCGTCGGCGATGGAGGCGCCATCGGCGGTGGCGAAGCGGTAGTCCGGGTACATGGTCGGGCTGTGGTTGCCCCACACCACCAGCTTCTCGATGCCGCCGACCGGCTTGCCGAGCTTGAGCGAGAGTTGGCTCAGCGCGCGGTTGTGGTCCAGACGCAGCATGGCGGTGAAGTTCTTCGGGTTCAGGTCCGGCGCCGACTTCATGGCGATGTAGGCATTGGTGTTGGCCGGGTTGCCGACCACCAGCACCTTGACGTCGCGCTTGGCCACCTTGTTCAGCGCCGCGCCCTGCGCGGTGAAGATCTTGGCGTTCTCCAGCAGCAGGTCCTTGCGCTCCATGCCCGGGCCGCGCGGACGCGCGCCGACCAGCAGGGCGATGTCGGCGTCCTTGAACGCCACTTCGGCATCGTCGGTGCCGACCATGCCGGCCAGCAGCGGGAACGCGCAGTCTTCCAGCTCCATCATCACGCCCTTCAGCGCGGCCTGGGCCTTCTCCATCGGCAGTTCCAGCAACTGCAGGATCACCGGCTGGTCCTTGCCCAGCATTTCGCCGGAGGCGATGCGGAACAGCAGGGCATAACCGATCTGGCCGGCGGCGCCGGTCACGGCAACACGAACGGGTGCTTTCATGGGGGATTCCTCTGCTAAGAAAGTGGGTGGGGTGGATCAGTAGACGCGATAGCCCAGCGGCTGCAGGTGCAGGTCCAGGGCGGCGGTGTCGTAGCCTTCGACCACGTGCTGGCCGATCACGGTGATCGGCACGCCTTCCAGGCCCAGCGCGGCGGCGGCCTGGCGGCCGGCCTCCTGCTCCACGTCCAGGACCGTGTAGCGGACCTGGGCGCGGGCGAAATCGGCCTGTTGCCTGCGGCAGTAGCCGCACCAGTCGGCGGCGAGCATGACGATGCCGTCGTCGCCGGTCAGCCGCCGCGGGTCGCCGGCGGCCAGCGCGGCCGACGGCGCCGAGGCCGCACCGCGCCACCACGCGTGCACGCCGCCGCCGATCACGAGCAGCAGCAGGCACAACACAAGGGGGCGCATCGTCATCGGCGGTCGGGTGCGGCAATCAACCGGGAAATGGTAGCACGTAGGGTCCGCGCGCCCGGCCCTGCGACCGGGCGCGCGGACAGCGCCGGATCAGGCGTCGAGCGTGCGGTTCCACTCGGCGACGCGATCGGCCTTGGCCGCCAGCACCGCCTCGGCGTCGCCTTCGATGGTGATCTTGTTGATCACGTCGCCCTGGGCGACGCTGTCGACCACGTCCAGGCCCTCGAGCACCTTGCCGAACACGGTGTGCTTGCCGTCCAGCCACGGGGTGGCGACGTGGGTGATGAAGAACTGGCTGCCGTTGGTGCTGGGGCCGGCATTGGCCATGGACAGCACGCCGCGGTCGTGACGCACGCCGTTGTTGGTCTCGTCCTCGAAGCGGTAGCCCGGGCCGCCGCGGCCGGAGCCTTCCGGGCAACCGCCCTGGATCATGAAGTCGGCGATCACGCGGTGGAAGTTCAGCCCGTCGTAGAAGCCGCGCTTGGCCAGGTTCACGAAGTTGGCCACGGTCAGCGGGGCCTTGTCGGGATACAGCTCGATCTTGATCGGGCCGCGGGCGGTGTCGAAATGGGCGATCAGGGACATGGGATTCCTTGGAAACGGGGGCGTCATGAGGGGCGCATAGGATACACGGCGCCTCGTTCAGGCTTCGCCCGTGCCCGCCGCCGGCGCCTGAACGGGCCCGCCCGGCCCACCGCCTCCGGGCGCCGGCAGGCGCCACGGGATCCGGGTATACTAGGTGGCTTCCTTTCCTCCCTTCTGGCGCCGGCTGGCCCCCTTTCGCATGTCCATCGAAAATCTTCGCAATATCGCCATCGTCGCCCACGTCGACCACGGCAAGACCACCCTCGTCGACTGCCTGCTGAAGCAGTCCGGCACCCTGTCCGAGCGCACGGTGCTGGCCGAGCGCGTGATGGACAGCAACGACCAGGAAAAGGAACGCGGCATCACCATCCTGGCCAAGAACACCGCCATCACCTGGCAGGGCAACCGCATCAACATCGTCGACACCCCCGGACACGCCGACTTCGGCGGCGAGGTGGAGCGCGTGCTGTCGATGGTGGACACCGTGCTGATCCTGGTCGACGCGATGGACGGCCCGATGCCGCAGACCCGTTTCGTGACCCAGAAGGCGTTCGCGATGGGCTTCAAGCCGATCGTGGTGGTCAACAAGATCGACCGCCCCGGCGCGCGCCCGGACTGGGTGATCGACCAGGTGTTCGACCTGTTCGACAAGCTCGGCGCCACCAACGAGCAGCTCGACTTCCCGATCGTCTACACCTCGGCGCTGAACGGCTACGCCTCGCTGGACGACAGCGTGCGCGACGGCGACATGACCCCGCTGTACGAAGCGATCATGCAGCACGCGCCGAAGCCGGACGTGGATCCGGACGGCCCGTTCCAGATGCGCATCAGCCAGCTGGACTACAACAACTTCGTCGGCGTGATCGGCATCGGCCGCATCCAGCGCGGCGTGCTGAAGAAGAACATGCCGGTGGCGGTGATCGACCGCGAAGGCAAGAAGCGCCAGGGCAAGGTGCTGCAGGTGCTGGGCTTCCTGGGCCTGGAGCGCATCGAGCAGGACAGCGCGCAGGCCGGCGACATCGTCGCCATCTCCGGCATCCAGGAACTGACCATTTCCGACACCGTCTGCGCGCTGGAAGCCCCCGAGGCGCTGCCGCCGCTGACCGTGGACGAGCCGACCATCTCGATGACCTTCCAGGTCAACAACTCGCCGTTCGCCGGCAACAAGGACCTGTCCGGCGGTAAGTTCCTGACCAGCCGCCAGCTCAAGGATCGGCTGGAGCGCGAGACCGTGCACAACGTGGCGCTGAAGGTGCAGCAGCTGGAAGATGCCGACAAGTTCCTGGTGTCCGGCCGCGGCGAGCTGCACTTGTCGGTGTTGATCGAGAACATGCGTCGCGAAGGCTTCGAACTGGCCGTGTCGCGCCCGGAAGTGATCATCAAGGAGATCGACGGGCAGCTGATGGAGCCGGTCGAGCAGCTGGTGGTGGACATCGAAGAGCAGCACCAGGGCGGCGTGATGGAGAAGCTGGGCATCCGCAAGGGCCAGCTCAAGAACATGGAGCCGGACGGCAAGGGCCGCGTGCGCCTGGACTACATGATCCCGGCGCGTGGCCTGATCGGCTTCCAGAACGAGTTCCGCACCCTGACCCAGGGTTCGGGCCTGCTGTTCCACGTGTTCGACCACTACGGCCCGAAGGAACAGGGCGCCATCGCCAAGCGCCAGAACGGCGTGATGATCGCCAACGCGCCGGGCGCCACCCCCGCCTACGCGCTGGGTCCGCTGGAAGAGCGCGGCCGCCTGTTTGCCGCCGAGGGCGACAACGTGTATGAAGGACAGCTGGTCGGCATCCACTCCAAGGACAACGACCTGACCGTCAACGCGATCAAGACCAAGCCGCTGACCAATATGCGTGCCTCGGGCAAGGACGATGCGATCAAGCTGACCCCGGCGATCAAGTACACGCTGGAGCAGGCGCTGGACTTCATCGAGGACGACGAACTGGTCGAAGTCACCCCGAAGGAGATCCGCTTGCGCAAGAAGCACCTGACCGAAAACGAGCGCAAGCGCGCCGGCCGCGCGGGCTGAGCGGCAGCGCACGCCCATGGCCGCCGACAAGGCGTACAACCCGGATCCGCATGCGCATCCGGGCCTGCACCTGATCGCACTGCTGGAGGCCGGCAAGGGCCTGCTCGCGGTGCTGGCGGCCACGGGGCTGGAACTGATGGGTCCGGCCCCGCTGCGCGCGGGGGTGGACAAACTGATCGTGCGCTTCAGCCTGGACCCGGACCACGGTGCCCTGCCCTCGCTGCTGACCATGATCAGCCCCGGGGCGGTGCACCTGGCCGCCGCCGGCATGCTCGCCTACGGCGTGCTGCACCTCATCGAGGCCTGGGGCCTGTGGCGCGCCAAGGCCTGGGCCTCGCTGCTGGGCTGCGTCTCCGCGGCCATCTACCTGCCGTTCGACGTGTACGCGATCGTGCGCCACCCCGGCTGGGCGTCGTGGGCGGTGCTGGCGATCAATCTCGCCGTGGTCGGCATCCTGGCCCGCGACCTGGTGCGGCGCCGGCGGCATCCTCCCGCCGCCTGATCTACACCGCATCCCTGTCACGGCGGCCAACACCGTGACGCCCCCGACGTGCATCCACCTGATGACCGCCTCGCCACACCACGGGGTCGGCGGACATGCCGTTGGCGCCCCCTCCTGATGGGCAGACCGCATTGGCCGACACATGCCCACCAATGGATCTGTGATGTTCTCCACGGGACTTCTGGGCGCGCTCCCCGCAACGCGATTTCCCCCCGGCCACGACACGCAAATGTCTACAGAATTATCCACTTCGGTCGATTCTAACCCTTGACAAGTTCCGGGCGCCCCGGAAAAACGCGCCACTATCGATAGATAGGTGGCGGACAATCACCACAGGGGAATAGACGATGCAAATCGCGAAAGCGATGGGTTGGAGTGCGGCAGTGTTACTTTGCACTGGCCTGAGCGCCTGCGGGGGCGCTATCGATCACAAACACAGCGCAACCTCGGACGCCAAGCACGCGTCCGCTGCGGCCACCACTGCGCCGCCAATGGCCGCCGCTCAGCGCGCGTCCCTGTTCGACGCGAAGGACAGCGGCGCCCTGATCCGCTACACCAGCCTCACCCCGACCGGACACGACGGCGCCTTCGCCCTGTACCCCATCACCCTCAGCGAGGCGCACGCGATCAAGGCCAGCGTCGACGGCACGATGACGGTGCCCACACCGGACGGGAAAAACCTGCAGATCAGCTATCAGAGCCGGCGCGACGCCAGGCGCGGCATCTGGACGTGGGTCGGCCGGGTGGACGGCCAACCGATGGGCAACGAGACGGTCATCACTTTCGGCAAGGACGCGGTGTTTGGGTCGCTGGGCACCATCGATGGCATGACCTACCAGCTCACCACCATCGAGGGCAAGCCCTACATCATGGCGGCCGCCAGCGCCGACCTGCATTCCGCCGGCAGCCGCGCGGACGCGCGACGCCTGGCCGATTCGGCCGTCCAACTGCCTCCGGGCGACACCGCGCAGGGCTATATCGCCGGATACAGCAGCCTCGCGCAAGTCAATGCACAGGCCGGCAGCACCTCGACCAACACGATCGACGTGCTGCTCGGCTATACGCCCGGCTATCGGGACTACCGCGGCGGCATCACGGCGATCGACACCGTGCTCACCAATCTGGTGGAGACGGCGAACCAATCCTTCGCCAACGCCAACATCAATGTGCGCTACCGCCTGGTCGGGACCGTGCAGGTCGACTACCCCGACAACACACTGAACAACGGCACCCTCGACGAACTCACCGGCGTCAGCCAGGCGACCGCCGCAGCGCTGGTGCCGCTGCACGATGCCCGCGACCGGCTCGGCGCGGATATGGTCGGCCTCGTGCGACGCTTCAACAATTCCCAGCAGAGCTGTGGCGTCGCCTGGCAGTCCGGCGGCACCGATTCGCGCTGGGGCTACGCGGTGATCTCCGACGGCGTCGACGGTGGCTACTACTGCACCCGCGGCACCCTGGCCCACGAGTTCGGCCACCTCCTCGGCTCCGGCCACCAGCACGAAACCGGCCAGGAGCCGGGCTTCAATTTCGGCCACCGCAGCGACACCGGCAGCTTCCACACCACGATGGCTTACGCGGTCAATGGGCAGAGCGAGATCCTGGTGTATTCGTCACCGGCGATCAACACCTGCAACGGGCAAGCCTGTGGCGTGCCGGACCAGGCCGACAATGCCCGCGCCTTCCTCACCACGGTGCCCAATGTGGTCCAGTACCGGCCGACCGTGGTGCCGCTGGACGATTCCAGTTCGCCCGGACAGATCATGGGCCCGTCCGGCAAATGCCTCGACGTCAGGAATGGAGATACCAACGATGGTGCCTCGATGCAGGTCTGGGACTGCAACGGGTTCCGCCAGCAGAAGTGGTCGTTCAAGCGTGGCAGCCATAGCCTGCGCGGCGAGGGCACCGACAAGGTGCTCGATATCACCGGCGTGAGCAGCGCCAATGGGGCACCGCTCCAGCTCTATCAATCGTTGAGCACCTCGAACCAGGGCTGGTACTTCACCAATGCCTCGCTCATCGCCAGCGGCGGCAAGGTCCTGGACGTGGTGGCGCTCGGGTCGAACAACGGCGCGCGGCTGCAGCTCTGGGACAATCTCGGTGGCACCAACCAGCGCTGGTCGTACAGCCCCTCGACCGGCGAGATCCGGGTCTCGACCGGACGCTGCCTGGATGTCGCCGGTTTCGGCGTCACCGCCGGGACGCCGGTGCAACTCTGGGACTGCAACGGCACCAAGAACCAGCAATGGCAACTCGGCAAGAACGGCTCGATCGTGGGCTACGGCGGCAATTGCCTGGAGGCAGCGAACACTGCCCAAAACGGCGGCGCGCTGCGCATGATGGCGTGCACCGGCACCGCCACGCAGGCGTGGCGGATCCGCGGCCAGATCCGCAGCGAGTTGAACGGCAAATGCCTGGACGATTCGGCCGGCGGCATTCGCAACGGCGCCATCGTGCAGATGTGGGAATGCCTGGGCAACGTCAATCAGCTTTGGGAAGTGCAGCCGAACTGACGCGCCTGCCAACCTGGCAAGGCCGTCGCCGGCACCGCATCGGGTGCCGGCGACGTGCTGTTCGCGCCCCCTGCGTCGCGACGCCTCTTACCCAGTGCCGCGCTGCGCAGGAGCTGGCACGGCCGGCACGCCATCCTCGGCGCCAGGCGAACGCATCGCCTCCGAGTCGCTGGCGCGTACCGGCGGATGCGACAGCCGCACCGGCTCAGGCGCCACTTCCGCGCGCAGCAGCGGCAGCGCATAGGGATGCTCGCGCACCAGGAAGTCCAGCATGCGTTCGCGCACGATGCAGCGCAGGTCGAAGGCATCGCCGGAATTGCGTGCACTGACCAGCAGGCGCACCTGGATCGTGCGCTCGCTGGTGTCGGTCACCTGGGTCACGCAGACCCGCCCATCCCACAGCGGCTCGCTCTTGCAGATGCGCTCCAGTTCGGCGCGCACCTGCGCGATCGGCGTGCGGTAGTCCAGCCACAGGAACGCGGTGCCGAGCAGGTCGGCGCTGCTGCGCGTCCAGTTCTGGAACGGGTTCTCGATGAACCAGGTCAGCGGCACCACCATCCGCCGCTCGTCCCAGATCCGCACCACCACGTAGGAACTGCCGATCTCCTCGATGCGTCCCCACTCGCCTTCGACGATGACCACATCGTCGAGCCGGATCGGCTGGGTCAGCGCGATCTGCAGGCCGGCGATCAGGTTGCCGAACACCGGCTTGGCGGCGATACCGGCGACCAGGCCGATGATGCCGGCCGAGGCCAGCAGGGTGGTGCCGATCTGCCGCACCGCCGGGAAGGTCAGCAGCACGATCGAGGTGCCGACCAGGATGATCGTGCCCATCGCCACCCGCGCCAGCACCCGGGTCTGGGTCTGCACACGGCGCGCGGTGAGGTTGTCCGCCACCTCGATCGGATGGCTGCGCAGGATCGCCGTTTCCAGCGCCGCCACGCCGCGCACCAGCAGCCAGGTCACGCAGCCGATCATGCCGATGTGCAGCAGGTGCTGCAGGTCGGTCAGTGCCTTCTCGTCCAGCGGGGTGGATTCGAGCGCAAAGCTGAGCATCAGCATCGGCAGCAGGAAGGCGACCGGCACGCTGATCACGCGCACGATGCGCGCGCGCCGGTAGTCGCGGCCACGCATGCGCTGGGCGATGCGCAACAGCAGCCACCAGGCCAGAAAACCGAGAATCAGCGCGGCGCCGATCGGCAGCGTGTAGGCACGCCAGGGCACCCAGTGAAGATCGAGGGTCAAGATGCGCTCCTGTGTCGGGGGGAGGAGTCGCGATAGTCTGGCAGCGCAGGGATTAGCGCGATGTCGAGCGCGCGCAGCGCGGTGCCAGGCAAGGACAGCCGCAGCCGCAGCAGGCATCGACGCGTGTGCACGGGCTCCTGCAAAAAGTGGGACCGCAGCGCGATATCAGGCCGCCGTACGGCAACGCCTGCCGTCGGTACCTCCCGCGTGCCCCGTCCCCAACGCCAGCGCCGACGCGCACGCTGCGCGCCGGCGAACGGCGCCAACCCCGCTACGTGAGCGGCATGGCGACGGTGCGCCCGTTCTGCTTGCGCACGATCGCCATCGCGATCTCCAGCGACTGCTCGTAGTTCAGCCGCGGATCCACGCTGGAGCGGTAGGCGCGCTCCAGGTCGCGCTCGGTCAGTTCGCGCGCGCCGCCGGTGCACTCGGTGACGTCCTCGCCGGTCAGCTCCAGATGCACGCCGCCCAGGCGGGTACCGGCCGCGGCGTGGATGTCGAACGACTGCTCCACCTCGCCCAGGACGTTCTGGTAGCGCCGGGTCTTGTAGCCGTTGCTGGTGCTCTCGGTGTTGCCGTGCATCGCATCGCACACCCACAGCACGCGGCGGCCGTCGCGCTTCACCGCCTCCAGCAGCGGCGGCAGCTTCTCGGCGATCTGCGCCGCGCCCATGCGGTGGATGAAGGTCAGCCGGCCCGGCTCGTCCTCCGGATTGAGCACGTCGATCAGGCGCAGCAGTTGGTCCGGCTGCGCCGACGGACCGACCTTGATCGCGATCGGATTGCGGATGCCGCGGAAGTACTCCACGTGCGCGCCGTCCAGCGCCGCGGTGCGCATGCCGATCCACGGGTAGTGCGTGCTGAGGTTGAACCAGCCCCACTGCCGCGGTACTTCGCGGGTCAGTGCTTCCTCGTAGGGCAGCAGCAAGGCCTCGTGCGAGGTGTAGAAATCGACCCGGTTGAGGTTGTACAGCTGCGCGCCGGACAGGGTCTCCATGAAGCGCACCGCATCGCCGATCGAGCCCACCATCTTCTGGTAGTCCTCGGCCAGCGGCGAATAGCCGACCCAGCTCAGGTTCCAGTACTCGGGATGGTGCAGGTCGGCGAAGCCGCCGTCGATCAACGCACGCACAAAGTTCATGGTCATCGCCGAACGCGAGTGCGCGGTGATCATGCGCCGCGGATCCGGCACCCGCGCCTGCGCGGTGAACTCCGGGCCGTTGACCACGTCGCCGCGGTAGCTGGGCAGGGTCACGCCGTCACGGGTTTCGGTGTCGGCCGAGCGCGGCTTGGCGTATTGCCCGGCATAGCGGCCGACCCGCACCACCGGCAGGCGCAGGCCGTGCACCAGCACCAGGCTCATCTGCAGCAGCACCTTGAGCCGGTTGGAAATGGTGCCGGATTCGCAATCGCTGAAGTTCTCCGCGCAATCGCCGCCCTGCAGCAGGAAGCGCTTGCCTTCCTGCGCCTCGGCCAGCTGCTTCTTCAGCGCGAAGATCTCCCAGGAGGTGACCAGCGGCGGCAAGTGCCGCAGCTCCGCCAGCGCGGCCTCCAGTGCCTGCGGATCCGGATACACCGGCATCTGCAGCGCCGGCCGCTCGCGCCAACTGGCGGGTGACCAGGACGACGAGGCGGATTCGGACACGGCGGCGGCAGACAGATT
Organism: Xanthomonas sp. F10; assembly: GCF_014206815.1. Taxonomy (GTDB): domain Bacteria; phylum Pseudomonadota; class Gammaproteobacteria; order Xanthomonadales; family Xanthomonadaceae; genus Xanthomonas_A; species Xanthomonas_A indica. The sequence goes on from NZ_JACHNP010000001.1 coordinate 2,614,669, forward strand.
CATGAAAGGACTCCTTGGCAGTGTGTGATGTTCGCAGAGCCGGGGCGCGCCGCATAGCGCCGCACGCCGGTCACGCTGGCAGCGCCGCGACATGAATGGCAAGCAACCCCGCGACGCCACCATGACTTCCGGCCTACGCCGGCGTTTTTGCGAAAGCACACTGTTATTAAGTAACAATTCCTCTTCCTTCGGTCCGCCTCGCCATGACACGTCGCCCCCTCTCCTCCGCCATCGCCCTGGTCCTGCTGGTCGCCCCGGGTCTCGCCCTCGCCGCAGACGCCGCCACCGACAGCACCGCTGCCGCCGAACCGACCGTCGATCTCGACCCGGTCACCGTCACCGCCAAGCTGGAAGCCGCGCGCAACGCGCTGTCGCCGGACATCGGCAGCAGCCAGTACGCGATCAGCGCCGAGGACATCGCCCGCCTGCCGCTGGGCGCCTCCACCCCGCTCAACCAGGTGCTGCTGCAGGCCCCGGGCGTGGTCCAGGATTCCTATGGCGGCGTGCACGTGCGCGGCGACCACGCCAACCTGCAGTACCGCATCAACGGCGTGATGATCCCCGAGTCCATCTCCGGCTTCGGCCAGACCCTGGACCCGCGCACGATCAAGAACATCCGCCTGCTCGACGGCGCACTGCCGGCGCAGTTCGGCGACCGCACCGCGGCGGTGGTCGACATCACCACCAAGAACGGCGTGGAACTGGGCAACGGCGGCAGCGTCGGCATCACCGGCGGCTCCTACGGCACGCTCAACCCCAACGCCTCGTGGTGGGGCAGCGACGGCCGCTTCAGCTGGTTCGCCAGCGGCAACTACCTGCAGAACCGCATCGGCATGGAAAACCCGACCGACAGCGACAACCCGATCCACGACAAGACCCACCAGGGCAAGGGCTTCGCCGATCTCAGCTACCTGCTGAACGAGAGCACCCGGCTCAGCCTGCTGGTCGGCTACGCCAACAACCGCTTCCAGATCCCCAACAACCCGGGGCAGACGCCGGCGTTCACCTACTTGGGCAACAACAGCTTCGATTCCGCGCAACTCGACGAGAACCAGCGCGAGAACACCCGCTTCGGCACCCTGGTGCTGCAAGGCGCACTGGGCGACACCAGCTACCAGCTGTCGGCCGGCCAGCGCTACAGCAGCGTCGCGTTCTCCCCGGACATCGCCGGCGACCTGATCTTCAACGGCATCGCCTCGCAGGTGCAGCGCGCCAACCGCGCCAGCACCCTGCAAGCCGACTTCTCCACGCCGTGGGGCGGCACGCACACCTTGCGCTATGGCGTGTACGGCAACTTCGAACACGCCAATGCCAGCAACAACGCCTACGTGTTCCCGGCCAACGACGACGGCAGCCAGAGCAGCGACGTGCCGCTGTTCATCCCCGACGCCAGCCGTTTCCACGCCAGCACCTACGCGGTGTACCTGCAGGACGAATGGCAGCCGAGCGACGCCTGGACCATCAACTACGGCGTGCGCGGCGACCGCTACAAGGCCTTCGGCACCACCGAGGGCCAGCTCAGCCCGCGCCTGGGCGTGGTCTGGCATGCCAGCGACAGCACCACCCTGCACGCTGGCTATGCGCGCTACTTCACCCCGCCGGCCACCGAACTGATCTCCACCAGCGACATCGCCCTGTACGACGGCACCACCAACCAGCAGTCGGCAGCAGGCGGCCCGACCAAGCCGCTGAGCGAGCGCAGCGACTACTACGACCTGGGCATCTCGCAGATGGTCGGCGACCACCTGACCCTGGGCCTGGACACCTACTACCGCAAGGCCGACCGCCTGCAGGACGAAGGCCAGTTCGGTGCCGCCTACGTCTATTCCACCTTCAACTACCGCTACGGCCGCATCCGCGGCGCCGAGTTCAGCGCCGACTACAGCAACGGCCCGATCAACGCCTACTTCAACGCGGCCTACAGCAAGGCCATGGGCAAGCGGGTGATGACCAGCCTGTACAACTTCGACCCGGACGCGCTGGCCTACGCCTACGACCACTGGATCCACCTGGACCACGACCAGAAGCTGACCTCCTCCGGCGGCATCAACTACGCCCTGGCCGACGACAGCCGCATCGGCGCCGACTACCTGTTCGGCAGCGGCCTGCGCACCGACGCCGACGGCGTGCCTAACGGCGGCGAGTTGCCGGCGTATTTCCAGCTCAACCTCAGCGCCGGCCACGACTTCGCCCTGGCCAGCAACCACCCGCTGCACGCGCAGCTCGCCGTGCTCAACGTGCTCGACCGCCACTACCAGTTGCGCGACGGCGGCGGCATCGGCGTGTTCGCGCCGCAGTGGGCGCCGCGCCGTGGCGTCTACCTGAGCCTGCAACAGGACTTCTGAGCAAGCCGCGGCGATGGCCTGCGGCGCACGGTCGTGCGCTGCAGGCGTCGTGGCAGAGCAGCGGTACCACGCCGCCGAATTCGCCACGATGCTGCGCCGCGATCGCAGGACGCGGCGGGTCCGGCCGCTTGCCGCGACCCGTCCGGCATTGCAGCGAAGCCGCGTGCCGCGTCGTGGCCGTGGCCTCGCCCAGCGAAGGCAGGTCCGCGACGGCCTGCCGATCGCAACGGACCGCCACGACGCGTTGCCGCGCATCCGTCCAGGCCAGGTCGCGCCCATGCTGAAACACCTGTTCGCCGCCGCCCTCGCGGCCGCCGTCCTCGCCCTCGCCGCACCGCCGCCGGCGCACGCCGCACGCGTCACGGACTTCCGGATGCCGGTGGTCGTGCAAGGCGTCGACTACGACCTGGCCGCCCGCGTGTATCGCCCCGCCGGCCCCGGTCCGTTCCCGCTGATCGTCATCCACCACGGCACGCCTGCAGACAAGCGCAAGCTCGCCGACACCCGCCTCGGCTTCGCCCGCGCCGCACGCTGGTTCGCCGCCCACGGCGACATGGTGGTGGTGGCGCTGCGGCCCGGCTACGGCAACTCCAGCGGCCGCTATCTGGAAGGCGCCGGCAACTGCCACGACGTCGATTTCGTCGTCGCCGGGCGCAAGATCGCCGCGGCGGAGGCGGCGATCATCGAGGCCGCCGCCCGCCTTCCCGGCGTGGATCCGCAGCGCATCGTCGTGGTCGGCCAATCCGCCGGCGGGCTCGGCGCGGTGGCGCTGGCCGATGCGCCGCCACCCGGTGTGCGCGGCGTCATCAGCTTCGCCGGCGGGCGCGGCAGCAACGGCAAGGAGGTCATCTGCGCCGGCGAGGATCGCCTGATCGAGGCGGAGAAGACCCTGGGCGCGGCCAACACGCTGCCGCAGCTATGGCTGTATGCCGAGAACGATCACTTCTTCCGGCGCGAACTGGCGCACCGCATGTATGCGGCCTACCGCGCCGGCTCGACGCCGCCGGTCGCCTTCGTCGATCTGCCGCCGTTCGGCGACGATGGCCACAAGACCTTCGGCCAGGCCGACCCGTCGGTCTGGGCCAGGCCGGTGGCCGCGTTCCTCGCCCAGGTCCTGTCGCCGGCCGCAGGCGCGCCGGCGCCGGCCAGCGCGTCGCGCTGACGCAGGCCCGCATCGCGCGATCAGCGGTGGAGCCGGCGGCCGGATCGGATGGAGAACGTGCGTGCGCGGTGGTGGGCGCGGGCTGCGCGGGCGCTGCCGCAGCGGCAGCCCAGCGGCGCCGCCAGGGCGGTCAGGCCGAGCGATCCGCGCGCAACAGGGGCACGCTCAGATCAGCGTGCGCCGGCGGCTCTTGAAGCCGGCATAGAGCGCGAACACGGCCAGCAGCACGAAACAGATCAGGCACCACATCGGCATCGACAGGCCGAGGAAGCGCCAGTCGATGTTGCCGCAATCGCCGGTGCCGGTCAGCACCCGGCGCAGCACCTCGAACGGTCCCAGGGTCTCGCGCAGGAAGCTCAGCGGCGGGCCGCAGGAGGCCATCGGGTCCGGGAACAACTGCACCGAGACGTGTTTGGTGGAGATGCCGGCGCCCACGAGCGCGGCCAGGAACGCCAGCACGCCATAGAGCTTGCGCCCGCCGGCGCTGCGCGGCCCGTGCAAGGCGCCGAGCAGGAACAGCACGCCCAGCGCGGCGAACGCGATGCGCTGGAAGATGCACAGCGGGCACGGCTCGATGCCCAGCTGCAGCTGCACGAAGATCGCATAGCCCAGCAAGCCGGCGCAGATCAGAAAGCCGAGCAGGAACTGCGCGCGGAAACCCCAGCGTAACGGATTCATCGGACTCGGACTCGCAGCGACGATCCGCGCATTATCCGCGATCGTGCGCCCCATCACCATGTGTCATGGCGCCAGTGGCAGTCGCTTTCCCGCACGCGACCACGCTCCACCAATCCCCAATCCCGACTCCCCGATCCCCGCCCCAAAAACAAAAAAGCCCGGACATGCCGGGCTCCTTGCTGCTGCAGGTGCGAACCGATTACTCGGCCACTTCCTCGGCCACGGCCGGGCGGTCGACCAGTTCGACGTACGCCATCGGCGCGTTGTCGCCGGCGCGGAAGCCGCACTTGAGGATGCGCAGGTAGCCACCCGGGCGCGCCTGGTAGCGCGGGCCCAGCGTGGTGAACAGGGTGCCCACGGCTTCCTTGTCGCGCAGGCGCGCAAAGGCCAGGCGGCGGTTGGCGACGTTGTCGACCTTGGCCAGGGTGATCAGCGGCTCGGCGACGCGGCGCAGTTCCTTGGCCTTCGGCAGGGTGGTCTTGATCAGCTCGTGCTTGATCAGCGACGCCGCCATGTTCTTGAACATCGCCTCGCGGTGGGCGCTGGTGCGGCTGAACTTGCGGCCGGATTTCTGGTGACGCATGGGTTGGGATTCCTATGGAAGAGTGGAACTGCTGGGGATCGCTGTCGCCGTCCTGGCGTTGAATGTGGACTGCGGATGGTCCGTGCCGGCCGTCCTTGACCGGGCGACGCCGCGGGCTTGGCGACCCGTCGACGTGGTGGTGCGGATGAAGCGGACAACGCGCGGCCGGTGCCTTGCGGCACCGGCCGGAGACGCAAGACTCAGCCGAGCATGCCGTGCTGGGCGACACCGGCCGGCGGCCAGTTCTCCAGCTTCATGCCGAGCGACAGGCCACGCTGGGCCAGCACTTCCTTGATCTCGGTGAGCGACTTCTTGCCCAGGTTCGGGGTCTTGAGCAGCTCGACCTCGGTCTTCTGGATCAGATCGCCGATGTAGTAGATGCTCTCGGCCTTCAAGCAGTTGGCCGAACGCACGGTCAGTTCCAGATCGTCGATCGGACGCAGCAGCACCGGATCCACGCCGTTGCTGGCCGGCTTGGCCGCGCCGCGGTCGCGATGGGTGAAGTCGCCGAACACCGACAGCTGGTCGCTGAGGATGTCGGCAGCGGTGCGCACGGCTTCCTCGGCGTCGATCGTGCCGTTGGTTTCGATGTCCAGGACCAGCTTGTCCAGGTCGGTGCGCTGTTCGACGCGGGCCGACTCGACCGCGTAGGCGACGCGGCGCACCGGCGAGAACGAGGCGTCCAGGACCAGGCGGCCGATGGTGCGGGTCTCTTCGTCCGGACGGCGACGCGCGGCGGCCGGCTGGTAGCCGAAGCCACGCTCGATCTTCAGACGCATGTTGATCGCCGTGTCCTTGGTCAGGTGGCAGATCACGTGGTCGTTGTTGAGGATCTCGACGTTGTGGTCGGTCTTGATGTCGGCGGCAGTGACCGTGCCCGGACCCTGCTTGGACAGCGACAGCGTGGCGCTGTCACCGGTATGCATGCGGATGGCCACGTCCTTGAGGTTCAGCAGGACTTCCAGCACGTCCTCCTGCAGCCCTTCGACCGTGGTGTACTCGTGCAGCACGCCGTCGATCTCGACTTCGGTGATCGCGAAGCCGGGAATCGAGGACAGCAGCACGCGACGCAGGGCGTTGCCCAGCGTATGCCCATACCCGCGCTCCAAGGGCTCGATCACGACCTTGGCGCGGTTGTCGGTAAGGCGTTCGATCTGCGGCCCGCGGGGGCGCAGAACCTGGTTGGCGGTAACCGTCATGTTGCGGGTTCTCCTGACGAGCCTCCGTGACCGGAGGCTCTCCGATGTGATTACTTCGAATACAACTCGACGATCAGCGCTTCGTTGATGTCGGCAGGCAGGTCCGCACGGTCCGGCACGGCCTTGAAGATGCCGCTGAACTTCTTCGAATCGACCTCGACCCAGGACGGGTTCAGGTCGTGCGTTTCGGCAACGCTCAGCGCTTCCTGCACGCGAAGCTGCTTCTGCGCCTTTTCCGACAGGGCGATCGCGTCGCCGGCCTTGACCTGGTACGAGGCCAGGTTCACCGACTTGCCGTTGACCAGCACGCCACGGTGCGACACCAGCTGGCGCGCGGCCGGACGGGTGACGGCGAAGCCCATGCGGTAGACGACGTTGTCCAGGCGGGTTTCCAGCAGCTGCAGCAGGTTCTCGCCGGTGTTGCCCTTCTTGGTCGAGGCCTTCTTGTAGTAGTTGCGGAACTGACGCTCCAGCAGGCCGTAGATACGCTTGACCTTCTGCTTTTCGCGCAGCTGGGTGGCGTAGTCGGACAGCTTGCCCTTGCGGGCGGTCGCGCCGTGCTGGCCGGGCTTCTGCTCCAGCTTGCACTTGGAGTCCAGCGCACGCGCCGGGCTCTTGAGGGAAAGATCGGCGCCTTCGCGGCGCGCGAGCTTACAGGTAGGACCGATATAACGAGCCATTTCTTATCGCTCCTTTAGACGCGACGCTTCTTCGGCGGACGGCACCCGTTGTGCGGGATCGGCGTCACGTCGATGATGTTGGTGATCTTGTATCCGACGTTGTTCAACGAACGGACGGCGGACTCGCGACCCGGACCCGGGCCCTTGATGCGCACTTCCAGCGACTTCACGCCGTAGTCGAGCGCAGCGCGCCCGGCCTTCTCGGCGGCCACCTGCGCCGCGAACGGCGTGGACTTGCGCGAACCGCGGAAACCGGCGCCACCGGAGGTCGCCCAGGACAACGCATTGCCCTGACGGTCGGTGATGGTCACGATGGTGTTGTTGAACGAAGCGTGGACGTGGGCGACACCGTCGGTGACGACGCGCTTGATCTTCTTCTTGGTCTTTGCTGCTGCGGGCTTAGCCATGTCGGTCCCTTACTTCTTGATCGCCTTGCGCGGACCCTTGCGGGTGCGGGCGTTGGTACGGGTGCGCTGACCGCGCAGGGGCAGGCCACGACGGTGACGCAGGCCGCGGTAGCAGCCCAGGTCCATCAGTCGCTTGATGGCGATGCCGATTTCGCGACGCAGGTCGCCTTCGACGATGTACTTGCCGACTTCGAGACGCAGGCGCTCGATTTCCGGCTCGGACAGGTCGCGGATCTTGGTGGTCGAGGTCACGCCTGCGGCTTCGCAGACCTTCTTCGAACGGGTACGGCCGATGCCGTAAATGCTTTGCAACCCGACCCAGACGTGCTTCTGGGCTGGCAGGTTGACGCCTGCAATACGCGCCATGACGCGGTTCTCCAACTGAGTGATGGCCCGACGGCGCACCACGGCGCCATCCGGCAGGATGGATCAAAAAGTGAACTTGTAAGTCTAGCAAGGTCTCGGGTTACATGGAAGCCCGCGGAACCTGAGGTTCCGCAAGCCCGGCATGGGGAGTGTGCCCATGCTCCGGCGCCGGACGTCGTTGGCGAGGCGATGGTTCCGCCTTGCCGCCCGCGCTACTCCAGCGCAGGACCACTACGTCTCACCCGCGCACGAGACCGCTGCACGGGCCGCCCTTCAAGTCGGAAGACTGCGCCCGGGAACCGGGGCGTCTTCGCGGAAGGATTCAAACAGTATAGCAATCAACCGCGGGCAAAACCGCCGCCGCGCGAGCCGCCCTTGAGGTTGGCCTTCTTCAACAGGCTTTCGTACTGGTGCGACATCAGGTGCGCCTGGATCTGCGCGATGAAGTCCATCACCACCACGACTGCGATCAGCAGCGAGGTGCCGCCGAAGTGGAACGAGGTGCCGAGCTGGGCACGCATCACTTCCGGCAGCAGACACACGATCACCAGGTACACCGAGCCGGCCGCGGTCAGGCGGGTCAGCACGCCGTCGACGTAGTCGGCGGTGGCCTTGCCCGGACGGATACCCGGGATCAGCGCGCCGGACTTCTTCAGGTTGTCGGCGGTTTCCTGCGAGTTGAACACCAGCGCCGTGTAGAAGAACGCGAAGCCGATGATCAGCGCGGCGAACACGATCATGTGCACCGGCTCGCCGGGGCCGAGCGCATTGGCGATGCGCTGCAGCACGCTGCCGAAGGTGCTGTTGGACGCAGCCTGCCCGGACCACATCGACAGCGTCGCCGGGAAGGCGAGAATGCTCGAGGCGAAGATCGGCGGGATCACGCCGGCCATGTTGAGCTTCAGCGGCAGGAACGAGGTCTGGTTCATGTACGCATTGCGGCCACCCTGGCGGCGTGCGTAGTTCACTGTGATCCGCCGCTGCCCGCGCTCCACGAACACCACGAACAGGGTGAAGGCGAGGATCGTCAACACGATCAGCAGCAGCGAGATGAAGCTCATGTTGCCGTCGCGGTAGGACTCCACGGTCTGGATCGCCGCCGCCGGCAGGCCGGCGACGATGCCGGCGAAGATGATCAGCGAAACGCCGTTGCCGATGCCGCGCTCGGTCACCTGCTCGCCGACCCACATCAGGAAGATGGTGCCGGCGGTCAACGCGATCACCGCGGTGAGCACGAAGCCCATGCCGGGAGCGTAGACGACCGGCGCGCCGCCCGGTGCGGTCTGGTTCTGCAGCGCCAGGGCGATGCTGCCGCCCTGCACTACCGCCAGCAGCACCGCGCCGATGCGCGAATACTGGGTGATCTTGCGCCGACCCGACTCGCCTTCCTTCTGCATCGCCTTCAGCGACGGGAAGATGTGCGTGGCCAGCTGGATCACGATCGATGCCGAGATGTACGGCATCACGTTCAGCGCGAAGATGCTGAAACGGTGCAGGGCGCCGCCCGAGAACATGTTGAACATGTCCACGATGCCGCCGCCCTGCGCCTGCATCAGCGCAAGCATGGCTTCGGGATTGACGCCCGGCACCGGCACATAGCAGCCGATGCGGTAGACGATCAATGCGCCGAGAACGAACAACAGGCGCTGACGAAGTTCAGTGAACTTGCCGAGCCCGCCGCCGAGGTTACCCATGCCAGCCTGCGCCATCTGTGTGTTACTCCTGCACGCTGCCGCCGGCAGCTTCGATTGCCGCCTTGGCACCGGCGGTCGCGGCGACGCCCTTCAGCACGAACGCCTTGGTCAGTTCGCCCTTCAGGACGACCTTGGCCTTCTTCGCGGTGCTCGGGACCATCTTCGCGGCGCGCAGCGCAGCGAAATCGATCTCGCCGGCCGGCAGGTTGTCGAGCTGGTAGGACAGCACCTCAGCGGTGTCCTTGGCCATCTTCGAACGGAAACCGATCTTCGGCAGACGGCGCTGCATGGGGGTCTGGCCACCTTCGAAGCCGGCCTTGATCTTGCCGCCGCCCTTACGCGCGAACGAACCCTTGTGGCCGCGGCCAGCGGTCTTGCCCAGGCCGGAACCGATGCCGCGACCGACGCGGGTGCGCTCGGTGCGCGCGCCCGGCGCGGGCTTCAGATCATTCAGATGCAAAGTCATGGTCGATTACTCCTCAACCTGGACGAGGTACTGAACCTTGTTGATCAGGCCGCGCACTTGCGGGCTGTCCTTCAGTTCGCGCACATCGTTGAGCTTGTTCAGGCCCAGGGCACGCACCGACAGGCGGTGACGCGACTGGGTACCACGCAGGCCGCGCACCAGGCGCACCTTGACGGTCTTGGCGGATTCATTAGCCATGGGTCAGATCCTCCACCTTCTTGCCGCGCTTGGCCGCGATGCGGGCCGGCGACTGCATGTCTTCCAGGCCGCGCAGGGTGGCGCGCACCAGGTTGATCGGGTTACGCGAACCGACGGCCTTGGCCAGCACGTTCTTCACGCCCACCGCTTCCAGCACGGCGCGCATCGCGCCGCCGGCGATCACGCCGGTACCTTCCGACGCCGGCATCATGAACACGCGCGCCGCGCCGTGGCCGGACTTCACCGGGTGCCACAGGGTGCCGTTGTTCAGATCGATGTTGAGCATGCCCTTGCGCGCATACTCCATCGACTTCTGGATCGCGACCGGCACTTCGCGCGCCTTGCCGTAACCGAAGCCGATCTTGCCGTTGCCGTCGCCGACCACGGTCAGCGCGGTGAAGGTGAACTGGCGACCGCCCTTGACCGTCTTGCTGACGCGGTTGACCGCGACCAGCTTCTCGATCATGCCGTCGTCGACTTTCTCTTCGCGGTTGCGGTCGCGATCACGACCCCGCGGTGCACGCTGTTCTTCAGCCATTGTGATGCCCTTGATAGAGGAAAAGATTTACGGCTTCGTTGCCGCTTGTGGTTGTGGTCTGGCGCCGTGTTCCCCGGGCGCGCACAGAAGGCGCGCCAAGGTCCGATGCAGCCCGCATCGGCAGGACGGGCGCGGCATTGCCGCACCCGCAAGGATCAGAACTGCAGGCCGCCTTCGCGCGCGGCGTCGGCCAGCGCCTTGATGCGGCCGTGGTAGCGGTAGCCCGAGCGGTCGAACGCGACCTTCTCGACGCCCGCGGCCTTGGCGCGCTCGGCGATCAGCTTGCCGACCTTGGCGGCGGCGTCGCTGTTCTTGCCGTTCTTCAGGCCGTCCTTGACGTCGGCCTGCAGGGTGTTCGCCGCGGCGAGCACCTTGGAGCCGTCGGCGGTGAAGACCTGCGCGTACAGGTGCTGGCCGGTGCGCAGCACCGACAGGCGGGCGACGCCGAGCTCGCGGATGTGGGCGCGGGTCGACTTGGCGCGACGCAGGCGGGCGGTGTTCTTGTTGATGGTCATATCTGTGTCCTACGGAAGCTGAAGGAAGCGAGGCGTTCGTGGGGAATCCGGCCTGGCGAGGCCGGACTCCTGGCGGAAGGACCTGGCTTAGGCCTTCTTGGCTTCCTTGCGAATGATGGCTTCACCGGCGTACTTCACACCCTTGCCCTTGTAGGGCTCCGGCGGACGGAAACCGCGGATCTTGGCGGCGACTTCGCCGACGCGCTGCTTGTCGGCGCCCTGCACCAGGATCTCGGTCTGGGTCGGAGCGGCCAGGGTGATGCCTTCCGGCGCGCTGAACACGATCGGGTGCGAGAAGCCGAGCGCCAGGCTCAGGTCCTTGCCCTGCATCGTGGCACGGTAGCCGACGCCCACCAGCTCGAGCTTGCGCTCGAAGCCCGCGGACACGCCCTGCACCATGTTCGCCAGGATGGCGCGGACGGTGCCGGTGATGGCGATGTGCGACGGATCGTTCGCCGACAGCGTGGCGACACCGTTTTCCTGCTTGATTTCGACGCCGGCCGGCTTCGGCAGCGACAGGGTGCCCTTCGGGCCCTTGACGCTGACCTGATCGGCCTGGACGGTGAGTTCGACGCCCTTCGGGAGGGAGATCGGCTTCTTGGCTACGCGGGACATGTGAGTGCTCCTTCCCTTAGGCCACGAAGCACAGGACTTCGCCACCGACGCCGGCCTGACGGGCCTGCGCATCGGTCATGATGCCCTTGGACGTGGAAATGATGGCAACGCCCAGACCGCCGAGAACCTTCGGCAGCTCGGTCTTGCCGCGATACTGGCGCAGACCCGAACGCGACACGCGCTTGAGCGTATCGATGACCGGGCGGCCCTCGAAATACTTCAGCACGATTTCCAGTTCGGACTTGTTGTTTTCGATCGCGTTGACCCGCAGATCGCTGATGTAGCCTTCGGCCTTCAGCACTTCCGCGATCGCAACCTTGATCTTGGAGGACGGCATCTTCACCGTCGGCTTGCCAACCGCGGCCGCATTCTTGATGCGGACCAGCAGGTCGGCGATGGGATCAGTCATGCTCATGGTGTCTACCTTTGAGTGCACCGATATCCGCTTTCGCGAAAATCTTGTGTGGTGGAGCGGTGGAATGACGCAGGGGGTGAAGCGGGCAACCACCGGAGGAACCCGCGGCGGCTGCCATACCCGTCCCTGCCGCGAGGCAAGGAGCGGGAGTATACGACAAAAAGTCCGACTTGCGTCGGACTCGTTGTCTGAACGACACGCGGGCGGTTAGACCGCCCTGCCCGGCCCCGCGGACGGGACCGGCGCCGCTGGAATTACCAGCTGGCCTTACGCAGGCCCGGAACGTCGCCGTTCATGGTCGCCTTGCGCAGCATGTTGCGGCCCAGGCCGAACTTGCCGTACACGCCACGCGGGCGGCCGGACAGTTCGCAACGGGTACGCTGGCGGCTCGGCGACGAATCGCGCGGCAGCTTCTGCAGCTTGGTCACGGCCTCGGCCTTCTCGTCGTACGAGGCGGTGCCGGAGGCGATGATCTTCTTCAGCGCATCACGCTTGTCGGCGAACTTCTTCGCCAGCTTCTTGCGCTTGATGTCGCGGTTGACCATGGAGGTCTTTGCCATCTGTAAATCCTCGGGATTCGAGAGTAGGGATTGGAGATTTCCAGAATCCGGGATGTGACGGGCACAGCGCCCTTCCATCCCGAATCCCGAATCCCGAATCCCGGCGTCAATCAGTTACGGAACGGGAACTTGAACGCTTCGAGCAGCGCCTTGGCTTCGGCGTCGGTCTTGGCGGTGGTGGTGATGGCGATATCCATACCGCGGATCGCGTCGACGGCGTCGAAGTCGATTTCCGGGAAGATGATCTGCTCCTTCACGCCCATGTTGAAGTTGCCGCGGCCGTCGAACGAACGCCCGGAGACACCACGGAAGTCGCGCACGCGCGGCAGCGAGATGTTGATCAGGCGGTCCAGGAACTCGTACATCTTGGCGCGACGCAGCGTGGTCTTGCAGCCGATCGGCCAGCCATCGCGGATCTTGAACGAGGCCACCGAGATGCGCGACTTGGTCACCACCGGCTTCTGGCCGGAGACCTTGGCCATGTCGGCGACGGCGTTTTCCAGGATCTTCTTGTTCGTCGCGGCTTCGCCCACGCCCATGTTCAGCGTGACCTTGACCAGCTTCGGCACTTCCATCGGATTGGTGTAACCGAACTTCTTCATCAGAGCCGGTACCACTTCTTCCTTGTAGATCTTTTCGAGACGGGAAGTCATTGTGTCATTCCTCAGGCGTCGAGCGCCTCACCGCTGGAGCGGAACACACGCAGTTTGCGTCCATCCTCCAGCACCTTGAAGCCAACGCGGTCGCCCTTGCCCGTCGCCGGGTTGAGGATCGCAACGTTGGAAATATGGATCGACGCTTCGCGCTCGACCACGCCGCCGGCGACGCCCGCCTGCGGGTTCGGCTTGGTGTGGCGCTTGACGATGTTCGCGTTGGAGACGACCACGCGGTCGCCGTCGACGCGGACGACCTCGCCCTGCTTGCCCTTGTCCTTGCCGGTGGTGACGACGACCTGGTCGCCCTTCTTGATACGGTTAGCCATGTGTATGTCCTCCGCTCACAGCACTTCGGGAGCGAGCGAGACGATCTTCATGAACTTCTCGGAACGCAGCTCGCGGGTCACAGGCCCGAAGATGCGCGTACCGATCGGCTCCTGCTTGTTGTTGAGCAACACCGCGGCGTTGCCATCGAAGCGGATCAGCGAACCGTCCGGACGACGCACGCCCTTGCGGGTACGCACGACGACGGCGTCGTAGACTTCGCCCTTCTTGACCTTGCCGCGCGGGATCGCGTCCTTGACGGTGACCTTGATGATGTCGCCAATGTGCGCGTAGCGGCGCTTGGAGCCGCCGAGCACCTTGATGCACATCACTTCCTTGGCACCGGAATTGTCGGCGACGTCGAGGTAGCTCTGCATCTGGATCATGATTCAGATCTCCCTTATTCGGCCGCGCGGGTGACGATTTCCACCACCCGCCAGTTCTTGGTCTTGGACATCGGCGCAATCTCGGTCACGCGCACGACATCGCCTTCGTTGCAGGCGTTGTCGGCGTCGTGGGCATGGAGCTTGGTCGAGCGCTTGATGTACTTGCCGTACAGCGCATGCTTGACCTGACGCTCCACCAGCACGGTGACGGTCTTGTCCATCTTGTTGCTGACCACACGGCCTTCGACCGTGCGCAGCGTCTTGCTTTCGTTATTGTCGCTCATCGCGGCCATCCTTACTTCGTGCTGCCGAGCAGGTGCTTGACGCGAGCGATCTCGCGGCGCACCCGGCGGGTTTCGTGAGTCTTCGGCAGCTGCCCGGTGACCTGCTGCATGCGCAGGGCGAACTGCTCCTTGCGCAGATCGGTCAGGTGGGCCTTCAGATCGTCGGCCGACTTCTCGCGGAGTTGTTTGATGTCCATCAGCGTACCGTCCGGGTCACGAAGGTGGTGGTCACCGAAAGCTTGGCAGCGGCCAGGCGGAACGCCTCGCGCGCGACATCTTCGCCGACGCCTTCGATTTCATAGATCATGCGACCGGGCTGGATCTGGGCGACCCAGTACTCGACGTTACCCTTACCGGAGCCCATTCGCACTTCGATCGGCTTCTTGGTGATCGGCTTGTCCGGGAACACGCGGATCCACATCTTGCCGCCGCGCTTGACGTAGCGGCTGATCGAGCGGCGCGCCGCTTCGATCTGGCGCGCGGTCAGCTGACCGTGCGCCGTGGCCTTCAGCCCGTACTCGCCGAAGCTGACGGCGTTTCCGCTCCACGCCAGGCCGTCGTTACGACCCTTGTGCATCTTGCGGTATTTGGTTCGCTTGGGTTGCAACATTGCCGTTACCTCGCTTCACGGGCCGGACGCGACGGACGGTCGCCACGGTCGCCGCGATCGTTACGATCGTTGCGCGGGGAATCGTCCTGCTTTTCCTGGCCAACCTGGGAGAAATCGAAGATCTCGCCCTTGTAGATCCAGACCTTGATGCCGATGATGCCGTAGGTCGTCTTGGCTTCGGCGAAGCCGTAGTCAATGTCGGCACGCAGCGTGTGCAGCGGCACGCGGCCCTCGCGGTACCACTCGGAACGGGCGATTTCCGCACCGTTCAGACGGCCGGCGACGTTGACCTTGATGCCCAGGGCACCCAGGCGCATCGCATTGCCGACCGAGCGCTTCATCGCGCGGCGGAACATGATGCGACGCTCCAGCTGCTGCGCGATCGACTCGGCGACCAGCTGCGCGTCCAGCTCCGGCTTGCGCACTTCGGTGACGTTGATGTGGGCGGGGACGCCCATCATCTCGCTCACTTCCTTGCGCAGCTTCTCGATGTCCTCACCGCGCTTGCCGATCACCACGCCCGGGCGGGCGGTGTGGATCGTCACGCGCGCGGTCTTGGCCGGACGCTCGATCAGGATCTTGCTGATGCCCGCCTGCGCCAGCTTCTTGCGCAGCATTTCGCGGACCTTGAGGTCGGCTGCCAGGTAACCGGCGAACTCGGCCTTGTTGGCGTACCACTTGGAATTCCAGTCCTTGGCGATACCCAGGCGGATTCCGATCGGATGAACTTTATGACCCATCGTCTTTTCCTTTCCGCTTACTTGGCGGCGCCCACAACCACAGTGATGTGGCTGGTGCGCTTGAGGATGCGGGTACCGCGGCCTTTCGCCCGCGCCATGAAACGCTTCAGGGTCGGACCTTCATCAACCATGATGGTCTTGACCTTCAGCTCGTCGACATCCGCGCCTTGATTGTTCTCGGCATTGGCGATCGCCGACTCCACCACCTTCTTGATCAGGTGGGCAGCCTTCTTGTCCGAGAACTTCAGCAGGTTGACCGCCCGCTCGGCGGAAAGACCACGGACCTGGTCAGCGACCAGGCGGGCCTTCTGCGGGGAGATGCGCGCGGTGCGCAGGATTGCTTTCGCTTCCATCGTCATCTCTCCTTACCGGCCCGACTTCTTGTCGCCACCGTGACCCTTGAAGGTCCGGGTGACGGCAAATTCGCCGAGCTTGTGGCCGACCATGTTCTCGTTGACCAGCACCGGAACGTGGTTCTTGCCGTTATGCACGGCGATGGTGAAACCCACCATCTCCGGCAGGATCATCGAACGACGCGACCAGGTCTTGATCGGACGCTTGCTACCGGCCGCGGCCTCCACCTTCTTGACGAGGTGGTGATCGACGAACGGGCCCTTCTTGAGTGAACGTGCCATGGTCGATTAGCCCCTACGATCGCGGACGATGAATTGTTCGGTGCGCTTGTTATGGCGCGTCTTGTAACCCTTGGTCGGGACACCCCACGGGGTGACCGGATGCGGATTACCCTGACCGGCCTTCGCCTCACCACCACCGTGCGGGTGGTCGACCGGGTTCATGGCCGCACCGCGAACGGTCGGACGCACGCCGCGCCAACGCTTGGCGCCCGCCTTGCCCAGCTTCTCGAGGTTGTGCTCGTCGTTGCCGACTTCGCCGATGGTGGCGCGGCACTCGGACGGCACCTTGCGCATTTCGCCGGAGCGCAGACGCAGGGTGGCGTAGATGCCTTCACGCGCGACCAGCTGCACCGCGGCACCGGCGGCACGCGCAATCTGCGCGCCCTTGCCCGGCTTCAGCTCGATCCCGTGGACGGTGGTACCGACCGGGATGTTGCGCAGCGGCAGGGTGTTGCCGGTCTTGATCGGCGCATCCGAACCCGCGATCACCTGGTCGCCGGCCTTCAGGCCCTTCGGCGCGATGATGTAGCGGCGCTCGCCGTCGGCGTAGCACAGCAGGGCGATATGGGCGGTGCGGTTGGGATCGTATTCGATCCGCTCCACGCGCGCCGGGATACCTTCCTTGTTGCGCTTGAAGTCGATGACGCGGTAGTGCTGCTTGTGGCCACCGCCGACGTGGCGGGTGGTGATGCGGCCGTGGTGGTTACGACCACCGGACTTGCTCTGCTTTTCCACCAGCGCAGCGTGCGGGGCGCCCTTGTGCAGATCGGGCGTGACCACGCGCACGGCCGAACGACGGCCTGCGGAGGTGGGCTTGAATTTCATCAATGGCATGGGATGTACCTCAGGCCTTGGCCGTTACGTCGATGGACTGGCCTTCGGCCAGACGCACGTACGCCTTGCGCCAATCGCCGCGACGACCGCTGCGCGAACGGAAGGACTTGTTCTTGCCCTTGACGTTCAACACATTGACCGACTCGACCTTGACGTCGAACAGCTGCTCGACCGCGGCCTTGACATCGGCCTTGGTGGCTTCGTTCGAAATCTCGAAGACGTACTGATTGGTGAGTTCCTGCAGGCGCGCGGTCTTTTCCGAGACACGCGGAGCGCGCAGCACGCTGAAGATTTTTTCGTTGCTGCTCATGCCAGCCACTCCTCGACCTTCTTGACCGCATCGGCGGTGATCACGACCGTGTCGGCCCCGACCAGCGACACCGGATCCAGGCCCTGCACGTCACGCACCTCCACGTAGGGAAGGTTGCGGGCCGACAGGTACAGATGCTCGGAGGCTTCTTCGGTCACGATCAGCGGGCGCTTGCCCACTTCCAGACCCTTCAGCTTCTCGACCAGGCCCTTGGTCTTGCTGGCCTCGACGTCGAACGCGTCGACGACCATCAGGCGGCCCTGGCGGTTCAGTTCCGAGAGGATCGCGCAGATGGCCGCGCGGTACATCTTGCGGTTGACCTTCTGCTCGAAGCTGCGCGGCTTGGCCGCGAAGGTCACGCCACCGCCGACGAAGATCGGAGCGGTCAGCGCGCCGTGGCGAGCGCCACCGCCCTTCTGCTTCTTCGACTTCTTGGTGGTGCCGTTGACTTCCGAACGCGTCTTCTGCGCCTTGGTGCCGGCGCGGCCGGCGTTGCGATAGGCGACGACGACCTGGTGAACCAGATCCTCGCTGAAATCGCGGCCGAACACGGCGTCGGAGACCGAGACCTTGTTGTTGCTACCCGTGATAACGAGTTCCATCGTCATCTCTCCTTATGCCTTGCTAGCCGGACGCACGATCACGTCGCCACCGGCAGCGCCAGGCACAGCGCCGCGGATGGCGATCAGGCCACGCTCGACGTCGACCTTGACCACTTCCAGATTCTGCGTGCTCTGCTGCACCGCGCCCATGTGGCCGGACATCTTCTTGCCCGGGAAAACGCGACCCGGGGTCTGGCGCTGACCCAGCGAACCCGGCGCGCGATGCGACAGCGAGTTACCGTGGGTAGCATCGCCCATGCGGAAGTTGTGCCGCTTGATGGTGCCCTGGAAGCCCTTACCCTTGGTGACGCCCTGGACGTCGACCTTCTGGCCGACGGCGAAGATGTCCGCCTTGATTTCGCCGCCGACGGCGAAATCGCCCAGCTGCGCGTCCTCGACGCGGAATTCCCACAGGCCGCGACCCGCTTCGACCTTCGCCTTGGCGAAATGGCCGGCAGCCGGCTTGTTGACCAGCGCGGCGCGACGGGCGCCCACGGTGATCTGCACAGCGCTGTAGCCGTCGGCTTCGACGGTCTTGAGCTGGGTGATGCGGTTCGGGGTCGCTTCGATCAGGGTGACCGGGATGGAGCGGCCGTCTTCGGTGAAGACGCGGCTCATGCCGGCCTTGCGGCCCACGAAGCCCAACGAATACTTCTTCGTCATGGTCGTAGTCCTCAGGTCAACTTGATCTGGACATCGACGCCAGCCGCGAGTTCGAGCTTCATCAGCGCGTCCACGGTCTTGTCGTTGGGGTCGACGATGTCGAGCACGCGCTTGTGCGTGCGGGTCTCGTACTGGTCGCGCGCGTCCTTGTCGACGTGCGGGGAAACGAGGATGGTGTAGCGTTCGATCTTGGTCGGCAGCGGGATCGGGCCACGCACTTGCGCGCCGGTCCGCTTGGCCGTCTCGACGATCTCGCTGGCCGAACGGTCGATCAAACGATGATCGAACGCCTTCAGCCGAATCCGGATCTTTTGGTCCGCCATGACGGTGGGTTCCTTCGTTAAAAGAGCGACGGGCAAGGCCTCTGGGATACCTGCCCCGGTTGTTTCCTGAAGTCGTACCGCAGAGCATCCGGCTCGGCGGGGGCATTCCTCCGCCCCAAAAACTGGGGCAGACCAGTCGACCCGGCCTGCCCAGACGGAAAAGTATAATGCGCAGCTAGAGCAGCGTCAACAACCCGGGGTTGTTGAGTGCTCCATGCGACGCGACCTTCCCGGTCCTGCGAACACGAGCGGCGTCCTGCCTCTCTTTTCGCTGTCTTGCCGGCGCCCTACCCAGGAACGCCGAGCCGCGCATTATAGCGACCACCCTGCCCGGCCGCAACACCCTGGACGAGAAAAGCGCGTGAAGCGCGGCAGCGCCTGCACCGATGCCGGAAACGACGAAGGGCCGGCTTGCGCCGACCCTTCGCGATGCCGGCGACCGCAGTCGCTGGCGATTCCAACACCGGCGGCCTTGGCCGCCGGAGGGCATTACTTGATGATCTTGGCCACCACGCCGGCGCCGACGGTACGGCCGCCTTCGCGGATCGCGAAGCGCAGGCCTTCGTCCATCGCCACCGGGTTGATCAGCGTCACCACCATCTTGACGTTGTCGCCCGGCATCACCATTTCCACGCCTTCCGGCAGCTGCACCGCACCGGTGATGTCGGTGGTGCGGAAGTAGAACTGCGGACGGTAGCCCTTGAAGAACGGGGTGTGACGGCCGCCCTCGTCCTTCGACAGCACGTACACTTCGGCTTCGAAGTCGGTGTGCGGCTTGATCGAACCCGGCTTGCACAGCACCTGGCCGCGCTCCACGTCGTCACGCTTGGTGCCGCGCAGCAGCAGGCCCGCGTTGTCGCCCGCCTGGCCCTGATCCAGCAGCTTGCGGAACATTTCCACGCCGGTCACGGTGGTCTTCTGCGTGGCACGGATGCCGACGATTTCGATTTCGTCGCCCACCTT